>NZ_CP141212.1:2500-2640000 GCF_035610345.1 Sinorhizobium meliloti | reverse complement strand
TCCGCAAGTAGTGGCGAGCGAACGCGGACCAGGCCAGTGGCAATGAGGAATGAAGTGGAAGGATCTGGAAAGGTCTGCCGCAGTGGGTGACAGCCCCGTACACGTATAACACTCATTGTCCTTGAGTAAGGCGGGACACGTGAAATCCTGTCTGAACATGGGGAGACCACTCTCCAAGCCTAAGTACTCGTGCATGACCGATAGCGAACAAGTACCGTGAGGGAAAGGTGAAAAGCACCCCGACAAGGGGAGTGAAATAGAACCTGAAACCGGATGCCTACAAACAGTCGGAGCCCGCAAGGGTGACGGCGTACCTTTTGTATAATGGGTCAACGACTTAGTGTGACATGCAAGCTTAAGCCGGTAGGTGTAGGCGTAGCGAAAGCGAGTCTGAACAGGGCGTTTAGTATGTCGCATTAGACCCGAAACCGAGTGATCTAGCCATGAGCAGGTTGAAGGTTGGGTAACACCAACTGGAGGACCGAACCCGCATCTGTTGCAATAGATTGGGATGACTTGTGGCTAGGGGTGAAAGGCCAATCAAACTCGGAAATAGCTGGTTCTCCGCGAAAACTATTTAGGTAGTGCGTCGACCGAATACCCTCGGGGGTAGAGCACTGGATGGGCTATGGGGACTCACCGTCTTACTGATCCTAACCAAACTCCGAATACCGAGGAGTACTAGTCGGCAGACACACGGCGGGTGCTAACGTCCGTCGTGAAAAGGGCAACAACCCTGACCTCCAGCTAAGGTCCCCAAGTCATGGCTAAGTGGGAAAGGATGTGAGGATCCCAAAACAACCAGGATGTTGGCTTAGAAGCAGCCATCATTTAAAGAAAGCGTAACAGCTCACTGGTCTAAATAAGGGTCTTTGCGCCGAAAATGTAACGGGGCTGAAGCCATGCACCGAAGCTGAGGCTTATACACTTAGGTGTATAGGGGTAGCGGAGCGTTCCGTAAGCCAGTGAAGGGATACCCGTGAGGGGTCCTGGAGGTATCGGAAGTGCGAATGTTGACATGAGTAACGATAAAGAGGGTGAGAGACCCTCTCGCCGAAAGACCAAGGGTTCCTGCTTAAAGTTAATCTGAGCAGGGTTAGCCGGCCCCTAAGACGAGGCGGACACGCGTAGTCGATGGGAACCACGTTAATATTCGTGGGCCTGGTGGTAGTGACGGATTGCTCAACTTGTCCGGACTTATTGGATTGTCCGGGCGGGGACGCGGTTCCAGGAAATAGCTCCACCGTATAGACCGTACCCGAAACCGACACAGGTGGTCAGGTAGAGTATACCAAGGCGCTTGAGAGAACTATGTTGAAGGAACTCGGCAAATTGCACGCGTAACTTCGGAAGAAGCGTGACCCTTTTCTACGCAAGTAGGATGGGGTGGCACAGACCAGGGGGTAGCGACTGTTTATCAAAAACACAGGGCTCTGCGAAGTCGCAAGACGACGTATAGGGTCTGACGCCTGCCCGGTGCTGGAAGGTTAAGAGGAGGGGTGCAAGCTCTGAATCGAAGCCCCAGTAAACGGCGGCCG
Source organism: Sinorhizobium meliloti (assembly GCF_035610345.1). The sequence goes on along the minus strand of NZ_CP141212.1, from coordinate 2,638,462 downwards.
TAACTATAACGGTCCTAAGGTAGCGAAATTCCTTGTCGGGTAAGTTCCGACCTGCACGAATGGCGTAACGACTTCCCCGCTGTCTCCAACATAGACTCAGTGAAATTGAATTCCCCGTGAAGATGCGGGGTTCCTGCGGTCAGACGGAAAGACCCCGTGCACCTTTACTATAGCTTTACACTGGCATTCGTGTCGGCATGTGTAGGATAGGTGGTAGGCTTTGAAGCGGGGACGCCAGTTCTCGTGGAGCCATCCTTGAAATACCACCCTTATCGTCATGGATGTCTAACCGCGGTCCGTCATCCGGATCCGGGACAGTGTATGGTGGGTAGTTTGACTGGGGCGGTCGCCTCCGAAAGAGTAACGGAGGCGCGCGATGGTGGGCTCAGAGCGGTCGGAAATCGCTCGTCGAGTGCAATGGCATAAGCCCGCCTGACTGCGAGACTGACAAGTCGAGCAGAGACGAAAGTCGGTCATAGTGATCCGGTGGTCCCGCGTGGAAGGGCCATCGCTCAACGGATAAAAGGTACGCCGGGGATAACAGGCTGATGACCCCCAAGAGTCCATATCGACGGGGTTGTTTGGCACCTCGATGTCGGCTCATCGCATCCTGGGGCTGGAGCAGGTCCCAAGGGTTTGGCTGTTCGCCAATTAAAGCGGTACGTGAGCTGGGTTCAGAACGTCGTGAGACAGTTCGGTCCCTATCTGCCGTGGGTGTAGGAATATTGACAGGATCTGTCCCTAGTACGAGAGGACCGGGATGGACATATCTCTGGTGGACCTGTTGTCCTGCCAAGGGCATAGCAGGGTAGCTATATATGGAAGGGATAACCGCTGAAGGCATCTAAGCGGGAAACCCACCTGAAAACGAGTATTCCCTTGAGAACCGTGGAAGACGACCACGTTGATAGGCCGGGTGTGGAAGTGCGGCAACGCATGAAGCTTACCGGTACTAATCGTTCGATCGGCTTGATCGTTCCCATTGCTTATGCTCATCAAAGATGAGCATCATTCTTCTGTCCTCACGCTGCCGCGATCGCAAGATCGCTGCGCTGCGGACGGCGCGCCGGACAACCGGCGGCTCGGCTCTGCCGGCTGCTGGAATGATCCGGACAAGACATCAAAAAGACGTGTTCAAAAGAAGTCGAGCGTTAAACCGCCCGCTTCACCAGCTTCTCAATTCGGTTTGCGCCCTTAAGGCGCAAATCTTGCGCTTTGCCGACCTGGTGGTTCTGGCGGGGTGGCTGCACCCGTTCCCATTCCGAACACGGCCGTGAAACGCCCCAGCGCCGATGGTACTTCGTCTTAAGACGCGGGAGAGTAGGTCGCTGCCAGGTCTGCAAATCGCAAGAGAAACAAACCGATCATCTTCTCTCACACGGCCGAAACAAAACGGCCAACAAACCGACCTTTTTACTGCGCAAAACTCGGATAACGCGGGGTGGAGCAGCCCGGTAGCTCGTCAGGCTCATAACCTGAAGGCCGCAGGTTCAAATCCTGCCCCCGCAACCAAACACATATACATACGCATAAACACGAAAAGGCCCGCATCAGCGGGCCTTTTTGCGTTCTGGGGCGAGATCGAGCACGATTTCCTCTCACTTGATCAGAACTGCCAACTGACCGGAACCCACGCATAGCCGGCGTCCGTCTTGAGCATTCGGCCAAGGCCCGGGAACGGATAGTGGAAGCCGAGCACGAGGAGCCGGTCTGCAGCCGCCATGTCGAAGATGCGGCGGCGGGATGCGAGTGCGGTGTCCTTGTCGCGATCTGGCCCGGGCAACCAGGGCCGGTCGACATTGACGATCGGGTGGTAGGCGAGATCGGCCGTCAGCAGGAGCTGATCGTTCCCGGATTGAACAAGGAAGTTCGCCATGCCCGGCGTGTGGCCGGATGCTGGAAGTGTGGTCAGCCCGGTAACGATCTCCGCGCCGGCTTCGTACAACTCGATTCCCTTGGTGACGGGTTCAACGCTCCGCTTGATGGCCGCTGCGAAATTGCGGCGGAAATCCTCGGGCACCGGCATGTAGGAAAGATCCGGAACGTTACGGACGAAGAAGTCCCAATCGGCACGAGGCGCAAAGACGGCAGCCCGCGGAAATGCCTTGCCGCCCTCCGCTGTTCGAAGGTTGCCGACATGGTCCGGGTGCGTGTGCGAGACCACCACAACGTCTATGTCCTCCGGCCGTAAACCAACGGCGGCCAGGTTCTCGAAGATGCGACCGCCTTGCGGACCCATGGTTTGCCCGGCTCCGGCTTCGAGAAGGATCCGCTTGCCATTCGTCTCGAGAAGAAGCGTGTTGAGATTCAGCGTCAGCCGGTCGGTCGGCAGGAAGGCGCGCCTCAGAACGTCCTGCAGCTCTGCCTCTGGCGCATTGCTGGCGTAGATGCGGGGAGGGCCGCCGATCAGCCCGTCGCTCAGCACGGTCGCCGAGATGTCGCCGACGCGGAAGCGGTAATAGCCGGCATTTCCCCCCTGAGGCGGAAGCGACGCGGCGGGGGCTGCCCGCGCAGAGGCCGCCATCCCGGTCGGCAAGATCATTCCCGTGACCGCCGATGCGGCTGTCAGCATGATCTTCCTACGATTCAGAGTAACTTCACTCATACTTATGATCCCGTTCGAATAACTGATCTCAGGTGCTGCATCTGGTGCGGCCGTCTGGCGACTTTGCTCTCTAGGGATGACACAGGTCGGACGTGAGGATAAGCTAATCAAAACCGATCAGCTTATTAAGCAGGGCTTTGCAATGCGGCCACTACGGCTCGACAGCTTGGAGATCTTTGAGGACGTCGTGCGCTCTGGTGGCTTTAGAGCCGCCGCGCTTGGCAGGGGTGTATCGTCGTCCGCCGTCAGTCAATCGATCAGCGTGCTCGAAGAGGCGCTGGGAATCCGGCTTCTGAACCGAACGACACGCAGCGTCGCACCTACTGAAGCGGGCGAGCGGCTTCTCGAGCGGCTAAGGCCCGCTCTTTACGAAATCAGAACAGCGGTCGACGACCTCAATCAGCTTCGCGAGCGCCCATCAGGCACCGTGCGGATCAACGCACCGGGACCGGCCGCCGACCACGTTCTGTGCCCTCTGACCTTTGAGTTCATGAAAATTTATCCCGACGTCAATGTCGAGATCGTCAGCGATGCTGCGATCATCGATATCGTGGAGCAAGGTTTCGACGCCGGGGTGCGCTTCGGGAACCAGCTCGCCCAGGACATGATCGCCATGCCCCTCGGCCCGGCATTGCGATACGCGATCGTGGCCTCGCCTGACTATCTTCGCAAACGTGGTCGACCCGGATCACCAGGCGATCTCTTACAGCACGACTGTATTCGCCGCCGCTTCCCCGGCGGAACCATGGTGACGTGGAAATTTGCGCGTGACGGCGACGAAGTGGAAATCACCCCGAAAGGTCGGTTGACATTGAGTTCAGCGCATCAGGAGCTCCAGGCCGCGCTTGCGGGATCGGGAATCGCTCACCTGTTCGAGGATTATGTCCGTGATGACGTCGAACAAGGCAGACTTATTGAGTTGCTCTGCGACTGGAAGCAGAAGCTGCCGAGTTGGTATCTGTATTATCCGAGCCGGCGACATACGAGCGCGGCCGTGCGGGCTTTCCTCGAATTCATCCGCAATCAGAGATGGTATCCTGATCGCAAGGAAAGATAAAAGCGGCCCCTTGCAACAAAAGCCATAAGCGCCGCAAAAGCGGGCCCTTTCGGCGCGGGGTAAGGAGCGGCGAGCTCACCCCGAGAAAATGTCAGCGATGGTCCGTTCTCTAATGCCTGTTGAGATCGGGCCGCCCGCCGCCGCTTGTTTGATTTCCTCGTTCCTGTGGCGCGCACAAGTATCTGACAGGATTACCTTTGCGCTATGAGTCATAGTGCGGTACATTAACTCCGCGGTGGAGATGAGGAATGATTGTTGGTTTTCGGGGTGATTGGTTGCGGGCTTTTTTCGTGGACGATGCCCATTCTGTGAACCAGCAATGGCGGCTGATCTTCCGCTGGGATGGCGAACGCGGCGAGGCGGACGGGATTGACCTGGACGATCACAGCTACCGATGAGAGCGAGGCAGATATGCTGACGACCAAGCGCAAGCCGGCGACTGTCGGCGAGATTTTGACCGAGGAATTCATGAAGCCGATGGGTCTGACGCAGGGCGCATTAGCCGAGGCGATGGGCGTGCAACGCAAGCACGTCAACGAGTTGTGCGGGAACCGCAGGAACGTGACCGCCGCAACCGCACTCATTCTCGCCCGCGTTTTTGGCAACAGCCCGGACTTCTGGCTCAACGTGCAGCGTCGCAACGATCTTTGGGAGGTAATGAACACGCCCAAGGAACGCGAGCGTGTCGAGCGAGCGCGACCGTTGAAGCACGCGACATGAGCTGCATTAGGGGAACCGCACTCGTCAAGGGGATCCAGCCAGACCAAGTCTTTGAGCGGGAAAGGCTCTTCCGCGCCGCGGACGCGGCGCTGCTGGATCCCTGTGACGAGCACAGGGATGAGGGTAGAGAGGGTGCGACCCCTCGGCGCGGTTCATGACCCGTGAAGATAGCGAGGCGGCGCGGAAGGTCGCGGGTCACGCCCGTATACAGCGTCCCGCTTCGCTTCGATGCGAGAATGTAGACGTAACCTTTCATTGCGTCACAGGTTGACCATTCCCTTGCACAACCACAAGTCAAGGTTGTAGTGGCGGCACTTCCCCGGTCCCTCATTCCTGTGCTCGTCACAGGAATCCAGCCAGGCCAAGTCCTTGGGCTGGAAGGACTCTTTCCGCGCCGCAGACGCGGCGCTGCTGGATCCCTGTGACGGAGCACAGGGATGAGGAAAAAGGAGAGGGTGCAGTCCTCCGAAAACTTTCCTACAGCGCCGCGCTTCCTATGATACGCGCACCTGGAAGTGCTTTAAGCGCAAACCTTGTGACTGGTCGCCGTTTTAACTCGGGGATAGGCGTAAGCGTTGAGCTTGGAAGTCGTGTATCCTGCGCCAAGCAGCGCTTCGGCCATCTTTACTGCAGCAGTCACTCCATCGATGACCGGCACTCCCGTCGCTCTCTGGAGGCGGGCACACAAGGATGACATTCCCGCACAGCCAAGGACGATCGCTTCGGCACCATCCTCGGCTTTGGCAATCTCGATTTCCTCAAGCAGCAGCCGCTCGGCTTTTTGCGGATCTTCCTCGAGGGCAAGGACCGGAAGATCGATAGCACGGACTTTCCGGCAATGACGCTCGGCGCCGTAATCGCTGACCAGATCCTCGATGATCGGAACCGAGCGCGGAAGCGTCGTTATGACGGAGAAGCGACGGCTGATCGTCATGGCCACCTGTACCGCAGCCTGGCAAATACCGATCACGGGGCCTTTGGCGACTTCGCGCGCGGCATGCAGTCCGGGGTCGTCGAAACACGCTATGACATAGGCGTCGACGCCCTGCGCTTCGCCCTGGCGGATCTCCGCGAGCATTCCCGGAACCGACATGGCTTCATCTGCACCACCTTCAATACTGGCCGGCGTATCGGTCGGATTGGAGGCGGAGACGTGCGTGTGGGGATGTTTGACCAGCAAGGCGCTTTCGAGCGCTTGCGCGGTCATGGAGGCTGTAGAATTGGGATTGATGAGATGAATATGCATGATGAAATTCTCGTTGCCTCTCATAGATGCCTATTTCTTCTTGACGAAATCGGCGATCGGGGGGGCCTTCAAAACGAACTGGCGGTCTGACGTGATGTAATTGTCGGCATGAAGCCGGGCGATCGGCTGGTAACGTTCCGGGTCCACATAATGACCTTCGGCGTCGAGGCAGTCGCGGCGCACATGCATGTGCACCACCTCGCCCAGTACGAGGGTGCGGCGGGGATAGTCGATCAGGCGCTCGACGCGGCACTCGAAGATGCACGGCGCCTCCTCGGCATAGGCAACATCGATCTTGCGGCACCGGGCGGCTTTCAATCCGGCCATTTCGAGCTCGTCGACCTCGCTGTCGAAGCCAAGGCCGCAGATCAACATCTGTTGAGACAACGCCATATCGACCATGCTGATGGCAAATTCACCGGAGCGGCGAATATTGACCATCGTGTCCTTCGGCTCACCGGTTAAACGCGGCTGGATGCCCAGGACGACGATGGCCGGATCATGTGAAAACACGTTGAAGAAACTCATCGGCGCAGCATTGTTATGTCCGCTCTCGGAGCGGGTCGTCACGAGCGCGATCGGGCGCGGGCCGATGAAATTCGTCAGCAGCCGATAGCGGCTTTGCGGCTCAATTTCTTCGAAGTCGAATTCCATCGCGGTCCCAAAATGTCGGTCTTATGATCTACAATAAGCTTTCATATTGTAGACAATATTGCAAGCCATTTGAATCCGCGAGTTGACTTTTTCACGCGCTTGGCGATTGTCTGTTTCAGCAAGGAGAACAGGGTATGCGCGAACAAGCCGCGATGTCGGTCGAGCAGATTGTCGAAAGGGTATGGCTTTCCATCGCTGAACGGCGATTGCGTCCTGGCGTGCAACTCAAAGAAGAACAGCTGGCCTCGATTTTTCACGTCAGTCGCGCACGTGTTCGTCAGGCGCTGACCGTTCTCGCACGCGACGGCCTCGTAACGATCATTCCCAATCGCGGCGCTTTTGTTTGCAAGCCGTCCGTGGAAGAGGCTCGCGACGTGTTTTTCGTTCGCCAGGCGGTGGAGAGATGCGTCGTGGAGCGGCTCTGCAGTTCGATGTCGAAGGATAGCGTGAAGCGGCTCCGCGATCATGTTAAAAATGAGCGGATCGCCAATGCCGAAGACAGCACCACGGACATCATCAAGCTTTCCGGCGGCTTCCATCTTTTGCTGGCCGAACTGACCGGGTCGGACTTCCTGTTTACGACAATGCGCGACCTTATCGCCCGCAGTTCGCTGATTACGGCCGTTTACCGGAACACTACACGCTTCAATTGCGGTCCCGACGAACATGCCGACATCGTCAAGGCGATTGCGGCGAAAGAAGCCCAAAGAGCCGTCCATCTCATGTCGCATCATCTGGAACATGTGGAATCCGAGCTCGACTTGAGCGAGATACGCGACTTTTCGCACGATCTGCGCGCAGCACTGGCTTGAAACGGCGGAACGCCGGCATTGTGATCTATTCCAAGACGTTGAGACGCGGGACGCGGGCGGAAAACCGCACAGACTTTTCCTCATCCCGCTTCAGGTAAACGTTCCGCGATCACGTCCTCTGCCAGATGACAGGCTACCCGGGTGCCGTTTTGCAAGACCCGCACCGTAGGCACTTCCTTGGAGCAGCGCGCCGTGGCGATCGGGCAACGCGGGTGGAAGGCGCAGCCGGAAGGCGGTTTCAGCGGGCTCGGCACTTCGCCGCTGGCCGGCTCGCGGTTGCGGTTCGGTGCCTCGATGTTCGGAATCGTCTGTAGCAGGAGCCGCGTGTAGGGATGGCGCGGCTGAGCGAACAACTCTTCCGTGTCGCCCTCCTCCACGATACGGCCCAGATACATCACCGCAATGCGGTCCGACATTTGGCGAACGACGCTCAAGTCATGGCTGATGAAGAGATAGGTAAGCCCTAACTCGTCCTGCAAACGGCGCATCAGGTTCAACACCTGCGCCTGCACGGACACGTCGAGCGCCGAGGTCGGCTCGTCGCAGACCAGGAATTCGGGTTCGCTCGCCAGCGCGCGGGCGATCGAGATACGCTGGCGCTGTCCGCCTGAAAATTCGTGCGGGAACTTCTCGCCATCGGATGGCGAGAGCCCGACAATGCCCAGAAGCTCTTCGACGCGCTCCGTCACCTCGGCCGCGGTCTTGCGCAGCTTCAGTTCGCGCAGCGGTTCGGCGATGATGTTCTTCACCCGCCAGCGCGGATTGAGCGAAGCGTAAGGGTCCTGAAAGATCATCTGCGCCGAAAGCGGCGCGCCGCTCCTGCCGGGCGCAAAGCGCATTTCGCCGCTCGTCGGACGATGCAGGCCGGTGACGAGGCGCGCAACGGTGGATTTTCCGCAACCGCTCTCGCCGACAATGCTGAGACAGCCGCCGGCGGGAACGGTAAAGCTGATATCGTTCACGGCCTGCAGATACTGCCGGGGCTTGCGCTCCACTACCCTGTTGAGCCAGGGAGCGGACACGTCGAATGTCTTGACCAGCCGGTCGACGGTCAGAGCCGGGGTCTTTTGCAACGGTTTGGTCATGCGGTGCCTCCTGCGCTCAGCCAGCAGGCGCTCGCACTCTGGCCGGCAAAAATGAGTTCCGGGCGTTCGCGCCGGCAGCGCGGCCCTGCCATCTTGCAGCGCGGATTGAAGGCGCAGCCCTCGGGTATCGCGTCCAGCCGCGGCATGGAGCCGTCGATCTGGTTGAGCCTCTCGACACGCGCGCCGAGCGACGGAATCGAAGCCATCAGACCCTGCGTATAGGGATGGCGCGGCTGGTGCAGCACCTGTTCGACAGCCCCGATCTCGATCAGCCTTCCGGCATACATGACCGCGATGCGATCGGCAGCTTCCGCGATCACGCCCATGTCGTGCGTGACGAGCATGACGGCGGCCTGCTTCTCCTTGCACAATTTGCGCAGGAGCGAGATGATCTGCGCCTGGATCGACACGTCGAGCGCCGTCGTCGGTTCGTCGGCGATGACGAGTTTCGGCGAGGCTGCAAGCGCCAGCGCAATCACGACACGCTGGCGCATGCCGCCCGAGAACTGATGCGGATACTGATTGACCCGCTCCTCCGGCGAGGGAATGCCGACATCGCGCAGCAACTGCACGGCTCGGGCGCGGGCTTCGGCCTTGCCGAGACCGAGGTGCCGGCGAATGGTTTCGACGAGCTGTGCGCCAACCGAGAACAGCGGATTGAGAGAGGTAAGCGGATCCTGGAAAATCGCACCGATCTCGCGGCCGCGTATCTTTTCCATGGCGCGATCGTCGAGCGTATCGATGCGACGGTTGCCGAGCCAGACCTCGCCGCCGGCGATATGGCCCGGCGCTTCGAGCAGGCCCTGAATGGCGAGCCCGGTCATGGACTTGCCTGCGCCGGACTCGCCGACGACGCCGAGAATCTCACCCGGCCGGATCGACAGGCTGACATCCGACAGCGCGGTCACCGTGCCGCGACGGCCCGGAAAATCCACACGCAGATTGCGAACTTCAATGACTGGTTCCTGGATGTCACCCATTTGCGTCCCCCTCTATCGGATAGCTGGGCGGGAAGATTGCGGCGACCGGAGGATTGTTCCAGCTCCGCTCGGGATATTTGGCGATCAGCCCGTCATATTGAGCCTGCGCCTGAATGCGCGCCTCCTGCATGTCGAAGCCGGCGAGCTGGCGATCCAGCATGGAGACGCGGCCATCGACGAAGACCGCTTGCGTGATCTTGCCAGACCCCCCGGTGACGATCGTGGTGATCGGATCGATGGACGGAGCCATGACGGTGTCGTCGAGGCGGAAGACCGCGATATCTGCACGGGCCCCCGGTGACAGATGGCCGAGATCGGAACGGCCCAGTGCCTTCGCGCCGCCAATCGTCGCCGCATCGAACAGGTCGGCAGAACGCAGGCGGTCGGGTGCGCCGTCGGCGATGCGGCCCGTGATAAGGCCCGTAAGCAGGTTCATCAGCATGTCGGGCGGTGTCGTATCCGTCCCCATGGCAATATTGATCCCGCGCCTGATGCAGGCGGAGAAGGAGTTGAGGATCGAGCCGCCACGGCCCGAAACCAGCGGACAATGGACGATGGAAACGCCGTTCGCCGCGTAAAGGCCGAGATCCTCGTCCGTGGCGTTGGTGGCATGCGGCGCGATGAGGCGGTCGCTCAACAGACCGTGCTTTGCAAGCCAGATCGGTGCGGTCGAGCCGTGCAGCATCCGCACCGTGTCCACTTCCATCGCGCCCTGTGCCATGTGCAGCCGGAATTTGCAGCCGAGATCGCGGGCGGCGGCATCAGTGCGCTGCAAAAGCTTGATCGTCGAGGTTTCGACACGGTCCGGCGCCAGCATGCCGCGCACCAGATCGCCATGGCTGCCATTCTGGCGTTCAATATAGGAAATGGCGTCGTTCAGGCCCTGAAAGCCGAGCTCTTCATCGAAGACAGGCACCATCTTGCCCGGTGCTTCCAGCACCATGCCGCCCGAACGGTAGGCGGGGCTGAGATAGACACGCAGACCCAGTTCGCCGGCGGCTTGCGCAGCCGCATCGAACTCGGCGACCGTTTCACCCCATTCACGGTAAAACAGCGATGCAATCGGAGCGGCAGTGGTGATGCCGTTCAACAGCAGCTGGCCGAAAGCGAACCGCTTCTGAAAGGCCAGCGCCTCCTGCGTGTACATTTCATATGGACCAGCTTCGACATAGGAGCGCGGCCAGACGCGGCCCTTTGCCCAACCGGGATGATTGTCGATGCCGAGGATGGTCGTATCGAGATCCGAGAGTGCGTCGAGATCGATCAGGCCAGGGCTGATCAAGGCATCGCCGAAGTCGATTCGACGGGCCACTTCGCCGGGGAATCGATGCCCGACGAATAGGATCTCGCCGTTCTCGAAAACGACCTCGCCATTGCGCAGAAGCCGGTGGCTGCCGTCTTTATGTCCGACCACCCAGCCCGCGGTGATCAGTGTGCGCCCATCCGGACGACGGCCGAGCGGAAGAGTATCGAATGTCTCGCTCATTACGGCATCTCCACCACAGCAACGCCCTGACGGGCCGTGACGCGACCGCCCTTGACGACCAGCGGACGCGGAGCGACATCCACCACCGCATGCGCCAGCGTTTCACCGGTCAGCAGGGTGAAATCGGCATTGCAGCCGACCTCGAGGCCGTAATTCTCCAGGCGCATGACATCCGCACCGCCCTTCGAGACGATGTGCAGCACATGTTCCAGATCGTGATCCGAGCGCACGCCGTTCTTCATGCCGATGACCTTGGCACGATCGAGCATGTCCGGCTGACCCCACGGACCCCAGGTGTCACGGATGCCGTCACAGCCGCCGCCGATGCGCACGCCCGCTTCCTTCAGGCGCTTGATCGACGGCACTGTGGCCGAAGGCGCACCTGTCGTGAGGATGGCGACATCCAGAATGGCGAGCTGTTCGATCAGCTGGCCGACGCGCAGATAATCGTTCATGCCGAGCGCAAAGGCGTGGCTGATCGCCACCTTGCCTTCCATGCCGTTGGCGCGGATGCGCTCGAAGATGAGTTCCATGGTGAAGGCGCCGAGATCGCCCGTCTCATGCAGGTGAATGTCGATCGGCACGCCATGCTTTGTGGCGAGCGCGAACAGAATGTCGAGCTGTCCCTTCGGATCGCGGTCGATGCCGCACGGATCGATGCCGCCCAGCACTTCGCAGCCCTGACGCAGCGCCTCGTCGAGCAGCTCCTTCGTGCCGGGCATGACCATCAGGCCGGACTGCGGGAACGCCACGATTTCGATATCGATGACGCCCCTGAGTTTTTCGCGCGTTTGCCAGACGCCCTCGACCAGCGACAGGCCGTGGACCGGATCTATGTCGACATGGCTGCGGATATGGGTTGCGCCATGAGCCGCCAGACCGATCGCATGGCGCATCGACTGACGATGCGGATCTATGCCGATGTCCAGACGGTGCTCGCGCTCGAAATCGATGCGCTCGCGCAGGATCGCGGCGCGGTTGTTGACATGCCACGGCATGCCCCAGGTGGTCTTGTCGAGATGGGTATGCGCATCGATCAGGCCGGGCGCGACGATGGCGTTGCCGCCGTCTTCCACGGCCATTCCCGGTTCAGCCTCAAAACGCCCGAAACCGGCAATCTTTCCGTCCCTGATCAGGACATCGCAGGATTCTCCTGCCATCGGCCGGACATTGCGGAGCAAAAGGTCGTTCATAAGGCTTACCTCAGTTTCGGATTGAGAGCATCGCGGAGCCAGTCGCCGAGCATGTTGACGGCGACGACCAGCAGGCAGAGCTGAATGACTGGGAAGAGCACGATCCACCAGGATCCGGAAAACAGGAACTGATTGCCGATGCGGATCAGCGTTCCCAGAGACGGCTGGCTCGGCGGCATGCCGATACCGAGGAACGAAAGCGTGGCTTCGGTGAGGATCGCCATGCCGAAGTTGAGCGTGGCCGCCACCATGATCGGCGTCAGCGTGTTGGGCAGGATATGACTGGCCATGATGCGCCGGGCAGGGACGCCGATCAGCCGCGCCGCCGACACGTAGTCCTTTCCGGCTTCGACGATGGTCTGCGCGCGAACCGTGCGGGCATATTGCACCCAGGCGGATAACGCGATGGCGAGGATGAGCACCGCGGACGCCCCGACCTCTCGCAGGCTGACAGGCAGCATCTGACGCACGACCGTCGAGACGAGAATGGCGACGAGGATGGTCGGAATGGACAGCGTGATGTCGCCGAAGCGCATCAGCAGATTGTCGATGAACCCGCCGAAGTAGCCGGCGATCAGCCCCGCGCTCATGCCGATCAGCAGGGAGAGCGCCACCGAGGCGATGCCGATGACGATGGAAATGCGCGTCCCGTAGAGAATGGCCGACAGCATGTCGCGGCCCTGCGTGTCGGTGCCGAGAAGATAGGGCCATTCTCCGCCTTCCTCCCATACCGGCGGCAGTTCGGCCTTCCACATGTCGAGCGCTGCGCCGTCATAGGGGTTCTGCGGTGCGATCAGCGGTGCGAACAGTGCCGTCAGGATCAGGATCGCCAGCAACGCGGCGCTGAACATCGCCGTCTTGCTATGGGTGAACGACCACCACAAATCACTTTGGCGGACACGCTGGAAAAGCGATGGATGGGTGACGGGCGGAGTTTGAGAAGTCTGGATACTCATCGGTCTTGGCCCCACAGTCGGTTCAACGGGCGTTTCAGCGGGCTGTACGCAAGCGGGGATCGATTACCGCATAGGCAATGTCCACCAGCGTGTTGAGCACGACGAAGATGAAGGAAATGATGCAGAGATAGGCCGCCATCACCGGAATATCGAGGAAGGTCACGGCCTGGATGAAGAGCATGCCCATGCCTGGCCACTGGAACACGGTTTCGGTGATGAGCGCGAAGGCAATCAGCGAACCGACATTCATCGCGGTCATGGTCACGACCGGCATCAGGCAGTTGCGCAGCGCATGGCGGAAATAGATGCGCCAGCGCGGAATGCCGCGCGCGCGGGCAAATTTCACGTAATCAGATCGCAGCACTTCCAGCATTTCAGCGCGGACCAGACGCATGACCAGCGTGACCTGATAAAGCGACAGAGCGACGGACGGCAGCAGGATCGCCGCGCGGCCCGAGGGCGTCAGGAGCCCCGTCGACCAGAAGCCAAGCTGCACGACATCGCCGCGACCGAAAGCCGGGAGCCAGCCGAACGTAACCGAGAAGACGAGGATCAGCAGGATGCCGACGACGAAGCTCGGCAGCGAGACCCCGACAATGGAGATAAACTGCAGGCCCTCCGTATACCATTTGCCGCGCTTGATCGCGGTCAGCACGCCGAGGGGCAGGCCGAGCAGCAGGGAGATCAGCGTGGCAACCAGCACCAGCTCCAGGGTCGCCGGAAAGCGTTCGGCGATCAGGCTCAGCACGTCCTGGCCGTTGCGGTAGGAGATGCCGAAATTGCCCTGCGCGGCGTTGACCACGAACCGGGTATATTGTGTCATCAGGCCATCGTTGAGGCCCAGACGTTCACGCAGATTGTCGCGGTCGGTCTGCGTCATCTGCTCGTTGGCCATCATCTCGACGGGATCGCCCGCCAGCCGGAAAATCAGAAAGGCCAGCAAAGCGACGGCCAACATCACCATGACGGCGTTTGCCAGGCGCTTTATGATAAAAACCAGCATAGGAATTCCTCGGTCACAGGACGCTCCGGGAGTCCGTCCCGGAGCGTCGTGGATGAATTATTCGGCAAACTGCGTCAGCCAGTGGCGCGGCTTGTTGTCCGGCAGCTGCACGATCTTTTCGATCTTGTTCGACATGACCCAGGCCATCGGCTGCTGGTGCAAGGGCAGCATCACGATCTCGTCCTTCACCATTTGCAGCGCTTTGCTTTGCAGCGTCAGGCGCTTGGTGCGGTCCATTTCGGTCGACGCCTGCACGATCAGCTTATCGATCTCCGGATAGCTCCAGCCGCCCCAGTTGAAGACGCCGGCATTGGCCGTCTTCGTCTGAATCATCTGGAGAAGGATCGAATAGCTGTCGAGCATCGGTTCCGTGGCCCAGCCGATCAGATAGACATCGGCCTTGCCGCTCGTACGCTTCGGCGCCTGTGCGGCGGTGGGGGCAATGTCGAGCTGCGGTTTGAAGCCTGCGCGGCTCAGCAGGTTCACCAGCCCCTGGCAAAGCTCTTCCTCGTTCACATAGGCGTCGGTCGTGCAGACCAGCGTGAACGGATAGTCCGAAGCGCCAGCCTCGGCCAGAAGCTTCTTCGAGAGGGCAGGGTCGAATGCCAGCGTCGTGTCCAGCTCGGGAGCGTAACCCGGAATTTCCGGCGCGACCACCGCGCCTGCCGTGCGCGACTTGCCGCGCATGACGCGCTGCTGGATCAGATCCCGGTCGAGCGCATGGGCAAAAGCCTGACGCACGCGCAGGTCGTTGAACTTGTTCTCCGAACCGTTCGCGAGTTCCGGCTTGCGGTTGAAGCCGACCATGACGGTACGCAGATCGGTGCGCTCCATGACCTTCAGGTCGGGCTGCGCCTGCAGCCGCGGCAGATCCTGCGACGGTGCGTTTTCCGTGAAGTTGACTTCGCCGGAAAGGAGCGCGGCGACGCGCGTCGCCGCCGAGGTGATCGGCGTGAACTCGATGCGGTCGATGTTGGATTTGGAGGTCTTGTCCCACCAGTCCGGGTTCTTCACGAGGACCGTCTTGGAATCCGGGACCCGGCTTTCCAGCTTGAACGGACCGGTGCCGTTGGTGTGATAGGTGGCGTAGCCTTCGATCTTCGCGCCGACATCGGTCGGCTTTTCCGAATTGTTGGTCTTCAGCCAGCCGGCGTCGAAGACGTGGATGTTGGTGAGGTCGTTGAGAAGCAGTGGATAGGGCCCGCTCAGCTCGATATCGATCGTATGGTCGTCCACCTTCTTGGAGGACTTGTAGGCCGGCAGATTGCCGCGAAGCGGCGAAACCGGATCGCTGACGCGCTTCAGGGATGCGAGCACGTCGTCGGCAGTGAAATCCGCGCCATCGTGGAATTTCACGCCTTTGCGCAAGTGAAAGCGCCAGACCGTATCGGAAACGGTTTCCCAGGATTCGGCAAGGGCCGGTTCGATCTTCAGATCGGCGTCATAGCGCACCAATCCTTCATAGACGTGATTGAGAAAGGACAGCGTATAGCTGTCGCCATAGGAATAGGGATCAAGCGAGTAGATATCGCGCGCCGCTCCCCATTTCAGCGTTTCGGCATGGCCGGACAAGGTCAGGCCCATCAGCATCGTGGCCGCGAGGCCAAGTTTCTTCATCATATGTTTGCTCCGCTTCTGGAAATTTGCGCCTCCTTTTCGGAGGTCTGTTGTCATGCACCGCCGCATCCGTCGCCGGTTGCGGTATTCTCAAATGCTTGCGCCGGATGGGCGCACACCGGGTTTGGGTGTGATTTTCCTCCATACGACATGACCTGCCTCCCAGGTCATATGAGGACAGTATGGCGATCGGCAAAAAGTTGTCAACGTGATTGTAGACAATATTTGTCCTATCGGCCCTATCGGATATGTCGACAAAATGCTCGGTTCCAGGTGAGTCCCTACTGGACTTTCCATACCGGGTAGCTCGGCTGGAAGATTTTCCCGACGGGCGGATGCTGCCAACTGCGATCCGGATATTTGGCAATCAGGCCGTCATATTGTTGCTGCGCCCGCTCGCGCGCCGCAACCATGTCGATGCCGGCGACCTTGCCGTCCAGCATCGATAGCCGCCCGTCGACAAAGACGGCCTGCGTCACCTTGCCGGACCCCCCGACGACCAGCGTGGTGACCGGATCGACGCTGGGGGTCATATGGACATCGTCGAGACGGAAGACGGCGATATCCGCTTTGGCGCCGGCGGCGAGCCGCCCGACGTCGCTGCGACCCAGCGCTTTCGCGCCGCCGAACGTGGCGGCATCGAACAGATCTCTGGAGAATACCGCATCCGCAGCCTTCTCGCCGATACGGCAGGCGATCAGCCCGACCAGCAGGTTCATCAACATGTCGGGCGGCGCGGTGTCGGTAGCCATGCCGATATTGATGCCGAGCCTGCGGCAGGCGGCGAAGGAATTGAGAATGCTGCCCATGCGCGCCGAGACCAGCGGCGAATGCGCGATCGAAACGCCGTTTTGCGCGTAAAGCTGCAGATCCTGTGGCGAGGCGTAGGTTCCATGCGGCGCGATCAGCCTTTCGCTCATGAGCCCATGATCCGCCAGCCATTGCGGCGCGGAAACGCCATGCAGTCTGCGCATGGTGTCGAGTTCCAGATTGCCCTGCGCCATATGAATTCTGACGCGGCAATCGAGATCACGCGCGGCGGCCATGGTGCGCTGCAACAGGGGCAATGTGCAGGTTTCTATACGGTCCGGCGCCAGCATTCCGTTGACCAGGCCGTTATGGCGGCCATGGTTGCGCTCGATGAAATCGATCGCGTCCGCAAGGCCTTGCAGTCCCCGCGCCTCATCGAATACCGGCTCGATACGCCCCGGACCCTCCAGGATCATCCCACCGGAGCGATAGGCGGGGCTCAGAAAGACCCTGAGCCCGAGATCGCCCGCCGCGTCGGCTGCAGCTTCGAATTCCGCGACGGTCTCGGCCCATTGGCGATAGTAGAGCGACGCGATGGGCGCGGCGGTGGTGATGCCGTTCAACAGCAGGAGGCCGAAACCGAACCGCTTCTGGAACGCCAGCTGCTCGGCGGAATACATCTCATAGGGTCCGCTCTCCAAATAGGAACGCGGCCAGATGCGCCCCTTGGCCCAACCGGGCTGGTTGTCATGGACGAGCAGGTAGGTATCGAGATCGGACAGGGCGTCGAGGTCGATCAGGCCGGGGCTGACCAGCGCCGAACCGAAATCGATGCGGCGCGCCACGTCCCCCTCGAAACGCGGCCCGGCATAAAGCACCTTGTTTCGCTCGAGGACGATTTCGCCGTCGGGGATCAGAACGTGACCGCCATCGCGCCAGGCGAGCACCCATTGTGCGGTTATCAGCGTTCGCCCCTCGGGCCGCTCACCCAGAACGAGCTGGCTGGAAAGATCAGGTTTCATGGGATTTTCGATCCTGCTGCATATCAAAAGAGCGCCTCACCGGGGTGAAACGCTCTGATTGCGGGCTGGAAGGTCAGGCCTATTCGGCCATTTGCGTATGCCAGTGGCGCGGCTTGTTGTCGGCACGGAAATCCACGCTCTTGACCTTGTTCAGCATGCCCCAGGCGATAGGCTGCTGGTGAAGCGGGATCAGGATCGCCTTGTCCTTGGCGATTTTCAGCGCCTGTTCTTCCAGCGCGAGACGCTTGGCGGTGTCAGGTTCCTGTGCCGCCTTCTTCACCAGGTCGTCCAGTTCCGGATAGGACCAGCCGCCATAGTTGGACACGCCCGTCGAGCCGCTGCGCGTGGAGAGAACCTGAGAGAGCAGCGAATAGGCATCGAGCGTCGGTTCGTTTGCCCAGCTCAGATTGAACATGTCGGCCTTGCCATTGGTGCGCTTCGGCTGCTGCACGGCGCGCGGGCCCATGTCGATGGTGGGCTGGAAGCCGGCACGCTTGAGCATGTTTGCAATGCCCGAGCAGATGTCTTCCTCGTTGATGCTCTCGTCGTTCATGCACAGATAGGTAAAGGCGAGATCCTTCTGGCCGGCCTCTTCGAGCAGCTTCTGGGCAAGCTTGGAATCGGCAGGCTGATAAGTGTCGAGCGACTTCGCATAGCCGGCGATTTCCGGTGCTATGAGCGAGCCGGAAGGCCGCGCCAGCCCGCGCATGATCTTCTTGTTGATGAGATCGCGGTCGATGCTTGCTTCCACTGCCTGGCGCACGCGAAGGTCCAGGAACGGGTTCGGACGCCCGTCTTCGAGCTTCTCCTTGCCGTTGAAGCCGATGAAAACCGTGCGCAATTCCGTGCGCTTGCTTACGGTGATACCCGGCGAGGATTCCAGACGGGGAAGATCCTGAATGGGGGCGGAATCGAGCAGATCGATTTCGTTGGAAAGAAGCGCTGCTACACGCGTTGCCGCCGACGAGATCGGAATATACTCGATCCGGTCCAGATTGTGCTTCTTCTGATCCCACCACTGATCGTTGACGAGGAGAACGGTCTTGCTGTCCGGGACGCGGCTTTCCAGCTTGAACGGGCCTGTGCCGTTCGTGTTGTGCGTGGCGTAATTCTCGGTGTTGGACGCGATATCGGTCGGCTTTTCTGCGTTGTTGTCCTTCAGCCATTTGGCGCTGAACATGAAGATATTGGTCATGTCGTTCAGGAACAGCGCGGTCGGCGCCGAAACCTCGATATCGACCGTGAAATCATCGACCTTCTTGACGCCGACATAGAGCGGAATGTTGCCGCGCAGGGGCGAGGTCGGGTCCGAAACGCGGTTCATCGAGGCGACCACGTCGTCGGCCGTGAAATCCGCGCCGTCGTGGAACTTCACGCCTTTGCGCAGGGTGAAACGCCAGTGTTTGCTGTCGATCAGCTTCCACTCGGTGGCGAGCGCCGGCTCGATCTCGAAATTCGGGCCATAACGGATCAGACCTTCATAGATGTGGTTCAGGAACGCCAGATTGGATGTCGAGGGAACGGAATCCGGGTCGAGCGAATAGATATCTGCCCGGCTGCCCCAGCGCAGCGTGGCGGCACTTGCCGAAGTGGCCAGCACCGGCGCGGCAATAGCCGCCGCGGCCAGCGCCGATATCAGAAACCTGTTTAAACGCGACATGAACTTCCCCTTATGACGGTCGATAGAGTGGTTGGCCCGAATTTTTTGGCAGTATCATAATCGATTGTTTTATTGTCAACGATATTGTTGGCAATTATGAATCAGAACATCGACAGTTCGGAATGACATTACGGGGCGCGGAAACCACGCATCGAATAACGCCAACGGCATTCTTCAAGGGGAATAGGAAATGGATGGGCTCCTGCTGCTTCACGGGACGATCGTCACCGTCGACGAGACACGGCGGATCATCGACGATGGGGCGCTGGCAATCGAGAAGGACAGGATTGTCGACATAGGCACGTCGCAAGCGCTGGCTCCTCGTCATGCCGGAAAGAAAGTGATCGACTGCCGGGGCAAGATGATCATCCCCGGGCTGATCGATGCTCATGGGCATGCGGGTCATGCGCTTATCCGCAGCATCGGCGCCGACACCAATTCGCTGTGGATGCGCATCGTGACGCCGACCTACTATCACTATGTCACCCGCGATTACTGGTATGCGGATGGCCTCGTCTCGGGCCTGGAAAGACTTCGTGCGGGCGTGACCACCTCGGCCAGCATCATCACATCGATGCCGCGCAGCGACGATCCGGTATTCGCCATCAATCATGCTCGCGCCTATTCGGAACTCGGGCTTCGCGAGATCATCTGCGTTGGCCCAGCGGGTCTGCCCTGGCCGCAATCGGTCACGCGGTGGGAAAGCGGCAAGCCGGAGCGCCGCAGCGTCTCCTTCGAGGAGATGATCGAGGGCGCCGAAGCCGTCATCGAAAGCCTGAACGGAACCGCCGACGGGCGCATCAAGGTCTTCCTGACGCCATTCACGATCGTGCCTTCGGTCGAACCGTCGAACGCCTCGACGCCGGACTTTGCCGTCAATCTGACCGAAAACGACCGGATGCAGGCGCGGCGCATCCGTGAAACCGCGCGCAAATGGGGCGTGCGCATCCATTCCGATGCCTTTGCCGGACAGATACGCATGGCCTGGCAGGACAAGGAAAATGCGCTGCTGGGCCCCGATGTGCACCTCCAGCATTGCTGGGGAATATCCCACGAAGAGATCGACATCCTGGCCGAAACCGGCACCCATGTCACCCACGCGCCACCCGGACGCTCCACGCCGATCATGGAGATGATGGCCCGGGGCGTGCCGGTCGCGATCACTTCGGACGGCGCGGCTCCGAGCCGTCATTTCGATATGCTCCAGATCGCGCGCAGCGCCCAAGCCACCCAGCACATCCTGCACAATCACGACCGCTATATCCTGCCGCCGGGCAAGGTCTTCGAGATGATCACCATCGATGCGGCCGGGGCCATCGGCATGGATCACGAGATCGGTTCGCTCGAGGCCGGCAAGAAGGCGGACATCGTCATCATCGACATGCGCAAGCCGCACCTGACGCCCAACTGGATGCCGGTTCACCGGCTGATCCACCAGGTTCTCGGCAGCGATGTCGATACGGTGATCGTCGACGGCAGGATCATCATGGAGGAGGGCAGGGTACTGACCGCCGACATGTATGAGGCGCTGGCTTTCGGTGAAGCCGAAGCAAAGGCGCTCGTGGAGCGGGCCGGTCTGCACGCTCACATGCACGATCCCGGCTGGAAGCAATTACATCGCACGTTTCAAAGGCCTGTTCCGCTACCGCCTGTGCCGGAGCATTGAACTCACGCAGCTGATTGGAGACCGGGAAGCCCGCAATGCGTCCATGAAAGGCCGGCGACGCCGTTACCAGCCCGCGAAATCTCCAAGCAAGGCCTCATCGATGCGTCCGGCGGCCACATCGGCGAGCGCCTGGTCGAGCAGAGCGACACCCGCCTCGGCCTCCGCCTGCGTCAATGTCAGCGGAGGCGTGAGTTCGAGCACGTTGGACCGCACGCCGACATAGTAAAGTACGAGGCCGAGTTGGAAGGCGCGGTAGACGGTCAGCGCCGCCTGACGCGAAGCCGGTTCGCGGCTGGCGGGATCGGTGACAAGCTCGACGCCGAGGGCTAGGCCGCGGCCACGCACATCGCCGATCAGCGCATGGCCGGCGGCAAGGCGGTCAAGCGCGGCGCGCAGCACCTTGCCGCTTCTTTCCGCATTCAGGACGAGGTGGTCGCGCTCGATCGTCTGCAGCACGGCCAGCGCGGCGGCCGCGCAGACGGGATTGCCGTGCACGGTCTGCAGCGCGAAGGCAACGCTGTGATTCATGATGGCTTCCGGACCGGCCACCGCAGAAATCGGCAGGCCGCCGCCAAGGCCCTTGCCGAAGACGACGATGTCCGGTTCGATACCGGAATGCTCGAAGGCGTTGAAGCGGCCGCTGCGGCCGAGGCCGACCTTCACTTCGTCCGAAACGATCAGAATGCCGTGCCTGCGGCAGAGCGCTTCCACCGCCTTGAAGAATCCGTCCGGCGGCACCAGCATGCCGCCGTCCGACTGAATCGGTTCGATGAAGAACGCTGCGACCTCTTCCGGCGGCACTTCGGTCGCGAAGAGCCGCTCGAGGCGGGCGAGCGCCGTGTCCCTTGCAACCTCGGGGCTGCCGGCGGCATAGCTGTTCGGATAGGGCACGAGCGTCAGGCCCTGTGCCCGACTGCCCTGTTGTGCCGGATGGCCGGAAACGCCCATCGAACCGATGGTGCCGCCGTGATAGGCCCCGTGGAACGCAAGAATGCGCGGCCGGCCGGTGGCGGCGACGACCATGCGGGCGACCGTCTCATTGGCGTCGGAGCCGGAATGGCCGAACCAGACGCGGCCGCGGGCGCGCTCAGGCACGAGCGAAAGCAGCTTTTCGGCGAGCAGCACGCAAGCCTCGTTGGCCGATGAAAGATAGCTCGCGCCCGCCTGATCGGAGAGCGCGCGGCCCACCGCCTCACGGATGGCCGGATGAGAGTGGCCGAGGCTCGCCGCGCCCCAGGAGGCGGAGAAATCGAGAAGCTGCCGCCCGTCGTCGGCGGTCAGATAGGCGCCGCTGCCCCCGACGACCGCCTGCGGAAAAAACCGCAGATGCGCCATTTTCGAAACCGAGCGGCTTTCGCGGGCGTAGAGATCGGGCACGCAGGCAATCTCCTCTATTTGAAAAAGGTGACAACCTCTTCGAGCGAGACGACATGGCAGTAGATCATGTTGATGATCTCCAGTTCCCGCCGGTGCAGATCGTCCGTCGCCGCGGCGCCGCAATCGTCGACGACGACCACGCCGAAACTCTCATCCGCCAGGCTGCGCACGGTTGAGGAGACGCACTGGTCGGTGAAGATGCCGCAGCAGATGACGTCCTTGATGCCCATGTTATGCAGGACGAGGCGAAGGTTCGTACCGGTCAGCGCGCTGTCTGTCGTCTTTGTGACGACGATCTCGTCGCTGCGCGGCTCCAGTTCCGGAACGATCTGGCCCTCGGGCAGCTCCTTCGGCAGGAGCAGGTAATTGAAGCCGGGCTTCTTCTGGCTCAGCGAGCGGTCGCGCCCGTCCGGCTTCAGGCAGGCGATGCGGGCGAAGATGACCTCCACCTTGCGCTTGCGGCATTCGTCGATCAGCCGCGCCGTGTTCGGTATCACCGTCTTGCGCATACGGTCGTAGAAAGGCTGCCAGCGGGCGGTTTCCTCAGGCGTATCCTTCGGGTCGAGATAGGTGTTCTGGATGTCGATGACCAGCAACGCCGTCGTCGCCGGATCGAGCACGATGTCGTCCGGCTCCTCGGCACCGGCATAGTAGAAAGATCGGTAGGCGGTCTTCCAGCTCATGCAATTGTCTCCTTCTTGCGGCGGGCGCGGGTGAGGATGTGGCCTATCTCGCGGTTCGGGAAGAGGCCGCCCGGCTTGACGATCATTACCGCGATCATGGCGAGCGCGAGGACGATTTCCGTGAGGCCGACGACCTGGCCGGCGCCCAAGGCGGTGGCGTTGAGCGCGCCTTCCGTGCCGCGCAGCCCCTCATAGGCGAAGGTGACGAGAATCGTGCCGGCCACCGCGCCTGTCACCGTGTTGGCGCCGCCGATCACCAGCATGGTGATGATGAGGAACGTCTCCTTCAGGTAGAAGGCCTTCGGCGCGAACGAGGTGATGAAATGTCCCCACAGCGCCCCGCCGATGCCGGCGATGAACGCGGCGAGGATGAAGGCGCGCCAGCGCAGATGCGGAATGTCGGCGCCGAGAGCCGCCGCGGCGACCTCGTCCTCCCGCGAGGCGCGCAGCAGCTTGCCTGTCCGCGATTCCTTGAAGGCAAGCGCCACGACCACCACCATCGCCGCGACGATCGCCGCGATCGGCATGTCCGTCGTCTTCGGCAGGCCGAAGAGCGTGCGCGGGCCGTTGGTGAAGGCGCTCCAGTTGTTCATGACCGTGTAGAGCACGACGAGCAGCGCGAAGGAGGTGATCACCGACGCCGCATCCGAAAGCCGCATCAGCGGATAGGCGACGACGGCCGCGACGACGGCGGCCAGCACGCCCGCCGCGAGCATGGCGAGGAGCGGCGAAACTTCCACGACCTTCATGAAATTGTAGAGATCCGGCAGCGCCATGCCCTTCATCTGAGCTGGGATGGTGAGCACGGCGGATGTGTAGGCGCCGAGGCCCATGAAGCCGATATGGGCAAAGGAGAGCAGGCCCGAATTGCCCATGAAGGTCTGCAGGCCGATGACCAGCACGAGCGAGATCAGCAGGTTGGTGGCGATACGGTCATAGAGGCGGATGCCGAGGAGCTGGCTTCCGACGGCGATGATGGCGATGACGCCGATGAGGATGAGGGCGGTGAAATAGGAGTGTTTCATGGTCGCGCTCCCCTCAGGTCCGCTGTCCGCTCGCCGGACCCCTGATGAGGCCGTCGGGGCGCCAGAGCAGGATCAGGATGACGAGGCTGAAGGTGAAGGCGTCGCGGAATTTCAGCAGATCCTGCGACAGGGTGTAGTTGAGCGTGGTGTCGATGAGCGCGAGCAGGAAACCCCCGACAACGGCGCCGGGCAGGCTCCGCATGCCGCCGATGACCGTGGCGATGAAGGCGACGAGCAGCGGCTCCAGGCCGATGCCCGGAACGACGGTGCCGATGCGGCCGATCCAGAGAATGCCGACGACGCCGGCGAGGAAGCCGGAAAGGGCGAAGGCGGACGAGATGATGAGGTTCGCCGGCACTCCCAGCATGCGCGCCATGGTGAAGTTCGTCGCCGCCGCGCGCATCGCGATGCCGAGCGTCGTCCTGCGCATCAGGAAGGCGACGCCGGCGAGCAGTGCGATGGAGGCGGCGATGGTGATGAGGTTGCGGACCGGGGTGATCGCACCGGCGATCGAGACGGTCTGCGAGAAGATGTCCGGCAGCGGCACGTTGCGCGGTCGCGGCGAGATGAACAGCAGCGCCGCGTTCTGCAGCAGGTTGGAGAAGGCGAAGGAGGTGATCAGCACCGCCGTCACCGATTTGGCCCGCACCGGACGGAAGGCGGCGTAGTCGGTGATGATGCCGAAGAGGATCGCCATACCGACGGCGAGCACCGCCATGACGAGCCAGGGCAGGCCCGAGCCGCTGGCGAGAAACATCGTATAGCCGGCCACCATGATGAGTTCGCCATAGGCGAAGTTCACGAGGCGAAGGATGCCGTAGATGATGACGAGGCCGAGTGCCATGAGCGCATAGGCGCCGCCGAGGCTCAGGACGTCGATGACGAACTGGATCGCGAAAGCCATGGATCAGCCTCCCAGATAATGCGCGCTGAGGTCGCTGGTCGAGCGGATTTCCTCGGCCGTGCCGGATGCGACGATGGCGCCGAGGCGCATGACGAAGGCGCGGTCGGCGACGGCAAGCGCCTGGTTCACGTTCTGCTCGACGAGCAGGATGGTGAGGCCGGATTTCTTCAGTGCCTCGATCATCTCGAAGATGCGTTCGACGATGGCCGGCGCAAGGCCGAGCGAGGGTTCGTCCAGAAGAAGCACCCGTGGCCTTGCCATAAGCGCGCGGGCGATGACGAGCATCTGTTGCTCGCCGCCGGAGAGCGTGCCGGCCGCCTGTTTCGAGCGCTCGGCAAGGCGCGGGAAGAGCGTGTTCAACTTCTCGAGGTTGTTGCGGTTGCCAGTTTGGTCGCGGCGATGGATATAGGCGCCGAGCATCAGGTTTTCGGCGACCGTCAGGTCCGGGAAGACGTCGCGGGTTTCCGGCACGGTGGCAAGGCCCGCGCGCACGACCTGTTCGGGGCTCGCCGCGGTGATGTCCTTGCCTTCGAGCGTGATCGTGCCGCCGGAGGCTTTGAGAGCGCCGGCGATGCACTTGATGGTCGAGGATTTGCCGGCACCATTGGCGCCGAGCAGGCTCACCAGCTCGCCCTTTCCAAGGGTGAAGCTGATGCTGCGCACAGCGCGGATCGCACCGTAGCTGACGGAAAGGTCGGCGACGTCAAGCATGGGCCGCCCCCTTGCCGAGATAGGCTTCGATAACGGCCGGGTGGCTGCGGACGTGGGCGGCGTCGCCCTCCGCAATCGTGCGGCCGGAGGCGAGCACATGCAGCCTGTGGCAGAGGCGCATGATGAGACCCATGTCGTGGTCGATGATGAGAAGGCCGAGCCCGCGTTTCTCGGGCAATTCGGCGAGCGTGTGCAGCAGGGTTTCCGTCTCGGCATCGTTCATGCCGGCGGCGGGCTCGTCGAGCAGCAGAAAGCGCGGTTCGGCGGCGAGCGCCCGGGCGATTTCGACGCGGCGCTTGTCGCCATAGCTGAGGCTTTCGCCAAGCTCGTCCGCCTTAGCCGTCAGGCCGAGTTCGGCCAGCAGGTCCTTCGCGCGTTCAGCCGACACAGCGCGGGAGGCGCCCTTTGCCAGCGCCGCCGCCTCGACATTCTCCAGGACGGTCATCGAGTTGAAAATGCGCACGATCTGAAAGGAGCGGCTTACGCCCGCAAGCGCGATCTCGCGCGGCGAGAGACCCGACAGGGTGATGTCGCCGGCGGCGATCGTGCCGGTCGCCAGCTTCACCTGGCCGGTGATGGCATTGATGAGCGTCGTCTTGCCGGAGCCGTTCGGCCCGATGAGGCCGACGACCTCGCCGGCGGAGACCGAGAGCGAGACATGATCGAGTGCGCGCAGGCCGGTGAATTCCACCGACACGTCGTTTACCGCGAGACGCGTTTCAGACATGGCTTTTCCGAAGTGATGGGGCCGGCCTTGGGGCCGACCCGAATTGACCGATCAGGGCTTGGGCAGGGATTCCGGCTTACGCCATCCAACGAAGCTCGGCTTGCCGCCCTTGAGCTCGATCAAGGCCGCTGCCTTGTTCGGCACATGGCCTTCGTCGTTCGTGCCGTAGTCGAGATCGCCGGTCAGCAGCTTGAACTGGCCATCTTCAAGTGCCTTGGCGAGCGCTGCGCCTTCGGTCGTTCCGGCCGCCTTGACCGCCTCGGCGAGCAGCATGATCGTATCCCAGCCCGTCGAGACGAAGGACGTGTCCGGCGCCTTGCCGAACATCTCCTTGTAGAGCTCGATGAACTTCGGCATGTCCGGATGCGCTTCCGGGCCCATCCAGGTATGCGTGACGAAATAGACGTCATTGCCGAATTTTTCGCCGAGCGCCTCGTGCATGGCCGGGTCGTCATAGGCGTCGCCACCGAGAACCGGCGCATCGTAGCCGACTTCGCGCAACGCGCGGATGATCACACCGATGTCCGTGCCGTAGGAGGAGACGAAGATCACGTCCGGCTTCTTGCCGAGCGCCTGGAGACGGGCGAGCTGGGCGGAAAAATTATTGTCGCCGTTCGTGTAGGTGTCTTCGAGCAGAATCTCGCCGCCATCGGCCTTGAATTGCTCCACGAAATATTTCGAGAGCGACTTTGTATAGGCGATGAACTGGTCGGTGACGACGTAGGCCGTCTTCCAGCCCTTTTCCTTGACGGCGAAATCGGCGGCCGTCGCACCCATCGTGGTATTCCACATGGAGAGCGTGAACTGCTTGTCGCCGAGCGACCAGGAGGAATAGAGCGGGTCGGAGGCGCAGGTCGAGATGCCGACGAGGCCCGCCGACTGCGCCTCACGGCTCGCGGGCGAACCGAAGTCGAAATCGCACGGTGCGACGATGATCTCGGCGCCCTTGTCAATCAGTTCGACCGCGACGTTGCCGACCGTCACCGGATCCGACTTGCCGTCGATATTGACGAATTCGACCTGCTTCCCCAGCAAGCCGCCATTGTCGTTGAGATACTTCACGGCGACCTTCGCGCCGTTGTAGCCGGGCGTGTCGAGGGGAGCCTGAATGCCCGTCATCGAGAGTGCGCCGCCGATCAGGATCTTGTCGTCATCGGCAATGGCTGTGGAAGAGGCAAGCGCGAAGCTTGCCGCTGCCAGAAACAGTCTGGAAGTCTTGATCATGGTCGTTCCCCTTATTGATGCCATTCGGCGGTGATCGTTGTGCGGCCTGGTCTTTTGACCTTCTTGTGCGGACCGCCCTCGTATGCTCCCTATTTGCCTCCCATCGGCCGTTCGGAAAGGTTACTGCCCGATTTCCTTCAAAAGATCGTCGGTCGATATCTGGCGGCAATAGCCCTTGATTGCGCTCAGCGAGGTGTAGTGGCGTTCCTCCGAATAGGTGCCGCAGGCATCCGGTACGAGCGTCACCAGATAGTTGAGGTCGCAGGCGTCGCGCACTGCCGATTCCACGCATTGGTCGGTCAGGAGGCCGCACAGCACGATCTGCCTCACCCCGAGATTACGCAGCACATAGTCGATATGGGTGGAGACGAAGACACTGGAGGAACTCTTCGGGAAGACGATCTCGTCCTCCAGCGGTTCGAGCTCGTCGATTACCTTACCATCCCAGGAGCCTTTCGGCACGTTGAAGCCGGTGATCTTGTAGTCGAGGCTGCGGTCGCGGCCGTCCTTCGTCAGGCTCTCGATCGTCGTGTGCAGCACCTCGATGCCGGCCTTGCGGAAACCGGCGAGCAGGCGCTGCATGTTCGGTATCGCCACCTCGCGGATACGGTTGAAGTAGTAGCCGTACTTGCCGGCAATATCCGCATCGGAGACATCCTTGAACTCGCCCCCATCGCGGCTGACGGAAAAGTTCTGCACGTCGATGAACAGGATGGCGGAAGCGGCCGGGTCGAGCGGCACGTCGCGGGTGGTCGGATGGTCAGCGGCCATCATTGGTTCCTTCGATGCTTTCTGCCGCAAGTCGGAGGGGGCCGGCCAACCGGTCCGCCCATTCCTGTTGTCCGCGGGCGTCGTTGATGAGGTCGTTGCGCACTTCGAGAAGCACATGCGGAATGCCGCGCCGCTCGCCGTGCACGGGGATCGTGTAGTCGGAGAGATCGTCGACGTGGTACGGCTCATTGAGTCTGACGGTAACGTCCGGATTGGCGGCGCGGAAGACTTCGGCCAGCCGTTCGGCGAAACGGGCGTCGCGATTGTAGAGAAGGCCGAGTTCGAAATCCCGGACGGCGCCGGTCGCGCGCATCACGGGCGTGAAGCTATGTACCGAGACGAGGAAGAGCGGCTTGCCGGCCGCCTGTCGCTGGTCGAGCGCGACGGCGATCGCCTCGTGGAGCGGCTGATGGATTTCCACGTAGCGGCCGCGACGTTCGCGATCGGACAGGTCGGCGTTGACCGGAACGACGGTCCCGTCGCTCTGCGCCACGAAGCAGTCCGTCGCTTCCAAGGGGCGATTGCAGTCGATGACGAGCCGGCTATAGCGCTGCAGGACGAGTGCTGCATCGAGGCGCTCGGAAATGCCGCGCGCAACACCCTCGGCGCCGACGTCGTAGGCGATGTGACGATCCATTTCCTCGGGTGCAATGCCGAGATCGCCAAGCGCTGCAGGCAGCGCGCGGCCCGCATGTTCGCAGGTCAAGAAGATCGCCGATCGGCCGGGCGGATTGATCCATTCTACGGGATCCGGGTCACCCGCCTGCAGCAATCTGGTCGTGTCGCGATCTGCGAGCCTGAGCATGAGATGAGATCCGTCGTGCGGTCCGGCGGCGCGGCCTTCAATGGCGAACAGTCAAAGAAATTTTTCAATCATAGTCAATCTGATTTTTCTGTTTGACTAATTTTTTTCAGGACGCGAATATTCGTTCCAACCAAGGGAAGACACACCGATGAGCGATGGGAAATCGTCGACGACGATCCGCACGAGGATCCGCGAGGCCGCCGGGCAGCTGACGGCCAGCGAGCGAAAGATCGCCAATGCCATTCTCGCCGATTACCCCTTCACCGGCCTGGAAAGCATTCAGGAACTGGCGGCCAAGACTGGCGTCAGCGCGCCCTCCATCACCCGTTTCGTCAGTAAGATCGGCTGCGGCGGTTTCCAGGACCTGCAACGGCAATTGATCGCCGAGCTGAAGGAGGGCCGGCGCTCGCCCCTGGACCTCAAATCCAGCCAGAGGCCGGTCGGCCATTCGGAGTTCCTGTCGGAATATGTGGCGCGTGTTTCGGTCGTCATGGGTGAAATGACGGGAATGGTTTCGCAGGCACAGTTCGACATTCTGGCCGAGCTTCTCGCCGACCCGTCGCGCAACATCTTCCTGCTCGGGGGGCGCGTCAGCAACAGCATCGCTTCCTTCCTGTCGATCCATCTCCGGCAGATCCGCAGCGGCATCTACCACATGGCCGACAACCCGGAATTCTGGCCGGAGCATGTGCTGCGCATGCGCCGGAAGGATGTCGTGCTGCTGATCGATTTCCGGCGTTACCAGCTTAGCCTCGCACGCCTTGCCGAGAACATCGCCCAAAAGCGTGGCGCGACCATCGTCGTCGTCACCGACAAGTGGATGTCGCCGGCTGCCCGCAACGCCGATCACATCGTCGCTCTGCCGATCGACGCCGGCACGGCCTGGGACACGGTTTCCGCTGCCATGGCGCTCGTCGAGGCACTCATCGTGCGCGTCTCGGAGACGGACTGGGAGGCGACGCAGAAGCGCATCAAGGATTGGGACGGCATCCGCTTTGCGATGCCGGGCTACGATCAGGACAGGATCAACGGGGACGCAGATGAAACGTGAGGAAATGATGGTCGCCTGCTGCGGCGATCTCTCGGGCAAGGTGCGCGGCAAGGCCTTTCCGCTGGCGCAGATGGACAAGCGCTTGCAGCGGGGCGTCGGCTGGACGCCGACCAATGTACAGATCACCTGCTTCGACGCGATCGCCGAAAGCCCCTTCGGCTCGCTCGGCGACCTCGTGCTCATTCCCGATCCGTCGACCTGCGTCAGCTTCGAAAGCGAAGAAGGGGCGCCGAAGGAGAACTTTGTTCTCGGTAACATTCGCTATACCGACGGCCGCCCCTGGGAATTCTGCACGCGCTCTATTCTCGAGGCCGCCCTTGAGCGATTGCAGAGCGTGGCGGGTGTCACGCTTTACGGTGCCTTCGAGCATGAATTCCAGCTCAAGCACCGCGTTGGCGAAGTCGGCAAGGCCTTCACGCTCGGAGGGTTCCAGGAGGAACGGCATTTCTGTGAGGCGATCATCGCGGCAATGCGCGAGGCTGGCGTGACGCCCGATACGATCCTGAAGGAGTTCGGCGCCGGTCAGTTCGAGGTGACGATGGGCCCCCAGAGGGGCGTCACCATCGCCGACCATTCGCTGATTACCCGCGAACTTGTCGGCCTCGTCGCGCGCGAGCTTTCTTATGAGCCGACCTTCACGCCGATCCGCGATCCGGCCGGGGTCGGCAACGGCGTGCATGTCCACTTGAGCATGCTGGATTCGGCGGGTGCCCCGGTCACTTACGATCCGAACGGCAAACATGAGCTTTCCGAAGTTGCGGGAAAATTCGTCGCCGGCATTCTGAAATATCTCGACTCGATCATTGCGATCACGGCGCCGAGCGTGGTCTCCTACCTGCGTCTCACACCGCATCGCTGGAGCGCAGCCTTCAACAATCTCGGTTTTCGGGATCGCGAGGCATCTGTGCGCATCTGCCCGGTTTCCGACATCAGCGATATCGCCCGCGCCGCCCAGTTCAACTTCGAGTTTCGTGCGGCCGATGCGACCGCCAATCCGCATCTTGCCCTCGCGGCAATCGTCCATGCCGGGGTACAGGGCATCGAGGAGGGGCTCGCGGTGCCGGAGGCGACGCAGGAAGATCTTTCGCTCCTGAGCGCGGAGGCCCTTGCCGCCCGCGGCTACGTCCGCCTGCCGCAGACACTCGAAGCGGCCCTCCAGCGCTTCAAGGGCAATGCGACCGTGTGCAGCTGGTTCCCCGAAGGCTTTGCCGACGTCTACGTCAAGCATAAGGAGGGCGAGATCGCCTATCTGGCGGACAAGACGCAGACGGAGATTTGTGCGGCCTACGACAGCGTCTATTGACGGCAACTGCCGCCGCTGCCGTTTACGGCCTGATCCTTGTCGGGCAGATTGCCGCATTCTGCAGTTCGGCTTTGGGCGCGACGTGCGCACTCCCTATATAATGGGCAGCAGATGCGACCGAACGGGGCGGATGGTATGAGCGACGAATTGCAGGGCCACGCTGTGCAAAGCCCCGCTATGCGCGAAAGCGCAAAAGCGGAGATGAAAGCACTCGGGATCGATGAAGCGTTCATCGGTAGGCTGGTCGACACGTTTTATGCGCGTGTGCTCGCGCATCCGGAGCTTGGGCCGGTATTCGACGCAAGGCTTTCGGGACGCTGGCCGGAGCACATGGAGAAGATGAAAAGCTTCTGGTCCGCCGTTGCCTTCCGCAGCGGCGCTTACGGGGGAAAGCCGGTGCAGGCGCATCTCGGCGTCGCCAATATGTCTCCGGAACTCTTTCCGAAATGGCTGGGGCTCTTTGCTGGGACGCTGGACGACATTGCACCGAGCGAGGAAGCGAAGGCCTGGTTCATGGCCACAGCAGAGCGCATCGCGCGTAGCCTGACGCTCTCGCTCTTCTACAATCCGGCGCTCGACGACCCGACACTCAAGCGCTCCTGAAGTTGGCCTTGGCGAGAGGTGTGCCGCTAGGCGAAATTTGATCAACCGACTTGGATGCGCGCGGCCGATGCTCAAGACCCGTGCCTACCGGCAGGGCGTCGTCATCGTGGTCGTGGTGATCTTCGACCAATGGCGCCGTCGCAGCATGACCCGCGTTTGAGGTCCATGAAGAGCAAGCCTCGGGCCCGGCGCTGCAATAGAGCGGAGGCGGGAAAGAGTGCGCGGTTTTCCGTCAGGAAGTGCGTAGATTCAAAGTGACAGAGCGTTTCAGTCTTTAAATGACACCGTGAAGCGCTCTATCTGGCGCTCACCTATTGCTTTGTCGGCGGCGAAGAGCTTCCTCTGTCGAAGATACCGCCGGCCTTCCAGCAGGGCATTTCCGGCTGGCCGGGACGAACATGCCGCCATCGAAGGTGTTGACCCCATGAACATCAAGCAACTGGAAGTCCTGCGGACACTCCTTGCAACCGGATCGACCATCGCAACCGCGAAGGCCATGGGTCTCAGCCAGTCGGGAGTGAGCCGCATGCTGCAGCAGCTTGAAAGCGATTTGGCCATCACGCTATTCGCCCGCGACAAGGGCCGGTTGATTCCGACTCCGGAGGCGACGGTTCTTGGGCGTGATGCGCAAAACGTCCTGCTGGCCATCGAGCGCATGTCCGGCCATGCGGAGGATCTTCGCAACGGCTCCTCCGGGCCGGAGATCGTCCGCATCGGGCTGCCGAGCAGCATGTGGGAAAATTTCGCACCCGCCATGTTGATCGACTATGTCAGGGATTTTCCAGGCGTTCGCATCGAAACGTTCTTCGAGACGACCACGGCGATCACCAAACTGGTCGAGGAACGGGTGATCGACCTCGGTTTTTTACGTATCGAAGGCGAAACGGGGCCGGGCATTGCGATCGACAAGGTTGCGAGCGGTGAAAGCGTCTGCGTCGTTCCGAAGGATCACTCGCTTGCCGAATTGCCCGAGATCACCATCAAGCATCTGCGAAACGTGCCGCTCATCCTGATCGGTCGGCAGCGGCCGAACCGCATGGCGCTCGACCAGGCCTTTCAGCGGGCGGGGGTAAAGCAGATGGTCAAGATCGAAACCCACACCAACAGTTCGGCGTGCTCCTATGTCGCGCATGGACTGGGCGTGTCAATCATCAGCAGCTTCTATGCGAATCTCTACCGTCAC
This sequence comes from Sinorhizobium meliloti, assembly GCF_035610345.1. The sequence continues at coordinate 2,605,583 of NZ_CP141212.1, read as the reverse complement.
CTGCCCGTCGTATACCGGCCGTTCGTGCCTCGCGCGACACAGGAATTCGGATTGGTGCGTGCCGCCGGAGTTCCGCTCTCCATCGCCGCCCAGGCACTCAGCGACGCCCTGAAGAAGCAGATCCGACTTTCGCAAGAAGATCAATAAAAGCAAAATATTGGCTCTTTTTGAGCCCTCAGTTCCATTGCTCCGCAATCTTCCAAAGCCCGCATAAGGCTATGACGAATATGCATAATATTGCGCGTCATTCCTCATTCCCGCATAGTCTGGGCCGAAGAAACCGATGATGGCTCGATTTCAAATCGACCATCAATCGTGGGGAACCGATGCTACGCTTTATCCTGAGCCGTCTGATGATGGCGATTCCGACGATCGTGCTTGTCGCCGTGGCGGTCTTTGCACTGATCCGCTTCATTCCCGGTGACCCCGCCGCGTTGATGCTGGGGGACATGGCTCAGCCCGATCAGATCGCAGCAATGCGCGTGGAGCTCGGTCTCGACAAGTCCATGCCCCAGCAATTCCTGATCTGGGCCGGCGATGTGCTGCGAGGCGATTTCGGCCGCTCGATCGTCAATGACGAGGCCGTGCTGCCGCTGGTCGTTTCGCGCTTTCTGGTGAGTGCGGAGATCGTGGTCGTCGCCGTGCTTCTGGCAAGCCTGATTGCCGTACCGGCCGGCGTAATTGCCGCGTGGCGTCAGAACAGCCTGACGGACCTGGCTCTGGTTGGAACGGCAACGGTTCTTCTGTCCATCCCGACCTTCTGGCTCGGCTTGCTACTGCTGTTGCTTTTCGGGCTTGAACTCGGCTGGCTGCCTGTTCTGGGCTATGTCTCGATCGGCGACAATCTGACCGCCGGTCTGCTCTATCTCGTCCTGCCCGTCGTGACGCTGGTCATCCATGAAGCGGGAGTGCTGATCCGCATGGCGCGTGCCTCCACGTTGGAAGTGCTGCGTCTCGATTACATTACCCACGCCCGTGCGAAAGGGCTGTCGGAAAGCGCCGTGCTCTGGCGCCATGCGTTCAAGAACGCCTTCGGTCCGACCTGGACGATGATCGGCCTCATCCTGGGCAATCTGCTGGGCGGCATTGCCGTCATCGAGACGGTGTTCACCATTCCGGGGCTCGGTCGACTGATGGTGGACAGCATTTTCGCGCGCGACTACCCGGTCATCCAGGGATGCCTTCTGTTCGTTTCGCTCTCCTATGTGCTGGTCAACCTCGTCGTCGACCTTCTCTACCCTCTCTTCGATCCGCGTGTTGTCGCCGAATGAAAAAGTTCACCCTCAACGGACTGATCGGCGGCATCCTGATCGCCACCCTGATCGTCACCGCTGCCGTCGGTCTCTTCTGGACACCGTTCGACCCGATGAAACTCTCCTTCACCGCGCGGCTTGCAGCTCCCGGCAGCGCGCATCTGCTCGGCACCGACGAATTCGGCCGGGACGTCTTGAGCCGCCTGATGGTCGGCGCCCGAGCCAGCGTCTGGATCGGCGCGCTCACCGTCGGCTTCGCCACTATTTGCGGGACGCTCATAGGCCTCATCAGCGGTTATGCGCGCGGCTGGGTGGACGGCATCATCATGGCTGTCAACAACGCGCTTCTCGCTTTTCCCGGCATATTGCTGGCGCTCGGACTGCTCGCCGTCTTCGGCGCCAACCAGTACGGCATCATTTTCGCGCTCGGCATCGCCTATACGCCTTCCATGGCGCGCGTCGTGCGCGGCGCCGTGCTTTCGCTGAGGGAGCGGGAGTTCATCGAGGCCTCGCGCGTGATGGGCAATGGCGAACTTTATACGATGTTGCGCCATATCCTGCCGAACTGCGTCGCGCCGATCACGGTTCTCGCCACCTCCATGTTCGGCTGGGCCATCCTGTCGGAAAGCGCGCTCTCGTTTCTGGGCCTCGGCGTGCCGCCGCCGGCGCCGACCTGGGGCAACATGCTGGCGGCCGGGCGGCCATTCCTCCAGCAGGCCGCATGGCTCGGATTGTTCCCCGGCCTGTGCATCGCGCTGACGCTGCTTGGCATCAATCTTCTGGGCGACGCGCTCCGCGACCGGCTCGACCCGCGCATGAGGGGCCTGAAATGACGATGGACAAGCTTCTCACCGTCTGCGGCCTTGCGCTTGAAGTCGCAAGAACCGGCCATCAGGTCGTCAAGTCGGTCTCCTTCGACCTCGCGCCGGGCGAGATCTTCGGCATCGTCGGCGAAAGCGGCTCCGGCAAGACGCTGGCGACCCGAGCGCTGATCTCGCTGCTGCCGCCGACCATCAAGGTCGCCGGGGGGTCGGTGTCCTACAGGGGCCGCGACGTGCTGAAGATGAAGGAAAATGAGCTTCGCCATCTGCGCGGCGCAGAGATCGGCGTCGTCTTCCAGGAGCCGATGACCTCGCTCAACCCGTCGATGACGATCGGCCGGCAGCTGGAGGAAGGCCTCATCCTGCACACCAAGGCTTCGGCGCAGGAGCGACGCTCCCTCATCCTCGACATGTTGAAGCGGGTCGGAATCCGCGATCCGGAGGGGGCGCTTGCCTCCTATCCGCACGAGTTTTCGGGCGGCATGCGCCAGCGCATCATGCTCGCCTCCGTCATGCTCTTGAAGCCGTCGCTGCTGATTGCCGATGAGCCGACCACTGCACTCGATGCCGTCATCCAGCGCGACGTGATGGAACTGATGGTGGAACTGACGCGGGCGGAAGGTACGGCCGTTTTGCTGATCAGCCACGATCTTCCGATGGTGGCGCGCTACACGAGCCGTATCGTCGTGATGGAAAAGGGCTCGATCGTGGAACAGGGCCGGACCGAGGACCTGCTCACGGCACCGCAGCACCCCTACACAAAGAAGCTCCTCTCCTCGCTGCCCTTCCGCGGCCGGCCGCGCCAGATCGACATGACGAGGGTGCCCATGATCTCGGCCCGCGATATCATCGTGGACTATGCAGGCCGAAAGTCGCTGTTCAGGAAGAACAGGCCGAAGCGCGCGCTGCATGGCGTCAGCATCGACATTCACGAGGGCGAGGTCGTGGCACTCGTCGGCGGTTCCGGTTCCGGCAAGACGACGCTCGGCCGAACCATTGCCGGCCTCGTCACGGAAAGCGAGGGCCGCATCCAGTTCCAGGGACGGCCGCGCACCGAAAACTGGACCGATTATCGGCTCAACTGCCAGATGGTGTTCCAGGATCCCTATTCATCGCTCGATCCGCGCATGACCATCGACGCGCTGGTCGAGGAGGCGCTGAGGCTGGTCCCGGGCCTCGATGGCAAGGCCAAGCGCAAGCGTACCCTGGAAACGCTGGAGGAAGTCGGCCTCGGGGTCGACTATGCCGGCCGCTATGCGCACGAACTCTCCGGAGGTCAGCGCCAACGCGTCGCCATTGCGCGTGCGATCGCGCGGCGCCCGCGCTTCCTGATCGCGGACGAACCGGTATCCGCGCTCGACGTGACGGTCAGGGCGCAGGTCCTCGATCTCTTCTCGGATCTGCAGAAACGCTACGGGTTTTCCTGCCTATTCATCAGTCACGACCTCGGCGTCGTCGAACAGGTGGCCGACCGCGTCGTCGTCATGCAGGACGGCCGGATCATCGAGGAGGGAGATCGCGACACGATTTTCGACAGTCCGAAGGAAGCCTATACGCGCCGGCTTCTCTCGGCCATTCCCGCCCTCGACCAGAACGAAAAGGGCGGCGTGACACTCAAATGGCGTCTGGAGAATTGATGTGGATAGGCTAACCGATTCTGGCCCGGTGAAGGAAAGGCTTGCGGAGATCTGCGAGGCGCAGCCTTTCGTGACACGCTTCGTTGTGCGCAACCTCAGGACCGGAGAGACGATCGAACGCGGGGCCGACGAGGAAACGCCTTCTGCCAGCACGCGCAAGACCTCGATCATGATGGCGGCGCTGAAGGCGGTGCACGAGGGGCGGCTGGATCTCGACGAGCCCATCACTTACGAAGCCCGCTTTGCCGAGGAAGTCGCGAGCGGCATGTTCCGGTATCTGACGCCCGGGATCGTGATTTCGTTGCGCGACGCGATAACCGGTATGATGGTGCTGAGCGACAATGTCTGCACCAAGATGGTGTTCGAGCGTCTGACGCTGGAGGAAGTGGACAGCTACTGCAAATCGATCGGCATGCACGGTACGCATCATCGCTTCCTCATTCCGCCGCTGGCCCTGCCGCCGGACCATTCGCTGACCTCGGTCACGACCACGACAGCCCGCGACCAGGCCTTCCTGTTGCAGACGATCCTGGACGCGCAGACCTCTCCCGACGCGATCGCGAAGCTCGGCACATCGCCGCAGTTGTGCGCCTATGCCTTGCAGACGCTGAAGAACCAGATCCTGCGCTATGCTATTCCGTCGCGTCTGCCGTTCGGTACGGTGGTTGCGCACAAGGGCGGCACGGGCAAGCGCGGCCGCATGAATGCCGGCATCGTCTATCGCGATGGCGCCCCCTTCTACATCATCTCCGCCTATACCGACGAAGTGCCGCAGGTCATGCCGGACGGCACACCGGGTTACACGATGGCGCTCGAGACGATCGGCAGGCTCTCGCGTGCCTGCTGGGACGGATTCCACTCATAACGATCAATAAAGAGGGTAGAACAATGAAAAAGCTTCTTCTTGCGGGCGCCGCACTGCTCGCCACGGCCAATATGGCAGCAGCACGCGACATCACGATCGCGCAGAGCTCCGATCTGCGCAGCAACAATCCGGGCGTCAACCGCGACGGCAATACCGACAGCATCATCCTCCACATCGTCGAAGGCCTCGTCGGCTACAACAATGTCGGCGAAGTGAAGCCGCTCCTAGCCAAGAGCTTCGAAATGTCGGCCGATGGGCTGACCTATACGTTCAAGCTGCGCACCGACGTGAAATTCCACAACGGCAAACCGATGACGGCCGACGACGTGGTGTGGAACTGGACGCGCTACCTCAACCCCGAGACGAAGTGGACCTGCCTGAAAGATTTCGCAGAAGGCGGGGCCGCGCCTGTCGCCGGCGTCAAGGCCACAGATGCGGCAACCGTCGAGATCACGCTCGCAAAGCCGTCGGCCGTTTTCCTTGGCCTGATGTCGCGTCCCGAATGCGGCTTTACCGGCATGATTTCGCCTGAATCCGTCGCTGCCGACGGCAGCTTCGTCCAGCCGATCGGGACCGGCCCCTTCATGTGGGGGGAATGGAAGAAAGGCGAGTACATCCATCTCGAGAAATTCCCGGATTATGTATCGCCGGCAAACGAAGGAAAGCCGGATGGCATGGTCGGTTCGAAGCGGCCCCTTGCAGACGGTGTCAAGTTCATGGTCATTCCGGATGCCTCGACCGTGAAGGCAGGTCTGGAATCCGGTGTGCTCGACACGGCGGAAATCTCGCCGGATCTCATTCCCGAATTCCAGTCGAGCGAAACGATGCAATTGATCGTCGCGCGCAATAACGGCAAGAACCTCTTCTACATTCAGACCCGCGACAAGGTCCTGAGCAATCCGGGCGTGCGCCGCGCCATGGCGATGGCGCTCGATCTGGATCAGCTCGTTGCTGCGGCCTCCAACGGCACGGGCGAGGCGAACGGCTCGATGGTGTCGCGGGACTCGGTCTATTTCAGCGAAACGCAGAAGAAGCGTCTTCCCTATGACATCGAGGCCGCCAAGAAGGAGCTGGCGGATGCGGGCTACAACGGCGAGCCGATCTCGATCATCGCCAACAAGCGCGGCAATGTGCCGAGCTTCCCGGCCGCCGTCATGGCGCAGGCGATGATGCAGCAGGCCGGCCTCAACGTACAGATCGAGGTTCTGGATTACGCAACTCAGGTCGACCGCCGCCGTTCCGGCAATTACCAGGTCATTTCGCAGTCGGTCGCGCCGCGTCTCGACCCCGCCCTGATGTATTCCTTCTACGTTGGCGACAAGGACGAGAACGCTTCCCTGATGTGGGACGATCCGAAGGCTATAGAACTGATGAACGCAGCCTATGCCGAGGCTGATCAGGGCAAGCGCCAGAAGATCTTCGACGAGTTCCACGAGCTCATGCTGAAGGAAATGCCGGGCATCTTCCTTTACGACATGGTCGATGTCTGGGGCGCGACCAGGAAGCTGAAGGGCCAGCCGGTCTGGCAGTCGAACGCCCGCCTTTGGGAGGTGTCGGTCGCCGACTGAGCCCCCTGATCGCCTGCGCCGGGCGGCAGAACACCGACCCGGCCAATCCATCACCCATCGGACCGACCCGGCGAAGCGACCTTTGCGTGTCTGAAGAGACGCGCAGCGCTGCAGGCGCCGGGGCGATCTCCTGCGCCCGCCCTTCGAAATACGAGGACATGTCATGAACCGAGAGGACGTGATCTCGATCGCCACGGCGATCGAATCGATGAAACCGGAGTTTACCCGCTTGAGCGACAGCATCTGGGATTTCGCCGAGCTGAAATTCGAGGAGCAACGCTCGGCCGGGCTGCTTGCCAAGGCTCTCGAAGACAATGATTTTTCCGTTCGGCGCGGCGTGGCGGGCATGGGCACGGCCTTCATCGGCGAGTCCGGCAGCGGCAAGCCGGTGATTGCCTTTCTGGGGGAATTCGATGCACTCGCCAGCATGAGCCAGACGGCCGGGATTGCCGAGGCGAAGCCGCTTGTCGAAGGCGCCAGTGGCCATGGCTGCGGCCATAACCTGCTCGGCGTCGGTTCGCTGATGGCGGCAATCGCACTCGCCCGGCATCTGAAGGCCCACAATCTGCCCGGGACGGTGCGCTATTACGGCTGTCCCGGCGAGGAGGGCGGCTCCGGGAAGACCTTCATGGTGCGTGCCGGCCTGTTCGACGGCGTCGACGCTGCGCTTACCTGGCATCCGGCACCGTTCAACGGAGTGCGCTCCACCAACAATCTTGCCGTTCTCGAATATTTCTACCGCTTCAAGGGCGTGGCCGCGCACGCCGCGAACGCAGCCCATCTCGGCCGTTCGGCACTCGACGCTGTCGAACTCATGAATGTCGGCGTCAACTTTCTGCGCGAGCACATGCCGCAGGATTGCCGGGTGCACTATGCAATCACCGATACCGGGGGCAGGGCGGCGAATGTCGTGCAGGCGAACGCCGAAGTGCTCTACCTGATCCGCGCGCCGGAAATGCCTCAGGCGCTGGATCTCGCCAGCCGCGTCGAGAAGGTGGCGCGTGGCGCAGCCATGATGACCGAGACGGAGGTGGAAATCGTCTTCGATACGGCCTCGACCAACCTCCTGCCCAATATCACGCTCGAGACCGCCATGCATGACAATATGGTGGCGCTCGGCCCGATCGCCTTCGACGAGGCCGACGTCGCATTCGCCCGATCCATTCAGGAGACGTTCTCGCAAGAGGCAATCAAAAGCAGCATCCGCCTCTACCAGATGAAGCGCGACGTCTTCTCCAACGCCAATGTCGATGGATCGTCACCACTGCATCTCGGCCTGCGCGAATTCGAAGGCCATTCACACTTCCGTGCCGGCTCGACCGATGTCGGCGATGTCAGCTGGGTGACGCCGACGGCGCAGTGCTGGGCGCCGGCATGGGCGATCGGCACCAACCCGCATACCTGGCAGGTCGTTGCGCAGGGCAAAAGCCCGATCGCCCACAAGGCGATGGCGCATGCCGCCAAGACGCTCGCCACGACGGGTCTGTCGCTGATGACTTCGCCGGACCTGCTTGCCGCCGCCAGGGCGGAATGGCTGGAGAAGACGGACGGGAAATCCTATGTCTGCCCCATCCCGGCGGATGTCATGCCGGGGTCGCATTTTCATGATCCATCGGTCCGATGATGGTTTCGGTTTCGATCCTTCCGTCAGGGGTCGACCGTCCCCACCACCTCGTGTGATGTTCTGCATCGGCAAATAAGCTTCGCCGGGCGTTCTTCTCTTCATCGAATCGCAAAAACACACTAGCTCTTCTGACTTGATGGAATTGCTGACGGAAATCGCTGCGCGGGTCTTCCGGAATTGCTGCAGAGGCGGCACGGGCCCAAAAACCATCTCGATCCAGGGCAGTAAACGGCAACTTATTGTACGAGGAGAACGGATAGTGGCAAAAGCGCTTGTACTTGAAAAGAAGGGGCAATTGTCGCTTCGCGACATTCCGGTCCGGCGGGATCTGTCGCCGGCCGACGTGCTGATCGGAATCCGCACCGTCGGCGTTTGTGGCTCCGATGTCCACTATTACACCCATGGAAAGATCGGGCCCTTTGTCGTCAACGAGCCGATGATACTGGGCCACGAGGCCGCGGGCGTCGTTCTGGAGGTCGGCGCGGAAGTCCGGCATCTGAAGAAGGGTGACCGTGTCTGCATGGAGCCCGGAATTCCGGACCTCTCCTCCCGGTCGTCCAAGCTCGGCATCTACAATGTCGATCCGTCCGTACGGTTCTGGGCCACGCCACCGGTCCATGGATGCCTGACGCCCGAGGTCGTTCATCCGGCGGCCTTCACCTATCGCCTCCCCGACCACGTGTCCTTCGCGGAAGGGGCGATGGTCGAGCCGTTCGCCATCGGCGTGCAGGCCGCCCTTCGCGCGGCCATCAAGCCGGGGGATGTCGGCGTCGTCATGGGGGCCGGCCCGATCGGCATGATGACGGCACTGGCTGCGCTCGCGGGGGGATGCTCCAAGGTCTACGTGGCTGACCTCGCGCAGCCGAAACTGGATGTCATCGGCGCCTATGAAGGTATCGAGACAATCAATGTCCGCCAGCAGGCGGCATCCGAGGCTCTCGCGCAAGCGACGGGCGACTGGGGGGCGGATGTGGTCTTCGAGTGCTCCGGGGCCGCACCCGCAATCCTTGCTCTTCCGGGTCTTGCGCGTCCTGGCGGAACCGTCGTGCTCGTCGGCATGCCCGTCGACCCCGTCCCCTTCGACATCGTCGGTATGCAGGCCAAGGAGCTGCGGATCGAGACGGTGTTCCGCTATGCCAATGTCTACGACCGCGCCATCGAACTGATCGCCTCAGGCAAGGTCGATTTGAAACCGCTGATCTCTGCTACCATTCCGTTCGACGAGAGTATCGCCGCCTTCGACCGCGCCGTCGAGGCGCGCCCCACGGACGTGAAGATACAGATCGAAATGCCGGCGTAAGAGCCCGTGGCGCCGCTCTTCGAACGCGGGCGACGTGCCGGGGGTAAAGCTGGTCGGCGTCACAGTTGACTCTTCCCTCGCACATTCGCAAGCGAAAGTTGTAATAGCCGCACATCCCGGTCCCTCATTCCTGTGCTTGTCACAGGAATCCAGCCAGACTAAGTCCTTGGGCTGGAAAGGCTCTTCCGCGCCGCAGACGCGACGCTGCTGGATCCCTGTGACAAGCACAGGGATGAGGGCGGAGAGGGTGCGGTCCCTCGGCGCGTTTCATTGCGTGACAGGTTACTATCCCTCGCATATTCGCAAGCGAAAGTTGTAGGAGCCGCACATTCCCGGTCCCTCATTCCTGTGCTCGTCACAGGAATCCAGCCAGACCAAGTCCTTGGGCTGAAAGAACGCTTCCCGCGTCGCAGACGCGGCGCTACTGGATCCCTGTGACGAGCACAGGATGAGGGAGGAGAGGTTGCAGTCCTCCGAAAACTCTCCTACAGCGCCGCGCGCCTTATGCTGCATGTTTTCGTCCTTTGATCGACTGCGAACAAGGAAACATGCCGACAAACCCGGCCAGAGCTTCCACGTGGTTTCACGCCGGATCGGCCTGAAACCACGGGCAGGTTCTCCGGCCCGGTTACGTCCGCGGCTTCAGGTTCTCCGGGTCGTAGAGCGGCTTGTAGCCGACGCCGGCAACCTCGACCGGATAGGTCTCGGCAAAATACTCGACATTGAGCTTGCGGCCGACCTGGCAGTAAGACCAGGGCAGATAGGCGAGCGCGATGTTCTTCCCGATCGTCGGGCCGTAGGCGATGGAGGTGGTGTAGGAGCGGCGGCCGAGTTCGTCGACCAGCACCTCGCCGGTCTCCGGGTCCATGACCGGCAGGTTGCCGACGGGGTAGCGCTTCACCCCGTTCCTGTCGGTGTTCTCCGTCATGAGGAGCGTGCAGAGCATGGCGGGCTGGTGCTCGCGCGCCTTGTACTCCATATGCTTCGCCTTGCCGCGGAAGTCCGCTTCCTTGACCTTCGGACGGGCAAGGTCGGCCTCGATAAGGTTGTAGTGGGTGAGAAGATCCGCGTTCTGCAGGCGGAGGCTCTTTTCCATCCGACGCGAGTTCGCGTAGGTCTCGACGCCGAAGGCCATGACGCCCGTGGCGCGCAGCGCATCCCATACGGCCAGGCCGTCCTCGTATTTCATGTGCAGTTCCCAGCCCTGCTCGCCGACATAGGAGATGCGGAAGGCGGAGACCGGCCTGCCGGCGATCTCGATCTGCTTGATCGCGGCGAAGGGGAAATTCTCCGGATCGAGGCCGGCCGGTTCCGCCACGACCTTCTTCAGCGTTTCGCGGGCATTCGGGCCCCAGATGCCGATGGTGACGAACTTCTCCGAAACGTCGGTGATGGTGACGTCGAGCCCCCGGTCTTCCGCGACACGGCGCATATAGTGGAAGTCACGCGGGCCGGCATCGGCACCGTTCACGAGGCGGCAGCGGTCGCTCATGCGGAAGACGGTGAAGTCGGCGCGCACCATGCCCTCGTCATCGAGGAAGTGGGTGTAGATGCCCTTGCCGATATTGCCGTCTCCGCCGATCTTGGCGGCGCAAAGCCACTCGAGAAGCTCCACATGGTCCGGCCCTTCGATATCCACCATGTGGAAGTGCGAGAGGTTGACGATGCCGCAATCCTCGCTCATCGCCAGATGTTCGGCGTTGGAAACGCGCCAGAAGTGGCGGTTGTCCCACTCGTTCTCGCGAACCGGAATGCGGTTGCCGTATTTTTCGAGCAGGTGCTCGTTGGCGGCATAGCCGTGCGCGCGCTCCCAGCCGCCGAGTTCCATGAAGTAGCCGCCGAGCTCCTTCTCGCGCTCGTAGAAGGGCGAGCGCTTGACGTTGCGGCCGCTCGCATAGGGCTCGCGCGGATGCACGGCCGGGAAGTAGATCTTCTGCGCCGCCTCGAAGCAGCGGCCTTCGATGAACTTCTCTTCGAGCTGGTGCGGGTAGAAGCGCGCGTAGTCGATCGAGGCGTGGTCGGTATGGGTACGCCCGTCCGTCATCCAGTCGGCGATCAGCTTGCCGTAGGCCGGGCCGTCCTTCACCCAGATGGCGACGCAGTACCAGAGGCCGCGTACCTTCTGGCTCTCGCCGCAGGAGGGACCGCCGGCGGCCGAGACCTGCAGCAGGCCGTTGAAGGAGTGGCCCTCGTTATAGCCGAGCTCGCCGAGGATCGGCGTAAGTTCCATGGCGCGCTCGAGCGGCTCGATGATCTGCTCCATATCGAGGTCGCGCTGCGAAGGCGACAGGCGTGCCTCGTGCTTTTCGAGAATGTCGCGTGGATGGCAGAGACGCGGATTGTCGGTCTCGTAATAGCCCCATTCGATCTGGCCGCCCTCGGTGGTCCTCGGGTCGCCGGTGTCGCGCATATAGGCCGAGTTGCCCTGATCGCGCAGCAACGGGAAGCCGATTTCCTTGCCGGTGCCTTCGAATTCGTTGTAGGGGCCGAAGAAGGTGAGCGGATGATCGACCGGCATGACAGGCAGGTCCTCGCCGACCATTTCAGCGATCAGGCGACCCCAGATGCCGGCGCAGACGACGACATGGTCGGCCATGATCGTGCCGCGATGTGTGACGACGCCCTTGATACGGCCGTTTTCGACAAGCAGCGCAGTTGCCGGCGTATTGCCGAATATCTGCAGCTTGCCGGACTTTTCCGCCGCATCGACCAGCTTACCGGCAACCGTCTGCGAGCGCGGGATGACAAGGCCGGCATCCGGATCGAACATGCCGCCCATCACCTGATCTTCCTCGATCAGCGGGAACAGCTTCTTGATTTCGGCCGGCGAGACATAATGTGCGCGGGTGCCGAAGGCCTTGGCGGAGGAAAGCTTGCGCTTGATCTCCTCCATCCAGACGTGGTCGCCGATGCGTGCGACTTCCAGACCACCGATCCGGGCGTAGTGACCCATCTTCTCGAAGAAGTCGATCGAATACTGCGTCGTCCAGACCGAGAGATAGTCGTGGCTTGTGGTGTAGCAGAAGTCGGAGGCATGTGCCGTAGAGCCGATATCCGTCGGGATGCCCGACTTGTCGATGCCGACGATATCGTCCCAGCCACGCTCGATGAGGTGGTGGGCGATCGATGCGCCGACGATGCCACCCAGTCCTACGATTACGACCTTCGCCTTTTCCGGAAACTCTGCCATTGATGCGACCCTGGTTTGGTTTTGAAGCCGGATATTAGAACCTGCCGCGCCGCGAGTTGAGCCTGTCTACGACATAATCGTCGTGCTGCACGACCAGAATGTTGCGGGCGGCGGGCGGGGACGGTCGCGGCCGCGAGGATGCTCATCTAGCTGATATCGCGAGAAAATACACCCTGCGGGGCGGCGAGGAACAGGTTTTTCCTCGAACAGGGAGGCGGCAGGCGGACGCGCCGCCGAAACGCGACCTTTCGGCAGGCGCTTTTACTCGCCGCCACCGAAGAAGGTGAGTCGCGTGAAGAGGACATAGTTCGATTCCGACACCATCAGCGCCACGAAGACGAGCACCAGCAGCGGGGGGAGAATGATCGCGTAGATCAGCGCCAGGCGCTCCCACGCCATATGCATGAACACGGCCACGATGAGGCCCGCCTTCAGCATCATGAAGATGAGGATCAGCGACCAGCGGAGATAGCCCTGCAGGCCGAAGTAATCGACGAGGTATGAAAGAGTACTGAGGACGAAGAGCAGCCCCCAGACCAGGAGGTAGAGCTTGATCGGGTGCTGCTGGTGCTCCGTATGGACCGCCGCAGGTTGTGCCGGATGTATTTCCGCGTGAGCCACGATGCCCTCCCTCACCACAGATAGAAGAATGCGAAGATGAAGACCCAGACCAGGTCGACGAAGTGCCAGTAGAGGCCGGTTATCTCGACGATCTCGTAGCGCCCCTTGCGGCTGGTGAAGAAGCCGCGCCGCTCCGTTTCAAAATCGCCGCGCCAGACCTTGCGGGCGACGATCAGCAGGAAGATCACGCCGAAGGTGACGTGGGTCCCGTGAAAGCCGGTGATCATGAAGAAGGAAGAGCCGAATTGAGCGGCTCCCCAGGGGTTGCCCCAGGGCCGCACGCCCTCGGCGATCAGCTTCGACCATTCGAACGCCTGCATCCCCACGAAGGTGGCGCCGAAAAGCGCCGTCAGAAGCATGAGCGCCGCGGTCTTCCGCCGGTCGCGGCGGTAACCGTAATTGACGGCCATGGCCATGGTGCCGCTGCTCGAAATGAGAACGAAGGTCATGATGGCGATGAGGATCAGCGGCATGTGCGTTCCGCCGATTTCGAGCGCGAAGACCTCGCTCGGATTGGGCCATGGAACGGCGGTGGACATCCGCGCCGACATGTAGGCAAGCAGGAAGCAGCCGAAGACGAAGGTATCGCTGAGGAGAAAGATCCACATCATGGCCTTTCCCCAGGAAACATCCTTGAAGGTGCGCTGGTCGGAGGCCCAGTCCGACGCGAGCCCGGCCAGACCGGCGGGGCGCGGGAGCGTTTCTGCTGCGGGCTTCTTCATCGGTGCAGACATGTTCAACGGTTCCTATGTCAGCAGTTGGCGGCAGAAATCGATCACGCCGCTGGCCCAGCCGGCAAAAAGAGCGAAGAGAACCAGCCAGACGATCAGCATGAAATGCCAGTAGATGGCGCAAAGCTCGATCGACAGGCGCGTTCTGTTGTCGAGCGGTGTTTGCGAGGCATGTGCGGTTACCCGGCCGAGAGCAAAAAGCCCCCCGATGATGTGCAGGCCGTGCATGCCCGTAAGCAGATAGAAGAAGCTGTTGGCCGGATTCCCGGCCAGGAAATATCCGGCGTCCGACAGCGCACGCCAGGCGAAGAGCTGACCCGCGAGGAAAGCGAGGCCAAGGGCGAGCGCCGCCAGGAGACCGATCCGAGCTGCCTCGTCGTTCCGCCGCTCTGCCTCGACCCTGGTCCAGTGCAGGGTGATGCTGCCGGCGGCGAGGATGCCCGTATTGAGCCAGAGAAGGCCGGGCAAAGGCAGCGCGCCCCAGTCGGATGACGCCATGCGCATGAAATAGGCGCTGATCGCAAGTGAAAACAGCGCACCGACGACGGTGAGAAATACGCCGAGGCCGATTTTCGCCGGCGGCAAACGCGTTGCGCCCCGGCGGTCGTGGAAGTGACCGACCTCGAGCCAGGGGCGCGATGTAAGGCGTTGCCCTGCGAGCCACCAGACGACGATGGCGGCGATCGCCGCCAGAAAGAAGGCGACGATGCTCATGAGACGGTCTCGTGACTGAGGCGGCCGGGCGTCGGCTGGTTCTGCGGGATGAAATCTTCCGGCGCGCCGGGGACGCTGTAGTCATAGGCCCAGCGATAGACGACGGGCAGTTCATCGCCCCAGTTACCGTGAGGCGGCGGCGTCTCGGGCGTTTGCCATTCGAGCGTCGTCGCGCGCCAGGGATTGCCCCCGGCCTCCCGGCCATGGCGCAGGCTCCAGGCGAGATTAAAGAGGAACAGGATCTGCGCAGCGCCGACGAGAAACGCCATGATGCTGATGAAGGCGTTGAGCTCGGCGATCGAAGCCGTCACGAAAGCTGCCTCGCCGAGCTCGTGATAGCGGCGCGGGACGCCGATGAGGCCGAGATAATGCATCGGAAAGAAGATGGCGTAGGCGCCGATGAAGGTGACCCAGAAATGGATCTGGCCCATCGCCTCGTTGAGCATGCGCCCGGTGATCTTCGGATACCAGTGATAGATGGCGCCGAAGATCACCATGATCGGCGCCACGCCCATGACCATATGGAAATGCGCGACGACGAACATCGTGTCGGAGAGCGGCACGTCGACGACGACATTGCCGAGGAAGAGACCCGTCAGCCCGCCGTTGACGAAGGTGACGATGAAGGCGAGGGCGAAGAGCATCGGCAGGGTCAGATGGATATTGCCGCGCCAGAGGGTGAGGACCCAGTTATAGACCTTGATCGCCGTCGGCACCGCGATGATCAGCGTGGTCGTGGCGAAGAAGAAGCCGAAATACGGGTTCATGCCGCTGACATACATGTGGTGCGCCCAGACGATGAAGGAGAGGCCGCCGATGATGACGATCGCCCAGACCATCATGCGGTAGCCGAAGATGTTCTTGCGGGCATGGGTGCTGATGAGATCGGAGACGATGCCGAAGGCGGGCAGCGCGACGATGTAGACTTCGGGGTGGCCGAAGAACCAGAACAGGTGCTGGAAGAGAATCGGGCTGCCGCCGCCATATTGCAGCTGCTCGCCCATTTCGACGATGGCCGGCATGAAGAAACTCGTGCCGAGCAGCCGGTCGAAGAGCATCATGACGCAGGCGACGAAAAGGGCAGGGAAGGCAAGCAGCGCCATCACCGTCGCGGTGAATATGCCCCAGACGGTCAGCGGCAGCCGCATCAGCGTCATGCCGCGTGCGCGGCCCTGGAGAACCGTCACGACATAGTTGAGGCCACCCATGGTGAAGCCGATGACGAAGATGATCAGCGACGAGAGCATCATGACGATGCCCCAGTCCCTGCCGCCGGGCGTGCCGGAAAGGACGGCCTGCGGCGGATAGAGGGTCCAGCCGGCGCCGGTCGGTCCTCCGGGGGTGAAGAAGCTTGCGGCCAGGACGATCACGGCGAGCAGATAGATCCAGTAGCTGAGCATGTTGGCGTAGGGAAACACCATGTCGCGCGCGCCGACCATCAGCGGGATCAGATAGTTGCCGAAGCCGCCGAGGAAGAGGGCGGTGAGCAGGTAGATCACCATGATCATTCCGTGCATGGTGATGAACTGATAGTAGCGCTCGGCATCGATCAGCTCGAATGTTCCGGGAAAACCGAGTTGCAATCGGATCAGCCAGGACAGCACCAGCGCCACCATTCCGATGGCGATCGCCGTCGTGCCGTATTGAATGGCGATGATTTTCGCATCCTGGCTGAAGACATAGCGCGTCCACCAGCTATGCGGATGGTAAAGCTCAACATCCTCGACTTCGGGAGGCGGAAGTGCCTCGCCAATACCGGACCGGACGTCGACCATCATATCTCCTCCCCAGGGGCTACTTCACGGCACCTCCTACTGCGCCGCTGAGGCGGCGACCGTGGTCGCCGCCGGGCCGAAGCATTCTCGCTCTTCTTCAAAAAGCGCGAATGCTCCGGTTCCTTGTTCGATCGCAACTCCGGACGGAAAGCCGCTACACGCTTTTCCTGGAATTGCTCTTGTTTCCGATGATGCGGACAGTTGCGAAAAGGTCTGCTGCTCGGCGAGCCAGGCCTGGTAGTCTTCTTCGGTGTCGACCACGACGGTACCGCGCATCTGCGGGTGGCCGACGCCGCAGAGTTCCGCGCAGAGTATCTCGAAGGTTCCGGTCCGCGTCGGCGTCAACCAGAAATAGGTGACCATGCCGGGCACCATGTCCATCTTCGCGCGGAATTCGGGGACGTAGAAATCGTGCAGTACGTCGACCGACCGGAGCAGCATCTTGACCGGCTTGCCGACCGGCAGGTGAAGCTCGCCGCCTTCGATGATGATGTCGTCCTGCCCGGCGGCGTCGTCCCGATTGACCCCGAGCGCGTTTTCGGGGGCGATATCGCGCGCTTCCGTCGTGCCCAGCTTACCGTCCGCGCCGGGCAGCCGGAAGCTCCACAGCCATTGCTGGCCGATCACCTCGACTTCGGTCGCATCCTGCGGGACGGTGACGAACTGGTTCCAGACGAAGAGGCCCGGCGCCAGCATCGCCGCGACACCGAAGGTCGTGCCCGTCGCGAGCCAGCCTTCGAGCCGCCTGTTCTCGGGCTCGTAAGCGGCGGTATTGCCGGGTCGGTGGCGGAAACGCAGGATGCAATAGGCCATGAACAGGACCACGGCGGTGAAGGCGATGCCGGTGATCCAGAAGGTGATGGTGATGGTATTGTCGATGTAATTCCAATTGGAGGCGATCGGGGTCCACCACCAGGGACTAAGCAAATGGAACAACACCGAGCCGACGGCCAGCAGAACCAGAATTACTACCACCGCCATTCCCTGACCCTCCCCCGCCGTGATCGGCCGTGAGACGAATACGCAATCGCAGAGTTCCGATCACAATTATTGCACGAACGGAAAATACTGGCAAATCATCGGGACGAGATCGAATTCTCGCTTCCCGCAAGTATTCCTATTTGGGATGCTGCTTCAGGTAGGCGATCACATTGGCAATCTCCTCGTCCTTCTTGAGGCCGGGGAATACCATCTTGGTGCCTTTGACCATGGCCCTGGGGTTATGGAGATACTCGGCGAGCGTCGCCTCGTCCCAGACGAGACCACCCTTGCCCGCATCGATCATGGCTTGCGAATATTTGAAGTCAGCATGGGTGCCGGCCGTCCGGCCGATGACGCCTTGCAGCGAAGGACCGACCTTGTTCTGGTCCTTGTCGATCACGTGACAGGTGGCGCATTTCTTGAAGACGGTGGCGCCGGCCTCGGCATCGCCCTCCTGGGCAAGCCCGGCGACCGGACAGAGCGAGAGTGCCGAAAAAGACAGGGCAGCAAGTGCAATTCGCATGATACTTCCTCAATTTCGCCCGGCGCGGGGCAAGGAAGGCTATCGTCAAATCTGCTTTGGCGGTGCTTGCTTCTCTTAAGGAATAGTGCGCCGGGGCGGTTGATACGTGCGACAGGAAAGAAGCTAGTCCTTGTCGTAGAGAAGTCAATTGCTCCTTCTGGCTAAGCCTGAACCTGCGGGCCGCCATTCGGCGCGTGCGTCAGACGCGCTTGCCCTCCGCATCGAAGAAATGCAGGTGGTGGGCGGGGAAGTGGACGGGGATCGTGCCGGACGCCGTCAGGAACGACCGGTCGTTGGTGAAGACCTTGAAGGGCGCCCGCCCGAGCGAGAGATGCAGGATGATGCCGAAGCCCGTCGGCTCGACGAGATCGACGCCGGCAAGCAGCGTCTCCGGGCCGTGGCCGGCAAGCACGACATGTTCGGGACGGATGCCGAGCGTCACCTTTGCGTTATTCGAAAGGGGCGCGGCCGCGTCGAGCGGGATGCCGATCTCATCCGACATCTCGAAGCGCGGCGCGTCGCCCGCGTGGTAGGTACCTTCGAAGAAGTTCATGCCCGGCGAGCCGATGAAGCCGGCGACGAAAAGATTGGCCGGACGGTCGTAGAGATCGAGCGGGCTTCCGACCTGCTGGACCACGCCGCCGTTCATGGCGACGATCCGGTCCGCCAGCGTCATCGCCTCGATCTGATCGTGCGTTACATAGATGGAGGTGGCGCCCAGATCCTTGTGCAGTTTCTTGATCTCGGCGCGCATCTGCTCGCGCAGGCGCGCATCGAGATTGGAGAGCGGTTCGTCGAAGAGAAACGCCTTCGGCTCGCGCACGATGGCGCGACCCATGGCGACGCGCTGGCGTTGGCCGCCGGAGAGCGCCTTGGGGCGGCGATCGAGCAACGGGTCGAGGCCGAGCTTGGCAGCGGCGCCAGCAACGACCGTCGTTATCCTATCCTTGGCCGTCTTGCGGAGCCTCAGGCTGTAGCTCATGTTTTTCGCGACCGACATATGCGGGTAGAGCGCGTAGGACTGGAACACCATGGCGATGTCGCGGTCCTTCGGGGCGAGTTCGTTGACCCGCCTGCCGGCGATGCGGATCTCGCCGCCGGTCACGCTCTCGAGCCCGGCGATCATGCGCAGAAGGGTGGACTTGCCGCAGCCGGAGGGACCGACGAGCACGACGAATTCGCCGTCGCTGATCTTGAGGTCGACGTCGTGCAGCACCGGGTGGGTACCGTAGGACTTCTTAACGTTGGCGATGTCGATGGAAGCCATTGCGTTTCAGCCTTTCACCGCGCCGGCCGTGAGGCCCTGGACGAGATAGCGTTGAATGAGGAGGAAGAAGAGGCAGGCCGGTATCAGCGCCAGCACGCCGGCGGCCATCATCTGCCCGAAGTCGACCGAGAATTTCGAAACGAAGGACAGGAGCCCGACCGGGAAGGTCGCCTGTGCGTTGCCGGAGATCAGCATCAGCGAGAAGAGCAGTTCGCTCCAGGCGGCGGTGAAGACGAAGCCGAGGGTCGCGGCGATTCCGGGCAGCGTCAGCGGCAGGATGATCTGGCGGAAGGCGACGAACTGTGTCGCGCCGTCGATCATCGCCGCCTCTTCCAGGTCTTTCGGAATGCCGTCGAAGAAGGACTGCATCAGGAATGTCGCGAAGGGAACGTTGAAGGCGGTGTAGACGACGACGAGTCCGGTGAGGCTGTTGGTCAGCCCCAGCGGCGAGAGGATCTTGAAGATCGGCGCGACCAGCATCACCAGAGGAAACATCTGCGTCAGCAGCATCAGCGTGACCAGCCAGTATTTGCCCCGGAACCGGAAGCGCGAGAGCGCGTAGCCGGAGAGCGAGGCGAGGATGGTGACGATGACGGCGGTCGACCCGGAAACGATCAGGCTGTTGCGGAAGAACACCGGGAAGGCGCTGTGCCGCAGCACGAAGTCGAAGTGTTCGAGGCTCGCCCGCGACGGCCAGAGACGAATGCCCTCCGAATAGAGGAGATCGTTCGGCGTGACGGCGACCTTGAGCAGCCAGAAGAGCGGGAAGAGCGCGAAGGCGATATAAGCGAGGATCGCCAGGCGATGCGCAATGGTCAGAAATGCTTGTTTGGCGCGCATGGTCTCAATCCTTGCTCAGGAGCCACTGCCGCAGGATCACGATCAGCAATGAATAGGCGAGGAGCAGCGCCAGCAGCACCAGCGCGATCGCCGAGGCATAACCGAAATCCAGCCGCTTGAACGCCTGGGTGAAGATGTAGCTTGCGACGATCTGGGTTCGGTCCGCCGGCCCGCCATTGGTCATGACGATGATGAGATCGGCGAAATTGGAGATCCAGACCGTACGCAGCAGAATGGTGATCGCGATCGTGGGCGCCAGGAAGGGAAGGGTGATTGAAAGGAAACGCTGCACCGGGCCGGCGCCGTCGATGCTCGCTGCCTCGTAAAGGTCGCGCGGGATCGCCTGGAGCGCTGCCAGCAGGGTGATCGCGAAGAAGGGGATGCCCCACCAGATATTGGCAATGATCGGTCCCCACATGGCAAGCTGGGGATCGGACAGAATGTTGTTCGGCTGGCTCATGATGCCGAGTGCGAAGAACCAGTGCGGCAGCGGACCGACGACGGGGTTGAAAAGCCAGGCCCAGTTGAGGCCGGCCAGAAAACTCGGCACCGCCCAGGGCAGGAAGACGAGCGCCTGTGCAACCGCACGCCCATAGAATGGCTTGTCGAGCAGGAGTGCCAGGATGAGTCCGAAGGCGAACTGCAGGAACACGGAGGCGCCGGTCCACCAGAGCGTGTTGCGCAGCGAACGGAAGAATGCCTGGTCCTGGGCGAGCGCACGGAAGTGGTCGAGGCCGACGAAACCGCCGGAGAAGGGGTTGAGCAGCTGGATGTCGCGGAAAGCGTAGGAGATCCCGAGCACCAGAGGCACGAGCATGACCGTAACGATCAGGATGAGCCCCGGAGCGGTATAGAGATAGGGCGCAGAGGCGTCGGCGATCCGCTTCATCAGCGGCGGACGGGTTGCGGGCAGGCCGTCATGGCGTGCGGCATAGGCCATCGATCGAAATTTCCCCTTTTTTGACCGCCGTTATCGATCGGCGTGCCTTTTCTTGCGTCGGACGACCGGCGGCGGCTGACCGCCGCCGGTGCCTGCGTTACTTCTTGCTTGCGAGGTACTTCTGCTGCGCCTTGGTCAGGTAGTCGGCCCATTGATTGGCGAGCTCTTCCGGCGTGATGTCGCCGAGCAGGGCCTCCTGGGTCGTCTTGATGGCGAGCGAATCCTTGAAGAAGGCGAATTCTTCGAGATAGGTCGGCATGACCGTCAGCACGACGTCCTTGTCGGCGAGTTCATCGAACCAGCCCTTGAACTGCGGGCTCGCATAGAAGGGGTCCTTCTCGGCCGACTTATGGACGGGCAGCGCGCCGGTGCGCTTGTTCCACTCGATATTGCCTTCGGGGCCTTCCAGCGTTTCGATCAGCTTCCAGGAGATATCCTTGTTCTGGCTGGCGGCAAGAATCGACCAGCCGGCAAAGCCGATCGTGGTAAAGGCCTTGCCGCTCGGCCCCTTGGGCATGGTGGTGACGCCGAAATCCTCCGGCTTCATGCGCTGGGCGATCGCGATCAACGCGTCCGGATCCTGGTCGAGGAAGGCGCAGGTGCCGCTGTAGAAGCCGGCGACGATCTCGTTGAAGCCCCAGTTGACGCTATCCTTGGGGGCGAGGCCGTTCTTGTAGAGGTCGATGACCCAGGTGAGGCCCTTGATCCAGCCCTCGCTGTTCATCGTCGAGGTGCCGTCCTCGTTGAAGAACTTGTTGTCGCCGGCCATGGTCGCGCCGAACATGACCCAGCCGTTGAGGCCGCCCGGACCGCCGCGCAGGCAATAGCCCGATTTGCCCGGCAGCTTGGAGACCGCCTCGGAAGCCTTGACGAAGTCGTCCATCGTCTTCGGCGGTTCGGCGACGCCCGCTTCGGAGAGCAGCTTCTTGTTGTAGAACATCGCCCGGAGATAGAAGCCATAGGGCAGCATATAGGCGGTGTCGTTGACGTCGCGGCCGAGTTCGAGCGCGCGCTCGGTGAGGCCGGGGGTGTGCTCCCACTTTTCGAGATAGGGCTCGAGGCTTTCGAGCATGCCGTTATTGGCGTAGAGCGACAGCCAGGTGTCCGGCATTTCCATGACGTCGGGGATTTCGCCGGCCGAGACCATGGTCGCGAATTTCTGGAAGGCTTCGCCCCAGGGCAGCGAAATGATTTCCACGGTCGTGCCGGGGTTAGCCTGTTCGAACTTGGCGACGATCGACTTCAGCGTTTCGGTGCGCTCGGGGCTGGTGATGACCTCGACGAGCTTCAGCTTGGTGTCGGCAAGGGCGCTGCCGGCCATCAGCGTGGCAAGCAGGGTGGCGGTGATCAGTTTCCTCATTTTATCGTTCCCTTTGTTCTCGCTGTTGCGTGTTCGTCAGCCTGATGAAGCGGCTGTCATCGCCGCTTCGAGATCGCTCCAGAGGGCCTCCGTTCCCTCCAGGCCGACATGGAGCCGTACCGACCGCGGTGAAATGCCGAAGGCTGCCGCGGAATTGGGCTCGGCTTTCTGCGCCAGGACGACTTCGCCCGGCACGATGAGGCTTTCGTGGCCGCCCCAGGAGACGCCGAGCTTGAACAGTTTCAGGTGATCGGCGAAGCGGCGCACGTCGACGCCTTCGCGGAAGATGAAGGAGAAAAGTCCGGAGGTGCCGGAGAGACCGGGTGGCAGATGGTTGCCGAGGCCCGGGTGGCAGACGGTTTCGACCAGCGGATGCTCGGCCAGACGACGGGCAACCGCGAGCGCCGAGCGCTCATGTGCCTTCATCCGCACCGGCAGCGTGCGCATGCCCCGGATCAGCAGCCAGGCGTCGAAGGGCGAAAGCTTCCCGCCGAGATAGGGATAGGCTTCCGAACGGATGCGGCCGATCAGGTCGCTCGACCCGGCGACGACGCCGGCGACGACATCGCTATGGCCGCTCAGATATTTCGATGCGGAGTGAATGACGAGGTCGACGCCGAGCGAGACCGGCTGCTGAAACACCGGACTGGCCCAGCTGTTGTCGATGACCGTGACGATCCCCTGCCGGCGTGCGAGAGCCGCAAGCGCTGCGACATCGTGCGTGTCCATCACCCAGCTGGTCGGGCTTTCCATGTAGAAGAGCTTGGCGCCTGGAAGCGCCCTGGCAACCGCCTCTTCGTCGCGTCCGTCCACATAGGTGACCTCGATACGCATGCGCTTCAGATGCGTGCCGAAGAGGCGGAACGCGTCGGGATAGACATGTTTCACGGCGACGATGCGGTCGCCCGGCTCGACGAAGGAGAGGACTGTGGAGGAGATCGCCGACATGCCGCTTGCGAAACCGATGGCGTCTTCGGTGGCTTCGAGCTTCGCCAGCATCTCCTCGAAATGCCTGACCGTCGGGTTGAGGCCGCGGGTGTAGATAGGCCGCACGCGCTCGCCCCGATAGGAAGCGACCATCTCGTCATAGTTCTTGAAGGTGAAGAGCGAGGTCTGCACGATCGGCGGTACGACTGCATCGAAAGCGTTGCTCTCGTCATGCGCGACGATAAGGGAGGCTCTCTCGAACGGATCGAGGCCGTTGTTCATTTGGACATTTCCTTGATGTCTTCCTCGACGACCGCGAGGATTTTCAGCGTTTCCGCGCGCGCGGCCTCGGCGTCCTGCGCCGCGATCGCATCGAAGAGCGTTCGGTGAAAGGGAAACGAGCGCCTTGCGAAGTCCGAGCGGTCGAAGGGCTCGTCCCAGAAGCGTTCGAAGGCCTCGCGCATCTGTTCGAGCAGTTGCTTGAAGAGCGGATTGTGGGTCGCGTCGTAGATCGCAAGATGGAAGGCGAGGTCTTCCGGGCCGGACGTTCCCTTGGCGAGATGGACCCGCTCCATTTCGTTCAGCTTCGCTTCGATGTTGACGAGGTCGGCCTCCGTGCGGCGCCGCGAAGCGACCATGCCGGCCTCGACCTCGATGCCGCGCCGCACTTCGAGCGTCTGCAGCAGCGCGTCGCGAAGGTGCTCCGTGTCGAGCGCCAGCGGCATGTGGATGGTTGCGGTGGAAATGGCGCGCAGGAGATAGGTGCCGCTGCCCTTGCGCGCCTCGACAACGCCGAGCGCCTGGAAATGGCTCAGCACCTCACGAATGGTGGAGCGGCCGACGGCGAGCGCCGCCATCATTTCTCGCTCGGCAGGCAAGCGATCCCCGGGGTTCAGCCCCGATCTTTGAATGAAATCGGCAAGAGCGGATATTACCTGCTGCGCCCGGTCTGCGGGTGGCAGGGGCAGGAGCATCGCTCTATCCTGCAGGGGCATCCGGTTCTCCCAAGAACCCTAATTGGTCTGACATCTGAGCAATATGCAGGGGACGGGAGAGGTGGTCAAGGGCCAGATGAGCGTCGTGCCTAGAGGTCTGCCCCTCACCCTAGCCCTCTCCCCGCTTGCGGGGAGAGGGGACGAGTCCGTATTGACCCATCGAGGCTGAAGCGGAACACAAGGGTGTCCCTTCTCCCCGCGCGGGGAGAAGGCTAGGGTGAGGGGCAGATCAGGGTGGCTACCCTACTGGAGCAAACCCAAGGCGCATTCACCGCGCAAGCGCGAGCAGCTTGCCGATCGCCTGCTGATCGAAGCCGCCGATGCCCTCGCGGATGTCGGCGGCGATAGCTTGCGCCACGGCGTCCTCGTCACGCCGTCTCAGGGCCTCGATGGCCTCACGGTGACGGTCGATGACGTAGAATTCCGTGACGTGCTCCATGGCAATGCCGAGGATCGGCCCGAGCTGGAGCCAGAGGCTCTCTACGAGCGGCATGACGACCTGATCGGGATTGGCCGTATAGATCCGCCGGTGAAATTCCTGATTGGCGATCAGCGCCTGCGCCTTCTGCCCCGCCAGGATCGCGGCCTCGATCGCGTCATCCAGTGCGATGATGCGGTCTATCTGCCGGTCGGAGAGATGGGCGACGGCCCTGCGCGCGGCATGGCTTTCAAGCGCGATACGAAGCGAGATCAGCTCCTCGAAACGCGCCGGCGTGATCCGCGGCACGACGATCCGCCGGTTCTCCAGAAATTGCAGGGCACCGATCGAGGTCAGCTGACGCAGTGCTTCGCGCACCGGCGTGGGGCTGCTCTCCAGCGCATCTGCGAGCCCGCGTATGGTGACGGAGGTTCCGGGCCGGAAGGCGCCCACCATGATCGCCTGCCTGAGACGCGCAAAGGCATAGTCGTGGGTCGTCATGCCTTCCGGCCGATCAAGGGCGGGCAGAGCAAGGGTCTTCAAGACGGCGATTCCTCCCGCACGCGGGCGTTGGAACGAGTCGATCCTACCGACCCGGGGCAGCTTGACTTCAAAACTGCAACTATGTCAATTTCCCGGTAATGTGATCACAAAAAGAAATACGATATGTCAATCGATGCGGACGACCCGGAAGTGTTCCAGTCCTGGCTTGAACAGAACGGCCCGATAGAAAGTATTCAGGCGGTGATTTGCGACCTGAACGGCATCATGCGCGGCAAGCGGGTGCCGGTGGAACAGGCCAGGAAGGTGCTCGGCGGCGGCATCCGCATGCCGCTCTCGATCGTCGGCGTCGACGTCTGGGGTGAGGACATCATCGGCAGCGCGCAGGTCTTTGCGACCGGCGACCGCGACGGCATCTGCGGCGTCACGGGGCGAGGGGCCCTGCCGGTCAACTGGACGTCGCGGCCGAGCGCGCTGGTTCCGCTCTGGCTGTTCGTCGAGAACGGCAGGCCCTTTCTCGCCGATCCGCGCCAGGCGCTCGCGGCGATCATGCGCGAATATCGCGAACTGGGGCTGCGCCCGGTGGTGGCGACGGAGCTGGAATTCTATCTCATCGATCCCGAGCCGGACAGCGCCGTCCCGCCGATCTCGCCCTATACCGGCAAGCGGCTCGATTCCGACGCGATCCTTTCGATCGACGAGCTCGACGATTTCGGCGAGTTCTTCTCCGACGTCTACAGGGAGTGCGCGCGGCAGAACGTGCCGGCCGATGCGGCGATCGCCGAAAACGGCATCGGCCAGTTCGAGATCAATCTGCTGCACAGCGACGATCCGCTGAAGGCGGCGGATGACGCGATCTTCTTCAAGCGCATCGTCAAGGGGGTCGCCCGCAAGCACGGGCTCGCGGCGACCTTCATGGCCAAACCCTACGGCACCCGTTCCGGCAACGGCATGCACATCCATTTCAGCCTGCTCGACGAGGAAGGCAACAACGTCTTCGACGACGGCAGCGACGAGGGATCGGCCGTGCTCAAGCATGCGGTGGCGGGCCTCCTGCGCGGCATGGCCGAGACGACGCTCATGTTCGCCCCCCACTTCAATTCCTACCGGCGGCTGCGGCCCGACACGCATGCGCCGACCTCGATTTCCTGGGGTTACGAGAACCGCACCTCGGCAATCCGCATTCCGGGCGGCAATCCGGCGGCGCGGCGGATCGAGCACCGCGTCGCGGGCGCCGACGCCAATCCCTATCTCGTCATTGCCGCGATCCTCGGCGCGGCGCTCGTAGGCATCCGCAACAAATGGAAGCCGCCGGCGCCCGTCGAGGGACGAGCCTATGCGACGGAGAAACTGCCCAAAATTCCTGCCGATTGGGGGCAGGCGGTCGACGCCTTCGAGGCCGGACCGATCGCCGCCGAGATCTTCGATCCCGTGCTTCGCTCCATGCTGATCGCCTGCAAGCGCCAGGAGATCGCCGGCTTCGCCGAGCAGGTCACGGATTACGAATTCAGCGCCTATCTGGAAATCGTATGATGGCACGGAAGCAGAAATCCTATGCCGGGGACGGCAGCTACCCGACGAGCTACTACGCCGCCTCGCGCAACATCATCCGCAATCCGGTCAGGCTGAAAGGCCGGATCGAAACCGACATCTGCATCGTCGGCGCGGGGTATTCGGGCCTGTCCACGGCCATTCATCTTGCCGAAAAGGGCTACAAGGTCACCGTGGTCGAGGGTGCGCAGGTGGGCTGGGGCGCCTCCGGACGCAACGGCGGCCAGATCGTCAACGGTCTCAATGCCGGCCTGTCGACGATCGAGCGCCGCTACGGCGAGGATGCCGCCCGCTTCATCGGCGGCCTTGTGCAGGAAGGCGGACGGATCATCCGCCGGCTCGTCAGCCAGTATCGGATCGAGTGCGATCTGAAGCCCGGCAATATCTATGCCGCCTATACCGGAGCGCACATGAAGGAGCTCGAGGCCAAGCAGGCGCTCTGGCGCAAACACGGGATGGACGATCATCAGCTTCTCGACCGCGAGGCGCTGCGCAAGCTCGTCGATTCCGAGGCCTATTGCGGCGGCATGCTCGACACCACCGGCGGCCATATGCATCCGCTCAATCTGGTGCTCGGCGAGGCACGCGCCCTGGAGAGCCTCGGCGGCGTGATCTACGAGATGTCACCGGTGACCCGTGTCGACCACGAATCGGCCCGGCCGACCGTCCATACCGCGGGGGGCGAGGTGTCCGCACGGATCGTCGTGCTTTGCGGCAACGCCTATCTTGGCGATGCCGTGCCGAAGCTCGCCACCCGCGTCATGCCCGTTTCGACCCAGATGATCACCACCGCGCCGCTCGGCGAGGAGCTTGCCCATTCGCTGATCCCGAGCGACATGTGCGTGGAGGACGTTCGATACATTCTCGACTATTTCCGGCTGTCCGCCGACAAGCGGATGATTTTCGGCGGCGGCACCGTCTATGGCGGTACCGACCCGGCGGATGTCGTGGCAAAGCTCAGGCCAAATCTCGAAAAGGTCTTTCCGCGGCTCAAGGGCGTGAAGATCGACTATGCCTGGAGCGGCAACTTCGCACTCTCTTTCACGCGCGTGCCGCAAATGGGGCGGATCGGCAGCAATACCTATTTCGCCCATGGCTATAGCGGTCACGGCGTGACGGGCTCCCACCTTTTCGGCCGCACTCTTGCCGAAGCGATCGACGGGGACGCGGCCCGCTTCGATGTCTTCGCGAAGCTTCCCTGGTATCCATTCCCCGGCGGACGGATGTTCCGCGCGCAGTATTCGACTGTCGGATCGTGGTGGTACATGCTCAAGGACGCCGTCGGCTGGTAGCCGGGGCGATCGCTCCTGGGCATCGGAGACCTCGAAAAAACCGTGTATTCCGCACTGCCCGGCAGGCCGGTTAAACGAATTTTTCATTTCTCGTTTGATCCGTGGGAAAAAATTATCTAGGAATTCGATCAAGAATATAGGAGAACAACGGCTACAGGCCACGCCCC
Source organism: Sinorhizobium meliloti (assembly GCF_035610345.1). The sequence goes on along the minus strand of NZ_CP141212.1, from coordinate 2,577,722 downwards.
AACAGCGGAGAGACATAATGAACGCGACCAAGGCGATGACCCAATCCCGCTATACCGTCTACCGGGCTCGACCAGCCCGTCGTCCGACTGCCAGACACTTTACCCAGGCCATCGCGGTGGCTGCAGCCTTCACTTTCATCTGCGCGCTCCTCATTGGCGCGTTCTGATTTCGCAACGGCTGCAGGTGCTCATGCATCTGCAGCCGTTCATCGGCCGGTGCCGTATCCCGAGACGCTCCCTTCCGCTTTTCCGCCCTTGTCCGCGTGCAGCCGCCGTCGTAGCCTTGCCGGCGGAAATCAGACGGGATGGAGGAGCGAATGCTCGACAAACGGAAATTCTACATCGACGGCAAATGGGTTGAGCCGGCCACGCAGAACGATCTTCTGGTGCTCAATCCGGCGACCGAGAAGCCGATAGCGGTTATCTCGCTCGGCACCGCTGCCGACGTCGACCGGGCGGTTGCAGCCGCCAAGAAGGCATTCGCAAGCTATAGCCGGACGAGCGTCGAGGAACGGCTGGCGCTGCTCGAAAAGCTGCTCGCGATCTACAAGCGGCGTTACGATGAAATGGCCGACACCATCACGGCCGAACTCGGTGCGCCGAGAACGATGAGCCGCGAGCAGCAGGCGGATGTGGGCGTCGGTCATCTTCAGGGCTTCATCGATGCCCTGAAGCGCCTGAAACTCAAGGAAAAGTTGCCGAACGGCGACACGCTCCTGCGTGAGCCGATCGGCGTCTGCGGTCTCATCACGCCGTGGAACTGGCCGGTCAACCAGATTGCGCTCAAGGTCGTGCCGGCGCTTGCGACCGGCTGCACCTGCGTCCTGAAACCCAGCGAATTCACGCCGCTGAACGCCATGCTCTACGCCGAGATGATTGAAGAGGCGGGCTTTCCGGCCGGCGTCTTCAACCTCGTCAATGGTGACGGCATTCATGCCGGGGCGGCGCTGTCGAAGCACAAGGACATCGACATGATGTCTTTCACCGGTTCCACGCGGGCAGGTATCGCCGTCAGCAAGGACGCCGCCGATACGGTCAAGCGCGTCACGCTCGAACTCGGCGGAAAGTCGCCGAACATCGTCTTCGCCGATGCCGATATCGAGGAGCGGGTGACCGCCAGCATTCTCGAATGCTTCAACAATTCCGGCCAGTCCTGTGATGCCCCGACACGTATGCTCGTCGAGCGCAGCGCCTATGACGAGGTCGTGGAAATCGCCAGGCGCGTCGGCATGGAGGCGAGGGTCGGCGATCCGACGAAGGATGGCTCCCATATCGGCCCGCTCGTCAGCCATATTCAGTTCGAGCGGGTGCAGGCGCTGATCGAAGCGGGCGTTGCCGAGGGCGCGACGCTCCTGGCCGGCGGCCCCGGCAAGCCGGAAGGCTTCGAGACCGGATATTTCGTCCAGCCGACGATCTTCGCCGATGTCGACAATTCCATGCGGATCGCGCGCGAGGAAGTGTTCGGGCCGGTGCTTTCGATCATTCCCTTCGATACGGAAGAGGAGGCGATCGCGATCGCCAACGACACGAATTACGGCCTCGCGGCCTATGTCCAGACGCGCGACCGTGAAAGGGCGGAGCGCGTGGCATCGCGTCTCCGCGCCGGCATGGTGCACATCAACGGCGGTCCGCACCGCTACGGAAGCCCCTTCGGCGGCTACAAGCAGTCCGGCAACGGCCGGGAAGGCGGGATGTTCGGGCTCGAGGACTTCCTGGAGGTGAAAACGGTTCACCTGCCGGACGCAGCCTGACCGGTCGTTTCTCCCACGGCCGCACGTTCGCGCGTGTGGCCGTTTTTCGCCTATCGGGCGAATTCGGCTGTCGTTTGCGGCGGGATTCTGGTAGCTGGCTTGCCGCGCGCCGGTTCTGCGCGCGCTTCCCAGCCATCGGACATCGCCGTGACCCAAGCCGCCAGTTCCGCCGTTCCCCGTAATAGGCTTGCCATGGCCGCGCTCATCATCGGCGGTGCCGCCATCGGCGGATCGCCGATCTTCGTGCGGCTCTCGGAAGTGGGGCCGATGGCCACTGCCTTCTGGCGTGTCGCGCTGGCGCTGATTCCGCTGCTGGCCTGGTCCCGGCTGCGCGGCGGCACAGCCGCGGACAAGCCCCCGCAGCGCCTGTCCGATTACGCTCAACTTGTCCTGCCAGGCGTATTTCTGGCCATCGATCTCGCAGCCTGGCACCTTGCGCTCACCATGACCTCGGTCGCCAATGCGACGCTGCTTGCCAATCTGGCGCCGGTCTTCGTGACGCTTGCCGGATGGGCTCTGTTCCGCTCGGCGGTCAGCGGCATCTTCCTGGGCGGCCTCGCCACGGCGATCGCCGGCGTAGTGGTCCTGAAAGGCGGTCCGACGGCACTCGGCGGCGGCGATCTCGCCGGAGATGGGATCGCCATCGTCGCGGCCGCTTTCTATGCCGGCTACATTCTCGCGATCGGACGTCTGCGAAGCCGCTTCAGCACCAACCGGATCATGATCTGGAGCACCGCATCGGCAGCCGTTTGCATGCTGCCGATGGCCCTGTTGGCCGAGCCGTCGCTTTTCCCGACGAGCGCCTTCGGCTGGGCCATGCTCTTCGGACTTGCCTTCGTGAGCCACGCCGGCGGGCAGGTGGCGATCACCTATGCGCTCGCTTTTTTGCCGCCGGCCTTTTCTTCGCTGACGCTGCTCCTGCAGCCGGTCGTGGCTGCGCTGCTCGCCTGGGTTCTGCTGAGCGAGCCGGTGGGCGCCATGCAGGCGATCGGCGGCGCGATCGTGCTGATCGGCATCCTGATCGCCCGCCGCGGCTGAGCCACTCAGATACCCGGCAGCTCGAATCGCGCGAGGCGCTCTTCGAGCTTGAGGATCGTAGCCACGTCCGCATTGGCGAAGGCGAAGCGCAGGTAGTTCTCCTGACCCTCGCCGAAATAATCGCCGGGCAAGCAGAGGACGCCGGCGAGCTTCGCCAGCTTCTCGGCGACGAATTGCGACTCGATATCGGGGAAGGGGTGGCGGATATAGGCAAAATAGGCGCCCACTGCCTGCAGGTTCCATTGCGGCAGCCGGGTCATGATCGTCCTCAGCGCCTCGGCGCGGGCGGAGATTTCGGCGCGGTTGGCAAGCCGCCAGTCGGCAAGCGCCGGTATCGCCCTCGCGACGGCCGCCTGGGGGGAGCGCGGGGCGCAGATCTGGAGATTGTCCATGATCTTGGCGACCTGCTCGACCACCTGCGGTCCGGCGGTGATCGCGCCGAGACGATGGCCCGGAATGCAGAAGGACTTCGAGAAACTGTAAAGACCGATGAAACCGTCCTCCCAGCCCGGGGTTCGAAGCAGGCCATGCGGCGCGGCGGCGGCATCCGGCAGGAAGTCGCGATAGGTTTCGTCCAGAATGAGCCAGGTTCCGTTCGCGCGGCAGAGGTCGTAGATGCGCTGCAGCAGTTCGGGCGGGTAGACCGCTCCCGTGGGATTGTTGGGCGAAACGAGCGCGAGTGCCCGGATGCCCGGCCGCAAGGCAGAGGCGATGGTCTCGACCTCGGGCAGGAACCCGGCGCCCGCATCGAGCGGCGCAAGCTCGACATCGATCCCCAGCATCGCCAGCGTGGTCTCCTGGTTGAAGTAATAGGGATTGGTCATCAGCACCGTATCGCCGGCCCCGGCAACGGCCATCGCGGCACAGATGAAGGCCTGGTTGCAGCCTGAGGTGATGTGGACGTTGCCGGCGGCGACCGCCGCGCCATAGAGCGACGCCACGTGCTCGGCATAGGCCTGGCGCAGTTCCGCTTCACCCTCGATCGCTCCGTAGCCCGTGTAGGCCGCCGACGCCGCGGCTTCGCCCAGCCATTTCAGCATGTCGGGATGAGCGGGATAGCCGGGCACGGCTTGGGAGAGGTCGATCAGGGGACCTTTTGCCCCGTCATAGGCCTTCGCCCACGCGAGCACCGAGGGTATCGGCGGCGGCGAGAGCTTTTCGACGAGGGGATTGAAATGCGGCATGGCGGATTTCCTGTTGTTGAAGCGGACGGGATTCTCAGCCCCGCATCATGATTTGATTTTGCGCCTCTGCGGACGTTCCGGACGCCGGTTGCGCGGCGGGGAACGGGGCTGAAGGCTCTTCGGTGTTGTCTTGCGGCCGGCATCTTCCGGCTTCGGCATGCGGCTGCGGATGATCGTGCGGGCAGACATCTGCAGCTCCGGCATCGGATCGCTTTCGAGAGCGGCAAACAGCCAGTCGATGAAAACGCGGACGATCGGCGCGGCGCGAACTTCATTACGGCAGGCGACGAAAAAGGCGTCGTTGGCCGGAACCGTCAGGTCGAAAGGGGCGATCAGCTCGCCGCGGGCGATCAGGCTGCCGGCGGTGATCGTATCGCCGAGCGCAACGCCCTGATTGTGCAGGGCCGCTTCGGTCGAAAGCCGCGCATCGCTCATGAAATGCTGGCGGCCGCGCTGGAAATCGATCGCGTCGGCTGCGGCGAGCCAGGTGTTCCACTCGCGGCCGTCGTCGCCATGCAGCATCACGTGGTCGCGGATGTCCCGGATGGAGCGCAGCGGCCGCATGTTGAGGAGCGTCGGGCTGACGACCGGGAAAAGCTCGAGCCGGCTCCAGAGCCTCGACCAGCAGTCCTGCCAGTTGCCGTCGCCATAGAGCAGGCAGACGTCGACGTCCGGGGAATCGAGGTTCGCCTCGTCATTGGAGGCGATCAGCCGCAACTGGACATCGGGGAACTGCTCGGTAAAGAGGTGCAGGCGCGGAATCATCCAGAAGGAGAGCAGTGCGGGGACGCAGGTGACGGTGAGCTCCCCGCTCGTCGCGGGCCGCGTCATCGCCGCCGTTGCCGCGGCGATCTCGGCGAAGGCATGCGTCACCGCAGGCAGGAGCAGCGCGCCCTGCGGCGTCAGCTTCAGCCGCTTGCCGCCCCGCTCGAAAAGGGGCGCGTTGAAGGAGAGTTCGAGCGCGCGGATCTGATGGCTTACCGCGCCGTGGGTGACGTTGAGCTCACGCGCCGCAGCGGAAACGGATCCGCGCCGGGCGGTTGCCTCGAAGGCGCGCAGCGGATTCAGCGGAGGCAGGCGGCTCGACAAGAAGAAGCTCCGGGGAGGGCATATATGTGAATTTTTCTCACATCAAACGCTATAACAATGTCAATTGCTTTTCCAGAAGAATTGTCTCCTAATATGCGCAACAAAGGCAAAAGCCGGGGAACCTGATTGCGCCGCTTCAGATCGGCACACCGCAAGTCGTGACTTGCGGTGCATCATGTGCCAGCCCCGGCCGAACGATACGGAGGTCCGGCGCATGGGTTGGGATGAACAGAAGCTCAACGCATTGAAGGCGAAATATGGCGAGAGCCATGGCGGCGAGCTCTTCGATCCGACCTTCCGCAAGGTCGCGGATAAGATTTTCACGAAGAGCGGCACGCGGCTGGCGCCCTATTCCGGCATTCCGACATTCCTGACCGCACCTCACATGCCGGTCGATGCCGATGAGCCCGATTTCGGCAATCTTCAGGTGGCGATGATCGGCGTTCCCATGGACCTCGGCGTCACCAATCGCCCGGGATCGCGCTTCGGGCCACGGGCGCTGCGCGCGATCGAGCGGATCGGGCCCTATAATCACGTGCTCGGCTGCGCACCGGTGCACGATCTCAGGGTCGCCGATATCGGTGATGTTCCCTTCCGCAGCCGCTATCGGCTCGAAATCAGCCACGAGGACATCGAGAAGCGGATCAACCAGATCGTCGATGCGGGCGTCGTGCCGCTCTCCGTCGGCGGCGACCATTCGATCACGCATCCGATCCTCAAGGCCGTGGGCAAGAAGCAGCCGGTCGGCATGATCCATATCGACGCGCATTGCGACACTGGCGGCGCCTTTGACCTGACCAAGTTCCACCATGGCGGCCCGTTCCGCAACGCCGTCCTTGACGGCGTGCTCGACCCGACCCGCGTCATCCAGATCGGCATCCGCGGCTCGGCGGAGTATCTGTGGGAGTTCTCCTACGAGTCCGGCATGACGGTCGTTCATGCGGAGGAGGTCACCGGACTGGGTATTCCGGCGATCATCGAAAAGGCGAAGAAGATCGTCGGCGACGGTCCGACCTATCTCTCCTTCGATATCGACAGCCTCGACCCGAGCTTCGCGCCTGGCACCGGTACGCCGGAAGTCGGAGGCCTGACGACGCGTGAGGTGCTGGAGTTGATACGCGGGCTGAAGGGCGTCAATCTCGTCGGCGGCGACGTCGTCGAGGTGGCGCCGCAATACGACACCACCACCAATACGGCCCATGCCGGCGCCCAGGTGCTCTTCGAGATCCTGAGCCTGATGGTCTTCAGTCCGGCCGTTGCCGGCAAGGGCTGATGCGCGGATGATCGATCCGAAACCGATGCGCATGGCGGGCACGAGCGGATCACGATAATCTATTGCCAGATCATTTTCCTTGCTGAAGCGAAGCGGGGACAAAGGGCGCAGGGAATCAACTAGAACAAGGGAACGCGGCGCAATCCGCCAAAAACAAAGGAGACATGCGATGATCATCAATTCCATCAAGCGCCGCACGCTGCTCGGTGCGGGGCTTGCCGGCGCGTCGATGCTGGCAATGCCGGCGGTGCTGAGGGCGCAGGACAAGTCGCTGAAGGTCGGCGTCTATGGCGGCTACTTCAAGGACTCCTTCGACAAGAACATCTTCCCCGAATTCACCAAGGCGACCGGCATCGCGATCGAATCCGTCGCCGAGCCCACCGGCGAGGCATGGCTCGTCCAGCTCGAACAGGCCGCCCGCGCCGGCCAGGCGCCCGCCGACGTTTCCATGATGTCTCAGGTGGCGATGCTCAAAGGGCAGGCGACCGACCTCTGGACGCCGATCGACATGGCCAAGATCAAGAACGGCTCGAACCTGCTCGACCGCTTCGTCAACAAATATCCGGACGGCCGCATCGCCGGCATCGGCGCCGTCTCCTGGTACATCACGCTGGTGACCAACACCGACGTCTACAAGGAGGCGCCGACCTCGTGGCAGGCGTTCTGGGATCCGGCGAATGCCGACAAGCTCGGCCTCCTGGCGCTGGTCTCCAACTCCTTCCTGCTCGAAGTGACAGCCAAGACCTTCATGGGCGGCACCAATGCGCTCGACACGGAAGAGGGGATTCTCAAAGCGTTCGAGAAGCTCGCCGAAGTGAAGCCGAACGTCCGTCTCTGGTACCGCGACGAAGCGCAGTTCGAACAGGCGCTGAAGTCGGGCGAAATCCCGATGGGGCAATATTATCACGACGTGACGGGGCTTGCCGCGGCGGATGGTCATCCGGTGCGTTCCACCTTCCCCAAGGAGGGCGGCATCCAGGATTCCGGCTGCTGGGCGCTTTCGCGCGCGTCGCAGAAGGTCGAGGAAGCCCACATCTTCATCGATTACATGTGCCAGCCTGCGGTTCAGGCGACGCTCTCGCGCAAGGTCGGCACCTCGCCGACGGTCAAACGCGAGTCCACCGATCTGACGGATAAGGAATTCGCTGCCGTCTCCTCGGACATCGAGCCGATCGTTCCGCGCTACGATCTCTATCAGACGAAGTCGGATTGGCTGAACCAGAAGTGGACGGAACTGATCGTCGGCTGAGGCCGGCCATGAGCGGCCGCCTCGGTATCCCGGGGCGGCGCAGCGTATTGCGCGACCTTAAACCGGAAGCGGTTTGGGGATAAGCTGATTTGGAATTTTGGAAGTGTCACCGCGGCAGCGTCTGACGTGGCCGGTGACATCCGCGCATGAAGCGCGAAACGGGGAACATATGTCGGGACTTGCCCTTCAAAACGTCGTCAAGGAATTCGGGTCGTTCAGGGCCGTCAACGATGTCGACTTGATGGTGCCGCACGGGACATTCGTCTGCATGCTCGGGCCGTCGGGCTGCGGCAAGACCACGCTCTTGCGCATGATCGCAGGTCTGGACCTGCCGACCTCGGGCTCCATAGGGCTCGACGGCGAGGACATCACCCGGGTTCCGACGCATAAACGCAATCTCGGCATGGTGTTCCAGTCGCTGGCGCTGTTTCCCCACCTGACCGTCGGCGAGAACATCGCCTATCCGCTGCGCATCCGCGGCGCGCCCAAGGAAGATCAGAGGAAACGGGTCGACGAGCTGCTTTCGATGATCCACCTGTCGGGCTATGCCGACCGGCCGGTCTCGAAGCTCTCCGGCGGCCAGCGCCAGCGCGTGGCGATAGCCCGGGCGCTGGCGATTTCGCCGAAGCTCTTTCTGCTCGACGAGCCCCTGTCGGCGCTCGACGCCAAGCTGCGCGAGGCGATGCAGGTCGAGCTCAGGCAGTTGCAGCAGAAGCTCGGCATCACCACCATCGTCGTCACCCACGACCAGCGCGAGGCGATGACCATGGCCGATACGGTCGTGGTCATGAACGGCGGCGAGATCCGGCAGGCTGCCTCGCCGATCGAGATCTACCGCCGGCCGGCCGACAGCTTCGTCGCCGACTTTATCGGGCAGACCAATCTGATCGAGGCAGAGGCGGACACTTCGGGCCGCGTGACGGTGCTCGGTCAGCCTGTGCCGGGCCTGCAGTTGCCGCCGGGCGCGGCGAAGGCGATGCTTTCGATCCGCCCGGAAGACGTGCACCTGACCGCGCCGGGTACCGGAGCGCTTTCCGGCACCGTGACCTTCGTGCGCGACCTCGGGGGCACGATCGAGACATTCGTCGATGTCGCCGGCCGGCAGATCGTCGCGGTCTCGACGCCGCGCGCCCGGCCGCAGGTGACGGTCGGCCAACAGGTCGGCGTCGCTCTCACGCCGGATGTCTGTGTGGTGCTCGCCAGATGAGACGCGAACCGCCCCGAACCTTCGGTGATTACCTGCCGATCCTCTTCCCTGCGGGAATGCTGACGATCTTCTTCGTGGTGCCCTTCGGCACGATGATCGCAGTCAGTTTCTTTCAGCGCCAGCAGGGCGGCTTCTATACGCCGGCCTTCGTCTACGACAATTATGCCCGCTTCCTCTCGGCCTTCTTCGGCGGCGTGCTGGGCTTTTCCCTGATGCTGGCGATCGCGGTCGCCGCGTGCTGCGTGGTCTTGGCGCTGCCCTTCACCTATCTGCTCACGCGTATGGCGCGCCGGGTGCAGGTCGTGTGGCTCGTCGCTCTGCTCTCCGTGCTTTCTCTCTCCGAAGTCATCATCGGTTTTGCGTGGTCCACCCTTTTCTCGCGCACGGCCGGCATTACCAACATCCTCGTGGCGCTCGGGCTCATGGATGAGGCGAAGGCGCTCACGCCGAGCTTTGCCGCTGTGCTGACCGGCATGGTCTATCAGGCCTTTCCCTATACCGTGCTCGTGCTTTTCCCCGCGCTCGTGCGCCTCGACCCGACACTGACGGAAGCCGCCCGCACACTCGGTGCCTCGCCGCTCAGGGCCTTCTTCACCGTCGTCGTTCCGGCGCTGAGAAACACGATCACCGCGACGCTGATCATGGTCTTCATCTTCGCGCTCGGCTCCTATCTCCTGCCGCAACTCCTCGGCCGGCCGCAGCACTGGACGTTGTCGGTGCTCATCACCGATCAGGCGATCTATCAGTCCAACATGCCCTTCGCCGCGGCGATGGCAGTGTTTCTCGTCCTGGTGACGCTTGGACTGGTGGCTCTAACGGTCATCGCGGGACGGAAGGGAGAGGCGGTATGAGCACCATTTTCCGCAAGGTCTACTTCTCCCTGATCGGGCTCTTTCTCGCTTTGCCGCTGATCGTCGTCGCCGGCGTGTCGGTCAACGCCAAGCAGACGCTCGCCTTTCCCCCGCAGGGTTTCTCCACATCCTGGTACGGGGAAATCTTCCTGAACCCCGAATGGCGCAGCGCGCTTTTTGCCTCGGTGACGCTGGCGCTCCTTTCCGCCGCACTTGCGGTCGCGATCGCGCTGCCGCTTGCCTGGTTCCTGTGGCGGCGCGTCGCGCCATGGGCGAACGTCTTCCAGCTGCTGGGGGTCGCGCCCTTCACGCTGCCGCCGGTCATCACCGCGCTCGGCCTGCTCACCTTCTGGGCGACGGCCGGCTTTTACGGCCAGCCCTGGACCGCCGTCGTCAGCCACGCGATCTTCTTCGTGACGCTGCCGCTCGTCACGCTGTCTCTCGGCTTCACCTCGATCGACCGCTCGCTGGTCGAGGCGGCCTCGACGATGGGCGCGGACGACCGCACGGTCTTCCGCACCGTCGTTCTGCCGTTGATCCTGCCCTATATCGTTTCCGGCTATGCCTTCGCCTTCGTGCTGTCGCTCAATGAGTATATCGTCGCCTACATGACCGTCGGCTTCACGATGGAGACGCTGCCGATCAAGATCTTCAACGCGCTTCGCTACGGCTATACGCCCACCATGGCTTCCGTGACGATCCTCTTCGTCACGACGGCCGCGGTCATCTTCAGCCTCGTCGCCCGCTTCGGAGACCTGCCGAAGCTGCTCGGCGCCATGTCGTCGGACGGAAAATGATGAAGTTCGCTGCCCTGCAGATGAAGAGCATTGGCGGCGACGTGGCCGCCAATCTCGCCCGCATCGAGCGGGCGGCGATCGCGGCTTGCGGGAAGGGGGCGAGCCTGCTCGTCGCCCCCGAGCTCGCAATCACCGGCTACGGCGCGGGGGAAGCCATCCGCAGGCTCGCGGAGCCGGCGGATGGGCCGATCGTTCGAGAATTGGGGCGCATCTCGCTGCAAACCGGCATCGCCATCGTTGCCGGATTCGCGGAGCAGGACGCGGGTGCCATCTACAACAGCGCCGTCCATGTCGACGGGGACGCCACCCCGATCGTCTATCGGAAGTCGCACCTCTATGGCGAATACGAGCGTTCACTCTTCACGCCGGCGGAGCCCTCGACGCGTCTGTTCAAACATCGCCGCGTCACTTGCGGCATGCTGATCTGCTACGACGTCGAATTCCCCGAAAACGTCCGTCGCCTGGCGCTTGCGGGTGCCGATGCGGTGCTGGTGCCGACGGCCCTCCCGGCCGGATGGTCCGGCACTTTCATCACCGACCATATGATCCGGACGCGGGCCTTCGAGAACCAGCTCTTCGTCGCCTATGTCAATCACTGCGGTTCGGATGACATGTTTTCCTTTGCGGGACTCTCGCTGATAGCGTCACCGGATGGCCAGGCACTGGCAAAGGCCGGTTCCGCGGATGAAACCCTGATCTTCGCCGAAATCGACCCGCAGGCATTTGCCATTTCCCGGGCGGAGAATACTTATCTCATGGACTTGAAACGCGGCTGATCTGCCAGATCGTTCTTAATCGGAGAACAATCTGTTCGCGTCGTCCCCCTTTTGGAAACGCTCGGTCGGATCGATATTGTGCTCAACCGAAATGCCCGCCCTGCAGCGCCGCGCAACTGACGCAAAAGGCGCTGCAGCATAGCGATAGGAGGCAATCATGAGCTTGCAACTGACTGGTATTCACCATCTGACCGCGATAACCGCCAATGCGCCGGAGAACCTGCGCTTCTACACGGGGACGCTGGGTCTCCGCCTGGTCAAGAAGACCGTCAACCAGGACGACACGACGGCCTATCATCTCTTCTATGCCGACGGGCAGGCGACCCCCGGCACGGATCTGACCTTCTTCGACTGGCCGGTCGGACCCGAGGGACGCGGCACGCACAGCATTTCGCGGACCGGGCTTCGGGTCGGCAGCGCAGAAACCGTGCGGTGGTGGAAGCGCCGTTTCGATGAGTTGGAGGTCGCTTCCGGCGAGGTCGCCGAAATCGACGGCCGTATCTCCCTCGATTTCGAGGACGGCGAGGGCCAGCGCTTCCGGCTCGTCGACGACGGTGGATTGGCGCCGTCCCACCCTTGGGAAAGGAGCCCGGTTCCGGCCGAGCACCAGATCAAGGGCCTTGGGCCGATCACCATCAGCGTGCCGGACATCAGCAACACCGCGCTCGTGCTGACGCGTGTCATGAACATGGCCGAACTGCGGAGCTATCCGTCGCCCGATGGTGTCGGAGAGGTGCATGTCTTCTCGATGGGCGAGGGCGGGCCGGCGGCCGAACTGCATGTAGCGGTCCAGCCCGATCTGCCGGCCGCTCGCCAGGGGGCGGGCGCCGTCCACCACGTCGCTTTCCGGGCGACGGATGTCGAAACGCTGCATCGGTGGACGGAGCGGCTCGGCGAGTTCCGCCTGCCGTCGAGCGGCGAGGTCGAGCGCTTCTACTTCCGTTCGCTCTACTTCCGCGAGCCGAACGGCATCCTCTTCGAGATCGCCACCGACGGGCCCGGCTTTGCGGTCGACGAACCGATGGAAACCCTTGGCGAAAGCCTATCGCTGCCGCCGTTCCTCGAGCCGAGGAGGGCTCAGATCGAGGCGAGACTGAAGCCTCTGGAGTAACGGCTGCCGTTCTCGCCGGGCCGGGACATGAAGAGCCGGAAGCGATTCCGGCTTTCCTTTTGCCGCGAGCCCGCTAGTTTTTTGACTGACGCGGGATTTGCGCGGCATCGCGCCAGCGAAAGGAATTTGTCGTTCATGACCAAGCTTCTCGGCATATCGGGCAGTCTGCGGAAGGCCTCCTTCAACACTGCATTGCTCAAGGCCGCACAAGCGGTGGCGCCGGACGGGGTGGAATTCGAGACCGCGACCTTGCATGGCATTCCGCTGTATGACGGAGACGTGGAGGCCGAAAGCGGCGTTCCGGCCGCTGCGGAAGCGCTGAAGCAGAAGATCGTCGCGGCGGACGGCGTCATTTTCTTTACGCCGGAATACAACAATTCGGTCCCGGGTGTTTTCAAGAATGCGATCGACTGGCTGAGTCGCCCGCCAGCCGACATAAAGAAGGTCTTCGGCGGCCGGCCGTTCGCGCTCGCCGGCGCATCTTCGGGAAGCTTCGGGACCATTCTCAGCCAAAACGCCTGGCTGTCGGTGATGCGGACGCTCGGCGCCGAAATGTGGTCGGGCAAGCGGCTGATGGTGCCGAAAGCCGATACGTTGTTCGACGGCGACGGGCAGCTGAAGGACGATCAGACCCTGGAGAGGCTGCGCGGCTTCGTACAGGCCTTCGCCGATCACGTCGCCGGGAAGGCATGACGCTCAGAGGCCGGATTCCGCGAGCCAGGGCCGGATAACGGCGATGTCTTCGACGCCTATTCCGTGGCCGGTATCGAGGTCGACTTCCTCGAAATCGGCTCCGCTGGCCCTGAGCGCCCTCTTCAGTTCCGGCGCGTGCTTGCCGTAGGGGTCGTCCTTGCCGGTGAGCATCAGCACTTTGGTGCCGGCAAGGTCCGGTTCCGGCGCGCTTTCGAGCGCCGCCATCGCGCGCATCAGCACCGCGTTCCTGACAATGCCCGGGTGGAGATGCAGCACCGCGGCGAGCAGGTTGGCGCCGTTCGAGTAGCCGATGAACACGGTTTTCTCCGGGTCGAGGCCATAGCTCTCGCGCGCGCCCTCGACGAAGGCGGCAAACGCTTCCGCTTCCGAGCGAATGTCCTGCTGGTCGAATTTCGTCATCGAAAAGCGCCGGAACCAGCGCGGGAAGCCTTCCTCGGTGCTTCGGCCGCGCACGCCCAGGAGAGTCGCATGCGGATCGAGCTGACGGCCGAAGGGCAGCATATCGATTTCGTTGCCGCCGCTGCCGTGCAGCAGCACGAAGGTGCGATCGTTCGCCTTCTCCGGACGGTGGAACCGATGGATGAAAGGAAGCTCGCGCTGCGGCACCCTGGGTTCGCCGGGCAGCGCAAATTGCGGCAGCCTGACCAGCGTTGCCGTGGGATCGCTCGCCAGATGCGGGGGCAGGAACAGCGTCGTGCCGAGAGCATCCGGAGCTTCATCGACGGTAAAGCCGGGCCCGTCCGTAGCGAGCTCGCAGAGCGCACCGCCGGGCTCGCGCACATAGAGCGAGAAGAAATATTTCCGGTCATGCGCATTGGTGGCGCCGGCGTGGTCCTGCTCGAGATCGGCTCTCACCGCAAGCACGGTCGCCTCATCGGGGGCGCGGAAGGCGATGTGGTCGATCGTGCCGGTACCAGGGGCGGCACTCCAGAAGCCGCCGGCATCGCGGACATCGATCACGTCCCCGGACGAGGAGGTGAGGCGACGGATGCTCTCCGTCGCTCCCGTCTCGGTGTAGCCGAAGTGGTTTTGAAGGAAGTGCGCCGTGTCTTTCGGTTTTTCCGTGAGCACCGTCGCGCCGCGTAAGCGGCGGATGGAGTCCGTTTCGGGGATGTCGCGTCCCGCCCAGGGCGCAGGCTCCGCAAGCGCGTTCGTTCCCACCAGCTTGACGATCACGCCGTCCGGGTCCTTCAGACGCAGGACCGGTTCGCCGAATTCCTGCGACGGGCCGGTCGCCTGGATGTTGAACTTCAGCGCTCGCGTCATCCAGTAGCCGATGCTGTCAGGCGGAATGGCGAAGGCGATCTCGCTCGGCTGGCCGTGACCGACCCGGCCCGGAGAGCCGTCCTCCCAGACCAGGAAACTCACGAGAGAGCCCGGCGAGCCCGCGGCGTCGCCATAGAAGAGATGCAACTGATTGGGATCTTCGTAGCCGCCGGTCCGCTTGACGAGGTGCAGCCCCAGGAAGCCGACATAGAAATCGACATTGGCCTGTACCTTGCGGGCGATCAGGGTGATGTGGTGAATGCCGCTCGTCACGGTTTTGTCCTCCCTGCCGTCGTCCCGGCGAGAAACGACTGGAAGGCTCCGCCGTATTCCGGATGCCAGCGCGATAGGGGCGGCCGGTTCTCGACGATGTCTCCCGCTGCCCAGAGGATGCGCTTTTCATCCGTTGAACGCGCGACGTCGTTGTCGGGGCAAAGGATATAGAAGTCGCCGCGGGCAAGGCTCTCCATCATGAAGTCCACCGTCTGTTCCGGCGTCCAGGCGCCCGCCGGCTTCTCGGTGCGTCCCTGCGCGGTGAGGGACGTGTAGACGAAACCGGGGATCAGCAGATGCGCATTGACCTTGCAGTCCTCGGTATTGCGCAACTCGTGCTGCAGGGCCTCGGTGAAGACCTTCACGCCCGCTTTCGACAGATTGTAGGCCGGATCGCCGGGCGGCGTGGTGATGCCCTGCTTGGACCCCGTGTTGATGATCAGCGCGGGCTCTCCATGGGCGATCATTGCCGGCGCGAAAATGCGCGAGCCGTTGATGACGCCCCAGAGGTTGACGCCGATCACGGCCTCCCAGTTTTCCAGTGGGCCGAAAACAGAGCTGCCAGGCTGGATGCCGGCATTGTTCATCAGCACATGCACGTGTCCGAAGCGCTCTTGCGTGGCACGCGCCAGAGCCACGAGGTCGTCGGCCCGCGACACATCGGCTTCGATCGCCGCGACATCGCCGGAGCCGCCCGAAGCGACCTTCGAGACCTCGGCCGCCGCCGCGTGCAATCTCTCGCCGCCGAGATCGGCGAGCACAACCTTCATTCCAAGGCTGGCGAAGCGCCGCGCCGAGGCAAGGCCGATGCCGGAGGCGGCGCCGGTCACGACGGCGACGTTGTTCTTGGCTATGGCGGAGTAGGACAGCATGGTTTCGATTCTGCTTGGAACGGATCAGGCAGACATAGGGTCTGCGCGCCGGCAAGTCCATGAGACTGCGTGGAGCGCGACGGGAAAAATGCGTGCTGCGTTGCCACGTTCACCAGCTTTCGTCTTCGGTCTTGTCGTTCTTTTGCGCCATGCTAGTGTGTCAAGTCTGCCCCATCTGCTCCGGTCCGCCGGGCCTCGAGATACCTCATGATAACCGAAGGCAAATTCAACAAAGGCACGCCCTGCAAAGAGTGTCCCTTGCGCCCGCTTCCGCTGTTTCGCCCCTTCAAGGCGGAAGAACTTGCATTCGTCTCCCACTTCAAGATCGGCGAGCTCGTCTTCGATGCGAGCGCGACGATACTCGCGGAGGGGGAGCAAAGCGAGCATCTGTTCACCGTGCTTTCCGGATGGGGTTTTCGCTACAAGATGCTCGATGACGGCCGGCGGCAGATCCTGAACTACGTGATGCCGGGCGATATCGTCGGGCTGCAAGGCACTCTCATGGGCGAGATGCAGCATTCGATCGAGGCGCTTTCGCCGGTCGTGCTCTGCGTCTTCCAGCGCGACAGGCTCGGCGAACTTTACAGGCAGCATCCCGACCTCGCCTATGACCTGACCTGGATCGCAGCGCGTGAGGAGCGGATGCTGGACGAGAATCTGCTGAGCATCGGCCGCCGTTCCGCTCTGGAGCGGGCAGCCTACCTCATCGCCTTTCTTTACCAGAGAGCCGCCACGCTGGAGCTCTTCCGCGGCGGCTGGACCGTTATTCCCGTCACGCAGCAACACGTTGCCGACACGCTCGGCCTCTCGATCGTCCACACCAACAAGACGCTGAAGAAGCTGGCTGCCAGGGGCCTCCTGCGCTGGGCCGAGAAGGGCTGCGCCGTCCACGATATCGACGGCTTGCTTGCGCTTGCGGGCTGGGACGGATTCAGCGAGCCGAAGCGGCCGCTGATTTGATGCGAATCGTCATGCGTCTAATTACGTACAACATGTCTTTTTTAAATGCGCCCGGCCTCCCGGGTGTTCTATTAGCCGCTTCTTTATGGTCTCGGAAAATCGAGAGGCCGAGGATGCAGATATAATGCCAGTCAGTCAGGTTCCGCCGGCCATCAAGTCAGTCCTCGTCCTAGAGGATAATTTCCTTATCGCTCTGGACATGGAAGAGATGCTCGTCGCACTCGGGGTGACGAGCGTTCACGTCGCCACCACCAGGGCAAAGGCGATGGAACTCATCGCCGATCATACGTTCGATTTCGCAATTCTCGACATCAACCTGGGGGACGACACGAGCTTTGCCGTTGCCGATGCGCTGATGGCGCGGGGCATCAGCTTCGGCTTCACCAGTGGCTATGGGGAACTGTTGGCGCTGCCGAGCCATCTTCGCGATGTTCCGAGGATCGACAAACCCTTCAGCGAGGGAACGCTCAGCAGCCTCATCGCCACGGCCGCCTCTTCAAGAGACATGTGACTGCCGTTGCGGCCTACGCCCTGCCGCGCGAGATGAACCAGGGATTGGCGAAGTCGCTGTCATCCGGTTGATTGCGCTTGCCGTAGGCGAGCGGATTGCCCGCCATTGTCAGTGTCTGGCCACCTGCCGCCCTCAGGATCGCGTCGCCTGCCGCGGTGTCCCACTCCATCGTCCGGCTGAAGCGCGGATAGATGTCGGCAATGCCTTCCGCCAGCAGGCAAAACTTCAGCGACGAGCCGACGGCCTCATGGTCGCTGATGCCCTGATCGGTGAGGAAGGAGATCGTTTCGGGGCTGTTGTGCCAGCGGCTGGTCAGCG
The DNA here is from genome assembly GCF_035610345.1 of Sinorhizobium meliloti. Next base: position 2,560,482 of record NZ_CP141212.1, on the reverse strand, counting down.
CCATCGGCCGGTCGCCGCAGCGGCGGCAGCCGATTGTGGTCCATTCGCCCGTGACCTGGCCATCCTCGACCGCCGCCTTCTTCGCCATGCCCGCGGCCGCCGAATAGATGAGGCCGAGAGCCGGTGCATAGACGACGCCGGCGACGGGTGCGCCGCTTTCTATGAGGCCGATATTGACGGTGAAATGGCTGTTGCGCTCGACGAATTCCTTCGTGCCGTCCAGCGGGTCGACGAGGAAGAAGCGCGTTCCGGCGATATCGGCAGCGTGGCCTGCGGCGACCTCTTCCTCCGCGACGACCGGTATATCCGGGAAGGCAGCCGCCAGATCGGCAAGGATGATCTGCTCGGCGCGGTGGTCCGCATCGGTCACGGGCGAGGCGTCAGCCTTGTAGGTGACGGCCGGCCCGGCCCGGTAAATTTCCAGGATTGCTTGTCCGGCGGCGAGCGCCGATGTCTCCAGTATGTCCAGCATTGCTTCCTGTTCTTGCGGTCGAGGCGATTCGCTTTGGAGCGCTTCGCCTCTTATCAGACGGGCAACGGCCACTGTAGCACTTGAATTGCTGCGCGGGTCATTTGCCGCGGCGGGATGGGGCTTCCGCCCACGGTAATGCGCCCCGCTTCATTGCCGCTTTCTGCCCTTTGCTGCCGAAGGAGGCTATTTCGCAAGCGAATGCTGCTGAAATTTTCATTTTTCCGGCTCGAAAAGTGTCAAATCGATTTTATCGCGGAACAATTTGGTGGTGGCGCATTTTTTAGCTTTCATTTTCAATTGAAAGCGGTATGAAATCGGGCCTAGCACATGCTCGAAAACGAGTATTAAAAAACAAGAGATCGGACCGACAGGATCCGGTCCAGGGGAAGATTGATGGAGTATTTTGTCCAGCAGCTCGTCAACGGGCTGACGCTTGGGTCTATTTATGGTATGATCGCGATCGGTTATACCATGGTCTACGGCATCATCGGCATGATCAACTTCGCCCACGGCGATATCTTCATGCTTGGCGGCTTTGCCGCATTGATCGTCTTCTTGCTTCTCACGACTTTCATTGCCGGCGTGCCGGTTGTACTGGCGCTTTTGATCATGATGGTCGTCGGTATGCTGACGGCTGCGCTTTGGAACTGGACCATCGAACGCGTGGCCTATCGCCCGCTTCGCGGTTCCTTCCGTCTGGCGCCGCTGATCACGGCGATCGGCATGTCGATCGTGCTGTCGAACTTCATCCAGGTGACGCAGGGCCCGCGGAACAAGCCTATTCCGCCTCTGGTCTCCTCGGTCTATGACCTGTTCGGCATCTCGGTTTCTCTGAAGCAGATCATCATCGTCGTCATCACGGCAATCCTGCTCTCGGTCTTCTGGTACATCGTCAACCGAACGCCGCTCGGCCGGGCCCAGCGTGCGACCGAACAGGACCGCAAGATGGCGGCGCTGCTCGGTGTCGATGTCGACCGCACGATCTCGGTGACCTTCATCATGGGCGCCGCACTCGCCGCCGTCGCCGGGACCATGTATCTGATGTATTACGGCGTGGTCGTGTTCACCGACGGTTTCGCCCCGGGAGTCAAGGCGTTTACCGCTGCCGTTCTCGGTGGGATCGGGTCGCTGCCCGGCGCCGTGCTCGGCGGCTTGCTGATAGGCCTCATCGAGTCGCTGTGGTCCGCCTACTTCACCATCGACTACAAGGATGTCGCGACCTTCTCGATTCTCGCGATCGTCCTGATCTTCAAGCCGTCGGGTATTCTCGGACGACCGGAAGTCGAGAAGGTATAGTTCCATGGCAAATGTCGCATCCACAACCGCAAGCGCCGGCAGCGAGCTGACGGCGCGGGCGCTCCGCGAGGCTGTCTTTGCGGGCCTCATCACGCTCGGAATGTTCGTGCTCTTCGTCGGCCTCAAGACCGACCAGAACATCCGCAACGAGCTCATCCTCACGCCGCGATTTGGCCTGCTTGCGACCTTCGTGGCCATCGCCATGGTCGGCCGCTTTCTCATGGTCGCCTATGTCCAGCCGCGGCTGGCGCAGCGCAAGGCGGCAAAGGCGGCCGCGCCCGATGTGGTGAAGGAGGAGACCTTCTTCAGCCGCAACTGGTCGAAGATCGCGGTCATCCTGCTGCTGTTCTACCCACCGGTGATCGTCGCGCTCGTGGGCGTCCAGGGATCGCTGAAATGGGTCGACAATTTCGGCATTCAGATCCTCATCTACGTGATGCTTGCCTGGGGCCTCAACATCGTCGTCGGTCTCGCCGGGCTGCTCGATCTCGGCTATGTGGCCTTCTATGCCGTCGGTGCCTATTCCTACGCGCTGCTCTCCAGCTATTTCGGCCTGTCCTTCTGGGTGCTGCTGCCGATTGCCGGCCTTCTCGCCGCCTGCTGGGGCGTCGTTCTCGGCTTTCCGGTGCTGCGCCTCAGGGGTGATTACCTCGCGATCGTGACGCTCGCCTTCGGTGAGATCATCCGCCTCGTGCTGATCAATTGGACGGAAGTCACCAAAGGCACGTTCGGCGTTTCCGGCATCGCCAAGGCGACGCTCTTCGGTATCAAGTTCGATGCCACGAAGGACGGCTTCGCGGCAATGATGGGCCTGCCGATGTCTTCGGCCTATTACAAGATCTTCCTGTTCTATCTGATCCTCGGTCTCGCCCTGCTGACGGCGTTCGTCACGATCCGGCTGCGCCGGATGCCGATCGGCCGCGCCTGGGAGGCATTGCGTGAAGACGAGATCGCCTGCCGTTCCCTCGGCATCAACACCGTCACCACCAAGCTGACGGCGTTTGCGACGGGCGCGATGTTCGGCGGCTTTGCCGGTTCGTTCTTCGCCGTGCGTCAGGGCTTCGTCTCGCCGGAATCCTTCGTCTTCCTGGAATCGGCCGTTATCCTCGCCATCGTGGTTCTCGGCGGCATGGGCTCGCTGACGGGTATCGCCATTGCCGCCGTCGTCATGATCGGCGGCACGGAAATCCTGCGTGAACTGACCTTCCTCAAGATGATCTTCGGACCGACCTTCACGCCGGAACTCTATCGCATGCTGATCTTCGGCCTCGCCATGGTCGTCGTCATGGTCTGGAAGCCGCGCGGCTTCGTCGGATCACGCGAGCCGACCGCGTTCCTGCGGGAACGCAGGGCAATCTCCGGCAGCTTCACCAAAGAGGGGCACGGCTGATGGCCTTTGGGACCGACACCATGACAAAAGATCCCATCCTCAAGGTTGAACGCCTGTCGATGCGCTTCGGCGGTCTCATGGCCATCAACGACTTCTCCTTCGAGGCGGAGCGTGGCGAGATCACAGCGCTGATCGGTCCGAACGGAGCGGGCAAGACGACGGTGTTCAACTGCATCACCGGTTTCTACAAACCGACGATGGGCATGATCACCATGCGGCAGAAGTCGGGCGCCGAATTCCTTCTGGAACGGCTGCCGGATTTTGAAATCACCAAAAAGGCCAAGGTGGCTCGGACCTTCCAGAACATCCGCATGTTCTCGGGTCTGACGGTGCTCGAAAACCTGCTCGTTGCCCAGCACAACAAGCTGATGCGGGCATCCGGCTATACCATTCTCGGCCTGTTCGGCTTCCCGGCCTATCGCGAAGCATCCAGGGAATCGATCGAGCTCGCCAGGCACTGGCTCGAAAAGGCATCGCTGACCGAGCGAGCCGACGATCCGGCCGGCGACCTGCCCTATGGTGCCCAGCGGCGGCTCGAGATCGCCCGCGCAATGTGTACCGGGCCGGAGCTTCTCTGCCTGGACGAGCCCGCGGCGGGTCTCAACCCGCGCGAATCGCTCGCCCTCAATGAACTGCTCCAAGAAATCCGCCGCGATACCGGCACCTCCATCCTGTTGATCGAGCACGATATGTCCGTTGTGATGGAAATATCGGATCACGTCGTCGTGCTCGAATACGGTCAGAAGATTTCCGACGGCACCCCGGACTTCGTGAAGAACGATCCAAAGGTCATTGCGGCCTATCTGGGTGTCGAGGACGAAGAGGTTGAAGAGGTGATCGGAGAAATCGAGGAAATCGAAGGCGAGCGTGGGGGGCCCGGACAATGACTGCGCCCCTGCTGCATGTGAGAGGCGTCGAGACCTATTACGGCAATATCCGCGCGCTGAGCGGCGTGGACATGGAGGTCCATCGTGGCGAGATCGTCGCGCTGATCGGCGCCAACGGCGCCGGGAAGTCGACGCTCATGATGACGATCTGCGGCAGCCCGCAGGCGCGCACCGGCTCGGTCCACTTCGACGGCCAGGACATCACGCGTCTGCCCACGCATGAGATCGCGCGTCTGAGGATCGCCCAGTCGCCGGAAGGGCGCCGGATTTTCCCACGCATGACGGTGCTCGAAAACCTCCAGATGGGTGCGAGCCTCGACAATCTGAAGCACTTCAAGGAAGACGTGGAGAAGGTCTTCACGCTTTTCCCGCGGCTCAAGGAGCGGCAGGCGCAGCGTGGGGGGACGCTTTCGGGAGGCGAGCAGCAGATGTTGTCGATCGGCCGTGCTCTGATGGCCCGTCCGAAGCTCCTGCTGCTCGACGAGCCGTCCCTCGGGCTTGCGCCATTGATCGTCAAAGGTATCTTCGAAGCGATCAAGGTGCTCAACAAGACCGAGGGCCTCACCGTGTTCCTCGTCGAACAGAACGCCTTCGGAGCGCTCAAGCTTTCCGATCGAGGCTATGTAATGGTCAACGGCCGTGTGACGATGAGCGGGTCAGGCAAGGACCTCCTCGCCAATCCGGAGGTTCGCGCGGCCTATCTCGAAGGCGGCCGCCATTGATCCGCGGGTGTGGAGTTGAGTGAGATGCACGGAATTCTCTACGAAGAAGCCTCGATCTGGCAGTTTGTTTTCATCACCTGCGTTCTCGGGGGCTGGACCGCGTGGCGGACCGGCAAGAGCGTCGCGGAAAGCTGGGGTGACGTTCCGCGGCTCGTGATTTATGTCGCACTTTTGGGCTGGGGCATCCGGTTCATCCACCATGCGCTTTTCAACGGAACGATGTTCACCCTGCAATACTATGTAGTGGACACGGTCGTCCTTTTATTGTTTGCTGCCGCTGGTTTCCGTTACTATCGGACCAAGCAAATGGCCAGCATGTACTATTGGCTTTATGAAAAAACTTCGCCTTTCTCCTGGAAGGCAAAATAAGGGAACGGCGCGTGCCGGTCCGCGGCCGGTGCGAAAGAACACCGGCGCAATGATGGTGGGCATTGCGCAGGCTTATGAAACGAGACCCGCTCGAATATTTGGGAGTAACAAGATGAAAAAGTCTCTTCTGTCGGCCGTTGCGCTGACAGCAATGGTCGCCTTCAGCGGCACCGCGTGGGCTGACATCCTGGTCGGTGTCGGAGCTCCGTTGACTGGTCCGAACGCCGCCTTCGGCGCGCAGATCCAGAAAGGTGCAGAGCAGGCGGCCGAGGACATCAATGCTGCAGGCGGCATCAATGGGGAACAGATCAAGGTCGTACTCGGCGACGACGTTTCGGATCCCAAGCAGGGTGTTTCCGTCGCCCAGAAATTCGTGGCCGATGGCGTGAAATTCGTCGTTGGTCACTTCAACTCGGGCGTCTCGATTCCCGCATCGGAAATCTATGCGGAAAACGGCATCCTGCAGGTGACGCCGGCCTCGACCAACCCGCAATATACCGAACGCGGCCTGTGGAACACCTTCCGCACCTGTGGCCGTGACGACCAGCAGGGCGCCGTTGCGGGCGCTTATATCGCGGCCAATTTCAAGGACGCAAAAGTCGCCGTCATTCACGACAAGACCCCCTATGGTCAGGGCCTTGCCGACGAAACCAAGAAGTCGATGAACGAAGCCGGCGTCACCGAGGCGCTCTATGAAGGCATCAACACCGGCGACAAGGACTTCTCCGCACTTATCGCCAAGATGAAACAGGCTGGTGTCTCGATCGTCTATTACGGCGGTCTGCACACGGAAGCCGGCCTGATCATGCGCCAGATGAAGGACCAGGGCCTGAACGCGACGATGATGTCGGGCGACGGCATCGTCTCGAACGAACTGGCCTCGATTGCCGGCGATGCGGTCGACGGCACGCTGATGACCTTCGCACCGGACCCGCGCAAGAGCCCGGCTGCCAAGGACCTCGTCGAGAAGTTCCGCGCCGCCGGCTTCGAGCCTGAAGCCTACACGCTCTATGCCTATGCGGCCCTTCAGGTGATCGCAGAAGGCGCCAAGGCCGCCGGCAACACCGATCCGCAGGCGGTCGCCGAAGCCATCAAGGCCAAGGGCCCGTTCAAGACGGCAATCGGCGAGCTCGGCTTCGACGAAAAGGGCGACATCACACGCCCGGACTACGTCATGTACACCTGGAAAAAGGGTGACGACGGAAAGTTCAGCTACTTCCAGAACGAATAGTTCTTCTTACAGGCAATCTGGAAGGCCCGGCGGCAAACGCCGGGCCTTCTGCCGTTGTGCGCCCGGCATGGGCGCACTCTTGTCGCGGCTGACGCGATCCAGCGCCTCGGCAAGCACCATATCGAAGTGGCAGCGCGCGGAATCCATGACCAGCGCCTGGAGACCGGGCCGCTGGATCATGCTGGAGCCGGAGATGGAAGGGTCCACCTGCCTCCTTCTCGGCCGTAGCCGGCACATGCGGAGCTGGTCGGCGATCGAGGCCTCGCGCTGCAGGTCCGAGGAACAGCGGGCGTAGACGGCAATCTTCACTGAGATTCGCTCCGAAGCATCAGGTGGTGCGCTTCCTCCGTCGCTTCGTCATCTGTATTCTTGAGCATAGCATTCCCTTGCCAACTGCCGTGCCAGGAAATCGACCACGCGCAGCCAGCGCGGGTCCGGATTGCCGCGGGGGGGCGGCCACCGCGCTATCGCGCACTGTGGTATAGCGCGATGACCTATGGGATTCCCGCCTTGGCATCGCCATATCCCGCTCCGTCCCGCCTCTCGCCGACAACTTCGGCCATTGAATTGACCATCTCGTATTGCAGTATGCGATACAAACCCCTATATTCCCCCGAAGGAGACGAATGATGGCCAGCACAGCGGAACGCAAGGAATATCCCATCTCGATGCGCCTGCCCGAAGCAGACGTGGCGATGATTGATCGCGCTGCCAGCCTGCGGGGACGCTCGCGCACCGAATTCGTGCGCGATGCGGCGGTGCGCGCGGCCGAGGAAGTGGTCATGGAGCAAAGCCCGATCCGGATGAGCCCCGACAGTTTTGCCGCCTTCATGGAGGCCCTGTCCGCTCCGGCCGAACCTGTTCCCGAGATGGTCGAGCTGGCCAAACGGCCTGCTCCATGGGAGCCTGGCTACGTTCCGAGACGGTAATACCCGGTGCTATCCGTTCCCGAGCCGCTCTCCGCAGCGCATGATGTCTCGCAATTCTCGTGTGGCAAGCCGTCGCTCGATCACTGGCTGAAAACGCGCGCCCTGACCAATCAGGAGAGGGGGTTCACTGCCGTTCTCGTGGTGCATGAGGAAGGCCGTGCCGTCGGCTACTACGGTCTGGCGCCCACGGCGGTCGTGCCGTCGGTCCTTCCGCGTTCGATCCGCACTGGCCAGCCACCTGATCCCGTTCCCTGCCTCCTTCTCGGCCAACTCGCCACCGACACTCAGTGGGCAGGCTTGGGTATCGGGACGGGTCTGGCGAAGCACGCGCTACAACGCTGCGTCCGGGCGGCCAGCCTTATCGGCGGCCGCGCTGTAATGGTTAATGCGATTGACGTCGAGGCTTCGCTGTTCTGGCAGAGGCGTGGTTTCACGCCCTCGAAGGAAGATCCCTTCGTCCTGTTCCGATCCATCAGCGCCATCGCCGCCTCCTTCGCCGAGCGGTGACTATTCGGTCTTGGTGTTATCGGCTTAGCGCTGGTGTTCGAGCGCCGACGCTTCCTGTTCAATGATGCACTTTATCGCAGCAGCGATGCCCGGAGAGCCGCGATCTCTTGTTTCAGCCGGGCGACCTCTGCCGGCTCCATCCCCGTCGCATCGGCAATGCCGATCGGGACGCGGCTTGCTTTTTCCCGGAGCGCGCGGCCCGTCTCGGCCAGGCGCACGCGCACTTGCCGCTCATCGGCCTTGTCGCGGGTGCGCAAAATGTAGCCCATGGCTTCCAGCCGCTTCAGCATGGGAGTGAGCGTGCTCGACTCCAGGAACAGCTTCTCGCCCAGACTGCCGACGGTCTGGTCGTCCTTTTCCCAAAGAGCCACCATCACGAGGTATTGCGGGTAGGTCAGGTCGAGCTCGTCGAGGAGCGGCTTGTAGACACGCGTGAAGGCGTGATTTGCGGAGTAGATCGCGAAGCACAGGAAGTTGTCGAGCTTCATGAGTTCCTCCGAAGGAGGGAGGTTTGCCTTTGCCATCGCTTCGGTCCCGATTGTCTTTCCGACTATAATAAATCGTTCGCGATATAATCGCAAGGTATTGACGTCTGCCGCAGTCCGCGATAAATATCGTGCACGATTTAATTGTTGCCTATATAACTCCCGCGGCGATGATCGGATCGTGTGAATTTTGATCGGATTTCAGGGAAAGGAGCATTTCCAATGACCAAGGCTCAGGCGAAGACAACCACGAACGACGTCTCCCGCAGAGAAATTCTGGCAGGCGCAATCGGCGCCGCTACCGCCGCGGCCGCACTCTCGGCCACCAGCCCGGCCGTCGCCGGTGGCGCCGAGCCGCAAGCCGGTGCGGCGGCCACGAGAGTAACCGGCAGCAGGATCAACACGCGTGATGGCGTCGAGATCTACTACAAGGACTGGGGTCCGAAGGACGGACCGGTGGTCGTCCTCAGTCACGGCTGGCCGCTTTCGTCGGACAGCTGGGAGGCACAGGCCTTCTATCTCGCCAGTAACGGCTTTCGGGTCGTCACCCATGACCGCCGCGGCCACGGCCGCTCGAGCCAGCCATGGGACGGCAACGACATGGACCATTACGCCGACGATCTCGCCGATCTGATCGAAACGCTGGACCTCAAGGACATCTTCCTTGCCGGCTTCTCGACCGGCGGCGGCGAAGTCGCCCGCTATATCGGACGCCACGGGACCGCCCGCGTCGCCAAGGCAGGACTGATCTCGGCAGTGCCGCCCTTGATGGTCAAGACCGACGACAACCCCGGCGGTCTGCCGAAGGAGGTCTTCGATGGCCTGCAGGCCGCCAGCCTCGCCGATCGCTCGCAGCTTTACCGGGACATCGCCTCGGGCCCGTTCTTCGGCTTCAACCGGCCCGGCGCGAAACCTTCACAGGGCATGATCGACAGCTTCTGGCTGCAGGGCATGACGGCCGGTCACAAGAACGCCTATGACTCCATCGTCGCCTTTTCGCAGACGGATTTCACGGAAGACTTGAAGAAATTCGACGTGCCGACGCTCATCATACACGGCGACGACGACCAGGTCGTGCCGATCGATGCTGCCGCCCGTGCCTCCAAGAAGCTGGTGCCTCAAGCCGAGTTGAAGGTCTATCCGGGTGCGCCGCACGGCATCACGGATACCCACAAGGACCAGCTCAACAAGGACCTGCTCGACTTCGCAAGGTCCTGAGCCAGCGGGATTGCTGCGGGCAGAGCAGCTGAAAAGGGCACCCGAGGGTGCCCTTTTTTGTATCCGACCGGCTACCCATCGGCTCGATTTCATGCACTATCCGGAAGGATTCCGGGAGACATATGATGACCGCCAAGCCGCGCATTCTTATCACTCGCCGCTGGCCGCAGGCCGTGGAGCGGGTTTTAGACGTGTCGGCCTCCTCGCTTTTGCGAGGCTTCGGTTTCTTCCTGTGAAACAATGGTTTGACTTCTGCAACGCGGTTCGGGCGAAAAACCGTCCCAAGGGGAGCTTCGGCGAACGTCCATGGAAACGGCAGCGATCATCGCACCGCAGCGGGCGAGAGGAGAGGGGCGGCTCGTCGCCAAGGCCGAAGGCGGACGCACGCGCATCGCCGAGCTTTACCAGGAAGGCTGCGCCAAGATCCGTCTGCCCAGAACCTTCGATGCCTCGATGGAGGCCGTGCTCATCAATTCATCGGGCGGCGTGACGGGCGGTGACCGGCTTTCCTGGGAATTCAGGGCGGGAGAAGGCACGAAACTCACGCTGACGACGCAGGCCTGCGAGAAGATCTACAAGGCAAGCGCCGGCACGGCCGAGATTGCGACGCGCATAGCGGTCGCCGCCGGCGCTCACGTCGACTGGCTGCCGCAGGAGACGATTCTGTTCGATCGGTCGGCCCTGTCGCGGAGCCTGGAGGTCGACCTCGCCGCCGACGCATCCTTTCTCGCGGTGGAGGCAGTTCTGATCGGCCGCAAGGCCATGGGCGAGGAGGTGCGCGCCGGCCTCTTCCGCGACAATTGGCGAATTCGAAGCGGCGGCAGGCTGATTCACGCAGAGAACCTCGCCTTGGCCGGAGACGTCGCGGCGCTTGCGTCGCGGCGAGCGGTCCTCGACGGCGCTTCCGCCTTCGCGACCCTCGTCTATGCCGCGCCGGATTGCGAGTCGCAGCTTTCCAGAATGCGTCTGGCGCTCGCGGGACATGCCCTGTCCGGCGTCAGCCATTACCAAGTCGGCGGTCGGGACAAGATCGTCGCCCGCCTTGCTGCGGCCGATGGGTTCGCGCTCAGAAAAATCCTGATCCCGCTCATTTCGCACTTGCGTAAAGACGCGTCTGTGCCGAAAGTCTGGACTCTCTGATCCCTGCAATCGATCTGGACGGCGACGCATGAATCTCACTCCGCGCGAAAAAGACAAGCTGTTGATTTCCATGGCGGCGATGGTCGCGCGGCGGCGGCTCGAGCGGGGCGTGAAGCTCAATCATCCCGAGGCGATCGCCCTCATCACCGACTTCGTCGTGGAAGGCGCGAGAGACGGCCGTTCCGTCGCCGATCTGATGGAGGCAGGCGCCCATGTTCTTACCCGCGATCAGGTGATGGAGGGCATTGCGGAGATGATCCACGACATCCAGGTCGAGGCGACTTTTCCCGACGGGACGAAGCTCGTCACCGTCCACGAGCCTATCCGCTAGCGAGGAGGCACCATGCTCAGCCTGCGTCCAAACTGCGAATGCTGCAATCGAGACCTGCCACCCGATAGCGACCATGCGATGATCTGCACCTTCGAGTGTACTTTTTGCGCCGGCTGTGCGGAAACGAAGCTTGGCGGGACTTGCCCGAATTGCGGAGGCGAACTGGTCCGGCGCCCGGTGCGGCCTGTGGCAATGCTGAAGAAATATCCGGCATCGACGGAGCGCGTCCTGAAGCCCGAAGGCTGTGCGCCCGAACGAGCCGTCTGAGGGGAACGAGCATGATTCCAGGTGAGATTATCGCCGCCGCCGGTGAGATCGAGTTGAATGCGGGCCTCGAAACCGTCAGCATCGAGGTTGCCAACTCCGGGGACCGACCGGTGCAGGTCGGCAGCCATTATCATTTCGCCGAGACCAATCCGGGCCTGATCTTCGACCGTGACGCCGCGCGCGGCAAGCGGCTCGACATCCCTGCGGGTACGGCCGTCCGCTTCGAGCCTGGACAGACACGGCAGGTGACGCTCATCCCGCTTTCGGGAAAGCGCGAGGTTTTCGGCTTCCGCCAGCAGGTCATGGGGAAGCTATGAGAGCGGCCGGTCCTGCTTTGAGTCTGTTGTTGTGCTGCACGGCTTCCGCCTATGCGCAACAGCCCGAGCCGGATTGCGGGAAGGCCGTGACCCAGATGGATCTCAACATATGCGCCGATCAGGACTACCGGGCGGCGGATGCGGAGCTGAACAAGACCTACCGCCTCGCGGTCGCGGCCATGCAGGCGACCGACAAGGAGCTTGGCGGCATCGACGCGGCGTACGTCGGAGCGCTCGAGGCACTGAAAAAAGCCCAGCGCGCCTGGATCGGTTATCGCGACGGCCAATGCGAACTTGCCGGGTTCGAGGCGAGGGGCGGCTCGATGGAGCCCATGCTGGTCTCCGGTTGCCTCGCAGAGCTGACACGCAAGCGCACGGCCGAGCTCAAGAAACTCATGGAATCTTCGGAGAATTGATCATTGCAAAGCGGCCGCGTCATCATGATCGTTGGCAATGGTGACGTGCCCGAGGGCGCTGCCGCGACGATCGATGCAGCCGATCTGGTGATCCGTTTCAACGATTGCCGCTCGGTCGGGAAGGGCGGCAGCTGGACCGATATCATCGCCGTCTGCAACACCGGCCGCCCGGCACTGTCAATGCTTGCCGGCGGGCGCTGGAAGACGAGCGCGCCGGTCCGGCAGGCACGCGAGCTATGGAGCGTCCGCGCCGGAGCCAGATTCGCCGCGATGCGGGCAGCACTTGCCGAGACACATCCGGATCTCGACGATTTCTGCGACGACTATACGGCCGGCTTCGAGAGCTTCGCGCGGGCTACGGCACGCAAGCACCGGGTCATCGCGGCCGAGACGCATGACCGGCTGGAGCGCGATCTCGCCCGCTTCGCGCCGTCGCCTTATGTCGCGCCGTCGAGCGGCTTGGTGGTCATTTCCGACATCGTGTCGAGCTTTGCCGCAGCCGGCGACGATGTCGTGCTTGCCGGCTTCGGCCATATAGGCTGGCAGTGGCACCCGTTTGCCGCCGAGCGCCGCTATGTCGATGCGCTCGCAGCGCAAGGGCGGCTTCGCAGGCTTCATCCATTTGTCTCTTCAGATTTGCCCCAGGGAGCCTGAGCCATGTCCTACAGAATGTCGCGCGCGGCCTATGCCAACATGTTCGGTCCGACCGTGGGCGACAAGGTGCGCCTCGCCGACACCGAGCTCTTCATCGAGGTCGAAAAGGACTTCACCACGCATGGCGAGGAGGTGAAGTTCGGGGGCGGCAAGGTCATCCGCGACGGCATGGGCCAGAGCCAGGTGACGCGCGAAGGCGGCGCGGTCGACACGGTGATCACCAATGCGCTGATCCTCGATCATTGGGGAATCGTGAAGGCGGATATCGGGCTGAAGGACGGGCGGATCGCGGCAATCGGCAAGGCCGGCAATCCGGACACGCAGCCGGGCGTCACCATTATCGTCGGTCCGGGTACGGAGGTTATCGCCGGCGAGGGCAAGATCGTCACGGCCGGGGGCATGGATAGCCATATACACTTCATCTGCCCGCAGCAGATCGAAGAGGCGCTGATGAGCGGCCTGACATGCATGCTCGGCGGCGGGACGGGACCGGCGCACGGTACGCTCGCCACGACCTGCACGCCCGGACCCTGGCACATCGCCCGCATGATCGAAGCGGCCGATGCGTTTCCGATGAATCTCGCCTTTGCGGGCAAGGGCAACGCGTCGCTGCCTGGAGCGCTCGTTGAAATGGTACTCGGCGGCGCGACTTCGCTGAAGCTGCACGAGGATTGGGGCACGACGCCGGCCGCCATCGACTGCTGCCTCTCCGTGGCCGATGAATACGACGTGCAGGTTATGATCCACACCGACACCCTCAACGAAAGCGGATTCGTCGAGGATACGATTGCGGCGATCAAGGGCCGGACGATCCATGCCTATCACACGGAAGGCGCCGGCGGCGGGCATGCGCCCGATATCATCAGGATCTGCGGCCAGCCGAACGTCATCCCGTCCTCCACCAATCCGACGCGGCCCTATACGGTGAACACGCTTGCGGAACATCTCGACATGCTGATGGTCTGCCATCACCTGTCGCCCACCATTCCGGAAGACATCGCCTTCGCCGAAAGCCGCATCCGCAAGGAGACGATCGCGGCGGAGGATATCCTCCACGATATCGGCGCCTTCTCGATCATTTCCTCCGACAGCCAGGCGATGGGGCGCGTCGGCGAGGTGGCGATCCGCACCTGGCAGACCGCCGACAAGATGAAGCGCCAGCGCGGACGGCTCCAGGAGGAGACCGGCGACAACGACAATTTCCGCGTCAAGCGCTATATCGCCAAATACACGATCAACCCGGCGATCGCCCACGGTCTCAGCCACGAGATCGGCTCGCTCGAGGTCGGCAAGCGCGCCGATCTGGTCCTCTGGAATCCGGCCTTCTTCGGCGTGAAACCCGACATGGTGCTCCTCGGCGGCACGATCGCAGCAGCCCCCATGGGCGACCCGAACGCCTCCATCCCCACGCCGCAGCCGGTCCACTACCGGCCGATGTTCGGCGCCTATGGAAAGAGCCGGACCAACTCCTCGGTCACCTTCGTCTCGCAGGCGTCGCTCGATGCCGGGCTTGCCGGCAGGCTCGGCGTCGCCAAGGAGCTGGTCGCCGTTCAGAACACGCGCGGCGGCATCGGCAAGGCGTCGATGATCCACAACAGCCTGACGCCGCATATCGAAGTAGACCCGGAAACCTACGAGGTCCGCGCCGACGGCGAGCTCCTGACCTGCGAGCCGGCGACGGTGCTGCCGATGGCGCAGCGCTATTTCCTGTTCTGAGCCGAACAGCCATGCATCGGCCGCATGGCTGCCATGCGGGAGGCCTCGAACCGTCGCTTTGATGCTGCACTGCAGCGGAAATTTCGTTAGGAAGGGCACTCGATTTCGCCGGTGCGTCTGTCCTCCCAAGACTGCGCCGCCGGCAGCCAGTTTTTAGGAGATGATGATGCTCGGCAGAAAAGTTCCCGCTGTAACCTTCCGCACCCGCGTCCGCGACGAGTCCGTCGGCGGTTCCAATCCGTTCCGCTGGCAGGACGTTACCTCGGACGACTATTTCGCCGGCAAGCGCGTCGTGCTGTTTTCGCTGCCGGGTGCTTTCACCCCGACCTGCTCGACCTACCAGTTGCCGGACTTCGAAAAGCTCACCTCCGAATTCCGGGGCCTCGGGATCGACGAGATCTACTGCGTCTCCGTCAACGACGCCTTCGTGATGAACGCCTGGGGCAAATCGCAGGGCCTCGAGAACGTCAAGCTCATTCCGGACGGTTCGGGCGAGTTCACCCGCAAGATGGGCATGCTCGTCGCCAAGGACAATCTCGGCTTCGGAATGCGCTCCTGGCGCTATGCCGCCGTCGTCAACAACGGCGTTGTCGAGCAGTGGTTCGAAGAGGAAGGCTACTCCGACAATTGCGACAGCGATCCCTACGGTGTCTCCTCGCCGCAGAACATTCTCGCGGCGCTGAAATCCAAGAAGCTCGCCGCCTGATCCCGATTCTACCGAATCGATAAAGCCCCGGCTGCCGCAAGCAGGTTCCTGAAAATCCACGCGATTTTCGCCTTCTTGCTGGTGCCGGGGCTTTTTCTTGCTACAGTGAAGACTTCCAAGAGGAAGCGGATGTGGGGGCGAGAACCGTTCACGTTTCCTCTTTCACCGGCAAGGGGAATGCAGAAATTCATGGTTTACATCATTGCATATCTGACGGCGCATGCGGGCAAGGGCGACGAGATCGTGGCGCTGACGAAGCCGCTGATCCGAGCGACGCTGAAAGAGGCCGGTTGCGTCAGCTATGAGCTCTATCGCAAGCCCACGGATCCCGATGCGCTGGTGTTCGTGGAAACATGGAAGGACAGGGCAGCTATCGATGCCCATTTCGCCGAACCGCATCTGAAGGCCTTTCAGACGGAGGCGGCAAGCCTGCTGGCGAGCGCCCGCGTCGAGATCGTGCATCCGGAAAAGATCGAGGTGGTCTGACGTGCCCTATCGCTCGACCGAAGTTCGTTCGCCCGGTCCGGGCGAGAGGGCGCCGCTCCATCGCCTGACCCTGACGCATGAGCAGCGCCATCTGCGCCGCAAGCTCCTGCACCTCGACAACGACGATGTGGTGATGCTGGATCTCAGGGAGCCCGTGATGCTCGCCGATGGCGATCTCCTGGTGCTCGAGGGAGGCGGCCATATCGAGGTGAAGGCGGCAGCGGAGGCGCTTTACGACATCCGCGCGCGAAACGCGCTGCATCTGATAGAGCTTGCCTGGCATCTCGGCAACCGGCACCTGCCGGCGGCGGTGGAAGAGGGACGGATTCTGATAGCCCGCGACCCGGTCATTCGCGCCATGCTGGAGGGCCTGGGCGCCACCGTCGATGACGTGATCGAGCCCTTTCATCCCCTGCACGGCGCCTATCACCAGCACGGTCACGGCGATCACCACCGTCATGGCTGAGAATGCCGATACGCAGTCGCTCCTGCGTCTCGTTACCTGGCTCTCGCCCGCCTTTCCCGTCGGCTCCTTCTCCTATTCCGGCGGTCTGGAGCAAGCCATTCATGACGAGCTTGTCACCGGTGCCGACGATTTGCGGCTCTGGTGCGAAACGCTCCTGGATCACGGCACGACGTGGAACGACGCGCTGCTTCTGGCGGAAGGTTACCGTGCATATGACGATGCCGCGCGGTTGATTGCGGCATCGGAGTTGGCCGAGGCGCTTGCCGGATCGCGCGAGCGGCACATGGAAACCATGCTCCTCGGCGAGGCGTTCCTGGCCGCCGCCGGCCACTGGCCGCACGCGGCCCTTAAATTCCCCGGCGGGAGAGCCGCCTATCCGGTGGCGGTCGGCGCGGTCGCCGGAGCGCACTCTACCGGCCTCGAAGCGGCGCTCGCCGCCTTCCTCAATGCCACCATATCGAACGCGGTGTCGGTGGCCATCCGCTGCGGCGTTACCGGCCAGCGCGACGGGGTCGGCATGCTTGCGCGTATGGAGGGGACGATAGGGGCGGCGGCAGAGCGCGCCGCGCGCGCCTCGCTCGATGATCTTGGCGCCGCGACGATCATCGCCGACATTGCCTCGCTGCGACACGAGATCTTGCATTCACGATTGTTCCGCACTTAACGGAACGACGGACGGACTTCGAAAGGATAGAAGGGATGCCATCGAAAAACGGTCCTCTGCGCATCGGTATCGGCGGTCCGGTCGGGTCCGGAAAGACGGCACTTACCGACAAGCTCTGCAAGGCCATGCGGGAGAAATACTCCGTCGCGGTGGTCACGAACGACATTTACACCAAGGAAGATGCCGAAGCGCTGGTGCGTATGCAGGCCTTGCCTTCGGAGCGGATCGTCGGGGTCGAGACGGGCGGATGCCCCCATACGGCGATCCGCGAGGATGCGTCGATCAATCTTCAGGCGATTGCCGATCTCAACCGCCGCATTCCCGATCTCGATGTCGTCTTCATCGAGTCGGGAGGGGACAATCTGGCAGCGACCTTCTCGCCCGATCTCGCTGATCTTACGATCTATGTGATCTCGGTCTGCCAGGGCGAGGAAATTCCGCGCAAGGGCGGACCGGGAATCACCAGGTCCGATCTGCTGGTGATCAACAAGAAGGATCTCGCCCCTTACGTCGGTGCCGACCTCGGGGTCATGGAACGCGATGCGGCACGGATGCGAGCCGAAAAGCCGTTCGTGTTCTCGGATATGAAACGCGGCGACGGGGTGGAGCGGATCGTCGAATTCCTGACGGTGCACGGGGGACTCTGAGGAGAGCACCCCGGCGCAGCTCTCGTCCTATTCCGCGGCCAGCGCCGGATGGCTGATGACCTTGCCGTCGGACTTGCGGCGCTTCTCGTCTTCGAGCGCCTTGATGCGCTCTTCGAGGCTCTCGATCGTGCTGCCCTGTTCGGCGGCAAGCTTGCTCAGCGCCTCCTGGTCGAGCGGCGGTTCTTCCTCGTCCTTCTTGCCGATGAAGCGGCCGAAAGCCCAGGCGAGGAGACGCGACAGGTCGTCCATGATCAGGAAGAAGGACGGAACCACGACGAGGCTCAGGACCGTCGAGACGATAATGCCGCCGATGACGGCGATCGCCATCGGTGCACGGAAGGAACCGCCTTCGCCGACGCCCAGGGCCGAGGGCAGCATGCCCGCGGACATGGCGATCGATGTCATGACGATCGGACGGGCCCGCTTCCGTCCCGCCTCGATCATGGCAAGCGTCCGGTCCATGCCGTGATGCATCATCTCGATACCGAAGTCGACGAGCAGGATAGCGTTCTTGGTGACGATGCCCATCAGCATCAGGATACCGATCAGCACCGGCATGGACAGCGCGTTCTGGGTGAGGATCAAGGCGGCTGCCACGCCGCCGATCGCGAGCGGTAGCGAGAACAGGATGGTGAAAGGCTGTATCACATCCTTGAACAGGAGGATGAGCACGACCAGAACCATCATCAGACCCAGCAGCATGGCGTTGCCGAAGCTCTCCTGCATCTCGGCCTGCACCTCGGCGTCGCCGCTTTCGAGGAACTGGACCGTCGCAGGCAGATCGGCGTCGGCGGCGATTTCCCTGAAGCGGGCCGATGCCGTGTCGAGCGCCACGCCGGCGGGCAGATCGGCGCCGAGCTTGACGACGCGGTAGCGGTCGTAGCGCTTGATCGAACTCGGCCCTTCCGCATAGTTGATGTCCGCGACGCTCGACAGCGGCACGGTCGCTCCGGATGCCGTCTGGACCTTCAGGTTGCGGATCGCCGCCAGGTCGGTGCGAAAATCACGGTCGAGCTGCACCCGGATCGGGATCAGGCGCCCATCGAGCGCGATCTTCGCCAACTGCGCGTCGATATCGCCGATCGTGGCGATGCGGATCACCTCGGAGATCTGCGCCGTCGTAATGCCAAGGCGCGACATCTGGTCGTCGCGGGGCCGGATCTGCAGTTCCGGTCGGGGCAGCGCGCCCTCGGGGCTGACATTGGCAAGCAGCGGGTCTCGGCGCAGATCCGCTTCCAGGGTGGCGACCGCCTTGTCGAGATCCTCCTCGTTGTTGGAAAGCAGGTTGAACGACAGGTCACGCTCGCCGCGATCGTTGAGCTTGGTGACGCGGACATCGGGAATCGATCGCAATCGGGCGAAGATTTCCCTCTCGATCTCGGATTGCGGCTTGATCCGGCCGGCCGGGGGCAGCTTCGGCAGGTATTCGCCGATCAGCGGAGTGCGGCCGATCACGTCGTTGACGACCTTGTTGATCAGCGAATGATCGAGCTTCTCGAGCAGCACCGTGACGGCAGCGCGTCGCAGCTCCAGGTCGCCCTTGGGCGAGGCGCCGCCGAGCACGAAGACGTTTTCCACGCCGTCGATATCCTTGACGCGATTGTAGATCTCGGTAGTGGTCCGGTCCGTATCCGCGAGCATTGCGTCCGGCGGCAGTTCAATCGACAGGCTTACGCGCGAGCTGTCTTCCGGCGGCAGGAAGCTGCCCGGGACGAAGACGAGCAGCGCCACCACCGAACCGACCGAGAGCAGGATGGCGACGAGCAGCGTGGAGTAGCGCGTGTACCAGCGTTTCGTGGTGAAGCGTACGAGGCGCGTGTACTGGCGCATCATGAAGCCTTCATCATCATGATGCCCGCTGGCATCCGAAGGCTTCATCAGATAGGCCGCCATGACCGGCGTGATCAGGCGGGCGACCAGGAGCGAGAAGAACACCGAGACGGCGACCGTCAGGCCGAACTGGATGAAGTATTGTCCCGGAATGCCCGGCATGAAGGATACGGGCACGAAGACGGCGATGATCGTGAAGGTGGTGGCGATCACCGCAAGGCCGATCTCGTCCGCAGCCTCGATCGCTGCGCGGTAAGGCGACTTGCCCATCCGGATATGACGCTCGATGTTCTCGATCTCCACGATCGCATCGTCGACGAGAATACCCGTCGCGAGCGTCATCGCCAGGAAGCTGACGAGGTTCAGCGAGAAACCCAGCAGTTCCATCACCCAGAAGGTGGGGATCGCCGAGAGCGGCAGTGCGACCGCTGAAATCAAGGTCGCCCGCCAATTGCGCAGGAACAGCATCACGACGATGACGGCGAGCAGCGCGCCCTCGATGAGCGTATGAATCGCCGCCTCGTAATTGCCGTAGGTGAAGTAGACCGAATCGTCCACCAACTCGATGGAGACGTCCGGGTGCTTTGCCCGGATTTCATCGAGCGTCTTGCCGACGGTTTCCGCGACCGAGACTTCGCTCGCCCCCTTGGCGCGGAACACGGCGAAGGTGACGCCCGGCTGCCCGTTGAAGCGGGAGAACGACTTCGGCTCCTCATAGGTGTCGATGACATTGCCGAGTTCCGACAGACGGACGAAGCGGCCGTTCGGCAGCGAGATCATCGTACTCGCCAGCGCCGTTACGTCGCGCGTGTCGCCCAATGTGCGGATCGCCTGTTCGCTGCCGCCGACCTGGCCCCGGCCGGAACCGAGGTCCATGTTCATCCGGCGAAGTTGGGCGTTGACGTCGGCGGCGCTGATGCCAAAGGAATTCAGGCGGTCCTCATCGAGCTCGACCCGGACTTCGCGGTCGGAGCCGCCGTAACGGTCGACACGGCCGATGCCGGTCTGGCCCTGGATGGCGCGCTTGATCGTGTCGTCGACGAACCAGGAGAGCTCTTCCAGCGTCATGCCCGGCGACGAGACGGAAAATGTCTGGATCGCCTGGCCCTCCACGTCGACCTTGGAAACGATCGGCTCTTCGATCGAGGTTGGCAGATCGCTGCGGATGCGGTCGATGGCATCCTTGACATCCTGCACGGCCTGCGTCGTCGGGACTTCCATGCGAAAGATGACGGCGGTCGTCGAAATGCCGTCGGTGATCGTCGACTCGATATGGTCGACGCCGGAGACGCCGGCGACCGCGTCCTCGATCTCCTTGGTGACCTGGGTTTCCAGTTCGGCGGGCGCCGCACCGCTCTGCGTGACGGCGATCGAAACGATAGGCACGTCGATGTTCGGGAAGCGGGTGATGGGCAGCGAATTGAACGACTGCCACCCGAGCACCACGAGCACGAAAAACGCCAGGATGGGCGCGACCGGATTGCGGATAGACCAGGCGGAGAAATTCATGGTCTCATATTCCCGTCAGTTGGTTGCCGGCTCGGCGGATTCGACCGGATTGATGCGGTCGCCATCGCGCACATAGGCACCGGCCTTCGCCACCGCCTGTTCACCCGGTTCGATGCCGGAGAGTATCTCGATGAATTGTCCGTCCTGGATGCCCGTTTCGACAGGTACCAGGCGCACGACGCCGTCTTCTACCTTGCGGACGATGGACTTGCCGTCTTCCGATGTAACGGCCGTTTGCGGCAAAACCACCGTCTCCTTCTGCTCCGCCACGATCACGGCGCTGGCATACATGCCCGCGCGCGCCTTGGATGCGTCGGTCAGGCTGATACGCACCGTGCCGAGGCGCGTCTGCGGGTCGACCGTAGGGGCGATCAGGCGGATCTTCCCCTCGATCGTGGTGGTGCTGCCGGCAAGCTTGACTGTTGCGGTCTGCCCCACGGCAAGCTTGATCACATCGGACTCGGCGACATCGGCCCACATCTCGATTTCGCCGTCGCGAATGATCGCGAACAGCGGCTCGCCGCTGCCGCTGGCGATCGCACCGACCTTGGCGTTCTTTCGCGAGACGACGCCGCTGACCGGCGCCTTCACGGCGGTCCGTGCAAGACGCAGGTCGACGTCGTCTATCTGGGCCTGCACTACCTTGATATCTGCCGTTGCGACGCTCACCGACTGCTCCGCCGAGCGGACGCGTGCGCGGCCCGCTGCGGCAAGCGCTTTCAAGCGGTCGGCCTCGGCAGTCGAGACCGTACCGTTTTCCGACAGCTGCACAGCACGGTTCGCGACGCGCGTCGCCTCTTCCGAATTGGCCGTCACTTCGGCAAGCTGGGCGTGCAACTGGGCGAGCGATGCCTCGGTCTTTGCGAGGTTGGCTTCGAGCTGACTTCTTTGCAGAAGCAGGGCGTCCTCGTTGAGGGTGGCCAGCGTGCTGCCTTTTTCCACCCGGTCACCGACGTCGACATTGAGCGACCGTATGGCGAGGCCATCCACCAGGGGAGAGACATAGATCTCCTCCACCGCCTCGATGGAACCGGTGGCGATGACGCGGTCGGTGATCGCACGCTTCGTCGCTTCGGTCACGACGATGGATGGCGGCGCCTGTTTTTGCGGCGGCTTGACGGCCTCTTCGGCCGAAGCGCTCACAAGCGCGGACAGGAGCATCGCTGCACAAGCGCCGATGAGAGGCAGGAGTTTCTGAGCCATAGGCCTGTTTTCCCGAAGCTGAAGCACACATGCCCGATCACGCCCGCGCAGGGGCGAATATCCGGCCGCATTCACGCTATTTCACCTACAGCGCCGCGCGTCTCTTTTCGGACGCGCAAGGACCGCTGCAGCATTTTGAATCGCTGCCCGGGCAGCGGTTTCAAGCCACAGGCACCGGATGGGAAGAAAATTCCCTGATGGGCAATCCTAAAGAAATAAAGATTCCTCCATTCGCTTGCCCTCCAGTCAAACGTTCCGGCCTATGTAGTCGCCGGAGCAAATGCTTACAAGAGCAGCGAAGCAATGGTGCCTCACTATTTCTACTGTCATGCGTCTTCGGATGCAATACGGGTGCAACCTGAAGGTAGTCTTAACAACCACAGCGTGGTGAGCGATTTTCGCCGTTCGACAGCGGACCCGCCACGCTAAGCCATTGGAATCGAGCCTTTGCGCGCGGGCGGGCGCTGGTCGGTGCGCTTCTCCGAGGAGTAACGCTGCGACCTTTGACCACGGGTGCGAGTTCGCGGCAAGCGGCACGCCTCCGCATAAGGAGCGCGCGGCGAGACCCACGCGCTCCTGATCGTCATGCGGCGCCTTATTTCAGCGCCGCGTCCGTGATCTCGTGGGTCCAGGCGCCTTCCGGCTCCTTGGAAATGACCGGGTCGGAGCCGCCGGCCAGCAGCGACTGGACGGTGCGCTTGTAATCCGCCTCGTCGAGCGCCCCGCTGGATCCTGCAGTCAGCTTGGCGACTTCGCCCATCATGCGCTTCTGGTGCTTTTCCGTCTGCGCGCCGGTCGAGTCGTTCTCGAGCACGATATCGGCCGCCTCGTCCGGATTCTCCTCGGCATATTTCCAGCCCTTCATCGAGGCGCGGACGAACTTCACCATCTTGTCCTTGAAGGCCTCGTCCTTGAGCTTGTCCTCGAGCACGTAGAGGCCGTCTTCGAGCGTGGCGACGCCCTGGTCCTCGTATTTGAAGGTGACCAGATCCTCCGGCTTGATGCCGGCATCGATGACCTGCCAGTACTCGTTGTAGGTCATGGTGGAGATGCAGGCGGCCTGCTTCTGAATCAGCGGATCGACGTTGAACCCCTGCTTCAGCACGGTCACGCCGTCCGGCCCGCCATCCGTCGGGATCTTCAGATGCGACATCCAGGAGAGGAACGGATATTCGTTGCCGAAGAACCAAACGCCGAGGGTCTTGCCCTTGAAGTCTTCGGGACCCTTCACTCCGGATTCCTTCAGACAGGTGAGCATCATGCCCGATGTCTTGAAGGGCTGGGCGATATTGACGAGCGGCACGCCCTTTTCGCGCGTGGCGAGGGCGGATGGCATCCAGTCGACGATGACGTCGGCGCCGCCGCCGGCGATCACCTGCGCCGGAGCGATATCCGGTCCGCCGGGCTTGATTTCGACGTCGAGGCCCTCTTCCTCGTAAAAGCCCTTGTCCTTCGCCACGTAGTAGCCGGCGAACTGCGCCTGGGTCACCCACTTCAGCTGCAGCGTGACCTTTTCGGCGGCATTGGCGTGGAAAGCGGCAAGCGAAAAGACGCTCGCTGCCAGCAGAATTCCAAGTTTCTTGTTCATTTCAGTTCCCTCTTATCGTTGCCTTGTCGTTCTAACACTTTGAAACTACGCATTACGGCCGGGAAGGCCATTACGCATTTTCCCGGAAGTGCCCTGGAGCATTTCAATGTTTCATGGAAACACTGAAATGCTCCAACCCTTTGGTCCAACGCACTTCCGGACGGAAAACCGTTACACACTTTTCCTGGAAGTGCTCTAGGCTCGCCCACTGCGGATGGACGGATGCCAGAACGTGACCGCGCGCTCGATGAGCGCGACCACCCCGTAGAAGACGGAGCCAGCCACCGCCGCTACGGCGATTTCGGCCCAGACCATGTCGACGTTCATGCGGCCCACTTCCGTGGAGATCCGGAAACCCATGCCGACAATGGGCGTTCCGAAGAATTCGGCCACGATCGCACCGATCAGCGCCAGAGTGGAGTTAATCTTGAGAGCGTTGAAAATAAAAGGCCAGGCGGCCGGCAAGCGGAGCTTGACGAGTGTCTGCCACCAGGATGCGGCATAGGTGCGCATCAGATCGCGCTCCATGTGGCTGGCGGCTGCAAGGCCAGAAACCGTGTTCACCAGCATCGGGAAGAAGGTCATGATGACGACGACCGCCACTTTCGACTGCCAGTCGAAGCCGAACCACATGACCATGATCGGGGCGACACCGATGACGGGGAGGGCGGAGACGAAATTGCCGAGCGGCAGCAGCCCTTTCTGCAGGAATGGCGAACGGTCGATGAGGATTGCGACGACGAAGCCGAGGCCGCAGCCGAGCGCGTAGCCGGTCAGCACGGACTTCAGGAAGGTCTGCCGGAAATCGGCCGCGAGTGTCGGCAGCGAGTTGATCAGCCGCTGCCAGATCATCGATGGCGCCGGCAACAGCACCGATGGGACGGCGAAGCCGCGGACGATGCCTTCCCAGAGGACGAGTATGGTGATGCCGAAGAGGAGAGGCACGGCAAGTCGTGCCGCGTTGTTTGCGGCGTCGCTTGCGAACTGACGCCGGACCAGCCATTCGTTGAAGGCCCAGGCAGCGAGCCAGAAGAGGATGGCGCCGGCGAGAGCGGCAATACTCATGGTTTTGCCCCCATGCGCTTCAGGACGGCCGTATGCGCCAGGCCGACGATCATGACGAGGACCGCGGCGAGTGCCGCAGCCATGAACAGCGCCGCCCAGATCTGCACGGTCTGTCCGTAATAGGACCCGGCGAGCAGGCGTGCGCCGAGCCCGGCAACTGCGCCGGTCGGCAGCTCGCCGACGATGGCGCCGACGAGCGAGATCGCGACGGCAACCTTCAGCGAGGTGAAGAGATAGGGCATGGACGAGGGCCAGCGCAGCTTCCAGAAGGTCTGGGCGGGCGAGGCGTTATAGGTGTGCATCAGGTCGAGCTGGATCGTTTCGGGGCTGCGCAGTCCCTTCACCATGCCGACGACCACCGGGAAGAACGAAAGATAGGTGGAAATCAGCGCCTTCGGAAGCAGGCCGGAAATCCCGATGGCGTTGAGCACGACGATGATCATCGGCGCGATCGCCAGGATCGGGATGGTCTGACTGGCGATCACCCAGGGCATGAGCGATCGGTCCATTGCGCGGTTGTGGACGATGCCGACAGCCAGCAGCACGCCGAGCACCGTGCCGATGCCGAAGCCGAGCAAAGTGGCCGAAAGCGTGATCCAGGCATGATAGACGAGGCTGCGCTTGGAGGTGATCGCCTTATTGGCAGTCGTATCCCAGATTTCGGCGATCACCTGATGCGGAGCGGGCAGCACCGGGCGTTCCTGGGCCATGGTATTGCGGAGGATTTCGGAAAAGCCGATCTCGGTGCCGGCACGCGCGGCTGTATCTCTTTCGAAAGGTGCGTTCAGGAAAACCGCTGCGACGTACCAGCCGGCGATCAACAGGAAAACGACCGTGGAGACGGGAAGCAGTTTGTCCTTAAGGAAGCTCTCCTCGCGCATGGTCACGCTCTCCCGCCAGTCGTCGGACGCAGGTCGCGCGGCATGTTCCACATCGCCGCTTCGGCTTTGGTCATTTCCGTGCGCAGCTTCTTCGCGGGTTGTCTGGTCTTCGGATCGATGTTCGAATGTGCCGAAAACCCCTCCCGGTTCGCTTCGCTCACCACTCTCCCCACAAGGGGGAAGGACGACCCTGCCGCACCGGTTGCGGCAGACGCTAAGCCCCTCCCCCTTGTGGGGAGGGGTTGGGAAGGGGTCATCTCCGCCCGGCGGCTACTCGTCATAGCTGTGCCCCGCTCTCAAGCCCTCGCGCACGCGATGCGCGATCTCGAGGAATTCCGGCGTTTCCCGAATGCCGAGCGGCCGTTCCCTCGGCAGCGTCGATTCGATCACGTCCGTGACGCGGCCCGGGCGGGGGCTCATGACGATGATCTTGGTCGAGAGGTAGACCGCCTCCGGAATGGAGTGGGTGACGAAACAGATGGTCTTGTTGGTGCGCGCCCAGAGTTTGAGGAGTTGTTCGTTCAGGTGGTCGCGGACGATCTCGTCGAGCGCCCCGAAAGGCTCGTCCATCAGCAGGAGATCGGCATCGAAGGCCAGCGCCCGGGCAATCGACGCGCGCTGCTGCATGCCGCCGGAAAGCTGCCAGGGATATTTCTTTCCGAAGCCCGAGAGGTTGACGAGTTCCAGCGTCCGCTCGATCCGCGCCTTCCGGTCCTCGCTGGAGTAGCCCATGATCTCCAGCGGCAGCGCGATGTTCTTTTCGATCGTGCGCCAGGGATAAAGGGCGGCCGCCTGGAAGACATAGCCATAGGCGCGCTGCCGGCGGGCCTCCTCCGGCGTCATGCCGTTGACGGAAATGGTGCCGGCCGTCGCCTTTTCGAGATCGGCGATGACGCGCAGAAACGTCGTCTTGCCGCAGCCGGATGGGCCGATGAAGGAGACGAAGTCGCCCTTGACCACGTCGAGATTCACGCCGGTGAGTGCATTGACGGGACCGTCGCTGGTCTCGAACGTCAGGCCGAGGTTCCGGGCCGAGACCACGGAGGCGGGATTGGATGTCATGGACGGATTCTCATTATCGACTGCCTGTGTCAGACTGCTATCCGGACCCGCAACATGCAATGGCGGATTTGCCGGCGAGGTCGCCTGCTGCTGGTTTTTCAGCGTATTCTGGAGGACGGTCATGTCTCGATCACCCAATCCTGGCTGTCGCGTGGTTCGCCCGGGCGATGCCTTTGCCGGCAAGCAGGGGCTCGATTATTTCGAGGGTATCGCCGCGGAAACGGTCGGCTCCACCGGCATCTGCATGCATCTCGTGACCATGCCGCCCGGTGCGCGCGCCAAGGCGCATCTTCACGAGACCCATGAAACGGCGATCTACGTGCTCTCCGGCGAAGCGCATACCTGGTTCGGCGAGCGGCTCGAAGAACACGTGATCACCAGGGCCGGAGATATGCTCTACATTCCCGCCGGCGTGCCGCACCTGCCGGCGAACCTCTCGCACGCCCCTTGCACGGCGGTGATCGCCCGGACGGATCCGAAAGGAAACGAGAGCGTCGTGCTGCTGCCCGAGCTCGACGGGCTCGTGCCCGCCTAGATCAATTCCGGGAAAAGTCAGCAGCGCGATCGCCGTTTCTCGCATGCGATAAGGTTGCGGCATCTCTCAGACGCCGCTTGCGGGAATGCCGCTGCGCTGCACCGCCCGTGGCGCCGTCACTTCCTTCCAGGTGGAAAGCGCGGTGCTGACCGCCGGGAAGGGATCACGCCGGACGAATTCGCCGTGGCCCTCCCGGGTCTTCACGGTTCCGTCCTCGATCGAAACCACGCCGCGCGTCAGCGTGAAACGCGGAAGACCGGTGACCGTCTTGCCCTCGAAGACGTTGTAATCGATCGCCGATTGCTGCGTCTTCGCCGAGATCGTCTTGGAGCGCTTGGGGTCCCAGACGACGAGGTCCGCATCGGCGCCGACGAGGATCGCTCCCTTCCTGGGATAGATATTCAGTATCTTTGCGATGTTGGTGGAGGTTACCGCCACGAATTCGTTCATGGTGATGCGGCCGGTCGCAACACCATAGGTCCAGAGCATCGGCATGCGGTCTTCCAGTCCGCCGGTGCCGTTCGGGATTCTGGTGAAATCGCCGACGCCGAAGCGCTTCTGCTCGGTCGTGAAGGCGCAATGGTCGGTCGCGACCACCTGGAGCGAACCGGAGGCAAGCCCCGCCCAGAGGCTGTCCTGGTGAAGCTTGTTGCGGAAAGGCGGCGACATCACCCGGCGGGCGGCGTGGTCCCAGTCCTTGTCGAAATATTCGGTCTCATCGAGCGTCAGGTGCTGGATCAAGGGCTCGCCGAAGACACGCATGCCCTTGGCGCGGGCGCGCCGGATTGCTTCATGCGCCTGTTCGCACGAAGTATGAACGATGTAGACGGGACAGCCGGCCATGTCGGCGATCATGATCGCGCGGTTGGTGGCCTCTCCCTCGACCTCCGCCGGCCGCGAATAGGCATGTGCCTCCGGGCCGCTATTGCCTTCCGCCAGCAGCTTCGCCTGCAGTTGCGCCACCACGTCGCCGTTTTCGGCGTGGACCAGCGGCAGCGCGCCGAGCGCCGCACAGCGCTGGAAGGAGGAAAACATCTCGTCGTCGTCCACCATCAGCGCGCCCTTGTAGGCCATGAAGTGCTTGAAGGTGTTGATGCCCTTTTCCTTTACGATCGTCTCCATCTCGTCGAAGACCTGCTCGCCCCACCAGGTGATCGCCATGTGGAAGGAATAATCGCAGTTGGCGCGCGTCGACTTGTTGTCCCACATGGTGAGCGCCTCAAGCAGCGACTGGCCGGGCGAGGGGAGCGCGAAATCGACGACCATCGTGGTGCCGCCGGCGAGTGCCGCGCGGGTCCCGCTTTCGAAATCGTCGGAGGAATAGGTGCCCATGAAAGGCATTTCGAGATGCGTATGCGGGTCGATGCCGCCCGGCATCACGTAGCAGCCGGTGGCGTCGAGCGTCTCGGCGCCGGAGAGATTCGGTCCGATTTCGACGATCTTGCCGCCTTCGACCTTTAAATCGGCCTTGTAAGTCAGGTCGGCCGTGACGATGGTTCCACCCTTGATGACAGTGCTCATTGGTTCGTTTCCCTGGAAGGTGCCTTCGGCGGCTCAGGCCACCACGAAAAAGGGCGGAACCACCGTCCCGCCCGCAAAACTCATTCCACGATCTCCGCCGTCTCGAGCACGGCGTGGAACAGGACGTCCGCGCCGGCCGCGGCCCATTCCCTGGAGATGTCCTCCGCCTCGTTATGGCTGAGCCCGCCGACGCAGGGGCACATGATCATCGTGGTCGGCGCGACCTTTGCGGCCCAGCAGGCATCGTGTCCGGCGCCGGATACGAGATTCATGTGGCTGTAGCCGAGCTTCTCGGCGGCGCCGCGTACAGTCTCGACCAGTTTGGGGTCGAAGGTGACGGGATCGAAATGCCCGACCGCCTCGATGGAACAGCCGACGCCGAGCCGCTCGCAGATTTTTGGCGCTTCGGCTTCGATCCGGGCGCGCATGCCGTCCAGTTTGGCCTGGTCGGGCGAGCGGATGTCGACGGTGAACACCACTTGGCCCGGCAGGACGTTGCGCGAATTGGGCGAAAAGAACATCTGGCCGACGCCGCCGACGGCGCCCGGCTGGTTCTCCATGGCGACGGTCTGGACCATTTCGAGGATCCGCGCCATTGCGAGGCCCGCATTGACGCGCATGTCCATCGGCGTCGAGCCGGTGTGTGCTTCCCTGCCGGTCAGCGTGAACTCCAGCCACCAAAGACCCTGACAGTGCGTGACGACGCCGATCTGCCTGTTCTCGGCCTCTAGGATAGGTCCCTGCTCGATGTGGTATTCGAAATAGGCGTGCATCTTGCGCGCGCCGACCTCTTCGTCGCCAAGCCAGCCGATGCGCTTCAGTTCGTCGCCGAAGCTCTTTCCTTCGGGATCCTTGCGGGCATAGGCGTATTCGAGGGTGTGGACCCCGGCAAAGACGCCGGATGCGAGCATGGCAGGCGCAAAGCGCGCGCCTTCCTCATTGGTCCAGTTGGTCACGACGATCGGGTGCTTCGTCTTGATGCCGAGGTCGTTCATCGTGCGTACGGCCTCGAGGCCGCTCAGGACGCCGAGGACCCCGTCGAACTTGCCGCCGGTCGGCTGTGTGTCGAGATGCGAGCCGATGTGGACCGGCAGCGCATCCGGATCGGTACCGGGTCGGGTCAGGAACATGGTGCCCATCTTGTCGACACCCATGGAGAGCCCCGCCTCTTCGCACCAGGACTGGAAAAGCCGGCGACCTTCGCCGTCCGCATCCGTCAAGGTCTGGCGGTTGTTGCCGCCGGCAACGCCGGGGCCGATCTTCGCCATTTCCATCAACGAATCCCATAGACGGTCGGCATTGACGCGCCTATTCTCGCCAGGTGCTGCCATGGCGTTCTCCTCTATTGTCGGCCAGTCCCTCCCCGGGATAGCCCTCATGTTCCCGTCGGCCGAATCGGGGCCTTGTTGTGATGCCCTTCGATCAGGCGTTGCCTTTGTCGGCAATCTGACTGATAATTTGACCGGTTGGTAAACATTACAACTTCCGTGGCGGCACTCAAGCCGGAAAAAGAAAAAAACAGGAGTTACTGCTCAAGAAATCGGCGCGTCCGAATATTGGGCAAATTGTGCCGACGTCTTTCGCTGGGGGCTTGGACAGGGGACGAGATGGTACTTCCGAGAGCGGCAAGAACCCAGAGGCGCACGCGCATCCAGGAGGAGAAGGAGGAGCAGATCCTCGAGGCCGCGCTGGAGGTGTTTTCCGCAAACGGCTTTCGCGGGTCGACGATCGATCAGATCGCTGACGTGGCGGGCATGTCGAAGCCGAACCTGCTCTATTATTTCCGCACCAAAGAGGCGATGCATCGCGCGCTGATAGACCGCGTTCTCGACACCTGGCTCGATCCTCTGCGCGCGTTCGATGCCGAGGGCAACCCGGTCGCCGAGATCCGCAGCTATATCCGGCGCAAGCTCGAAATGGCGCGCGACTTCCCGCGCGAAAGCCGGCTGTTCGCCAACGAGGTCCTGCAGGGCGCCCCGCGTATCGTGGACGAGCTCAAGGGTCCGCTGAAGCAATTGGTGGACGAGAAGGCCGAGGTTATCCGCAGCTGGGCCAAGGCCGGCAAGATCGCAAAATGCGACCCTTATCACCTCATCTTCGCCATCTGGTCGACGACGCAGCATTATGCCGACTTCGACGTTCAGGTGCGCGCCGTGCTCGGCCAGGAGAATGCCGGCGAAGGGCGCTTCGAGGACGCCGCGCGCTTTCTCGAGCGGCTGTTCGTCGACGGGCTGCAGGTGCGGGAGTAGCCTATCCGGCTGTGGGGAGGGATCGGGAGAGCTGCGCGGCGTCACCGATGATCCAGGTTTCAAGCGTTGCCTTGCGGCCCCGCAGGCTGATTTCGAGCCGTCTGTGGCCTTCGAAGCTCAAACCCGCGCGCTCGACCAGTTCGGCCGAAACGGCAAGCTCGACGTCGTGCTCCTTCGCGAGGCCTTCCAGTCGGCTCGCGGTGTTGATCGTGTCGCCGACGACCGTGAGCGAGGTTGCCTGGCCGTAGCCCATTTCGCCGATGATTGCCGGCCCCGCGTGAAGGCCGATGGCGAGCCTCAGCGGCTGCTCGAGCTCCCCTTCGAAAGTCTGGTTGAGCGCCCGGATTCCCTGCGACAAGCGGGCGGCGGCCGAGAGGGCCTGGCGGCAGGCCTCCGGCAGAGGGGCCTTCAGTCCGAAGATCGCGAGCGCCCCGTCGCCGATGAACTTGTCGACGACGCCACCGGAACTTTCGACGGCTTCGCCGACGACCTCGAAGTAGCGGTTGAGCAGAAAGACCGTGTCGTAGGGCAGCCGGTGTTCGGCGATGCGGGTGAAATCACGCAGGTCGCAGAAGAGCACTGCGACGCGGCGCTCGCGTCCGCCGGCGTTCTGGCGGGCAAGCTGCGTCTTGATCCCGAGGCTGTCGGTGTCGAGGATGGGCACGACGCTCACATTGTGCACGGGGCGGAACTGGCAGGCGAGGCGTACGTTCTCGGGAGCGCCGATGCGGGTCAGCGTCGCGAGTTCTGCGGCTTCCGGCGTCGGTTGGCCTTCGAGCCCCTGCGTTATCCGCACGCGACAGGTCGAGCAGCGGCCGCGTCCGCCGCAGACGGACACATGCGGGATTCCAGCCGCCCGACTCGCCTCCAGAACGCTGAAGCCGAGGCTGACGGCAGCGACCCGGCCGTCCGGATAACGAATGCGAATACGGCCGCGCGCCGGCAGGGCGCGCAGAACGAGGGTGCCGCCGATCAGGCTTGCGAAGGCGCCATAGAATGCCAGCCTGATCCTATCGAGGAGGGCAGGGTCGACGCGAGGTGCCTCGCTGGCATAGGCCCTGTCGCCATAACCGCCATGTTCGGCGTAGTCGCGCTCCAGCGATCGGGCGCCGTTGACGAAGCCGAGCAGTGCGAAGATCGGCACCAGCAGGGCGACGGTATAGAGCAGCGTTTCGTACTTCGGAAACCAGGCGCGGCCGCGCATCCAGAACCAGGCGCCAAGGCAGGCGTGACCCCAGACGACGATGAGTGCAAGCGACTGGCGAGAGGTGTTGAACGAGCTTGACCAGAGCGTGCGCAGGATTGCGGGGTAGTCGGGGTAAACACCTGAAAGAAGCGGCTCCACGCGGGCGGCGACAACGTGAGGAATGAGCAGAAAGGGCAGGCTCAGGCCGAAGATGATCTTCAGGGCTTCGCCGACAGGCATCCTGAAGGTTTGCCGCCGGTAGAGACTGTCGAGCGCCATCAGGAAATGCAGCAACAACGCGCCGTAGAGGAGGGCCGTTCCGGGGATGCTCTGCCAGACCGAGGTGAAGATCCGCCGGCCCGTTTCCATGGCTCCGATCGACACCAGGCCGAGCGCATGGTTCGAGAAATGGAGGAGCACAAAGACGCCGAGCACAGCCCCTGAAATCAGGTGCATCTTCTTGCGCGTGCTGGCGGATAGGATCGTCAAACAATCTTGCCTGGGTCTGGCGGCCTCGAAACAGGCTCGCGTCAATGTCCTCCTTATTGACCAGATCACCGATGCCGGCAACTTACGTTTTCTAAACGAATTGTTTCGCTTTTCGGGTCTTGCGCGGAGTGCGCATGTCCCATGCCGTCCTACTCCATGATGCGCGGCAATCCTGCGGCGAGTTTGTCGATCACCACCCGCAGTTTCGGCAGCATGTGCTGCGTTCGCGGCCAGACCGCATGCGCCTTGAAGATCAGCCCGGGGCGGTCGGTGAGGACGCGGACAAGCTCGCCCTTCTGCACGCGCTCGCGCACCAGCCAGCAAGGCAGCCAGGCAAGGCCGTGGCCGGCGGAAGCCGCATCGGCGATTGCGGCGAGATCATCGAGCCTCAGCCGCGTTTGCGGCAGCACGATTTCGGCCGCTTTGCCGTCGGACGGAAAGGACCAGGATAGCGGCTCGCCTCCACGGGCGTAGACGATGCCTTCATGTGCTGCGAGTTCGGCCACCGTTCTCGGCGTGCCGTGCGTTTCAAGATAGGCAGGGGAGGCGCAGACGGTCATCCGCTGTTCCGCCACCGTGCGCATCATCAGGCCGGAGCCGTTGCCGAGCGGGCTGTTGCGGATGGCGAGATCGAAGCCTTCGTCGAGAAGGTCCACGACCCGGTCGTTGAAGGAGAGATCGAGTTCCAGACGGGGATGCGCCCGCAACAGGTCGCGAAGCAGCGGCGCCACGCATTGGCGGCCGAAGAGGACCGGCATCGAGATGCGCAGGCGGCCGCGAATTTCCCGCTTCCCGGATTCGAGGAGGTCTTCGGCCGTTCTGATTTCGCCCAGCGCTTTTTGGCAGCTCTCGTAGAAGAGCTGCCCTTCTTCGGTAAGACTCTGCGTCCGTGTGGTGCGATGGAAGAGGCGCACGCCGAGCCGTCGTTCGAGCCGGGATACCGTCTTGCCCACGGCCGAGCGCGAAAGGTTGAGTCGCGCGGCGGCGGCGGAAAAGCCGCCGGCATCGGCAACTTCCACGAAAACTGAAATGCCGTTGAAGCGCTCCACGAATTGCGTCCTCCTGGGAACCAATGATGGGAAATCATATCGCAACCGAAGACGAATGTTCAACAGTATGCTCGCTTCACCGCAACGGATGAAAAGGAACGAGCATGTCCAAATGGATGCAGGAATGGAGCACGCAGACGGTGGGCCCCCACAATCTCAAGCGTGCCGAACGGCCGGTGCCGGAGGTCGGCGAGCACGATATACTCGTGCGAACGCTTGCCGTATCGCTCAACTATCGCGACAAGCTGGTACTGGAGACCGGCATGGGGCTCGATCTCGCTTTCCCCTTCGTGCCGGCCTCGGATATGAGCGGAGTGGTCGAGGCCGTCGGCAAGAGCGTGACACGCTTCCAGCCGGGCGATCGCGTGATCTCCACCTTCGCCCCCGGTTGGCTTGACGGCTTACGACCCGGCACCGGCAGGACGCCTGCCTATCAGACGCTCGGAGGGGCGCATCCGGGCGTCCTGTCCGAATATGTGGTTTTCCCTGAAGGCTGGTTCGTCGCAGCGCCGAAGAGCCTCGACGCGGCGGAGGCGAGTACCTTGCCCTGTGCGGGCCTGACCGCCTGGTTCGCTCTTGTCGAGAAGGGGCATCTGCGGGCGGGCGACCGTGTCGTCGTGCAGGGCACCGGCGGCGTTGCGCTGTTCGGGCTGCAAATCGCCAAGGCGACCGGAGCCGAGGTCATCGTGACCTCGAGCAGCCGCGAAAAGCTCGATCGGGCTTTTGCGCTCGGTGCCGATCACGGCATAAATCGCCTGGAGGAGGACTGGGTGGAGCGCGTCTATGCGCTGACCGGGGACCATGGGGCCGACCACATTCTGGAGATCGCCGGCGGCGCCGGGCTCGGCCAGTCCCTGAAGGCAGTCGCGCCGGACGGGCGCATCTCGGTGATCGGCGTGCTCGAGGGCTTCGAGGTCTCAGGTCCCGTCGGGCCGCTTCTCCTGAAGTCTCCCGTCGTGCAGGGTATCAGCGTCGGTCACCGCAGAGCACTCGAAGATCTGGTCGGGGCCGTCGATCGCCTTGGACTGAAGCCCGTCATCGACAGCCGTTACAAGTTCACCGAAGTCCCCGAGGCCCTCGCGCATCTCGACCGCGGCCCCTTCGGCAAGGTGGTGATAGAGTTTTGACGCGATAGAAACGCGGGAGGGCGCCGGCGATGCCGGCGGCCCTCCGTCTCACTCGTATGTCTTCACTCGGCGGCCTGGCGGGCCATCGGATTATTCGGATGGGTCGTCCAGTTGGCGTAGTTCGGGTCGACCGGTTTCCCGGTGCGCCGGTCGAGCGTGCCGGCCGCGAGCGGCTCCATGTTGATGCAGTTCTCCACCGGGCAGACATTGACGCAGAGGTTGCAGCCGACGCATTCCTCCTCGATCACCTCGAAATGACGCACGCCATTGACGAATTGGGTGATCGCCTGATGCGAAGTGTCCTCGCAGGCGATATGACAGCGGCCGCATTTGATGCAGGCGTCCTGATCGATCTTCGCCTTGGCGATATAGTTGAGGTTGAGATATTGCCAGTCGGTGACGTTCGGGACGGCACGGCCGCTGATGTCGTCGAGCGATCGATGGCCCTTGGCGTCCATCCAGTCGGAGAGGCCCGTAATCATCTCCTGGACGATCTTGAAGCCATAGGTCATAGCCGCCGTGCAGACCTGCACGTTGCCGGCCCCGAGCACCATGAATTCCGCCGCATCCCGCCAGGTGGTCACGCCACCGATGCCGGAAATCGGCAGGCCGTGGGTCTCGGGATCACGGGCGATCTCGGCCACCATGTTGAGCGCGATCGGCTTCACCGCCGGGCCGCAATAACCGCCATGGCTGCCGCGGCCGTCGATTGAGGGCTCCGGCGAGAAAGTGTCGAGATTGACCCCGGTAATCGAGTTGATCGTGTTGATCAGCGATACCGCGTCGGTGCCGCCGGCCTTGGCAGCGCGGGCGGGCTTGCGGATGTCCGTGATGTTCGGCGTCAGCTTGGTGATGACCGGCATGCGCGTATATTGCTTGCACCAGCGCACCACCATCTCGATATATTCCGGCACCTGGCCGACCGCCGAGCCCATGCCGCGCTCGGACATGCCGTGCGGACAGCCGAAATTGAGCTCGATGCCGTCGGCGCCGGTCTCCTCGACCAGCGGCAGGATCGCCTTCCAGGCGTTCTCCTCGCAAGGCACCATGATCGAGGCGATCAGGGCACGGTCCGGCCAGTTCATCTTCACCTGCTTCATTTCGCGCAGGTTCACATAGAGATCGCGGTCGGTAATGAGTTCGATATTGTTGAAACCCAGCAGCCGCCGGTCGGCGCCCCAGATCGCGCCGTAGCGCGGGCCGTTGACATTGACAACGGGCGGTCCTTCCTCACCCAGGGTCTTCCAGACGACGCCGCCCCAGCCTGCCTTGAAGGCGCGTTCGACGTTGTAGGCCTTGTCCGTCGGCGGCGCCGAGGCGAGCCAGAACGGGTTCGGGGATTTGATGCCGACAAAATTGTTGCGAAGATCAGCCATTGTTCTCGTCCTCTCGATCCTGTTCTGCTTTTCAAGCAACGGCGCTCGCCAGCGGCTGAGCCGCGGCGAAAGCCCGGTCGATCGATCCGGCGGCATCGCGTCCCATCGCGACGGCGGAAACGGTGAGGTCCTCGCCCCCGAGCACGCAGTCACCGCCGGCCCAGACCTTGTCGAGCGAGGTGCGCCCTTCCGCATCGACGGCGATGCGTCCGCTTTCCATGCGTAGCGCACCGAGGCCGGAGGCCTCGAAGGTCTGGCCGATGGCCTTGAAGATCTGGTCGGCGGCAATGATTCCGGTCTC
The DNA here is from genome assembly GCF_035610345.1 of Sinorhizobium meliloti. Next base: position 2,524,195 of record NZ_CP141212.1, on the reverse strand, counting down.
GCCGGTCGTCGTCAGCCTACCGTTCTCTAGCGTGGTGTAGTCGAGTTCGATGCCGGCGACCTTGCCGTCCTTGACGGCGATGCGCTTCGGCTGCAGCCAGTGGCGGATGGTGACGCCCTTGGAAGCCGCGAGATCCTGTTCGAATTCCGAGGCGTTCATGTGCTCCTTGCCGCGGCGGTAGCAGATCGTCACTTCCTCGGCGCCGAGCAGCTTCGCCTGGACGGCCGCGTCGATCGCAGTCATGCCGCCGCCGAGAACCACGACGCGCCGGCCGACCGGAATGTCGGCCTTTGTCTTCGACTGGCGAAGTGCGGCAATGAAGTCGACGGCATCCTCGACGCCTTCGGCATTCTCGCCTTCGATCCGCAGTGCATTGACACCGGCAAGACCGAGGCCGAGAAAGACGGCATCGAATTCTTCCACCAGATCGGCAAGGGAGAAGTCGCGGCCGAGCGCCTTGCCGTGGCTGACCTCGATGCCGCCGACCGAAAGCACGTATTCGACCTCTTTCTGGGCGAAGTCGTCGACCGCCTTATAGGCGGCGATGCCGTATTCGTTGAGGCCGCCGGATTTTTCGCGCGCGTCGTAGATCACCACGTCGTGGCCTTTTACGGCCAGCCGATGCGCGCAGGCGAGCCCCGCCGGCCCGGCGCCGACGACGGCGACCCTGCGGCCGGAACGAGCGGCGCGCGTATAGAATTGCTTGTTCTCCCGCATTGCGATGTCGGTCGCGTAGCGCTGCAGGCGGCCGATTTCGACCGGCCGCTCCTCGGCCGTGTTGCGTACGCAGGCCTCTTCGCAGAGCGTTTCGGTGGGACAGACGCGGGCGCACATGCCACCAAGTATGTTCTGGTCGAAGATCGTTTTCGCCGAGCCGATCGGATTGCCCGTCGCGATCTGGCGAATGAAGAGCGGGATGTCGATGGAGGTGGGACAGGCAGTCATGCAGGGCGCGTCATGACAGAAATAACAGCGGTCCGCGGCGACCAGCGCCTCGTGCCTGTCGAGTGGCGCATGAAGGTCGGAGAAATTGGCTTCGTACTCGGCAAGCGGCAGCCGCCCGCCGAGAATCCCAGATTGCGTCGTTCCCATTTTTGGCTCCCAATGTTTTCTCAGGATGATGGAACGGTAACACGCTTTATTTTTTTATCAAACGGTAAAATTTCCTTCCAAACCGCTGCAAAAGCCTGGAAAAGCGGACCTTGCCGGTGCCAAGGCGCGCCGCATATCGCCCCCCGTTTGACAGCGCATGGAAAATAGTGGCAGCAAATCAAGGGGAAGGGAGGCAATCGATGGCACGCAAGGCGGAAAGCAGCAACAGGCTGGACGATGCAGCCCGCGCAGGCTGGCTCTATTATGTCGCCGGCCGGACGCAGGACGAGATTGCGTCGGTCATGGGAATTTCGCGGCAATCGGCGCAACGTCTCGTGTCGCTTGCCATGGCCGAGCGGCTGATCAAGGTGCGCCTGGACCATCCGATCGCCGCCTGCCTCGAAATGGCGGCGCGTCTCAAGGAGAAATACGACCTCAAGCATGTCGACGTCGTTCCGAGCGACCCCGGTTCCCAATCCACGACCGTCGGAATCGCCGAGGCCGGAGCGGCGGAAATCGAGCGCTGGCTGAAGTCGGCCGAGCCCGTGGTGCTCGCGATCGGCACGGGCCGAACGCTGAAGGCGACCATCGACCAGCTGCCGTCGATGGAATGCCCGCAGCACCGTATCGTTTCGCTCACCGGCAATATCCGGCTCGACGGGTCGGCTGCCTATTACAACGTCATCTTCAGCATGGCGGACACGATCAAGGCGCGGCATTTTCCCATGCCCTTGCCGGTTCTCGTCTCCTCGCCGGAAGAGCGCGAAGTCCTGCACAAGCAGAGCCTGGTGCAGATCGCCCTGGAACTCGGCGCCGAGGCCGACGCCGCCTTCGTGGGCGTCGGCGAACTGGGGCCCGACGCGCCGCTTTGCGAAGACGGGTTCCTGGCGCGCGATGAAATGGCACGGCTGATGGCCGCGGGCGCTGCCGGCGAGATCTGCGGTTGGATGTTCGACCATGAAGGCGTGCTCCTGCCCGACAGCATCAATGAGCGCGTCGCCTCGGTTCCGCTGCCGCCGCGCGACCGCGCGTCGGTCATCGGGATCGCCAAGGGCAGGCGCAAATACGAGGCGCTGCGCGCCGCACTCAAGGGCAGGATCATCAACGGTCTCGTCACCGATGAGGCTACGGCCGACTATCTGCTCCGCGTCTAGATCGCGCAGCCGGCCGCGGGGCCGCGGCATCGGCGTCGTTCTCGTGAAATCCCTGTAAAAAATCCAAAGCTAAAACATCTTCTTAGCTGCTCTGCCGCACCGGAACGACAAATGCGGATTGACATTTCGTCTCAATCGGTGAGTAATTGCTCACGAGCAAGGCAAATGCTCAATTTCTTCTGGGAGGAAGTCGATGAATTTGAGAACTTTCCTGCTGGGCACGTGCTCGGCAGTCGCTCTGGCGGGTCTGGCCCAAGCGGAGACGCTGACCATTGCCACCGTGAACAATGGCGACATGATCCGGATGCAGAAGCTGACGGACGATTTCACGTCGAAAAATCCCGACATCCAGCTTGAGTGGGTCACTCTCGAGGAAAACGTGCTGCGCCAGCGGGTCACGACCGACATCGCGACCAAGGGCGGTCAGTACGACATCATGACGATCGGCACGTATGAAGTGCCGATCTGGGCGAAGCAGGGCTGGCTCCTGCCGCTCGACAATCTCGGTCCCGAATACGACGTCGACGACCTTCTGCCGGCGATCCGCAGCGGCCTGACGATCGACGGCAAGCTCTATGCAGCACCGTTCTACGGCGAGAGCTCGATGGTCATGTACCGCAAGGACCTGTTCGAGAAGGCCGGGCTTAGCATGCCCGATGCGCCGACCTGGGATTTCATCGCCGATGCGGCCCGCAAGATCACCGACAAGGATAACGAGATCTACGGTATCTGCCTGCGCGGCAAGGCCGGCTGGGGCGAGAACATGGCTTTCCTGACGGCCACGGCAAACGCCTTCGGCGCCCGCTGGTTCGACGAGAACTGGAAGCCGCAGTTCGACCAGCCGGAATGGAAGAACACACTCGACTTCTACGTCAAGCTGATGAATGACGCAGGCCCGCCCGGGGCCTCGTCCAACGGCTTCAACGAGAACCTGTCGCTGTTCCAGACCGGCAAGTGCGGCATGTGGATCGACGCGACCGTGGCCGCCTCCTTCGTGACCAATCCGAAGGAGTCGACCGTTGCCGACAAGGTCGGTTTCGCGCTCGCTCCCGACACCGGCCTCGGCAAGCGCGGCAACTGGCTCTGGGCCTGGAACCTCGCCATTCCGGCGGGATCGCAGAAGGCCGAGTCGGCGCAGAAGTTCATCGCCTGGGCCACGGGCAAGGATTATCTGAAGCTCGTTGCCGAAAAGGAAGGCTGGGCGAACGTTCCTCCCGGTACCCGCACCTCCCTCTATGAGAACCCGGAGTACCAGAAGGCGGCCCCCTTCGCGAAGATGACCCTGGACTCGATCAATGCCGCCGACCCGAAGAACCCGGCCGTGAAGCCGGTGCCATATGTCGGCGTCCAGTTCGTGGCGATCCCGGAATTCCAGGGTCTCGGCACGGCGGTCGGGCAGGTGTTCTCGGCGGCGCTGGCCGGTCAGATGAGCGTGGATCAGGCGCTTGCCAGCGCGCAGCAGCTGTCGACCCGCGAAATGACCAAAGCCGGCTACATCAAGTGAGCTCCCAAGGAGCCGGAGCGTCTGCTGGAAACAGCGAACGCCCCGGCTACCTCCAGAGCGGGACGGGGAAAGGGGCAACCCGCCTTCGATCCGCGTTCCGCTCTGACTTTTCCAATTCATGGCGCGCGTTCGGATGGCGATACGCTTGCCGTTTTTGAAGAACCGCGTCGACTTCACACGGGGGACGCCATGGCGACCTTGCACACCCGCTCCGCCGCGCGATTGATGATCGCGCCCTCGGTGCTCCTGCTTCTGGCCTGGATGATCGTGCCGCTGGCCATGACGGTCTATTTCTCGCTGCTGCGCTACAACCTGCTGATGCCGGGGATGGAGGAGTTCGCCGGGCTTACGAATTACACCTATTTCCTCACCGACCCGGCCTTCTTCCAGGCGATATTCAACACGCTCGCCATCGTTCTCGGCGTGCTCTTCATCACCGTAGTCGGCGGCATCGGGCTGGCGCTTCTTCTCGACCAGCCGATGTTCGGGCAGGGGATCGTGCGCATCCTGGTGATCGCGCCCTTCCTCATCATGCCGACGGTGGCGGCGCTGGTCTGGAAGAACATGTTCATGAATCCCGTGAACGGACTTTTCGCCTGGCTTGCCAAGCTGCTCGGATTGCAGCCGTTCGACTTTCTCGCCAACGCGCCGCTTCTCTCGATCATTCTGATCGTCGCCTGGCAGTGGCTGCCCTTCGCCACGCTCATCCTGCTGACGGCGCTGCAGTCGCTCGACGAGGAGCAGAAGGAAGCCGCACAGATGGACGGCGCAGGCGCGGTAAGCCGCTTCATCTATCTCGTCCTGCCGCATCTCTCGCGTGCGATCACGGTGGTCATCCTGATCCAGACGATCTTCCTACTGTCGGTCTTCGCCGAGATCCTCGTCACCACCAATGGCGGTCCGGGTACGCAGAGCACGAACCTCACTTTCCTCGTCTACGCCCAAGCCCTTCTGCAGTTCGATGTGGGCGGCGCCTCGGCGGGCGGGATCATCGCGGTCATCCTCGCCAATATCGTCGCATTCTTCCTGATGCGCATGATCGGCAAGACGCTGGAGGCTTGAGACCATGGCACGCAATGTCTCTACCGGGCGCAAGCTCATCACGACCGTGGTGGCGTGGACGATCGGAATCCTGATCTTCTTTCCGATCCTCTGGACCTTCCTGACGAGCTTCAAGACGGAAGCCCAGGCGATCGCCTCTCCGCCGGTCTTCCTCTTCTTCGACTGGACGACAGAAAACTATTCCGAGGTGCAGAGCCGGTCGGATTACCTGAAGCACTTCATGAATTCGGTGGTCGTTTCCTTCGGCTCGACCCTGCTCGGCCTGTTGATCGCGATCCCGTCAGCCTGGGCGATGGCGTTTTCGCCGACGAAGCGCACCAAGGACGTGCTGATGTGGATGCTTTCCACCAAGATGATGCCGCCGGTCGGCGTGCTGGTGCCGATGTATCTGATATTCCGCAACTGGGGACTGCTCGACACGCGCACAGGGCTCGTGATCGTGCTGACGCTGATCAACCTGCCGATCATCATCTGGATGCTCTACACCTATTTCAAGGAGATCCCCGGCGAGATCCTCGAAGCGGCGCGCATGGACGGCGCCTCGCTCTCCAAGGAAATCATCTATGTGCTGACGCCGATGGCGATCCCCGGCATCGCCTCGACGCTGCTGCTCAACATCATCCTTGCCTGGAACGAAGCGTTCTGGACCTTGAACCTGAGCGCCGCGAAGGCCGCGCCGCTCACCGCGTTCATCGCCTCCTATTCGAGCCCGGAGGGCCTCTTCTACGCCAAGCTGTCGGCGGCCTCGACGATGGCGATCGCCCCTATCCTCATCCTCGGCTGGTTCTCGCAAAAGCAGCTCGTGCGCGGCCTCACTTTCGGCGCAGTCAAGTAAGGGCGACGCGGTTCAAACAAGGGTAAAACCATGGGAAGCATCACTCTCAAGAACGTATCGAAGGTCTTCGGCGCCCACGCCGTCATTCCCTCGATAGACCTCGATATCACCGACGGCGAATTCGTCGTCTTCGTCGGCCCCTCGGGTTGCGGCAAGTCGACGCTTCTGAGGCTGATCGCCGGACTGGAGGACGTCAGCGACGGCGAGATCGTCATCGACGGTCGCAACGCCACCGAGCTGCCGCCGGCAAAGCGCGGCCTTTCGATGGTGTTCCAGTCCTACGCTCTCTATCCGCATATGAGCGTGCGCTCCAACATCGCCTTTCCGCTGAAGATGGCAGGCGAGGACAAGGCCACGATCGACAAGAAGGTCGAGGACGCGGCCCGCGTCCTCAACCTCACCGACTATCTCGACCGCAAGCCCCGCCAGCTTTCCGGCGGCCAGCGCCAGCGCGTCGCGATCGGCCGGGCGATCGTCCGCCAGCCGGAAGCCTTTCTTTTCGACGAGCCGCTGTCGAATCTCGACGCCGCGCTGCGGGTCAACATGCGACTGGAGATTAGCCAGCTTCACCAGCAACTGAAGACGACGATGGTCTACGTGACGCACGATCAGGTGGAGGCCATGACCATGGCCGACAAGATCGTCGTGCTCAACCGCGGCCGCATCGAGCAGGTGGGCTCGCCCCTCGACCTCTACCGCAGGCCGGACAATCTATTCGTCGCCGGTTTCATCGGGTCGCCGAAGATGAACTTCGTCACCGGTGCACCTGCCGCGGCCCATCATGCCCACACGATCGGCATCCGCCCGGAGCATATTGCCCTTTCGAAGGATCAGGGCACGTGGCGGGGCACGGTGGGAGTGGCCGAGCATCTAGGCTCGGACACCTTCCTGCACGTGCATGCAGACGGCATCGGCACTTTGACGGCGCGCGTCGGCGGCGACTTCGCGGTGACCCATGGCGATCAGGTCTATCTGACGCCGGATCCCGAGCGCCTTCACAGGTTCGATGAAAAGGGAATGGCAATTCGATGAAACGTCTTGAAGGAAAGAGCGCGTTGATCACCGGATCGGCGCGGGGTATCGGCCGCGCTTTCGCCGAAGCCTATGTGCGCGAGGGCGCCACGGTCGCCATCGCCGACATCGATATCGAGCGGGCGAGACGGGCGGCGGCGGAGATCGGGTCCGCGGCCTATGCGGTCGAAATGGACGTGACCCGGCAGGACTCGATCGACGCTGCGATCGCCGCGACCGTCGAACATGCCGGCGGGCTCGACATCCTCGTCAACAATGCCGCGCTCTTCGACCTCGCGCCGATCGTCGAGATCACCCGCGAGAGCTACGAAAAACTGTTTGCGATCAACGTCGCCGGCACGCTCTTCACCTTGCAGGCGGCCGCCAGGCAGATGATCGCGCAGGGCAGGGGCGGCAAGATCATCAACATGGCGAGCCAGGCGGGCAGGCGTGGGGAAGCTCTGGTGGCGATCTATTGCGCCACCAAGGCTGCGGTCATCAGCCTCACCCAGTCGGCCGGTCTCGATCTCATCAAACACCGCATCAACGTCAACGCCATCGCTCCCGGCGTCGTCGACGGTGAGCACTGGGAGGGCGTCGACGCGCTTTTCGCCAAATACGAGAACCGTCCGCGCGGCGAGAAAAAACGGTTGGTCGGGGAGGCCGTTCCGTTCGGGCGCATGGGCACCGCAGAGGACCTGACCGGCATGGCGATCTTCCTCGCCTCGGCGGAAAGCGACTACATCGTCTCGCAGACCTATAACGTCGATGGCGGCAACTGGATGAGCTGAGGCTCGTTCGCGAAAGGATTGAAAGGATGGCGACCAAACTCTCCCTTGCCACGCTCGACGCGGTCAAAGCCAGAGCCGGCGTCCCGAACTACGGCCGGCATGACCTTCGGGCCGGCATCGTGCATTTCGGCGTCGGCAATTTCCACCGCGCGCATCAGGCGGTCTATCTCGATGACCTTTTCAACCTGGGACGCGATCGCGATTGGGCGATTATCGGCGCGGGTGTCCTGCCATCGGACAAGGTCATGCGCGACAAGCTCGAAGCGCAGGATTTCCTGACGACGGTGGTCGAGCAGGACAACAACCGCACGGGCGCGCATGTCACGGGCGCCATGATCGCCTATCTCGAGCCTGGCGACACGCCCGCGATCGTGGCGCAGCTCGCAAGCCCGCTCATCCGCATCGTTTCCCTGACGATCACCGAAGGCGGCTATTTCATCGATCCGGCATCCGGCGTCTTCGACCCGGCGCATCCGGCGATCGTCGAGGATGCGCGCGATCCGACGGCTCCAAAAACCGTCTTCGGCCTCATCCTGGCGGGGCTCGCCGAACGCCGCGCCAAGGGCATTCCGCCGTTCACGATCATGTCCTGCGACAATATTCCTGGAAACGGAGAGGTCACCCACGCTGCCGTCTCCGGTCTGGCGCGCCTTTCCGATCCGGGCTTTGCGGACTGGATCGATGCCAATGTCGCCTTTCCGAACGGCATGGTCGACCGCATCACGCCGGCGACCGGTGCCCGCGAGATCGGCATCGTCGCCTCGCAATACGGAATCGACGATGCCTGGCCGGTCTTTTGCGAGGAATTCAAGCAATGGGTGCTGGAGGACCGTTTCCCGCAAGGCCGCCCGGCGCTCGAAGAGGTGGGCGTGCAGTTCGTGCCGGACGTCGCGCCGTACGAGCATATGAAGATCCGTATCCTCAACGGCGGCCATGCGGCGATCGCCTATCCGGCGGCACTGCTCGACATCCATTTCGTTCATGAGGCGATGGAGGAGCCGTTGATCCGCGCCTTCCTGTCAAAGCTGGAGCACGACGAGATCATCCCGGTGATACCGCCGGTTCCGGACACGGATCTGAAGGATTATTACAAGCTCATCGAGACGCGTTTCTCCAATCCGAAGATCGGCGACACGGTCGCGCGGCTGGCGCAGGACGGCTCCAATCGACAGCCGAAATTCATCCTGCCGTCGACGGCCGACCGCCTGCGCCGCGGCGAAGACGTCGTCGGGTTGTCGCTCGTTTCGGCGCTGTGGTGCCGTTATTTCGCCGGCAAGTCGGACAGCGGCAAGGAGATCGTTTTCAACGACGCCAACGCCGACCGGCTGCATGCCGCCGCAGTTGCAGCGAAGGACGATCCGATGGCGTTCCTTGCGCTTTCCGACATCTTCGGCGATGTCGCGCAATCCGATCTCTTCCGCCGCCGTTTCGCTCACGCGTTGAAAGTGCTTTGGGAAAAGGGTACGCGTGCCACGCTCCAGCTTTATCTGGACGGAAACCTCGGGGAATGACGATGGTGGGGCACGCCTCCAGGCTGGTGATTTTCGATTGTGACGGCGTATTGGTGGACAGCGAACCGATTTCGCTCGGGGTCCTCGTCGACGCGCTCGCGGCTGCCGGCGTTTCGATGACGACCGAGGAGGCGAGCGAGCGCTTCCTCGGCCGCAGCTTGAAGACGATGTCGACGATCCTGCACGAAGAACACGGACTTGCGACCGACGAGGTTTTTCTCGAAGGCATGCGGACACGGCTCTATGCACGATTTCGCGAGGAATTGAGGCCAATCGCCGGCATACGCGAGGCGGTGGAAGGGCTGGGCACCGCCCATTGCGTGGCTTCGTCGAGCCAGCCGGAGCGCATCCGCCTCTCGCTGGCCGTGACGGGGCTCATCGATCTCTTCGAGCCGAACATCTTCAGCGCCAGCATGGTGGCGCGCGGCAAGCCGGCGCCTGACCTTTTCCTGCATGCAAGCGCTAAGATGGGCTATCACCCGTCCGATTGCATCGTCATCGAGGACAGCCCGGCCGGCATCGAGGCGGCAAAGTCCGCCGGCATGCGCGTCTTCGCCTTCGCGGGGGGCAGCCACGCACGAAACGACCGCCACCGGCGGACGCTCGCCAGCCTCGAACCCGACGTGCTGTTTGACGACATGGGCGAATTGATACAGTTTGTCCGTCAATAGGGAGAGCAGGACGGGGCGGTTTTGCTGCCGCGTCGTCCGGCTCGGCGAACATCCATCATTTTTTCGGGACGGGGGCATCCATTGATGCGCGAATATGTCGTGGCGGTCGATATTGGAACCGGCAGCGCCCGTGCCGGCGTCTTCGACCGGCAAGGTAGGCTCCTGGCGCGGGCCGATCGGACGATTGCGATGAACCGTCCGGAGGAAAACCACGCCGAACACGATTCCGAGGACATCTGGGCTGCGGTCTGCGGGGCGGTCAGATCGGCGCGCGAGAAGGCGGCTGTGCCGGCGGAAAGCATTGCGGCGATCGGCTTCGACGCCACCTGTTCGCTCGTCGTGCGCGATCGCGACGGCCTCCCGCTCTCGGTCAATCGTCAGGGGGAGGCACGCTGGGACACCATTGTCTGGCTGGACCACCGGGCGTTGGCGGAAGCGGATTTCTGTACGGCGACGAAACATCCCGTTCTCGATCATTCGGGGCGGGTTATGTCGCCCGAGATGGAAATGCCGAAGTTGATGTGGCTGAAGCGCAACCTCCCGCAGCAATGGGAACGGGCGGGGTATTTCTTCGACCTCGCGGACTACATGTCCTGGCGGGCGACCGGAAGTCCGGCCCGCTCGCGCTGTACGCTGACGGCAAAATGGAACTATCTCGCCCACGAGAAACGCGGGTGGCAGCAGGACTACCTGGACCAGATCGGTCTTGAGGACCTCCTCGAACGTGGTGGCTTGCCCGAGGAGACGCTGCCGGTGGAGCGAGCCGTCGGGCGCCTGAGCGCGAGCGCGGCGGAGGAGCTCGGGCTCGACACCGCATGCCAGGTCGCGCCGGGGCTGATCGATGCCTATGCCGGGGCGCTCGGCGTGCTCGGCGGCTTCGCGGACGCGCCGGCGAACCTGGAGCGCCAGCTGGCACTGATCGGCGGAACCTCGAGCTGCATTGTTGCCTTTTCCAAGGACATGAAGCCGGGTTTCGGCATGTGGGGGCCTTATTTCGAAGCGGTCTTGCCCGGGCTCTGGCTCATCGAGGGCGGTCAGTCGGCGACCGGAGCGCTGCTCGATCATATCGTGCGGCTGCACGGAGGCGGACTGCCGCCGACGACCGAAACCCATGCGAGGATCATCGAGCGGGTGCAGGAAATGCGCGCGCTTCATGGCGCGGACTTTGCCCAGCGCCTTCACGTGCTTCCGGATTTCCACGGCAACCGGTCGCCGCTTGCCGATCCGCATGCGCTCGGCGTCATCAGCGGACTGCCGCTCGACTCCTCCTTCGATGCGCTGTGCCGGCTCTATTGGCGGACCTGCGTCGCGATAGCGCTCGGGATTCGCCACATCCTGGAGATGATGAAGGAAGCGGGCTACGAACTCGACACGCTGCACGTGACCGGCGGGCATGTGCGCAACCCCCTGCTAATGGAGCTTTATTGCGACGTCACCGGCTGCCGGGTCGTCGCACCGCAGGCGCCCGACGCCGTTCTCCTCGGCACGGCAATGACGGCGGCCGTCGCGGGCGAGCTCTATCCGGACCTCGCCAGCGCCGGACCGGCGATGTCGTCGGCTGGAACGGAACGGCTCCCCGATCCGGCGCTGCGCCGCATCTACGACCGGGATCATCGGCGCTTCCTCGCGCTCTATCGGCATCGCGAGGAGCTGGAGTCGATGGAGTGATTCGACATGTGAGGGGTGCAGATTTTCATCTGCAGATCTTGCCGATTATCCGCGGAACCTTTTTTCGCCTCGTGCATTATGGCGATAACCGGACGGTGACGCACATCGCCCCCAATGTGACGTCGGAGGCATACCGCCGGTTGCCAACTCACATCCCCCCTCAGTGAGTTGCCAAAGCTCAGCCAGTGCCCTTCCCTCGGCACTGGCTGTTTTGCTTCGGGAGCATCGGGGCGATCCGACCGAGTTCCTTATGGGCGTTTGCTATGGTGATCATCTTAGGCGCGGCGTTCCTGTGCTTGTCACAGGAATCCAGTCAGCCCACGTTTTCGGGCTGAAAGAAACGTCTGCGCCGCCGACGCGGCGCCCTCATCTTGTGACGAGCATTTGAGGCCCCGACACTGTAAAAAAGCAATGCCGCCGGGGCCCCTGTGGGTGAGGGCAAATCTCGACTCAGGCCGCAGCCTTCGTCGTCTCGTTGAAGAACAGCGCCTGGCTGATCAGGGCCTTCACCATTTCCGGATTGAAAGGCTTGGTAACGAGGAACGTGGGTTCGGGACGTTCACCTGTCAGGAGACGCTCCGGGAAGGCGGTGATGAAAATCACCGGAACGGCAGCCGTCTTCAGGATTTCGTTTACGGCATCGATTCCCGAGCTGCCGTCGGCGAGCTGGATGTCTGCGAGCACCATGTTCGGCTTCGTCGTCTCATAGAGGGCGATCGCTTCGTCCTTGGTGCGTGCGATCCCGGTCACGCTGTGGCCGAGGCTTTCGACCATTTGCTCGATGTCGATCGCGATCAGCGGCTCGTCCTCGATGATCATGATCTCGGTTGCGACCTGACGGGAAATTTCCTGGGATGCGCGGTCGAGAAGTGCGGCCAGCTTGGCGGCGTCTACATCGAGTACTTCGGCGGCTTCCTGTGGGGTGAAGGCTTCGACCGATACGAGCAGGAACGCCTGGCGTGCGAGCGGCGAGACGGCCGCGAGGTTGACGGATGCGCGCTGTTCCCAGGCAAAGGGCGACACCGGCTCCGGCACGAGGACGGAAGACGATCCGAACATGGATGTGAAAAGACGGAACAACGCTACCCTGTCGCTGCTTGCTTCCGGAAAGATCGACGTATCCGCGATAAGTGCCTCAAGCACGGCCGCGACATAGGCATCTCCAGAGGTCTGCGACCCGGTCAGGGCACGCGAATAGCGGCGCAGATAAGGAAGAAATGGAGCAATACGGGTGGACAATGTCATTCAGGGACTCCCTCAATCCATGGGCGTAATATCGTTGCGAAAACGTTTCGCCGAAAAAATGGTTCCGCTTCGGAACATTTCATTTTTCCGCTGCGTTATGGAGCAGGCGAACTTTCAAGGGCGAAATTGCAACAATGAGATATACGACAGGGGCAGGGCGGATGAGCGGTAAAAGTCCGTCCTCCGACGATCCGAATGCGCAGATTGCGGTGAAGCTGAAGGCCCTCTATCAGTCGGTGCAGGAGGAAGCGATACCGGCACGCTTTCTCGATCTACTGGAAAAGCTGGAAGCTGCGGAACAGCAATCGGCTCTGCAGGGCAAGGAGTAAGCGCCGGATGTCATCCGAAAATCAAGAGTTCAAGCGTGAGATGCTTGCCGCGCTGCCGAGCCTGCGCGCCTTCGCGATGTCACTGATCGGGCGACATGACCGGGCCGACGATCTCGTGCAGGACACGATCATGAAGGCCTGGGCCAAGCAGGATCATTTCGAGATCGGTACCAATATGAAGGCCTGGCTTTTCACGATCCTGCGCAACGAGCTTTACAGTCAGATGCGCAAGCGTGGGCGCGAGGTGCAGGACAGCGACGGCCATTTGACGGAGACGCTCGCCCATCACCCGGAACAATACGGCTCGCTCGATCTGCAGGATTTCCGCCGGGCGCTCGAACAGTTGCCGCCCGATCAACGCGAAGCGATCATCCTTGTGGGGGCCTCCGGCTTTTCCTACGAGGAGGCCGCCACGATTTGCGGCTGTGCGCTCGGAACGATCAAGAGCCGTGTCAACAGAGCGCGTCAACGGCTGCAGGAAATTCTCCAGGTTAGGGGAGAAAACGACTACGGGCCCGACGAGACCTCCGCACCCATCACCTCGCGTGCCTTCGTTTCCTGATGCGATCCCGCAGCGTCCTGTCGGCCGCGCGAAGTCGCTGTAGCACCTCGATCTGCTGCATGTTTTGTCCTTGAATCGATAACGGTTCAAGGACATATGCATAGACCGGTGCCGGATTGAAGTTCGTGCGGCGCTCGAAAGAGGGCATTCGGAGGGCTGCGTTCGACCGAGGGAGCGTGGTCGCCATATTGCTCCAATTTGCTGTATGTTTTCCTCCCTAGACCGGCTCCGGTCGAAGGCAACATTCAGCGGAGCTGAAATTCAGGTGCCTGCGCGAGTTTGGAGTTCAGGCCGAATGCGTGAAAAGACAGAGGCGATGCTTCCAGCGGTAGCGCAGGTGCTCGACGCGCCGGAGCGGCTCGGCGTCCTTCAGGCCGCCGTGCCGGACATGTCGATTCCCGACGAGGATTTCGACGGGCTGGCGCGGCTTGCCGCGAGCCTTTTCGACGCGCCTATCGCTCTCGTCAGCCTGGTCGACCGCGAGTGGCAATGGTTCAAGGCGTGCATAGGCACGGCTGAAACGCGGTCGCACGTTCGCGAGTCCTTCTGCGTCCATACGATTGCGGCAGGCGACGGCGGCCCCTTCCTCGTGCTTGATGCCTCCCGTCATCCGGCGTTCCGCCACCGCCGGGCGGTCGCCAGCCCGCCATTCCTGCGCTTTTATGCGGGCGCGCCGATTGTTCTGGACGGTCAGGCGATCGGAACCGTCGCGGTTCTCGATGTCGAGCCCCGGTCCGAGGTCTCGGCCAAACGGCAAAGCGAGCTGCAGCGCATCGCAGGTGTCGCCGCCTCGCTGTTCAAGCTGAAGGACGAGACGCGCCGGCGTGCGCTCAAGGAGGCCGCGCTTTCCCGCGAGGAGCAGCGGCTCGCCATGGCGCTCGACGCGGCCAATGTCGGCAGCTGGCTCTGGGACATTCGCGCCGGCACGGTTTCAGGCAATGGCGCGATGATGCGCATGTTCGGTCTTCCGCCGGAGCGCACCGTCGGCGCCAAGGCGATCTTTTCCGCCATTCATCCCGAGGATCGGATCCCGACCTTCTCGAAGCTCCGTCAGGCGATGGCTGCCAACGAGGAATATGACGGCATGTTTCGCATCGGCACGAACGGGCGATGGCTTCTGGGCCGCGGCCGCGTGCACGACCGCGACAGCAAGGGCGCGCCCCTGAGCTTTCTCGGCATGACGATCGACGTCTCGGACCAGCAGGCGTCGGTGAACCGTACGCGGCTGTTGCTGAAAGAGCTGAACCATCGGGTTAAGAACACGCTTGCAATGCTCCAGTCGCTCGCCCGCCAGACGCTCCGGCAAACGAGTGACCCGGCCGAGTTCATGACCGCCTTTGCCGGCCGCCTTCAGGCGATTTCCGAGGCGCACGGGCTCCTTTCCGACTACGAATGGGGCACGATCCACCTGTCGGAACTGATTTCGAAACAGTTGCTGCCCTATGTCAGCGATTATTCCCAACAGGTCGAGCTGCACAAGGACGAGATTCTTCTGGGTCCCGACCAGGCCGTTGGGCTTGGATTGGTGCTGCACGAATTGGCGACCAATGCGGTAAAATACGGCGCGCTCTCGGTTCCGACGGGGAAAATCGTGCTGACGGCGCGCCGCGTGGTCGAGGACGGCGAGACCGTCCTGCATCTGACCTGGACCGAAGTGGGCGGACCGCCTATTCGCGAGCCGCGTCGCCGCGGTTTCGGCTCGATCCTGATCGAGCGCAGCCTGGACAAGATCATCGGGAGCTCGGTGAAAGTGGAATATCTGCCTGCGGGGGTCACGGCATTGATCCGACTGCCGCTTTGAGTGCAGTCTGACGGACCGCGCCTCGGCGCACGGAAAAGGCCCCGCCGGGGCCTTTTCCTCGCGGAATCAACTATCGTCGCTGCGCTTGCGGCCCCGGCTCAGTCCCAGCAGCGCGGCAACGGCAATCCCGGTCGCGGCTCCCAAAAGCGGCTGTTTGCGCAGGATGCTTGTCACCGCAACGAGCGCAAGATTCGTCCGCATCGCTGAGCGGCGGCGGCGTTCGTCGGCAAGCCGGCGGTCGCGGGCGTTCAGCCCGGCCATGACGCCGATGACGACCAGAGCGGTCACGATCAGGGCGACGGTGACCGTCAGCGCTGCGGCGACCGGCGAATAGCGCGCCGAGAGAAGCAGGGCGATTGCTATCAGCGCGAAGACGTAGGCGCTGCCGAGAAGCACGGCGATGATGGCCCAGAGGACCACGTTTCGCTTATAGCGCGACGCCGCAGCGGCGGCGTCGAACGCAAGCAGGGCCGACAGGACAGTTCCGAGTGTCCCCATAAGGTAGCTCCCCTTCATACTCGGTCAACGCGATGCCTGACAGGTCCTCATCGGCGCAGCAAAGCGGCTGCGATGAGGCCGATCACGGCTGCGGTGCCGAGCGTCGCAAGAGGATGCTCGCGTATCGTCCGACGAACCTCCCTTTCCGTATCCGCATAGCGGCCGCGCAAGTCGGAAAGCATCTGCTCGCCGCTCTCCAACAAGGCGTGCAGATCGGTTTCGGCCTGGTCACGGGCGCCGCGCGCCTTGGCCTTTGCATCACGCGAAGCCGCAGCCCCGCGGTCGGCAATCAGCGTCATGAGCTGCGCGATGTCTTCGCGTATTTCGTTGAGCTGATCCTCCATCGACGGGTCGATCGCGCTACCGTTGCGCTTGCGGCTGCCCGAGCCCGAGAACATGCCTGTCGCCATTGTCTTTTCCCTCGCTGCTGTGCCGGCGCGAAACGGCCGGCATGTGGTCGGTTCATGCGAATCGGCCGGCGAAGGCACGCTTCCCGGCTCATTGTGCGCCCGATAGGACACGCGGCACTCCGAGCGGGCGCGGTCTACACGCCGGCATTGTAGATCAACGCATGAGGGAGGAATTTGTTTCGGTAATCCTGACGTTGCCGGTGTGAGCCCAGCTTCACATCGTGGCGGACTGCGGCAATACGAACGGGATATCCTGTGCCGGAGCGACGCTGACCCGCATGCGGCAGCCGAAGACCGCTTCCATGGTCTCGTCGGTCAGCACGTCTTTCGGCGCTCCGCGCGCCCGGATGCGGCCGGCTTTCATCATCACGATCTGATCGGCAAACATCGATGTAAGGTTGAGATCGTGCATGACTGCGACGACACCGCCGCCGTCGGCACAGAATTGGCGCGCAAGCCGCATGATCGTGAGCTGGTGGCGGATGTCGAGGCTCGATACCGGCTCATCGAGCAGGAGATAGCGCGGTTCGCCGTCTGCGACCGGGGCCGAGATCTGGCAGAGGACGCGTGCGAGCTGGACCCGCTGCTGTTCGCCGCCCGAAAGTTCCTGGTAGAAGCGGCCGGAGAAGCCGGCGAGATCGACGGCCTCCAGAGCTTCATCGGCTGTCCGGTCGCCGGCGGCCGATTTGCCGGTTCCGTTTGCCTCGAGGCCGAGGCGAACGATTTCC
Source organism: Sinorhizobium meliloti (assembly GCF_035610345.1). The sequence continues at coordinate 2,507,323 of NZ_CP141212.1, read as the reverse complement.
CTGACGGTGAAGGGAAAGGAGATGACCGTCGATTGCGGCAACACGCCGCGCTTCAGTGCGAGCTCCCATGGTTTCAGGCTTGCGATGTCGCGACCGTTGATGGTGACCTTACCGGCCGAAGGCGTGAGCTCGCCCGAGATCGCCTTCAAGGTCGTGGTCTTGCCCGATCCGTTCGGGCCGACGATTGCAGTCATCGCACCGGGAGCGGCATCGAGGGAGATGCCGTGCAGCACCTGTCTTCCGGCAAGGCGGACGGAAATGTCGGATGCTCTGATCATGTTCGCAATCAAAGTCCCAAGTTCGACCGGCCCCTGAGCAGGACCCAGAGAAAGAAGGGCGCACCCACGAAGGCGGTGATGATGCCGATCGGCAGTTCGGCCGGCGACACGATGGTGCGGGCCAGCATGTCGGCGAAGATCAGCAGCGTGCCGCCAAGGAGGGCGGAGGCGGGCAGCAGGTGGCGGTGATCCGGGCCTATGATCAGCCGCAGGAGATGCGGAACGACGATGCCGACGAATCCGATGCCGCCGCTGACGGCCACCGACGCGCCGGTGGCGCCGGCGACGCTGAAGATAGCGATGTTTTTCAACCGCTGAACCGGGACGCCCATGTGATAGGCGGCGGCTTCGCCGAGCGTGATGGCGTTGAGCCCGCGCGCCAGGAAGGGGACGACTGCAAGTGACAGGAGAATGATCGGTCCGGCGGCGGCGATCTTGGTCCAGTTGGCGCCGGCGAGCGATCCGAGGCCCCAGAAAGTGAGATCGCGCAGTTGTTTGTCGTCCGCGATGAAGACGAGTACGCCCGTCACTGCACCGGCAAGCGCGCCCAGCGCAATGCCCGCCAGCAGCATCGTCGCGACCGATGTCTGGCCGCCGCGGGTAGCGATCCGGTAGAGCAGCAGCGTGGTGGCGAGGCCGCCGAGAAAGGCGCCGAAGGGGAGGGCATAGAAGCCGAAGACCGCGAACAGCGGGCCAAAGGCAACGTCACCGAGCACGATCAACAGCACCGCGCCGAGGCTTGCGCCGGAGGAAACTCCGACAAGGCCGGGATCGGCCAACGGATTGCGGAAGAGGCCCTGCATCACGACGCCGGAAACGGCAAGCGACGCGCCGACGAGCATGCCGAGCACGGCACGCGGCAGACGGATATCGAGGATGATGATTCGGTCGCGGGCGCTCATGGCCTGATCGGCCTCGCCGAAAAGCCACCGAAGGATATTGCCGAGCGAAGCGTCGGCCGCGCCGGTGGTGATGGAGGTCATGAACGTCACGGCCGCCAGTATCGCCAGAACGAGGATCAGGCCACGCGCCAGGCCCGCCCGGTCTCCGTTGCGCCAGTCGCGGACGATTCGGGCGGCAAGTGCCGGCCTGCGCATCGGGCCTTCCATGGCCTCACTGCGAGGCATTGGTCTTCTTTCCATAAATTGCGGCGTTGAGTTCGCGGATAGCGCTTGCCGTGCGAGGACCGAAGCCGAGCAGATGCAGCCCGTCCATGCGGATCAGCGCCTTGTTCTTTGCCGCCGGGGTGAGGCTGAGGGCCGGAAGCGCGAAGAGTTCGTCGGGCCCGCAGCATGGCTATCGCCGCGGTTCATCATCAGGACCACATCGGGCTTGGCCTCAATGATCGCCTCCTCCGTCAATGGCTTGTAACCGGGCGAGGTGCCGACGGCGTTGACCGCGCCGGCAAGCTCGATGATGCCGGCGGCGGCGGTGCCGGTACCGGAGGCGAGGATTCTGCCGCCCTGGGTGCTCAGAACGAAGAGGACACGCTTGCGCTCGGCTTGCGGGCGAGCGGCACTGTCGGCCACGGCGGCGGCGAGATCTCTCTCCACGGATTGCGCGAGCGTTTCGGCCTTTTCCTTCACGCCGAGGAAAGCTCCGACCGCGCGGATCTTGTTGACGATGCCGTCCTTGTCATAGGTCTCGGGGATGCTGGTGAAGGGAATGTTCGCCTCCTGGAGCACGGCGAGCGTTTCCGGCGGGCCGCTGCCCTCGACGGCCACGATTGCCGTCGGGTTGACGGCAAGAACGCCTTCGGGCGCCAATCGCCGCATGTAGCCGACATCCGGCAGCTTGGTCGCCGCCTCCGGGTAAATGCTGGTGGAATCGCGGCCGACGAGGCGGTTCTCCTCGCCGAGCGCATAGATGATTTCGGTGATCGCGCCGCCCACCGAGACGACGCGGGAGGTGTCCGGCTGCTCGAGCACCTCGGCCATCGCCGGGCGCAGGAACGGAGGAGTTCCCGGCGCAAGCAGGGGCAGAACGAAAGGCGCCGACAGCGCGAAGGCCGCGAGGGCCATTTCCCAACGCCGAAGACGGCGGATACCGAAGCCGTTCATCATCACTTCCTTTGATCTGTGCGTGTCGTCCCAAATCGCCGCCCGGTCGGGCGGCACCATCAGGCCGCGACGACGGCTTCCAGGCGGGGCAGCGCCTCGACCAGGCTGCGCCATTCGGCCCTCTCCGAGGAACCTTCCTTCCGCTTTCCGAAAAACTGGATGATCATCTCGCCCTTGGCGTCGAGCGCTTCGAGGGAGGTCACGTGTCCGTCCGCGGTCGGCTTGCGCACGGCCCAGAGTTCGGCGATGTGATCGGTGCGCAGATGCAGATGGAAGGTTTCGTCCATCACGTTCAGCCACGGCCCCATGGTACCGATCTTGACGACCGGACCGGAATGAATCTGGATGACGCCGCGGTTGCCGACGAAGCACATGATCGGCAGGGCCGTCTCTGCAGCATTACGCATCATCATCTCGATGCAGGCCGTGTCGAGCCGCCAGGCAAAGTCGTCGCCGATCGCGTGCAGCGCCCGGCGCCGTCCGATATTGAGCTTGCGCAACATGCCGGGGAACTGATGCGTGTCCGTGAGCTTCGACCAGCGGTCGCGCAGCTCCGCCGTATCGACTGCAGCATCGGCCGAATCGTCGGCCGCGGGTGCGCCGGGATCGGCGATGAAGTCCTGCGACTGATCGTCCAGGCGAAGGTCTTCGACGATCTTCTCATAGGCGGCCAGGTTCGAGAGAGGACGCAGGTGAACCTTGTGGACGGCATTGCCCCACTTGTCGAAGAACTGCAGGCTGCGGCGAACCTCCCCTGTCGCATCCGTCTTGGTCACGGCGAAACCATGTGCCCAGGCGCCGGGAAAGATACGCAGGTCGATTTCGGGACCAAGCACCAGAGCCGCGCCGTGCCCTTGCTTGATGTTCTCGTAGACGCCGACCTTTTCGTGGACGGCGCTTTCGTTGCGGGTAAGCGCAAGGACTTCGCCCAACTCCTCGACGCGCTCAAGGAAGCGGCTGGCGCTGCAGTCGATCCGGACGGCGGTGAGGCCGCATTCGGCAGCGACGAGCGCTGCCTCGGAAATGCCGAGCTTCGCGGCGATGTCGCGTTCGCGCAGCTTCGGATTCTCGGCGCGATAGGCCCGGATATCGGACGGGGTGGGGTGAGCGCTCTCAGTCATCGTCATCTCGCTACTTGTTCAGAATCAGCTTGCCCTGGCGGGTGATCTTCATCCGGTAGATCGCCCCCTCGTGGGAAATGAGAATCTCGTTGTGGCCGCGGAAAAGGTCGTGGCTCTCGACGATCGGTTGCGGCCGGTTCAGCGGCGTCTCGGTCCGCGGGGATCGTGGATTATCGTTGTCGTTCGGTGTCACGGTTTTGCCGGTTCGCGAGTAGGAGACGAGACGAGTGCGTCATCCATTGATCCCGCCCATTCCAGTTAGTATCTTGACTTCACTACTCATATTTCATTAAGGACGCAATACCGGAATGTTGCGGTCAAGTTAAAAGGAACGCGTGCGGGAACCGAAAGGACCGCCGCGGACAGCGAGTGGTGCCAGGATGACTTATTTTTCCCGTTTTGCCTTTGCGGCCTTTGCAGCTCTCTTCACGGCAGGGGCAGCCGTAGCGCAGGATGCTGCCGCGCCAGCCGGCCTTTCGATCGAGCTCAACGAGATCGCGTCGTCGGAAAAGGGATGCAAGTTGACCTTCGTCGCCAGTAGCGCGCTCGCTCTTTCGAAGGTCTCGTTCGAATTCGTGCTCTTCGATCAGAAAGGTCTGGTCGAGCGCATGGCCGTGCTCGATTTCAGGGATCTTCCCGCGGGCAAGACGAAAGTCAGGCAATTCGATCTGCCGGGTACGAAGTGCGAGGCGGTGAAAAGCCTGCTGATCAACGATGCGCCGACCTGCGTCGGCGAAGGCGTCGACAAGGGTGCATGTATGACGGGCCTGAAGACCGGCTCGAAATCGGCCGTGGAGCTCAAGGGCTGAGGTTCGCGTTCTCGAAATTGCCGGCGGAAGGCAAGACAGAATGAAACACATGGTGAAATGGGCGACGGCGATCGGCCTTTCCCTGCTGGCGCATGCCGGCGGGGCGATGTTGCTTGCTCCTGATGAGGAAAAGGAGCTGGCGCTCATCGCCGGCGGCTCCACCGTGGAAGTGTCGATGCTCGGCAACGCCTTCGAAGATGCCGTTCAGGCGGGGGACCCATCCGAAGTGGTGGAGCCGACGGAAGAGACGCCCGAGGAACTGAAGCCGACCGAGATCGAACCGACGGAAGAGGTGGTCGAAGCCGTAGAGCCGGTGCCGACCGAACCTGTTGCCCAGGAGCCGTCCGAGATGACGCCGACGGAGGCGGACGTCATACTCCCCGCGGAAGAGATGCCGGCGAGCCAGGTCGAAGAAGCAGACGTGATCGCAAGCATCGCTCCGGTCGAGACCGTCATTCCGCAGGAGAGACCGGACCCTGAGGAAGTCTTGAAGCCCGAGGTCGAGAAGGTGGAGCCGAAGAAGGAGCCGGCGAAGAAAAAGAAGGTCGTCCGAAAAAAGGCAGGTGAGGGCGGCGCCCAGGCGAAATCGCAGAAAAAGGGGAAGACCGACGGCGTGGAGAATGCCACGGCGGCTGCCGCCACCGGAGAAAGCCGCGGTGCGTCGCGGGAAATCGGCAATGCCGCGGTGTCGAACTATCCCGGCAAGGTCAGAAGAAAGCTGACCCGCGCTATTCGCTACCCGGCCGAGGCCAGACGGCAGGGGCTGCGCGGTGTTGCCCATGTCAGCTTTACCGTAACTTCCGGTGGTGGGGTGGCAAGGGTCGGCATAACGAAAAGCGCCGGTTCACCCGTCCTCGATCAGGCGGCGTTGGAAACCGTGCGCCGGGCGGCACCTTTCCCGGCCATTCCCGCCGGTGCGGGCCGCGACAGATGGGAATTCAACATCCCGGTGTCCTTCACCCGGTGAATTCAGCGCTGTGAATCTGCTTCCGCGAGCGAGGAAAAAGTCGCGAAGGCGAGCATCGAAATATATGATCAAAACACTCATGTTTATACTTTACTCCTGCTATCAAGTTTTATAGGTTGCCTCCGTCACGCAACCGATCGGTGTGTGCCAAATCTGATTGGCGATGGGCCGCAGGGCCGGCGTCGCGAAGCAAGACGGAGACGACGGATGGGTGGCAAGCGGCACCAGAATGCAGGCAAGGGCGGCAAGGGCAGGGCGAAGGATGCGCAGAGCCAGCCGCAATCCAATGCCGGAAAGGTGACGCTCGAGGGCCGCAGCTTCCTCTATGTCGGCGGACGCGACTGCCAGGTTGCGCATCTGCGCCAGATCGCCAGTTCCTACGGTGCGGAACTCATCCACCATGACGGCGGTTTACGGGAGGCGGTGTCGCGCATCGATCGCGTCCTGCCCTCGGTCGACTGCGTCTTCTGCCCGATCGACTGCATCAGCCACGATGCGTGTCTTCGCGTGAAGACCGGCTGCAAGAAGTGGGGCAAGGCCTTCGTGCCGTTGCGCAACGGCTCGAAGTCGAGTCTCGAGCGGGCGCTTCAGGATCTGACCGGAAACGGCAGCGAGAACTGAATCTTTTACGAGCGGTCAGACGGCATTCTCGCCGGCCGCATGGAGCTTCCAATGCATGACGAACGTCCCGATCAGATGACGATGATCGGTCTTCACAAACTCGCTTCGCAATTCGGTGACGGACTGGTTCCCGAGCTCTACGAGCTTCTCACGCGCCGAGCACGGATGCTTGAGGAAAACGAAAACGTGACCGAATTTCCGACCTGGCAAGCGCGCCCGCCGGCGAGGGATCCTCTCGGCCTTGCGCCGCCGAGCGGGGGATCTGTCCTGCCGTTTCCGTCAACGACCGCGCAGCCCGTCTCGCAAAAGAAGGCCTAGATCGCTTCCAGGAAACGTGTGTAACGGCTTCCGTCCGGAAGTGCGTTGGACCAAGGGTTAGGGCCTTCCAGTGTTTCCATGAAACATTGGGATGCGCTAATAGTTGAGGCGCGGGATGCGGGCGAAAAACCGCACACACTTTCCTCATCCCGCTACAGGAGAGCTAGCCATGTTTTTCGCCATGAACCGTTTCCGTGTCGCAGCCGGCCAGGAGGAGGCCTTCGAGGCGGTCTGGAAGGCGCGGGACTCTTCTCTCTCGGAGATGCCGGGCTTCATCGAATTCCATCTGCTGCGCGGCGACAGCGTGCCGGAGGAAGGCTACACGCCTTTTATTTCGAAATCGGCCTGGGAGACCAAGGACGCCTTCATCGCCTGGACCAAGTCCGATAATTTCCGGGCGGCGCACCGAAGCGCCGGCGAAAACAAGGCAATGTATCTCGGTCCCCCGAAGTTCGAGGGCTTTACCGTCGTCGAGGGTGCCTGATCTTCAGCGCGCCGTCATGCTTGGCGAACCCGCGGCGGCTTGTTTGATTTCCTCATTCCTGTGCTTGTCACAGGAATCCAGCCAGACCAAGTCCTTGGGCTGAAAGAACGCTTCCCGCGCCGCAGACGCGGCGCTGCTGGATCCCTGTGACAATCACAGGAATGAGGCGAGGAGAGATTGCAGGCCTCCGAATCTCAACAGGTTTGGTTCACTTTCATCCGGAAGGCCAGTCTGCCTCCGAAAATGTGCGACTGCATACTGAAACTCCCCTCTTACCGGAATTCCTGTACTTCGGGCTTGTCCCTCCTCACGCTTCCGGGCGCAGGAATGCCCCGATCGCGACGGCAAGCCAGCCGGCCATCATCGTCAGGCCCCCGAGCGGCGCCGACATTGGGAAGAGGCCGTGGCCAGAGAAATGGCGCATGGTGAGGTCTCCGGCAAAGAGTGCCGTGCCTGCCGCCAGCAGCAAGGCGGCGAGGGCGGCGGTGCGGAAGTGCGCCCATCCGGCATGAAGCGCGACGAGCGCCGGTGCGTGGGCGAGGCACATGGCCGATGCGCCGCCGAGAAGACGCGGATCGCCATGCGAAGCGGCGGCGGCACTCGCGACGCCGAAGAGGCCCATGAGGCCGGCTACGAAAAGCATGGTCGAGCGCAGTCCGCTGTTCGGCATCCTGGCTATTCCTTGTTCTGCATATGATGGGCGAGCCGGGTGATCGGCTCCAGAATGATCTCCCTCAGCTTCGGGTGGGAGACGGTTTCTTCGAGTGCGCGGGTGAAGCAGAGAAGCCATTCGTCGCGCTCGACAGGCCCGATCCCGGCAATGAAGTGCCGGCGACGCAGCATGGGGTGGCCGCGTTTCTGCACATAGATCAGCGGTCCACCGAGCCAGCCGGTCAGATATTCGTAGAACTTTTCCTCGCTGCCGGTCAGATCCGGCGGGTGGATGGCGCGGCAGTTCGCCGCCTCGGGCAGGCTGTCCATCAGTTCGTAGAAGCGCCGCGTCAGGGCGCGCACGGTGGCGTCGCCACCGATCGCCTCGTAAAACGTCGTCGTTTGCGGTTCCGTCATGGTCACGTTCCTCGCCGGGATTGGTACAGCGCGCGACCCGGGCGGGCAATGCCTTGCCATTCCTTCGCTTGCGGCTTTTCGGCGCGGCAGAGATCGTCGTCTGCCTTCCGCGCGACAATCGTCGCCCCGAGGAAAGCCACTTGACAAACCGTCCAGACGGTATGTTTATGAGATATGACAAACGCCCCATCAAGAAAAAAACAGCCGCAACGCGTCCGCCGGCAATTGCTGGAGGTCGCGGGACGCCTGTCGCTGGAGCAGGGCATCGCCGCGGTCACCCTCGACGCCGTATCGCAGGCGGCGGGTGTCAGCAAAGGCGGGCTGTTGCACCATTTCCCGAACAAGCTGGCTCTGCTCGACGCCCTTTTCGATGATCTTGTCGTGCGTTTCGACAGCGCCCTCGACGAAGCGATGGCCGGAGATGACGTCGAGAAGGGACGCTTTACGCGTGCCTATCTCGGCGTCTGTTTCGCGCTCGATGCGGAGGCGCAAGGTTGGCAGATGCTGACTATTGCGCTCCTGGCCGAGCCGCACCTCAAGGAGCGTTGGCGCGAATGGGTGGCGCGCCGGTCCGCGCAATTCGCCGCGACGGACAGTTCGCCAAATTGCCTGCTCGCCCGCTTCGCCGCCGATGGCGTCTGGCTGTCGGATCTGATGCGCAGCCACGACATCGAAGCGTCGACCAGGGCGATCCTGCTTCAGAAGCTCAACGCGCTTTCGCTGGAATAGAGGGCAGACCCGTGCCGCTTTCCCATACTTCGATCGGAGACGTTCCGTGAATCCCGCCACGCTCTACACCGTTCTGGTGATCGCCATCGTCTTCGAAGTGCTCGGCACTTCCGCCATGCAGGCGGCGCAGCACTTCACGCGGCTGACGCCCACCGTGCTCATGGTTCTGTGCTACGCGGTCGCCTTCTTCTTCCTCTCCTATGCGCTCCGCTACATCCCGGTCGGGATCGCCTATGCGCTCTGGAGCGGCCTCGGCATCGTGCTGATCTCGATCGCCGGCTACGTAGTTTTCGGTCAGAAGCTCGATCTGCCGGCTATTCTCGGGCTGGGGCTCATCATCGCCGGCGTGCTGGTACTCAACCTCTTCTCGAAATCCACGTTCCATTGATCGCGGTGACGATCGCGGTCGGCTTCCTGCAAGTTTTCGCTACAGCCTATCCACTGAAATTCCCGGATATTCATTGAAATGCGCAGTCCGTTTCAATAGCATCGCCTTTCGTCTCCGTCCGGACGCGGGGTGGCGATGTCCCATCCGATCTCCCTGATATAACGAAGGAAAATTTGGGAATGCAGGCGGTTTTCGACGGCCATAACGATGTGCTTTTGCGCCTTTGGCAACATGCACGCGGCGGTGCCGACCCGGTGGCCGAGTTTTCGGAAGGCACCGATAAGGGCCACATCGATGCGGCGCGCGCCAGGGCAGGCGGTCTCGCAGGCGGCCTCTGTGCGATTTACGTCCCGTCCGGCGATCTGGTGCTCAAGACGCCGGATGAGAATGGCCATTACGCGACGCCCATGGCGGCGCCGCTCGACCACTTGCCGTCGCTCGCGACCGCCATGGAGCTCGCAGACATCGCGTTCAAGCTCGACCGCGCGGGCGCCTGGCGGCTTTGCCGTTCAGTTGAAGAGATACGCGCGGCAATGGCCGACGAAGTGTTTGCTGCCGTCCTGCATATGGAGGGCTGCGAGGCGATCGGACCCGACCTCGCGGCGCTGGAGACCTTTCACGCCGCCGGACTTCGCTCGCTCGGCCCCGTGTGGAGCCGCCATAACGTGTTCGGTCATGGCGTTCCCTTCGCCTACCCCATGTCGCCCGATACGGGGGCCGGCCTTACCGAAGCCGGCTTCGAACTCGTGCGCGCCTGCAACCGGCTCGGCATTCTGATCGACCTCGCACACATCACGGAAAAGGGTTTCTGGGACGTGGCGAAAACGACCGACCAGCCGCTCGTCGCCAGCCATTCCAATGTTCATGCGCTGACGCCGGTCGCCCGTAACCTGACCGACCGGCAGCTCGACGCCATCCGCGAGAGCCGCGGCATCGTCGGCCTCAACTATGCGACGACGATGCTGCGCCCCGATGGGCAGGAGAACGCGACGACGCCGCTTTCCGACATGGTCCGCCACGTCGACTATCTGGTCGAGCGTATCGGTATCGATTGCGTGGGGCTCGGATCGGACTTCGACGGCGCGACCATCCCCGAGGAAATCGCCGACGCGGCGGGGAATCAGAAGCTCGTTGCCGCGCTGGAAGACGCCGGATATGGTGACGCCGACCTGGCGAAAATATGCCGGGAGAACTGGCTGAGAGTTCTGGGTCAGGCGTGGCACAAGCCTGCCTGATCATCATGAAGAAAAGCCCGAGAAGGGTTAAAAGAGGGAAGCGCGATATGATGCACAAGCTCAACGGACGTTTTCGAGTTCTTGCCGCCTCGGCGGCACTCGCCATGGCAATGGGTGCGGCCCAGCCGTCCTTCGCGGAAACGCCGAAGGATACGCTGGTCGAGGGATTCGCGTTCGACGACATCATCACCATGGATCCGGGCGAAGCTTTCGAGCTGTCGACCGCCGAGATGACCAGCAACACCTACAGCCTGCTCGTCCGGCTCGATCTCAACGACACGTCCAAGGTCATCGGCGACCTCGCCGAAAGCTGGACGGTCTCCGATGACGGCCTGACCTATACGTTCAAGCTCAAGTCCGGCATGAAATTCGCCTCCGGCAATCCGATCACCGCCGAGGACGTCGCCTATTCGTTCGAACGCGCCGTCAAGCTCGACAAGAGCCCGGCCTTCATTCTTACGCAGTTCGGCCTCACCGGCGACAACGTCACGGAAAAGGCGAAGGCCGCCGACGCCGAGACCTTCGTCTTCACGGTCGACCAACCCTACGCGCCGAGCTTCGTGCTCAACTGTCTCACGGCGACCGTCGCCTCCGTCGTGGACAAGAAGCTCGTGCTCGAGCACGTGAAATCCGTTACGCCGAGCGACGAATACAAATACGACAACGACTTCGGCAATGAATGGCTGAAGACCGGTTACGCCGGATCCGGTCCGTTCAAGCTGCGCGAATGGCGCGCAAACGAAGTCGTGGTTCTGGAGCGCAACGAAAACTTCTACGGCGAACCGGCGAAACTCGCCCGCGTCATCTACCGTCACATGAAGGAAAGCTCCGGCCAGCGGCTGGCGCTCGAAGCCGGCGACATCGACGTGGCGCGAAACCTCGAGCCGGGCGACTACGAGGCGGTCGGCAAGAATGCCGATCTGGCGATGGCGAGCGCGCCGAAGGGCACGGTCTACTACATCAGTCTCAACCAGAAGAACGAGACGCTGGCAAAACCCGAGGTGCAGCAGGCCTTCAAGTATCTGGTCGACTATGACGCGATCGGCTCGACGCTGATCAAGGGCATAGGCGAGATTCACCAGAGCTTCCTGCCGAAGGGCGTGCTCGGTGCTCTCAACGAGAACCCCTACACGTTCGACGTTGCCAAGGCGAAGGAACTGCTGGCGAAGGCGGGTTATCCCGACGGCTTCACGGTCACGATGGATGTGCGCAACACCCAGCCGGTGACCGGCATTGCCGAATCTTTCCAGCAGACCCTGGCCGAGGCGGGCGTGAAGCTCGAAATCATTCCCGGTGACGGCAAGCAGACGCTGACCAAGTACCGCGCCCGCAACCACGATATGTATATCGGTCAGTGGGGCATGGATTATTTCGATCCGCACTCCAATGCCGATACCTTCACCAACAATCCGGACAATTCCGACGAAGGCACGAACAAGACGCTCGCCTGGCGCAACGCCTGGGACGTTCCGGAACTCAGCAAGAAGACCAAGGACGCGCTCCTCGAACGCGACAGCGCCAAGCGCGCCGATATCTACAAGGAGCTGCAGAAGACGGTTCTCGAGAATAGTCCTTTCATCCTGATCTTTCAGCAGACGGAGGTCGCCGGCCTCCGCGGCAACGTCGAGGGCTTCACGCTCGGACCGAGCTTCGACACCAACTACGTCTGGAACGTATCCAAGGAATAGTCGAAAGGACCGTTCCCTTGAGCATGAGCGGAATTGAACCCATGAGCGGGCGCCGGCGCGCCCGTTCCCGGAAGGCGTTTGTCGCGGTACTGCAGTTTCTCGTCGTCGTGGCAACCACCTATCTCGGCCTTCTCGCCGTCACCTTCTTCATCGGCCGCGTCATCCCGATCGATCCGGTGCTCGCCGTTCTCGGCGATCGGGCGCCGAATCACGTCGTGGAACGCACGCGCGAAGCGATGGGGCTCAACCTGCCGCTTTACCAGCAGTTCTTCATCTATTGCCGGCAAGCATTCACCGGCGACTTCGGGACCTCGGTGCTGACCACCAATCCGGTCATGGCGGATATCCGCCGCGTCTTTCCGGCCACCATGGAACTCGCGACGCTCGGAACCCTGATCGGCGCATTCATCGGCGTGCCGCTCGGCGTTCTCGCCGCCGTCAAGCGCGGCAGCATCGCCGACCAGGTTGTTCGCGTCATCGGCCTCGTCGGCTATTCCGTGCCGATCTTCTGGCTGGCATTGCTCGCGCTGCTCGTCTTCTATGCGCGGCTGCAATGGGTCGCCTATCCCGGCCGCATCGATATCGTCTACGAATACAGCTTCACGCCGGCCACCGGTTTCTACCTCCTGGACTCGGCCTGGCAGGGCCAATGGGACGTCTTCCGCGACGTCTTCCGGCACATCATCCTGCCGGCTTCGCTGCTCGGCTATTTCTCGCTCGCCTATATCAGCCGCATGACCCGCAGCTTCATGCTGAACGAGCTGCAGCAGGAATATATCGTTGCGGCGCGAGCCAAGGGCCTTTCGGAGGCGCGGATCATATGGACGCACGCGCTGCGCAATGCGGCGGTTCCACTGGTGACGGTGATCGCGCTCTCCTATGCCGGCCTGCTCGAAGGGTCGGTCCTGACGGAGACCGTATTCGCCTGGCCGGGGCTCGGCCTCTACATCACCAATTCACTGCAGAATGCCGACATGAATGCCGTTCTCGGCGGCACGATCATCATCGGATCGGTCTTCATCGCCATCAATCTCCTGTCCGATCTTCTCTACCGCACGCTTGACCCGAGGACGCGCGCCCGATGAGCCTTGCCACCGAAACACGCCCGATGACGCGCCGCGAGTGGCTGCTTTCAGATCGCCCCCAGTCGCGGACCCAGGCTCGGCTCGGCCGCGCCTATATGACCTGGCGGCGCTTCTCCGCCAACCGGCTTGCGGTGCTCGGCCTTTGCATTCTGCTGGCGCTCGTATTCGTTGCGATCTTCGCCGATGCGCTCGCGCCTCACTCTCCTGTCATCGGAAACCTCGCCGGCGCGCGGCTTCTGCCGCCCGGCAGCGAAGGCTACCTGCTCGGCACGGACGACCAGGGCCGCGATATTCTCTCCCGGCTGATACACGGTTCGCGGCTGACGCTCCTCGTCGTCCTTCTCGTCGCAGTCATCGCGGCACCGGTCGGCCTGATCGTCGGCGCCGTCGCCGGCTATGCCGGCGGATGGGTCGACGCGGTCCTCATGCGCATCACCGACATCTTCCTCGCCTTTCCGAAGCTCGTGCTCGCGCTGGCCTTCGTCGCGGCGCTCGGCCCGGGGATCGAAAATGCGGTGATCGCGATCGCCATCACCTCCTGGCCGCCCTATGCGCGCATCGCCCGCGCCGAAACGCTGACAGTACGCAACTCCGATTACATCGCCGCTGTGCGGCTGATGGGCGCCTCGCCCCTGCGCATCGTCTTCCGCCATGTCATGCCCATGTGCATGTCGTCGCTGATCGTCCGCGTGACGCTCGACATGGCCGGCATCATCCTGACGGCCGCGGGCCTCGGCTTCCTCGGCCTCGGCGCGCAACCGCCGCTGCCGGAATGGGGCGCCATGATCGCCTCCGGCCGGCGCTTCATCCTCGACCAGTGGTGGGTGGCGACCATGCCCGGCATCGCCATCCTGATCGTCAGCCTCGGCTTCAACTTGCTCGGTGACGGGCTGCGCGATGCGCTCGATCCCCGGGAGAGCGGCCAATGAGCGCGCTTCTGACAGTCGAGGACCTCCGGGTCCGGTTCCCGACGCGCACCGGGGTTGTCGAGGCCGTTCGCGGGGTTTCCTTTACCCTCGGGCGCGAGCGCCTCGGCATCGTCGGCGAAAGCGGCTCCGGCAAGTCGCAGACGGGCCGTGCCATCATGGGGCTGACGCCGCCGCACGCGGAAGTGACGGCGAAACGGCTTGCCTTCGAAGGGATCGATCTTCTTTCGGCCTCCCCAAAACTCCGGCGGGACCTGCGTGGCAAGCGCATCGCCATGATCCTGCAGGATCCGAAATATTCGCTGAACCCGGTGATGAGCATTGGACGGCAGATCGTCGAGACCTTGCGGCGGCATGAGAAGGTCGGCCGCGCGGAAGCGCGGGAGAGGGCGCTCGATATGCTCGCGGCCGTGCAGATCCGCGATGCTTCCCGCGTCTTCGACCTCTATCCGCACGAGGTCTCGGGCGGCATGGGACAACGGGCGATGATCGCGATGATGCTGGTTGCCGGGCCGGAACTCCTGATCGCGGACGAGCCGACCTCGGCGCTCGACGTGACGGTTCAGCTCGAAGTCCTCGCGATCCTCGACAAGCTGGTGGCGGAACGCGGCATGGGGCTGATCTTCGTCTCGCACGATCTGCGCCTCGTCTCCTCCTTCTGCGACCGCGTTCTGGTGATGTATGCGGGCAGGATCGTCGAGGAGATCGCCGCATCGGAACTCGGCAATGCCAAGCATCCCTATACACGAGGTCTCCTGAACTGCATGCCGGTGATCGGGTCGGATCGCCATCCATTGCCGGTGCTCGACCGCAAACCGGAGTGGGCGCTATGACCGAGGCCGTATCCGTCGAAAATCTGAGCGTCGTCTTCGACGAGTTCAAGGCGCTCGATGCCGTCCGCGTGGATGTCGCGAAGGGCGAGTCCTTCGGCCTCGTCGGCGAATCCGGCTCGGGCAAGTCCACCCTGCTGCGCGCCGTCGCCGGCCTCACCGCGGCAAGTGAAGGAACGATCCGGGTTTCAGGCCGCGAGGTTCGTGGCACGCATCGTGACAAGGCCTTTTATCGGGCGGTGCAGATGGTGTTCCAGGATCCTTACGGTTCGCTGCATCCGCGCCAGACGGTCGACCGGCAGCTGATGGAGCCTCTGGCGATCCACGGCATCGGCGACGGCGAGCGCCGCATCCTGAAGGCCCTGGACGAGGTGGGCCTCGGATCCGGTTTCCGCTTCCGCTATCCGCACCAGCTCTCCGGTGGCCAGCGCCAGCGCGTCGCGATCGCACGCGCCCTCATCTTGGAACCCTCGATCCTGCTCCTCGACGAGCCGACCTCGGCGCTCGACGCGTCCGTGCAGGCCGAAGTGCTGAACCTCCTCGAAGAGGTGCGGCGGGACCGCGGCCTGACCTTCATCATGGTGAGCCACGATCTCGGCGTCGTCACCCATATGTGCGAACGGCTGGCGGTGATGCAGAACGGCCGCGTTGTGGAGCGGCTGACCTCGGCAGACCTGGTCGCCGGCCGCATTGCGGAGGAATATACGCGCAATCTCATGGTCGCGAGCAAGGGGTTCCGGCGGGAAGCGGTGGCACGAAGCGTGTAGGGTACCCCTCCGCCCGGCAGGGGGGCTGCTGCCACCTTCACCCGGATCGCGCTTTAACCCCGCGGCAGCTTGTCCCGTCCGATCAGCGCGCCATGGTGACCGATCACGGCGGCCGCAACACGGGCGGCGAAGACCGCGGCATCGGCCGGACTGTCGCCGCTGGCAAGACGGGCGAGGAAGGAGCCGTTGAAGCTGTCGCCGGCGCTGGTCGTATCGACGACGGCGGAAACCTGCGAGGCGGGAACGTGAACCCGGTCTTCACCCGTAAAATCGAGCGTGACGCCGTTTTCACCATCCTTGACCACAACGTTTTCGGCGCCGAGTGCCCGATAGCGCTCGATCGACGCTTCCACGGATGCATCGCCGAAATGCGTGGCCTCGTCGTCGAAGCTCGGCATCACCATCGTTGCCGCCCGCGCACCGGCTTCGATCGTCGCGCGCATCCGTGCGGCGTCGTCCCAAAGGCGTGGCCGGATGTTCGGATCGAAGACGACCTGCCGCCCGCCCGCCTTTGCCCGCCGAAGCTCCGCAAGCAATGTTTCTGCCGCCTCCGGCGACAGGATCGCCAGGGTGATTCCCGAAAAGAACACCACATTCGCCGCCTCGATCGCCGTCCGGAGCCGATCGGGATTGTCCGCGAGCAGTTTCGCAGCGGAAGTCGAGCGCCAGTAGGAAAAGCTGCGCTCGCCGTTCTTGAGGTGGATCATAT
Organism: Sinorhizobium meliloti; assembly: GCF_035610345.1. Next base: position 2,491,240 of record NZ_CP141212.1, on the reverse strand, counting down.
AGAGGCCGGGCGTTCGCCCTTCGATCCTGCGGATGTGCGCCGCGCCGACGCCGGTGCTCTCGATGAAGGCCAGCAGCTCGTCCGAAACCGTGTCGGTTCCGACGGCCGTGAAATAATCGACCGTCCAGTCCGCCGGCAGGAAGAGCCGGGCGTAATAGGCGGTATTGAAGGTGTCGCCGGCATAGCCCTTGCGCAGCATGTCGCCTTCCGCCTGCATGAGTTCCACCATGCATTCGCCGATCGAAAGCAGTTTGCCCGTCATTCAGTCCTCCCTTTCCGCTGATCCGAATTAAGCGCATGTCACTGCGCGAGCAAGCGAATGTTGACGGCGGCGTTTACTCGAAGAAGCGGTGAAGATAAATCTGGGTTGCGGAACCAACCATGGAGAGCTGCGCATGCCGGCGGCATCTGGATCGAACGAAAACTGGTGGCGCGGAGCGGTGATCTATCAGGTCTATCCGCGCTCCTTCCAGGATACGGACGGCGACGGAATGGGCGACCTTCGCGGTGTCACCCGGCGGCTTCCCCATATCGCCTCGCTCGGGGTCGACGCCATCTGGCTTTCGCCCTTCTTCACGTCGCCCCAGGCGGACATGGGCTATGACGTTTCGGATTATTGCGACGTCGATCCCATGTTCGGCACGCTTGCCGATTTCGACGAGATGCTGGCGGAGGCCCATCGGCTGGGGCTCAAGGTGATCATCGACCAGGTGATCTCGCATACATCCGACCGGCACCCCTGGTTCGTCGAAAGCCGCTCGAGCCGGACCAATGCCATGGCGGATTGGTATGTGTGGGCCGACCCGAAGCCGGACGGCACGGCGCCGAACAACTGGCTTTCGATCTTCGGCGGTCCGGGCTGGGAATGGGACGGGGTGCGCCGGCAATATTACCTGCATAACTTCCTGTCGTCGCAGCCGGACCTCAACTTCCACAACCCGGAGGTTCAGGAGGCGGTGCTCGCGACGGTCCGCTTCTGGCTCGACCGCGGGGTCGACGGTTTCAGGCTCGATACGGCGAATTTCTATTTCCACGACAAGCTTCTGCGGGACAATCCACCGCTGGTGCCGGATCCGGATGCAACGAGCCGCGATGCTCCGGAGGTCAATCCCTACGGCATGCAGGACCACCTCTATGACAAGACGCAGCCGGAAAACCTCGGTTTCCTGCGCCGGTTTCGAGCGCTGCTCGATGAATATGGCGGCCGTGCGACGGTGGGGGAGGTCGGCGACGGGTCACGCTCGCTGCAGACGGTTGCCGCCTATACGAGCGGCGGCGACAAGCTGCACATGTGCTATACCTTCGACCTGCTCGGGCCGGAATTCACCGCGCGCCACTTCCGCCGCTGCGTCGAGAATTTCCAGTCTACGGTGACGGACGGCTGGGTCTGCTGGGCCTTCTCCAATCACGACGTCATGCGTCATGTCAGCCGCTTCGCGCCGCGCGAGGCCGACCGGGAGCGCGTGGCGAAGCTTGCGATCTCGCTGCTTGCCAGCCTTCGAGGCACCATCTGCCTTTATCAGGGAGAGGAGCTCGGCCTGCCGGAGGCGGAGCTTGCCTTCGAAGAATTGCGCGACCCATACGGTATCCGCTTCTGGCCGGCCTTCGCCGGACGCGACGGTTGCCGGACCCCGATGGTCTGGGAAAGAGAGCTGACGAATGCCGGCTTTTCCGAGGGGGCTCCCTGGTTGCCGGTGCGCGACGGGCACCGAAGGCTGGCGGTGGATGCACAGGAGGGCGTCGAAGGATCGGTGCTCGAGCATTATCGCCAGACCCTTGCGTTCCGTCGGGCGCAGTCCGCGCTGGTCGACGCAGACATGACCTTCCTGGGCACCAACCAGGACCTTCTGGTCTTCACCAGAGAAAAGGAAGGCGAGCGGCTGCTGTTCGTCTTCAACCTGACCCAGGAGCCGCAGACGTTTCACCTCCCGACGACGCTCGTCGCCGAGCCGCATCCCATGCCCGGTTTTGCACCGGTTTTCGCGGATAATGCGATCAGTCTCGCCGCGCTCGACGTTTTCTGCGGGAGGTTGCGGTAGTGGAGTCGAGGTGCGGCTGCGTCAGCGAATGCCGCGCCTCGACCCTCACCCGATCAGCATGAACCTGTCCACATCGACAAGCCCGCGGTCGGAAATCTTCAAATGCGGGATCACCGGCAGCGGCAGGAAGGCAAGTTGCAGGAAGGGCTCTTCCAGCGTGGCGCCCAGCGCAAACGCGGCCTGACGCAGATGGTGTAGCGTATCGCGCACGCGCTCGTGCGGTTCAAGGCTCATCAGGCCGGCGACGGGCAGGGCGATCTCGCCGGTGACCTTGCCGTCCTCGACGACGACGAAGCCGCCTTTGATCTCGCCGAGCCGGTTGGCGGCGACAGCCATGTCCTCCTCGCTCACGCCGACGACACAGATATTGTGGCTGTCGTGGCCGACCGTGGAGGCGATCGCGCCCTTTTTCAGGCCGAAGCCCTGGACGAAGCCATTGGCATGATTGCCGTTGACCCCGTGGCGCTCGATCACGGCGACCTTGATGATGTCGCGGTCGAGATCGACGCCGGTCCGGTTGCCTTCGGCGGGCAGGCGATATCGGCGGTGTTCGGTGATGATCTTGCCGGGCAGGACGCCGAGCACCGAAGTCTCGCCTTCATTGTAGGGGAGGCCGAAGTCCGCAGCCTTGACCTCGCGTGCCTTGACGCTGTCGAGCCCCACCGGCTCGACCGGCTTGCGCCCGGCGAAGAGGGCATCCGTAACGCGCCGGCCGGCGGAGAGGACGAGTTCGGCCTTGCAATTTTCCAGGCTGTCGACGACGACGAGGTCGGCGCGCCAACCAGGTGCCACGAGGCCGCGATCGCGCAGGCCGAAGGCGCGCGCGGCGGAAATCGAAGCGGCACGATAGATGGCGAGCGGCTCGACGCCGGCGGCGATAGCCGTGCGGATCATGTGGTCGAGATGGCCCTGCTCGGCGATATCGAGCGGGTTGCGGTCGTCGGTGCAGAGGGCCAGATAGGGCGACAGCCGCTCGGTGAGAATCGGCATGAGGGCCTGCAGGTCCTTGGAAACGGAACCTTCGCGAACGAGGATGTGCATGCCCTTGCGTATCTTTTCGAGCGCTTCCTCCGCGCTCGTGCATTCGTGATCGGTGCGGATCCCCGCGGCGAGATAGCCGTTCAGTTCCTTGCCGCGGAGCAGGGGGGCATGGCCGTCGATATGACCGTCCTGGAAGGCGTCGAGCTTGGCGAGGCAAACCGGGTCCTTGTTGATCACACCGGGAAAGTTCATGAACTCGGCAAGGCCGATCACCTTCGGGTGGTGGCGGAAGGGCGTGAGGCGCTCGATCGGCAGGTCGGCACCGGACGTTTCCAGATGGGTCGCCGGCACGCAGGAGGAGAGCTGGACGCGGATGTCCATGATCGTCTCTGTCGCCGAATCCAGGAAATATTGTATGCCTTCGGTGCCGAGCACATTGGCGATCTCGTGCGGATCGCAGATAACAGTGGTGATGCCGAGCGGCAGCACGCAGCGGTCGAATTCGTGCGGGGTGACGAGCGACGATTCGATGTGGAGATGCGTGTCGATGAAGCCGGGAACGACGATGCGGCCGGTAACGTCGATCTCCTCACGGCCCTGGTAGTCGCCGCAGGTGCCGACGATCCGCTCGCCCGAAACGGCGATGTCGGAGGCGACCAGCTCGCCGGTGACCAGATCGAAGAACCGCCCGCCCTTGAGCACGATGTCCGCCGGCTCGCGGCCGACGCCCTGATCGATGAGACGCTCCAGCGCTTCGGACATGCGTGCACCTCGTCCTTGATATTGATTTCATGACAATAACCCTCTCGCCGTATCCGGGGAAAGGATTTTGCCTTTGGCAGGAATGCCTCAGATATTGTTCTTCAGAACGTCGCGCAGCTTGTCGAAAAGCTCGTCGATCTGTTGCTTTTCGATGATCAGCGGCGGCGACAATGCGATGATGTCCCCCGTAGTGCGGATCAGCAGACCTTTCTCGTAAGCCTTGAGGAAGGCGGAGAAGGCGCGCTTTGTCGGCTCGCCGGCGATCGGCTCGAGTTCGACCGCGCCGATCAGCCCGATATTGCGGATGTCGATGACATGCGGGCAGTCCTTGAGCGAGTGCAGCGCCTCCTCCCAGTAGGGGGCAAGTTCGGCGGCGCGCGTCAGCAGCCCTTCTTCCTTGTAGGTATCCAGCGTTCCAAGCGCCGCGGCCGAGGCGATCGGATTGCCCGAATAGGTGTAGCCGTGGAAGAACTCGATCAGGTGTTCCGGCCCGGTCATGAAGGCGTCGTGGATTTCCGATGTCACGAAGACCGCGCCCATCGGAATGACGCCGTTGGTAAGCCCCTTGGCCGTGGTGATGATGTCCGGCTTCACGTCGAAATATTGAGCGGCAAAGGGCGTGCCGAGGCGGCCGTAGCCGGTGATGACCTCGTCGAAGATCAACAGGATGCCGTGCTTGGTGCAGATTTCGCGCAGCTTCTGGAGATAGCCCTTCGGCGGGATGAGAACACCGGTCGAGCCGGCGACGGGCTCGACGATGACTGCGGCGACCGTCGAGGCGTCATGCAGGGTGACGATGCGCTCGAGTTCGGCCGCGAGGTCGGCGCCGTGCTCGGGCTCGCCGCGGGTAAAGGCGTTCTTGGCAGGCAGATGCGTGTGCGGAAGGTGATCGACGCCCGTCAGCAGCGTGCCGAACATCTTTCGGTTGGCGACGATGCCGCCGACCGAAATACCGCCGAAATTGACGCCGTGATAGCCGCGCTCGCGGCCGATGAGGCGGAAGCGCGAGCCATTGCCCTTGGCGCGGTGGTAGGCGAGAGCCACCTTCAAGGCGGTATCGACCGATTCCGATCCTGAGTTGGTGTAGAGGACGTGGTTCATGCCCTCGGGCGCGATGTCGACCAGCCGGTTTGCGAGCTCGAAGGCTTTCGGATGGCCGAGCTGGAAGGCCGGCGCGTAGTCGAGTTCGCCCGCCTGTTCGCGAATCGCCTCGGTGATCTTCGGACGACAGTGACCTGCATTGACGCACCAGAGCCCTGCAGTTCCATCGAGAACCGTCCGCCCGTCATGGGTGGTGTAGTACATGTCCTTGGCGCCGACGAACAGCCGCGGTTCCTTCTTGAACTGCCGGTTGGCCGTGAAGGGCATCCAGAAGGCTCTGAGGTCGTTGGGCGTCGTGTTCAGGCGGTTGGACATGTCTTTCCTCCTCGTCGAGTCCCGGCAATCTGGATTTGCCGGGCGGATTCTTTACCCGTTGGTCAAACTATCAGCCCGCCGATGGGCGTCAAGCCAGGCGAAACGATCCGCTTTCCACTGCCTGGATCACGGCACTCAGCGTGTCCTCCCGAGTGTGTCCTTCGGTCGGGAGAACATGCCGCTCGAGGGGGCCGAGCGATGAGAGCTGCTGATGAAGCGCCGCGATGGGCACGGGGTCTGTCAATGTGTCCCCGCCGCGCTGTTGGCAGCGCCGGATGGCGACACCGAGCGGCGGACGCAGAACGACGTAGTGGAGCGGTGCCGTGATTTTCCTGAATGGTTCCAGGAACCACGGTCCGACGATGCCGTCCACAATGACGAAATAGCCGCCATGTGCGTAGGTTGCGGCCACTTTCGTCAACACGTCGACAACGACGGCGTTTTGTTCGTGAGCTTCGGGCAGATAGGGCGGTATCGCCCCGTGTTTGATGAAATGCCAGAAGTCGTCGCAGTGAAGATGGACCTTCGATGATCCTGGCTCTGCCGCGAGCGCCTGCGCTGTTGTGGTCTTTCCGGAACCGGGTGGCCCGGTGAGGATGAGAATTTCGCTTTCAAGGTTCATGGCATGATCATGTAGCACGATGTTGCGGGCCAGTCTGCGACGGGACCGAGAAGGCTCGCCCGCCAAAAATGAAGCCCCGCGATCGGATCGGCGGGGCTTGATGAGGCGTGCTGTTCGGTCGAACGGACGTGCTGGGAGGTTACGCCGATTTGCGAACCAGAGGCTTTTCGTCCACGGCATCGGTGTCTTCGCCGTAGATGTCGGATAGTGCGCCCAGAATCTTCAACACGGCGCCGGACGAGCTCGAATAGTAGATCGTCTGTGCGTCACGACGGGTGCTGACCAGATTCTGCGCACGAAGCTTCGAGAGGTGCTGAGAAAGAGCCGATTGGCTCAGCCCGACCTTATGGGCCAGGGCGCCAACCGCCATTTCCTCCTTGACGAGAGAGTCGAGGATGAGCAGGCGTTTCGGATTTGCCATGGCCGAAAGGAAACCGGCTGCTATTTCGGCGTCCTCGTGTTTTTCAGGCGGAAGAGGCTGCATCGTGTGCTCCATGCGAGAATTCATCACACGTAGTTATGATTGATGAAGCACGATAATTAGCCGTGATGCATAAAAGGGCAACCACCCCCTGCAAGAAATGGGGGTAGCTAAGATGCGATTAACGGTAAAGTTTTTTTAGAATTGGCCGTAATTCGGCCTCGTCGGCAAGGGGCGTCTCGAACTCCAGGCGGCGCAGACGGTCGCCGTCCGACAGGTCGAGCCCTGCCGAATCGATGCCGACGATCTTCCAGTCGCCTTCCGGTGCGCGGCAATGAGTGGTTGCATAATATCTCACGGCTTCTGCGTGATCGGCGTTCATGTGCTCGATCGCGCCGCCTTCCATTTCCGCGATGGCGGCAGCGGCCGGCGAAGCGATGGCGAGATCCTCCGCCGTCAGCGCATAGGCGCGGCCGAAGCCGCCATTGAGGCTTGCCCGCAGCGGGTTGAGACGGAAGAAGCCGAAGTCCGGAAAATCGGCATAGAGCTTGGACTTGGGGTGCCGGCGCAGGAATCGTTCGCGAAGACGCAGATGGAGCGCGCAATCGCGCGGGACGGCCTCCGCCTCGCACTGGACCGTCAGGCGCGGATGGGCGAGCGGGTCGCCTTTGCCCGGCTCACCGGTCAGCAGCGAAGCGCGCCGGTCCGCCGTGAGCGCTTGAGTATGCGTCGACAGCCGCGACACGAGGATGACAGGCGTTCCGTCGATATCGATGCCGACGAGTACACGGCTGACGAAGGGAAAACCGTCGCTCCCCGGCTCGATCCCGGCAAGCGCGCCGCTTCTCGCCGAACGCAGAAGCACCCGGGCGAGCTTGCGTGCCTCCTCGTCCGTCTCGCGCAGCACACTGGGTTTCTCGCTCATGATCGACTCCTTCCGGCGGGCCAGCGTGCCGCGTCAACTTTTGTTGCGGTGGCGCGTCAATCCTTCGACGATGTTCTGGGCGTCGATGGTTCCGACGACGGAGCCGTTGTCGACCACACCTATGCTGCCCGGCTGGCGCGACATGGCGTCGAGAATATCGACGAGCGGCGTGGTGGGCCTGGCCGTTGCCGAAACGCCGGTACTGGCGGCGGCTCGCCCGACGCCGGTCTGCATCACATCCTTCGCCGTCAGCATGGTGATCGGGTTCATGTGCTGGACGAAATCGGCCACGTACTGATTTGCCGGCTCCTTCACGATCTCCTGTGGCGTCCCGCACTGGATGATTCTTCCGCCTTCCATGATGGCGATGCGGTTGCCGATACGGAAGGCCTCGTCGAGATCGTGGCTGACGAAGAGAATCGTCTTTTTCAGCCGCCGCTGGAATTCGAGCAGTTCGTCCTGGAGGCGCGTGCGGATCAGCGGGTCGAGAGCCGAAAACGGCTCGTCCATCAGCAGGATCGGGGCGCCGGTCGCGAAGGCTCTTGCGAGGCCGACCCGCTGCTGCATGCCGCCCGAGAGCTCGTTGACCTTGCGGTCCGCCCACTTGGCCAGGTTGACGAGTTCAAGCTGCTCGCCGACGCGCTTTCTTCGTTCGGCATCGGCGACGCCGGCCAGTTCGAGCCCGAAGCCGACATTGTCCGCCACCGTTCGCCACGGCAGAAGCGCAAACTGCTGGAACACCATCGAGACCGTATGCATGCGGAAGTCGCGCAGAGACTTGGCGTTGCAGCGATAGGGGTTCAGCGATCCGTTCGCGGTCTTGACCTCGACCTCGCCCCGCACCACCGGCGCGAGGCCGTTGACGGCCCTGAGCAGCGTCGATTTGCCGGAGCCGGACAGCCCCATCAGAACGAGGATCTCGCCTTCATTGATGGTCAGCGAAGCGCCGGCGACGCCCAGTACCAGGCCTGTGGCGGCACCGATCTCGTCGCGCGTCTTGCCCTGGTCGACCATCTGCACCGCAATCTGCGGGTTTTTGCCGAAGATGATGTCGACATTCTTGAAAACGACGGCGTCGGTCATGCGCCTTCTCCTTCATCGGACGAGCGGAAAAGACGGTCGAGAACGATCGCGAGAATGACGATACAGAGACCGGACTCGAATCCCCTTGCGATGTTCACCGTGTTCAGCGCCCTGAGGACGGGCACGCCGAGACCGTCGGCACCGACCAGCGCTGCGATCACCACCATCGAGAGCGACAGCATGATGGTCTGGGTCAGGCCTGCCATGATCTGCGGCATGGCGAAGGGCAGTTCGACCTTGCGCAGCACCTGCCAGGGCGTCGCGCCGAAGGATTCGGCGGCCTCGACCAGCGCCGGCGGCGTCGAGATGATGCCGAGCCGCGTCAGCCGGATCGGCGCGGGAATGGCGAAAATGACGGTGGCGATCAGCCCCGGTACCATTCCGAGTCCGAAAAGGATCAGCGCCGGAATGAGGTAGACGAAGGTGGGGATCGTCTGCATCAGGTCCAGGATCGGCCGCATGATCGAGTAGATCCAGGCACGGCGCGCCGCAGCTATGCCGAGGGGCACGCCGACGGCCATGCTAACGAAGGTTGCCGCAAGGACCAGCGCCAGCGTTTCCGTGGTCTCCTGCCAATAGCCCTGATTGACGATCAGGAGTAGCCCGAGACAGGTGAAGGCGGCAATGCCGAGGGAGCGGCGGAACCACCATGCGAGCGCCGTCACGACGGCGATGATGATAAGCGGGTGCGGCGTCTGGAGGATGTAGAGCAGGACCGAAATGATCGCCGAAAGCACGTTGGCGAGCTGGTCGAAGAACAGGTTGAAATTCGTCGTCAGCCAGTCGACGAAAGACTTCGCCCAGGCGCCGATCGGGATGGGGTTTTCAGTCAGGAATTCCACGAAACAGGGTCCCTCTTGCCAGGGTCAACACTCAGGTCAAAAGACCGGTGGAAAAAAGGCGGGGTGTTTCCCCGCCTCACTGCATTTCCCATATCGGAGCCGATTTGAGCACGGAACATGCAGCAATTCAAAATGCCACGCGTGATCTGCCGCCGGTCAGAGGCCGAGGGCGGTCTTGACCGCGGCCAGTCCGTCGCCGCCATCCTTGGTCGTGACCCCCGCAAGCCAGGGTTCGATGCTCTGCGGATTGTCCTTCAACCACGCGGCCGCAGCTTTCTCCGGGTCTTCGCCGTCGTTGAGGATCTTGCCCATGATCTCGTTCTCCATCTGGAGGGAGAACGAAAGGTTCTGGAGAAGCTTGCCGACGTTCGGGCATTCGGTCGTGTATCCGGCGCGCACATTGGTGTGCACCGTCGCGCCGCCGTAATTCGGGCCGAATACGTCATCGCCGCCGGAAAGATAGGTGAGCTTGAAGTTGGCGTTCATCGGATGCGGTTCCCATCCGAGGAAGACGATCGGGTCGCCGGACTTCTCGGCGCGGGCGACCTGCGCCAGCATCCCCTGCTCGGAGGATTCGACGACTTCGAAGCCCTTGAGATCGAAGGTGCCCTTTTCGACCATGTCGATGATCAGGCGGTTGCCGTCATTGCCCGGCTCGATGCCGTAGATCTTGCCGTCGAGTTCGTCCTTGTGGGCTGCGATATCCTTGAAGTCCTTGATGCCCAGTTCCACGCCCTTGGCATTGGTCGCAAGCGTGTATTTCGCGCCTGCGAGGTTTTCGCGCACCGTCTCGACGGATTTATCCTCGCGGTAGGGGGCGATATCCGCTTCCATGGTCGGCATCCAGTTGCCGAGGAAGACGTCGATGTCCTTGTTCTTCAGCGATGTGTAGGTAACCGGCACAGACAGGACCTTCACGTCCGTTTCGTAGCCGAGCGCCTCGAGGATGGTCGTCGCGGTCGCCGTGGTCGCTGTGATATCGGTCCAGCCGACGTCGGAGAAGCGGACCGTGCCACAGCTTTCAGGTTCGGCTGCAAAAGCGCTTCCGGCGGTCAGGGTTGCCATGCAAACGGCTCCCGCCAGCGTGAATTTGAGAGAAAGCGTCCTTATCATCGTCGTCGTTCCCCTGCCTTGTGTTCTTTTTTTAGCCAAACACCAATGAAGCGTTAGCCAAACACCAATGAAGCGCGAATTCAAGCGCCCTGGCGTTTAAAGAAGTGTATTGCCTCAGTACATTAACGGGATGCACAAAGCGACGCCTGATGTCGCAATGCCCGCGAAATACCGCCCCCCCGATGCGAGCAGGACTTGCGGGCCATCGCATGTGCGCCCTCTCGGAAATCTGTGAGTCGCTGCGGGATGCTCTGGTCATCGGACGCGTGCCCCGTCATGTAGCGGGCACGATGTCCGGAGATGGGACCATGTCCAAACTTTATTTCAGCTATGCGACGATGAATGCGGGCAAGAGCACGCTGCTCCTGCAGGCCGCCTACAACTATCAGGAGCGCGGCATGCGCGTCGTGATGCTGATCGCAGCCTTCGACGACCGCGCCGGCCAGGGTCGCATCGCGTCTCGCATCGGGCTGGAATCGGAGGCGATCCCCTTCCGCAGCGAGGACGATCTCCATGCGCTGATCGAGCGCCTGAACGGCGACGGCTCCGGTGAAATCGCCTGCGTCTTCGTGGACGAGGCGCAGTTCCTCGGTGAAGATCAGGTCTGGCAGTTGGCGCGTGTGGCGGATCGCCTCGGCATTCCGGTCATGGCCTATGGCCTGAGAACGGACTTCCAGGGCAAGCTCTTCCCCGGCTCCATGGCTCTGCTCGCTATCGCGGATGAGCTGCGCGAAGTCAGGACCATCTGCCATTGCGGGCGCAAGGCAACGATGGTCGTTCGCCTCGACGGCTGCGGCAAGGTCATGCGGGAGGGCGCTCAGGTGGATGTCGGCGGCAATGAGAAATACGTCTCCTATTGTCGTCGCCATTGGGAAGACCGGATGCGCGAAGGCTGAGGCGCAAGCCGGCCGGCGGCGATGCACCGGCCCTACTGTCGTGCGCTTGAAAAAGCGGCCACCGCCCTTGTCGATCCGTGCTAAACATCCTTTATATAAGTGCAATCAAGGGCTGAAATAGTCCGCTCGCACTGCTGGCTGGCTTAGGGGAGAAGGCAATGGCGACGCTTCAGAATTTTGACACCGAGATCGAGAAGACCAGAACCGTCGTCAAGGAGATGCGCAGCAAGCTCGAGCAGTCCGGCGTCGTTCTCGAGCAATTCGCCAAGGCGGACACCAAGCTCGGCGACGTCAATTTCGATATCGAGAACGCCCGCATTCAGGACGTCGTCAACCAGCAGAAGGTGATGGAAGCCAACATCGCCGATCTGATCATCGGACTGGAGGACGCCACCAACGTCTTCGGTGCCGAGTTCGAAAGCATGAAGAGCTACACCGGCTACGAGAAGTTCATCGGAATCTTCTCGAAGCAGAAGATGCAGAGGCTGCGGACCGATCGCGTGCGCAACATGTCGCTTGCAGGGAACCTGCAGGAACTGCTGTCGAAATCGGATACCATCGTCGGCATCCTCAAGGACCAGAAGGCGATTCTCGACCAGCGCTACAAGACCTCCGAGCAGAGCCTCATCCAGGTGATCGAGCGCCGCAAGGGCACGATGGCTGCGCTGGAACAGACTCAGAAGCGGATCGAAGAGCTCAACCCGCTGCTGCTCGATATCGAGAACAGGATCGCCGCCTCGACAGACCAGAAGACCCGAACCGACCTCGAAGGCGAGCGCTCGCAGCTTGCGACCGAATACAATGAAAAGCAGGCGAAGGAACAGGAGCTTCTGGCCGAGAGCCAGACGCTCGAGCGCTACACGGCCATGTTCCAGACCTTCGTCGATTCTTTGAACAACCAGATCGCGGCCCAGAACACGCTGATCAACAAGCTCACCATCGACACGGAACAGCGCATCGTTCTCTACAAGGCACTGGAAGATTCGTTGAAGACGGCTGCGCAGCAGGACGTGGCGCACAAGATCAACACGCTCGGCAGTCAGGTGGACACGGCCGCCGAGGAGACCATGGCCGGGATCGGCGCGGCCGCACAGCGCCACATCGGCGATTTGCTCGAGATGCATGAAAAGAACATGCTTGCGACGCAGGATATCCAGCGGCGCAAGAAACTCGCCGACGACGCCTTCGCGCGCCGCTTCCAGACGGTGATGGACAAGCATAATGCAGCAAATTATGTGAAGCAGTGATCGGCAAGGCGGCAATGATCCGATCTGCGACCGCCTTTCGGCATTTGCCGGGAGAGCTGCCATGAATACCGCCATTCCTTCGGCCGTCAGGCAATATTTCGGCTCCGTCCGGGCGGCGCTCGCAGGGCTCGAGCTCTTCCTCGGAGACCGCAATTCGCCGCTTTACCGCGACAGCGTCGTCGGCGAAGTCATCGGTCCCTATCTTTCCCGGCTGAAAGCCTCGATCGCCTGCTGGGAAAACCGGATAGGTTTCGTCGAACAGTTTCGCATCTCGCGCGCCGAAAGCGGCTTTCCGGTTTTCCAGAACGTGCTGGAACTCGAAAACGACCGGCAGAATGCGGAGAAGCGGCTTGCGAGCATTCCTTCCGCCGATGCGCTGCGCGAGGAAATGGTCGATTTCATCCTGAGGCAGAGGGCGTTCCCCGAGGCGCTTCAGGTTCGCATGGCCGAAAGGCTCTATCTGGAGCAGATCGGCAAGGGGGATATCTTTTCGCCGTTCATCCTGCCGGAGACGATCCGGGTCGCGGTCAATCCGAAGACGATGCGGCCCTATTACGTCGTTTCCTGGGGCGCGTTCGACGGCAGCCAGACGCTGCCGATGATCTATATGGCGACGATCGAGGATTCATCGGAGAATATCGTCGAAATGCTGGTGACCGAGGATGGCAAGCTCAATCGGGGAGTCGAGATTCCGCTGCCGGTAGGTGGCCTGCTCAATCCGGAGCTCGCAAGCCGTTTCGACGATTTCGCCTCCAAGAACAGCGCCTATTCGCTGACGCCGGCGACGATCGCCACAAATCTCGACAGGGACTTCCCCGAACTGCATCCGAAGCAGCTTCGCCGGATCGTGCTCGGGCCCTTCTATTCGGCGGGCATCACCGAGAACAATGCGAGGGTCAACGACATTCTCTCCAGGGTGCGCAAGACCGAGAATGCGTGGCTGCTCACCTGGACGGTGCAGGAGGTCTTCTCGAAGGCGGAGCGGCCGGCAACGCGTGGCTTCTGGTCCTCCACCCAGGCGCAGGAGGAGTTCCACATCGACACCGCCGATCTGGAGGCGGCGCGCATGGGGGTCAGCGCGTATGAGAAGCATGCACTGGTGCCGCACGACGCGTACCAGGCGCTCTATGCCTCCGGCGAGGCCGCCCAGGTCTTCGGCGATTACAAGGTGCATGTCATATCCGGCAACCAGGTGGTGAGCGAGGTCTGAGCCATGGCATTGAACACAGGGCTGACGACACTGCATGAGGACGATATCGCCAGACATCAGGCGGTGGCGCAGAGCCTGGTCACCAAGCTTGCCATTGTCGAGCGGGACGATGGCGCGGCCGCCGCGCCGCTGGCAGGGACGGGGCGCCGTTTCGTCTCGACGGTATCGACCGGCGGTCAGCGCCGCAGCCGCGAGGTCGAACTCGCACGCACCATCCAGGCGGTTCGCAGCGCCGACCCGCTCCTGTCGCCGGCGCAGCATTCGGTGCTCTATCGCACCCGTCGCGGCATCCAGGTGGCGCTGGCTGTTGCCGATGTCTTCGCGCGGCAGACGAACCTTGAACAATTGCAGGCGCGTAACGCCACCGCGCCGCTTACCGGCGAGGATGCGGCTCATTTCAAAGCGCTGCTCTCCGCTTCGGCCTATATCGCCGCCTTCACGCTTGCCGCCTATCTCGGCGCGACGCTGCAGGAAGAGGGCGAGCCGGTGGACGATGCCGCGGAGCCGGATTTCCTTTTCGACACGCCGCAGGATGCGCTGAAAACCATGGTCGCCGGTCTCGACCGCAGCATCGCCGGTGCGCCGGACGAGCTCGCGCTGGTCGCACGAGCCCGGGCCTTTTCCCGCATCGCGATCGAAGGTCTGATTGCGCGCAAGGCGCGTTTCACCGGTCTGCAGAATTTCGAGAGCGTGCATATCCGGCTCGACCAGGACGATTTTACGCTCAACGGTTTCGACGTCGCGCCCGGGCAGAAGCGCAAGCCGCTGGTGATGACCTTCAAGAAGCCCGAGGAGATCATCGGCAATCACATCGCCAAGTACCAGGCGCTGAAGCTCGCCAAGATGCTGATGGCCTACGACTTCGACCGGCAGATGAACCCTTTCGTCGAACTCGGCGGCTTTCTCTTCACCTTCATCGGCGACGGCATGCCGGGTACCGGCAAGACGATCCTGATCCAGATGCTCGCCGGCATGCTGCACGAATATTGCGGCATCGCCGGTTATCCCTTCCATTACGAGAATTTCGGCGTCGACCAGATTTCCTCCTATCAGGGCAAATCGGGCCAGAATTGCAAGGAATTCGTCAACAACGTCGTGAACCCGCGGGCGATCGGCTTCGGCACGATCGACGATGTCGACCAGGTGGCGGCAAAGCGCTCCGACGACCGTGCCTCGGCCGGTCAGCACGAGGTGACGGCGGTGCTGATGGAGAGCTTCGCCGGCGCCTCGACGGTGGTGCGCGGCAACTGCACCTTCGGCATGTTCTCCAACTATCCCGAGAATGTCGACGACGCGCTGCGCCAGCGGGCCGGTGCGCGCTGGCTGGTCGACGGGCCGCAGACGGAGGACGACTACATCGACATCTTCGCGCTGCTCGTCGGCAAGAACCACAAGATCCCCCTCGGCGAGCACGACCTCTATGCCGGTCAGGAGATCAAGCGCGCCGTCTCGCAATCCTATGCCGCGCATGCGCGACCGCAGGAGGAGGGGCTTGCCGCCGTCTGGGAGCGGTATCAGAAGGAGAAGGGCAAGATCGCCACGCTCGCCGATGTGGGCGCCTATCTGCACATGATCAAGGAGGCGGAACCCCGCTTCACCGGGCGCGCCATCAGGAACATCACCGATGCCGTCAAGCTGAGGGCCATGGACGTCGAACTGCCCGACGACTGGTTCCGGGACGCCGGCACGTTCATGCATAGGCCCTACGATGAGAAGAAGGCGATGATCGAGCAACTGCGAGGCCCGATCACCATCGACATGGTGCTGCAGGAAATCAACCGCTATGCGGATAGCGAGTTCCGCTACACCGACAAATCCGACGATGCGGCAGTCGGCGAGATCATCCGCCGGGAGCGTCAGCGCGAGAGGGCGATCCGAGAGATCGAGACGATGAAGCGCGAGGGCAGGTGGCAGGGATGAAGGTTGTGTTCGCGGCATTTGCCCCTCACCCTAACCCTCTCCCCGCAGGCGGGGAGAGGGGACGAGATCCTTTGGGCGCGTTATCGGGTGCGATTGAACACAACGGTGTCCCCTCTCCCCGCGCGCGGGGAGAGGGCTAGGGTGAAGGGCAACCCGCAAGCATGAGAGGACCGAACGAACGCCAGACAGAACGCGCGAGAGGTCTGCGGCAAAGCGACAATGAAGCAGAAGCGCTTCTTTGGTCGGAACTGAGAGGCCGGCGACTAAACGGCTCAAGTTCGTCCGGCAGGTCCCCATCGGTCGTTACTATGCTGATTTCGCCTGCCGTGATGAGCGGCTGGTCGTCGAGGTCGACGGCAGTCAGCATCAGATCGGCAGCGGCGATGAGAGGCGCGACGCGTTCATGGTCACGAATGGCTGGAGTGTGCTCCGCTTCTGGAATACGGACGTCTTCAATGACCGCGCGGCGGTGCTGGAAACGATCGTGGCGGTCCTGGAAAAGCGGATGGCGGGAGCAATGAGGAGTGCTGATTTGACCTTCATTCCGGGGGAGAAGAGATGAGTCGGGCGTCGAAATCGGCGTCTCGGTCCGCCCCTCACCCTAACCCTCTCCCCGCAGGCGGGGAGAGGGGACCAACTTGCTTCTGGCCGGGGAGGTTGAAGCAGACCACGACGGTGTCCCCTCTCCCCGCGCGCGGCGAGAGGGCCAGGGTGAGGGGCAGAATGCTGAGGAGCATCGCCGCATGAAGCGTCTTTTGGAAGCGGAGCTCATCTATGGGCGGCTGCTCGACATTTCCGAACCGCATCTCGTCTCGCGCTACAACAAGGCTCTCAAAGGCTTCGGGCTGAAACCGACGGCTCTTCAGCGGTTCAGCATCGACATGACCGGCTTCTCACCCGAAATCGCCGAGGAAATCGGCGACCGCGACTATCTGGATCCGAACCGAGTCAACCGGCGCTTCATCATCCTGACGCCGGCTCAGGCGGATCTGCCGGTCGTGCACACGAGCTTCTCAAACACCGCGGCGCTGATGCACGAATTCTTCAACGCCAATGGCCGCGCGATCAATGCGATCACCATCAAGGATGCGCTCTACGGCGAGATCGAGGATTCGGTCTCGGTCGTCGAGGACATTGACGATCTGCTTTCCATCAACGAAGTCCGCTTCCGGGTGCTCTCGGCCGAGGACATGCTCGGCAAGGCGACCGAACTGCGCGAGCTCGTCGACCGGCTGAAAAAGGTGCCGAACGCGTGGGCGGACGACGCGATGCTCGATCGGATGGTCGAACTCGCCAAGACAACCGGCGACATAAGGCAGAACGTGCTCGTGCCGGACGAACTGGTCTTCCGCCATGAGGCCTTCTGGGCAAATCACTTCGGCGGCGTCTACGTCTTTCTCGACGAGAAGACGACGACGGTCATCTGCGACCCTTCCGTACCCGGTTTTCGCCGTTCGCGGCCCTGGCAGGTCAGCTACATCGCCATAACCGACCACGCCCGCATCTATGACTTTCTGGCGACGACCAACCGGCTGCAATTGCCGCAGGCATCCTGGGTGCAGGAGTCCGGCCTCTTCCAGCATCGCGCGGACATGGTGATCCGTGGGCTCGTCAACGATGCCGATCCGCAGGCCGATCTGACGAATGTCGACCGGATATGGCTCCAGACCTGGATCCACCGCAATGCCGCGCTCGTGGCGCGCGACGGGATTTATCCCTTCCTCCAGGAAATGGCGCGGGCGATCGCCGCGACGGGTACGATCAGGATGCAGGACGTCGCCCCGGAGAACCGGTTTCTGCTCGTCCGGGCCGCCCCGCAGCATCCCGATCAATGGCTCGTCAACCGCCTGATCTCCGAACTGGTCCCTCGCGATTTCGTCTCGCGATTCGTGTTCGACAAGCAAGGCTTCTACAAAGCCTATGAGGGCTACAGCGAAAAGTTCCGCGAATATGTTGTTGCGACACTGACCGGCACATATCTCAAGGACAAGGCCGCCTTCCGTCATAAGCTCTACGGTCTCAAAGAGGAATAAAACATGTTCGATCCGATCGTTGCGTTCTTCCAGCGTGTATTCACGGCGATCGGCCGTGGCATCGGATTGGCGGTGGCTTGGCTTCTGTGGCCGTTCGTCGCGCTCGGCAACTGGTACCGGGGACGAAGCTGGATCATCAAGGGGCCGATCGGCCTGATCCTCCTCTGCCTCGTGCTCTTCTACGCCTACTTTGTCTGGCAGACGCAAGCCTGGACGAATTTCGACCCGGACTATGTCGACCGCTACAAGATCGCCGACCGCAGGACTCCGGCCGGTTCGCCCGTCAGCGGACCTGGAACGACGACGGGCCAGTCCGGTTCTGCGGCTGACGCGAACCGAGCTACGGTAGCACCCTCCGCTGCGGACAGCACGACCGAGGCTCTCGCAGTGGCGGAGCTTCCGGCCGGAACGGTTTGCCAGACCTCGGCCGTCGTCGAGGTGGCGGCCGATCTCATCGATCTCAATGTCAATCAGAATGCCTGGATCTCGTCGATGCTCGGCTACAAGCTCGGCTTTTTCGGACTGGACTGGGACGATACGCCCTGGCTGGACAACAAGGCGTCCTTCCAGCGCGGCATCAATCAGGCGGTCCGGCGCACAGCGGTGGAACTGGTGGATTCCCTCGGCCGTGTTCGCGGTACATCGGGAGTCAATGCGGACCTGCAGAGCGCGCGCGGCAATATCCAGTTTGACGAGGAAACCTGGTATTTCGGCCTTAACCCCTTTGGTCCGAAGACCCCGACGCCCAGCTTCTATCGTTCGGCGATGCGCGACCTGAGGAAGTTTAACGTCTCGCTCGGCAAGTGCGAGGCGATCTTCGACGGACGGTCCGACAACATGGTCGAGTTCCTCGATCGCGTCGCCAATGATCTCGGCAACACCTCGGCGATCATCCGCGAACGATCGGAGTTCCACAATGGCGGCTGGTTCGACACGCGGGCCGACGACCGCTTCTGGTTCGCCTTCGGCCAGCTCTACGGCTATTACGGCATTCTCTCGGCTGCCGGTGCCGATTTCGAGAATGTCGTCACCCAGCGTGGCCTGGGGCCGATCTATACCGAAACGATGAAGCAGCTTCGCGCGGCGCTCAGAATCCAGCCGCTCATCATTTCGAACGGCCGCGAGGACGGCTGGATCATGCCGACGCACCTCGCCACCATGGGTTTTTATATCCTCAGGGTTCGGTCGAACCTCGTGGAAATGCGCGACATTCTTGCCCGTTGACGGGCGACGTGCGAGCCTAGGCAAAGGAATGGAACCTGCGCACCCCGCGGAGGAGGCGGGATGCGCGAGGCAAACTGGGGGGAAGCCGTGGGAGAGGTAAAGTCCGACATCGAGATCGCGCGTGCCGCGCGCAAGCAACCGATTATGGAGGTGGGCGCGAAACTAGGCATTCCGCCGGAGCATCTGCTTCCCTACGGCCATGACAAGGCCAAGGTGAGCGCCGAGTTCATTGCGGCGCAGCAGGAAAAGAGGGACGGCCGGCTCATCCTGGTGACCGCCATCAACCCGACGCCGGCGGGCGAGGGCAAGACGACGACCACCGTCGGTCTCGGCGACGGCCTGAACCGGATCGGCAAGAAGACGATCGTCTGCATTCGCGAGGCGTCGCTCGGCCCCTGTTTCGGCATCAAGGGCGGGGCGGCGGGCGGCGGTTACGCCCAGGTGGTGCCGATGGAGGACATCAACCTTCATTTCACCGGCGATTTCCATGCCATTACGTCGGCGCATAATCTTCTCGCCGCCCTGATCGACAACCACATCTATTGGGGCAACGAACAGGCGATAGACATTCGCCGCATCGCCTGGCGGCGGGTCATGGACATGAACGACCGGGCGCTTCGCCAGATCGTCGGCTCGCTCGGCGGCGTCGCTAACGGCTATCCAAGAGAGACCGGCTTCGACATCACCGTCGCCTCGGAAGTCATGGCGATCCTGTGTCTGGCTATGGACATCAAGGACCTCGAAAGGCGGCTCGGCAACATCATCATCGGCTACCGCCGCGACAAGAGCCCCGTCTTTGCACGCGACATCAAGGCCGACGGGGCGATGGCGGTGCTGCTCAAGGACGCGATGCAGCCCAATCTGGTGCAGACGCTCGAGAACAATCCCGCCTTCGTACACGGCGGCCCCTTCGCCAACATCGCGCATGGCTGCAATTCGGTCGTGGCCACCACGACGGCGTTGAAGCTCGCCGACTACGTCGTGACCGAGGCCGGTTTCGGAGCGGATCTCGGCGCAGAGAAATTCTTCGATATCAAGTGTCGCAAGGCAGGTCTCAAGCCGGATGCAGCGGTGATCGTCGCAACGGTCCGGGCGATCAAGATGAACGGAGGCGTCAAGAGAGAGGATCTCGCCAGGGAGAACGTCGAGGCGCTGAGGAAGGGATGCCCGAACCTCGGCCGCCACATCCAGAACGTCAAGAAATTCGGCGTCCCCGTGCTCGTCGCGATCAACCACTTCACCTCCGATACCGAGGCCGAGATCCGTGCGATCAAGGACTATGTCCGCACGCTCGGCTCCGAAGCGGTCCTCTGCAAGCACTGGGCCGAGGGTTCGGCGGGCATCGAGGAGCTCGCGCGCAGGGTGGTGGATCTTGCCAATGCCGGACATTCGCAGTTCTCACCGCTCTACGCGGACGAGATGCCTCTCTTCGAAAAGATCGAAACGATCGCCAAGGACATTTATCATGCGAGCGAGGTGATCGCCGACAAGGTGGTTCGCGATCAGCTGCGCACCTGGGAAGATCAGGGCTACGGCCATCTGCCGATCTGCATGGCTAAAACGCAGTATTCCTTTTCCACCGACCCGAACCTGCGCGGAGCGCCGACCGGCCACACCGTGCCGATCCGCGAGGTCCGGCTGGCTGCCGGCGCCGGCTTCATCGTCGTCATCACCGGCGAGATCATGACGATGCCCGGCCTGCCGAAGGTGCCTTCTTCGGAACGGATACGGCTGAACGAGCAGGGGTATATCGAGGGGTTGTTTTGAGGCGGCTCGGCCGCGCTGGCGCTCGATGCAAGCCCCTTCTCCCCGCATGCGGGGAGAGGGGCGCGGGCGGGTTGCGGGGCGATCGCGCTCCTCAGCGGCAATAGCGGTATCCGTTCTTTCTTTCGATCACGTCCAGATGCAGATGATCTTCATGCGCCGCGTCACTGCCGGGGTCGAGGACGGTCGTGAAATACAGGCAGGCCGAAGCCGTGACCGCCCGCTGGAACGCGCCGGTGAGGGTGCCGTCCTCGTCGCGGGGCTGGATCTCGATCGTCTTGTCGTTGCTCAGCGTGAACGAGGCGATGTCGACCGCGTTGCCGCGCGCATGTTCGGATATCTTGCCGGTCTCTGCATTGTTCCTCAGGCGGCAGATATAGGTTGATGCCTGGTTCAAGGCGACGATGCGGGTCTCGGCCCCGAAGGCGCTTCTGGTGGCCGGTGCCGCCGTTTCCTTCGTCCAGCGCGCGAGCGCCAGCGCCGCCTTGCAGCGCATCACCCCCTCGGGCTTCAGCGTCACATCGGGCAGTATCGCACTGACCCGGATCGGCTTGTCGATGCCGCAGCCCTTGCCGTCATCGATGCCATCGACCTCGGCAAAGGCGGCGCCGAGCGATTTCAATTCCGAGAGACAGGATGCATATTCCTTAGGGTTCTCTTTCTCGATCGTCAGCACAGGGCCGACGTCGAGGGCGTCGTCCTTCCAGCTCGGAGGCAATTCCTGCGCCGCCCGCGCACCGTCCTTCTTTTCTCCGCCGGATTTTTCCAGGCTGTCAGCATCACCCGGGGGTGGCGTAACGGGCTTGGGCGTGGGCGTCGGCTGGCCGCTGCCGGCGGACGGACGCGGCGCGGGTACCGGTCCGGTCTTCGGCAAGGCCGCTCCTGAAAGGAGAAACGCGGAGATCAGAATGATTCCGGCGTGGCGCATGAGGTCCTCTCCATCTTTTCTGCAGCCCCAGGCTTTTCTGCAGCCCCAGACGGCGAAACGCACCGGGAACGATCCTGTTTCAAATTGTGCTGAAACTGAGGACGAAGGTCACACCGCAGGCATGAAGATGAGGAAGAACCCCCAAATATATATTGACAATTACACTCATGTTTTCTTATGTGGCTGAAATAAGGCGGAAATCGCCGCCTTGTTCGATTTCGCACTGCCCAGCCAGCCCTTGAGTTCGCCGCTCAACAGCAAGCCCGGCCAACACTTTCAAAGGACTGGTCCATGCTCAACCGGCATCATCGCCTGGCGCTTTTGGCTTGCACGGCATTCGCTACCCTCGCCGGAGCAACAATTTCTCATGCGCAATCCATCGAAGAGGCGGCGGGCGCCGCCGAAAAGCAGGGGCGCGTAACGGTCTTAAAGAAACTTTCCGTCAGGGGGGGAGAGAAAGAGGGCGTGGCGGACACACCGCTTGCAGAGCAGGTGACGGAAGAGGAACTGGACAACAACCAGATTTCGAGCTTCGAGGATCTGGGCAGGAGCCTCGAGCCAGGGGTGAACTTCAACCGCACGAATGGCAGCGTCAATATACGGGGCCTCGAAGGGCCGCGCGTGCTGACGACGATCGACGGTATTCCCATCCCCTTTATCGACGATGGGGCGCGCGACGCCGATGGAGGCATCGACAGCTTCGATTTTGCCGCCCTTTCGACGATCGACATCGTTCGCGGCGCCGATTCCAGCCGTGCGGGCGGCGGCGCGCTCGGGGGAGCCGTGGTGCTGCGCACACTCGAGCCGGAGGACCTGATCGGCGAGGGCAAGACCTGGGGTGGTATCTTCAAATTCGCCTATGACGGCGAGGACGAAAGTCTCGGCGGGTCCGCTGCAGTTGCCGCGCGCTACGACGATACGGCGGTCCTTTTCCAGGGCGGCTACAAGAAAGGGCATGAGCAGGAAAGCAACGGCAACATTGGCGGCTATTCCACAACGCGCACCGAGGCCGACCCTGCCGACTACGAACAGAACAATCTCCTCTTCAAAGTAAGGCAATATACCGATAGCGGCCACACCTTCGGCTTTACGGCCGAGCGCTTCGACCGTGACAAGGACATCGATTTCATGTCCGGCCAGAGCCCTACCGGCAATTATCGGCCAGGTAACTACGACAAGCTCGACAACACCCGGCGCGAGCGCCTGTCGCTCGATTACGAATTCGAGGCCACCGACGACAACGCTTGGTTCGACAGCGCCTCGGCCACGATCTACTGGCAGCGCCTGCTTCGCGAGAACGGTAGCGACGCCTATCGCAGCACCTCGGTGATCGGGGATTATTCCCGCCTCAACGAGGCCGAAGAAGAGAGCTTCGGCGCCAGCGGTTATGTCGACAGGTACTTCGACACTGGCTCCCTGCAGCATAAGGTCACGCTCGGCGGCGACTTTGCCATCGGCAAGCTGCACCAATATTCCTCGGGCGAGGATAGCTGCGACACGGCGCCGAGTCCTTCCTGCAACTTCCTGCACACAAACCAGTCGGACAGCCCCGACGTCGACAGCAGGAAGATCGGCATCTACCTGCAGGATCGCATCTCGATCGGCGATGGTCCCTTCGCGCTGACGCCGGGCCTGCGCTTCGACTGGTACGATTATTCGCCGGAGAATACCGCCGCCTATATGCGCAACCCCAATTATGACGGCTTGCCGCCGGGACAGAGCGATCTGGCGCTGTCGCCGAAGCTTCTTGCAACCTATCAGGCAGCGCAAGAGGTCGAGCTTTTCGCGCAGTGGGCGATGGCTTTCCGGCCGCCGACGGCCGAGGAACTCTATCTGAATTACGGCGCGCCGGGCAGCTATCTGAGCATTGGCAATCCCGATCTCAAGCCCGAAACGAGCCATGGTTTCGAAATCGGCGCGAACCTTGGTGACGACGAGTTCGGCGGCCGAGTCAGCGCCTTCTACAACCGCTATAAGAACTTCATTGACGAACGCTTTTCTCGCGATCCGACCGGCATCTACCCGATCGGCATCACGGAGGCGATCAACCGTGCCAATGTTTCTATCCATGGGGTCGAGGTATCCGGCCACAAAGTGTTCGGCAATGGCGTCCATGTCCGCACCGCACTCGCCTATGCCTATGGCCGAGATCTCGATACCGACGAGGTGCTTGGCTCCGTTGCCCCGCTGAAGGGAGTCCTCAATGTCGGTTACGCCACCGAAACCTGGGGAACCGATGTCATCCTGACGGCGGCGATGGACGTTTCGGATAAATCGACGAACACTTTCAAGGCACCGGGCTACGGCATCGTCGATGTCACCGGCTGGTGGGAGCCGGAGCAGTTGCCGGGTCTGAGGGTGAATGCAGGGGTCTACAACGTCTTCGACAAGACCTATTGGGATGCGGTGAACACGCAGAATGCGTTCACGCAGCCTGCCGAATTCTATTCGGAGCCGGGGCGAACCTTCAAGGTTTCGATGACGCAGCGGTTCTGAGGATCCGGCGGCACACATAGAGAGCGCGGCCGCTGTGGCCGCCTTCTTTTTTTAAGGGACAGATTGGGTCCGCGGTTTTCCCGCTTGCGCGCCACTGCAAGCCGCGCTAACACTTCCGCCCATGGCAAACACGCAGAACATTTCGATCTGGTGGTGGGCTCGCTGAGGCGGCCTTGACCAGTCATGCGTGATTGAGAGATGGAGCCGCCCGGAGATTTCGAGGCGGCTTTTTTCGTATTCTGGCCGCGTGGAAAGACCGGGCTTTTACGGAGCGAGACGAATGGCAGCGGTAATTCTGGAAGACGGCGCGGAGAGTTATACCACGAAGGGTGGCATCGTCGTCACCCGCAAGCGGCGCGAGGCATCCTACAGCGACGCGATCGCCGGCTATGTCGACAGGCTCGACGAGCGGCGCGGCGCGGTCTTCTCCTCGAACTACGAATATCCCGGCCGTTATACCCGTTGGGACACTGCGGTGGTCGACCCGCCGCTTGCCATCTCCTCCTTCGGTCGCTCGCTCTGGATCGAAGCCTATAACGAACGCGGCGAAGTGCTGCTGGCGCTGATCGCCGAGGATCTGAAGTCCGTTGCCGACATTACGCTCGGCGCGCTTGCGCCCCGTCGTCTCGACCTCACAATCAATGAGCCCGATCGTGTCTTCACCGAGGAAGAGCGGTCGAAGATGCCGACAGTCTTTACGGTTCTTCGCGCGGTGACGAACCTCTTCCACTCGGAGGAGGACTCGAACCTCGGCCTCTATGGCGCCTTCGGCTACGACCTCGCCTTCCAGTTCGATGCGATCGAACTGAAGCTCACCCGTCCGGACGACCAGCGCGACATGGTTCTCTTCCTGCCGGACGAGATACTGGTGGTCGATCACTATGCGGCAAAGGCCTGGATCGACCGCTACGATTTCGCCAGGGAGGACCTTTCGACCGAGGGCAAGGCAGCGGACATCGCTCCCGAGCCGTTCCTGAGCGTCGACAGCATCCCGCCGCACGGGGATCACCGCCCGGGCGAATATGCCGAACTGGTCGTCAAGGCGAAGGAAAGCTTCCGTCGCGGCGATCTCTTCGAAGTGGTGCCGGGGCAGAAATTCTACGAGCGCTGCGAAAGCCGCCCGTCCGAGATTTCCAATCGGCTGAAGGCGATCAATCCGTCGCCCTATTCCTTCTTCATCAATCTCGGCAACCAGGAATACCTGGTCGGTGCTTCGCCGGAGATGTTCGTGCGCGTTTCCGGCCGGCGCATCGAGACCTGCCCGATTTCCGGCACGATCAAGCGCGGCGACGATCCGATCGCAGACAGCGAGCAGATCCTGAAGCTCTTGAACTCGAAGAAGGACGAGTCCGAACTCACCATGTGCTCGGATGTGGACCGCAACGACAAGAGCCGGGTCTGCGTGCCGGGCTCGGTCAAGGTGATCGGTCGCCGTCAGATCGAGATGTATTCGCGGCTGATCCACACGGTCGATCACATCGAGGGGCGCCTGCGCGACGATATGGACGCCTTCGACGGGTTCCTCAGCCACGCCTGGGCGGTGACCGTTACCGGCGCGCCGAAGCTCTGGGCCATGCGCTTCATCGAGAGCCACGAGAAGAGCCCGCGTGCCTGGTACGGGGGCGCGATCGGCATGGTCGGCTTCAACGGCGACATGAACACCGGGCTGACCTTGCGTACCATCCGCATCAAGGACGGGATCGCCGAGGTGAGGGCGGGTGCGACGCTCCTCTATGATTCCAATCCGGAAGAAGAAGAAGCCGAAACCGAACTGAAGGCCTCTGCCATGATTGCAGCCATCCGCGACGCCAAATCCGCAAACAGCGCCAAGGCCGCGCG
The DNA here is from genome assembly GCF_035610345.1 of Sinorhizobium meliloti. The sequence continues at coordinate 2,465,479 of NZ_CP141212.1, read as the reverse complement.
CGACGTCGCTGCCGTTGGCGCCGGAGTGAGCATCCTGCTCGTCGATCACGAGGACAGCTTCGTCCATACCCTGGCGAACTACTTCCGCCAGACGGGCGCGACTGTCACCACCGTGCGCACGCCCGTGGCCGAGGAAATCTTCGACCGGGTCAAGCCCGACCTCGTCGTGCTTTCGCCCGGTCCCGGCACCCCGAAGGACTTCGACTGCAAGGCGACGATCAAGAAGGCGCGGGCGCGGGACCTGCCGATCTTCGGCGTCTGCCTGGGGCTGCAGGCGCTCGCGGAGGCTTATGGCGGCGATCTTCGTCAGCTGGCGATCCCGATGCACGGGAAACCCTCGCGCATCCGCGTGCTCGAACCCGGCGTCGTCTTCTCCGGCCTCGGCAAGGAGGTGACGGTCGGGCGCTATCATTCGATTTTCGCCGATCCGTCCAACCTGCCGCGCGAATTCGTGATCACGGCCGAAAGCGAAGATGGTACGATCATGGGCATCGAACACAGCAAGGAGCCGGTGGCGGCCGTACAGTTCCATCCGGAATCGATCATGACGCTCGGCGGCGACGCCGGCATGCGGATGATCGAGAACGTGGTTGCCCATCTCGCCAAACGGGCGAAGACCAAGGCAGCCTGACCTCTTGCGCGTCGGCTGTATCGGCTCGAGGCATTCGACCGTTTGACAAGCGGCCCGTAATCGCCCATATGGCGCCCATGATCCGCCTGCGCGAAAACCCGCGCGGGCGGTTTTGCATTTGAATGGCCTTGCATCTGCAACTCGTTTGCATCTGCAGGAGGAATGACGATGACCGGAACCGACAATAGAACCGTCCTGCGACTCGCCTTCTGGGGCATCCCCCTGTCGCTGGCCGTGATGGGTCTTAAAATGCTCGCCTGGTGGGTGACGGGCTCGGTGGCGCTCCTGTCCGACGGGCTGGAATCCTCCGTCAACGTGGTCGCCGCGGTGATTGCCTATGCGATGATCGGCTATGCGGCAAAGCCGGCCGATGCCGATCACCCCTTCGGGCATCACAAGGCGGAATACTTCTCCGCGGTCATCGAAGGCGTGCTGATCGTCCTGGCGGCGTTGCTGATTATCTGGGAAGCCATCCCCGAAATGATGGCACCGGTGCTTCTGAATGCACCGACGCTAGGCCTCGCCATCAATTTTGCTGCCGGCGTCGTCAATGCGGTCTGGGCCTATGTGCTTATCCGGGCGGGCCGCCGCCATCGCTCGCCCGCGTTGAGTGCGGACGGCCAGCATATTCTCTCCGATGTCGTGACCTCCGTGGGCGTGCTCGTCGGCCTTCTTCTCGCCATCGCCACCGGCTACGCGATCCTCGATCCGCTGCTCGCCGTGATCGTCGCGGGCAACATCCTCTTCCAGGGCTGGAAGGTGATTTCGCGCTCCGTCGACGGGCTGATGGACAAGGCGGTGCCGGCGGACGAGGAGGAGGCGATCAAGGCGGCGATCGCGGCTAATGCCGGCGGGTCTCTCGGGGTCCATGATCTGAAGACGCGTCAGGCGGGCCCGGCGATTTTCGTGGATTTTCACATGGTCGTGCCCGAGGCGATGGCGGTCGGTGACGCGCACGATATCTGCGACCGGATCGAGGAGGCGATTCGCGTCGTGCACTCGGGCGCGGAGATCGCCATTCACGTCGAACCGGAAGGCGAAAAAGCGCACGGGGTGCGCGTTAAGGTTAGTGGAGCATCACGGAAATGACCAAGACTGACGTATCGGGACTTTCACAACTGGGGACGAAGGTCGATCTGCCCCAGTGCCCGGAAGAAGCGGTGCTCGAAAGGGTGCCGAGCGGGCACGGCGGCACGGATTTCGTCGTGCGCTTTACGGCGCCCGAGTTCACCTCGCTTTGCCCGATGACCGGGCAGCCCGACTTCGCGCATATCGTCATCGACTATGTGCCGGACGGCTGGCTGGTCGAATCGAAATCACTCAAGCTGTTCCTGCATTCGTTCCGCAACCACGGCGCTTTCCACGAGGATTGCACGATCGAGATCGCCAAGCGGCTGGTTTCGCTGCTTTCGCCGAAGTGGCTACGGATCGGCGCCTACTGGTATCCCCGCGGCGGCATCCCGATCGACGTTTTCTGGCAGACGGGAAACCCGCCGGAGGGCGTCTGGCTGCCGGATCAGGGCGTGCCGACCTATCGCGGACGGGGATGATGGCGGTTGCCGACTTGCAATGGCGGGTTTCATGAGCAGGCGCGACGCCGGTGACGAAACGCTACTTCCGAAACTGCCCGTAGGTCGGCAATGGATACCGGTTCGTCACGGAGAATCCTGTGACCGCGTCTATCGTCGCAGCGACGGTAGCGCCTATGCGAAGATTGCGAGCGGTAAGGCCATGGCACTGCTCGAGGGCGAGCGCGATCGTGTCGCGTGGCTGGCGCCGTTCCGCGTGGGCTCGCCGTCCGTCTGCGAGTGGATCGCGGCAGAGAATGAAGCATGTGTCGTCATCAGCGCGCTGCCGGGCGTGCCGGCAAGCGAGCTCTCCGCGGTCGACCTCAAGAAGGCCTGGCCGTCGATCGTGCGGCAATTGAAGCTGCTGCATGGACTGCCAACGGAATCCTGCCCCTTCGAGCGGCGACTCGCGTCGATGTTCGACCGGGCCGCGGATGTCGTCCGGCGCGATGCCGTCAATCCGGATTTCCTGGCCCCGGAGGATCAGAACACTCCGCCGGGCGAACTGTTCGACGCTCTGCGGGCTGAACTGCCGAGGCACCTGATCGATGAGCCTTCCGGTCTCGTAGTCTGCCATGGCGACGCATGCCTGCCCAACTTCATGATTGATCCGGATACACACCGCTGCACGGGCGTTATCGATCTGAGTCGGCTGGGAACGGCGGATCGATACGTCGATTTTTCGCTCCTCCTTGGCAACGCTCGCGAAAGCTGGACCGGACAGGGCGATGCGGAGACCGCCCGGGACTGCCTCTTCGCCATTCACGGGATCTCGGCACCGGACGAAGATCGTCTCGCTTTCTATCTTCGGTTGGATCCGCTGACCTGGGGATGAGCCGCCCGCCGGTTCGGACGGATTGCCCTATCGATCGAGCCGAAGTGGTTTTGACAGGCCGATCTTTTCCAGTTCGGTCTGGAGGATCGGGTCGAAAGCGACCTTCCTCCAAAGCACTCGGTAGCCGAGACGCTGGTAAAGCTGAAGCGCCCGCTCGTTTTGGGCCGCCACCTGGATTGCGGCTTGCCTGTATCCACGCTCGGCGATTTGCGCTTCGAGCGCCTTTATGAGGGCCGATCCGGCGCCCCGTCCTTCGAAGGCGGGAGCGACCCAGATATCGCTGATGACATCGTCATCGTGCTCGCGGGCGCCGAGGCCGGCAGCTTCTCCATCGACTTCAGCGACGAGAATGCGAGGCCCCAGTTCTCGCACGAACGGCAAGAACGGGTTGTTCTGTTCGGTGGCCGCCGCAACATGCGCCGGCACAAGCGGCTTTATGCCTTTGCGCCAGGCTGCAAGGCCGATTTGAGCGAGAAAGTCCGCCTCCTGCGGCAGCGCGGAGCGAACCAGTATCATCCGAGGATCAAGGCTGCGCCGGCTATGGCGGTGGCGCCGCCGACGATACGGGTGACGACGCCGCGGTCCGCAAGCCGGGCGAGCCCCATGCCGAGACCGTGCAGAAGAGCGGTTGCGATCACGAATCCTGCTGCAAACGACCAGGTGCCGGCCGAGCCCAACTCTCCGCCGTGGGCATGGCCATGGAAGAGCGCGAAGGCCGCGACGATGGCTGCAGCCGTTGCCGCGTCAAGCCGGACGGCTACGGCGACGACCAGGCCGAGCGCCACGACAGAGGCGAGAATGGCCGGTTCGACAAGGGGCAGGGGAGCGCCGGCGTGGGCGAGGACGAAGCCGAGCACCATCGTCGCGACAAAGGCAGCCGGCACGCTCCACAGCGCCCTGCCGCCGATCTGAGCCGCCCAAAGGCCGACGGCGATCATCGCAAGAACGTGGTCGGCTCCGAACAGCGGATGGGTAAGGCCCGCCATCACCGACCCGTGTTCGGCTGGATCGAGATGGGCGAAGGCAGGCGCGGAGGAGCCGGCGAAGAGCGCGGCTGCGAGAAGGACGGGTTTCTTCATTCTGGGCCCCGATACAGACATTGATGATCCGCTGATCTTATTGGGCTCCCGCCGGCTGTCCATACGTCATTTGGCGGACCCTGTTTACCATCGCGCCGAGGCGGGCGGTTCGAACCGTGTTAACGCCGCCGTTTGCATTGTTTTCGCGGTCGAGTCGCATTATCTGGTTGGAAGACATTTCATGAGGAGTCCGAAGAATGCGGAACGACGACGACCAGGAAGAAAAGAAGACCGAATTGCCCTTGGGCAAGGAGACGGAGGCGAACCTTTTCAAGTCGCGTTCGATTTTCATTTACGGGACCATCACCCAGGAACTCGCGCAGAAGGTCTGCTCGCAGCTCGTGGCGCTTGCCGCGGCCAGCGACGACGATATCCGCCTCTTCGTCAACTCGCCCGGCGGCCATGTCGAATCCGGCGACAGCATCCACGACATGATCAAGTTCGTGAAGCCGAAGGTCTGGACCATCGGCACCGGCTGGGTCGCGTCCGCCGGCGCGCTCATCTATGTCGCTGCGCCCAAGGAGCAGCGCCTGTGCCTGCCGAACACCCGCTTCCTGTTGCACCAACCCTCGGGCGGAACGCGCGGCATGGCTTCCGACATCGAGATCCAGGCACGCGAGATCATCAAGATGAACGAGCGTCTGAACCGGATCTTCTCCGAAGCGACCGGACAGCCGGTCGACAAGATCGCCAAGGACACGGATCGCGATTACTGGCTCGGTGCGGAAGAGGCGAAGGCCTATGGTCTCGTTTCGCGCATCGTCACCTCCATCGCGGAGATCTAGAGCGTCCGCCCCTCATCCGCCTTGAGACACCTTCTCCCGCAAGCGGGGCGAAGGGACGCGAGGCGCCGCCTCAGACCCTTTCCCCACGCGCGGGGGAAAGGGCTAGTCCTCGGACCAAACCCGAGGAAGGGCACTCTTGCTCCGCATTACCAAGCCGTGTATAGGCTTTTCCATGACTGAGGCCGACGCACACAAGATCGCAGCGATCTTTTCGGGACACGATGCCAATCGTGCTCCTGCGCGCGCCTTCGCCTCGCTTCTTCTTCTCGGCCTTATCCGCGGTTGCCGGGTTCGCTGAGGAGCGCCCGGCGGCCGAAAAGCCTTGCCGGCACCTGCTCCTCGAAATCCAGAAAAGCTGAACCAAATCGCGCGGCCCCCGCGGCATCGCCATCGCAATGTCCCGAATGATCGGCTATTGCATGCGGCAGGCTACGCTCCAGTGACGAAGAGAAGCTGCACATGATTTTGAAATCGCATTCCATCAAGACCGGCATGCCCGAAGCGGCTGTGAAATATCAGCCCTATCCGCAGATCGCACTGCCGGATCGCACGTGGCCGTCAAAGGCGATCACCGAGGCGCCTATCTGGTGTTCCGTGGATCTTCGCGACGGCAACCAGGCACTCGTCGACCCGATGGGCCACGACCGCAAGGCGCGCATGTTCCACCTCCTCCTGGACATGGGCTTCAAGGAGATCGAGATCGGCTTCCCCTCCGCGTCGCAAACGGATTTCGATTTCGCCCGCTGGTGCGTCGAGGAAGGCAACGTCTCCGAAGACGTGTCGCTGCAGGTGCTGGTACAGTGCCGGCCGGAATTGATCGCGCGGACCTTCGAGGCGCTTGAAGGTGCGCACCGGCCGATCGTGCATTTCTACAATTCGACGAGCGAGCTGCAGCGTCGCGTGGTCTTCGGCAAGGACGTGGCCGGCATCAAGCAGATCGCGACCGACGCCGCCAAGATGATCACCGACATGGCCGCGAAAGCGGGCGGCGGTTATCGCTTCGAGTACTCGCCGGAAAGCTTCACGGGCACCGAACTCGAAGTGGCATTGGAGATTTGCAACGCCGTGACCGAGATCGTCCGGCCGACGGCGGACAACAAGCTCATCATCAACCTGCCCTCGACCGTGGAGATGGCGACGCCGAACATCTATGCCGACCAGATCGAATGGATGTGCCGCAATCTCGACAATCGCGAGAACCTGATCGTCTCGCTGCATCCGCACAATGACCGCGGCACCGGCATTGCCGCAACCGAGCTGGGGCTGATGGCGGGCGCCGACCGTGTCGAGGGGACGCTCTTCGGCAATGGCGAGCGCACCGGCAACGTCGATGTGGTGACGCTGGCGCTCAACATGTTCACGCAGGGCGTCGATCCCAAGCTCGACTGCTCGGACATCGAGCGGGTCAAGGAAGTCTACGAATATTCCAACCAGATGGTCATTCCGGAACGCCACCCCTATGTCGGCGAACTGGTTTACACGGCTTTCTCCGGCTCGCATCAGGATGCCATCAACAAGGGCATGAAGGCGATCAAACAGGCGAACAAGCCGACCTGGGAGGTACCCTATCTGCCGATCGATCCGCGCGATGTCGGACGCAGCTACGAAGCGATCATCCGCATCAACTCGCAGTCGGGCAAGGGCGGCATCGCCTATATCCTGCAGGAGGACTACGGGATCAATCTGCCGCGCAATCTGCAGATCGAGTTCCGTGAGGAAGTCCAGCGCATCACCGACGAGGAAGGCAAGGAGCTGCCCTCGAAGCGCATCCATCAGCGCTTCATCGAAAGCTATGTCGAGCAGCCGGGCGCGCGCATCAAGTTCGTCGACCATCACACCTACCCTGTAGGCGAGCACAAAGGCTTGCGCGTCGTTGCCGCCGAGATCACGGACGGCGGCGAGACCAGACAGATCGAGGGCAAGGGTACGGGCCCGATCGACGGCTTCATAAATGCACTGTCGATCTATCTCGGCGTCGAACTCTCGGTGGCGGATTACTCCGAGCATTCGCTGCAGCATGGTTCGAACGCCGCTGCGATCGCTTATGTCGAGGTCGAGTATCCGGGCGGCAAGCTCTTCGGCGTCGGCATCAACACCAATATCGTGGCCGCCTCACTGGAGGCGATCGTCTCGGCTGCCAACCGCGTGCTGGACGTGATGGGGAAGTGACGCGCTTGCCCTGGTAGGTGCCCCTTGCCCCGACCCTCTCTCCGCGCGCGGAGAGAGGGGAATGGTATGAACCGAAATTTTCTGCATCGGTCCACATACGGGCCGGTCTCGCCATATGCCGACAGCGACAGATAAACGAGGCGTACGTTCAGCGCCACCAAGGTCTCATAGTCGAGGCCCAGCCGTTTTGCGACGCCCGGATGGTCATGGATTTATCCGTCGTGCTAACGCCGGTGGAAGACCGGCTGGCGCTTTTCGGCAAAGGCGGCGCGCCCTTCGGCGGCATCTTCGGTGGCAAAGCATATAGCCTGCAGGTCGAGCTCGTATTGCGTCGCCTGTACGGCCGGCATGTTGACCGCATTGGCCAGGTTGATCTTGGCGTGCTCGGCGGCGATCGGCGCCCGCGCCGCTATGGTGTCGGCAAGCTCTTCGGCGCGGGAGAGAAGCGCCTCGGGCGCGACCACCTCTGAAATCAGATGCCAGTCGCGTGCGGTGGCGGCGTCGACCGGGTCACCGGTCATCAGCATCAGCGCGGCATTTGACATGCCGGCATTTTTCGACAGCATGGCCGCCATGCCGCCGCCGCCAATCCACCCCAGCTTGATCTCGGGCGCGCCCAGCCGCGCGGTTTCGCTGGCGATGCGGATATCGCAGGACAGCGCCATCTCAAGTCCGCCGCCAAGCGCATAGCCGTTGATCGCGCAGACAACCGGCTTGACGATACGGCGCACGCTCAAACAGTAATCCTCGCGATTGCGGAAATCCCACGCATTGGTGAACTGTTCGAGCTGTTTGACGTCCGTGCCGCAGCAGAACGCCCTTGTGCCCGCGCCGGTCAATATGACCGCGCGGATATCCGGATCGCGATTGCATTCGGCCACGATGGTTTCGAGCCGCCGCGCCATTTCCAGCGAAATCGCGTTCAGCTTTTCGGGTCGGTTGAGCGTGATGCGGGCGGTCATGCCCTGTCGCTGGAAGTCGACGGTACCGGTTGTCGGGTCGATCATGGCGTCACCGTAGTGGAAGATGATTGTTGGAGGGGGCGGGATAGTCGTCGTCCGGCTGGGTTGCCGCAGCCGCGATGCGTGCACGGGTCTCGGCCAGTGCAGCCGTCCCGGACAGAATGCTGAAGCGGCTACGATAGGAGCGGCTGTCGCCATGCTCGAGGAGGATTTCCTCGCCGCGCTCGCGGGCGAAGGCAGCGCCCCGAACATGATGGGTCGCAGGTTCCAACCCCAGCGCGTAATGGCCGGACTGAAAATTTTGCCATTCGTACATGCAGGGAAACTCGGATTTTGCGACATCGAGCTCGAAGCCGAGGCCAAGCCGATCGTTGACCAACGCCACCGAAACCCGCCCTTCGGCATCCGGCGCCATTTCATGCTGCCAGACCTGCTCGTGGAAACGGTCGGCCGGTCCGGGCAGGCGACGATAGCCGGTGCTCTGCGCCCGATACGCCTCGCCCGAATGGCCGGCCCAGACGACATCGGTTACGGGAGCCAGATATTCGGCGCCCGCATCCAGAAGCGGATAACCGAGATTGATGTGGTAGCAGAACATATGCGGCGTTCGGTAGAAACCGCGATTGGTCACTATATCGTGGAGTTCGATGGTGTTCGTGCCGACCTCGATTCCGATGCGGCGGCGCATCTCCAGGTGCTCGCCGAAAACGGTGCCCTGGGAGACGATGCCTTCGCACCAGAGCGTGCAGCGATCGCCATCCCATGCCTCTCCGTATCCAGTCAGTCGCGCCGGGATTGCCCCGACGCGGCCATGGATGCTGTTGCGCACCGTCTTGCGCGGAGCATAGTTGAAATCCGCAGCGTCCCGCTCGTCCATGAACAGGATATGGTCGAGACCGCAGGTCACCATCAGCCCGGAAAACGACCGCAGCCAGCCCAGCCCCGCTTCGCCCTCCGGCTCATGCAGCCCGGGATGGCGGAAGCCGGCTGGCGAGTGCCAGCCGATCGCCTGACCGCTGAATTCGCAATCGGCGATATCCATCGCGCGATCCACCAGGACGGTGAAGCGCAAGCCGGTGCCGGAGCGGAATTCCAGCATTCGAATTCCGCGCTCCAGCCCGTCGTCGAGCGTCATCGACCGAACACCTGCAAACTGGCCGAGCGCGCCGGTGCGCCGTTCCAGCTCCGTGCGCGACAGGCTTTGCCCGAAAAGCTCAGGCATTCGTCTCTCCCATGGCTTGTCCCCCCGGGTTATGTCCCTTGACGAATTTCGTTAGATCCGCGCCGGTAATGATCCCTTCGACGGTCAGGACGTCGCTGTCGGCCATCCGCACATTGGCGATGACCTCGCCCTGGCGCATGATCACGGCCCGGTCGCATACCTCGAAGACGTGGTGGATGTTGTGGGTGATATAGATCAGCGAATGGCCTGCCTCGCGCACCTCTTTTATGAATCGGAGCACGCCATGGGTTTCCTCCACGCCCAGATTGTTGGTCGGCTCGTCCAGGATGATGATTTTGGCGAAGAACTGCATTGCCCGGCTGATCGAGATCGATTGCCGTTCGCCCCCCGACAGGTACGATACCGGCGCATCTGCGCTAAGCTTCTTGGTGATGCCGACGCGCCTCAGAAGATCCGTCGCCTGGCCGTTGATCGACTTCATGTCTATCGGCGCGAAAAGTCCAAGCCAGCTTTGGCGGACAGGCTCGCGCCCCAGGAACAGGTTGCGTGCGATCGACAGATGCGGGGCAAGCGAACTGTCCTGATGGATCGTTTCGATGCCCAATTCCATCGCATCGCGCGGTTTGCGAACGGTCACTTGCCTGCCGTTCAGGCGTATCGTACCGCCATCGGCCGGATAAACGCCGGAGATCGCCTTGATGAGCGTGGATTTGCCGGCGCCATTGTCGCCGAGCAGGGCGACGACTTCGCCTTCGTTGACATGAAAGGTGGCGCCACGCAGGGCCTGCACGCTGCCGAACGATTTCGTCAGCCCGTCGATTTCGAGAATGGGTTTTGACATGGGTCAGCTCCTCGATGTGTTGCGGCTGATTGCGCCGTGAACGATGAGCATGGTGAGAATGATGGCGCCCACGAAGATGTTGAAGGCCAGGCCCGGCACACCCAGAAGCACGATGCCGTTGCGGATGATGCGGATCAGAAGCACGCCAACGACAGTGCCGATGATCGTGCCGCGCCCGCCCGTCAGGGCGGTACCGCCGACGACCACCATGGCTATGACTTCAAGCTCGTATTGATCGCCGGCGACCGGCGAGGCCGAGGAGATGCGTAGCGAGCTGATCATGCCGGCCAGGCCCGCCATCAGCGATACGGTAATGAAAAGCCCGGTCTTGACTGCATTGACCGGCACACCCCGCGCCAGCGCAGCGTTCCTGTTCGAGCCGATGGCCGAGACCCAGTTGCCGATCTGCGATCTGTTCAGGATGTAGTGGAACAGGGCGGCCAGGGCGATGAACCACAGGAGCGAGGCATGGATCCGCACGCTGCCGATTTCGATTGTCCCTACCAGGAGGGGGCGTAGGAAGCTTTCGCTGGTCAGGCTGTCCAAGGGAAAGCCCTGAGTGGCGAAAAGCGTGCTCCCGCGCACGATCAGCAGCATCGACAGCGTTACGAGGAAGGACGAAATCGCCAGTCGCGTGACGAAAAGACCGTTCGCCAGACCGATAAATGCGGTCAGGCACAACGCGATCAGGAGCGAAATTTCCATCGGAAGACCGGCGTGCTGCGTGATCAGGAGCGTCACGACCGGGCAGAAGGCAAAGACCGCGCCGACCGAAAGGTCGAATTCGCCTGCTGTCAGCAGCAGCGTCATGGCGAGAGCGATGATCCCCAGCTCCGGAAGAAACGCGAGGAAATTGGTCAGATTGAGCGGATGAAGGAAACGGTCGTTCGATATCGCGAAGAACACGACCGCCATGAGAAGAATAAGGAACGAGGCGGCTTCGGGCTTTTCGAACATCCGCCGCAGGCTTGGGCGCGGCATTTTCATTTCGCTATCGGGCGATGGGCGCGATGAACGCGCCCCGGTATTCGATGTGACCTCGCTCATTTGTACTGCTCCAGGATCGGGCCGACGGTATCGTTGTCGTAGAGTTGGAGCGTGGAAATGTCATAGCCGATCGGGTTTCCGGAGGCGGCTGAATTCAACAGAAAGACGGGCAGGCTGCCCTGATCGACCGGATATTGCCAAAGCGCAGCCGCGACATAGCCGGCCTTGACCGCCATCGCCGTTTCGCGCGAATTGCCCCATCCGACCACCGGAATGTCGCCCGGTGCCATGTTGACATTTTCCATGACGCGCTGCGCATTCGACATCACCAGGTCGCCAAGACCGATCATCGCATCGACGTCGTTGGCGATCATGTATTCCGACATCCGCTGTATGACCCCGGCCGGATCGGCTCCCGTATCAACGACGTCATATTTGATCCCCAGTGGGTCGAAAACGGCGGCAATTCCGGAGGTCTCGAGTTGCTGATAGCTTGCGCCGGGAACCTCGACGGGCAGGAACACCTTGTCGCCGGCTTTGACGAGGCCTTTGTCCACCAGATATTGCGCCCAGATGCTTCCCGCCAGTTTCAGATCCGCGCCGACATAGGCGTTGCGGCCGGTGGAGGGGTCGTCACTGTTGAAGAAAACAACCGGGATGCCGTTTTTCTGAGCGAGCGGAACTTCCTGCGTCCAGAGACCCGGCTGCGCCGAGGTGACGGCAATCCCGTCCGGTGCCGAGGCGATGGCGGCGTTGAAGGCTTCTTTCTGAATGGCGAAATCGCCGTTGGAGAAGGAGATGTTGCAGGTAACGCGAAGCTGTTTGCATGTCGACTGCGCCCCCGCATTCCACGAGATCCAGAACGGATCGGACTCCGCACCATGCGAAATGAGATAAAAGGTCCGCTCCTCCTGAGCGGAGGCAGACGAGACCATGAAGGTCAGCGCCACGGCAGCAAGAATGCGCTTCATTTATTCCTCCCTGTGTTGAAGTCTTTCGACATGGCCTGTTGGCCGATTTTTTGCCGAATTTCGAAGTTCGTCAGAAATACTGGCGCGGGTCGCCCCTCCTCAGTGGGTTACCCAGCCGCCATCGATTCGGATCGTCTGTCCGGTGATGAAGGCCGCTCGCTTGCTCAGGAGAAAACTGACGAGATCGGCGAACTCCTCCGGCTCGCCCCTGCGCTTCAACGCCTGACGGGACATGACGAAGCGGCTGTATCCCTCGGGATCGGGATGTATTTTCTCGGCATCGGTGCGGAACGCGCCGGGGGCGACGGCGTTGACCGTCACGCCGTAAGAACCGAGTTCGCGGGCCCATACCCTCGTCAAGCCGATCAGCGCACCTTTGGAGGCGACGTAGGCGCCAAGCTCTTCCATGCCCGTGTCGAACGTGATCGAGGCCACGTTGACGATGCGTCCTTGGCCAAGCTCCTTCATGCCCGGCAGGCAGGCCTGCACCACCGCGGCCGCGGCTACCGCATTGACCGAAAGCACCGAGATCATTTCTCCCACGTCCAGAGCATCAAGTCTGGCCTTCGGATAGACCGCCGCATTGTTGACGATGCCATAGACAGGCCCATGTGCTGCAATTTCGGCTTCCAGCCGTTCCGTGAGGGTGGAGGCGTGGGCAAGATCGGCAACGATGGCCCGAGCATGCCCGCCGGGCGCGGCTTCCAAAAGACGCCGGCTGTCGGCCTCTGTCTTGACGACCCCGACAAGTTCGGCACCGGCCTCCACCAGCGTGCGGGTGAGAGCCGTTCCCAACCCACCGGCGGCGCCCGTCACGAGAATGCGCTTGCCTTGCAATCCGCTCATTTCTTCCCCCTGTTGAAGAAAGAATTAGCTTGTTTTTGATTTCAGTTTTGCCGTAATTACATCAAATTCAATCAAAATCCGGAGAATTCTGGTGGGAGCGACCATAAAGGAAGTTGCCGAACTGGCTGGAGTATCCACTGCGACTGTGGACAGGGTCATCAATGGCCGGCAGGGTGTTAAGGCGTCCAACCGTCATCGTGTGCTGGAGGCGGCGGCGCGGCTCGGCTATCTGCCGGAGACCGGAGACCTGGCCATGCCGGCGAGGCCGGCGCGACTGGAATTCTTCTGCCGGTAGGGGGCAACCAGTTCCTTTCCAATCTCGCGCATCAGATCGAGGACTTTTGTCGACGCCTGCCGCTGGTTGCTTCATACCGGGTGCACAGGCTCGAGGATGCCAGGCCGCAGAGCCTTCTCGAGGCAATCGATCGCCTCGACGTCAGCACTGCCGGCGTCGGCATTGTCGCGGTGGACGAACCGCGCACGCGTGCCGCCGTCGTTCGCCTGATCGATGCCGGATTGAGGGTCGTCACCATCGCATCCGACCTGCCGTCGACGCCGCGCGCCAACTACGTCGGGATCGACAACCGGATCGCAGGGCGCACGGCGGGTTTGCTGATGGGCGCGATGTTGCGGCGGGTGCCGGCAACAATCGGACTTTTTCTCGGTTCGCGTCGGTATCGCGGCCATGACGAGCGCGAGGCCGGCTTCCGCTCCGTCCTGGCCGAGCGCTTTCCCGGTGTCGTCGTTGCAGAGGTGCTGGAGATCGAAGACGATTCGCAGCGGGGTTATCAGAGCGCGACGAGCCTCTTGTCCCGGCTTCCCGACCTTGGCGGTATCTACATTGCCGGCGGGGGCCGCTCCGGGGTTATCGCGGCGGTAACGGAGGCTGGACGCGCCCAGCGCCCGCTGGTTTTTTGCCACGATCTGACGGACCAGACGCGGGAATCGCTGCTCGACGACGGCATCGATGTCGTGATCGATCAGAATGCCCGCCTGATGGCCGAGCAGGCGACGATACAGTTGCTGGGCACTCTTGCTTCCTCCGCGCCATATCTAACGAAGAAGCTGATCGAGCCACGGATCATCACGCGTGAAAACATTCCCGCCGCCTGAAGCCGTTATCCGTATTGCTCTTGAGCACGAATTGGATCGACGCCGCGAAGAAGGGTGGCCGCCGAGCGACAAGTCTCAAATGTTCGCCGCCACCGTTTCGGCAAGGTCCTGCAGAGCGGGGTCGGAAGACGGACCGATCATCACGAATGAGACGCTTTCCCGTTGCCACGATATCAAGCCGAGGTCGCCGCGGATGGTTTCGGTGAATTCGCCGGATTGTTGCGCGTCGCCTTGCTTGAGAAAGCAGATGGTGAAGACCTCTCCCTCCCGGTCGCGATAGACGAGCTGGGCAACCGGCCTGCCGTTGGCGGCAAGGAGCCTCGCCCCTTCGAAGGATAATCCCTTGCGGGCGAGATCGGGGACAGCGAAGCTCACGCCGACGCTTGCGGCAAGCCAGGTCTCGATCTCGGCCGCCTGCGTTCCCGGCACCTCGACCAGATGCTCCTTCTGGCGCGAATAGATGCGGTGAGACCCGACGATATCATCGATCCAGGGGCGGTCATCGGCCTGGTTCATCGGCTCGGCGAAGTCCGTGGCGCTGCCGAGAATGAAGCCGGCGGCTCCGCCGAGCAGGAAAAGGGCGGTGGAAGCGGCGAGGATGCGCGGCCAGATGCGAGCGCTTCGTCTTGGAAGGCTGGCCGTCGTTACCCGCTCCGATTTCGGGTTGATGCCGGGGCCTTGCTTTATCTGGCGCACCAGCGCCAGCGGCACCGGATCATGGAGGAAGTTTTCGAAAGCCCCGTTGCCGAAGGCGCTGCCCGACTTGAGCTTGTCGAGCAATGCCCTTGCCTCGTCGTCGCGGGCGAGAAGAGCGTCAAGCTCGGATTTTTCGCTTTCTGCGAGTTCGCCGTCGATATAGGCGGACAACCGCACCTCGAGCGCCAGCCCCTTCGTTTGCAGCAACGGTCAGGCCCTCCTTTCCGTATTTTCGGACAACATGGCCGCGAGCCTGAGCCGCGCAGTCGACAGCCTGCTCATGACCGTACCGACGGGGATGCCGAGGATCTCCGCCGTTTCCCGGTAGCTGTGGCCTTCGACATTGACGAGGAGGAAGACGCTTGCCAGTCCCTCCGGCATCGACAGGATCATCTTCTGCACCTGATTGGCATAGGCGGCCTTTTCGGCTGTTGCTTCGACGTGCGGTTCTTCCCGCTCGAAAACGTCGACCGCACCGGCGCTGCGCACCTTGCGCTTGCGGATTTCGTCCACCCAGAGATTGCGGGTCATCGCATAGACCCAGCTTTCCAGCCGGCCTTCGCCGTTCCAAAGGTGACCGCGCGCGATTGCCCGCTCGCAAACTTCCTGGACGAGATCGTCGGCATCATTGGCATTGCGGGCCAGCGTGATCGCGAAGCGGCGCAGTTTGGGCAGCAGGCTGACCAAATCCCGTCTGAAATCCTTCATTTCTGCCGCTGGGCGCATTGCTCTTCCAGAAAAACGTGCCGGATCGCGCGTCCATTCGCCATCCGGGCGCACCATCAATGATATGGAACATTTGGTCCTAAGTCTGCAAGGGAAGAGCCGTAACGGAAAGTGGTTTTTGCGCCCCGGCAACCGGTTTTCCCCACGCCGGCGGGCGTCCTTGAATCAGCCGGGACCGAGAGGCTTCCGGCGTTTCAGAAATACGTCGTTTCGGCGAGCACCACGCCGGTCGCGTCCGGGTTGATCGCGTAGCGCTCCCGGGTCAGCCGCCAGTCTCCGGGCTCACCGTCGACGGAAAAGAGATTATAGGCGGCGACGGGCTTGCTGCCTCCGGGACCCTGCGAGGCGGATGCGATGCCGACGACCGGCACCGGCCCGGTATGCCCCTTGAGCCAGTGGAGCGTATTGAGATGCGTGTGGCCGTGCAGAACCAGCTCGGCCCCGCCGGCGGAGATGGTGGCAGCGAAACGGCGGATGCCGATCATGCGCTTGTGCATCGAGGTCGCGCCGCGAATCGGCGGGTGATGGATCATGACGATGCGGAACAATCCGGCTTCGCCGGCCTGGCGAAGGAGGTTGACCGTCGCGCGCGCCTGTCGCGGCCCGAAATAGCCGCTCGCGGCGAAAGGGGGCGTGGCCACGGCCGTCGAGCAGCCGATGAGCGCCACCCTGCCGCGCACCCGCATATAGGGAAAGCAGGCATGCTTCTTCATCCAGCCGCTGGGGCCGTCGTCGCCGCGCATGAAGGGATACCATGCATGCGTGATCTTCTCGTATGCGCCGGGCACGTAGGCGTCGTGGTTGCCCGGAACCACCGAGATTTCATTGGGGTCGCCCGCTTCCGCGAGCCATTCGGTAACCGCCTCGATCTCCAGCGAAGAGGCGAGGTTGACGAGATCTCCGGTGATCGCCAGGTGATCCGGATTGCGCACCTCGATGTCCTGCATCAGGCAGTCGAGGGTCCCGGGAAAGAGATGGCGCACCCTGTTCCTGTGCCAGTTGACGAAACCGGTGATCCGCTTGGAGGCGAGTTCGCGGAGGGAGAGATCGGGCAAAGGCCCCAGGTGGACATCGGATATATGCGCAAGTTTGAACATTAATCTCGTCTAGCGCATATTCCCGGGAAGGGGAATCAGTAATGGACTATTCCCGGAAACCGTGAATGTGAGGAGAAGGCGTATGGACGAGAGCCGCGGGCCGGAGATGCCCTCCTGGCGGCTCCGCTTTCTGACGCGGTTTGCCCATGTTTATTTCGCCCTGGCCCGCGGCATGACGCTCGGCGTGCGGGCTGCCTGTTTCGATGGTGAGGGGCGGGTCTTTCTCGTAAGGCATTCCTATCTGCCGGGCTGGCATCTTCCCGGCGGCGGACTCGACCGCAACGAGACTGCGGTGGAGGGCCTGGCCCGCGAACTCAGGGAGGAGGGCAACCTCGTGCTGACGACGGCACCGCTGCTCTTTCAGGTCTACTACAACCGGCGCACCAGCAAGCGCGATCACGTCATCTTCTTCCGCTGCGATAATGTCCGCCAGGAGCGGCCGAAGCGTGCGGATCTCGAAATCGCCGCGGCGGGCTTCTTTCCGCTCGACGACCTTCCGGCGGACACGACGCCTGCGACCCGGCGCCGGCTGGCGGAGCTCGCTGGAAGCGCGGCGCCCGATACGTTCTGGTAGGCGACCCATCGCGTCGGATCGCCCCCTTAGCCGCCTGCTTGTCCCTTCTCCCCAGCAAGCGGACGAAGGGACAAGCGGCTGGCGCCCATTTTCTCTCATCCTTGTTCAGAGGTTATCCCGCCCGTGCGGCGCTCCAAGGTCGAGCACCGGACCCACCGGCACGATGCCCGTCGGATTGATCGTCGTATGGCTGCGGTAATAGTGCTGCTTGATGTGGTGCATATTGACCGTCTCGGCGACGCCCGGCACCTGGTAGAGCTCGCGCAGATAGCCGTAGAGATTCGGATAGTCAGCAATGCGGCGGATGTTGCATTTGAAATGACCGACATAGACCGGATCGAAACGGACGAGTGTCGTGAAGAGCCGCCAATCGGCTTCGGTCAGGCGGTCTCCCGTGAGATAGCGCTTCGACGCGAGGCGGTTCTCCAGTTCGTCCAGCATGGAGAAGAGGGCGGCGACGCTCTCCTCATAGGCCGCCTGGCTGGTTGCGAAGCCGGCCTTGTAGACCCCGTTGTTGACCGCGTCGTAGATACGCGCATTGAGCGCGTCGATTTCGGGACGCAGATCTTGCGGGCAGAAATCTGCCGTCGAGCCGGTCAGACGATCGAAGGCCGAGTTGAACATGCGGATGATTTCGGCGGACTCGTTCGAGACGATCGTGTTCTTCCGCTTATCCCAGAGGACCGGCACCGTCACCCGGCCGGAATAGACCGAGTCGGCGCGCAGATAGACTTCCCAGAGCATGCGCGAGCCGAAGAGGTGATCGGCGGTGCCGCCGTTCTCGCCCTTGCGTTCCTCGCCCTCCCGATCCTCTCCCTTGAATTCCCAGCCGTTGGCCAGCATTAGCGGGTCGACGATGGAAAGCGAGATGAGGTCTTCGAGCTTCTTGAGCTTGCGGAAGATCAGCGTGCGGTGCGCCCAGGGGCAGGCAAGGGACACATAGAGATGATAGCGGCCCGCTTCGGCCTCGAAGCCGCCTTCGCCGGAAGGGCCGGGCGATCCATCTGCCGTGATCCAGTTGCGGAACTGCGATTCGCTGCGCTTGAAATGACCGTTCGTCGCACGCGTGTCGTACCAGACATCCTGCCAGACGCCATTCACGAGCCTACCCATAGGCCAACTCCTTTCGATCGTTTGCTGACGTCATAATTAGTGCTGAGAACCGCGGCCGATAGATGTGAAATTCCGAACAGTGCGTTTTACCCTTTGACTGGCAGCATTTTTCTGCTATCGGCGAAACGGTAGCTCTTTCATCTGGGAAACGATCACAACAATGATCCTGTCGGGAAGCCTGCGACGACGCTGATGCTGCAAACGCCCATTCGGGGCGAGCCATCCTCCATGTCCGTTCGCATGCCGGTTCTCGACACATGAAAAAGCACGATCTCGTCTATCTGACCGAAGACGCATCCCACGACGCAGCCATCGAAATCATCAATGAAGAGGCGTTCGGGCCGGGTCGCTTCACCCGCGCCGCCGCGCGGATTCGCGAGCAGGGACCCCATGACCGGGCGCTCTCCTTCATCTGCGCCGATAACGGCGAAACGATCGCGTCGGTCCGGATGACGCCGGTAACGGCCGGTTCGGTGAAAGGACATCTGCTCGGCCCGCTTGCCGTCCGGCCCTCGCACAAGAACCAGGGCATCGGCCGGGAACTCGTCCGTATTGCAGTCGAAGCGGCGCGCCGCAAGGGCACCGAAGCGGTTATCCTCGTCGGCGATCCGCCTTATTACCAGCCGCTCGGTTTCGAGAAGGTACGCCACGGCGCGCTCCAATTCCCGGGTCCCGTCGATCCCGCGAGGGTTCTCGTCGTGCCGGTCGCGCCGGACGTTCACGCCCGGCTTGAAGGCGTGATCGCCTGGCGGAATGACGGCGCCGCCTGCCTCACTGCGCGCACGGAGGCGCAAGGGGCGGCTGCCTGATCTCTGGACGTCGGCTATTCGTCGTCCTCGGCCCGAGAATGGCGAAGCCGTGGCCTCGCCGGCGTTCACCGGCCCTCGCGATACCAGGTAGCGGAGATGAGGAAGAGCAGTGCCGCCAGGCCGAAGAGCCCCGCAAATAGCGAAAGGGAATCGATGCCCTTCAACACCGTCTCGTCGGTCATGCGCAGCGACAGGCGCTGATCGTCGGCCACGCGGACGGCGCCGCGAACCGGGAGGATAGACGGGAGGTCGACGGGTCCGTCGGCGCTTGCCAGACGGCGGACCAGGCCCTTCGTCTTCTCCGCCCAGGGTTTGATCTTCTCCTCCGTGGAAATCGCCGCCTTGAATTCGGGCGCATCGACGTTGCCGACATGGACGAGCGTCGTCAATTCGTCGTTGGCAACTTCGAAGAGGCCGATTTCATTGGTCTCAACCTCAGCCTTGTAGAGCCCCGGCTCGCCTTCCGTGAGCGTGACTTCCTGGGTCCGGCCGGAAGGATAGGTGAGGGTCGCCTGGCCGGGATCTCCTTCGATCGTCTGGCGCGTGATCTCGAGCGTCCGGCCCATCGCGCGGGCGGTGAGCGCCTCCTCTTCGAGCGCCGGCTCCTGCATCAGCCAATGCGCCGTGCGGCGATAGAGCGAGACATGCGGCCCACCCCCTTCGAAGCCACGCGCCCACAGCCAACCCTGGTCGGAGAGCAGCATGGCGACACGCCCCTTGCCGACGCGGTTGAGGACCAGCAGCGGCTTGCCGTCAGCAGCTTCCATTACCGTCTGCCCGAGCGGCCTGTCCACGTCGACGGTACGGAACCAGCGGCCCCAGGCCGGCGGTTCGTCCGCTGCCCCTTCGAGCCCGCGGGTGACCGGGTGCTTCTTTCCTTCCTCCGAGAGCCGGGGGAAGAACGCCTTCTCGTTCATGACGCCCGTCGGCGTTGCCGGCAGCACCGCCGCAAGCGGGGTCGCGGCGATCGAATCGTCGCCGGCGTGCTCCGGCCCGGCGGCGATCAGCAGCGCTCCACCGTTCTGCACGTATTGGGCGATGTTGTCGTAATAGAGGATCGGCAGCACGCCACGATGCTGGTAGCGATCGAAGATGATGAGGTCGAACTCGCTGATCTTGTCGACGAAAAGCTCCCGCGTCGGGAAGGCGATGAGCGAGAGCTCGTTGATCGGCGTGCCGTCCTGTTTCTCCGGCGGCCGGAGAATGGTGAAATGGACGAGGTCGACCGCGGCATCGGATTTCAGGAGGTTGCGCCAGGCGCGCTCGCCCGCATGCGGCTCTCCCGAAACGAGGAGCACGCGAAGATTTTCGCGGATGCCGTCGAGCACATGCACGGCGCGGTTGTTCGTCTCCGTCACCTCGCCGGCAACCGGATTGACGGCGAATTCCAGGATGTTGTTGCCGCCGCGCGGAACGGTGAAGCTGAACGGAACGTCTGTGCCGGGCTCCGCCTGCTCCGTGGCGATCTCGTTGCCGTTCAGGCGGATCGTCACCTCGGCGCTGCCGCCGGGAGCCGCGCCGTCATCCACGACGCGAAAGGTCATTCTCTGCTGTTCGCCGACGATGCCGAAGCGGGGGGCGCTGACGATTTCGATGCGCCGGTCGAACTCGTCCGGCTTGCCGCTGATCAGGGCATGGACGGGTGCATCGAAGCCGAGCTTCTGGTTGACGTCCGGCACGTCGTGGATCTGGCCGTCGGTAATAAAGATGGCGCCGCCGACACGGGCGGGCGGCACGTCTGCGAGTGCCGTTGTCAGGGCGCCGAAGAGCCTGGTCGAGGGCGCCTCGGTTTCCTCGCCGTCGGCGGCTTCGACAATACGCGCCTCGATCTGGGGGAAGCGGGAAAGGCGTTCCTTGAGCCCCTCGAGCGCCTGGTCGGTCTGCGCGCGGCGGTCACCGTTCTCCTGGCTCTGGCTGCGGTCGACAACGACGGCGACAATGGTGGAGAGGGGTTCGCGCTCCTCCTGGAAGAGGACGGGATTTGCAAGCGCGAGGCAGAATGCAGCCAGCGCCGCCGCCCTGAACCAGGCTCCCCGAACGCCGCGCCAGATACCGAGTGCCGCCAGAACGGCTGCGACAAGCGCCAGTGCCCCGAGATACGGCCAGGCGAGAAGCGGCGAGAAATCGATTGTCATCGCCGGGTCCTCATTGTCCGAGCCGCTCGAGCAGGGCGGGCACGTGCACCTGGTCGGCCTTGTAGTTGCCGGTCAGCATGTACATCATGATGTTGACACCGGAGCGAAAGGCGTATTCGCGCTGCATTTCGTCCGGCGGCACGGTCGGTAGCAGTGCGACTCCGTTCGAATCCACGGCCCATGCACCGGCAAAGTCGTTGCCGGTGATGATGATCGGCGTCACCCCGTCGCCCGGTCGCGCCGGCCGGTTGCTCGGTTCCTCGCGACTATCGAGCTGGGATTCGATCCACAGCGGGCTGCCGGTATAGCGGCCGGGAAAATTCGTCAGCAGATAGAAGGCCTTGGTCAGGACATGGTCGGCCGGAACCGGCTCCAGCGGCGGTATGTCGAGATTGCCGAGGATCGCCTGGAGACGTTCGGTGTTCGCGCTGGTTCCGTTCGATGAAGAGCCGAGCGAGGAAAACTGATCACGCGTGTCGAACAGGACCGTGCCGCCCGCCCGCATATAGGCATCGATACGGCTGACGGCTTGCGGGCTCGGCATGGGCGCGCTGGCGGAAATCGGCCAGTAGATGATGGGGTAGAGGCTCAATTCGTCCTTGGAGATGTCAAGGCCGACGGGCGCGCCGGGCTCGAGCGTGGTGCGATAGGTGAGGAAGTCGGTGAGGCCTCTCAGCCCGTCTTCGGAAAGGCGGTCCACCTCTTCCTCGCCGGTGACCACATAGGCGAGATGCGTGGTGTCCAGCCGCTCGAGGATGCGCTGGTCGTCTGGGCGCGTGTCGTCGGCAAAGGCCTGCGGCGGGGCGAGGAAGACGGTTCCGGCGAGGACTATGATGATTGCCGAAGCGGCCCTTGCCATCCGAGCGCGTGAAAAGACGCCACCCATGAAGAGCACGATCAGAGCGTCCGCGAGCAGCAGCAGGAGGGCGAGCGTCATCAGCGCCGGCTTCAGCGACCAGCTTTCCGTACCGGCCAGCCGCTCGGAGGTATGAGGGCCGGCGGCGGTCATGTCGATCCGCTTGAGCTCGGCGTCGCGCGGCAAGAGGTTGAGCGCCGTGAAGCCGTCCTCGGAGCCGTAGAGCCCCGGAGGATTGTCGGCTGTCGCGACCGGTGCCTTGCCGGGCACGATGTCGAGGGGACGGGCATTGCCCGTCTCGGCGACGAGCACGCCATCGGCGTTCAGAAGCCGGTAGGGCGGCAAGGTCTGCGCCTTCACGGCCTTGCCGTCGCTGGCGATACCGCCGCCGCGCGAGAGCTGGACACTGCGGCGAAGCATTTCAACGAAATGGCCCGAGATCGGCAGGTTCGACCATGTGGCCTCGGCGCTGACGTGAAAGAGCACGATGCGGCCCGCCCCGCGTGTCGCAGTCGTGACCAGCGGTGTGCCGTCGGCGAGGTTTGCCCATGTGCGCTCCGCCAGATCGGCTGTCGGTTCGGCCAGAACCTGACGCTTGACGAGAATGTCGGTGGGGCGGGCCATGCCGGCGAAGGGACTGTTGCCGGGATAATCGGCGAGCGGCTGCGGTTCGGACCAGGAGAGCGCGCCGCCGAGCGCCCGTTCGCCCTGGCGAAGCGTGACCGGGACGAGCGGATCGTCCGCAGGTGCGGCGGCCAGGCGGGGGCCGGCGAAGCGGATCAGCGTGCCGCCGTTGTCGATCCATTTCGCAAGCAGGGGATAGGTCTCTTCCGGCAGCCGTCCGATGTCGGCCATGATCAGAACCGAGGGGCGCTGCTCGAGAAGCTCCGGAATCGCAACGGCAAGATCGTTCTGGCGGGGCTCGACGAGATCGGCAAAGGGGGCGAGCGCCCGATTGATATAGTAGAGCGGCGAGAGCAGCGGCTGCGACAGGTCACGTGCCTCGCCGCTCAGTAGAGCCACGCGACGGCGGCGAAAGCCGTCGTCGAGGAGATGCTGGGCGCCTGCGGTCGCGGCTCCTTCGATGCCGATGCGGGCGAAGTCGTTGCGCAGTTCGAACGGGGCCTCGATCATCCCCTTGGCGGTTGCTGCGCCGGGTGCGAAATCGATCGCCCCGCCGGCGATCGCCCGGCCGCGGGTATCAAAGGCAACGATGGGCAGGGAACGGCCGTCGTCGGTCTTCAGCCGGCTCGCCGTCACCGACATGCCGCCGGACTCGTTGCTCGTCGCAGTGAGTGCCACGGCCTCGCTGCCGTCCGCTTCGATCACCTTGAGACCGGCCGCGCCGATCCCGGCCAGCGCCTCCATCGTCTTGCCGTCGCCCCCTTCGATGCCGTCGGTGATGAAGGCGACCGTTCCGGGAGGAGCGTCTTCGAAGGCCGCTTGCAAGGCCGCGATTGCGGAACCACGGTCGGCGGGCAGCGGCTCGGGTCTGGCCGCCGCCAGCCGGTTGCGCGCAGTGCTCGCCGATCCGGGCGTCGCGTCGTGCTGGCGCTCTCCGGTGAAGACGATCGAAATCGCGACATCCTTCGCCTCGGCGTCGTCGATCAGCGCCGAGGCGGCTTCGACACGCCGCTCCCAGTCGGGCGCCGTTGCCCAACTGTTGTCGATCAGCAGCGCCAGCGGCCCGGAGGTCGCGAGTGTATTGCTGCGCGGGTTGAAGACGGGGTCGGCGATCGCGAAGATGACAGCCGCGGCCATCAGCATCCTGAGAAGGGTCAGCCACCAGGGGCTTTTCGAGGGTGTCTCCTCGCGCTTCATCACCGAAGCCAGGATGCGCAGCGGCGGAAAGATTTCGGCCGCAGGTCTCGGGGGCGTCATGCGCAGCAGCCACCAGATCACCGGCAGTGCCACGAGTGCTGCCAGAATGGCGGGGTTGGCAAAAATGAAGGAGAGGCCGCCGATCATCAGAGCCCCCCATGGGCCGCTCGGCCCGGCATGCCTGAAAGATGCATATGCACCGTGACCAGAGCTTCCGACGCCGCCCGATCCGTTCTGTGCGGAATGAAGGTCCAGCCGAGATGGCGCAGGCTCGTGCCGAGGCTTTCGCGGCGGGCGCGATAGGCACGCTGGTAATCCTCGCGCAGGATCTCGGCGCGTCCCGCGGTCAGCTTCTCGCCGGTTTCAGGGTCGGTGAACTCGGTTCTGCCGGCATAGGGGAAGACCTCCTCCGCCGGATCGGCGATCTCCACGACATGGCCGCGCAGGCCCCGGCGGGCGAGCGGTCCAAGTCGTTCCATCACCCTGTCGGCGGGGTCGAGAAAATCGCCGATCAGAACGAGGTCGCTGGCGCCGCGGATCATTCCAGTATCGGGCAGGCCCTCCGAAAGCGGACTATGCATGATTGCCGTTGCCAGCCGCTCGGCGGCGTTGCGTGCCGAAACCGGCTCCATCACGCCCGGGCAGCCGATCCGCTCGCCGGAACGGGCGAGAATTTCGGCGAGCGCCAGCATCAGCACCAGAGCGCGGCTCTCCTTCGAAACGGCGCCGAGCGTCGATTTGTACATCATCGAGGGCGAGAGATCGGCCCAGAGCCAGATCGTGTGCGCTGCCTCCCATTCGCGGTCGCGGACATAGGTGTGGTCGTCCTTGGCGGAACGGCGCCAGTCGATACGCGAGAAGCTTTCCCCGTCGCTGTAGGGGCGGAACTGCCAGAAGTTCTCGCCGATACCGCGCTTGCGCCGGCCGTGCCAACCGGTGATGACCGTGTTGGCGATCCTGCGGGCCTCGACAAGACAGTCGGGCACCAGCATCGCGCGCTGCTGCGCGCGCGACAGGACCTCACCGGAAGGGGTACGCGCGACAATGTGCCCGATCGAGGCCATGCGTCAGCCCTTGGCCCGCTTCACCAGGTCGGCGATGACGTCGCGCACCGACATGCCCTCGGCGCGGGCGGCGAAGGTCAGCGCCATGCGGTGCTGGAGAACCGGCTCGGCGAGCGCAAGGACGTCGTCGATCGAAGGGGCAAGCCGCCCGTCGTAGAGCGCGCGGGCGCGGGCGCAGAGCATGAGCGCCTGTCCGGCGCGCGGACCCGGCCCCCAGGCAACGTTCTTGTCGGTGTCGGCATTGCCGTTGCCGGGGCGTGCGGAACGAACGAGCGCCAGGATGGCGTCGACCACCTTCTCGCCGACAGGCATCTGACGGATCAGCCCCTGGATCTGCTGCAGGCGGCCTGCATCGATGACGGGCCGCGCCTCTGTTTCTGCGAGTCCGGTCGTCTCGAGCAGGATCTGTCTTTCGGCGGCAAGCTCGGGGTAGCCGACATCGACCTGCATCAGGAAGCGGTCGAGTTGGGCTTCGGGCAGCGGATAGGTGCCTTCCTGCTCCAGCGGGTTCTGGGTTGCGAGCACGTGGAACGGCTGTGGCAGGTCCTTGCGGTCGCCCGCGATGGTGATGTGATACTCCTGCATCGCCTGCAGCAGGGCCGACTGCGTGCGCGGCGAGGCGCGGTTGATCTCGTCGGCCATCAGGAGCTGCGTGAAGATCGGGCCGGGAATGAAGCGGAAGGAGCGATGACCGGCCGCGTCCTGGTCCATGACTTCCGAACCCAGGATATCGGAGGGCATGAGGTCGGGCGTGAACTGAATGCGGCTGTTGTCGAGCCCGAGAACGATGCCGAGCGTGGCGACGAGCTTGGTCTTGGCAAGCCCCGGAACGCCGACAAGCAGCGCGTGCCCGCCGGAAAGTACCGCGAGCAGCGTTTGTTCGACGACGCTCTCCTGACCGAAAATGACCTTGCCGATCTCGGCGCGGACCAGCGCGACCTCTCCGAGCGCCGCCTCGGCTGCGGCGACGATCGCCTTTTCGTCGGCCAGTTCGGTCGCGCCTCTCATTACACTCATTGCAAGTCTCCCGGTCGTCCGCTTCTGGATCGATCGCCGATGCCGGCTGTCCAGTTCCTGTTTTTCAATTTAGACCCCGCGGGGCGGCTGACAAGCCGCCGCCGTCGCACTATCTCGTGAGCTTGACACCAAAGCCTGAAGCATTGCGTTCCAGGCGCGAATGCGGACATATGCGCCGAAGCGAGCTTGTGGTGCATACCCGCTACAGCGCCGCGTCTTATCAGACGCGCAAGACTTGCTGTAGCACTTTTAACTGCTGCATGCGTTTGTCCTCGATCGGCCACGAACAAGGAAACATGCAGCAGGCCACGGCGTCATGCTTCGGATGCAAGATCGAGACCAAACGGGACGGAACAATGGCAGAAGCCAAGATTCAGCAAATGGGCGATGCGGCCGGCCTGGCGGCGCTGATCGCACGCGCTGCCGGGCAGACGGGCGGCGAGGCGAGAGGGTTGCCGCCGGTCGACCGCTGGAATCCGCCGTTCTGCGGCGACATCGACATGGAGATCCGCGGCGATGGAACCTGGTTCTACATGGGCACGCCGATCGGCCGGCAGCCGCTGGTGAGGCTGTTCTCGACCGTGCTTCGCAAGGACGAGGACGGCAAGACCTATCTCGTCACGCCTGTGGAAAAGGTCGGCATCCGGGTCGCCGACGCGCCGTTCATTGCCGTGGAGATGAGCGTGACCGATAAGGACGGCGAGAATGTGCTGACCTTCCGCACCAATGTCGGCGACGTGGTCGAGGCGGGCCCGGAGCATCCCTTGCGCTTCGTTATCCACGGCGACAATCGCGAACTCAAACCTTATCTGCATGTGCGCGGGCGGCTGAAAGCGCTCGTCTCGCGACCGGTGATGTACGACATCGTAGAGCTCGGCGAGACCATCGCGGTGGAAGGGGTGGAGATGTTCTGCGTCAGATCGGCCGGAGCGATCTTCCCGATCATGCCCGCGGCCGAGCTGGAAGCTTTGTGCCGATGAACGGTCACCCATACTCCGCCGACGAATTCCGTCGCCGCGCGCTGCAGCAGGCGGGGGGGCCGATCGAGACTGCCTGGCGCGATCACGGCGATTTCCTGCTGAACCCGGGCATCGTATCCTATCTCGAGTCCCTGCATCTGAAGGACGCCGCAGTCCTCGTCCCCGTCGTCGACGACGGCGAAGACGCCAACGTCATCTTCACCCAGCGCACCTCGAATTTGCGCAAGCATTCCGGCCAGGTCGCCTTTCCGGGCGGTGCGGTGGATCCGGAAGATCACTCCATCGAAGTCGCCGCACTGCGCGAGGCTGAGGAGGAGATCGGGCTCGATCCCCGTTTCGTCGAGACGGTCGCTCGGCTGCCGCATTACATGGCCATGTCCGGCTTCCGCATCACGCCGGTGCTTGCGGTGGTTCAGCCCGGCTTCGTGCTTGAGCCGAACCCGGAGGAAGTGGAGAGCGTGTTCGAGGTGCCGTTGTCGTTCCTGATGAATCCGCGAAATCATGGACGGGGAAGCAGTCACTGGCAGGGCGCTGAGCGCCATTTCTATCGTATGCCCTATGGCGAAAGGAACATCTGGGGGATCACCGCGGGGATCGTCCGCATGCTCTATGAAAGGCTCTATGCATGACTTCCATTGTCGCCGAGCGCTGGTTTCAGGCTCCTCATCTTCGCCGCATCTTCGACCTGTTGAACGCCGATGGCGGCGAGGTTCGGGTCGTCGGAGGCGCGATCCGCAACAGCCTCATGGGTTTGCCGGCCGGCGACGTCGACCTGGCAACCACCTGGCGTCCCGAGGAGGTGACCGAGCGGGCGGAGGGCGCCGGCATCAAGGCGGTGCCGACGGGAATCGACCATGGCACCGTGACGCTCGTCATAGAAGGTGTTCCCTATGAGATAACGACCCTGCGCCGAGACGTCGCGACCGACGGGCGTCGCGCCGAAGTGGCCTTCGGGACCGACTGGAAAGCGGATGCGGAACGCCGCGACTTCACCATCAACGCCCTCTACGCCGGTGCGGACGGCGAGATCATCGACCATGTCGGGGGCCTCGGAGACATCGAGACGCGGGCGGTGCGCTTCATCGGCAGCGCGGCCGAACGCGTGGCCGAGGATTACCTCCGTATTCTTCGCTTCTTCCGCTTCTTCGCCCATTACGGCAGCGGCCGTCCGGACGCCGAGGGCCTGCGGGCCTGCGCCCAGGCCCGCGCGAAGCTCGCGACGCTTTCCGCCGAACGCGTGTGGACGGAGACGAAGAAGCTGCTTTCGGCCGACGACCCCGGCCGTGCGCTCCTGTGGATGCGGCAGGCAGGTGTGCTGAGCGAGATCCTGCCCGAGACCGAAAAATGGGGCATCGACGCTATCCCCGCGCTGATCGCGGCGGAGAAGGGTTTTTCCTGGCAGGCGGACCCGCTTCTGAGGCTTGCGGCGATGGTCCCGCCCGACGCTGACCGGCTCGAAGCCATGGCCAAACGTCTGCGGCTGTCCAAGGCGGAGAGCGCTTACCTCGACCGGTTCGCCGAAGCGCCGGAAATCGCCGCTACTCTTGCGGATGCGGCGCTCGACCGAAGGCTCTATCGCCATGGCGCAGAAGGCATCGTCGTCCGGCTGAGGCTTGCGCTTGCCTCGGCACGCCGCAAGGCCGAAACCGATCCGGCATTCCTTGCGGACAGCGCTTCCTTTCACCGACTCCTTGCACGGGCGGAGAAATG
The DNA here is from genome assembly GCF_035610345.1 of Sinorhizobium meliloti. The sequence continues at coordinate 2,436,911 of NZ_CP141212.1, read as the reverse complement.
GCAGCGACCTGCCTTCCCGTTGAACGGTGCCGATGTCCTCAAGCTGGGGGTTCCCGCCGGTCCCAAGGTGGGGGAAGTGCTGGCAGAGCTCGAAGCGTTCTGGGTCGAGCGCAACTTCAAGGTCGAGCGGGCGACCCTCGTCGCCCGGCTCGAGTCGATGGTGCGGTCGGGCTGAGACCGGTTCGGGCCGCGGTCAGGCGACCTTGGTTTCGTCGACGATGCGGGCCTTGATGTTGTCGACCATGTTTTCGCGGATGATCGTCTCGCCATGGGTCTCGCGCATGTGCTCGACGACCCGGCGCACGATTTCCGCATCATTGTCAGCACGGGTGTGCCAAGCGCAACCCGGGACGAGCGAACCGCATTCGAATAGGCGCATGGTGTTCCTCCTTCCTACAATCGGCAAGCCTCCCCTTGAAAAGCCTAGCATCAACCCGCGCTCTCGCCAAATTGTTCCGGCCCGGACCCCGAGCGAAGAAAATCCTGTAAACGGGCGCTTTGTTGGTGCTATGCCTGTGGCAATCGAGGATCCAGCAAAGGCCGCATTCACACATGACCGCTGTTCAATCGGAACTGATTTCAGCCATTCGAAGCATTCCGGACTATCCGAAGCCCGGCGTCATGTTCCGTGACATCACGACCCTGCTCGGCAATCCGCGGGCCTTCCGCCGGGCGATAGACGAGCTCGTCCATCCCTATGCCGGTACCAAGGTCGACAAGATCGCCGGCATCGAGGCGAGGGGCTTTATCCTTGGCGGGGCGATTGCGCACCAGCTTTCGGCCGGCTTCATACCCATTCGCAAGAAGGGAAAGTTGCCGCACGACACGGTGCGGATCGCCTACAGTCTGGAATACGGCGTGGACGAGATGGAAATGCACAGGGACGCGGTCGCTCCCGGCGACAAGGTGATCCTCGTCGATGACCTGATCGCCACCGGCGGCACCGCCGAGGGCGCCGCCAAGCTCCTGAAGCAGATGGGTGCGGACATCGTCGCAGCCTGCTTCATCATCGATCTGCCTGAGCTCGGCGGGCGCAAGAAGCTCGAAGCGCTCGGCGTCAATGTGCGCACGCTCATCGAATTCGAGGGGCATTGAGCCCACAGGCTCATAGGCCAGGATCGAACAGCTGGCCCCGGCCATTCAAGCGAATTCGATGACCTTGCTCTCGAAGCGGATGACCGGCTCGCCGTGCTGGTTCTCGCCCTCGCAGAGGATCGTGTTGATCCGCCAGCCGGGTCGCGAGGCGACGATCCGGGCCTCCAGCAAAGTGACCGCATAGGTGATCGTGTCGCCGGCATAGACCGGCTTCAGCCACCTGAGTTCCTTGAAGCCGGGCGAGGGACCGAGCTTCGGCGCATGCAGTCCCTCGGCTGCAAGGCGGCGGCTCTCGTCTTTCCAGAACCGCAGGAAGCACTGCATCCAGCCGGCGCTGGTATGCCATCCGGAGGCGCAAAGACCGCCGAAAAGCGACTGTTTCGCCTGATGCTCGTCGACGTGGAAGGGCTGCGGGTCGAAATCGCGGGCGAAGCGGATGATGTCCTCCGCGGTGAATGTCAGGCTGCCGGTGACGACCTTGCGCCCGGCCTGGTAGAGCTCCTCCAGCGTCATCATGCGCGCGCCTCCCCATTGCGGCGCCTGAACATGACGGAGCATTCCGAAACCGCCACGGCTTCACCGCTCTGGTTCTCGATCTCGTTGCGAAATTTGACGAAGCCGATCGCGGGCTTGGTTTTCGACGGGCGCGCCTCCAGGACAAGGCTGAAGCCTGAAAGGATATCTCCGGCAAGGACCGGCTTCTTCCACTCCATGAAGTCGATGCCCGGTGACCCTTGCGAGGATGAATTGCCGAGAAAGGCCTCGATCATCATCCGCATGCCGACCGCGCTCGTGTGCCAACCGGAAGCGGCGAGGCCGCCGAGAATGCTGCTCTTGCCGACCTCTTCATCCAGATGCATGGGCTGCGGATCGAATTCGCTGGCGAAGGCGATCATGTCGTTGGCCTGCATCAGGACCGGGCTGTAGTCGAAACGCCGCCCCTGAGTGAAATCCTCGAAATAAAGCATGCCTCATTCTCTCCTTGGGCGACGCGCGTTCCAAGAGAACGCACAAAGGCCGGCCCTTACGTGGCTTCGGTCCGGCTGATTTTCCAGGTTGCGCATGTCGATTGTTCATGCGATCACCTTACCGAAAGTTGTACGTTGCAGTATTTTCCCGCAAGGATCCGACCGTGACAGATTTGAACAAGGCCCTGGCGGCAGCCGCCGAAAAGGGACTCATATCAGCCGATCGTGTCAATGATCTTGATACTTTTCTTTCGGCGCGGGGGGTGAGTGCAGGCCCCGCAATGGCCGCAGCAAGCCGCCCTGGCGAGACATTTCACGATGCGCTAGCGGCAGAAGAGAGCGAGCAGCCGCGCTTCCTGCGCGGATTCCACGACATTCTTATCACGATCGGCGTGGTGGTCGTGCTTGTGGGTCTCTGGGGCATCGGCGGCACGATCGCCGTGCTGCCGCTAATCATCGTTCTGGCGGAAATACTCGTGCGCCGGCAGAGGCTGGCCTTGCCCGCAGTTGCGCTGACCCTGGCGCTCGTTCATTGGGTCGGGCAGGGAATGTACAACGTCATGGCGGCCGGGCAGCCTGCGTGGACGGACGAGACCTATTTGATATTGGCCTATGTCTGCGCTTTTCCAGTCCCTCTAGGGCTGTTTTACTGGCGCTACAGAGTTCCCCTGTCTTTCGCCCTGTTCCTGCTGTCGATAGCAGCCGTGGCGGTCGCCTTCGTTTTCCTCGCTCTGGACAAAGCCTTCGGGGTCGACTTCGTTCTGGAACAGTATCCCCATCTGGTCGCAGCGATTCTTCTCGTGGCGGCGCTGGCGATTTTTGCGCTTGCCATGCGCTACGACATCTCGGACCCGAATCGTCTGACCTTGCGCTCCGACATAGCCTTCTGGCTGCATCTCGCCGCGGCACCGGCCTTACTCCATGCGATGCTCGGTTTCATCGTCTTATCCAGTCAGGGCGACGTTTGGTGGACAGGCGAGGGGGGCCTGGGTCAGTCAGCCGCCGTCATTTTCCTCGTGGCGCTTTTCATGACGATCGGTCTGGTGATCGATCGCCGCGCATTCGTGACCTCGGGCCTTTTGTCGCTGGGCGCGGCAATTTGGACGATCCTGCAGAAAAGCGGCGCCTCGCTCGATACCTACGTCTTCATCGCCTTCGCGGTGGTTGGGCTGACGGTACTCGTGATCGGCATTTTCTGGCAGCCGCTGCGCCGCGCAGCGATGAGCCTGTTGCCGGTCGCGATCACCGCGCGGCTGCATGCCGTGCGGTGATCCTGGCTCGCAACAGTTCCGCGCTTACGTATTGAACCGGAAATGGATGACGTCGCCGTCCTGGACGACGTATTCCTTGCCTTCGTCGCGAGCCTTGCCGGCCTCCTTCGCGCCGTTTTCGCCGCCATAGGCGATATAGTCGTCATAGGCGATCGTGTTGGCGCGGATGAAGCCGCGCTCGAAATCCGAATGGATGACGCCGGCGGCCTGCGGGGCCTTGGTGCCGCGCGGGATCGTCCAGGCGCGGGTCTCCTTCGGTCCAACCGTGAAATAGGTGATGAGATCGAGGAGCTTGTAGCCGGCGCGGATCAGACGGTCGAGGCCGGCTTCCTCGAGACCGAGCGCCGCGAGGAATTCCTTCGCTTCCTCTTCCGGAAGCTGCGCGACTTCGGATTCGATCGCCGCCGAAATGACGACCGTTTCGGCGCCCTGTTCCCTGGCCATCTTCTCGACGGCGCGGGTGTGCTCGTTGCCGGTCGCCGCGTCGCTTTCGGCGACGTTGCAGACGTAAAGAACCGGGTGCGAGGTGAGCAGGTTGAGGCTCTGGAGAATGCGAAGCTCGTCGGCGTCGAGCTTGGAAAGCAGGGTGCGCACGGGCTTGCCTTCCTGCAGCAGCTTCAACGATGCTTCCATGATCGGAAGCTGCGCCATCGACTCCTTGTCCTTGCCGGTCGCACGCTTGCGCGTCTGTTCGGCACGCCGTTCGAGGCTGTCGAGATCGGCGAGCATCAGCTCGGTCTCGATGGTGTCGGCGTCTTCGACCGGATGGATGCGGCCTTCGACATGGGTGATGTCGTCGTCCTCGAAACAGCGCAGCACGTGCACGACGGCATCCACCTCACGGATGTTGGCGAGGAACTGATTGCCGAGGCCCTCGCCCTTGGACGCGCCGCGCACCAGCCCGGCGATGTCGACGAAGGAGATGCGGGTCGGGATGATTTCCTTCGACTTGGCGATGACGGCGAGTTTGCGCATGCGCGGGTCGGGCACGGCGACTTCGCCGGTGTTCGGCTCGATCGTGCAGAAAGGATAGTTCGCCGCCTGCGCCGCCGCCGTCTTGGTCAGCGCGTTGAAGAGTGTGGACTTGCCGACATTCGGCAGCCCGACGATACCGCATTTGAAGCCCATGGCTATAATCCGTCGTTCCTGATTTCTTGAGCGTGGCTATGGGATAAAGGAGAGAGGCGGTCAAGCTTTTCGCGCCGGTCCGCTTGCTCCGGCAGCCGGGTTTCACTTGAATGCCGGGGGACGGAGCGCGATATTGGCGGTAGCGGAGCGAGGAAAAAGGTGGGCGGTTTGCCACCTTCGCCCGCTTGATCGCCAACGCTTTTCTCATGCCATCGACGGCGGATTACCCATGAGCGACAATGATGTAGCCGCAAAGCGCCTGACCAAGCCGAAGCTGGAGCGGCCGAAGCTCTACAAGGTGCTGGTGGTCAATGACGACTACACGCCGCGCGAATTCGTGGTCATGGTGCTGAAGGCGGTTTTCCGGATGAGCGAGGAGGCAGGCTACCGGGTGATGATGACGGCCCACAAGATGGGCACTTCGGTCGTGGTGGTGTGTGCAAAGGACGTTGCGGAGACCAAAGCCAAGGAAGCGACCGACCTCGGCAAGGAGGCAGGCTTTCCGCTGCTGTTCACCGCAGAGCCCGAGGAGTGAGGCGGCGGCCTGCGCGTGGAGCGAAACCGCGCATCCCGGTCCCCCGGCGCGCTTCATAAACCAGGTTGACCATTGCCTCGCATATTCGCAACGGAAGTTGTATTAGCCGCACACCAGGTCCCTCATTCCTGTGCTTGTCACAGGAATCCAGCCAGACCAAGTCCTTGGGCTGAAAGAACGCTTCCCGCGCCGCAGACGCGGCGCTGCTGGATCCCTGTGACGAGCACAGGGATGAGGGGAGGAGAGATTGCAGTCCTCCGATACGTTTCCTACAGCGCTGCCCGTCTTATGAGACGCGCAGAGGTCGCAGCGGCGCACGGTCGGTACTCGAGGAATTCAAGCGCATCGCCATGCGTGCCGACAAACCGACGAGAGCTTCAACGCCATTATCCATCTCGCGGCAGCCGTCATCTCAACAGGCCTTAATCCCCCTTCGGCCCGAACATCTTCTTCAGCATGTCGGCCATCGGCCCGGTCGCCGGCAGCTTCTTCGGCTGGGCCGTGACACGCGCCTGATGGATATGGGATTGCCCCGCCTGCTTCTTCGCAGCGACGGGTTTTTCCGCCTCCGGCTTGCCGCCGGTTGCCAGGGCGATCTTGTTCATGATTTGCGAATCCTCGCCCTTCACCAGCATGTCCGCATTGTCGGCGATCGCTTCGAGCAGCGGTGACAGCCAGGTCTGGTCGGCCTTGGCGAAATCGCCGAGGACATGTGCGTGGACCAGATCCTTGACTCCGGGGTGGCCGATGCCGAGGCGCAGGCGGCGGTATTCCTTGCGGCAATGGGCATCGATCGACTTGATCCCGTTGTGCCCGCCGTGGCCGCCGCCGGTCTTGATCCGGGCCTTGCCGGCGGGAAGGTCCAGTTCGTCATAGATGACGACGATGTCCTTCGGCGCGAGCTTGTAGAAGCGCATCGCTTCGCCGAGCGCTTCGCCGGAGAGATTCATGAAGGTCTGCGGCTTCATCAGCAGAACGCGTTCGCCGTCGATCTCGCCTTCGGAGATCTCCGACTTGAATTTCCTCGACCAGGCGGAAAAGCCCTGGCGCCGCTGAATGGCGTCGACGGCCATGAAGCCGATATTGTGGCGGTTGCCGGCATATTTCGGGCCGGGATTGCCAAGTCCCGCGATGATCAGCATGCGGCCAAACTCCTGCATTCGCCCTGTGGCGATATATTTGAGTGGCAATCGCCACGCCCAGTTCCCTCAGCCCAAAATCACCGCCATCACCCAAAGTCAACGGCCTTTTTCCGATACCACTTTATCCGGTTCGCGGGCGGGGGGCAGCATTTGACGGGCAAAAGAAAACCCGCCCCACGAAAATGGGACGGGTTCTTTCATTCGGGGGCGATCCGGCGTGGGACAGGGCGTCCGCCGGAAACAGAGATCAAGCCTCTTCTTCGCCGCCTTCAGCTTCTTCTTCAGTCGGTTCGACTTCCTGCGTGCGGCCGGCGATCGTGGCAACCGTGAAGTCGCGGTCGGTGATGACCGGGGTCGCACCTGCGGGAAGCGCGACGTTCGAAATGTGAACGGTGTCGCCGATCTTGAGGCCGGTGAGGTCGACCGTCAGGAATTCCGGGATGTTGTCGGCGGAAACGTTGAGTTCGACCTCGTGACGGACGATGTTCAGCGCGCCGCCCTGCTTCAGGCCCGGCGACTTCTCTTCGTTCTCGAAGCGAACCGGAACCTGTACGGATACCTGGCTGCCCTTGGTGACGCGCAGGAAATCGACGTGCATGGTAAAGTCACGCACCGGATCGAGCTGATAGTCCTTCGGCAGGACGCGGATCTTTTCGCCGTTGACGTTGATCGTAGCAACGGTGGTCATGAAACCGCCGCCGTGGATCTTCATCGTCACTTCCTTGGTGGAGAGTGCGATGGCAAGCGGGGCCTGCTTGTCACCGTAGATGACAGCCGGGATAAGACCGTTGCGGCGAAGTTCACGGGAGGACCCCTTACCAACCCGTTCGCGCGTCTCGGCCTTGAGCTCGTAGGTTTCGCTCATAGGTAGACCTTTCTATGTTGTTTGGAGAGTTCGTCCGTCAAGAATGCGGAAAAACCTGAAGCCGCCATGCGGCTTCATCCGCGTTGCCTCCAAGGGTGTCTGCGCGGACGCGGGGTCCATAACCGAGAACCGGCGCAAATGCAAGGCGCGGCGTCAGGCCCTCTTTTTGGCTAGACGCGCGAGCGCCAGCATGAGGCCGCCCGCGACAAGCCCCCAAAAGGCCCCCGACACGCCGGCGAAACCGACGCCCGAGGCGGTGACGAGAAACGTGATGGCGGCTGCTTCGCGGGTCTCGGCATTCGTGAAGGCGGCAACTGCGGAACCAGAAAAGGCGCCGATCAGCGCAAGTCCGGCAACGGCCTCGATGAGGACCGATGGGGCAAGGCTGACGAAGGTCGTGACGGCTCCGGCCAGGAGGCCGAAGACGACGTAGGCGATGCCGGCATTGATTGCCGACCAGTAGCGGCGCGTTCGATCCGGATGAGAATCGGAGCCGGCGCACATCGCCGCGGTGATCGCCGCGAGATTGACCGCATGTCCGCCGAAAGGCGCGCTCAGCAGCGTGAAAAGCCCGGTCGTGGCGAAGAGGGGACCCGGATCGGGGTGGTAGTCATTCACCTTCAGGACCGCGATGCCGGGAATGTTCTGCGATGCCATCGTAACGATGAAAAGCGGCAGAGCGATGCTGACCAGGGCGGAGGTGCTGAGGGAAGGCGGAACGAACTCGAGCTTCGGAACGAGCGCGGCGGAGAGCCCGGCCACGGCGCCCTCCGGCATCTCGATCCCGAAGGCGACGACGAGAACGAAGGCGACAAGCGCGGCGGGAACGGCATAGAGCCTGCTGAAGCTGCCGACGACGGCCCAGGCAAGAACGATAGGCAGGCCGAAGAGCGGGTTGAAGGCGATCGCCTTGACCGGAGCGAAGCAAAGGCTCAGGAGTACGCCGGCGAGCATCGCGTTTGCCAATGCCGCGGGGATGGCGGACACCATCCGGCCGAGGGGCTTCCACAGGCCGGCGACGATGATCAGCACTCCGCAGACGAGGAAGGCGCCGACGGCAGCGCTGAAGCCGCCTTCCACTGCGCCGGAACTCGCGAGCAGGGCCGCGCCCGGTGTCGACCAGGCGACGCTGACGGGAAGTCTCGTGACGGCGCTGATGACGATAGCGCAGATGCCCATCGAGACCGACAGCGCCATCAGTCCGGAGGCTGCCTGCGTCTCGTTCGCACCGACGCCGGCGAGCCCGTGCAGGACCACGGCGAAGGAGCTGGCAAAGCCCACGAATGCAATCAGCACGCCCATGAAGAGGCTTTGGACGGAGAAATCTCGGAGCATGGCGGACAACCGGGTGTTGCGATAAGCGAGGTCCCGTGTCGAGTAGCATATCCTCGCCGCCTGTCGATACCGATCTGACGGCGCGCGTCGAGGGCGGAACGAAAAAACCTTCGTCTAGCTGGACCTCCCGCAGCATCGATGCCTATAGTCAGGCCGGGGGAATTGCGCCGTGGGGGAGTTCGGCGCCTGGTTCCGCCGAAGAACGCTGTCCAAGCGGAGGAGGGGAGCGCGGGTCTCGCCCGTGTGCCTTGCTTGTAAGCGTTGATCACGTCCACGGGCCGGCAGGCCCGATCGCCGCGATCCAGGGAGGGAGCGAATGCCTTCGATCAGGGACCACTCCGAGCGGGTCTACCGCATCGCACATCAGTCTTCCGCTGCGGTGACTTCGCCGGTCGCTGCATCGTGGCGCCGCTGCATGACGCTGCACGGCCTGGCGCCCGAGGAGGCGCGTTCGCCCTGGCGGCTTTCCGAGAGCGAGTTCCGGCTGGCGCGCGAAAGCTCCGGCGTCCTGATCGCGGAGGCGAAAGGCGAGCTCGACCGGCTGTTCGCCACGGTCGGAAAGGCCGGGTGCTGCCTGCTGCTGACCGACGGAAAGGGCGTTGCGCTGGAACGACGCGGCGCCGGCGGCGACGATGCGGACTTTCGCGGTATCGGATTGTGGTCGGGAACCGTGTGGAGCGAGGCGAGCGTCGGGACCAATGGCATCGGTACGGCGATCGCGGACGAGCGTCCGGTCCTCATCCAGCGCGACCAACACTTCCTCAGCCGCAATATCGGCCTGAGCTGCGCGACGGCGCCGATCCGCGACGAGAGCGGCAAGCTCGCCGCGGCGATAGACATCTCCACCTGCCGCGACGACGCATCCGAGGCGACGCTTTCGATCCTCTCGCAGGCGGTGCGCGATGCCGCAGCGCGAATCGAGGCCAATCTTTTCCGCCGCGCTTTCGTCGGCGCTCGCATCGTTCTCGTCCCGGTCGATCGGACGGGACCTGCACTGCTTGCGGTCGACCGTGACGATCTCGTTCTCGGCGCGACGCGGGCTGCCCGGCTGTGGCTCGGACTCGACGACGAGCGTATCGCCGCCGGCGTCCCGGCTTCCGACCTGCTTCAGGAAGACCTGCCTGGCGAGGGCGGCGAATTGCCGGACGCCGAACGTGCGGCGCTGCGCCGCGCGCTCTCTCGGGCGAAGGGTAATGTGTCGATGGCGGCCGATCTCCTCGGCATCAGCCGCGCGACCCTCTACCGCAAGATGAAGCGGCTTTCTCTCAACTGATCGATATGGACGTCGACCTGTCGCAATTCTGAAACAGTCGGTGCCATCAACCGCGGCGCCGCCCTACCGGAAAAGCGCGTTCGGCCTCACTCTCCTTCCACAGCAACCGCACCGCTGTCATCCAAGGGAGGAAGTCCATGCTGCATCAGAAGATCGTCGAGAACCCCTACAAGCAGAAATACGGAAACTTCATCGGCGGCGAATGGCGCGAACCCGTTGCGGGACGCTATTTCGACAACACGACGCCGATCACCGGCGGCACGCTTTGCCAGGTCGCGCGTTCGGACGCCGCCGACATCGAGCTTGCTCTCGACGCGGCGCACGCCGCAAGGGAGAAATGGGGCCGGAGTTCGGCGACGGAGCGGTCCAACATACTGATGAAGATCGCCGCCCGCATGGAGGACAATCTGGAGCTTCTGGCACGGGCCGAAACCTGGGACAACGGCAAGCCGATCCGCGAGACGATGGCAGCCGACATTCCGTTGGCGATCGATCATTTCCGCTATTTCGCGGCCTGCATCCGTGCGCAGGAAGGTTCGATCGGCGAGATCGACCATGACACCGTCGCCTACCATTTCCACGAGCCGCTCGGCGTCGTCGGCCAGATCATTCCCTGGAACTTCCCGATCCTGATGGCCGCCTGGAAGCTTGCGCCGGCGCTTGCCGCGGGAAATTGCGTCGTGCTCAAACCGGCCGAGCAGACGCCGGGGTCGATCCTGGTCTGGGCGGAACTTATTGGCGACCTCCTGCCGCCGGGTGTCCTCAACATCGTCAACGGCTTCGGCCTCGAAGCGGGCAAGCCGCTCGCCACCAGCCCGCGCATCGCCAAGATCGCTTTTACCGGCGAGACGACAACCGGGCGGCTTATCATGCAATATGCCAGCCAGAACCTCATCCCGGTCACGCTGGAGCTCGGCGGAAAGTCGCCGAACATCTTCTTCGCGGACGTCGCCAGCGAGGACGACGACTTCTTCGACAAGGCGCTCGAGGGCTTCGCCATGTTCGCGCTGAACCAGGGCGAGGTCTGCACCTGCCCGAGCCGCGCGCTTGTCCAGGAGAGCATCTACGACCGCTTCATGGAGCGGGCGGTAAAGAGGGTCGAGGCGATCCGGCAGGGCAATCCGCTCGATGAAGCAACGATGATCGGTGCCCAGGCTTCGAGCGAACAGCTCGAGAAAATCCTCGCCTATATCGAAATCGGCAAGGAGGAAGGCGCCGAGGTGCTGACCGGCGGCGGGCGCAATGTGCTCGAAGGCGATCTCTCGGGCGGCTACTACGTCAAGCCGACCGTTTTCCACGGCCACAACAGGATGCGCATCTTTCAGGAGGAGATTTTCGGGCCGGTCGTGTCGGTCACGACCTTCAAGACGGAAGCCGAGGCGCTGGAAATCGCCAATGACACGCTCTACGGGCTTGGCGCCGGCGTGTGGAGCCGCGATGCCAATCGCTGCTACCGCTTCGGCCGCGCGATCGAGGCCGGCCGTGTCTGGACCAATTGCTACCACGCCTATCCGGCGCACGCCGCCTTCGGCGGTTACAAGCAATCCGGCATCGGGCGCGAGACGCACAAGATGATGCTCGATCACTACCAGCAGACGAAGAACATGCTGGTAAGCTACAGCCCGAAAGCGCTCGGCTTTTTCTGATCCGGCCAGGCCCTGCCGGCCCGATCCGCGCGGCGGGCTCCCGATGCTTCATCGGGGGCCTTCCGGCTTCTGCGAATGAGGAGGTGCAAATTGAGCGACGGAGCAACGGAGTCGCGCGTGCTTGCGACGGATGCGGCGATCGACCTCATCCGCGAAATCCGGCGCGATCATCCGGATATACTCTTTCACCAGTCGGGCGGCTGCTGCGACGGCTCGTCGCCCATGTGCTACCCGGCGGACGACTACATCGTCGGCGACAACGACGTGAAGCTCGGCGAGATCGACGGCGTGCCCGTCTATATCAGCTCGAGTCAGTACGAGGTCTGGAAGCACACGCAGCTGATCATCGACGTCGTGCCCGGCAGGGGCGGCATGTTTTCGCTGGATAACGGCCGGGAGAAGCGGTTCCTCACCCGCTCGCGCCTGTTTGGTGGGGGCGAGGCTTGCCTGGTGCAGCCTCGGGGTTGACCACGGGAAATTTGTCCGCGTGTTTTCGTTTCATGCTATCGCTGGTTATCTTCAAGCGACGGATGGCCGGCATGGAAAAGCAGCAAGACAAGCACCTGAAATTCCGCGCATTGCATGATCGCGAGGGCGCTTTCGTAATTCCCAATCCCTGGGATGCAGGTTCTGCGCGCATTCTCGCGGCGGTCGGCTTCGAGGCGCTGGCGACGACGAGCGCGGGGCTTGCGTTTTCCATCGGCCGCAGGGATTCGGCGGCGGCTCTCTCGCGCGACGTCATATTGCAGAATGCCCGCGATATCGTCGAGGCGACCGAATTGCCGGTGTCTGCGGATCTGGAGGACGGCTTCGGTAAGGATCCGCTGTGCTGTGCCGAGACGATTTCGCTCGCGGCAGGCGTCGGGCTCGTCGGTGGTTCGATCGAAGACGCAACCGGTGATCCCGCCGATCCCGTTTTCGAGTTCGGCCTGGCCGTTGAACGTGTTGCCGCTGCCGCAGAGGAAGCCCGCAAGCACCCCTTCGTCCTCACCGCGCGCGCCGAGAACTTCCTGTGCGGACGGCCTGACCTCGACGATACCATCCGGCGCCTCGTCGCATTCGAGGAGGCCGGTGCGGATGTCCTCTATGCGCCGGGGCTGCCCGACATCGAAGCGATCCGAACGGTCTGCTCCGCCGTCAAGCGCCCGGTCAATGTGGTCATGGGGCTCGCCGGGCAGGTCTACACAGTGGACCAACTGCAGGAGGCGGGCGTGAAGCGCATCAGTGTCGGCGGCTCTTTTGCTCGGGCGGCCCTTGCCGCACTCATGAGCGCGGCGCGAGAGGTCAAGGAGCACGGCACTTTCACCTATGCGAAAAGTGCCATGCCGGCCCGCGAGGCGGCCTCATACATGCTGGACGTCAAGAGATGAGCGACGTGCGCGTCTGATGAGACGCGCGGCGTCGTAAACGTCAATCGAACAGGCTCGATACCGATTCTTCCTGGCTCGTGCGGCTGATCGCCTCGCCGAGCAGCGCGGCGGTCGAGATCACACGGATATTGTGCGCGGACTGCACTGCCGTCGTCGGCTGGATCGAATCGGTGATCACCAGTTCTTTCAGCATCGAGGAGGTGACGCGCGCGACAGCGCCGCCGGAGAGGACGCCGTGGGTGATATAGGCAGTGACGCTGGTCGCGCCGTTCTTCAGCAGTGCCTCGGCGGCGTTGCAGAGCGTACCGCCGGAATCGACGATATCGTCGATGAGAAGGCAGTCCTTGCCGTTGACTTCGCCGATGACGTTCATGACTTCCGATTCACCGGGGCGGTCACGACGCTTGTCGACGATCGCCAGCAGACAGTCCAGCCGCTTGGCGAGCGCCCGGGCACGCACGACGCCGCCGACATCCGGCGAAACGACCATGACGTTCTTGAGATTGTAGTTCTCCTTGACGTCTCGCGCGAGGATCGGAACGGCGTAGAGGTTGTCGGTCGGGATATCGAAGAAGCCCTGGATCTGGCCGGCGTGCAGGTCGAGGGTCAGAACGCGGTCGGCACCGGCTTCGGTAATGAGATTGGCGACCAGCTTGGCGGAGATCGGCGTGCGAGGACCGGGTTTTCGGTCCTGCCGGGCATAGCCGAAATAGGGAAGGACGGCGGTGATGCGGCGAGCCGATGAGCGCCGGACCGCGTCGATCATGATGAGGAGTTCCATCAGATGATCGTTGGTCGGGAAGGAGGTCGACTGGACGATGAAGACGTCCTCGCCGCGCACGTTCTCGCCGATCTCGACGAAGATTTCCTGATCGGCGAAGCGCCTTACTGTGGCTTTGCCGAGCGGCAGGTTGAGATAGTTGCAGATCGCTTCGGCCAGCAGCCGGTTCGAATTGCCTGCGAAAACCTTCATTGACGGTCCGCCTTGAGCTGGCGCGGCCACGTCCGGTCGTCCGGGGGGTGGGTTCTCCGCGCAGATTCCGTGAGCCATTCCGATTGCGGGCAATCACTGCGGACGGCCGCTGTCAGAGCTGATCGGCCGCTTTTTAGCGTCCTTGAAGGTGAATGCAAGGGGATTGCTGCGGCGCAACGCTCAATATCCGAAAAACTTTGCGCCAGCCGGCCAAGATGACGGCGATTCCGGGCCGATTGGCCGAAAATCAGAAAGCGCGGGCAAGCGGAGCGCGAGCGGAGACGCTATCCCGCGGTCGACCGACGCCATTCGATGTAGGCGTCGATCGTCTGGCTGGCGATCGCCTCCATCGTTTCTGCCGGGACCGCGCTCCAGGGGTCGGCCGCTGCGTTTGCAACGGAGTCTTGTCCCTGGATGCGGTGCAGGCGATTGCCGCTGCCGTCGAGTATGTCCCAGACATAGACGACCGTCGTCTTGCCGCCGTCGTTGAGCGCTGAAAAATATCCCTTGAGGATATGGTCGCTGGTTTTGTCGGTCGAGCTCTTGATCGCGAGGCCTTGACTGCGCGCAGAGGCTCCGAGCTGCTTCGAGAGCGGCGTGACCGCCTGGACCGGTGCGCCGATGATCGGCAGAAAACGGATTCCGCCCGAGCCGGTCGCAGCTGCCGCAGGCGATGCGGCGGCTTGCTGCGTCGGCGCGGGCGCCTGCGTCGTTTCGACCGGTGTGGGCTGCTCCTCGCCGCCATTGTCTTGCGTCGCGTCTTCCACGGGCGGTGCCTGATGCCGGGCGATCCGGGCAGGCGCCGACTGAGGCTGCATCGTCTGTACCGGTGCTTCACCGCCGGCGAGACGGTTTGCCTGGCCTTCCAGCGTGCCGGCCGGGTCGGTGTAGTCGCTATAGCCGACATTGTCGGCGGCGTGCTGCGGAGGCGGGCTCGAAATGTTCGGCTGTGCCGCGAAGGCGGCGGAGCGGCCCGGCGGCACGCTTTCCACCGGCATCACCGCGGTCTGCACCGACATGGAGTCGAGATCCGACTGGGTCACCGGAGGGGAGCGGAAAGTGCCTTCGCCCACATCCACCTGCGGGATCAGGGCGTCGGTCGTGTTGCAGCCGGCCAAGGCTGCGGCAAGGCCAAGGCTGGCGATCGGATTGATTTGCTTGCGCATCGTTCCCACCGTCTCCGCTAGATCACGATGATTTGAGGTCGAGCCGACCTAAAATTATGACCGTGATCGCTTCCAAAGAGCGAGAGCGGGACGCGGGCGGAAAACCGCACGCACTTTTCCTCATCCCGCTCTCGAACATCCCGGCGCCGGATGCGGCGGCTGCAGCGCCGCGCGCCCTATGGACGCGCAAAGGTCGCTGCAGCAGGATCAGCCGCCGGCGCGTTCTTCACTTTCAACGGAAATCATAGGGCGATTTCCTTACGCAGATATGAAGTCCAGTCCGTAGCGCGAGAGCGGGCGGGGGGTGTCGGCCGTGGTGAGATAGGTCTGGCCGAGCGTCATGGCGGTGCCGCTGTCCGAATCCATGATGATCATGTGGACGAAGAGGGACATGTCCGGCTCGATCTCCTGCGGATTGCCGATATGGAACATCTGGTGTTCCATCCAGGAGGGCGAGAAGCGTGCGCCGAGCGAATAGCCGCAGGCGTTCAGACGGTGCCGGGCAAGGCCGCGCTCGTCCATGATCTTTGCATGCACGTCGAAGACGGTCCCGAAGGTATTGCCGGGTCGAAGCACCATTTCGATCGCCTGGATCGTTTCCCGGCAGGCGCTGTAAAGCTCGCGGTGGCGGTTGGTGGGCTCGCCGATCACGACCGTGCGCATCATCGCCGCATGGTAATGGGCGCTGACACCGGCCCATTCGAGCGTGAGCTGATCGTTGGCGTCGAGGTTGCGCCGGCCGGCCTTGTAGCGGCAGAGCAGTGCGTCGGCCCCGGAACCGATGATGAACTCATTGGCCGGATAATCGCCGCCGCCGGCGAAAACGGCACCCTGCATGGCCGCGAGGATATCCGCCTCGCTGCCGCCCGGGCGGATGAGTGGCAGCGCCGCGTCGAGCGCGTCGTCTGCAAGGCTCGCCGCCTTCTCGACGTAAGCGATCTCCGCCGGGCTCTTGATCAGACGCAGGCGGCTGACGAGCAGCGACGCGTCGACCAGTTCCCCGAAAGTGGAGAGCTGGTGGTCGACGAGGCGCGCCGTTCTTCCGGTCATGCCGTGGGTGTCGTATTCGACGCCGATGCGGCGGCCGAGGAGATCGAGTTCACTGAGCAGATTCTTGAGGTCCATGGCCGGATCGGCATTGACCCGATCCACCCATATTTCGATGCGCTCGATATTCGACGTATGACGCGCCTGGCGCAGGTCGGCCGAACGGGTGAGCAGGACCATGGAACCATCCCGCTTGACCACCAGCGACTGGAAGAAGCAATAGCCGAAGGTGTCGTAGCCGGTCAGCCAGTACATGCTCTCCTGCGCGAAGAGCAGCATCGCGTCGAGCTTTTCTTCCTGCATCTTGGCCGTGAGCCGCGCCAGGCGGGCCGCATATTCGTCTTCGGCGAAATGAAGCGCCATCTCAAACCTCCCGTATGGAAATCGCTGATATCTGCCGCCCGTAATCAGGCTCCTGCCTGTGCGTCGTACGGCGATAGGAGAAGAAGCGGTCTTCGTCCGCATAGGTGCAGATGCCGAGGTTTTCCGCCGTCACGCCGGCCTCGGCCAACCGCCGGACCGTCAATCCGGGAAGGTCGAACATGGCATGGCCGTCGCGGCCCGACGGCGTGAAAAACGACGCATAGCTTGCCTCGGTGGCGACGAAGCGGGCTACGAATTCGGGGCCGACCTCATAGTGGCTCCGGCTGATCGACGGTCCGAGACAGGCGATGATGCGCTCGCGGCGAGCGCCGAGCGAGATCATCGCTTCGACGGTGCTTTCGAGCACGCCGCCGAGCGCGCCCTTCCATCCGGCATGGGCGGCACCGATGACGCCTGCTTCCGGATCGGCGAAAAGGACCGGACCGCAGTCGGCGGAGAGAACGCCGAGGACGATGCCTGGCGTTGCCGTTACCAGAGCATCGGCATCCGGCCGCGCGCCGTCGTAACCGGCGTCGACGATGATCGCGTCCGGCGAATGGACCTGGTGCACCGTGGCAAGTTGTCGTGGCTCCGCGTCGAACCAGCGGGCGACCCGGGCTCGGTTCTCGCCGACCCGTTCCCGCTCGTCGTTCGAGCCGAGACCGACATTCAAACCGCGGTAGATGCCCTCGGAAACGCCTCCCTGGCGCGTGAAATAACCATGTGCGATTGCCGGGCCTGCCTTTGCGGCGAAGAGCGGGCTCTGCACAGGGGATAGCGAGGCATCATCCTGCATTCGGTGTTTTCGCCCTCGTGATTTTCTAAGCTTCGTTGGAATTGAGGGCGCGTTGCGGCCCGTCGACTTGCAGCTGATTTGCCGGCGCGATGTTGACCCGGCAGGCGGGGACTGTCAATCGCCCTGCCGAGCCGAGAGACCCGAGGCGGTGCACGGCCGGCGCTAAGACGCCTTCTTCCGGAAGGGCGCCAGGGCGACTTCCGGACTGCTTACCACCAGCACCTTGAACAGCTCTCCCATCCTGCCCGCGCCGGAGCCCGCAAGCCGCTCGACATCGTCGCGGATGCTTTCCTGGGTCGTGTCGTCCTTGTCCCGGCCGAGTGCCGCGGCGCGTTCCAGGAGTCCGAGGCCGACCAGGAAATCACCCTGACGGGCAAGGCCGTTGATCTGCACGCCCTCCGCTTTCGCACGGCTCGCCAACTGCTCGAAATCGACATGGCTGGTCAGGTCGGCGAGACCGGGATTGGCAAGCGGCGGATCATATTCGTGATTGCGGACGGCCTGCAGCGTGTCGCCGTAGCCGGTCGCCAGATGGCCGTAGTCGATGATGATCGCCGTGCCGCTGCCGGCCCGGAGGCGCTCGCAGAGCGCAGCCATCACCGCGTCGCGGGCGGGGGAAATTTCGAAGATCGTGCCTTCCGCGACGGTTGGCGCCGGAGAGGGCAGCAATGCGGGATCAATGCCGGCAATGCCTGCGGCAAAGGTCAATCGGCCCTCCGCATCGAGGCCGACCATGCGCTCACGGAAGCCCTGTGCGGTCCGCACGAATTGACGGATCGGAATTGCGTCGAAAAGCTCGTTCGCAGCCAGGAGCAGGAATCCGGAGGGAAGGCTGTCGAAGCTCTCATGCCAGCGGACCTTGCCTTCGTGTTCGGCCAATGTCTCGGCCTGCAGCTTGCGAAGCCGGTCGCTGGTTTCGACGAGATGAACGGTTGCGGTCCGGTACAGCGCCGGCGCCAGCCGCTGGATGACGCGGAGCATGTCGGACATCATCGTGCCGCGGCCCGGACCGATCTCGGCGATAATCGCGTCCTCAGGCGTGCCGTGCTGCTGCCATGCATGCACGAGGAATATGCCGATCATCTCGCCGAAGAGCTGGCTGATCTCCGGCGCGGTGGTGAAATCCCCCGCCCGCCCGAACGGTTCGCGGACGCGATAATAGCCATGCTGCGGATCGGCAAGGCAGAGGGAGAAATAGTCGGTCACGCTGATCGGTCCGTTGGTCCGGATCAGCGCCTTGACCTTGTCGGCGAGAGGATTCGTCATGACTTGTCCAGTCAAGCGGCGGCAGCCGCGCTGCGCGCCCGCGCAATGGCCCAGATTCCGACCAGTAGCATCGGCAGTGAAAGTACCATGCCCATGGTAAGCCAGTCCCCCGCAAGATAGCCGATCTGTGCGTCCGGTTCGCGGAAGAATTCCACGAAAATGCGGCTCGCGGCATAGCCGCAGACGAAGATGCCGGTGACAAGGCCGGGTATTTTCAAGGCTCTGCGGCGATAGACGAACCAGGCGAGCACGACCAGAAGCACGATGCCCTCGAGGCCCGCCTCGTAAAGCTGACTGGGATGACGGGCGAAGGGGCCTCCCGTCGGGAAGACGACCGCCCAGGGCATCGAGGACAGGCGGCCCCAGAGTTCTCCATTGATGAAATTGGCGATGCGCCCGAAGAAGAGCCCGATCGGCACCACTGCTGCCACGACGTCGAACAGGCTCCAGAGGGGGATGGCGTTCCTGCGCGCAAAGATGATCATCGCCAGCGTGGTGCCGAGAAGGCCGCCATGGAAGGACATGCCGCCGTTCCAGATCTGGATCGCGCGGACGGGATTCTCGAGGATGGAGCCGAGATCGTAGAAAAGGATGTAGCCGATGCGCCCGCCAAGTACGATGCCGCCGGCCGCCCAGAGCAGGAAGTCGTCAAGCTGCGCCAGGTTGAGGGGGGCGATGCCGTTGCGCCAGAGCGAAGCGTTCTGGATTATGCGGCGCGCGTAGAGCCATCCGAGGAGTATCCCCGCGACATAGGCGAGCCCGTACCAGCGCACGGCGAGCGGCCCTATCGTGAAGATGACGGGGTCGATTTCGGGGAAGGGCAGGATGGCGAGGCGGGTCGCGATTGTTTCCAAGGTCTTCTCTCGTGCCGGACCGATGATTTCGGCGGAACATGACGAGCGAATCCGGCGCGGTCAAGCACCCGCTGCCGCCGCGCAGCGACGCCCCCGCCTCTTCGAACGTAGAAAGGTGCCCGCAGTACGCTATACTGCCCCATCGCCCCATCGCAAATTCAAGGACCCTGGAGAACGTTGAGCGGCGTCACGGACGTCATTTTCCTTGCATCCTCACGCCGGGGACCCTACCTGAAATCATGAGCTCCGCCGCATGTGGCGGGTTGGAAATGGAGACCAGAAAGATGAGCACAGGCGCCAACCGTATTCTCGATGATCTCGCTCGGCTGATGACGGATGCGGCGGGCGCGGCCCAAGGGGTGCGGCGCGAGGTCGAGGCGGCATTCCGGGCGCAAACCGAAAACTGGCTGAATTCGCTCGATGTCGTGAAGCGCGAGGAGTTCGAGGCGGTCAAGGAGATGGCCGCACGGGCACGGGACGAAAACGACGCTCTCCTTGCTCGTATCGAAGCGCTGGAAGCACGTTTGGCCGCGACCGGTCCGGCAGCCGGCGACATCACGACGGGCAAGTAAAAAACCTGCCGCAGGTTGGCCTTCGGTCGCCGTCTACCCTCGAGCCGTGTGCCTTTCCGGCTCTCACGGATGCGAATGCGGCGCGGGGCCAATCGGCCACCCCGCCGTCGCCCGGCGCATTTCACTTCGTCAGCGTCACGGTTAACAAAAACTGAAAAGTTTTCCACCTGTGGACACTGGCAAAAAACCTTTATCGCAGAGTCGTTTAAGCAGCCGCGCTGAATCAGATTCATAGCGCGGGGCGCAATTCTTCCCGGCAATTTTTAGGCTCAGGGGCTGGCACGCTGACTCTGCCGTTATACACTGATTTTAAATGATGATTCGACACGGACCAAGCAAGCTCCGGGCAGGGTGAGTAAGCCAGGATAGTCGCAGGTCCAGCAATCATAGTGTGTTCGTATCCGGTATTGGGTTTGCAGTGTTGCGTCCTGTGAGCGTGACTTTGTGCGCCTTAGCCGCGCCTTTAGGGTGATGCATGAGCCTTTTGGAAATGGAAGTCGAGCGCCAGTCCAACCCGGTCGATATGATCGAGTTCGTTGCCGCGAACAATGACTGGTCGTTCGAGCGATCCGGCGAGGACGAGATTGCCATGACCGTCGAAGGCAGGTGGGCGGACTACCACGTTTCCTTTTCCTGGATGGAGGAGTTCGAGGCGCTGCATCTGGCCTGCGCTTTCGACATCAAGGTGCCGGACAGCCGCGCAAACGAGGTGATACGACTTCTGTCCCATATCAACGGCCAGGTGCTGATGGGTCATTTCGATCTTTGGCGCCAAGAAGAAGTCATCATCTTCCGGCAATCTCTGTTGCTCGCCGGTGGAGCGGAACCGACGAACCAGCAGGTCGAGGTGCTCCTGTCGAACGCGCTCGACGCCTGCGAGTCCTATTTCCAAGCGTTCCAGTTCGTCGTTTGGTCGGGCATGGATGCGCAGCGCGCGGTCGACGCGGTATTGTTCGAGACCGTTGGGGAGGCATGAAGTGAGCTTTGCCGTTTCGGGTCCGATCGTGCTCGTCGGCGCCGGCAATATGGGCGGCGCCATGCTCGCGGGCTGGCTGAAGAGCGGGGTGCGTGGCAACGACGTTCTCGTCATCGATCCGGGCCCGTCACCGGCGATGGCAAAGCTGCTCGCGGATAGCGGTGTGCAACATGCGACCTCCGCTCCGGCGGGCGCCGAGGCGGGCGCGATCTTCATCGCGGTCAAGCCGCAGGTGATGGAAACAGTGTTGCCACCCCTGAAAGGGCTCGTCGGTCCGCAAACCGTGATCGTTTCGCTGGCCGCCGGCAAGACGCTCGGTTTCATCGAGCGGCACCTGGGTGAGGCGGCGACGGTGCGCGCCATGCCGAATACGCCGGCCATGATCGGACGTGGTGTGACCGGCGCCTTCGCGAATGCGCGCGTCAACGAAGCTCAGCGCGCCCTGGTGCATGATCTGCTGAAAGTCAGCGGCCCCGTCGAATGGGTCGGGAGCGAAGCGGATATCGATGCCGTGACCGCCGTCTCCGGCAGCGGCCCGGCCTATGTCTTTTATCTCGTCGAGTGCATGGCGGAGGCCGGGCGCAAGGCCGGACTCGAGGCGGACCTAGCCATGCGTCTTGCTCGGGAAACCGTCGCGGGGGCTGGTGAACTCCTCCATCAGTCCCCCGACGATGCAGCGCGCCTGCGCCAAAACGTCACTTCGCCCGGCGGTACCACGGCGGCTGCACTGGCGGTATTGATGGCGGATGACGGCATGCAGCCGCTCTTCGACCGGGCCATTGAGGCGGCGCGCAAGCGCGCGGAAGAACTGGCCGGGTAATTCCAGGCGAGACGGCGCGTCTCGCAGTTCACTCTGAAGTTGTCGCAATCGTTCACGTTTCCGGTCGTATGTCGAATCGACCCATCGACGTGATCCGGGGAACAGTCATGACCGAAATCATTTCCTATGCCGATTTCGAACGCGTCGACATACGTGTCGGTACAATCGTGGAAGCGGAACCCTTTCCCGAGGCACGCAAGCCGGCAATCAAGCTCAAGATCGATTTCGGCCCTGACATCGGCATCAGGAAATCCTCCGCGCAAATCACGGCGCACTACAAGCCCGAGGAACTCGTCGGCAGGCAGGTTCTGGGTGTCGTCAATTTCCCGCCGCGCCAGATCGGCCCCGTCCGTTCCGAGGTGCTCACGCTCGGCTTCGAAGACGAGGCCGGTGCGATCGTGCTCGCATCCACCGACAAGCCGGTGCCGAACGGCAAGAAGCTGATGTGACCCGTCCCGTATTTACGTCGGGACACGCACCGTCGCGCGCAGGCCGCCGAGGGGGCTGTCTGCGAGCGTGACATTGCCGCCATGGCTGCGGGCGATGTCGCGGGCAACGGCAAGGCCGAGGCCGGTGCCGGAACTGTCGAGATTGCGGGCTTCGTCCAGGCGGAAGAACGGTTTGAACACGTCTTCGCGTGACCGCTCGGGAATGCCCGGGCCGTCGTCATCGACTGTGATGGTCAGCCATTTCGCGCTCTGGCGGGCCTCGATATGCACGGTGTTCGCATAGCGATAGGCGTTGGATGCGAGATTGGAGATGAGCCGCGTGAAGGCGTTCGGCCTCACGTGAATCTCGTTCTCGCCCTGGATCTCGGTCGTCAGCGTCTTGCCGTACAACTCCGCCTCCGCCGAAAGCCGCGCCATCAGATCGCTGAGTTTCAGCTGGCCGACATCCTCTTCCGCGTCTCCTCGGGCGAAGGCGAGGTAACCTTCCAGCATGTTCTGCATGTCCTCCACGTCCTGGTTGAGGCTTTCGAGGTCCGGATTGTTGCCCACAAGTGCCAGCTGCAGCTTGAACCGGGTCAGGATCGTCCTCAAGTCGTGGCTGACACCGGTCAGCATCGCGGTGCGCTGTTCGATCTGGCGCTCGATCCGCTCGCGCATCAGGATGAAGGCGAGACCAGCCCGCCGAATTTCATTGGCACCCCGCGGTGCGAAATCGTCGATCTTCTGTCCCTTGCCGAAGCTCTCCGCTGCGCTTGCGAGCGCCAGGATCGGCCTGATCTGCCCGCGCAGGAAGAGAATCGCGATCGTCAGCAGGACGAGGGACGCGCCGACCATCCATACGAGGAAGATGTGTGTGTTCGATGCATAGGCCTGGTTGCGGCGGGCATAGACCCTGAGAATGCGGTCGTCTTCGAGCTTGATACGAATTTCCACGATCTTCGAATTGCCGACCGTATCGATCCAGAAGGGACGCCGGATCTGGTCCGAAATCTCCTCGCTGAGGATCTGGTCGAGGATTTCGAAGAAGGGCTTGGGGCGTGGCGGCGGCAGCTCTCCGCCGGGCTCGACGGTTATGTTGAGGTCGAGCTGATCGCGGGCGATGCGGACGATCTGGTCGATATCGCCCTCCCGCGGGAAGGTCGTGATCAGGTCGACGATGGCGGCGATGTCGTTGGTCACCGCCGAGGAGAGGCGCTGGGTGACGAGTTGCCAGTGCCGCTCCATGAACACGAAGGCGACCACGGACTGCAGCAGCACCATCGGGATGACGACGATCAGAAGCGAGCGCGCGTAAAGACCCATCGGCAGCCGGCGCCGCAGCCAGCGGACCACGCGCTTCCAGCCGCCGTCCGCGGGTGTCGTTCCTTCGCGCTTCAAACCGTCAAAGCTTGCCATGGCCCTTGATCCGGCTCTCGTTTCTGCCCATCGTCAGTCAACGCTCAGCCGGTAACCGATGCCGCGAACGGTCTGCAGCCAGACGGGGTTGGAAGGATCGTCCTCGATTTTACGCCTTAGCCGGTTTATCTGCACGTCTATCGTCCGCTCGCCGACCTCGGCGTCGTCGCCGATCAGCTCGTGGCGCGGAATGGTTTCGCCGGCGCGCTGCGAAAACAGCGTCATGATCTCCTGCTCACGGTCGGTGAGGCGGATATGGTCGGCTCCGCGGCGCAGTTCCTTGCGCACGACCGAAAAGGTGTAGGGCCCGAAGATAACCTGATCGACCTTATGTGTCTGTGTCGGCTGGTTGCGGCGCAGAATATTGTTGATGCGGAGCACGAGTTCCCGCGGCTCGAAAGGCTTCGGCAGGTAATCGTCGGCGCCCGCCTCCAGCCCTTCGATACGCGAATTCGCCTCCGCCAGGGCCGTCAGCATGATGATCGGCACCGACTTGATCTGCCTGAGACTTTGCGTCAGAGCGATACCGCTTTCCCCCGGCATCATCACGTCGACGACCAGAAGATCAAAATCGATTCCTATCAGCTTTCGCCGGGCCTCGTCGGCATCGGCTGCCGTCGTTACGCGAAATCCCTGTTCGACCAGATAGCGGTTGAGCAGGTCGCGGATGCGCCGGTCATCGTCGACGACCAGAAGATGCGCCGCATCGTCGGAGACTGTCGCCTTTGCTATCATCTTTCGGTACCCTCATTGCCGGTCAAGCCGGAAAGGCTGCGCCAAAAATGCCGGAGACCGTGCAGCACAGGCGCCGCGGTCTCCCATTCTCATTCAAGGGGCTACCCGTTCTGCCACGAACGGCGAGCCGACGTCCAATCAGACGCGCATAGGTCGCGTAACATTTTGAATCGTTGTGTGACTCTCGGGCGGCTTCCCTGCAGCGCCGCACAATGAATCAGCCCGCAACGTCGTTCATCATGTTGGCGAGAAACCGCTTCACGGTTTCCCGCGCACCCGGTCCGGCCCTTGCCAATGCATCCGCTATGCGGCGGGACTGTGGTTCGGCAAGCGCCCGCGCCAGGGCCTGGCCTTCCGGCGTCGTGTAGAGCATGCGCTGCCGCCGGTCTTCGGGACCGGTTACCTGCCGGATATAGCCGGAATCGATCAACTGCTTGAGGACACGGGCAAGGCTCTGCTTGGTGATCTTCAGCGTTTCGAGAAGGTCCGCCACCGTCATGCCGGGTTCGCGGTTGACGAAATGCACGACGCGATGATGCGCGCGGCCGAATCCGCTCTTCTCGAGAATGGCGTCCGGGTCGCCGGTGAAGTCGCGATAGGCAAAGAAAAGCAACTCGATGATCTCGAAATCTATCGTGTCCACATCTTCGCCAGCGCTGTCGCTTACGCTCTTGTTCCTGATCTGGCCGACCACGCGGTCATATCCTTTCAATCGAAATGCCGTTAGCGAAACATACCGCAATATATGTCAGTTTGGTTGACATATTTCCATCGAGTCGCATTCATTCAGGGCGAAGACACGCACATGGCGCCTCGGCGACACGCAGAAAAGGCGGCCGCAGCCGCCTTTTGCATTACGATGGATGTCGCCTGAAGACTCACGCCTGCTTGCCGACGAACTGCCCGACAATGCCGTTGAGAACGCCGCCGCCGACGAGAGCGCCGATTGCCTGCATGGCCAGACCGGTCGCGGCGGCCTCTCCGCCAAGCATCTGGATCAGGAACCCGCCGCCGAGGCCGCCGATGGCACCGACGATCGTGCGTGCCACGACTCCGAATGCCTGCTGCTTCAGCATGGCGCTGGCGGCGTTTCCGCCAGCTGCCCCCGCAATCAACTGGGTAATGATAGGCACTAATGCTTCCATCGATCCCTCCGTCCTGCGACCCCTCATCCAGAGCCGCGACATACCGGACAATCCGGCACGGGAAGGTTGAAGCCGACGGGGAGAATTGTCAATTTTGCCACCACTGGTGTTGGCCACAGGCGGCGATCCGGAAGCGGGCCTGTGGGATAGTCGCTTGAGTTGTTTCGGGAATTTATTTCGGGCGCGCGCGAGCGCACGAGGATCCTCGAAGCGGCATCGCTCGTGCTCTCTCCTGCCGGCGCGCTTCCGACGGGTGATTCGCCATGACGCAGCGTTCTTAAATTGACGCTGCGCCACTGTGCTTTCCCGCTTTTCGCCTGACGATTAGCGATAGACGTAGACAACCCTTCTTGTCCCCGGATCGACAAGGACGGGCTGGCCATTAATGGTCACGTACTGATACTCGTAGTCGGGGATTGGCTGGACGGCCACCGTGTTCGGCAGCGTGGCACCGACGACGGCCTCTCCCTCTACATAGACGGTGTCGACCGGGTTCTCGGTGATATACGTGCGCACCGTAGGAGGCGGAGTCACCGCTTCGACCTGCTCGACCGGACCCACCAGTTCGAGCGGTTCGGATGGCGCCACCACGGTCTCGCCCTCATAGGCGACCGTCGGGACCGAGAGCTCCGTGCGGCGTTCCTGGATAACGGCTGTCGTACCGCCCATGTCCGTGGCCAGGTAACGGGCGTAAGCCCAGCCGCGCAAGCCGTTGACGTCGATGCGGCACCAGTTGCTTCCCTCCATGCAGCCGTCGAGCACGGCAGCACTGCCGCGCGTGGCGACGCCGACCGCAGGATATTGCGGGCCGGGTCCCGCACGCACATTGAGGTCCGTCAGCGTCGTTGCACTCATTTCGGCATGGGCTGCGGGAATGACGGCGAGCATCACACCGGCTGCCAAAGCCGCTCTGAGCGGGGCCGCTTTGAACAGAGTTGGGGAGAGGGTCTTCATCATCTTGCTCCTTCATTTGCAGGCCAGAACGCGCCGCGCTGCAGGGATGTTCCCCCCGTCACATCACGAAATGCAGGGATGAAACATATTGCCGTCGCCAAGCGTTGCCCGGACTGAAGGAAGCCGACGAAGTCTTCGCTCTATTGTTGGCCGGCAACGCGCGGCTGAATTATCGATTTCTATCCGACACAGGATGGCTCCAAGCCGGGAGTGACGAGATGCAAGGTGAGATTTCGGACGATGCCAAGCTTGCCGCCAAACGGTTGCGTCCGCTGGTGGTGGTCGTCGTGACAGCCAAGCTCGTGGTTTCGGTGCTGTTGCTCGCGACGGTGCACTATTCGCCGCCGGCTTCGGAAATCGTGGCCCTGCGCTGATTTGCGCTGTCATACCGCTCGCTTATCGCTATAGCTGGGAAAACGGCCTGGATCGGGAAGGGCTTCTCACTTCCAGGCTACCTCACGAGCAAGAGCGAGGCATGGTCCGATGTTACAGGCAGGCATTATCCCGGTAACGCATTTCGAGCAGAACTGTACGGTCCTGTTCGATAGCGAGACCAAGGAGGGCGTGGTCGTCGATCCCGGCGGCGACGTCGACATCATCCTGCAGACGATCCGCGAGAACGGCATCGCGTTGAAGGCTATCTGGCTCACACATGGTCACATCGATCACGCCGGCGGCGCCAAGGAATTGAAAGAAGCACTGGGGCTCGACATTGTCGGACCCCACAAGGACGACCTTCCGCTGCTCGAACGGCTGGAGGATCAGGCGGAGCGCTTCGGCCTCGCGATGAAGGTTCAGAACGTCGTACCGGACCGCTGGCTTGAAGAGGGCGATACCGTCTCCTTCGGTAACCACGTATTCGAGGTCTTGCATTGCCCCGGCCACGCGCCCGGTCATGTGGTCTATTTCAACCGGGCACAAAACTTCGCCCATGTCGGCGACGTGCTTTTTCACGGCTCCATCGGCCGCACCGACCTGCCGGGCGGCAATCATCAGCAGCTTCTGGATTCGATCCGGGACAAGATACTGCCGCTCGGGGACAATGTGGGCTTCATCTGCGGCCACGGCCCGGGCGGGCAGATCGGTGAAGAGCGACGCAGCAATCCGTTTCTCCGCGGTCTTTGACGAGCGGTGCGAAAAGAAAAGGGCGCATGACTTTTCCAGTCATGCGCCCTTTCGGTTCATACGCGGCGGCTTTCAGCCGGCGTTGCAGAAATGGCTGCGGCCGTCATAGCCGACGAAGGTTCCGGTGTCCGGATCGAACGAGCGATAGCGCTGCGAGCAATAGCGATACCAAGCCGGTGTCCAGGGCTCGAGGCCGTAGGTCTCGACCGCCACCGGACGATAGACGGGCCGATAAACCGGGCGCGGACGATAGACGGGGCGGGGCTCGTAATAGTCGGGCTCCGGATCGATATAGACCCGCTCGCCGTAATAGCGCGGCGGCGGCGGCGAGGCGATCGCGCTGCCGATGAGCGCGCCTGCGGCCAAGCCGACGGCGCCCGCTACCCATGCATCGTCGTTATTGCGATGGCGGTGCCCTGCCTGGGCGGTGCCGAAGGTCGGGATAACGATGGCGGCCGCGGCGACCGACAGGACGGCTGCTTTGATGAATTTGTTCATGGGGTTCAATCCTATGCATGCGACCGGATGGTTTCCGGATTTCATGATGAACAAATTCTATATAAGCCAAACTGAACGGAGCCTGAACGAAAAAACCCGGCAAAACTGCCGGGCTCGAACTTAACTTTCAGCAGAGAACAGCGTTAGCCGACGATCTGCAAATTGACCGCCTTCGGTCCCTTGCCGCGGCGATCCGGCTCGGTGTCGAAGGATACCTTCTGGTTTTCCGTAAGGCCGCTCAGGCCCGAGGCCTGCACGGCAGAAATATGCACGAAGATGTCCGCGCCACCGTTCTCAGGCTTGATGAAGCCAAAGCCCTTGTCTGTGTTGAAGAATTTTACAGTGCCAGTCTCGGCCATGCGTCAGGTCCTTTTCTCTCCACCCGCGTTGCGGGCAGCATTGCAGTTTTGCCCGGTATGGGCGTGGGGGCAGTTCTCGACAATTGAGGAAAGGGTCCTGGTTATCGCGACCAGCCGCAGGAAGGAATAACAGCCTCCCCCCGTTGGCCGCCCGGAGTGGGTTGCGTCTCCGGCCCGCTTTTATTCAAGATCTTCCCGTGTTCGCAGATTGCCCGAACACAGTAAGAGTGATGGGTTTATTTTGAATTGGCAAGCAAAACTTTTCTGACGAGGTATTGCGTCTTCTCATTGCTCAAAAAGAGGTCAGTTGGTCGTTTTGACTCGCCTGTTCAAAAAGCATCGCAAGCTGTTGAATTCAAAGCTTTTCGACCAAGGATCGGGATGCGGCTGGATCATTTGCGCCAAATTGCGTCGCTCATGGGTATGCCGCAACTTTGTGCAGCCTGGTTTCTCGGTCCAAGCGCCTGATATCGCTCGTCGTTCACGCAGCGCACGGGTGCGAGGGGCCATGGCCTGCAGGCCTACAGAAAAACTGCAGGATATATTGCCGACTCAAGCGCAATTCACAGTTCCAAGCAAAATTGAGGGGTTTCCGAGAGTATTAGTAGTATTAACCCCGATGCGAAGCGCGCGGAGAAATTGCACGGAACGGCCAGCAGAAACCGCTGTTCAGACAGCAGCTTCGGCGGCCTCGCCACGTTTCTTCGTCAGTTCCGGCACGAGCTCGACCGCAAGCATGGCCAGGAAGATGACGGCGCAGCCGACGTAGCCGACCGGAGTGATAGTCTCTCCGAGCAGCAGCACCCCGAACAGGGCGGCGAAGAGCGCTTCGCTCGAGAGGAAGATGGCAGCCTGCGGCGCCGTCGTATAGCGTTGGCCGACGACTTGGCAGATGAACGCGATGCCGCTCGAGAATATCCCGGCATAGAGGATCTGCGGGAGGGCGCCGCTGATCGCGTCAAAGCTCAGCGGCTCGAGCAGTCCGGCCAGTGCGCAGCCTGCAACGGCACAGACGGCGAACTGCGTCATCGACAGGAGCATCGGCCGGCCCGTGGCCGGAGCGAATAAGCCGACCAACATCAGCTGAACCGCCCAGAACAGGGCGCAGACGATCGTTAGCATGTCTCCGCCGGTCAGCGCCGAGAGCGCGCCGCCGCTCAGGAGAAAGATGCCGAAAGCCGCGAGCAGGGCGGCCGGCCAGATGACCCAGTGCGGCCGGCGGCGCAGGAACACCACAGTCAGTACCGGGACGAATACCACGTAGAGCCCGGTCAGGAAGCCGGAATTGGTGACGGTGGTGGTGAGGAGGCCGTATTGTTGCGTGACCGCTCCGCCGAAAAGCGCCAGTCCGACGAAGACGAAGTTGCGCATGGCGTTGCGCGGCAAGGGCGCAGCGGCCTGCTTCTTTTCAAGGAGCGCCAGGGGCAGTGCCACGAGTGTCGCGATCGCAAAGCGCAGGCCGATGAACCAGAGCGGTCCGATCGCGTCCATCGCCGTCGACTGCGCTACGAAGCCCGCACCCCAGATTGCACCGGAGAACAGTAGGAAGAGATTGGCTTGAATGCGAGTCACCGCTGGCTCCGGGTCGTGGTCCTGCTCACGGGAGGCGCGCGATCTTCGCGCCATATTCCGCGACTTTCGAGAATCACTCCGAAGCCATGCTGCTCAGGTGATTGCGACCTCGCTCTATCAGTTGCGTTTTTTGCGGGCAAGCCGCTCCGTGTTGCCGTCAGGCTGGGCAGCCGTGCCGCAACGGACTCATTGCGTCGGAGCTTTGGAGACCCTGAGCACTGCACCGTTCTCCTCGTCGGTGACCATGATCAGTGCCCCGTCGGAAGCGACGATGACGTCGCGGATGCGGCCGAATTCGCCGTCGAACAGCCGTTCCTCGTTGGTCACGGCGCCGGTCTCGTCGCGGTCCAGGCGGGCAAGCAACTGGTACTTCAGTGCCGCGATCAGAAGGTCGCCGTTCCACTCCGGAAACATGCTGCCGCGATAAACGGCGATCGCGCCGGGCGCGATCGATGGGTCCCAATAGAAAAGCGGCTGCTCAAGACCTTCCTTCGCGGTGCCCTCGCCGATCTCCACTCCGGAGTAATCCTTGCCGAAGGTGATCACCGGCCAGCCATAGTTTCTGCCGGGCTGCGGGTTGTTCACCTCGTCGCCGCCGCGCGCGCCGTGCTCGACGGTCAAAAGCTTGCCGTCTTCGGGATCGAAGGCGATGCCCTGGGGGTTGCGGTGCCCGATGGACCAGATCTCGGCCAGGCCGCCGGTGCCGCCGCGATAGGGATTGGAGGCCGGAATGCTGCCGTCGGCGTTGAGGTGGAGGATCGAACCGGCATGGTCGCGCGGGTCCTGGGCGCGCTCGCCTTCGCCGCGATCGCCGATGCCGAAGAACAGGCTGCCGTCCTTGTCGATGGCGATGCGCGAGCCGAAGTGCTGCCCCTTCCGGGTGAACCTGTTCATCCGGAAGATCTCCTTCACATCCCTCAGGCTCTGCTCGTCCTGCGAAAGAGCCGCCCGCACGAGAACAGTGCCGTAGCCACCATCACCGCGGACGGAAAGAGTGAGATAGAGTGTCCTGTTGGTCGCAAATTGCCGATCGAGGGCGACGTCCAGAAGACCGCCCTGGCCGTGAGCGGCCGCTTTCGGCACCCCCTTGATCGCAGCCGACAGCTTGCCGTCGCGCAGGACGCGCAGCCGGCCGGGTCGTTCGGTGACGATCAGCGCCCCGTCGGGCATGGCTTCGACCGCCCAGGGATGCTCCAGTCCCGAGGCAAGCGTCTCGACGAGAACGGTTCCTGTCTGCGTGGGAAATTCCCGCCTCTCCTGCGCAGCGGCAGGGGACGAGGCGAAGGCAAGAAAGAGCGAGACTGCAGCCGCCGTCGAGAATGTAAACACTGTTCCGATGTCCATTGAGCCGCCAGTATTCCAGCGCGAGTGCCGCATTGCATTCCTCCGGTCCGTCCGCCTGAGCAAGTGCATCGTGCCGTCTCGGAGGTCCGAACGCGCGAGCAACGCGCAAACTGGAGCGGCACGCACCGGCCTTCAAGTCAAATCGGATCAAAACGGCTTTATCGCACCGATCCTGTGGTGAGCGGTCCCGGCGCTTCTCGGATCGCCTCGAGGCGCGTCGGCTGGGGTTCGCCTTCCGTCGCCGGACGATGTTGTGCTCCGGAGTTTTGCTGGAGCAGATACTGCGCGACCTCGTCTTTGGCCTTCACGTAGAAGCCTTTGCCGACGAGCATCAGGCCCGCAAGGGCGAATAGGGCGACAATCGCAACGAGGATTGTCTGGACCGCCGACAGTCGTGCAAAGAGGTCGGCGTTCGGCTGCGACCCGTTATCGTTGTCAGCCATGGCGCGCGGCTTCGGACTGGACGTGGGCCGTCGCGGGCTGCTGCCCGATGTCGGCTTGCGTCGTCACCTGCGTCATCAATCCGAGGACCATCACGATGCAGGCCGCAAGTGCGGCGAGCGCGATATAGAAACCCCAGCGTGCCTCGTTGCGGCGGGTGCGCGAGGCGGCGACTTCATCATCGAGAAACATAGCATACCCCCAAGATGCCGATGCATCCGCATCGCGAATTGGCGCTTGGAAATCGGCTCTTGCGGGACGGAATTGCGGCGCGCTGAGACAGTTGTTGTGGCGAAAAAAAGGCACGTCTCGGTCGCGAAAAAGCGCGGGAGTATCCGGGCGGAGGCGCGTCGACCGATGGTGCGCCGGCAGCCGCCCGTGGCAATCCGGTTTTGATCGATTGCTTTGATCGCACCCATGAAACTTTGTCATGGTGACGCATTTTGCGCTGACTTGCCGCCGTTTTTCGCCTGAGGCGCTTGCAAGACCGGGCGTCTTTCGACATAGACCTAACCGCTAGGGAACCCCGGTTTTCCGTTCCGTAGCGTCTCACGCCGTCTCGAAACGATCAGGAAACACACCATGGCCTTCCTTGCCGATGCCCTTTCCCGTGTAAAGCCGTCCGCCACCATCGCTGTTTCGCAGAAAGCCCGCGAGTTGAAAGCGAAAGGCCGCGATGTCATCGGCCTCGGCGCAGGGGAGCCGGACTTCGACACGCCTGACAACATCAAGAAGGCCGCGATCGACGCGATCGATCGCGGCGAGACGAAGTACACGCCGGTTTCCGGCATTCCGGAACTGCGCGAAGCCATCGCGAAGAAGTTCAAGCGCGAGAACAATCTCGACTACACCGCGGCGCAGACGATCGTCGGCACCGGCGGAAAGCAGATTCTCTTCAACGCCTTCATGGCGACGCTCAACCCGGGCGACGAAGTCGTGATCCCGGCGCCGTACTGGGTCTCCTATCCGGAAATGGTGGCGCTGTGCGGCGGCACACCCGTCTTCGTCTCGACCAAGCAGGAGAACAATTTCAAGCTCAAGGCCGAGGATCTCGACCGCGCGATCACGCCGAAGACCAAGTGGTTCGTCTTCAACTCGCCGTCCAACCCCTCGGGCGCGGCCTATTCGCATGAGGAGCTCAAGGCGCTCACGGACGTCCTCATGAAGCATCCGCATGTCTGGGTTCTGACGGACGACATGTACGAGCACCTGACCTATGGCGACTTCAAATTTGCGACCCCCGTCGAAGTCGAGCCCGGCCTCTACGAACGCACGCTGACGATGAACGGCGTCTCCAAGGCCTACGCGATGACCGGCTGGCGCATCGGCTACGCGGCCGGGCCGCTTCATCTGATCAAGGCGATGGACATGATCCAGGGCCAGCAGACTTCGGGCGCCGCCTCGATCGCGCAGTGGGCGGCCGTCGAGGCGCTCAACGGCCCGCAGGATTTCATCGGGCGCAACAAGGAGATCTTCCAGGGCCGCCGCGATCTCGTCGTCTCGATGCTGAACCAGGCCAAGGGCATTTCCTGCCCGACGCCGGAAGGCGCCTTCTACGTCTATCCGTCCTGCGCCGGGTTGATCGGCAAGACCGCGCCCTCGGGCAAGGTCATCGAAACGGATGAGGATTTCGTCTCCGAGCTTTTGGAGACGGAAGGCGTGGCTGTGGTCCACGGCTCGGCCTTCGGCCTCGGCCCGAACTTCCGCATCTCCTACGCGACCTCCGAGGCGCTGCTGGAGGAGGCTTGCCGCCGCATCCAGCGCTTTTGCGCCGCCTGCAGGTAATGCTCCTGCAGACCCACATGAAAGAGCCCGCTGCAACGGCGGGCTTTTTCATGTTCAGAGCTTGATTCAGCGATCTGCCAGTCCGATTCAAGCAGCAGTCCTAGCCCGTTGAAACAGAATCACTTTCGCTTCCGGATCACTTCGACGACGGCGGAGATGTCGTCGCCGTGGCCCCCACTGTCGACGCGGTCGCCCGCCAGCCGCAACATGGGTTGCATGAAATCGGGGGCGACGCCCTGTTCTTCGCTTGCCCTCACGATGTTCCCGAGCGCGATCTTCTGCATGGCGATGTTGGAGACGACATCGCGGCCGTGCATGCCGCTATCGATCTTGCCGGCGAGGTCGGGCAGGGTACCGCTCATCGCCTCGATCCAAGGCAGGAGCAGCGGCAGGAAGTCGACGGCCTTGCCTCCGGCGCTGGTCACCAGCGCGCTCGCGTGCAGGAAGCCCGAGAAGAGCCCGTACATGCCTGACAGCAGCGCTATGTCGTAGAGCGAAGCCAATCCCTCGTCTTCGCCAAGGTGACGGCTTTCGGCAAGGGCTTCGAGGGCCGAACTGTGCCGATCGAATAGCGCACGCGAGCCGCTGTAAAGGATCAGGGCGCCGGCCCCGCCGATCATCGGCGGGATCGCCATGATCCCCCCGTCGAGATAGATCGCTGCCTTGGCCGCCAGCCACGTGCCGAGTTCCCTGGCGTCACCCGGCGTGCCGTTGGTCAGGTTGAGGAGGTCACGGCCGGCAAGCGCCTCCTCCGCCTGTTCCAGGACCGCCCGTGCGGCGGGGTAATCGACGAGGCAGAGGATGGCGAGTTCGCTCGCTGCAATTGCTTCGGCCGGGCTTTCCGCGATCTTCGCACCGGCACCGGCAAGCGGCTCGGCGCGCGATCGCGTCCGGTTCCAGACCGTGACGCTATGGCCGTTCTTGAGAAGCGTGCGTGCAAGCGCCGTCCCCATGGCGCCCATGCCGAGAACTGAAATGCTGCTCATGGATCGTACCTTTCTCGAAATCATTCAGGCGGCGGTCGAGAGCTTCTGGCCTAGGCCGCCGTCGACGGCGAGTTTCGCCCCGGTCGTGAAGGTCGCCTCGAAGGCGAGGAAGAGCACGGCGCGTGCCACTTCATCCGCGGTGCCGTTGCGCTTCATCGGCGTGATGTTGTCGCCGAGCGTCTTGAACTCGGCGCGCTCGGCTTCGGTGATGCCGGCGACGCCCTTGGTCGGCGTGTCGATGAAGCCGGGGCTGACGCTGTTGACCCGGATACCGCGCGGCAGAAGCTCGGCGGCGAGCACGGATGCGAAGGAGACGAGTGCCGCCTTGCTCGCGCTATAGACGCTCATGCCCGGATGGCCACCCTCGTCGGCGACGGAGGAGGTGAAGACGATCGATCCGCCTTCGCGGATCAGAGGCGTCAGCCGCTGCACGGTGAAGAAGGCGCCCTTGGTGTTGACGGCAAACTGGCGGTCATAGGAGGCCTCGCTCACCTGATCGAAGGGCTCGAGCTCGGAGACGCCGGCATTGATGTGCAGGAGATCGATCGCTCCGAGCGTCTGACCGACGGTCGCACCGAGCACGGCGATTTCGTTGAGATCGGCGATGTCCGAGCGCAGTGCATGCACGCGCGGGCCGAACTCTTCCCTGATGCGGGCGAGGTTGCTCTCATTGCGGCCCGTGAGCAGTACCTCGGCGCCGCCTTCGACAAGCCGTCTCACGGTCGCCAGGCCCATGCCATGGGTCCCGCCGATGACGATCGCCTTCTTTCCTTGATAGTTGCCCATGTTCGTTTCCTTTCGGTTCAACAATGATGACCAACAGATGCATCTGTGGACGAACTTGTGCTAGATGGCTCTGCGTGGATCTATCGTTCACGCTTGTGGATGATAGAAAGCCATGGCCAATCTCAACGATTTCACGTTCTTTGTTCACGTCGTGGACCACGGGGGTTTCGCGCCGGCCGCGCGAGCGCTGAACCTGCCGAAATCCACGCTCAGCAAGCGCGTGGCCGAACTGGAAAAGGATCTCGGCGCCCGGTTGATCAACCGCACGTCGCGTCATTTCGCTGTGACCGAAACCGGCAAGGATTTCTATCGCCACGCGGCGGCGATGATGATCGAGGCGGAAGCGGCGGAGAATATCGTCAGGGGCAGACTTGCCGAACCGAGCGGCACGGTGAGGATCACGGCTTCGGTGCCGACCGCGCAGCTATCCCTGGCGCCGCTCCTGCCGCAGCTCGCACTTGCCTATCCGAAACTGCGGGTGACGCTGCATGCGACGGACCGCTTTGTCGACGTCATCCAGGAAGGCTTCGATCTTGCGGTGAGAGACCATTTCGCACCGCTGCCGGATTCGGGCCTCGTCCAGCGCCGCGTCGGATTTCAGGCTAAGCTGATCGTCGCCTCACCGCTCTATTTGCGAGGGAACGGCACTCCCGAACGCCCGGAGGACCTCGATCGTCATGATGGGCTGCTCACGTCGCTGGCGTCCGAAGGCTGGGTGATGGAGCGCGCCGATGGGGCGACCGTGTCGGTCTCGCCGAGGCCGCGTTTCGTGGCCGACGAATCCCGCGTCCTGCGAGAAGCTGCGCTCGCGGGTCTCGGCATCACCACCTTGCCCGGCAAGCTTTGCCAGCAGGAGATCGAAAGCGGCACGCTTGTCCGCATTCTTCCGGAGTGGACCGCCGGCAAAGTGATGACGACGATCTTGATGCCGCACCGGCGCGGGCAGCTCCCCTCCGTGCGGGCAACGGTCAATTTCATCGCCGAGCGTCTCGTCGACGGCTGATGCAAGAAGGCCCGCACGAGGCGGGCCTTGAGAAGAACTCAGCGCTCGGCGAGTGCCGGTTCGCCTTTCTTCTCGCGAATGAGATTCAGGAAGCGGCGGAAGAGGTAGTGGCTGTCCTGCGGGCCTGGCGATGCTTCCGGGTGATGCTGGACGGAGAAGATCGGCCTGCCGCCGACGCGCAGGCCGCAATTGGTGCCGTCGAAGAGCGAGATGTGAGTCTGTTCAACGCCTTGCGGAAGCGAGTTCGCATCGACCGCGAAGCCGTGGTTCATCGAAACGATCTCAACCTTGCCGGTGGTGTGGTCCTTGACCGGGTGGTTGGCGCCGTGGTGTCCCTGGTGCATCTTTTCGGTCTTGGCACCGAGCGCCAGTGCCAGCATCTGGTGGCCGAGGCATATGCCGAAGACCGGGATATCCGTCTTGAGAAGGTCCTGAATGACCGGCACGGCATATTCGCCCGTTGCGGCCGGGTCGCCCGGGCCGTTCGACAGGAAGATGCCGTCCGGCTTGAGCGCGAGGACTTCCTCGGCGCTCGTCTGCGCCGGAACGACGGTGACACGGCAGTTCAGACCGGCGAAGAGGCGCAGGATGTTGCGCTTGACGCCGTAGTCGAGAGCCACGACGTGATAAGCGGCGTCGGTCTCGCCCAGCGTCGAGTAGCCCTCGTTCCAGACCCACGGCTTCTCGTTCCAGCGATAGGACTGCCCGGACGTGGCGACCTTGGCGAGGTCGAGGCCTTCGAGGCCGCTCCAGGCCTTTGCCTCGGCTTTCAGCGCCTCGACGTCGAAGACGCCTGCCGGGTCGTGGGCGAT
Organism: Sinorhizobium meliloti; assembly: GCF_035610345.1. The sequence goes on along the minus strand of NZ_CP141212.1, from coordinate 2,400,061 downwards.
GACGGCGTTGGGCATGCCGTTTTCGCGGATCCAGGCCGTCAGCGCCCGCGTGTCGATGCCGCAGAGCCCGATGATGCCGCGCGCCTTCAGCCAGGCGTCGAGGTGCTTGGCGGCGCGGTAGTTGGAGGGCTCGGTGATGTCGGCCTTGAAAATGACGCCGACGGCACCGTTGCGGGCGGCAGGCGTAAGATCCTCGATGTCCTCGTCATTGGCGCCGATATTGCCGATATGCGGGAAGGTGAACGTGACGATCTGGCCGAGATAGGAGGGATCGGTCAGGATTTCCTGGTACCCGGTCAACGCCGTGTTGAAACAGACCTCGGCCTGAACCTTACCGGTCGCGCCGATGCCCTTGCCTTCGATCACCGTGCCGTCGGCCAGAACGAGCAGGGCAGTGGGTTTCTGGATTGTCCATGCGGGTGTCGCGGTCATCGTCTCTATCCCGTTGTGGCCGAAAGCGAGGCTTGAAAGCCGGTCGGTTCAGGGCCATTTCAGATCGCATGCGGCATGGCGCGCGGAAACCCCGCGGGAGAAAGTTCATGCCGATGTACGTGCAGGTGCCGGAAAATAGCCAAAGGCTCTGGCAAGGTCAACCAGACGCTGTGAATTGTTCCGAAATAAAATGCGTTATGATTCAATCGGTTGCCAAAGACGTTTGATTGTGCCTGCCGCACTGGTTTAAGACGATGACAAAAGGACGCATCGAACCGGCCCCCGCAGATAGAGCCCTGGGGTCGGTTTCGACATGGAGTTAAGACATGCGCGAGCATTTCGCCAATGCACTGAAAGAAGCCCTCAAGGCCAAGGATACCCGGCGCATCTCGACCGTCCGGCTCATCCAGGCCGCGATCAAGGACCGCGACATCGCCAATCGCGGCCACGGCAAGGACCCGGTCGGCGACGACGAGATCCTGCAGATCCTCGCGAAGATGATCAAGCAGCGCGAGGAATCGGCCCGAGTCTATGACGAGGGCGGCCGGCCGGAGCTTGCCGAGCAGGAGCGGCAGGAAATCGCCATCATCAACCAGTTTCTGCCGGAGCAGCTTTCCGAGGAAAAGGTCAAGGAAGTCTGCGCCAAGACCGTCGCGGAAATCGGTGCGCACGGGCTGCGCGACATGGGCAAGTGCATGAACGCCCTGAAGGAGCGTTATCCCGGCAAGATGGACTTCGGCAAGGCCTCCGGGGTGGTCAAAGACCTCCTGAAGTAAGCCGCAGCGCCCGCTCCGGCGGGCGCGCATTCCTCAAGGCCGCTGACGGCAAACGACCCGCGCCGCGCCGGCCGACAAGCGTTACCTCCTTGGCTTGAGCCCGTGCCTGTGAATAGCGGGCAAGGCGCAGGCTGCCTGTGGCTTCCTTCGGCCATGCCGCTTATATGGAGGTTTGCATGCATGTCGTTGCCCGAAGCCGCTGCACGGGCTCGGGCGACATGCGGTAGAGGTAACCATGCGCTTTTCACCGTCCTTCCTCGACGAGATACGCGACCGCGTCCCCATTTCGGACGTGATCAGCAAGCGCGTCACCTGGGACCGGCGCAAGACCAATGTTCCGCGCGGCGATTATTGGGCCTGTTGCCCGTTCCACGGCGAGAAATCTCCGAGCTTCCACTGCGAGGATCGCAAGGGCCGCTATCATTGCTTCGGCTGCGGCGTTTCCGGCGATCATTTCCGCTTCCTGACCGAGCTCGAGGGCCTGAGTTTTCCGGAAGCCGTGCAGCAGATCGCCGATTTGGCGGGCGTCCCGATGCCGCAGCCGGACCCGCAGGCCGAGCAGCGCGAGCGGGAGCGTACGAGCCTGCTCGACGTCATGGAACTGGCGACGCAGTTTTTTCAGGATCAGCTTCAGACGGCGAACGGGGCAAAGGCGCGCGCCTATCTGCGCGAGCGCGGACTGACCGGCCGCACGATCGAGACGTTCCGTCTCGGCTTTGCACCCGACAGCCGCAATGCGCTGAAGGAGTTTCTCGCCGGAAAGGGTGTCGGCAAGGAGCAGATCGAGGCCTGCGGCCTCGTCGTGCACGGCGACGGCATTCCGGTTTCCTACGACCGCTTCCGCGACAGGATCATGTTCCCGATCCCGTCCGCCCGAGAAAAGGTGATCGCCTTCGGCGGCCGCGCCATGTCGCCGGACGCCCCGGCAAAATATCTGAACTCCAACGAGACCGAGCTCTTTCACAAGGGCAATGTGCTCTTCAATTTCGCCCGCGCCCGGCGGGCTTCACAGGGTGCCGACGGCGCAGGCACGATCATTGCCGTCGAAGGCTATATGGACGTGATCGCGCTTCATCAGGCGGGGATAGAAAATGCCGTTGCGCCGCTCGGCACGGCGCTGACCGAAAATCAGCTCGATCTCTTATGGAAGATGACGACCCAGCCGGTGCTCTGCTTCGACGGCGACGGCGCCGGCGTGCGCGCCGCCCATCGGGCCGTCGATCTCGCGCTGCCCCATTTGAAGCCGGGCCGGTCCGTGCGCTTTGCCCTGTTGCCGGAGGGCAAGGACCCGGACGATGTGGTGCGCCATGACGGACGCGAGCCCTTCGACAAGGTGCTCGCCAATGCCCGCTCGCTCGCCGACATGGTCTGGCAGCGCGAGGTGCAGGGCGGCGATTTCGACACGCCGGAAAAACGCGCCGAACTCGAAGCGCGGCTGCGGCAGGTGACCTCGGTAATCGCCGACGAGAGCGTGCGCCGCCATTATGGGCAGGACATGCGCGACCGCCTGAATGCGTTTCTCCAGGGGAGCGCGCCGTTCAGAGGCGAGAGGCGGCCGTTCGAGCGAGCCGGGAGGCAGGCGGGCAGACAGGGTGGCAGGGGCTGGTCGCCGGCTCCCAACCCGGTCATGGGCGCGGCCGTGGAGGCTGGGACCGCCGGCAGTTCCAAACTCAATCAGATGCTGAAGGCCCGCGGCTCGCTTCGCCCGCCGGTACTTCGCGAGAGCGTGCTTGCGTTGACGATCGTCAATCATCCGCAATTGCTGTTCGACGAGTATGACGAGATTGCCACGATCGAGTTCGACCACCGTGATCTGCAGCGCTGCTGGGCTGCGGTTCTGAACGCGGCGGCGGCGAACGGATTGCGGCTCACGCGGGAAACCCTCATGGAGCAGCTCGAGGCGGAGGGATTCTCCACGCTGATCGCCGCTCTGGACCGGCAGGTGCGCTATGCGCGGCTCTGGACCGCAACGGCGGCGGCGGCTCCGGAGGATGCACGCGAAGGTTACCTTCAGGCCCTGACGCTTCATCGGCGGACGAAGGCGCTGCTCTGGCAGAAGCGGGAACTCGAGCGCGAGATCGCGGAAGCCACGGCGTCCGAGGACGTGGAGCAGGGTCAGCGGCTCGTGCGCGCCATGGAGGAGGTGCAGCTCGAGCTTCACCGGATGGACAAGCTCGAAGCGATCATCGAAGGCTTCGGCGTGCTTTCCGGCCGCGTCAAAGGTCCGGCGGCTCGTTAGCCGATACTCTCACGACGGGCCGGTTGAGCAGTGGCCCGAGCCGGTTTGCCTTCAATCAGCCGCGACTCCATACTGCGTGCTCCCGATGAAAGCGATTCCATGCCCGAAAGCCACAACACCGCCCGCCTGTTCGAGACGGAAAGCGTCAACAATCCCCTCGATCTCCTGAAGCGTATCTACGGTTATTCCACCTTCCGCGGTCAGCAGCAGGCGGTCGTCGACCATGTGGTTGCCGGTGGCGACGCCGTCGTGCTCTTTCCGACGGGGGCGGGAAAATCGCTCTGCTTCCAGATCCCGGCGCTCTGCCGCCGGGGCGTCGGCATCGTCGTTTCGCCGCTGATCGCCCTGATGCGCGACCAGGTGGAGGCGCTGAAGCAGCTCGGCATCCGGGCCGCGGCACTCAACTCTTCATTGACGCGGGACGAGGCGATCGCGGTCCGCCGCGCACTTTCGAGAGACGAACTCGATCTCCTCTACGTGACGCCGGAGCGCGCCGTCACCGATGGCTTCGCCGAAATGATCGCCGATGCCGACATCGCCCTTTTCGCGATCGACGAGGCCCATTGCGTATCGCAATGGGGACATGACTTCCGCCCGGAATATCGCGACCTCGGCTGCCTCGCCGAGCGCTTTCCCGGCGTGCCGCGCATCGCGCTTACCGCCACCGCGGATCCCCATACGCGCGACGATATGATCGAGCGGCTCGCACTCGGCGGCGCGCGTGTTTTCACCTCCAGCTTCGACCGACCGAATATCGCCTATGAGATCGTGGAACGCGATCAGCCTCGCCAGCAATTGCTGCGCTTCCTGTCGCGCTTCAAGGATGCAAGCGGCATCGTCTATTGCCTGTCGCGCGCGAAGGTCGAGGATACGGCGGAATGGCTCGATGCACAGGGCATCCGTGCACTTCCCTATCATGCCGGCATGGAGCGGGCGGCGCGCGACGCCCATCAGGATGCATTCCTGAAGGAGGAGAATCTGTGCCTCGTCGCAACCGTCGCCTTCGGCATGGGGATCGACAAGCCGGATGTGCGCTACGTCGCCCATCTCGATCTCCCGGGCTCGGTCGAGGCCTACTACCAGGAGACGGGGAGGGCGGGTCGCGATGGCCTGCCTTCCGAAGTGTGGATGGCCTATGGCATGGCCGACGTCATTCAGCGCCGGCGGATGATCGACGAGGGCGGGGCGCCCGAGGAAATCAAGCGCATCGAGCGGGCGAAACTCAATTCGCTGCTTGCCATTTGCGAGACGGCAGGCTGCCGGCGCCAGGCCATCCTCGCGCATTTCGGTGAGGCTCATCCGGGCGGCTGCGGGCATTGCGACACCTGCCTGAAGCCGGTCGAGACCTGGGACGGCACGGAAGCGGCGATCAAGGCGCTTGCCGCCGTCTACCGGACCGGAGAGCGCTTCGGAACCGGCCATCTGATCGATGTGCTTACGGGCAGCGTGAACGAGAAGACGGAGCGCTTCGGCCATGTCGACATGCCGGTCTTCGGGGCCGGCAAGGACCTGCCGGCGCGCACCTGGCAGTCGATTTTCCGGCAACTGCTCGCCGCAGGGCTGATCTCCGTGGACCACGGCGCCTTCGGAGCGTTGAAGCTCGAGCCCGAGGCCCGCAGCGTCTTTCGCCGCGAACGGCAGGTGCTCTTCCGCAAGGACCGTCCGAGTTCCGGCAAGGCCAAAGCCGCACGCGGGTCGAAGGCGACCGGCGAACGATCGGACCTCGCGGGATCCGATCTCGAACTGTTCGAGCGGCTCCGGTCCGAGCGCCTCTCTCTCGCCCGAGAGATGGACGTGCCGCCCTATGTCGTCTTTCCGGATACGACCTTGATCGCTCTCGCCAAGCGGCGTCCGCGCGATTTCGACGAATTGCTCGACGTTCCCGGTATCGGCGAGAGCAAGCGGGAGAGATATGGCGAAGCGTTTCTCGCCGTGATCGAGGCGTTCGAGGGCTGAAGTCGAAGCGGGATGATGGAACCGCCCTCGTCCCGGTGCGGGCGTGGGCGCAGCATCGAAACCGATTCCATGAGCAGTGCCATCGTGCTAGTCGTCTAGACTGGTGAAATGAAGTTCTTGTCTCGAAAGCACGCAGCCCATGACCACGGCCTTCCTCTCCCATCTCCGTTCGGAACTCGAAAGCCTCAGGCAGGCCGGGCTCTATAAGTCCGAGCGGGTCATCACCTCCAAGCAGTCGGGCGAGATTGAAGTCGCTTCCGGCGAGCGCGTCCTGAATTTCTGCGCCAACAACTATCTCGGCCTCGCCGACAGCGAGGAGCTTGCGGAAGCCGCGAAGAGCGCGCTCGACCGTTACGGCTACGGCATGGCGTCTGTGCGCTTCATCTGCGGCACGCAGGAGGAGCACAAGGAGCTCGAAGCGCGCATATCCTCCTTCCTGGGCATGGAGGACACGATCCTCTATTCCTCCTGTTTCGACGCCAATGGCGGTTTGTTCGAGACGCTGCTCGGCGAGGACGACGCGATCATCTCCGATGCGCTGAACCATGCCTCCATCATCGATGGAGTGCGCCTCTCCAAGGCGAGGCGCTTCCGCTATGCCAACAACGACATGGCAGCATTGGAAGAGGAGCTGAAGAAGGCGGAAGGCAGCCGTTTCAAGATGATCGCCACCGACGGCGTCTTTTCGATGGACGGCATCATCGCCAATCTCCAGGGCGTTTGCGATCTGGCTGAGAAATACCACGCCATGGTCATGGTGGACGACAGCCATGCGGTCGGTTTCGTCGGCAAGCATGGGCGCGGCTCCGCCGAGCATTGCGGCGTCGAGGGACGGGTCGATATCATTACCGGTACGCTCGGCAAGGCGCTCGGCGGCGCTTCGGGCGGGTATACCTCGGCGAAGGCCGATGTCGTCGAGTGGTTGCGCCAGCGTTCGCGGCCCTATCTCTTTTCCAATACGCTCGCGCCCGTGATCGCGGCCGCTTCTCTCAAGGTTTTCGAGCTGATCGAAGACGGCGACGCTCTGCGCAACCGTCTTTACGCAAACGCGGCGCTCTTCCGGAGCGAGATGTCCAGGCTAGGCTTCACGCTTGCCGGCGAGGGCCATCCAATCATTCCGGTCATGCTTGGAGATGCGGCGCTCGCACAGGAGATGGCGGCGCGCATGCTGAAGAAGGGCGTCTACGTCGTGGGCTTCTCCTTCCCGGTGGTGCCGAAGGGGCAGGCCCGCATCCGCACGCAGATGTCCGCGGCGCACAGCGAAACGGATGTCCGCCGTGCCATCGCGGTCTTCGAGGAGGTGGGCCGCGAACTGGAGGTGATCTAATTGGCACAGGCGAGGATCGAGCGATGACCAACATGATGAAGGCACTCGTCAAGACGAAGCCGGAGGTCGGCCTCTGGATGGAGCGCGTGCCGGTGCCGGAAGTCGGCCCGAACGACGTCCTGATCCGTGTCAGGAAATCGGCAATTTGCGGCACCGACGTCCACATCTGGAATTGGGATCAATGGGCGGAGAAGACGATCCCGGTGCCGATGGTCGTCGGACACGAATTCATGGGCGAGGTCGTCGAGGTCGGGCCGGCCGTCAGCAAGCATCATGTCGGCGAGCGCGTTTCCGGAGAAGGTCACATCGTCTGCGGCAAATGCCGCAATTGCCGCGCGGGCAGGGGGCATCTCTGCCGCAACACGCTCGGCGTCGGCGTCAATCGCCCCGGCTCCTTCGCCGAGTTCGTCTGCCTTCCCGAATATAATGTCGTGTCGATCCCCGACGACGTGCCGGACGAGATCGCCGCAATCTTCGACCCCTTCGGCAACGCCGTGCATACGGCTCTCTCCTTCGATCTCGTCGGCGAGGACGTTCTGGTCACCGGTGCCGGGCCGATCGGCATCATGGGGGCGATGGTGGCCAAGCGTTGCGGTGCCCGCAAGGTGGTGATTACCGACATCAACCCCGTTCGTCTGGATCTCGCGCGCAAGCTCGGCATCGACCACGTCGTCGACGCTTCGAAGGAAAATCTTGCCGACGTCATGCGGGTGATCGGCATGACCGAGGGCTTCGATGTCGGGCTGGAAATGTCGGGCGCCGCGCCCGCGTTCCGCGATATGATCGACAAGATGAACAATGGCGGCAAGATCGCGATCCTCGGCATTGCACCGGCGGGCTTCGAAATCGACTGGAACAAGGTCATCTTCAAGATGCTCAACCTCAAGGGCATCTATGGCCGCGAAATGTTCGAGACCTGGTACAAGATGATCGCCTTCGTCCAGGGCGGGCTCGACCTCTCGCCGATAATCACCCACCGGATCGGCATCGACGATTTTCGCGACGGCTTCGAGGCGATGCGCTCGGGCAATTCCGGCAAGGTGGTGATGGACTGGTAGACGGAGTCGCGGTCGCGATCGACTGCCATCAGGATTCTTCCGGAAAAATCGCGCAACCCTTGTCTTTCTTTGGGGCGCTCCTACATGTTGAGCGAAAGCTGATAAACAGCGCAAAATCCCGTCCATGAGCGTTTTTTGCCGATTTGCGCGGTTTTTCACCGGAAATGCTTGACGGGATCAAAAATTCTGGGAATCACCATTTCAAGCAGAAATGGCGACATGGTACGGCGGATAGGAAATCATGCCAGGGACGTTTCAGTGGCAGGACTGTCGAAGCTTGCCCGTTCACCGCGATCGCTGTCGTGGTTAATCAGGAATTAAATATCATCCCGTTACGTCAGGGGAAATAATCGGTGGCGGGTACGCGGCGTGCCCGGACCTCCGAGTAGCATTGATTACCGGGCGCCGGCCGGTTGCGACAAGGAAAGCGACGAATAAATGGCAACAAAAGTCAAAGAAAACGAAGAAGCCGACGTTGAACGTGAAGGTGCACCGGACGGTCCGCTTCTCGATCTTTCCGACGATGCTGTCAAGAAGATGATCAAGGCCGCCAAGAAGCGCGGCTATGTGACCATGGACGAGCTCAACTCCGTTCTGCCCTCCGAAGAAGTGACTTCCGAGCAGATCGAAGACACGATGTCCATGCTTTCCGACATGGGCATCAACGTCATCGAGGACGAGGAAGCCGAGGAGGCTGCCGCCAGCGACGACGATGACGGCGCCGACGAGGGCGAAAGCGAAGGCGGCGAACTCGCGCCTGCCAGCGGCACCGCGCTTGCAGCCAGCAAGAAGAAGGAGCCGACCGATCGCACCGACGATCCGGTGCGCATGTATCTGCGCGAGATGGGCTCCGTGGAGCTTCTCTCGCGCGAAGGCGAAATTGCCATCGCCAAGCGTATCGAGGCCGGCCGCGAAACGATGATTGCCGGGCTTTGCGAGAGCCCGCTTACCTTCCAGGCGTTGATCATCTGGCGCGACGAGCTGAACGAGGGTCAGACCCTTCTGCGCGAGATCATCGATCTCGAGACGACCTATTCCGGCCCCGAGGCAAAGGCTGCACCGCAGTTCCAGAGCCCGGAAAAGATCGAAGCCGACCGCAAGGCTGCGGAAGAGAAGGAAAAGGTACGCAAGACCCGCGCTGCGGCGAACGACGACGACATCACCAATGTCGGCGGCGAAGGCCAGCCATCCGAAGAAGAAGAGGAGGACGACGACGAGTCGAACCTCTCGCTCGCCGCGATGGAAGCGGAACTGCGTCCGCAGGTGATGGAGACGCTCGACGTCATCGCCGAAACGTACAAGAAGCTCCGTAAGCTGCAGGACCAGCAGGTGGAAGCGCGCCTTGCCGCGACCGGCACTCTGTCGCCGGCGCAGGAGCGCCGCTACAAGGAGCTGAAGGACGAGCTGATCAAGGCCGTGAAGTCGCTGTCGCTCAACCAGAACCGCATCGACGCTCTGGTCGAGCAGCTCTACGACATCTCCAAGCGCCTGACGCAGAACGAGGGCCGCCTCCTGCGCCTGGCCGAATCCTATGGCGTCAAGCGTGAGGCGTTCCTGGAGCAGTATTCCGGCGCCGAACTCGATCCGAACTGGATGAAGTCGATCAGCAATCTCGCCGGCAAGGGCTGGAAGGAGTTTGCCAGGGCCGAAAACCAGACGATCCGCGACATCCGCCAGGAGATCCAGAACCTTGCCACCGAGACCGGCATTTCCATTGCCGAGTTCCGCCGCATCGTATCCATGGTCCAGAAGGGCGAGCGTGAAGCGCGTATCGCCAAGAAGGAGATGGTCGAGGCCAACCTTCGTCTGGTGATCTCGATCGCCAAGAAGTACACGAACCGTGGCCTGCAGTTCCTCGATCTGATCCAGGAAGGCAATATCGGTCTGATGAAGGCGGTCGACAAGTTCGAGTATCGCCGCGGTTACAAGTTCTCGACCTATGCGACATGGTGGATTAGGCAGGCGATCACCCGTTCGATCGCCGACCAGGCCCGCACGATCCGCATTCCGGTGCACATGATCGAGACGATCAACAAGATCGTGCGCACCTCTCGCCAGATGCTGCACGAGATCGGCCGCGAGCCGACGCCGGAGGAACTGGCGGAAAAGCTCGCCATGCCGCTCGAAAAGGTGCGCAAGGTCCTGAAGATCGCCAAGGAGCCGATCTCGCTCGAAACGCCGGTCGGCGACGAGGAAGATTCGCATCTCGGCGATTTCATCGAGGACAAGAATGCGCTGTTGCCGATCGATGCAGCCATTCAGGCGAATCTGCGCGAGACGACGACGCGCGTGCTCGCCTCGCTCACGCCCCGCGAGGAGCGCGTGCTGCGCATGCGTTTCGGCATCGGCATGAACACCGACCATACGCTGGAAGAAGTCGGCCAGCAGTTCTCGGTCACCCGCGAACGCATCCGGCAGATCGAAGCGAAGGCGCTGCGCAAGCTCAAGCATCCGAGCCGTTCACGCAAGTTGCGCTCGTTCCTGGACAGCTGATCCCAGGACCTTCCAAGAAGTAACGAAGCCGGGCCTGGATCTAGCGCCCGGCTTTTCTTTGTGCGCCGGGCGTGGCGCAAAACCGTACCTCGTTTTCCTCGAAATGCTTTATACTTTGCGCGTTGCGGCAGAGAAGGTCGCTCCCTCCCATCGCCGGGAACTTGGCGTCCCGAGGCCGCATATGAGTGCGCGAATGCGCTCCGGTATTCTTCAGATACAGGGCATCCTTGAGCGCCTTCGGCCGAAGGCGGGATGCTTTGCGGGAGGTGTGAGATGACGACTTACGTTCTGCTTCTCAATTGGACCGAGCTGGGTATCAGGAACGTGCGCGAGTCGCCGAAGCGGCTCGATGCGGCAAGGAGGCAGCTCGAGGAAATGGGCGGTTCCTTCAAGGATTTCTATCTGACGATGGGCGAACACGACATGGTTGCGATCTGCGAAGCGCCTGATGACGCAGTCGCTGCGCGCTTCGCTATCACGCTCGGCATGAACGGCAATGTGCGTACGCGCACGCTGAAGGCCTTCCCGGAGGCCGCCTACCGCGAACTGATCGGTACGCTCTGATCGAGCGCTTCCGGATCGCCGCTCATCTGCCTGCCGGCGCCTTCTCCCCGCAAGGGGCGAACGGACACGTTCGCCCGCTCCCCGCCTGCGGGGGAGCTCGGATTCTAACCCGAGGAGAGGGGTAGCCCACTTCGCCTACGCATAAAAACCGATCCTTAAGATTTACGTCTTATCAACCTCTCGCAAACGAGAGGTTCCGCGATGCGTTGCGTTTTTGTCGTCGTCCTCCTGTTGTTGGCCGGCTGCGGGACGGTGCCGAGAGAGACCCGGAACGCCTGTGCGGTTTTCGAGCAGCGAGATGGTCTTTTTAACAATTGGCGCAGGGCTGCCTACGCGGCAGAGCGCGAATACGGCGTGCCGGTCCCGGTGTTGATGGCGACGATCTATGCCGAGTCAGGCTTCCGCCATAATGCCAGGCCGCCTCGCACGAAACTCTTCGGCTTCATCCCGTGGACAAGGGTCTCGTCGGCCTACGGCTACTCGCAGGCGCTTGACGGCACCTGGGCGCGCTATCAGTCCGAGACTGGCCGGTGGACGGCGCGCCGATCGGATTTCGGCGACGCGATCCGCTTTATCGCCTGGTATCACAATCAGAGCCATCAGCGGAATGGCATCGCTCTCAACGATACCTACCGGCTCTATATCGCCTATTACCACGGCCACAGCGGCTACGCCCGCGGCAACTGGAGCGATACGGCAAAGGCAGGCGCCAAGAGAGCATCCGGCATGGCTGCGAACTACGCGCGCCAGCTGCGCGGCTGCGGCTCCTGACGCGAGCGGATGACGGCAGCCATCAAAATGTCGTCCCCCTGTCGGATCCTGCGCTCTTCGATCGTCCTTGTGATGTCAACGTGGAGGAGACGAAAATGGCGTATGTGGACGGTTTTCTCGTTGCAGTGCCGACGGCCAACATAGTGGCCTACAAGAAGCTGGCGAGCGCGGCGGGTGCGGTGTGGAAGGAGCATGGCGCGCTCAATTACGTCGAATGCCTCGCAGACGACGTGCCCTATGGCGAACTCACATCATTCCCGCGCGCGGTTCAGGCAAAGGACGACGAGACCGTCGTCTTCTCGTGGATCGTCTACCGGTCGCGTCAGGACCGGGACGCGATCGTCGCCAAGGTGATGGCGGATCCGAGACTGCAGGGCGACGAATGGAAGTCCATCTTCGATGGAAAGCGCATGATCTATGGCGGGTTCGAGGCTTTCCTCGAACTATAGAAACGGCGTTGCAGCCTGCGGTACGATCCCGTAAGTCATGGGGCGAACCGGATGCTAGACAGGCCCCGTACGTCTCTGGACATGCGCGGGGTCACAGCAGCGCCCGGAAGCTCGCGGAGGGGAGAATGGCGCAGACTGTCATCGCCATATCTACGAAAGGGCAGGGGCTCTACGAGTTCACGGCCGCGGCCGGCGACTTCGTGCGCGCGTCCGGCGTGGATGAAGGATTGCTCACGGTTTTCGTCCGTCATACTTCCGCTTCGCTGATCATCCAGGAGAACGCCGATCCGGACGTGAAGCGTGACCTCCACGCCTTTTTCCACCGGCTGGTACCGCCGTCCTCCGATCGCTCGATGAGCTGGATCGTCCATACGATGGAGGGGCCGGACGACATGCCGGCCCATATCAAGGCGGCACTCACACAGGTTTCGCTCGGCATTCCCGTCATGCAGGGACGCCTGGCGCTTGGAACCTGGCAGGGGCTTTATCTCTTCGAACACCGCGACCGGCCGCACCGCCGCGAGATCGTCCTGCATCTCGGCAGCTGACGAGGCGCAGGTGCGGCGGCCCGCGCAGGCGCTACCATTTTCTCTTTCCGCGCGGCCGGCGCATTGCGGTAGAGTGAAGCGGGGACAATGCGGAGGAGAAAATGACAGCCGCCCAGACGATAGCCAGCCGTTTCATCGAAGCCCTGAACGACCGCGACTTCGACACGCTTTCGCGCCTCGTCGGCGAGGACGTCGCGTTCGACTCGCCCACCGGGGAGCGAACCCTCGGCGCCGGCGCGCTCAGGAGCTGGGTGATGAATTATTTCCGCCATTTCGACGAGAGCTTCGGCGACGTCGTGTTGATGCGGGACGCCGGCGGTGAGCGGGTGGCGGCGGATACGACCGCGCGCGGTACCTATCGCGAGACCATGGCTGGCTTTCCCGAAGCTTCCGGTCAGGCCTATTCCATTGCGAACGTCTTCGTCTTCGAGATCGAGGACGGTCTCATTGCGCGACTCAGCCACTATCGCAACAGCCGCCTCTTCGAGCGCGAGCTGGCGGGGTGAGCCCGTCTTAACCGTCTGACGCCAACGCACGTCCAGACGAAGAACCTTTATACACTTTTCTGGAATCGCTCCTTAGCCTGTCGGATCAATAACTTACCCCGCCGGAATGTACCGGGGGTTTGGAGCGATTCATGGCGCGTCGGGGGCGTGATCAACCTGAATACTGCATGAACGGAGGGTTCCGGTGCCGTTCAGTTTTGCGGGCCTATGTTTGCCTCAATCGTCAACCAGAACCGCTTCGTCACACCGGAGAAAAGCAATGAAAAAGTTCCTCGTTAACGCCGCCGTCGCTGCAGTGATCGGATTGACCGGTCTGGCTTCCACGGCCTCGGCTCAGTCGCTCACCCTGGAATTGGGTCCGGGCGGCGGCGTCCACTACCGCGACTATGACCGCCACGACGACTGGCGCGATCGCCGGCACTATGACCGCCGCGACCGTCGCGGCCGCTGTGCACCCGGCCTCGCCGTCGAAAAGGCACGCGATCGCGGGCTCCGCCGCGCCTATGTTGCCGACGTCACGGGTCGCCGCGTCGTCGTCGAAGGCCGCCGCCATGGGCACCGCCAGGCCATCATTTTCGCCAATGCACGCGGATGCCCGGTCATCGGCCGCTGGTAAATCCCCGGTTTTCCGTCTCGTCTCCCCCGGCCGACGGAAATGGAGCCCTCACGCCCTGGCGTGGGGGCTCTTTGCTTTGCGCTTCGGACCCCGTTACTGATTGACGGCGAACGTCACGTTGACGGTGACGTTATAGGCATTCTCGCCGGTCGCCATCGGAACCGAATCGGCGGCGGCAAATTCCTTCGCCATGCTGCGGACCACGGGGATCGGTTCGGGCCGGGAGGGCTGCTCCGCGATCTCGATCACGCGTCCGAGCGAGACCCCCGCCGCCTCGGCCAGAACCTTGGCCTTGTTGATGGCGTCCGCGACCGCGGCCTTGCGGGCTTCCGTGATCACGGCATCCGGCTTGTCGTTGGTGAACTCGATGCCGCCGCCCTGATTGACGCCGAGGGTCACGGATTTGTCCAGGATCTCGCCGAGCTGTCCCAGATCCCGCACGCGCACGCCGACGCCGTTGACGACCTGGTAGCCCACCAGTTCCGGCGGCCGATTACCGCCGTCATTGTTCGGCGGATAGTGATATTGCGGATTGATCGAGAAGCCGCTCGTCTGCAGGTCGCGCTCGGCGATCCCGGCCTGCTTCAATGCCGAGAGCACGTCCGCCATCGCCTTGTTGTTGGCATCGAGCGCTTCGCGCGCGGTCTTGGCGTCCTTAACGACGCTGAGCTGCAAAATCGCCATGTCCGGAGCGGTCGTCGAGCGGCCCTCGCCGGAGACCTTGATCACCGCCTGACGGCCCCTGACACCGTCCGGGCGCCCCTTGCCATCCCCCTTGCCGGCGGTGCTCTCTTGCGCCGCCGCCGCGGCTGCAAAGGCGCCGGCAAATGCGGCTGCGACTGCGGCGACATGAACGGTACGGGCAATGCGTGTAGAAAACATGGACGTTTCTCTCCGGTTGTTTATCCTCGATTCCATGCTTACCGATTGTGTAGCTATTGCGGCAATGGCTTGTCGGCAAAAAGGTTTTACGCTAGAGCCTGCACAGCGGACTGCCATTGGTCCGCAACCGCCGGCGACGACGGCAGGGCCTGTAGCTCAATGGTTAGAGCCGGCGGCTCATAACCGCTTGGTTGGGGGTTCGAGTCCCTCCGGGCCCACCATTTCTGTCTTCGGACGTTGTTTTTCCATCGTCTTTTCCTTGCTTGCCTGAATTCCGGCTCGATGAAAGTGGGACATTTTTTCGGGCCACGTAGGTTTGCGACGCTCGAAACCGGCATCGATAATCCGCTTGGATTGGGCGGCTTTGGTGTAGTGCTGCGCCATCTTGGAATCGGACCACCCGAAGATCGCCATCAACTGATGTTCGGTAGCACCTGCCTCGGCGAGGAGCCTTTCAAAGCAATACGACTTCGGGATGATCTTCTTCGCGGCGATGGGAGCTGTCTTGCTCATTGAGTTTGACGGGAGAAGCGACTCTGATGCTTGGTCGACATCTGTGCTGAGCCTGCCCTCATGCTGTTCGCTTGCGGCAGTGCGTTGCGTGGCCGGAAGATGGTCAGCCGGATTAGAAGCTCATGACCGCTTCGGTAGCTGTCACTTCTAACGGCAGTTATTAAACCCACTTTAATGGGTTGAATATTGTGAAAAATGCATTATTTGAACCACTGAAAGGGTCATTTAATGCAACTAACACTCCAAACCCATTTTGATGGGGAGTGGCATCATGCCGCGATCCTGGAACTCAAGGACGACGCGGCCGGCTTCCAGGGCGCGTCGATCGTCGATTACGATCTCGACTATTTCGTCACCGTGGCGTCGGCGGAATTTGCGGCTGAAAAAACGGTCCACGATCATCGCGCCTTGTCGGTCCGTTATCCCGTTGACCTCGAAACACGATACAGCCGCAGCTGGCCGCCCTTCCTCCTGGATCTTATGCCCCAGGGCCATCCAAGGCGAAAGCTTGCCGAGCACCTGGGTCTTGCGGAAGGCTCGCGCGCTTCCGATCTGCCGCTGCTTCTGCGATCGGCGACTGGGGGCATTGGCAATATCCGGATCAAAGAAGCGGCCGAGGCCGAAACGGAACGGCTGTGCGGTGTTGAGCGTCAAGGGGTGACAGAGGCGGAAATCCTTGAGCGGTCGGATCGCTTCATGGAAGTCGCCGATCGCTTTGGAATGCTTGCCTCCGGCTCAAGCGGCCTGCAAGGCGAATGGCCGAAGGTCTCGATGACCGAGGCGAATGACGGTCTCTATTATCCCGACAGCTTCGTGGCCGATGATGAGGCCGTGCGCCACGTCATTGTCAAGCTGGTACGCAGCAACGAGCCTGCGGACAGCCTTATACTCGAAGGCGAAGCCCTTTATTCGACGATCGCTCAGGGGATCGGCCTGAATGTCAGTGAGCCATCTACCTATGCCGAAGGCGTCTTGATCATTCCCCGTTTCGACCGGAAGAAAAAAGAAGGTGGCGGAATCGTGCGGCTGGGCCAGGAAAGCCTGGTATCCGCGATCGGCGTTGCCGATTTCGGCCATGTCGGCACGCATGAGGCCTATATCGACGTTCTGCGCCAATATTCGGCCAATCCCTTCGCGGACATTGTCGAATACCTGAAGCGCGATATCGCCAACCTCGCGCTTGGCAATCCCGACAATCACGGCCGGAACTCTGCCCTGAGCAAGCACCAGGACGGCACGATCCGCCTGTCTCCGCTCTTTGATTTCGCACCAATGCGGCTCGCCAAAGAGGGGATCGTTCGCTCCACCCGATGGGCGATGATGCGTGACGGTGGTCGCGATCACCTTCCCGATTGGAAGCGCATTTGCGCAGAGGTGATGCCCGATCCTGCAGAGCAGAAGACTCTTGTGGCCGCGCTGTGCGACTTTGCCGAACATCTGCGGCGGTCGCCGACAATGGCGAAAGATCTTGGGGCGTCTCCGGACATTCTGGAACGCGCGATGGGACGTTGCACAGCGATCACAGACAGCGTTCTGGCTGCGTGCCAGTGATTCCGAAGGACAGCTAAATGGCTCGCTGGAGAAAACCCACTAAAGAAGAAATACTGGAAAACAGGCGTAACCTTGGAGAGCGTGCGCGCAGTGGCCACCTGCGAATACCCGGCGCAGTCGGGGAAATCCGTAAAAGCTTTGGCATGACGCAAGACGAGTTTGCAAAGATGCTTGCACTTACTAGACGCCAAGTCGCGGAGATCGAAGCCGGCACGGCAAACCCGACGCTCGCAACATTGGAAAAGATCGGTCGATTGTTCGGGTTCGGAATCGGTTTCGTACCCAAAAGCGATTGATGCAAGCACCTGGCTGAGCAGGCCAAACAAGGGTTCGACCACTTATGGACGGTTTTGCAAACCGATCGCTTGGTCTCTCCAGTATCGAAAGAATTCGGTGCGCTGCAACCGCGTGCGCCCTTCCTGGACGGTGGTCGTCAAACAGGAAGGGCGACAGTTCACGACTTACGGGTTGACCTTCTCAATGTCGGGCAGCGCCCAGGACTTGTCGAAGAACGCCTCTGTCGGGCCATAGAAGCGGAAGTAGGCGAACCACCCCTTGCCGGGGTTGGTCTGCACCCAGTTCGCCTCCTTGCCTTCGGGGGCTTTCGGGCCGAAATAGACGTCCACCGATCCGTCCTCGTTCGCGACGATGTCTTCCTTGCGCGATGAGATGTCCGGCCGTCCCTGTTCGGTGACCGGCATCTGCCGCGTCGCCTCGTCGTAGGCGGTGACCGACCAGAAATTCTTTGCCGGCGGATTGGCCGGGACATGAAGTTTGTAGGTGTTCTCGCCCGAGAGCCATGCCCCGTCCGCGTCCTTGTAGGACGCGATGTAGCGCTGTCCGACGCCCACAGTCTGGGTCAGCATCGCCTTCGAAATCACGACGGCCTCGTAGAACCACGCGGCGCGCTCGTCGAGCTGATCATAGGTGTTCGCCTTCTGATCGGTCGCCACGACCAAAGCATGCTTCCAATTGGTCCCCTCCCAGAAAGGAGGCTCCACCCTTTTGTCGGTGGTGTTCGCCTTCGCCATCGCCTCGCCGACCAGAACCCCGTCCTGGAGCAGTTTGCTCTGTCTTTCGTCGGGCTTGAATGGCCGCCCTCTCTCGAGGCCGAGGAATTTCAATTGAGCCAGGATCAGCCGGTCGCGTTCGTCGATGGGGTTGCGCTGGATGACTTCGTTCAGACTGTCCCAGTAGGTCATGCCGCGTGGTGGCATCTGGCTCCACTTCTTGTCACCGGCGGCGCGTGCCGGCATCGGCTCGCCAGTGCCTTCGACAGTCCAGGAGTAGGTCTTGATCTGCGGGATCATCTCGGCGATCGCCTTTTCCTTGTCGGCATCGAGCAGCCGGAAGCCGGCGAAGACGTCGCGGCTCGTGGCCTGCACCACGAAATAGCCGGGTGCCTCCACCGGTCCGTATCCGGGCGGCATGATCAGGTATTTTCCACCCTTGCCCATGTCGGGGCCGACGACGCCGAGATCGGCAAGCACCCGCTGCCACGGGTCGAGGATCATGCCCGCGATCAACCCCGGAGGCACTTCGACGACGAAAGGACCAGTTTCCTTCAAGTCGATAAAGGTGGCGATGTAAGGCGTCGTGTAGTTCGGCGTCAGGATTCCCAATTTTTCGGCGAAGTCCAGATAGGTGAGCATCTCGCCGCTCTTGCCGCCGAACACGCTGTAGTGGGCGCGACGCCATTCGTTCATACCGACCGCCGGGATGCCCCAGAGATAAGCTTGCGATGCGCGCTGGAAGTCCATCTCGTCATACAGCTTTTTCACCGTCTCGGCGGATGGATATCCGCTCTGGAAGTTCAACTCGCCGATGCGGGTTTTGACTGCGGCATCGCCCTCGAAGGGGTTCGCCTCCTCAGCCCATGCGGCCGATGCGCTGCACAATGCCGATCCCAAAAGAGCCGATGTCAGAATTTTGGAAAGCACGGTCATGATCGTTCTCCTGCAGGTTGGTTTCCGGTCTGGGGCCGGCCAATCGGCCCGCCGAACTTTGATTTCGCTAGCATTCTCGGCCGTGGCAGCCGTCTCGCCTGGAACGGGATTTTGTCATTTGATCTTCTCGAAATCGCCCGGCTTCCAGCTATAGTCGACGGCGCGCTCGCCTGGACCGTAGAGCCGAAGGATGGCGAAGAAGCCTCGGCCGGGAGCCGTCGCCAGCCAGTTGGCTTCCTTGCCTTCGGGAGCCTTCGGCCCGATGTAAAGGTCGATCGTGCCGTCTGCATTGACGACCGGTTTGTCGCGAGAGCCGAGCGACGGGTAGCGCCGCTCCTCGGTCGCAAGGCCCGATGCGTTCTCCGCCTCGTAGAGCGTCAGCGACCAGAACAACTCGGCCGGTACATCAGGCGGCAGCGTCACCTTGTACGAATTGTCCCCCGACAGCGGCGTGCGGTCCGCATCATTGAAGGCGATTGCGTAGAAGGCACCGCGGCCCGGCGTCAGCGACACCATACCGGGGCTGATTGAATAGTAATCCGTGAACATCCATGCCCGGTGCTCGATGTCCGTGAAGCCGTGTTCCCGGTTTACCCAGGATAGGTCGATCGACTTCTCCGGTCCTGGTTCGGCGGCGGTGTTTATCGGATTGGTCCAGCGCCGATCTGGCCAGACGAGGAGCGACTTACCGCCGACCTCCTCGCTAAGGCCGATGGCGCGACTCATCTTATAGCCGACATCCGCTGCGGTGTTGAGGATTGCCCGCGTCTGCGGAGAGGGCGAGAAGGGTTCCTTCGCGATCAGGCTGACATTGGCGAGGAGACCAAGACCGTCCGGTCCCGCCAGATTCTGGCCTTCACGGTCGATCAGCCACTTCAACTGCTCGAACGCTGAGATGTCCGAACGCGGCAGCATGTTCGCGTTCACGCCGGAGGCATTCGGAAATTGCATCGGCTTGCGCTCGCTCTCGGGGAGGTTCAGCGGATAGAGCTTGACCTGTTCCACCAGTTTGTTGGTGGGCTCGAGATTGTCCGGATCGTCGTAGAATGCGCGTAGGAATACGAAGAGGTTATTGGTGCCCGAGCGGTAGATATAAGCATCTTTGGGTAACTGTCCGTCATAGCCAGGCGGCGTGATGACGAATGTACCGCCTTTGCCCGCATCGGGGCCGGGCAGGCCGACGTCGCCGAAAAACTTGCCGCCGTCCATCGGGATCGGCCGCTGCCAGAAGTCAAGCAGGATGCCCTGAAGTTTCGGAGGTGCCTCAAATACGATCGGACCCGTATCGCCCATGTCGACGAAAGCCATCGCATAGATCAGGTCGGAGTTCGGCGTCGTCACCATTGTCTTGGTGTCAAGCCTCTCTTTCCAGACGGGCATCACGTTGTAGCCGGTGCCAAAGACGTCCTCGGCTCCGCTCCTCATACCCAGCGTGTTGATCAGCGGTAAGGCCCAGATATAGGCTTGGGTCGCCTGCTGAAAGAGAAGCTCGTCCTTCAGTGTCTTGGCAGTCTCGGCCGTGGGACGGTTCTGCTCGAACGGTAGGTTGGCCAGTCGATCGAAGCGTGCCTCTTCGGCCGCTGCCGAACCGGTCAGTCCCAACGCAAGGAATGCAGCGGCTATCGATGGAAATGCGGTCGTGCGTTTCATGATACTCGGCCTTCTGCTGTGGTTGGTGTTCCAATGCCGACATGCCGGATTTTCGGGCAGAATATGCACCCCCGCGCCCGCAGGCGGCTATGCGTTTTTTGCCAATCTCAGAGCCAGGCCCGTGAAATCGCGCGGAGGGATTGTGCGGCTACGGTTGCGCTGGGCTTCTCGCCGAAAAGCTCCTGATACCAGCCGGACATGCGCCCGTGTTCGGCAATGCCCCACTTTTTGGCGCTTGCCGATATGGTCGCCAGTTGATCGACAGCCATCAGATCGCGGCGAATTCTATGCAGCCGAAGCCTGCGCAGATAGTGGTTGGGCGTATCGCCCAGCACCTCGAGAAAGGCGCGGTAAAGGGTGCGACGGGACGATCCGCACGCCGTCGTGATATCGGTTATCGATATAGGACTTGCGAGATGCCGGTCGATATATTGTTGCGCCAGTCGAACGATGGTTTCATAGGACGAAGGCCGGCTTGCGGCGGTCGTCCCACGATCGTTTGCGTAGTGAGAAATTACGGCCCGCAACATCATGCTTCCTATGTGGACGCCGGCCTCTGTTTCTTCTCCCAGGTGCACCCGGAGCAACGCTTCTCTCAGCTCTTTGAGTTTTTCCTGGGCCAATGGCTTGGAATGAACCGCGGATTGCAGAAACCTGCGGCCAAGACCATCCTCCAGCCGGCGCAGATCAAGAGTTGCCGTTACATACATCGATCCTGGTGCGCATAGGACGTCGACCTCGCAACCCGGAAGGAGAATACCCACCGTTCCTTCCGGGGCCTGTCGCAGACAGACTCGAAATCCACCGACCTGGGAGAGCACAATTCCGACGGTGACGGCAGCGTCCGACAGGACACCCCTCGCCATCGCATTCCCCGCGATAAAGCCCGAACTGAGAATCACGCCGTCGTATGTGCTGAAGGCGAGACTGCCGCCGATCTTGCGCCCCGCCATTTGCACTGCGTCCAGGTCGGCACCCAGTACTGCATTTCGAAGGCCTTCGATGTCTTGCAACGGGAAGCGCTGCCAATGATCGGCCTTTGCGTCCGGGAACGGATCACCGCTTAGCTTCTTCAAGGCTGCGACATGGCCATGGACCACGCTCTCCAATTTGCATCCCCAAAATACGAGGATGGCAGGAAGGAAGCGTTCCCTCTATGCGCCTTTTGCCAATCTAGTGGGCTGTCGAGCCTTCCTGTGCGGACTCGGACTGCTTGAACGCTGCTAATGTTTCGCTCGGCAGTTCCCCGAACAATTCGCGATACCATCCCGCCAATCTGCCGAGTTCGCTGATGCCCCACTCATTTGCCACGACCGCGATGGTGCACGCTCGTTCCCGATCAGTCGCGAGGCCCCGTCTTATTCTGTGCAGCCTTAGACGCCGGACGTATGTTTGGGGAGTGTCGTCGAGGATGTCCGCGAACGCGCGGTAGAGCGTACGACGCGAGGCGAAGGCGGCAGCGGCGATGTCATCAAGGGCTATCGGCTCAGAAAGGTGTTCGACTATGTAGGCTCTGGCACGCGCCACGATCCTCGCATGAAGATGTGTGTTGGCCCGGCGTCCGTGGTTGTAAGGGGGGCGACCAAGATGATTGATGAGCGCTCTCAGCAGCATCTTCCCGAGACCGGGCCGTGCGGGGTTGCCCGTGTGGATGCGGCTAAATTCCGCCGCAAGCGCCGTTACCACCTCCGGCGTCATCGATCGATTGTGGATCCCAGTTCCGCCCAGCGCAGCCCTGTCCAGAACCATTCCGTTTTTTCCGGCTTCCTGCTCGAGCTGATCGGCGGAAATCGTCGCTACGGCGTACATGGAGCCCGGCGCGTAGAGAGAATCGTGTTCGTCCCCTCCATGATATATGGCCACGTCTCCAGTTTTGACCTCGGTAAACGAGTGCCAGGATGATCCGGGAAGCCAGAGGCCAAGCCCCAAAGAAAGCGTGTCCGGGGAGAGAGGTCCGCGAAGCGCCACGCGGCCTTCTATAAAGCCACCGCTGTAGGTCACGCCATCCTGCTCGGAAAAAATGAGGCTCCCTGACAGCTTGCCACGCGCCATCTGTGTAGCTTCCATTCCGGCACCATGCACGGCATCGGACAGGTCTTCGACTTGCGATATCTCGATACGGTGCCAGGGGGGCGGTACCTGCTGGAGAATTCCTTCCATTCCGAAACAGCCCTCTTTTCGGAGAAGTTTCATACCGCAAACGGCCTGGGTGCAAGCATTCCACGACTTCAGCTTCGTCGATCGTTTCACGACCCGGGATTGAAACATAGAGGAGCGTTTGCCGGGGGGCCAGTGTTCATCGGCATCGCAATGCGAGAACTTGACGGCAATAGTCCCTGGTTCGAGGCCTGCTGAGGTTCAGGCCGCCCGCCGCGGCTTATTTCATTTCCTCATTCCTGTGCTTGTCACAGGAATCCAGCCAGACCAGGTCGTTGAGCTGAAAGAACTTTTCCCGCGCCGCGGACGCGGCGCTGCTGGATCTCTGTGGCAAGCACAGAAATGAGGAACGAGGAGACGTTGCAGTCCTCCGAAAAGTTTCCTACAGCGCCGCGCGTTTTATGAGACGCGCAAAGGTCGCTGTAGCCCTTGGAGCTGCTGCGTGGCTCACTTATCGGTTGCCGGTTCCAATCACAGGATTTCGATTTTACGCCAGCCGTTTTCAGCAATAGGCTTCACTGACGAAATGCTGGAGAATCGCCATGAACCGCGCGCTTGCATTCACAGTGGCCGTCCTGGCCTGCTCTCCACTGTCGGCACACGCCCAGGACACCTCCATGAGCTTCTTCGTCACCAGCGCAAATCCGGGCAGGGGTGGCGACCTCGGAGGACTGGCCGGAGCCGACGCATACTGCAATTCCTTGGCGACGGCGAGTGGTTCGACGGGCAAGACCTGGAGAGCCTATCTATCCACCGACACCGAGAACGCCAGGGATCGGATCGGAAACGGTCCCTGGTACAACGCCAAGGGCGAGAAGATCGCCGACGATGTCGCCTCCCTTCACAGCGACGGCAACAACGTGACGAAGCAGACGGCTCTCAACGAGAAAGGCGAAGTCATTCCCGGCCGTGGCGACAGCCCCAACCGCCACGACATCCTGACTGGCTCGAAACCAGATGGAACTGCCGCACCGGAAACCTGCGGCAATTGGACAATGGGCGGCGCGGAGGGCGCGGCGATCGTCGGTCATAGCGACCGAACGGGCCTGGACGATTCCGATGCGGCGAAATCCTGGAATTCGTCGCATTCGACGAGGGGCGGCTGCTCGAACGAGGCATTCAAGGGAACCGGCGGAGACGGCCTCTTCTACTGCTTCGCAAGCAATTGACGGTGGCAGGGCCGCTCGCGGCATACACCCGGTGCCGAAAAGCAAGCCGGCGCCACCAATCAAGAATGGCGCGTTTCCGTTTGGGCACAATCTCGCTCGAATAGCTGACCGAAGGCGTTCAGGTCAGAAAGGGCATGATATCTACGCCGTCTCCTGGGAAGACTGTGATGTGCGGGTGGTCCTGGAACAGCCGCGCCGCGGCCTCGATGCTTTCCGCTTCGACGACAAGGTAGCCGCAAAAAGGGTTCACGGCATCGGCGATACCGTCCCTGGTTACGCGTGTCGTCTTGCCCACCATGCCACCACGATCGAGGATGGATGCGGCGTTTCTGTCCTCCCATGCTGCCCACTGTTCCAGTCCGACCGCGTCGATCGCGTCCTGCTCTGCCTTTGGCAGACTGCGGAAGGCGGCGAGGTCTTCGGGCTTCATGGTGTACACGGCTAGAAAACGGGGCATTGGCGCTCTCTTCGTGGTGGTAGATGGCTGCCAACTTACACCGTGTGCGGCCGAAGTCACCCGCATTGCCGCCACTTGTTTGATTTCCTCATTCCTGTGCTTGTCACAGGAATCCAGCCAGGCCAAGTCCTTGGGCTGGAAAGGCTCTTCCGCGCCGCAGACGCGGCGCTGCTGGATCTCTGTGACAGGCACAGAGATGAGGGTGGAGAGGGTGCGGTCCCTCGGCGCGTTCTATAAACCGTGAAGATAGCGAGGTGGCGCGGAGGGTCCCCCTGTACTGCGTCCCGCTTCGCCTCGATGCGAGAATGTAGGCGTACCCTTTCATTGCGTGACAGGTTGACCATTCCCTCGCATATTCGCAACGGAAGTTGCAGTAGCCGCACATCCCGGTCCCTCATTCCTGTGCTTGTCACAGGAATCCAGCCAGGCCAAGTCCTTGGGCTGGAAAGGCTCTTCCGCGCCGCAGACGCGGCGCTGCTGGATCCCTGTGACGAGCACAGGGATGAGGGAGGAGAGGGTGCGGTCCCTCGACGCGTGCATAAATTGTGAAGATAGCGAGGCGGCGCGGAAGGTCGCGGGTCACGCCCGCATACAGCGTCCCGCTTCACTTCGATGCGAAAATGCGGACGTAACCTTTCATTGCGTGACAGTTAGACCATTCCCTCGCATGCTCGCCATCTGTAGTAGCCTCACATCCCCGGCCCTCATTCCTGTGCTTGTCACAGGAATCCAGTCAGCCCAAGTCCTTGGGCTGAAAGAACGCTTCCCGCGCCGCAGACGCGGCGCTGCTGGATCCCTGTGACAAGCACAGGAATGAGGAACGAGGAGAGGTTGCAGTCCTCCGCTGTAGCCTTTTAAGCGGCTGCATGTTTTTGTCCATTGATCGGTTACGATCAAAGCAAACATGCAGTGGCGCACGAAGCAACCGTCATAACTCAAAATGAATCTCGACAGGCCTTAGCGGATTTACTTCATGGCAGTAATCGCCATCCATTCCGTTGCCTTCCGGTCGTAAGCGCCGCCCAACCACGCTTCCGTTTCAATCGCCCGCCAAGGGGCCGCTGCACGCCAGATCCGTATCAACTCGTCTTGCGATAGATAGTTATAATGACGACCAAGTGCGTCCGGACCTTCCTCGGCTCCTGTTTTGAAGCTCGCCCAAACGACCCCGTTTTCGATCATCGCCCGGTAAACTTTCTCGATCACACCGCGAAGGTCGGATCGACGTACATGGGTCAGGGAAGCGCAAGCATATACGCCGTCATAAATCCCGATGGCATCCAGCTCATTGAAGAGCATTGTGTTGACCGGCCGTCCGATGCGGCGCGAAGCGATGGCGGCGAGTTCTGAGGAGCCGTCAGTGGCGTCAAGATCAAAGCCTCTTTCGATGATGGCGGCTGCATCGACACCGCCACCGGTTCCCAGTTCCAGGACTTTACCCTTTGGCCTGCAACGGTCGAGGAAGGTGAACAACCTCGGATTGGGAGCACCCCCGTTGGCAGCATATTTCTCGGCATTCGTGTCGTAGAAGCCTAGTGTTACGTCGGGCATCAGAAAATCGCTCGCCTCAATTCGTGCCGGTTATCATCCACGGCGATCATAAAGAAGGGGTGACCGCGTCCGGGCGCAATCCGGTCGGTTGCCGATTACCGAAGAAGTCCATCGCGCCCGAACTCCTCCCATCCGGCCAGGTTGGAGGCGACGTCTCCGTGTTCGGAATTCGACCCGCCCTTGGTGGTGTTTCTCAACGACCGCGTCAACTTCGCCTTGTACGCAGCCCGTCTGCGGTTTTCGGCGGCAGCCGCCGCGTCTTCCTCGCGCCAATCTTCGACGACGCCTCGATCGAGAATGTCTCCGACAATCCTCGGGTCGAAGACATGAAACGTTATCCTCCTGGCGCGTCCGCGCAGCTTGACCGTTCGCGTTCCAGCACTCGGCAAGCGTCCGTCGGCCAGCCAGCGATGTCTTTCGCTCGTCTTGATCGTGAGAATGTCCTCGATCTCGCGCGGAATCACCGGAAGGGTCTCGATGTTTACCAACGCCTCGGCGACGACGGCCGATGCGGCGTGGAACGCAGCCTTCTCGCTTGCGGACATCATAAGCGTGAGCTCGCGACCATCGAGATTGAGCGATTTCTTCGTGGCAGACGGAAGCCGCGCGCGAATTTCCAGAAGGATGCCCTTCATGCGGACGGATGAACCCAATGTCGCCGCTGGCGGCAGCACCCATGTCTTGAGCAGCTCGATGCGACTGTTGTCGTGTTTCGGCATGACGCTTAGATGGGTCGCTTCCTTTGGATCGTCAATGACGTCATGCTGTTGGAGACTTGGAGACAGAGCGTCCTCTAGGGTCAAGCAAAAAAGTATGGTAAGCGCCAGCCAGACAACAACAGGAGTGTAATGGTGAGCGAACCGACCGTCGCAGATGCGATAAACCGCATTTATGAATCGCTCCAGGCGGACAATGCCGACATCGACGCGCATATCGCGACTCTCAAGGCAGCGTTGACGCGGGAGGGGTTGAAAGAGGCCGTCTTTGATCCGGGCAGGCTCGCACAGAACAACCGTTCTGGCAGGAAGCTGATGCAGGCCTACTTTCGGCAGCGCGGCGTAACGGTCAAATACTCGGCTTCGTAAAACCGTCCCATGTCGTCAGACATTGCCGTAGGAGACGGCCGAGCTGATCACCCGGCGAGGCTGCCGCCACGAGCGCAGCCGGCCGACTGGCGCGCCGCATCGCATTCGTCGCACCCTGCCTCTACCGGATGCAGGAAGACGAGTGGATCGCGGGCCAGTTGATCCGCGGCGATCCTCGCGATGTCTCGCGAGCGGATCAGGCGAGCATGGGCATGGCCGACCGGGCCCTCCCGCTGCAAGCCCTTTCGCCTCAGCCAGGTGTCGGCAAGGTTGAAGTTCTGGCAGCAGTGATCGTTCTCGCGATAGTCGATGCGGATCGGCCTGCCGTTATCGAGGACCGTACAGTGTTTCGGCACTCCATAGGGTACCTTCGCCATCAGCTCGGCGAGATGCAGCGTGGTGTCCGAATCGTGCCCGACGCCGAGGAGGAGCACTTGCCCGTCTAGTTCGTGGATACGCCCTATAGGACTTGCGGGAGCGTGCGGGGGCAGGGGCAGAGTGTCTGATGTGATGCGCGCTGCAAGCGGGCCGGCTGCCGCAAACGCGAACGGATGGTCGCTGCGCGTCACATTCTCCAGACGCCAGAACGTGTCGGCGAGTATTCCCAGATCGGATGTTGCAGGTGTCGTCGCGGGGTCGAACGGCTCGTCGTCAAGACCCGACCATGATGGCATGACGAGTGTGCCCTCCGGGCCAATGGCGGCACGCAGAGCGGCAATCACGCCGAGCGGCCCGCCTTCGACAGGCCGGACGCTGCGAAAGGAACTGTGAACGAGCAGAACGCCTCCAGGCTTTACCCCGAGCCCAATGAGTTGATCAACGACTTCCGAAGTCCGCCATTCATATTGTTGAGTCATGGATTGCCTATTTGTAACCGCTGGCATTGCGACAGCAAAAAGCGCGCTTGTTTGGGCCAAGCGCGCTTAGGCGAACGATCTGCAGCGGGGTTACGGCACCCTCGATCGATCCCGTTGAACATAGCATGAAAACGGCCGGCGAACAACGATGCGGAAGCTCCGCGGACGCCGTCTTGGGCTGCGTCCTTAACAGATATAAGCGGCAATGAGTTGCCATGTTCCGGCTTTTCGAGCATGTTCGCATCTGGGCTGCATGCGTTTCCGCATCGGGCTGGGAAGTGTACAAAGGGACGGGCAGGTATGGCTCCGGGCGTCGCAGCCGCACATCCGGAGGCATGAACCGTGCCGATCGGTGGCTGCGCCTGCAGAGATTGCCGGTCTGTTCGGCGTCCGTCCTTCTTTCTCCAGCGATGAGCCGTGGGGCGACGTTGGTTGCAGCGTGCGCTTTGGTGTTCGTGCCGAAGGGGCAGGAGAGGGTTGGTGAACGAGATGTCGACGGTCTCGCCGGTCGCCGGCGGCGCTTCCACTATTCGAGCCATTTGAGGTTTTCGTGGCGGGGCCGCATTATCGTCTGCAGACATTCGGGGAGTTGCGGCTGGTCGATTCCGGCGGCGTGGTTGTGGCGTGTCCCGAGCGGGGGTCGCTGATACTCGCCTATCTCTGCGTGTCCGGGGAGAAAACGGCTTCCCGTGAAAAGCTCGCAATGCTGATCTGGCCCGAGCGGGAAAAGAGCGTCGCTTTCAAGAACCTGCGGTCGACATTGTGGCGCATGCGCCACCTTGCTGCGGAGTCGGGGCCGCTCATTACGGCGACGGAAACCGAGGTTACGCTGGGGGAGATTACCTGCGACGTCGACGGTTTCGAGGCGCTGGAACGTTCGGAAGAGGCGTTCCGCACCGGGCTTGCGCTCTGGCGCGACGGGTTTCTGGCAAGCGCGGATGTGCCGCCGGGCCGCTATGCGGATTGGGTCGGAGAACAGCGGCGACTGTTCACGCAGGTGATGCGTGCGGCGCTTCTCGGCGGCGAAGAGCGGTTTGCCGACAGGTCTCTGCGGCGCAGCGCGTGCATGCACCTCCTCGAGCTCGATCCGATGGATACGGCCGTGCGTGCGATCCTGGAGCGGATGACCGGCGGGGGGCTGGTCATCGGGGGCGGCAAGCCGGAAAGGGCCCGGCTGCCGCAGGCTGCGTTTGGCAGGGAGTTCGCAAGGGAGGCGAGTGCTCCGCCGGTTGCGCCGGCACCCCGTGTCGCTCTGCTTCCGCCGGCGGCCTTCGGCAGCGATCCGATGCTTCACGCGGTCAGCGTGGCCGTGGTCGAGGACATCACGATCGGGCTATGTGCGCAACGATCGATGTCGGTCGTTGCCCCTTACACGGCGGAGCGGATACGGGATGCCGCGGACAAGGCTGCGTTCCTGGAAAAGCATGGCGTCACCTATGCGCTCGATTGCCGCATGTCGGACCAGGGACTTTTCACGCAGCTCATATTTCTGCCGTCCGACGCGATCGTCTGGGCGGAGCGGTTTGCGATATCTCCGGTCGGTCTGCTCCAGCAACGCCAGGAAATCGCCTTTCATGTCGCCCGGGCGGTGACGGAGCAGGTCGAGACCGGCCGTGCCGCGCGTATCGACTATCTGGCCCATCCGGAGGCCTATTACGCCTACCTCGCCGGCCTGCGAAACCTCTCCAGCGTGGGGCTTCCCGAAATCCGCAGGGCACGCCGCGATTTCAGGGCCGCGCTCAAGCACAAGCCGGATTTCGCTCCGGCGCTGAGCGGGATGGCGCGCACCTATGCAATCGAGTGGATCCTGACGGCCCGCGGCGATCGGGAACTTCTGTCGGTGGCGGAGCATCACGCCAAGGGGGCGATCGAAAGCAATGAGGACCTGCCCGGAGCACACCGCGAGTTCGGTGTCGTCAAACTCTATCAGGGTGATCTCGACGAGAGCCTTGCGGCGCTGGATCTCGCCGAAAATCTGAGCCCGCATTATGCCGACGTGCTTTACAGCCACGCCGACACGCTCGTTCATGTCTCCCGTCCGCGCGACGCGCTGGACAAGCTGGCCAAGGCGCTTTCGCTCAATCCGCTGGCGCCCGACACGTATTTCTGGAGCGCTGCCGGTGCCAGCTATTTCCTCGAAAACTATGAGGACGCGATCGGCTACGTTCAGAGAATGAAAGACAAGTCGCCCGGCGACAGGCTGCTTGCGGCAAGCTGGGCGATGCTCGGCGACCAGAAGAAAGCACGGGCGTACCGGATGCGGGCGTTGAAGAGCAATCCGACATTCGACGTCGACAAGTGGCTTGCCGTCGTTCCGATGAAGGAACAATGGCAGAAGGACCTCTATCGTGAGGGGCTGAAAAAGGCGGGGTTTTGAGGATGAGGGATAGCGATATGGCGAAGGTTGTTGTGATAGGCATTCCCGGCGAGCCGGGTCTGTGGCTGGCGGACCTGGGGAGCGGAACCGTGAGGCCGCTCGATCAGGTGACGGGCGACCTGGCCGTGGCGGACAAGCTCCGCGCACAAGGGGGGACGATCGTCAAGAATGTCGACCTCGCAGTGGCTGTGTCCTCCGCCGACAAGGTGTTTTCGGGCCATTTCGACGGGTGACCGGTCCCGGCATCGGGGGTGGGGCCGACTTGCGCAATGAATATTCCGATCGTGTGCTGAGCCCGGAAGAGACCTTCGACCGTGTAAGACCTCTGCTTTCCGGTTTCGGCATAACCCGCATCGCCAGGCACACGGGACTGGACAGGACCGGAATCCCGGTCTGGTGCGCCTATACGCCGAATGCGCGATCCATCGTGGTTGCACAGGGCAAAGGGCTGACGGATGCGGAGGCGAAGGTTTCCGCCGTCATGGAGGCGCTGGAGCGCGCTGTTGCCGGCGAACCCGCCGTCGAAACCATAGTGGCCACGATGCGCTCCCTGCGGGCGTCCGGGCGGACCGTGAACCCGCTTCCGGGGCTGATTGCGGCCGGGCAGGAGGAAATCGGTCCGGACGAAGAACTGCTCTGGGCTCCCGGCTCCGACCTGATCTCCGGCCGCGAGGTGCTCGTACCGCTCGACGCGGCGCAGTTGGACCGTACCCGGCCTTCGCGTTTCTGGATGTCGTCGGATGGGCTCGCATCGGGAAATTCCATTCAGGAAGCGACATTGCACGGGCTGCTGGAGCGCATCGAGCGCGACGCCCATGTCCTGTGGGGCGTGTCAGGGCCGCAGAGCCGTTACCGAAAGTGCGTTGCTCCCGAGGGGTTCGGCGATGCAGCGCTGAATAGTCTCGTCGAGCGCATCAGAGCCGCCGGTCTCGATCTCCGGCTTTTCGACATTACCAGCGACATCGGTATTCCCTGCTTTCTGGCACTGCTCGGCCCCTCCGACATCGCCATCAGGGACGATGGTCGTTTCGTCGATGTGACAAGCGGCTGCGGGGCGCATGTCTTTGCCGTTCGCGCGGCGATCAGAGCGGTGACCGAAGCGGCGCAGTCGCGGCTCACCTTCATGAGCGGCGCGCGGGACGATGTCTTTCCCGAAACCTTCAGCCGGCCTTTGCCGGACTCGACCCGCCGGGCCTTCCTCGCGGCGCCGTGCCTGCATGCGCCGGCGGCGCCGCATGCCGGCGGCGATCCGGATGGGCTGCTGCGGCACACCATCGGTCATCTAGAGGATGCAGGCGTGCAATCAGTAATTGTGGTGCGCCTGTCGGATGAAGCTCTGCCGTTCGCGGTCGTCAAGATCTTCGTTCCCGATCTTGAAAACCCTGACGGCGAAAGAGCGCGCCGTTTCGGTCCGCGCGCGCTTTCCAAAGCGCTCGCATCATAAAGGAGCAGACCCGCAAAGCATTTGGCGAGGTCCACTCCGGTACTCTACCGGTGCGAGTGCAACGCTCGTGCAACGCGCGGAAAATCCGAACTCGTCTATAGTCGCCGTCAGGGAAGCGCACGGAATGGGGGTTCAAATGGATAATCATCCTTCGTCCTTGACGGATACTGAAACGGAACTTGCGAGCATCGCCAGAATGCTGAGCCACATTCGCGATAGCGCCCGCGCATTGGACGCTCAGGCCGTCGAATATTGCGTCGAGATGGCGCTGCAGGCCGTTGCCAACGAGTTGCGGGATCGCAGCGAGCTCGTCATCGCGGCGGCGGGCTTCGACGCCAGAATTCACTCGCTGCAATAGCAGCGGGCGCGGGTCGCGTCGCAAAGGGCCAAGGCGGCTTCGCCGTTCAGAGACGGTGGGGCGATCCATGGTCGGGCGGGGAAAAAGCGCGCTTCGGGAAGACCCGCGGCGCGCTCCTCACATCTAACGATCCAGCTCCGGGTAAACCCTGTCGAGAAAACCGGGCCGCAGCTTCTCGCCTATCATGCAGTCTGCCGCGGCTTCGCCGGCTGCAAGGCGGAGCGCCGGCGCGGGAGTGAGGTCGCTTACTTCCAGGATAAGCTTCTGGCGGATTGCGATCGCGAAATCCTCGGGCTCATGGACGGGCAGGACGAAGGAGCCGGGGCCGCCGATGACGCATTCGGCGTAATACTGGTCGAGCGGCCCGGTCGAGACCGACGGGCGGATGAGGATCGCAAGCCCGTTGATGATGATTCCGCGCGATACGGCATCGTTGCGGGCAGGCGTGACCGGCGGCCCGGTATTGTTCGGTCCGTCACCGGAGATGTCGAGGACCCGTCGCGCACCCGAAAAGGCGTTCGAATCGATGAGGCTCGTGCCGAAAAGGATCGCGTTGGAGATCGAGGTGCCGCGCCGCGTCCCGATCGGCCGGGCCTCCAGCTTGACGGCGAAGGCTTCGGCGTCGGCAGCATTTTCGATCACCTGCCAGTTTACGACGGAGGCCTCGTTTACCAGCCCTGCCCATTCGAAATAGCCGATTGCGATCCGCCCGAGGAGCCCGCCCTGGACCGCATTGATGAAATCCGGGTGTCGCAGCGCCTGCAGATAGCCGGAGCGCTGCACGCGCGCCTCCTCCATGTCCATCGAACCCGACATGTCGACAGCCAGCAACAGCTCCACGTCCACGTCGGCGGCCATGGCTGCCGACTGTATCGGGCTCCCGCTCAGAGCCAGGATCAATGCTATCGTGCCTAACATCGCATCAGCCAATCATCGTGGATTACGCGTCGGGCGTTCTGCCCCTCTATCCCGGGCACCGCGATTTGCCGTAAAACCGGCCTCGGCCTCCGGGCCGATGTAATCCGATGAATGTACCACAGGATTGGAAATCCGCGACGGCTGGCGCGACGCGGGCCTACAATATTCGGTGATCGCGGCAAGGGCTGCGCCACCCGCCGCAATGTCACCAACCTCATCGAACAATAGGCCACCATGTTTCACTCGAGCTGGAACTCGGATATCGCATGCGTCGACCGGCTGCAGCGCGCGGCGTTCGGCTACTTTCTTCGTCATTCCGATCCGGCAACCGGTCTGGTGGCCGACACCTCGCGCGAGGGTTCTCCGTCGAGCATCGCCGCCACCGGCTTCGGACTGGCAGCCTATCCGGTCGCGGTCGAGCGCGGCTGGATCGGGCGGGCGGAGGCAGCCCGGCGTGTGTTGGCCACCCTCGCATTCTTCGCGGCGAGCCGGCAGCAGAGCGACGTACGGGCAACCGGCTATCGGGGCTTCTATTATCATTTCCTCGATATGCGGTCGGGAGAGCGTGCCTGGCGCAGCGAACTCTCCACGATCGACACCGCGTTGCTCCTTGCCGGTGCCCTGGCCGCAGCGGCCTATTTTTCCGGCTCGGGCGGGCAGGAGAGGGAGATCAGGAGCCTCACGGCGTTTCTCTATGAACGGGCCGATTGGAACTGGGCGCTCAATGGCGGCGATACCGTCACAATGGGCTGGCGGCCGCCGGGGCGCTTCCTGAAACACCGCTGGCGGGGCTACAGCGAGGCGCTGCTCCTTTATGTCCTGGCACTGGGATCGCCGACACGACCGATCATGCCGCAGAACTACGACGCCTACACCGCGGCGCATGAATGGCTCACGCTCGACGGGGTGGCGCATCTCCACGCCGGCGCGCTCTTCGTGCACCTGTTTCCGCAGGCCTGGATCGATTTTCGCGGCCTTCGCGACCGGGGGATGCGTGAAAGGGATAGCGACTATTTCGAAAACTCCCGCCGGGCCATCAGGCTGCAGCGCGCCCATGCCGAAGAAAATCCCCATGGCTTCGCGGGTTATTGCAGCGATCTATGGGGCTTCAGCGCCTGCCACGCGCCGAAAGGCTGGCTGCGGCTTCGCGGCGGGCGGCGGCAGAGATTGCTCGGCTACGAGGCACGCGGCGCACCATTCGGCGCCGATGACGGTACGCTTGTTCCATGGGCGTCGCTCGCCGGCCTGCCGTTCGAGCCGGACGCGTGTCTCGGCAGCCTTTCCCACCTGATGTCGCATTATCCCGCGCTCGTTAAGGAGGGTTGCCTTCCCGGCGGCTTCAATCCCAGCCTGCCCGGGGACGGCCCCGAGGGTTGGGTGGACGACAGAATCGTCGGGCTTGACCAGGGGCTCGTGGTCATGATGATCGAGAACTGGAGAAGCAGCCTGATTTGGGAACTGACGCGCAGCATTCCGGCATTCAGCCATGGGTTGAGCAGGGCCGGCTTTGCGGGCGGCTGGCTTTCGTCGACGCTGCCTCGAGTCTGAAACGAGGGAAGCGGCCCGAAGCGGCTTCGTTCCCGTCTGGAGTGCCGCGATGGTTGCCCTTGTTCCTGCGCTGGCTTTTGCCGCCGCTATCGGATCCGGTCTGATGGCCGGGCTCTTCTTCGTCTTCTCGGTCTGCATCATGCAGGCGCTGTCGCGGCTCCCGCCTGATCAGGGGGTCGCCGCGATGAACGCCATCAACGTGGTCATTCAGAACCCGCTGTTTCTCTCCGCCTTCATGGGTACGGCGCTGCTTGGCCTGATCCTCCTCGTCATGGCCTTCATCTGGGGCGGGCAGGGGAGTTATCTGCTGGCAGCCGGCGGTCTCGTCTACCTTGTAGGCACGCTCGCGGTGACGGTCGCGATCAATGTTCCGCTGAACGACGCGCTTGCGGCCGCCCCTGCCGGCCAGGCAGCCGCCGAGCTCTGGCAGCAGCGATACCTGACCGACTGGGTCCGCTGGAACCACGTGCGCACCTTCGCTTCGACAGGCGCGCTCGCCCTTTTCGTGCTCGGCTTCGCGCGAATTTAGAACACTCCTGGAAAAGTGACGAACGGTTCTCCGAGCGGAACCGGGTCGTTTTGAAGAACCGGATCAGCGCCCGGCATAGCGTGGCTCTCGCCGCTCTCTCCAGGCGGCAAGCCCTTCCTTGAGATCATGGCTCGGAACCAATCGCGCGAATTGCTCGCTTTCGCAAAGCAGACCTTCTCCGATGGCCATGTTGAGACCACGCGTCACGGCCGTGATGATGGCGGAGGTGGCAAGAGGGGAATGGCGGATGATGCGATCGGCAAGCGCTCGGGCCGAGGCGATCAGCTGATCATGCGGCACGACGGCATTGACGAGCCCTATGTCCAGCGCGCGTTGGGGCGAGAATGCGTCCCCGGTCAGGAGCAGCTCGAGCGCACGCTTTCGCCCTGCCAGGCGAGGCAGTCTCTGCGTACCCCCGAATGTCGGCGGCATGGCAAGCTTGATTTCCGGTTTGGCGAAGCGAGCCCGCTCGCTCGCTATCGCGAGATGCACCGCTTCGGTCATTTCGCAGCCGCCACCATAGGCGAGACCGTTGACGGCAGCGATCACAGGCTTCGAAAAAGCCTCCAGGCGATGCGTCAGCTGTTGCCCCCGCTGGACAAAATCGCGGCCGGCGGCGTTCACGCCCTTGGCCACGCTGCCCGCGAATTCGTGAATGTCGCCGCCTGCGGAAAAGGCGCGATCGCCGGCGCCGGTGAGGATGACTGCCTGCACCGTCTCGTCGATTTCGACACGGTCGAGAAGGGCTAAAAGCCGATCGATCAGTTCGTAGTTGAGGGCATTCAGCTTTTCGGGCCGGTTGAGGGTAAGCAGGGCGATGTCGGCCGAAATTTCGATAAGAACCGTATCGGACATGAGTTGTCTCCCATCAAGTATTGACGAGCGGAGGCTAAGTCGGCGACAAATGAATGTATATTCACTAGTCGGTATACATAGCCCATGACGACGGCACCGAACACACGCGAACGCATCGTTTCCGCCGCTTCCAAGCTGTTCTATGCCGAAGGGATCCGCGCCGTCGGCGTGGACGCAGTCGCCGAGGCGGCCGGCGTGACCAAGCGAACACTCTATTATCACTTCAAAAGCAAGGACGACCTGATTGCCGCCTATCTCGAGGGGCGCGATCAGCCGAACCTCAAGCTCTTCCGGAAATGGTTCAGCGAAACCGAAGGCGACGTGGCATCGAAAGTCGAGGGCATCTTCCTCAATCTTGCCCGCGTCGCCCGACACCCGAAATGGAAGGGCTGTGGCTTCCTGCGCACCTCCGCCGAACTCGCCGGCATGCCGGGGCACCCGGCGATCCGTATCGGCGCCGCTCACAAGAAAAAATTCGAGGACTGGCTCCGGCAGGTGTTCGAGGCAGAAGGGATCGTGGACGCGGAAGCGCTCGCGCGGCAGGTCCTGTTGCTCCTCGACGGCAGCTTCGCCGTCGTTCTGCTCCACCGTGATCCGAGCTATATGGAGACGGCGGGGACGGCCGCGGCCTCGCTCGTCAAGCTGGCGCTATCGGAGCGGACAATCGGGAGGGTCGAATGACAGTACGACGCATCGTTCCTAATCTTCAGGTGTCCGATCCGCTTCAGGCGCAGCGGTTCTATGCGGACCTGCTCGGCCTGGAGGTGGTGATGGATCACGGCTGGATCGTTACATTTGCGGCGGTTGGCCGCTCCGCCATGCCGCAGGTGAGTTTCGCCACCGAAGGCGGGTCCGGAACGCCGGTCCCGGCGCTCTCGATCGAGGTGGATGACGTGGACGAAACCTATCACCGCGCCACGGCCGCCGGTGTGGAGATCGTCTACGATATCACCGACGAAAGCTGGGGCGTGCGCCGGTTCTTTCTGCGCGATCCGTTCGGCAATATCGTGAACGTCCTTTCGCATCGGGCGAGGGCTTGACCCCGGTCGTCCCCTAAAAACGAATGGATCGGCACCGCAATGAACAGCACGGCGATGGTCGCGCTGAGCACGCTGTCGCAGACCTCCAAACCGGACGACCTCGGGCCGGGTTTTCGCGGCTCGGCTTCAAAGACGACAGAGAACCAAGGCCGGAACGGTTCAGACCGGCCAACGACAATAACGGTCCGCAGGGCGATCGAGCGCGAGACGTTGCCCAAGACCGATGCAGCGGCGCTCGCGCCGGCCCACATCATCGGCCGCCGCATGGTGCGAGAGGATTTCGAGCGGCTGACCGCCGTCAACGACAACAGGCCCGACATTTCCAGCAGCAGCTAGATCATCGTCAGCGCGTTTGCGACGTCGGCGACGAGATCGTCCGGGTGCTCGATGCCGATCGACAGGCGGATCGTGGATTCGAGCACGCCGATCCGGGCGCGGACCTCGATCGGCACGCCGGAATGCGTCATTGCCGCTGGGTGGCTCGCGAGCGATTCCGTACCGCCGAGGCTGACGGCGAGCTTGAAGATCTGCAGTGCGTTGAGGAAGCGGAATGCCGCCTCCTGGCCGCCGGCGATGTCGAAGGAGAAGGTCGATCCCGCGCCGGTGCATTGCGTGGCGAATACATGGCCGACCGGTGTGTCCGCGTCGTGGAACGGCAGATAATGGATCCGCTCGACCTTGGGATGGTCACGCAGGAATTCGGCGACGATGCGGGCGTTGTCGTTTGCCTTTTCCATACGCACCGACAGGGTTTCGAGCGATCGGCCGATCATCCAGCAGGAATGTGGATCGAGCTGTGTGCCGATCGAACCGCGCAGGGCCTTCACCTGCCTGATCAGAGCTTTGGAGCCGAGAACGGCGCCGGCGATCAGGTCGGAATGGCCGCCGACATATTTGGTCAGGGAATAAAGGGAAAGATCCGCCCCGTGTTCGATCGGGTGTTGAAAGACAGGGCCGAGCAGGGTGTTGTCGCAGGCGACGATCGGCCGATGCGCCTGTCTTTCTCCGATTCTTTCGGCAATGCGCCGGATCAACGCGACGTCGACGAGGCTGTTGGTGGGATTGGCCGGCGTCTCTATCAGGATCACGGAGACCCGCCCCTTGCTCATCGCTTCTTCAGCCGCGGCATTGACGGCCGCCTCGTCCGTACCATCGCCAAAGCCGACCGCGGAGACACCCAGATTGAGGAAGGTCTTGGCGAGCAGCGTTTCGGTGCCGCCGTAAAGCGGCTGGGAATGCAGGATGGAGTCTCCCGGCCGCACGAAAGCGAGAAGCGTCGTGGCGATCGCCGACATGCCGGAGGAAAAGAGCGCGCCGGCTTCCGCTCGTTCGAAAATGGCGAGCCGGTCTTCGACGATCTCGCTGTTCGGGTGATTGAAGCGGGAATAGACGAGCCCGGCACCCACGCCAGCGGGCGGTTCGCGCCGACCGGAGACGAAGTCGAAGAAGTCGCGGCCCTCCTCGGCGGAGTGGAAGACGAAAGTCGAGGTGAGAAAGATCGGCGGCTTGACGGCACCCTCCGAGAGCTCGGGGTCGTAACCATAATTCAGCATCAGCGTTTCGGGATGCAGTTTGTGGTTGCCGATATGGGTCTTGGAGGGGTGCGGCGCGGTCATGGGTTTTTCTCCTTGGCGCAGGCAGACTCTACTACCGGCTTAAATATACCAAACGTCTGCGTCCGATCCTTGCTATTTGCGATCACTTCGTTTTGATGCCCGCATCTCTTGCCGGTGCAAAATCCTCGACAGTGCCTCTGCTGCACGTTTTTGTCCTTTGCAGCAGGCCAGCGGGAATTGACTACACGCCGGCGGAAAGCGACATTGCCGCCAGCGCGCGAAGTGGAGTCCGCCATGGAACACGTTCAGCAGACGGACCTGCAGAGACCGGTGCACCGTCACATCTCCACCTTCCTGCGTTCGTTTTCCACAAGCGGCCTCCTCGTCGGCATTCTGTTCTTTGCGGTTTCGTTGACTCCGAGTCTGATACCCAGGCCCTATCTGATTCAGGCCGTGATCTCCGGATTTTCCCTTGCAGCCGGCTACGCGATCGGCGTGTTTCTGCGCTGGCTCTGGTCCTTCTTCGAACTCCCCGAGCCCACGGTGCGGCGCGCGCGAACTTTGAAAATCGCCGCTGCGATCGTTTCGATAGCGGCCGCGGCCGTATTCCTGTGGCAGGCGGCGCATTGGCAAAACACAGTACGGCACATCATGGGCCTCGAGCCCATCGAGAGCGCCGAGCCGCTCCAGCTCGGCCTGACAGCCGTGCTCATGTTCATCGTCCTGGTCCTCCTGGCGCGGCTGTTCCGGCTGACCTTTCGCGTTCTTTCCCGATGGCTGCAATATTTCCTCACGCGGCCGATCGCCAATGCTCTCGGCGGGCTGGTGGCGCTCGCCCTGTTCTGGTCGGCTGCGAACGGCGTGATCTTCAAGTTCGCGCTTCGTGCCGCAGACAGTTCTTTCCAGCAACTCGATGCACTTATGGATCCCGAGATCGCACCGCCTGCCGATCCCGCCAGGACGGGGAGCGGCGCGTCGCTCGTGCACTGGGACGAGCTCGGGCGGCAGGGACGGCAGTTCATCGCGTCCGGCCCGACCGGCGCCGACATCGGGGCGTTCTTCGGCGCTGCAGCTCCCGATCCCGTGCGTGTCTATGTCGGGCTTAATTCCGCCGAGACCGCGCGGGAGCGGGCGAAGCTGGCACTGGAGGAGCTGAAGCGTGCCGGAGGCTTCGAGCGCAAGTCGCTGATCGTCGTCGTGCCGACCGGCACCGGCTGGATCGACCCCGCGGCGGTCGATACGCTCGAATATCTGCTTCACGGCGACGTCGCGAGCGTGGCCGTGCAATATTCCTATCTCACCAGCTGGCTCTCCCTGCTGGTCGAGCCGGGCTATGGTGCCGAAGCGGCCGACGCTCTCTTCGACGCGGTCTATGGCTACTGGACGACGCTGCCCAGGGATCGTCGGCCCAAGCTCTATTTGCACGGGCTCAGCCTTGGCGCGATGAATTCGCAAGGATCGGTCGATCTCTTCGATGTCATCAGCGACCCCTTCCAGGGCGCGCTCTGGAGCGGGCCGCCGTTTCCGAGCGCGCTCTGGCGTTCGGTGACGGCCGACCGCGTCGCCGGCTCGACCGCCTGGCTGCCGCGCTATCGCGACAGCTCCGCCATCCGCTTCACCAGTCAGGAGAATGCGCTGGACATTCCCGGTGCGCGCTGGGGCGCGATGCGGATCGTCTATCTGCAATATGCCAGCGATCCGGTGACCTTTTTCGATCCCCGTTCCTTCTACCGGGAGCCGGACTGGATGAAGCCCCCGCGGGGGCCGGACGTTTCACCGGCGCTGAGCTGGTTTCCCGTGGTCACCGGACTGCAGCTGCTTGCCGACATGGCGTTGGCGACGACCTCGCCGATGGGCTACGGCCATGTCTACGCACCGGAACACTACATCGACGCCTGGATGGCGATTACCGATCCGCAAGGGATTACGGCCGAGGATATCACGCGATTGAAGGCGCAATTCAGCAAGCGGTGAGCTGCCTTCATTGCTCCCCATCCGACCGCAGAGAGAGGCCGGGGCGCCGCAAGCTTCCGATACGTTTAGGTCACGAACCCCGACAGCAGCCCCTCCATTGCGCCGATGATCTTGCGATGCTGATGGGCATGGCGGGTGCGGAGACTCGTTGCCGCGTAGACGGTCTGGGGGATGACCGGCGCGTCGGCCACGACGGCAACGCGGTCGGCGAGCCGATCGGCGGTCGCCTGAGTCACGTAAGCGGCGCCGCCGAGCGTGCGCAACAGGTCCGTGACGGCCATGTTCTGGCCGGCGGCGAGCGAAGCTCCCGAAAGATGCGGAAGTGCCAGGCGGTGCGCCCGGTCGAAGGCCGGCGAGTAACTCGAACGGATATAGGTTTCAGGCTTCACCCCGGCCATCTCGGGAGCATCGGTGCTGACCAGCACGTAATGCAGTTCGCCGATCCGTTCATAGTGAAGGTCGGGCAGGAAATGCGGTGTGTAGAGGATCGCGAGATCCAGCTCCCCGGCGGCGAGATCGCGGTTCATCTGGTTCGAATAATCCGCCTCCATATAGATCTCGGTTGTCGGCAGGTCGCGGCGGATCGCAGCGACCCAGCGGCCGGCAATGGTCTCGGCCAGGTCGTGCTGGATTCCGAGCCGCATCGAACGCTCCAGAGCGCCTGCACTCGCGACAGCACGGGTGGCCTCATGCCACTGGTTTTGCAAGGCTTTCGCATAATCGAGAAAGCGCAGTCCCGCGGCGGTGGGAAGGGTTCCGCCCTTGTTGCGGGTGAAGAGCTTGCGGTTGAACTGCGTCTCCAGCGCCTTCACCCGATGAGAAACCGTGGATTGCGTGATGTTGAGGCGCTCGGCGGTCCGGTTGAAGCTGCGCGTTTCCATCAGGTCAAGAAAGGTCTCGATCAGGTCAACCTGCATTTGTGTCGCTCCTTGCTCCTCCCCGCCAATCTAATCGAATTCTTCGATCAATAAAGCTGAATCGCCGCGCTTGATGGCATCAGGCTTCCCCGTCAAAGATCGCCGTAACAGAGGGAGCCAGCATGTCGAATTTGCCGTCTCACGCACGTGTCGTGATCATTGGTGGGGGAGCCGTCGGCGCCTCCTCGCTCTACCATCTTGCCAAGGCCGGCTGGACCGACTGCGTGCTTGTTGAAAAGAACGAGCTCACGGCCGGCTCCACCTGGCATGCGGCCGGCAACGTGCCGACCTTCTCCTCATCCTGGTCGATCATGAACATGCAGCGCTATTCGGCTTCGCTCTATCGCGACCTGGGAGCGCTCGTCGATTACCCGATGAATTATCATGTGACGGGATCCATCCGCCTCGGCCATTCGAATGAGCGGCTGCAGGAGTTCAAGCGCGTCGTCGGCATGGGCCGCTACCAGGGCATGGACCTCGATATATTGACGCCCGAGGAAATGCGCAGCCGCTATCCCTTCCTCGAAACGCATGACCTGACCGGCGCGCTTTACGATCCCTATGACGGCGACATCGATCCGGCGCAGCTGACCCAGGCGCTCGCCAAGGGCGCGCGCGACATGGGCGCGAAAATCATCCGCTTCTGTCCCGTGACCGGTGCCCGGCGCGAAAGGGATGAATGGGTGGTCGAGACGGCGCAGGGCGAAATCCGCTGCGAATACGTCGTCAACGCCGCCGGATATTATGCCCGCGAGGTCGGGAAGATGTTCGGACGCGACGTGCCGATGATGGTGATGAGCCATCAGTACGTCCTTTTCGACGAGATCCCGGAACTTGCCGCCTGGTCGAAGGAAGCCGGGCACAAGCTGCCGCTCCTTCGCGACGTCGACTCCTCCTATTATCTCCGCCAGGAGAAATATGGCATGAATCTCGGGCCATACGAGAAGAACTGCCGCGCTCACTGGGTGAGGCCCGATGACCCGATGCCGGAGGATTTTTCCTTCCAGCTCTTCCCGGACGACCTCGAAAGACTGGAATGGTATCTGAACGATGCGGTCGAGCGCGTGCCGATCCTGGGGACGGCAGGTCTTTCGCGCGTCATCAACGGACCGATTCCCTATGCGCCGGACGGCAATCCGCTGATCGGGCCGATGCCCGGCGTGCCGAACGCCTTCGAGGCCTGCGTCTTCACCTTCGGCATCTGCCAGGCGGGCGGGGCCGGCAAGGTGCTCGCCGAATGGGTGACCGAAGGCCGGACCGAATGGGACATGTGGTCCTGCGACCCGCGCCGTTACACGGACTATACCGACCAGGACTATTGCATCGCCAAGGGGATGGAGATCTACGGCCACGAATATGCGATGCATTTCCCGAAGCACTACTGGCCGGCCGGGCGCGGCAGGAAGCTCTCGCCGATCCATGATCGCGTTGCGGCGCTTGGCGCGCAGTTCAAGCCCTATAACGGCTGGGAACGCGCCATGTGGTACGCGAAACCCGGCGACGACACGTTAGAGGCTTCGACGCAGACCTGGGGAAGGGAAGGCCCCTGGGCGAAGCGGATCGAGGAGGAGTGCCTGGCCGTGCGCGATGCCGCCGGCATTCTCGACCTGCCGGGCTTTTCGCGCTTCCGGCTGAAGGGGGAGGGCGCGCGCGACTGGCTCTCCGGCCTCATCACCGGCCGCGTACCGAAGCCCGGCCGCATCGGGCTGGCCTATTTCGCCGACGACAAGGGCCGCATCCTCACCGAAATGTCCGTCATGGCGATCGAGGAGGATTTCTTCTTCCTGATCACCGCGGCGACGGCGCAGTGGCATGATTTCGAGTGGCTGCAGAAGCATCGCCCGGCGGACGCCGCCTTCACGCTGGATGACGTGACGGTGAAATTCGCCTGCCAAATCCTGACGGGGCCGAAATCGCGCGCGATCCTGGCCGAGGTCTCGGACGCCGACCTTGCGAAGGGGTGGCTGACGCATCAAACGGCGCAGATCGCCGGCCGCTATTGCCAGCTCGTGCGGGTCTCCTTCGCCGGCGAACTCGGCTGGGAGATCCACACGAAAGTGGAGGATACCGCCGCGGTCTTCGATGCCGTTTGGGAAGCCGGGCAGAAGCACGGCCTCAAGCCCTTCGGAATGGAAGCGCTCGACAGTCTGCGCATCGAGAAGGGTTACCGCGCCTGGAAGGGCGATCTCTCCACCGATTACACGGTTTTGCAGGGCGGGCTCGAACGCTTCGTCGACTGGTCGAAGCCGGATTTCAAGGGCAAGGCCGCCCTGGAGCGTGAGAAGCAGCAGGGCGTCACGAAGCGCTTCGTGACGCTGACGGTAGAGCCCGGCGATTGCGACGCGCCCTATATGTCGACGCTCTGGTCGGGCGGCGAGGTCGTCGGCGAGACCACGTCCGGAAAGTGGGGCTACCGCACCGGCAAGTCGATCGCACTCGGCATGCTGCGCGCCGATCTGGCCGTTCCCGGCCAGGAGGTCGAGGTAGAGATTTTCGGCGACCGCTTCAAGGCCGTCGTCCAGCCGGACCAGCCGCTCTGGGATCCCTCGAATGAAAGACTGA
This sequence comes from Sinorhizobium meliloti, assembly GCF_035610345.1. The sequence goes on along the minus strand of NZ_CP141212.1, from coordinate 2,356,430 downwards.
AGGCATGACGAAGCCCATACCCGCAAAAGCGCGTGTCGTCATCATCGGCGGTGGCGTTTCCGGCTGCTCGGTCGCCTATCATCTGGCGAAGCTCGGCTGGACCGATGTGGTTCTGCTCGAGCGCAAGCAGTTGACCTGCGGCACGACCTGGCATGCGGCCGGTTTGATCGGCCAGCTGCGCGCTTCGCAGAACATGACACGGCTCGCGAAATACTCGGCCGATCTTTACGTGAAGCTCGAGGCGGAAACCGGCATCGCTACCGGCATGCGCCAGAACGGCTCGATCACCGTGGCGCTGACGGAAGAGCGCAAGGAAGAGATCTACCGGCAGGCCTCGCTGGCGCGCGCCTTCAACGTCGACGTACGCGAGATCACGCCCGACGAGGTCAAGGAGCTTTACCCGCACCTCAACGTTTCCGACGTGAAGGCGGCGGTCCACCTGCCGCTCGACGGCCAGTGCGATCCGGCCAACATCGCCATGGCGCTTGCCAAGGGTGCGCGGCAGAACGGTGCGACGATCGTCGAGGGCGTGAAAGTCACCTCGGTGCTGAAGAAGGACGGCCGAATAACCGGCGTCACCTGCGAGCAGAACGGCGAGAGCTTCACGATCGAGACGGAGAATGTCGTCAACTGCGCTGGCATGTGGGGCAGGGAGCTTGCCCGGCAATCCGGCGTCACCGTGCCGCTGCACGCCTGCGAGCACTTCTATATCGTCACCGAGGCGATACCTGACCTCAGCCGCCTGCCGGTGCTGCGCGTGCCGGACGAGTGCACCTACTACAAGGAAGATGCCGGCAAGATGCTGATCGGCGCCTTCGAGCTCAAGGCGAAGCCCTGGGGCATGGAAGGCATCCGCGAGGATTTCTGTTTCGACCAGCTGCCGGAGGACTTCGACCATTTCGCCCCGATCCTCGAAATGGCCGTCAACCGCATGCCGATGCTTGAAACGGCGGGCATCCACACCTTCTTCAACGGCCCGGAAAGCTTCACGCCAGACGACCGCTACTATCTCGGCGAGGCGCCGGAGCTCAAGGGCTACTGGGTGGCAGCCGGTTACAATTCGATCGGGATCGTCTCCTCGGGAGGCGCCGGCATGGCGCTGGCGCAGTGGATGAACGACGGCGAGCCGCCCTTCGATCTCTGGGAGGTCGATATCCGCCGGGCGCAGCCCTTCCAGAAGAACCGTTCCTACCTCAAGGAACGTGTCAGCGAGACGCTGGGTCTGCTTTACGCCGATCATTTCCCCTATCGCCAGATGGCGACCGCCCGCGGCGTTCGCCGCTCGCCCATCCACGAACATCTGAAGGCGCGCGGTGCCGTCTTCGGCGAAGTGGCGGGATGGGAGCGGCCAAACTGGTTCGCAAGGGACGGCCAGGAGCGCGAATACCGCTATTCGTGGAAACGGCAGAACTGGTTCGAAAACCAGCGGGAGGAGCATCTCGCCATCCGCAATGGGGTCGGCCTTTTCGACATGACCTCCTTCGGCAAGATCCGCGTCGAGGGCCGCGATGCGCTCGCCTTCCTGCAGCGGCTTTGCGCCAACGAGATGAATGTCGAGCCCGGCCGTGTGGTCTACACCCAGATGCTGAACGCCCGCGGCGGCATCGAAAGCGACCTGACCGTCACGCGGCTTTCGCAGACCACCTTCTTCCTCGTCGTGCCGGGGGCCACGCTGCAGCGCGATCTTGCCTGGCTGCGAAAACATGTGCGCGACGAGTTCGTGGTGATCACCGACGTCACCGCTGCCGAAAGCGTACTCTGCGTCATGGGGCCAAGGGCACGCGAGCTCATGCAGAGGGTGAGCCCGAATGATTTTTCCAGCGAGGCGCACCCCTTCGCCACCGCCCGCGAGATAGAGATCGGGATGGGCATCGCGCGCGCCCACCGTGTCACCTATGTCGGCGAACTCGGATGGGAACTTTACGTCTCCACCGACCAGGCGGCGCATGTGTTCGAGACGCTCGAACTGGCGGGGGCCGATGTCGGGCTGAAGCTCTGTGGCCTTCATACGCTCGATAGCTGCCGGATCGAGAAAGCCTTCCGGCATTTCGGCCACGATATCACCGACGAGGATCATGTGCTCGAAGCGGGGCTCGGCTTTGCGGTGAGGTCCGGAAAAGGCGAGTTCATTGGTCGCGAGGCGGTGCTCGCCAAGCGCGACGAGGGTCTTTCGCGCCGGCTGGTGCAGTTCCGGCTTTCAGATCCGGAGCCGTTGCTCTTCCACAACGAAGCGATCGTGCGCGACGGAGAGATCGTCGGCACGATCACGTCGGGCAATTACGGCCACCATCTCGGGGGTGCGATCGGGCTCGGCTATGTGGCCTGCCAGGGTGAAAGCGAGGCCGATGTGCTGGCTTCCGCTTACGAGATCGAAATCGCCGGAACGCGGGTCAGGGCCGAGGCTTCGCTGAAGCCGATGTACGACCCGAAGGCGGAACGGGTGCGGGCCTGAAAAGACTGCCCCCATACGCCTGCCGGCACTTCTCCCCGTTTTGACGGGGAGAAGGGAGATGCCGTGCAGCCCACCCCCCGGGTGCGAAAACCGAGGGAGAGGGGCAAAGAACAGACGACGACAGCGCCATTGGGAGATGAATGATGGCTGAGGAATGCGCAGTTGCGGCTTCGAGACGGTCCGGCGGACGGGCGGCGCGCGTTGCGCTTCGTTCGTCGCCGCTCGCCGAAAACATCCGCCCCGTTCGTCCGGGCCTTTCCGGCGGACAGTACAAGCCGCTGACGGAGGCCAACGTCAGACGGATTCACGAGGCGGCGCTCGATGCGCTGGAACAGATCGGCCTTGCCAACGCGCCGCGCTCCGGCGTCGAGATCATGACCGGCGCCGGGGCTATCCTCGGCGAGGATGGACGACTCCGCTTCCCGCGTGCACTGGTCGAGGACATGCTGGCCATCGCCGCGCGCGACATCACCCTTTACGCGCGTGATCCGAAACAGGATCTCGAACTCAGCGGTACGCGCGTCTATTACGGTACAGCGGGCGCGGCGGTTCACGTGGTCGACGTCGAGAAGCGCGAATACCGCGAATCGACCGCCAAGGATCTCCTGAACGCGGCGCAGCTCGTCCATCACCTGGACAATGTCCATTTCTTCCAGCGAGCCATGGTCTGCCGGGACGTTTCAGACAATTTTCTGATGGACATCAACACGCTCTACGCCTGCTGCGCCGGGACGACGAAGCATGTCGGCACGAGCTTCTCCGATCCGTCGCATGTGGAGGGTTGCTTCGACCTCATTCACATGATCGCAGGCGGCGAGGACAAGTGGCGGGCGCGGCCCTTCGTTTCGAACTCGAACTGCTTCGTCGTACCGCCGATGAAGTTCGCCGAGGAAAGCTGCATCACCATGGAGAAGTGCATCCGTGGCGGCATGCCCGTCCTGCTGCTATCCGCCGGACAGGCGGGGGCGACTGCCCCGGCGCCGCTCGCGACCGCCATCGTGCAGGCGGTTGCCGAGTGCCTTGCCGGCGTCGTCTACGTCAATGCGCTTTCGCCCGGCCATCCGGCCGTCTTCGGCACCTGGCCGTTCGTCTCCGATCTGAGGACGGGCGCCATGTCCGGCGGCTCCGGCGAACAGGCTCTGCTGACCGCCGGCTGCGCGCAGATGCACCAGTTCTATCGCCTGCCCGGCGGCGCCGCCGCCGGCATCGCGGATGCGAAGCTTCCCGACATGCAGGCCGGCTGGGAACAGGCGATCTCCAACGTGATGGCGGGGCTTTCGGGGCTCAACATGGTCTACGAGGCGGTCGGCATGCATGCATCGCTCCTCGGCTTCTGCCTGGAGTCGCTGGTGCTCGGAGACGACATGCTGGGCCAGGTGCAGCGCTGCATCCGCGGCATCGACGTAACGGAGGATTCGGTTTCGCTCGAGACCATGCGTTCGGTCTGCCTCGACGGCCCCGGTCACTATCTCGGCCATCCGCAGACACTCGGGCTGATGCAGACGGAATATATCTATCCCGCCGTCGCCGACCGCACGAGCCCGAAGGAATGGGTCGAGATCGGCCGGCCGGACCTCGTCGCCCGCGCCATCGAGAGGAAGAACCGCATCCTGGCAGACGCTGCCCCGTCGCTGATCTCGGCGGAGGCCGACCGGGCGATACGGGAGCGGTTCGGCATCTTTTGTTGACGTGTCGATTCGCCGTCAGCGTCGACCGGCACCTCTGACCTCGCTTACCCTATAGGTCCATTTCGGCGCAGTCGGCGCTTCATCCGGCCTGTAGGGGAAGGTCAGGAACGTCTCGAAGGGGCGGTTCTGGCCGCCCGGCACCCGGAGCAGGATGAGAGCCGTATCCTCGCCGATACGTTTGCAGGCGTCCTGAGGGCAGTCCTCGAGCGTCACCGTGAGGCGGAAATATTCGAGCGTGACGTCCGACGCATTGGCTGCGGTGCCACGGACCCGAAAGGTGCGCTCGGTTTCGTTCGGTTCGAACGCCATGTCCCGCAGGGTGATGTCGGCGACGGTCAGCCCGGCGGCGGGCCGGCTCGGGGCCGGCTCCGGGGCGTTGTCCGGAGCAGCTTCGTTCAGCCAGACGAGAAAAGCGACGCTCAGCCCCAGCGCAACCGCAATGGACAGGACCGGCTCGATCCAGCTGCGGAAGCGACCGTAACGGGCCGCGAGATACACGATCGCCAAGCCCAACGGTAACGCGATCAGCCACGCCATGAAGTTCCTCCTGCGAGAACCTTATATAGGGCGAGGCGGCGCTGGCAATCTTTGGGGTACGCCCGGCCGACACCCTTCTGCCAATCCGGGGCAGGTTCAGCCGGCGGTCATTTCTTCAAACTGATCCAGTAGGTGCCCTCGAAGGGAACTGCAGCGAAGCGCCGGTCGATTTCGGCAAGCGTCGCCGCGGGATCGACGTCGGGGAAGAGGTCGGGGCGAAGCCAGGAGGCAAAGGCTTCCGCTGCGACGATGTTCAGCGGAACCGCGTTGAAGAAATTCCAGAGGCCGTGCACACGCCCGTTGCGGACGGCCGCGATGCTCTCCATCACCGGCTTGTCCACGGCCTGCGCCAGGGTCCGCTCCGCCTCTTCGGCCTTGACGCCGGGCCCGATCGAAAAGCCGCTATATTTCCCGCCCGGCGACGAGGTGGCGATATAGACGTCCGGGTTTTCGGCCATGACGGCTTCCGCGTTCATCATGCCGCCCGGGCGCGGCAGCGCGCCCTCGGCGATGTTGCGGCTGCCGGTGACGGCGATGAATTCGCCCAATCCGCCGACGCCGTAGGCCCAGCAGCAACGGTCTGGCGCGGGAAACGCTTCCATGAGGACTTTAGGGCCGGCCTCGGAACTCTTGGCGACGCGATCGCGGATGCGAGCAAGACGTTCCTCATAGAAGCGGGCGAACTCCTCCGCCTGTTCTTCTCTCTCGAAGACCCTGCCGAGGAGACGTATGTTGGCAGGCGTGTTTTTGAGAGCTTCGTTGTTGAAGTCCACGACGATGACGGGCACGCCGGTGCTCTCGAGGTATTCCATCGCACGCTGGCCCGCTTCCGTATCCGCCTGCCAGTTGGCGAGAACCGCAAGATCGGCCTTCAGCGTCAGGATCGTTTCGAAGGAAAGGCCCGGTCCGCTGCCGTCATCGATCAGCGGCACGTCTGCGAGCTTCGGAAACTTGCGAACGAAGCTCTCATAGATTTCCGGATTGTCGCCTTTCATGTCGCCGGACCAGCCGGCGAGCAGACTTACCGGGTCCGGATGGATGAGCGAGAGGGCGACGAGATTGAAGCCGCTGCCGAGAAGCACCGCCTTGGGGGGCGCGGGGATCGTTACCTGTCTTCCGACTGCGTCCGTGACCGTGATCGGCCATTGTGCCTGCGCCAGCGCGGCGAACGGGAAGAAGAGGATCGACAGGAGGGCAATGGCCTGAAGGAAGAGGCCGCGGCGGCGTGGGAATGGACGAGACAAGCTATTGTTTCCTTTGGCTTGGAAGGGCGCAGAGGCTGCCGCAGCTCGGAATGCCGGGGAGGAGATATCTCAGACAGCAGATCTTGCGCCGACAGACGCGCGTCCCGTCCTCTTCCTCCTGACGCAGACAGTCGAAGAAAGGATTGGGAGCGCCGTTGGGCATCAGACGGCAGCCGACCATGGCATCGGCCTGGTCGCTCATGGGGTCGGTCCCCGCGGTTCGAAGCGCATAATCGATGTAAACGGCGGCATTGTTCCAGGCGAGCCTCGGCGATATGCCGCCGGCTGCCTTGAGATGCGGGACCACCTTGGCAAGATGCTCGTCCATGAGCGAGCCGATCAGGGCGAAGATGTCACGCCCGTCATCGTCGCGCCACTGACCTGCCGTCGCGACCCCGAAGGCGCGGGGCAGCCCGTCGTCCGAGAGCGCCACCGTCATTTGGTCGAAATCCGCCGGCAGCGCCTGGTGGTCCAGCACCCGGGCGACGACATAGGGGATGGTCAGGGCCGAGAAATAGTAGAGCGACCACATGGAGGCGACGGCGCGGCGGTCGGTGCCGCCGGAGGCCTCGGCATAGTGCGAGAGCGTCCGGTCGAAGGCGCCGGAAGCGAAAAATTCCGGCAGCGAAATGCCGTCGGAAAGATTAGCCGACAGCATCATCTTCTCGTTGCACCAGGCATGCGGGCCGGCAAAGGCCGCCGACAGACCTTTCGGCTCGTCGATTACCGCCACGCTTCCATGCCCGGCTGTTGTCATGAGCTCACCAGTTGTAACGCAGCGAGCCGATGACCATGCGGCCCTGATCGCGATGGCAGTAGCCGGCAGTGCACACGGCCTCGCGGCGGTCGAAGAGATTGGTGGCATTCACCTGCAGATGCAGACCCTCGTATTTCGGGTCGATCGCTGCGAAATCGTAGCCGACAGAAGCATCGAAGAGAACGCGCGAACTATTCTTGAAGGTGTTTTCGTCATTACCGTAACTCGATCCCACGAAACGCGCGCCTCCACCCAGGCTGAACCCGTAAAACGGGCTATCTTCCGGCAATGTATAATGGGCCCAGATCGACGCCATATGCTGTGGTGCGGAAGATACATAGTTGCCGATCGTACCTTCGGGGCCCTGAATGATCTTGACGTCGGTATAGGCGTAAGAAGCGATAAGCGAAAGGCCGTTGTCAAGGCTGGTGTTCGCTTCGATTTCGAAACCGCGCGAACGCAGTTTGCCGCGCTGGACCTGTATGTTGGTGACGCCGTGGGCCTCGAAATAAAGGCCATTCTTCTGATCGATGTTGAAGAGAGCGGCGGTGATCAGCGTATTGCTGTTCGGCAGGAGGTACTTGACGCCGACCTCCTGTTGTTCGCTCTCGGTCGGTTTGAACGGCTGGTGCGTTTCCTGGTTGGTGCCGGCATTGGGTGTGAAGGCCGTCGAGTAGCTTATATAGGGCGCCAGTCCGAAGTCGGTCTGGTAGGTGAGCCCTATGCGGCCGGAGAACTCCTTGTCCTTCTGCGAAACCGACGTCAGCGAATCGCTGGCAAGGTCGGTGGTGTCCGTATCGGTAGATACCCAGTCGTAGCGCCCGCCCACCGTCAACGTCCAGGCGTCGTAGCGGATCTGGTCTTGCAGATATGTGCCGAGCTGCCACTGGTCCTGGACCGTACGCGTGTTGAAGTCGATCGCGTCGACCGGACGCCCCTGCGTCGGATTGTCGGTATCGAGCGGCGGCGACACGCCGCGTCCGTCGAGCGCACGGAAACGCAGTTTCGTATAGTCGATCCCCGCAAGCAGCGTATGCTCCAGAGCGCCGGTGTCGAATTTGGCTTCGAGCTGGTTGTCGATCACGAACGCCGTCAGCCGCTCGTCATAGGTGCCGGCGGCGCTGTCGAGCAAAGTCGGGTCGTCAGCGTTCGGGGCGTAGGCGAAGTCCCAGTCGGCGTCGATGTTCAGCGTGGATACACGCGCATTCTGGCGGAAGACGAAGGTGTCGTTGAGCCGGTGCTCGAATTCGTAGCCGATGCGTCCCTGCTTCTGTATCGAATCGTTGAAGTCGGGGTTGCCGGCAAATATGTCGGTCACTTCGCCGGTCAGCGGGTCGTTGTAATAGGTCGCGGTGCCTCCGGTCTTGGTGCGCGAATACTCGCCGAGAACCGTCAGCTTCGTGTCTTCGTCCGGCTTCCAGGTGAAAGCCGGTGCGATATAGGCGCGGTCGTCCGCAAGGCCGACCTGCTCGGTGTCGGCATCGCGCAGCAGGCCGGTCAGGCGATAATAGACCGGGTCGGTCTCGTTCACCGGGCCCGAGAAGTCGAACTGGCCCTGATAGCGGTCGTGACTGCCGTATTGGACCTGCACCTCTCTCAGCGGGTCTTCCGTCGGCCGCTTGGTGATGAGGTTGTAAAGACCGCCGGCGCCCGTTGCACCGTAGAGGGCCGAGGAGGGTCCGCGCAGGATCGAAACGCCTTCGAGCCCGTAGGGTTCGTTCTTGAAGACCGAGTCGACAGCCGCCGGCTGGCGGAGATTGTCGCGGAAGATGCCGGTAAAGGTTACGTCGAAACCGCGGACGAAGAATGCGTCGAAGCGAGGATCGAAACCATAGGCGCCGACGCGCGTGCCCGGCGTATAGGCGAGCGTCTCCAGCAGCGTCTGCGGGTTGCGGTCCTTCAATTGCTGTTCGGTCACCGTGGAAATCGATTGCGGAGTCTCGAGGAACGGCGTGTCGACTTTGGCGCCTGTGGCGCTGCTGATGCCGACATAGCCTTCGGCCGTGATCACGCCCCCGCTGCCGTTGACCACCAGCGTTTCGAGCTCGGTCGAATTGCCGCCGGAAGCGGTTCCCTGTTCTGCTTGCTGCGCCTGGGCCGTGGCGACAAGGGCGAGGGCGGACGTTCCGGCGAGGGCAGCGCGAATGAGGGGCAGGAGGAAGGCGGATTTCGAGGGCATGCAACGCAACCTTATAGAGATATAAGTTATGGTCTATAAGGTGAGCTATTCACTCATGATTGTTGCGGGCGCAAGCTCTTTTCATGACTTTTTCAGTCATGTTCCGGAGGTTTGTGTGAAAAGTGCAACATCGCCGAATGCGCGGGCAGGGGAGCAGCCGGCCCGTGAGGGTTTGGATGGGCAAGTGGAGTGCGACGCGGCATGCCCCCCAGAGCATTTCAACGTTTCATGGAAACATTGAAATGCTCTAACCGATTGATCCAACGCACTTCCGAACGGAAAACCGTTACACCCTTTTCCTGGAAGTGCTCTTACCTCTCTCGAGGAAGCGAGGGACCGGGGCGAGGCTGCCGCGGGCCGCCTCGCCGGACCGGCGGCAGAAGGTCGCCGGCAGGCGGATGAGGGGCGCGGAAAATTCAGCCGTGATTGATCATGATGTGACGGACGGCGGTGTAGTCCTCCAGCGCATAGACCGACATGTCCTTGCCATAGCCCGACTGCTTGATGCCGCCATGCGGCATTTCGTTGGTCAGCATGAAATGGGTGTTGATCCAGGTGCAGCCATATTGCAGGCGGGATGCCGCTCGCATCGCCTTGCTGATGTCCTTCGTCCAGACCGAGGAGGCGAGGCCATAATCGCTGTCGTTCGCCCAGGCCACGGCATCGTCCTTGCCGGTGAAGCGCGTGACGGAGACGACCGGGCCGAAGACTTCGCGGCGGACGATCTCGTCCTCCTGAGTGGCGCCCGCGACGACCGTCGGTTGGAAGAAGAAGCCTTGCTCGCTGCCCGTGCCGCCGCCGGTGGTGATCTCGATGTGCTTCTGATCGGCGGCCCTTTCGACGAAGCTTGCCACGCGGTCGCGCTGGCGCCTGGAGATCAGCGGACCGATCTCGTTTTCCGTGTCGTCGTCGAGATTGTAGCGGATGGTCGAGACGGCCGATGTGAGGTCGGCGACGAGTTTCTCGTAGATTCCGGCTTCGGCATAGATGCGGCAGGCGGCGGTGCAGTCCTGTCCGGCATTGTAGTAGCCGAAGGTGCGGATTCCGTTGACCACCGCCTCGAGGTCGGCGTCGTCATAGACGATGACCGGCGCCTTGCCGCCGAGCTCGAGATGGGTGCGCTTCACCGTCTTGGCGGCGGCCGCGAGCACCTTCTTGCCGGTGGCGATGTCGCCGGTGATCGATACCATGCCGACCTTCGGATGGTTGATCAGCGCGTTGCCGACGGTTTCGCCGCGGCCGGTGATGACGTTGACGACGCCTTCGGGGAGAATGTCGGCGAGGAGCCGCGCGAGCTTCAGCGCCGTCAGCGGCGTCTGCTCGGATGGCTTGAAGACGACGGTGTTGCCGCCGCCGATTGCCGGCGCCAGCTTCCAGGCCATCATCATCAGGGGATAGTTCCACGGCGCGATCGAGCCGACGACCCCGATCGGGTCGCGGCGGATCATCGACGTATGGCCCGGCAGATACTCGCCCGCCGTCGGCGCATGCAGATTGCGCACCGCGCCGGCGAAGAAGCGCCAGCAGTCGATGATCGCGGGCAACTCGTCGTTCTTCACCGCATTGATCGGCTTGCCGCAGTTCAGCGCCTCAAGCGCGGCGAATTCGTCGGCTTCTTTCTCGATGGCATCGGCGACCTTCAAGAGGGCGTTGGAGCGTTCGGCCGGCGTCGTCTGCGACCAGCCGACGAAGGCGCGCTCGGCAGCGTCGACGGCGGCGTCGATCTGCGCGTGGGAGGCCTCGGCGAGGTCGATGATCCCGGCGCCCGTCCTCGGATTGAGAATGTGTTCCTCGGCCTCGGTTCCGGCTTCGAAGCGCGATCCGATCAAGAGCTGGGTGTCCATGTCTGTTCTCCCTTCAAGTGCGAAATGTCATTTGCCGGCGCCGGCGATCTGGTCGCCGTCGCGGGTCAGGTAATACGCGCCGAGGATCGGCAGGAAGGTGGCCATCACGACGACCATGGCGACGACGTTGGTCACCGGGCGCTGACGCGGGCGGATCAGCTCTTCCAGCATCCAGATCGGCAGGGTCGATTGCTGCCCGGCCGTGAAGGTCGTCACGATCACCTCGTCGAAGGAAAGCGCGAAGGCGAGCATGCCCCCGGCGAGCAGGGCCGTGCCGATGTTCGGCAGGATCACGTAGCGGAAGGTCTGGAAACCGTCGGCGCCGAGATCCATGGAAGCCTCGATGAGCGAGCCGGAAATCCGGCGGAAACGGGCGACCGCATTGTTGTAGACGACGACGATGCAGAAGGTCGCGTGGCCGAGCACGATGGTCCAGAAGGAGAAGGGGATGTCGGCCATGGAGAAGGCCGAACGCAGCGCAATGCCGGTGATGATGCCGGGAAGCGCGATCGGCAGGATAACGAGGAGCGAGATCGTCTCGCGGCCGAAGAAGCGGGTCTGGCTGACGGCCGCGGCGCACAGGGTGCCGAGGACGAGGGCGACCGCCGTCGCGATCGAGGCGACCTTGACGGAGAGCGTCAGCGCCGCCCAGACATCCGGCCGGTTCCAGGCGACGGCGAACCATTGCGTGGTGAGCCCCGGCGGCGGAAACTGGTAGCTCTTTTCCTCGGTGGTGAAAGCGTAGAGAAAAATCAGCAGGATCGGCAGATGCAGGAAGGCGAGGCCGGCGGCGGCCGCGATCTTCAGACCCAATGGAGCGGAATTCGCCTTCTCAGAGCGCATCGAAGGCCCCCATGCGTTTGGCCATCCAGAGATAGGCGCCCATGATGACGATCGGCACGACCGTGAAGGCGGCCGCGAGCGGAATGTTTCCGGCGGTGCCCTGCTGCGCGTAGACGGCCTGACCGATGAAGAGCCGCGACGAGCCGACGATCTGCGGAATGATGTAGTCGCCGAGCGTCAGCGAGAAGGTGAAGATCGATCCGGCGACGATGCCCGGCAGCGCCAGCGGAAAGAGCACATGGCGGAAGGTCTGGGCGGGCGTTCCGCCGAGGTCCGACGAGGCTTCGACCAGATTGGCCGGCACGCGCTCGAGCGCCGCCTGGATAGGCAGGATCATGAACGGCATCCAGACATAGACGAAGACGATGAAGGTGCCCGTATAGCTGACGGACAGCGAGTTGCCGCCGACCACCGGAAGAGATAACCAGGCATCGATCAGCCAGAGAAGGTTCAGCTTTGCGAAGAACCAGGTCAGGATGCCTTCCTTGGCCAGGATCAGCTTCCAGGCATAGATCTTGACGAGATAGCTCGACCAGAGCGGCAGCATGACGGCGAGATAGAAGAGCGCCTTCCACTTCCCGCGCGCGTAGCGGGCGGCGTAATAGGCGATCGGAAAGGCAATGAGCGCCGAGACGAGCGTCACCAGAGCGGCCATCGAGACGGTGCGGATGATGATGTCGAGATTGGCTTCGCTCAAGAGCTGACGATAGGTCGCAAGCGTGAACTCGTAATTTATGAGCCCGGAGAAGTCGTCGATCGAAAAGAAGCTCTGCAGCAGCAGCGCGATGAGCGAACCGAGATAGACGATCCCGAGCCAGAGAAGCGGCGGTGCGAGAAAGATCGCCAGCAGCACATGCGGGTGCCGCCAGAAAAAATCCGAAAGGCGGCCGGCCGGGCTGCGGCGCTGCGGAAGAATGATGCTTTCGGCGACGATCGTCATGCTTCCTCCATCGGGTGGAGGTCGTGCGCGGCGAAGCTGATCGTGACCGGACTGCCGACCGCGGGAACGCGACGCGCCGCCGGGCTCGCCACGGCGATGCGGGCACCTTCGACGTCGATCACGATGCGGTTGGTGGCGCCGAGGAAGCTCTGCGAAGCGACGGTGCCGGAAAGGCTCAGCGCTCCGTCGCTCGGCGGCGCGAGGGTGACGGCCTCCGGGCGGAGGCTCGCGAAGGAAGCCTTCAGTCCCAATCTGCGGCAGAGGTCCTCCGAAAGCACGTTGGAGGAGCCGACGAAATCGGCGACGAAACGGGTCTGCGGGCGGTTGTAGACTTCTTCCGGGCTTCCGAGCTGCTGAATACGGCCCTCGTTGAACACGGCGATCCGGTCGGCCATCGACAGGGCTTCGCCCTGATCATGGGTGACGAAGACGAAAGTGATGCCGAGCGACTTCTGCAGCGTCTTCAATTCCTCCTGCATCTGTTCGCGAAGCTTCAGATCGAGCGCGCCCAACGGCTCGTCGAGAAGCAGAACCTTGGGCTTGTTGACGAGCGCGCGGGCGAGCGCCACGCGCTGGCGCTGGCCGCCGGAAAGCTGTCCGGGCCGGCGCGTGCCGTAGCCCGGAAGCTTCACCATGGCGAGCGCATCCTCGGCCGCCCTGCGGCGTTCCTCGCGTCCGACGCCCTTGACCATCAGGCCATAGGCGACGTTGTCGAGAATGGAGAGATGCGGGAAGAGGGCGTAGTCCTGGAAGACGGTATTGACGCTGCGCCGGTACGGCGGCACGCCTTCGGCGGTCTCGCCGAAGATCTCGATATGGCCTCCGGTCGGCTGCTCGAAGCCTGCCATCAGCCTCAGGCAGGTGGTCTTGCCAGAGCCCGACGGACCGAGCATCGCGAAGAACTCGCCCTCGGCGATCGCAAGGTTCACGCGATCGACGGCACGGACGGCGCCGAAATAGCGGGAAACATTGTCGAAGAGGACGGCGGTCATAGGAATGCTCCAGGTAATTGTTGCCCCTCATCCGCCTGCTGGCACCTTCTCCCCGCTTGCGGGGAGAAGGGACTCGCGGCCGGTGCCTCGCCTGTATTTCGGGGCGAGGGCTTTGCGGAGGCGTTCCCTCTTCCCGCGAGCGGGAGACGGCCAGGATGAGGGGCGACGCTTGCGACGCTGTTGAGACCGGCTTACCGCCCGCCGATGACGCCGATATAGTCGGAGACCCAGCGATGATAGGGCACGCATTCGCCCTGGCTTTCGCACTTCGTCACGGGCGTCTTCCAGAACTTGACCTTCTCGAAGTCGTCATAGCCGTTGGTCTTGCAACCCTCGTCGGTCAGAAGATCGTTGCCCTTGCAGGCGGCACCGACCGAGGGATTGGCGCCGAACCAGGCGGATACATCGCCCTGGACCTTCGGCGAGAGCGAATGCTCCATCCACATATAGGCACAGTTCGGATGCTCGCTGTCGGCATGCAGCATGGTCGTATCGGCCCAGCCCGTCACGCCTTCTTCCGGGATGACGGAAGCGATCGGCTGCTTCTCCGCTTGCATCAGGTTGACCTGGAAGGGCCAGGAGCCGGAGGCGACGACGCCCTCGTTCTTGAAGTCGTCGATCTGGATCATCGCGTCGTGCCAGTAGCGGCCGACGAGGGTGCGCTGGGTACGCAACAGATCGAGTGCGGCCTTGTACTGATCTTCGTTGAGCTCGTAAGGATCCTTGATGCCGAGATCGGGCTTGTGCGCCATCAGGTAGTTGGCGGCGTCCGCGACATGGATCGGGCCGTCATAGGCCTGGACGCGGCCCTTGTTGGACTTGCCGTCGGGCAGCGTCATCTCCTCGAAGACGACCTTCCAGCTCTTCGGCGGCTGATCCTTGAAGGCCTCGGTGTTGTACATCAGCACGTTCGGGCCCCAGACATAGGGGGTGCCGTAATGGACGCCGTTGGCGGTGTGCCACGGGGCGTTCTGCATGCGTTCGTCGATCGTTTTCCAGCTGGGGATGAGATCTGTATTGATCGGCTGGACGCGCTTTCCAGCCACGAGGCGCAGCGATGCGTCTCCGGAGGCTGTCACCAGGTCGAAACCGCCTTCGTTCATCAGCGCGACCATTTCGTCGGAGGTCGCCGCCGTCTTGACGCTGACCTTGCAACCCGTCTTCTTCTCGAAATCGGTGACCCAGTCGTAGTTCTTGTCGGTCTCGCCGCGCTCGATATAGCCCGCCCAGGCGACGATCGAGAGCGCACCTTCGCCCTGACCGAGCTCTTTCAGCGGCTCCTGCGCCAGCGCGGGGGCGGCGAGGCCCAGCGACAGGGTAAGTGCCGTGCAGGATTTCAGGATCTGCTTCATCGGAAGTCTCCCCAGTTTCATGCCGTTAGCGGCTTTGTTCCCGGATCGAAGCGTGCCTTGGTTTCTCCGTATTCGCAAATTCATTAATCAGAATGCCGATATCGGGATTTCCGATATCGCGGTTCATCGCGGGCGGGCGCTGCGCAGCGCTTCGGCCACGCCGACGAAATCGCGCGCGGACTGGGGCAGGCTCGAACCCTTGCGCCAGACCATGCCGACCTGCACGACCGGCAGCGCCCCGGAAACGTCGCGGCTTTCGATCCGGTCGCCTTCGAGCGACCACGGTCGGTAGACGAGATCAGGCAAAAGCGCGATGCCGGCACCGGTCGCGACCAGGCTTCTGACCGCCTCCACGGAGCGGGTGCGGAAGGCGACATGCGGACGCGCGCCGAGCGCCGTCAGGAGTTTGCCGGTATTCTCCTCGATCTCGTCCACCGTCAACATGATCAGCGGTTCTCTTGCGATATCCTCGACCGAGATGATGTCGGCGCTGACGAGCGGGTGGCCGATCGGCAGCCACAGCCGGTAAGGGGAGGTTTCCAGGATTTCCGCCTGCAGCGCCATGCGGTCGCGCAGGTTCGAAATGACCATCACGGCGACGTCGAGCTCGCCGCCGATCAGGAGGTGCTCGAGATAGGAGCCGTTGTCCTCGATGGCGCTCACCTCGATGCCGGGGCAGGCGCGGCGGTAGCGGGCAAGCAGGTCGGAGAGCACGTAGCCGGCGACGAGGGACGTGACCCCGAGATTGAGCTTGCCGCCGCGTTCCTCGCGGCTGTCGGAGAAGCTGCGCCGCGCATCGGAGACATCGGCGAGGATCTTGGTCGCGTGGCGCAGAAACTGATGCCCGTTATGGGTGATCGCAAGGCCGCGGGGGTGCCGGTCGAAGAGCTCGACCCCGAGATCGGTTTCGAGCTCCTTGATTGCCTCGGTGATCGATGATTGAGAGATGGAGAGGTTCTGCGCCGCGCGGGTGACCGAGCCCTGCTCGGCGACGGCGACGAAATATTGCAACTGCCGGAGTGTGAATGCCATGTGCGAATTAACACCGTGCGCCGCAGGGAACGCAAGCACGGCGTGAACTGCGGCAGGGGTGATGCATTTCGTCGTGCACGCCGGAGCGACGCTGGTGAGTTAGAGATTTTCCCGCAGGAGGATCTCGATCCGTATGCGTTCCTGTGCCGCGAGAGGCTCGCGTGCGTCGGTGCGTGCTCTCATAATGCGGATTGCGCTTCGCACGGCGTGGCCGGGATCTTGCGCAATAACGGCATCGACCCGGTCGTCGCGTAGCGCCTCCTCGGTGAAAGGGGTCCGTTCGTGGACGACGACGGCAAGGTTGGTCAGATCGATGTTCGCGCCGATCGCCGTCAGGGGCATGCGCGCTTCCGAACTGAGCACATAAACAGCGGCGATGTTGGCTTGGTTGCCGAGCACGCGGGCGATGACTTCCTTACCCCGCCGCTCGTCGGCATGGGTTTCGATCGATGGCAGAGGCGTGAGATGGGGAAATTGTTCATTGATGACGGTATCGAAGCCGTGCCGACGCTGGATGCTGTCCATCGACTGCATCGTCTCCGCGACCACCATCACCTTGCCGGGCGTGCGACAGGTGAGCCTGCCGATCAGCTTTCCTGCCGTTGCTCCGGCTGCAAAATTGTCCACCCCGACGAAATCCGCCTCGGGCAGCTTTTCCTGGCCCGAGAGAAATTGAACGACCTTGATATTTCTTTCGAGAAGGCGTGCGACGGCATCGCGCACCTGCGGTGATTCCGGAGCCATCAGGGCGACCCCATCGACCTCATGCCCGTCGATGCCGGCGAGATATTTCGCGACCCCATGGGCGTCGTCGACGGGAATCTGGACATAATCGATGTCGATCAGGTCGCCCTTGAGCGCACCCTTCGACTCCTCGACGCGCTCAAGCAATTCACGGAGATAGAGGTCGCCGGATCTGGGAAATACAAACCGGAACCGATAGCTCTTGTTCCGCGCAAGGCTCACTGCGGCGGGGTTTCTAATAAAACCAATCCGTTCAATGGCTTCGTTGACGCTTCTGATCGCCTTCTTGCTCACATGGGGACGGTCGTTCAAAACACGATCCACGGTCGCCAGGCTGACGCCGGCCGCTTCTGCAAGGTCTTTGGCTGTTGGCCGCATGAGGGCTCCTGACGCGATCTGCACAGATCACGTTTCTCGCAAAATCGGAAAAAACGCAAGAATTGACGTGCGCACCTCAAAAATAGCTTGAATTGAGGTGCGCACGTCAATATGACTCTGCTGGCCGTGGCATGCTGGAGGAGCCGCAGGCCACAGAGGCGGCGCGGAGGAGAACAGACCCGCCGGGAAGTTTTTCGCGCCAAGTGCCCGCAAAGGGCGTGTTCAGCCTTCCGATGGGGTCGGAAGGCGAGGGAGGAGGTCCCCGCCATGACATTTCGCAATACGAGATCACTGGCCGCTTTCGGTACGCTTCTGGCTGCCGGCGTCGCATATCCAGGTCAGGCCAGCGCAAAGGACCTGACGCTGTGCTGGGCCGCTTGGGATCCGGCCAATGCGCTCGTCGAGCTCAGCAAGGATTTCGAGGCCCAGAGCGGCATCAAGATGAAGTTCGAATTCGTGCCGTGGCCGAACTTCGCCGACCGCATGCTCAACGAACTCAACTCCGGCGGCAAGCTCTGCGATCTGATGATCTGCGACAGCCAGTGGATCGGCGGCGCGGCGGAGAATGGCCAATACGTCAAGCTCAACGATTTCTTCGACAAGGAAGGGATCAAGATGAGCGACTTCATTCCGGCGACCGTGGTCGGCTACGCCGAATGGCCGAAGAATTCTCCGAACTACTGGGCGCTGCCCGCCTTCGGCGACGTTGTCGGCTGGAGCTACCGGAAGGACTGGTTCGCCCGCCCCGAGCTGCAGGCGGAATTCAAGGAGAAATATGGCCGCGACCTGGCCGTGCCGAAGACCTTCGGCGAGCTGAAGGACATCGCGCAGTTCTTCCAGAAGCGCGAGATCGACGGCAAGACGGTCTATGGCGCGGCGATCTACACGGAGCGCGGCTCCGAGGGCATCACCATGGGCGTCATGGACGTGCTCTACAGCTTCGGCTTCAAATACGAGAACCCGGACAAGCCCTATGAACTGGCAGGCTATGTCAATTCGGCGGAAGCCGTGAAGGGTCTGGAGTTCTATAAGGAACTCTACGATTGCTGCACGCCGCCCGGCCATTCGGATGCCTACATGTCCGAGGACATCGACGCGTACAAGTCCGGCCAGGTCGCGCTGCACATGAACTTCGCCTTCACCTGGCCGGGCATCAATGCCGACGCCAATGTCGGCGGCGAGAAGTCCGGTTACTTCCCCAACCCGGCAGGGCCGGATGGCGCTGCCTATGCGCAGCTCGGCGGGCAGGGCATTTCGGTCGTCTCATCCTCGCAGAAGCAGGAGGATGCGCTCGCCTACATCAAGTGGTTCGCGCAGCCTGAAATCCAGCAGAAATGGTGGCAGATGGGCGGCTACTCGGCGCTCCGGAAAGTCGTCGAGGATCCGGGTTTTGCGACCAGCCAGCCCTATGCGCAGACCTTCCTCGATTCCATGGCCATCGTGCAGGACTTCTGGGCGGAGCCGAGCTACGCCTCGCTGCTGCAGGCGGCGCAGAAACGCTTCCATGACTATGTCGTCGCCGGTCAGGGCTCCGCGCAGGACGCGCTCGACGGTCTCGTCAAGGACTGGACGCAGGTCTTCGACGACGAAGGCAAGTACTGACGTCATCGGTCGGACCCGCGCCTCCCAGCGGGCCAAGGCGCGGCCGGAGCCGGGGATCTGCCCCGGCTCTGCGCCGCCCACGTGCTACAGGGGAATACCAATGCTGAAATCATCCGTGGACCGGGTC
The DNA here is from genome assembly GCF_035610345.1 of Sinorhizobium meliloti. Next base: position 2,337,719 of record NZ_CP141212.1, on the reverse strand, counting down.
GCCGAGGCGACACCGCACGCGATCGCCAGACGCATGCATGGTCTGTCCGACCGTGCGCTCGCCTGGCTCTTCGTCGCCCCGTCGATCGTGCTGCTTCTGGCGGTCAACATCTTTCCGCTCATCTGGACGATCCGGTTGAGCTTCACCAATTTCCGGGTCAACCGGCCCAATGCCGAGGTCGAATTCGTCGGCCTCAAGAACTACCTGAAAATCCTGTCCGACCGGGATATCTGGCTGACCATGCAGGCGACGGCCCATTTTCTGATCTGGACCATCGTGCTTCAGGTCCTGATCGGCTTCACGCTTGCCTATCTCATCAACAAGAAGTTCCGCGGCAACGATCTGTGGACCACGATCATCGTGCTGCCGATGATGCTGAGCCCGGCCGTGGTGGGTAATTTCTGGACCTTCCTCTACCAGCCGCAGATCGGCCTCTTCAACTATGCGGTCGGCTTTCTGACGAGCGCGGACCCCTCCAGCTTCTCGATGATCGGCGACGTGTCGCTCGCCCCCTGGGCCATTATCATCGTTGATACCTGGATGTGGACGCCCTTCGTCATGCTGATCTGCCTTGCGGGTCTGCGCTCCATTCCGCCCAGCATCTATGAGGCGGCCGAATGCGACCGCGCCAGCAAGTGGCGGCAGTTCTGGACGATCACCATCCCGCTCGTCCTGCCCTTCCTGATGCTCGCCGTGCTCTTCCGCGGCATCGAAAACTTCAAGATGTTCGACCTCGTCGTACAGCTGACCGGCGGCGGGCCGGGCTCGATCACGGAACTCACCTCGATCAACCTCAAGCGCGAAGCGTTCGAGAAATGGCGCACAGGCTATGCCTCCGCCTATGCGGTCATCCTCTTCGTCACGGTCTTCGGTCTCGCCTCGATCTATGTCAAAGCCCTGAACAAGGTGAAACAACGATGAGTAGCTATTCCGTCGCCGAGCCGTCGCTCCGGCAGAAATGGTTCGCGGGCTCCCTGGTCGTGCTCTACGCCTTGATCACCATCCTGCCGCTTGCCTGGATCATCGCGACGAGCTTCAAGAGCCCGTCCGACGCCATCGCCTATCCGCCGAAGACCTTCTTCACGCCGACGGTGGAAGGGTATGTCAATGTTTTCACCACGCGCACGCGCCTTTCCGAGGAGCAGCTGCAGGCGCTCGGCGAGCCCACCACCTGGTACGACAAGCTCGTGCGCAAGGATGGGCTGGTCATTTCCGGCCCCTCGCGCTTTGCCGAGCGCTTCACAAATTCGGTGATCATCGGCTTCGGTTCCACAGTGCTCTGCATCGTGCTCGGCACGGCCGCCGCCTATGCCTTCTCGCGCTTCAGGGTGCCGCTAAAGGATGACCTTCTCTTCTTCATCCTGTCCACGCGCATGATGCCGCCGATCGCCGTCGCCATCCCGATCTTCCTGATGTTCCGCTCGCTCGGCCTCAGCGATACCCATGCCGGGATGATCCTGCTCTATACGGCGGTCAACCTGTCGCTCTCCGTCTGGCTGCTGAAGGGTTTCATCGACGAGATCCCCGTCGAATACGAGGAGGCGGCGCTGATCGATGGCTACACCCGCTTCCAGGCCTTCTACAAGGTGGTGTTGCCGCAGGCAGCGACGGGCATCGCCTCGACCGCAATCTTCTGCCTGATCTTCGCCTGGAACGAATATGCCTTCGCGGTGCTGTTGACATCCGGCAACGCCCAGACGGCGCCGCCCTTCATTCCCACCATCATCGGCGTCAGCGGCCAGGATTGGCCCGCCGTCGCCGCCGGCGCTACGCTCTTCCTCGTGCCGGTCATGGTGTTCACCATCCTTCTGCGCAAACATCTCCTGCGCGGCCTCACCTTCGGAGCAGTCCGCAAATGACACGATTTCTCAACGGCCTCCGGCATTTCAGGCGCAGCGCCTGGGAAATGCTGGCCTCGGTGCTGATCGCGGCGGGTGTCGTCATGCTGATGCAGCCCTTCGCGCTTGCGCTCTATTCCTGGTCCTTCGTCATAACCTTGCTGGGCACGGTGATGTTCATCATCGTCAGCCATTTCCCGGAGTAGGCCGATGGCGCAAATCAGGATCCAGAATGTGCGCAAGGAGTTCGGCGCCTTTGCCGCCGTGCGTTCCTCCACCTTCACCATCGAGGATGGCGAGTTCTTCATGCTGCTCGGCCCCTCAGGCTGCGGCAAGACGACGACATTGCGCATGATGGCCGGCCTCGAATTGCCGACCTCGGGCGAGATATTCATCGACGGAGAGGAGGTCGGCATGAAGCCGGCCAGCCAGCGCGACATCGCCTTCGTCTTCCAGATGTTCGCGCTCTACCCGCATATGAACGTGCGTAAGAACATCTCCTATCCCCTGGTCAGCCAGGGCATGAAGCGCGAGGAGGTGGCGACGCGTGTTGCCGAGGTCGCCCGCATCCTCAAGATCGAGCATATCCTCGACAGGCCCGTCGGCGGCCTCTCAGGCGGCGATCGTCAGCGCGTGGCGCTCGGCCGCGCCATCGTGCGCCGCCCCAAGGCCTTCTTCATGGACGAGCCGCTCGGCGCGCTCGACGCGGAGTTCCGCGAGCACATGGCGGAGGAACTGCGCGCGCTGCACGACCGCATGGGCGCCACCACCGTCTATGTCACGCACGACCAGCTCGAGGCTATGCAGATGGGCGACAAGATCGTCGTCATGAACCATGGCGTCATCGAGCAGTTCGGTCGGCCGCAGCAGATCTACGACTGGCCGGCGACGAAATTCGTCGCCCAGTTCATCGGCTCGCCTTCCATGAATTTCCTCGATTTCGACGGCATGATCGGCATCGGCGGCGACAGCGTCGATCTCGGCGGCGTGAAGATGAAAGTGCCGGCCGCGCGGGAGGGCCGCGCCGGCCGCCTCACGCTGGGCGTGCGGCCGGAGCATGTGAAATTCCGCGACGATGCCGCCTACCGCGGGCGCGTCAGCGCCGTCGAATATCTCGGCACGACGCAGATCGTGACAGTTTCGACCGGTCATGGCGATCTGAAGGCGCGCATTTCCTCAAGCTGCAAGGTGCGGGAGGAGGAGATGGTCGGGCTCGATTTCGATACGCGCACCCTTTCGCTTTTCGATGCTGATAAAGGCAATGCGCTCGTCTCCGAGGCCAATGAGGGAGTGTTGGGTCATGGCTGAGGTCGTCCTTGAAAATGTGACGAAGCGGTTCGGCGGCACGCTCGCGCTCGGCGATGTCTCGCTCCGGGTGCCGGACGGCTCCTTCGTCGTGCTGCTTGGCCCGAGCGGCGCGGGCAAGACAACGACGCTGCGCATGGTCTCCGGTCTCGATGCCCCCGACAGCGGCGAGGTCTTCATCGGCGGCCGCGCCATGAAGGGGCTGTCGCCGGCCGAGCGCAATGTCGCGATGGTCTTCCAGCAATATTCGCTCTATCCACATCTCACGGTCCGACAGAACCTCGAGTTTCCCCTGAAGTCGCCGCTCCTGAAGACGCCGCAGGCGGCGATCGACAGGAAGGTGAAGGAGGTTGCCGAGGTCTTGCAGATCGCCCACAAGCTGGAGAACAAGGCGACCGCGCTTTCCGGCGGCGAGATGCAGCGCGTCTCCATCGGCCGCGCTCTTGTCCGCAATCCGGACATCTTCCTGATGGACGAGCCGCTGAGTTCGCTCGATGCGAAGCTCAGGGCGGACCTGCGCATCGAATTGAAGCGCATCCAGGCGAAGTCAGGCGCGACACTTATCTACGTCACCCATGACCAGATCGAGGCGATGACCATGGCGACCCATGTCGGCGTGCTCAACGAGGGGCGACTGGTGCAGTTCGGTTCGCCGCGGGCCGTCTATGAAGAGCCCGTCAGCGTCTATGCCGCCACCCGTCTCGGCCAGCCGCGCATCAACGTGCTGCCGGCCGATCTCTTCGCCGGCGCTCCGGCGGGCGCAAAGAGCATCGGCCTTCGCCCGGAACACATTATGCAAGGTGACGGGGAGGAGGCGCTGGTCAAGCGGGTCGAGCATCTCGGCGACCAGACACGCCTGCACCTCACTTTCAAGCGGCATGACCTCATCACCGTTACCGACGCCCACACGCCGCTGAAGGGCGGCGAGACCATTCGGATCCGACCGTCGCAGCCGCTCTATTTCGACGCGGCGGGCATGCGTTTAGCTTAAGGAGATTTTTATGGCGCAATTCATCAATAAGCGCGAAGACGTCGTCACAGAGGCGATCGATGGCGTGCTGGCTCTTTCGGGCGGTGCTCTTACCCGCCTCGACGGCTATCCGCATATCCGGGTCGTCAAGCGCAGCGATTGGGACAAGTCCAGGGTCGCGATCGTCTCGGGCGGCGGCTCGGGCCACGAGCCAGCCCATGTCGGTTTCGTCGGCAAGGGTATGCTGACGGCGGCCGTCTGCGGCGATGTCTTCGCCTCGCCCGGCGTGGACGCCGTGCTTGCCGGTATCCTCGCCGTGACGGGGCCGGCCGGATGTCTGCTCGTCGTCAAGAATTATACCGGCGACCGGTTGAACTTCGGCCTCGCCGCCGAGCGGGCGCGCGCCTACGGCCTCAATGTCTCGATGGTGATCGTCGGCGACGATATAGCGCTTCCCGATCTGCCGCAGGCCCGCGGCGTCGCCGGCACGCTCTTCGTACACAAGATCGCGGGGGCGCTCGCCGAGCAGGGCGCGGACCTCGACACCGTGACGGCCGCAGCAAGGCGTGTCATCGCGGGAACGCGCTCCATCGGTATGTCGCTCGATACCTGCCGCGTGCCGGGCTCCCCGAAGGAGGATCGTATTCCCGAAGGCAAGGCCGAACTCGGCCTCGGCATCCATGGCGAGGCAGGCGTCGAGCAGATCGATTTTGCCGGCGCGCGCGCTTCGGTCGCCACCATGGTGGAGCGGCTGGCTGCGGTGATGGCTGAGGGGCCGCATGTCGCGCTGATCAACAATCTCGGCGGCACGTCGGTGCTCGAAATGTCGGTTCTGGCGCATGATCTCCTCGGCTCGGCCGTCGGCGCCAAGATTACCCATGCCATCGGCCCGGCTCCGCTGATGACCTCGCTCGACATGCAGGGTTTTTCCATCTCCGTCTTCCCGGCTGATGCCGCCGAACTGGAGCTCCTGAAGGCTCCCGTGCCGATCCCCGCCTGGCCGGGCGTTTGCGATGTCCGGCCGGTTGCCGTCGCGGCCCTGCCGGACGGCCTGACGCCGATCATGCCGATCCCGTCAAACCATGCGGCGACGCGCGCATTCCTGATCGGCTGCTGCGACGTGCTGGTCGCCGCCGAGCAGGATCTCAATGCGCTCGATGCCAAATCGGGTGACGGCGACACCGGCTCGACATTGGCAGGCGCGGCCCGCGCGCTGATCAACGCCGTCGACCGCCTGCCGCTGTCGGACCATACTCAGCTCCTGCGCGCCATCGGCCAGGAACTCAGCCAGACGATGGGCGGCTCCTCCGGTGTGCTGCTCGCGATCTTCTTCGCCGCTGCCGGGGATGGCGCGTCGAGCGGTCTGCCGATTCGCGAGGCGCTGCGGGCAGGGCTTGCCCGAATGCAGGAGATCGGCGGTGCCAGGATTGGCGATCGTACGATGGTCGACGCACTCGCGCCCGCATTGGACGCGCTCGGCCAGGGCATTGCCGCCGCCGCCGCCGCGCGCGAAGGCGCGAACTTCACCGCCACGCTTACCCGCGCGAATGCCGGTCGCGCGGCCTATATCAATGCCAGACAGCTCGAAGGACACATCGACCCCGGCGCTGAGGCGGTGGCGCGGCTTTTTCAGCATCTGGCACGCTATCCCGGCATCGCTGGTTGACAGCGAGCCGAACGAACGGCTCGGCACCGCCTTGACGCCAAACATCTGCCGGGATTTCAGCCTGCCCAAGGCTCCCGGCGCTGTCGCATCGATTGCGCCGGAAGGGATGCCGGCCGCCGCCTACAACAACCTCGTTGTCAAAGTCGTCAAACTGACTCTAAGGTGCGGTGAGGGGGAATGGGATGGATTCGAAAACGACAAAGCCGATGCCGACAGAAGCGGGGATTCGCGCCTTTCACCAACGTTGCGAGGCGTTCTATCCCGCCGATGCGGTCAATGCCTCCGTCGAGCAGCAACGGCAATGGTACGATGCACTCTGCGCCGAGTTCGACGCGCCGTCTCCCGAAGGGCTGACCCGGCGGGACGGGCGGCTGGCGGGACGAATTCCGGTGCGGTACTACCGTCCGGCGGAGGTCGCGAGCGAGACGCGCGTTCTCTATATCCATGGCGGCGGGTTCGTCGTCGGCTCGCTTGAGAGCCATGATGCGATCTGCGCCGAGCTTGCCCATGGTGCACGGGTCGAGCTGGTGTCGGTAGACTATCGCCTTGCCCCCGAACATCTATGGCTCGCAGCCTTCGAAGACTGCTATGACGTGCTCGAAGCGCTTCTTGCCGATGGGCGTCCGCTCGTCGTCGCCGGCGACAGCGCCGGCGGCAACCTGTCAGCCGGAATCGTACTGAAAGCGAAGGCTGAGGGGCTCGCCGGCATCGTCGGCCAGGTTCTGATCTATCCCGGCCTCGGCGGCGATCTGACGCGCGGCTCCTATATCGAGATGGCCGAGGCGCCGCTGCTTTCCACCGCCGACGTCGACTATTACCGCGAGGTGCTGAAAGCGCCGGCGGATGAGCCGTTTGCGCACCCGCTGAAGGCCGCGGACCTGTCCGGGCTTCCCCCGGCCTATATCACTGGAGCCCATTTCGATCCGCTGCGGGATGATGCGCGTGCCTATGCAGCCCGGCTCGCCCAGGCCGGCGTGGACGTCACCTACCAGGAAGAGCCGCAGATGGTGCATTCCTGGCTTCGAGCGCGCCACATGAGCCCCGGTGCGCGGGACGGCTTCGTCCGTCTCGTGCAAGCTGTGGCACGATTGACCGGCACGGCTTGAGTCGGCGATGAGCGGCGAGACCGATCTCCAGCGGCTGCTTGCAGAATTGGAGCCGGTGCTACGTGACGGCGAATATGTCTATTGCACGGTTGAAAGTCGTGCTGCGGCCTGGTTCGCGCTTGAGCCGATCGGAACCTTTCGCGAAAATGAGGGGATTACGCTCATCCTCGAGCAGACCCGTGCCGAGGCGGCGGGACTTTCCTATGGGCCGGTGCTGCGGCTGATTACGCTGGGCGTCCATTCCGCACTCGAAGCCGTGGGGCTGACGGCGGCGGTTTCAGGCGCACTGACGCAGGCGGGCATCAGCGCCAATGTCGTCGCGGCCTATTACCACGACCACATTTTCGTGCCCACGGCAGATGCAGAAAGAGCCGTCCAAGTGTTGCGGGCGCTCAGCCACGGAAACGCGAGCGCCCGATGAAATTGCCCCTGGCTCACTCCCCCCGACAGGTCGCGGGTAGCGGGACGAGGGGCAGTCGCGCCGAGCCTCACATGAAATCCCGCCGGATCCGCTTTTCGAAGCTCTTCTCGAAGATCTTCGTCTCTCCCTCGAAAGCCTCAACCCTGGCGGAGGTGATCCACTCGCTTTGCGTACAGCCGAGGCGGGAGGTCGAGACGGTCTTCAGCGATTGCTGCCCACGCCGCGCAATACAGGTCCAGGTCGAAGCGCCCGTCATCGAGTGTGGATCGTCCGGCGCGATCGTCCAGGTTTCTTCGCGGATGTCCTGCGTCGCATTGCCCGTGCCGGGATGCTCGACGAGGCCGGTATTCTCGTAGATCCGATAATGCGTGAGGCCCTTGGTCATGTCGCGTTCGACGGTGCGGCGCGTTTCGGACGGCGAATGCTCGATATAGTGCGGCAACGGGTCGGGATTGGCCGGCTGCGGCACGACGATCTCGCGATGGTCGCCGAGAAGCGGCAGGGAAAGCGAGACGCTGGCCGTATCGATCGTGACGCCCGGATCGGTCGGCGACGGCAGGATGATCGGCCAATAGGAGGTCGACAGCGACAGGCGTATGCGGTGACCGGCGCGGAAGCGATAGCCGCAGGCATCGAGCACCAGCGTGACGCGCGTCTTGCGGTTCTTCTCCATTGGCACCGGCTGCGCATTGCCGTTGCGGTGCGCCAGGTTGAGGACGCCGAAGGCGACGCGGGTTGCCGTTCCGTCCGGATGAACATCGACGACACGCGCGACGAGATTGGCGGTTTCGGCACTGCAGGAAAGCTCGAGGTCGAGCACCGGCTGACCGAGATAGTCCTCCGCCTCGAGCAGCGGGCGCGTGTCGAAAGTGAGCGAGCCCGCATCGTCGATGCGCTGGTCGCCGGGCATCTCGGCGTCGGGCTTGAGCGTGAAATACTCACCGGCAGCGGTGCCGGTATCGAGCGGCGAACGCAGGTAAACATCGCCGATCCCGCGCCTGGACGGGGAACCGGCCGCCAGGCCTCCCTCGCTCGAAACCGCGAAGGTCCGCATTTCCGGCGTGCTCCAGACATCCTTGGCGATCCAGCGGCCCGGGTCTTCATTGCGCCTGACCGCAGGCCTCGGGCCGTCGAGCATATAGGCGCGCATCTGCGGCAATTGCTCGGCATCGTTCTTTTCGTCGCGAAGCCAGCGGTTCCACCAGCGGATCGCCTCTCCGAGAAAGTCTGCTCGCGGCTTCGGCCAGGCGAAATGCGGATATTTGTGGACCCAGGGGCCGATGAGCGCCTTGGCCTTGCCGCCGAGCCCCTCGACCGCCTTGATCGGCGTGTTGCGGTAGCCGTCCGCCCATCCGGCGATCACCAGCGCCGGGATCGGAAAGCCGTCGAAATCCTCCGAGATCGAGCCATGCCGCCAGAAATCGTCGCGGCGCTGGTGCTCCAGCCATTCCTCCAGGAAGAAGGGCTCGTTCTCGAGGCGCTCCAGCCACATCTCCCGCCAGCGCTCGCCGACGAGTTCCGGATCGGGCGATCGAGACTGGTAGGCGAGCATGGTTGCCGCCCAGGAGAGTTGAGCCGAGAGATGGCAGCCGTTCTTGTAGTGGATGTCGTCATTGTAGCGGTCGACGGTCGAGGCGATCGAGATCACCGCCTTGAGAGCCGGCGGCTTGAGTGCCGCCACCTGCAGACAGTTGAAGCCGCCCCAGGAGATGCCCATCATCCCGACCTTGCCGTTCGACCAGGGCTGTGCCGCAATCCATTCGATGATCTCGCAGCCGTCGGAGAGTTCACGCGGCGTATATTCGCCGTCGATCACGCCCTCGGACTCGCCCGAGCCGCGGATGTCGACGCGAACGCCGGCAATCCCGGCGGCGGCGAAGGCAGGGTAGGTGGATTCGTCGCGTGCACAGGTTCCGTCGCGCTTGCGGTAGGGCAGGTATTCCAGGACGGCCGGCACCGGCTTCTGCTCGGTGCCCTCGGGCATCCAGATGCGCGCGGCGAGCCGGGTTCCGTCCTCGAGGGTTATCCATTCGTTTTCGATCACGGTGAAGTTGCGCTCGACCATGTTGGCTGCCTCCGATCGGTGCGTGACTGTTGACATGCGAGGCGCAGGCGGAAAACCACCTGCGCCTGCTCATTGCACTTTAGCTGTCGAACCAGACGCGGCTTCCGACGTAGCCGTTGGAAAGGTCGTTGCCGATGTCGTGCACGAAGCCTTTCAGCGAAGCGGAGGCGGCGTTCACATAATCGTTGAAGACGGGCAGGATGAGACCGCCTTCGTCCCGCACCATGAGTGCCATGGTGTGGTAGAGCTCCTTGCGCTTGGCTTCGTCAAGTTCGGAGCGCGCCTGCAGGAGAAGCTTGTCGAAGTCCTCCCGCTTGAACCGCGTGTCGTTCCATTCCGCACTCGACAGATAGGACGTGGAATAACGGGAATCCTGCGTCGGGCGGCCGCCCCAGTAGGAAGCGCAGAACGGCTGGACATTCCAGACATTGGTCCAGTAGCCGTCTTCCGGCTCCCGGCGTACTTCGATTTCGATCCCGGCCTTGCGGGCGCTTTCCTGGAAGAGGACGGAAGCATCGACCGCACCCGGGAAGGCGGCATCGGAGGTGCGCAGCAGGATCGGCCGGTCGTGGCCGGACTTCTTGTAATGGAAGGCCGCCTTGTCGGGGTCGTAGGCGCGCTGCTCGATGCCTTCAGGTGCCAGCGCGTAGTTTTCGTTGACCGGATAATCGTTGCCGAGCGTGCCGTAGCCGCCGAGCACGCGATCGAGAATAGCCTGCCGATCTATGGCATATTTCAGCGCGAGCCTCAGGTCGTTGTTGTCGAAGGGGGCCGTGTCGCAATGCATGAGGAAGCTGTAGAAGCCCTTGCCCGAGGTCTGCAGGATCTCGACGCGGGGTGCACGCTTCAGCAGCGGCACGGTCTTCGGATCGACGCCGTTGATGAAATGCACCTGCCCGGAGGAAAGCGCCGCAATGCGGGCCGTGTTGTCGTTCATGACGATGATCTCGACGCTGTCGACATAGCCGCGGTCCGAACGCCAGTCGGCGGTGTTCTTCTCGAAGGTTGCCCGGATGCCGGCCTCGTAGCTTGCCAGCTTGTAGGGGCCGGTGCCGATCGGCGAGGTGGGGTTGTCGACGCCGCCGCCGGGCTGGATGATGAGATGATAGTCGGTCAGCAGGAGGGGCAGGTCCGCATTGCCTTCCGTCAGCGTCAGGACGAGGTCACCGGCTTTTTCCTCGATCGCCTTGACGGACCGCATCAGCCCGAGCGCTCCCGACTTGGAGCCTTCGTCGGAATGCCGCTTCAACGTTGCGATCACGTCTGCGACGGTGAGTTTCTTGCCGTCGTGGAAAGCGATGTCGTTCCGGATCTTGAACGTCCAGACCGAAGCATCCGCCGACGACTCCCAGGAGGAGGCGATCGCGGGCAGCGGAGCGCCTGTCTCGGGATGGGACTCGACCAGCGTGTCGCCCCAGAGATGGCCGATCACGAAAGATACCGAACCGCTATAGGTTGCCGGATCGAGCGAATCGGTCGTCGCTCCGCCGTCGAGGCCGAGCTTCAGGTGGCCGCCGCGTTTGGGCTCCTGCGCCCGTGCCTCGCCCAAGCCGATGGAGCTCCCGATGCCGGCGGCGAGGCCGAGCGCTGCGGTGCCTGCGAGGAAGCCGCGCCGGTTGATGCCGGCCGGTACGATGAGGCCGTCGGGACGCTTCGTGAATTCGGTCATTTCCAGTTCCCCTTGTGTGTCTTGTTCGAGAGAAACCTAACGCCTGCCGGCCCCCAGGCAATTTCGCGACTTGACGCGAATTTTCGCTAGTTTACGCTGGCTGCAATTCGATAGGTGGAGCACTTGCAGCCGGACGACACATTCGTAACAAATCTGCGTTTTGCCTGTGCGACGCGGCGCTCGATCTCCCAGATCTGCCGCGAGATCGGCGTCAACCGGCAGCAGTTCAACCGCTACATCAACGGCGAGGCGCGGCCTTCGGCGCACAACGTGCAACGGATTGCCGCGTTCTTCGGACTTGCGGCTGAGGATTTTTCGCTCTCACCCAAGCTGTTCGAGGCGCGTATGATCCGCCCCGAGCGGCACCGGCTGGAAGCGGGGCAGCTCCTCGAAGGGTTCCCGGGCGATGCAGCAGCCCTTCGCCACCATTTTGGCTACTACCAGACCTATCACCTTTCGCTCTCCTGGCCCGGCTTCGTGGTCTGTTCCTGCGCGCATATCTATGAGGAAGGCGGCTCGATCCGGGTGAAATCGATCGAGCGCATTCGCGACAAGGCGAACGAGATCGAACAGCTCTCGAAATATGTCGGCCTCGTCACCTTCTGGCGAAACCGCATCTTCATAGCCGAGCGCACCGTGGGGCAGGCGTCGATGCTGGCGCAGACGATCCTGATGCCCTTCGAGGTGCACCAGCGGGTCTATCTGCGCGGCACCACGATGGGGGTCTCGTGGCGCAAGGAGAACCTGCCCTACGCCTCGCGGATGATCTGGCGGCATATCGGGCTGGATCCGGACAAGCGCCAGATGCTTTCGCGGTGCGGGCTGCTTCCTTTCGGGTCGCGGCATCTGCCCTCTGCGGTCCGGCGCTTCCTGGAGACGCCGGAGGCCGAAGTGCTGACCATTCCCGCAGAATACTGACGAGTGCGCGTGGCGGCCGCCACGCGCACTCAATTGCCGGCGCTCTCCATCCGTCGCGTCTGCAGGACCTTTTCCAGCCAGCCGATTTCCATTTCCGGAACCGACTTCAAAAGCAGATCGGTATAGTCGTCGAAGGGCGGCGAAAGGACCTTAGACTTCGGACCGAAGCGCACCAGCCGGCCGCGATGCATTACGGCGACGCTGTCGGCGATTGCCCGGACGATCGCGATGTCATGGGTGATGAAGACGTAGGAAACGGCGGTTTCCTCCTGCAGCTTCAGAAGCAGGTTCAGAATCCCCTCCGCCACCAGCGGATCGAGCGCCGAGGTCGGCTCGTCGCAAAGGATGAGTTCCGGTTGGGCGGCAAGCGCCCGGGCGATCGCGACGCGCTGCTTCTGTCCGCCGGAAAGCTCGGCCGGATAACGATCGAGGAAGCGGGTGCCCATTTCGATCTGGTCGAGCAATTCCTTCACCCGCTCGGTCTTCTTGGCGCCATGCATTCCGAAGTAGAAGGAGAGCGGCCGGCCGACGATATCGCGCACAGTCTGGCGCGGGTTCATCGCCGTATCGGCCATCTGATAGATCATCTGGATCCGCCGAAGCTCGTCGTTGGTTCGCCCCTTCAAGGCTTTCGGCAGTTCCTTTTCTTCGAAGGTGATGCGCCCTTCGCTCGGCGGCAGCAGGCCGGTGATGACGCGTGCGAGCGTCGACTTGCCCGATCCGGACTCCCCGACGACTGCAAGCGTCTGCCCCTTCGGCAGGTGCATCGAGACGTCGTGCAGCACCTTGAAGCCGTTGGCGTAGCCGGCATGCACATGTTCGATCTTGAGAAGCGCGCCGGTCTGGTCCGGGGCCTCGACGCGTTTTTCCTGGCGGACGCTGACGAGGGCGCGGGTGTATTCTTCCCTCGGGGCCTCGATCACCTGCTTCGTGGTGCCGTATTCCACGGTCTTTCCGTGACGCAGCACCATGATGTCGTCGGAGATCTGGGCGACGACCGCAAGATCGTGGGTGATGTAGAGGGCCGCCGTGTCGGTCTCTTCGATCGCGTGCTTGATGGCCGCGAGCACGTCGATCTGGGTCGTCACGTCGAGCGCCGTGGTCGGCTCGTCGAAGACGATCAGTTCCGGATTGGGGCAGAGTGCCATGGCGGTCATGGCGCGTTGCAACTGCCCGCCCGACACCTGGTGGGGATAGCGGTCGCCGAAGGTCTCCGGATTGGGAAGGCCGAGGACCTCGAAAAGATAGAGCGCGCGCCTGTTCGCCTCTTCACGGCTCATGACGCCGTGACGGACCGACGCCTCGATCACCTGATCGCCGAGCTTGTGCGCCGGGTTGAAGGCGGCTGCGGCGGACTGCGCGACGTAGCAGACATTGCGCCCGCGAACAGCGTTGATGCCGCTGCGGCCGAGCTTCAGGATGTCGCGGCCGTTGAGCAACACCTCACCGCCGGTGATTCTCACGCCGCCGCGGCCATAGGCGAGCGCCGAAAGGCCGATGGTCGACTTGCCGGCACCGGACTCGCCGATGAGACCGAGCACCTTGCCTTTTTCGAGATCGAAGGAAACGCCCTCGACCAGCGTCACCACCTTCGGCGGTTCGCCCGGCGGATAGCTCGTCGCTTCGATCTTCAGGTTCTTGACGGAAAGCAGCTCAGGCATCGCCGCGGCCTCCTTTCAGGCTCGAGGTGCGCTTCATCAGCCAGTCGACGACGAGATTGACGCAGATGGCGAGGGCGGCGATCGCTCCGCCCGGGATGAGCGCGGCCGATATGCCGAAGATGATGCCATCCTTGTTGTCCTTGACCATGCCGCCCCAGTCGGCGGCCGGCGGCTGGATGCCAAGGCCGAGGAAGGAGAGGGTGGAGAGGAACAGGATCGAGAAGGCGAAGCGCAGACCGAACTCGGCGAGCAGCGGCGACAGCGTGTTCGGCAGAATTTCCCGGAAGATGATCCAGACATTGCCTTCGCCGCGTAACCGCGCAGCCTCGACGAATTCCATCACCGCGACATCGAGGGCGACGGCCCGGCCGATGCGGAAGACGCGCGTCGAGTCGAGCACGGCCATGACGAGGACCAGGATCCACAGATGCTGCGGCAGCACCGCGAGAACGACGAGTGCGAAGATCAGCGTCGGCACCGCCATCATCAGATCGTTGAACCGGGAGAAGAACTGATCGACGAAGCCGCCGGTGACGGCTGCGGTGAAGCTCAGGATCATGCCGAGAGCGAAGGAGAGCACGGTTGCCGCCAACGCCACGAAGATGGTCGTGCGGGCACCGTAGATCAGGCGCGAGAGCAGGTCACGGCCGAGATTGTCCGTGCCGAGCAGGAAATCGCCGCCGGCCGGGAGCCAGATCTCGCCGACCACTTCCCGCTCGCCGAAGGGCGCCAGAACGGGCGCGAAGAGAGCGCACAGAAGCGCGATCGCGATGCCGATGATGCCTACCCAGGCACTGAGTGGAATGGATTTCAGGTTCATCGCGGGTGCCTCAGTCTCGGATTGGCGAGAATGGCGAGAATGTCGGCCGCCATGTTGAGGAAGATGTAGAAGGCCGCAAAGATCAGCCCGCACGCCTGCACGACGGGCATGTCGCGCACCGTCACGGCATCCACCATGTACTGCCCCATGCCGGGATAAACGAAGACGACCTCGACCACGACGACGCCGACGACCAGATAGGCAAGGTTTAGCGCTATGACGTTGATGACCGGGGCCACGGCATTGGGGGCGGCGTGGCGCGCGATGATGCGGAACGTGCCGAGCCCCTTGAGTTCGGCGGTTTCCACGTAGGCCGACGACATGACGTTGAGGATGGCCGCGCGCGTCATGCGCATCATGTGGGCGAGGACCACGAGCACGAGGGTCGCGACCGGAAGTGCGATTGCCGAAAGGCGGTCCATGAAGCCCATGCTGGCGTAGACGGTGGCCGGGAAGGTGGCGACCCCCCATTTGACGGCGAAGAACATGATCAGCAGATAGCCGATGAAGAACTCCGGCAGCGAGATCGCCGCAAGCGATATCACGTTGATGATCTTGTCAGGCAGGCGGTTGCGGAATTGCACCGCGAGCATCCCTAGCCCCACGGCCAGCGGTACGGAGACGAGCGCCGCGAAGAAAGCCAGGAAGAGCGAGTTGCCGAGGCGGTTGCCGATCTGCTCGCTGACGGAATTCCTGCTCGCCCAGGACGTGCCGAAATCACCCTGCACGGCGCCGCCGAGCCAGCTGAGATAGCGCTCGCTCCAGGGGCGGTCGAGCCCGAGATCCTTGCGGATGTTCTCGACGGCCTGCGGCGTCGCCGACTGGCCGAGATAGGTGGTGGCGAAATCGCCTGGCAACGCCTCGATGCCGCCGAAGATCATCAGCGACACGGCGAAGAGCAGGCCGACGCTCAGTCCCAGGCGCTGAAGGATCAGCGCCGCGAGAGGACGGCGAAAGGCGAAGCGCCGCCAGAACGTGCCGCCGAGCTCGTCGGCGGCCGGGTCGGGTTTGGCTGGGGCACCGGAAAGATCGGGGGACCGCAGGGCTGTCTCGCCTGCGGTCGCATCCGTCACGACCGGACCCGTGATCGGTCCGCTTTCCATCATCAGGCGTCCAGCCATACCCTGGTCGCGACATAGCCGTTCGACATGTCGTTGCCGATGTCGTGGACGTAGCCCTTCACCGTTTTGCCGGCCGCGTTCACGAAGTCGTTGAACATCGGCAGGATCAGGCCGCCTTCGTCGCGCACCATCATCGCCATGGTGCGGTACATGTCCTTGCGCTTCGCTTCATCCAGCTCGGAACGCGCTTCGAGCAGGATCTTGTCGAAGTCCGGACGCTTGAAGCGGGTGTCGTTCCAGTCGGCTGTCGAGAGATAGGCGGTGGAGTACATCTGATCCTGGGTCGGACGCCCGCCCCAATAGGATGTCGAGAAGGGTTGGACGTTCCAGACGTTGGACCAATAGCCGTCGCCCGGCTCGCGCTTGACCTCGATCTCGATGCCCGCCTTCTTGGCGCTCGCCTGGTAGAGGACGGCGGCATCGACCGCGCCCGGGAAAGCGACGTCCGAGGTGCGCAGCAGCACCGGACCGCTATGGCCGGATTTCTTGTAGTGGAATGCCGCCTTGTCCGGATCGTAGGCGCGTTGCTCGATGCCTTCGGGGAAGAGCGCATAGGTGTCGTTGATCGGGAAGTCGTTGCCGACCTTGCCGTAGCCGCCAAGAATGCGCTGTACCAGCGTCTCGCGATCCATCGCGTATTTCAGCGCCATGCGCAGGTCGTTGTTGTCGAACGGCGCCGTGTTGCAATGCATGATGAAGACGTAATGTCCTCGGCCCGACGTGTTGAGGATTTCGACGGTCGGCGCCTTCTTCAACAGGTTGACCGTCTTCGGGTCGACGCGGTTGATGAAGTGGACCTGGCCGGAGGACAGCGCCGCGATGCGTGCCGTCGCGTCGTTCATCGCGATCAGTTCGACGGAATCGACATAGCCGCGGTCGGTGCGCCAGTCGTCGGCGTTCCTTTCGAATGTGGCCCGTACGCCCGGCTCGAAGCTTGCGACCTTATAGGGGCCGGTCCCGATCATCGCGTCGGGATTGTCCGTGCCGCCGTTCGGCTGGATGATGAGGTGATAATCGGTCAGCAGCAGCGGCAGGTCCGCATTGCCCTCCGTCAGCGTCAAGACGAGCTTGTCGCCGTCGGCCTTGATTTCCTTGATGGATTTCATCACGCCGAGCGCGCCGGACTCGGACTTTTCGTCCGTGTGTCGCTGCAGGGTCTTGATGACGTCGTCGATCGTCAGTTCCTTGCCGTCGTGGAATTTGACGCCTTTGCGGATGGTGAAGGTCCAGGTGGCGGCGTCGGCGGAGGGCTCCCAGGATTCTGCAAGCGCCGGCACCGGTTCGCCGGTCGTCGGGTGGCTCTCGACGAGCATGTCGCCCCAGTTCCGGCCGACCACGAACATGAATTGCGACAGCGCCTTTGCGGGATCCCGCGAATCGGTGGCGGCTGCCCCTTCGAGGCCGAGCTTCAGGTGACCGCCGCGCTTCGGCTCCTGCGCCGCGGCGCTGGACGCGAAGAGCGTATTCGCCGTAGACACGGCAATGCCGAGGGCGGCGGCGCGTCCGAGAAATTCACGCCGGTTCATTTTGCCGAGCATGACCTGACGTGCCAAATAGTCTTTGTAATCGCTCATTCCCCTGTTCCCTTCTTCAGCCGGCATTCGCCGTTCGTTGTGATTGGTAGAGTGTTCGCGTATTTGCCATCGGTCGAGATGGCCGGAGGTGGTTTGCAGTCCACCGGGATCGTCTTTATCCTGACCTCCTTGTCGTCTCTTTGCGCGTTATCCGCGTTGTTCATCCATAAGGCTAAACGCTTGGACGTGGCTTGTAACGTCCTAAATTATAAATCTTTTCCATAAGCATGTCTTATGGAAAGACTGCTCAGCCGCACGCGCCGGTGCTCGCGACGCGTCACGCTGCAGGCCGGCATCCTCCGGCTTCCACTCTGTCCGCGGCCGAAGAGGCCGCGTATCTCAGCGTCCCTTCCAGACCGGGTCGCGCTTCTCCGCAAAGGCGCGGGCGCCCTCGAGCTGGTCCTCGCTCGAATAGAGGACATCGACTGTCCTGAACTGGCGACGAGTGACCTTGTTCATGGTCGTCTGGAAGTCCCGGCCCTCGGCATCGCGGACCACTTCCTTGATTGCGGCATAGACGAGCGGCGGGCCGCTTTCGAGCAGGCGCGCCAGTTCCCAGGCCCGGTCCATCAGCCGTCCGGCCGGCAGGATCTCGTTGACGAAGCCCCAGCGGTTCGCTTCGACCACGTCGAGCCAGCGGCCGGTGAGCAGCATGTCCATGGCGATATGGTAGGGGATGCGCTTCGGCAGCTTGATCGAAGCGGCATCGGCGAGCGTGCCCGAGCGGATTTCCGGGAGTGCGAAACTCGCATGTTCGGCTGCGAGGATGATGTCGGTCGAAAGCGCGATCTCCAGGCCGCCACCGCAACAAATGCCGTTGACGGCCGCGATGATGGGCTTGTTGAGGTCGCGGAGCTCCTGCATCCCGCCGAAACCGCCGACGCCGTAGTCTCCATCGACTGGATCGCCTTCCGCGGCCGCCTTCAGGTCCCAGCCGGGGCAGAAGAATTTCTCGCCGGCGCCGGTGATGATCGCGACCCTGAGCTCCGGGTCGTCCCGGAAATCGCGGAAGATTTCGCCCATGACGCGGCTGGTCTTCAGGTCGATGGCGTTGGCCTTCGGCCGGTCGATCGTGACTTCGAGAATGCCGCCTTCGCGGCGCGTAAGGATCGGTCCGGTCATGGGCGTCATTTCCTCCGGCGGATCAGGGCGTCGGCGGCAACGGCTCCGTGGCCGTCCGGCAGCACCATTATAGGATTGATATCGAGTTCTTCGAGTTTGGAAGCGTTTGCAACGACATAGGATGCCGCGGCAGCGACAGTTCCTGTCAAGGCGGCGATATCGCCCTTGGGATTGCCGCGATAGCCGTCGAGCAGCTTGCCGATCTTCAGGCCCGCAATCGCATCGCGGATCATCTCCTCGGTGACCGGCAGCGTGAGGATCGCGGAATCCTCCAGCAATTCGACGAGAATTCCGCCCGCGCCGATCGTCAGCACCGGACCTGCGACCGCGTCGCGCATCGCCCCGACGATCAGCTCCGCCACAGGCCTGGCGATCATCTTCTCGACGAGGTAACCGGAGGCGACCGCAGCCATGCCTCGCGCCGCCGTGATGACCTCCTGACGGCTTGTCAGATTGACCTTGACCGCACCGGCTTCGGTCTTGTGCGCCACGCCGAGGCCCTTGAGGACCACGGGGAAGCCGAGGGCCTCGGCCGCCGCTGCGGCTTCCTCGACTGTCGCGGCGCTCCTGCCACCGGGAACGATGACGCCCGCTGCCGCGAGCTCAGCCTTCGCTTCGGCTTCGCTCAGGGTGACGATCTCGCCTCCCTCAGGGCGCGAGCGGAGGAGGGGAGGTGCTGCGGGCTTTGCCCAGATCGCGCCGATCGCAGCGGCGGTCTCGATGGCGGCGAGCGCCTCGTCGATGCCGAAGAAGGGCACGACGCCCGCCGACACCAGCGAGAGAGCGGTTTCCTCGGGCATGTTCTCGCCGAGGCTCGCAACGATACCGGCGACCGCACCGGTAGCCTTCGTCGCATCGATGATCGCCTCACAGGTCGTGACCCAGTCGGCCGCGTCGCATCGGTCGAGCCGCGGGAAATCGAGCACGATCAGGTTGAGGGCATAGCCGCCGCGCATCATGGCCGTGAAGGCGGCCGTCTGCTTCTCGCGATTTCCCCAGACGAAGGTGTGGTAGTCGAGCGGATTGGCGATCGTCACCATTTCGCCGAGGCTTTCGCGCAGCGGCTGGCGCTGTTCCTCCCTGAGTGCCCGGAAATTGACTTTGCGCCGGACGCCGGCATCCGCCATCAGCGATGCCTCGCCGCCCGAACAGCTCATCGAGGAGATATCGGCGCTGGGCAGCGGCCCATGAAGATGCAGCAGCTTCAGGGTTTCGAGCAACTCGGGCAGCGTATCGACGCGGCCGATGCCGAGGCGGGCGAGCAGGGCCGAGGAGACCCGGTCGTTGCCGGCTAGCGAGGCGGTATGGGAGACGGTTGCAAGCTGGGCTGCTTCCGATTTTCCGACCTTCAGCGTGACCACGGGTTTGCCCAGCTCGCGTGCGCGGGCGGCAAGCCTTTCCAAAGCCTCGATGCTGTCGAAGCCTTCGATATGGAGACCGACGGCGGTGACGCGCGGATCCTCGAGCACGGCGCAGGCGATGTCGGAAAGGCCCGTCTGCGCCTGGTTGCCGGCCGTCATGACATAGGCCAGCGGCAGCCCGCGCTTCTGCATGGAGATGTTGCAGGCGATGTTGGAAGATTGCGTGAGGATCGCGACGCCGCGTTCGACCCGAAGCATGCCGTGCTGGTCGGGCCAGAGCAGCGCGCCGTCCAGCATGTTGATGAAGCCGTAGCAGTTGGGCCCGACGATCGGCATGTCGCCGGCCGCCGCGACGAGCGCCTCCTGCAGGTCGTTGCCATCGGCAAGCTCGTTTGCCGCCTCGCGGAAACCGGAAGCGTAGCAGACGGCACCCCCGGCGCCGCGCGCGGCGAGATCGCGGATGATCTCGATCGTGAGCGCGCGGTTGACCCCGACGAAGGAGGCATCCGGCGCCTCCGGCAGGTCGGACACCGAGCGGTAGCAGCGGCGGCCGAGGATTTCTTCTTCGCGCGGGTGGACCGGCCAGATGTCGCCGGCAAAGCCCATCTTGTCGCATTGTTCGATGACGCGGCGCGCCTCCTTGCCGCCGAAGACGGCGATGGAGCGTGGGCGGATGAGACGGTCGAGGGAGCGGGGAGTGGAGGTCATGCCGCGCCCCCGTGGAGTGCGCCGGGGAGATGCCCGGCAGGGCAGAGGGGGGTAATTTGCGGAAGCTCGCCCATCGTTCAAGCCCCCAGCGGCCGGAGCAGATCGCGGCTGATGATGTGTCGCTGGATCTCGGACGTCCCATCCCAGATGCGCTCGACGCGGGCGTCGCGCCAGAAGCGGGCGAGCGGCAGGTCGTCCATGAGTCCCATGCCGCCGTAGATCTGGATCGCCTCGTCTGTGACGCGGGCGAGCATTTCGGTGGCATAGACCTTGGCCGAAGCGATCTCGCGGTTGGACGGCAGGCCCTGGTCGAGCCGCCAGGCGGCCGAGAGTGTCAGGAGGTCGGCCGCGTCGATCTCGGTGATCATGTCGGCAAGCTTGAAGGAGACTCCCTGATTGGCGCCGATCGGCTTGCCGAACTGCTTGCGCTCGGCCGCGTAGGAGAGTGCGTAATCGAAGGCGCGACGGGCGCGGCCGACGGAGGTGGCCGCCACGGTCAGGCGCGTGGCGTAGAGCCAGTCGTTGGCAATATCGAAGCCTTTATGGGCCTCGCCGAGGATCTGGGCGGAAGGCAGCCGGCAGTCGTCGAAAGTCAGGATGCAGTTCTTGTAGCCGCGATGCGAGACGGAATTGTAGCCCTCGCGGATTTCGAAGCCGGGGGTGCCGCGATCGACCAGGAAACAGGTGATCTTCTTCTTCGGTCCGCGCGGCGTCTGCTCCTCGCCGGTGGCGACGAAGACGATGACGAAATCGGCAATGTCGGCATGGCTGATGAAGTGCTTCGTCCCGTTGACGATCCAGTCGTCGCCGTCCTGCCGTGCGAAGCATTTCATGCCGCGCACGTCCGAGCCGGCATCCGGTTCGGTCATGGCGAGCGCGTCGAACTTGTCGCCGCGGACGGCTGGGAGCAGGTATCGCTCTCGCTGATCCTCGTTGCAGGCCATCAGGATGCCGGACGGCCGCCCGAAAAAGACGGTGAGGCCCATGGATCCGCGGCCGAGCTCGCGCTCGACCAGAGTGAAGGTCAGATGGTCGAGGCCGGCGCCGCCGACCTCTTCCGGGAAGTTGCAGGCGAAGAAGCCGAGTTCCTTGCATTTGCGGGCGATTTCCAGCCCGAGTTCGCGCGGCACCACTCCGGTCCGCTCGACCTCGTTCTCATGCGGATAGATCTCGGTCTCGACGAAGGTGCGGACCGTGTCGACGATCATCTGCTGTTCTTCGGTCAGTGCGAAATTCATTGTTCTCCCTCGTCAATTCTGGTGCGCGCGGCAGATCGCTCCTCAACGATCTGCTGCGGGCTCTCGGGCGGTGCCCCTCTCCTCGGGTTAATCCGAGGACTATCCCTCTCCCCGTCGGGACGTCCTTGGGACGGGGAGAGGTGCCGGCAGGCGGATGAGGGGCTCTCATCCCGCCAGCATCACCATCACCGTCTCTGCCCCACATGCCGTCCCGCGCCCTCGGGCGCGTCCAGCTTCGCATGACCTTCCGCGATCGGCTTCAGCTTGGCCATCACCTCCGCCGGTGCCGGCACGGACTTGCCGGCCTTGGCGTCGACATGCAGCATCATCTGTTCGGCGGTGGCGATGACGTCGCCCGACGCCGCATCGTGAATGCGCGTGAAGAAGTGAATGCGCTTCTCGTCCGACGAAAGAAGCTGCAGCGTCGTATAGAGCGCCTGTCCCAGCTTGGCTTCGCCGAGATGGCGGATGTGGGTCTCGACCGTGTAATAGCTGTGGCCGGCCTCGACATAGGCGAAGTCGACGCCGATCAACTTGAGCAGTGCGTCCGAGGTGTCGCCGAAGAGCTGTAAGTATCGATGCTCTGTCATGTGGCCGTTGTAGTCGACCCAGGCGGCGTTGACCCTGGTATCGACCAGACGCAGCGGCCCGGACGCGTCCATGCTCTTCGACGGACTGCCGCCCTTTTCCCAAAGCCGCTTCTCGAAATCGGCGAGCAGCTTGCCGGCACCCCAGCCTTTGCCGCCGTCGCCGGCCTTCAAGGCATGCATGATGCCGACGAGGTTTTCGTCGCGGATGCGTTCGAGTTCGCGGATGGAGCGACCGGCTGCCTGCGCGTCCGATTGGGCCCCGATCTTCTCGACGAGCGCGTCGTCGAGATCGACCACGTCGGTGAATTTCGTCCAGGGCCATTTGAGGCAGGGGCCGAACTGGGCGAGGAAATGGCGCATGCCCGCTTCGCCACCGGCGATGCGATAAGTCTCGAAGAGACCCATCTGTGCCCAGCGCATGCCGAAGGAATAGCGCATGACGTCGTCGAGCGTCTCGGTATCGCAGATGTCGTCCTGGATCAGCCAGAGTGCTTCGCGCCAGAGCGCCTCGAGCAGGCGGTCGCCGACGAAGGCCTCTATCTCCTTGGCGATGACGACGCCCTTCATGCCGATCTCGGCGACCGCTTCCTCGGCGCGCCTGATCGTTTCCGGCGACGTCTTCTTGCCGCCGACGAGCTCCACCAGCGGCAGCAGGTAGACCGGGTTGTAGGGATGGGCCACGAACATGCGTTCGGGGTGTTTCATCTCGGCCTGCAGGTCGGACGGGAGCAGACCCGAAGTGGAGGAGCCGATGAGGGCGTCGGGCCGGGCGGCCGCATCGATCTCGTTGATGACGCCGCGCTTCAACGGCAACCGTTCGGGCACGCTTTCCTGAATCCAGTCAACGTCCTCGACTGCTTCCTGAATGCTCTTGCAGAAGGTGAATTTGCCGCGCGGCGGAAGCGGCGCCATGGTCAGCATGCCATAGGCGCGTTCCGCGTTGGCCATGACCTCGCCGATGATGCGCTCGGCTTCCGGATGCGGGTCGAAGATGTTGACGTCTATTCCTGCAAGCGCAAAACGCGCAGCCCAGGCCCCGCCGATGACGCCGCCGCCGATACAGGCGGCCCTGGTGATTGTGGTCATTCCCCTCTCCATTCAAAATGTCGTAAGCGCCGCTCCCGATCCCTTCGGGACCGACCTCCCCACAAAGGGGAGGGACAGGTGGCGCCTGCCGCGGCAGGTCAAGTCCTCCCCTTGTGGGGAGGGTTGGGAGGGGTCTTGTTACCGCTTCGTCAGCTTCAGCTTCCTGCGGACCTCCTCCGGACCGATGATCTTCGCGCCCATGCTCTCGACGACGGAAACCGCTTTCTCCACGAGCTGGGCATTGGTCGCGAGCTGGCCCTTGCCGACATAGAGATTGTCTTCCAGGCCGACGCGGACGTTGCCGCCGGCAAGGATTGCGGCAGCGGGATAGGCCATGGCGTTGCGGCCGATCGAGAAGGCGGAAAAGGTCCAGTTCGAGGGAACGTTGTTGACCATGGCCATGAAGGTGTTGAGATCGTCCGGCGCGCCCCACGGAATGCCCATGCAGAGCTGGATCAGCACCGGATCCTCGATCAGGCCTTCTTCGGCGAGTTGCTTGGCGAACCACAAATGCCCGGTATCGAAGGCCTCGATCTCCGGACGCACGCCGAGTGCGGTCATCTGCCGTGCCATCTCGCGCAGCATCGACGGCGTATTGGTCATGACGTAATCGCCGAGCGAGAAATTCATGGTGCCGCAGTCGAGCGTGCAGATTTCCGGCAGGCATTCGGCGACATGCGCGACGCGTTCGGTGGCGCCGGCCATGTCCGTGCCCTTCTCGTTGACGGGGAAGGGGCTCTCGACGTTGCCGAAGACGAGGTCTCCGCCCATGCCGGCGGTCAGATTGAGCACCACGTCGATGTCGGCGGAGCGGATGCGGTCGGTCACCTCCCTGTAGAGGTCGAGCCGCCGCGCAGGCGCGCCGGTGTCGGGATCGCGGACGTGACAGTGGACGACCGCGGCACCCGCCTTGGCGGCCTCGATCGCCGATTCGGCGATCTGTTTCGGCGTGACCGGAACGTGGCTGGATTTCGAGACGGTGTCTCCGGCGCCGGTGACGGCGCATGTGATGAACACCTCGCGGTTCATGCTGAGCGGCATTGATGTCCTCCCTTTCGTTGCCCGTATTACGGGCCAGAAAGTGCCGCGTTGCTTTGCATTAAGAGAACCATCCTATACATTATCGGAATTCTCTGGAGGAAGTTTTGTCGTGGACAGCAGCATCGCGCAGGCGCAGCATATCGACCTTCTGGTCTTGCCGGAGACCAATCTCATCCTGGTCGCATCGGTTGTCGAACCGTTGCGCGCCGCCAATCGCATCGCCGGGCGCACGCTTTACAGCTGGAGCCTGTTCAGTCCGGACGGGAGGGCGATCGAGACGAAGAGCGGCATTCCCGTCCCGGTGGCCGGCGCCTTCCGCCCGCAGCGCGAGACGGCGCCGCTCTTCGTGCTTTCCAGCTACCACTGGCAGCGCAGCGCCACCTCGCAGCTCAAGATGCTCCTGTCGCAGACGGCGCGGCACCGGGAGATGATGGCCGGAATCGAATCCGGCTCCTGGCTGCTGGCGGAGACGAGCCTCCTCGACAATTTCTCGGCCACCACCCACTGGGAGGATTTCGAGGATTTCGCCGCCGCCTATCCGCAGGTGACGATGGTGCGCGAGCGTTTCGTCATCGACCGAAAACGCATCACCACCGGCGGCTCGCTGCCGACGCTGGACCTGATGCTGGAACTGATCCGCCGCGCGCACGGCTATTCGCTGGCGCTCGAAGTGTCGCGCCTCTTCATCTACGAGCAGGAACGCACCCGCGGCGACCTCCTGCAGGTACCCGCGATCGGCAACATGCGCATTCTCGAGACTCGCGTCGGCGCCGCGGTCAAGCTGATGGAAGAAACGGTCGAGGCTCCGCTGACGCTCGCGCGGCTGGCGCGCCGCGTGGGGGTCAGCGCCCGGCACCTTCAGGATCTCTTCAAGGAGACCATGGGCGTCGCGCCGCACGAACACTATCTGGCGCTGCGGCTGAACGCAGCGCGGCGCAAGGTGATCGAAACGCGGATGGAGTTCGCCGACATTGCGGCGATTTCCGGCTTCAACTCGTCATCTTCATTTTCGCGCAGCTATCGCGCGCATTATCGCGAAAGCCCCAGCGAGACGCGCCGGCGGCTCAAGCTGAAGAACTGATTCAACGGCTTCAGGCGGAAGTTGAGCGAAGGTGAGTTTTGCGAGTCGAATCAGAGGTCTGCGGCCAATCCATCGAGAGATGATTCAGCGATCAGACCACCGTCTCGCCCCCGTCCACCACGAGGATCTGTCCGGTCATGTAGGAGGAACGGTCGGAAACAAGGAAGAGGATCGACTCGGCGATCTCGTCGACGCTCGCCCAGCGCCCGAGCGGAACCCTCTCGCGGATATAGGCTTCGATGGCCTCGCGCCCGCCCATCTGGTCGATGAAGGGTTCGTTGAAGGGCGTGTCGACCCAGCCGGGGCAGAGAGCGTTCACCCTGACACCGTATTTCGCATAGTCGCCCGCCATCTGCCGGGTCATGGCGATGACCGCGTGTTTCGTCGTCGTATAGGCGATCATCTCACGATCGTAGAGGACGCCGGACGAGGACGACGTGTTGACGATCACGCCGCGACCGGCCGCCTTCATCGAGGGCATGACGAGGCGGGCGGCCATGAAATGGGCGCGGACGTTGAGGTTCCAGGACCGGTCGAAACCCGCCACCTCGACCTTTTCCAGGTCGCCGGCGACCTGTGCGCCGGCGTGATTGTGCAGGATGTCGATCCGCCCGTGCCGATAGAGGATATCGGCGATGCCGTCCGCAAGCGCGTCGTCGTCGGTGACGTCGACCGCGAGCGCTTCCGCACTGCCGCCCCCGGTGGCGATCGCCGCCACGGTTTCGCCCGCGGCTTCCACGCTGCGGTCGACGACGACCACATGGGCGCCTTCGCGGGCCATGATGGCGGCGCCCGCCCGGCCGATTCCGGAGCCCGCTCCGGTCACGATCGCGATCCGGTCATTCAGGATCATGGTTTCACTCCCCGGATTTGCTTTTCTTTTCACGCATGAGCACGCGGGCGGTCAGGATAAGGAACAGCGAGGCGACCAGGACCAGGGTCGCGATAGCGTTGATTTCCGGCGTCACCCCGCGGCGGATCGAGGCAAAGACATAGATCGGCAGGGTCGTCTTCGAGCCGGCGACGAAGAAGGCGATGATGAAGTCGTCGAAGGAGAAGGTGAAGGCGAGGAGAAAGCCCGCGAGGATCGACGGCAGGATCTGCGGCAGCACGATCAGCCGGAAAGTGGTGAGCGGCGTCGCATAGAGGTCGCCCGACGCCTCGACGATGTCGCGGCCGAGGCTCGCGATGCGCGCCTTGACAATCATGGTGACGAGCGCCATCGAGAAGAGCCCGTGGGCGGCGATGATGGAGCCGTAACCGAGTCCCAATTGCGGCGGCTGATCGCCCGGCCAGAGGGCTGCGATCGTCGGGTTGACGAAGGAGAAGACAGCGACGAGTGCGACCAGCGTCGCGATGCCGATGACGACGCCCGGGACGACGATCGCCGCGGCGAAGAGAGCATCGAAGAGAGCGCGCATGCGGGAGCCAAGCCGTTCCATGCCGAGCGCCGCCATGGTGCCGAAGACGGCGGCAAGCGTGGCGCTGGTGAAGGCGATGATCAGGCTGTTCTGCAGCGCCGAGACGAGAAAGGTGTTGCCGAGCGCCTTGCCGTACCAGGCGAGCGAAAAGCCGGTGAACTCGCTCGCATTGCGGCCGGCATTGAACGAGAAAAGCACGACCAGCGCGATCGGCGCATAGAGGAAGAGATAGACGGAGGAGATGAAGGCGCGCATCAGACGAGATCCACCTGTCTTGTTCCGGCGACCTTCCAGGCGATTCGCATCGCCACCATGAGCACGACGACGACGACGGCGACGAGTGTCACGGCGATCGCCGATCCGAAGGGCCAGTTCCGCGACTGCAGGAAGAGATCGACCAGCGCATTGCCGATGAAGAAGACCTTGCCGCCGCCGAGCAGCTGCGGGATCAGATACTCGCCGAGAAGCAGGATGGTGACGAGCGCGACGCCCGTCATGACGCCCGGCAGCGACAACGGCAGAGTGACGCCCAGAAAGGTGGAGACGGGCTTGCCGCCAAGATCGGCGGAAGCCTCCAGCAGGCGGCGGTCGAGCTTTTCCAGGCTCACATAGATCGGCATGATCATCAGCGGCAGATAGCCGTAGACGATGCCGAGCAGCACGGCGCCGGGCGTATTCAGCATGCGGACGTCCTCGATGCCGATCATCGACAGGAGATTGGGAATGCCGCGCGAGCCGAGGATGTACATCCAGGCATAGGTACGCACGAGCAGGCTCGTCCAGAAAGGAACGACGACGAGCGAGACGAGTATGAGGCGGTAGCGCGGATTTGCCTTGACGGCGAGGTAATAGGCGACCGGATAGGCGACGATGAGGCAGAGCAGGGCGCCGGCCGGGGCGAGCATCAGCGTATTCCAGAAGGCGGCCGCCCGAGTCGGCAGATTGGCGAACTGCGCAAAGGTGAAGGCCGGCTGGTATCCGCCTTCAGGCGCCCGCTCGCCAAAGGCGAAGACGAGCATGGCGATGAATGGGAGAACCAGGAAGACGGTGAGCCACGCGGCCGCCGGCGCAATCAGCGCCGCCGTAACCAGTTTCCTCTTCGTGTTCGTTGCTGCCTGCATGGTTTGTCCGTGAACTGGAATGAAACTGCCCCTCACCCTAACCCTCTCCCCGCAGGCGGGGAGAGGGGACTGGGGCGTCGCGGCTTGTGTCCTTCTCCCCGTTTAACGGGGAGAAGGTCGCGGCAGCGGGATGAGTGGCGATCTTGCCCGTATGTTCAAGCCGATTTGAAGCGCGCCATCAGCTCGGCGCGGCCGGGATCCGTCAGCGTCACGGCAGCGCCGAATTCGAGCGGGGTGAGGGCCGCTTCGTCCGGATAGACGATCTTGTTCGAGGTGACATCGGCCGGGAGCAGCTTCATGACGCGGCTGTCGGTCGTCGGTGCGCCGTTGGCGATGTGTTCTTTAACGGCATTTTCCGGGGTCATCAGGAAATCGAGCAGCGCGTAGCCCGCGGGCTTGTTCGCTGCACTTTTCGGGATCGCATAGAAGTCCGACCAGATCTCGCCGCCGTCCTTGCCGAGCACGAACTTGATCTCCGGCATGTCGCGGTTGAGTTGGGCCCCGTCATTGGTCCAGCACATGGTCATCCACGCATCGGTCGCGCGCATCGACGGCTGATAGTCGCTGTTGATGGCATAGAGATGCGGCTTGACCTTGATCAGCAACTCTTCGGCCTTGGCGAGTTCTTCGGGCTTGACCGAATTGAAGGAAAAGCCGAGCGAGACCAGCGCGTTGCCGATGGTGGTCAGCTGATAGTCGTGCACCATGGCGCGGCCGTCGGCTTCCGTCATCGCGACCTCGAAGAAGTCCTTCCAGCTCGCAACCGGCGCCTTGATCTTGTCGGAATTCACCGTGATCCCGGTGGTTCCCCAGTTCTTCGGTACGGCATACGTCTTTCCGTCGACGATGCCTTCATTGGTGAAGCGCCCATTTTCCGTCGAGGCGTCGTAGTTGGGCAGCTTGGAGAGATCGAGCTCGTCGATCAGGCCGAGCTTCACATAGGTCGAGATCGTGTAGTTCGTGGGGACGAAGAGGTCCCAGCCGGTGCCGCCCGCCTGCAGCTTCGCCAGCATTTCCTCGTTGGAACCGAAGACGTTGACTTCGACCGCAACGCCGGTCGCAGCGGTAAAGGCTTCGAAGGTGGCGGGGTCGTGATAGTTCGGCCAGGTGGCGATCGACATCTGCGTGCCGAGGTCGCCGGCGGCGTAAGCGGCGGAGTTGAAGAGGCCGGGCTGGCGCGCCAATACGGCCGTCGCGAGGCCGAGGCCGGTGACGCCGAGGAAGTGACGACGCGAAACGGAGCCGCGCTTCAGGCGCATCAGCTCGTCGGCAAGCTTGTCCGCGGTGATCGGGGCATTCTCTCTGTACCACTTGGTCATGATGCTGTTCCCTTATCGTTGACGTCAATTGATTGCGGCAGATCGGGCACTTCAGGCCGGAAAGACATGCATTGCATTCGGGTCGAAGCTTAGCCCGATCCTTTCGCCGGGCTCGGCGAGATCGCTGTCGTTCAGGCTGCGGCGGTCTGCGGTAACGAGAAAATCACCGAGGCCCTCGACCTCGACCGAATATTCGACGGACGAGCCCAGGAAGATGCGGTGGGTCACCGTGCCACGCAGCGCAGCGCTGCCGTCACGCACCAGGCTTATCGCCTCCGGGCGCAGCGCAACCATGACCGGGCCTGCCGTGCCGTTGGCGCGGGCGGGCTTGGCAAGTCCGACGCCATTGGCGAGGAGGACCGCGCCGGCGCCGGGTTCGATCGAACCGGCGATGCGGTTGGCCTTGCCGACGAAGTCGGCGACGAAGAGACTTGCCGGGCGGTCGTAGATCTCCTGCGGCGGTCCGATCTGCACGATGCGGCCGGTGCTCATGACGCAGACGAAGTCGCTCATCGAGAGCGCCTCTTCCTGATCGTGCGTGACGAGCACGAAGGTGATGCCGAGCTCGCGCTGCAGGCTCTGCAGTTCGATCTGCATGGCGGTGCGCAGCTTCTTATCGAGCGCTGCGAGCGGCTCGTCGAGGAGCAGCACCTTCGGCTTGTTGACGATGGCGCGGGCGAGCGCCACGCGCTGCTGCTGTCCGCCGGACATTTCGTGGATCCGGCGCTTGCCGAAGCCGCCGAGGCGGACCATCTCCAGTGCCTCCTGAGCACGCCGGGTGATCTCGGCGGCCGGGATACGGGGACGCATTTGCCTCAAGCCATAGGCGACGTTCTGCTCGACATCGAGATGCGGGAAAAGCGCATATTGCTGGAACACCATGTTGACCGGCCGGCGATAGGCGGGCACGCCGTTCATCGGCTGGCCGCCGATATAGACCATGCCTTCGCTCGGCTGCTCGAAGCCGCCGATCATGCGCAGGCATGTGGTCTTGCCGCAGCCGGATGGGCCGAGCAGCGCAACGAAGGCGCCCTTCGGCACCGTCAGGCTGATGTCCGATACGGCCGTTACGCTGCCATAGCGTTTGGCGACCGAACGGAATTCGATGTCGTTCGTCGAAGCGGATGTCACGTCTGTTCCCTGCGGTCGTTCTTGGAATTGCTCGCGGTTCATGCACCGCCGCTTCCACCGTCATTATCGGATAGCCTAGT
This sequence comes from Sinorhizobium meliloti, assembly GCF_035610345.1. The sequence continues at coordinate 2,307,286 of NZ_CP141212.1, read as the reverse complement.
CAAAAGCGCCCGGGCCGGTATATACCCCAAGAGAGGTATTTCAACCCAGAATGCCCTGTGGGAGGAGTATACCCCAGAGCGGCGGAGCGACCCGGGAGAACCGTTTGGGCATCGACCTCGACAGACTTTTTCAGGCGATGGCGCCGCTGGTGAACGGCGCCCCGATGGATGACGAGGCTGTCGGCTGCACATTCCGGGGACTGATGTCCACCCTGATGACGTTCGATTACGTCGTCGTCTTCGCCTATCGGGGAAAAGAACGGCCGCTCGACCTTTACAGTACGTTCGACGCCGAGGATCACGTGCTCTTCGTGAGCCTCTATCAGGCCGGACCTTATCTGCTCGATCCGTTCTATCACGCCGCTCGTGCCCCCAAGCCCGGCGTGTGGCGCATGCGCGAACTGGCGCCCGACCGCTTTTTCTCGAGCGAGTACTACCGGACCTACTACGTCCAGACGGGGCTTGCCGAGGAGGTCGGCTTCTTCGTGCCGGTCAGCGAACAGGTCACCGTCGTCCTCTCCTTGATGCGGCGGGAGGCGACGGGGGTCTTCAGCGCGACGGAATTCGCTTTGCTGAAAAAGGCGGAGCTGCTGGTGGCGGCCCTCGTGCGCCATCATTGGGCGGAACTCGACCGTCGCTTCGATATGGCGCTCGCGAAAAAGGGCCGGGGCCGCCGGAAGGCGGCACATCCTCCGGCAGACGGGGTCTGGCGGCACCTCAATCTTACCGAGCGGGAAGCGGCGATCATCGAACTCGTGCTCCAGGGCCATTCTTCCGAATCGATCGGATTGAAGCTCGGCATTTCGACGGGCACGGTCAAAGTCCACCGCCGCAACGTCTATCGGAAGCTCGGCATTTCCTCGCAAACCCAGCTCCTGTCTCTCTACATCAAGAATCTCGGCCATTAGAGAGGCGGGCTTCCGCGTCTGCCGATCACCTGACGCCATTGGCTTTTCGAAAACTCCGCGGGACGCATCGCCGATGTGCCCGCGTTTTTTCGGCATGCGACCAACTGAGACTTGACAATTTTTTCAACCCGTGAAAATTATTTCATATCGAGATAAAAATATCATGCGCTGCAAAATTTATCATGCAGCGCAGCATCGGGTGGGAGGATATGGCGAGCATCGGTGGAATGGCTGTCCGCGAGGACGAGGCGAGCATGGCGACCCGCGCCGCCTGGCTGCATTACGCCGGCGGGCTGACCCAGGCCGAGGTCGCCAAGCGCCTGGGGCTCACGTCGCTCAAAGCACACCGGCTGATCATGAAGGCCAACCAGGAAGGGTTGGTGAAAGTCTATATCGACGGGGACGTCTCCGAATGCGTCGAGCTGGAGCAGAAGCTTTCCAGCCGTTACGGCCTGGACTATTGCGAGGTGGTCCCGGACTTCGACAGCGACGACCTGCCGCTGAAGGCGCTCGGCATCTCCGGGGCGCAGTTTCTCAGACGCGAGATCGAGCGCGGAGAGACGGCGCTGATCGGCGTCGGCCACGGACGCACGCTCGCAGCCAGCATCGAGTACATGCCGCGCACGGCGAGCAACAACACCCGCTTCGTTTCTCTGCTCGGCGGGCTCACGCGAAAATTCTCCGCCAATCCGCATGACGTTATCCACCGCCTGGCAGAGCGCACGGGCGCGGAAGCCTATGTGATGCCGGTGCCGTTCTTCGCCAATACGGTCGAGGACCGCGATGTCCTATTCAGCCAGCGCGGCGTGCGGGAGGTCTTCGATCTCGCGAAGTCGGCCGACCTTCTGATGGTCGGAATCGGCACGGCCGAGCGCGAGGCATCGCTTGTGGCGACCGGGATGATCGAGATGCGCGAAATAGCGGAGATCCAGAAAGCGGGCGGCGTGGGCGAGCTGCTCGGCCACTTCTTCGACGAGAAGGGCAGGCCGATAGAGACCGCGCTTTCGAACCGCACCTTCACGCTTGGTCGGCAGGACCTGAAGAACCGCCGCACCGTGGCGATTGCCGGGGGCAGGGTCAAGACGCGCCCGATTCGCGCGGTCCTGGAGAGCGGGTTCCTGAGCGGACTCATCACCGACGAGCGCACTGCGCAGACGCTCGCCGCTTGAGAAAACACGGGACCGGGGAGCGACGAAAATCGGCGCTGCGGTCCAGGGAGGCAATACCGGTTGGGTAGCCGGCAGCTCAGTCGAGCAGTTTTACCCGTAGTGGAGGAGAAAACAGATGTACGACAAGGAGAAAGACCTCATTGGCGCATTCCTGCGCGGAGAGGTGGACCGTCGCGGCCTGTTGAAGGGCCTTGGCGCGGCAGGCCTGACGGCGGGCACCGCCGGCACCCTGTTCAACATGATGTCGACCCAGGCGCTTGCCGCCGACTTCGACTGGAAGGCACATTCCGGCAAGTCGCTGAAGCTGCTCCTGAACAAGCACCCTTATGCGGATGCGATGATCGCCAATCTTCAGGCGTTCAAGGACCTGACCGGCATCGAAGTCACCTATGACGTCTTCCCGGAGGACGTCTATTTCGACAAGGTGACGGCGGCGCTCTCTTCCGGCTCGTCGGAATACGACGCCTTCATGACCGGCGCCTACATGACCTGGACCTACGGTCCGGCCGGCTGGATCACGGACCTCAACGAGTGGATCAAGGATCCGGCGAAGACAAATCCGCAATATGGCTGGGACGACTTCCTGCCGGGCGTCAAGGCTTCCTGCGCATGGAACGGCCAGCCGGGCGGTGCGCTCGGTTCGGAAGATGCCAAGCAATGGTGCATTCCGTGGGGCTACGAGCAGAACAACCTCTCCTATAATCAGGAGATGTTCGAAAAGGTCGGCGCCAGCGTTCCGAAGAACCTCGATGAACTCGTCGCTACCGCGGCAAAGCTCAACAAGGACGTGGGCGGCGGCGTCTACGGCATCGGCGTGCGCGGGTCCCGTTCCTGGGCGACCATCCATCCGGGCTTCCTTTCCGGCTACGCGAATTTCGGCCAGAAGGATCTGAACGTCTCGGAGGACGGCAAGCTTTCGGCCGCGATGAATACGCCTGAATCCAAAGCCTTCCACGCAAAATGGGTGCAGATGATCCAGGAGAGCGGCCCGAAGGACTGGTCGACCTACACCTGGTACCAGGTCGGCACGGACCTCGGCGCCGGCGCCTCCGCCATGATCTACGACGCCGACATTCTCGGCTACTTCATGAATGGCGGCGATAACAAGATGGCCGGCAAGCTCGCTTACGCGCCGTTTGCCGCCAACCCGGAAGCAAAGGCTCCGACGCCGAACATCTGGATCTGGTCGCTGGCCATGTCCAACTTCGCGAAGGACAAGGATGCGACCTGGTATTTCCTGCAATGGGCATCGGGTCTCGAGCACGCGATCTTCGGCGCGACCAAGATGGACTTCGTCAACCCGGTCCGGGCATCGGTCTGGAAGGACGAGATCTTCCGCGAGCGGCTGAACAAGAGCTATCCCGGTTATGTGGAGATGCACGACGTTTCGGCGCCGGGCGCGAAGATCCACTTCACCCCCCAGCCGCTTTTCTTCGACCTCACCACCGAATGGGCGGCGACGCTGCAGAAGATGGTGGCGAAGGAAGTGCCGGTCGACGAGGGTCTCGACAGGCTTGTCGAGAGCATCAACCGGCAGCTCGCGGAAGCCGGGCTCGGCTGATCGCACCTCCGGCTTGGAGCGGAGGCGGGCGGACATCATCGAACGTTCGCATCCATCCCGCTCCAGGCCAGCCCGCCGCCGGCGGGCCGCCGTTTCGGCACGAAAAGCAAATGGAAGAGGGGGTCTGGCTGCGCCGGCCGCGGCCGACCCCTTATGTCATAGACACAGGCATTTAGACGGAGCTGGCCATGGCTTCAGTAACGCACTCCAGCCCAAGGGGCAGCAGGTTCGGAATCAGCAAGAGGGCCTTGCCCTATGTGCTCTCCCTGCCGGCGCTTCTCGTGTGCATCGGTATCCTGATCCCGTTCTTCACGGCGGTGATCTATTCCTTCCAGCGCTACCGGCTTAGCCAGCCCTGGGCACGCCAGTTCAACTGGGGTGAGAACTATCTGAACTTCTTCACCGATCCGGGTTTCTGGAACACGCTGAAGATATCGCTGCTCTATGCCGGCGTCACCGTGACCCTGGAGCTGCTGCTCGGTCTCGGCATCGCGCTGCTCCTGCAGCGCCGCTCCACGGTCAACAATTTCATCTCGATCATGCTGCTCCTGCCGCTGATGACGGCCCCGGCGCTCGCGGCGCTGATGTGGAAGCTGATGACCAATCCCGGCTTCGGAATCCTGAGCTATCTCGCAAGTCTCGTAGGCCTTGAGAATTTCCGCTGGGCCTCGTCGCCGGACACGGCGCTACTGACCGTCGTGCTCGTCGACATCTGGGTCTATACGCCCTTCATCATGATCCTGCTGCTCGCGGGCCTCCGCTCGCTGCCGACGCAGCCTTTCGAAGCGGCGGCGCTCGACGGTGTGCCGCGCAGTTTCGTCTTCTTCCGCATCACCTTGCCGATGCTGACGCCCTATATTCTGACGGCGACGCTCTTCCGGCTGCTCGATTCGATCCAGCAGTTCGACATCATCTACGCGATGACGCAGGGCGGCCCCGGGGACACGCTGACGGTCTTCCAGGTCGAGGCCTACCTCAACTTCTTCCAGTCGACCAATGTCGGGCGTTCAGCGGCGCTGCTGATCATCCTGTGGGCGATCACCTACGCCCTGTCGAACATCTTCATCAAGAACTGGCTCCGGCTGCGCGAACGCGCCCGCGGCGAAGCGTAAGGAGGCCGAAAATGGAAACCACCTCTCCGGTCGAAAGGCTCCTGCGCGGCGTCGCGCTCACCCTGGTCGTCGTCTTCTTCATGTTTCCGATCGTCTGGATCTTCCTCATGTCGTTCCAGACGAACGAGACGATCCTCAGAATACCCCCATCGGTGGTCTTCACGCCGACGCTCGAGAATTATGCGGCGCTGATCACCGGCAAACTCCAGACCGCCTCCGGCACGCTCGATATCGCCTTCATGCGCAATCTCGGCAATTCGGTCCTGCTGTCCGTCGCTTCCGTAGCCCTGGCGCTGGTCCTCGGCGTGCCGGCGGCCTATGCCTTCGCGCGGCACAAGTTCAGAGGGTCGGAGGACATCGCCTTCACGCTGCTCTCCTTCCGCTTTGCGCCGCCGTTGCTCGTGCTGCTGCCCCTGACGCAGTATTTTCAGTGGCTCGGCCTCTCGAACACCTATTTCGGTCTCATCTGGATCTACCAGCTGATCTGCCTGCCGCTCATCCTCTGGATCGTGCGCGGCTACTTCGAGGACATCTCGGCCGATGTCGAATATGCCTATCGCATCGCCGGCCACTCCTGGTTTTCGACGTTCCGCAAGATCGCCCTGCCGCTGGCAGGTCCCGGGATCGCAGCGGCCGGTCTGCTCGCCTTCATCTTCGCCTGGAACAATTTCGTTTTCGCCCTGGTGCTGGCGTCCGCGGACAAGCAGCCGGTGACAGTCGGCGCGCTGGCATTCGTCACGGCCTCGGGCATCCAGTACGGCCAGATCGCCGCCGCGATCGTGCTCTCGATCACGCCGACGCTCGCACTCGCACTCTACGCTCAGCGCTACCTCGTCGAAGGCCTGTCGCTCGGTGCGGTGAAGGGATAATCGAATGACAACACTGCAACTGAAAAACATCGTCAAGCGCTACAAGAGCCAGGCGGTTCTGGACGATCTCTCGCTCGACGTGGCCAATGGCGAGCGACTGGTGCTCTTCGGCCCGTCCGGTTCCGGCAAGACCGTTCTGCTCCGGCTGATCGCCGGCGTCATCGAGCCGGATGGTGGCCGGGTCCTTATCGGCGGCGAAGACATGACCGACGTGGACGCGGAGCATCGCGGCCTCGGCATGGCGTTCCAGAACTTTGCACTGTTCCCGCATATGAGCGCCTTCGACAACATCGCCAGCGCGCTGACCTCGCGGAAATCGTCCCGGGACACGATCGCCGCCGGCGTGCACAAGGTCGCAAAGCTCCTGAAGATCGATCATGTGCTGAGCCATCATCCGAAGGCGCTCTCCAACGGCCAGAAGCAGCGCACGGCACTTGCCCGCGCCCTCGTGGGCTCGCCGCCGCTGCTGCTCCTCGACGACCCGCTTCGCAACGTCGACGCGAAGCTGCGCTTCGAGATGAGGCTGGAACTGCCGCGCCTGCTCGCCGCTCAAGGGGCAACGGTCATCTACGTCACGCAGGACTACAAGGAGGCAATGGCGCTCGGCGACCGCATCGCGGTCATGGCGCACGGGCGTATCCGCCAGATCGGTACGCCGGCGGAAATCTACAACGCGCCCGCCGACATCGAGATCGCCCGGCTCTTCGGCGATCCGACCATCAACCTGCTCGATGTCGTGCCGCAGCGCGGACCGGACGGCGCGTTCGTCGAACTCTCCGACATGCGGCTGCGCCTGCCGGGCTTCGGCGCGCAAATTGTCGAAAAGCAATGCGTTCTCGGCCTGCGCCCGGAGACGATCGCTTTTACCGAAGCCACCGTGCAGGGCGCGATCCCCGTGACGGTCGAGGCGGAAACGCCGCTCAACGAGAAGACCGTGACGCTGGCGCTGACCGCCCGCGGCCGCGAGATCTTGGTGTCCCGTCCTGCCGGTACCCCCGGCCCGGTCGCCGGACCGGCGCATATCGCAGTCGACGGTCGGGCGGCCTTTCTGTTCGACAAGGCGACGGGCCAGCGCATCCTTCCTTCCGAACTGGCATCCAAGCGCGATGGAGAAGCGGCATGAACGCTACCGCTCTTTTGATCGACAACGTCGACAAGTTCTATGGCCCGGTCGACTACGGCGTTCACGCCGTGAAGCAGCTGAACATGGAGGTGAAGAAGGGTGAGATCATCGCGCTTCTGGGCTCCTCCGGCTGCGGCAAGACCTCTACCCTTCGCATGATCGCCGGCTTCGAACCGGTATCGCGCGGCACGATTTCGGTCGCCGGCCGGCAGGTGCATATGCTTGCGCCGGTCCGCCGCAACGTCGCCATGGCCTTCGAAGGCTATTCGCTCTATCCGCCGCTGACGGTACGCGAAAACATAGCTTTTGCGCTCAAGGCGTCGAAGCTCTCGCAGAGCGTCGTCGAAGACAAGGTAGCGAGCATCGCCAAGCTGCTCGAGATCGAGGATATTCTCGGACGTTATCCGAGTTCGATTTCCGGCGGCCAGCAGCAGAGGGCGTCCCTCGGACGCGCGCTTATCCGCGACGCCGATCTGCATCTCCTCGACGAACCGATGGGCCAGCTCGAGCCGCAATTGCGCGCCGTGCTGCGCGGCCGTATCAAGCACTACATCAAGGAACGCGGGCTCACCGCCATTCTCGTCACCCACGATCAGACCGAAGCGAACGCGCTCGCCGACCGGATCGCCGTCATGGAAGGCGGCGTGCTGCAGCAGTTCGATACGCCGCAGAAGATCAAGGAACGGCCGGCGAATCTCTTCACCGGAACCTTCGTCGGCGAGCCGCCGATGAACGTCTTCGAGGCAAGCGTCAGCGGCACGGACGCCCGCGTGACCTTCGGCCTCAAGGACGGGGTCCGGCTCGAATACCAGGCCGCCGATTTCTCCCATGCCGTTCGCAATGCGCTGATGAAGCGCGAAAATGTGGTTCTCGGCATCCGGCCCTATTCCGTCCGGCGCAGTGCAGACGGGGTGACGGGGCGCGTTGCCGTCAATCAATGGCTCGGCGACCAGACCCATATCGCGGCCGATTTCGCCGGCGGCACCATGGTGCTTGTCGAACACGACCGTACCAGCCTGGAGATCGGTCAGCCGATCGGCATCCGGCTCGACCCTGCAAGCCTGCACGTCTTCGACAGCGAGAGCGGTATGGCGATTTCGCACGGCGAGGAGCTCGCCTGATGCGCGACATCCTCATCGGCATCGATGCCGGGACGTCCGTCATCAAGTCCGTCGCCTTCGATCTCGGCGGCCGGCAGCTGGCGATGACGGCGGTTCCGAACAGCTATGAGGCGGTGGGCCGCACCGGCAGCGTTCAGGAGTTGCGGCGCACCTGGACGGACACGGTCAAAACCCTGGTCGAGCTCTCGGCCAGGATCGAGAACCTCCCTGGCCGTGTTGCCGCCATCGCGGTGACCGGTCAGGGGGACGGCACCTGGATGATCGACAGAGAGGGCGAGCCGGTTGGCAAGGGCTGGCTCTGGCTCGATGCGCGCGCGAGCGCAATCGTCGAACGCCTGCGGGCCGAAAGCGGCGATGCGGAGCGTTTCTCGCGCACCGGCTCCGGACTTGCCGCCTGCCAGCAGGGCCCACAGTTGCGCTGGATGAAGGATCATGCACCGGAGATGCTGAAAGGTGCTGCGACCGCATTCCATTGCAAGGACTGGCTCTATTTCAATCTCACGGACAGGCGCGCGACCGATCCCTCGGAAGCGAATTTCACCTTCGGCGATTTCCGCAAGCGTGAGTATTCCGACGACGTGATCGACTTTCTCGGTCTCAACGAACTCAAACACCTGCTGCCGGAAATCGTCGACGGGGCGAGCACGCATCACCCTCTCTCGGCTGCCGCCGCAGCCGCCACGGGCCTGCCGGCGGGGACGCCGGTGGTGCTTGGCTATGTCGACGTCGTCTGCACCGCGCTCGGCGCTGGCCTCTACGATCCCGGAACCGACACGGGCTGCTCGATCATAGGCTCGACGGGCATGCACATGCGTCTGGCCGCCGGCGCCGACGATGTTCGGCTCAACCAGGATCACACCGGCTATACCATGTGCATGCCGATTCCGGGCACCTATGCGCAGATGCAGTCGAATATGGCTGCGACGCTCAATATCGACTGGATCCTGCAGTTTGCGGGAGGTCTCCTCAAGGGCATGGGGATCGAGAAATCGAAGAACGATCTGCTCACCCATGTGGATGGCTGGCTTTCCGAGGCGAACGAGACTCCGCTTCTCTTCCAGCCCTACATTTCGGAGGCCGGTGAGCGCGGCCCCTTTGTCGATGCTTCGGCCCGCGCCTCCTTCGTCGGGCTTTCGATCAATCACGGCTTCGGCGACATGGTGCGTGCGGTCTTCGACGGTCTCGCCTTTGCCTCGCGGGATTGTTACGCCGCGATGGGGCCGCTGCCGGGCTGCGTTCGTCTGTCGGGCGGCGCTGCGCGCAGCGCCTCGCTGCGCCACATTCTCGGCGGGGCTCTCGGCGCCAGCATCCAGACGAGCGAACGCGAGGAGGCGGGTGCCGCCGGTGCGGCGATGATCGCCGCCGTCTCTCTCGGCATTTATCCCTCGATGGCCGACTGCGTCCGCGAATGGGTGCGGCCCCACCATCGGCCGGCAGAACCCGCGGATGAAGAGCTTGCGCGCCGCTATGACGCGCTTTTCCCCGCCTACAAGCAGTCGCGCCTTGCGCTTCAACCCGTCTGGCATGCGCTCTCCCACGCAGCCGGAACGGGAAACCAACAGGAAAGACCGCAATGAAGAAGATAGCCATTATCGGCGACCGGTTCATGCTGCCGGATGTTTTTCGCGACAAGATCGTCGAGGCATGCGGCGACGGGCATGAGATCAGCATGCTCGAACTGCCCTGGCCGGACGTGCCGATGGAGCACGGCTATGCCGTGGAGGGTATGGACGGCCTCAAGGAATATCTCGGCAAGCCCGGCGAAATCGTCGACTTCGTCGGCGATGCCGAAATCCTCGTGACGCAGCTTGCGCCCCTGTCGCGAACGATGCTGGCTGACCTGCCGGGATTGAAGCTCGTCGCCGTGTCGCGCGGCGGTCCGGTCAATATCGACATGAAAGCCGCTCGCGAGGCGGGTGTCCTCGTCGTCAACACGCCCGGCCGCAATGCGAGTGCCGTCGCCGAATTCACGATCGGCGCCATCCTCGCGGAGACGCGCCTTATCCGCGTGGGGCACGAAGCGCTGAGGCGGAGCGAATGGCGGGGCGATCTCTACCGTGCCGACCGCACCGGCCGCGAGCTTTCCGAAATGACGGTCGGCGTCATCGGCTACGGCAATATCGGCACCAAGGTGGTCCGCCTGCTTCGTGCTTTCGACACCAAGGTGCTCGTCCACGATCCCTATGTTCAGCTCAGCGCCGAAGACAGGAATGCCGGCGTCGAGCACGTCTCGCTCGACGAACTGCTTGCCCGCGCCGACCTGGTGACGCTGCATCCGCGCGTCAGCGAAGAGACGAAGAACATGATGAATGCGGAGACCTTCGCGAAGATGAAGGCGGGGGCGATCTTCGTGAACACGGCCCGCGGACCGCTCTGCGATTATGACGCGCTTTACGAGAATCTCGTCAGCGGCCATCTCGCAAGCGCGATGCTGGAGACATTTGCCGTCGAGCCCGTGCCGGAAGGCTGGCCGCTGTTGAATCTTCCCAATGTGACGCTGACGCCGCATATCGCGGGCGCGTCGGTACGCACCGTGACCTATGCGGCCGAAATGGCTGCCGAGGAAGTGCGCCGCTACATCGCCGGCCTGCCGCCGGTCAATCCGTGCTGAGGTGGGACGATGAACGAACTTCAACTGCGCCAGTCGATCATCGACCATTGCCGCCACATGAATGCGATCGGCCTCAACCAGGGCACTTCGGGCAATATCAGCCTGCGCCATGGCGGCACGATGCTGATCACCCCGTCTGCGATCCCCTATGCCGAGATGACGCCTGAGATGATCGTCGCCATGCCGATCGACGGCGAGTATGGCGCCTGGGCAGGCCCCAAAAGGCCGTCTGTCGAATGGCCCTTCCACCTCGACATTCTGCGGGCGCGGCCGGATGTCGGCGCCGTCGTTCACACCCACGCGACCTTCTCGACGATCCTCGCGATCGCGGGCAAGCCGATTCCCGCCTGCCACTACATGATCGCCGCCTTCGGCGGTTCCGACGTGCGCGTCGCCGATTACGCCCGCTACGGCACGAAGGCGCTGTCGCAGAACGTTCTGAAGGCGATGGAGGGGCGTTCCGCCTGCCTCATGGCCAATCACGGCATGATCGCGACCGGTTCGAGCCTGGAAAAGGCGATGTGGGCGGCGGTCGAGCTCGAGACGATCGCCAAGCAATATTACCACGCGCTCCTGATCGGCGGCCCGGTGGTCCTGCCTGAGGAGGAAATCGCCGGCGTCATCGAGGGATTTGCCACTTACGGCCATCAGGACAAACCCAACGGCGAGGCCGCCTGACCGCATGGCGACGACAGGAGACAAGCACGTGAGTTCCGAAACCGGTACATACGACCTTTTCGTCATCGGCGGCGGCATAAACGGGGCGGGCATTGCCCGCGACGCGGCAGGGCGGGGGCTCTCCGTCCTGCTCTGCGAGAAGGACGATCTGGCGCAGGGCACGAGTTCCCGCTCCGGCAAGCTCGTTCATGGCGGCTTACGCTACCTCGAATATTACGAGTTCCGCCTGGTGCGCGAAGCCCTGATAGAGCGCGAGGTTCTGCTGGAATCCGCACCTCACATCATCCGGCCGATGCGTTTCGTGCTGCCGCACAATCCGGCCGACAGGCCGGCCTGGCTCGTACGGCTCGGCCTCTTCCTCTACGATCACCTGGGCGGCCGCAAGCGCCTCCCCGGCACGCGGGTGCTCAACCTGCGTACGGCCCCGGAAGGCGCTGCGATCAAGCCGGCCTATCGCAAGGCCTTCGAATATTCCGACTGTTGGGTGGACGACGCCCGCCTCGTCGTGCTCAACGCGCTCGACGCGAAAAAGAAAGGCGCCCGGATACTGACCCGCACCGCCTGCACCGGTATTCGCCGGCGAGGCGACCTCTGGCATGTCGAGATGACCGATGCCGCGACCGGAGCGAAGACGGAGGCCAAGGCGCGCTGCGTGGTCAACACCGCCGGGCCCTGGGTCAACGACGTGATCGGCCGCGTTGCGGGGCTGAATTCGAGCCGCAGCGTCCGCCTCGTCAAGGGCAGCCACATCGTCGTGCCGAAGTTCTGGGAGGGGCGGCAGGCCTATCTCGTCCAGAACCCCGACAAGCGCGTGATCTTCATCAATCCCTATCAGAACGATCTGGCGCTGATCGGCACCACGGATATTCCCTATGACGGGCGGCCTGAGGACGTCGCGGCGGACGAAAACGAGGTCGCCTATCTCCTGAAATCGGTGAACCGCTATTTCAAGCAGCAACTGGCGCCGGGCGACATCCTTCACAGCTTCTCGGGTGTGCGTCCGCTTTACGACGACAATGCCGAAAATCCGTCGGCAGTGACGCGCGACTATATTTTCGAGCTCGACGCCGCCGGGAAGGACGCGCCGCTGCTCTCGGTGTTCGGCGGCAAGATCACGACCTTCCGCAAGCTTTCCGAGCACGCGCTCGAACGGTTGAAGCCTTTCTTTCCGAAGATGGGCCCGGCCTGGACGGCGCGTGCGCATCTGCCGGGCGGCGACATGGCGGATGCGGATTTCGACCAGTTCCTCGGCGACCTGCGCGCGCGCTACCGGTGGCTGCCGTCGGACCTCGCCAAGCACTACGCCCGGCTTTACGGCACGCGGGCGCATGATCTGATCGGCAGCGCCACCTGCCTCGACGAGCTCGGGACGGCGTTCACGCAGCTCTTCCGGGAGCGGGAAGCCCGCTTCCTCATAGAGAATGAATGGGCGCGAACGGCGGAAGACCTGATGGAACGGCGCACGAAACACGGCCTGCATATGAGCGACGCCGAGAAGCGGGCCTTCAGCGGCTGGTTCGAGGGCCAGCAGGCTGCGGCGTGAGAAGGAAGAATTGATGTTGCGAAGCTCCGAATTCGAAGCGCTTCTCGATCTGTCGGCGCGTGTCGGCGCCGATCCGGATCTCGTTCAGGGCGCGGGCGGCAATACCTCGATCAAGGAAGGCGGAACCCTCTGGATCAAGGCTTCCGGCCTGTGGCTTGCCCATGCCCGTCGGCGCGACGTGATGGTCGCGGTCGCGCTCGACCCGTTGCTCGACGCATTGGAGCGGGACGACCCGGCGACGGAGAAGGCGCAGGATTTCGTCGTCGAGGATCTGAACCCCTCGGGCCTCAGGCCGTCGATCGAAACCACGGTCCACGCGCTGATGCCGCAGAAGGTGGTGGTTCATGTCCATTGCGTCGAGACGATCGCGACCGCCGTTCACGCCGACGCGGCCGCGATTGCCGAAGAGAAGCTTCAGGGCATTCCCTACGCCTTCGTTCCCTATGCCAGGCCGGGGTTGCCGCTCGCCAAGGCAATTGCCGAGCGGATTCGGGATGATACCTCGGTCCTGGTACTCGGAAATCACGGGCTCGCCGTCGCCGCCGAGACGGTCGCGGACGCCGCGCGTCTTCTCGCAGAGGTATCCCAGCGCTTCGCCGTGCCCGTGCGGCGGGCGCCTTCCGCCGACCTTGAGGCGCTGTCGCGCCTTGCGGTCAACAGCGCCTATCGGCTGCCCGACGACGGGCGGATCCACGATGCCGCGACCGATCTCGAAAGCTGCAGAATTGCTGCGGGAGGCAGCCTCTATCCGGACCACGTGATCTTTCTCGGCAAGGGATCGGTTGTCGCCGCTCCGGGAGAGAACGCGCTCTCTCTCGAAGAGGGATTCCGTCGCGCGGGAGAGAGCCTGCCGCCGGTCCTTCTCTTTCCCGGCAAGGGCGCCTTGGTGCTCAAGGATATCTCTGCCGGCGCGCTCGCCATGGCGCGCTGCCTTTCGGACGTGACGGCGCGAATCCCGGAGGGTGCAAGGCTGCGCTATCTCACCGATGCGGAAAACGCGGAACTTCTCGGCTGGGACGCGGAAAAATACCGCCAGCAGCTGAACCGTGCAGGGCAGGTGCTGCAATGAGCGGCCAGGGCAAGCTCGTTCTCGGCATCGACCTCGGCACGTCCGGTGCACGTGCCGTGGCGATGACCGCTGCGGGCGAGATCGTCGCGTCGGGCGCAGCCAGGCTTGCCGCCTTTTCCGATGACCATCGCGATCCGCTTGGCTGGTGGAAGGCTGTCCAGGCCGCGCTTGCGCAGGCACTCGAAGCCGTCGACGGCTCGCATATATGTGCGCTCGGCATCGACGGCACGTCGGGCACCATGCTCCCGGTCGCTGTCGACGGAGCGCCGCTCGCGACGCCGCTCATGTATAACGACCCGGTCGGCGATCCCGCCGTTCTGGAGCGTATCGCCGTTCATGCACCCAAGGAGAGTGCGGCACATGGCGCGACATCGGGCCTGGCCAAGCTGCTGACCTTCCAGTCGCTCCCGGACGTCTTCCGTGTCATCCACCAGGCCGACTGGATTGCCGGCCATTTCACCGGGCTTTATGACGTCAGCGACGAAAACAACGCGCTGAAGACCGGCTACGATCCCGTTGCCCGCAGCTGGCCGGAATGGCTTGCGCGGACCGGCGCGCGTATCGATCTTCTGCCCGATGTTCTGCCGGCGGGGGCGCCGGTCGCGACGATCTCGCCGGCCGCGGCGGAAGCCTTCGGACTGCCGAGCGAAGCCGTTATCGTTGCGGGTACGACGGACGGCTGCGCCTCCTTCCTTGCAACCGGCGCTGACCGGCCGGGTGATGCCGTCAGTGCGCTGGGCACGACGCTGACGGTGAAGATGCTCTCTGACAAACCGCTCTTTGCCCCGGAATTCGGGCTCTACAGCCACCGGATCGGCGATATGTGGCTTGCCGGCGGCGCCTCCAATACCGGTGGCGCGGTTCTCGCTGCGCATTTCAGCAGCGATCGGATCGCCGAGCTTTCGGAGCAAATCGACCCGGCGAGCGATACGGGCCTCGACTTCTATCCGCTGCTGAAACCCGGCGAGCGGTTCCCGGTGGCCGATCCCGCCTTCATGCCGCGCATGGAACCGCGCCCGACGGAGGACGCCGAATTCCTGAAGGCGATCTTCGAGGGCATCGCGGGGGTCGAGCGTCTTGCTTATGAGCGGCTCGTATCCCTCGGCAGCCCGGCCCTGGGCTCGATCCGCACCGTCGGCGGCGGCGCGAAGAACGGGGTGTGGACCGAAATCCGAAAACGGAGGCTCGCCGTTCCCTTCCTGCCGGTGCTATCGGAAGAGGCGGCTGCCGGCGCCGCTCGCCTGGCGCTGTCGGGAGCGAAAGAGGCGGGCGTGCTATGAGCGCCGTCCTGGAAATTCCAGCCCTCTCTGCGATATCGGACGCATATGATGCCTTTCTCGTGGATCAATACGGAGTGCTGAGAGACGGTCGCGGGCCCTATCCGGGTGCGGCGGAAACGCTTGTCCGTCTCAAACAGGCCGGAAAGCGGGTCATCATCCTCTCCAATTCCGGCAAGCGCTCGGCCGAGAACGATCGGCGGCTGGAGGCACTCGGTTTCCAGGGCGGAAGCTGGGACTGGTTCCTGACCTCGGGAGAGGTTGCCTGGCAGCTCTTGAAACGGGAGGCCGAAGGCGAGGGCGGCGCAGCGCGCAAGTGCCTTCTGATCAGCCGCGACGGCGATCAGTCGCCGCTCAAGGGGCTGAATCTCGTGCGCACCGAGAGCGGTGAAGACGCCGACATCGTGCTGCTTGCGGGGAGCGAGGGCGATATCCATCCGCTTGCCTATTACGAAGATCTGCTGGGACCGGCTGCCCGGCAGGGCATCCCGTGCCTCTGTACCAACCCGGACAAGGTTATGCTGACGAGGAGCGGCCCGGCCTTCGGCGCCGGTCGCATCGCCGAGCTTTACGAAGAGCTGGGCGGTCCTGTGCGCTGGATCGGCAAGCCGTTTGCCGACATCTACGACTTCGCGCTCGATTTTCTCGGGCGGCCGGAGCCGCGGCGCGTCTGTGCCATAGGCGACAGCGTCGAGCATGACATTGCCGGGGCCGCGGCGGCCGGGCTCGGCTCGGTGCTCGTCGCCACCGGAATTCTCGAGCAGCGGTCGGACGCGGAGCGCCGGCAGCTCTTCCGGGAGCACGGCGCGAGCCCCGATTTCATCCTCCCGAAATTCCTCTGGTAGCAAGGAGCCGGCAATGGCCTTCACGCTGTCGCTCAACACCAATCCTCTGGTCAACCGCTTTGCCGAGGCGGACGACCTGATCGACACCATCGCCGAGAAGATCCGCATCGGTTACGTCCAGCTCACCCATGAATTCGTCAATCCGGGCTGGCCGGCGGCGACGATCAACAAGACGCTGCGGCAGTTTCGAACGGCGCTCGGCCGTACCGGCGTGAAAATCACCTCCGGCATGACGGGCCCCTATGGCCGTCTCAATCATTTCGGACATCCCGACCCGGACGTCCGGCGCTATTATGTCGACTGGTTCAAGACTTTCGCCGATATCTCCGCCGAGCTCGGCGCTTCCGGCATGGGCACGCAGTTCGCGATCTTCACGCTCAGGGATTATCACGACCCGGCGCGTCGCGAGGAGCTGATGGCGATCGCCATCGAATGCTGGCGCGAGGTGGCAGAGCACGCCAAGGCCGCGGGCCTTTCCTATGTCTTCTGGGAACCGATGTCGGTCGGCCGGGAGTTCGGCCATACGATCGAGGCGTGCAGGGCGCTCGACCGGCGTCTGGCGGCAGCCGACCTGCCGATTCCGATGAGGATGATGGTCGACATCGATCATGGCGACATCACATCGCCGAACGCCGCCGACGTCGATCCCTATGCCTGGGCGGAGGCCTTTCCGCGGCAGTCGCCGATCATTCACGTCAAGCAGTCCTCGATGAACAAGGGCGGACACTGGCCCTTCACGGCCGCCTACAACAAGGACGGCAGGATCACGCCCGAACGACTGCTCGAGGCCGTCAGGAGGGGAGGCGGGACGGACAACGAAATCTGCCTGGAGCTTTCCTTCCGGGAGCGCGAACCGACCGATCGCAACGTGGTGGAAATGATCCGGGAGTCGGTTGAATTCTGGGAGCCCTTTATCGACACGGGATTTAATGTTTCGAAATTATCACAATGAAATGTAACAAAATCCCACATGTGAGTTGAAATATCACAGAAGACTGTTACCTTTCCCTTGGCGCGGCGGTTAGCTGCACCTGACGGGACGATGCGATGAAACCGGAAGACAGACGCCAGGCGATCATGGATGTCCTGATGGAGGCGGGAACAGCCTCCGTCGAGGAACTCGCCCTTCGCTTCGGCGTCAGCAAGATGACGGTTCATCGCGATCTTGACGATCTCGAACAGGCGGGGCTCCTGCGAAAGGTCCATGGCGGCGCTTCCATCCAGTCGAGCCCGCAATTCGAAAGCGATTTCCGCTACCGTGAAAAGATCGCGACGGGCGAGAAGCGCCGCCTTGCGGAACATGCCGCGACGCTGATCGAGCCCGGCCAGAGCGTCATCATCGACGACAGCTCGACGGCCGGAGCGATCGCCGGGTTTCTAAGGGATATTCGCCCGCTCACCGTCATCACCAACAATCTCGGCGTCATTGCCGATCTTTCGGGAGCCCCGGGCATCAACCTGATCGCGCTCGGCGGGCATTACAGCAAGAAATTCAACGGCTTTTTCGGTGTCGTCACCGAGGAGGCGCTGCGTTCGCTGCGCGCCGACGTGGCCTTCCTGTCGAGTTCGGCCGTCGAGGGCGCGTCAGCGTTCCACCAGGATCAGGAGGTCGTGCAGATCAAGCGCCAGATGGTGAAATCCGCCAGCCGCAAATATCTCCTGGTGGACCACGGCAAGTTCGGCCGGTCGGCCCTGCATTTCCTGACGGGGCTGGAGGCCTTCGATGCGGTGCTGACCGGAAGCGAAGTGTCCGAGGAGAATACGGCGGCGCTTGGTGACGCCGGCGTCAAGCTCGTCAGGATCGACAATCGGAAAATATTGGAGAACGCATGAGCAAGACTGGTCTCTGGGTCGGCACGAGCTGGAAGATGAACAAGACGCTGGCCGAGGCAATGGTCTTCGCCGACGGTCTTGCGGCCGCCGACGATGGGCGCGATCAGCGGATACAGCGCTTCGTCATTCCTCCGTTCACCGCCGTGCGGCAGGTAAAGGAAAGGCTTAAGGCGACGAGCGTCAAGGTCGGTGCGCAGAACATGCACTGGGACGATGCGGGCGCCTGGACCGGTGAAATTTCTCCGGTCATGCTCAGGGATTGCGATCTCGACATCGTCGAGCTCGGCCACAGCGAGCGGCGGGAGCATTTCGGCGAGACCGACCGCACCGTGGGCCTGAAGACGGCAGCCGCCGTCAAGCATGGGCTCGTGCCGTTGATCTGCATCGGCGAGACTCTCGCCGAACGCGAGGCGGGCGAGGCGGATACGGTCCTGAAGCGCCAGGTGGAAGGCGCCTTTGCCTTTCTCGAAGGCGCGGCGCGGACGGCGCCCGTTCTCCTGGCCTATGAGCCGGTGTGGGCGATCGGCGTCAACGGCATACCGGCCACCGCCGACTATGCGGATGCCCGCCACCGCCGCATTGGCGAAGTCGCCGAGCGTGCACTCGGCGTGAAGGTTCCGGTACTCTATGGCGGCAGCGTCAATCCGCAGAACTGCGAGGAATTGATCCTCCAGCGCCATATCGACGGGCTCTTCATCGGCCGCTCCGCCTGGGAGGTGGGCGGCTACCTCGACATTCTGCAACGCGTAGCCCGGGCGATCTGAGCATCGCCGGGTCAGGCAACAACACCTTACGGAAAGGAAACGACATGAAAATCGCGATTGGAGCCGACAGTGCCGGCAAGCCCCTGCTCGACGTCATCGCCGCGCATCTGGCCAAGAGAAGCGATCTCGAAGTCAAGGACCTGAGTCAGACCGGCTACTATGCCGATCTCTCCCGCGATCTGGCGCAGACGATCACTGCCGGCGAAAACGAGCGCGGCATTCTGATCTGCGGCACCGGCATCGGCGTGTGCATCTCGGCCAATAAGGTGCCGGGCATCCGCGCCGCGCTGACCCACGATACCTATTCCGCCGAGCGGGCGGCCAAATCCAACAACGCCCAGATCATCACCATGGGCGCGCGCGTCATCGGCCCCGAACTGGCGAAATCGATCGTCGATACGTGGCTGGCCTCCGAGTTCGACCCCAACGGTCCGTCGGCGGCAAATGTCGAAGCGATCGACCGCCTGGATCAGGCGAAGTAACGGTCGCGAATTCTGCGGCGCGTGCTGATCCTCCCTCATGCGCACGCAGCGAGACGCCCGGCAGCAATGCCGGGTGTTTTCGCTTCTGGAACAGGATTGGTTTTGATCCTGTAGCCTTCCAACCCGAAACGTCGTGATCTGGTACGCGCGGGAAGGTGACCGCGCACGCTACGCCGCGGATCTCAGTCCCACTGCGGCGGCCAGACTCCGTGCGCGCTCCAGGCACGCCGGTTGCTGATCGGCAAACCGCCCGGCGTCGATTTCCATGATCAGCGTCGTGTCCGGAAGGAAGGTCAACTCGGAGAAAATGTCGTCCCAGGCAATGTCGCCCCAGCCGATCGGCAGATGCAGGTCTCCGATGCCGAGTGCGGTCGCCTCTGCCGGATGATAGAAGCGGGTCATGGAATAGGGCAGCCCGAAACTGTCGTGGACATGCAGGTGACCAGTCACCGGCGCCATTGTCCTCAGCTCGTCGCGGAAGTCGAGTCCGCGGTGCGTCGCTTCGATATAGGCATGCGAGAAGTCGATGAGCGCGACGACGTTGTCGGAACCGATCGCCCGCACTGTTTCGGCGACCTGCCTCGGCGTCTGCCGATACTGGCCGGTTTCCGTCGTGAAGATGTTTTCAAGCGCGATGCGTACTCCGTACGCTTTTGCGATCTCCGCCATTTCCGCGAGGGCATCGCGTTCCATCCTGTCGAGATCGGCGGCGCTTTCTCCGGGGGCGAGCTGCGCCGCGCCTGAGTGATGAACGAGGATCCCGGCGCCAAGCCGGTCACACAGTTCGAGCATCGCCCTCACGACCTTTTTCTGCAGATGATGGTGCTGGCGATCCATGAAGTTGGACAGGACCTGACCGTGCAGCGAGAGCTTTTTGAAGGAATATTTCTTCGTGATGTCGGCGACGCGCCGGACACGGTCTTCGATGATGCGTCCGCCACTGACGATTTCTTCGCCGTAAATTCCGATTTCGCAGGCGTCAGCACCCGTTTCGGCAACTTCGCGTATGGACGCGTCCAGGCTCGAAAGATCGCCCTTGCCGGTCCGGTTGCAAAAGCCTACGGCGGAAATGATTTCGTTCATTGCGTTTCTCCTTCTCGATGGACGCGATCAGATTGTTTCGAATGCCGGTCGACCGGCGGAAGCAGCGACGGCGCGAGATTCCAGATCGACCCCGATCCGCCGGCCTGACTCGCGGTCGAAAACGTGCAATTGCGCCAAAGGCAGCTCCAGGTCGATCCAATCACCCGGCCGGACGCGCATTTTCTCGTCGACACAGGCGGCGAAGGGACGGCCATGCAGCTCCGCGTGAATGACGCGGCCGGATCCGAGCTCCTCGACGAACTCGACCTTGATCGCGACGCCGCCTTTTGCTTCGGTCGACACGATGCACTGTTCCGGGCGAATGCCGATCGTGATGTTTCCTGCGCCCAGACGCGCCGCAATCCTCCTGTCGATCGGCAGCTTCGCGCCGGCGAAGGTCAGGCAGGCGTTGCCGACGTCGATCTCGGCATCGAACAGGTTCATGGCCGGCGAGCCGATGAAGGACGCGACGAAGATGCTTGCCGGACGATGGTAGATGTCGAGCGGCTGTCCCACCTGTTCGACGAGGCCCTTGTTCATGACCACCAGCTTGTCAGCGAGCGTCATGGCTTCGACCTGATCATGGGTGACGAAGATGGACGTTGCCGAGAGACGCTGATGCAGCTTCCGGATCTCGGCTCGCATGGTGACGCGCAGTTTGGCGTCGAGATTCGAGAGCGGTTCGTCGAAAAGGAACACGCTCGGTTCGCGGATAATCGCGCGGGCCATGGCAACGCGCTGGCGCTGACCGCCGGAAAGTGCCGCGGGCTTCCGATTGAGATAGTCGGAAAGCCCGACGATCTTCGCTGTTTCCTCGATGCGGCGCAGCCGCTCAGCCTTCGGTATGCCCGCCACCTTCAGGGCATAGCCGATATTTCCGGCGACGGTCATGTGGGGATAGAGGGCGTAGTTCTGGAACACCATGGCGCAGCCGCGTTCGCGCGGCTCAAGCCTGTTGACGACCCGCCCGTTGATGGCGATCTCCCCGGCGGTGATTTCCTCCAGCCCCGCGATCATCCTCAGAAGCGTCGATTTCCCGCACCCGGACGGACCGAGGATAACGACGAATTCTCCCGACGCGAAGGCGAGGTCGATGCCATGCAGGGTAGGGACCTTGCCGTAGGACTTGCGCACGGCGCTAATTTGGATGTCAGCCATGAACGCGGGCCTCTCTGTCTGTTTCTGTTTGGGAAATGCGGTTCATTTTTCGGTCGCCACGAGCCCGCGAACGAACCACCGCTGGAGAACGGCAACGACGATGAGCGGGGGCAGCATGATGATCAAGGATCCGGCAAGCGTCACGTTCCAGTCCGGAGTGCCGTTTTCGGACGGCAGGAGCGCAATCAGCGACATCATCGTGGTCTTGTATTGAGGGTCCGTCACCATCAGGAGCGGCCAGAGATACTGATTCCACCCATAGACGAACATGATCGTGGTCAAAGCGAGCATGTTCGTGCGCGACAGCGGCAGCAGCATATCGATGAAGAAGCGGATCGCACCCGACCCGTCCATCCGCGCCGCCTCTGCCAGTTCGTCGGGCAGGGTCAGGTAGAACTGGCGGTAGAGGAACGTTCCGGTCGCTGTCGCGATCAGGGGCAGCGTGAGGCCGGCGTAGGAGTTGAGAAGGTTCCAGTCGACCGAGACTTCGAAGCCCGTTACTGCGGAGATCAGAAGCCGGACGGGTTGGAACGGATCGGCAGCGACGGCATAGGTGGGCACCACGCGCACTTCCAGCGGCAACATCAGGGTAATGAACACCATCCAGAAGAAGAAGCCCTTCAGCGGGGTTCGGAAGAAGACGATGGCGAAGGCCGTCAGCGCCGATAGGGCCACTTTGCCGATCGTGACGAGGCTGGCCATGACCAAACTGTTCAGCATCGCCGTTCCGAGATTGGCGCGCTCCCATGCGGCGCTCATGTTCTCGATCAGGCGATCCTGCGGCAGAAGACTGAAGGGTACGGCGTTTACTTGCTGAAAGGTCTGGCTGGCGCCCGACACGATCACGATGAAAGGGCCGATCAGCAGCAGGAAGCCGAAGATCATCACGCCGTAGGTGAGGGCGTTGGCGAAAGGTGTCCGCTGTATCATGTGAGCCTCACTTGTAATGGACCTGGCGCTCGATGAAGCGGAACTGGATGAAGGTGAAGATCATGATGAGACCGATGAGGACGAGGCTTTGCGCCGACGCGCCGGAATAGTTCAAGCCGCGGAATGCCTCCTCGACGATGCGGTACACCATCACATCCGTGCCGTGGTTCGGCCCGCCCTCCGTCGTTCGGTCTACTATGCCGTAAGTGTCGGCCCCGACGAATCCCTCGGTCATCATGATGACCAGCAGGAAGAAGAGCGTCGGCGCCAGCATGGGTACCTGGATATCGACCGCACGGCGGACGGGGCCGGAGCCGTCCATGGCGGCCGCCTCGATAAGCGAACGGGGGACCGACTGAAGGCCGGCGAGAAGGAAGATGAATGTGTAGCCCGCCCATTTCCACGCAAAGACGACGATGACGAGAATCAGGGCGTGGCTGCCGTATTTGGCCGGGTTCCAGAAATCCGGGAAAGCCGCGTTGACCGATGCCATCAGTCCGCGCTCCGGCGACAGGATAAAGCGGAAAGCCATGCCTGCGGCCGGGCCTGCAATCGCATAAGGCAGAATGTACAGAAACCGGAACGGAGCTGAGGCCGGCAATTGCCGATCGACCGCAAGCGCAAGAACGAGGCCGATGAAGATGGTGGCCAAGGTGCCGCAAAGGGCGAATGCCAGGCTGATACCGACGGAGTTCCAGTAGAGCGGATCGGCGAAAACCTCCTGGAAGTTGGCAAGGCCGACGAATTCCGCGGCGCCCCCGAACGGCGGCTCCAATGTGAACGCCCATCGCAGCACGGCGACTGCTGGCCAATAGAAAAACAGCAGGATCAGGATGATCTGCGGCAGGGCGAATAGGCTTGGCAGCCACCAGCTGCGAAAGGCCGCACGCTTGTCCATAGCTTCGATTTCCGATGTGCAGGAAGAAAATCGGGGCCTGCCGACGTCACGGCAGGCCCCGGATCGGATCAGATCTAGTTCAGCGTCTGTCCGGCGTAGGTCTTCTCAAAACGGCGCAGGACGGCATTGCCGCGTTCAACGGCCCTGTCGAGTTCCGTCTGCACGTCCGCGTTCTGCATGAAGATCGCTTCGAGGGCGGTCGCGAGTTCCTTGCGGACTTGCGTGAAGCCACCGAGGCGAATGCCGCGGGTGTTCTCCGAGGTCGGAGTAAAGGACAGGCTCTCGATGGCGAGCTCGCGTCCCTTGTAGGGTGCCTTGTCGTAGAACCCGTTTGACTTCATGGCGTCGAACCCGGTCCTGGTCACCGGGATATATCCGGTTACCGTGGACCACCACTCGGCCATTTCGGGTGTCGCGAGATAGTTGAGGAAGGCGGCCGCGCCCTTGTACTCCGCTTCCGGACGGCCGGCGAGCACCCAGAGCGACGCGCCGCCGACGAGAGAATTCTGCCGCTCGGTGCCGTTCCATACGGGCAGCATGCCGACGTCCCACTTCACCCCCTCGGGAAGGGACTTGCCGACGGTGCCATGGTCGGCGATCGAGGTCTGTATCATCTGGCAGGTCTGCGACGTGAAGGCCGGGACGAGATCCATGCCCAGCTGCTTGGTCTTGACCACGAACAGCTTCTCGTCTGCCATTTTCTTGAAGAACTTCACATGGTCCACGAACCTGGTCCTGTTGACGACCAGCTCGGCATCCAGCCCGTTGTAGCCATTCCCCCTGGTGGCGATCGGCTGGTTGTGGATGGCCGAAAACTGCTCCATGAGCTGCCACGTATCGAAGTTGAAGGCGAGCGGGCATTCGTATCCGGCTGCCTTCAATTTGCGGGCCGCTGCCTCGACCTGTTCCCAGGTGTCCGGCTTGAAATCGACGCCGGCCTTCTCGAAGGCGTCGACATTGTAGTAGAACATCGCAGTCGAGGAGTTGAACGGGAAGGAGTTCAGTTCTCCCTTTGCCGTCGCATAATAATTGGCGATGCCGCCGAAATAATTGTTCCAATCGATGCTGTAGCCGTTGTCGGCCATCAGCTTCCTGGCGGGCACGAATGCACCCGAAAGCATCATGTCCAGAGTGCCGGCATCGTAGATCTGGGTGATTGCCGGCTGCTTCCTCGCGCGGTAGGCGGCAATCGTGTTCTGCAGGGTCGCGTCGTATCCGTTTTGCGAGGTGCAGACGATCTCGAATTCGGTCTGGCTGTCGTTGAACTTCTTGCAGGCATCCTGGACACGTTCCCCAAGATCGCCCGAAAGGCCGTACCAGAACTCAAACTTCGTCTTTTCGGCTGCAGCCGCCGGCGAGCCAGGCGCGATGCCTGCGACCAAGCCGATGATAAGGGACGTAGTGACGGAGATTCTCATTGCAAAGCGCTCCCTGCAGATTGTTGGCATGAATGAAGCCGAGCGCTTGCTACCAGTTGAGTGTGACAGTCGTTGCCGATCTACATGATGGAAAAATGAAAGTTTGATCGCGGGACGAGGCGGCCCCCCTCAACTCGCCGCCGCGACCTTCGCCCCGCCTGCGGGGAGGTGCCGGCAGGCGGATGAGGTGGAAATGCCGCCCGTCACCACTTCTTGCTGAGCTTCAGCGTGAAAGTCCGGCTTTCGCCGTAGCCGCAGGTCAGGAGACCCTGGCAGCCCGCGACATAGTCCTTGTCGAACAGGTTGGCGACGTTGAGCGACGCCGTCCAGTCGTTCTTCTCATAGCGGATGGCGGCATCTACGAGCGTCGCCGCCGGGACCTTCTTCGTATTCGCGGCGTCGGCCCAGGACTCGCCCTGGCGGCGCACGCCCGCACCGAGGCTCATGCCTTCGAACGCGCCGCCGGTCACGGTGTAGTCGAGCCACAGAGCGGCCTGAGTCTCGGGTATGAGATAGGGCGACTTGCCGAGCAGCGACGGGTTGGCGTCTTCCGTGATCTCCAGATCGGTATAGCTGAACGCCGAGACGATCTTCCAGTTTTCGTCGATATTCACCTTGCCCTCGAGCTCGAAACCGCGGGAGCGCACCTCGCCGAGCTGTGTGGAAACACCGAGTGTGTCGGTCACCTGGACGTTCTGCTTGGTTATCTCGAAGACCGAGGCGGTGAACAAACCATCGATAAACGTCGGCTCGTATTTGATCCCCGCTTCGTATTGGTAGCCTTCTTCGGGCTTCAGGGGCACCAGCGTCGTGACCGCGGGATCCGGGTTCGAGTCGCGCGAGCCCACGAGCGGATTGAAGAATGTCGCTACGCTCAAATAGGGCGTAACGCCGCTTTCGAACTCGTAGGCAAGGCCGGCCCGGCCGCTGAGCGCTCCGTCGTCATATCCGAAGTTCGAAGGTGCGGCCCAGGCCGTGGCGCCGTTCCTGAGGTCGGTGTCCACATAGTCGTATCGCCCGTTGAGCGTGGCCAGCCAACCGTCGCCGAAGCGCACCTGATCCTGAGCATAGATGCCGATCTGCTGCTGCGTGAAAACCTGGTTGATGTAGACGGATTTCGGGCCCTGCGGCACACCGTAAACCGGATCGGTCGGGCTGATCGGTGTTGCGCCTCCCGACGCGCCGATGTGGTCCAGTCGGTAATATTTGTATTCCAGGCCGGCGAGGAAGGTGTGGCTCGTGGAGCCGAGATCGAATTCCGTCTCGGCGCGGTTGTCGATCGCAAAGCTGTCGACTTT
This sequence comes from Sinorhizobium meliloti, assembly GCF_035610345.1. The sequence goes on along the minus strand of NZ_CP141212.1, from coordinate 2,281,536 downwards.
CGAGGTGGCCTCGAAACCGATGCGGTTCAGGAGGTAGTCGGGAGCGATCGGATCGACATTGCCGAAGCCCGGGCCGACATAGCCGTAGGGATACGGATAGTTCTCGTGTTTGTGGAGATGGGCATAGCGGGCGTTCTGCGTGAATTTCCAGCCGTTGTCGAAGTCGTGGGTGAACTCATAGCCGACCATCTGCTGGGCGTAGGTTCCTTCGTCCATGTCCGGCTCGCCGAAATAGGCGTCGCGGTCGATCTTGCCGTAGGGAGCATCGACCACGGTTCCGACATAGGGCAGGAAGCCGTTGCCGACATGAACCTGGTCCAGACCCTGGAGCAGGCCGAAGACGGTCAGGCTGGTCGCGTCGTCGGGTGCATAGGTTACCTGAGGAAGGATGAAACCGCGCAGGTCCTCGGAATAGTCCGAATAGTTGTCGCCGCCGGCGACCTTTCCGGTCAGGCGGTAGCGAACCGTTCCGTCATCGTTCAGCTTGTCGCTGATGTCGAAGCCGGTGAAGGCGTTGCCGTCGCTGTTGATGCCGACTTCGGTGTAATAGAGCGGCTCATCGAGCGGACGCTTGCTGATCAGATTGATGATGCCGCCCGGATTGGACCCGCCATAGAGCACGGAGGCCGGGCCCTTCAGCACCTCGATCCGCTCCAGCATGAAAGGGTCGATCTGGAAATTGCCGAAACCGAAGCTGAAGAGCGGCAAGCCGTCGAGGAAGAGGCCGGTCTGGGCCGCATCGAAGCCGCGGATGTAGAACCAGTCCGTGTCGGGATCGGTGCCGAAAGGTGCCGACGTGACGCCCGGCGTATAGCGCAAGGCCTCGTCGACCTTGTTGACCACGGCGCGATCGTCCAGTTCCTCGCGGCCGACGACGGAGACCGACTGGGGGATTTCGCTGAGCGGCGTGGCGGTCTTCGACCCGGTTGCGGTCGCCTTTGCGACGTAGCCGTCCACCGGTCCGCTCGCGCTGGCGCCCGTCGCATTGCCGCCCTCGACGACGATTCGCTCGAGCTGCGTGGCGTTTCCCTCCTGCGCCAGCGCCATTCCGCTCATCATCAGCGGCGCGAGCGCCGCTCCGCTCGCCAGAAGAGTCTTCAGATGCGCCCCGCGAATCCTGCACTTCATCTCATTCATGCCCCGAAAATCGGCCGGCCCCGCGTTGCCCCGCGTGACCGCCACTGTCGACGATAAGATGAGTGTCTACGTCAACTATTTTGGCGGCGCTTGTCCCGATATCGGGAAATTGAACGATTTTGGGCAAAACTGCGCGCTGCCGGCGGACTGGTCAGGCGGTGTGACTTTTCTTCCAAAAGGCCGGAGTCGTGCCGACTGCCTTGCGAAACACACGGGTGAAGTGCGCCTGATCGGCAAAGCCCGTCTCGGCGGCAATCGAGGTCAGCGGGGCGTCGCTCCTGAGCAGCATCTGCTTTGCCCGTTCGACCCGCGCATTGATGTGCCACTGGTGAGGCGCGACACCCGTCGAAGCCTTGAAGGCATGGCTGAAATGCGATTGGGAAAGGCCCGTGAGGTCGGCGAGTTCCTCGAGCCGGACATTACGGGCGAAATTCTCCTCGATGAAATCGACGGCCCGCCGCAATTGCCACGCCGCAAGCTGGCTGCGCTTGCGGCCGCTTCGCTTGCCGATCTTCATGAGATCGATGAAAAGCGCCACCGTGAGGCCGTCGCCGTAAAGATCGTGGAGGGGCTGGGGATTGAGGCACTCGGCTGCGATCAGGCCGGCGATCGTGAGGAAGCGTTCGTCCTGGAACATCAGCCGGGGCGTCTCGATTGCCGCGGCGTCGAGGTCTTCCTTCAGGCGTCTGCCGAGTGCATCGATGTCGAAGTGAAGATCGAGATGCCGGATGTAATGGATGTCGACGACATCGGTCCAGAGCTCCATTCCGGCCGGGATATAGGAGAGGGCCTGCCGATGGTAGTTCTGGACGGCACCCTTGCCGTTTGCGGCGAGCTTCACCCTGCAATTGCCGCCGCCCTTGGCGTCGAGCACGATGAACATGCGGGGGTCCTCGGCGATATAATAGCCGCCCGCATGCGGAACGCATTCCACATCCCAGACATCCGCGACCACACCATTCCACTCTCTGCGGTTGAGGCCGCCGATGATCGAAAACCCGCTGATCCTGTTCTGCATGCGCGGCTGAAATGTCATCGTCGCTTTCTCCGGTCCTGCCGGCTTGCCAAGCCCGACCGCAGTAATCCTTCAAGTGTTATTCAAGTTTGTTATCGCGGATCGCGTGGGGTTTCAATCGCTTCAATGTGAAGGCGCGGCCGATGCCGACCGCGCCCCTTTTCTGAATGGAATTGGTACATCTGCGCCTCTCGGGTTTAGCCCGGGGAGAGAGGCAGCACCGTTTCAGGCGTCGACCAGCGCGAGCTTCGCACGCGCATCGAGAATCTGCGCGCAGGCATTCGCGGCTTCCTCGCCCTTGACGACGAAATGGTCGCGGAAGAAGGCGATCAGAGGCTCGCTTTCCTGGAAGTTGTGGGGTGTCAGGACCGCGGAGAGCACCGGCACGTCGGTATCGAGCTGGACGCGCATCATGCCGTCGAGCACCGTCCCGGCGACGAAGTCGTGGCGATAGATGCCGCCATTGACGACGAAGGCGGTGCCGAGGATCGCCGCGTAGCGGCCGGTCCTGGCGAGCGCCTGCGCATGCAGCGGGATTTCGAGCGCTCCCGGCACGTCGAAGATCTCGACATCGGCGGCGCTGCCGCCGAGTTTCGTCCATTGCGCAACGAAGGCGTCGACGCAACGATCGACGATATCGGCGTGCCAGCGGGCGCGGACGATGGCGATCTTGGCGGAGGGATGGGAAAGTATGGTCATGGTCTCAAGCCTTTCAGGGTTGGCATTTTCCAATGATCCCGTCGGGCGAACATGCATGCGCGAAGACCCCGGGGAGGGGCGACGCCTCTGCTTGCTCTCTTCCATCCGGACTATAACCGTCGGCTCCGGAATTCGACCGGATCTGCTGACCTTCGCACGAAAATGCGAAGCGCTCGCGGGCTTCGACCACCGACCATTCCCGATCCTGTGTTCGCTACCGCCGGTGGGGAATTTCACCCCGCCCTGAGAACGCTTGCGACTATAGCGGCTGTTTCGCCGCCGTCAAATCTGTGCTGCGACGTGAAAGCGAAAAATCACGACAGAATTTTCCAAGGATTTCGCACCTCTGAACAATTCATTCCGCGGTCTATTCGCGGATGACGAGCAGGTCCTTTGCCGCGAAGCGCAGCGTGACGCTCTCGCCGGCGACCGGCGGGGTCATGCCCGGATCGTTGAACATATCGAAGGAGATGATGTCTTCGCCGACCCGCAGCTTGGTGCGGATGACGGAGCCGAGAAAGCTCCTCGATACGACTTGGCCCGGAAGTGCGGTATCGCCCCTGGCGCCCTCGGCGATTGAGCCTGCTTCCGGCCTGAGTGCCAGCGAAATGCTGTCGCCGCCCTTTGCCCCGGCTATCGGCTCTTTCAGCGAAATCCGCTGCCCGCCGATGGTGACCGCGCCGCTTGCGGGATCGGCCACCTTGCCCTCGATGATGTTGAGCGTGCCGACGAAGGAGGCGACGAATCGTGTGGACGGGGTGTTGTAGATCTCGAAAGGGGTGCCGATCTGATCGGCGCGGCCGGCATTCATGACGACGATCCGGTCGGAGATCGACAGTGCCTCCTCCTGGTCGTGCGTCACAAATACCGTGGTGATGCCGAGCTGCTGCTGGATCTGCCGGATCTCCTCCCGCAGCGAGATGCGGATTTTTGCATCGAGCGCGGAGAGCGGCTCGTCGAGGAGCAGCACCTGCGGCTTGACGGCGAGGGCGCGGGCAAGCGCCACGCGCTGCTGCTGTCCGCCGGACAATTGATAGGGGAAGCGGTCCGCCAGATGCTCGAGCTTGATCAGTCCGAGCATCTGCTTCACCCGTGCCTCGATCTCCGTTTTGGAGGCGCCGGCGACCTTGAGGCCGAAGGCGACATTGTCGTGAACATTCATGTTGGGAAAGAGTGCGTAGGCCTGGAACACCATGCCGATATTGCGCTGGTTGGGCTTGAGCGTGCCCTGGTCCTTGCCGTCGATGAAGATCGAGCCGCCGGACGGCGTTTCGAAGCCGGCAATCATGCGCAGTATGGTCGTCTTGCCGCAGCCGGAGGGGCCGAGGAAGGAGACGAACTCGCCCTTGTCGATCCCCATGTCGAAATTATGCACGACCTGGACCGGGCCGAAGGATTTCTGGATGTTGGTCAGTTGCAGGAATGCCATGTGATCAAGCCTTGGCCGGAGCGGATTTCTGGAAGCGCGATACGAGCTGGATCAATCCCATGCTGAGCCAGGTGATCGCGAATGCAATGACGGCGAGCGCCGAAGGCTCGTAGGCCTTGTTGGCGCCGACAAGCTGCAGATAGGGGCCGAAGGCCGGGCGGTTGAGCAGCGCCGCCATGGTGAATTCGCCCATGACGATCGCGAAGGTGATGAAGGCACCGGAAAGCACGCCGCTCATCACATTCGGGAAAATGCAGCGGAAGAGGATGGTCGGCCATTTGGCGCCAAGGCTTTCCGCGGCCTCCGTCAGCGTTCTGACATCGATGGCCCGCATCGCCGTGTCGACCGCGCGGTACATATAGGGAAGCGACAGCGTCATGTAGGAGAACATCAGGAGCGCATTGGTGCCGGAAGTGGAGCCGGTCAGCGGCAGGAACGAGGAGGAATTATAGAGTCTGAGATAGCCGAAGACGATGACGATCGCGGGAATGACGAGCGGCAGCAGCGTGATGAACTCGATGACGGGGCGGACCTGGGGCAGGCGCAGGCGCACCCAATAGGCGGTCGGCACCACCAGCAGCATGCCGAAGATGATCGTGAAAAACGCCATCAGCATCGAATAGCCGAAGGTCTCGCGAAACTGGAAGTCGGAGAAGACCGACCGGTAAGCGTCGAAGGAATAGGCATCGCGGCGCATGCGCAGCGAGAATTCCAGCGTGCCGAGCAGCGGGACGATGAAATAGCTCGCTCCGATGGCGATGGCGATCCAGGCACCGAGACGTCTTGCTTTCATTTCTGCCACCGTTCGGCGCGCATCCGCAGCCAGATGTAGAGAATATTGGAGATGCCGGTGATGACGATCATGCCGAGCGCCAGCGCATAGCCGAGGTTCGGATTATGGAGCACGTCGCCGCGGATCTGTGCATAGAGCAGGATCGGGACGATATTGAGCGAACTGCCGGTCAGCGCGTAGGCGGTGGCGATCGCGCCGAAGGCGTTGGCGAAGAGCAGGAGCGTCGTGCCGAGCAGGCTCGGCCAGAGGATCGGCAGCGCCACCATGCGCCAGTATTGCCAGGTGGAGGCGCCGAGAATTTCGGAAGCTTCGCGCCATTCCTTCTTCATGCCGTCGAGCGCCGGCGTAAGGATCAGCACCATCAGCGGGATCTGGAAATACATGTAGGTGATGGTGAGGCCGAGGAAGCTCAGGAGATTGAACCCTGTCGAATAGAGATTGAAGCCGAACCAGTCGCGCAGAAACACGGTGACAAGTCCGGTGCGGCCGAGGGTCGCGAGAAACGCGAAGGCGAGCGGAACGCCCGCGAAGTTGGAGGCGACGCCGGAAAAGGTGAGGAGCCCGGAGCGAATCCAGCCCGGCAGCCCGCCAAGCACGATCGCCCACGCGAGGAAAAAGCCGATGAGCGCGCCGCCGAGCGAGGAGGCGACCGATACGCGGATCGAAATCCAGTAGGCGGAGAGGATCGAGGGCGTGAAGAGATCGCCGATATTCTTGAAGGTGAACTCGCCTGCAGGCGTGAGGAAGGCCCCGGTGACGAGATAGAGCGTCGGAACGACCAGGAACATCAGCGCGAAAATCATGAAGGGCGCGATGCCCAGCCAGTCGATGATCGCTCGTTTGCTGATCAGGGGTGCTGCTGCTGTTGTCGTGGTCATAAAGCTTTCGGCTGTCCCGGCGTCGGAGGAAAATGACCTCCCCGCCACGTACGAGGCGGGGAGGTACGCAATGGCAGTTACTGCACGCTCGCGCCGACGACGCTGTCCCACTTGGTGGTGATCGCTTCCTTGCCCTTGGCCTGCTCGTCGAGTGTCGGGAACACGGCCTTTTCGTAGGATGCGGCTGGCGGCAGCTTGTCGAGCATTTCCTGCGGAACCTTGCCGTTCTTGACGAGGTCGTTGAAGCGGATCGGGTGGCAGTAGCCCTTCAGCCAGCCGAGCTGACCTTCGTCCGAGTAAAGATATTCCATCCAGAGCTTGGCGGCGTTCGGATGCGGAGCGAAGGCAGAGATCGCCTGCACGTAGACGCCGGCGACGACGCCGGAGGCCGGGACGACGACTTCGACCGGCGGGTTGCCGTTCAGGCTGTCGCGCCAGGAGAGACCGTTATAGTCCCAGGCGATGATGATCGGCGTCGAGCCTTGCGCGAGCGAGGCGGACTTGCCGATGACCGGGACGAAGTTGCCGGCCTTGTTGACCTCGGCGAAGAAGGCCAGGCCCGCTTCCCCGGCCTTTGCCGCATCCGTTTCGCCGGCCGCGAGGCCGGCGGCGTAGACCGCCTGCACCGCCTGGTTGGATGCGCGCGGATCGCCGGCGAGGGCGACCGAGTTCGCATAGTCGGACTTCTTGAGGTCCGCCCAGTCCTTCGGCACGTCCTTGACGATATCGGTGTTCACCACGAAGGAGAGAACGCCGTAATAGTCGCCGTACCAATAGCCTTCCGGATCCTTGGCCGTGTCCGGAATCGTGTCCCAGGTAGAGACCTTGTAGGGCTGAATCAGGCCTTCGGCCTTGGCCGAGGGGCCGAAAGAGAGGCCGACGTCGATGACGTCGGGGGCCTGCGGGCCGGTGTTGCCCTTGTTGGCCTTGATCGCCTCGATCTCGTCTCCGGAGCCCGCATCCGGGTTCAGTTCGTTGACTTCGAGGCCGTATTTGGCCTTGAAGCCGGCGATCACGTCGCCGTACCCGCACCAATTGTGCGGGAGCGCGATTGTCGTCAGCGTGCCTTCCTTCTTGGCGGCTGCGATGAGCTCTTCGCTCGGCTCGGCAACGGCTACTGCCGTCGTTGCGAGCAGCATGGCGGTCGAAAGCGAGAGCAGGCGTTGAGTCCTTGAAATCACTGGCGTTCTCCTTATTGGGTTTTCGTTCAATTTCGCCGATGCAGTTAAAGATATGCGATGAAGCTTATGTGACAGGCCTTGTCCCGTCTGCGGCAGATATGTCGGCTTCGGAGCAATCCGCCCCGGTTGCATTCGAATGTCGCCTGATTGCTCTTCCATCAGGGAATTCAAGCCGCCGGAGCCCTCCTAGACCGGCTTGCGGAAAATGCGGGTGGAATCGAACAGGCCCTCCAGCGTCCTCATCCGGTCCCGGGTTTGGTCCCAGTTCGAGCTCTGTACCGCCTCGATCAGCGCCTCCACGAGGAAGAGCAGCATGACGGAACTGTCCCATGCGGAGGGAACCTCGATCCGGGCGCGGAAGACCTTCGATGAAGACTTGGCGACCGGAGAGCCCCACTGGTCCGTGAAGAGGATGATCTCGACGCCGCGGTCTCGGGCGGAGCGGGCGAGCGTTTCCATCTCCTGCTCGTAACGGCGGATGTCGAACAGGATGAGGACGTCTCCCGGGCGCATGTCCAGCACGTAATGCGGCCACGAACTCGGGTTCGCGGCGATCTGCGTGACGCCGGTTCGGATGACCTGAAGATGAGTGAAGAGGTAATCCGCGAGAGAGCGGGTGATGCGCCCGCCGACGAGATAGACCCTGCGCTTCAAATCGGCAACGAGTGCGGCGGCCGTGTCGAACTCCGCGGGCTCGATCTGCGACAGCGTCTGGCGCATGTTTCCCATGACCGCGTCGGCGAAACGGTTGAGCGTATGCGTCCCCGGCGCGCTGGCCGCCCAGCGGTCGTGCTTGGCGATCGGATTGGAGATCGTCGCCTCGAGCTCCTGATGAAGCCGTGCCTGAAAGTCCGGGAAGCCGCGAAAACCGAGCTTCTGAACCATGCGGGCGACCGTCGGCGTCGAAACGCCGGCGTTCTCGGCGACCGTGGTGATCGAACCGAGACCGGAGACCGGGTAATTGTCGAGAAGTGTCTCCGCCAATTGCTTTTCGGCGCGCGTCAGCGCGGCGAAATGTGCGTTGATCACATCCGACACCGTCATGGAAGCCGTGTTGCCGTTCAATGTCGTCCCCTTGGCCGGTCTTTGCCAGCTTGCCGGAAATTAAACATCGCTGTCACAATCGAAGTCAATCGCAATTTTGAAAAGATCGTTTCAGTTTTCCATTGACACGTGCCGATTCGTGAAGAATTCTCTTCACAACCATCGTCTGACGAGGCATTGGGGGCCGGTTTTGACGGGACTTTTGACTGAGGCAGAGGGCGACCCGGTCGCGATCGAGAACGCCGAAGCGAAGGGAGAATTCCTCTTCGTCTGCGAGCATGCCTCGAACCGGATGCCCGAGCGGCTGGGAACGCTCGGCCTTTCGAAGGAGGCGCTCGAGAGTCATGTCGCCTGGGATCCCGGCGCATTGGCAGTCTCCCGGCTGCTCTCCAAAGAGCTGGATGGCACCCTGATTCATCAGCGTTTTTCGCGGCTTGCCTATGATTGCAACAGACCGCCGGAAGCGGCTGCGGCGATGCCTGCCGTCAGCGAGACCTATGAGGTGCCCGGCAACGTCGCCCTTTCGGCCGCGGAGCGGCAGGCGCGGATCCAGGAGATTTACCTGCCGTTTCACGCGGCGGTCACGCGCGCCGTGGCAGACCGCAAGGCCGCGCGCAGAGGGCCGGTTCTCGTGACCATACACAGTTTCACGCCGATCTATTTCGGCAAGCCGCGGACCGTCGAGCTCGGCATTCTGCACGATGCGGACAGCCGGCTCGCGGAGCGCATTCTTGCCGCCGCGGCGACCGCGGAGGCGGGATACGACGTCCGCCGCAACGAACCTTATGGACCGGCCGACGGCGTGACGCACAGTCTGATCGAATACGGTATCCGCCTTGGCGTGCCCAACGTCATGATCGAGATCCGCAACGATCTCATCCGCGATAAAGTCGGCCAAAGGGTCATGGCCGATTATCTGGCGGGGCTGCTCGCAACGAGCGCGGTTGCCCTTCCGGCACAACAATAGACCCGGGGAGCGGCGAAGCCGCGGTGATGACAGTGAACAGGAGAGATGCAGCCCATGATCGGATCGGCAGCTATGGGAGGGGAGCTTCCTCGTCCTGACGGCGCGCGCGGGGCAGGGCGCCGCGATGCCTGAATATTTGAAAACCTATGTGCGAACGGTCGACGGATTCAATCGCCGCGTGGGCCGGACGACCATGTATCTGATCTTCGCGATGATGGGCATTCTGCTCTATTCGTCCGTATCGAAGGCCTGGCTGCTGCCGTCGCTCTGGACGCTCGAAATGGCACAATTCGTCATGGCGGCATACTATCTGCTGGGTGGGGCCTATTCGCTCCAGCTCGACAGCCACGTGCGTATGGACCTGGTCTATGGCCGCTGGACTGCGCGCACGCGCGCTGCGGTCGATGCGATCACCATCCTCATGCTCTTCGTCTATCTGGGCTTCCTGCTTTATGGAGGCGTTTCCAGCACTGCTTATGCGTTGAAATACGGTGAGACCAGCTATTCGAGCTGGGCACCCTACATGGCGCCGATCAAGATCGTCATGACGATAGGCATCGCACTCACTCTCCTGCAGGCAACGTCCATCTTCATCAAGGACCTTGCCCGGGCGATGGGGAGGCCGATCGCATGAGCTACGAGATGATCGCCTTCATGATGTTCTCGTCCATGATGATGACGATGCTGACCGGGCAAAGGGTCTTCGCGGCCATCGGTGTCGTCGGCGCGGTTTCGGCTGCCTTCCTCTGGGGCAATGGCGGCTTCGAGATGGCCTTCGCCGCTTCGATGAAGCTGATGAAATGGTATCCGCTGCTCACTTTGCCGCTCTTCATCTTCATGGGCTACATGCTGTCGGAGTCCGGGATCGCCGAGGATCTCTACAAGATGTTCCACGTGTGGATGGGCGGCCTGCGCGGCGGGCTTGCGCTTGGCACCATCGGGCTGATGGTCATCATTTCCGCGATGAACGGACTCAGCGTTGCGGGAATGGCGATCGGCGCGACCATCGCGCTGCCCGAGCTCCTGCGCCGCGGCTACGACAAGACGATGGTGACCGGAGTCATTCAGGCGGGCAGTTCACTCGGCATTCTGGTTCCGCCGAGCGTCGTGCTGGTGCTCTACGGCATGATCGCGCGTCAGCCGGTGGGGCAGCTCTGGCTTGCAGGCGTGTTTCCGGGGTTGCTTCTGGCACTGCTGTTTTCGATCTATGTGGTCTTTCGCTGCAAGATACAGCCGCATCTTGGGCCGGCGCTTCCCAAGGAGGAGCGGAACGTCCCGCTTGCCGAAAAGCTCAAGCTGTTACGCGCCGGCATCCTCCCCTTCATGATCTTCTTTCTGATGATGGGCCTCTTCGTGATGGGCGTCACAAGCCTTGTCGAGAGCTCCGCCGTCGGGGCGCTTTCTGCCCTCGTAGCGGCCTGGTGGAAGGGGCGTCTGACATGGACCGTTTTCGACAAGACGATCGAGCAGACACTCGGGATCTCCTGCATGTTCATGTGGATCATCCTGGCAGCGCTCTGCTTCGGTGCGGTCTTCGACGGTCTGGGAGCGGTCAAGGCGATCGAGTTCCTGTTCCTGGAGAAATGGGGGCTGGGTCCCTGGGAAGTGCTGATCCTGATGCAGATTTCCTATCTGATCATGGGCACGTTCCTTGACGACACAGCCATGCTGGTAATCGTCGCCCCTCTCTACATACCTCTCGTGGGCAGCCTCGGCTTCGATCTGATCTGGTACGGCGTGCTCTACACGATAACCTGCCAGATCGCCTACATGACTCCGCCCTTCGGCTACAACCTGTTCCTGATGCGTGCGATGGCTCCTCCCGAGATATCGCTGATGGACATCTACAGATCGGTGCTCCCCTTCGTCCTGGTGATGCTCGTGGGACTGGCAATCGTGACGGCGTTTCCGGAGATCGCACTGTGGCTGCCGCACCATGTCTATGTGAAGGGCTGACGGGGAGCCGGCGCCTTGCGCCGCAAGAGGTGAGACCTTCCGATGGGAGGCTCCAAAAAAGAAGTGAACGTTGAACGAAAACAGAGGGAAACGGACATGACCAACAGACGCGATTTTCTGAAGAAGGCCGGGCTTGCAGCCGCGGCCGGAACGACGGCGCTTGCTGCCCCGGCAGTGCGTGCGCAATCCGGAAAGATCACCTGGCGCCTGCAGACCTATGCCGGCCCGGCGCTCGCCGAACATGTCATCAAGCCGGCGATCGATGCCTTCAACAAGGCCGCCAATGGCGAGATGCAAATCGACCTTTACACCGCCGATCAGCTCGTGCCGACCGGCGAATTGTTCCGCGCCATGCAGGCCGGTACGATCGATGCGGTTCAGAGCGACGACGACTCGATGGCTTCACCGGTCGACATCAAGGTATTCGGCGGCTACTTCCCATTCGCTTCGCGCTACAGCCTGGACGTGCCGACGCTCTTTCATCAGTACGGCCTCAACGAGATCTGGGCCGAAGCCTATGGCGAAGTCGAAGGGGTCACCTGGCTTTCGGCCGGATCCTGGGATCCCTGCAACTTTGCAACGGTGAAGCCGATCAAGACGCTTGCGGACCTCAACGGCCTGCGCATCTTCACCTTCCCGACCGCCGGCAAGTTTCTGACGCGTTTCGGCGTCGTTCCCGTTACTCTGCCCTGGGAGGACGTGCAGGTCGCCATGCAGACGGGCGAACTCGACGGGCTCGCCTGGTCGGGGATTACCGAGGACTACACGGTGGGCTGGGCGGACGTCACCAAGTACTTTCTGACGAACAATATCTCCGGCGCCTGGTGCGGATCGTTTTTTGCGAACTCCGCGCGCTGGAAGGAGGTGCCGGAGCATCTGCAGACGCTGTTCCGCCTCTGCATCGACTCCTCGCATTACTATCGCCAGCACTGGTACTGGGGCGGCGAGGCGAAGTTACGCGCCGAAGGCACCAAGCTGGAACTGACGACCATTCCGGACGAGGAATGGAAAACGGTTGAAGCGGAGGCCCTGAAATTCTGGGACGAGATTGCTGCCACCAGCCCGCGCGCGGCCAAGGTCGTAGAGATATTGAAGAAGTACCGCGAGACAATGGAAAAGGCCGGGCCGCCCTATCGCTATACCTGATCGGGCCCAGCAACTGACACCCGGGGCTGCGATGCGGCCCCGGAGATGGACGGAACAATTCTACCGGTAGCAGACCGGAACCAGGACCTTCCCATGAGCGCGAACTATACATTCGATGATTTGAAGAGAGACGTGGCCGAGGGCCGCATCGACACGGTGCTCGCCTGCCAGGTGGACATGCAGGGCCGCCTGATGGGCAAGCGGTTTCATGCGGAATATTTCGTGGAAAGCGCATGGAAGGAGACGCATAGCTGCAACTACCTGCTTGCCACAGATATGGAGATGGAGACCGTTCCCGGCTACAAGGCGACGAGCTGGGAGAAAGGGTACGGCGATTACACGATGAAGCCGGACCTCTCGACCCTCCGGCGCATTCCGTGGCTCGAAGGTACCGCGCTGGTTCTCTGCGACATGCTGGACCATGACACGCATACGGAAGTGCCGCACTCGCCGCGCGCCATTTTGAAGAAGCAGGTGGCGCGCCTCGAAGCCATGGGCTTCAAGGCCTATATGGCGAGCGAACTCGAATTCTTCCTCTTCGATCAGTCCTATGACGATGCGAGGCTCTCGGGATATCGCGACCTGCAGCTCGTCAGCGGCTACAACGAGGATTACCACATCTTCCAGACGACCAAGGAAGAGGATGTGATGCGGGCGATCCGCAACGGTCTTCAGGGAGCCGGGATCCCGGTCGAGAACTCCAAGGGCGAGGCGTCCGCCGGCCAGGAGGAGATCAACGTCCGTTATGCGGAGGCCGTGACGATGGCCGACCGGCATGCGATCATCAAGAACGGCTGCAAGGAAATCGCCTGGCAGCGCGGCAAGGCGATCACCTTCCTTGCCAAGTGGAACTACTCGGCCGCCGGCTCCTCGTCGCACATCCACCAGTCGCTCTGGAGCAAGGACGGCGAAACGCCGCTGTTCTTCGACAAGAACGGGCAGTATGGCATGTCTGAGCTCATGCGCCACTATGTGGCCGGTCAGCTCGCCCATGCGAGCGAGGTAACCTATTTCCTGGCGCCCTATATCAACTCCTACAAGCGCTTCATGGCCGGCACCTTCGCTCCGACCAAGGCGATCTGGAGCAAGGACAACCGCACGGCCGGCTATCGCCTCTGCGGTGAGGGCAGCAAGGCAATCCGCATCGAATGCCGCGTCGGCGGCTCCGATCTCAACCCGTACCTTGCCTTTGCCGCCCTGATCGCGGCCGGCATTTCCGGCATCGAGAACAAGATGGAACTGGAGGCGCCCTTCGTGGGCGACGCCTATCAGGGCAAGGAGGTGCGCGAGATCCCGCATACGCTGAGAGAGGCGAGCGAGGCGCTTTCCGGTTCGAAGATGCTTCGTGCCGCTTTTGGCGAAGAGGTTGTCGATCATTATGTGCACGCCGCAGAATGGGAGCAGCAGGAATATGACCGGCGCGTGACCGACTGGGAGGTCGCGCGCGGGTTCGAAAGGGCGTAAAACGCCCCTCCACAATCCCTCCCCACGAGGGGGAGGGGCTACGTTGCGGCACCCTCCTATCGAAAGCCGATGCCCCCACAAGGAGCATGGCCGAATTACCGTGCGGAGCGGTGCCGCAGGTCAAGCCCCTCCCTCTTGTGGGGAGGGTTGGGGAGGGGAATTCATGTGAAATGAGAACAGGAAGACGATCATGACGATGATCCGATGTGTTTCGCCGGTCGACGGCGAGGTTTATGCCGAGCGCCCGGCAATGCCGCTGGAGATGGCGAGGCAGGCCGTGGCACATGCGCGCCTCGCGCAGAAGGCCTGGGCCAGGCGCCCGCTCGATGAACGTGTGAAGCTGGTGCTTGCCGGCGTGGCACGCCTCAACGAGATGGTCGACGAGGTGGTGCCGGAACTCGCCTGGCAGATGGGCCGGCCGGTGCGCTATGGCGGCGAATTCAAGGGATTCAACGAGCGCTCCAATTACGTCGCCTCGATCGCGGCCGATGCGCTGAAGCCGCTCGTCGTGGAGGAGAGCGACCGCTTCGAGCGGCGCATCGCGCGCGAGCCGCATGGCGTCGTCTTCGTCATCGCTCCGTGGAACTATCCCTATATGACCGCGATCAACACGGTCGCGCCGGCGCTGATGGCCGGCAATACCGTGATCCTCAAACACGCCAGCCAAACGATCCTCGTCGGCGAGCGCATGGTGCGCGGCTTCATCGAGGCGGGCGTTCCGGCGGACGTTTTCCAGAACCTGTTCCTGGATCACGACACGACGGCGGCGCTGATTGCCGCCAAGAGCTTCGACTTCATCAACTTCACCGGATCGGTCGAAGGCGGCCGGTCGATCGAGCGGGCGGCGGCCGGCACCTTTACCGGCCTCGGCCTCGAGCTCGGCGGCAAGGATCCTGGCTATGTGATGGAGGATGCCGACCTCGACGCGGCCGTCGACACGCTGATGGACGGCGCGACCTACAATTCCGGCCAGTGCTGCTGCGGCATCGAGCGCATCTATGTGCATGAGTCGCTCTATGACGCCTTTGTCGAGAAATCGGTCGCCTGGGCGTCCAATTACAAGCTCGGCAATCCGCTCGATCCGGAGACGACGCTCGGTCCGATGGCAAACAAGCGCTTTGCGGCAACCGTGCGCAATCAGATCGCCGATGCGATCTCCAGGGGTGCCAAGGCGCTGATCGACCCGAAGCTCTTCCCGCAGGACGATGGCGGTGCCTATCTGGCGCCGCAAGTCCTTGTCGACGTCGATCACTCCATGGAGTTCATGCGTGAGGAAACCTTCGGGCCGGCCGTGGGCATCATGAAGGTGAAGAGCGACGCCGAGGCGATCGAATTGATGAACGACAGCCGGTACGGTCTCACCGCGTCGCTCTGGACGAAGGATGCGGAGCGCGCGGCGCGGATCGGCAGTGAGCTCGAAACGGGCACGGTTTTCATGAATCGCGCCGACTATCTCGATCCGGCGCTGTGCTGGACCGGCGTCAAGGAGACCGGCCGGGGCGGCTCGCTCTCGGTGCTCGGCTTCCACAATCTCACCCGCCCGAAATCCTATCACCTCAAGAAAGTGACCGCATGACCATCACCGCCAACTGGAGCTATCCGACCGCCGTCAAATTCGGCGCCGGCCGGATCAAGGAGCTTGCCGACCACTGCAAGGCGCTCGGCATCAAGAAGCCGCTGCTCATAACGGATCGCGGACTTGCCCCGATGGCGATCACGCAGCAGGCGCTCGATATTCTGGAAGCGGGTGGGCTTGGACGCGCGATCTTCGCGGACGTCGATCCGAACCCCAACGACAGGAACCTCGAAGCCGGCGTGAAAGCGTTCCGTGACGGCGGCCATGACGGCGTCGTCGCCTTCGGCGGCGGCTCGGGCCTGGACCTCGGCAAGTGCGTCGCATTCATGGCCGGCCAGACGCGGCCGGTCTGGGACTTCGAGGATATCGGCGACTGGTGGACCCGGGCGAGCGTCGAAGGTATCGCGCCGATCGTCGCCGTTCCGACGACCGCCGGCACCGGGTCAGAAGTCGGGCGCGCCAGCGTCATCACCAATTCGGCAAGTCATGTGAAGAAGGTGATCTTCCATCCGAAGTTCCTTCCTGGCGTCACGATCTGCGATCCGGAATTGACGGTCGGCATGCCCAAGGCGATCACCGCCGGCACGGGCATGGACGCCTTTGCCCATTGCCTCGAAGCCTATTCGTCTCCCTTCTATCACCCAATGTCGGCAGGTATCGCCCTCGAGGGCATGCGGCTCGTCAAGGAATACCTGCCGCGCGCCTATAAGGACGGCACGGATCTCGAAGCCCGTGCCAATATGATGAGCGCGGCGGCCATGGGGGCGGTTGCATTCCAGAAGGGCCTCGGCGCGATCCACTCGCTGTCGCATCCCGTCGGCGCGATCTACAACACCCATCACGGCATGACCAACGCCGTGGTGATGCCCCCGGTCCTGCGGTTCAACCGCTCCGCGATCGAGGAGAAGATCGGTCGCGCCGCCGCCTATCTCGGCATTGCGGGCGGTTTCGACGGTTTCTATGACTATGTGCTGCAGCTCCGGGAGGAACTCGGCGTTCCCGACAAGCTGTCGGCGCTTGGTGTCGGCACGGACCGTATCGACGAGATGGCCGAGATGGCGATCGTCGATCCGACGGCCGGCGGCAATCCCGTCGAACTGACGCTCGATGCTGCCAAAAAGCTGTTCGCCGAATGCATTTGACGGGAGCCGTCGTTAATTTTTTCGAGCCCGGAAAACCCATGTTTTCCGGGCTTTTTCGTTGCTCTTCAACGGAAAATGCGCCCCACGGTTAACTTTTGGGGGCCAAAAGTTTCCATTTCGTTAACCATGTTCTGCAAGGTTCTATTAAGGAAACCGCGCGCCGGGCATCGCTCGGCGGACCGGAAACGAGCAAGGACGAGGTGAGAGAAATGGCGGTCATCACATTCGCCAATGCAAAGGGCGGTGCGGGAAAGACGACCGCGGCGCTGATCCTGTCGACGGAACTGGCGAGGCAGGGAAACCGCGTCGTGGTACTGGACGCCGATCCGCAGCGCTGGATCACGAGCTGGTCCGAAGTGTCCGGCCGTGTCGCCAATCTCGAGGTGATTTCGCACGTCACTCCGGCTTCGCTTCCCTGTCATATCCGCGAACTCAAGGGTGAGGCCGATTTCATCGTCATCGATCTCGCCGGAGCCAAGGACGCGATCGTCGCGTTGGCGCTGGGGCTGTCCGATCACGTGCTGATACCGGTTCAGGGCTGCGCCATGGATGCGCGGGGGGCCGTTCAGATTCTTGAACTTATCCGCCATATCGGAGAGAAGGCGAGGGTACGCATCAACCACTCGGTCGTGTTGACGCGCGTCAATTCGCTGGTGACCACGCGAGCGCTGCAGACGATCAAGGCGCTGCTCGCCTCCCGCGGCGTTTCGGTCCTCGACACCCCGATCGTCGAGCGTGTTGCCTATCGCGAAATCTTCGAGTGCGGCGGCACCCTGCAGATGATGGACCCGAACAGGGTCAGCAATCTCGACAAGGCGCGCGAAAACGCCTACGCGCTTGCCGCCGAGGTGCAGAACCTGCTCCCCGTGACCGCACGCCGCGCCCTGATGTCCCGCCTGCGCTCGGCTTTGCCGCGGGCGGCGTAGCGATCGATCGCGAAGGGCGTTGCCGTTCAGAACCGTTTATCGATGAAATGCTTGGCCTGGGCGCCGGCGTGGTAGAAGACGGATTTCAGGGTCCGCCACGGATCCGGCGTGACCGGCGTCTCGGCAAGCGGGATCGCGGACGTGTCGCCGGTGACGTGACGGGCAAGCGCGCGGCCGAAGACCGTACCTGGGGCTATGCCGCGGCCGTTATATCCGCTGATCGATACGACATTCGGGGCGAGCACATGCATGGCCGGCAGATTGTTCGTGGTCATGCCGATGCGGCCGTCCCACCAATATTCGAAGCGGAAATCCCCGATAAAGGGGAAGAGCTTGCGCAAGGACCGGGCGGCGAAGGCCCGGTGTGTGCCCGCGGCGATCGCATCGAGCCTGCCGATCGATCCGAAAATCAGCCGGTTCTGCTTGTCCATGCGGAAGGAGGTCATCACCAGCCCGGTGTCCCAAGCCCCCTGCCGTTCGGGCAATATGCGCTCGGCCACGTTGTCGGGCAGCGGATTGGTCGCGAACTGGAAATAGGGAAGGATCGTCAGTTCCTGCCGATACTCCTTCCATGGGACATCGGTGACAAGGCCTCCATAGGCGTTGGTCGCTAAAATGACGTAACGGGCCGTGACCGTCCCCCGCCCGGTCTTCAATTTCCAGAGATCGCCTTGGCGGCTGGCTCCAAGGAGGGGGGTATCGGTGAAGATTTCGGCGCCGGCGGCAAGCGCCGCGCGCGCCAATCCCCGCGCATAGGCGAGCGGCTGTATCGTCCCGGCGCGACGGTCGAGCAGTGCGCCGGTGAAGCACTCGGCCCCTGAAAGCGCGTGCGCCTTTTCTGCCGAAAGCACCTCAACCGGAGCACCGCGTTTTTTCCATTGCGCCTCGCGCTCCCGGATTTCCTTGAGCCCTTCCGCGCCGACCGACATATGCAGCGTGCCGTTGCGAACGGCTTCGCATTCGATTCCATGTTTCGCAACGAGATCATAGACGAATGACGGGCCGTCGCCGAGTTCGTCGAGAAGCCGATTGCCCGCGGCTGCTCCGAGCGTTGCAATCAGGTCGTCGGGCTGCACCCACATGCCGGCATTGACCAGGCCGACATTGCGGCCCGAACCCCCGAAGCCGATCATCCGCGATTCGATCACCGCCGTCCTGACGCCTGTCTCGGCCAGATGAAGCGCGGCCGAAAGGCCAGTGAAACCACCTCCGACGATCGCCACCTCGACCGCCAGGTCGCCTGCTAGCGGAGCGGTGCGCGGAGCGGCCGGTGCCGTCGCATGCCAGAGATTGGGGAGAGCACGCTCCGTTGCCATCGCGGACAGTTCCTTAGAGTCAGGGGTGTTTCGCCTGTGATAAAGGCAATGCGGCGGAGTTTTTCATGACAATGTTTCATGATGTCATGAGGCTGCTGCGGCCGGCAGGGCTATATGGCATTCGAGGCAGCTCAAGCGTGTCGCGATCATGCGCATTCACGCGGCACGTTTGGCCGATTGTCGTGCGTCAGTCGACGAATTCGACCGTGACGCCAGTGCTCACCATCTTGCCGAGTTCGGTCGCATCCCAGTTGGTAAGGCGGACGCAGCCATGGCTCTGGGTCTTGCCGATCTTCGACGGCTCCGGTGTCCCGTGAATGCCGTAGGTCGGCTTCGACAGTGCGATCCAGACGGTGCCAACCGGGCCGTTCGGACCCGGCTGCAATTGCAGGATCCTGTCGTTCGCGCCCTGCTGGAAGTTGATCTTCGGGTTATAGGTATAACCAGGATCGAAGGCGATACGCTCGACATGCACCGTCCCGGAAGGCGACGGCGTGTCGGAGGAGCCGATTGTGGCCGGATAGGCGGCGATCAGTTTCCCCGCCTCGTCGTAGGCGAGCACCTGCTTGCGGGCCTTGTCCGCGAGGATGCGCGCCACCTTGCCCTTCTTGTTCGGGCCGGGATTGACGACCTTGATCGTTGTGCCGGGAATTGAAAAATCGGCACCGGGATTGAGCTCGCGCAGATAGCCCTCGTCCATGTGGAACTTTTCGCCGAGCATCTCCGTCACCGACGTGAACGACAGATGCGGCAGCTGCGCCTTGTGTGCGTAATCTTCCGGGATGGAGGCGACAAAGGGGCCGGCCGCATCCGCGGCGGTGATCGTGTAGGTCGTAATCGGCAAGCCGCCGTTGAAGCGCAGCCGCTCGAGAATGTCTTCGGTATTGTTCGGATCGAGCGTTTCGCCCGTTGCCTGCTGCCAGGCTTCGATGGCCTTGGTGACGTTCGAGCCCATCTTGCCGTCGATCACGCCGGGAGAATAGCCTTCGCGGTCGAGGAAGACCTGCAGGGCAGCGATCTCGGCGCGCGACTTTCCCCTCACCGTCATGGCCGGCGGCATCGGCTGTGCCAGCGGGTCATCGTATTGCGGATCGTAGGCAGCCTCCTCACGATCGGAGAGCGAGGGAAGGCTGTTGGGCAGATCCTCGCGCTCGACCGGAGCGGGCGCAATATCGCGATATTCGGGGATGGCGCCGGTAAACTCGCCGGGCTCCGAATAGCCGTAACCGCGATCACGGGGATCGGGATAGCCATCGCGCCCGTATTGGCGGCGCCGCTGTCCCCGACCATAGCCGTCATTCGGCACGACGGTGGCGACGATATTGCCCCATGGATCCACGAGCACCGTGCGTCCGCGCCTGTCGCGCATGGCGTGAACCTCGGCCTCTCCGGGGATATAGTCGAGAATGTCGCCCTCGGGGGTGACGAGCATCACGTCGCCGCCGCCCCAATAGCCACCATAGGCATCCTGTGCGTTGGCGGGCGCAAGCTCCACGGCGATGAGGGCGAATGCTGCGAAGAGCGAAAGGCCGGTGCGGGTCGCGGGCGTCACTAGGGAACCTGTCTTCATGGCGGTTGCTTTGCGGCGGTACATACCGATTTGGACGTTAATGTGAAAAAAGTGAATTCATCATGAACAGCCGGTTAAATTAGTTAGGCCAACATCCTGCCCATTGCAACGCTCGCCGAAATGGCCCGGTTCCGAGGCTTCGACTATCATGGATTCTCTGCCTGATTCCGGGCTCCTTCTGAGGAGGTGAAATGCGGACGACCTTGAATGCGGCCGATGGCGCCCCGATCCACCTCCTGTTCGACCCGTCCTCGGCACTCGATGTCGCGGCCTTCGTCGTCGCCGGCGTCGACCTGTCGCCCGGCGCGGCGATCCCCTCGGACGGCGATCCGCGGATCGACCGCGCGCTTGCGGGTTTCCTGTTCACCTGCGGTCCCGACCACATTCGTCATCCCGAGGCTCTGGAAGGCGGCGCCGGCGCATATTATCCCCTGCACGGTTCGCTCGCCGGAACGCCTGTCAGCCGGACCGAGATGTGCGGGGCAGGCGATCGCCGTACTGCGGTGACCGAAGTCGATCTCGCCTGCGGCGGCCGAGCGGCCATAGAGCGGCTCTGGCAAGTCGATGCGGCCGCGCACGCCGTGACGCTTGCCGACCGCGTCGTCAACATCGGGTCGTCGGCCTTTGCGCCGATGATGATGTATCACATGAACATCGCGGGCCGGCTGCTCGGCGAGATGACGCGGATCGAAAGCCCGTCGGTCGACGGCGGATCGCTTCCCTGGCGCTTCGGCGAGGGGGATAGCGCGCATTTCTGCCGGCCTGCCGTTGCCTGTGACGGATGGTCGGAGGTGGCGCTGACCGCAATGCCGGGTCTTCACGGGCGTGTACTTCGTGTGCGGTTCCGGACCGAGACGCTGCCGTTCCTGCAGATGTGGCGCTGTCAGCGCGGCGGCGCCAACGTCGTCAGCATCGAACCGGCTTCGCATCGCCTGGCGAAACGGCCCGAACTTGCCGCAAACGGGGAGCTTGGTGCTCTTCAGCCCGGTCAATCGCGTGAATATCGCCTGGCTTTCACCGTCTCCCGATGACGCCTTCTCGATTGACGCCGCCCGGCGCCGGGCCTAAATCAGGGCAACGCTTTTCTTGAGGGACGCCACATGGACATTCGCCAGATCAACGATGAGTACTCGGTTTCGGGCCAGATCACCGTCGACGACCTCGACGAGATCAAGGCGCTCGGCTTCAAGTCCATCGTCTGTCATCGCCCGGATTTCGAGGCCCCCGATCAGCCGACCTTCGACGCCATCGCGGCGCGTGCCCAGGAACTCGGGCTGGAGATCACCCATATCCCGGTCGGCCCGATGGGCGTGACCGCGGACGCGGTCAAGAGCATGGTCGACGCATTGGACGAATTCCAGCGACCGATGCTCGGCTATTGCCGCTCCGGCGCCCGCTCCACCGCAGTCTATCAGCAGACGCTGCATATTCGGGGCTGAGGCGGGCCCGGCGCAGCCGGGCCACCAGATGCACTCACCCGTTCCGGATTTCGCTCAGCGTCCGCGTCGGCGTGATCGCTTCCGGATCTAGCTTGATCTCGATGATGGCCGGTTTGCCGCTCTCACGCGCCCGCAGGAAGGCGCCTGCAAATTCTTCCGTCCTCGCCACCGTTTCGCCGTGGCCGCCATAGGCGCGGGCGAGCGCTGCGAAATCCGGGTTCGTCAGATCCGTCGCGCTGACGCGGCCGGGATAATCGCGCTCCTGGTGCATGCGGATCGTACCGTAGATACCGTTGTTGACGACGAGCACGATGATGGGGAGTTCGTAGCGGACGGCGGTCGCGAACTCCTGGCCGTGCATGAGGAAACAGCCGTCCCCGGCAAAGCAGACCACCTCGCGGTCGGGATGCAGATGCTTGGCCGCGACTGCGGCCGGCAGGCCGTAGCCCATCGAACCGGAAGCGGGAGCAGCCTGTGTCCCGTAACGGCGGAAACGGTGGAAGCGATGGAGCCAGGTGGCGTAGTTGCCTGCACCGTTGGTGAAGATCGTCTCCGGCCCCGTATTCGCCTCCAGCCAGTTCACGATCGGGCCCATCTGCACGTCGCCCGGTCCCTTCTCCGGCGGCGTCGACCATTTGAGGTAGGCCGCATGCATTTCCCCGGTGCGGGCGGACCAATGGGGCTCGGCCGCAGGCGTCAGGCTAGAGAGCGCCGCGACGAAGTCGCGCGGGCTCGCGGCAATTGCGAGGTCCGGACGGTAGACCCGGCCGAGTTCGCCCGGATCCGGATGGACATGCACCAGGGTCTGCCTGGGGTAGGGGACGTCGATCAGCGTGTAGCCGGACGAAGGCATCTCCGAGAACCGTCCGCCGACGAGGAGGACGAGGTCGGCATCCCGGATTTCGCCTGCCAGCGACGGGTTGATGCCGATGCCGACATCGCCCGCATAGTTCGGATGCAGGTGGTCGAAAAGCATCTGGCGGCGGAAGGAGCAGCCGACAGGCAGCTGCCAACGCTCGGCGAAGCTCTGGAATCCGGCTACGGCCTCGGCGGACCAGCGAGTACCGCCGAGAATGGCGATCGGCCTTTTCGCGGTGGAGAGAAGCTCTGCAAGCTGAGAGATCTGGCCTGGGCCGGGGTGGCTTTCCACCGGCCGGTAAGCGCGTGCGGCCGGTGCTTCGGCGCTCTGTGTCAGCATGTCTTCCGGCAAGGTCAGGACCACGGGGCCGGGACGGCCGGACGTCGCGACGGCGAAGGCGCGCGTCACGAATTCCGGGATGCGCGCCGGATCGTCGATTTCGCCGACCCATTTTGCGACTTCGGTAAAGGCCCGGCGATACTCGATTTCCTGAAAAGCCTCCCGCTCGCGGGCGTCGCGCTGCACCTGGCCGATGAAGAGGATCATCGGAACCGAATCCTGCCGGGCCACGTGGAGGCCGGCGGAGGCATTGGTCGCGCCGGGGCCGCGGGTGACCATGCAGATGCCGGGCTCGCCCGTCAGCCGGCCCCAGGCGTCCGCCATCATTGCGGCCCCGCCCTCCTGCCGGCAGACCACGACCTCGATGTCGGCGTCGTAAAGCGCATCGAGCACCGCCAGATAGCTTTCTCCCGGTACGCAAGAGATGCGCTTCACCCCGTTTGCGGCAAGCGCCTCCACCACCAGTTGTCCGCCCGTTTTCATGTGTACCTCCCAAATACTGTCCTGTTTCGCCGCTGTCAGATCGCCGGCGACACCGGCGCGATACCCGCCGTCTTCTGCACCTGTCGCTCGCGCCAGATGATATAAAGTCCTGAACCGATGATGATCGCGATGCCCAGCCATTTCAGCGCGTCCGGCAGATCGCCGAAGACGAGCCAGCCGAAAATCGTCGCCGAGACGATCTCGAGATATTGCAGCGGCGCGATCACCGAGGCCGGCGCCGCCCGATAGGCATAGACGCCGAGCACGCCGGAGATCGTCGCGGTGACGCCGACTCCCAACAGATAGTACCAGGCGCGGCCGTCCGGCCAGACCGGATCGAAGACGCTCGATCCGCTGCCCTCGCCGAACCAGAGCAGCGCGAGACAGAAGAGGCCTCCCCAGATGCCGGCATGGAACTGCATCGACCAGGGGTCCTCGTTCTGCGCGACCATGCGCGTCACGAGCAGGAAAACGGCGAGACCGAAGGCGGCGACGATCGGCAGAAGCGCGACCCAACCAACTTCCTGCATGCTCGGCTGGATGACGAGCAGCGAACCGAGGAAGCCGACAGCGCAGGCGGTATAACGGCGCCAGCCAATCGTCTCCTTGAGGAAAATGCTGCCGAGAATGGTGAGGATGATCGGTTCCACGAAGAAGATGGCGATGGCATCGGCCACCTCCATGACCTTCAGCGTGGTGATGAAGGAAAGCATGGTCACCACCAAAAGGCCGCCGCGCAGCGCATGCAGCGCACTCTTGCGCCAGGTGAGATCGAACAGCGTGCCGCGCAGAAGGACGATCGGCAGGATGAAGACGATCTGCAGCAGGAAGCGTGCCGCCGTGATCTCGGCCGAGGGAACCGTCGCTATGGCGAGCTTCGAGAAGACGTCGATCAGCGGCGACAGCAACACAGAAAGGACCATCAGCGTCAGGCCGTAGGAGATCCGGTTGTGGTCGATTGCCGCCTTGGAAAGGGAGAGCTCGCTCATGGACGGTGCCGCTTTCCCCCGACTGCCTTCAGGCACCAGGCGGCGAACTCCGTCATCGCTTTTTCCCGTCCGATCTCGTTCAGCGTTTCGTGGCGCATGCCCTCGTGAATTGCGATCGTGACATCCGTCATGCCCCGCGCTTTCATGCGGTTGCCCAGCCAGCGAACGGCCTCTCCGTTGAGGGTGGAAGGATCGGCGCTGCCGCCAACGAGGTGAACCGGCAGGCTCGACGGTAGCCGCGACAGCCGGTCGGAGCGGGCCCCGGCAAAGGCGAAGGCGAATACGTCGAGCCACAGCGATACGGTCGGGTCGAAACCACAGAGCGGATCTTCGAGATATTTTGCAACCTCGCTCTTATCGCGCGAGAGCCAATCGCAATCGGTCTGCCGGTCGGCGATGCTGGTGCTCCAGGCACCGAAAGTGAGTTTCGTCACGAGCGGACTTGGCACGTCCGAACCCTTCAGCATCTTCTCGATCGCCAGCAGCAACTGGCCGCCGCGCCCGGCAAGGCCGGGCCGGAAATTGGAGTTCCACACAGCAAGCGCGTCGTAGAGTTCCGGATCGGTTTCGGCGGCGTCAAGCGCGATCAGGCCGCCCATCGAATGGCCGAACAGCACGACCGGCAGGCCGGGATGGCTGGCCACCGCCATATCGCGGAGCGCGCGGAGATCCGCGACGACCTTGGCCGCGCCACCCCGCTGCGCGAACATGGCGGGACACGCATCGGGGGCACAGCTCGTGCCGTGGCCGCGGTGGTCATGGGCGTAGACGTGGAAACCTTGGCCGGCCATGGCTTCGGCAAAGCGGGCATAGCGGCCGGAATGCTCGGCAAGGCCGTGGCTGATGACGAGAATGCCTTGCGGTTCGCCCGCGGCGCCGAGATGGCGCCAGCCGAGCGTCGCGCCGGTCGGGCTTCGATGCGTCCTCACCTGCCCGAACATGCCATGCGCTCTCCCCCACTTGCGGATGCCGTGCGGATATCAAATCGATTTGGGTGGGAAAGGCAACCGCAGCTTGTTGCTCGTTGCGCATGAGATCACAACGAATCCGCAGATGCGATTCAGGGTTGCAATTTTCCCGTATATGGCGTTATTTGTTCCTGTTTTGTTTCCTTTAGAGGGTTTGGGGCAATGAAGATAAGGGCGATGATGCATCTGATCAGGTTGGCGGCGCTGGCGCTGGGTTTGGCGAATGCGCCCCTCGCTGCGGCTCAGGAGAGTGAGGCGAGCGAGGGCGAAACCGGCGCGGGAAGGACGGAATATGTGCTCGCCGTGAGTTGGCAGCCGGGATTCTGCGAGACGCGGCCCGATCGCAAGGAATGCGTCGATCAGACCGCGGAGCGCTTCGACGCCACGAATTTCTCGCTTCATGGACTATGGCCGCTCAAGAAGAGCTATTGCGGCGTGGAAGCGGATCTGAAAGCGCGCGACCGCAAGGGCGATTGG
The DNA here is from genome assembly GCF_035610345.1 of Sinorhizobium meliloti. Next base: position 2,255,743 of record NZ_CP141212.1, on the reverse strand, counting down.
CTGGAACTGCCGGAAGTCGCCATGGGAGACGAGACGGCCAAGCGCCTGCTCGTCGCCATGCCGGGCGTCAAGTCCGGTCTGGACCGGCACCAATGGCTGCGCAACGGTACCTGCCAGACGGCAAACGCCGAGGACTACTTCGCGCTGCAGCTTCGGCTTCTGGACGAGCTCAACCGCTCGGCGGTGCGTGCGCTCTTCGCCGGCGGGATCGGCAAGGAACTCGACGAAAAACAGATCAAGCAGGCCTTCGACCAGACTTTCGGGGCGGGGGCCGGAGACCGGGTGCGCATGCGTTGCCAGTCGGTGAACGGCCGCGACGTGATCACCGGGCTGACGATCGGGCTCTCGGGCGACCTCTCGGGCAAAGCCGAGCTGGCGGATTTGATCCAGGCTGCGGGGCCGACGGAATTCAAATGCGCGAAGGGGGTCGCAGACGCTGCCGGGCGGGGCTGATCCGGACCGCAATTCGCATTGAGGAAGCGGCGGGGGAGCGTTGGGGCAAGGGCCTTTGGCGTTGCCCCGCCACCATAATTCGCCTACATAGCGGGCAAAATTTCCTTCCGATGCGGAGCATTTCCTTTATGGCACGTCAATTCATCTATCACATGGCCGGGCTGAACAAGGCCTATGGCAACAAGAAGGTCCTCGAGAACATCCATCTCTCCTTCTATCCGGAGGCGAAGATCGGCATTCTCGGCCCGAACGGGGCCGGTAAGTCGACCGTGCTCCGGATCATGGCGGGCCTTGATACCGAATATACCGGTGAGGCCTGGGTCGCCGAAGGTGCGAGGGTCGGCTATCTCGCACAGGAGCCGCAACTCGATCCTCAGAAGAACGTGCTCGAGAACGTGATGGAAGGGGTGGCTGCCAAGAAGGCGATCCTCGACCGCTACAACGAGCTGATGATGAACTATTCCGACGAGACGGCGGAAGAGGGCGCCAAGCTCCAGGACGTCATCGACAGCCAGAACCTCTGGGACCTCGACAGTCAGGTGGAAATGGCGATGGAAGCGTTGCGTTGCCCTCCGGGCGATGCGGAGGTCACCAATCTCTCCGGCGGCGAGAAGCGCCGCGTGGCGCTTTGCAAGCTTCTGCTGTCGCAGCCCGAACTGCTTCTGCTCGACGAACCGACCAACCACCTCGACGCGGAAACGATCGCCTGGCTCGAAAAACACCTGCGCGAATATCCGGGCGCCGTGCTGATGGTCACGCACGATCGCTACTTCCTCGACAACGTCACAGGCTGGATTCTCGAGCTCGACCGCGGACGGGGCATTCCCTATGAGGGCAACTACTCCGCCTATCTGCAGTCGAAGGCCAAGCGCATGGCGCAGGAAGGACGCGAGGAGGCTGCCCGCCAGAAGGCCATCAGCCGCGAGCAGGAGTGGATCTCTTCGAGCCCTAAGGCCCGCCAGGCGAAGTCCAAGGCTCGTATTCGCGCCTATGACGAGCTGGTCGAGGCGGCTGCGGACCGGCGTCCCGGCGATGCGCAGATCGTCATTCCCGTGGGCGAACGGCTGGGACAGGTGGTCATCGAGGCGGAGAATATTTCAAAGGGTTACGGCGACCAGCTGCTGATCGAAGGCCTGAGCTTCAAGCTGCCGCCGGGCGGCATCGTCGGCGTCATCGGCCCGAACGGCGCCGGTAAGACGACGCTCTTCCGCATGATCACCGGGCAGGAGCAGCCCGACGACGGTTCCATCCGGATCGGAGACAGCGTGCAGCTCGCCTATGTCGACCAGAGCCGCGATGCGCTCGACGCCAACAAGACGGTCTGGGAAGAAATCTCGGGCGGCAACGACATCATCAAGCTCGGCAAGCACGAGGTCAACTCGCGGGCCTATTGCTCGACCTTCAACTTCAAGGGCGGCGATCAGCAGCAGAAGGTCGGCACGCTTTCGGGCGGCCAGCGCAACCGCGTTCACCTTGCCAAGATGCTGAAGTCCGGCGGCAACGTCGTCCTGCTCGACGAACCGACCAACGACCTCGACACCGAGACCCTGGCCGCACTGGAAGATGCGCTCGAAAACTTCGCCGGTTGCGCTGTTATCATCAGCCACGACCGCATGTTCCTCGACCGCCTTGCCACCCATATCCTCGCCTTCGAGGGCGACAGCCACGTCGAGTGGTTCGAAGGCAATTTCGAGGATTACGAAAAGGACAAGATCCGCCGCCTCGGCCCGGACTCGGTCAATCCGAAGCGCGTGACCTACAAGCGCCTGACGCGTTGACCGTCATACGTTTGCGGCGGCGCATCGCTGACGGCGTTCTTTGAGTCTGTACATCCAGCGAAGGCGGCCTCTCCGGGTCGCCATCGCCGGGCTTCGCCGCCGTAATCCTCGGGGCTTGACCCGAGGATCCGTTCACAAGCCACCGATACTCAAACAGGCGGCGTTACGCGCAGTCCCGTTGCATGCACCGCGTCCTCCACGGAGTTCGGCTCCTATGCCCGGCGTGTGGATCCTCCGGTCCGGGCAGAGGATGACTGTCGGGGTCACGGCCGAGGATGAATGTCGGGGCCGAGGCAGAGGGGGTCGACGGGCAGAGCCTGCTCCCGAAGCGTTCTGAAATCTCCACAAATCGTAGCGCGCCATTTGTCGGCCGGGCGACCGCAAGGTCCGGCCGTTCTATCCTCCAGGCGCCATTCTATTGCCTCTATGCGCAAATCTCTTGCGCGGCCGTCACAAATCACATAAACATATCTTTATGTGTTGATGGGGAAGGCTATGGCTGATCGGGAAACGCTTGGTTTGGATGCGCTGGTCGACGTCCTGAAGGCGGCGGGCGAGCCGACGCGCCTGCGCCTGCTGGCCCTTCTCTCGGCCGGCGACCTGACGGTCACCGATCTTACCGAAATTCTCGGGCAATCGCAGCCGCGCATTTCCCGTCATCTGAAATTGTTGGCCGAGGTCGCGCTCATCGATCGCTATCAGGAAGGCGCCTGGGCCTATTTCCGCCTGCGGCAGGAGGGCCGTCGCGTCGCGCTGATCCGCGAGCTTCTCGCATCGGCCGCAGCCGACGATGCAATTCTGGCCAGGGATGCCATCCGCCTTGCCACGTTGAAGAGAACCCGCGCGGAGAAGGCGCAGGCCTATTTCAGCCGCAACGCCGCCGAATGGGACAAGCTCAGACGTCTGCACATCGCCGAAGGCGACGTCGAGGCGGCGCTCAAGGCGATGGTCGGCGACGAGCCGGTCGACAGCCTGCTCGACCTTGGCACAGGAACCGGACGTATTCTGCAGCTCTTCGAGGGTATCTACCGCCGCGGCATCGGGGTCGACGCCAGCCGCGACATGCTGGCGGTCGCGCGGTCCAACCTGGACAAGGCCGGCATCACCAAGGCGTCGATCCGCCACGGCGACATCTTCAACCTGCCGCTTGATGGTCAATCCTTCGATCTCGTCACGATCCATCAGGTGCTGCATTATCTCGAGGAGCCCGAGGCGGCGATTGCCGAGGCGGCGCGCATGCTCGTCCCGGGCGGCCGGCTCGTGATCATCGATTTCGCGCCGCACGGGCTTGAACACCTGCGTGACGACCATGCCCATGCGCGCCTGGGCTTTTCGCACCAGACAATGAGCGAATGGCTGCAGAAGGCCGATCTTTCGCTCGAGAAGACGACCGATCTTGCGCCGGAAGGCGGGCAGGAGGGGAAGCTGACTGTCACCATCTGGCTGGCGCGCGATCAGCGCGCGGTCGAAACCGTTGCCGACTTGCCGCGCCAGCGTCTTCATGCAGGGGGAGTTTGAGAATGAACGGACGGACGCCTTATCCCGTGGACTGCGACGGTCTTAGATTTTCCTTCGAGTACTTCCCTCCGAAGAACGACGAGATGGAGGCGCAACTCTTTCAGACCGTCACGGCTCTCTCCGTCTTCGCGCCCGCCTTCGTCACCGTGACCTACGGTGCCGGCGGGTCGACCAAGGCGCGCTCCCTGACGACGGTCAAGCGGATGATCGGGGAGATGGAGATCCGGAATACGGCCGCGCATCTCACTTGCGTCGGCGCGCCGAAGGCGGAGGTGGATGCGGTCATCGACGAGTTCGTCGCCTGCGGGGTGCGCCATTTCGTGGCGTTGAGGGGTGATCCGCAAGGCGGTATCGGCAGCGTCTACGAGCCTTTCCCGGGCGGCTACGAAAATGCCGCCGCCCTCGTCGAGGCCCTGCGGGCGCGCGGCGATTTCGAGATCTCCGTCTCCGCCTATCCGGAAAAGCATCCGGAGAGCCCCGACGTCGCTGCCGACATAGACATGCTGAAGCGCAAGGTCGACAATGGCGCAACGCGCGCGCTTACGCAGTTCTTCTTCGACAATGACGACTTCGAGCGCTATTTGGAACGCGTAAGGCGCGCGGGCATCGCGATACCGATCGTACCCGGGATACTGCCGATCAATAATCTCACCCAGGTGCAGAAATTTGCCGGTCTTTGCGGCGCCAGAGTTCCGGAGTCGATCGTTTCGCGGCTGAGCCCTCTTGACGATCAGCCGGAAGGGCGTTTCCGGGAGGCAGCCCATATCGCGGCCGAACAGATCACCGATCTCGTCCGGCGCGGCGTCAGCGATTTCCACCTCTACACGATGAACCGCCCGCAGCTCATCACTGCCGTTTGCGAACTGATCGGCTATGATCCGGAACTCGCGCCGGCTCAGCCCGCAGACACCGAGCGCCCGGTCCGGGCGGTCGCGAGGGCATGACGGCCGACCTCGGATAAGCAGCACCATAGCGAAAGCCCATGAATGCCGCAGCATTCATGGGCTTTCTGATTGTTGCAGCCTGTCGAACTATTGCGCCTGAGCGGCGGTGAGACCTTGCTGCAAAATGGATTTTCCGGAAATTAAAGTCCCAGTTTCGGCTGGACTGTCAGTGGCCCTGAATCACACGAAAAGCATTACGGCCACGAATGCGAACGCTGCACTGATCATAAGGACGTTCAACGAGTGTGTAAGTCCCATAAGCTGATCCTCCCTGCGTTGACGGGTAAAACATAGGGCGAAAAAACGGCATGTGAAAGCGAAACTTGTGCTGCACTGCGAAATTCCCTATCTCCGATTTTTTCATGAATACATATAACGTGTTGAAAACAATCAATTATTGGGAATGCCACATTTTATTCACAATTCCTGCCAGGAGGTTAATGTAAACATCTGTAACGCTGCGTGAGTGTGTGAAAAAGACGGTGAATCAGTCTACCGGGCACCCGCCGGGCGGATCGTGGCGCGCGGAATGGTCACCGTCCGGCGGAATATCAGAGCTTCAGGACGCGCCCATCCAGGATCGCCAGGCCGACGGCGATGAGCAGCATGCCCCCGATATCAGTCGCCTGCAGTATTTCTCCCAGGAAGAGATAGCCGAGCAGGATGGCGCTTGGCGGGACGAGCAGCGTTACCAACGAGGTGTTGGTGGCGCCCGCTTCGGCCATGATGCGGAAGAACAGGATATAGGCATAGGCGGTTGAAACGAGCGCCAGTCCGAGGATCGCGAGCACGGTCGTGAGCGGCGGCATGGGCAGGGTCCATGGCATGTCGACGAGGACCGCGACCGGCAGCATGATGAGTGTCGATGCGGTCAATTGCCCGGCGGCCGTCACCGGCGCGGCCAGATTGCGGAAGCGTTTGCCGTAAGAAGCGGAAAAGCCGTAGCTGACTGCCGCCAGGACCGGCAGGACCAGCGCCCAGAGCGGCACGTCGCCGGCAGCGCCGAAGAGGCCGGCAAGCGCACTCGGCCCTATGAGCACGACGGTACCGGCAAGCCCGAGCAGGCAACCGCCGAACTTCGCGGTGCTCAGCTTTTCATCCTGGGTCGCGACATTCGCGATGAGCACCGTCCAGACCGGCGTCGTGGCGTTGAGGATTGCAGCGAGACCGGCGCCGATATGCGTCTGGCCGAGAAAGATGAACGCATGCGGAATGGCGTTGTTGATGAGCCCCATGAGCAGGAACTCGCGCCAGCGCCCGGCGAGCGCCGGATATATGCCGTGTCGCCCGCGAAGATAGAGATGCAGGGCGAGGGCAGCGAGGCCGAGACGCAAAAGCACGAGCGTGAAAGGCGGCATATGGGCAACGGCCACCCGGGCGAAGAAGAAGGAACCGCCCCAGATGAGACCGAGCAGCCCGAGCAGTGCCCAGAGGCGCATGGTCATGTGGGTGCTGATGGAATTTGCGGGTGAAGCCATATCTTGCCTGCGCAGCAGCTGCCGCATCGGCCCGAAATCGGACGATTTCGGAAAGCACGATGCGTCGACCGAATAAGTTGGAGCGCACTTCGTGCGCCCATCCGGAACGACCGCGCTCTAAGCCGGAATAGGAGCCCGACAATTCAGAATTGCGCAAGCAGTATTGCGGCGAAGCGGGTGTCGCCACCCGCTTCTTGCGTCCTGCCAAAGGTTAAAGCGCCTCCAGCAGGCCCGGTGTTGCCCAGCCGTCGGCGGGAAGGCCGAGCTTCAACTGCTCCTTCTGCAGTGCGGCCCGCGTGCCCGAGCCGAGAATGCCGTCGATCTTGCCGACGTCATGACCAAGCGCCTGCAATCTGGTCTGCAGCGCTTTCATCTCGGCGTCGCCGAGCCCCGGTTCCGGATTGCCCTGCTGATAGGGAGGCGCACCGGCAAGCCGGGTCGCGAAATAGGCGGCGGAGGTCGTGTAGATGAAGGACTGATTCCACTCGAGATAGATCTTGAAGTTCGGGTAGGTCAGGAAAGCGGCGCCTTTGCGGCCCTGAGGGAGAACCAGCGAGGCTTCGAGCCCACTGTTGGAGGTGTTGCCGTCACGCGGCGTGACACCGAGTGCGAACCAGTCGCCGGCGGTCATGCCGGACTGCAGGCCCGTCTTCTCCCAAGGCAGTTGCTCCGGGACGCGGACCTCCTGAATCCACGGCTCGCCGCGCTTGAAGCCCAGGCTCTGGATGAATTTCGCCGCCGTCAGAATGGCATCCGGAGAACTCTTCTTGAGATTGACATGGCCGTCGCCGTCGCCGTCGACGCCATAGGCGATGATGTCCTCAGGCAGCATCTGTACCTGGCCGATCTCGCCCGCCCATGCGCCCGTGGTCGTCGCGGGATCGAGATCGCCGTGCTGCACCATCTCGATTGCAGCGAGAAGCTGCGGCCGGAACATTTCCGGGCGGCGGCAGTCATGCGCCAGCGTCACCAGCGCGTTGCGCGTATTGAAATCGCCCTGCACGGCGCCGAAGTCGGTTTCCATCGCCCAGAATGCGGTGATCACGGGCGCCGGTATGCCGAATTCCTGCTCGGCCCGGTCAAAGACGTCGGCATATTCCCGCATCTTCTGCGCACCGATGTCGAGGCGCGACTTGCTGACGGTTCGCTTCGAAAATTCGGTGAAGGTCTGCTTGAACACGCCCTGGGTGCGGTCGCGGCTGAGCACCTTCTGGTCGATCGCGGCGCCTGCGAGGGCCCGATCGGCGACGTCTGCGGGAATGCCCTTGGCGACCGCTTCGGCCTTGACGCCCTCCAGAAAGGAGCCGAGGTCGCCGCCGCACGCGGCGGCTGGGTTTCCCGACTGAGCCGGAGCTTGCGCCAGGGCCGGCGTGCCGGCGAGGGCAAGGAATCCGAGGGAGAGAAGGGCTTTGCGCGCTGTGCCTGTCATTACAATTCCTTTCCGTGGCCGGCCGCACGGAATGCCGCCGGGCCCGAAGTCTGTCGAGAATGAAATCTATCGATGCTCTCTCAGAGCATTATGACCGAATGAAGAAAGATGCGGACCATGCCGCCCCGTCCTCCGGTCTATCTTGCCTGCGAGACGGTCGCGACCCACTTCTGCCAGTTCCTGGCGGAACCGGCGAAGGCGTTGATGTCCGTGCTGCCCTGAATGCCGGGGATCACGCCGGTGCTGGTATATTGCCAAAAGGCCCAGCGGCGTTCGACGTAGATGTCCTTTGGGTGCTTGGCTACCGAGCGCACCCAGAAATGATAGTCGTTGAAGGCGCCGACCAGATTGTCGCGGTGAAAGTCGACGGACGTGTAGATGATCGGCCGTTTGCCGTAATGGGCCTCGAGCCGGTCCATGAACCGCTTCATTTCGGACCGCACGGTGTCCGGCGCCGGCCGGTAGCGGCAGGTCTTCGATTCGCCGTTCCATTCGACATCCAGGACGGGCGGCAGGTGGACGGCGCTCTTCGGCACGTTGGCAATGAACCAGTCGGCCTGGGCGTCGGCGGTGGAGCAGAAATAATAGAAATGATAGGGCGCGTAGGCGAGGCCGACGGCGCGCGCCTGCTGCCAATATTCGTGGAAGCGCGAGTCCACCCGGTCCTTGCCTTCGGTTGCCTTGATGAACGCGAAGGACACGCCGGAATTCTTGACCTTTCGCCAATCGATGTCGCCGTTCCACTTGGAGACGTCGATTCCGTGAACGCTGTGATGGTGCGGCGTGCGGCCGCCGAAATCCTGCGGATCCGTATCGTGGAAGCGCGGCTGAATGGAGGCCGTCTTGACGAGGTCGTAATCGGTGGAGGTACAGGAAGAGAGAATGGAGGCGATGGGCAGCAATGCCAGGAGAAGCCGGCGCATGGGGGTTCCGTTTCGAGACGAACGACGATCCTGCCTCACGCGATGGTTTCCATGATTGGTGATGTCCCCCAGGGAGGCGTGACCTCCTTTTCACCATATCATCGTAAAAATTGCGTTAGCTCAAGTGGGAATTGCAGCCGAATGCTTTCCGCCATCGTCCGCTACGGTGCCGCGCGGCGATAGACGGCGAGCCAGGCATAATCTCGTCCGAGCGATCTGACCTCGAGCGCCGCTCCGTCTCTCTCGGCCCTTTTGCGCATCGCGTCGAAAAGCGATTCGCGCGGCGTGACGTGGAAACGTCCGAGCCAGGCCTGGAGGAGGCGGCGGAAGCCGGCCGGCCAACCTTCCTGCTGGCCGAAATCGACGATATGCAGCGAGCCGCCCGGCTTGAGCGCGGCAATCGCGGCATCGACCGCCTTTTCCCATTCGGGAACCATGGAAAGGGCGTAGGAGATGACGATCCGGTCGAAACCTTCCTGATCGAAGGAGGCGGCGGTGAAGTTCGTCGCGTCGGCGACCCGCAACACTGCGTCCGCCCGATTTTGGCGCCGGAGCTTGGCTTTGGCGGTCGCCAGCATTTCGGCCGAGATATCGAGGCCGAAGAGGCGCGCACCGGGGTAGAGTTCCCCGAGCACGGCGAGATTGCGGCCCGTGCCGCAACCGACTTCCAGCACGGATGCACCCGGCGGCGGGTTCAATTCACGGATCAGCGTGTCACGGCCGAAGAGATAGTATTTGCGCGTGAAATCATAGATGTACCGCTGATAGCGATACATGCGGTCCATGAGGTGAGCCTGGCTTTCATTCGCAGTCTGCACGGCGCTCATGCTTTCTTCCGGTAGATGTGGAAGCCGCCATAGATCGCCGACCGGTCCTCGGCGCCGAGCCTCATCGAGCTCTCGGCATCGTAGTGCCACTGATCGAGGAGCGTGGTGGAGAGGCGCCCCGGCAGGATGCTCGCTTCCGCCGCCGTGCGGAAGATCACCGCCGCGCCGACGTCGGCGGTGCGGGTGATCTCCGTCCAGAGATCGTTCAGCTGCTGGTCGGTCATCCAGTCCTGTGCGTCGAGGAGCACGTAGCGGTCGACGGAGGCGGCGGGCTTGCCGGCGAGAAGCTCGGTGAAGCTCGCATGGTGGATCTCGACGCGCTCCGCATTGTGGCGAATCGCTTCGTATCGCGATGCCTGAAGATAAGGCGGCAACTCGCCCTCCTCCGGCCGCGGGTAGCGCCGCGCAAAGGCCTGCCAGGCAAAGTAGTTATCGCGCAAGGGGAAATGACAGGTCAGCTTTTCCAGGCGATTGCGCAGCACCGCGGCGACGGATTTCTCCCTGCTCAGGCTCGCGAGTTCGTCGAACTGCTGCGGCGGGATGCCGAGGCCGAAAAGGGAGCTCTTGCGGCTGGTGATCCACCGGATGACCGGACGCTCGAAGAGCGGAGCGAGCTTGTCGTCGAAGAACTGCCGCTGCTCGCGCATGGAGCGCGCCTTTGCGAAGTCTTCAGGATTGACGCCATGCAGCCGTGCGAGAACATGGCTCGCGGCAATGAAGCGGCCGAGCAGGCCGGTACGGTAAATGTTGCGCCCGAAGACGCCGATGCGCCGGCGGCCGGTGAGATCCCGGCCGTTCCAATAGGCGCGTGTTGCCGGATCGAGCTTCGGAGCGAGGAACACGTCGTAAGCCCGGCCATTCGTGCGCGTACCTTCGACGGCGAGGAACCGCACCACGTCCTTGTGGCTCGGCAGGTGGCGAAAGGCCGAAAGCTTCAGCCGGTTGAGCGCGATGTGATGGGGATTGAGATCGACCACGTCTATCCGGGCAGGCGCGGCCGAGAGGTAGGTCAGCATGTTGCAGCCGCCGGAACCGATCGTCACGATCCGATGTCCGGGTCGGATCTGCATCGCTTCCATGTCGACAATCGGGTCCTCCCAGATCTGCGGGTAGACGAGTCCGGAAAAGAGCAGACCGAACAGGCGTTCGGAGAGACCGGCGGGGGAGAGAGGTTTATGCTGCAGGAGTGCGCTTTTCAGTTTCGGATTCTTCTTGCCGAAGCCGGCATCCGGGGCGAAGTCGGTCATCTTGCCTATCGTCCAGTTGAAACTGAGCCGCTTCTAAGGTGACTCGGCTACACTTTGATGACGAGGTTTCGCACATGGGCTCGCAGGGATTCGGGTATTGCCCCTCATCCGCGTGCCGGCAGCTTCTCCCCGCAGGCGGGGCGAAGGAGGCTCGCTGCGCCTCTGCTGCCGGATACCAGACGCAATAGTCATGTACACTGGTCAGACGGGCGAAAGCGCAGTAGCACTTATGCGAAGAGCGGGAGGGCGAGAATGAAGGGTCTTCTGAAGACGCTTGGCGGACTGGGGGCGGCCTCGCTCGTGGGCCTCGTCGGTTGGCTGGCGCTGTTTCCGCCTGAACTCCTCAAGGTGGGAGACGGCTATGCCGCCAAGATCGTCTGCTCCAACGTGTTCCTCGCCGGACGCGATCCGCAGGAAGTGCTGGCGCAGGACGTGCAGGCGCCCGGCCACCCGCTGCTGAAGCTCGTGCGCGTTTCGGTCGATCGGGAAGAGCAGAGCGTGACGGCGCGTATCCTGGGCTTTGCCGCACCCGGCCGCGCCGTCTACCGTCCGGGCAGCGGTTGCGCCAATGTGAGCGGAGGCAGCGCCGAGGCCATCGCGGGGATGCGCGGGACCGAGTCGGCGACGGCGCCTCTCGCCCACGATCCTGGCGTCGACTGGCCGGACGGGGACAAGCCGGACATCGACGCGGCCATTCAAATGCTTGTCGAAGATCCGGCACTGGCAGGTCCGGGCATGCGCGCAATCGTGGTCGTCAGGGATGGCAGGCTGGTCGCGGAAACCTATGCGGCGGGCTTCGACCGGAACACGCCCCTGCTCGGCTGGTCCATGACGAAGTCCGTGACGGCGGCGATCATCGGCCGGCGCATTGCCGAAGGGCGGATGGATCTGGCCCAGACCGATCTGGTGACCGAATGGAACGGCGACGAGCGGGCTCGCATCAAGCTGACCGATCTTCTCGCGATGCAGAGCGGGCTCGATTTCAACGAGGATTACGGCGACGTCACCGACGTGACGCGTATGCTCTATCTGGAAAGCGACATGGCCGGCTTCGTCGCCTCGAAGCCTCTGGAGGCGGCTCCGGGCACGAAATTCGCCTATTCGAGCGGCACGAGCAATCTTCTGTCCCGGCTCTGGATGGAGACATTCGACGATCCGGCCGAAGCGCTTTCCTATCCGCGCGAGGCGCTCTTCGCTCCGCTCGGGATGACGAGCGCCGTGATGGAGACGGATGCAAGCGGAACCTTCGTCGGCTCTTCCTACATGTATGCGTCGGCGCCGGACTGGGCGCGCTTCGCCGAGTTTCTGCTTCAGGACGGAAGCTGGAAGGGGAGGAGGCTCCTGCCGGAAGGTTACGCATCCTTCATGCGCACGCCGACTGCGGCTTCCGGCGGCGACTACGGTGCCGGCCAGGTCTGGCTCAAGGAAAACGGTATCCGCGCCGGAACGGCGAATTTCCCGCCCGACACGTTCTGGATGCTTGGACATGACGGGCAGGCGATCATGATCGTCCCCTCGCTTCGCCTCGCGGTCGTCCGCCTGGGGCTGACACCGTCGCGCCTCGGCTACGACGTGCAGAAGCTGAATGCGAGGATAATCGACGCGCTCGATTGAGCGATGTCCGGCAGACAGGCCAGCCGCTCGGCTTACCTCATATTCAGCTCGTCTAGCATGCCCTTGCGCTTGGCATGGTAATAATAGCCGCTGGCATAGAGCCTTACCGCGCCGTCGTGCTGGTTATCGGCAACCATCCACGCTCCGCGCAGATACTTGGTCGCGTATTTGAGGTTGGTTTCCGCGTCGAAGAGCCCTTCGGCCGGGCCCTCATAGCCGAGACCCTTGGCCGTGTTATAGCGGATCTGCATCAACCCGAAATTGCCTTTGCTGTAGGCGCGGGGGTTGTAGTTGCTCTCGCGCCTGACCACCCGGTGCACCAGCTCGAGCGGCAGACCGTTCAGTTCGGCATAATATTTGATCAGCCTGTCAAGCTCCGGCCGCGAGCTGGTCGGTGCTTTTCCGGACTTCAGCGAATCGGGGATGACGCTTGCGACCGCGCCGACTGCGGTGCCGAACACGCCCGTCTTCGGGCGCTCCGTCGGAACGATCATGCGCTTGGCGACAAGCGTTTCCAGACCGACCGGCTCGCCGGTGTCGAAATCCGACTCCCACGAGGCGGCAACTCCGATAAGCGGGGCGGACTGATGTCCGGCGCCTTTCTCGGGGACCGGCGGCGCGGCTGCCGGGGAGGTGCCTGCCGAGGCGGGTGTCGCCATCGCTACTTCAAAGGGCTGCGCGGGTTTGGCCGCCGGCACGGCGACCGACTGGGGAGCCGCGAAAGCGAGGGTCGTGTCTGTCGCGGGCGCCGTCTTCGTTTCGCCAGCGACATCAGTTCCCGCGGCGCTTGCCGGCGCCGCCGACGAGGTCTGTGCGGTCAATGCGGCCGAGGTGCTCGCCGTTGCGCCGATCGGCGCAGGCAGTGCGTAAGCCGTCGTCTCCGTTCCCGGCTTCGGCAGGGGCGTGACCGTCTGCACGGCCGTTAACTCCGCAAGCGACGTATGCTCGACCGTGGAACATCCGGAAGCAACAGCGACGGAAACGAGGGACACGGCGGCAAGTGCCCGCTTCGAAAGGGGAATACGGAATTTCGCCATGCTGTCACTTTCGTGCTTCTGGGCCCCGTAGCCCCTGCAAATCAGCGGTTGCCACCCCGCCGCGCTTGAATCTCCATTAACCTATGCCGCCGGTTGCGGCAAGCGCGTGAGAGCATTTCAGAGACTGCTCATGTCAGGTCGTGGCGCGCTTCAGACCCGCCGTCAGCAGGCCGGCGCCGATGAGCAGCGAACCACCGAGGCGATTGACGATGCGCCGGACATTCGGCTTGCGGATGGTGCTTCCGGCCGCGGCAGCAAGCCAGGCATAAAGCGCCGCGTTGATCGTGGCGAGTGTCAGGAAGGTCGTCTCGAAGATGGCCATCTGCGCGAAAAGCGGCCGCGACAGATCGAGGAACTGGGGCAGGAAGGCGACGAAGAAGAGAATGCTCTTCGGGTTCAGTGCGGTCACCGCATAGGTGTGAACGAATATCCGCAGCGGCCTTTCTGCAGGACTCGTTTCAAGGGTGCTCCCGCTGTCGTTGCCGACCGGCGCCCTCCAGAGCTTGATGCCGAGCCAGACGAGATAGGCGGCGCCGACCCACTTCAGCACGGTGAAAATCGCCGCCGAGGTTGCAAGCAGGGCACCGAGGCCGAGCATCGACGCCGTCATTGCGGTAAAATCGCCAAGAGCCACACCTGCCACGGTCGCCCCCGCGATCTTGCGGCCGTGGCCGAGCGCATAGGAGATGACGAGAAGGATCGTGGGGCCGGGAATCGCAAGCAGCACCGCAGATGCGGCGGCGAAGGCGAACCAGTGTTCGAAGGACATGAGTGGGCTCCGCGGTTGAATGGCTGCTGAAGAGGAGGGAGCCATGCCGGCGCGCAGCCGTCAACTCCTCTCGAGCCGAAAGCCTCCGGTGAGAAGCGGTTCGCCGTTTCAGAAAACAGCGAACCGTTCCTCGTCCTTCATCAGTCGGCCATCTGCCATTTCTGACCGACGACATCCATGACCTCGCCGAACCATTTCGCGGACGTGTCGAAATGCTTTCCGCCCTTGATGCGCGGGAACTCGATCGTGCGCAGCCGCCCGCCCTGGTCCTCGTCGTGACCCGTCACGCCGGAGACCTTGTTGAGCGCGCTCTCGACCGCCAGATCGACCATGCTCTGGATGAGGCGCAGATCGTCGACATTGGCGGGGGCGGAGCGGGCATAGTAGCCGGACTTCTGCACCATGGACCGCTCGGCGCCGAGGAGCGCCGCGAACTGCTTGGAGAACCAGTTGCCGACGTTGATCGTATCGATCTTCACGTGGCCGAACGCGTCGCGCTTGACCGTCTCGCCGGCGGCCTCCCGTTCGGCGACGATGGCGTCGAGGCAGGCGCCTTCGCTCACGAACAGCGTGACGAACCCGGCGCGATCCATGACTTCGCGCAGGCGCTCGGCTTCCGCTTCCAGATCGAACGCCATCTCGGGAAGATAGAGGCCGTCGATGTTCTTCAGCTGTGCGTTCATCATGAAGCCGTCGACATATTCCTTGTTGCCGGCCAGCTGGATATAGGCGCGCGCGGTTGCCGCGGTCAGCCAGCCGCAGTGGCGGCCCATGACTTCATGGACGACGAGGGTGCGCGGCGCAGCGCTCTGTTCGTTGCTGACATGGTCGAAGAAGCGTGCGCCGTATTCGGCCGCCGTCCAGGCGCCGAGTGTCTGGCGGATGGGCACCACGTCGTTGTCGACCGTCTTCGGCAGGCCCACGACCGTCAGATCGTAGCCGTTGGCCCCGAGATAGGCTGCGAGATCGGCCGCGGTGGTGTTGGTATCGTCGCCGCCGATCGTGTGCAGGATGCTGATGCCGTCGGAGGCGAGCCTCTCGGCCGCGACGCGCAGCGGATTCTCCCCTTCCTTGACGAGGCCGCGCTTCACGCAGTCGGCCGTGTTGGTGAGCTTCACGCGGCTGTTGCCGATCGGCGATCCGCCGTGGCGGTGGAGCACATGCGCCTTCTCGCGCATGGCCGGGGTGATTTCGATCCGGTCGGCGAGAAGCAGGCCCTGATAGCCGGAACGGTAGGCCACGAGCTCATAGTCCGGCGCGATGTCCGTGTAGCGTTCGATCAGGCCGCCGACAGCGGATGAGAGGCAGGGCGCGAGCCCGCCTGCCGTCAACATTGCGACTTTCTTCTTGGCCATGGGGTCCTCCTGGGGATTTCGGCATCAAGCGATCGCTCGTGAGATCAACCGCATTCTAAATCCTTGCCTTAGATCAAAGATAGCGGTGGTCTAACCCAAATCCGATGGAAATTAAATGACAGGGTTGTGGATCACGAGAAAGGGGAACCGGCCGCGCGGTTGCAGCGTTGCGCCTGAAGGTCGCACGGCGCCGTCCAGGAATTCGATTGAGATTTGTGGCGATATGAATTATTGAGGGGCCATCACAAATTCGTCATCCATGATGGTTGACGCGGCTCTGCCGCTTGCAAATCGCCACCGCATCAGATCATGCTCGCGTGGTGGACAGGGAACAATCGCACTCATGTCATTTTGGGACAGCCTCCTCAAAATCGTCACGACCACTGGTAACGCCCTTACTGGAGTGGTCGAGGCGGTCCGGACGCTCTTCGAAGGAGATCCGGAAACCCGGCGAAAGGTCGCCTTTTCGGTCGCCATGATCGCGCTTTCGGCGAAAATGGCGAAGGCCGACGGCATCGTGAACGAGGCCGAGGTAAGCGCCTTTCGCGACATCTTCAAGTTTCCCGCGGACCAGGCGAGGAACGTCGCCAGGCTTTACAATCTCGCCCGCCAGGACGTTGCCGGCTACGAGGCCTATGCGGAGAAAATGGCTTCGCTCTGCTCCTCTTGCGAGAGGAATTGCCCGATTCTCGAAGACATCGTCGACGGCCTGTTCCATATCGCGAAATCGGACGGGGCGGTGCACGAGAAGGAGCTTACGTTCCTGAGGCGTGTGGCTGAAATATTCAGGATGGACGACGAGCATTTCGGGTGCATCATGGCGCGCCACGTTCATGGCGACGACCGCGATCCCTACCAGGTTCTCGGCGTTTCGCCGAAGGATGACTTTTCCGCGATTCGCAAGCGCTATCGCGTTCTCGTTTCCGAGAACCACCCGGACATGCTCGTGGCGCGCGGCGTGCCGGAAGAGTTCCACGCGATCGCCAACGATCGCATGGCCGTGCTCAACGCGGCCTACGAGGCGATCGAAAGAGAGCGCCGCGCCGCATGACATCCGAGACCTGCGACTTCCCCGGCGCTCATCTCGTGCCCTCGCCCAACCATGGCGAGCGCGCCGGCGGGCGCAGGCCGGATATGATCATCCTTCATTACACCGGCATGGAGACGGCGGCGTCCGCGCTCGACTGGCTCTGTCGCGAGGAAAGCCAGGTCTCCTGTCACTATTTCGTAGACGAGGAGGGGCGAATCGCCCAGCTGGTACCGGAAGAACGCAGGGCCTGGCACGCGGGCAAGGGCGTCTGGAAGGGCGAAACGGATATCAATTCGTGCTCCATCGGGATCGAGATTGCCAATGCCGGTCACCCGGGCGGCCTCCCGGACTTCCCTGAAGCGCAGATCGAGGCAGTCGCCGAATTGTGTCTGGACTGTGGCGAACGCTGGCAAATCACCCCGGAGAGGGTGCTTGCGCATAGCGATATCGCGCCGATTCGCAAGGTTGATCCTGGAGAAAATTTTCCTTGGGATGTGCTGTTTCGTCGCGGGGTCGGACACTGGGTTGAACCGGCCTCCGTGAGGGGCGGTCGCTTCTTCCAGCGCGGCGACCGGGGCCAGCCCGTGGAAGCACTCCAGTCCATGCTTTTGCTCTATGGTTACGGAGTTGAAATCACAGGGGATTTCTGCGCGAAGACCGAAGGGGTGGTCGCTGCGTTCCAGCGCCATTTCCGACAATCGCGAGTGGACGGCATCGCCGACGTTTCCACTATCGATACGCTGCACCGCCTGCTTTCGACATTGCCGATTCTGGCCGCCTGAAAAGCGATTTTTGTCCGCCCTAAATTAGCGTCTGATTGATTTTCGTGCACGATTTTCTCGTGCTGCCACATGTTTACCATGATGCGCCGGTCATTTCCGTTGCATCAACTGCAGGGGATGTGGCGCCGGGCGCGGCACTCTTGTCAATGAAAACGATCGGGAAATTCGATCGTCGCGGTGGGGTGCGCCGCGCGATCGGTTCCCCAGACCGGAGACTTCAAACTAAATGAGAATAGCGTCTGTTGCTGCGGTGGCGGCATGCCTTGGCATGTTCTTCGCCGGGATTGGTACGTCGTATGCAGGGGGCATCGACAAAACCGTCAAGACTTCTGCAATTCCGTCGGTAAGCAGAACGACGGGTTATCCGAAACCCGACCTGACTTTGCCGCGCGGATCCCAATATACGATCCTCATCCAGTCCTATGCCAAGCAATACGGCATTCCCGCCGACCTCGCTCACGCGATCGTCGAGGTCGAGAGCAACTTCAATGCCAAGGCTCGCGGAAGCGCCGGCGAAGTCGGCCTGATGCAGATCAAGCCGGCCACGGCCCGGATGATGGGCTATACCGGCTCGATCAAAGACCTCTACGAGCCTGAGACCAATATCAAATTCGGGATGAAGTACCTGGCGAAGGCGCAGGAGCTTTCGGACGGGACGACCTGCGGCACCATCCTCAAATACAATGCCGGCCACGCCGCGAAGCGAATGAACCCCGTTTCGAAGCGCTATTGCGGTAAAGTCAAGAACATCCTGGACTGGTTGTGATCTATCGCATGTGACGCTGTAAGACATACGCCGGGTGGGTATTGCGTTCCGGCATATTGTTGATTGTCCGAAGGAATTCGGTGCGAAAGCCTGAACGGCGTGCTATCTCGGTCGCGAAGCGAACATCGGGGAAAGGCATGTCGGAGAGCGTTGATTTCGTTATCATTGGCAAGGGGATGATGGGCGCCGCAGCGGCGCGTCACCTTGCGAGGGCGGGCGCCGGTGTCGCGCTTATCGGCCCCGATGAGCCGGAGGACTGGGCGAACCACGGCGGCGTTTTCGCCAGTCATTACGACAATGCCCGCATCACCCGTACGATCGACGACGACCCGGTCTGGGCGCGTCTGGCCCGGCGCTCGATCGATCGGTATCCGGAAATCGCACAGGAAAGCGGCGTCGAATTCTATTTTCCCGTCGGCTGTCTGATCGCGGCCCCAGCTCCCGGCGGCGCGTTCGATTATCTCGAGAATGTCGAGCGTGCCCGCGACAGGCTCGGCGTCGAGGCACCGCTGATCCTTGGCGACGACCTTGCCGGGCGGTTTCCCTGGTTCCGCTTCCCGCAAGGCTATGCCGGCGTTCACGAGGCAAGCGGCGCAGGCTACATAAATCCTCGCTCGCTCGTCCGTGCGCAAACGATCGCGGCCGAAAAATCGGGTGCACGGGTGATCCGCTCGGAGGTGATCTCGGTCGAAGACGGTCCGGATCACGTGGTGGTCGGCACGATCGACGGCCACCTGGTACGGGCCGGCCGCGTCCTGGTCGCTGCGGGCGGCTTCTCGCTTTCGCAGGCGCTTCTTCCGCGGCCGCTCGACCTTGCGGTAAAGGCGCGCACCGTGCTTTTTGCGGAGGTGGGCGCGGATGATCTTTCCTTCTATGAAGGCATGCCGTCGCTGATCGGCGTCGCGCCGGAGCAGGAGAGAAGCTATTACCTGTTGCCGCCGGTTGCCTATGCCGATGGCAAACACTACGTAAAGATCGGCGGCGATCCGACCGATCGGATCCTTGCGAGCGAGCCGGCGATCAGGGACTGGTTCCGAAGCGGTGCAAACGCGGAAGCGGCCGAACACATGCGCGGACTGCTCGCCGAGACGATCCCCGCCTTGAGACCCGTTTCGACGCATTATTCGCCCTGCGTCACAGCGTTCACGCGACACGGCTATCCTTATATCGGTTTCGTGAGCGACCGCATCGCCGTGCTCACAGGCGGCAACGGCCAGGCCGCCAAGAGCTCCGACGAGATCGGCAGGCTTGGCGCGTTGCTGATGACGGAAGGCCGGCTCGAGGCGGACGGGTACGAAACGGACTTCGCGGTCGCGTATCGTTAAGTAACCGCCGGGCCGCGCGGCAGTGCCGATTTCTCTGGCGCTTGCCGTCCCGGTCGTTTAATGAGCCTCTGCCAGTTGGCCGGGCAGCCGCGCCTCGCAAGTGCCGAAAGGCCGCGGGGCGAGGAAAGTCCGGGCTCCACGGAAACACGGTGCCGGATAACGTCCGGCGGGGGCGACCCCAGGGAAAGTGCCACAGAAAGCAGACCGCTCCGCTTGCGGAGTAAGGGTGAAAGGGTGGGGTAAGAGCCCACCGCGGACATGGCGACATGGACGGCACGGCAAACCCCACCGGGAGCAAGACCGAATAGGGACGACACGGGCGCGCAAGCGCCCAGCCGGTTTCCAGGCGCGTCGTCCGGGTGGGTTGCACGAGGCTGCGCGCAAGCGCAGCCCCAGATGAATGGCTGCCACGTTTCGTCTCTCCGGAGGCGGAGCCATACAGAACCCGGCTTACAGGCCAACTGGCTTTTTTCTTTGCAGCTTTCGCCACTGCGGCAAAGCACGTCTCCTCAATTCCCTGACTCAGCGAATTACGCCTGCGAGGCTCGCCGCACCTCACGGACGCGGCTCGCTTTTGCGCGCGATTCCAAGGCATTAGGGTTTGGATCGTAACCCTTTGTTAAACTTAACAACCTATCAATATTTGATCATCCGCAAGGCTGGTTACGAGCTTCTCCCATTGACGCCCATATGGTCCCATGTTATCCCATAATGGTACTGCGCAAGGGCCGTGCAATGGCCCTCCATCGCGAAATTCGAGGCTTCCGTCGATCGGAAGATCAGGCGGGCACGCATGTGCCCGGCGGGGGATCCATGCGCGGTGGTGCGAGTGTATGTGCGGGCCGATGATCGTGGTCCGTCAATCGGAGGCGGCCGTTTCGCGTCATGAACCGCTTCTTGTCACATGTTACGAACCGGATCGATGCCAAGGGGCGGGTCTCCGTCCCGTCGGCCTTCCGCGCCGTGCTTTTGGAGGCAGGCGTGCGGGAGTTATACTGTTTTCAGGACTTCGTCTTTCCGGCGATCAGCGTCGGCGGGCCGGAGCTTCTGGACCGGTTCGAGAAGCAGATGGCCGCCGAGGATCCGTTTTCGGATGCGGCCAACGAGATGTCGCTCCTTGTTCATGGGGGCGGGGTCTATGTGAAGCTCGACCCGGAGGGCCGGCTGATGGTGACGGATTTCATCCGCGACTTCACCGGCATCTCGAACGACGTGACCTTCGTCGGGCGGGGCGATCATTTTCAGCTCTGGGATCCGCAGGCGTTTGCGAGGGCGCAGGCGGAGGCCAGAGAAGGGCGCAAGCAACGGGGGCTGCGTTCACAATAGAATGGAGAGGCGGAATGGTGACGGATCAAGGCGGCGGAACTTCTGATGCCGACGGCGGACCGGTTCGTCACATTCCCGTCCTCCTGAAGGAAGTTCTCGCGGCTCTGGATCCCGCTCCCGGCAAGATCGTTCTCGACGGCACTTTCGGCGCCGGGGGCTACGCATCCGCCATTCTCGATGCCGGTGCCGACGTCATCGCGCTCGACCGCGATCCGACGGCGATCGCCGCGGGGCAATCCATGATGCACGCGAGCGGCGGGCGGCTGAAGCTCGTTCATTCCCGTTTTTCCGATCTGGCCGAGCATGCGCCGGCACAGGGGCTCGACGGCGTCGTGCTCGATATCGGCGTCTCTTCCATGCAGATCGACGAGGCGGAGCGCGGCTTCTCCTTTCAGAAGAAGGGGCCGCTCGACATGCGCATGTCGGCCGCCGGCGTCTCCGCCGCCGATGTCGTCAATCGCGCGAAGGTGTCGGACCTCATCCGCATCTTCGGCTTCCTCGGAGAGGAAAAGCAGGCGGGGCGGATTGCGCGCGCCATCGAAAAGCGCCGCGCCGAGACGCCGTTCGAGACCACCCGCGACCTCGCAAATCTCATCGAGACGGTTACGCCGCGCAAAGCCAAGGACAAAATTCACCCCGCAACGCGCGTTTTCCAGGCGCTGCGCATCTTCGTCAATGACGAGCTGGGCGAGCTCGCCCATGCCCTGTTTGCGGCCGAACGGGCTCTGAAACCTGGCGGCCGGCTCGTCGTCGTTACCTTTCATTCGCTCGAGGATCGAATTGTAAAAACGTTCTTCCAGGATCGGTCCGGCAAGGCGGGCGGCTCCCGCCATCTGCCGCTGGTGACGGCGCGCGCCGCAACCTTCACGCCAGTCGGCAAGCCTATGGTCGCGGCAAGCGAGGAGGAGGCGTCCCGCAATCCTCGTGCCCGGTCCGCGAAGCTGAGAGCGGGTGTCCGCACCGAGGCTCCGTCGCCGGGCGCCGATCTTTCGATTTTCAATCTGCCGGAACTGGCGAGCCTTGCAAGGCTGGGGGGCTAGAAGACGATGCTCAGAACGCTCGATATTGTCCTGATCGTCATCATGACGGCGGCCGCGACGGTCACCTACACGATCAAGCATAAGGCCGAGAACAAGCTCGAAGAGGTGCGCAGGCTCGACGCAGCGATAAAGCTCGAAGAGGACACGATCGATCTGCTCAAGGCCGACTGGGCGCTTCTGACCCAGCCGAACCGGTTGGAGAGGCTGGTGACCGTCTTTGCAGCCGATCTGCAACTTGCGCCGACCCCCTCGACGCAGCTGGCGCGGCCGGAGGAGCTGCCGATGCTGAGGGCTGATCTGCCTCCTTCCGAAGAGGATAAGAAGGCCAAGGACCAGGCGGCCGACAATATCGCCGCCGTCATCGAGGCCGATAATATCGCAACAGGTTCGGTGGCGCGCTGATGTCGTTTCTCTCTCGTATCATGGTGCTGAAGAGCAAGGCGCATTTTTCGGCGGGCGGCAATAACCGCCCCGCCGACAGCGGGCTCAACGTCACTTTCGAAGGAACGCGCAAGAAGAGCGCAAGCCGGGCGAAAAGCCGGGTCGCGATCATCATCGCCAGTTTCGGCCTCGTTTACGCGGCGATCGGAGGACGCCTCGTCCAATATGGTCTCGCGCAACCGGAAACGGTCTCCTCGATCGGCCGCGCCGATAGTCTCATGGCCTCGCGGCCGGACATTCTCGACCGCAACGGCGAGGTTCTCGCAACCGATATCCGTACCGTCTCGCTCTATGCGGAGCCGCACAAGATCGTCGATGCCGACGAGGCGGTGGAGCGATTGGCGACGGTGCTTCCCGATCTCAACGCGCGCGAAATCTACAACAAGCTCAAGTCGAATTCGCGCTTTCAATGGTTGCGCCGGCAACTGACGCCGAAGCAGCAGAGCGAAATCCTCGCGCTCGGCATTCCCGGCATCGGCTTCCGCCCGGAGAAACGGCGCTTCTATCCGGGAGGGCCGACTGCCGCCCACATCCTCGGTCACGTCAACATCGACAACCGCGGCGTCGCCGGTATGGAGCGTTACATAGACGAGCAGGGTCTCGCCGATCTTGCGGCGATCGGAATGACCAGCGATGCCAAGCTCGAACCGGTCAGGCTTTCGATCGACGTGCGCGTGCAGAATATCGTGCGCGACGTCATCGACGCAGGCATGAAGAACTACCAGGCGATTGCCGCCGGTGCCGTCGTCCTCGACGTCCATACCGGCGAAGTGCTGGCCATGGCCTCCGTGCCGGATTACGACCCGAACAGGCCTGCGGAAGGCGCCGAAGAGGGCTGGATGAACCGCATGTCGAACGGCACGTTCGAGATGGGCTCCACCTTCAAGACCTTCACCATCGCCATGGGTCTCGATTCCGGCAAGGTGACGCTCAACGACAGTTTCGATGCGACCGCGCCGATCCGCATCGGCGGATTCACGATCAAGGACTTCCACGGCAAGCGCCGCGTACTGACGGTGCCGGAAATCTTCCAGTATTCCTCGAATATCGGCACCGCCAAGATCGCCGACCTGATCGGCATTCCGGGCCACAAGGAGTTCCTCACCCGGATAGGCCTGCTGACGAGGCTTCCGACCGAACTGCCGGAAGTAAAGGCGCCAAGCCAGCCGCGCGAGTGGAAGAAGATCAACTCGATCACGATCTCCTTCGGCCACGGCGTTTCGACGACGCCGCTGCAGACGGCGGTCGCAGGTGCCGCGCTGGTCAATGGCGGCAAACTCATCCCGCCGACCTTCCTGCCGCGCAGCGAGGAAAAAGCGAGCGAACTCGCAAGCGCAGTGGTCAAGAAGAGCACCAGTGAAGACATGCGCTATCTGCTTCGCTGGAACGGCATCGCGGGTTCGGGCAAGCGGGCGCTCGTTCCGGGTTTCAATGTCGGCGGCAAGACCGGCACGGCCGACAAGGTCGTCAACGGCCGCTATGCCAGCGACCTGAACTTCAATGCCTTCCTTGCGGCGTTTCCGATCGACGATCCCAAATACATGGTGCTGACCTTCATCGACGCGCCCAAGACCGGCGAAGGCGGGGGCCGCACGGCCGGTTCGAATGCCGCCCCGATGGTGCGCGACATCATCAGCCGCTCCGCTCCACTGCTCGGCGTGGAGCCGAAATTCGGACAAGACGGTTCTGCCTTGCTTGTGTCTTATTGACCGTGAAATGAAAGGCGGAGGATTCGCGATTCCGCTGCATGGCTCCGTGAACCGGAGTCGATTCAAGGACCATACCATGCTGCATTCAAAGTGTTACGGCGACCTTTGCGCGTCTGAAAAGACGCACGGCGCTGTTGGATCATATCGATGTGAGACGTGCAGTTCATGAAGATCACGGACCTGGCGGGATCGAATTTCCCGGAACTTTCGGTGCAGCTGAAGGGCGACGCCGCGACCATCGAGATCGGCGGCATCACGGCCGACAGCCGGCAGGTCAAGCCCGGCGATCTCTTCGTCGCCGTTGCCGGATCGAAGGCTGACGGGGCTGCTTACATAGCGGATGCGCTGTCTCGCGGAGCCTCGGCGGTCGTCGCCGGAAAAGGCGCCCAGGCGGAAGCGGGTGCGCCCGTCTTTGCGATCTCCGAACCGCGCAGGTTCCTGGCAAAGGCGGCATCCAGCTTCTACGAGCGCCAGCCGGAGACGATGGTGGCGGTCACGGGCACGGCGGGAAAGACGTCCGTTGCCTCCTTCACCCGGCAGATCTGGGCGCATAGCGGCTTCTCGGCGGCGATGATCGGCACCACGGGAGTGGTGGCGCCCGGCCGCACCGAATACGGCTCGCTGACGACCCCCGACCCGGTATCCCTGCATAAGCTGCTTGCCGAACTTGCCGATGAGGGCGTGACCCACGCGGCAATGGAGGCTTCGAGCCACGGCCTGGACCAGTGCCGGCTGGACGGGGTCAACCTCGCGGCCGCCGCCTTTACCAATCTCGGCCGCGATCACATGGATTACCATCCGACGGTCGAACACTACATGGCCTCCAAGATGCGCCTCTTCGGGGCGCTCCTGCCGAAAGGTTCGCCGGCGGTGATCTTCGCGGACGACCAATGGTCCGCCGAGGCGATCGCTGCCGCTCGCAAGGCCGGCCACGATGTGCGCACCGTCGGGCGCAACGGCGATTTCATTGCGCTGAAGCGCGTCGAGCATTTCCGCCACAAGCAGTCGGCGGAGGTGCATGTCGGCGACGACATCTACGAAATTCACGTGCCGCTCGCCGGTGATTTCCAGATCGCCAACGCGCTCGTTGCCGCGGGGCTCGCAATGTCCACCGGGATCACCGCAAAGGCGGCATTCTCGGCGCTGGAGAGGCTGCAGGGCGCTTCGGGGCGGCTGGAGCTCGTCGGACAGACGAAGGACGGCGCACTCGCCTATGTGGACTACGCCCACAAGCCGGACGCACTCGCAAACGTGCTGGAGTCCGTGCGTCCCTTTACCACCGGCCGGGTCGTGGTGGTTTTCGGATGCGGCGGCGACCGGGACAAGGGCAAGCGCCCGATCATGGGAGAGATTGCCAGCCGCCTCGCCGATGTCGTGATCGTCACCGACGACAATCCGCGCTCGGAAGTACCGGAAGTGATCCGTGCCGAGATCATGGCTGCGGCCAAGGGGGCTACGGAAATTGGCGATCGCGCCGAGGCGATCCGTGCGGCCGTCGGCATGCTGAAGACCGGCGATACGCTGATCGTTGCCGGAAAGGGGCATGAAGAGGGGCAGACGATCGGTTCGGTGACGCTGCCTTTTTCCGACCACGCGGAGGTCCGCAAGGCACTGGGAGGTCTTTGATTTGAACTGGCTCTGGACAAGCAGCGATCTTCTGGCCGCCATGAACGGCCGCCCGGTCGGGAACCTGCCCGAAGGGATCACCGGCATTTCGATCGACAGCCGCACGATCGGCGATGGCGAGGCCTTTTTCGCGATCAGAGGCGATCGCGTCGACGGCCACGACTATGCCGGGATCGCGCTTGCAAACGGAGCCGCGCTCCTGGTCGTCAGCGAAGCGAAACTCCCGGCGCTGGGGCGCCTGACCGCCCCGATGATCGTCGTCGACGACGTGCTGGAGGCGATGATCCGGCTCGGTTGCGCCGCCCGCGACCGCAGCGCGGCGAAAATCATCGCCGTCACGGGATCGGTGGGCAAGACCACCACGAAGGAAATGCTGAGGCACGTGCTGTCGCCCCTCGGTCGGGTGCACGCCTCCGTGGCGTCCTTCAACAATCACTGGGGCGTGCCGCTGACGCTTGCGCGCATGCCGGAGACGACCGATTTCGGGGTCTTCGAGATCGGAATGAACCATGCGGGCGAAATTCTGCCGCTGACACGGATGGTCCGCCCGCATGTCGCGGTCGTGACCAGCATTGCCGCCGCCCATCTGGGCAATTTCACGAGCCTGGACGAGATTGCGGCCGCCAAGGCCGAGATCTTCGAAGGCGTGGTCAATGGCGGCCATGCGGTCATCAATCGCGACAGCGCGCAATACGAGCTCCTCGAAAGGGCGGCTGCGGCGGCGGGGGTCAGCCATGTCCATTCCTTCGGCGCAAATCCGAGATCGGAGTTCCGTCTGGCCGAGTTTGCCGGGGGAGCGGAAAGCTCGGTGCTCTGGGCCGCCGTCGGAGGCAGAACGCTTGAGGTAGCGATCGGGGCACCCGGGCGCCATATTGCCGAGAACGCCTTGGCGGCGATCGCCGCGGCGACGGTGGCAGGCGCGGATACCGATCGCGTCGCCGCGTCGTTTGCGACGATGCAGCCGGAAAAGGGCCGGGGGCTGCGGCATCACCTCAGGATCGGCACCGGGCACCTCACCGTGATCGACGAAAGCTACAACGCCAATCCCGCCTCGATGCGGGCGGCGATCTCGCTTCTGCGCGATGCAGAGCCGTCACCCGGCGGGCGGCGCATTGCCGTTCTCGGCGACATGCTGGAAATGGGCGAGCATTCGGCGGCGGTTCATGCGGCGCTTGCGAGACCCATTGTCGAGGCGGGTATTGCCGATGTCTGGCTGGCCGGGCCCGAGATGGCCCATCTGCGTGACGCCCTTCCGCAGGAGGTATCCGTCGTCCATCGGGACAGGGTGGATGATCTCACGGCCTACGCGCTCGGAGCTGTCGCGGCCGGCGACGTCGTGATGGTCAAGTCTTCGAAGAGCACCGGTTGCGCAAAGATCGTCCAGGCGCTTCTCGATGCCTATCCGCAGGAGACGGCCGGAGCAGGGGAAGTATAGGGACGTTGCCATCGCTGCATGTTTCCTCGAACCGGAACCGGTCTGCGGAAGAACATGCGGCTACCGAAAGCGTTGCGGCGGCTCTTGTACGCCCGAAAGGGTGCGCGGCGCCGCAGTGCTGGTGGATACGGCCTTCGGCCAGGGGAAATGGCCTAACATAGTCGAACGCAAGCGGGTATCTTCTGGCAGATGATTCTGTTGGACGATGTCCGATTATAAACTTCCGGGGGAAAGGTCCCTTATGCTGATCTGGCTTGTGGAACTGGCGGACCACTTTCAATTCTTCAATCTCTTTCGCTACATCACCTTCCGTACGGGGGCGGCTCTCTTCACCTCTGCCTTGATCGTCTTCCTGTTCGGCCCCGCCATGATCGCATCGTTGCGCATCCGCCAGGGCAAGGGCCAGCCGATCCGGGCGGACGGCCCCCAGACGCACTTCAAGAAGGCAGGGACCCCGACCATGGGCGGGTTGATGATCCTGACCGGCATCGTGGTGTCGTCGCTGCTCTGGGCCGATCTATCCAGCATCTACGTCGTATCGACGCTTCTGGTGACGCTCGGCTTCGGCGCGATAGGCTTCTACGACGACTATCTGAAGGTGACGAAGCAGTCGGAAAAGGGCTTCTCCGGCAAGGCACGGCTCGGCATCGAGTTCGTGATCGCCGCCGTTGCCGTCTTCTTCATGATGCAGGCGGCGCTTTCCGCGGGGGCGGCGGGTTCCACCTTCGGCTCGTCGGTGACCTTTCCCTTCTTCAAGGACCTGATGCTCAATCTCGGATATTTCTTCGTGCTGTTCGGCGGGTTCGTCATCGTCGGCGCGGGAAATTCCGTGAACCTGACCGACGGTCTCGACGGGCTCGCGATCGTTCCCGTCATGATCGCGTCCGCCGCATTCGGGCTGATCGCCTATCTTGCCGGTAACGCCGTCTTCGCCAATTACCTGCAGATCCATTTCGTGCCCGGCACCGGCGAACTCGCGGTGATCCTCGGCGCCGTGATCGGCGCGGGTCTCGGCTTCCTGTGGTTCAACGCACCGCCTGCTGCGATTTTCATGGGCGATACGGGTTCGCTTGCGCTCGGCGGCCTGATCGGCACCGTAGCCGTCGCGACCAAGCACGAGATCGTCATGGTCATCATCGGCGGGCTCTTCGTCATCGAGACGCTGTCTGTCATCATCCAGGTCTTCTGGTTCAAGCGCACCGGGCATCGCGTATTCCTGATGGCGCCGATCCACCATCACTTCGAGAAGAAAGGCTGGACGGAAAGCCAGGTGGTGATCCGCTTCTGGATCATCGCAGTGATCCTCGCAATGGTCGGCCTCTCCACGCTGAAGCTGCGGTGAGCCACGATGATCCCGGTCACCTCATTCAAGGGCAGGAAGGTCGCACTCTTCGGGCTTGGCGGCTCGGGGCTCGCGACGGCTCAGGCACTCGTTTCGGGCGGTGCGGATGTCGTGGCGTGGGACGACAATCCTGACAGCGTCGCCAAGGCTGCCGCGGCCGGGATAACCACGGCTGACTTGCGCGGCGTCGAGTGGCATGCCTTTGCCGCCCTGGTGCTTTCGCCCGGCGTGCCGCTGACGCATCCGAAGCCGCACTGGAGCGTCGATCTCGCGCATCAGGCCGGCGTCGAGATCATCGGCGACGTGGAGCTCTTCGTGCGTGAGCGACGCAAACACGCGCCCGATTGCCCCTTCATCGCCATCACCGGCACCAACGGTAAATCCACGACGACGGCGCTGATCGCCCATATTCTCAGGACGAGCGGGCGGGACACGCAGCTCGGCGGCAATATCGGCACCGCAGTGCTCACGCTGGATCCGCCGAAAGCAGGGCGCTTCTATGTCGTCGAATGCTCATCCTACCAGATCGACCTTGCGCCCACGCTCGACCCGACCGCCGGGATACTGCTCAACCTGACGCCGGATCACCTGGATCGCCACGGCACGATGCAGCACTATGCGGAGATCAAGGAGCGTCTGGTGGCGGGGAGCGGAACGGCGGTCGTCGGCGTCGACGACAGCCTCTCGAGCCTGATCGCGGATCGGGTGGAGCGGGCAGGAACAAAGGTCGTGCGTATCTCGCGCCGCCATCCGCTTGCCGAGGGCGTATATGCCGAAGGCTCGGCGCTGATGCGGGCGCAGGACGGGGCATCGTCGCTCGTTACCGATCTTGCCGGCATCCAGACGCTGCGTGGAGGGCACAATGCCCAGAATGCCGCGGCTGCGATCGCCGCCTGCCTGGCGGTCGGCATCTCCGGGAAGGAAATCGTGAACGGCCTCAGGAGCTTTCCTGGCCTCAAGCATCGGATGCAGCCGGTTGCGAAAAAGGGCGAGATCGTCTTCGTCAACGACAGCAAGGCGACCAATGCAGAGGCTGCAGCCCCGGCGCTTTCGAGTTACGACCGAATCTACTGGATCGCCGGCGGTCTGCCGAAGGAGGGCGGCATCACGTCACTGGCGCCGTTCTTCCCGAAGATCGTAAAGGCCTATCTGATCGGAGAAGCGGCACCCTCCTTCGCGGCGACCCTCGGCGAAGCAGTGCCCTACGAAATCTCGGGGACGCTGGAGAAGGCGGTTGCGCACGCGGCAGCGGATGCGGCGCGGGACATGCAAGGCCCTGCGGCCGTGATGCTTTCCCCGGCTTGCGCAAGCTTCGACCAGTACAAGAATTTCGAGGTGCGCGGAGATGCCTTCGTCGGCCATGTGGCGGCGCTCGAGGGCGTGAGCATGCTGATTTGACGGCTTCGGCCGGTAGTGGATTTTGGCGCGGTACGCGCCCGGAAAGGGGACAGACTGATGGTAAGCCGAGCCGAACGTGGCCCCGTGGCCGACTGGTTCTGGACGATCGACAGATTTTTTCTCGCCGCCTTCATCCTGCTGATGGGCGTGGGCTTCATGCTCTCCTTCGCCGCAAGCCCCCCGGTCGCCGAACGGCTCGGCCTCGACAGCTTCCACTTTGTCAAGCGCCATGCGCTCTTCCTCCTGCCGTCGCTGGTGGTGATGGTCGGCATCTCCTTTCTCTCGCCGCGACAGGTGCGGCGCACGGCAATCATCCTGCTCGTGATTTCCACGGCGATGATGGTGCTGGCTCTGTTCTTCGGCCAGGAGGTCAAGGGCTCCCGGCGGTGGCTGGCGCTCGCCGGCATTTCGATACAGCCCTCGGAATTCATGAAGCCCGCCTTTGTCGTAGTCTGCGCCTGGCTTTTCGCCGAACATGCGCGGCAGCCGGAAATTCCCGGTAATCTGCTTTCGATCCTCCTCTTCGGTATCGTCGGGGCGCTCCTCGTTGCCCAGCCCGACCTCGGCCAGACCATCCTCACTGCGGCGGTCTGGGGCGGCATGTTCTTCATGGCCGGCATGCCATGGCTCTGGATCATCGTGCTCGCGTCGGTGGCGATAGGCGGATTTTTCGCCGCCTATTCCATCCTGCCCCACGTCGCCGGCCGCATCGACCGGTTCCTGACCGGCGAAGGCGATACGTTCCAGGTGGATACGGCCCGCGAGGCGATCATTCGCGGTGACTGGTTCGGCCGCGGCCCCGGTGAGGGCGTGGTGAAGCGCATCATTCCGGACAGCCATACGGACTTCATCTTCTCCGTCGCTGCGGAGGAGTTCGGCATCGTCTTCTGCATGGTCATCGTCATGATCTTCGCCTTCGTGGTCATGCGCGGCCTCAATCATGCCTTCCGCGAGCGCAACGATTTCAATCGATTCGCGGTTGCCGGGCTGGTTCTGCAAATCGGCATCCAGTCGATGATCAATATCGGCGTGAATCTCGAGCTGCTTCCGGCCAAGGGCATGACGCTCCCGCTGATTTCCTATGGCGGGTCGTCGATGGTGGCGATCTGCGTGACGGCGGGGTTCATTCTGGCACTGACGCGTCATCGGCCGGAGAAACGTGCCGTCGAGCGCAGCCTCTTTCGATCGGGCGTCGGAGTGCCGGCGGAGTGAGACATGGATAAAGGCATCATTCTTCTTGCCGCCGGCGGAACCGGCGGGCACCTCTTTCCAGCCGAGGCGCTTGCGCATGAGCTGAAAGCGACGGGCTATTCCGTGCATCTGGTGACGGACAGCCGTGCCGAACGCTTCACGGGGAAGTTCCCGGCCGACGAGATTCATGTCGTGCCGTCGGCGACGATCGGTTCGAAGAACCCGATGAAACTCGCCCGGTCGGTGTGGAAGCTCTGGACGGGGCTGAGGGCGGCCCGGCGACTGATTGCCAGGCTTAGGCCCAGGGCCGTCGTCGGCTTCGGCGGCTACCCGACGGTGCCGCCGCTGCTTGCGGCCACGGGCATGGGCATTCCGTCGATCATCCACGAACAGAACGCGGTGATGGGCCGCGCCAACAAAATGCTCGCATCGCGGGTCAAGGCCGTCGCCGGCGGCTTTCTCCCGGAAGGCGCCGGAGCCTTCGCGGCGAAGACCGTGGCGACCGGAAACCCTGTGCGTCCGGCGGTGCTGAAGGCTGCCGGGCTTCCTTATGCGCCGGCTGCCGGCGATGCGCCCTTTCATCTCGTGGTCTTCGGCGGCAGCCAGGGCGCGCAATTCTTCTCGAAAACGGTGCCGCAGGCGGTCTGCCGGCTCGACGACGCGCTGCGCCAGCGGCTGAAGGTGACGCAGCAGGCCCGGCCCGAGGACCGCGAAGGCGTCATCGCGGTCTACGAGAAGCTCGGCGTTCCCGCTGAGGTATCTCCCTTCTTCACCGACATGGCCGGTCGGATCGCTTCGGCGCAGCTCGTTATCTGCCGCTCGGGCGCGTCCACCGTTTCGGAAATCTCGGTCATCGGACGCCCGGCGATCCTGGTGCCGTATCCCTACGCTCTCGACCACGACCAGGCAGCCAATGCCGCGGCACTCGCCGCGAAAGGGGGGGCGCGCGTGATCGCGCAGGTGGAGCTCAGCGCCGAGCGGCTCGCCGGCATCCTTGCGGATGCGATGAGCAACCCGGATGCGCTGGCGCAGATGGCGGCCGGCGCCCGCCAGACCGGCAAGCCGGATGCCGCGCGCTTGCTTGCCTTGCTGGTAGAGGCTATTGCCAGCGGCTCGACAGTCGCGAAGTTCAAGGAAACACGCTCATGAAGATGCCGAAGACGATCGGGCTCGTACATTTCATTGGTATCGGCGGCATCGGCATGAGCGGTATTGCCGAGGTCCTGCACAATCTCGGCCATCGCGTCCAGGGTTCCGACCAGGCCGACAGCGCCAATGTGCAGCGTCTGCGGGAAAAGGGCATCAGCGTCTCCATCGGGCACAAAGCGGAAAATCTCGGCGATGCCGAGGTGGTCGTCGTCTCGACGGCGATCAAGAAGGACAACCCCGAGCTCATCGCTGCCCGCGAGAAGTTCCTGCCGGTCGTGCGGCGTGCCGAGATGCTTGCCGAGCTGATGCGCTTCCGCAATGCAATTGCGATCGGCGGGACCCATGGAAAGACGACGACGACCTCGATGGTCGCCGCCCTGCTCGATGCGGGCGGTCTCGATCCGACCGTGATCAACGGCGGCATCATCAACGCCTACGGCACCAATGCGCGCATGGGCGCCGGCGAATGGATGGTGGTCGAAGCAGACGAATCCGACGGCACGTTCCTGAAGCTGCCGGCCGACATCGCGGTCGTCACCAATATCGATCCCGAACATCTCGACCACTACGGCAATTTCGACGCCGTGCGCGCGGCCTTCCGGCAGTTCGTCGAGAACGTGCCCTTTTACGGTTTTGGCGTGCTGTGTCTCGACCACCCGGAGGTCCAGTCCATGGTCGGCAAGATCGAGGACCGGAAGGTCGTCACCTACGGCGAGAACCCCCAGGCCGACGTGCGCTTCCACAATATCCGCATGGACGGTGCGACCTCCATCTTCGATATCGAGATCCGCCGCCGCCGCACGGGCCAGGTGATCGCGATCAAGGACCTCAGGCTGCCGATGCCCGGACGCCATAATGTCTCCAACGCCACGGCTGCCGTGGCGGTCGCACAGCGGCTCGGCATCAAGCCCGAGGACATTGCGAGAGGTCTTGCCACCTTCGGCGGCGTGAAACGCCGCTTTACTCTGACGGGTGAGTGGAACGGCGCGCGCATCTTCGACGATTACGGCCACCATCCCGTCGAGATCAGGGCGGTCCTGAGGGCGGCGCGCGAGGCGTGCCAGGGGCGCATCGTCGCGGTCCACCAGCCGCATCGCTACTCGCGCCTGTCGAGCCTCTTCGAAGACTTCACATCCTGCTTCAACGACGCCGATACGATCCTGCTCGCTCCGGTCTATGCGGCCGGCGAGGAAGCCATAGAGGGCGTCAGTTCGGAAGCGCTCGTCGACCGCATCAAGGCTGCCGGCCATCGCGATGCCCGCCACATCCCCGGACAGGAGGCACTGGCGCCTGTTATCGCGAAGATTGCACAGCCGGGCGATTTTGTGGTTCTCTTGGGAGCTGGCAGCATTACCTATTGGGCCGCGGCCTTGCCCAAGCAGCTCGCGGAAATTTCAGGAAATCGAGCATGAAACAGGTCAACGGTCAGAAACTTCTCGATTCGCTCGGAAACGGCGTCGCTGCAATCCGCGGACGTCTCACGCCCGATGCGCCGATGGACCGCGTTACCTGGTTTCGGGCGGGCGGTCTCGCCGAGCTCATGTTCCAGCCGCACGACACCGACGACCTCGTCGCCTTCCTGAAGCTGGTGCCCGAAGAGGTGCCGGTAATGGTCGTCGGCGTGGGCTCCAACCTGCTCGTGCGCGACGGCGGTATTCCGGGGGTCGTCATCCGGCTTTCGGCGAAGGGCTTCGGCGATCTGGAACTCGCCGGTGAAAACCGCATCAAGGCGGGCGCGATCTGCCCGGACAAGAACATCGCCGCCATGGCGCTCGACCATGGTATTGGCGGCTTCTACTTCTATTACGGCATTCCCGGTTCGATCGGCGGGGCACTCCGCATGAACGCCGGCGCCAATAGCGGCGAAACCAGCGAACGCGTCGTCGAGGTCCATGCCGTCGACCGCAAGGGCAACAGGCATGTCCTGAGCAAAGCCGAGATGGGCTACGGCTACCGCCATTCCGGCGCGGCCAAGGAGCTGATCTTCACGCATGCGATCTTCGAGGGCTATGCGGAAGACAAGACCAAGATCCGCACCGACATGGACGCCGTGCGCCAGCATCGCGAAACGGTGCAGCCGATCCGCGAGAAGACCGGCGGATCCACGTTCAAGAACCCGGACGGCCACTCGGCCTGGAAGCTGATCGACGAGGCCGGCTGCCGCGGGATGATGATCGGCAATGCCCAGATGTCGCCGCTTCACTGCAATTTCATGATCAATACCGGACAGGCGACCGGCTACGAGCTCGAATATCTCGGCGAGACCGTGCGCCAGCGGGTGATGGAGCATTCCGGCGTCAAGCTGGAATGGGAAATCAAGCGGGTCGGCAATTTCATGCCGGGCTATGAAATCAGGGAATTCCTCGGCCGCGCCACGGCCTGATCCGAAATCGGGACCAAGAAAAAGGCCGCGGCGGATATCCGACGCGGCCCTTTTTTCGGATTATTCCATCTCTCAGCCCGAGACCTCTTCCTCGTTCGAAAGAAGCAGGCAGACGAGCGTGATCAACGCCGCCGCCAGCAGATAGTAGCCGACATGGCCGAGGCTGTAATTGGTCGCGAGCCAGGTGGCGATATAGGGCGCCAGCGACGCGCCGAAGATGCCGGCGAGGTTGAAGGTCATCGAGGCGCCGGTATAGCGCACCGCCGTCGGGAAGGGGGCCGCCAGCGCCGCGCCGATCGGCCCGTAGGTGAGGCCCATCAGGCCGAGGCCGACGATCGAGAAGACGAAGGCCCCGCCGAGACCGGATGACAGAAGCGGTGCCATGAAGAGGCCGAAAACGCCGATGCCGATCGTCGTCAGCACCAGCACGAGGCGCCGGCCGAAGCGGTCCGAAAGTATGCCGGAGACCGGGATCATCAGACCGAAGAAGACGACGCCCGTCATCTGTACGAGCAGGAACTGTTCGCGCGAATAGCCGAGCTTTGTCGTGCCCCAGGAGAGCGAGAAGACGGTCATCAGATAGAACAGGACGAAGGTCGCGAGCGCCACGAAGGTGCCGAGTACGAGGCTTCGCTTGTGCGAGCGGAAGATCGCCGCGACCGGCACCTCGACACGCTCGTGCTTGTCGATCGCCTTCTGGAATTCCGGCGTTTCGGTGATCTTCAGGCGGACGTAGAGGCCGACGATCACGAGCAGCACGCTGGCGATGAAGGGGACGCGCCAGCCCCAGGCGAAGAAGGCCTCTTCGCTCATGACTTCGCCGAGGATGAGGAAGGTTCCTGCCGACAGGATGAAGCCGATCGGCGCGCCCAGCTGCGGGAACATGGCGTACCAGCTCCGCTTGCCTTCGGGCGCATTCTCGGTGGCGAGCAACACCGCGCCGCCCCATTCGCCGCCGAGGCCGAGGCCTTGGCCGAAACGGCAGAGGGCAAGCAGCAGCGGTGCCACGACGCCGATCGTCGCATAGGTGGGCAACAGGCCGATGATGACCGTGGAAATGCCCATGGTCATCAGCGCGGCGACGAGCGTCGCCTTCCGGCCGATCCTGTCGCCGCAGTGACCGAAGATCACGGCGCCGAGCGGGCGGGCGAAGAAGGCGATCGAAAAGGTGGCGAGGGACTGCAGCATTGCCGAGGTCGGATCGGCTGCAGGGAAGAAAAGGTGCGGGAAGATGATTACCGCTGCGGTCGCATAGACATAGAAGTCGAAGAATTCGATCGTGGTGCCGACCAGGCTTGCGAACAGCACCCGGGCAGGGGAGTTCACGGCCTGCCGATGCAACGCACCATCCTGCGGCGACAGCGAGGTTGTCGCGTCTGTCATTGGTTCGTTCCTGTAGCAATTCGCGGGAAAGCGAGTAACTCTCCCCCGCCGGAATTGCGTAGTTTCAGAGGGTTAGATCAGTTCGCTGTCCCATGGACGCAAAAAAATGATCTGGCGGTTATGCCGTCTTGGGAGGCGGGCGGCCGGTTCTTAGCGCAAGTTTTCACATCGAGAAAGTCCGATTTCGTAAGAAATGCGAACTAAATGCGCTTGCCGGCGCAGCAATATTCCGCCGGCGCATCGCCCCGGTGTGCTCGAGCGGTCGACATGCCCACTTACATGAATTCACGGGCTTCCCGTATTGCGGGCATCGCCAGGAAATACATCTCCTGCTTGACGAGAATCGAATACTGGAGAACTCTCGCCGGCGAAGCGTTTTGCTTCGATTTGGGGGAATATTCATGTTCAGAAAGCTCTCTGCGGAATTTCTCGGTACTTTCTGGCTCGTTCTCGGTGGGTGCGGCAGCGCCGTACTTTCCGCTGCCTTCCCGGAGGTCGGTATCGGCCTGCTCGGGGTCTCCTTTGCCTTCGGCCTTACGGTGCTGACCATGGCCTATGCGGTCGGCGGAATTTCCGGCGGCCATTTCAATCCGGCGGTATCGGTCGGACTTGCCGTAGCCGGCAGAATGCCGCCGGCGAGCCTCGTCGGTTACATCATCGCGCAGGTCGCCGGCGCGATCGCCGCAGCTGCCGTGCTCTACGTGATCGCCAGCGGCAAGGCCGATTTCCAGCTTGGCGGTTTTGCCGCCAATGGTTACGGCGAACATTCTCCGGGCGGCTACTCATTGACGGCGGCTCTCGTCACCGAGGTCGTCATGACCGCCTTTTTCCTGCTCATCATTCTTGGCTCGACGCATGGCCGCGTGCCTGTGGGCTTCGCGCCCATCGCCATCGGCCTGGGGCTGACCTTGATTCACCTCGTCTCGATCCCCGTCACCAACACCTCCGTAAATCCGGCCCGATCGACCGGACAGGCGCTGTTCGTCGGTGACTGGGCGATTTCCCAGCTCTGGCTCTTCTGGGTCGCACCGCTGATCGGTGCAGCCATTGCCGGAATCGTATGGAAAATCGTCGGCGACGATAGCTAGATCGGGAAAGATAGCGCCACGTAAGACCATGTAGAGCCCGCCTGCACACGCAGGCGGGCTCTGCCTTTCCTAAGATTATTTCCCTTGCAAGCCACAGAAAGCTCTGATTCAGCTAGGAAATCTTGTCTCTGATTGATTCTGGGCGGGTTTCGCCGAAGCGCGTTTCGCGGCGAGAGTTAACCAAAGTAAACACTTCATTAACCATAATGTCGTTGTAGTGGTTCCACGCGGCGGTCACGCGAATCGAGGCTTCGAAATCAGCCAGGTGCAAGCAAGCTTCGCGATAGTGGCGTATTGTTTGGGGGTTTGAATGAGCAGCAAGCATGTTGCTGTCCTGTTGGGCGGATTTTCCTCGGAGAGGCCGGTGAGCCTGTCTTCGGGGACGGCTTGCGCGGATGCGCTGGAGGCGGAAGGCTATCGCGTCACGCGGGTCGATGTCGGTCGCGACGTCGCAGCGGTTCTTCAGGAATTGCGCCCGGATGTCGTCTTCAATGCGCTTCATGGACCGTTCGGCGAGGACGGGACGATCCAGGGCATTCTCGAATATCTCGAGATCCCCTATACCCATTCGGGCGTCCTGGCCTCGGCGCTGGCCATGGATAAAGACCAGGCAAAGCATGTCGCCAAGGCTGCCGGCATCCCGGTTGCCGAGGCGCTGGTCATGGACCGGCGCAGCTTCGGCAATCAGCATCCGATGAAGCCGCCCTATGTGGTGAAGCCGGTCCGCGAGGGGTCGAGCTTCGGAGTGGTGATCGTCAAGGAGGATCAGTCGCATCCGCCTCAGGTGATCACCTCAAGCGAGTGGCGCTACGGCGACCGCATCATGGTCGAGCGCTATATTGCGGGGCGCGAATTCACCTGCGGTGTCATGGGCGATGTCGCCCTCGGCGTCACTGAGATCATCCCGCAGGGGCACGCCTTTTACGATTACGACTCGAAATACGTAAAAGGTGGTTCGAAGCACGTCATTCCTGCACAGATTTCACCAAATATTTACCAAAAAATA
Source organism: Sinorhizobium meliloti (assembly GCF_035610345.1). The sequence goes on along the minus strand of NZ_CP141212.1, from coordinate 2,217,951 downwards.
CAAACACTGGCGTTGAAGGCGCATGAGGCGATCGGTTGCCGCGGCGTCAGCCGGTCCGACTTTCGTTTCGACGATCGTGGGGATGGTGAGGGCGAGTTGATCTGGCTCGAGATCAATACCCAACCCGGCATGACCCCAACGTCCCTGGTGCCCGAGATGGCGCAGCATGCGGGCCTTCAGTTCGGTGAATTTCTCAGGTGGATGGTGGAGGACGCGTCGTGCTTGCGCTGAGGGGCAGAAGGGGCAAGAGGGTTCGTTACCCGGCCGGCGCTGTCGCCGAGGCGGATGAAGCGTTCGTCCTGCCGCGGCCGCTGCGCAAGGGCGTGCGCTTTCTGATCAGCCTTGGCGCCGGTCGAATCCGCTTCCCGAATCATACCGGAACAGTTTCCGCCGCAGCTTTCATGGTGGCCACGGGCCTTTACGGCATGTCGCTCGGCGGCCACACGCAGAGCTTCGCGCAGGTCTCGACGACTGCCGCCGGCTTCGCGATCGAGGACGTCCGCGTCTCCGGCAACGCGCAGACCTCCGAGATCGACATTCTCCAGCAGCTCGGCCTGGACGGCACGACCTCACTGGTGGCGCTCGACATCGAGGAGGCGCGTCGGCTTATCGGCGAACTGCCCTGGGTGGAGACCGTCACGGTGCGCAAGATCTATCCGGGTACGATCGAGGTCGTACTCAAGGAGCGCGAAGCCTTCGGTATCTGGCAGCACGGATCGGATCTCTCCCTGATAGAGCGCAGCGGCAGCGTCATCGCGCCGCTCAGGGACAACAAGTTCGCCAGCCTGCCGCTTTTCGTGGGCCGCGACGCGGAGACGGCGGCGGCCGCGTTCTACGATGAATTTTCCCGCTGGCCGGAGTTCCGCTCCCGCGTCAAAGCCTTCGTGCGCGTGGCCGGGCGTCGCTGGGATCTGCGGCTCAACAACGGCGTCGTCGTGAAGCTTCCGGAAAAGGATGTTGCGCGCGCGATGAGCGTGCTCGCCGGTATGCAAGACACGCATCAGTTGCTGGAGCGCGACATCGCCGCCGTCGATCTCAGGCTCGAAGACCGCACGACCGTACAGCTGACGCCGGAAGCCGTGAAGCGCCGGGAAGTCGCACTCAAGGCGAGGGAGAAAATGCTGAAAGCCCAGGAGAAGCGGATATGAGTTTGTTCGGATCCGCCAATTTCGGCCTTCCGCGTCTGAAACCCTTGCCCTCGAAGCGGTCGCATGTCGTGTCGGTGCTCGATATCGGCTCGACCAAAGTGGTATGCATGATCGGCCGCCTGACGCCGCGTGCGGAGAGCCAGATCCTGCCGGGGCGCACGCACAGCATCGAGGTCATCGGCATCGGTCACCAGAAGTCGCGGGGCGTCAAGAATGGCGTCATCGCCGATCTCGATGCGGTCGAAAGTGTCGTCCGGCTTGCGGTCGATGCAGCCGAGCGCATGGCGGGACTGACCATCGACAGCCTCATCGTGAATGTTTCGGCCGGCCGCCTGCAGAGCGACGTCTATACCGCGACGATCGATCTCGGCGGGCAGGAGGTCGAGGCAAATGATCTAAAGAAGGTACTCGCTGCCGCGGGTCACCAGTCGCTGCGCACCGATCGTGCCATCCTGCACTCTCTGCCGACCGGCTTCTCGCTCGACGGCGAGCGCGGCATCCGCGACCCGCTGGCGATGTTCGGGGACGTTCTCGGCGTCGACATGCATGTGCTGACGGCGGAGCGGCCCGCACTGAAGAACCTTGAGCTCTGCGTCAACCGCGCTCACCTCTCGGTCGAGGGCATGGTCGCGACGCCCTATGCCAGCGGCCTTGCGGCACTCGTGGATGACGAGGTCGAGCTCGGATGTGCGGCCATCGACATGGGCGGCGGTACGACGACGATCTCGGTTTTCGCCGAAGGCAAGCTCGTCCATGCGGATGCCGTCGGGCTTGGCGGCCACCATGTCACGACCGATCTTGCGCGCGGCCTGTCCACCCGCATCGAGGATGCCGAGCGCCTGAAGGTCGTGCACGGTTCGGCGCTTCCGAACAGCGCGGACGAGCGCGATATCATTTCGGTTCCGCCGATCGGCGAAGACGACCGCGACCAGCCGACACACGTGCCGCGCGCTCTGGTCTCGCGCATCGTTCGCGCTCGCATCGAAGAGACGCTGGAACTCATACGCGACCGTATCCAGCGGTCCGGTTTCAGCCCGATCGTCGGCAAGCGGATCGTATTGACGGGGGGAGCCAGCCAGTTGACCGGCCTGCCGGAAGCGGCGCGGCGCATTCTCGCACGCAATGTCCGCATCGGCCGCCCGCTCGGCGTATCCGGACTGCCGGCCGCTGCCAAGGGCCCGGCCTTCTCCACGGCCGTCGGGCTGATGATCTACCCTCAGGTCGCCGACCTCGAGACGCATGCCGCCGGCAGCGGCATGTTCTCCACCCTCGGCGGCAACAGCCGTTTCGCCCGCATGGGGCAATGGCTGAAAGAAAGTTTCTAGACCGCTCGGCATAGCGCCGAACGGGACAGGTGTTCGAGTTTGAAGGAATTGGCCGGCTCGGCAAGGCGGCCAGGGAAAGAGAAGGAACAGGACTATGGCCATCAACTTGCAGAAGCCGGACATTACCGAGCTGAAGCCGCGTATCACGGTCTTCGGCGTCGGCGGCGGCGGCGGCAACGCCGTCAACAACATGATCACCGCCGGGCTCCAGGGCGTCGATTTCGTCGTCGCCAACACGGATGCCCAGGCACTCACCATGACCAAGGCCGAGCGGATCATCCAGATGGGTGTCGCCGTCACCGAAGGTCTTGGTGCCGGCTCGCAGCCGGAAGTCGGCCGTGCGGCCGCTGAAGAATGCATCGACGAGATCATCGATCACCTGCAGGGCACGCATATGTGCTTCGTCACCGCCGGCATGGGCGGCGGCACCGGCACGGGCGCTGCTCCGATCGTCGCCCAGGCTGCCCGCAACAAGGGTATCCTCACCGTCGGCGTCGTGACCAAGCCGTTCCATTTCGAAGGCGGACGCCGCATGCGGATCGCCGACCAGGGTATTTCCGATCTTCAGAAGTCGGTCGACACCCTGATCGTCATCCCGAACCAGAACCTCTTCCGCATCGCCAATGACAAGACGACCTTCGCGGACGCCTTCGCCATGGCCGATCAGGTTCTTTATTCCGGCGTCGCCTGCATCACCGACCTCATGGTCAAGGAAGGCCTCATCAACCTCGACTTCGCCGACGTCCGTTCGGTGATGCGCGAAATGGGCCGCGCCATGATGGGTACGGGCGAAGCCTCCGGCGAAGGCCGCGCAATGGCCGCTGCGGAAGCTGCGATCGCCAACCCGCTGCTCGACGAAACCTCGATGAAGGGCGCTCAAGGCCTGCTCATCTCCATCACCGGTGGCCGCGACCTCACGCTGTTCGAGGTGGATGAGGCTGCGACGCGTATCCGCGAGGAGGTCGATCCGGACGCCAACATCATTCTCGGCGCGACCTTCGACGAGGAGCTCGAAGGCCTCATTCGGGTTTCGGTCGTCGCGACCGGCATCGACCGCACGGCCGCGGAGGTGGCCGGCCGCTCCGCCGACTTTCGTCCGGTAGCGCCGAAGCCGATCGTCCGCCCGTCCGCCGCCGTTCCGGCCCAGCCGCAGCCGACTGTTTCGCTGCAGCCGGCCCCGCAGCCGCAGCCGGTGCAGCAGCCGCTCCAGCAGCAGCAGAATGTCGACCACATCGCGCTCGCCATTCGCGAAGCCGAAATGGAGCGCGAACTCGACATCGCTGCGCGCACCCAGGTCGCCGCACCGCAGCCGCAGCCGCAGCCGCAGCCGCAACTGCAGGAAGAGACCTTCCGTCCGCAGAGCAAGCTTTTCGCAGGCGTCGCTCCGGCGGAGGCCGCACCGGTCATGCGGCCGGCGCAGCCGGCACCGCGCCCGGTCGAGATGCAGGCGCCCGTTCAGCCGCAGATGCAGGCACAGCCGGTCCGGCAGGAGCCCACCCCGGTCGTGCGGCAGCAGGCCGAGCCGGTACGCATGCCGAAGGTTGAGGACTTTCCGCCGGTCGTGAAGGCGGAAATGGATCACCGGACGCAGCCGGCGCCTGTGCATCAGGAGGAACGCGGACCGATGGGACTCCTGAACCGGATCACGAGCTCGCTCGGGCTGCGTGAACGGGAAGCGACGAATGTCTCGTCCGACATGACCGCCGCCGCACCAAGCGCCGCCTCGCAACAGCGCCGGCCGCTTTCGCCGGAAGCCAGCCTCTATGCGCCGCGTCGCGGCCAGCTCGACGATCACGGTCGCGCTGCGCCTCAGATGCGGTCGCATGAAGACGATCAGCTCGAAATTCCGGCGTTCCTGCGCCGCCAGTCGAGCTGATACCTACGGTGCCGTGCGTCCGATCGGACGCGCAACGTCGCCGTGGTACTTTCAGTCGCCGCCGTTTTTCCTGAGCCGGCTCCGGTTCAGGGAAACATGCGGAGACTGTTCCTTCACCTTGCCGATGCCCGGGCGCCAGCCCGGGCATTTTTCGATTTCTCGCGTGAAATCAGATGCTTATCATTTGCATTGCGCGCATATGAATTGCGTAACAAACCGAAACGAACAGTGATTTGGAATGGTGTCTCCAAACTCTTATTTTCATCATCGGAATTGGGGACGCATACGATTCGATCGGGCGCTGTTAGTTCGAAGACGAGATTTCCGCCGACTGGCGCGGGATCCCGGTACTTCGTCTTGTGTCTTGAGCAACGTGGCACCCTCTAGGATTTTGGCCGAAGGCCGCCTTGATTGAAAGTGACGAGAATGGGAATCGAACTGCTCGGGTTTCAGACGACGATTGCAAACCCGATAACCCTCAAGGGAATTGGCGTTCACTCCGGTGCGGAAGTCGAGATCACCTTCCAGCCGGCCGATGCCGACGCCGGGATCGTGTTCCAGCGTGTGCTTGCCGGCGGCCGGGTGAGCGAATTCCGGGCCGTCTCTTCGCAGGTCGGCAACACCGATCTCTGCACCGTCCTTGGCCTCTCGCCGGCGACCTCGATCGCGACGATCGAGCATGTCATGGCGGCGGTCTATGCGCTCGGCCTCGACAATCTGTCGATCGAGGTGCATGGCGCCGAAATGCCGATCATGGATGGCAGCTCCGCCCCCTTTATCGAGGCGATCGAGCAGGCAGGTATTCAATCGCTTGCCGAGAAGCGCCGCTATATCCGCATCCTAAAGCCGGTGCGCATCGAATCGGGCGCTTCCTGGTCGGAATTCACGCCCTATGACGGCATGCGCTTCGAAGTCGAGATCGATTTCGACTGCCCGCTGATCGGCCGCCAGGCATGGAAGGGCGACATGACGCCTTCCGTTTTCAAACGGGAGCTGTCGCGGGCGCGTACTTTCGGCTTCATGCGCGATGTGGAGCGCCTTTGGGCAGGCGGTTTCGCGCTCGGCTCGTCACTCGAAAACTCCGTGGTAATCTCGGACGACAACGCGGTCATCAATGTGGAGGGACTGCGGTATACGGACGAGTTCGTCCGCCACAAGACCCTCGACGCCGTAGGCGATCTTTCGCTGGCGGGCGCTCCCTTCCTCGGCTGCTACCGCTCCTATCGCGGCGGGCACCGGATGAATGCCAATGCCCTCAAGGCATTGCTCAGCGATCCGACGGCCTATGAGGTGGTGGAAACGGCAACGCCGCGTCAGCGCACCCGTTCGCGGGACATGGTGGCGGTTGCCGCACCGGGCTTCGCGCCCTGGTCCGCCTGACGGCACAGGATATTCTTCTCCAGTCGCCGGCCGAAAGGCCGGCATTTTTATGATGATTCGATAGTTGCCCCGAGTAACGCGTGTTCTTCGCCACCGATTTTCACGGTGCCAGAGGCGCTTTACACATCTGAAAAGGGGTGCAGCGCTGCAGGGCGCCACAAATTTGCATGAATTGCCGATCATGACGTTGCGGTCTTGAGGTAACTTGCTCTAAAACGCGCAAGTCTGGCGCGATGCTAGGCGCTGAGTGAAACGGGAATATCCGATGGTTCTTGCAGTTTCTGTCGACATAAGAAGATCAGCGCGCGTCGCCGCGGTCGTTCTTGCGGCTATCGCCGGCTCCAGTCTGATCACGGCCTGCCAGAACGATCCGGACATCGACATCACCAAACTCACGGCCGAGACCGATCCGCCGGACGTGCTCTACAACCAGGGCCTCGCAAACCTGAACGCCGGCAAGACGACGGAAGCGGCGCGGAAGTTCGAGGCGATCGACAAGCAGCATCCGTTCTCCGAATATGCCCGCAAAGCGCTGGTCATGAATGCATTCGTTTCCTATCGCAACGGCCAGTATCAGGACGCGATCAACTCGACCAACCGTTATCTGAACCTTTATCCGCAGTCGGAAGACGCGGCCTACGCGCAATATATACAGGGCCTTGCCTATACGAAGCAGATTCCGTCGGTGACGCAGGATCAAAGACCTGCGGCGAAGGCGATCGAGGCGATGCAGGTCGTCGTCGACAAGTATCCGGACTCCGAATATGTCGACGATGCGCAGGCAAAGATCCGCTTTGCACGCGACCAGCTCGCCGGCAAGGAGATGCAGGTCGGCCGCTATTATCTCGAGCGCAAGGAATATCTTGCAGCGATTTCACGCTTCCGCACCGTCGTCGAGCGATATCCGACCACCAATCAGGTCGAGGAAGCGCTCGCCCGTCTCGTCGAAGCCTATTATGCGATGGGCGTGACTGGGGAAGCCCAGACGGCGGCAGCGGTTCTCGGGCATAACTACCCCGACAGCCAATGGTATGCCGACTCCTACAAGCTGCTGCAATCCGGCGGGCTTGAGCCGCGCGAAACCGGCACGTCCTGGATCGCGCGCGCGGGAAAGAACCTCATCGGCGCGTGATTTTCCCGGCGCCCGACAACGAAGATATGAAACCGGATGCTCGCCCAGCTCGCGATCCGCGATATCGTCCTGATCGAACGGCTTGACCTCAGCTTCGATGCCGGGCTTTCGGTGCTGACCGGCGAAACCGGCGCGGGCAAATCCATCCTTCTCGACAGTCTGTCGCTCGCGCTGGGCGGCCGCGGCGACGGTTCGCTCGTGCGTCACGGCGAGGACAGGGGCCAGGTTACCGCTGTCTTCGACGTTCCCGCCGGCCATGCGGCGCGGCTCTTCCTGCGCGAGAACGGCATCGACGACGACGGCGATCTGATCTTCCGCCGTGTGCAATCGGCCGACGGCCGCACCAAGGCGTTCATCAACGACCAGCCGGTGAGCGTCCAGCTGATGCGGCAGGTCGGCCAGACGCTCGTTGAAATTCACGGCCAGCACGACGATCGGGCGCTTGTCGACACCGACGCGCACCGCACGCTGCTCGACGCTTTCGGCGGCACGACCGAAGCTGCGGAAGACGTCGCGACCTTCTATCGCGGCTGGAAGGATGCCGAGCGCTGTCTGAAGAAACACCGCGAGAAGGTGGAGGCAGCAGCCCGCGAGGCGGACTATCTGCGTTCCTCCGTCGAGGAACTCGAGACGCTTTCGCCACGCGACGGCGAAGAGGAGGAACTCGCCGAGAGCCGGGCCCGCATGATGAAGGTCGAGCGGATTGCCGGGGATATCAGCGAGGCATCCGAGTTTCTGAACGGCAACGCCTCGCCGGTACCGCTCATCGCGTCGCTCGTCCGGCGGCTCGAACGCAAGAGCCATGAGGCACCAGGCCTGCTCGAAGAGACGGTCGAGCTTCTGGACGGGGCGCTGAACCAGCTTGCGGATGCCCAGATGGCGGTCGAGCGCGCGCTCCGCAACACGGAATTCGATCCGAAGGAACTCGAGCGCGTCGAGGAGCGGCTTTTTGCTCTGCGGGCCGCGAGCCGCAAATATTCGGTTCCCGTCACCGAACTGCCGGCACTTGCCGCGCGGATGATCGCAGATCTTGCCGATCTCGACGCCGGCGAGGAGAAGCTGAAGCAGCTGGAAATACAGGTCGACGAAGCCAGGGCGGCCTTCGACGTTGCGGCCCGCTCGCTTTCCGAGAAGCGCCACAATACGGCTGCTGCGCTTGCGTCCGCCGTCATGGAAGAACTGCCTGCGCTGAAGCTCGAACGCGCCCGCTTCATGGTGGAGGTGACGAGCGATCCGGGATCGCCGACGGCCGACGGGATCGATGCGGTCGAATTCCACGTCCAGACCAATCCCGGCACCAGGCCGGGGCCGATCATGAAGGTCGCTTCGGGTGGCGAGCTCTCGCGCTTCCTGCTCGCGCTGAAAGTGGCGCTTGCCGACCGCGGTTCGGCGCCGACGCTCGTCTTCGACGAGATCGATACCGGCGTCGGCGGCGCCGTGGCGGATGCGATCGGCCAGCGCCTGAAGCGACTTTCGAAAACCGTGCAGGTGCTTTCCGTCACCCATGCGCCGCAGGTTGCCGCGCGTGCGGCGACGCATCTCCTGATTTCGAAGGGGCTCTCCGCGGAAAAGACCGAGATGATCGCCACCCGCGTCGCCCGCATGGACGAAGCGGCACGCACGGAAGAGATCGCCCGCATGCTCGCCGGCGCCTCGATTACCGAGGAGGCGAGGGCGGCGGCTGCGCGATTGCTCGCCGGCAACGGTTGAATAGCCCTCACTTATCTTCGTATCGGTTACCCTCAAATCGATTCCGATTTTAAGAATCATGCAGTAAAAGCGACTCCAAAGTTCTGGAGCCGCATCCATGCTGAATCAAAGAAAACCCGTCGAACAATTGAACGAAGCGGAAGCTGCCGAGGAACTCGCCTTCCTGGCGGCGGAGCTTTCCCGCCACGACGTACTCTATCACGGCAAGGATGCTCCGGAGATTTCGGATGCGGACTACGACGGGCTGAAGCGGCGGAACGATCTCATCGAAGAGCGCTTTCCGGCACTCGTCCGCGAGGACAGCCCCTCGCGGAAGGTCGGTGCCGCGCCCTCGCTCACCTTCGCGCCCGTCGCCCATGCGCGGCCGATGCTGTCGCTCGACAATACCTTCTCGGACGAGGACGCCCGCGCATTCGTCGCCGGCGTCTACCGCTTCCTCGGCCAGCTCCCGGACGGCTCGATCGCCTTCACGGCCGAGCCGAAGATCGACGGGCTATCCATGTCGCTGCGCTACGAAAACCGGCGGCTCGTCACGGCTGCGACCCGCGGCGACGGCACGACCGGGGAAAACGTCACGGCCAATGTTCGTACCATCGGCATGATCCCGCAGACGCTTCCGGCCGACGCGCCTGACGTCGTCGAGATCCGCGGCGAGATCTACATGGCGAAATCGGACTTCGCCGCGCTCAATGCCGAAATGGCGGCACAGGGCAGGCCGCTCTACGTCAACCCGCGCAATACGGCGTCGGGTTCGCTCCGTCAGCTGGACGCGAAGGTGACGGCGAACCGCAAGCTGCGCTTCTTCGCCTATGCCTGGGGCGAGATTTCGGCCATGCCTGCGGATACGCAGCTCGGCATGGTGGAGACCTTCAAGGCCTGGGGATTCCCGGTCAACCCGCTGATGCAGCGCTTCTTCTCCGCCGACGCGCTCCTGGAGCACTATCACCATATCGAGCGGGAGCGTCCGGACCTCGACTACGACATCGACGGCGTCGTCTACAAGGTCGACCGGCTCGATCTGCAGGCCAGGCTCGGCTTCCGCTCGCGCAGTCCGCGCTGGGCAACGGCGCACAAGTTTCCGGCCGAACAGGCGTTCACGCGTCTGAAGGGCATCGACATTCAGGTCGGCCGTACCGGCGCCCTGACGCCCGTCGCGCGGCTGGAGCCGATCACGGTCGGAGGCGTCGTCGTCACTAACGCGACGCTGCACAACGAGGATTATATCCGGGGCGTCGGCAACACCGGCGAACCGATCCGCGATGGGCGCGACGTCCGTATCGGCGACATGGTGATCGTGCAGCGGGCAGGGGACGTGATCCCTCAGATCGTCGACGTGGTGATGGACGAGCGGCCGGAAGGCGCCGAGCCCTACAGGTTTCCCACGACGTGCCCCATCTGCGGCAGCCATGCGGTGCGCGACATCAACGAAAAGACCGGCAAGGTGGATGCCGTGCGCCGCTGCACGGGCGGCTTCGTCTGCCGTGCGCAGGCGGTCGAGCATCTGAAGCATTTCGTCTCGCGCAATGCCTTCGACATCGAAGGCCTCGGCTCCAAGCAGATCGAGTTCTTCTTCGAAAGCGAGGACGAGAATCTGCGGATCCGCACCGCCCCCGAGATATTCACGCTCGAACGCCGCCAGGAGCAATCGCTCAATAAGCTCGAGAACATCGACGGATTCGGCAAGGTAAGCGTCCGCAAGCTGTACGAAGCGATCAATGCCCGCCGCTCGATAGCGCTTCATCGCCTGATCTATGCGCTTGGCATCCGCCATGTGGGCGAGACGACCGCCAAGCTGCTTGCGCGCTCCTATGGCAGCTACGAGCATTTCGGGGCGGCCATGACCGAGGCGGCAGGCTTTTCGGGAGATGCCTGGAACGAGCTGAACAGCATCGACGGCATTGGCGAGGTGGTCGCTCGCGCGATTGTCGAGTTCTACAAGGAGCCGCGCAACCTGAAGGTCGTTTCCGAGCTGCTGCGGGAAGTTACCCCCGAAAGCGCGGCATTGCCCGTGGCGACCGACAGCCCCGTCGCCGGCAAGACGGTCGTCTTCACGGGATCGCTCGAGAAGATGACGCGCGAGGAGGCGAAGGCAAAGGCGGAGAGTCTCGGCGCCAAGGTGGCGGGATCGGTATCCAAGAAGACCGACATCGTCGTCGCCGGTCCCGGCGCCGGCTCGAAACTCGACAAGGCCCGCGAACTCGGCGTCCAGACGATGGACGAGGACGAGTGGCTAGCGTTGATCGGCGGGTAGCGCGTTTTGTTTCTCCCGCAGGCGGGGCGAAAGGGGACTCGCGGCGCCGCTCCTTGTCCCTTCTCCCCATTGACGTGGGGAGAATGTGCCGGCAGGCGGATGAGAGCGATGCCGCGTGACCCGTTGGTTTAGATCGTCACGCCTGCTGCTCAGCCGACATGTCCATCCACATGAACTCCCAGACGTGGCCGTCCAGGTCCTGGAAGCTGATGCCGTACATGAAGCCGTAGTCGATCGCCGGCTTCCATGGCTTGCCGCCCGCGGCAATAGCCTTGTCGAACATGTCGTCGCATTCGGCACGGCTCGCGGCGGAGAGCGCGGTGATGACCTCGGTGCCCTTCGCCGTGTCGCTGATCTCGCCGACGATGAAGCTACGGAACTTCGGCTCGGTCAGAAGCATGGCGAAGATATTGTCGTCGATGACCATGCAGGCGGCGGTCTCGTCGGAAAACTGCTCGTTGAATGTAAAGCCCAAAGCGGAGAAGAAGGACCGCGAGGCTTTCAGATCCTTGACCGGCAGGTTGACGAAAATCATGCGCATGGGGTGCTCCTTGTTGAAGATGGTTTCGCCTCGATGAGCCAAGGACGAAGACACGTGCCGCGTGCCGACAGGTCTCGTTGAATTTTTCGACCCCCTCGTAGTCGACCGCGGTCTGAGACGCCGATCAGGTGGGGCGCTTCGAATTTGAGCCCATTTCCGTTTGTGTTTTTGCGCTGCACAAGATAGATCTTGCAGCCAAAATTTGTGCAATTGCCTTTTCGCGGGGCTGGCGCCCGCAGCCGCGCGTCTTATCGGACGCGCAACTGTCGCTGTAGCATTTTGACGATGCAGGAGCCATATCGGCGAAGCGGGGCGTGTCTGACGTCCCGGCGGATTGGAGGGTCCGAAATGAGAACCATCAGCACCATCGCCGAACTGCGAGAGGCCCTTGCCGAGCATCGGCGCGCGGGCAGGTCCGTCGGACTGGTCCCCACCATGGGCTATCTTCATGTCGGCCATATGGAACTCGTGCGCCGCGCCCGCGGCGAGAACGACGTGGTCGTTGCCAGCATATTCGTCAATCCGCTGCAGTTCGGCGCGAACGAGGATCTTGGCAAATACCCGCGCGACCTCGCCCGTGATCGCGCGCTGCTGACCGATGGCGGCGTCGATTTCCTTTTTGCCCCCGGCGTTTCCGACATGTATCCGCGGCCGATGGAAACGGTGGTCGACGTGCCGAAGCTCGGCTCCGAGCTCGAAGGCGCGGTGAGGCCCGGCCATTTCGCAGGCGTTGCGACCGTCGTCACCAAGCTCTTCAACATCGTCCAGCCGGACCGCGCCTATTTCGGCGAAAAGGATTTCCAGCAGCTCCAGATCATCCGGCGCATGGTCGAGGATCTGGCGCAGCCGGTTACGGTCATCGGCGTACCGACGGTGCGCGAGGAGGACGGGCTCGCCTGTTCGTCGCGCAACGTCTATCTGACGGCACAAGAGCGGCGTGCAGCCGCGATCGTGCCGAAGGCGCTGGACGAGGCCGAGCGGCTGATCGCAAGCGGCGTCACCGAACCGGCCGAAATCGAGAAGGGTGTCTTGGAGTTTCTCGCCGGCGAACCCCTGGCGCGGCCCGAAGTGGTGGCGCTGCGCGACCCGGAAACGCTTGAGCCTATCGGCGAGATCGGAGAAAAGCCGGTCCTGCTCCTGCTCTTCGTCCGCTTCGGCACCACGAAGCTGCTCGACAACCGCGTCATAGCCCCGAAATCCGCCCGTTTTGCAAAGGTAGCCTGAGAATGAGCGTCCAGACCACGAAACGGCGGCTCAGCCCCGCCAGCATCGAAGCCCTGAAGGGTGAGCGCCCGATCGTCAGCCTGACGGCCTATACGACGCCGATCGCACGTCTTCTCGATCCTCATGTGGATTTCCTCCTCGTCGGCGATTCGCTCGGCATGGTTCTCTACGGCCTCGATACGACCGTCGGCGTCACGCTCGACATGATGATTGCACATGGCCAGGCGGTCATGCGCGGTTCGGAGCGCTGTTGTGTCGTCGTCGACCTGCCTTTCGGCGCCTATCAGGAATCCAAGGAACAGGCCTTCCGCAGCGCCGCGCGCATCCTGAAGGAAACGGGCTGCAGCGCAGTGAAGCTCGAGGGCGGGGCCGAGATGGCCGAGACGGTCGAATTTCTTGTCAGCCGTGGCATTCCGGTGCTCGGCCATGTGGGCTTGATGCCGCAGCTCGTCAACACGACGGGCGGCTACCGCTCGGTCGGGCGCAACGAGAAGGAAGTGGCCAAGATCCGCCGCGACGCCAAGGCGATCGACGATGCCGGCGCTTTCGCCATCGTGGTCGAGGGAACGGTGGAGCCGGTCGCCCGCGAGATCACCGCCACGCTGCGCGCGCCGACCATCGGCATCGGCGCTTCGCCGGCCTGCGACGGCCAGATCCTGGTATCGGACGACATGCTCGGTCTTTTCAACGATTTCAAACCGCGCTTCGTCAAGCACTTCGCCGAACTGGCACCGACGATCTCAAAGGCGGCGGAGGCCTATGCCAACGAGGTGAAGGCACGCACTTTTCCCGGCATAGAGCACACGTTTCAGGTAAAGCGCTGACGTGTCGGGGCGGGCGCCTTCCTTGCGTCCGCCTTCTTATGGTTGGCCGGCCGAGCACCTGGTCTTCCGTGCGCTTTGGAATGACGCGCGCCCAACCATCAGAAAATTCAATCGCCGCATCAGAGTAATTGAATTGTCGCGATGTGCGGCAGCCCCTATCTGTCCGGCAGTCAATCTGCCGGCATGCTCGTTACGAGCGGCCCCCGCGGGAGAATTTCATGAGCAGAGGCGATTTCCGGGAAGGGCTTCGCGGCGGCTTTCCGATCATGCTGGCGGCATCGCCCTTCGGCGCGCTTTTCGGCGCGCTTGCGGTGGATAACGGTTTTTCGATTGCCGATGCGGTATTCATGAGCGCCACCGTCTATGCGGGTGCAAGCCAGATGGTCGGCATAGAACTCTTCGGAAGCAACGTGCAGCCCTGGCTCGTGGTGCTCTCGGTCTTTGCGGTCAACTTCCGCCACGTGCTCTATTCCGCTTCTCTCGCCAAGCACATCCGCCATTTCAGCTTCGCTCAAAAGCTGATCGCCTTCTTTCTGCTCGTGGATCCGCAATATGCAGAGACCGAACAGCGCGGCGAGCGCGGATTGCCGGTCACCTTCGCCTGGTATGCGGGCTTCGGCGTCGTGATCTATGTTCCATGGATCATCAACACGCTGATCGGTGCGATTTTCGGGCAGCTGATCGGCGATCCCAAGGCGATCGGTCTCGACGTGCTCCTCCCGATCTACTTTCTAGGGCTGGTGATGAGCTTCCGCACACGCGACCGTTTTCTGCCGATCGTGGCCGTGAGCGCCGTCGCCTCGGTGGCGGCAATGCATTTCGTCGGCTCCCCCTGGCATGTCAGCATCGGCGCGCTTGCCGGCATCGTGCTTGCGGCCTGTATGCCGCCGAAGCGGCCGGCGATCGAAGCCCGCGCCGTGGAAAAGGAGGCCTGATCCTTGGACGCGCAACACCTCGATCTGCTCTATCTCATCGTTGCGGCCGCGGTCGCCACTTATGTCACGCGCTTCGGTGGCTACGTGCTCATCACGCAACTGAAGTACATTCCCCCGCGGATCGAATCTGCGCTGAACGCAGTTCCCGCGGCTGTATTGACGACGCTGGTGGCGCCCGCCTTCGTCTATGGTGGCATCGACGTCGCCGCAGCGATGCTCGTCGCCTTCGTCATCGGGCTGCGCTTCTCGACGCTTCGGATGCTGCTCGTCGGCTGGATCGCGGTCATGGCGATCCGGCACCTGATCATGTAGGTTCCCGCCCGCCTGAGCACGGGTCCGGCCGCTCGGATTGGCGCCGGGCCGCTTCTGGACTATCATCCTCTCGTTGCCGGGGAGGCAGCCGCCCCCCGGCCCACGGAGGAGCGACCATGATTACCAGAATTTCCGTTGCGCTGTTTCTCGCGCTTGCGCCTGTCCCCGCTTTTGCGAATCAGTGCCCCTCCATGATGCAGGCCATCGATGCGGCCATGCCCAACGCATCATTGTCCGAGGCCGACATGGCCAAGGTGAAACAGTTGCGCCAGCAGGGCGAAGACTTGCACAAGGCCGGCGACCATGCGGGCTCGGAAGCAGCGCTCGGCCAAGCCAAGACGATGCTCGGTATCTGACTGGGAACGCGCCGTGATTCGGCATTCAGACGATTGTCGGATGAAGGCCTGTCGAGATTCGGGCTACCCGCCGCGGCTTTTTTGATCGCCTCATCCCTGTGCTCGTCGCGCCGCAGGCGCGGCGCTGCCCTCATCTCTGTGACATGCGCAGGGATGAGGAAGGAGAAGAGATTGCAGTCCCGAAAAGGTTCCTGCAGCGACCTTTGTGTGTCTTATGAGATGCTCTAAGGCTGCGATCCAGTAAAATTCGCGGGTTACGCGAAAGCGTCGCCGCAAATATAACCATGCTGTTGGTTGAGAAATCGACCCTCCCAACGGAGGCCCGGCGGTACCCCAGCCCCAGCCCACACCGCCGGGCCGCCCGGTTCCGCGCTACCGTGCGATTGCTTCCGTAGCATTGACCAGCCAGTCTCTCGTCTCCGCGTCCGACAGCAGCGGCATCAGCTTTTCCCGCGTTTCCGCGTGGTAGGCATTCAGCCAGCCGAGCTCGTCGTCGGTCAGCAGGGCGGGAAGGACGAGCCGGCGATCGATCGGGCAGAAGGTCAGCGTGCCGAAGCCGAGCATCGGCTGGTCGCCGCCATCGATCTCCTCCGGCTGGCGGACGACGACGAGATTCTCGATGCGGATGCCGAAGGCACCGGGGCGATAGTAACCGGGTTCGTTGGACAGGATCATGCCCGGCAGCAATTCCTGCGTGGCAAGCCGGGCAATGCGCTGCGGTCCTTCGTGGACCGAGAGATAGGAGCCGACACCGTGGCCGGTCCCGTGCGCATAATCGGCGCCCGCCTTCCACAGTGCGATCCGGGCGAGCGGATCGAGATCGACGCCGCGTGACCCCTTCGGGAAGCGCGCCGTGCTGATTGCGATCATGCCCTTGAGCACGAGCGTGAAGAATCGTTTCTGTTCTTCCGGCACCGCGCCGATCGCGACCGTGCGGGTGATGTCGGTCGTGCCGTTGATGTATTGCGCGCCGGAGTCGATCAGGAACATGGTACCCGCCTCGATCCGCCGGTCGGTTTCGTTCGTGACCCGGTAATGCATGATCGCGGCATGCGAACCGGCGCCGGCGATCGTGTCGAAAGAAACGTCCTTCAGGGGGTTCTGCATGCGCTCGCCGACGGCCGCGCGCATTGCCTCCAATTGCCTGGTTGCGCCGATTTCGGTGACGCTGCCGGGCTCCCTCGCGTCCAGCCAGGCGAGGAACTCGACCATCGCCGCACCATCCTGCAGGTGCGCCCGGGTCGATCCGGCGATCTCGGCTGCATTCTTGCAGGCGCGTGGCAGGCGGGCGGGATCGATCGCCTCGACCACCGAACCTTCCTTCCTGCGAATCAGCTCGCCGATCGCAAAGGGGGCGAGATCCGGATCGATCATGATGGCTGCGCCGGTTGAGGCGAGGGCGGCGAGCCGATCGTCGAAGGTAGCAGGCGCCATTATATCGGCGAGCTGCGTCAGGTAGGCCTCCTGCTCGATGCCGGTCTTGCGTTTGTCGAGGAAAAGCTCGGCGCTTCCGTCCGCATGGACGATGGCGCGTGCCAGCGGGTGCGGCGTGTGCGGCACGTCGCTGCCACGGATGTTGAAGGTCCAGGCGACGGAGGAGGGATCGGTGAGTATGACGGCCGCGGCCTTCGCCTTTGACACGCCCGCCGCGATCTCCGCTATCTTGTCTCTTGCCAATTGTCCCGCATGCTCGACCGGCTGGATCGTCACAGGCCCGAGCGGCGCTGCGGGACGATCGGCCCAGAGCCGGTCGAGCGGATTGTGGTCGAGAAGGACGACACTGCCGCCGACCGCCGTCAGCGCCTTTTCGAGCCGGCGAACTTCCGCCGCGGTGTGCAGCCAAGGATCGATGCCGAGGCGGAAGCCCTTGGGTCCATGACGCTCCAGCCAGACATGCGGCGGTTCGCCGATGAGATCGCCGCCGGTGAAGACGCTGCCGTCCACCTGCTCCTTGAGCTGGGTTACATAACGGCCGTCGACGAAGACGATCGCTTCGCGCTGCGTCACGAGCGCTACACCGGCCGAACCGGTAAAGCCCGTCAGCCACGACAGCCGCTCGGAACTGCGGGGCACATACTCCCCTTGAAATTCGTCGGCACGCGGCACGAGGAAGCCATCGACGCCCAGGGTTGCGAGGGCGGCACGCAGGGCGGTGGTTCTCTCCTTGCCGAACTGGGGCGTGGAGGTGACTTCGAAGGATTGGAACATGGACTTTCCCGGTAAGCTTGGCGGAGAACCGCAGGTGAGACGAGCATGTTAATGCATCTCTTCCAAAAGTGTGCAGCGGTTTTGGGGTAACGACCCGCATAAAATAACAACTTAAGATCCGCTCCCGGAGAGGGAGGCGAAATTCGCGTGAACGTCCGGCACCTCGGGCAACGCGGGCGGCCATTTGCTCATTTGTAATACATATGCACGCGGCGCATGGCACCCATGCCCGAATGTGGCTTTCTCTATCGGAATTATAGGTTATAAGCCGCCTCAACGAACACGGACGAACGTCCGCCGGTTCAAAAGACTGCAGTTCCGAGAATAGTTGGTCATCTGTTCTCCTCCTCCCTCAGGGTGGCCAGCTTCGGAACGGTAGAGCCCGCTTGAGCGCTCCTCCTCCTCAAGCTCGCGGGTATGGTCGGCCAAAAGCCGGTCAGCAGGCGATGCTTCGGCATCGCCTTTGTTTCGAGAAGGCCGCCCGTCATGATGGACCGGGCGGCCTTTTCGTTTTCTCAGCTTCCGTTTCGGTCGATACGGAGGTTCCTGTGGAAAGAGGCGGTGTCCACGGGAAAACAAATGAAGAACGGTTTGCTTCGTGATATGTCCGCTTACGGTCGACTTGCGAGGATATCTCTCAAACGGAGCATGCAGAGGTAGAGCAGCGATGCTGAAAACCGATACCCGCCAAGCCAATTGGCGCCGTGCCAATCCGGGAAAATATGATGCTCACCTCGCTGTGCAGCGAGCCGTGAAGGCAGGCGAGCTGGAAAAGCAAACGTGCGAGGTTTGCGGGATCGAAGCGGTCGATGCCCATCACGATCAATACGACGAGCCTTTGAAGGTGCGGTGGTTATGCCGCCGACATCACACGAGGCTTCATCATTACGGCGAAGACATGTTCCCGATCAGGGATGCGCTTTAGAGCATTCCAACGTTTCATAGAAACACTGAAGCGGACGCCGCGACCGGACGCGTCTGCGACAAGCGTGGCTTACCTGGTCAGATGAATGGTTACCCAGCCATTGCGCCAGATGGTGCACGCATGTCTGAGGTTCTGGCCGTTATAGGCTGCGAGCACCTTCCAGCGCTGTTCGGCGAGAATGCCCGAGAGGATGACCGAACCGCCCGGAGCGAGGTTGGCCACAAGTTGCGGCGCCATCTTCATCAGCGGCCGCGCCAGAATGTTGGCGATGATGAGGTCGAACGGGCCGTTGGCGCTGAAGGTGGTCGAGTGGAAGCCGGGCGCCGTGGCGAAGGTCAAGCCGTTGACGACGCCGTTGCGACGGGCGTTGTCGCCAGCGACGCGGGTTGCGATCGGATCGATGTCGGTTGCGAGCACCGGAACATGCAGGAGCTTCCAGGCGGCGATCGCCAGCACGCCGCTTCCTGTCCCGAGGTCGAGCGCGTTGCGGACAGGCCGGGATCGGGCGACGGAGGCAAGCATTTCGAGGCAGCCGGCGGTCGTGCCGTGATGCCCGGTTCCGAAGGCCTGACCTGCATCGATCTCGATGGCAATCTCGCCCGGCTTCACCTTGTCGCGATCGTGCGAGCCGTGGATGACGAAGCGGCCCGCGCGCACGGGGGCGAGGCCCTCCAGCGACTTGGCGATCCAGTCGACATCCGGCAGCACTTCGCGCTCGACCGGAAGGTGCGAGAATTCGGCTTCGAGTGCCTGAGCGAGGCGTGATCTCACGCTCTCCTCTTCATCCGTCATCATGTAGACGGAGGCCTCCCAGACATCCCGCTTCTCGTCGATCTCCATGGTCGCGATCGCGTAATCGTCTTCTTCGAAGATTGCGCTCATGACGTCGAGGACGGCGGCCGCCTGCTTCTCGGTAGTGGTAACGAAAAGGCGTATCTCGCTCACGGTGCTTTCCTTCGGCATGCAGCCATTCAAAAGGGCCACAGTGGCTTCGGCGCGTCCGATCGGATGCGCGCGCTGTGGGCGGTTCGCCGCTATCATGAATGAGGTACAAAGGCAAAGCGCCGGGATTGCCGGCGCCCGCAGGATACACGGGCAAACCTTGTTAGCCGCGCGTGAGGTTTTCCAGCTTCTTGACGGCCGTTTCGGGATTTTCGCCGTAGGCGATCGTTCCGCTGAACTGGCCGTTGGCGTCGAGCAGGAAGACCGAGGCGGTATGATCCATTGTGTAGTCGCCGTCCGGCTTTGCCTCGTCGGTGGGGACTTTCTTGTAATAGACGCGGTAACCCTTGACCATTTCCAGCACCTTTTCGGGCGGACCGGAGATACCGGTGATGCGCTTGGACACGTTTGAAACATACTGCCCGAGCACTTCGGGGGTATCGCGCTCCGGATCGACGGTGATGAAGTAGGCCTGCAGCTTGTTGCCCTCGGGGTCGACCTTGTCGAGCCAGCCGTTCAGTTCGAACAGCGTGGTGGGGCAAACTTCCGGGCAATGGGTGAAGCCGAAGAAGAGCGCCGTCGGCTTGCCGGTGAACGCTTTCTCGGTGATGGGCTCGCCATTCTGGGCGACAAGGGTAAAGGGTACGCCGAAGGGGCCGGATGCGGCCTGCTGCTTCGACTGCGTCATGTCGAAGGTCAGCCAGCCGAGGACGGCCACCATGACGAGAATGGCTACCCAGAGAACGATGCGTATGGATTTCATTATTGCCACCAGTCTGTTGCTGCCCCGACGCATCTGAAACGGACGTACGGCGCCGTCGGGCCGTCAGGAATGTAGCGTTGATACCGCTTCGGACACACGGGTGCAAAGGGGACAATTGCCGCAGGTGTGCTCGATGCGATGCGTCTCAAATGCACCAGGCGAGACCGGCTTGCGCCAGCGACAGGAAAATGTCGGCGCCATTCGCGATCCAGCCCCTGAAGGCGAGCAGAAAGACGAGCGCGAGCACGCCCGTGGCAAGGGCGAAGATCAGGGGAGAGAGCGACTTTTTGGTGTCCGTGCGCATGAGGCGATCATAACACCATGAGACGGAAGGAAAAGGGCAGCAGCGGTCGAAACGCGCGAACTTCCGCAAAGTCGCGGCCCGTGTTTTAGCGATTGTTTAAGGTCTGTTTGCCACTGTCCACAGACGCGGAGAAGTGAACCACTTCGATATGACATGAGGTCATCCGGTTTGATCGAGCCCGGTTTTCCGCATCGATCGCAACGGAGGACCCCGCCTGCCGCGGCGGGTCCAGCTATGGACTGTCATATCGATGAACACCCTTGCATCCGCCAGGAGAACGCTCTCCGTCAGCCAACGCCTTGCGACGCTTGCGGGGGCAGCTTTTCTCGGTTTCGGTTCCGTTCTCGCCGTCGGCCTCTATGAGCAAGGCAGCTCGCAAGAGGCGCTCGACAAGGCGGTTGTCGCTCAGCGCGACATGGGAACGATAGAGGAAATGCGCCTTGCCCGCCTGAAGCTCGTGCTTGCGGCAATGGACACCATCGTCGACCGCGGCGAACGCCGGATACAGCCGGAGCGTGCGGCCCAGATCAAATCCTCGCTCGAGGTCATCGAGGGCAGGCAAGCCGATCTCGAGGCGCTCGCGCGTCTTGTCGGCAAGCCGGAAGTTCTTGCCGGTTACGAAGCGGATATCGCCCAACTGCGCAAGGCCGTCGAGCAGGACCTGAAAGCGCTCGTGGAGGCCGGAGCGCCTGGCGAGGAATTCGCTCGCATCGACGATGTCATCGACGCCGCAGGCGAGCGCGTTGGCGCATCGCTTGCGCAACTGGCCGATGCCGCAGCCGGTCTGGCCGCGGCGCGCATCGCAGATGTCCGCACCAGTGGTGAGCATGCGCTCATGCTCCAGGCAGCCGCCTGTTTGCTGGCAATGGCGACCCTGATCGGCCTTATCTGGTTCCATGGGAACGTCTTGCGCCGAGGCATCCTCGGTCTGCGCGACGGCATGCGGCGAATACATTCGGGCGAGCTCACGACTGAAGTGGCGGGGCTCGACCGCGGCGACGAAATCGGCGAGATGGCACGTTCGGTGGAGCTTTTCCGGGTCTCGGCAATCGAGAAACGCGCGCTCGAGGAGGGGGCGAGGGCGAGTCGGCAGGAAATCGAGGCGGAACGCGAGCGGCACGAGACGGAGCGCGAGCAGGCTATCGGACGGATCAAGACCGCAGTCGAAGCCCTCGGCGGAGCGCTCAATCAGCTTGCAGACGGCAATCTGGCGGTTGCGATCCGCGAGCCTTTCGATAGCGGGCTCGATGCGTTGCGCCGCGACTTCAACGACACGGTGGAACGGCTGAGCCATGTCCTTTCGAGTGTCACGGAGAATACCGCCTCGATCGAATCGAACGGGCGGCAGATGCGTAGCGCGGCCGACGATCTGGCTCGGCGAACGGAAAAACAGGCCGCATCGCTGGAGCAAACCTCGGCCGCGCTCGAGGAAATCACCGTCACTGTGAAGACAGCGACCGAGCGCGCCGAAGAGGCAAGCCATATGGTCGACGAGGCCCGCATCAATGCCGAGGAGTCCGGGCGCATCGTCGGCGAGGCGATCGCCGCCATGGCCCGCATCGAGGGCGCTTCCAGCGAGATAGGCAAGATCATCGACGTGATCGACGAGATCGCGTTCCAGACCAATCTGCTGGCGCTCAATGCCGGGGTCGAGGCCGCGCGGGCGGGGGAGGCCGGCAAGGGCTTTGCCGTCGTTGCCCAGGAGGTGAGGGAGCTCGCCCAGCGCGCTGCCGGTGCCGCGAAGGATATCAAGGCTCTGGTGAGCCGCTCGGGCAACGAGGTCAAGACCGGCGTCAGGCTGGTTCAGGAGACCGGCGACGCGCTCGGCCGCATCGGTGCCAAGGTGGCCTGCATCAACGAACATATGAGCTCGATCGTCATGGCGGCGCGCGAGCAATCGACGGGCCTCCGCGAAATCAACACCGCCGTCGCTCAACTCGATCAGATGACACAGCAGAATGCCGCCATGGTCGAGCAGACCAATGCGGCGAGCCATACGCTTGCGCAGGATGCAGAGAAGCTCAGCGAGATCGTCGGGCAATTCCGCCACGGGCAGGCGCGCGAGACGGCGATCCGCACGGCGGCGATCCGGCCGCCGGGCAGGGCAGGCCCGGCGAGGCCAGGCGCTCCGGCCGGGGCGGCAACAGCGACTGCTGCCGCGCCCGTGTCACTTCGCAAGCCCGCGGCCGCGCAATCATCCACGCGTCCAGCTCCATCTCCAGCAAAGGCGCTGATGGGAAAACTGGCTGGCGCATTCGGCAACATGCCGGGATCAACGCCGTCGGTAACGGCGTCCGGTGAAAATTGGGAAGAGTTTTGATCATGAGCAACGCAATCAAGCAGTCAGGCGCCTATCTCGAAATCGTCTCCTTTCACCTTGGTGAACAGGAATTCTGCATCGACATCATGGCAATCCGGGAAATCCGCGGTTGGGCACCGGTTACGCCGATGCCGCACACGCCGCCGTATGTTCTCGGCCTCATAAACCTGCGCGGTGCGGTGATCCCGGTCATCGACATGGCCTGCCGCCTCGGCATGAAGATGACCGAGCCGTCGGAGCGCTCCGCCATCATCGTCACCGACATCAATGGCAAGCTCGTCGGACTGCTGGTCGAGCAGGTCTCCGATATGATGACGATTCGCAGCGAAGACCTGCAGCCCGCGCCGGAGATCATCCCGGAAGCCCAGCGCGCCTTCTGCCGCGGCATCGTCGCGCTTGAAAAATCCATGGTCTGCTTCCTCAATCTCGACACCGTTATCGCCGAGGAACTGGCACAGGCAGCCTAATCACGATTTTTCAGGTCGGCTCGGCCCTGAAAGCATGACTGCCGGACCGCCAGGGACGGTTTCCGAATGGGCCCGCGAAAGCGGGCCTTTTCGCATGAGCCGGCGGACGCTCGGCGGCTGCTGCACGGCGATCGGCATCACGGCGGAGCGAGCAAATGTGAAAACGTAGCGGTCGCACGCAAGGAACCCCTGCACGCCAAACGAGTTATGCACAGGCAGCATTTGGCGAGAAGCCGTCTGCTGGTGATTACAGCCTCCGCGTTTGGAAGCTGATGTGGAAACAGACAGGAGCAACGCCATGAAAGTTTCTTTCAGAACATCGCTCGCTGCATTTGCCCTCTCATCGGCGCTTGCCGGCGTCGCCGTGCCGGCCTTTGCAGACAGTTACTATCAGGGCATCGACCCGCATAATCCTCCGGGCACTCAGAACAGAGGCGCGGTAATGGTGCCGGCCCGTCCGTATTACGTCGATCCTGCCCCGACCGGCAGCGTCTATGTCGATCCCGCACCGACGGGCAGCGTCTATGTCGATCCTGCGCCGACCGGCAGCATCTACATGGAACCGGTGCCGGGCAGCCGGGCGAGCAACGCTCCCGGCCGAGTACGGGAGCACTATACGAACGAGTATCAGGGCCCCGGTGACGGGGACTATTATCAAGGCATCGCGCCTCCGGCTCCCCGTCCCTAAACATTCCTGATGCCTTCGAGCGCATTGCGCTTTCGCGGACCACCGCCTTCAGAGGCGATGGTCCGCCGCTGCATGCTCTTTCAGGCTGAGGACGCGCCCGCAATGCCACCTTGGTCGGTGCAGGGAGCGGTCAAGTTACAGTTACGTAATGAGCATCACTCTTGGATGAGCAAAAGTGACAAATCGTCAAACGCTTTCGACCGGTGCCCGGTGTTATCTTTGTAACCGCAGCATCCGTAGGAGGCTCGTATGCTGAACAGTAGCATCCATTGGGAGGTGGGATGCCTAACGGACATAGGAGTTAATGTCATGAGACTTTCTCTGAAAAAATCATTTGCTGCATTTGTCCTGTCATCCGCCTTGGTGGGCGCCGCGGCGCCAGCCTTTGCGGATAGCTACTATCAGGGCCTCGACCCGAACCACCCTCCGGGGACGCAGAATCAGGTGCGCATGCCGACCTCGCGTAACCTGCCTCCGTCTTCGGTCGACCCGACTGCGACAGGGAGTATCGACGGAGGTCGTATGATGTCTCCGAACGGTACCTACCAGGAGAGATTCGACCCGGGTGAGGGCGACTACTATCGGGGTATTGTGCCGCCTAAACCGTAAGGCGCGAAATCAGCTACTGCATGTTTCATCGAGGCGCACCAGCTCAAGAAATTATGTATGCGGCGTAAAATGCGGCAGACCTTAGTCTCGCAGAAGCGCGCGCTGTAGCTCGGAAGGGGAGTGCGGAAACCCGTACTCCCCTTCCGGCCGTTTGATCTGCTGCGTCTGCCGGATCGCTTATTCCGGCCGCCCATTCTTCCAGGTGACCGGCTGGCCATAGAGCGGGACCGTGGTGATCGACATCTTGGCCGAACCGTCGGTCAACTGCCTCGAATGCGCCAGATAGATCAGCGTGTCGTTGGCCTTGTCGTAGATACGGGTCACCAGCAGGTTCTTCCAGATGAGGGACAGCCCGGAACGGAAGACTTCCTCTCCCTCCTTCGACAGGTCGATATCGCCGATGGCAATGGGGCCGGTCTGGCGGCAGGCGATGGAGTTGTTCGAGGGATCCTCGAACCAGTTGCCGTTCTTCAGGCGGTCGATGACGCTGCGATCGAAATAGGTGACGTGGCAGGTAACCCCGGTCACCTTCGGGTCGCTCACGGCATCGATCTTGATATCGTTGCCGAGCCAGTCGACCCCGACCTGGCCGACGGTTTCGGCGTGGACGGGCGCAACCGCCGCGGCCGAGACGGTGAGGCCGGCGACAAGCAAGGCACGGATGCGGCGCAACATGAGTATCCTCCAATGAACTGCACCGTTCAGATAGGCAGTGGATGCTGCAATGCAAGCACCGGCCGCCACGCCCGTCGATATGCAGGATCCATCGTGCGAGAAGTCACGCGGAGTGGCGCAGTTCCGACCGGGCGGCACGCGCTTCGCGCAATTGCGCGGCGGCTGCCGCAAGGGCGCGGGCGCTGGCGTCGATGCGGCGATCCCTTGCTACCGAGCAACGGTCGCGACCATCCGCCTTTGAGTCGTAGAGCGCGAGATCGGCGCGTATCATCACGTCGGTGATCGTTTCGCCCGCAATGGCGGCGGCGATCCCGATGCTCACGGTCAAACGGATGCGCTGATGCGAGCGGCCGGCAGGCGTCTCGCGCACCACGCGGCAGATGTCCTCCGCCAGCGCCTTTGCCTGCTCTTCCGTGTGGTCCGGCAGGACGATGCCGAATTCCTCGCCACCGATCCGTCCGAGGACGCCCCGTCCGGCGAGGAAAGCCGAGACGGTTTCGGCAAAATGCGCGAGCGCCATGTCGCCGCAGGCGTGCCCGTACTGATCGTTGATCTGTTTGAAAAAATCGAGGTCGAGCAGCAGGAAGGCAGCCGGCTCCTGGCGCGCCAGGCACTCGGCGAAGATCCGCTCGCCCTCTTCCATGAGCGTCCCGCGCGACAGCGCACCGGTCAAGCCGTCGCGTGCGATCATGGCCCTCAACCCGGCGATGATGCGGGCCTGCATCGTAAGGATCACGGCCAGGAAGACGAGGGGAAGGCAGAGCACCCGCATGGTGACGAGCAGGAATTCAAACAGCATCGAAGCGGGCGGGCCCGGGGGCCCCGGCAAGACGTGCGACGATGGGCCGAGAACATGAGCAAGGGCGGTGAAAACCACGGCGGCGGAACCGACGACTACGATCTTGATCGCCGGCTTTTCGCTCGGCCAGCGGTCGGCTGCGGCCAGACCAAGGACGAGAAGTGGAGCCGCGACAACGCCCGCAACGACAATCAGGGCCGCGGTCGGACTGTCATGGCCGCCGAGCGCGATGATGAAGCCGAGCACGCCGCTCGTGAATGCGAGCACCAGACAAAGCGATGCAGGCATCGACAATGCGAGGAACCAACGAAGGCCCTGTAGGACGAAGAAGAGGGAAACGGCGAGACCCGCATAGCCGAACATTGCGGCGACCGGCGCCTGCAACGCCGCCGCGACCGTCAAAGCGCCTGCCGAAGCTGCCGAGAGCGCGCAACCGGTGGAGAACTCCCGAACAGCGGCGACCGGCCGCAGAGAAAGGAGAACGGGTAGCATGGCAAGAAGGGCGATGACCGGTATGGCGGAGAGAAAGCTCATTTCGAAACGGCCTGTCGTGCTAAAATAAAGTGCGGCTTGCGTTTCAGCCATTATGCAAGGCCATTGGTAACGATGGCGCATTAACGAAAGCTGGCGAAATTCGCTGCAATTTGAGCGATCACTCTCTCCATAGTTGTGGCAATCGGTAGCGGCGCTTTTCAGGGAGCGATGTCATGGCCCAGGAAGGCATATCCTTTGCAGACATACCCTTTGCAGACAGGGCCGATGCGGGTCGAAGGCTTGCTCGCGCCATCGAAGCGCATCTCACCGAGAACGCGGACTTCGCCGACCCGCTGGTGATGGCGTTGCCGCGCGGCGGCGTACCGGTGGCCTTCGAGGTGGCAAGAACCCTCGGCGCGTCCCTCGAACTCCTCATCGTTCGCAAGATCGGCGCACCCGGTCATCCCGAATTCGGTCTCGGAGCGCTGGTCGACAGCGACGAGCCGCAGGTCGTCCTCAATGCCGAGGCAATGCGTATCGTCAGTCCTTCCGAGAAGTACGTCCAGGCGGAGACCGAGCGGCAAAGGCTCGAACTCGCACGCCGCCGCGTCCTCTATCTGGGCGATCAGACGCGAATTTCTCCAAGCGGGCGCAATGTCATCATTGTCGATGACGGCATTGCCACGGGCGGAACGGCCAAAGCTGCGGCGAAAGCCCTGCGGCAGGCAGGCGCCGCGGCACTGATGCTCGCCGTTCCGGTCTCGCCGAAGAGCGCGATCGTCGCCCTGCGGGACGAGGTGGACCGGCTCGTCTGTCTCGCCACCCCCACCCCTTTCCATGCGGTCAGCGTCTATTACGACGATTTCGAGCAGACCACGGATGCCGAGGTGATCGCGCTGTTGAGACAGGCGAGGGGCGGATAAACGGGGTCTTGCGCTGGGGCGGTGACACAGGCTTCCGGCAAAGATAGTTGTAGTGCGCCTGAATTTGCGAACGGGGATTGAGAATGTCCGACTATCTTGCCATACGCCCGATAACGCGCCACGACTATGAGCAGTGGCTGCCGCTTTGGGACGGCTACAACGCCTTTTACGGCCGAGCCGGTGAAACGGCGCTCCATCCCGACATCACCCAGATGACCTGGTCGCGCTTCTTCGATGCCTATGAGCCGATGCATGCGCTGGTCGCCGAAAGCGAAGGGCGGCTCATCGGATTGACGCACTATATTTTTCACCGCAGCACGACGTCGATCCAGCCGAACTGCTATCTGCAGGACCTTTTCACCGATGAGGCCGGCCGCGGCAAGGGGGTCGGCCGGGCGCTTATCAACGGCGTCTACGAAGCGGCGAAACACGCGGGGTCGCCGCGTGTCTATTGGCTGACCCACGAGACCAACCACACGGCGATGCAGCTTTACGACAAGGTGGCCGAGAAGTCGGGCTTCGTCATGTATCGAAAGATGTTTTGAGGCCTGGGATAGGGTAGAGCGGAAAAGCGCTGCACATTTTTCCGGAAGTGCTTACACCGGCTCTACGAACCCATCCAGCACACGCTTCTGCCCGGCGCGGTCGAAATCGATCGTCAGCTTATTACCCTCGATCGCCGCGATGTTGCCGTTGCCGAACTTGATGTGGAAGACCCGGTCGCCGACATTGAAACGGGAGGGCTCGGCGCTCGTCGACTTGGCGACGAGTTCGCCTTCGATGGTGCGGGTGCGGGGCCCTGATTCGCCGTAACCGATGCGTTCGATGGCGTGGCCGGAGCGGGTGCCCCAATTGTCGCGGGTGGCGTCCGAGCGGTGCTGCTGGGCGCGCTTCCAGCCGGGCGTCTGATAATTGTTTTCGAAGGGATCGGCCTTGTCGAAGCGCGACTGGCCGTAACCGCCGCGACCGTAACCGCCATAAGAGACCTCCTGTTCGGCGACTTCCACATGGGCGAGCGGCAACTCGTCGAGGAAGCGTGAGGGAAGCGTCGATTGCCAGAGGCCGTGGATGCGGCGGTTCGAAACGAACCAGATATGACAGCGGCGCTTGGCGCGGGTGATGCCGACATAGGCGAGGCGGCGTTCCTCCTCCAGACCTGCGCGGCCGCCCTCGTCCAGGGCGCGCTGATGCGGGAACAGCCCTTCCTCCCACCCCGGCAGGAAGACGGTGTCGAATTCCAGCCCTTTGGCCGAATGCAGCGTCATGATGGAGACGGCGTCCATATTCTCGTTCTGCTCGGCGTCCATCACGAGGGCGACGTGCTCGAGAAAGCCGCGCATGGACTCGAAGGCTTCCATCGAACGGATGAGTTCCTTCAGGTTTTCCAGGCGCCCGGGCGCTTCGGCCGATTTGTCGGCCTGCCACATGGCGGTATAGCCGCTCTCGTCGAGGATCTGCTCTGCAAGTTCGGTGTGCGGCGTCGATTCGAGCAAAGCCTGCCAGCGGCGGAAATCGGCGACGACGTCGAAGAGGCCCTTGCGCGCCTTCGGCTTCAATTCGTCCGTCTCGACGATCTCGCTCGCCGCGGCCAGCATCGGGATGTCGCGGGCCCGGGCGTAGTCGTGCAGGGTGCGGACGGTCGTCTCGCCGAGGCCACGCTTCGGCGTGTTGACGATCCGCTCGAAGGCGAGATCGTCGGCGGGCTGACAGACGAGGCGGAAATAGGCCATGGCATCGCGAATTTCGAGCCGCTCATAGAAGCGAGGACCGCCGATGACGCGATAGTTGAGGCCGAGCGTGACGAAGCGGTCTTCGAACTCGCGCATCTGGAAAGAGGCCCGCACGAGGATCGATATGTCGTTAAGGTTGTGCTTCTTGCGCTGGAGCTGCTCGATCTCTTCGCCGATCGCGCGAGCCTCCTCCTCGGAATCCCAGGCGGCATGAACATGCACTTTCTCGTCGTCGGGATTGGTGCGTTCGGTAAAGAGCGTCTTGCCGAGCCGGCCCTCGTTATGGGCAATCAGATGCGCCGCCGCGCCGAGGATATGCTCGGTCGAGCGGTAGTTGCGCTCCAGCTTGATGACCTTGGCGCCGGGGAAATCCTTCTCGAAGCGGAGAATGTTGTCCACCTCGGCGCCGCGCCAGCCATAGATCGACTGGTCGTCGTCGCCGACGCAGCAAATGTTGACGGTGGGCTTTCTCTCTTCGGCGCCAGGGGAATGCCCCTCCCCAACCGCTCCCCACGAGGGGGAGGGGCTAGACTGCGGCGCCGCAGGGCTTGGGGAGGGGTTGTTCTTCCCGGAACCCTGCGTCCGCTGGGCCAGCAGTCTCAGCCACATATATTGCGCCGTGTTGGTATCCTGGTACTCGTCGACGAGGATGTAGCGGAACTTGGCGTGATACTCCTTCAGCACGTCCGGATTGGCGCGGAACATGCGGATCGGATGCAGCAGCAGATCGCCGAAATCGCAGGCATTCAGGGTCAGCAGCCGGTTCTGGTAGGCGGCATAGAGCTCGCGGCCCTTGCCGTTGGCAAAGGCGCGGGCATCGCCTTCGGGGATTTGCGACGGGTCCAGGCCCTTGTTCTTCCAGGTGTCGATCATGCCGGCGAACTGCTTGGCCGGCCAGCGCTTGTCGTCGAGGCCCTCCGCCTGGATGAGCTGTTTGATAAGTCGAACGACGTCGTCGGTGTCGAGGATGGTGAAGTCGGACCGCAGGCCCACCAGCTCGGCATGGCGGCGGAGGAGCTTGACCCCGATCGAGTGGAAGGTGCCGAGCCAGGGCATGCCCTCGACGGCGTGGCCGACGAGCACGCCGATGCGCTCCTTCATTTCCCGCGCCGCCTTGTTGGTGAAGGTGACGGCGAGGATCTGCGAGGGATAGGCGCGGCCGGTCGAAAGGATATGGGCGATCCGCGTGGTCAGAACGCGCGTCTTGCCGGTGCCGGCGCCGGCGAGCACGAGCACCGGACCTTCCAGCGCCTCGACTGCCTCCCGTTGCTCCGGATTGAGCCCGGAGACATAGTCCGGTCGCTGGGCCTTGTCGCGGGCAGCCATGGCGCGCGCCGCGATGCCGCCGCCGGCGGCCGAGGGTTTCCGCGGCGCGGGTTCCTCGTCGAAAAAGGGAATATCGTCAAAACCTTTGGTCATGCGGCCCAATGTAGTGATTCGGGACCGAAACGCCAGAAAGGATGTTCTTCTTTTATTCCGGAACCTTCGCCCGCTCGCGCATGCCTGTGGAAACACTGAAGTTTTCAGGGCGGCATGCCGCCGTTTATGTTTTGCCGGACGCGTCGAACACCGGATCGACCGGGATCTGCAGGGCCGTCGCCAGCTGGTTGGTCTTGGCGGCGAGCGAAATGACGCGCAGGAGATCCGCGTGCTCGGCGTCCGTCATTCCCTTGGTCCTTGCGGCGGCGGTGTGGGAATGAATGCAGTAGCCGCAGCCATTGCTCACGGAAACCGCGATATACAGCATTTCCTTCACCAGCGGGTCGAGCGCCGAAGGCGTCGCCATTACCGCCTTGACCTCCGCCCAGGTCCGCTCCAGCAGTTCGGGGTCGAAGGCGAGCCAGAGCCACATATTGTTGATGAAGTCCGATTTCCGAGTCGCCCGGATGTCGTCGAAGACGGCCTTGACGCGTGGGTCGGATTCGGGACCGGATGGCGGCGCCACAGTGCTCATGCTTACTCCATGCGTTTCAAACGAGGGCGAAGACGCGGGCCGGGCCGCCGGTGCCGCCACGGTGCTTTGGTGCGCCGAGGACCAGCGTCGCGCCCTTGGCCGGCACCTTGTCGAGATTGGCGGCCGCCTCGAGGCCCCAGCGGCCTTCCGGCAGCCAGGCGTGATGGGTGGCGAAATCGGGCGAAATGCCGTGATCGAGCGAGAGGGTATCGACGGCGATGCCGGCTGCCTTCGTGTCCTCGATCAGGAACTTGGCTGCTTCCGCGTGAAAGCCGGGGAAATGCATCTTACCGGCCGTGTCTGCATTGCGGAACTTGTCGGTACCGAGATGATCCGACCAGCCCGACAGCATTGCGACGCAGGCGTTTTCGGGAATGTCTCCATTGGCCGCAATCCAAGCCTTGATGTCGTCCGGCGTCAGCTGCGCATCCGGATCGGCGGCCGCCTTCTCGCGGATGTCGACGACGCAGAGCGGCACGAGCAGCTTGTCGAGGGGCAACTCGGCGACTGAAAGGCCGTCAGCGGAGAAGTGCAGCGGCGCATCGACATGAGTCCCGGTGTGCTCGTTCACCCGAAGTTCGAAAAGGTTGAACTTGTGTTCGGCATATTTGAACTTCTGCTCCCGGAAGAATTGCTGCTGACCGAAGAAAGTCGGAAACTCCTCATGAAGTTCATGGGTGAGATCGGTGACGCTGCCGTGGCCGGCGGCAAGCGCCGGAGGTGCGATCCCCATGCCGGCGGCCGCAATGCCTGCCGTGCCGACCGCGGCCGCACGGAGCAAACTCCGCCGCGACATCATCCGCTGCTTGACCGATTCGATGACGCATGCATCGCACATTGCCGTCTCCCTTCGTGTCGAGAGCCGGCCCGAAACAGCCGCCGGCGACGAACAGAATAGCCGAGCCACGCAAGCTGTAAACATGCCGCCGACCCGCCGCCTGCGTGTGCGGTTCAGGACGGGCGCAGGGGCCATCATGCCGCCACCAAAATCGCTTTTGTTACAATTGCGTAATGATGCCATTCCGAGATTGCCCGGACGCCTGCAAACAACGATAATCGGCGCAAATCGGAACGTTCCATCGGGTGCGCGCCTCGTTGGAGCGCCCTTTTCTTTTGGAGGGCTTTTTCTTTTGGAGAGCTTTTCTTTTGGAGACATGAATGCGCTTTTGGAATCAGCTCGCGATCAGCGTCGTCGTCCTCGCCGTCGGGGGCGCCGCGTGGGTGCGCTTTGCGCCCGGAGCGGGGGAGACCTTGGCGGCGATCGGGGTTTCGCAGCCGTTGATCGATGCGTTGTCGGGACCGCAGGACGGCGAAGGGGCAAGGGGCGGTTCGCGCAGTAGCGAGCGCGGGCAGGGTGGTCGACGCAGCGGCTTCGCGGAAGCACCCCTGGTCGTCGTTAAGCCTGCCGTGCGCGCCGTCGTCAACGACAGGCTGAACGCGATCGGCAACGGCGAAGCGATCCGCTCGGTTACGGTGACGCCGACCGCAACGGGAAATCTCACGGAAATACTGGTGAAGTCGGGCGACAGGATCACGGAAGGCCAGGTTATCGCGCGCCTCGACAGCGACGACCAGATGATCGCTGCCGAGCAGGCGCGGCTGACCCGCGACAGTGCCCGGGAGAAGGTCGAGCGCTACCGCAATCTCAGCACCGCGCGCGCAGTGACGGCCGTCGAGGTGCGTGATTCCGAAATCGCGCTGCAGGCAGCCGAACTGGCGCTGAAAACCGCCGAGCTCGACCTAAAGCGTCGCGACATCGTGGCGCCCTCCAAGGGGGTGGTCGGGATCATCACCGTCAATATAGGAGATTACGTCACGACCTCGACGCCGATCGCCGTCGTGGACGACCGGTCGCAGATCCTCGTCGATTTCTGGGTACCCGAGCGCTTCGCAGGCAAGATCTCCGTCGATCAGCCGGTGACCGCGAGCGCGATCGCGCAGCCAGGTCGTGCACTTCAGGGCGTCGTTCACGCGATAGACAACCGCCTCGATCCGGAGAGCCGGACGCTCCGGGTCCGGGCGCGACTCGAGAATCCGGATGACATGCTGCGCGCCGGCATGTCCTTTTCGGTCACCGTGGCATTCGACGGCGACCGATATCCCACCGTCGACCCGCTGGCGATCCAATGGAGCTCCGAAGGCTCCTTTATCTGGCGGGTCAAAGGCGACAAAAGCGAGCGCGTGCCGATCAAGATCATCCAGCGCAATCCCGACAGGGTGCTTGTCGATGCGGACCTCGCCGAGGGCGACCGCGTCGTGACCGAGGGCGTGCAGCGGCTTCGCGACGGCGGCGTGGTGCGGATCGCCGGCGAGCCTGCGGCCGAGGCCGAGCAGAAGGTCGCGGGAGACGCGAAATGAATATCGGCATGGGAGGCCATCAACCAGGCGGAGGGCAGGGCGGAAAGACGGGCTTCACCGCGCTTTTCATCCGCCGGCCGATCTTCGCCCTGGTCGTCAACACGCTGATCGTCGTGGCCGGTCTTGCCGCCTGGAACGGCGTCGAGATCCGCGAACTGCCGCAGGTCGACCAGCCGGTGGTCTCTGTCACGACCGAGTTCGACGGCGCCTCGCCGGAAACGATCGATCGTGAAGTGACCTCGGTCATCGAAGGTGCCGTCTCACGCGTGCAGGGCATCAAGGGCATTTCGTCTTCCTCGTCATTCGGGCGCAGCCGGGTGACGCTCGAATTCTCCGACACGACCGACATCGGCCAGGCGGCCAACGACGTCCGCGATGCTCTCGGCCGGATCACCGGCCAATTGCCTGATGATGCCGACGAGCCGCGCATCGTGAAGGCGGATTCCGACAGCCAGCCGATCATGCGCCTTGCATTGACCTCCGACACGATGAGCATGGACGACATGACGCTGCTCGTCGAGAACGAGATCAGCGACCGGCTGGCGGCGGTCGAAGGCGTTGCCGACGTCACAGTCTACGGCGACCAGGAGAAGATTTTCCGTATCGACCTGAATCAGGCGAAGCTCGCCGGACGCGGAGTCACCGTGGCCAATCTTCGCGAGGCGCTTTCCGACGCCTCCTACGATGTGCCGGCGGGCTCGCTGACGAGCGCAAGTCAGGACATATCCGTTCGGGCGACGGCCGACCTCCAGACGCCCGAGCAGTTCGAAAACCTGATGCTCGGCAACAATGTCCGGCTTCGCGACGTCGCGACCGTGACCCTCGGCCCGGATACGGGCACTTCGGCGCTGCGCTCCAACGGCCGCGAGGGTATCGGCCTCGGCATCATCCGCCAGGCTCAGTCGAACACGGTCGATATTTCCGAGGGCGTGCGCAGCGTCGTGGACGCGATCTCCTCGGATATCCTGCCGCCCGGAACCGAGCTCAAGATCACCAGCGACGATGCGGTGTTCATCAACGGCGCCATTCATGAGGTGGAGATCGCACTCTTCGTCGCCGTTTTCATCGTCACCCTCGTCATCTACCTGTTCCTGCTCGACTGGCGCGCGACGCTCATCCCGACCATAACCATGCCGATCGCGCTGATCGGTACGGTGGCCGCGATCTATCTTGCGGGCTTTTCGATCAACATCCTGACGCTTCTGGCGATCGTGCTTGCGACCGGGCTCGTCGTCGATGATGCGATCGTGGTGCTCGAAAATATCGTGCGGCGCCGGGCCGAGGGCCTCGGTCCGCGCGCCGCCGCCGTCCACGGTACGCTCGAGGTCTTCTTCGCCGTGCTCGCAACCACGGCCACGCTGGCGGCCGTGTTCGTTCCTCTCTCCTTCCTGCCGGGGCAGACGGGCGGGCTCTTCCGTGAATTCGGCTTCGTGCTCGCCTTTGCGATCCTCCTGTCGTCCTTCGTCTCGCTGACGCTCTGTCCGATGCTCGCCTCGCGCATGCTGACGAAAGAGCCGCATGAGCATGAGGGGGTGATGCAGCGCTTCGGCCGGCGCGCTTCCGCCTTCTACCGCGTGACGCTTCGCGCCTGCCTCAACGCGCCGCTCATCGTCTTCGCGGTGGCCGCCTTCTTTACCGCCGCCGGCGCTTTGGGCTTTCTGACGCTCAAGTCGGAGCTGACGCCGAACGAGGACCGTTCGCAGGTCATGCTGCGGATCAACGCGCCGCAGGGCGTCTCGCTGGAATACACGCAGGCACAGCTGCGCCGCATCGAAGAGGGCCTGCAGCCGCTGCTCAAATCCGGCGAGATCAGCAATGTGTTCTCGATTTCCGGTCAGGGCGGCTCGGCCAATAGCGGCTTCATGGTCCTGACGCTTGCCCCATGGGAAGCGCGCGAGCGTACGCAGGGCCAGATCGTCGCCGACATCAACAGGGCGACCTCGAAGATCCCGTCGGTTCGCGCCTTCACCATCCAGGCGAACAGCCTCGGTATCCGCGGTGCCGGCAGCGGCCTGCAGGTCGCGCTTGTCGGCAACGATTACAAGAAGCTGGGCGACGCGGCGGCGAAGCTCGTCAGGGCAATGGAGGATACCGGCCGCTTCGAGAATGTGAGGCTCAACTACGAGGCCAACCAGGCGCAATTGTCGGTGACGATCGACCGGGAGCGCGCCTCCGACCTCGGCGTGGACATAGGTGGCCTCTCCTGGGCGCTGCAGGCGATGCTCGACGGCAGCAGCGTCGTCGATATCTTCGTGGAAGGAGAGGCCTATCCGGTCAAACTGCTCTCTTCCACCGAGCCGCTCAACGATCCGACGGATCTGCAGAACATCTTCGTCAAGGCCGGCGACGGCCGCATCGTGCCGATGTCGTCCATCGCCACGGTCGAGGAGAAGGCAGTGGCGCCGCAGCTTTCCCGCGAATCGCAACTGCGCGCCGTTTCGCTGTCGGCCGGCCTGAAGTCCGATCTCGCACTCGGCGAGGCGCTGTCGATGGTCGAGGAGATGGCCGAACCCCTTCTGCCGCCCGGATCGCGGATCATGCCGCTTGCCGAAGCCGCGACGCTGGACGAGAACGCCAACGGCCTGTTCGTTACCTTCGGCTTCGCGCTCGTCATCATCTTTCTGGTGCTTGCGGCGCAATTCGAAAGCTTCGTGAGCGGCCTCATCATCATGTCGACCGTGCCGCTCGGTCTCGCCTGCGCCGTCTTCGCAATGATCGTGACCGGCAACACGCTCAACATCTACAGTCAGATCGGGCTCGTCATGCTGGTCGGCATCATGGCCAAGAACGGCATCCTGATCGTCGAATTCGCCAACCAGCTCCGCGACCGTGGGCAGGACGTCCGCAGCGCCATCGAGAATGCCGCCAATATCCGTCTTAGGCCGGTGATGATGACAATGATCGCGACTGTCGTGGGCGCGGTACCGCTGGTTCTGGCAAGCGGTGCCGGCGCCGAAGCGCGCATCGCCCTCGGCTGGGTGCTCGTGGGTGGGTTGGGCCTGGCGGTGGTCGTGACGCTCTATCTGACGCCCGTCGCCTATCTGGTCATTGCCCGCTTTACTAAGCCACATGCCGACGAGGAGCGGAAGCTGCTGGAGGAGATGAAGGCGGCCGAGGTGCTCAAGATCTGACATGGTCGAAATCTGAGGCAGCGGCAGGTGGCGCGGCGCAATTGCCCCGGGCTCGTCAGAAGCCGCCTGCTGCGGCAGCGAGATAGATGAGGGTAGCGAGCGCACCGAGGGCGCTGCGGCCGGCATGGAGCCTGCCCCAGCGCTCGATCAGTTCGCGGGTTTCCGCATTCGCCTGATCCGGACGGGTCGTCTCCAGGCGCTGGTTGACGGGCATGATGACGAAAAGCGTATAGGGCCAGTTGAGTATGATGACGGCCGCTCCCAAGCCCCAGAGCGCATCGCCTGACTGCCACCATGCCACAGCGCCGAGGAGGCAGGAAACGATCGCGAGAGGAGCCTGCATCTCGAAGCCGCGCCGATAGGCGGGTACCCATTCCCGCAGCGCTGCACCTCCGTCCAGCGCCAGTCTGGCAGGCTGTTCAGCCACATTGATGTAAATGGCGGCGCCGAAGAAAATCGACGCGGTGATCAAAGCAAGCAGCCCGAACATGCGACGTTCTCCCTTTCCGGACATAATACCCTATAGGCCTGCAAACAAAAGGCGCATTCGCTGCGGTGCCCTCCAGTCGGCCGGACTTGTGACAAGCCGGTATCACCGGCGGTAATTTTTTGACGCGATGCCGCTCCAAACCGGTGAACTTCTGGACAAAGTGATTCCGATTTGCACAGTAGCCCATTGAAATGTAAGCGCTTCCGGTCGGCCGGGTGGCTGGGGCGCGTGCGGACAAGGACGGTGTCGATCGTCGAAGCCGTCCAAAGCGCCCGCGACGGATTTGCGAGAGTGGAGACGGGAGAGTGAGCCCTCGCGTATTTTCCTTGTCGCGCCGGACCGGGTGCCCTTAATTCGAGTGCGAATTGGGGATAGATTGTGCGGGCGCTCAAGACGAAAGAGCGCTCTTCCGGGGCCGCGAAGGCGCATCGGGAGATGAGAAGGAGAATTTTCGTGGCGGTGAACGCAATCCGGGCAGGGGCGAGAAACGAGAACGGTATCGCGGCGGCCAAAACACACCTCGCCACACGCTTCGGCGATCGATTCCAGACCGGTGAAGCGATCCGGGCCCAGCACGCCCACACGACGACCTACATTCCCGCGCAGCTGCCCGATGCAGTGTTTTTCCCCGAAAGTGCAGCCGAGGTGCGCGAGGTCGTGGAGATCGCATGTGAGCACCGCGTGCCGCTCATCCCCTTCGGAACGGGCTCTTCGCTCGAAGGTCACGTCAACGCGCCCCATGGCGGCATTTCGGTCGACATGATGCGGATGAACCGCGTGCTTGCGGTCAATGCCGACGACCTGGACTGCACGGTGGAGCCGGGCGTGACGCGGGAGGAACTCAACAGCTTCCTGCGCGACACCGGTCTCTTCTTCCCGATCGATCCGGGCGCCAACGCTTCGATCGGCGGCATGGCGTCGACGCGTGCATCGGGCACCAATGCGGTGCGCTACGGCACCATGAAGGAAAACGTGCTCGCCGTCACGGCCGTTGTCGCCGGCGGGCGCGAAATCAGGACGGCCCATCGGGCGCGCAAGTCGTCGGCCGGCTATGACCTGACGCGCCTCTTCGTCGGCGCGGAAGGCACCCTCGGCATCCTCACCTCGATCACGCTTCGCCTGCAGGGCATACCGGAGGTGATTTCCGGCGGCGTCTGCCCTTTTCCGACGATTGCCGACGCCTGCAATGCCGTGATCCTGACGATCCAGTCCGGCATCCCGGTGGCGCGCATAGAACTCCTGGACGCGTTGCAGATGAGGGCGTGCAATGCCTATTCGGGCCTGACCTACCAGGAAACGCCCACCCTTTTCGTCGAATTCCACGGCAACGGGGAGAGCGTCGAGCTGCAGTCCCGTCAATTCGCCGAAATAGCGTCGGAATTCGGTTCTACGGGTTTCATCTGGACGACCAATCCGGAAGAGCGGGCACGGCTCTGGAAGGCACGGCACAACGCCTACTGGGCGCAGAAGAGCCTCATGCCCGGGCGCGCCATTCTCTCCACCGACGTCTGCGTGCCGATCTCGCGTCTTGCCGACTGCGTCGCGGCGACGCATGAAGACATTGCTGCGCATGGTTTGGTCGCGCCGATCGTCGGGCACGCCGGCGATGGAAATTTTCATGTGGGGCTGCTCTTCGACGACACGGATGCGGCTGACGTGGCGAAGGCGGAGGCTTTCGTCGAGCGGCTGAATGGGCGGGCGCTCTCCATGGACGGCACGTGTACGGGCGAACATGGGATCGGGCAGGGCAAGATGCCGTTTCTTGCGGCCGAACTCGGCGATGCGCTGGATCTGATGCGGCAGATCAAACGCTCTCTCGATCCCGACAACATCTTCAATCCGGGCAAGATCTTTGCCTGAGACTTGCAAAACCGGCTCAAAGCCGCAATGCAAGGGACGGACGAACTGACGGGAATGTGACACGGTGCTGGCGCGAATTCTGGTTACCCTCGGAGGACTGTTGGTCGTCGCGCTCTTTGCCGCGCTGATCGCACCCCTGTTTATCGACTGGACCAGCTTCCGTGCCGATTTCGAGCGGGAGGCAAGCCGCATCATGGGCAAGCCCGTGGTGGTCCATGGCAGCGTCGATGCGCGTCTCATTCCCTTTCCTACGGTCACGCTCAACGACGTGCGCGTCGGAGCGAGCGACGGCGGCGCACCGCTGATTCAGGTCGCGCAGTTTTCGATGAGCGCGGAGCTTGCGCCCTTCCTAAGCGGCGAGGCACTGATCTTCGACATGCGGCTCGACCGGCCGAAGGCGCGGCTCCGGCTCCAGCCCGATGGCACGCTGGATTGGGCACGCGGGTCGCGCGCCGCGATTCCCGCCAATACGGTCATCCTGGAAAGGGTGGAGATCGCCGACGGCGAGATCGAGTTCGTGGATGAGCAGACGGGGCGCACACGCCTGGTCAGTGAGCTCTCCGCCGACCTCTCCGCCCGCACGCTCGCCGGGCCCTGGAAGGTCGAAGGCCGTGCGACGCTCGACGGTGAGGCGGGAAGCTTCTCATTGACGAGCAACACTGTCGACGAAACAGGCGCCTTGAGCCTGCGGGCGCGGCTGGTGCCGGACGAACGGCCCTTCGGCGTGGAGCTCGACGGCGATCTGAAGATCGTCGATTTCAGACCGGTTTATGCCGGGCGCTTCACGCTCACGGAGAACCGGCCCGCCAGCGAGGTCAAGGCGGACGGCGCCCTTCGTATCAACGGCGAGTTCCAGCTTACCAATGAAAGCATCCGCGTACCGGAATACCATTTCGAAATAGGGCCGCCCGACGATCCCTATATCGTCACCGGCGAGGCGACGCTCGACACCGGCAAGGACCAGCGGTTCCTGCTGATCGCCGACGGCCAGCAGATCGATGTCAGCCGCATCGGCAATTCCGGCAGCAGCGGCAAGACGGGGCGCGATCCGGCCGTCTCGCTACGCCAGCGGATCGACGCAATGCTGGCGATCGCCGCCGATATCCCGATCCCGCAGGTGCCGGGACGCGCCAGTCTGAAACTTCCGGCGATCGTGATCGGCGACACGACGGTGCGGGACGTTCGCCTTGACGTCCGGCCCGACGGCGCCGGCTGGATCGTCGACAATGCGGTCGCACTCCTGCCCGGCCGCACGCAACTGGAAGCCAAGGGCCGGCTGAGCCTCAAGGAGCAGCGCTCCTTTCGCGGGGACCTCGTCATCGCTTCGAACCAGCCGTCGGGATTCGCGAACTGGCTGGCGGGATCGGTCGATCCGGCGATACGCACGCTGAAAACGGCCGGGTTTTCGGCGACGGTCAATCTGACGGACACTCTGCAGCAGTTTGAAAACCTTGAAGTGGCGGCAGGTCCGGCCACGTTGCGCGGCAGGATCGAGCGCCAGTCCTTCGCCGAGCAGCCGCCCGCGCTGTCGCTGCAGTTGAAAGGCAACCGCATAGATATGGAGGCGCTTCAGGCCCTCGCCGGTCTTGTCGCGGGCGACGCCTCCACCGGGACGTTGCTGCAGCATGCCATCGCCGCCGATCTTTCCGCCGAGACATTCTCCGCCTTCGGTGAGGAAGCGCAGGACGTTCAGGCGGTACTCACCTTCAAGAACGGCCAGCTGCAGGCGGAGCGCGTGGCGATCGGCGCTCTTTCCGGCGCACAGCTTGCGTTTTCCGGCCGCATCAGCGGCGGGCTCGAAAAACCGGTCGTGTCGGCGAAGATGAAACTCGCCGCGGAGGAGCTTACGCCCTTCCTCGAAATGATCGGACGGCATAGCGCGGCCCATCCGGCGCTGGCACGGCTGATCAAGGCCGGACCCTATTACTCGGACGCTGCTTTCGACGTAACGCTGACGGCCGGCAACAAGGAGGGGAACGCACCCTTCACCTTCGGCGTGATCGGGACCGCCAATGGAGGCAAGATAGCCGCCAGCTATCAGGCGCCCGATGTCGCCCAGGCGCTCGCCGGCCAGGGCATGCTGCTGGAGGCGACGCTCGAGAATCCGCAGACATCCGTTCTCCTGGGGCAGGCCGGATTGGACCCGCTGCCCTTCGAAGCGGACGCAAACGGCATTCTTGCCATAAAGCTGCAGAGCACGGAGGGCTCGAAGGCAAATGGTTCGCTGACCTTCACCACGGAGCGGACGTCGCTTGCGGCGAACGGTGTCTTCGATCTTGCGCGCGCGCACTACCTCGAAGGGCAGGGGAAGCTCACCCTGAAGTCCGAGGACCTGGAGCCCTATCTGCTGTTGCAGGGCATCGGGCTGCCGCAGATGGGCAGCGGTTTGCCGGTAACGGTCTCGGCCGAGTTTGCGACCGATGCCGAAAAAATCGCAGTGACCGCAATCGAGGGCAAAGCCGACCAGAACGGCTTTGCCGGCGCGCTTTCGATCGACCGCAAGGTGCTCGGCAAGGCGCAAGGGGAGCTTTCGGTCGATGCCCTCGATCTCGCCTGGCTCGGCGAAGGAATTCTGGGGCAGGTTCACGACGCAAGCACCGGGGGACTGGCGCTGGCACCGGTCGTAAAACCGGCATGGACCGGGCTCGATGTGGCGCTCAACGTAAGTGCGAAGCGCTTCTGGCCAGGCGTCTACGGTCCGGTGACCGGCTTTGCCGGGCAGCTGCAATGGAAGGGCGATGAACTCGCACTCAGCGATGCGACGGGAGACTGGCTGGGGGGCAAGCTCGCGGGGCGGCTGCAAATCGGCAATGCCAACGGCTCCGGCTACCTGCGCTCGAAGTTCGATCTCACAGGTG
Organism: Sinorhizobium meliloti; assembly: GCF_035610345.1. The sequence continues at coordinate 2,176,459 of NZ_CP141212.1, read as the reverse complement.
CCGACATTGCCGAAACGGGTTGGGTGCGGCCGACGGGCCCGGTGGCGACCGGCCGCTTCGATCTTGCCGTGGCGATGGAGGCTGCCGGCGCAACGCCGCAGGCAATGGTGCAATCGCTCAGCGGATCCGGAACGGCGACCTTGAACGGGCTTACTCTCAACGGCATCAATACGGCGGCGCTGCCGCAACTGATGGCGGCGGCGGACGCAATGAAGACCGATATCTCGCCCGATGCGATCCGCAAGGCTGCAGAGAACCTGCTCTTCACCGGCCAGTCGGTCGTCGGCGCTGTGAAGGTGCCCTTCGGCATTGCAGGCGGAACCGTCAGGGCGCAGAACGTCACCGCCGGTGATGGCAACGCCGCTTTCAACGGGGAGGCCGCTTTCGACTTGCCTGCAGGGCGAATGAGCGGGGCGATCGATCTGACCTTCCGTCCCGGCGAGGAGGCGCTTGCGGGAGCCGAGCCTCGCGTCCGGTTCTCCTATGCCGGGCTGCTTGCATCGCCCGGCGTGACGGTCGATGTCACGGAGCTGTCTAACTTCCTGTCGCTTAGAGCCTTCGAGCGCGAGCGCAGGCGTGTCGAGACACTACAGGCGAATGTGCTCGAAAAGCAACGCTTGCGCCGCGAGGTCGCGCTTTACCGGGCGCGCGCGGCGGAGCGTGAGCAGCAGCGCTTGCGGACGATCGCCGAGGAGCGCCGCCGTCAGGCAGCGGCGGCGGAAGCGGCGCGGATGCGGGCGGAGGCGGAAGCACGGGCGGCCGCTGAACGCCGTGCGGAGGATGAGGAGCGGCTGAGAATGCGGCAGCTGCCGCCGCGCAGCATCGGTCGTCAGCAGACGCCTGTCGCTCCGTCGCAGGATGCCCGGCGCGGCGGCCAGTTGCCATCGCCTTCCGGCAACCCGGGCGGGCAAAATGCCGGACCACCGGCTGGTCAGGGCCTGAATTTCGATTTGCTTCCCGACATTACCGTGCAGTAGCAGGCGACCGGCGAGCAACGGCATTGTTCCCGGAGGTGGCTCTATGCCTCGCGCACCGTCCCTTCGCGTGCCTTGACCCAGGCGAGCACATAGACCCGTAAGGCCGACGACAGATTTCCATCCTGGCCGCGGCCGTCGTCGATCTCGGCAATGAGCCGCGCGAGCGGCATGTCGCGGTCCTTGGCGATGGATTTCAATTCCAGCCAAAAGGGTTCTTCGAGAGTGAAGCTGGTGCGGTGTCCGTGCAAGGTGGCCGAATGCTTGACGACCTTCCCCATGCTCATAAACGGATTCAAGCAGCTGCCGATTGGATTCGGAAAGCTGCCGCAAGTCCTTGAGTGGGAATCGCTTTTGCGGCTGCGGTCGTCACGGCTTCTTCCGGTCGATTGAAGCCTCGCCGCCCGCTTGCTCGAGCCTGCCGTGATCAAGCGTCTTTGCGGCCTTTTCGTTCAAGGCCTTGGTCAGGGCCTTCTCGGTCTTGCTGCGGCCGAAGGTAAGGCGATTCTGCTCGGCCTGCTTTTCCTTTTCAGTCCGAGCCTGGCGTTTGCGGAACTGACGCAGATTGATCACGTCGCCGGCCATGGTCCGCGCCTCCTCGCGTCGTCAGTTTTTCTTGCGGAAGGAATCGAGCGAGACGACGGAAGCGCCGCCGCCCTTCGGGCCGTCGGGTTTTTCCGTGCTTTCGTCAGTTGGGGCCTCGGCAGCTTCGTCGAGCGGATAAGCGGTTATTTCCGCCGAATCGGTTTCTTCTTCCTCGCCGGCCGCCACATCGAACTCCAGTTCGAAGTTGACCGAGGGATCGTAGAAGCCGCGAATTGCATTGTACGGTATCACAAGCTTTTCCGGTGTGTCCGAGAACGAAAGGCCGATTTCGAAGCCGGTCTCGGTAACCTTCAGATCCCAGAACTGGTGCTGGACGACGATCGTCATCTGTTCCGGATACTTGGCCTTGAGATGTTGCGAGATCCGGACACCGGGCGCACCGGTCAGGAACGTAATGAAGAAGTGGTGATCGCCGGGCAGGTGGCCCGTAGCGGAAACTTCGGCCAACACCTTGCGAATGACGCCGCGAAGCGCGTCCTGCGCCAGAATGTCGTAGCGAATATGGTCCTGGCCCATTTGGTCCCCGTTCTCTTCAAGTCACTTGATGCATGATTCCTGCAACCGGAACTCCATTCAGGAAATCATGCAGCGATTCAAGGTGCTACAGCCAAACCTGCGCCTTGACTATGTCGGCGCCGTGGCCTGCTCCTTCATTGCCCGTCTGTTTATGACGAGTCAATTATTGAGGCATCTATAGACCATTTCACGACAGGGGAGAAGGTGAAGGCTTCTGTTGCCAGGTGCCTTCGGACCCCGCCTTACGGTGCTACCCGGAAGGACTTGATTTGAAGTGTCGCACCGCCGTTAGGCAGCGAGACGTGCTTCAGCATAGTTGTCGTTTGCAACTATAAGTTTAGCCCGATAACGGTGGTACAATGCCGAGCAAAAAGTCGATCTTTACGCCCTTGTCGATCCTATTTCGCCCCCATCAAAAGCCGGTCTGCACCAGGCCGGTTTTTGGTGGAGGCGCCGGGTACCGCCCCCGGGTCCAATGGGTTTATTGCATCGCCCGTTTATTGCCATAGCCGCCCGAAGACGGCACTCGTCATATAGGTCTTTCCGACTGCCAAGAAAAGGGCTTCTCGAGGGAAATGACGGATTTATGTCGGTCTCGCCAACTCCGCACGAAATGCTTGACTTACACGAGCGGCGTGAAAAACTCCGCCTGCTGCACGCGGTTCGCGAGAAGGGCGGCAGCTTTTGAGAGCAAGTGCAAAGTGGAGGCTTCATGACTGATTATCTTGCAGACGTGCAGAAGTATGACAGCAGCGCCGACGAAGCAGTTGTCAACAAGATCGTGCGCCATCTCGGTATCGCCCTTCGCAATAAGGATTCCGCCCTCGTTTCGGCGTCGGATCCAAAAGAACTGGAACGCGTCAAGGAAAAGTGGTGTGAGAAGAAACTCGGCGTCGGCGGGTCAGATGCAGATGCAGCTGTTGCTGCGGCGGCCAAAGCGATGGCGGATGATCGCAGCAAGTCGCGTGTGACCTTCTACTATCTGGTCGCCAAGAATCTGGGCAAGCTCCAGACCCTCTGATCCAGGTTGGCCGGCAAAGCGCTTTCCGGTCGGCGACGAGCCGGCCGGGCGCCAGAGCTGCCCCGGCGGCGCCGTGACCCGGCGCCGATCTCTTTTATTCGCCCCCGTTTGCGCTATTCGCGGGCGCCGATGCTGTCGGGCCACAGCGACTGAATTTCTTTGGGCAAGGCGTCGCGTACCTTTGCAGTCTGGCCAAGGTCGACATGCCGTGCCAGGACCCGCTACGCGCCGCGTCGGCCGGATTGACCGGCCGCGTATCCTTCATACCCTCCGCGATCCGGGCGAGAAATTCGTCGAGGGAACGAGTGCCCTTGTCCGGTGGGTGGTTCGGCCGGTATTGATCGTAGTAGGCGCCTCGTACGATCAGCGGAAGTTCCGCGCCGAGATGAGCCGCGATTTCCGGAGGAAGCCGGTCCCGCAGGACCCGCAGGACAACTGACAGGATGTGCCAGGCGACTTTCCGGTCGGGACCATGTTGTTCCATGATCTCGCCGAGCCAGATATGGGTCGTTTGCAGTGTCTTCTCGAAGACGTCGAGACCTGTGGCGCTCATCGTCATCTCCCTTGCTTGATGGCTGAAGCGCAACTGCATGTCTTTTTGGCGGGAACCGGTTCAGGCGCCTAGAGCCCGTTCAGGCGTGAACATGCAGAATTTCGCGTCCCGCGAAGAACGCGGCGCTGTAGATTGGCCTAACAGCCATACGCCGCGATTGTTTCGCCGCTGCCGATAAATACTGCTCCGCCTCGTACTGCCGAACGGGGCCGCGATTGCGGAACATTCACGGTTCAGTGCGGTTAACCGAGGAAGTGAACCAGGGGCGCCCCGGAACAAGTCGCAGAGCAGGAGGAAGGCCGATGACATCGTCCAAACATCCGAAAACACGCCGCCCGAGCGACAAGGACCTGAAGCAGGATCCCGGGATCGGACGCACGAAGGGCATTGGTGGACCGTCGGACTACGAAGCCCTGAAACGCGGCAACACTATTGAAGGAGATGTCGCGAACGACACGACCGCGCAAGGCGGCGCAAATCCGGACCAGCGCGGTCGCAGCAACAAATAGGAGCAAGGCAATGGTCGGCAGAAAGACGCAAGAGCAGCAGAAGCGCGTGCTGCAGGGCCGCGAGAACACCTCCAACGCAGACAAGGACTTCAATGCCGAAGCGGATCTGCACCGTTCCGACGCTTTGAGAAAGGCGCAACGCAAGGGACAGGATCTGAGCACCGAGCATGGCGATGCCCGCGAGGCGGACGATCGCAGCATTCTGCGTGGGAAAAATCAGGAGAGCAGGCATCACAAGGGCGCCGGCGACTGACCTAGCTGGCCGGCATTTCCGAGAATAGGTGAAAGGAGACTGCGATGGCTCACGCCAGCAAGAAGAACATGGGAAAGCCCGACAAGGGCAAGGGCGACGGTAGCGGTGCGAAAACCGAACTGAAGGAAGGCGTCCTCGGCGAAAACGACGTTCTGTCGAACAGGGACAAGGCGCAGCATTCCGGCTCGCGCGGCCTCGACGAGAGGGCGGTAAGGAACGAGCAGTATCAGGACCACGCCGCAAACCGACGCCCGTCGAAATGAACCGGCGGCCGCGTATGCCGGAGATCTTGACGGGGCTGGTTGGCCCGACCGAGGGACGGTCGTGCATGGCGATGCGAAGTGCGGGAAAACGCCTTTCCACCATTGGTTCGCGCGGCGGTTCGTTCTATTTTCGACGCTACGAACGAATCGTCGGCGGAAAAGCATGCGACAATATCTCGATCTCCTCGAACATGTGATCACAACGGGAACCGACCGGGGCGACCGTACGGGTACGGGCACGCGCTCCGTTTTCGGCTATCAGATGCGCTTCGACCTGTCGCAGGGTTTTCCGGTGCTGACCACCAAGAAGCTGCATCTGCGCTCGATCATTCACGAGCTTCTCTGGTTCCTCAGGGGCGACACGAACGTCGCCTATCTCAAGGAAAACGGGGTGAGCATCTGGGACGAATGGGCGGACGAAAACGGCGAGCTCGGACCGGTCTACGGCTATCAATGGCGCTCCTGGCCGACGCCCGGCGGCGGACATATCGATCAGATCGCGGCGCTCGTCGAGGGCCTGAAGACCAATCCGAATTCCCGCCGCCACATCGTTTCGGCCTGGAACCCGGCGCTGGTCGACGAAATGGCGCTCCCGCCATGCCACTGCCTGTTCCAGTTCTACGTGGCGGACGGGAAGCTCTCCTGCCAGCTCTACCAGCGCTCGGGCGATATCTTTCTCGGCGTACCCTTCAATATCGCTTCCTACGCTCTGCTGACGATGATGGTGGCGCAGGTCACAGGGCTCGAAGCCGGCGATTTCGTTCATACGCTTGGTGACGCACATATCTACCGCAACCATTTCGAACAGGCGCAGCTGCAACTGACGAGAACGCCAAAGCCGCTGCCGAAAATGGAAATAAATCCGGCGGTGAAGGATATATTTTCGTTTAGATTCGAAGACTTTGAGCTCGTCGGCTACGAAGCCGATTCACATATCAAGGCGCCGGTCGCGGTCTAGCTAAGCACTCCGGGCAAAGCCGGCTCCCGCGTTTCCCGGTGGTGCCCCAATGGGAGGTTTCCATGCTGACGCTGATCCACGCGCCTTTGTCGCGCTCATCGCGCATCATCTGGCTGCTCGAAGAACTCGGTGCCGACTACGACATCCGTTATGTCGATATCCGCCGTTGGGACGGATCCGGCGGCCCGGACGAAAACAATCCGCATCCGCACAAGCAGGTGCCGGCACTCCTCCACGACGGGACATTGATCTGGGAGTCGGTCGCGGTCGTGCAATATCTGACGGATCTCTATCCCGATTGCAGCCTGAGCCGGCCGCCCGGCCATCGCGAGCGCGGCGCCTATCTGTCGTGGCTCGCCTACTATGCCGGTGTCATCGAGCCGACCGCTCTCGCTCATATATCCGGAGTGACGGTGAACAATCCGGGGCTCGCGAGGCTTTACACCGAAATGTGCGCGCATGTGATCGACGCGCTTACGCGGCACACCTATCTCCTTGGCGAATCGATGAGCGCGGCCGATCTGTTGCTCGCAAGCGCACTGCAGTGGATGCGCAAGATCCTGCCGGAAAGCGACGTGATAGATCGCTATATTCGCGTCGTCACGGACCGGGCGGCGCTGGTTCGCGCGCGTGAAATCGACAGCAAGCCGAGTGGCTTTCATGACTGAGGCGGAGCAGAAGGTGACCACCCGACCGAAGATCGTTTTCGTCGTCGCTGTCGCAGCGAATGGAGTTATCGGCCGCGAGGGCGATCTGCCCTGGCGGCTCTCGACCGATCTCAAGCGCTTCAAGGCGCTGACGATCGGCAAGCCGGTCGTCATGGGACGTAAGACCTGGGCCTCGCTCGGGCGACCCTTGCCCGGCAGGCCGAACATCGTCATCAGCCGCAACCCCGATTTCGAGGCTCCCGGCGCGGAGGTGGCTCCGTCGCTGGAAGTGGCGCTTACGATCGCTGGGGAGCGGGCGGCCGCGGTCGGGGCGGACGAGATCTGCATTATTGGTGGCGGCGAGATCTACCGTCAGTCGATCGGCATGGCCGATGTGCTGCACGTGACCGAAGTGCAAGCGAAGGTGGATGGTGATACACGCTTCCCTTCTATCGACCCGGCGATTTTCGAAAAGGTGCTGGAGGAAGACCTTCCGCGCGGCGAGAAAGACAGCCACGCGATGCACTTCGTGACCTGGCGCCGCCGCACGCCGCCGCCAGAAGGTGCCGGAGCCTGAGCGGTCTCGGTGCTTATCCACGCACTTGCCTATCGCTGCGGCGGGAGCGGTGAACAATTTTAACGCATTTACGGTGAACTCGGCCGTATCGCGTTGAAAGCAATGCACATGATACCTATAACGGGTTCACATCGTGACCGGCCGCAATGCCTGCGGGGCGTTCAGCGACAGAGTTTCTTGGAAGTGAGGATTTGATGCCCTGGAGCAATCAGAATGGCGGCGGCGGCGGCCCGTGGGGCGGCGGCGGCGGCAATCAGGGGCCATGGGGCCAGGGGCCCAACCGGCCACGCGGCGGAAGAGGTGGTCCGCCGGATCTGGAAGAGATCATCCGGCGTGGCCAGGATCAGTTGAAAAACGTGGTTCCGGGTGGCTTCAACGGCGGGATCTTCGTCATCGTAGGCCTGTTGGTCCTCGGCTTCGTTCTGCTGAATTCCATCTATACCGTTCAGCCGGATGAACGCGGCGTCGAGATGCGCTTCGGCAAGCCGAAGGAAGAAATCTCCATGCCGGGCCTGCACTATCACTTCTGGCCGCTCGAAACCGTCGAGATCGTCAAGGTGACGGAGCAGCAGCAGAATATCGGCGGCCGCACGGGCCAGTCGAATGCCGGCCTGATGCTCAGCGGCGATCAGAACATCGTCAACGTGCAGTTCTCGGTGCTGTTCTCGGTTACCGATCCGAAGGCCTATCTCTTCAATGTCGAGAACCCGGCCGACACGCTGCAGCAGGTGGCCGAAAGCGCAATGCGCGAGGTCGTCGGCCGCCGTCCGGCCCAGGATATCTTCCGCGACAACCGCCAGGCGATCGCCGCGGACGTGAAGAACACGATCCAGGCGACGATGGATGCTTACGGCGCCGGCATATCGGTGAATACCGTAGCGATCGAGGATGCCGCACCGCCGCGTGAGGTGGCCGATGCCTTCGACGAAGTGCAGCGCGCCGAACAGGACGAGGACCGCTTCGTGGAGGAGGCGAACCAGTACGCCAACCAGGTGCTCGGCAGGGCTCGCGGCCAGGGCGCCCAGATCCGCGAAGAGGCGGCCGCCTACAAGGACCGCGTCGTCAAGGAAGCTCAGGGTGAGGCTCAGCGCTTCATCTCGGTCTACGACGAATATTCCAAGGCCCCCGAGGTCACGCGCAAGCGGCTTTACATCGAAACGCTGCAAGGCGTTCTCGGCAAGTCCAAGAAGGTCATCCTGGACGAAAAGAACGGCCAGGGCGTGCTGCCCTACCTGCCGCTCAACGAAATCGGCAGGCCCGTTCAGTCGGGAGGAAACCAATGATCAACAATCGCAGTTCAATAATCCTGATCGTCCTCGCCGCCGTCCTGTTCGTCGTCTATTCCTCGGTCTTCGTCGTGAACGAGCGCCAGCAGGCGATCGTCGTTCGCTTCGGTCAGATCCGGGAGGTGAAGAGCGAACCGGGTCTTTATTTCAAGCTTCCATTCGGCTTCATGGACGCCGATCGCGTCCAGTATGTCGAAGACCAGGCACTCCGTTTCGACCTCGACAATATCCGCGTGCAGGTCTCCGGCGGCAAATTCTACGAGGTGGATGCATTCGTCGTCTACAAGATCGCCGACCCCCGCCGCTTCCGGCAGACGGTTTCCGGAGACCGGGAATCTGCGGAGTCCCGGCTTAGGACGCGCCTCGATGCGTCGCTGCGCCGGGTCTACGGTCTGAGGGGATTCGAGGCGGCGCTTTCCGACGAGCGCGCATCGATGATGCGTGAGGTCCGTACGGACCTCAGCGCGGATGCCGAGTCGCTTGGTCTCAATATCGAGGACGTGCGCATCCGCCGCACGGACCTGACCCAGGAAGTCTCGCAGCAGACCTACGATCGGATGAAGGCGGAACGTCTGGCCGAAGCCGAACTGATCCGTGCCCGGGGCAACGAGGAAGGCCAGCGACGCCGCGCGATTGCCGATCGTCAAGTGGTCGAGATCGTTGCCGAAGCGCAGCGTGATTCGGAAATCCTGCGCGGTGAGGGCGAAGCGGAGCGGACGCAGATATTTGCCGACGCATTCCAGCGCGATCCGGGCTTCTTCGAGTTCTACCGGTCGATGGCTGCCTATGCGCAGTCGATCGGCAGCCCGGACACAACCATCGTGCTGTCGCCGCATTCGGAATTCTTCCGTTATTTCAACAGTGCGGACGGTGCGGACCAACCGCCACCGAGCCCGGGCCTGGCGGCGCCGACCACCGCAGATTGAGCGGACGATGTCCGACTTTCTGACCGGTCTGGCTTTTTTCCTGATCATCGAGGGGCTGGTGTACGCACTGGCCCCTTTGGTTTTGGTGGAACTGGCGAGGCGATTGCCGTATGTCCCTGAACATCAGCTCCGATTGGCCGGATTGACTTCGGTGGCCGTCGGCGTCGGGCTCGTATGGTTGCTTCGAGGATAATGCGAATGCCACATAAATTGCTCATCCGGCTGGTCGATGCCGAATATGCCATTACCCGTTTGAACGTCGGATCCGCGATTCCGGAGTGGCTGCCGGGCCCGGGGTTCTGGACGGTTTCCAGTTCCCGCGAGGAAATGACGCTCGTCTGTCGTGCCGCCCGTGTCCCATCGAGCGTGCAGAGTTCGCTCGGCTGGCGCTGCTTCCGCATCGAGCAGCACTTCAGTTTCGACGTGCCAGGCGTTCTATCGTCGGTGCTGCGACCGCTCTCGGAGGCAGGTGTCGGCGTCTTCGCCAACTCCACCTTCAGCACCGATTACGTCTTTGTCGCGGGGTCCAACCTCGAGCAGGCCGTGGAGGCTCTGAAAGAGCACGGGCACGAAATAACCATCTGAGGCGCCGCCGGTTCGCTGCCCGGATCAGGAAATCGTGTTTGGACGCTTCGGAATTCCGCCGTATCTTCAAGAGAAGGTTCGCGTGATGCGCGTCTCGATCGGGTCGCGCTGCGCTGTAGTTCGTTGCAGCCGAGCGATGTTCATGCATCATCCTTGCCGGACGACCGGGGGCCGGCGTTATGTAAGGGAAATGATAGGAGCCTAGCGACTTGTCGAAACGACCCGAATTCTTCCGCGGCCTGGTGCTGGCGGCCGCGACGGCACTCATATTCACCAATGCGACGCTGGCCCAGACGGCCACGTCCCGGCCTCCGGCCGGCCCGCCGTCCGTTGCCGATCTCGCCGAGGGACTGCTCGACGCCGTCGTCAACATCTCGATTTCGCAGAACGTCAAGAGCGACGACAATGCGCCGATGCCGCAGGTGCCGGAAGGATCGCCGCATCAGGAGTTCTTCGACGAGTTTTTCAAAGGACAGGGCGGCGAGGGCGGCCGGCCGCGCACGGTCAACTCGCTCGGTTCCGGATTCATCATCGATCCGGCCGGCTACATAGTCACCAACAACCACGTCATCCAGGATGCCGACGATATCGAGATCAATTTCTCCGATGGATCGAAGCTGAAGGCGAAGCTTGTCGGCATGGATACGAAAACCGACCTCGCCCTCCTGAAGGTCGAACCGAAGAAGCCGCTCAAGGCCGTCTCCTTCGGCGACTCGCGAAAGATCAGGATCGGCGATTGGGTGATGGTCGTCGGCAATCCGTTCGGCCTGGGCGTATCCGTCTCCGTGGGCGTCGTCTCCGCACGCGGCCGCAATATCAATGCCGGACCCTACGACAGTTTCATCCAGACCGATGCGGCGATCAACCGCGGCAATTCGGGCGGTCCGCTTTTCAACATGCAGGGTGAGGTCGTCGGCATCAATACGGCGATCCTTTCGCAGACCGGCATGTCGGTCGGTATCGGCTTTGCCGTGCCGGCGGAGCTTGCGGTGAACGTCGTCAACCAGCTCAGGGAATTCGGCGAGACGCGCCGTGGCTGGCTCGGTGTACGGATCCAGCCCGTCACCGACGATATCGCCGAGAGCCTGAAGATGGAGCTCCCACGCGGCGCGCTCGTTTCGGGCATCATCGAGGGCGGTCCGATCACCAAGGGCGAGATCAAGCCGGGCGACATCATCATCCGCTTCGACGGAACGGACATCGCGGAAATTCGCGATCTCATGCGCACGGTCGGCGAGAGCCCGGTCGGCAAGGCGGTCGATGTGGTCATTATCCGCGACGGCAAGGAGCAGACCGCTCGGGTTACGCTCGGCCGGCTGGAGGATGGCGAGCAGCTCGCCAATGCGAAACCGGGCGAAGTGCTGCCGAATGGCGGTGAGGCGAAGCCCGGCGAGCCGCCGGCCGCGCAACTGCCTGCAAGCGACACCGTGCTCGGAATGAAGCTTGCCGAGCTCGACGCCGACCGCCGCCAGAGTTTCGGCATTGTCGAAAGCGTCAAAGGCGTCGTGATTACCGAGGTGCAACCCAATTCGCCCGCTGCCGAGCGTCGGGTGGAGCCGGGCGAGGTGATCGTCGAACTCGGTCAGGAAGCGATGGAAACGCCGGAGGATGTCACCTCACGCGTCACCGAACTGAAGGCCGACGGGCGCCGCAACGCCTTGCTGATGATCGCGAACAAGACCGGCGAACTGCGTTTCGTGACGGTGCGGATGGAATAGAGCGCGCGCTCTCGGCCGTGGCGACGGGGCGCTACCGCTTCGCGGCAAGGCCATCCCGCCGCCATTCTTCCGCGGTTATTGCGTAAAGCACGTGGCGTTTGAGCTGCGGATGCGTGTCCGGGACGCCGGAATGATCGAAGTCGCGCATGGAATCGGGGCGCATGCCGATCCGCTTCATCACGGCGGTGGAGCGCGTGTTGGCCGGAACGGCGATGGCAACGATCTCCCCAAGCTTCCTCTCGCCGAATCCATAATCGAGAAGCGCCCGGGCTGCGTCCGTCACGTAGCCCTTTCCCCAATGGCGGAGAGCCAGGCGCCAACCGATCTCGACGGTGCCGTCGGGCAGGTGCGGTTCGAGATCGGTGCGTGCAAGTCCGCAGAAGCCGACCGGTGCGTCGTTCTCACGGAGCGCGAGCGCGAAGAAGCCGAAGCCGGTTTCGAAGATGTTGCGGTTGTTGCGGTCGAAAAGCGCGTCGGCCTCCGCGCGGGTGCGGCGGAACGGGAAGAACTCCATGACCGTGGGATCGTTGTTGATCTCGGCAAAGAGTTCGCGGTCGGTCTCGGCCCAGGCACGGAGCCTGAGCCGCTCGGTCTCTAGAATGATCACGTCACGAAATCCGTCTTGCGATATCCCTGGAGATAGAGCAGGGCGGTGAGGTCGCCATGGTCGATGCGGATCTTCGCCTGTTCGGCAACGACGGGCTTAGCGTGGAGCGCCACTCCAGTGCCGGCAAGCTGCAGCATTCCGAGATCGTTGGCACCGTCGCCGACGGCGATGACGTCCGCCGGCGTGATGCCGAGCCGTTCAGAAATGTCGATGAGCGCATCGACCTTGGCCTGCTTGCCGAGGATCGGCCGGGCAACGTCGCCGGTCAGCTTGCCGTTCTCTTCAACGAGAATGTTGGCACGGTTTTCGTCGAATCCGAGCTTCTCTGCGATAGGGCCGGTAAATACGGTGAAGCCGCCGGAGACGAGGGCGCTGTAATGTCCCTTCGCCTTCATCGTGGCAATCAGTTCGCGGCCACCCGGCGTCAATGTGATACGCGTGGCGATGACCTCCGCGACGACGGTAACGGGCAGGCCCTGGAGAAGCGCCACTCTTTCGACGAGTGCCGGCTCGAAAGCGATCTCGCCGTTCATGGCGCGCGCGGTGATTGCCGCGACCTTTTCCTTCAAGCCGACTTCCGCGGCCAGCTCGTCGATGCATTCCTGCCCGATCATGGTGGAGTCCATGTCGGCAATCAGAAATCGCTTGCGGCGGCTTTCGGCATCTTGCACGGCGACGTCGATCGCGGCGCCGGCGACCGCCTGGCGCAGCCGAGCTTCCGCTTCGCCGGCCTCGGCGCCATCCCTCAACACGATGTCGCAGGCAATACCGTCCGCGAGCCAATAGAGCCCGGACGCGTCGAGGCTTTCCGCTGCCGCTTCCGCGCGTGCTGGCGACAGAATGGGATTTGACGGATTGGCGATAAGCGTGGCAACGAGAGCCATGATGCAAGACCTTGCGAAAGACATCGACGCGATCCTGATAACCGGGCCGACCGCCAGCGGCAAGTCCGCGCTCGCGGTGAAGCTCGCGCAAAGACACGGCGGCGTCGTGATCAATGCGGATAGCATGCAGGTCTACGGGACGCTGAAAGTCCTGACCGCGCGGCCGGATGAAAGCGAGATGGGGGGCGTCGAGCATTTCCTCTACGGTCACGTCCCGCCGGGCCGGGCCTATTCCACCGGCGTGTGGCTCCGCGAAGCGGAAGCGCTCGTGGCGCGGCTGCGAAAGGAAGGGCGGCTGCCGGTCTTCGTCGGTGGCACGGGCCTCTATTTCAAAGCGCTGACCGGAGGGCTATCGGATATGCCCGAGATTCCGCCGGCGATCCGCCAGCGCCTGCGTGCGCGCCTGACGGAGGAGGGCGCCGAGGCGCTGCACAGTGAACTTTCCGAGCGCGATCCGGAGACTGCGGCGCGCGTGCAACCCGGCGATGGGCAGCGTATCGGGCGCGCGCTGGAGGTAATCGAGGCCACGGGAAGGCCGATAGGATCTTACCAGCAGAGCCGTGGGCCGGTGAACATCGACCCGGCGCGAGCGCAGAAGATCGTCGTATTGCCGGAGCGGCGGCTTCTTCATGGCCGTATCGATCGACGCTTCGAGACGATGCTTGCGAGAGGCGCCGTCGAGGAGGTGCGCGCGCTTCTCGCGCTTCGCCTTCCTCCGGAGATGCCGGTGATGAAGGCGATCGGCGTCCCACAGATCGCCGCGATGCTGAGAGGCGAGATGAGCGAGGCGCAGGTGATCGAGGCCGGCGCGGCGGCAACGCGGCAATATGCCAAGCGTCAGATGACCTGGTTTCGCAACCAGCTTGACGAGACCTGGCAGCGTATGGAGGGTCCGGATGCCTTGGACTGAACAACGAGCACAGGGCTGAGGCTCCTTGAGCATTATGCTGCGGTCTGAAGCGGCATCAGAAGCGTCAGTCGATGCCGTGCTCCTTCAATACCGCCTCCTCGTCGCCGCTGATCCAACCGAAAATCTTCGGCTCGCCGCCACGCAGCTGAACGAGGTAATGAACCTCGAAATCGATGGTGACATCCGGCTGTTCCTCGGCGTCGAAGACGGAGCGCCAATCGACCCTTACGAGAAAATGCAGCGCATCGATCGGCGTTACCGTGGTTTTGCGGATCTTCAATTCCCTGGTGCCGATAGCACGGTAGCGGGCATAACCCTTTTCCATCGAAGCAGTCAGGGTTTCGTCGTTTTTTCCCGTCATGACTCCGGCCGGCGAGGCGGCGATAAAGTCCGAGGCGAAGGCGGAGGTCGTACTTCCGACCGGAAGCGCCCCCGCAAGGACCTGATTGGCCATGCTCTCGTAGCGCTCGAAGAAGCGCGTCAAAATCTCTTCCATGATTTTCATCCCAATTTGCTCCGCGCAACGGAGGCGGAGGCTTGCGGGCCGTCAATCAACCGGTGTGTGCTGGTGTTGAATGAGCTTCCAGTCTGCTCCCACGCCGTGATAGGTCGAGGTACAACACGCCGCATAAGGCCCACCTTCCGCGCGTCGCGCCTCCGCAAGATAGCCGAGCACGATGAAGTTCTCGCCGATCCGGCTCATGACTTTCTCGCTGATCGTGAGATGTTCCCACCGCGGAATTCCCTGGAGACTTCGGATTATGACCGATCGTCCGCGCAGCAGACCAACCGGCGCAGGGAATGCCATGATGCAGTCTTCGTCCAGCAATTCGCGATAGGGATCGGAGCCCTCAAGCCAGAGGCGCCGCTCGTTTCTCCATGCGTCAGTGTCGTCCATGATCGTCTCCTCGCCTTGACGTCACCTCAACGCTTGAGAGGAGCCCCCGGATCCAAAATTGCAATCAGGGCAGGTTGAGCGGTCAGGACGCACCGTACCCTCCGCTTCCGTTCTATTTGCGGATGAGGCTGCCGAGTGGTCGCCTGAGCAGGCTTTCGCGAAGGGACCCCTCGTGACGCGGTGCCGGCGTGGCGAAGCCTGCATCCGGTTGGCCGGGCGCCTCGGCGGGCCGGCCCGACATCCGTTCCGCCTCTCCGGACAGGATCTGCTCGCGGATCCGGCTGAAGCGTTCGAACTCCTGGTTTCCCGGCTCGGACGGGCGGGGAAGCATGTCGGGGCTATAGGGCTCGAATGCGGGGTATCGTCGCGAATGGGAGTCCGCGATCTCGGTCCCGGTGCTTCTCCCGCTCCCGATATTGTCCTCGAGCGCCGGCGCCTGCTTGGTCTGTGACGCCAGATAGCTCTGTTGGAAACTCGATATGTCGGGACCGTTGACGGCACGCATTCGGCTGATGATCGAACGGAGGTCGGCGAGGGGCGGCGCGTCGTCGTCAACCTTGTCGGTGATGCCGTGGGCGCGGGGCAACCGCGCATCGTCGACGCGGGCAAAGCGCATGCGCATCGGCACTGCGACCGCCTCGCCGAATGCGATTGCCTCGCCGTTGCCGATCGAGGAAATGAAGCTGGTGGTGGAGATCGACGAATTGGCGATCGCCGAACGGATGATTTCCTGGTCGCGATCGTTGGCGAGCCGCATGGCGAAGACCGTCGAGCATTGCGACAGGATCGTCGGATCGAGCTCGCCCGGCCGCTGGGTAATGATGCCGAGCGAGACTCCGTATTTGCGACCCTCTTTGGCGATCCGTGAAATAGCCTGGCGTGTCGGCACAAAGCCGAGCGACGGATCGGCCGGCACATAGCGGTGCGCCTCTTCGCAAACGACCAGCATATGAATGGCGCCATTGCCCCAGAGGCCTATCTCGAAGGCCATGCGGCAGAGCACGGAGGCGAGGGAGTTGACGACTTCCGAAGGGATCCCGGCAAGCTCGAAGGTGGCGATCGGCTTGCCGTCGCCGGGAATGCGGAAGATCTTTGCAATCGTGTCCTCGATCGTGTCCGTGATCGTGTTCTGCGAGAACATGAAATGGTAGCGCGGATCGTTGACTGCGGAGACGATCCTGACCTTGAGGGAGCGCAGGTACGGCTTGTCGTTGCGTCCCTCCAGCCGACCGATGCGCTCATCGATCAGCGCCAGAAGATCGGCAATGCGGTATGGGACGGGGGTATCCGCGGTGATCGAGCTCTTTTCCGTCTGCCGCCGCATCAGGGCGGATTCGCCGCCCTTGAATGCTTTTTTCGCGTCCGCGATGACGTCCCGCAGGATGTCGAGTTCGTCCGGCACCGGCGGGCGTCCACGAAAGATGACCTCGGCCAACTCCTCGAGCCGGAAGAACCAGAACGGGAGGTCGAGTGTATCCGTGTCGATTACCACCGCCTGGTCGGGAAACGCGGCGGCGAACTCGTTGTGCGGATCGAGGATCAGCACACGCAGCTTCGGGTCGGCGGCGATCGCCTTGTTCAGGAGCAGTGTCACGGCGGTCGACTTGCCGACGCCGGTGGTGCCGACGATCGCAAAGTGCTTGGCAAGCATGGAAGGCACATGGATGGTGGCGTCGAGACTTTCGTCCTGCGTCAGCGTGCCGATGACGCAACTGTCCGATTGACCGGAGTCGTAGATGCGGGCGAGATCGCTCACGCGGATGCGGTGGGCAATCGCTCCGAGATAGGGATAGCGGCTGATGCCGGCGGAAAACTCTTCCCGCCCATCCGCACCGACATGAACCTCGCCCATCAATTCCACTTCGATGCGGAAAGTATTGTTGACCTCTTCGCCCCAGCCCTCGGAAACGGTCTGCATCGAATAGACGAGTGCGACGACACGGTTGGTGCCGACGGAAATCGAAACCAACTTGCCGACCGACCAGAGCTCGGTGAGCGAAGTCTCGCCATTTTCGGCGACCGCCGCGATCGTGGCGCGCGAGCCGTTGCAGGCGACGACCCGCCCGAGAAATCGATTGCCGGGCTTGAATGTATCGCGGCGATCCGTCTCGGCGGCGCGAGGCGCCGATTGATTTCCACTTTCGAGCAACGCAGCACCTCGGGCGAAAACGCCAATCAGCAGCAGGATGCGCGCCGAATCCGGCGCCTTTTCCTTGCTGTGTCCCAGGATAGCGGCTGCGGTTTAATAACTGGTTGCTCGCAGGCCGTGCCGATCGGGACACGCCAAAGCCGTTGACGGATGGGGAATTTCCGTTTAACAAATCGCCCCATGAAAAATTTCGCGGTTATTCTTGTGGTGGGACGGCGCATGGGCAGGATGGTGTAACCATCCGGCGGTAGCCACCCATGCGCTGAACGAGGCTCCTGACGGGGCCTTTTTTTATGCCTTCAAACACGTTATTCACCCAAACCTGAACGAGGGACGGAAGCAGGCCAATGAGCGGAACTGAGAACCAGATGACGGGCGCGGAGATCGTTCTCCAGGCTTTGAAAGACAATGGCGTCGAACACATCTTCGGCTATCCCGGCGGTGCCGTGCTCCCGATCTACGACGAGATTTTCCAGCAGGAGGATATCCAGCACATCCTCGTCCGCCACGAGCAGGGCGCCGGCCATATGGCCGAAGGATATGCCCGCTCCACCGGCAAGGTCGGCGTCATGCTGGTGACTTCGGGCCCGGGAGCAACCAATGCGGTCACGCCGCTGCAGGACGCGCTGATGGACTCGATCCCGCTCGTCTGCATCTCGGGGCAGGTACCGACGTCGCTGATCGGCTCGGACGCCTTCCAGGAATGCGACACGATCGGCATCACCCGGCCCTGCACCAAGCACAACTGGCTGGTCAGGGACGTCAACGAGCTCGCCCGCGTCATCCATGAGGCTTTCCGCGTTGCTCAGTCGGGCCGTCCGGGTCCGGTCGTCGTCGACATTCCGAAGGACGTTCAGTTCGCAACCGGTACCTATACGCCGCCTTCGGCCGTTCCGACACAGAAGAGCTACCAGCCGAAGACCCAAGGGGACCTGAAGAGGATCGAGGAGGCGGTCGCGCTCATGAAAACGGCGCGCCAGCCGGTCATCTATTCGGGCGGCGGCGTCATCAATTCCGGGCCGCAAGCCGCACATTTCCTGAGGGAACTGGTCGAGCTCACCGGCTTCCCGATCACGTCGACGCTGATGGGCCTCGGCGCCTATCCGGCCTCCGGCAAGAACTGGCTCGGCATGCTCGGCATGCATGGGACCTACGAAGCCAACCTGGCGATGCATGATTGCGACCTCATGATCTGCATCGGCGCGCGCTTCGACGACCGGATCACCGGCCGGCTCAATGCCTTCTCGCCCAACTCGAAGAAGATCCACATCGATATCGACCCATCCTCCATCAACAAGAACGTCCGCGTCGACGTTCCGATCATCGGCGACGTCGCCGCTGTGCTCGAGGACATGATCCGCCTGTGGCGTGCTGCGGCCAAGACGGTCGACCAGGCGCGGCTTGGCGACTGGTGGAAAGAGATCTCCAGGTGGCGGGCGCGCAACTCGCTGGCCTATACGCCGAGTGCCGACGTCATCATGCCGCAATATGCGATCCAGCGGCTCTACGAGCTCACCAAGGACCGCGACCCTTACATCACCACCGAAGTCGGCCAGCACCAGATGTGGGCCGCGCAGTTCTTCGGCTTCGAAGAGCCGAACCGCTGGATGACCTCGGGGGGCCTCGGCACCATGGGCTACGGCTTCCCGGCCGCGGTCGGCGTCCAGGTCGCGCATCCGGAGAGCCTCGTCATCGACATCGCCGGCGACGCCTCGATCCAGATGTGTATCCAGGAGATGTCGTGCGCGGTTCAGTACGGCCTGCCGGTCAAGATCTTCATCCTGAACAATCAATATATGGGCATGGTCCGGCAGTGGCAGCAGCTCCTGCACGGCAACCGGCTGTCGCATTCCTACACCGAGGCGATGCCGGACTTCGTCAAGCTCGCCGAGGCCTATGGCGGCGTCGGCATCCGTTGCGAAAAGCCGGGAGAGCTCGACGATGCGATCCGGCAGATGATCGACACACCGGCCCCGGTCATCTTCGACTGCCGCGTCGCCAATCTCGCCAACTGCTTCCCGATGATCCCTTCGGGCAAGGCGCATAACGAGATGCTGCTCCCGGACGAGGCAACGGACGAGGTGGTCGCCAACGCCATCGATGCCAAGGGCCGCCAGCTCGTTTGAAGACAAGGTAGGAACAGGAAAATGAATGCACATCTTCAGGCGACGGGCTCGGCCTACTTCATCGCCAAGGAAACGGAGCTTGCGGAAACGCACACGCTTTCCGTTCTGGTCGACAACGAGCCGGGCGTGCTCGCCCGCGTCATCGGCCTTTTCTCCGGCCGCGGCTACAATATCGAGAGCCTGACGGTCTCCGAGACGGAGCACGAGGCTCATCTCTCGCGCATCACCATCGTGACCCGCGGCACGCCGCACGTGCTCGAGCAGATCAAGAACCAGCTCGAACGTCTGGTGCCTGTGCACCGGGTCGTAGATCTCACGGTTCGCGCCGCCGGTCTGGGCCATGAGCGGCCGATCGAGCGCGAACTGGCGCTCGTCAAGGTACACGGCTCGGGCGAACATCGGGTGGAGGCGCTCAGGCTCGCCGACGCCTTCCGTGCCTCGGTCATCGACGCCAACATCGATCACTTCGTATTCGAGATCACCGGCAAGCCTTCCAAGATCGAGCAGTTCATCGCCATCATGAAGCCGCTCGGGCTGATCGAAGTCTGCCGCACCGGCATCGCCGCGATGAACCGCGGGCCCCAGGGAATGTAAAGAAGCGAGGAAGATCGCGCCCTTCGGGGCGCGCGCCTCCCCACAGGTGGGAGGGGCTGCACCCGCCGCACCCTTTCAAGCCCACTTCACCCGTCTGGGTACCCTATGGCATCAAATCACCTCCAGCCGCGTCTTCCTTCGCGGCGGCGGGAAGTGGCGGTCGAGTTCGTCGAGATTTTCCGTCGTGAGGCGGATATCCATCGCGTCGCGGTTTTCGCGGGCGCGTTCGGGGGAACCGGTCTTCGGAATCGAGATCACCCCGGAACGCGTCTTCAAAAAGGCGAGTGCCACCTGGGCGGGCGTCGCCTGATGCGCCTTGGCGATGTGAATCAGATCGGCGTCATGCAGAAGGCGGCCCTCATCGAGCGGTGAATAGGCCATGACCGGCACGCCTTGATCGCGGCACCGGGGCAGCAGGTCGAATTCGATGCCGCGGCGGGCGAGATTGTAGAGCACCTGATTGGCCGCGACGTTGCGGCCGTCAGGAACGCCCGACAGCTCCTCCATGTCGTCGACGTCGAAATTGGATACACCCCAGGCACGGATCTTGCCGGCCTTCTTCAGCTCTTCGAAGGACGCGACAGTTTCGGCGAGCGGATAGCCCCCGCGCCAATGCAGAAGGTAAAGATCGACGCAGTCGATGCCGAGATTGCGCAGGCTGCGTTCGCAGGCGGCAACCGTACCCGCGCGGCTGGCGTTGGAGGGCAGCACCTTGCTGACGACGAATACCTCGTCGCGCCGACCCCGGATCGCTTCTCCCACGATACGTTCGGCAGCGCCGTCGCCGTACATCTCCGCAGTGTCGATCAGCGTCATGCCGAGATCGAGCCCGGTCTGCAGGCTGCGGACCTCGTCGGCGGACTTCGCGCGGTTTTCGCCCATGCGCCATGTCCCCTGGCCGAGCGCGGGAACCTTGCGGCCGTCCTTGAAAACGATGGTCGGGATCGGTTCGTGCATAGGGATTGTCCTGAGAGTTGCTCTAGTTCCGAGATTTAAGGCCGCGTGGGGGAAAGTCCACAAGCAAGTCGCAGCATTGCGGCCGTGACACGCCGCCGCGTGCGGTCGCGCCGATAGTCTTCTCTCGAAAGAAAATAAAATTGTGCCTTGTAAGAAACACAATGATGACCTACATAGCTCGGTATCGATATTGATCGACGATATTTGTTTCTGCGCCAAGGCGCATCGTCACGAAAATCCTGACAACATCGGTTTTGATACACCGTTTTTATGCGGTGGCGGTTTTCCATGGCTATTGAAAGGACATCGACGTGGCTTCTGGAACGGTAAAGTGGTTCAACAGCACCAAGGGCTTCGGTTTCATCCAGCCAGATGACGGCGCCGCTGACGTGTTCGTCCATATTTCGGCGGTTGAACGCGCCGGCCTGTCCACGCTGAAAGACGGGCAGAAGGTAAGCTTCGAGCTGACGCAGGATCGGCGCTCGGGCAAGACCTCGGCGGACAACCTTCGCGCTCTCTGAACGGATTGCGCGTTTGTGCCCTAACACGGCACTTCATGACATTGTTATCTCCCCGCCCGTGACCACGGATGTACTGGCGCGGCGGGTTGAGATGATGAGGAAGGTCGGGCCTGTCCCGGCCTTTTTTATTGGCTGAAATTTGATGGAGGATCTCGCATGAAGGACGTCGGCAATCGTATTTTTAAGGCCGAGAAGAAGAACCCTGCGGATCGCGCGGATCAGGCCACAATTGCGTCACGCGCCATTATCGAGCAGGAGGCTGCAGCGCGTGTGAAGAAGACGGCACGCCTCAAACAGATGCGGCTGGAGAAAGAGGCCGAGGAGGCGGCAAATCCAGTTGCCGCCCCCGCCAAGAAGGGAAAGGCGCAGAAGCGAAAGTAGCCGGACATTACGGCAAATTTCTTGAATTCGGCTCTTGCCCTCCGACAGGGCGGGGGGGAAGGGATGGCAAACGCTACTCGCGCATCCGGCGCGGTCGAGACTCCTACCTTTGTGCGGCAACGAGCAGCATCATCGGCCGGTCGACCTCTTCCGCGAGGTCCGGATTGCGGGCGATCTCAGCGGTGGTCGGGCTCCACTCCTGAACGCGGCGGATCGCAAAACCGGCTGAAATCAGGGTGTTCAATGTGGTGCCGAGCGTGCGGTGATACTTGACGACGCCCTTGGCAAGCCAGTCGGTGACACGCTTTCCTTCGGCCGAGTAGCGATCGAGCGGCCAGATGCGGCGGCCCTCGGCGTCCGTGGACCAGCCAGGGTTCGTCGGTGCCATGTAAACCGGATGTTCGATGGTGAGGACGAAATGCGATCCGGGCAGGAGACTGCTATGGATCGTTCGCACCAGCCGGTCGAAGTCTTCGACATAATGGAAGGCGAGAGAGCTATAGGCGAAGTCGAAGCTCGCCTCGGGCAAAACCAGATGCTCGAGGTCGGCGATTTTATACTCGACCGAAGGATCCTCCGTCTCTTGCCGCGCTCGTGCGATCATTTTTTCGGAGAGGTCGAGGCCAAGGACATGGGCCGCGCCGTTCTCCCGCGCCCAGCGGGCGAACCAGCCGAAGCCGCAACCGAGATCCACGACGCGCAAGTCCCTGAGGTCGGGCAGCATTGCGCGGATTGCCGGCCATTCGGCAGCGCCGGCGAGTCCATGCAGGGATCGCCCGAGTTGGCTGTAGCCGGTGAAGAATTCGGGTTTGTCGTAAACGTTCTGTGCCATTTTCCATCTCCATGATGACGATGGACGGGCGCCTGAATTAGAAGAAAGCCCCGTCCGCTTTGAGCGAGGCTGAGGGGTTGCGCGCGTGCCTGCGCGTATAATAGACGCGCGGCGCTGTTGTCAGCGTGTGCGAAGCCCCTGCATCCCGCCTGTTGGGATGCCGGCGAACCGGGCGACAATGTGGGTGTCATGTTCACACATAGCGTGGCTATCCCATGGAAAAGGTTAGGGGTCAAGGCGGTGCAGCACCCCCGGCTTTCGGTTTGTCACCGTGACAAGATTTGGGTGGCGGTTGCATTTGGGTCAGCTAGCTTGACCCACTAGGGTCGCCGCCCGGGAGATTACGCGACGCGAATCCCAGGTTTGTAGCGGCGTTCTCGGCAGACCCGCGGCTTTGGAGGAACTCATGCAACTGGATACGCTTCTGGCGCTGTTCCTGTTTGCCTTAACGACATCGATCACGCCCGGACCGAACAATATGATGCTGTTCGCCTCGGGCGTGAACTTCGGTTTCGTGCGCACGATTCCGCATATGCTGGGGATCGGCATCGGCTTCTTCGTTCTTCTCATTGCCGTGGGGCTCGGTCTCGGCGCACTGCTTCATTCCGTGCCGCTCCTCTATACGGCCCTGAAGTTCGCCGGAGGCGCCTATCTGGTCTGGATCGCCTGGAAGATCGGCACGTCTCGCTCGCTCGGCGAAGGAAAGGCGAATGCAGTGCCGATGACCTTCCTGCAGGCGGCTGCTTTCCAATGGGTCAATCCGAAGGCCTGGGTAATGGCGGTTTCGGCCATGGCCACCTATACGAGCAGCGACAGCTATCTGATGAGCGTGCTCGTCGTCGGCGTCGTCTTCGCACTCGTCAATGTGCCGAGCGTTTCGACCTGGGCGGGTTTCGGCTCGGCCCTCAGGCAATGGCTCTCGGAACCTGCGAGGCTCAAATGGTTCAACATCACCATGGCCGTCTTGCTCGTCGTCAGTCTTTGGCCGATGCTCAGATAGTCCGCCGACACGCGACGTTTTTAGGGTCACGCATCAAGATCAGTAGCCTTCGGTAGAGGAGCCAGGAATGTCCGAGCATCATCATGGGCATGGCGACGATCACGGCCATCACCACGACAACCATCTGACCGACATGGAAGCCCGGGTAAAGGCACTGGAGACGGTGCTGACGGAAAAGGGTTTGATCGATCCTGCGGCGATCGACGCGATCGTCGAGGCGTACGAGACGAAGGTGGGACCGCGAAACGGCGCACGCGTCGTCGCCAAGGCCTGGAGCGACGTCGATTTTGCCGATTGGCTGAAACGCGACGCGACCGCGGCGATCGCCAGCCTCGGTTTCACCGGGCGCCAGGGCGAGCACATGCGTGCGGTGTTCAACACGCCCGAAACGCACAACCTCATCGTCTGTACGCTGTGCTCCTGCTATCCCTGGGCAGTGCTGGGGCTGCCGCCCGTCTGGTACAAGGCGCCGCCCTATCGTTCGCGCGCGGTTATCGATCCTCGCGGCGTGCTTGCCGAGTTCGGGCTCGAGCTGTCGGCTGAAAAGAAGGTTCGCGTCTGGGATTCGACGGCCGAACTGCGCTACCTCGTGGTGCCGGAGCGGCCGGAAGGTACCGATGGCTTCGGCGAGGACGCCCTGGCAGAGCTCGTGACGCGCGATTCCATGATCGGCACCGGGCTCGCCCTTTCGCCGGAGGGGGTACGATGAACGGGCCGCACGATCTCGGAGGTCAGCATGGCATGGGTCCGATCGCTCCGGAACGCAACGAGCCCACATTCCATGCAGAGTGGGAAAAACGGGCGCTCGGCATCACGCTTTCCTGTGGCGCTTTCGGTGCCTGGACGCTGGACGAAAGCCGGCACGCGCGCGAAAGCCTGCCCCCGGCGACCTATCTTTCCGCGAGCTATTATGAAATCTGGACGCGGGCGCTGGAAACGCTTCTGAAGCGCCACGGCTTCGTGACGGAAGCCGAGCTCGACGCCGGCCACATGCTCGACAAGGGGCGGGAGCCGAAACGGGTGCTCACAGCGGACATGGTAGCAGGCGTGCTCGCCAAGGGCGGGCCATGCGACCGGCCGGTCGAAACGCCGCCGCGTTTTGCCGCCGGCGAGAGAGTGCGTACGAAGAACTTCAATCCGGAGAGCCACACGCGCCTGCCGCGCTACGCCCGCGCCAGGACAGGCATGGTGGAGGCCGTGCAGGGCGGCTTCGTCTTCCCGGACGACAACGCCCACGGCAGGGGCGAGAACCCGCAATGGCTCTATACGGTGGTCTTCGACGCCGGCGAGATCTGGGGTGAGGGCGCGGACCCGACGCTTACCGTCTCTATCGATGCCTGGGAGAGCTATCTTGAACACGCATAGATCGACGCCTGCTCCTGCCCGTTCCCCGCTTCTGGCTTCGGCGGAACTGCCAAAATCGCGCGAGGGCGATCCCGTCTTTGCCGAACCCTGGCAGGCGGTCGCCTTTGCCATGACCGTGCGGCTTCACGAGCAGGGTGTATTTTCGTGGAGCGAATGGGCGGAAGCGCTTTCGGCCGAGCTCTACAAGCCCGGCCGCAGGGCGGACGGCAGCGACTACTACGATTGCTGGGTTGCGGCGCTGAGCCGTCTGGTAACGGAACTCTCCCTCGCTTCCGGCCCCGAACTGGAAGCGCTGGTCGGCAGTTGGCAGCGCGCAGCGGAAGCGACGCCGCACGGAACGCCGATCGCGCTCGCGAATGATCCTCTGCGTTGAGGGATTGTCCGACGGCGGTTCAGGAGCTCTCCGAAGCCTCGAACTGGCGATAACATTCGTCGGCAACCTTCTGCAGCAGGGCGCGCGGCACTTCGCCCGTCACGGCGTAGCCGATTTCGCCGTCTATCCAGTAGAAGGTCTCGACTTCACCCCGGCTGGATATACGGAAACTCGTTTCGCGATTTTCCGGGTTGCGGCCGAGAAGGACCGTTAGCCGTTCCCCCGTCACGTCTTCATACATCAGCATTGCGCCTGCCGTATCGTTGACCGGCACGAGGCGCCCGCCGACAAGCGAGAATCCCAGCGAGGACAGGTCGGGAATTTTCAGCCCATAATCGAGGCGTTTGCCGAGCCATGTGGCGAGATGCTCCCGCTCGCCGGCACCGACCTCCACTGGGTGGCGGACTTCGCTGGCATAGATCAGAAATGCCGATTGTGCCTGCCGGGGGAGCGCCTCGGAGGCATCGGCGGACTCGGGCGGCGGAGCCACGAGGTCGGGTCCATAGGCTCCGGCGAGCGCGCCGGCGGCAAAGATCAGAAGCCCGGCGGCGAGACGTCGCAGCGTCGGCACCGCCGATGCCCATCCGGTACTCCGTGATTTTCGGCGGGCGGATATAAGCGAGCGATCTTCCTCGCCGCTGCGGGCATAAGAGGCGAAATGCTGCTTCAGCGCCGTCGCCTGCGCCTGCCACTGACGGACCTCTTCGGCCTTTGCCGGCTGCTTTTCCAGCCAGGATTCAATGCGCTCGCGCTCCGGTTGCGCCAGGTGGCCATCCACATAGGCGTGGAGGTCGTCATCGGAGACGGTTTCGAAGTCGGCGCTCATTTGGGTCTCCGCAGGGCGATCACGTTATCGTCCTTCATCGCTTCGGCGAGCTGGCGGCGGGCTCGCGAAAGGCGGGACATCACGGTCCCGACCGGAATTTCCATCATGTCTGCCACATCCTGGTAGCGGTATCCCTCGATGACGACGAGCATCAGAACGGCGCGATTGTCCGCGGAGAGCCGCTCGAGTGCGCGCAGCAGACGCTGCCGCTCCAGAGGATCCGCATTGTTTTCCTCCGCGCGAAGGCCGAGCGTCTCGTCAAGCTCCACTTCCGGGTGCTGAGCGCGGCGGCGTCGGCCGTTGCGATAAAGATTGGTCATGATCGTGAAGACCCAGGCGCGAAGGTTCACGCCTCGCCATTGCGCGCGTCTCGTAAGCACTTTTTCGACGCAGTCCTGCAGCAGATCTTCGCCATCCGTATCGGAACGCGCGAGGCTGCGCGAGTAACGCCTGAGCGCCGGAATCAGCGCCAGGACGTCCTCCTCGAACGGGTCGGCGGAGGAGATTTCCTCCCCCGCGCGTTTATTCAAGCCATCACGGCCGTGCGGCATCCCATACGCCCTTCACGCCGTCGCCGGTGACGTCACCCATTTTCTTGTCCTTCACCCAGAAATAAAGGGGCATGCCGTCCTTCGCCCATTGTTTGCTGCCGTCCTTTCGCTCCACGACCGAAAAGGCACCCTCGGCCGTTGCGTCGCCTTCCACCATGAAGGGCGGCCAATTCGTGGCGCAGGCATCATAGCAGGCAGAGACGCCCTTTTTGTCGTTTTTGAAAGTGTAGAGCGTCATGCCGTTTTCGGCGGCGAGCACCGGCCCTTTCTCCGACTCGACCGTTTTCACGGGCGGAGCGGCAAAGGCGGCGGCGGCCGTGGCAAGTGAGATGGCGATGGTCAACGCAAGCGTTCTCATGGGCGTTCCTTCCTCAAGATGTCTTCGACGTAGAACCGCGCTCGGGCGGGTTCGAGGATAAGACACGGAACGCTACGGATTTATTCCCTCCGCAAGTAACGATTGTGGCGCTGGGTTTATGCCCGGTCGGCGACGAAGCGGGCGAGGGCGGGGCCGATCAGCGTGATGATGAGCAGACGGGTCGTCTGCAAGGCCATGACGAATGGCAGGTCGACGTCACTCGAGGCAGCGATGACGGCGATCGAATCGAGCCCGCCGGGACTGGTCGCGAGATAGGCGGTCAGCGGATCGGTCCCGGCGACCTTGACGAGCAACAGAGCGAGAAAGCCGGAAAAGGCAATCAGCACGAGGATGGAGACGATCGTCGGCATCAGAGCGCGCCGCGCATGCACCAGAATTGCCCGCGTGAAGCCGAGGCCGATATTCCATCCGAGCATCGCGAAAGAGAGCGCCAGCAGCCATTGCGGCAGTTCGATCGTAAGCGTTCCGGTAATGTTGAGGGCCGAGCCGATTGCAAAGGGCACGAGGAAGGCGCCGGCCGGGACACGCAGTATCTTGCCAAGGAAGCCGCCCGCGATTCCGACGGCGAGCGTCATGATGAAAGGCAGACCGGCAAGCGGGGCGAACCAGTGAGGTGCCGTTTCGGCTTCGACGCCGCTCACCCAGAGATGAGACACGATGGTCGCCGTGCTGGCGACGAAGACGACGCGCAGATATTGCATGAAGGCGACGAGCCGGGCGTCCGCGCCATAGGCATCGGCCATCAGGAGCATGGTCGAGGCAGCGCCCGCCGACGAGCCCCAGATCGCGGTCGTGCCCGGCAGGATGCCCATCCGGGTGATCGTCCAGCCGCAGAGCGTGCTGACGCCGATCACCGAAAGAATGATGGCGAGAAAGAGGAGCCAATTGCCGGAAAAGGTCACGAGAAGATCGGGACTCATCGAAGCGGCGATCATCATCGCCAGCACGACCTGAACGCAAAAGAAGAGTTGTCGCGGCAGCCGGATCGTTCCGCCATTCATGCCGACGAGCGCGCCGGCGATCATCGGCCCCATCAGCAGCCCCGCAGGAATTCCGATCATTTCGAGGAGGCCGGCGAAGACGGCGGAGAGCAGGGCCAGCAGGCACCACTGCCAAACGGCGGACAGACGTCCCAGTCCGCCGTTCCTGGGTAGCGTCGGGGTTGAGGGCTGTTCCGGCTTCAAGGTCATTCTCCGGCGGGCGGCGCGGCTTCCTGCACACTGTATGCAGCGCACCGTTGGTAGCAGGATCGACCGCCCCAGTTCAAGGTGCGGTGCAAAAAAGTGCCACACCGGTTTTGCCCGAAGTCGGCCACAAAGTCGTGGATTGCTGACGTGATGGCCTCGCGCAGCAGCACCGCACGAGCTTGGTTGGCTGGCCGGCCAAATCCGCACTTGCGCCGGGCGGCCGAATCCTGACACTCAAGGTCATGCAGTTCGCTCCGCAACAGGATGAGGCCCTGAAGGCCGTTTCGCAATGGTTGAAGGGTGGCCGATCTCAGCTCTTCCGGCTGTTCGGCTATGCCGGCACCGGCAAGACGACGCTCGCCCGCCATTTTGCAGAAAATGTCGATGGCGAGGTGGTGTTCGCCGCCTTCACCGGCAAGGCTGCCCAGGTGCTGCGCTCCAAGGGGGCCACGAACGCCAAGACGATCCACTCGCTGATCTACCGACCGCGCGGCGAGGAGGAAGTGGAGGACGAGGAGACCGGCAAGACCTCGATTGCGCCGATGTTCGCGATCAACCGCCAGAGCCCGGTCGCGAAAGCGGCGCTGATCATCGTCGACGAATGCTCGATGGTGGACGAGGCGCTCGGCAAGGATCTGATGAGTTTCGGCACGCCGATCCTCGTTCTCGGCGATCCCGGACAATTGCCGCCGGTTTCCGGCGGCGGATACTTCACCAATCACGAACCGGATTTTCTTCTGACGGATATCCATCGCCAGGCGAGGGACAACCCTATCATCCAGCTCGCCATGCAGGTGCGCGAGGGCAAGGAGATCATGCACGGCGACTACGGCACCGCTCAGGTCATCTCCAAGGGGCAGGTGACACAGCCTATGGTGCTGGAAGCCGATCAGGTATTGGTCGGGACCAACAGAACACGGCGGCGCTACAACCAGCGGCTTCGCGAACTGAAGGGCTTTACCAGCGAATATCCGCAGTCCGGCGACAAGCTCGTGTGCCTTCGCAACGATCCGGCCAAGGGGCTGCTCAACGGTTCGCTCTGGCAGGTGATGAGCTCGTCAAAGGAGACGGTCAAGCCGGGGATCAACCTGATGATCCGCCCGGAAGACGACGACATGGATCGCGGCGCCGCCAAGATCAAGCTCCTGAAGGCGGCTTTCGAGGACGTCGAGGGCGAAATCCCCTGGTCCACGCGCAAGCGTTACGACGAGTTCGATTACGGCTACGCGCTGACCGTGCACAAGGCCCAGGGCTCGCAATGGAACAACGTCGTGCTTTTCGACGAGAGCTGGGCTTTCCGCGACACGCGCGAACGCTGGCTCTATACGGCGATCACACGCGCGGCCGAGCGGTTGACGATAGTCCGGTAGGACTCTGGCCCATCAACCCTTCTGAATCGCGAGATGGGCTCCCAGTCCGATAAGGGTTGCGCCGCCGATGCGTTGAAAAAGGTGTTGCGCTCGGCCCGAGCGCTTCAACCTCGATACGACGGCGCTTGCAAGTACGACGCAGAGGACGTCCGCTGACGAGAATACCAGGTTTACGACCGTTCCGAGGATGAGGAACTGAGCCCATACCGGAAGCGCGGCGGAGGCATCTACGAACTGCGGCAGAAACGCAATGAAAAATAATGCGGTCTTTGGGTTCAAAACTTCCACGACCACGCTCTCGGCAAATGCGCGACGGCCCGATTTCGGATCCGCCTCAGGTAGAGGAGCATGTTCCTGAGCTTTCCGGCAGAAGAGAGAAATGCCGAGCCAAATCAGATAGGCGGCGCCGGTCAATTTGACCGCCAGATAAAGTGTAGGCACGGCATGGAAAAGAATAGACAGCCCGCCGGCGGCGGCAGCTACGTGCACATAGCCGCCGATGTGAATGCCGAGAGTGGCCATCAGCCCGGACCATCGACCGCGCGCCATAGTCTGGGCCGCGGCATAGAGCATAGCCGGCCCTGGAATAAAAGCGAATAAGGCGGTGGTGATGAAGAAGGTAATTAGCGATCCGGCCGATGGCATGTTTGCTCCTCTTGCGGCTGCCGACAGTCCGACTACTATAGCGCAAGTGAATCCGCGTCTACAATGAAGAGCTGCAGGGAGGGGGTTGCTGGCGTTGACCGCTCGTGCCAGCTAGTAAGTCGGTGCTATCTGTAATTGCGGCAGCGGCCTCGGGGCGGTCTTCGTCAAGTCAGGCCCTTCATCGCTCCATTTCTGTCCCTCGTTGATAAGCTCCTGAAGAAGCTGCGCCGCCAATTCACGCTCCGCCTTGCTTCCAAACCGATAGGAGGGTGGCGTCGACGCGGGATCGCGAGCGAATGCATAGGCGGTTTCGTAATCCGGAATCCTCGGTTGATAGGCGTCGCTCGCGGCAATATCGATTGTATAGCGCTGGAGTGCCGAGGCGAGATTGCGCCAGCGGATCCAGTAATGGTTCTCGAAGGAGAACCGGGCGAATGCCTCGCCGGCGGCCGTGCCTTTTTTCGAGACGGTCGCGAGGACCTCTTTCGACATGGCGAGGTTCAGGCCACCTTCCTGTGGGCTCAACGAGACATGGACGATGCGTTCGCGATGCCCGGGCGCGCGCGACTGGAGGAGATCGCGCCAGTTCTGCATGGTCGCGACGATCGCAAAAACGAAGGCGCAGAGTTCGTGAACTGCCGACTTGTGTGCAATCGGCTGATAGTGCCGCTGCCATCCTTGCCGGTTGTTCTCCGGCAGAAAGACCTCCGGCCGCGAGCCGGTATCGGAGGTTCCCGGATAAACGAGATTGATGGCGAAGGTGGGCCATCGCGGCAGCGCCCGGTCGAAGAGGTGGATCGGGAAGTTGCTGCTGATGCCGCCGTCGGAGAACCAGCAGATCCGGAACGCGGCGGGCCTGGCCCTGCGCTTCTTGCCGCCGGTGGTCAGCGCTTCCGTGCTGTCCAATACGGTCTTCTGTTCGTCCTCGTCCGAAGTCGTATCTTCAGCTTCGTTTTCTCCGTCGGATTCCGGCGGGCTTTCGCGGCGGGCCGGCTCATGCAGCGGCACGGCGCTGATCAGGAGGGGGAAGCTGAGGCTCATGCGCGTTGCGACGAGCACCGGCATGTCGGCGCCATGCGGTAGCAGATAGTAATCCTCACCCGCCACGGTGACCGGCTCCCCGGCCTTCTCTACCATCCAGTCGACGACGATCTTCGGAAAAAGCGCTTCGAATTCCGTGCGCCTGAACCAGAAAAGCGCGCTTTCGAACGGCAGGCTGCGCGGTTCCTGGTGCGATATGCCGGTCGTGATCATCTTCAGGGTGACGGCCCGGTCGGAGCCCGGTTCGCCGGGGTAGCGCTCCGCCGTCCAAAGATCGCCGAAGGTGAGGGGCTGGTCCGAAGCCTTGCCGGACAGTGCCTGCAGGGTTTCATGGAGCCAATCGGTCAAGACCATCTTTCCTGGGCGGGCGGGCTGATCCGGTGCCGTGCCGGTACAGAGGCCCATCAGATTGCGGCGCAGGACACGAGCGATGCGCAATACCGAGAACACCGCCCCTCCCAGATAGGCGCAGACCGCAGCCGGTAGAGCCGCCGCTATCATGCCGGTTTGCCCCCCGACAGCATAGGCAAGACCCGTGAGTGCCGCGAGCAGGAGCAGCGTTTCGACGGGTGCGATGAGCACGACGCTTCCAAGAAGCGCAAGGCCTTTGCGAAGAACGCCGGCGTTGCCGGCGAGTGTGACGAGCAAACGGAATGCCTGACCTGCGCCGGCCGCAGGCTGGAGGAGGCCGTTGATGAAGCCGGGAGAGGCGAGGTTCGACGATGCCTTCGCAAGGCCTTCGAAACCGACGTGCTCCTCTGGTTGAGCGATCGCCGCCTTCATCTGCTTCCGCCGATCTCCGACCGCGGCCGCCGCACAAGCCGCAGCTGCGATCGCCCCGGCCGACGTGCCGCCGATATTCTTGAACCGGTAGTCCCGCGCAAGCGCCAGAGCGGCATTCGGGTAGACGATACCGCTGGTGATGCCGCCCTTCATGACGAGATCGCAGTATTTCGCGGGAGTGCGTGCCATCGATCGTCTCCTGATGCAGATGTGACGAAAAACCATCCTCCAGGCGCCGGGTGCCTGCGCCGCCTCTTGCAAGGTTGCGCTCAAACCGTGCGGCAATCCAGTAGCGCCTGCGGTTACGGCGTGGTCCTTGCAGCACAAGAAGGCGCGTCTTAACGCTCATCGAAGGGGAAAGGTTGCCCGGCTGCGCGTTTTGCAACTGCCCGCCGATTGACATTGCCCTGACGGGCAATCAGCCTTCCCCGAGTCGGTCCCGACACCGCGTGCAGTCAGGGGTGATATTTTCCGCACTCAGGTCGGGATCACGTCGGAAAAATGCGAGGCAGACAGGTCGCCCTTAGGCAGCGCCGCGTATCTGAGCGGACCTGGCAGGCGAATGCGGGAGTGGTGCATGCTGCGCGAGAGCCGGACCAAAACACCACGAGGAGCGGCCGAGCGTGGGAAGCGCCCGGGCGGCTCTTCCGTGCGTGGCGGCGAGCGGCGTATCGTCACGGCGCTTTGCTATGACCTGGTCGGGTCGACCGATCTGATGCACGTGATGGATATCGAGGACTATCAGGAACTGATGTCCGCCTTTCAGCTTGCTTCCAAACAAGCGATCGCATCGCATTCCGGCGTGATGCAGCATGAGGCCGGCGACGGCGGTGTTGCGCTCTTCCCGATCGAAATCGAGGCGAAGGACGCCGCCTCGCTCGCAATCCGCGCTGGGCTCGGGATCGTAGAGGCCTGCAAGCGCGTCGGCCGCGAGGCGGGGCAGGACGATCTCCAGGTCCGCGTGGGCATCGCCACGTCGGTAGCCCTCGTTCGCGAAGGATCCCGCGAAGGCTGGACTCGGGAACCGGTCACAGGCGCGGCGCTTGCCATGGCTGCCCGGCTGCAGGCCATCACGGCCCCGAACAGCGTTCTGGTCTGCGAGGAGACACGTCACCTTGCCGGCAGATCCCATGCATTCGTGTTTCAGGGCAGCAAGGAGCTCAAGGGCTTTGCGGCGCCCGAGAAAGTGTGGCGCGCGCTCGGTCATAAATTGGGAGTGGACCGCTTCTATGCCTTCGGACGGATGGGCGGGCCGCTTATCAACCGCGAGAACGAACTGAATACCATCGGGCAACTTTGGGATGGCGTCCTTGCGGGACAAGGCTCCGTGGTCCTGATCCAGGGGGACGCCGGCATCGGCAAATCGCGTCTTCTCAGGGAAATTCGCAGGCGGACGCGCGCCAAGCGTTCCAAGCTTCTCTTCTTCCAGTGCCTGCCCGGCGGTTTCCGCTCGACACTTCATCCTCTCTTGAACAATCTCCCCGAGGCGGCGTCGGGGAGCGGAGGGCAGATGGGTCCGACGGCCGCTGCGGTGGCGGCGCTGTTCGAACGCAACGGTATCAGGGACGCCGAGGTCGTCGATGTCTTCTCCTACCTGCTCGGGGCGCAGGGCAGCCGTCTGCAGTCGAACGAAGATCCGAAGGCGATCC
Organism: Sinorhizobium meliloti; assembly: GCF_035610345.1. The sequence continues at coordinate 2,143,039 of NZ_CP141212.1, read as the reverse complement.
GCGAGAAGGCTCATCGCGCCATGCTCCGTGCATTGGAAGCCGTGTGCCGACGCGGGCCGGTGGTGGTGGCTGTCGAGGACGTCCACTGGATCGATCCGACATCCCGTGACCTGCTTAGCGAAGCTGCGAGGATCATTGCAAAATTCCCCGTCTTGCTCGTTACGACGTCGCGTCCTTCCTATGCTTCGGAATGGCTCGACGCCGCCAACCCGACGCGGCTTGCGTTGCGGCCACTTGATTCGGATGAAACCAGGCTGGCGATAAAGGCAAAATGGCCGGAGCACCGCCTGGCGCTGCTTCCCGATCTCTTCGATGCGACCGAACGGATATCCGGCGGCGTTCCGCTCTTCATCGAGGAGATCTGTCAATGGGTGTCGCAAAATGTCGAGCCCGACACGATGCGCCTGTCGGAGAGCGCCAACCCGTCGCATGTGTCGGCGTTCGAGTCGATACTGGAATCCCGCCTGCAGCAGCTCGGCACGGCCAGGGAGGTCGCGCGCGCGGCGGCAGTCGCCGGCACGCAGGTGACCTTGCCGCTGCTTCGGGCTCTGTTACCCGATTTCGGCAAGAGCGCGCTTGCGAACGCGGCCGATACTCTCTGCGAGACGGGATTCCTGACGCGGATAAGGGTGCCGGGGCGCACCGCCTACGGCTTCCGGCATACGCTGATCCAGGAGACGATCTACAATGCCGTGCTGCGCAAGCAGCGGCAGGTGCTGCATCGGCGGCTCTTCACAGCGGTCGACCAAAATCGTGGCATGGCGGCCTGGATCGATACCGGCGCGCTTGCCGAGCATGCGGAAAGGGCGGGGCTTGTCGAAGAGGCCGTCCCCTTGTTCATCGCCGCGGGGAAGGAGAGTTCGAGCCGGTCCGCAATGATAGAGGCGAGGCAATTTCTGGAACATGCCCTGGATCTTTGCGGCCAATTGGGCGAGAGCGACACAGCCGAACCTCTGAAGCTTTCGGCGTTTACTGCCCTCGGCCCGGTCGTGGCCGGTCTTGTGGGACTTAACTCGCCGCCGGCACGGCGGTTATACGAGGAGGGCGTGGAAATTGCCCGCCGTCGTCCCTTGTCGGAACAGTCGAAGTGGTTTCCGATCTATTGGGGGTGGTGGTTCACCGGATCCGATTTTCGGGTGATGCACGACCGAGCCCTGGAGGTGCGGTCGATGCTGTCGAAGGCCAACGAACCGGAAATCCAGCTCCAGGTCAACCACTGCATTTGGGCGATCGATTTCAATCTCGGCCGCCATCGGGAAACGCAGGAGGCGATCAAGGCCGGCCTGGCGCTCTATGACGAGAAGCGCGCCAAAGAGAGCCGAACGGAATTCGGCGGGCATGATGCGAAGGTTTGCGGCCTCGGCCAACTCGCGCTCTCCCTATGGCTCACGGGGCGCACGAAAGCCTCGGACGCGGCGCTATCGAGAATGATCGCTTTCACGGACCGGATAGCGCATGCGCACAGCAAGGCACACTCCCTGGATACCGAAGCGGTGTCTGCTTTTTACCGGGACGATTTCGAAAGGCTCGTCGAGGTTTCGGCACGAATGGCGGATTTCGCAAAGCGGCACAAGATGCAGTCCCTGTCCGGCCTGTCGATTCTCTTCAGCGGGTGGGCCGAGGCGCACCGCACGAGCCTTGCGAGTGGCCATGCCACCTTTCAAAACGGCCTGGCGCTTCTGCGCGAACTTGGGACGGTGGCGGATCTGCCAATCTATCTCTGCATGCACGCTACCTTGCTGGGTCTCGCCGGCAAGATCGAGCCGGCGATCGACGTCGTTAACGAAGCGATCGGCAGGGGGGAGGAAACCGGCCATGCCTATTGGCTGGCGGAGTTGCACCGATGCCGCGCCATTCTCCGGGCGCGGGCAGGAGAGCGTAAGGATGCCGTCGCCACAGACCTGCGGTGCGCCGTTGAAATCGCGGAAAGCCAAGGGGCGACGGCGCTCATCAGGCGAGCGAGGCATTCGATGCGGGAGCTCGGCATTGCCATCGGGCGCTGAACGAAACGGTGCGAAGTCGAACGAGGGCGCACGCGGCCCCCTCGCTGATCTCTATGCCTCGTTCGTGTCCGCGCGGAAGGCGCCCTTTTCGGATGATCTGGTCGAGGGGAGCCTGGAGCGCTGTCTCGCCGCCCTGCCGCCACTCTGCCGCCGCGCGCGCATCACCCGCCTCGGCGATCTGACGGGGCTCGACCGCACCGGCCTGCCGGTGATGCAGGCTGTCCGCCCCGCCGCGCTTTCAGAGGTCACGTCTCTCGGACGGGGCCTGTCGAGAGCGGAGGCGGCAGTCGGCGCTCTGATGGAATCGCTCGAGCGCTATTTCGCCGAGACCATTCCGGCGGAGCGGACCTTTCTGGCGACGGCCGACCAGCTCGAAATCGCCGACGACCTTTTTGACAACCTCGTTGTTCCGCAGTGGCGCGGGAACTGGCGGCAAAGGACAATTGCCTGGATCGACGGTATCGATGTCGTCGGCGGCTCGGTGCGCCCGGTGCCGCTGGAACTTGTGCATACGTGCTACAGCGAACCGCAGCCGGCCCATGACGGCGTCTTTCTGCGGGCGACCACCGGACTTGCCTGCCATACGAGCCCCCATGGTGCTTTCCTGCACGGATTATGGGAATGCCTTGAACGGGACGCCATCGCACGCGCATTCGCAACGCACGGTTTCTTCGACCGATGGCGCATTGCGCCCTCCGGACTCGGTGACGGGGTGGATCATATCCGGTCACTCGCGGGCGCTCGCGGGATATCGTTTGCACTGTGGCGCGCTCCGTCGCCGGCGGCTGTTGCCGTCGTCTGGTGTCAGACGGTCGAGGCCGGGCTCGGGGAACCCATCCTTGCGTTGCCGACGGAAGGCTACGCCGCCGGGCCCAGCATCGAAATGGCGGCGGCAAGCGCAATGCTGGAGGCGCTCTCGGCTAGGGCAGGGGCGATCTCCGGCGCCCGTGACGACCAGACGAGGGAACATTACCGCAGGAGCACCGATGCCGCGGTGGCGAAGGCCCGCGAGCTCGTCCTCGCCGATGCGGCGGCCAAGCCGGTAGAGCCGACGTCCGCGACGATTCCAGACCCCGGTACATTGGTAGACCGGGTGGTCGAAGCCGGTCTTGGACCTGTGCTGGCCATTCCCGTGGGCGCCGACGAGGAGGCGGGTGTCCATTGCGTGCGAACGGTTCTTCCCGGAGCCTCTCCCTTTTTCGTCCTGCGATGAGTGTGCGATGGCCGGCCGAGGCGACAATCCGATCCTGGTGTTTCTCGGTCCGACGCTGCGTCTTGCCGAGGCGGAGAAAATCCTCGACGCGATTTATCTGCAGCCGGCCGCCCAGGGGGATGTCCTGCTTGCGGCACATGCCTTTCGACCGCGGGCCATGATTCTGATCGACGGGCAGTTCGAAGACAGACCGGCTGTCCGGCACAAGGAAATTCTCTGGGCGATGGCGCAAGGTATCGTCGTTATCGGCGCCGCCAGCATGGGCGCGCTCAGAGCCGCGGAGCTTGACGCTTTCGGCATGATCGGCGTCGGTCTCGTCTACAGGTGGTATCGGCGCTTCGGACGTGGTCCACTTTCCAACCCTGCGCCCGACGATGCGGTCGCGGTACATTCGGGCCCGCGGGAACTCGGCTTTCCGCCTTTGACGGATGCCCTCGTCGACCTGCAGCGAACCTTTTCCGTGTGGTGGCGCCTGGGTGTCGTCAGTCGTTCGGAACGCGACCGCCTTACAACGTTTGCGCGAAATCTGAACTTCCGGGAGCGCTCGCTTTCTGCGGTCTTGCAGGCGGCGGGCTGTGCTCAGGAGAGAAGCAAGGAACTGCGGGAGCAGATGATCGGACAGAAGAGGCACGACGCGATCCTTGCACTACAGCAAGCACCAAGCCTTCTGGAGCAGCATCGCGGCACGCAGCAAGATGACGACTGGATCGCGACGAACACCTTCCTCCGCGACCTGGAGGCCGGCGGCATTGACTCGAATTTGGTGAACACCTATAAATTGAAACCATAATTTAGGCATTTTCATTCGGGGGGCAGTGTGCGATGCGTCTGCTTCGAGACGAAGCCCTCGAGTCCGGCGATTCCCGTCTGGGCACGCGGTTCTGGATTTTCCCTCAGCCACCCTTCATTCCGGGCTATGAAAAACCGGACCGCGTCTGGCTGCCCATACCGAGGGATGAGATCGGCGAGGGGCCGAGCGACGCGACCATGTATGTCGTCGATCCGCTCGATGACAAGGAACCCTACGGCTTCGACCGGCTGCCGCCGTTTCACGGCGCCGCTCGCGTACCGGTGGGACCGGGTCCGGATCGCCATTTCGACAACCTGTCTCCCGACTCCCGGGCGTTCCTGCCTGTGCATGCCTATGCCTGTGTGCACTTCGTTCTCAACATCTGGCAGAGCTATCTGGGCAGACCGATCCGCTGGTTCTTCGATCAGACCTTTCCGCGGCTGGAGATCGTTGCCTTCGTGAATTGGGACAATGCCCAGGCAGGCTACGGCTTCCTGGAGCTTGGCTGTTCCGACATCGACGGAATAAGGCGGCCCTATGCGCTCAATTTCGACACCATCGCTCACGAGACCGGACATCTCATCCTCCTTTCGGAAACCGGCATCCCGACGGCTGTGTCGCGCGGAGACGACTTCTTCTCCTTTTCCGAGGCCTTTTCAGACCTTGTGTCGCTGATCTCGTTCCTGCACTTCGATTCCGCGATCGACAGGCTGCTCAGGCGGACGAAGGGGAACCTCCTACTCTACAACGAGCTCAACCGCTTCGCCGAGACGAGTCCGGAAACCCAGATCCGTCTCGCCACGAATTTTCGCCGCATGTCAGAGGTCACGCGCGAGGTGCATGACCGCGCACTGCCGTTCGTGGGCGCAATTTTCGACTCGATCGTCGAGCTCTATCATCGCGAGCTTGTGGCACGCGACTGTGCCGACATACGGCTGCTCGATATCGACCTCCGGCATCTGGAGCAGGATGATTTCGACCGGTTCCGTCAGGCAACGGCAGAGGCTTTCCGGATCAAGCCGATGATCTTCGGACTTGCGCTGCGGTCGGCCCGCGACGCGGTTGGGCAGGCGCTGGCAGCCTCGCTGCGGTCGGTCAATCCGGACACCTTGCGGCTGGATCACGCCGCGGCCGCTGTCGTCGCGGCTGCGGATGGAACGGCCGCCGGAGTTCTGGAGGCGAATTTTGCATGGCGTGAAATCATCAGCTCGAGATAGGGGACAGAAAAGGAGAGGAAGATGAGCAATTGCAGCAGCCATCCCGGAGTGGGCAAAGAGCCGGACGGCCTGTCCAAACCAATCTACGATACCTACAATCCGAGCGAAGTACGCCTCTACGGGCGACCGGCAACGCGAGAAGAGATATTCAAGATCACGGACGAGCAGATCCGGCAAAGAATCAAGTCGTCGCTGCGCGAAACTTCGCTTGGGGACGAAGACCTGAACACGCTGGTGAGAATAGTAAAGGAGGCGGCGATCGGAACGGTCGACAACGACGTTCTCGCCGGTATCTTAAAGCAGCAGATCGTCCTGGCCATTTTCGATGATGAGCTGAAGTTCAGTCAGCTTCCGGTCAGCGTCAACATACCGGCGAAGAATTTCGAAAAGGGTGGCGAACGATATATCAAGAGCATCGGCGTGATATACGGCTATGCCTATGAGGGGCATTGCTACAAGTTGCCGAAGCCGCAGATCATGTATCTGCCGGAAGAGCCGCGGGAGATCCTTGGCGGGGATTGCGGATGCGACTGCGGATATGTTCCCGAACTCGGCTACGCCGTATGGCAGATCGACAAGCTCGAGCGCGTCATTGCGCTGGACGTTCGCTCCGACGACGTGAAGACCCTGGTGCTCGACGAGAACATGCCCGGCAGCCGGTCGCCCATGGCCTACGCGCAGACGATGGCGCTGGCTCCGCAACGGCATCGCGACTGAACATCCTTGGCCGAGCGGCGGCGCTGCCCTATTGGAGGCTGCCGTCGCCGCTTCTGTCGGCTGATTTGAAGTCGGCCATGACCCGGTTGAGGAACTCGGTTCGGCTGAGCTTCCCGTCGCGATCGGCGTCGGTCGCGGCAAATTGCTGCGCGTTCAGAACCTGCGCCACTTCTTCCGAGCGCAGGCTTCCGTCCTTGTTCCTGTCCAGGTTCGCGAAGGCCGAGGTCATGAAGGCCTGGTATTCCGGCCGGTCGACGGCGCCGTTCCCGTCACGGTCGAGACGATTCATCTGACCCTGGTTCATGGCCACCGGCTGATCCTGCGCCGCTGCTGCAATCACCTGGCAAAGCGCGAACGCCGCCACGAGGACTGGTCTCTTCATCACCCCGTTCCTTTGGGTCAGGTGCAGGTCAGGGCGCTGCCCGCCGCGCTGCCGAGTACGGCACCGCCGCCCACGGCCCAGAGTTGTCCGGTTCCCGATCCGATGGTCGCGCCGGCCAGACCACCGACGACCGCGCCACCGACGGTGCCTGCGATGCAGCCGAACTCACCGGTCCGCCCCCCGGTCATCGAGGCGGTTTGGCAGCCGGACAAGGCGAAGCAGGCTGCGAGAGCGAGAGCGATCGTGCAATTCTTCATTTCTTCCTCCAAGCATTTCGCCCGTATCAAGTACAGATCGTAGGAGGCGCCATCGAGTGGCGTCGAATGGAAAAGGGCTTCCGAATAACTCCTTCGTAAGAAGAGGGTTCTTCTGTTCCATCGGAAGCTGCCCTTCGGAAGAACACGCGGTCCATCCGGAAAGACGTGCGGACTAACGGCAAATACTACCGCTGCCTATGCGTGAAAACAACTCTCGGGCCAGTTGACCACCGATCACCAATGGCAACATATGATGTGGGCCGTGATTATGCCGGGTCATATTCCCGCTCAGCGGCGTCCCACCGGATGAAGAACGCCCTGTGAAGAGTTCAGTGACCGTTGATCTTGTGCGGACTGCTGACCGAGAGGATGAAGAAGGGCTCGTCGCCCTTGAGCGGCTTTAGTTTCTGCTGACAGTTCCACGCCTCCTGGAAGCTTTCGCGCGTCAGCAGCTTGCGGTATTGAGCGGTCGCCGACATGCATCGCATCAGCGTGCTTTGCAGGCCTTCCAGTGCGGCATGGGCATAGATTTCGCCGTCCAGGGCAAAAAGCTGTGCCGCAAGCGAGGTGCTTTCGTAGAGAATGTCGGCCTCGCTATCGAGCCGGTCCGCTGTAATGAAGTCCTGGCGCAGGGGGATGCCTTCGCCGTCATGGGAAAGCGTGACCCGGATGCCGGCCGCAGGCGCATCATACCAGGTGAGCGCTATGGAGAATGCAAGCGCCTGATTGCCCGAAACCGACGCGCGGCCGCCGTCGGACGCGGTTGCCTGCCCGAGCGTTCCGTGACGAAGCGCCGCCTCGCGCAACTGCGCGGCAAACCGTCGGGTGCTCTTGTGCTGCGGGCCGGTCACGCTGATGCTGACAGAGGGAAGGCCCCTGACGGCGGCCATAGGACCATTGACGAGCTTGGCCTCGGCATCGATCTCGAGCGACATTTCCGACGCCGGCAGAGGAACGAAAAGGAGAAGCGGCAGCACCGTGAGCACGGCCCAGGGAGAGGAGAAGGGGGCGGGCTGCCAGGGCGGCCTGCGCCCGGACTGCCGGCTGCGGGTGCCTGCGGTATCGTGACCTGAAGACACAGGCACACTGGACGACCGCCGGCGATACTCCGGCACATAGGTCCCCTTCGGCATGGCGATCTGCCATTCTTCGTCTGCGCCGTCCGTTTCGTAAAAGGCCTTGAGCAGCTTGCGCAGCTTGCCGGCATGGACGCGGACAAGCGGATCGCTGTCCGCATTGAATGTCTGGCTGCGTCCGAAAACATCGATGGCAATCGAATAGCCCTTCAACTGGGCGCCTTCACCGAGGATCTCCTTTTCCACCACATAGGCGAGAAACGCGCGCAGCCGCTCGGAGCGTTGAAAGCCCCTGCTATCGAGAATCCGGGCGAGCGCTCGCCGGATCGTCTCATTGCATGGCCTTTCGGCTGGCGTCATCGATGGCTCCAATAAAAGATGCGGCTCAAATTGTTTTAGAACATAAGCAACCTTAGCCTGATTCGAAACTTAGGCCCAAAGATGGTGGTTGTCAGGCCGCGCGTCAAAAAGTGCGCGTTCTCGGGCTCCGCAGCAGAAATGCGTGGATTGGCGGGCGCGCAAGGCCGTCGCCTGCACGGGTCCTCTATGGACGGGCAGGCGAGGGCGCCTAAAACGGCGCGATCACTGGCCGCTGCTATATTCGAGTTTCGGGTACCAGTCGGCACCTCGTCCCTCTGGCGTGGTGTCGAGCAGGGTCCATAACGGGTCGGGATCGGGTGCGCCGCGCGGATCCTGGCCCGGATCGGCCATCTCGCCGCTGATCTCCGCACTCCAGAAGTGCCGGATCTTTCCGTCTCTCCGCGTGAAGACGGTATAGCCCGGAACGTCCTCATCCTCGGCACTGACATAGTCTCGGGTGAAGGCGCCGTCGCTATCGGAATAAACCTTCAATTGCGTCCAGCCGCGGGCCTTCTTTGCGGCGAGCAGTCTCTCCACGGGCGAACGGGCGACCATGGCGAGTGCCACGCGTTGCTCGATATCGGGCACCTTGCCCTCCCAGCCGGCCATCAGGGAGGTGCACATGGGGCAGGGTCTTTCGCGCTGCGGCCCGAACATATAGCTGTAGATGATGAGGGTATCCTTGTCGCCGAAGAGATCGGCAAGTGTGACGGTTCCGCTCTCACTCTCGAAACGGTAGGTCTTGGTCACTTCGCCGCCCGGCGGCAATCGCCTGCGCAGCTCCGACACCCGCTCGATGTGGCGCCTCAATTCGATCTCCTCGGCGAGAAGCGCGTTACGCGCCCGGCGGTAGTCGGGACTTTCGTTGGGAAAGCGGGCGCGGTTACGCGCTGCGAGTTCCGTAGCGGTGGTCTGCATCGTCATGATCACTCTCCTCCGGTTACTGCGGCATCAATCAATCATCGGCGGTAACGTTGATATCAACCTATCTGATCGCTGTCAAAGAGGCGTCATGTGATGGGGCCGGGCAAAGAGCGATTTCGGTTTCCTGAAAACTGCGGTAGAACAGCAGCGTAGCCATCATTCGGCCCCTCGTTCAATTGGGGCGTTTCGTCCGAAAGTTCCGATATGCCTGCAAAGCTCTCCGTAAATCTCAATGCCATTGCCATGCTGCGCAACCGGCGCGATCTCCCCTGGCCGTCTGTGACCGGCCTCGGCCGCACCGCCTTGCAGGCGGGAGCGAGCGGACTGACCGTCCACCCGCGCCCGGACCAGCGGCATATCCGCTTTTCCGATCTCCAGCCGATCCGCGACCTGATCGACGACGAGTTTCCGGCTGCGGAATTCAACATGGAGGGCTTCCCGAACGAGGCGTTCCTCGAACTGGTCGAGCGGCACGAACCCGAGCAGGTGACATTGGTGCCGGACGATCCGGCACAGGCAACCTCCGATCACGGCTGGGATTTTCGCAAGAGCCATAATCTGCTCGGCAACGTCGTCGGGCGGCTGAAGAAGAGAGGTTTCCGCGTTTCGCTGTTTGCCGAAGGCGTTCCCGACCCGGAGGCGCTGAAGCTTGCCAAGGAGACCGGGGCCGACCGTATAGAGCTCTATACCGGACCCTATGGCGGCTGTTACGACGATCTGGAAAAGGCGGAGCGGATCGCGATCGAGCTGGGCCGCACCGCGGAGATCGCGATCGGCCTTGGTCTGGCCGTCAATGCCGGCCACGACCTGACCGTCGCCAACCTGCCATTGCTCGTCAAACACATTCCCGAACTCGCCGAGGTTTCGATCGGACACGGGCTGACGGCCGATGCGCTCGAATACGGAATGGCCGAGACCGTACGACGCTTCCGCCGCGCCTGTGGCGAGACGGCTTAGGGCGACGGATTAGTAGCTCGGCGCGCCTCTTGTTGCGTGTCGCTTTGACGAGGGATTTTCGCGCGTACCTCTTTTGATGTGAAGCTGCGCGCGCCGACTGCGGGCAGCTGAGGCCAAAAAAAAGCGACGGATCAACGTAATTGAGTTCAGTTCGGGCTCCACTTGTATTATAGAGGTCACACTACAGCGTTATCGATCAAGTTATTTCGAATAAATTTATTGCAGGTGCTCGAGGATTGCTCAGATGGAGTACCGAAAGGATATTGACGGGCTGCGAGCGATCGCGGTCCTGCCGGTAGTTTTGTATCATGCCGGCATTCCGGGTTTTTCCGGCGGGTTCGTGGGCGTCGATATCTTTTTCGTGATATCGGGGTTTCTGATCACGGGAATACTCCATAAGGATCTGGCCGAAGGTCGCTTTTCGCTTGCTACGTTTTACGAGCGGCGTGCCCGCCGAATATTGCCGGCGCTCTTCGTCGTCGTGGCGACGTGCCTTGCTGCCGGTGTGCTTCTCCTTCTGCCGGACATGCTGGTCGGCCTTGCGCGTTCGGCACTGGCGACAATGATGTTCGCCTCGAACGTCTGGTTCTGGTTCTCCACTTCCGACTACTTCGCTCCAAGTGCGGATCTGGAACCCCTGCTTCATACCTGGTCGCTGGCCGTCGAAGAGCAGTTCTACATCGTCCTGCCGCTGCTCCTCTGGTGGCTCTACGGGAGGCCGCGCAGGGCCGTTCTCGGTGCGCTTGTCGGTCTCTGTATCTTCTCCTTCCTGCTTTCCGTCTGGGCGACGGGTCCCTATCCGCAGGAGAGTTTCTATTTCGCTCCGACGCGGGCGTGGGAGCTTGGACTTGGCATGCTCCTGGCGCTCGGCGTGTTTCCGGCCTGCCGGAAAGCGTACCTGGTCGAGGCGATCGCGCTGTCGGGGATCGCGGCAATCTTCATCGCCGTCGCGCTCTATAGCGCCGCGACGCCATTTCCAGGCATTGCCGCCGCGCTGCCATGTTTCGGAGCCCTGGCGTTGCTCTGGTCGGGCGAGCAACGCCAGACGGCTGTAGCGCGCATTCTGTCCAGCCCGGTGCCGGTGGCGATCGGCCTCGTCTCCTATTCGCTCTACCTTTGGCACTGGCCGATCATCGTTTATTTCCGTTTGACCCTCGGTACGCTGGACCTTCCTTACGCGCAGGCTTCGCTTGCGATAGGCCTTTCCTTCGCCTGTGCCTTCGCGAGCTGGCGTCTGGTCGAAAGGCCCTTCCGTAGCCGGCCGCCGGTTGGAATTTCGCGGCAACGCATTTTCGCCTCCGCGCTCGCCGGCGCTGCCGTCCTCTCGGTCGTTTCAGCAGTCGCAGACCTGCGGGAGGGTTTTCCGGAACGCCTTCCGCAGGATGTCCGACTTGCCTATGCCGGCAGTCGCGATATCGACGCGCGCCGCGGGCGGTGTGACGGCAAGCTGCCTAAGGACGGACTGTGCCGCATCGAAGGCGAAGCAAGCTCGCCCTCGGATCGGAGGAACGACGTGCTCCTATGGGGCGACTCCCATGCAGGGGCGCTTCTGTCGGGCCTCGATTTCCTGATGGACGGCCGGAAACGAGGCGGCGCGGTCGCCTTCAAGGGCGCATGCCCGCCGATTCTCGGGGTGCAGCGGGCGGATCAGAAACACAGCGGAGATTGCGTCGCCTTCAACGAGGCCATCATGACGATGCTGGAGCAAAGCACCGATTTTCCGGTCGTTGTCCTGAGCGCACGTTGGCCGCTCACAGCGAACGGCAAGCGATACCCTGGCGAGACGGGGCGCCCGGCAGTGCTCGACCGTGTGGACTTCGAGGAGGCGAGCCACGGCACCGCCGGAAACTACGCGATTTTCAAGAGCGAGTTCTTGAAAACCGTTCGGGAGATCCGCGATACGGGACGGCGCGTCGTCATCGTGGACGGGATACCGGAGATCGGCTGGTCTGTTCCGCACGCGCTCGGGCTCCACCGCCTCATCAACGCCGACCTGCCGCCTCCGCCAACGCGGCAGGCGGTCGATGCACGCAGCGCCAAGGCGAATTCGGTCCTGGCGATTGCCGACGAGGACCCGGGCGTACAGCGCGTCAGCGCCGTGCCGCTCCTCTGTAATCCGGTCTGCGCTGTCGAGAAGAACGGCATTCCCCTGTATTCCGACGACGACCACCTTAGCGTCTACGGTGCGATGACCATCGTGCCGAGGATGTTCAAGGACCTCATGCCGAGCGAAACCAATCGCCGGTTCGGGCCCGGCTAGTCGTATCGCCCGAAAGCCGCGCGCGCTCCAGTCTGTCGACCAGGACGATCTTGCGCGCCAAACTCCGTCCATGCAATATCCATACATTGTAAGACTCGAAAGGCCCCGATGGACGTGGATCGCGTGGAGGTTTCCTGGATGCCGGCGCTCGGCCAAGCGCGAGGACCGCTGTATCTCGCAATTGCCGACGAGATCGCCGCGGACATCGCGGCGGGTCGACTGGAGGGTGGAGTGCGCCTGCCGCCGCAGCGCGCGCTGGCGGCCGCGCTCGGTATCGACTTTACAACCGTCAGCCGGGCCTACAACGAAGCGCGCCGGCGCGGTTTGGTCGAAGGTCGGGTGGGGCAGGGTACCTATGTCACGGCTCGGCGCAGGAGCGCCGCACGTCCCTCATCGGGCGGTCTGGCGGGCGGCCTGCTGGGCGGTCTCGTCGACATGAGCATGAACCTGCCGCCGCTCTTCGACGACCCAGCCCTGTCGGAGAGAATGTGGACGGACGTTGCGGCTCTCGACCAGCGTGATCCCGAACTGCTGATGCGCTACCAGCCCGTCGGCGGCACGGAGCGGGACAGGGCTGCCGGTGCAGCCTGGCTCAAGCCGCGGCTCGGCGACCTTCGAGCCGATCGCTTGGTCGTCTGTACAGGAGCGCAAGGGGCTCTGCTTGCGAGCGTCGGGATACTGGCGACGAAGGGCGACAGGATCTGCGCCGAGGCGCTCACCTATCCCGGCCTCCGCTCACTGGCGGCGCATATGGGTATCGAGCTCGTGAGCGTCCGGATCGACCGAAACGGGATATTGCCCGACGCGTTCGAGGAGGCGTGCGCCCGGCACAAGCCGAAGGCGCTTTACTGCAATCCGACCCTTCACAATCCCACGACCGCGACGCTTCCGCTCGAGCGCCGCGAGGCGATCGTGGCGATTGCACGCCGTTACGGCGTGGCCGTGATCGAGGACGACGCCTACGGCGCATTGCCCGCGAACCCCGTTCCGCCACTGGCCGCGCTCGCGCCGGACCTCGTCTTTCATATAGCGGGGCTTGCCAAGTGCCTCTCGCCGGCGCTCCGCATCGCCTATCTCGTCGCGCCCGATCGATCGGCGGCAGTCCGCCTCGAAGGGGCGATCCGAGCGACGGTCGGCATGACGTCGCCGCTTTCGGCGGCTATCGCCACGCGCTGGCTGGAGGAAGGAACGGCGCAAGCGGTCCTGGGAGCGATCCGCACGGAAGCCGGCGCGCGCCAGCAGATCGCGATCAAGAGCCTCGAGGACGCCGATCTTCTCGCCGATCGCGAGGGGTTTCATCTCTGGCTGAAGCTGCCCTCCCGCTGGAATCGCGGCGAGTTCACGGCGCAGCTGCGAACGGCGGGGATTGGCGTCGTCGCCAGCGATGCCTTCGCGATCTCCGACCCACCGGAAGCCGTCCGGCTCGGTCTGGGGTCTGCGCGGACACGCGATGAACTGCGGCACAGCCTGGAGGTCATCGCCGGTCTCCTCGCTCAGTCGCCGGCGGCCCGAAACCTCATCGTTTAAGGGTGATACTCCCGTGCGAAGGTGCTGCGTGGAATTGCCGCGCCCCGGTATGCATACAATTTATTGTTCTTGTATGGTTTGTATGTCATCTTTTGGGGGTCGACGAAGCGGCTAGTGCCGTCGTCGACGGGAACGTCTCGCAGGCTTGCGGGTTTGCGGGGGCATGCAGAAGACTGAAAGGAAGAACGATGTCGGATCATGAGTGGCCGCCTCTGTCGCCGCTGCATACGGGATTACGAGGTCGCTGCCCCCGTTGCGGACAGGGGCATTTATTCGATGGCTTCCTGAAGCTCAGGCAAGGATGCGAAGTCTGCGGCCTGGACTATTCCTTCGCCGATCCCGCGGACGGGCCTGCTTTCTTCGTGATCTGCTTTGCTTGCGTGCCGAGCGTGTTTCTCGGCGTGTGGCTGGAGGTGCAATACAACGCCCCCCTTTGGGTCCATCTCCTGGTCACCGGGCCGTTCATGTTCCTGACCTGTATTCCGCCGTTGAGGCCGTTAAAGGGCTGGTTGGTGGCGAGCCAATATTTCTACAAGGCCGAGGAGGGCAGGGTAGCTCGCCGGGCCGCAGCGTCCGCGCCGCAGAGTTCGAGCGAGACCGCCTTGCGCTGAACGTCGACCCACCCTCGAATTGGGCCGGAATTCCGAACAGCTGCGCATTCTTCTGCTCCCGTTTTTAAAAAGGCCCGGTCGTTTGCCGGGCCTGCCGCTTCCTCATGTTCAGCGGACGAGTGCCGACTTATTCGCCTCGAGGAAGGAGGCGAGGTCGATGGGGGCCCTTCCGGTAAGCCCGGCGGTGTCGTCGGTCACGATGTCGAAATGTCCTTTGCGGGCATTGGCGTCGAAGGAGACGAGGATCGGGACGAAGAAGTCCGGCAGACCCGCATTCTTGAGACCGCCAGCCAATGCCTCGTCAGTGACATGGACGACCTCGAGCGTCTTGCCGGTGGCCTTGGCAACAAGGTCGGCGATCTCGCCGGTTGTGAGGGCCTGCGGTCCGGTCAGGGTGTAAGTGCGGCTTTCCGTCGAGCTTGACTGGAGAGCGGAAGCGGCGGCGGCGGCAAGGTCACGGCGCCCGATGTGGGAAATACGGCCATCGCCGGCGGAGGAGAACCATTGTCCCGCCGCGAGTGCGTGCGGGAGCGACAGGAGGAGGTTTTCCATGTACCAGGCGTTACGCAGGATCGTGTAGGGAATTCCCGTCGCCTTAATGGCTTCTTCGGTGCCGAGATGATCGGACGCGAAAGGGATCACCGAGGTTTCCGGCTGCGGCATCGACGTATAGAGGATGTGCTTCACCGCCGCCTTCCTGGCCGCTTCGACGGCGGCAAGGTGCTGCTTCAGACGCTTGCCTGGTTCGTCGAGAACATCCGTCGAAATGATGAGTATGCGGTCGGCGCCGGCGAGGGCCCGCTCGAGCGAGGCCGGATCGTCGAAGTCGGCGGCACGGGTCTCGACGCCCTTCGCTGCGTAGTCCGCCAGTTTGGCGATGTCCCGGCTGGTGGCGGTAATATCGGCCGGCTTCGTCTTGCCGGAGGTCAGGAGCGCATCGAGCACGAGTTTGCCGAACTGTCCGGCGGCGCCGGTTACGAGCAGTCTTCCAGACATGTTTTTCCTTTCGTTTCCACTCCAGCGCGTTGTTCAGCATGTCCTGTCGACATGAGCTCATCCCGAAAGCTGGTCTCTTTTTGAGAGTTGCTCTTATCCCGTGATCTGCTAAGAGCTGTAAAGGAGGCAGTTTTTTCTGCCGTGGTTACGGAAAGGGTACCGACATGACCAGGGCGTCGGGCACGTTGAAGGGCGAGCGGGTGGCAGTCGTCTGCGGCATGCCTATGGACATCGACAATTGTCCGGTGCGGGACGTGATGGACAATATCGGCGGTAAGTGGAACTCGCTGATGATTCTATCGCTCGCCGACGGTCCTTTGCGCTTCTCGCAGCTCAGGCGGCTCATCCCGGACATTTCACAGCGGATGCTGACCCAGACGCTACGCGATCTGCAGCGTGACGGTTATCTGCGCCGTACCGTTTACCCGACGCAGCCCCCGAGCGTGGAATACGGCCTCACGGATCTCGGGCGCTCGTTTCTTGACGTGCTAAGGGTCTTCGTCGACTGGTCGCTGGAGAACCACCAGGCTATCCGGCAGGCGCGGGCGGAGTACGACGACACGCCATAGGCGGATTGTCGCCACGGGCCTGTGGCATCGCCACACTCATGGCGATCGGTATTGCTCTCGGTGCTGCGGTGGGCCTGCTATATCAGCGCCTTTCGGCGGTGCAGCTTACTGCCGGTCGCCAAGCGAGAATTCGACCGCCGCCTCCGCATGGATGGCGGTGGAATCGAAGCCCGGGAGCGGCAATTCGGCCGGATCGAGAAGCAGGCAGATTTCGGTGCAGCCGAGAATGACGGCGTCCGCACCCTCCGCCTTTGCTTTCTCGACGAGCCCGATCATTGCCGAGTGCGAGACGTTCAGCACCTGGCCGGCGCAGAGCTCGTCGAAGATCACGTTGTGAGTGAGTGTCCGGCCATCCGCATCGGGTACCATCAGGTCGATATCATGTGTGTTCATGCGCTCGGCATAGAAGCCGTGTTCCATGGTGTAGCGTGTGGCGAGCAACAGGGGCTTGCGGCTGCCGGCGGCCTTCAGGCGCAAGGCCGTTTCGTCGATGATGTTGATCAACGGGACGTCGACGGAGGCACGCACCGCGTCGGCAATGATGTGCATGGTATTGCTGCAGATCAGGATGCAGTCCGCGCCGCCGGCGACGAGCCCGCGGGCGACATCGGAGAGAAGCAGGGCGGCGTCGTCCCAATGGCCGGCTCTCTGCAGGTCCACAATCCCCTGGAAGTCGACGGAATGCAGAAGCACTTCCGCCGAATGTAATTTGCCGCGTCGCTTGCGCACGGCCTCGTTGACCAAGCGGTAATAGACTGCCGAGCTTTCGAAGCTCATGCCGCCGATGAGGCCGATTTTCCGCATTTCCATCGTCATTCCTGCTGCTGCCCTTTGGCCGTCGGGAACGCTTCGCCACGTTCCCCGTTCCATTGCTAGATTATCGTGCGGGCCCGGTTGCATGTGTTTGCTTTGATCGGCGCTTGGCCAAATTTTAGCAAGCCGTTTGCGCCCGAATCCAGATGCCGCGAAAAATTTCGGCGCACTCTATGGCAAGAGCAAGGAGTCGGAGCGTGCTTGACGAGAGAGACCGGAAGCTGCTCATGCTTCTGCAGCAGGATGCGAGCGTCGCCATGGGCGACCTTGCCGAGAGGGTGAGTCTTTCGCTTTCCGCCTGCTCGCGGCGCATTCAGCGGCTGGAGGAGGCCGGCTATGTCACCCGGCGCATCGTCGTCCTCGACCGGGAAAGGATGGGCGTGCCGACCACGGTTTTTGCGCTGATCAAGACGGCGCATCATTCCGACGACTGGATCGAAAAGTTCCGCAGGGCGATCAGCGACATTCCGGAGATCGTCGAGGCGCACCGGCTGACCGGCAATTACGATTACATCGTCAAGGTGGTTCTGCCGCGGGTCGAACACTACGACGTCGTCTACAAGCAGATCGTGCGGAAGGTGGAGCTTTTCGACGTTTCCGCGTCGATTTCGATGGAAGTCCTGAAAAGTGGTACCGCAGTGCCCGTCGGCTATGCGGAATAGGCCGCCGAAACGTCCGGCGAAGACCATTCGCGGATGCAATGCAGCCATGCCGGGCAACGGCTTGCGCTCCCGCGTGTGGAGTTCAACAGTGTTGCCAGCTCGATGTGAGCGGATGAGGAACAGGACGGAAGACCATGCAGGAAAGACATCATGTCGTCGTGGTCGGCGGAGGTTTCGGCGGGCTGCAACTCGTCAACGACCTCAAGGGTGCGCCGGTCAGGGTCACGCTGATCGACCGGCGCAATCATCACCTTTTCCAGCCGCTGCTTTACCAGGTGGCGACCACGGTGCTCGCAACCTCGGAGATCGCATGGCCGATCCGCCGGCTCTACCGCG
Source organism: Sinorhizobium meliloti (assembly GCF_035610345.1). The sequence goes on along the minus strand of NZ_CP141212.1, from coordinate 2,125,369 downwards.
ACCGACAAGAGGTGACGACACTGCTCGGCGAGGTAGCGGGCGTCGATACGACTGCGAAGGAAGTGACGCTCGTGCATGGGCAATCGATCCCCTACGACACCTTGGTCCTGGCGACCGGCGCAACGCACGCCTATTTCGGACATGACGAATGGGCGGCGGTCGCGCCTGGGCTCAAGACCCTGGAGGATGCGACGACCATTCGCCGCCGCGTGCTCATCGCCTTCGAGCAGGCGGAGGTGGAGGAGGACCCCGCCAGGCGCGACGCACTGCTGACCTTCACGATCATCGGCGCAGGACCGACCGGGGTCGAGCTTGCGGGCATCATTGCCGAAATGGCCCATAGAACGCTGCCCGGCGAGTTCCGCCGGATCGATACACGTCTGGCCCGCGTGGTGCTCGTCGAAGCCGGCCCGCGCATTCTTCCCGCCTTCAGCGAGGAGCTTTCCGCCTATGCTTCCCGCGAACTGGAGAAACTTGGCGTCGAGGTGCTGACGGGCACGCCGGTGACCGACTGCACCGAGGAGGGGGTCACGATAGGCGAGAGCTTCGTCGCGAGCCGGACGCTCGTCTGGGCGGCCGGGGTCCAGGCCTCGCCCGCCGCCAAATGGATCGGCGCCGACGCGGACCGCGCCGGCCGCGTTAAGGTCGGGCCCGATCTGACCGCGCCGGGCCATCCGGACATCTTCGTCATCGGCGATACGGCATCCGTCATCCAGGAAGACGGCAAGCCGGTGCCCGGCATCGCGCCCGCGGCCAAGCAGCAGGGGGCCTACGTCGCCCAGGTGATCCGTGGCCGCTTCACGGGCTCTCCGGCGCCGGGGTCGTTCCGCTACCGGCACCAGGGAAGCCTGGCCACCATCGGCAGGCGCGCGGCGATCATCGATTTCGGTCGGATCAAGCTCAAGGGGTCGCTTGCCTGGTGGATCTGGGGCATTGCCCACATCTATTTCCTGATCGGTACCCGCAGCCGCTTTGCGGTGGCCTGGAGCTGGCTATGGACATATCTGAGCGGCCAGCATAGCGCCCGATTGATAACGCAGAAGGATACGCTTCGGGAGGAAAGGTGACCGCGGGGCGGATCTTCCACCTATTGCCAAGGCCGGACGAAAATCGGACAGTCCCGTGAAACGACAGTTTCATGGGAGTGCCAATGGCCGCCAAAGAACGATCCTTCCTCGCTCGCGTCCGCGAAATTCTACCCGAATTGCACCCGGCCGAGCGGCGGCTCGGCGATTTCCTCTGTGATTTTCCGGGGGAGATAGCCAGCTATTCCGCGCAGGAGCTGGCGGCTTTGGCCCATGTATCGAAAGCGACCGTGTCACGCTTCGTTCAGCGCCTCGGCTACGAAAACTATGAGGAAGCGCGGCGGCACGCGCGCGCGGACAAGCAGACCGGGTCGCGCCTTTTCCTCGCGACCGCCACCGATGCCGACGGCCGGCAATCGGTCGCAGCGCATGTCGCCCAGGGCGTCGCCAATCTGGAGGCCACCTTCCTTGCGATCGGCGAGGCTGAGATCGATGCGGCTGCCACAGCCATCCTGGAGGCCCGCAAGGTGTGGGTCATCGGCTTTCGCGCCAGCCATTCCTTTGCGACCTATCTGCAATGGCAGCTCACGCAGGTGATCGAAAACATCGCTGCCATTCCCGGAGGCGGGCAGACGCTCGGCGAGCATCTGGTCAGCATCGCGCCCGACGACGTCGTCGTTCTCTTCGGACTGCGGCGCCGCGTCGCTCTGATGGAGCAACTCATGGCGCAGGTGGAAAGAACCAAGGCGAAGTTGCTCTACATCACCGATGAAGGCGTGCCTCTCCTGAGCGGTGCGGCTTGGCACTTCCGTTGCCAGACCCTGGCGCCGGGGCCGCTTTTCAACCATGTGTCGGTGATGGCGCTCTGCCATCTCCTGACCACACGCTGCATCGAGACCGCAGGCGTTGCCGGCCGGAACCGGCTGCGCGGTATCGAGGCACTGAACGACACGCTGGAAGAGCTGTGAGCCCGCGCAGTACGGATCGCAACGGCTTGGCGCACGAACCTCGCCATCGATAGGCCCCGGCCGGAACGCCTTGTTCGTGGAGGCCAAGCCTGCCGGGAAGGGCAGGAATTCCTCTCCGTCGCCCCTGTGGATTCAGGGCTATGAAACTGCAGTTTCTTGATGTATGATTGAGAAACTAAGTTTTCACGCTCGTTCAACCACAAGGGGAACAACAATGGCAGCGGAAAATATGGTGCCGACCGGCGGGAGTTCGCCGGTCATTCGACAACTGGAATCGGCTTTCACCAAAATCGGCGTTACCGGCGCGCACAAGCAGATTCTCGCCCTCGTCCTGATCGGTTGCCTGTTCGACAGCTTCGAACAGAACACGATCGGCGTCGCCGGCCCCATTCTCAAGGAGCACTGGGGCCTTACCGGCACGGATATCGGATTTCTCAACACGATCACCTTCGGCAGCGCCGCGGTCGGGCGACTGCTGTCGGGCATTCTCGGCGACCGCTACGGCCGGCGGGTGATGCTGACCATCAATCTCCTGCTCTTCACCATCGGCTCGGCGGCCTGCGCGATGGCGCCGAACTTCACCATGCTTTGTTTTGCCCGCGCGATCGTCGGCTTCGGCGTCGGCGGCGAAATCTCGACGGCGGTGACGATGCTCTCGGAATTCTGCTCGCCGAAGTTTCGCGGCACGGCGGCGGGTCTCGTGAATGTCGGCGCCGGTGGGTTCGGCAACTTCCTGGCGCCGGCATTCGGCCTGTTGATATTCACGCTTTTCCCCGGAGAGAACAGCTGGCGCTGGCTATTTGCGTCGCTGGCGCTGCCGGCGCTTCTGGTCGTCTTCTATCGCCGCTTTGTACCCGAGACGCCGCGGTTCCTCGCCTCGAAGAACAGGATCGGCGAGGCGAACAAGGTACTGTCCATCCTTGCCTCAGGCTCGTTGAACCCGCGCAATCTCGTGGTACAGGAATACCTGACGACAGACCATGTGACGGACGAGGCAACCGAGAAGAGCGACTGGCGGGAACTCTTCCGCGCACCCTTCATCGGGCGGACCATACCGGTAGCGATCGCCATTCTCATGAGCTATGGCGCGCAATTGTCGGTCTTGACGCTGATGCCCGTCATCTTCGTGTCGATGGGCTATACGCTCTCCGGCAGCCTGCTCTACAGCATGATCATCCAGAGCGGCAGCGTCCTCGGTGCGATCGCCGCTTCGATGTTCGGCTACTATCTGCCGCGCAAGAAGGTGCTGACCGTGGGTGCGGCGCTCGCCTGCCTTGCGGCGGTGTCGATCGTCGCTCTCGGCACCAATATCTACCTCGTTCTCCTGTTCGGAGCCATCTTCCAGTTCTTCGTCCTGCTGCTCAACACGTCGATCTGGATCTATGCGCCGGAACTGTTCCCTACGAGAATTCGCGCCTTCGGGGTGGCCCTCATTCTGGCAACGGGATCGGCGGCCGGCTCGTTCGTGCCGACGATTTCCGGCATGCTGTTCGACAGCTACGGAATGATCGGCGTCTTCGGGCTTGCTGCGGGAATGTATGCGGTCTTCGCATTTTGCATCCAGCTTGGCCCGGAAACTTACGGCCGATCGATGGAGGATCTCTCGCTACCGGCGGAGGCCGATCAGCCCAAGGCGGCGCAGCAGGGGCCAGTCGTCGCGGAGCTCAGAACGTGAACTCCCATCTCCTGCTGATCAACCCGAACAGCTCGCAGGCGACGAGCGAGATGATGGCCTCCATCGCGCACAAGGCTGCGAACGGACGCCTGGCCGTGGCAAGCGCCACGGCCAGGCGCAGTCCCCGCATGATCCTGAAGCCGGACGAACTGGCAGCCGCCGCCGACGAGGTGGTGGAAATCGGCACCAGGCACGAGCCGGGCTGCCTCGGGATCATCGTCAGCGCCTTTGGCGATCCCGGCCTTGCCCTGCTCCGGGAGCGTGTCGGCATTCCCGTCGTGGGCATCTGCGAAGCTTCGATGCTGGAGGCTTCGCGGGATGGACGACGGTTCGGCGTTGCAACCACGACGCCCGACCTCGCAGATGCGATCGCAGAGCGGGCACGGCATCTGGGGCTGTCCCAACTCTACTCCGGCATCCGCTGCACGCCAGGCGATCCGCTCGCCGTATCCAGAGACGAGGAGCGCCTGCGCTCCTCGCTCTGGCACGCAGTTCGCGCCTCCGTCGACCTGGATGGGGCAGAGGCAGTCATCATCGGCGGCGGCCCGCTCGGACAGGCGGCCGAGCAGCTGCAGCCGCTATTCGATGTGCCCGTCATCGGCCCTATCCCGTCCGCCGTAACGCGGGTTCTCGGGCTGTTGCAGGTCGATGCCTGAGCGCAATTTCCGGGCGGAACTTGGAAACCGTCACGTTTCATGATCTTAATTCGGTCCAGCCGGATCGTTCCGCCGTCTCATTGAGCCATCGAAACGACCCTGCTCCTCCCGGCAGTCTACCAATCACCGTGATCAGGGAAGCGGACATTCGATGTCTTCCGCCGAAACGCCTGAAATCAGTACAGCTCTCGTCGAACAGTTGATTTCCGAGCAGTTTCCGCAATGGGCGGACCTGCCGATAAGACCGGTCAAGTTCGGTGGGTGGGACAACAGGACCTTCCACCTGGGCGACGATATGAACGTGCGGTTGCCGAGCGCCGCCCATTACGCGCTTCAAGTGGAAAAGGAGCAGCACTGGCTGCCTCGCCTTGCGCCGTACCTGCCGTTGCCTATTCCTGCGCCTTTGGCCATCGGGCGGCCGGGCAGGGGCTATCCGTGGCATTGGTCCGTCTATCGATGGCTCCCGGGCGAGACCGCGACCCATGCGTCCATCGCCGACCTCGGCAGTTTTGCGACGACCCTCGGTGAATTCCTGGCTGCCCTGCAACGGATCGACGCGCGGAGCGGTCCGCCGCCCGGACAACACAATTTCTTCCGAGGCGGTCCTTTGGCCGTCTACGACCACGAAACGCGCCGGGCACTCGAAGCGCTCGAGGGCAGGATCGACGTTGCCACCGCACGTGTGGTGTGGGAGCTGGCGCTTGGCTCCGCATGGAACAATGCTCCCGTCTGGTTCCATGGCGATGTTGCCTCCGGCAACCTCCTGGTCGAAAACGGCCGGTTGAGCGCCGTGATCGATTTCGGCACGTCCGGCGTCGGCGATCCGGCTTGCGACCTGTCGATCTCCTGGACGATGTTCGATGAAACAAGCCGCGCCGCATTCCGGGACGCCCTTCCGCTCGACGAAGAGACCTGGGCGCGTGGCCGTGGATGGACCTTGTGGAAGGCGCTGATCGTTGCCGCCGAGATGCCGGGCACCGATCGGCGGGAAATCGAAAAATCGCGGCGGGTCATCGATGCGGTTCTGTCAGATCACCGCCGCTATGGGTAGCGAACTTCATTCCCGCGTCCTGTTGACGATGCGGTTCAACCGGAAACGCGCGCGGTGGACTGGCCGCACCACGACTGTGGGTGCCCGGTTCGCTTTCTGGCGAGCCCTTCCGATATGAGGATGTCTCCGAGGGATCTGCCGTTCCTGACGACGAGCCGCCGCTTGCCGGGCTCGTCGCCCAGGGTGGCTTCGGATGCAACGAGGGCGAAGTTTCCCGAATTCAACAACTCTCGCAATCGTGCCTTGGCATAAGAGCCGCGCGACCGTTCCTCGTCGCATTTCGCGAGCTTCGTTTCCGGCGCATCTATATCGGCGATGAGAATTCTCTGGCCCTGGTAAAGGAAGGTATCGCCGTCGAGAACGCAGTTATCATGGCGGATGCCGCAGAAATAGAAGGTGCCGCTCTCGGCCGGCCGCAGGTTCGTGTGTTCGAGAGACTGCCTAACCGGTAGTTCGACGGGTGCAGGCGGGATCAATGCGGACTTCGGCGCTATCGACCCGGTCTGATCCTTCGGACGGAAAGGGATCGGAATGGTCGCCAGTTCCACCTTTTTTGGCGGTTTCTTCTCGGCCGGCATCTTCGCCTGCGCTTTTTTCTCGGACGGTTTCTCGGCGTGCGAGAGCAGTGCCGTCACCTTCGATGCCCCGGGGAGATGTCCTAACTCCCCCCGGTGCTCGTAGGCCACAATCCCGCCGACGATGACTGCTGCCGCCAGATACCAGCGGCCCATACCGCTCCGGCTGCTCTTGCGGGCCGTGCTGCGCTTTCGTCTTTTGGAATTTGCCTTGGTCATGGGATTCGGTCCTCGATTGCGGCGGCATTATCGGGACCAGGGGTTAGTGAAAGGTTGTCGTCGCTGCACGGGTCAAATCATTTCAGTTTTACACACTCTTCCTGATCCCGCTCTGACGACACCGCTGCCAAAAGGGAAGGGCGGCACCTGCGGGAGCCGCCCTTCAAGGGTTACCGTCGACGTTGCTGGACAAGCGCCCCGGCTTGTCACTTTCCCTGTCCGGCCGTAAGCCGTCGACGGTCGCGATCGCTGTTCTCGCTGATGCCAGGGACTTCCGTCACCGCGGCCATGGCCGCGGCTGCTTACTTATCGCCCTTGTCCTTCCCGCCTTTGCCTTGGCCGTCCTGATCGCCCTTATTGTTGTCCTGGTTACCCTTGCCGCCGTCCTGGTTACCCTTGTCGTTGTCCTGGTTACCCTTGCTGCCGTCCTGGTTACCCTTGTCGTTGTCCTGGTTGCCCTTGCCGCCGTCCTGGTTACCCTTGCCGCCGTCCTGGTTGCCCTTGCCGCCGTCCTGGTTGCCCTTCCCGTTGTCCTGGTGGCCCTTGCCGCCGTCCTGGCCGCCCTTCCCGTTGTCCTGGCCGCCCTTGCCGCCGTCCTGGCCGCCCTTCCCGTTATCCTGGCCGCCCTTACCGCCGTCCTGATCACCTTTGCCATTATCCTGGTCACCCTTGCCGGGATCCTGACCACCACCACCGCCGCCAGCGCCGCCGCCACCGCCGCCGCCACCGCCGCCACCGCCGCCGCCACCGCCGCCACCAGCGCCGCCGCCCTTGTTGCCACCGCTCTTGCCGCTGCCTCTCGTCGGACCGCTTGCAGTGGAGTCACTGCGATCGTGGCGTCCGGTGCCCGCACCAATGGTCGCCGTCGTCAGGGGCGGACACATCTTAATCTGCGCGGGGGTGAGAATCTTCGACCGGTTTATTGCAACGCAACATGCCGCGAAGTTGTCTTCCGAAAGCGGACTGCACTGACGGGCAGTCATGCGCTGGCGCTGTACTGCATCCGCATCCGTCGTAACGATTACGGCTCCTATCGTGGCCGTGGATAGTATGAAAAATGTCCGAAATATCGATCTATTAATTCTTTTCATTTCTATACTCCTAAAAACATTAACTTTAAAAATACTTTTTAGAATTGAATTAAAATTACCTGTGGTCAACTTACGAATTGTTAGTAGATGGCCATATCACTGCCTCATTTCGGGTTATCAACCATGGCTTAATCTATCTTAGCTAGTCTCTACGGCGAACCGGGGGACTTATGCCCGCCGTTGGAGAACGCCTCGTGAAACGCTTCATTGCGCAGACAGTCTTTTTGTTGCTGATCGCGGCCCCTGGGGCTGCCGATGCCGGTACAACCATGAGGACCGCCGGCAAGGCCTTCGCGCCGCCGGCCTTCGCATCCTTCTGCGCCCGCGAGCCGCGGCTCTGCAACACTGGCGGCGGCAAGAAGGCCGTCGTTCTCGCCCCGGAAAAGATCAGCGAGCTCAAACAGATCAACAGCACCGTCAATGCAAGCATCCGCGAACGCAGCGACCGCGCAAATGTCGGCAAGGACGATGACTGGCGCGTGCCGACCGCTTACGGAGACTGCGAGGACTTTGCAATTCTGAAGAAGCGGGAACTTCTGAAACGGGGGTGGCCGGCCTCGGCTCTGCTACTCACGGTTGCGCGTTATCGCGGGGAGGGCCACACGGTTCTCACCGTCCGCACGAGCGAAGGTGACCTTGTGCTCGACAACAGGACCAACTCGGTCAGAGATTGGTCACGCACTCCTTATAATTACTTCGCCCGACAATCCCAGTCGAACGGCAAGCGCTGGGAATTGATCGCAGGCGCCCAAAATATCTGATTTCGACTGAATGGGCGCTTTTCCAGGGCGGGAAAACCGCTACTGCGTGGAATTGATCTAATCCGCGCCGAGGGCCACCGCCGGCTGGAGGCGCGATGCATTTCTGGCCGGCAGATAGCCGAAGAGCAGGCCGGTGAGAAACGCACAGGCGAAGGCAAGCGCGACGGGGCCGGGCGTGAAGCTGACGGGCATGCCGAAGGCTTTAGCGGCGTAACCGGTCGATAGACCGGCCACGACGCCGATCGCCCCGCCGATCGCGGAAACGACCAGTGCCTCGACGATGAACTGCACGAGTATGTCCCGCTCGCGCGCTCCGGTCGCCATTCTCACACCGATCTCGCGTGTGCGTTCGCTGACGCTGACGAGCATGATGTTCATCACGCCGATGCCGCCGACGAGCAGCGAAATCGCTGCGACCGATCCCAGGAAGAACTTCATGGTGTTCGAAGTCTCGGTGAATGCCTCGCGCACGGAGGACATGTTGGTGATCTGGGTATCGTCCTTCCTGTGGCGCTCGTTAAGCAGTGCCTGAATTCTCTCCTGGGTCAGGTCTATTGCCGCGGCATCCTGCACCTTGACGGTGATCGTGCGGATGTTGCGCTGACCGAAGAGGCGCATGCTGCCGGTCGTGAGCGGCACGAGGATCACGTCGTCCTGATCGTTGCCGCCGGCGCTGGCGCCCATCCCGCTCATCACGCCGATCACCTGGAAGGGGATCTTGTTCACGAGCACATATTGACCGATCGGGTCGGAGCCCTCCGGGAAGAGCGTCTTGACGACGGTCTCGCCGAGCACCGCGACCGGTGCGTATGTTTCCATGTCGTTCCGGTTGATGAATTCGCCGCGGCCGATCTTCCAGGACTTCGCTTCCGTAAACTGCGGCACCGTTCCGTTAGCGGTCGTCTGATAGTCGATGTTGCCGCGCCGAAGCGTCACGGTGCTCGTCATTTCGGGGACGGCGAATGCGACATTCGCAAGCTCCGTGATCGCGTCCGCATCTGCCGGCACGAGGGTAACATTCGTCCCGCCGGCGCTGCCGCGGAAATTCGCCATGCTGGGGCGGACGACGAGAAGATCCGACCCCATCGACGAGATGCGGTCGAGTACCGAATTCTGCGCGCCGGTGCCGATGGCAAGCATGGCGACAACCGAACCGACGCCGATGACGATGCCGAGAAGCGTCAGGATCGTACGGAAGAGGTTTGCCCGCAGCGCCCGCAGTGCCATCTTCACCGCTTCCGAGACGTCCGCGATCGCCGCGAAGCCCTCACGCGTGCTTTGGGCGAGACCGACGGCTGCGTCGGGATTGCTGCGTCCCTTCTTGGAGCGGTCGGCAACGATCCGCCCATCGCTGATCTCGATCAGCCGGTCGGCCTGTGCGGCGACCTCGCGCGAATGGGTGATGACGATGACGGTGTGGCCGTTTTCGTTCATATCGCGAAGGAGGCGCATCACCTCTTCGCCGCTCTGGCTGTCGAGCGCGCCGGTCGGCTCGTCGGCAAGGATGACGCGGCCTCCATTCATCAGGGCGCGGGCGATCGAGACGCGCTGCTGCTGGCCACCGGAAAGCTGGTTCGGACGATGATCGAGCCGTTCGCCGAGCTTGAGCGACTGCAGGAGCGCCTCGGCACGATCGTGCCGGTCGCGGGCGGAAACGCCGGCATAGACGGCGGGTACCTCGACATTCTCCCGGGCGCTTGCGGTCGGGATCAGATTGTAGGACTGGAAGATGAAGCCGAAGGTGCGGCGGCGCAGCGCCGCGAGGGCGTCGCCGTCGAAGCCGGAGACGCTTTCGCCTTCGATGAAGTAGTTGCCCGAGGTCGGCTGGTCGAGGCAGCCGAGAATGTTCATCAGCGTCGACTTGCCGGAACCGGACTGGCCGATGATCGCGACGAACTCGCCGGCCTCGATATCGAGGGAGATATGGTGCAAGACCTCGACGGCGATGTCGCCGTTGAAATAGGTCTTGCTGACATCCCGGAGTGAAATGAGCGGGGCCATCGGCGTGCTCAGAACATCGGCGGCATGCGCATGCCGCGCCGGTTGGTATTGGGACCGCGGTTGCCGTTCGTGGCGGAGGCAGCGTCGACGACGACTTTCTCACCTTCCTCCAGCCCGCGGAGGATTTCTGCACTCACCCGGTTGCGGACACCGACCTCGACGGTGCGCGTCTGCCTCGCACCGGACGGCGCGACGACGGTCACTTCCGCTCTTGCGGGCCCGTCGGAGGCCGCCGCCTCCATGGTGCGGAGTGCCGTGCTCGGGACGACCAGCACATTCTTGGCCGCCGCCTGGACAAAGAAGACCTGCGCGCTCATCGACATCATCAATTCGCCCGTGGGATTGGGGACATCGAACAGGGCATAGTAGAGGACGACGTTGTTCTCGGTATCGGGCATCGGCTCGATCTGACGCAACTTGCCGGTGAAGCGCTTTCCGGGCTGGCCGAGCAGGGTGAAATACGCATCCATGCCGAGCTTCAGCTTGCCGACATCGGCTTCGGAGACCTGCGCCTTGACCGTCATCGTGGAAAGATCGGCGATGGTGACGATCGTCGGCGTCGTCTGGTTGGCGTTGAGGGTCTGTCCCTCCTTGGCGGGATCGTCGACGATCGTGCCGGCCATCGGGGCATAGATCTTGGTATAGCCGAGATCGACCCGGTCCCCGGCAAGGGTGGCCTTCTGCTTGCGGATCTGCGCCTCGATCGCCTGCACGTCGGCGCCAGCGGCCGCATGATCGGCGACAGCCTGGTCGAGCGTCGACTGCGAAACGCTTTTCGTGGCGACGAGATTGCGTTGACGCTCGATATTGGCCTGCTTCAATACGAGCTGGGCCTTCTTCGAGACGAGCTGCGCTTCAAGATTGGCCAGTTCCGCCTCGTCGATCTCGATCCTGTTCTCGATCGAGGCGGGGTCTATCTCGGCGATGAGCTGGTTCTGTTCGACCTTGTCGCCGATCCCGACATGCAGCGACTTCAACTGGCCGGAGACCTGTGCGCCGGCATCGACCGATTTGACCGCCTCCAGCGTGCCGACGGCAGTCACGCTCTCTTCGATGTCGCCGCGCGTGACCGCCTGAGTGATCATGGTGGTGGCCGGCTGCGCGCCCTGGCGGCTCCAGGCATAGTAGCCCGTGCCGACGATAGCGAGCACCAGGAGCGCAAAGATCCAGCGGCGGCGCGAACGGCGCTTTTTGCGTGGCGGCATCACCGGAGCCGGGATGACGGTGACGTTCGACGGTGTCGAACGCGACGCTTCGTCCGTCGTCTTGGCTGTCTTGCTCATCGTTTTTCTCTATCCCAGGCATCTTCATTCAACATAAAGATCAACCCGATCAGCGAAAAGCTTTGAGATCATTATATTTTCGTAATGTAGAGAGGCGCGCACCGGTAAAGCGGGCGCGGGGGCGACGCAGGCACGGAAATCGGAGTCCCGCCAGTGGGTTGCTCCCATTTTTGTCCGGGGCTGCCTTGAAACGAACCGGATATCCAAAACCGCTTGACGTCGCCGGATCGGACAATTAGAAACCTCACGAACCGTACCGTACGGTACTGATAGGGCGAAGCGAGTGCAAAGCGTCGGAGCGATAAGAGAGGCAGGTGCCGCAAACGGCCTGACCGAGCGCCAGGGAGCGGTGCTCGAACAGGCTTTGCGCCTGCTTGTCGACGGGGGCGAAAAGGCGCTGACGACGGCGGGAGTGGCGCGCGCTGCGAACTGCTCCAAGGAGAGCCTCTACAAGTGGTTCGGCGATCGTGAAGGGCTCCTTTCGGCCATGATCGCCTTTCAGGCGAGCAAGGTTCGCACGCTCGACGTCTCCGCCGCAAAGCTGGACGGGGGCAGCTTGAGGGTGCATCTCGTCGCTTTCGCCAAGGACCTTCTCGACGTGCTGGCGGGCGACGTGTCGCTGGCGCTCAACCGGCTGGCGATCGGACAGGCGAGCCGGGAAGGCTCGAAGCTCGGCCACATGCTGCAGGAACGCGGCCGCCGGCAGATCGGACGCAGGGCGGGAGCGCTGCTCGAAGCGGGCCGCAAGGCCGGTCTCCTGGCTTTCGACAACGCTGACGAAGCCTATGGCGCTCTTTACGGGCTCGTCGTCTCCGACTGGCATTTGCGCATGCTTCTCGGCGAGGAGCCGGGTAGCCTGAAGAAGGATTTCAGCCGCAGGGCGGAGCGGGCGGTCGACGCCTTTCTCACGCTCTACGGCGCGAAAAGGTAGGGCGGCCGTATCTGCGGCTGCCAAAGCGAAACGGACAAGCAAAGGGAAGGAAAATTCGATGCGCGTCTATTACGATCGTGATGCCGATCTCAACCTCATCAAGTCGAAGAAGGTCGCCATCATCGGCTACGGCAGCCAGGGCCGCGCCCATGCGCTGAACCTCAAGGATTCCGGCGCGCAGAACGTCGCCATTGCGCTTAAGTCGGGTTCGGCCACGGCAAAGAAGGCCGAAGCGGACGGCTTCAAGGTCATGACCGTTGCCGAAGCTGCCGCCTGGGCCGACCTGATGATGATGGCGACGCCGGACGAGCTGCAGGCCGACATCTACAAGGCCGAGATCGCCGGAAACATCCGTGACGGCGCGGCAATCGCCTTTGCGCACGGCCTGAACGTCCACTTCGGCCTCATCGAGCCGAAGGCCTCGGTCGACGTCGTAATGATCGCGCCGAAGGGCCCGGGTCATACGGTCCGCGGCGAATACCAGAAGGGCGGCGGCGTCCCCTGCCTGGTCGCCGTTCATCAGGACGCTTCCGGTAATGCCCTCGATCTCGCTCTCTCCTACGCCTGCGGCGTCGGCGGCGGCCGCTCGGGCATCATCGAGACCAACTTCAAGGAAGAGTGCGAAACCGATCTCTTCGGCGAACAGGTCGTTCTCTGCGGCGGCCTGGTCGAACTCATCCGCGCCGGTTTCGAGACGCTGGTCGAGGCCGGTTATGCGCCCGAGATGGCCTATTTCGAGTGCCTGCACGAAGTGAAGCTGATCGTCGACCTGATCTATGAAGGCGGCATCGCCAACATGAACTACTCGATCTCGAACACGGCCGAGTGGGGCGAATACGTCACCGGACCGCGCATCATCACCGAAGAGACCAAGGCCGAGATGAAGCGGGTCCTCAAGGACATCCAGACCGGCAAATTCACCTCGGAATGGATGCAGGAATACCGCTCCGGTGCCGCCCGCTTCAAGGGCATCCGTCGCGTCAACGACTCTCACCAGATCGAGGAAGTCGGCGCGAAGCTGCGCGCGATGATGCCTTGGATCGGCAAGAACAAGCTGGTCGACAAGGCGAAAAACTAAGATCTGCCTGCAATGAACAAAAGGGAAGCCGGAGCCCACGCTCCGGCTTCTTCATATGCAGCGGCTTACATCGGATCCTTACCCTTCATGGCATTCGCCATATGGGACTTGCACTTTTCCTGATCGTTGGCCGCCAGTGCCTCCTTGGCCATGGCGAGTTCCTTCTGCGCCATCTCCTTCCGACCCGTGTCGGTGATCTGGCCCACGTCAGTCTCGAGCTTGGTCATGCCTGCCTGGTCGCAAACCATATCGGCCTGGGCAAAGGCTGGGGACACGCAAGCGGCGGATATCGCGGCTGCAACCAACATTTTTCTCAACATCTGTAACCTCCAGTTTCGTCGCTTCATGCGATACACGGCTCCAAACCGCCGAGGGACCGATCAGTTCCTTGCAGCAAGCTAAGGTGCTCCCCGTACGCAAAGCCGTTACACACTTTCCTGGAGTGCTCTAAGCCCGCAGTGACGCGCGGCAGATGCGTCCGGCATTGAGAATCGCGACGGCGTCGCTATCCTGCGAGGCGCGGGCCTTCGGCCAGCCTCCGAGCGAGGGCGAAATCCGATGTCATCAACACGCCGTAAGCTGACCACCATTTTCTGCGCCGACGTGCAGGATTATTCGCGCCTGATGGGGAAAGACGAGGAGGGAACGCTTGCGGCCCTCAAGCGCAGCCGGGATGCCATGGCGCGCCTGATCGAGGCGCATGAAGGACGGGTGGTCAATACGTGGGGCGACGGGGTGATCGCGGAGTTTCCGAGCGTGGTGGAGGCGGTGAGAGCGGCGATAGACGTTCAGAACGAGTTGGCCGGACTGAATGCCGAGCGGCAAGGCGAGGCGCGGATGGATTATCGCATCGGCCTCAATCTCGGCGATGTGATCGCTGACGGCGACGACCTTTACGGCGACGGCGTCAATATCGCGGCCCGCCTGCAAGCCTCGGCGCCGGCCGGCGGCATCGTGATTTCGAGCACCGTCTATGATCAGGTTCGCAACAAGCTGGCCGTCGGCTTCGAATTCCTTGGCGCGCTGACGGTCAAGAACATCGACGGGGGCGTTCCGAGTTATGTGGTCCAGATCGGAACGGCCGAGGGCGCGGTGTCGCAAAAAGGGGGCCGCGACTGGGGGAGGCCGGGTGCACTTCCGGACCGCGAGACCCCGGCCGCCGAGACCGGGGCAGGGCGAGCGACGATCGTAAGACGCGCAGCGCCCGGCCGTCGCCTTTTCGGCGTTCTCGCCGTAGCCGCAGCGGCGGTCGTCGCCATAAATCTGCTGTCGTGGGAGGGAACGTTCTGGGCCAGATGGCCCCTGTTTGCGCTGGCCTTGATCGCGATGCTCGATTGCCTGTGGACGTCCACGCGGCTCGACCGCGGACTGGCCCTGCTCGGGGCAGCCGGATTTGCGGTCCTTGCGGTCAATCTCCTTTCCTGGGAGGGGAGATTGTGGGCGGTATGGCCTCTGCTTGGAATTGCGGTGGCGGCGGGACTTCGGTGGGTCACGCACCGTCCCGGACGGTGAGCACCGGCTCGCATAGGTTAAGCGGCGAAATGCAGGCGGTGTAACCGGAAGTTGACGGGACTCGGCAAGCCGTGCATTGTGCCCCCAAGGAAGATAAAGCTCAGCAGGCATTCGCATAGGAACGACGTTCAGATAAATCTTTTCGGGGGGGCACTGTGAGGAGAGGCCGGGAGTTCCTTTGCGCGGCGGCGCTGGCGTTGGCCGTGGCTGCGCCGGCAGCGGCGGCGGATCTGGTGATCGCGATGCCGCCCTGGCCATCCGGACAGGCAGCCGCGAACATTCTCAAGCTCGGCATCGCCAAGAAGTTCAGCCTCGAGGCGGAGGTGCGCGAACTCGGGACGCTGACCGCCTTCATCGGCCTCGAAAAGGGCGAGGTCGATATCCAGCCGGAGGTTTGGCGGCCGAATTTCGACGAACTCGTCCGCAAATTCGTGACCGAAAAAGGCGTCGTGACGCTCAGCGAGCGTGCGGTGCCTGCATGGCAGGGGCTTTGCGCCACGCCGGAAGCGGCTGCGACGATCAAATCGGTCGCGGATCTCGGCGATCCGGCCAAGACCAAGATACTGGATACTGACGGCGACGGGCGCGGCGAAATGTGGATCGGCGCCACCGAATGGCTTTCGACGGGCATCGAACGGGCGCGGGCGGCGGGCTACGGCTATGCGGCGAACCTGACGCTCGTCGAGGCCAAGGAGGAAGTGGCGATGGCGGCGGTCGACGCGGCGATCGCGACCGCGCGCCCCATGGTCTTCTACTGCTATGCTCCGCACCATGTTTTCAAGCTGCACCAGATCTCCCGACTCGAGGAGCCGCCTCACGACCCGGCGAAATGGAAGATCGCGCCGCCGAACGACCCGCTATGGGTCAGCAAATCGAGCGCCGCCACGGCCTGGGACGCCGGACAATTTCAGATCGGCTATGCGACGGCGTTCGCAAAGAAGCATCCGGAAGTCGCGCAGTTCCTTCAGAAGGTAGATTTCTCGCCGGATGAAGTGACGGCGATGAGCTATGCGCTCGAAGTCGAGCGGCAGGCGCCTGCGGACTACGCCAGGAAATGGGTTGAAAGCCACGCGGAACGGATCGACGGATGGGCGAAATGACGATGCTCCAGACGCTCTCGAAAAGACAGGCAGGCCGGCGTAAATTCGGCAAGGCGCTGTTTCTCCTCGGTCTTTGCCTCGTTCCGCTTGCAGCGCTTGCCCAAACCCAGATCTACGATTCCAAGACGAAGAAATGGGTGAACTACGACAAGAGGAAAGCGCGACAGTACTTCGCGCGAAACAATCAGGTTCCCGAGGCCTTTCGCCGGCAGATGGTGCCGTTCCGCACGGCAGAAGTTCCGGGCACGATCATCATCGATGGCAACCAGCATTTTCTCTATCTCGTGCAGCCCGGCGGTCAGGCGATCCGCTACGGCATCGGTGTAGGCCGCGAAGGTTTCGGCTGGGCGGGCATCGTTCGGGTAGGGCGCACGGCCGAATGGCCGACCTGGACGCCGCCGGCCGAGATGGTCGCGCGCGATCCGAACGCGTTAAAATGGGCAGGCGGCATGCCGGGCGGGCCCGACAATCCGCTAGGCGCTCGCGCGCTCTACCTTTACGAAGGTGATAACGATACGATCTACCGCATCCATGGTACGGTGGAGCCCTGGACGATCGGGCTGGACGTTTCCTCCGGGTGCATAAGAATGAACAACGAAGACATTATCGACCTGCATTCGCGCGTCAGCGTGGGCGCGAAGGTCATCGTGCTGATGCAGGGGGCTGCTCTCTACAAGGGCGTGTGACCGGCCGAAACGCGGCCGCACGGGCGAGAGCGCGAAGATACGGGCGATAGGCCAAGACCGGAGGATGTGGATTTGTCGACGAGTAAAGCGGGAAGCCGTCCAATTCAAGCGTCCGTGATGGCTGCGGTCTTTCTTCTTGCCGCATGCCAATCGACCCCGGAACCTCAGGAAATGGCCCGCACGAGCCTCCAGACAGCCCCCGCCGACCTGCAGCTCTTGTGCGCCAATGCCGTGGTCGCCCAAGCCGGCGGCGCCAAGGTCCTGCCGATGAGTTCTCGACAGCTCGATGCGACGAGCTACAGCGTCGACCTCGATGCCGCCGGTCGCAAGTTTACCTGCATCGTGGACAGCAGCGGCAGCGTGAGGTCGGTCCAGCCGGCATAGGTATTCAAGACGGCGGATTCAAACAAACGCCTCTTC
This sequence comes from Sinorhizobium meliloti, assembly GCF_035610345.1. The sequence continues at coordinate 2,108,337 of NZ_CP141212.1, read as the reverse complement.
CGGTTCGCTTTTGCGGCGCAGTATAAATGTTGCGCCGCATAAAAATTAAAGAATAGAGTTCTCCTTCGGAAGTCATCCGGAGAATTTTCTTCCAAAAATTCAGAAATTGTGTTCTGATACCCTTGTGGGTAGGAGGAGCACTATGTCCACGATCATACAGCACTTCGCTCTTTTCGATTTGCTTATCTTGGCTGGGATCTCTTTTCTTCTGATCTGCAGCTATTTCGACGAGGGTGAGGCCTGAGTATCGGGAGACGTTCGCCGTCTCCTGCCGACCGGAACCTACCCGGTCCGGCCCTCGGCGTCTCGAGCCGAAGCGGCTAGCCGATCGTTGCCTGACGGTGCCGACGGCGACAGAGTCCCGTATGCTTCGATCCCGTATGCTTCGATGCCGCCTTTCCCAACGCCTCCCATTTCCAACGAGCGTATCGGAATGTCTGTAGCTGCACGGTTGCCCGTAACGGCGCAGGCGACAGCTGAGGCAAAATAGGTCAGGAATATTGACTTAAATATTGCGCTGTGTTCATGTCCCTCGGATGCAACCGGGAGGACCTCCATGCTGGATTGGGAAAGCATTTTCGCCACGCGCTCGAGCCGGATGAAGGCTTCGGAAATCCGCGAATTGCTGAAGCTGCTCGATCGTCCCGACATCATTTCGTTTGCGGGCGGAATTCCCGATCCTGAGCTTTTCCCGAATGATGCGTTCAGGGAAGCTTACGCCGAGATTTTCGATGGGCCGTCGGTCGGTGCCGCGCTGCAATATTCGGTGAGCGAGGGCTATCGGCCGCTTCGCGAGTGGCTCTCCGGGCAGATGGCGGCACTTGGCATTCCGGCGAGCGTCGACAACATCTTCATCACCTCCGGGTCGCAGCAGGGGCTCGACTATCTCGGCAAGCTGTTTCTGTCGCCGAAAGACACGGCGCTCGTCACCTGGCCGACCTATCTAGGTGCGCTGCAGGCCTTCAACGCCTATGAACCCAATTACGATCAGCTGAACCCCGCCGGCAACCGGACGCCGGCAGCCTATGCCCAGGCCGCAGCGGAAGCGGGCGGGCGCGTCAAGTTCGCCTATCTCTCGGCCGACTTCGCCAACCCCACCGGCGAGACGGTGGGTCGCGCCGGGCGCGAGCGCGTCCTTGAACTTGCCGAGGAGCTCGACATCGCCATCATCGAGGATGCGGCCTACCAGTCGCTGCGTTATGACGGCGAGGCGGTCCCGCCGATCCTTGCGCTCGAGATCGCCCGCAAAGGCGACATAAACAGCACCCGCACGATCTATTGCGGCAGCTTCTCGAAGACGCTGGCGCCTGGCCTTCGCGTCGGCTGGATCTGCGCCGCCGAACCGGTAATCCGCAAGCTGGTGCTGATGAAGCAGGCCGCCGACCTTCACTCCTCCACCATCAACCAGATGGCGATCGCGACCGTCGCCGGGCGGGGCTTCGAGGCGCAGGTGGCGAAAATCCACAAGGCCTACAGGCAGCGGCGTGACGCGATGCTGTCGGCGCTCGAAAAATACATGCCCGCCGGCGTCACCTGGACGAAGCCCGAAGGCGGCATGTTCATCTGGGTCACGCTGCCGAAGGGGAGCGACGGCGCTGAGCTGCTGGCCAAGTCGATCCAGACGGCCAAGGTGGCTTTCGTCCCCGGCCGCGCCTTTTTCGCCGACGGGTCCGGCGAAAACACCCTGCGGCTCAGCTTCTCCTGCGCCAACGACAGGATGATCGACGAGGGCATCCGCCGGCTGGCCGATCTCATTCGCGGCGAGGTCGCGCAGGCGGCCTGAGTGGAAGTCGCGGCAGGCTGGCGATTTCGCCCCTCATCCGCCTGCCGGCACCTTCTCCCCGCAAATCGGGGAGAAGGGACAAGCGGCATGCACTCAGTTCCAATGAACCGTTGCGGAGAGATATCGAGCGGCTACCGCGAGTCTCCTTCGCCCCGCTAGCGGGGAGAAGGTGCCGGAAGGCGGATGAGGGTGCATAAAGAGCTGTCGTCGCTCAAATATGCGGCCCGAGCAGCGACAGATCGGCTTTGCCGAGGCGGTCCTTGGCGGTCCAGAGCTGATGCCAATAGGGATAGATGACCGGCGGCAGGCTGACGGCGTCGAGGAGCTCGCGTTCCTCGTCGGTGAGCTTCAGGCCGGCGGCGGCGAGATTGTCGCGGAACTGCTCTTCGGTGCGCCCGCCGATGACCACCGAGGTGACGGCATCTCGGCCGATCAGCCAGGCGAGCGCGACCTGCGCCGGGGACACGTTGCGCTCGGCGGCGATCGCCACCAGCATGTCGACGATCTTCCACAGCCGTTCCTCGTCGCGGATCGGCGGCTCGTTCCAGCCGGCAAGCTGGCGGGTGCCTTCGGGCGACTGTCCGCGCCTGTGTTTGCCTGACAGAAGGCCGCCCGCCAGGGGGCTCCAAACGAGGATGCCGAGACCCTGGTCGATGGAGATCGGGACCAGTTCGTACTCGGCCTCGCGTGCTTCGAGCGTGTAATGAATCTGTTGGCTGACGAAGCGCTGGCGGTGTTCGAGCGCACTGATGCCGAGTGCCTTCATGATGTGCCAACCGGAATAGTTGGAGCAGCCGATATAGCGCACCTTGCCCTGGCGCACGAGCGTATCGAGCGCTTCCATGGTTTCCTCGAGCGGCGTCTGACCGTCCCATTCGTGAACCTGGTAAAGGTCGATCACGTCGGTCTTCAAACGCTTCAGGCTCGCCTCGCAGGCGTGAACCAGGTGATGGCGCGACAGACCTCCGTCATTGGGGCCGGGGCCCATCGAGAAGCGCGCCTTGGTGGCGATGAGCACGCCGTCCTTGCGCTTTCCGCCGAGAACTTCGCCGATGATCTCCTCGCAGGCGCCGGTCGAATAGATGTCCGCCGTATCGATCAGATTGACGCCCGCATCCAGGCAGAGGTCGACATAGCGGCGGGCATCCGCGACACCGACATCGCCGACCTGGGCGAACTTTCCACCACCGCCGATCGTCATCGTACCCATGGTGATGGTCGAGATCTTGAGCCCGGAGCGGCCGAGCCGACGATATTCCATTGTCTCGCTCCTTGTGTTGTTGGTCGCCTATAGGATGTTAGAGGAATCTTGCGGGTATCGCGTCCTTATAGGGAAACAGCGGGAAGTAAGGCCGCGCCTCGGCCAAGGTGCGCTGGAAGGAGGGGCGCTCCAGCAGACGCTCGAAATAGGCGCCGAGGTTCGGGTGGGTGCCGTCGAACGGGGCCACGATACCGGCGTAGAAGAGGGCGGGCGCGGCGGCGCAGTCGGCGATCGAGAAGCTTTCCCCGACCGCAAAGCGCCGGTCCCCGAAGTGGCGTTCGGCAAGGTCATACGCGTTCGCCAGCGCCGCTTGCGCATCGGCGACGCCGCGCCGGTCGTTCTCGCCGGGGGCGCGCAGCGTATCGGTCACGATCTTCTGCATCGGGACCTGGACGTAGAGGTCGAAGAAGCGGTCCCAGAGCCGCGCCTCGAGCACCAGGGCGTCGTCGTGCGGTATCAGCGGCTGCTCACCGGGGTAATGCTGGTCGAGATACTCGATGATCACTGAGGTTTCCGGCACCGTCCTGTCGCGTGCAGCGTCGTGCAGCACGGGGATCTTGCCGACGGGCCAGACCTCCAGATAGCGAGCATGCTCCGCCGGGTCTCCGAGATCCACGACCTGCGGGGTGAACGGCGTGCCGGCTTCGTAAAGCGCGATCAGCACCTTGTGACAGAAGGAAGCAAGCGGATGAAGGTAGAGGGTGAGTGTCATGCGACATGTCCTTGGGCCGGCCCCCAGTGACTATAGCGCGGATTCGGGAGGGGAAAAGCAGGCTTCTCTGCAGCGCCCTTTAGGGTGGAAATTCCGCATAACCCTAACCGACGGTTGCCATGAAAATGCCGGGATGCCCTGATGGTCTGCATCCGGCATGCTGCCGCCCAGGATCCCGCTCGATGTTCATTGCCCATCTTCCCGCCGGCTACATTCTCACCCATTGCATCGCTCGAAAGAATGAAACCATCCGATCCCGCGCGCTCGCGGTAGGGCTGATCTTCTCCGTGCTTCCGGATTTGGATCTGCTTTATTTTTACCTCGTAGACGGCCGGCGTACGCCACATCACGACTACTGGACCCATTTGCCGATTTTCTGGCTGGGGGTTGCGGCGCTCACGGCCGCGGCGCTGATCCTTGCCGGGAAGCGGCACTCTATGTTTCTCGTTTGGGTCGCGCTCGCAAACGTGATGATGCACCTTCTTCTCGATTCGATCGCCGCAGACATACGCTGGCTCCATCCCCTTTCAGGGACCCGCTTCAACCTCGTCGAGGTGCCGGCGCGCTTTGAGACCTGGTATCTCAATTTCATACTGCACTGGACGTTTGCGGCGGAAATTGCGATCTGCGCGGCCGCGTTGTGGGTCTGGCGGATGCAAAGGCGCAGGAACCGGGATCGCAGGGTCGAAGGAAACGCCGCAGAGGGGACCGAGCGAATTCACGCATGAAAACGACGCGCAAGGGCGCGTCGCAAAGTGGTACCAGCCTACAGCGCCGCGCGCTCATCAGACGTGCGAGGATCGCCGTAGCTGCTGTGCAGCCGGAGGGCGCGCCTCAGCGCGCGCGGGCTACTTTCTTCGGCGACGGCAACAGACCTTCGCGTTGAAGCTTCTTGCGCGCCAGCTTGCGGGTGCGGCGGACAGCTTCTGCTTTTTCGCGGACGCGCTTTTCGGACGGTTTTTCGTAGGCGCTGCGCATCTTCATTTCGCGGAAGACGCCTTCACGCTGCATCTTCTTCTTGAGAACGCGAAGAGCCTGGTCGATGTTATTGTCCCTGACGAGTACCTGCAAAGTATATCCTTTCCGATTTTATAGGATTGCTGATTGGGTTCTTTATTTCGGCGTCCTGATGTTCAAGGGTTTGAACCAGGGCTTGCCTTCGACCGATGCCGCCTGGCCGTGTTCCTGGACCGGCGAAGCCGTTTCCGAAGGATCGATGTCGTGTTCGAAGATACGCCGTTCGAAGTTCTCCGTTCCGAACCGCACCCGATATTGCGCTTCCCCATGTTCGGCCGCGGGCAGGATGGACACGATGCGGCAGGTCCGGTCCGCAGCGGCCGTGCGCGTGAGATCGGCTCTCAGGACGACACTGTCGCCAACGCTGTAGGTGTTCCGGCCCATGGCCATCTCCTTCGTCCGTGCCACCCGGGGGCGGCACAAGCAAAAAAGGCCGGGCGTTACCCCGACCTCCTCTTGAGCGCCGCGCGTCTTTACCAGACGCGCTGGGGCGCCCCGTCATTCAAACGCTCCCTGCCAGTACATCCGTGGTCAGCGGAGGCGAATGACGAATTTATGCGGCCCGCAGATTGTCTGCAGAGCTCTTGCCGGACTTGTTGTCGCGGACGATGTCGTAGGTAACCTTCTGGCCTTCTACGAGCGAACGCATTCCAGCGCGTTCAACGGCGGAGGCGTGCACGAATACGTCCGTGGCGCCATCGTCGGGCTGGATGAAGCCGAAGCCCTTGGTGCTGTTGAACCACTTTACGGTGCCTGAGTTCATAACGATTTCCTTTCAATCGCTAGAGTTCCCGGACGAATATCAGCCCGGTTTGATCGATATTGAGAGGAAATCTGACGAAGCGCTTCGGCGCGTAGACAAAGGTCACAAGCAAGTTTCGATGAGCTATATATAAACGCTGCTTCGAGATATGCAATGGATGAACCGAATTTAATTGTGAGAGGGACTCACCCCGTCCCGAAAATACGATCAAGCCGCTGATTTGAATCGCCAATAATATTTTAGAGAGATCGTCCGAGAACATTCGTGGAACTCTCCGGCCGGCCGACGAGCTGAGGTTTTTCCGGCTTTTCGCTGTCACATCCCTGTAAAACACCCGCTCTATCCCTCGGCGCGATCTTTCTCCGACCGAGGGCAAATTCATGAAAACGCTTCTCCCCGCCGTCGCCGCAGCGCTCGTCGCCGGCCTCCTGTCCACCGCCGCTTTCGCGGAAAGCCTCGTGCTTTACACCAGCCAGCCGAACGAGGATGCGCAGGCGACGGTGGACGCGTTTCAGGCCGCGAATCCGGGTGTCGAGGTCGAATGGGTGCGGGACGGGACGACGAAGGTAATGGCCAAGCTGATGGCGGAGATCGAAGCAGGGAACCCGGTGGCGGACGTGCTTCTGATCGCCGACACGGTGACGATGCAGCGGCTGAAGGAAACGGGATATCTGATGCCCTACAAATCTCCGGAAGCGGCGGCTTATGACGCCTCGCTCTTCGATGCGGAGGGCGGCTATCATTCGACGAAGATGATCACGACCGGCATCGTCTACAACGCTTCCGCTTCGATGAAGCCGGCCGGCTGGCAGGATCTTGCGAAACCCGAGGCCAAGGGTCTGGTCACCATGCCGAGCCCGCTCACCTCGGGTGCGGCGCTGATCCATGCGCAGACGCTTGCCGGCATCGACGGGCTCGGCTGGGACTATTACAAGGCGCTCGCCGAAAACGGCGCGACGGCCGCCGGCGGCAATGGCGGCGTATTGAAGGCGGTCGCGACCGGCGAGAAGGCGTATGGCATGGTGGTCGATTTCATGGCCATCCGAGAGAAGGCCAAGGGTGCGCCGGTGGAATTCGTCTTCCCGGCCGAGGGCGTTTCCGCCGTCACGGAGCCGGTCGCCGTCCTGAAGACCGCAAGACACCCGGAGACAGCAAAGAAATTCGTTGATTTCCTGCTCTCCGAGGAGGGCCAGCAAGTGGCGGTGAAAATGGGCTATATCCCGGCGCGCGACGGTATGGCCTTGCCGGAGGGCTTCCCGGCGCGCGAGGCGATCAAGGTGCTGCCGGTCGATGCTGCCGAAGCCGTGAAGAACTCCGAGGCGGACCTGAAAACCTTCTCCGGCATTTTCGGTACCAACTGACCTCTCGATGCCGGACACTGACGAGATCGCCCGCAGCGGGCGCCGGGTACCTTGCACGCCGACTGCCGACCCGAATGCGGAGGGAGGTTCCGGCTTGAAAAAGCTGGAGCGCCCGCTGCGCGTTCCATCGAAGGCGCGGTCCTGGCTTTGGTTCGCATTCGACGGCGCGATGGAGGAGGAGGCCGACCGGAGCAGGGAAACGAGCCAGGCTTCGCTACCGAAACCACTGACGCGGACGCTGCGCGGCTTCGAGGTGCCGCCGTCACCTTACGTGACGGACGGTCGAGCACGTACGGCGAACTCTTCGAAGGCCGGGACGGGTTGGCGAGCGGCATATTTCCGGCTCCGTGGCCCGCGCATGTCTGCGGGCGGGGAGCCCGCATGGCTCCTGGCGGCGGTGTTCGGCGCAGTCTTTCTGCTTTCGGCGCTGCCGCTGATCCGACTCGGATGGGCAGGTATCAAGGGACTCGAAGGAGGCGAGGCGGTCGGGGTGCTCTTCGAGGCGGCGACCTTCGCGGCGCTCCGCAATACGCTGATCACGGCGGCCGGCGGCACGGCGATCTCGCTCTTCGTGGGGGCACTCTTCGCCTTTGTCGTGGCGCTTACGGACATCCGTGGCAAGCTTGCCTTGAGCTTCGCCTTCATGCTGCCGATGATGATCCCCCCGCAGGTGACGGCGCTCGCCTGGGTGGAGATGTCGGGTCCATCGAGTCCCCTGCTCAAGACGCTGGGGCTTGCACCGCCGCTCGGCAGCCCTCAGCCACTCTATTCGCTTGCGGGGATCGCCTTGCTTCTCGGCGTACAGCATGCGCCGCTCGTCTTCCTGGCGATCAGGGCCGGACTTGCAGCGGCGCCCCGCGACGGGGTCGAAGCGGCGCGGCTTTGCGGCGCCTCGCCCTGGCGCGTCCTTAGCGACATCGTTCTGCCGCTTTCCTCTCCGGGGCTCATCGCCGGAGCGGCGATCGCCTTCGTATCCGGTATCGGCAATTTCGGTATCCCGGCGATACTCGGCATTCCCGCCTCGATCGAAACGCTGCCGACCTTGATCTTCAGCCGGTTTGCGAGTTTCGGTTCGTCCACTTTCGGCGAAATCGCGGTGCTTTCGACGCTGATCGCCCTGATTTCCGCCGCAGGGCTGCTTCTGCAGCAGCGAGCGCTCAAGCGCAGAGACTATCGCCTGATCGGCCTTGCCGGCGCGAGGGCCGCCTTCACGCTCGGGCGCATGCGGTTCGCCGCGGAGGCGCTGCTTTGGACAATCCTGGCGCTGCTGCTGGTCGCACCGCTCCTGGCGCTCATCGCAAGTTCCCTGGTGCCGGCCTACGGCGTGCCGCTCAGTTTCGACACCATGACCCTGAACGCCTATGGGGAAATACTCTTCCGCCAGTCGATGACGTTGACGGCGCTCAAGAATTCCCTTTTCCTCGCCTCCGCCGCTGCAGTCGGCCTGCTTGCGGTCACCGTACCGGCCGGTTACCTGCTCGTGACGCGGCGCGGGCGGCTTGCCAGTCTGATGGCGATCCTGATCGAGATCCCCTATGCGCTGCCCGGCATCGTGCTCGCCGTCGCCTTCATCCTTGCCTTCGCGGCACCGCTGCCGCTGATCGGCGTTTCGATCTACGGTACGATCTGGATCATTCTTGCCGCCTATTTCTCCTCCTTCCTCGCCGTTAGCCTCAAGCCGGTGATGAGCGCCTTCCTGCAGATAGATCCCTCGCTCGAGGAGGCGGCGCGGCTCGCGGGCGCGGGGTTCCTGCGCCGCATGCGCGATGTGCTGCTGCCGCTTCTGGCGCCGGCCGCCGGCGCTTCGGTCATCCTCGTCTTCCTGATCGCGGCGAACGAATTGACCGTCTCGGCGCTCCTCTGGTCCGCCGGCACGCAGACGCTCGGCGTCGCAATCTTCAATCTCGACGACAGCGGCTCTTCCGATCTCGCCTCGGCGCTCTCGGTGCTCGTCGTCGTCATGGTCATCGGGCTGATGGCGGCGCTGGAATTCTTCGCGAAATATTTGCCGGAGGGCGTGCTGCCATGGCGCAACTGATCCTCAACCACCTGACCAAAAACTTCGGTGGAAAAGGTGCAGAGCAGGTGAGGCCGGCCGTTTCGAACGTGTCGCTGGCGCTGCGCAAGCAGGGATTTCTCGCGCTGCTCGGGCCTTCCGGCTGTGGCAAGACGACGGTGCTCCGGATGATCGCCGGCTTCGAGCAGCCGACGGACGGCTCGATCGAGTTCGGCGAGCGCCGGCTTTCGGATGCAGCCCGTGTGCTGCCGCCGGAGAAGCGCAACATGGCGATGGTATTCCAATCCTATGCGCTCTGGCCGCATATGACGGTGGCGGAGAATGTCGGCTACCCCTTGAAGGTCCGCGGCTTTTCCGGCGAGGCCTGGCGCAAGCGGGTAGGCGACGCGCTTTCGCTGGTGAAGCTTACCGATTTCGCCGATCGGCGGCCGGCTGTACTTTCCGGCGGCCAGCGGCAGCGTGTGGCGCTGGCGCGCTGCCTGGTCACGGAACCGGACGTGGTGCTGCTCGATGAGCCGCTCGCCAATCTCGATCAGCATTTGAGGAAGTCGATGGAGGAGACCTTCCGCGCCTTTCACGAGCGCTCCGGCGCCACGATGATCTATGTGACTCACGACCAGGCCGAGGCGATGGCGCTTGCGACCGACGTCGCGGTGATGTCGGAAGGCAAGCTTCTTCAGGTGGCGCCGCCGGCGGATATCTATGCGCGGCCTGAGGGTCGGGTGGTGGGGGGGCTGATCGGTCGCGGCGCGATCGTGCGGTTGAATTTGCCGGAGGGAGCGGGGCGTGCGCTCGACTGGCCGCTCCTCCGCGCTGCGCTTGCCGACAGGCACGGCGGCAAAGGGCATGCAGTCGAAGCGCATGCAGGCGAAGCGCATGCAGGCGAGGGGCCGCTTTGCGACGTGCTCATTCGTCCGGAGCAGGTTCATCGGGATGGCGAAGGCATCCCGATGCGGGTTCTCTCCTCGGTCTTCGAGGGCGAACGCTCCGCACTCACACTCGCGCTGCCCGACGGGCAAAGCCTCAAAGCCTATAGCAGCGTGCCGCTCTGCGACGGTGCTCGCGTTCCTTTCGTCGTGAGTGGAGGCTGGCGGCTTTAGACAAAGCTTGCGGCGACAGGCGGCCTTGCGGGCCGGAACCAGCCTTGGCCTTGCACGTTCCACCGTGCAGCACGACAATAGCGGCGGCTAAAGATCGAGCGGATCCGGCGGCCGGTAACAGAAGGAGGCGGCACGCAGATGTATGTCATGGCTCTTGCGACGGATTACGACGGTACACTGGCCGATTACGGTGCCGTCCGTCCGGAAACTCTGGAGACCTTGAAGAGGCTGAAGGAGAGCGGGCGCAAGCTTCTGCTCGTGACCGGGCGCGAGCTGCCGGACCTCAAGAGCGTGTTTCCCGAAATCGATGTGTTCGACAAGGTCGTCGTCGAGAACGGTGCGCTGCTCTATACGCCGGAAACCGGCGAGGAGCGGCTGCTTGCACCCTCGCCGCCGGAGGCCTTCATCGAGCGCCTCAAGGAGAAGGGCGTCGACAGGATGTCGGTCGGCCGTTCCATCGTCGCCACCTGGGAGCCGTTCCAGACAGCCGCGCTCGAAGCGATCAACGAGCTCGGCCTCGAACTCGAGATCATCTTCAACAAGGGCGCCGTCATGGTGCTCCCGACGGGTGTGAACAAGGCCACGGGGCTGAAGGCGGCCCTGAAGGAGATGGGGCTTTCCTTTCTCAACGTGGTGGGGGTGGGCGATGCCGAGAACGATCACGCGCTTTTGAGGATGTGCGGCTGCGGAGCCGCCGTGGCCAACGCCTTACCGGCGCTCAAGGACACGGCCGACGTGATCCTCGAGGGTGTGCGCGGGGCCGGCGTCGAGCAACTGATGAACCGGATCATGGAGTCCGATTATGCGTTGTGCGCGAGTGCCCGCCACCAGGTGCCGATCGGTGAGGATGACGAGGGGCCGGTGGAGATCGGACCGCAGGACGTGCTGCTGATAGCGGGGAGTTCCGGCATCGGCAAGTCGAGACTGGCGACCGCCCTTGCGGAGCGATTACGGGAACGGCGCTTCCAGCTCTGCATATTCGATCCGGAGGGCGACTATGAGGGGCTTGAAGGCGCGGTGACCGTGGGGAACGGGTCTGTCGCGCCTACGGGCAGGGAGGTGCTGGAGCTCCTGGCTAATCCGGACGATAACGTCGTCGTCAGCGCAACAGGCGTCGAGCCCAACGACCGGCCCGAGTTCTTCGCCGGCCTGATGCCAGATTTGTCGGCGCTGCGTGCCAAGACCGGCAGGCCGCATTGGCTGATTATCGACGAGGCCCATCATCTCATGCCCGCAGCGCGCGACAGTGCCTCGCTCGCGCTTTCCGACGACCGCTCCGGCATGATCATGATCACGGTCCATCCGGACTCCGTCTCGCCCGATGCTCTCAAGGAGATCACTGCGGTCGCAGCGCTCGGTCCCAAGGCGCGCGACGTAATCGCGACGGTTTGCTCCGTCTTGGGTGAGGCGCTGCCGGACGGGCTGGATGCTTCTTTCGGGGAAGACGAGGTTCTTTTCTGGCGGCGCACGCCGCGCACGCCGGTTCGGCGGATCAAGAGCGAGCAACCCCGGGAAGCCCGCAAGCGGCATACGCGCAAATATGCGGAGGGCCGGTTGGGCGAGGAGGCAAGCTTCTATTTCCGCGGTCCGAAGAACGAGATGAATTTGCGCGCCCACAATCTGACGATGTTTCTGCAGATCGCCGAAGGCATAGACGACACGACCTGGGAGCACCATCTGCGCCACGGCGATTACTCGAAGTGGTTCGAGGAACGCATCGGCGACGAGGAACTGGCCGAGGAGGCTGCGGGCATAGAAGAGGACCGTTCGCTCTCGCCTGCCGAAAGCCGGCAGAGGCTGGCCGAGGCGGTGCGCCGGCGCTATACCGCGCCCGCATCCGAAGCGGGTTGAACCGGCGCCCGCGGCGGGCGTTGAAGAGACGCCTCTTTACTTTTTCGGCTTCTGCTTCGAGGCGGCGCTGCGGCCGTCGGAACTTTTCGAACGTTCGTCGAACCGATCGGCGCCTTTTCTAAGGTCCGATCCCTTTTGTGCTTCGGTCTTTTTCTCTTCCTTGGCGGCGCTTTTGTGCAGGCCGGTGCTGGATTGCTTGCCCTTCGCCGTCGGGGCTTGTTCGGTACCCATGGCAGCCATTCCTCCTTGCGCGAAACCCAGATTGAACGTGCCCGGATATTTCTTTGTTCCCCTGCCGACGAAGGTAGTTGTGGACTGCCATGATTTTGTCGCTCTTGCCTTCTCTGTGGCTTTTTTGAATTCCTAGAATGAAGGCGCCTGATTCGCGCCGCACCGCATTCGCTCTCCGTGTTCCGAGTTTTCGGGCGGCCGGGGAACTGCCCAAGGAGAAGAACCATGACGGAATACAAGAAGCCGATCATTACCGAGATGCGCCCGAAGATCACGGTCATCGGCGTCGGCGGCGGCGGCGGCAACGCGATCAACAACATGATCGCCGAAAACCTGCAGGGCGTCGATTTCATCGCCGCGAACACGGACGCGCAGGCGCTGGCGACGTCGAAGGCGGAGCGGCGAATCCAGCTGGGCGCTGCCATCACCGAGGGTCTCGGCGCCGGTTCGGTACCCGACATCGGCAATGCGGCCGCGCAGGAATCGATCGACGAGATCATGGACCACCTCGGCGGCACGCATATGTGCTTCGTCACGGCAGGCATGGGCGGCGGCACCGGTACGGGAGCGGCGCCGGTGATCGCGGAAGCGGCGCGGCGGGCCGGGATCCTGACGGTCGCGGTCGTCACCAAGCCCTTCAGCTTCGAGGGACAGCGGCGCATGCAGACGGCGGAGCTCGGCGTCGAGCGGCTGCGGGAGAGTGCAGACACGGTCATCGTTATCCCCAACCAGAACCTCTTTCGCATCGCCGATGCCAAGACGACCTTCGCCGACGCATTCATGATTGCCGACCGGGTCCTCTATTCGGGCGTCAGCTGCATCACCGACCTGATCGTCAAGGAGGGCCTGATGAATCTCGACTTCGCCGACGTCAAGACGGTGATGAAGGGCATGGGCCGGGCGATGATGGGCACGGGCGAAGCGACCGGCGAGAACCGCGCGATGCTGGCGGCGGAAGCGGCGATCGCCAACCCGCTGCTCGACGAAGTCTCCATGCGCGGTGCCAAAGGCGTGCTCGTGTCGATCTCCGGCGGAATGGACATGACGCTTTTCGAGGTGGACGAGGCGGCGACCCGCATCCGCGAGGAAGTTTACGACGAAGCCGACATCGTCGTCGGTGCGATCTTCGACCGGAGCCTGGACGGCACTTTCCGCGTGTCCGTCGTCGCGACCGGCCTCGACAGCAACCGCGGAACTCAGGCGACGGCGCCGGAGGCCATGAACGGCCAGGCGGCCGCCGCTCCTTCGCGCACGCTGCAATAGGATAGGGCGACCCGGCGGATACCCCCGTACGGGGGAGATGTCACGAAAGTGACGAACGGGGGCGGGGTTTCAGGGAACACGACCCTACTAAAGTTTGCCCCTCACCCTAGCCCTCTCCCCGCAAGCGGGGAGAGGGGACGTGCACCACGTGGGCGATTTTATTTGCGGTTACGCTATGGTGGACAGGCGCCGCCGCTTGTCCCTTCGGGCGGGCCATTCGGCAGCAGCTGGATATCAGTCAGGCAGGCCGGCGCGGCGCAGATCGCTGACGAAACGGGCGATGAAATCTTCCGGCATGACCGGCACGTTGCCGAAGTAGAATTCGGCGCGGGCCGTTTTCACGGTCATGTCCGGGCGCCGGCGAAGAAGGTTTGCCACGGCCGAACTGCGTTCGTCGGTCCGGTCGATGGCACCGAGCGAGGCCGCCAGGACCATTGCCGGCCAGAATGTGGCGTTCTCCTGGCGTAGGGAGGCACGGGCCGCTTCGGCGGCTTGCGCGAAGCGACCCGACTGATAGTGGGCGATAGCCACCATATTGTAAAAGGTCCACAGATGCGGATCGCGGGGGCTCAACCGGAAGGCTTCGTTGATCGCGGCAATGCCTTCCTCCGGGCGGCCGACATAGCAAAGCGCTTGCCCGAGGGCGAAGTGGCCCTGGGCGAAGCTTGCATCGAGCCTCAGCGCATTCCGCAGGTGGTCTATGCCCCGCTGCGGCTGCCCGCCGAGCGCCCGTGCCCGGCCGAGGGCAAGATGGGCGGCCGGCTCACGGTCGTCGAGCGCGATTGCGCGTTCCGCGAGCGCCGTCGCGTCGGCGATCCGGTCGGCCCGCTCTTCCAGGGGGCCGTACCAGCCGAGCTGTATATGGACATAGGCAAGCCGCGCATGGGCCTGGGCAAACGCGGGCTCGAGATCGACCGCCCGCTCGAAGAGCGTCTTGGATATCCTCAGATTTTCCAGATCGAACTTGTAAAGATGCCATAGCGCCTTCAGGTAAATGTTCCAGGCATCCATGTCCGTCGCGGTGTGGCCGCGCAACGCAGCGAATTCGATGAAGCCGAGTTCCGGCTCCACGGTGCCGGTGATCTGCCCCGCGATCTCGTCCTGGAGCACGAAAACATCGTCCAGCATGCGGTCGTAGCGTTCTGCCCAGAGCAGCATGCCGGTTTCGCCGCTCAGCAATTGCGCCGTGATGCGGATGCGGTTGGCCGCGCGACGTATGCTGCCCTCGATCACGTATTTGACACCCAGGTCTTCCGCCACTCTCCTTGCGTCGACCGCCTTCCCCTTGAAGGTGAAGGAGGAGTTGCGAGCGACGACGCGCAGCCACCGGCATCGGGCGAGCGTGGTGATCAACTCCTCGGTAAAGCCGTCGGAGAAATGTTCCTGTTCGTCGGCGCTCGAAAGATTCACGAAGGGCAGGACTGCGATCGATGGGCGCTTCTTACCGGGCAGGGGGTCGGTTTGTGCCGGCGCCGGCGGCACTTCCCCTGCCGCGCCGCCCGGCTGCCAGCGCCAGGCGCGCAGCGGACCGGGAAGATCGGCGAATATCCTGCAGCCGATTTCGGTCAAGGGGAAATCCACCTTCGAGCCGATCTGGTCATAGACCTGCTGCGACACGCACACGCCGCCGGGCGGCGCCATTTCCTGCAGGTGCTCGGCAACGGCAATGCCTTCGCCATGGATGTCGCCATCGTCAGCGACGATATCGCCGAGATGGACGCCGATGCGCAACTTCAGACGCTCCGCTTCGGCGCCTCCGGCGTGATCATGCATCGTTCGCTGGATCGCGACCGCGCAGGCGACCGCATCGAGAACGCTTGCGAATTCCGCGAGCGTCCCGTCTCCCGCCTGCTTGACGATCCTTCCGCCATGGGCCGCGACCAAAGGTAGAATGAAGGCATCACGGCATTGCTTGACCGCCCGGTACGTGCCTGCTTCATCCAGCCCCATCAGCCGGCTATAGCCGACGACGTCCGCGTCCATGATCGCTGCCAGCCGCCTCATGCCGTCCGTCTCCCGGCGATGTCGTGAGCGAAAATACCGATCGGTTGAACATGTGTGAGCGGTAATTCGTGCGTACTTTCCGGTCCGCTCCAAAGAGCCGCGGACGCCATGAAAAATCGCATTGCGATCGCCTCGAGTGGGAGAGTAGCAATGGGGAAGCGGCAAGTCTATCGGGGCGAAGACCGCTATCTACGGCTGACGCGCCAGATGACATTGCCGACATCGTCGGCGACGAGCAGGGCGCCCTGCTCGTCGATCGCAACGCCGACCGGCCGGCCCATCGCCTTCCCGCTCCGGCTGACAAAGCCGGCGAGGACGTCTCTCGGTCGTCCGTTCGGCTTGCCCTTGGCAAAGGGAACGAAGATCACCTTGTATCCGCTGTGGACGCTGCGGTTCCAGGAGCCGTGCTGGCCTACGAAGGCACCGTTGGCATAGGCGCGCCCGAGCGATGCGCCTTCGGAGAATGTCAGCCCCAGCGAAGCGGTGTGCGAACCAAGAGCGTAGTCGGGTTTTACCGCCTTCGCCACGAGATCCGGGCGCGGCGGCTTGACGCGCGTATCGACATTCTGACCGAAGTAGCTGTAGGGCCAGCCATAGAAGGCGCCGTCCCTGACGGAGGTCATGTAGTCCGGAACGAGATCGTCGCCGAGCTCGTCACGCTCGTTGACGGCGACCCAGAGCTCGCCGCTTTCCGGGTTCCAGGACAGGCCGTTAGGATTGCGCAGGCCCGAAGCGAAGACCCGGGTGCGGCGACTTGCCTTGTCCACCTCCAGAACGGCCGCGCGATATTTTTCCGCAGCCATGCCGTTTTCCCCGACATTGCTGTTGGAGCCGACGGTGACATAGAGCTTTCGTCCGTCCGGGCTCGCGATCACGTCTTTCGTCCAATGGTGATTGAGATTTCCCGACGGCAGGTCGATGATCTTTTCCGGCGTGCCCAGGCGAGTCTGACCGCGGGAATAGGGGAATGCGACGAGCGCGTCGGTATTGGCGACATAGAGCTTGCCCTTGGAAAGCGTCATGCCGAAGGGAGAATTGAGACCTTCCGCGAAGGTTCTGCGAAGATCGGCGACACCGTCGCCGTCGGTATCGCGCAGAAGCGTGATCCGGTTGGCGCTTGGCGGTGCGGCACCCGCTCGTTTCATCGCCAGCTTCATGAATGCCTTTTTGAGGCTGAAGCCTTCGTCGTGCTTGGCCGGTGCATTGGTTTCGGCCACCAGCACGTCGCCGTTCGGCAGTACATGCAGCCAGCGCGGGTGATCGAGGCCCGCAGCGAAGGCGTTCACCTTCAGCCCTTTTGCGGGTGTCGGCGTGGCGCCTTCCTGCCAGCCTTTTGCGTCGGCGATGTTGACGGTCGGGATCACCGTGGGGTTCGGCTTCGGCAAAGTCGGATTCGGGCCGTAGCCGACCAGGCCCGTCGTGCGAGCCGCATTTCGGGCCGAAACGCCGGCGCAGCCGGCCATAAGCGCACCGGCCATGGTGATGACGATCAGGTTTCGCGGAACGGTAGTCATGCCATGCCCTCCCGAAGAGATCGGCCGCTCTCGCAGTGAGACAGAACGCTGTGCCATACTATTCCCTTCCGCATCCGACTGGCAGCGTTCTCCGCTCGTTCCCTGCAATCTTTGCGAGGGGCGCATTCGGGAGTATTCTCTCCTGCAGCAAGAAAAAAATCGGGGCGCAGCGCGTCTCCAGACGATGCTTGTGCCTCTTTAGCGATTGTGAATGCCCGCGAAAAAGTCCGCTCCCAAAAGGGGAGGGAGTTCGCGCGCAGCCTTGGGAGGAAAGCATGAAACACAAAGCCGAAAGCGGGGGGCCATCGCGCCGCAAATTTCTCCGCGGCGCCGCAGCGGCCGGGGCGGCCATGGCTGCAGCGCCGAGCATCGTGAGGGCACAAGGGCCGGTCAGCATGCGCTGGCAAAGCACGTGGCCGTCCAAGGACATCTTTCACGAGTTCGCGCTCGACTTCGCAAAGAAGGTCAACGATATGACTGGTGGCGACCTCAAGATAGAGGTGCTTCCGGCCGGTGCCGTCGTGCCGGCATTCGGACTGCTCGACGCGGTTTCCGAAGGAACGCTCGATGGGGGCCACGGCGTGATGGTCTATCACTACGGCAAGCAGACTGCGCTGGCGCTGTGGGGATCGGGGCCCGGCTTCGCCATGGACGCCAACATGATGCTGGCCTGGCACAAATACGGCGGCGGCAGGGACCTGCTCGCCAAGCTTTACGAGTCGATCGGCGCCAATGTCGTGTCGTTTCCCTACGGGCCCATGCCGACACAGCCGCTGGGCTGGTTCAAGAAGCCGGTGGCCAAGGCCGAGGACCTGCAGGGACTGAAGTTCCGCACCGTCGGTATCTCGATCGATGTGTTCACAGGGCTCGGCGCAGCGGTCAACGCCTTGCCCGGAGGCGAGATCGTCGCCGCACTCGACCGCGGTCTGCTCGACGCGGCGGAATTCAACAATGCCTCATCCGATCGCCTGCTCGGCTTTCCCGACGTCTCCAAGGTGTGCATGCTGCAGGGCTATCATCAGAATGCCGAGACATTCGAGATACTGTTCAACAAAGGAAAGTTCGACGGCCTGCCGGACCAGATGAAGGCAATCATAACCAATGCGGTGGACGCGGCGTCGGCGGACATGGCCTGGAAAGCGATCGACCGCTACTCCACGGACTATCGCGAGATGCAGACGGCCGATCAGGTCAAGTTCTACAAGACGCCCGAAGCGATCCTCAAGCGGCAACTCGAAGTCTATGACGAGGTGGTGAAGAAGAAGTCGGCGGAAAATCCGGTGTTCAAGGAGGTTCTGCAGTCCCAGATCGCCTTTGCCGAACGCGCGACACGCTGGGAGCAGGATACCGTCGTCAACCGGCGGATGGCCTTCGACCACTATTTCGGGCGAGACGGGGTCGCCAAGTCGCTCTGACTTCATCCCGATCCAGCACATCACCGGCGCAGGGCCGGTGATGTACGGTCAGGACCTGGCCATCCCGGGGGTGCGCGTGAACGTTCAGCATCTGCTCATGAGGATCGACGCCATCAGCGTCTGGACCGGCAAGGCGGCGGCGTGGCTGATCATCGGTCTGATGATGCTGGTCTGCGGTGAAGTCTTCAAACGCTATATCCTGAACATGCCGACCGCATGGATCTTCGATGCCAGCAACATGCTCTACGGCAGCCTCTTCATGCTGGCGGGCGCCTATGCCCTGGCGCAGAACGCGCATGTGCGCGGTGATTTCATCTACAGTTCGTTGAAGCCGCGCACGCAGGCGGCGTTGGACCTCATCCTTTACATCTTCTTCTTCCTGCCCGGGATCGCCGCCCTCATCTATGCAGGCTACGACTATGCCGCATTGTCATGGCGGATCGGCGAGCACTCGACGGTGACCGCCGAAGGGCCGCCGATCTATTACTTCAAGACGGTCATTCCGATCGCAGGCGCACTCGTCATTCTTCAGGGACTGGCGGAGATCCTGCGCTGCATCATCTGTCTCCGAACCGGGGCGTGGCCGGCGCGGCTGAAGGACGTCGAAGAGATCGATGTCGTCGCCGAGCAGCTTGCCCATAGCGAGCATCTGGACGAGGAAACGCGTGAGGCTGCCATCGAACGCGCGCAGGATATCGACAGGGCGGCCCGGCAGCGCGGCCTCGGAGGGGGAGAGCGGTGAGTGAACCTTTTCTTGGCTTGACGATGCTGGGCCTCATCGTGGTCGTGATCATGATGGGATTTCCGACGGCCTTCACCCTCATGGGTCTCGGAATGCTGTTCGGCTTCTACGCCTTCTACAATCCGGTGGAACCCTGGATCGACAATCGCGTCTTCGATCTCATGGTCCAGCGCACCTACGGCGCCATGACCAATGACGTGCTGATCTCCATCCCGCTTTTCGTGCTGATGGGCTACGTGATGGAGCGCGGCGCGCTGGTCGACAAGATGTTCTACAGCATACAGCTGTCATTCCGGCGCGTTCCGGCATCGCTCGCGGTGACAACGCTCATCGTCTGCACCTTCTGGGGCATCGCCAGCGGCCTCGTCGGCGCCGTGGTTGTGCTGATGGGGGTGATCGCCATGAACCCGATGCTGCGGGCCGGTTACGATGTGAAGCTTGCCTCGGGTGTCATCACCGCCGGAGGCACGCTGGGCATCCTGATCCCTCCATCGGTGATGATCATCGTCTATGCGGCCGTCGCCGGCCAGTCGGTGGTCAAGCTTTATGCGGCGACGATGCTTCCCGGCTTCTTTCTGGCGCTCCTCTATCTCGCCTATGTCCTCGGCTGGGCGATGCTCAATCCGAAGATCGCTCCGAGTCTGCCCGAGGAACAGACGCGCGTCCCGGTGCCGCCATGGATGAAGCATTTCGCAGAGGTCTATTCACCCAACATGCTCGCCGGTCTTCTCGCAGCGCTCGTCTCGCCATCACGCGCGCTCGGGATCAAAGGGGAAGAGGGACGGCTCACCTATTGGAAACTCGTCAAGAACCTTGCTGCGGCGCTCTTTCCGCTGCTGCTGACGGCGTCCACGCTCTGGCTTCTCTGGTGGTATGTCGTCATTCATCAACAGGCGGCCGCGACCGAAGCACCGGAGGGGCTGGAAGAGCTCGGCGCGCCGGTCGCGGATGCCGGGCCTGCAGCGGCTGGCGGCCCTGCGACGAGCTTCTACGTCTGGTTCGGCCTCGCCGCCGCAGTCGCCGTCTTCGCGCTGCTGCGCTACTACCGCAACATGACGGCGGAACGGCTGCAGGTGGTGAAGCTCCTCGTTTCCTCCGTCATGCCGCTCGCAATCCTCACGGTGGTGGTGCTCGGGGTGATCCTGTTCGGCATCACGACTGCGACGGAATCCGCCGCCGTCGGCGCGGCCGGTGCCTTCCTGCTGGCGCTCCAAGCGCGGACTCTCGACTGGCAGCGCACCAAGGAGGCGGTGTTCCTGACCGCGAAGACGACCGCCATGGTCTGCTGGCTCTTCGTCGGGTCGGCGCTTTTCTCCGCCGTTTTCGCGATCCTCGGCGGACAGGCGCTGGTGGAGCAATGGGTTCTCGCGCTGGATCTCACGCCGGTGCAGTTCATGATCCTGTCTCAGGCGATCATCTTCATTCTCGGCTGGCCGCTCGAATGGACCGAGATCATCATCATCTTCGTGCCGATCTTTCTGCCGATGCTCCACCATTTCGACATCGACCCGATCCTCTGGGGCGTGCTCGTCTTCGTCAATTTGCAGGCTGCGTTCCTGTCCCCGCCGGTTGCGATGTCGGCCTACTATCTCAAGGGCGTGTCGCCGCCGCAGGTTACCCTCAACCAGATATTCGCGGGCATGATGCCTTACATGCTCATCGTCATTCTCTGCATGATCATGATGTATATCTGGCCGGGCATGACGCTCTGGCTGCCCGAATATCTCTATGGCTGACGCGCTTGCTGCGGCGTTGAACGGCGCCGCGGAAATGACCCGGCGCCAGGAGCGCCCATACAAAACCAGGGCCCGCCGTCAGCGAGCGGGTCCTGGTAAATTGCGGCGAAAATTTCAATCTCTCTATTTTCCCGGCGGCAATATCACACCCGGCTGCCAGACGCCCCGGGCATATCCATCACTCTCCGCCCGGGGGCTGCCGCGAGCTCGACCGGGTAAATCCTCGCAATCGGCGTTCACCCCGAAGGGAGCTCCGATCTAAATTGCTACTGAAATCATTTCCCTGATTGCACCGTTATTTTTGACGAGATCGGTGGCCTTGGTCCAGTAACTTTTCAGGGCGATTTGTTACGAACTACGACCGATTCTTGCGCAGGAGGCGGCTTGGAGAGCGGTACAACCGAGCGCTTCCTGTAAAGATTTCATAAAAGCCGAACGTGTTTGGTAACGATCTTAAAATTAGTTAATGCTTATGTGTTGCGGTGGGGCTGCTGAGAGGGAAGGCTATGAGGGCCGCGACGTTCCGCCTGCATCTGAGAAGATTGGTGCGCGACAGGGGCGGCAACTTCGCCGTTCTGGGCGCGATCGCTTTCGTTCCGATCATCGGCGCGGCTGCGCTGGCGATCGACTTCGCCGGGGCTTACCTGGAGGCGGAGAAAATCCAGAGCGCTCTCGATGCGGCCGCGCTCGGCTCGGTCCGGGCCTATGGCGAGGGCGCCACCGAGGACGAGGCCTACGCCGCGGCGCAAAAGTTCTTCTGGAGCAATTATACGCTGCCGCAG
The DNA here is from genome assembly GCF_035610345.1 of Sinorhizobium meliloti. Next base: position 2,086,785 of record NZ_CP141212.1, on the reverse strand, counting down.
GAGAGCGTCGTCGACGCGCTGGCCGTCGCCACGGAGCCGTCCACGCAGGCGCTGTCCGTAAAGTTCACGCGCAATGTGAATGAAGATACCGCTACCGCCGAGTTCGTGCTGGACCACAAGCCGCTCTTCCTCGAGCGCCTGCCGCTGCAGATCCGGCGCCTGGCGATTGCTGCGCGCGCCTCCGGGGCGGAGGCCTGCATTCTTGCGCTTCATCACACGGCAGACCGGGCATTCGAGGTCAGCGGCAGCGCAATTGCCGATCTGACGGGATGCGCGGTCCTTTCGAACTCCGACGACGATCAGTCGGTCTATATCGGCGGCTCAGGCAAGCTCAAAGCCGAGTGTCTTTACGCGGCGGGCGGCATCTACAGCTCGTCGCAGGCGGTACAGCTCGCCTGCGAGGCCGCCGTGGAGGGATCGCCGCGCATACCCGATCCATTTGCGAGCAAGGTGCTCCCCAGGCCTTCGGGCTGGACGGATCTTTCCGGCTGCGGTCAGGCCTACGTCGCCGGAGGCGGCGGCAACGGCGATTGCAACGGCACCGGAAAGACACCGAAAAATGCCGACGGCTATGTGGTGACGCTGAAACCCGGTACCTACGGAGGCCTGGATCTGAAAGGAGCAGTCGCACTCCAGGCGGGCAATTACATCATCGACGGCGGCCGGCTCGAACTCGGCAGCCAGACGGTCGTCAGCGGTCAGGGCGTGACCTTTTTCCTGATCAACGATGCGGAACTCAGGATCAATGGAGGCGCCACCTTCAATATCTCGCCTTCGCTCGAGGGCAGTTGGGCCGGCTTCTCGATCGTTGCAGAGCACGGCAACGCCGCACCAGCCGTCATCAACGGCAACAGCAAATCCTCTTTGACGGGGATCCTCTATTTGCCCGACGCCGGCGAGCTCCAATATGCCGGCAACGGCACGACCAGCGGTGAGTGCATCAGATTGATCGCACAGGAGATCACGCTGATCGGCAACAGCACTTTCAAGATGGATTGCAGCAAGGAGCTTGCCAATACCCATTTCAATTATCCGGGCGCCATTCGTCTGGTGCGCTGATCCTGAAAGCAGCGACGCCAGGCCGTCATGCTGGCCGCCGGGGCGGGATAAGGGTCAACAGCCGCCGACCGATAGGCAAAAACGCGCCAATTTCGGGCCACAGTAGCGAATCGGCGAAGAAATCGACGCCAAATGCGCAAGACAAGCGGTCTTTGCCACAATTTCGCTTCACCTAGCCGGCAAGTTTTCGACTGCTGACCACCGGCTGGCAGGGGAATTTCGAACTCTCGCAAAGCGAACGCCATCAGGTTGGGGGCACGGCCATTGCAATTCGCGGGCCGGCTGCAACACCGCGCTGAAAATCCATATTCGGTTTTCGGAGACGGTCATGTGCAGCCTCAAAGCGCTAGAGAGTCCTTTGTGCTTTGTGCCGAAGGCGTAGTGCAGCCTTGACGGCTGCCGACACGGTACCGCTCACGGGCGGACCGTGCAGCGATCCAGGCATGCGGCCTTGGCGCCTTTAACGGGCGCTGGGCGCGGCCGTTGCTGCACGCCTCGGTGGAGGACGCTCTAGCCCTTTGATTCCGGAGCCATCTTCATCTGCGATCGGGACGCATTCCCGAATGCGGAGCGGCTCGGCGCGTGCATGTGCGCGTCTGCGGAAGGGGCGAACTTCTTGCGATGGACGGAGACGAAGAGGCAGGCGAAGGCCGGCATGACGCCGTCCGCGCCGGCTGCATCTTTTGGATCGAAGTCAATCCGGAAGATGCGGCAAAACCAGGTGCTACGGCGACTTTGCGTCTGATTGGACGCGCAGCGCCGTGAGGGAGACCAACTCATGAAGGTTGTCGCGCTTCTGACTGCAGCATTTCTTGCGCTTACGTCACCCGACACCGCATCAGCGGGAATGCTCACCCAGGCCCAGCAATATGCCGGGCTGCACGAGGTGAAGAACAACAGGCGCCTGCGCGCCGCTCTCGGCATCAATCCGGCCCGTACGCCCTGGTGCGGCCATTTCATGGGGATGGTTGCCCGGAAATCCGGCCGGCAGCCACCGAAGAGCTATGGCATCGCCCGCTCGTGGCTGAGGTTCGGTGCGCCCGTCAAGCTGTCCTACGCAAAGCCGGGCGACGTCGTCGTCGTCAGAGCCGGACGGAGCTATCACGTCGGCGTCCTGTCGCAGATGTCCAAATCGACCGCACGTCTTATCGGCGGCAACCAGTCGGGTCGCGTGCAGTTGTCCTATTTCAGCCGGGCCCAGGTGGTGGCGGTAAGACGATAGCGGCCAAGGCCGCGCACGGGCTCATCGCAAGGTTCCCGGCGGACGGCGACGCCGCGGAGGGCTCGCGCGCGGCACAATCTGCAGCTTTACACTCTTGCTCGTCCCGCTCTAATCTCCGCGGCAATTCAATGTGGAATTGCCCCTGATGTCGCTTCGCCTTGCCACCTTCAATATCGAAAACCTCATGAGCCGCTTCGATTTTTCCGGCTTTCGCAACCAGCTCAAGCAGGATCGGGTGTTGCGGCTCTTCGACGTTCGCAGCGAGGCGGAATACCAGCGTCTGGAAGAGGCGCGCACGATCGCGCATACGGACGACACCCGGCAGATGTCGGCGCTGGCGATTGCCGATTGCGACGCCGATATTCTCTGCCTGCAGGAGGCCGACAACATGGCGGCGCTGCAGGCCTTCGAATATGGCTATCTGTTTCGCATGGCCGGCAACGGTTATCGCCAGAAATATCTGATCGAAGGCAACGACTCCCGCGGCATAGATGTCGCCGTGCTGATGCGGGAGGAGACCCGCGACGGCCAGAAGATCGAGTGCCTGGAGGTAAAGAGCCACGCTGCGCTCACCTATGAGGATCTCGACCTTTTCAACGACGAACTGGCGCTTACGAACCGGCCCCGCGACCGCATCTTCAAACGCGATTGCCTCGAGTTGGATGTGAGAATCGGCGGGAGGCCGCTGACCCTCTATGTGGTGCATCTCAAGTCCATGGGGCCGGCGCGCGAAGGTCTCGACGGCCGGCAGGCGACGATGGCCGTCCGTGTCGCGGAGGTGAAGGCCGTGCGCCATATCATCGAACGCCGCTTCGGCCGCGGACATACGGCCGACAAAGTCTTCGCCATCTGTGGCGATATGAACGACTATCAGGAGAAGGTGAAGGTGCTGGGCGACCGGCGCAACGGCTATGAATTCGTGCCGCATGAGGAAACGACGAGCGCGCTCGACATCCTCAGTCATGACGGTTTTGTCGAAAATCCCAATCTGCGCCGGCCGGTCCTCGACCGCTGGACGCTCTTCCACAGCAGGGGGCCGGAAGATCGGCATCTCTGCCAGCTCGACTATATCTGGCTGTCGCCGGAGCTGGCGCGCCGCAACGCGGCCCGGCTGCCTGAAATCATCCGTTCCGGGCAGCCCTATCGCACGATCTTTCCCGCGGGGCAGGAGGTCGAGCGTTATCCGCGCACCGGCTGGGACCGTCCGAAAGCCTCCGACCATTGCCCTGTTGTAATGACCTTGGATATTTGAAGATGACCTTACTGGAAACCAGCCAGGGGCAATGGCCTCTCGACGGGACGATCTTCCCGGTCTCGGACATCGATATAGAGGTCTCGCCCGAGCCCCATCCGTTCCATCTGGCAGAGGCGGATCGGGCGCGCGAAAGCTGGCGGCGGGAAATCGCCGCGAACCCACACCTTTTCGACGGCCGGATGGTGCTGCAGAGATCGGTCCGGATCACGGACGGGCGCATCAGCGCCCGGGCCCATATCGTTCCCTATTCGACCTTTCTCTGGTGGCGGAAAACGAGGGCGGCGGGCGCGAGCCATATCTTCGGCATGCCGATGCTCGTCTCTTCGGATGGCGCCTTGATCGCGATCCGCATGGGTGCGCACACGGCCAATCCGGGCCGGGTCTATAGCCCCGGCGGTTCGCTGGAGCCGGAGGACATCATCGACGGGCGCTGCGATGTCGCGCGCAACATCGCGCGCGAGGTCATGGAGGAAACCGGCATCTCGCTTTCCGAGGCGATCGCAGAGCCGGGCTGGCACGCCATCCGCATGGATGGCACCCTTACCGTTTTCCGCGTTTTCCGATTGGCGGCCACGGCGGAGGAAATCCTTGCCCGGGTGGCGGCGCATGTTGCTGCCGATCCCCATCCCGAGATCGACGAGGCGGTGGCGATCCGGGGGCCAGAGCCGACCGCACATAATTATCCGCCGTTCATTCCACCCATACTTGAATGGCTTTTTGCGCGTAGCCGCGGGCAGCAGATGGCGTGAAGGTACGTCGCCGCGGGCATTTTGCCTTGCCGCCGGGGCGCTGGCGTTGCAAGGTCGCGAGCGGTGCGGCACAGCAGAGTTTTGACCCGACGTCGCGGCGTCGGCAGACGGGATCTTCGTAATACCGCGCTACCCGGACCTAATCCACAACGACCCGGACCAATAAGGGGACATGTATGGCACGGCGTTACGCGATCTACGATGTCTTCACCGAGAAACGGCTGGCGGGCAACCCTCTGGCAGTGGTGTTCGAGGCCGAGGGGCTTGCCGAGGAAGCCATGCAGGCGATCGCCCAGGAGTTCAACCTTTCCGAAACGGTTTTCATCCTGCGGCCCGGCAACGCCGCCCATTCCGCCCGGCTTCGGATATTCACGCCGGCACACGAACTGCCCTTCGCCGGACACCCGACAGTCGGAGCGGCCGTAGCAATTGCGGAAGCGGCCTATGGGGAGGCCAACAGTGCGCTCGAACTGATGCAGGTACTGGAAGAAAGCGTGGGGCCGGTCCGCGCTGCCGTCAGGCTGAAGCCGGGAGCGGCGACCTTCGCCGAATTCGACCTGCCGCGCAAACCGATCCGGCTCCACGCGCAGTTGGACCGGCAGGAGATCGCCGACGCCCTTGCGCTCAAGACGACGCAGGTCGGCTTTGAAAATCATGTGCCGTCGTTCTGGAGCGCCGGCGTTCCCTTCGTCATGGTGCCCCTCCATGACGTCGGCGCGGCGGCTTCGGTGGAATTCGATCCGCAGCGCTGGGAGCACCTGGCACCGCTTGCCGAGGGCCGGCTCGCTGCAGCCTATCTCTACTGTCGCGGCGGCATCAATCATACAGCCCGCTTTCATGCCCGGATGTTCGCCCCGGGCATGGGCCTCGTCGAAGACCCGGCAACCGGCTCGGCCGCGGCCGCTCTTTCAGGCGCCATCAACTTCTTCGACGGCCTGGTCGATGGCCACCACCCCATGCTGATCGAGCAGGGGGTCGAAATGGGCCGCCCTTCCTTCATTCATCTGCATCTGGACATAGCGGAGGGCAAGATCGCGAGCGCGCGGATAGGCGGCCATGCCATAAAAGTTGCCGAGGGGGAGTTGACGGTCTGAAGTGGCGGCGAAGGACGCACGAATGCACCGCGCTGAAATTTTTGCAGAAAACTTGCAAAGGGCGCTGGACAAGCCCGGCGAACGCCATTATACGCCCCACCAGACCGCAGCGAAGCGGTTCCGGTCGGGTGATTAGCTCAGTTGGTAGAGCAGCTGACTCTTAATCAGCGGGTCCACGGTTCGAGCCCGTGATCACCCACCAAAAACCTCAAATTCTCTGGGAATGCAGCAATGGTTCGGCCTACGCCCGGATGGCTCGGGCTCAGCTGACGAGCGGATTGCGCATAGCCGCTCTGCCATGACCGGCGGGAGCACATTCCGGGAAAGATCAAGAACTTCGTCAAGCTTGGCAGCCGGACCCTGCGACCGCGGCACCCGCTTGCATTCTAGGCCGACGGTTCTGCCCTCAGCCGGCGCAAGATCCGCGGTTGCGGCGGAGTTGAATTCGCGCGCCGATGCCGATAAACGCTTCCTCTCGCAGCGGTCGATCGGGAGCAGACCTTGAAAGAACTTCACTATCCTTTTCGCCGAGCTGAGAGCGAGCGGGTTCGCAGAGGGATATTCGATCGCGTTCTTACCCGTTACGAAACCTACAAGCTGACGGCGCGGGTCCGCAAGCGGAAGCGGACGATCGAGATGTCGTGCCTGACGCCGGGCGGGCAGCGGACGCTCGGCAAAGACGACATCCCGCTCGTGTTCAATACGCATAACGACCGGAAGCTGCTGCCTTCGTTTCTCGCGCATTACCGAAGGCTCGGCGTTACCCGCTTCATCTGCGTCGATGACGTATCGTCGGACGGGACGCGGGACTACCTGCTTGCGCAGGCGGATGTAGACCTTTGGAGTTCGCCGGTGCGGTATCGCGATGCCCGCAGGGGGCGTGAATGGCGAGAGGCTCTGTTCGAGCGCTATGGCTGGAACCGGTGGTATCTGAATGTCGATTCCGACGAGTTCCTGATCTACGAGGATTGCGAGAACCGGCCGCTCGATGCTCTTCTGCGGGCGCTGGAGAGCAAAGGGGAAAAGCGCCTCGCAGCCCCGATGCTCGACATGTATCCGATCGGACCGCTCGGGGCTGCCACGCTCGACAGCGATGATGGCCGCATGCCGTGGGAAATCGCCGATCATTTCGACGGCTCCGGATACGAGATCAGCCATACGAAGCGGGCGATCAGCATCACGGGCGGTCCGCGGAAGCGCAAATTCGCCCATCTGCTCGAACTCATCAAATATCCTGTCATCTTCTGGGATAGCGAATGCAGCCTCGGCGTCAGCATTCATCAGCCGTTGCCCTGCGAAAGGAATTTCACCGCCGTCTCCGGTGTGCTGCTGCACTTCAAGTTCTTCTCCGACTACAAGGAAAAGATCGAACAAGCAGTCGCCGACGGGCAGTATTTCGATGCTGCGGCCGTCTACCGCAAGATGTTTGAAGATCTTCAGGAGACCGGTGAGTTCGACTTTTCCGATGCGTGCTCGACGCGGTTCTCGAGTTCCAGGCAGTTGCTCGAACTCGGCTTTATTGGACCCGTGCGCTAGCCCTAGCCGCGTCCGAGGCATCGGGAGGAACGGCGCCAAACGCCTCAATCGGGTGGACAGTTTACCGTTAGCTCACGCCGAATACGAGGAAAGACGGGGCAGCACTCTTAAATTCCTGCGCCTCTGGCTCTATATGACCTCGTATTGACCGATTGCGGTCGAGAGACAGGGAAGGGTGGAAATGCAGCGTTTCGGACGTGTTCTGGCCATTGCGGCAATCGGTGTTGCGGCGATGATGACGGTGGTCGACGTCGCTGACGCGAGGCGGGCAGGCGGTGGCTTCGGCTCGCGCGGCAGCCGGACCTTTTCCGCCCCGCCGGTCACTCGGACGGCACCGGCACCGGCCGCGCCGATCGACAGAACCATGACACCGCGGCAGAGCACCCAGCCCTCTACCGCGACCAATCCGGCCAGCCAGAACCGGACCAATGCACGGCCGGGCTTTTTCAATGGTTTCGGCGGATCCATGCTCGGCGGTCTCATGATGGGCGGTCTCATCGGCATGCTGCTCGGCCATGGCATCGGCGGCGGCATCGGCTTCCTCGGCCTGCTGCTGCAGGTCGGCCTCGTCGTTCTGCTGATCTCCCTGGCAATGCGCTTCTTCGGCCGCAACCAGCGTCCGGCCTATTCGGCGCCCGCTGCCTCGGCCGGCTCTTCGGCGGCAGCCGGCGCAGCCCCGTCCTTCCGTATTCCGCGGATAGGTGAAGCCATGGGTGGTGCTGCCACAGGGGCGTCAGCCGCCGCACCGGTACCGGTGCAGACAGATGAGATCAGCGTGGGCCAGGACGATCTCGATCGCTTCGAGGCGATGCTGAAGGATGTCCAGGCTGCCTACGGAGCGGAGGATTATGCGGCGCTGCGTAAGCTGACCACACCCGAAGCCATGTCCTACCTCGCGGAAGAGCTGAGCGACAACGCAACAAAGGGTCTCAAGAACGAAGTCCGCGACGTTCACCTCGTTCAGGGCGACCTCGCGGAGGCATGGAGAGAAAACGGTACCGAATATGCGACGGTCGCCATGCGCTACGAGAGCATCGACGTGATGCGTGACAGGGCCACAGGCAGGCTCGTGAGCGGCAATGCCGACGAGGCGACAGACGCCGTCGAGATATGGACGTTCGCGCGAAAGCCCGGCGCCGACTGGCAGGTATCTGCCATCCAGGGCGTCGAGGCCTGAACGCCCGCCAGCCTGACCGCCGGGCGGCAAGCCTGCCACCGGCATCACGATCCGATCAGAAGAAGGCGAAGATCGGCTATTGACGGCGCTGCTCTTTGCCGCTCTTTTCTGACGGGCGGATTCGCCTTAACATCTTGAATTCCGGTTGAGTTCTGCGCGGTGGTTCGTTCAGTCCGGCACGTGTCGGCCTGCTGATCTTTCGCCCGCAGCCGATCGAGGAGCGGCGATATGACGAAGCTTGGCAAGACGGGTGGCAGCGCGCGTACAACGTTCTGCGCTGCGGCGATCACGGGGTGGGCCCTTGCCGCCGGCGTCGCCGCAGCGGCGGATTGCAAAAGCGCCGCTGGACCGGGCACGGACTGGCAGGATTGCAACAAGAAGCAGATCATGCTGGGTGGTAGCGACCTCCCGGACAGCAATTTGTTCAACACCGATTTTACGATGACCGACCTGCGCGGGGCCAATCTCACGTCCGCTAATCTGGAGAAGGCGACGCTCGTTCGTGCTTCGCTCGCCAGGGCGAAAGCGGACAAGGCGAATTTCAGCAGGGTGGAGGCCTATCGCGGCAACTTTTCAGCCATCTCTGCGGAGAATGCATCCTTCGCAAGTGCCGAGCTGCAGCGCACCGACTTCACCGGAGCACGGCTGGCAGGCGCCGACTTCGAGAAAGCGGAACTCGGGCGCGCCAATTTCGACAAGGCCGTGCTGACGGGCACGCGCTTCGCGATGGCCAATCTTTCGCGCGCCAAGCTGAGCGGTGCGGTTCTCGAAGGACCGATCGATCTGGACCGCGCCTTTCTTTTCCTGACGAGGATAGAGGGCGTCGACCTCTCCAGAGCGTCCGGGCTCACACAGGAACAGGTCGATCTCACCTGCGGTGACGGCGCGACCAAGTTGCCGTCGGGACTGGCCGCGCCCGCTAAATGGCCGTGCCCTCCCGACGACGATTGAAGCGTGAAGGGCGGGCGCTTCAACGATCACCGTTCGGTGCCGCAAGCTCGGCGGATACAAGCCTGAGACCCGGTCGTGCCTGCGGCGACTCCGCGCCGGCTCTCCGTTGCGGCCGATCGTCCTGCACCGCCGCTTCAGCCAGATCATAGCCGAGAGCGAAGGCGATTTTCTTCAGCATTTCGCGAGCGCGAAACTCATGACGGGCGATGGCCTGGCTTTCGGTGACGAAGTAGGCGGCACTGACAGCCTCGATGAGATTGAGGGCAGCGAGATTGACGACGGCGTATGTCTCGGCGCGGATCACAGGGCGCCTCCGAACTGCTGCCGGGGATTGTGCGTACCGAGCTGCCGCTGGACCTGGCTCGCATCCGCGCCGCTGCCGAACTCGCGCTCGCGATTGAGTGCGAAGAAGGCGTCGTCGACGAGATCCGACGCGGGCCGGGCTTCACGCTGGAAGACATGCCCATCTGCACCAAGATGCCAGGCGAGCGAAGCCAGACTGGAATAGGCGGAGGAGAGAAAGCACTTGAGCGCCATCTGGTTCTGCGCGTCGGTTGAACGGAGAAAGTCGGCGGCGAAGAGTTCGTCGACCTGGCCATGAAGATCGGATCTGATGCGGGGGAGGGACATGTGGCGCTTATTCTCCTCGTATCGCTGCCGGCGTTCGTCCGCCGTGCAATTCTGCCCTGTGTTCACCCAACATTGCATCCGATACGATACATGGCAACACGAATTGTGTTGAGTCATCCGACATGAGTGATGTCGTCGGGGTGCGGCAAAGGAATAAGCTCGCTGGTTCGACTTTCGCCTGACGACTGGGGGCTTTGCGTCTCTCAGGCGTTGCCGGCGAGCGCGATATAATGGACCGAGTGAACGGTACAGGCTTCGAAGCGCAGTTCCTTATGGGGGTTGAACTGCTCGAGAACCAGTTCGGAGCTGTTGTGGCGCACGAACTTCTTGACGTAGGCCAGCAGGGCCCCACCTTCTTCCAGCCGAATCTGAGCGATCACGTAGTCGCCTTTCCGGACACGGCGGCTGGGATCGACGAAGCAGACCTCGCCGTCTTCGTAGCGCGGGTACATCGAATCGCCTGAAACCGAGACTGCATAGGCGCCCGAGATGTCCGAGAGTATCGGCGGCGCCATGACTTCGTATAGAACGTTGCCGTTCATTATGAATTCACCATCAACCCCGCCGACTGCCTGACCGAAGACCGGGATCTTTTCCCCCTGGCCGATTACCTTGGCGCCGATCCGGGCGTTCGGCGCGTCGACTTCGGCCATTGTCGAGCCGGTCGCGGAGCCTGTGGAGCTTCGGCGGTCGGTGCCGGTCAGCAGCCAAAGCGGGTCGACATTGAACTTGCGGCCGTAGATCTCGGCTTCGCTGAGTTCGAACTCATTCTGCCCATTCTCATGGGCGCGATAGGTCGAGGCCACGATGCCCAAGGCATTCGCTGCGTCGGAGGCGAACCGATAGCCCGCTTTGACGCGCGCCTCGCGCAATCTTTCAGCTCTTTCGCTCATGACATGGGACTTAGCAATGTTGATAACATAAATCATGTTGACAACACGACATTATAGATGTCATTGGTAAAGTCAAGTCGCGGCTGCGGAGGCACCGCGGCTGCTGGGAGCACGGGAAAGGGAGTTCGAGAACAGTGGCGGAGAATTCGGAACTGGCAAGGCAGACGCGACACTATCGCGCCGTGCGGGAGCGGCTGGCTCGCCCGAGCGAAGCGATGGGCCGATCTGCGCGCATCAAAGAGCTCGAAGGACAATTGGTCGACCTTGCTTCCGACAACGAAGCGAAAGGACGGCGGATTGCGAGACTGGAAGCCGATCTCGCCGATGCGGGAGCGCGGCTGCTCGCCCAGGCCCGAATTCTGCTTGGCAGCCGAGATACCGGTGCGTCGAACGAGGCTGGCCGCGACAGAGCGCCGATCGAGGAAATCGTTGCCGCCGTGCTCGAGGATTTTCCCGGTGTGAGCTGGGACGACATCATCAGTGTGCGCCGGGAGCGCCGGCTGGTGAAGCCGAGGCATGCCTGCATGCGCGCGGTCTATGAGCGCCGCCGGGATCTCTCGCTGGCGGGGATCGGCCGCATCTTCCATAGAGACCACACGACCGTGCTTGCGGTCGTGAATGATGGCGGTGCCGGAAGCCGGGCAGCTTCCAGAGATGACACCGTCGGCTGAGCCTTGCGGCGGCTCGTATTCCATACCCACCGTCAGTTCACCCTGAATACCGTCACGTCCCGCCGCTTCACGGCAGGTCGCCCGCAACGGATGTCTCAATCACCACGCTCGAAAGGATTCCCATGTTGACCAAGGCTCAGAAATTGCGTGCAAAGCGCAAGGCACAACTCGGACGGCCGCGGAAGGCCAATGCCGAGCGCTTTGCATGCGGCAAGATAAAGCCGGAGTGGTCCAAACAGGAAAGCGAAAAGGAGGCCATGGCTGTGGCGCTTGCAGCGCGCAAGCGCATGCATGGCCTCGAGACGAGAGGCGCGCTCGCCGGCTACACGCTCGGCCGACTGTTTCTAGACGGGCGGATTACCGAGCAGCAGCGGGAGGCGGGCGACGACTACGCGGCGGCGATGGTGCGCTATTATCATTTGACCGGCATTCCGTTTCCAAGCGTCAGGGCCCAGCAGATCGGCCACGTAAGAGGACATGCAAGCGAGCCGAGCGAGGCTCGCGCCGTGAAGGCGAAGAGCGCGGCGGAGAGAATGATGAGGCTTGAAGGCCTGTTGCTCGGATGCGAGGGGGGGCGGCAGGTGAAAGCCACCGTCTTCAACGTCTGCGTGATGGATTACGAAGGGTTGAGAATGATGCCGGAAGCCCAATTGGATTGGCTGAAGCGGGGCCTGAATGCCCTCCTCTTCGAAAAGGGCTTGCGTGAATATGGGAAGAAGGATATTTCGTTTACTCCACAATAGGAATAATATCCTATAGTTCGAGCCGGCCTAAGCCGGTTCAGACCGTGCCACAAGAATGCCGGGCAAACCATCGTCCCAAAACCGCTGCACTTTTGGGCGAATAGAGGTTAAATGCTTTCAATGCGAAGGCGCCTCGAACGAGCATGTCGAGGCGCATCGACCGTTTCCCCGGAGCAGAAAGAAGGTGAGTCCGTGAAAGCTTCAGCAATGCTCGCCTTTGCGGTGATTGCCGTAGCGACAGGTATGCTACCGGCACAAGCCCAGACGTGCAGCACGGGAATTTGCGCCGGTCGTCCCGCGGGCAGCAGCAACCACGATCTCTTCATCGAGAGGGAATACCGCGACTTCCTGCAACAGCGATATCCGAACTACGGCTCCCGCTATCGCGGCAGGGCTCCCGACATCGGCATAGGCCCCGGTGCGACGGTGGGAGGCCCTTCGCCCCGGGCGGTGGACAGATCGCGCCTGCGCCAACGGCAAAGGGGGCAGTTCGACGCCAATGCGCATCTTCGCTGGTGCCAGGAGCGGTACGCTTCGTATCGCGCTGCGGACGACACGTTTCAGCCCTTCGACGGCGGGCGCCGCCGGTGTAACTCGCCTTACAATTAGAGGGGGTAACCCGTCAGCGCGTTTTGCGCAGGAGCTTCATTGCGACGTAAGCCGCGGACTGCGCCTGAAGCTGAGTGGCGAACTGACCCTGGGCCGGATAGGTGACGCCGCGATAGCTGAGCACGAAGGCCCAGCGCCCGTTCGTTCGCTTTTCGACCCTGATTTCGGCATCGGGCTTGTTATCTGGACTCACCGCAGTCTTCCTCGTTCGCCATTCAGCGCCGGCATGACCCCGGCGCGAGTAACTTGCGCATCCGGCGGCGGAAAGCAAGAGTTCGCGGCGGTGCCCGGCATGCCTGAAGCGCTGCCTGCCGCACCTGTAAATGGTCCAGTGCAGGTTTGAACGTCGTCCCCGGTTACTCGACGGATTTAACCGGGCCGAAACGCTCCATGACGAACGAAGTCTGGACGCCACCCTGCAGGCGGTCGGTCTTTTCAAGTTTTACGCTGGCGAACTGACCGGATTCGGCGAGGGGCGTGCGGTGCCAGGCCGTGGTGACGAACAAGCCGGCACCGACGATGAAACCGACGGCGACATAGATCCAAGGATTGCGCATGGACGAAGCTCCTTCTCTCGGGAAGGCAAATGCATTGCGGGCTGTCGTGGTTCCCCGACGATCGGGATACTGGCCTAAATTTCAGTCTCTATAGTAATGTTCAAAGCAATGTGTTTTGCCTCGGCACGAAACGTCGTCCGACATCGAGCAACGATAGCGAACCGATCGCTGCCGTTCATCCGAGACATCATTATCGAAATATATACCCAAGCCCTCAAGCATCAGCCTTTCAGGATTGAAGCAGAGGCCAATGTCTTATGCAAGGAAATTATAATATACATCTGTACAACAAAATTTGAGCAGCCTCTTCATCAAGCAGGCATCCGAGCAGCGGGTTCATAGCGGGCCGCGCGTTGGCAGCAGCAGGCGAACTTACCTCCTGCGGTCCGTCGTGAGACATCGGAGAGATTTCCCGTGGGCAAATCGAAAAACAAGCGCTCTTGGCGCGACGAAGGCTTGCGCACCGAGAGGCATTGCGGTATTCTATAAATCAAGGATAGGAATTTTATCCTCTCAGGGCTTCAGCATTGTGATCTATGGCTTGTTGAGATTCTGATACCCGCCCCGGGTTGTCCAGTGCTCGTCACAGGGTCCAGTGAGACCAAGCCCTTGAGCCGAAAGAACGCTTCCCGCGCCGCAGACGCGGCGCTGCTGGATCTCTGTGACAAGCACAGAGATGAGGGAGGGGATTGCAGTCCTCCGATATGTTTCCCGGGCCGCGCAGTCGGCAAGATGGCTTAAATACACGCAAACGGCAGCTGCCGTAATGTCCACCCTCCCGATCTCCTCATCCCTGCGACAAGCACAGGGATGAGCACGGAGGAGGAATTGCAATCCTGCTCTGATCCTGCGGAGGCGACCTCGGAAACGTCCGGCGCTCCTCTCGGCGCGGCGTGCTCCTCACTTCCAATTCATGGTTCACGGCGATGCCGCGCGTTCCAAGACGCGGCGGCGCGGCCGGCGATGCGCTTCCGCGTCACCCGAATCCGCGAAGCGGATTCTGCGTGAAGACGCGTTGACCCCAATATCTCGCATGATCCAGGCGCCAGCGGCGCCGGGCGAGTGGGCGGCATCGCCGGCCGCAAATGAATTTGATCCACCGCAATACCCGCGAAACGCAAATGTTCATGAGGAGAAGTCCATGAGTGAAAGGAAGGGCCAGCCCCTCCTGGGCCAACGATGACACTTAAACAGGCGTTATCGAGATGGCGGGAACAGGCGGCATCCAACATGCTTTCCCAAGGGATCCGCTTCAGAGACCTGGCTTCGGCGACCGGAGGCGGTTAGCCCAAGTACTCGACTGCTATGACGAGATTGCCGAAGAGTATCTGCCCCGGGTCGCCTGATACTCTCGGGGTGTAGTAAAGAGGAACGACGCGGGGACGTCCGCTCCAAAGGCGCAACGTAGGAAAACCAGTGTGGCTCACGCAGCAGGCATCCTGCTGCGTGGGGTCGTTCCAAAAGCTGAACGTGTAAGATGAGGCCGACATATCCCGCAACTGGATCACGTGCTCACCGATCGGCACGAAACAATCATCTTCTCCATCGCACCAGCCGCTCGTGTGCTCGAAACTTCTGTCAGGCATTTGAAGCCAGGCCTTCACAAAGTATTGCGGTTCGCCCCGTTCCCCGGCAGAGGCGGAGATCGTCGATGCGGCAATGAGAAAGGCGGTGGCGAGGCTTCGGCGCATATTCCCTCCTGGCGTGGCGGATTTCTCTTCGATAAACGAGGCGGCACAGTCCTGTTGCGCCAATCTGATCCGGGATTTCGGCGCAATTATGGATTGCATATGGCGGGAAGATTGTTCCAGAAATTGTGGTCATGAGCTGCCGGCCCGAGAAGGACGAGGAGCGGAGAAATTCATGATGAAAGATCAGAGCGCCATGCCGGAGGCGGACGCGGCGGGCATGCCGGCTGCGAGAGGTGAGGGCAGCCCGCTGGGGAGCAGCTTTCTCGGTGCCGTGCGCGCGGATTTCGCCCAGCATGGCAGCGAGGTCATCGCTCGCATTCGCGACGAGAAGCCGGAAGCCTATCTGAAGCTCGTCGCCTCGGTTCTGCCGAAGGACCTGAGTGCCGCAACCGGCGGGGTTGACGATTTGTCGGACGAACAGATCATCGACCGGATCCGCGCGCTGGACGCTGCGATCCGGCCACTGCTTCCAGCCAGGAAGAGGGCAGGCGGCCTGCGAAAGCGCGTGCCGCCCGCGAAAGTGCAGCTTTAATGCGTCGGCGCCACTCTTGCCGAGACAGACGCTTCGCTGCTCGAGAAGATGATGACGGCAAAGAGCAGAACGCCGGCGAAGGCGATGAGCGACGAAACGGCGACGATCGGCTCCACGGCCGTGTTTCCGGAAAGCATCAGGTAGAGCGACGGGATCAGGACGGCCACCCCGAAGGTGTAGACCGCATACTGAATCACCGCCAGCCGCCTTGCCGCCTTTTGAGGATTAAGCGCGTGATAGCCGCCGAAAATCGCCATGGTTACCCAGCCGAGCAGATTGGCGTGGGCATGGGCGCCCGTTGCGGCATGGTTGCCTGTGATCGACATATGCAGGCCGATCGAAATGCCCAGGATCAAAAAAACAATCGCCGTTCTGAAATAAAGATTTGCAATACGTGGCATCGGTTTCCCCTCCGAGAAAAAAAGAAAATTAGCATGTTCTCATGCGTATGAGAACATGCAGATAAAAGGCCCTTTCACGCCGTCTCGCTGTTCCAGATGTGACCAATCGGAAAACGAGAATCAGGCTTTTAAGGAAACTGCCCGTTCTGATTGAGTGTTGCCCGCATACGGGTCGCGTGGGGCGTGGAACATATTCTGACTTCTCGCATTCGTAGGATGAACGATGTTCTTTGTAGCGCACCCACATCTTCGGAGGCGCGCAAAAGTCGCTGCAGAAACTCGATTTGGCGCGTGATTTCGTTCGCAGAAATTTCGATCGTGCAAGGGAGAACCGCAATATGCTTGGCACCGTCCTCCTCATTATTCTGATCCTGCTTTTGATCGGCGCCATTCCGGCCTGGCCCTACTCGTCCGGCTGGGGATACGGCCCTTCGGGAATTCTCGGCGTTCTGGTCGTGGTCCTGTTGATCTTGCTCTTGATGGGCAGAATCTGAAGGCCCGAGGCACACAGAGCCGATTTCACCAACTCGCGCCGTCGATAAGGCGGTGCGGGATGTCTTCCCAGACCGAACGATCGAAGACGCGCATGTTGACCCCCATGCGCGGTGAGCTGCGGCCGGCCGGCGACCAGTGGGTTATGCAGCCGCAAACGCCGCAGTGGTGCATAGTCAAGGTCCTGTCGCCTTGGACATATCCGACGAGCTTTCTTTCAGGATCGGTGATGCTGACCTCGCTGGAAGGGTAATAGCCCCAAAGCGTGCCGAGCCTGCTGCAGAGCGAGCAGTTGCAATCGCCGAGCGTCTCCGGGCGGACGGGGACCGCGACGCGGACCGCCCTGCAATGGCAATGGCCTTCGATCATGATTTTCTCCCATCGGCGCTTCGTATGTCAGCACGGCATTCGGGACATTATTGATCTTATTCCGGCGCAGTCCAGCAAAGACGAAGCGATGCTTACGCCGGCTACGACCGCAATTCGCAAAAATATAGAGGCGTGATCACGGATGAGCGTATCCAACCCATCCGAGGGGACAATTGCGTCCGGCCTTTCCGCGATGCTCAGGGAACAGATGCTGCTGATGGCGGAGCTCCACAGGCGGCAACGAACGAATATCCTTGCCGCCTACCGGCCCTATGCCAAGCAGCGGGAGTTCCATGCGGCGGGCGCGGCTTTTCGCGAGAGGCTGTTCATGGCCGGCAACCAGCTCGGCAAGACGCTGGCCGGCGCAGCGGAGGCGGCGATGCACCTGACCGGGCGCTATCCCGACTGGTGGCAGGGCCGGCGGTTCGACCGGCCGATCGTCTTGCTGGCGGGCTCGGAGTCCTATGAACTGACCCGCGACGGCGTGCAACGGCTACTGGTCGGGCCGCCCCTCAACGAGGAGGAGTGGGGCACCGGATTTCTCCCGAAAGCGGCGATCAAGGCGACGACGCGCCGCGCCGGCGCTTCCGGTGCTCTCGACAGCGTGACGGTGCGGCATGTTTCGGGCAGAGCCTCGACGCTGCTCTTCAAGGCATACGAACAGGGGCGCGCCAAATGGCAGGCCAATACGGTGGATTACGTCTGGTTCGACGAGGAGCCGCCGGAAGACGTCTATTTCGAAGGGATTACCCGCACCAATGCAACGCGCGGCGCCATCGCGGTCACCTTTACGCCGCTCAGGGGCCTGAGCGCGGTCGTGGCCAGGTACCTCATGGAAAAATCGCCGGATCGCGCGGTGATCACCATGACGATCGAAGATGCCGAGCACTATACGCTCGAGGATCGCCAGCGGGTGATCGACAGCTATCCCGCCCATGAGCGCGAGGCGCGCACCAGGGGTGTGCCGGCGCTCGGATCCGGCAGGATATTTCCTGTGACGGAGGAGAGCATACGTGTCGATCCGTTCGAAATCCCAAAGCATTGGGTGCAGATCGGCGGGCTCGACTTCGGCTGGGACCATCCTTTCGCGGCGGTGGGCTGCGCCTGGGACCGGGACGCGGACGTCTTCCATGTGACGAAGATTTATCGCGAGCGGGAGGCGACGCCGATCATCCACGCGGCGGCATTGAAGCCGTGGGGAGCGGCGATGCCCTGGGCATGGCCGCACGACGGATTGCAGCACGACAAGGGCAGCGGCGAGCAACTGGCGGCGCAATACCGCGCCCAGGGATTGGCCCTTCTTCCCGAGCGGGCGACCTTCGACGACGGCACCAACGGTGTGGAAGCGGGGCTTTCCGACATGCTGCAGCGGATGCAGACGGGGCGCTGGAAGGTATTTTCCACCTGCACGGAATGGTTCGAGGAGTTCCGCCTCTATCACCGCAAGGACGGCAGGATCGTCAAGGAACGCGACGATCTGATCTCCGCCTCACGCTACGCCTTGATGATGAAGCGCCACGCACGGGCGAACAACGGCTACGCAAACTGGAATTTCACCGCCAGAAAGGTTCTCTGATGGCCGCAATGACCGATGAACGCCTGTCCGCCCTCGTCGGCCGGCTGGTGAAGGACTGCGAAAACTACCGCGACGAGCTGGCGGTCGACCGCATCAAGGCGATGGAGTATTACGACGGTACGATGAAGGACGTGCCGGCGGATGCAAACCGCTCCAAGGTCGTCTCGCGCGACGTCCGCGCTGCGATCAAGAAGGTGCTGCCCTCGTTGATCCGCACCATCCTTGGCAACGACAAGGTGGTGGAATACGCCCCGGTCGACGAAGGCGACGAGGCGGCGGCAGATCAGGCGAGCGATTACATCAACTATGTCGTCTTTCCCGAAAGCAATGGCTACGACGCCGTGCAGGATGCGGCGCATGATGCGCTGAAACTCAGGAACGGCGTGATCCGCTGGTGGTACGAGAAGCAGACTTCCATTGCGATCTCGGCCCATACCGGTCTGGACGAAGCGGCGCTCGTCCAGCTCGTCGGCGACGACGAGGTGGATGTGCTGGAACAGTCGCAAACGGTCGAAAGGATCGAAACGCCGCAGGGGCCGGTGGAGCAGCCGAGCTACAGCGTCAAGATCCGGCGCCGCACCGAGCGCGGTACGCCGAGGCTGGCGGCGGTGCCGCTCGAGGAATTCCTGATCCATCCGGACGCCATCTCGATCGAGGACAGCGCGATCACCGGCATCGTCAAGCGGATGCGGCGCTCAGACCTGATCGCCATGGGTTATGACCGCGGCCTGATCGAAGGCCTTCCGGCTTCGAACGGCGGAAGCGGAACCGACGACGAGGTGTTCGCACGCCGGCGCGAAGCCTTCGAAGCCGGGGATGCCGTGCCGAAGGCGCTGGAGGAGGTGGACTATTACGAGCTCTACGTGAAGGTGGACGCGGACGACGACGGCATCGCGGAGCTGCGCCGCCTCGTCTTTGCCGGAGGCACCGGCGAAGAGCACCTGCTCTCGAACGACGAATGGGACGAGGTGCCCTTCGCCGATCTGATCGTCGAGCGGCGGCCGCATCAGCGCGAAGGCAATTCCGTCACCGACGACATGGCGGAGATCCAGCGTGTGAAAACCGTTCTGATGCGCCAGACGCTCGACAATCTCTACTGGCAGAACAATCAGCAGCCGATCGTCCAGGAGGGGGCTATCGCCAATCCCGAAAGCGTGCTGAACCCGAAATTCGGCCAGCCGATCCGTGTCGGCCAGGGTATCGATGCGCGCGCGGCGCTCGGCTACACCATGGTGCCGTTCGTCGCCAAGGAATCCTTCGCGATGCTTTCCTATCTCGACCAGGAGGCGACCGATCGTACCGGGATTTCCGACGTTTCGAGCGGCATGGCGCCGGACGCGCTGCAGAACATGACGGCGCGGGCGACCGCGCTTATCGAGCAGGCGGGCATCGGCCAGACGGAGCTGACGGTGCGCACCTTCGCGCAGGGGTTGAAGCGGGTATTCCAAGGGCTGCTCCGTCTCGTCGTCAAGCATCAGGACAGGCCGCGCATGGTGCGGCTGCGCGGGGAGTGGGTGACCTTCGACCCGCGCCAGTGGAATGCCGGGATGGATGCGACCGTCAATACCGGGCTCGGTGCCGGCACGCGCGAACGCGACATGATGATGATCCAGATGATTCTGCAGCTGCAGGAAAAGCTGTTGATGACGCTGGGACCGGACAACCCCTATGTCTCGCCGGACAATCTCTATAACGGCATCGCCAAGTCGGTCGAGGCGGCGGGGTTGAAGTCGCCCGACCTCTACTTCACCAAGCCGGCGCCGGAGGAGATTCGGCGGCGAACGCAGGCGGCCGCCGACAAGCCTGATCCCGAGACACAGAAACTGCAGGCGCAGGCGCAGGCCGAGGCCGCGAAGGCGCGGCTGACGGCGGAGAACCAGCGCCGGAAGCTGGAGATAGAACGCGAGCTGAAGCTCGTCGAAATCCAGCAAAAAGGCGCGCTCACGCGCTACCAGATCGACGCCGAACTGAACCTGAAGCGACAACAAAACGCCGCGCAACTGTTGGGCGGCGAGCCGCTGGCGGCGGCACATATCGGGGGGATTCCGGGGTGAAGCGAATAAGCGATTTAGGGGACTTTTACGAAGCGGCGACGGGCTTGGGCAATACCGCCCGGACGACGCTCGGAGTGGCAATCGGAGCGGACGTGCAGGCCTACGACGCCGGTTTGCAGTCGATCTCCGGGCTGACGACCGCCGCAGACAGGACGATCTACACGACCGCATCGGATGTCTATGCGACCACGGCGCTGACACCATTTGCGCGAACGATCCTCGACGACACCAGCGCCGCTGCCGTGAAGACCACGCTCGGCCTTGCGGCCGTGGCGTCGTCAGGATCGGCCTCGGATCTCAGCTCGGGAACGATTTCCGACGCACGGCTTCCGGGCTCGATGGCGGGCAAGAATTTCTCGTCGGGCATAAGCTTCGCCAATGCGGTTGCTGCGGGGAGTACCGATCTGTCGAAGCATATCCAGCTCTACAGCGGTTACGGATTCACGATCACGGGTTCGACCCTGAACTATACGGTCCCGGCCAACTCCTCTCATGTGTGGAACGTCAACGGAACGGAAGTCGGCCGCCTCAATTCCTCGGGCCTGACGCTGGCAACACCGCTTGCGCTCGCCGAAGGAGGTACGGGCTCGACGGACGCCGCGACGGCGAGATCCAATCTCGGTGCGAACAGCGCTTCCAATCTCACGACCGGAACCGTTCCGAACGCCAGAATTTCCGGAGCCTATGACGGCATCACGACGCTCGGCCAGACCGGCACCCATACGATCACCACCCCCGGCGAGGCGATACGTATCGTTGGCCCCGCCTCCACCGACGATCCGTATGTGACCTTCTATAAGGGCGCCACTCGCCAAGCTTATATCCTTTATACAGCACTTCAAGGCGTTAGAGTGGCGCTTGCACGGTGCCGATCTGAAGCAGCCGAAAGACGACTGCAATGGCAGCGACCGGAGAACGAGTGTCTAAGATGCGCCAGCCGTTGGCGCATTAAGACCCGTACCGGTCCGGCGCCTTGGTAGCATTAGGTCAAATCGACTACCGGATGCATATGCCCGCCGCTGGATCAGCCTCGCGAAAGGGGTATGCACCCACCCATCAAAGTGTTGCGGCGTTCATCGCGCATGATGCGCGGGGCACCGCGGGAAGAGGAAATGAGCGAATGAGCGACGTTACAGAACAAGGTGCGGCCGAAGGCGGCGGACGCCGCGCGCGTGGCGAGGGGCGGGGAGCGGCAGCGCGTCGCGCTTCCCGCACCGGCGGTGGCCCGGGACCGTCTCTGCCCTATATCCAGCGCAGGATCCGCGAATACGAAGTTCTTGACGAGGAAGGGCTGCAGCTCATCGAACGCAACGCCGAGGTCGTTCTCGAAGAGATAGGCATCGAGTTTCGCGATGATGCCGAAGCGCTCGATCTGTGGAAGGCCGCTGGTGCCGACGTGCGCGGTCAACGCGTGCATTTCCCGAAGGGACTTTGCCGCGAGCTCTTGAAGACGGCGCCGAAGGATTTTACCTGGCACGCGCGCAATCCGGAGCGCAGCGCTCAGATCGGCGGCAGGGCGACCGTCTTCGCGCCGGTTTACGGCCCGCCCTTCGTGCGCGATCTCGACGGCAACCGCCGCTATGCGACGATCGAGGATTTCCGCAACTTCGTGAAGCTCGCCTATATGGCTCCCTCGATGCACTCTTCGGGCGGCACGGTATGCGAACCGGTCGACATCGCCGTGAACAAGCGTCACCTCGATATGGTCTATAGCCATATCCGCTATTCCGACAAACCCTTCATGGGATCGGTCACCGCGCCCGAGCGCGCCGAAGACACGGTCGCAATGGCGAAGATCCTTTTCGGCGACGATTTCGTCGAGAACAATGCGGTGACGTTGAATCTCATCAACGCGAACTCGCCGATGGTCTTCGACGAGACGATGCTCGGTGCCGCGAAGGTCTACGCCCGCCATAACCAGGCTTGCGTCGTTTCGCCCTTCATCCTGTCGGGCGCGATGAGCCCGGTCACGGTCGCCGGCACACTGACGCAGATCCTCGCCGAAGTGCTCGCAGGTGCGGCCTTTACCCAGCTCATCCGCAAGGGCGCGCCGGTGCTGTTCGGCACCTTCGCCGCGTCGATTTCGATGCAGTCGGGCGCGCCGACCTTCGGCACGCCGGAGCCGTCGCTCGTCTCCTACGGCGCTGCTCAGCTGGCTCGCCGCCTCGGCCTGCCGTTCCGTACCGGCGGCTCGCTCTGCGGCTCGAAGGTTCCGGATGCGCAGGCCGCACATGAATCGGCAAATACGCTGAACATGACGCTGCTTGCCGGCACCAACTTCGTGCTGCACGCAGCCGGCTGGCTCGAGGGCGGTCTCGTCTCGTCCTACGAGAAGTTCATGATCGACCAGGATCAGCTCGGCATGATGCAGAAGATGGCCGAGGGCGTGGACCTTTCCGAAGACGCGCAGGCGCTCGACGCCATCCGCGAAGTCGGCCCCGGCAGCCACTATCTCGGCTGTGCACACACGCAGGCGAACTTCCAGAGCGCCTTTTATCGCTCGCCGCTCGCCGATAACAACTCCTTCGAGCAGTGGGAGATCGAGGGCGAGAAGCGGATCGAACAGCGCGCCAACGCGCTCGCCCGCTCGTGGCTCGAAAACTATGAGGCGCCCTATCTCGACCCGGCGATCGACGAGGCGCTGAAGGAATTCATCGCCAAGCGGAAGGACTCGATGCCCGACGCCTTCACCTGAAAGGCTCCCGAGCGAGCCAGGGAGCAAGGCGGCGCGGCGCAGGTGGCCGATATGATACAGAAAGAGGTCTGGCGCCCGCATTACGAAACTCAAGGGCCGAAACCGAAATGACGGCTCCTTACGCATCGGAAAGCGATGTGCTTGAAACCATCCGTGCGGCGCTTGCGCCGCACGGTCTTTTTTTGCGCGGAACCGTGAACTTCGCACCGGGCGAGGGGGCGCCGACGCTCGAAGGCGGCAAGTCCGCGGCGAGCGTGGTGCTGATCGGCAATGTCGGCGGCTCGGTCTGGGAGTCCTTCAGTCGGTGGCGCGAAGGCGAACCGGACGGCGGCGGTGCGGAGCCGCTCGACAAGTGGTCGAAGCAGGTCATCCGCCCGGCGGCTGCGGCAGCAGGCGCCTCGGCGTATTTTCCATCCGATCCCCCTTGGCAGCCCTTCCAGCAATGGGCAATGCGTGCCGAGGGGCTGAAGCCGTCGCCGCTCGGCATCCTCATTCATCCGCGCTACGGCCTATGGCACGGCTATCGCGGCGCGCTGGGCTTCGATCGAGCCATGCCGGTGACGGGCGAGCCGGCGGGTGGCCACCCCTGCGAACGCTGTATTGGACGGCCCTGCCTTTCTGGCTGCCCGGCGGACGCCTTGGCAGGCGCCACGTTCGATATGGGGCGCTGTCGCGCGCATCTGAGAACCGGAGAAGGGGTGACCGGCTGCCTTGCTCACGGCTGTCTGTCCCGCGATGCCTGTCCGGTGGGGTGCGACTATCGCTATCCGGCGGAGCAATTGCGTTTCCATATGGCGGCGATCGAGCTTTAATCAGCGCGCGCCCGCATAAATCCGCTGCAATCCATGCGATGCTACGTCGTATGATTCTCTCCGGGTCTGTTCGATGCCGCTGTTTACAAGAGCCTTCATCGCCGGCGCCGCCCTTCTATCCGCCGGTCTCGCTGCACCCGCATTCGGTGCCTGTCGCGATGTTCTCCATCTCGGCGAAACCTACCTCGCCTGCAGCTTCAACCCGGCGACGAGCGACATACGGCTCTACAACAAGGATCAGACCGGCGTGCCGTTCAGGTCCTTCAGGGCGCTGTCGCTCGAACTTCGTCGTCGCGAACAGTATCTCGTCTTCGCGATGAACGGCGGCATGTACCACGAGGACCTCGCTCCGGTCGGGCTGCATGTGGAGGAGGGTGCGGAACTGGCGCCGCTCAATAGAAATCCGGGTTGGGGCAACTTTCACATGCTGCCGAACGGCGTCTTTTATGTCGGCGATGGCATGGCCGGGGTCATGGCGGCGGAGGCCTATCGCCTTGCCGGCATCGAGCCGCGTTTCGCGACGCAATCCGGTCCGATGCTCGTCATCGATGGTGCGCTGCATCCCCGTTTCCTGCCGGATAGCGACAGCCTCAAGACCCGCAATGGCGTCGGGGTGACGAACAGCGGGGAGGTGGTCTTCGCCGTGTCGAAACGGCCGGTGCGCTTTCACGATTTCGCGACCTTGTTTCGCGACGCGCTCGATTGCCCCAATGCGCTCTTTCTCGACGGAACGATCTCGAGCCTTTATGCGCCGGAGATCAATCGGCACGACCGGCTGTTTCCGCTCGGCCCGATCATCGCTGTCGTCGCGACGTTTCCGCGCTGACTTCTCGATCCGTCGATCCGTGATGATGTATAATAAGTCTAATGTTGACAAAACGTATAAATCGTTTCAGATGCATGCATGAATATGGATCCGGGCATTCCCACCTGTCTTGCTGTGCACGCGCCCTCGGCCGCGGCGATAAGCGCGTTGCTTTACCCGCATGCGGAGGTCGTTCTGCATGATCTGTCCACCGGCAAGATTGCGGCTCTCTGGAACGCCTTTTCCGGTCGCACCGCGGCGACCGACTCCCTCATCGAGGATGGCCTCGACGGCATGGCTGAGGGCGCCTGCGTGCTCGGCCCTTATGAGAAGACGGGCGCGGACGGACGGCGGCTGAAATCGGTCTCGGCGGTGCTTCGCAACAATGAGGGACATGCCGTCGGGCTGCTCTGCATCAATCTCGATGTCTCACGAATCGACGACGCGGTGAGGCTGCTCGCGGCCTTTGCCGGCACGCCGGAACCACGGCCGCCGGCATTGTTTTCGCGCGACTGGCGCGAGGAGATCAATGCAGCGCTGCACGCTTGGCTGAAGGTGAGAGGCCTTGCGCTTTCCGCCTTGAAGCGCCCGGATCGCGTGGCACTGGTTGCGGCACTCGAAGAGCAGGGGCTCTTCAAGACCCGCAATGCGGTCGACCATCTGGCGAGCCTGATCGGCACCTCGCGCGCATCCATCTACAACTACCTCTCGGCCGCGCGCGAAGAAGGCGCCGCCTGAATCAGCAGCGAGCCTCGCGTTCAAAGGGAAGAACGACCATGACGATTTTGCCGGCCTTTCGCCTCGAGACGCATTTCTCGCGCTGGGAGTTCACGGCGCGCCACCACATGACCGCGAGCGACAGCGAAACCATGTCGATGGTGGAGCTGCTTTCCTGCGCCGACGACGCCGATCGCGACGCGTGGGAGCGGCTGACGCTCGGCTATACCGAGACCCATGGCGCTCCAGCGCTCCGCAAGGCGATCGCCGCGACCTATGAGGGGCTCGAGCCGGAAGATATCCTCTGCTTCGCCGGTGCCGAGGAAGGGCTCTACTGTGCCATGCTGGCTGCGCTCGGTCCCGAGGACCATGCCATCGTCACCGTGCCCAATTACCAGTCGATGGAAACGCTTCCGGTCACACTCGCCGCGTCGGTGAGCGGCGTTGCACTCCGTCCCGAGAACAATTGGCAGATCGATATCGCCGATGTCCGGGCGGCGTTGCAGCCGAATACGAAGCTGATCGCGGTCAATTTCCCCAATAACCCGACGGGCGCTGTCGCCGAGCCGTCGGTGTTTCGCGCGCTCGCGGCGCTCTGCGCCGAGCGCGGCATTCATCTTTTCAGCGATGAGGTCTATCGAGGACTGGAGCGCGATGAGGAGAAGCGCCTGCCGCAGGCGGCCGAACTCTTCGATCGCGGTATTTCGCTCAACGTCATGTCCAAGGCCTATGGCCTTCCAGGTCTTCGGATCGGCTGGATCGCCTGCCGCGATCGCGCGCTTCTCCAGCGCATGGAAGGCATGAAGCACTACCTCTCCATCTGCAACTCCCGGCCATCGGAGGTACTGGCGACGATCGCGCTGAAATCGCGCCATCGGATACTTGAACGCAATCGCGCGCTCTGCACGCGAAATCTCGAGAAACTCGGAGCCTTCTTCGCCGAGTTCGCAGATCTCTACGCGTGGCAGGCGCCGGACGGCGGCTGCGTCGGTTTCGCCCGCTATCACGGGGCAGACGGCGTAGAGGAACATTGCCGGCGGCTTGTCGAGGAATCAGGCGTGCTGTTGCTTCCTTCGAGCCTTTTCGTCTCCGATCTGCTGCCGGTCCCGCAGGATCGCTTCCGCGTCGGATTCGGCCGCAGGAACATCGAAGACGGGCTCGAAGCCTGGCGCCATCACCTGCTGCGGGCGCCCGTGAGGTGATCGGCGGCGTGGCGCCGGCCGATTGACCGTGTTAACGATGCGCCAACCTCATGGAAGTACCTGCCTCGCATTATGCATTATAGACCCGAGATCGACGGGCTGCGCGCCGTCGCCGTAATACCCGTCCTGCTGTTTCATGCCGGTTTCGGCTTTATCTCTGGCGGTTTCGCGGGAGTCGACGTTTTCTTCGTGATCAGCGGCTTTCTGATCACGAGCCTCATTCACCAGGAGATCCGCAGCGGCGCATTCAGCGTCGTCGCTTTCTATGAGCGGCGTGCACGACGCCTCGCGCCAGCGCTTCTGTTCGTCTGTGTGGCCTCTATTCCCTTCGCGCTCATGTGGATGCTGCCGAAGGAATTGAATGAATTCGGCAAGAGCCTCTACGCGGCGAACTTGTTCGCGGCCAATTTCTTGTTCTGGGACCAGACGAACTATTTCACGCCCGACACCGATCTCATGCCGCTGCTTCACACCTGGTCCCTTGCGGTCGAGGAGCAGTTTTACATCGTCTTTCCCCTACTTCTGCTTTCGCTGCGCCGCCTGTCGGAGGCGACCGGGCTCAAGGTGATCGTCGCGGCGACGGTTCTGAGCTTCGGCGCGACGCAGCTTTTCGCGCGCATCGATCCGGCGGCAAACTTCTATCTCCTGCCCAGTCGCTTTTGGGAACTAGGCCTCGGTGCCGCCGTCGCTCTCTCGGGTGTTTCAAATCGTGAATTCTCCAGATCCGTCCGCGAGTGCTTCGCCTGGGGCGGGCTTATCCTCATCGCTGCAAGCTATCTCTCGACAACCGACACGCAACATTATCCGGGCTGGGCGACCGTTCCAGTCGTCGCCGGTACGGCCCTTGTTCTCGCTTTCGCTCGCGGCGACACGCTGATCGGCAGGTGCCTCTCGGCCCGCCCGCTCGTTGCGATCGGCCTCTGCAGCTACAGCCTCTATCTCTGGCATCAGCCGGTATTCGCATTTGCGCGCCTGCGCACGAGTGACGGAGTGACGCCTGCCGGCTACGCCGGCCTCATCGTGCTCTGCTTCGGTCTCGCCTACCTCAGCTGGCGATATGTCGAAGGTCCCTTTCGCAATCGTGCCCGTCTCGGGCGGAAGGCGATCTTCGCAACGGTCGCGGCGGTGGGGTCCATGGCCGTTGCGACTGGCCTGGTGCTCGACGGCAGCGACGGTCTCGCCTCCGGGAATGCCGAGCTTGCCCGCCTCACCAAGCCGAGCGTCGGCATAGGGAAGGATTGCAATGCGGTTGTCGACCTGAAATGCGGCACAAGCAGCGAACCGGTCATTGCCGTCTGGGGAGACTCCTTTGCCAGGCACCTCGTCGATGGCATTCTGGCCTCCGAACCGGGCGCACGGCTTGTACAACTGACGAACAACAATTGCGGTCCGCTCGCCGGCCTCGCCCCGATCAAGGCCAAGTTCGAGCCCGCTTGGCCGCAGGAGTGCATCGAGCACAACAGGGAGGTGCAGCGCTTCCTTCTGGCGCACAAGTCGATCCGCTATGTCGTGTTGTCCTCGCCGCTGAATCAGTATCTGGAGGAAGAGACGATGCTTCTCGACGGTAAGGGAGTGGTGCCGTCGGACGCTCGGACCGTGACCGGCAGTTATCGGGCAAGCCTCGCATGGTTACGGCAGAATGGCTTTCGGCCGGTCGTCATCGCGCCGCCGCCGCAGGATGGTCGCGATACCGGCCTTTGCGTCGCGCGAGCCCGACTGCTTGGAACCTCCGCCGATGACTGCGGGGCGTCACTTGCGAATGCCCGGACCCACGACCGTGACGTACTCTCGATTCTGGCGGACATCGCCAGCGACTATCCGGTCGTGAGCTTCACCGATTATCTCTGCGGCGGGGGCCGCTGCAGAACCGAGGACAGGGGAGTGGCGCTTTTCGAAGACCATGGGCATTTTTCCGAAGAGGGATCCCGTCATCTCGGTGCCGCGCTTCAGTTCTACCCGGCATTTGCCAGTGCTGCGGAATATGGCTGCTCCACGGAGCGCGGTCGGCTCGGGGCACCTTTGCGCGGGATTTGCGATCTCGGCGAAAATGTCGCTTTGGTGAGCGCCAGCGCGAGCGACGCCCCGCCGGCGCAAATGCGCACTCACCCTGGTCCCGTAGAATAGGATAGCTCCGGCTTTGCCGCCGGAGCTTCCGCAGGCATGACCTTAGGCGCGCCGACGGCGCTCTCGGGCCGGGGCGGCGGGACCTTCATTTGCCGATTTGTTCCGCAACGGACCGATTTTCTCGACGATCGTATCGAGCGTGGGGCGTTCACCCCTGGTGTGATTGTCGATCGCGAGCCGCATCGCGGCCAGATGGTTGCAGGAGGTGCCGCAACAGCCGCCGATGATCCTGGCGCCGGCGTCGACGGCCAACCGGGCATATTCGGCCATCAGCGGCGGAGTGCCGGAATAGTGGATCTCCGAGCCGCGGAATTCGGGAATACCGCAATTGCCCTTGACGACGATTGTCGCCTCCGGGCTGGCAGCCGTCATGTCGAGCAGCGAGGAAAGAATGTCGGACGCCCCGACGCCGCAGTTCGCGCCGACGGCAACCGGACCGTCGCCGATATCGGCGGCGACGCCGTGAATGTCTTTCGGGTGCAGGCCCATCATCGTCTTGCCGGCGGTGTCGAAGGAACCGGTGTAGACATAGGGAAGGCCGACCTTCGCCGCGGCTTCGGCGGCCGCACGAATTTCGTCCGGAGAGGACATGGTCTCGATCCAGGCGACCTCCGCGCCGCCGGCTTTCAGGCCCTCGATCTGTTCGACGAAGGCCGCGACCGCGTCTTCATAGGAGAGGGCGCCGAGCGGGATCAGCAGCTCGCCCGTTGGGCCGACGGATCCGGCCGTAATGACCTTTCGCGGCGCCTGGTCGGCCACCGCGCGCGCGATCTCTGCGGCCCGCTTGTTGAGCTGGTAGACCCGGTCTTCGGCCTGATGAAGCTTCAGTCGGTGGCGTGTGCCGCCAAAGGAATTGGTGAGAATGATGTCGGCGCCGGCATCCACGAAGTCCTGATGCAGCTTGGTGATGTTTTCCGGTTTCGTCTCGTTCCACATCTCCGGTGCCTCGCCCGCTTCGAGCCCCATGGCGAAGAGCGACGTGCCTGTGGCGCCATCGGCAAGCAGGACGCCCTTCTGGGCGAGGAGATCGGAAAGGGCATGGACTGCAACGGACATCGGATTTTCCCGGCTGAATGGAACTGCAATAAGATATAAAGATATCTTTATGTGTTGGCAACAGAATTGCGCCGATCAGCGCGGCAATTCGTTCGCAAGCAGCGCAGCTAGATCGGTTGCGGGCTTCTCTGCCCGGGCGCGCAGACGCAGGCTGAATTCCGCCGGAGGCAGGGATGGCAAGCCGAGATGGGCAGGAGCGCGCTCGATGCCGGTGCCGAGAAATCTTTCCGTCCGGGTCGTAACGGCGATGCCGCTCAAGACGGCGGCGCGCAGGCCCGACAGGCTGGGGCTCGTTGCCGCGATCCGAAAGCGGCGGCCGGTTCTCTCGAGGGACGATATGGCGGCGGCGCGGAAGCCGCAAGGTGGGTCGAGCACGGCGAGGGGGAGCTCCTCTTCTTCCGTTGCCAAGCCTCTGTCGGAGCCGAGCCAAAGCATCTGTTCGCGGAGCACGAGCAATTCGTCATCTGCAGCCGCCTGTCGCATGGCAAGAAGAATGTCGATCTGGTTCTGATCGAAGGCGGCCGTCAATTCTTTCGACCGCCCGATCCTCAAATCCAGGCGAATGCGTGGATGGGAACGCGCGAAGCGGCGCAGCAGTCCGGGCAGCATCGTATCGGCAAAGTCCTGAGTGCTGCCGAGGGAGATCCGTCCATCGGCGCGCGCGCCCCTGAGGCTGAGCCAGGCGTCGCGGTGCGCATCCAAAATACGCCGGGCATGGGCGGCGAGCTCCTCTCCCACGGGCGTGAGCACGCGTCCGCGTCCGGCGGGCGCAAGAAGGCGCTCGCCGATCAGTGCTTCCAGCCGCTGCATTTGTGCCGTCACGGCGGAGGGCGAACGGTTGACGGCGGTTGCCGCTCTTGCAAGCGAGCCGCCCTCGGCGAAGGCGAGAAAAGTGCGCAACAGCTCGGGATCGATCGGATTCATACTTCAATTTTACAGAAGTGTATCTGCAAAACAATTCGATTTTGTTGATGTGGCGACGATGGCAAATTGACGAGGTGTTTCGAAGAAAGGAACCTGTGATGCCCATCATCAACATCAGCGTTACCGGACAGCCGGAGCCGGAGCTTTCGGCGAAAATAGCAACAAAGGTAAGCGACCTCACACAGTCGCATCTTCGCAAGGACCCCTCGGTGACGGCGGTCGTCGTCAGCTATGTCGATCCGCGGCATTGGTTCGCGGGCGGAAAGTCGCTCGCCTCGCAGCAGAGCAGCAGTTTCTGGCTCGACATCAAGGTTGTCGACGGCACCAATACGAAGCAGGAACTTGGTGCCTATGTCGAAGCGATCTTTGCGGCCTTCGAGGATATTCTCGGGATGGTCCATCCCGAAAGCTACGTGCTCGTGCATGAGGTACCGGCGGCTGCCTATGGCTATGGAGGCAAGACACAGGAGTTCCGGTACATCAGCGGAAGGCTGGGGGTCACTTGACTATCCGCTGTTGAGGGCGCCCACGGGCGCCCTCAAAGCCAATTAAGCCGCCTGCCGGTCGGTATGCTGCACGGGCGTCACCATGGCGGAGATGATCATCTGCAGATCGATCGCACCGATCGGGCGACCGGTGCCGTCGACGACATGCGCGTTGCTTATTTGCGCGCCGGTCATGGTGCGAGCGGCCGCTTCGAGCACGGTGCCTACGGCGAGCGGCAGGCCTTCCGGGTTTCCGGAGAGCGGCCGCATGATCGTCTCCACGTTGACCACCCGCCCGCGGTTCACTTCCTTCACAAAGGCCGTGATGTAGTCGTCGGCTGGCGAGAGCACGATTTCCTGGCCGGTTCCCTGCTGCACGACGCGGCCGTCGCGCAGGATGGCGATCTTGTCGCCGAGCCTCAGGGCCTCGTCGAGATCGTGGGTAATGAAGACCACCGTCTTCTTCAATTCCTTCTGCAGTTCGAGCAGGACCGACTGCATGTCGACGCGTATCAGCGGATCGAGTGCCGAATAGGCCTCGTCCATCAGCAGGATGTCGGCGTCGTTCGTAAGCGCGCGGGCAAGGCCGACGCGCTGCTGCATGCCGCCGGAAAGCTGGTTCGGATAGTGCTGCTCGAAGCCTTGAAGGCCGACGCGCTCGATCCAGCCAAGCGCACGCTTTTCGCTCTCGCGCCGATCGATACCCTGTATCTCAAGACCGTAGATGGTGTTTTCGAGAACCGTGCGATGCGGCAGCAGTGCGAACTTCTGGAAGACCATCGCCGTCTTGTGACGGCGGAACGCGCGAAGGTCGTTCTCGTTCATCTTGCAGACGTCGACGCCGTCGTAGAGGACTTCGCCCGAGGTCGGATCGATCAGCCGGTTGATGTGCCGGATCAGCGTCGATTTGCCGGACCCCGAGAGCCCCATCACGACCGTTATGCAGCCGCCCGGCATGGAAATGTTGATGTCCTGCAGTCCGAGCACGTGGCCGTGCTTTTCGTTGAGTTCGGCCTTACCCATCCCGTTCTCGACGAGTTTGACGTAATCCTCTCCGCGCGGGCCGAAAATCTTGTAGAGGTTCTTCACCTCGATTGCGTGACTAGCCATGGACAACCTTTCCCCTTCTCTTGGCTTGGAGCTTTTACGCCGACTGCGTTTTCGCGGCGCTTCCCGCTCCTTGCATCAGAACTGTGACAGCGGAACACGCCGACCGCTTTACTGTTTGCGACGCAGGCGCGGCTCGTGCGTCGCGCATCAGGCAGCCGCATCCTCGAAGGGGCGCTGGAATCGATCATCTTCACGATTTCGCGCCGATCCCACCGAAGATCACAGTGATCTAGAGCGCAGCCTTCACCTTTTCGGCGACCTCCGGGCCTACCCACTGCGTCCATATCTCCTGGAAGTTTTCGAGGAAGTAGCGGGCGGCGCTTTCGTTCGTCCCCTGGTTCTGATCCATCCAAGCCAGAATTTTGTTTACCGCCGCGTTTTCCCATTGCCGCGCCTGGACGTAGTCCATGGCGCTGCCTGCTCGATCGGCAAAGGACTTGGTCACCACGGTATAGACGTCCGAGACCGGATAGGAGTTTACCTTTGGGGTCGGGCAATTCGGGGCGGCAGTGCAGGAATCCCATTCCGCCTTGTCGTGATCCACGCCGAAAGACAGCAAGGTCATCTCGTACTTGCCGAGCAAGGCGGTCGGAGCCCAATAATAGCCGAGCCAGCCGGTCTTCTTCTCGAATGCATCGGCGATCGACGCGTCAAGCCCGGCAGCGGAACCGGGATCGATCAGCTGGAAGCCGGCCTTGTCCGCTTCGAGAGCCTTGTAGAGGTTGGCGGTGGAGAACCGGCAATTCCATGTTGAAGGACAATTGTGGACCGCTCCCTTTGCGGGGTTCTCGTGAGAAGGGAAGAGTTCCGGGTGCTTCAACGCGTCCTGCACCGTTCGAATGTCCGGGTGCGCGTCGGCGATGAACTTCGGAATCCACCAGCCCTCGACCCCACCTTCGCTCAAGATCCTGGCGCCTTCGACGAGGCGGCCTTCCTTGATTGCGGCATCGAAAGGCGTGCGTACGGAGTTGATCCACAGCTCCGGCACCAGGTCGGGCTCTGCCTTCTCGTTCATCGAGGTGAAGGTCAGCATCGTGTCGCCAGCGACGAGCTTCACACTGCATCCATAGCCGTTTTCCAGAATGAACTTGTCCACGTGAGCCGCGACGCCCGCCGAGGCCCAGTCCATCTCGGCGATGCTGACGCCGCCGCATTCGGCAGCCCCGGAAGGGCCTGCCAGAGACCATATGCCCGCCGTGAGGATGAGGGTAGCAAGGAGTTTTTTCATGTCCGTCGACACCTTCACGTCACTGCGGCCACGCATGGTCGATGGAGCGCCGCCTAACCGCTCCCGCGCTGAAGCTGCCGGCCCACTTCGTTGTCATTGCGGCAAGCCTAAGTGTTCGCGTCGAGAAATCAACCTTTTCGATCCGGCGCCGGTCGCCGGCGGCATATTGCGCCGCGACGAGCTCGCGGTACCGAGGACGCGAACGGCGAAATCGCCGAAATTCACCTTTGGTTAAGGCCTCAATAACGATCCGGTAAGGTTGTGGGGATAATTGTCTGCCTGCGGCGGGCGACTGCCGCAGGTCCGGATCAGGTAGTGCGTACCGGACCCGATATTCAGCGGAACGATCTGATCGCCGCACCCTTCCGTTCCAACGGTTGGGTGCGGCTTTTGCATTTCAGGGCAGGAATCGTGAAGAAACCGCCCCGAAAAGGGGGCGGTTTCGAACGGGACGTGGCGCTTTATCCGACGTTGGACGTGCGGATGAGGCCGAGTGGGCCGACCGGCGCTTCCGCGACCACATTGCGGACGCGGGACTGGCCGTTCGGCGCCTTGGAGTTCCAGGCGATCTGAACGAAGTTGGGTTTGCCGAAAACGAACAGCATGACTTTCTACCTTGGGAGACCGGGCAATTTTCCGGCGGGTTTCGATGGCGCGGATATAGGCTCTTGCCGC
Organism: Sinorhizobium meliloti; assembly: GCF_035610345.1. Next base: position 2,052,691 of record NZ_CP141212.1, on the reverse strand, counting down.
GACGGCTTGAATGCCAGGCTCGGCACCGCATGTCGCAATTGAGCTAGCTCGCGAGAATTTTCAGATCCTAAAAATTAAAACTGCACACAGGTTTCATCCTCCCGCTCCAGAACGCTTGAAGAAGGCCGGAAACGCACCGCGAACGCCGGTGACGCAATCATGGGGGAATCGCGTCGGGACGGAGCTTTGCGGCAGGCGGTTTCGATGCTACGGGAAAGGCATGACACGCAAGATCATGCTGCAGGGAACCGGCTCGGATGTCGGAAAATCGGTACTGGTGGCGGGCCTCTGCCGGCTCGCATCCAATCATGGCCTCAGCGTAAAACCGTTCAAGCCCCAGAACATGTCGAACAATGCCGCCGTTGCCGACGACGGCGGCGAGATCGGCCGTGCGCAATGGCTCCAGGCGCTTGCCGCACGCGTGCCGTCCTCCGTGCATATGAACCCGGTGCTCCTGAAGCCGCAATCGGACGTGGGCAGCCAGATCGTCATCCAGGGCAAGGTGGCCGGCCAGGCCAAGGGGAGGGAATACCAGGCTCTCAAGCCAAGGCTCCTCGGCTCTGTCATGGAGAGTTTCGAGCAGGTGTCAGGCGGCGCCGATCTCGTGATCGTCGAAGGCGCCGGTTCGCCGGCCGAGATCAATCTGCGCGCCGGCGACATCGCCAATATGGGCTTTGCCACCCGCGCTGACGTACCCGTCGTTCTCGTCGGCGATATCGACCGCGGTGGTGTCATTGCGTCCCTGGTCGGCACGCATGCGATCCTGCCGGAGAACGACCGGCGCATGGTCACCGGCTACCTCATCAACAAATTCCGCGGCGATGTTACGCTCTTCGACGACGGCATCGCATCGGTCCGCCAGTTTACCGGCTGGCCTTGCTTCGGCGTCGTGCCCTGGCTGAAAAGTGCCGGGCGGCTGCCTGCCGAAGACTCCGTCGTCCTCGAGAGGCTGACTCGGGGCGGCGGCAAGGCGCTGAAGGTCGCGGTCCCCGTCCTGTCGCGGATCGCCAATTTCGACGATCTCGATCCCCTGGCCGTGGAGCCGGACGTCGACATCGTCTTCGTTCGGCCGGGGGCGCCGCTTCCAGACGATGCGGGCCTCGTCGTCATACCCGGCTCGAAGTCCACCATTGCCGATCTGGAGGATTTCCGCAGGCAGGGCTGGGACCGGGACCTCGACCGGCATATGCGCCGCGGTGGGCGGGTCGTCGGTATCTGCGGCGGCTATCAGATGCTCGGAAGCCGGGTTACCGATCCGCTCGGTATCGAGGGCGGCAAGCGCGCGATTGAGGGGCTGGGGCTGCTTTCCGTCGAGACGGAGATGGCTCCGGAAAAGACGGTTCGCAACAGCCGCGCCTGGTCGCGAGAATACGACGTCGCGCTCGAAGGCTACGAAATCCATCTCGGCAAGACGACCGGCGCCGATTGCAGCCGCGCGCCGGTCGAGATCGACGGCCGCCCGGATGGAGCGATGTCGGCGGACGGCCGCGTGATGGGCACCTATCTGCACGGTCTTTTCGCAAGCGACGCCTACCGTTCCGCGTTGCTCAAGAGCTTCGGTATCGAAGGCGGGGGAGGCAATTACCGCCAGTCGGTGGATGCGGCTCTCGACGAGATTGCCGGGGAACTCGAAGCGGTACTCGATCGGACATGGCTCGGCACGCTTTTGGGGTAGGGCCGGCCGGACGAGGCGTGCCCTTTCGGCATTTCTCACCCGGACCGTATCGTGTCTGAAGCGCAGAAAACGGCTCGTTGAAAGGATCGAAATGCAGCAATACGACGACGATCTTCGGCAGTTCGAAGCCCAGGGCGCACCGGCTCTGCCTCCGGCCGCGGAGCAGGGCTATGTGGAGCGCGATGGCGCCCGGATATGGTATTCGACATATGGCGCGGGAGCACCGGTGGTCCTGTTGCACGGCGGCCTCGGCCACAGCGGCAATTGGGGCTATCAGCTTGCGCCGCTTCTTGAGGCCGGCCGTCGCGTCGTGCTCATCGACAGCCGCGGACATGGGCGCAGCACGCGCGATGAACGGCCCTACAGCTACGAAATGATGGCGTCCGACGTCCTTGCCGTCACCGACATGCTGGGGCTTCAGAAGTTCGCCGTGGTGGGCTGGAGCGACGGAGCGTGCATCGGCCTCGTGCTTGCGAGCGAGGCTCCAACGCGCGTTGCCGGCGTCTTCTTCTTCGCCTGCAACATGGACCCGAGCGGCGCGACAGAATTCGAGGCCACTCCCGTTATCGACCGTTGCTTCGCCCGGCACCGGAAAGACTATGCCGAATTGTCGGCGACGCCTGATGAGTTCGATGACTTCGTCTCGGCCGTCAGCGAGATGATGAGTACACAACCCAATTACTCGGCGGGCGACCTCGCCGGCATCCGAGTGCCGGTCGCGATCGTGCAGGCCGAGAACGACGAGTTCATAAAGAGAGAGCACGCCCAATATCTCGCCCGGAGCATTCCCGCAGCCGACTTGATCGCGCTTGAACACGTCAGCCACTTTGCGCCGCTGCAGAGGCCCGACGTGTTCAACGGCGCCATGCTTGCATTTCTCGACAAGGTGCTTCCAACCGGGACCTGAGGCTTTACACCCGTCGTCACGTTCTCCGTTGCATACGCCTTGCGAAAAATGCAGCATGGTTTTGGGGTAGGACGACCTCTTCGCCGCTGTGCATGGCGACGGCGTCCGGGCGAAGGGCGCTGCCATGGCACGCACGCAGCTAATAGGGGTCATTATCGGCCTGGTGATCGTCGCGGCGCTCACCGTGCTGCGCGCAAGCGATCCGCCACTTTTGCGTCTCGCCCGCGATCTCACTTTCGACGAGTATCAGCGCCTGGCGCCGCGCAGCTTCGAGGACGTTCCGGTTCGCGTCGTCGACATCGACGAGGCATCGCTGAAAGAGTTCGGCCAGTGGCCGTGGCCGCGCGACCGCGTTGCCGCACTGGTCGACCGGCTCTCGGAAATGGGGGCGGCGGTGATAGCCTTCGACATCCTGTTCTCCGAACCCGACCGTCTTTCGCCGCGCAGCGTCATGCGCGATGTCGCCGGGGTCGATCCGGCGCTCCTTGAGCGGCTGCCGGACAATGACGAGATACTCTCCCGATCGATCGCCGACCGGCCGGTCGTGCTCGGTTTCGGCCTTTCCAACGCAGGCAACTACCGGCCGCCGGTGAAAGCGGGTTTCGCCTTCACCGGCGAAAGCCCGCTCGATGCGCCGCCGCGGCTTACGGCTGCGACTCCTTTGAGGCCACAACTCGAAGCCAGTGCCGTGGGCCTGGGCCATATCAGCCTCAATCCCGGCAGGCCGTCGGCCGTTGTGCGCGCCGTCCCGCTGCTGTTGAGCGATGGCGAGCAACTCTATCCGAACCTGGCCCTCGAAGCGCTGCGCGTGGCTCAGGGCGCTTCCACCTACATCGTAGCGGGTGCTCCGGATGCGGCTGATACCATCACGCTGATAAAGGTCGGCGAATTCGTGGTGCCGGTGACCGCGGCGGGCGAACTCTGGCTCTATGTCAGTCCCGATCGCGGTGAAAGATATGTCTCTGCCGGCCGGATGCTGGCGCCCGGCGGAGTTTCCGCCGAAACGAGGGCAGCGATCGAAGGCAGTATCGTATTCGTGGGCACGTCGGCAGCAGGCCTGCAGGACATCCGCACCACGGCTCTTGGACACGACGTGCCCGGCGTGTCGCTGCACGCGCAGACTGTCGAACAGGTTCTCTCGGGCCGTTTTCTCTCCCGTCCGGATTGGGCGGACGGGCTGGAAATCCTTGCGATCGCGGCTGCAGGCAGCCTGCTCGTCCTGCTGACCACCTTCGTCAGCCCGGCCGTCGCGCTTGCCTGCGGCCTTCTGATAACCGCGCTGGCCCTCGCGGCCTCCTGGTCAGCCTTCCTCTATGCAGGTCTGCTATTCGACCCTCTGGCTCCGATCCTTGCCGGATCGATCACCCATTTTGCGGCAACCGCCTATCGTTTCCTGGTCATAGACCGGGAGCGGCGCGTGGTTCGGCGCGCCTTTGGCCAGTACCTGTCGCCCTCGCTCCTCTATCGCATCGAGCATACGCATGACGCCCTGCGTCTCGGCGGCGACGATCGTGAGTTGACGATCATGTTCGTCGACGTGCGCAACTTCACGGAGATCAGCGAGCGCCTGACGCCGGGAGAGGTGGTCCGGTTTCTCAACACGCTTCTCGACGCGCTGAGCCGCCATGTCATCGCCAATGAGGGCACGCTGGACAAGTTCATCGGCGATTCGATCATGGCGTTCTGGAATGCGCCCGTCGACGTCGCCGATCACCCCGGCAAAGCCATCCGCGCCGCCTTGGCCATGCGCGAGACGCTCGCCCGCCTCAACGAGAGCGACGCCTTCGGCTTCGGGAGCGACCAAAAAGTGGCGATCGGTGTGGGGATCCATACCGGGCTTGCCTGCGTCGGCAATATGGGAGCGGAGATGCACTTCAACTATTCGGCCGTCGGCGACGCGGTCAACGTTGCCGCCCGGATCGAGGCCGCCTGCAAGGACGTCGGCTTCGATATTCTGATATCCGAGACGACGGCGGATTTGGGCGAACGGTACGCCGTGCTGGAGGCGGGGGCGCTGGCGCTGAAAGGCAAGAGCACGCGAACGCGCGTATACGCCGTGATCGGTGACGAGCATATGGCCGCTTCGGCCGAGTTTTCCGAGCTGCAGCGCATTCATGAACAGTTGATCGGGGCGATGCGTTTAAGGTCACGGCCCCGCAGAGAACTCGTCAATGCCGCAAAGCTCAAGGCTCCGGCTCTGTGCGGGGGATTATCGGATTTCTACCGCCGCATCGGGCGCCGGACAGACCACTTTGCCGGTGAACCTTTGCCGTTCGCAGACGAAGTCAGATCCGCCGAATAGAGAGACCATTTGATCCAACGCACTTCCGGACGGAAAACCGTTACACACTTTTCCTGGTGCTCTAACCGCGGCCCTTCTTCGTGCCTGTATCCACTTGCCCGTTCTTGCCGGTATCCTGGCCCTTCTTGCCGGTGTCCTGCCCCTTCTTGCCCGTGTCCTGCCCCTTCTTCCCCTTGTCGAGGCCACGTTTGCCCGGCTCGTTGCTGGGCGTCTTGCCCGGGCGGGGCGCCTTTTGCGGGCTTGCTTTTTCGGGCGGCCGCGCCCGTTCCGGCGTGGTCGGTTTGATCTCGATCGCGGCTGAAATACCGCAACTGCCGCTCATGCTGCCGAAGGAGGCAGAAAGTCTTTGGTCGCCCGAAAGAAAGGGCAAGGCCTTCCGGTTTCCGAGTGTCGCCAGTGTGCGGCGACCGGCCTTGTGCGTGTCCGTCATGGTGCCGTCGCGCTTTGCGATCACGCAATCGCAGCGTCGGGTGAGCTGCTGGCATCCCGCCGGGCCGCAGAACCGGGCCGCGCCCTCCAGGAGAACGATCGCCGTCGTTCCGTCGTTGCCGATGTAGAAGTCGAACACGGTTCCGCGTACGCCGATCGTTCCGGCAGGCGTCAAGATCTGATAGGCCGAGTGCTTCGAATTTCCGCTGATCCAACGAAACGTGCCTTTGGCGGCGGCGACGGTGAGTTGCTGCACCGATTTCGAATCGTTGAAGACGAACTTGTCGATGACGACGGAAGAGCCTGCCCCCACCGCCAATTTACTGCCGTCGCGGAACACGAACTGGCCGAGCCCAGATCTGGACGTGCTTATTCGCTCGTCCCGGTGAACAGCGTCCCGCTCCACGAGCGGCCCGCCGCTGCCGGTGACGACCGTCCTGATCCGGACCGCTTCTCCAACCGGTTCGGCGGCAATCGTCGGCATGGAACCGTAAAACGCTGCGCCCAAAGCAGCGATTGCGGCACGACGCAAGTGAAACATCGCACCCTCCACGATGATCTCCTGCGGCCGACGTGGTCCGCGGATCATGAACGTGAATGATAACCGGATCGACACAATGTCGCCGGACCCCAAGCATTCATTCTTATCATGGCCGGGCCGGAAGTGTCTGCCTACCCGTTCGGGGTAGCCGGCGCGAAAGCGCATATCTGCCGTAATCGGCGGTCCCGGTGTCGCAGGCCGTCGATTGACTTTGCCGCCGCCGCTTCATAATTAACGCAGTATGGATGGTTCCCTCGTGCCGAGGTGGGGCGAGGGAGTAAATGGGAATGCGACGGGGCGGACCCACGCCGGGCGCCCTTATCGCAGCCGACCCCGCGACTGTAGAACGGTCAGGGTTCGCCATCGGGCATTCCGCCGGATTTCCACGCGCTGCATGGGGCAGTCTCGTGAAGTTTGGCGGCATGTCGGAAAAGCCACTGGCGTGGCATTGCGATGAGCCAGGCAGGACGCCTCTTCTTCTACGAATCGTCCGCCTTTCGCGATGCCGCAAACGCCGGGAAGGCGAGGCGAGCCCGTTCGGTCTTTTGCCGCATCGTTTTTCGGGCCGAGCCGGTTCGTCGAACGTGCGGCCATGAGGATCGTGACGCCGTGAGCCAGGAGACCTGCCATCCGTCAGGGCATTCCGCCCGAGGGGAGATGCTCCCCGATGCCAGCACGGAGGTTGTCGTGGCTCACAGGTCTTCGATCCAACGCGTTCTCGGCGCGCGCCGTTGCCGCTATAGCCTTCTCTAGGGCAGGCGGTATGGACATTTCCAATCTCGGCCCGATCCTCGTGCTTGGCGGCGCGCGTTCGGGAAAATCCACCTTCGCGGAAAAACTCGTCGAGGCCACCGGGTCTCCGATGCACTATCTTGCGACCGGCCGGGCGTTCGACGAGGAGATGCGGGAACGCATCGCCCTTCACCAGGCTACTCGGCAGGGGAAGGGTTGGAGCACCCACGAGGAACCGCTCGATCTCGTGGGGCTGCTTCGCCGCATCGATGAGCCCGGCCGGGCTGTCCTCATAGACTGCCTGACCCTGTGGGTGACCAATCTGATGATGGAGGAGCGCGACATGGCCGCCGAATTCGCCGCGCTCGCCGCCTTTCTGCCCGCGGCGCGCTCGCGACTCGTTTTCGTCTCTAATGAGGTCGGTCTCGGGATCGTCCCGGAAAACCGGATGGCGCGCGACTTTCGCGATCACGCCGGCCGGCTCCACCAGATCGTGGCGGAGAAATCCGCAGAAGTTTACTTTGTCGCGGCCGGACTGCCGCTGAAAATGAAGGGTTGATTCATGACACTCGCAAGGGCGCCGCAGGGCAAAATACCGGCTACCGTCATCACCGGCTTTCTCGGTGCCGGCAAGACGACGATGATCCGCAACCTGCTGCAGAATGCCGACGGCAAGCGCATCGCGCTGATCATCAACGAATTCGGTGATCTCGGGGTTGACGGCGATGTGCTGAAGGGCTGCGGAGCGGAAGCCTGCTCGGAAGAGGACATCATCGAACTAACCAATGGCTGCATCTGCTGCACCGTCGCCGACGACTTCATCCCGACCATGACGAAGCTGCTCGAGAGGGACAACCGGCCGGATCATATCATCATCGAAACCTCCGGACTGGCGCTGCCGCAGCCGCTCGTCGCCGCATTCAACTGGCCGGACATCCGCAGCGAGGTAACGGTCGACGGCGTCGTCACCGTCGTCGATAGTGCGGCGGTCGCCGCGGGCCGCTTTGCCGATGATCACGACAAGGTAGACGCGCTGCGCGTCGGCGACGATAATCTCGACCACGAGAGCCCGCTTGAAGAACTTTTCGAGGATCAGCTCACCGCCGCGGACCTCATCGTTCTCAACAAGACGGACCTTATCGACGCCGCGGGGCTGCAGTCCGTGCGCGAAGAGGTGGCCTCCCGCATCAGCCGCAAGCCGACGATGATCGAGGCGAGGAACGGCGAGGTAGCCGCCGCCATCCTGCTCGGGCTCGGAGTGGGTACGGAGGGCGATATCGTCAACCGCAAGTCTCACCACGAGATGGAGCATGAGGCAGGCGAGGAGCATGATCATGACGAGTTCGACAGCTTCGTCGTAGAGCTTGGCGCCATAGCCGACCCTGGCGCTTTCATCGAAAAGCTCAAAGGCGTCATCTCAGAGCACGACGTGCTGCGCCTCAAGGGCTTCGTCGACGTTCCGGGCAAGCCGATGCGCCTCTTGGTCCAGGCGGTCGGCAGCCGCATCGACCAGTATTTCGACCGCGCATGGGCTTCCGGCGAAACACGTGGCACGCGTCTCGTCGTCATCGGACTGCATGACATGGACGAGCCCGCCGTGCGCGCAGCGATTTCGGCGCTCGCGTGAAATGGCTTCGACTTTGAACGAGGAGTCCAGGGAGCATCCATGCATCTCCTCCTAGCTCAGAAAGGAACGATCGCCGACGGTAATGAGGCGATCGACCTGGGACAGAGCCCGGGCGACATATTGTTCCTGTCGGCGGCCGATACGGAGCTTGCCTCGATCGCGGCTGCCCATCGTCAGCGCGCGGGCGCAAGAAGCCTGCGGATCGCCAGCCTGATGAACCTCATGCACCCCATGTCGGTCGACACTTACGTCGAACGCACGGCGAGGCATGCGAAACTGATCGTCGTACGGCCGCTCGGTGGTGCGAGCTACTTCCGTTACGTCCTCGAGGCGCTCTACGCCGCGGCGATTGCCAATAAGTTCCAGATCGCCGTGTTGCCGGGCGACGACAAGCCGGACCCGGGCCTCGACCCATTTTCCACCGTATCGGTGGAAGATCGGCAGCGCCTTTGGGCGTATTGCACCGAAGGCGGCGCGGAGAATGCCGGCCTGTTCCTCGATTACGCCCAGGCATTGATCGATGGCGGCGACAAGCCGCAGCCGGCGCGACCGCTGCTCAAGGCGGGGATATGGTGGCCTGGCAGGGGCGTGATCGGCTTCGAGGAATGGGTGCGCCTGTCCGAATCGCGTCGGGCTGTAACCCCCGGTCAGGCGGACAGAGCGGAACACGAACCCACCGTCGCCATCTGCTTCTACCGCGCGCTCGTCCAGAGCGGAGAGACGAAGCCGGTTGAGGCGCTGATCGAGGCTCTGGCGGCCGAGGCTGTGCGGGCGCTCCCCGTTTTCGTCTCCAGCCTCAAGGATCCGGTCTCGATCGGCACGGTCGAAGCGATCTTCGCCGAAGCCGTGCCGGATGTCGTGATGAACGCCACGGGCTTTGCCGTTTCCGCACCCGGCGCGGACCGCCAGCCGACCGTGCTCGAATCAGGCGGCGCGCCGGTGCTGCAGGTCATCTTTTCCGGCTCGTCGCGGGAGGCCTGGGAAGCTTCGGCTCAAGGGCTGATGGCCCGCGATCTCGGCATGAATGTCGCGTTGCCGGAGGTGGACGGGAGGGTTCTCTCCCGTGCCGTTTCCTTCAAGGCTGCCTCGGTTTACGACCCGCTGGTGGAGGCCAATATCGTCGGACACGAGCCGCTTGCGGATCGTGCACGTTTCGCGGCGCGCCTTGCCGCCAATTGGACGAAGCTGCGCCGGACCCGGCCCGGGGGCCGCCGGGTTGCCATCGTCATGGCCAACTATCCGAACCGCGACGGGCGTCTCGGAAACGGCGTGGGGCTCGATACGCCTGCCGGCACGATCGAAGTGCTGAAAGCGATGACGGCGGAAGGCTATGCTGTCGGCAATGTTCCTGTTGACGGCGACGCGCTGATCCGCTTTCTGATGGCCGGGCCGACCAATGCGGCGAGCGGCGACCGGGAAATCCGCGAAACGATTTCCTTGAATCATTACAAGGGTTTCTTCGAAGCGCTTCCGAAAAAGATTCAGCAGGAAGTGACCGCGCGCTGGGGCGCGCCGCAGGCCGACCCCTTCTACATCGACGGCGTATTCGCTCTGCCGCTCGCGCGCTTCGGCGATGTGCTCGTGGGCATCCAGCCGGCGCGCGGCTACAATATCGATCCGAAGGAAACCTATCACGATCCGGACCTCGTGCCGCCGCACGGCTATCTCGCTTTCTATGCCTATTTGCGCGAGGTATTCGGCGCCCATGCGATCGTCCATATGGGCAAGCACGGCAACCTCGAATGGCTCCCCGGAAAAGCGCTGGCGCTTTCCGAAGAGTGCTACCCCGAGGCGATATTCGGCCCGATGCCGCATCTTTATCCCTTCATCGTCAACGATCCCGGCGAGGGCACGCAGGCCAAGCGGCGAACAAGCGCCGTCATCATCGACCATCTGACGCCACCTTTGACGCGGGCGGAGTCCTACGGACCGCTGAAGGACCTGGAGGCGCTGGTCGACGAATACTACGAGGCTGCGGGCGGCGATCCCCGGCGGCTCAGGCTGCTCAGCCGGCAGATCCTCGATCTCGTCCGCGACATCGGCCTCGACCACGACGCCGGCATCGAGAAGGGCGACAGCGAGAACCAGGCGCTCGAAAAACTCGATGCCTATCTCTGCGACCTGAAGGAAATGCAGATCCGCGACGGGTTGCATATCTTCGGCCTGGCGCCGGAGGGAAGGCTTTTGACCGATCTTACGGTCGCGCTCGCCCGTGTGCCGCGGGGTCTGGGTGAGGGCGGAGATCAGAGCCTGCAGCGGGCAATTGGGGCGGACTTGAGATTGCACGTGGCTTTGCCGCAACCCTTCGACCCGCTCGATTGCGTCATGTCCGATCCTTGGGCCGGCCCGAAGCCCGATCTTCTCGCCGCCCTCTCGGATGCGCCATGGCGCACCGCCGGCGACACCGTCGAGCGCATCGAACTGCTTGCAGCGAAGCTCGTTTCAGGCGAAATCGTCTGCCCGGTGGGATGGACCAACAGCCGCGCCGTACTTGACGTGGTCGAGACGCGGCTGAAGCCTTCGATCAAGAGCTCCGGCGAGGCGGAAATCAAGGGTCTGCTGACCGGCCTCGACGGCCGGTTTGTCGCCCCCGGTCCCTCGGGTGCGCCGACGCGCGGCCGTCCGGACGTGCTGCCGACGGGGCGCAACTTCTATTCGGTGGACAGCCGCTCCGTGCCGACTCCGGCCGCCTATGAGCTCGGCAGGAAATCGGCGGAGCTGCTTATCCGCCGCTACCTGCAGGACCACGGCGAATGGCCGTCCTCTTTCGGATTGACGGCCTGGGGCACCTCCAACATGCGTACCGGCGGCGACGACATCGCCCAGGCATTGGCACTGATCGGCGCAAAGCCCGTCTGGGACATGGCCTCGCGCCGCGTGACCGGCTACGAAATCATTCCGCTTGCCGTTCTCGGCCGTCCCCGTGTCGACGTCACCCTGCGTATATCCGGCTTCTTCCGCGACGCCTTTCCCGAGCAGATAGCACTCTTCGACAAGGCGGTCCGCGCGGTCGGCGCGCTCGACGAGGACGATGCCGACAATATGATCGCCGCCCGCATGCGTGCCGAAACGCGGCGGTGGGAAGAGCGGGGCGCCGACGTGAACGAGGCTCGACGCCGTGCCTCCTATCGCGTCTTCGGTTCGAAACCCGGCGCTTACGGAGCGGGCCTGCAGGCGCTTGTCGACGAGAAGAACTGGGAAACGCGCGGCGATCTTGCCGAGGCTTACCTCATCTGGGGCGGTTACGCCTACGGTGCCGGCGAGGATGGAAAGGCGGAGCGGGGCCTTTTCGAGGAGCGCCTGCGCTCGATCGAAGCCGTGGTCCAGAACCAGGACAACCGCGAGCATGATCTGCTCGACAGCGACGACTACTACCAGTTCGAGGGCGGCATGAGCGCTGCGGCTGAGCATCTCGGCGGTCAGCGTCCGGCCATCTACCACAACGACCATTCGCGCCCCGAAAAGCCGGTCATCCGCTCGCTCGAGGAGGAGATCGGCCGCGTGGTGCGTGCCCGCGTCGTCAATCCGAAGTGGATCGACGGCGTGATGCGCCACGGCTACAAGGGAGCCTTCGAAATCGCCGCGACGATCGATTACATGTTCGCCTTCGCTGCGACCACCGGGGCGGTGCGCGATCATCATTTCGAGGCAGCCTATCAGGCCTATATTGCCGACGAAAAAGTCCTCCGGTTCCTGCGCGAAAAGAACCCGGCCGCGCTTTCGGAAATATCGGAGAGGCTGCTGGAGGCGATCGACCGCGGCCTATGGAACCCGCGCTCCAATTCGGCGCGATTCGAACTGAACAGCCTTTCCGGCCGCGCGGCTACCGACCGCCTGATGGCCGGAAACCAATAGGGAGGACATCATGAACGACGAGACCGCGAATACCGGCGAACCGCTCGCCGAGAAGGACGAAGCGCGCCACGCCATGAAGATGGCGAAGAAGAAGACCGCCCGTGACAAGATCATGGCCACCAAAACGGACGAAAAAGGCTTGATCATCGTCCACACCGGCAAGGGCAAGGGCAAATCGACGGCCGGCTTCGGTATGATCTTTCGCCACATCGCCCACGGAATGCCCTGCGCCGTCGTTCAGTTCATCAAGGGCGCCATGCACACGGGCGAGCGTGATCTGATCGAGAAACATTTCGGCGATATCTGCCAGTTCTACACGCTCGGCGAAGGCTTCACCTGGGAGACGCAGGATCGCGCGCGCGACGTCGCAATGGCGGCAAAGGCGTGGGAGAAGGCAAAGGAGCTCATCCGCGACGAACGCAACTCCATGGTGCTCCTCGACGAGATCAACATTGCGCTGCGCTACGACTACATCGACGTCGCCGAGGTCGTGCGCTTTCTCAAGGAGGAGAAGCCGCACATGACGCATGTGGTCCTGACCGGCCGCAACGCCAAGGAAGACCTGATCGAGATCGCCGATCTGGTAACGGAGATGGAACTGGTGAAACACCCCTTCCGCTCGGGCATCAAGGGTCAGAAGGGCGTGGAATTCTGATGACGCAGGCCTGGCAGTTCTGGGCGCTGCTCTCCGCGGTCTTCGCAGCGCTGACTGCCATTTTCGCCAAGATCGGCGTCGCGGACGTCACTTCCGACTTCGCGACGCTGATCCGAACAGCCGTCATTCTTGTCGTTGTCGTGAGCATCGTTGCAGTGACCGGACAATGGCAGCGCCCGACGGAGATCTCCGGCCGAACCTGGCTCTTCCTCGGCCTGTCCGGTCTTGCGACAGGGGCGTCGTGGCTCGCTTATTTCCGCGCGCTCAAGCTCGGCGATACCGCTCGCGTGGCACCGGTCGACAAGCTGTCGATCATATTCGTTGCGCTGTTCGGCGTGCTTTTTCTCGGCGAGAAGCTCAATCTGATCAACTGGCTCGGCGTCGGTCTGATTGCGGCCGGTGCGCTTCTGCTGGCGGTATTCTAGCGAGCACGGCAAGATCCGGACAGGAAATCGTCGCCGCCATGTCCTTTCGTATTGACAAGTCGTATCCTAACGTTAGGCTTGGCTGAAATTATCTGTCGGCATCTGGGCCTCGAAGGGAAACTTTGTTTCTCTGCGGGGCCTTTTTGCATTTGAGGGGCGAATGACAGGCAACGTTACCTACCCGGTAGGAGTATTGTTCTCTCGGAGCGGGAGCTACGCGCAGCCGGCGGGCCAAGGCTTTGGCGGCGCAATGGCAGCGATCGAGCATGTCAATGCGTCCGGGCGTTTTCCGTTCAGGCTCGAGGCCCATCATCTCGATCCCGCAGGCGAGGCGGATCGCTATGCACCGCTTTGCAGGCAACTGATCCGCGAGCACGGTGTGCGCCATGTGGTGGGCTGCACCACCTCCTGGAGCCGCAAGGAAGTGATTCCCGTGGTCGAGAAGCTCGACGCGCTGCTCTGGTATCCTTGCGTCTATGAAGGTTTCGAGGTTTCCGAAAACCTTATCTACGTCGCCGCCTGTGCCAACCAGCACCTGGTGCCGCTTCTCGACTATATCGCGCCGCGCTTCGGCAGCAGGGCGATGCTTGTCGGCTCCAACTATATCTGGGGCTGGGAGACCAACCGAATTGCACGCGACATTCTCCATCGCTCGGGCGGCGAGGTCCTGGGCGAGCGTTTCGTGTCGATGGGAGATACGGATATCGTCCACCTGATCGACGAGGTGCGCGAGAAGAAACCGGATTTCATCCTGAACAACCTGATCGGCCCGTCGTCATACGCTTTCCTGCGCGCGCTTAATGCTCTCGCTGAAGCGGATGATCGCTTCCATCCGGACAAATGCCCGGTCATCAGCTGCAACCTCTACGAGGGCGAGATCGCCGGGCTCGGACACGCCGCGGCGGGGCATTTCACGGTCAGCTGCTATTTCCGCACGATCCAGTCGCCGGAAAACGACTCCTTCCTGAAGACACTTGCGGCGCTGGATCCGGGCGCCGTAGTCGATGCCTTCTATGTGCAGGCATTCAGTGCCGTGGTGATGATCGCCGAGGCGATCGCGCGCAGCGGCAGCGACGATGCGGATGGTGTACGCGCCGCCCTGTGCGGGCGGACGGTCGATACACCGCTCGGGGCCATCAGCGTCGATCGATGGACGAACCATGTGGAATTGCCGGCCCATATCGGCCGCGCGGGCGCAGATGGCAGTTTCGAGATCGTCAAGCGCTCGTATGAAGCCATCACGCCGGATCCGTTCCTGACATCCACGCCGCTTGTCCGCCCGATGGGAGGGAACGAGGCGCGGCCCGAGCTGAAGGTGGTGAAATGAGATCTGTTCATAACACCCCGAATTTCGATGGCTGGCGGGCGCTCATCCTGCACCGGCCGCATCAGAACGTCGACGCTCTCTTTGCCCAATGCGCCCGCATAGGCATTGCGGCGGAACAGGCCTGGCCGGATTTTCCCGGTGACCGATCTGCAGAGGAGTTCAACGTCCTCCTTATCGACGCAGACATGGGCCACGACGAGCAATTTCCCTGGCGTCAGGGGGAAGCCCCCATGCCGATGATCGCACTGATCGGCTCCGAGGCGCCCGGCCGCATCGCCTGGACTATCGCGCAAGGGGCCGACGCGCAGCTTCTGAAGCCCATCGGCAGCGCCGGGCTGTACAGTGCTCTGATGGTCGCAAGTCACAGTTTTGTCCGCCGCCGTGCGCTCGATCGTGACGTCGCCGCATTGAAGCATCGCCTCACGCGACGCCAGGAACTTGCGGAGGCAACGGCACTGCTGATGCTCCGGAAGAACTGCGGTGCCAGCGAAGCCTACCAGCACCTGCGCCTGACCGCGATGTCGAGCAGCTGCAGCATCGAGGACGTCGCCGCGGCGATCGTCCAGGAATTCGAGAACCACGGATTGAAGAATGCCGACCATGGTCGCTGAAACGGCGCGCAGCAAAGAGAATAGGACACCGGGCGTGTGGACGCGCCTCCTTCGCAGGCCGCTTGCGCTCATCGGTCTTGCGGTCATCATCGTGGTGGTGGGCGCAGCAGCGCTTGCGCCTTGGATCGTGCCCTATGACCCGCACGAGCAGTTCTTCGAGGGTCTGACCATCGAAGGCGCGCCGCTGCCGCCCAACAGCCAATTCTGGCTCGGTACCGACCTTGTCGGGCGCGACCTCCTGAGCCGTCTGATCTATGGCGCGCGCACCTCGCTCGTCATCGGCGTGGTCGCCAATGGCATTGCCGTCGTCATCGGCTCGCTCGTCGGCATTGCAGCCGGCTATTTCCGCGGCTGGGTGGACACCGTGCTGATGCGCTTCACCGACCTGATGATGGCCTTTCCGGCGCTCCTCCTTGCCATCGTTCTGGCCGCGATCTTCACACCCAGCCTCTGGATCGTTGCGATGGTCATCGCCATGGTGAATTGGGTGCAGATCGCCCGCGTCGTCTATACCGAAACCCGCTCGATAGCAGAGCGCGATTTCGTGACTGCCGAGCGGGCCATGGGGGCCGGCGCCGGCCGCATTCTCTTCCGTCACATTCTTCCGCATCTCCTGTCCACGATCATCGTCTGGGCAACGCTCGGGATTGCGACGACGGTGCTTCTGGAGGCGACCCTTTCATTCCTCGGTATCGGCGTGCAGCCGCCCATCCCCTCCTGGGGCAATATCATCTTCGAAAACCAGACCTATTTCACTTCGGCACCGTGGCTGGTGTTCATACCGGGTGCGGCGATCCTGGCGCTCGCGCTCGCCTTCAACCTGGTCGGCGATGCGCTGCGGGATGTTCTCGATCCGACGCAGCAGGGGAGGCATTGATGGCAGCCTATATCGCGCGGCGACTGCTTCAGACGGTCGTCATCCTGCTTGGTATCAGCTTCGTCACCTTCGTTCTCCTCTATTTGATACCGGCCGATCCGGCCAGACAGATCGCCGGCCGCAGCGCAACGGCTCAGACCGTGGAGAACATCCGCGAACAGCTCGGGCTCAACCTGCCTTTCTACGAGCAGTATCTGCGCTATGTTTCCGGCCTCGTGCAGGGCGACTTCGGCCGCTCCTACCTGCAGAAGACCGAAGTCGCGACGCTGATCGCGTCGCGGCTTCCCGCAAGTCTCGTGCTGATGGCCGGAGCCATCACTTGTGAACTGATCTTCGGTCTCACGATGGGGATCGTCGCGGCGCTTCGGCGCGGCTCACGCACCGACGATACGCTGATGATCGCCTCTTTCGTCGGGGTGTCGGCGCCGCAGTTCGTGATCGGCATCCTGCTGCTTTATGTCTTCGCCGTGAAGCTCGGCTGGTTCCCGATTGGCGGCTATGGCACTTTCGCCCATCTGGTCCTGCCCTCCGTTACGCTCGGCTTTCTGGGCGCCGGCTGGTATTCGCGCATGATGCGTTCCTCGCTGATCGAAGTGATGCGCCAGGATTTCATCCGCACGGCGCGCGCAACCGGTGCCGGCCGCGCCAAGGTCCTGTTCCGGCACGCAATGCCCAACGCGATACTGCCCGTTATCGCGATGATCGGCATCGACATCGGTTTGTTCATGTCCGGAATAGTCGTGGTGGAAAGCGTCTTTGGCTGGCCCGGCATCGGCCAGCTTGCCTGGCAGGCGATCCAGCGGGTGGACATCCCGATCATCATGGGCGTCACGCTCGTCTCTGCGTTTGCCATCGTGCTCGGCAACCTGCTCGCCGATCTCATCACACCGCTTATCGACCCGCGCATCAAGCTGCGCTGACGCGGGAAGAACCAACAGCAGCACGAAGAAAGGAACTTCAGATGAGGAACTTGCTACTGGCCGGCGTCTGTGCCGCTGCCCTCTTGGGAACTCCTGCGCTTGCCGACGACATCAAGCAGGGCGGCGAAATGACCGTCACCTACAAGGACGATGTTTCGACACTCGATCCGGCGATCGGCTACGACTGGCAGAACTGGTCGATGATCAAGTCGCTGTTCGACGGCCTGATGGATTATGTCCCGGGCACGACCGAGCTGCGTCCCGACCTTGCCGAATCCTACGAAATCTCTGAAGACGGCAAAGTCTTCACGTTCAAGCTGCGCCAGGGCGTCAAGTTTCACAATGGCCGCGAGCTGACGGCCGAAGACGTGAAATATTCGATCGAGCGCGTGGTGAACCCGACGACCCAGAGCCCAGGCGCCGGCTTCTTTTCGACGATCAAAGGCTTTGAAGATGCCTCTGCCGGCAAGGCGGAGGGGCTGTCCGGCATCACGGTGCAGGATCCGCACACGATCAGGTTCGAACTGACCCGGCCAGACGCCACATTCCTCCATGTCATGGCCCTCAACTTTGCCCATGTCGTGCCGAAGGAAGAGGTCGAGAAACACGGCGCCGACTTCGGGAAGAATCCCGTCGGCTCCGGCGCGTTCAAGCTTGCCGAGTGGACGCTTGGACAGCGCCTCGTTTTCGAGCGCTTCGCCGACTACTGGAACGAAGGGCTTCCGAAGCTGGACCGCATCACCTTCGAGGTTGGCCAGGAGCCGGTCGTCGCGCTGCTTCGGCTGCAGAATGGGGAAATCGACGTACCCGGGGACGGCATTCCGCCGGCGAAGTTCGTCGAAGTGACGAATGATCCGAACTTCAAGGACCTGATCATCCAGGGTGGCCAGCTGCACACCGGCTATGTGACGATGAACGTCAAGATGGCTCCCTTCGACAAGGTCGAGGTGCGCAAGGCTGTGAACATGGCCATCAACAAGGATCGTATCCTGCGTATCATCAACGGTCGCGCGGTTGCCGCCAACCAGCCGCTGCCGCCCTCGATGCCCGGCTATGCAAAGGACTATGCAGGTTATGCCTACGATCCCGACGGTGCCAAGAAGCTGCTCGAGCAAGCTGGCCTCGCGGACGGGTTCTCGACCGAACTCTATGTCATGAACACCGACCCGCAGCCGCGCATCGCCCAGGCGATCCAGCAGGACCTGAAGGCGATCGGCATCACGGCATCCATCAAGTCGCTCGCACAGGCCAATGTCATTGCGGCCGGCGGCGAGGAAAACCAGGCGCCGATGATCTGGTCGGGCGGCATGGCGTGGATTGCCGATTTCCCCGATCCCTCGAACTTCTATGGTCCTATTCTGGGTTGCGGCGGTGCCGTGCCGGGAGGCTGGAACTGGTCCTGGTACTGCAATGAAGAGCTCGACAAGAAGGCGGCCGAAGCCGACGCCATCGTCGATCCGGCAAAGGCCGCGGAGCGCGAGGCCCTGTGGCGCGACATCTATCTGAAGATCATGGAGGACGCGCCCTGGGCGCCGATCTTCAACGAGGAGCGCTTCACCATCCGCTCCGAGCGTATCGGCGGCGACGACAAGCTGTTCGTCGATCCGGTCCACATCCCCGTCCATTACGATCAGGTATATGCAAAAGATGTGCAGTAACTGCGACTACACCATCCACGGACGCCATCACCATTACGGCTGGGATCATTCGATCCCGCCGGCGGAAACCGTGGCGCCCGGATCGCGGCTCGAGTTCAATTGCCTGGACTCCGGCTCCGGTCATTTCACCGCCGACAGCACGGTTGCCGATGTCTCGACGGTCGATTTTACGAAGGTCAATCCGGTCACCGGTCCCATCTATGTCGATGGGGCCAGGCCGGGGGACGCCCTGAAGGTGACCATCGAGCACTTCAAGCCGAGCGGCTTTGGCTGGACGGCCAATATTCCGGGCTTCGGGCTCCTCGCCGATCAGTTCGCCGAGCCGGCGCTGACACTCTGGAAATATGATCCGGCTACGCTCGCTCCCGCAGCCTTCGGCGAGCTCGGCCGGGTTCCCCTGAAGCCCTTCGCCGGCACGATCGGGCTCGCGCCGGCAGAGCCGGGGCTGCATTCCGTGGTTCCGCCGCGGCGGGTAGGAGGCAATCTCGACATTCGCGATCTGGCGGCGGGAACGACTCTTTATCTTCCCGTCGAGGTGGAGGGCGCCTTGTTCTCCATCGGCGACACGCATGCGGCGCAGGGGGATGGCGAAGTCTGCGGCACGGCTATCGAAAGCGCGATGGATGTGGTCGTGAAGCTGGAACTGGTGAAGGACGCCAATCTCAAGATGCCGCGCTTTACCACGCCTGGCCCCGTCACACGGCATCTCGACGCCGAGGGTTATGAGGTCACGACCGGCATTGGAAGCGATCTGATGGAAGGTGCGCGTGCGGCCGTGTCCGGCATGATCGACCTTCTCTGTGCGACACGCGGCATGAAGCCGGAAGACGCCTACATGCTGTGTTCGGTCTGCGGCGACCTCCGCATCAGCGAGGTCGTCGACCAGCCGAACTGGGTCGTGTCCTTCTATTTCCCGCGCATCGTCTTTGCGTGACGAACGGCCCTGTTCCGCCTCGGCGGGGCAGGGCGTCCTCCTGATGACATTGCCGAGGCCTCTGCCCGATGACTTCCTCTCTGCTTTCCGTGAAGGAACTGACCGTCCAGGTGGCCACGCCGACCGGGCCGAAGGTCGTGGTGGAGCGTCTGTCCTTCGATCTTCTTCCCGGGAGGACGCTTTGTCTTGCAGGCGAGAGCGGATCGGGAAAATCGATGACCGCGCTTTCGCTGATGCAGCTGCTGCCGAAGCCGATGGCACGTATTGCGGGCGGCTCGGCCATGCTCGATGGCGAGGACATATTGGCGCTTCCGGAAGCCCGCATGCGGCAAATTCGCGGGCGCAAGATCGGGATGATCTTCCAGGAACCGATGACCTCGCTCAACCCGGTGATGACGGTCGGCAATCAGCTGATCGGTGCGATCACCGCGCATGGAAACGCCAGTGGCCGGCGCGCCGCGCGGGTGCGGGCCGTAGAACTCCTGGACCAGGTTCAGATCCCGGAGCCGGAGCGGCGGCTCGGCCAATATCCGCACGAACTTTCCGGCGGCTTGCGTCAGCGCATCGTCATCGCGATGGCACTCGCGCAGAACCCGCGAATTCTGATCGCCGACGAGCCCACGACGGCGCTCGACGTAACGGTTCAGGCGCAGATCCTGGCCCTTATTCGCAAGCTGCAGGCCGATCATGGGATTTCGGTGATCATGATCACCCATGACATGGGCGTGGTCGCGGAGATGGCCGACGAGGTGCTGGTGATGAAGCATGGCCGCACCGTCGAGCACGCAACCAGCAGGGATCTTTTCGCGCATCCGCAGGATGCGTACACGAAGGAACTCCTTTCCGCTGTGCCGCGCCTCGGCGAAATGGCGGGGACGGAGGCACCGAAACGCGCAGCGGGGAAGGCGGTCGCGGCAGGATCTCAGCCAGGCGACGAACAGCCGATGCTCCTGGTCGAGAACCTGACGGTGCGTTTCGACATCAAGGGCGGCATCCTTCAGCGCCCGGTCAGGCGACTTCACGCGGTGGAGGGCATTTCTTTCTCCGTGCGCAGGGGTGAGACGCTGTCTCTCGTCGGAGAATCCGGTTGCGGCAAGTCGACGACCGGCAAGGCGCTCTTGAACCTTGTTCCGTGGACGGGAGACATCCGCGTCGACGGACGCTCCACGCATGGCTTGCGGGGGAGCACCATGCGGCCCATCCTGCGCGACGTCCAGATGATCTTTCAGGACCCTTACGCATCGCTGGATCCGCGAATGCGCGTCGGCGATCTGGTGGCCGAGCCACTGGTGATCCACGGCCTTGCAAGCGGAAGCGAGCTGCGTGACCGGGTGGAGTATCTTTTCAAGCGGGTCGGATTGTCGCCCGAGCAGATGAAGCGCTACCCGCATGAGTTTTCGGGCGGTCAGCGGCAGCGCATCTGCATAGCGCGCGCCCTGTCTCTCTCACCGAAGCTCATCGTCGCAGATGAGTCCGTCGCGGCACTCGACGTGTCGATCCAGGCTCAGGTGCTCGATCTCCTGCAGGACATCCAGGACGAGACCGGCGTCTCCTACCTGTTTATTTCTCACGACATGGCAGTCGTCGAGCAAATCAGCCATCGGGTAGCGGTCATGTATATGGGCCGTTTCGTCGAAACGGGCACGCGGCGGCAGATCTTCGAGAATCCGCAGCATCCCTATACGAAGAAACTGATGGCTGCCGTTCCCGTGGCAGATCCGGGTCGAGTACGCCGGGACTTCGTGCCGAAAGCGGAAGACCTGCCCAGTCCCGTGCGCGCCCTGGACTATGTGCCGTCCTTCCCGCCGCCATCGGATCTGGGCGGCGGACATCTCGTCTGGAGCGGCTGAACGCTCGTCGGTTTTCGACTGGCCTAAAGCCCCAGCCAGATCCGCAGCGGATATTCCGGATCGGCGAGCAGCCGGATGGCGAGCGCGATCGAAACGACGACCAGCAAAGGCTTGATGATCTTCGCGCCCTTTGCCATCGCATAACGCGAGCCGACCTGCGCGCCGAGGAACTGGCCGACGCCCATCGTCAGGCCGATCTTCCAGAGCACGACGCCGCTGAGCAGGAAGACGAAAAATGCGCCGATATTGGAGCCGAAATTCAGGAATTTCGTGTGCGCCGTCGCCTTGAGGATGCCGTAGCCTGCGAGGGAGACGAAACCCAGCATGAAGAAGGAACCTGTGCCCGGACCGAAAACGCCGTCATAGAGGCCGATCAGGGGCACGAAGGTGATGGTGAACAGGAACACCGACAGCCGCCGATGCTTGTCGATGTCGCCGATATTCGGCTTGAAGCCGAAGTAGAGTGCGATGCCGATCAACAGGAACGGCAGCACGGCCTCCAGGACGTCCGCGGGAACGACCGTCGCCAGCAAGGCGCCCAATACTGCGCCCGCCGCCGACATCAGGGCCATCGGGAGCTGCTCCCTGAGGTTCACGTGACCGTGCCGGGCATAGGCGATGCTCGCCGATCCGGAGCCGAAAAGGGACTGCAGCTTGTTGGTGCCCAGCGTCTCGAGCGGTGGAATCCCCGCAATCAGCATGGCCGGGATGGTGATCATCCCGCCGCCGCCGGCGATCGAATCGATGAACCCGGCAAGGAATGCGGCCGCGAAAAGAAAGAGCAGTATGTGGAGGGCTAGGTCGTGCACTGGAGTCTCGAGCAAATAGGGCGGCGGAACTGCTTCAGCCGCCTTGTGTCAGAGCTGACGCCGAAATGCAAAGAATTGTCTTGAGGGCGTTCCGTGACCGCACGGTTTGCGACACGTGGATGGCGCAATCCGGTTTGACCGACCTGAAACGCTCCGATAAAAATGACGATCATGCGACGGCGTCCGTTCAGGCGGACTGAAAGAGCGTCCGGTGCGGCCGACCCATGCAGGGGGCTTGATCCGGTGCTGTCCGGACCGGTACGTGGCATTTGCCAGGCCGGCGCTTCGTATGGAACGCCGACGCCGCATGGGAGCCGCACTGCATATGCCTTCCGCCGAAGGACACATCACCGCCGAACTCGTGCTCGGCCTTGGCTGCGAGCGCAACACTGCGCCCGAAGAGGTGATCGCGCTTGCCGAACAGGCGCTGGCGGATGCCGGCGCTTCCGGCAGGGATGTCGCACTCGTCGCCTCTCTGGATGCGCGGACCGATGAGCCCGCGATCCATGCGGTGGCGCGGCACTTTTCGGTGCCCACGCATTTCTTCGACGCTGCCACGCTGGAGGCGCAATCGTCGCGTCTAAAAAATCCATCGAAGGTCGTCTTTGCCCATACGGGTTGCCACGGCGTTGCTGAAGGCGCGGCTCTGGCGGCCGCCGGGTGCGACGCGGTGCTGCTTGTACCTAAGATCCGATCGGTGCGGGCGACGGCGGCAATCGCCGGACCGGCTGATTATGCAAAGGGAGCCGTGTGATGGCCTCGGCCGAATTTTGCAGTTTCTTTGATGAGCGGATTCAATTATCTGCCATTGTTTCCTGCATAACGACTTCAAGTTTTTCCTTCGTCGGATCGGATGGAATGCCTTGCTTTGCCCGGAGTATCGACCGATGACCGACATGTTTGCCGGCCTGCCTGATCTCGAGCCGGGTTCGGTCTGGCTCGTCGGCGCGGGCCCGGGCGATCCCGGCCTTCTGACCCTGCACGCAGCCAACGCGCTTCGCCAGGCGGATGTGATCGTTCACGATGCGCTGGTCAACGGTGATTGCCTCAAGCTCGCCAAAGCGAGTGCCGCACTCGAATTTGCGGGCAAGCGCGGCGGCAAGCCTTCGCCGAAACAGCGCGATATCTCGCTGCGGCTGGTCGAACTGGCACGTGAAGGGAAGAGGGTGCTGCGCCTCAAGGGTGGCGATCCCTTTGTCTTCGGCCGCGGCGGAGAAGAGGCGCTGACCCTGGTCGAGCACCGCATCCCGTTTCGCATCGTTCCCGGGATCACCGCGGGCATAGGCGGGCTTGCCTATGCCGGTATTCCGGTCACGCATCGGGAGGTGAACCACGCGGTGACTTTCCTCACCGGCCATGATTCTTCCGGCGTCGTGCCGGACAGGATCAATTGGGAAGGCATTGCCAAGGGCTCTCCGGTGATCGTCATGTACATGGCGATGAAGCATATCGGCCAGATCTCGGCCAACCTGATCGCCGCCGGCCGCTCGCCGGACGAGCCTGTGGCTTTCGTCTGCAATGCCGCGACGCCGGAGCAGGTCGTGCTGGAAACCACGCTTTCGTCCGCTGAGACCGATGTAACCGCTTCGGGGCTCGAGCCGCCGGCAATCGTCGTCGTCGGCGAAGTCGTCCGGCTGCGCGCCTCGCTCGACTGGCTTGGCGCTCTCGATGGCCGGGCGCTCGCTCCCGATCCGTTTTCGAGCCGCATTCTCCGGAATCCGGCATGAATGGAGTGATGATTGCAGCCCCGAGCTCCGGCTCGGGCAAGACCACGGTCACGCTCGGCCTGATGCGGGCATTGAAACGGAGCGGGCTCTCGATCGCGCCTGGAAAGGCGGGGCCGGACTATATCGACCCGGCTTTTCACACGGCTGCCAGCGGCAAACCCTGCTTCAATTATGACCCTTGGGCAATGCGCCCCGAACTGCTCCTTGCCAATGCGGCGGCTGCGACGGAAGACGGGTCGGTGCTGATCATGGAGGCGATGATGGGCCTCTTTGACGGCGCAGCGGATGGCACGGGCGCGCCGGCGGATCTCGCCGCAGCACTCGGACTTGCAGTGATCCTGGTCGTCGATTGCGCGCGCCTCTCCCATTCCGTGGCCGCCCTGGTTGGCGGCTATGCCCGTCACCGCGACGATGTCCGTGTCGCGGGCGTCATTCTGAACAAGGTCGGCAGCGACCGGCATGAGGGAATGCTGCGCGATGCGCTTGCCGGTATTGCGATGCCGGTCTTCGGCGTGCTGCGGCAGGACGCAGCACTGAAGCTGCCCGAACGCCACCTGGGCCTCGTACAGGCAGGCGAGCATGGATCGCTGGAAGCCTTCATCGATCACGCGGCAATGCGGGTCGCATCGGGTTGCGATCTCGAGGCGGTGCTTGCTGCGGCGACGCCGCTGACGGTGGGAGAGACGGCCGGGACGCTAACGCCGCTCGGCCAGCGGACAGCCGTCGCACGCGACGTGGCCTTCGCCTTCTGCTACGAGCATCTTCTTTCCGGCTGGCGCGGGCAGGGGGCCGAAATCACGTTCTTCTCGCCTCTTGCGGACGAGGGGCCCGATCCGCTTGCCGATGCGGTCTATCTCCCCGGCGGTTATCCCGAGCTTCATGCGGAACAGGTCTCCAATGCTTCGAATTTCCGCGCTGCCATGCACAAGGCCGCTGGAGACGGGGCGCGCATCTTCGGGGAGTGCGGCGGCTACATGGTGCTGGGCGACGGGCTTGTCGCGGCGGATGGCGGGCGTTACGAGATGCTCGGGCTTTTGCCGCTCGTCACGAGCTTTGCCGAACGCAAGCGGCATCTCGGCTACCGGCGCGTGACACCGGTCGACGACGTGTTTTTCCGCGGACCGATGACCGCGCACGAATTTCACTATGCCACGATCGTTTCGGAGGGAGCGGCTGAGCCGCTCTTCACGGCACGGGACGCGGCAGGGCTCGATCTCGGCCGCGCCGGCCTCCGTCGCCGGAATGTTGCCGGCTCCTTCATGCATCTCATCGATTTCTCGGAATGATCATGGCCGCTCCCATCATTCATGGCGGCGCGATCACGGAAGCCGCAGCGCGCTTCGGCGGCACGCCCGACGACTGGCTTGATCTCTCGACGGGTATCAACCCGTGCCCCGTCCCCCTGCCGGAAATCGACGGGCGCGTCTGGCACCGACTGCCGGATCAGCATGTGGAAGAGGCGGCGCGTGCGGCGGCCAGGGGCTACTACCGGACGGGCGAACTCATGCCATTGCCGGTGCCCGGAACGCAGGCCGTCATTCAATTGCTCCCGCGGATCGCGGTCCAGGGAAAGCGCGTCGCCGTATTTGCGCCGACCTATGGCGAATATGCGCGCGTCCTGAAAGCCGCCGGCCTTTCCGTCGACTCCGTCACATGCGCCGGTGATCTCCAGACGGCGCACGGCCTGGCGGTCGTCGTCAATCCGAACAATCCGACCGGACGGCTCTTTCCGCCGGAGGAAATCCTTGCAATGGCGGAAGCGATGCGGGTGCATGACGGCCTGCTCGTGGTGGATGAGGCCTTCGGCGATCTAGAGCCGGACGCAAGCGTCGCCGGACACGTTGCCGCCAATGACAACCTCGTCGTTTTCCGTTCTTTCGGGAAATTCTTCGGTCTTGCGGGCCTTCGGCTCGGCTTTGTGGTCGCGAACCGGTCGATCGAGCAGTCGTTTCGTGACTGGCTCGGCCCCTGGTCGGTCTCGGGCCCGGCACTTGCCATTTCGGCGAAACTGATGGAAGGCGACATGCCGGGGATCAAGGCCGGCATCGCGGAACGCAAGGCCGCGCTCGACGCGGTGCTTCTCGGCGCGGGGCTCGAGGTGGTCGGCGGCACCGGCCTGTTCACGCTCGTAGAACACGAACGGGCTTACGATCTTCACGCGGCGCTCTGCGAGGCGCATATCCTGACGCGAAAGTTCGACTACGATCCGCGCTGGCTGCGTATCGGATTGTCGCCGAACGCGCAGGGCGACCGTCGTCTCGCCGAGGCTTTGAACCGGATGGGTGCGTAGTGTCGGCTGAAATACTTCTGATCCTCGTGATGGCGCTGCTACTGGACCGCATCCTCGGCGATCCGGACTGGCTCTGGTCGCGTCTGACCCATCCGGTGGTGTTCTTCGGCAAGGCGGTCGAATTCGTGGACGAGGCGCTTAACCGCGGCGAATTCCCCAAGGCCTGGCTGAAATTCCGCGGTGTCGTCGGCATTCTGGTACTGCTCGCCGGAGCCACGGCCTTGGGTGTCGTGCTCGCTCGGCTTTTCGATGTGCTTGGCGCCCTGGGCTCTTTGCTCGAGGTTGTCACGGTGGCCGTCTTCCTCGCCCAAAAGAGCCTTGCCGATCACGTTTCCCGGGTTGCCGTCGGCCTGCGACGCGATGGACTTGCGAGTGGCCGCAAGGCGGTATCGATGATCGTTGGGCGCGATCCGAACACGCTCGACGAGCCGGCCGTCTGCCGGGCGGCGATCGAAAGCCTTGCGGAAAACTTTTCAGACGGCGTCGTCGCTCCCGCTTTCTGGTATGCGGTTGCCGGACTTCCCGGCCTTCTTGCCTACAAGATGCTGAACACGGCCGACTCGATGATCGGCCACAAGAGCCCGAAATATCTTCATTTCGGCTGGGCTTCGGCGCGGCTCGACGACCTGGCGAACCTGCCTGCGGCCCGGCTCTCGGCCCTCCTGATTGCGGCCGGCGCCTATTTCCGGCGCGGTGCGGAAGCGGCGAAAACCGCGATCGAGGTGGCGCGGCGCGATCACGGACTTCACCGCTCGCCCAATTCCGGCTGGCCCGAGGCTGCGATGGCAGGTGCCGTCGGCATTCAGCTTGCCGGCCCGAGAATCTATGGTGGCGTGAAGGTCGACGAGCCCATGATGAACGATGCCGGCCGTGCGGTTGCAGCCATCGAGGATATCGAGGCTGCGGTCACCGTCTTCTATGCGGCCTGCTCCGTGATGGCGCTCGCTTTCGCGATCGTCGCCTTGCCGCTTCTGGTTTTCTTCTAGGTAGACGGCCCTCTCCTGGCGGTTTAGCAACATCTGTTTCAAATCGCGGTGGCAAAAGCCTGTGGGGCATTGGCTTTTCCGGTGCATTTTTCTATAGGGTTCGCCAAGACTCGAATTTTAAGAGGTATGCGCGTGACAGCTACATTCGACAAGGTTGCCGATATTATCGCGGAAACGAGCGAGATCGATCGCGAGACGATCAAGCCGGAAAGCCACACGATCGATGATCTCGGCATCGACAGCCTCGACTTTCTCGACATCGTTTTTGCGATCGACAAGGAATTCGGCATCAAGATCCCGCTGGAGCAGTGGACTCAGGAAGTCAACGAAGGCAAGGTCTCGACCGAGGAATACTTCGTGCTGAAGAACCTCTGTGCCAAGATCGAAGAGCTGCGGGCCGCCAAAGCGGGTTGAGGAAGCTTCAAGCGGCTTTCCGCGTGGATTACGCTTTCATCTGCGATCGGAGTTCTAGCGATCATCGCTGACACGGATCGGCCCTTTCCCGATGCCGCCTGTCGCGCCCCGCGCTTGACAGGCGGCATCGGCATTTTTACTTGAGCGCGAAACGAATGGGATGAGCCTGAATGCTCCTTGAATATTTCCAGATGATCGACCGGGTCGAAACCGTCGATCTGTCGGCAGGCCGTCTCGTGGCGCGCTCGGTCGTGCCGGAGAAGAGCCCGGTATTCGAGGGGCATTTCCCCGGCTATCCGCTGGTCCCGGGCGTGCTGCTTATCGAAACCATGGCGCAGGCTTCCGGTTTTCTCGTGCTGGCCGCCACGAAATTCGCCGCAATGCCGTTCCTGATGACGGTCGATGGTGCCAAGATGCGCAGCTTCGTCGAACCGAATGCCGAGCTTGAGATAGAGGCTCTGCTCGAGCACGAGGGATCCGGCTTTGCCGTGACGAAGGCCAGGATTGCGTCTGGCGGCAAGAAGATATGCGATGCCCAGCTGAAGCTGAGGACGATCCCGTTCGACCAGGTGCCGCTGGGCGACATCGTGCGCAAGCGTGCGGAAGAACTGGGGCTCATGGCCGCGATGGCCGGTTCGGAGAAGTGAAGATGAGGAAATCCGCGAACGATGTGGTGATCACCGGGGTAGGCATCGTGACGAGCCAGGGCGTCGGCGCCGAGCCTCACGTGGCGCTGCTCGGCGCGGCCGAGCCGCCTGAGGCTCGCATAGAGACGGAACGCTTCGCACCCTATCCGATCCATCCGTTGCCGGAAATCGACTGGTCGCAGCAGATTCCGAAGCGTGGCGATCAGCGGCAGATGGAGAACTGGCAGCGCCTCGGCGTTTTCGCTGCCGGCCTGGCGCTCGACGACGCTGGTCTCAAGGACAACCTCGAAGCCTGCGGCAGCATGGACATGATCGTCGCGGCCGGCGGCGGCGAGCGCGACATCAATGTCGACTCGCTCATCGTCGACGAGGCGCTGAAGCGCAACGACCGCGAACGGCTCTTGAACGAGAAGCTAACGACGGAACTGCGCCCGACGCTGTTTCTGGCGCAGCTTTCGAACCTTCTCGCCGGCAACATCTCCATCGTGCACAAGGTTACGGGTTCGTCGCGCACTTTCATGGGCGAAGAGGCGGCCGGCATTTCCGCGATCGAGACGGCCTTTGCCCGCATCAAGGCCGGTCAGTCGAGCCACACGCTCGTCGGCGGTGCATTTTCGGCCGAGCGTCTCGACATCGTCCTGATGATCGAGGCGATCCAGGGCCATGCGCTCGGTGAATGGCATCCGATCTGGTCGCGCAGGCCCGAGGACGGGGGCGGCATGATCCTCGGCTCCGTTGGCGCCTTCCTGGTTCTGGAGTCGCGCGAATATGCCGAGTCGCGCGGCGCCCGCATCTATGCGACGATCGATGCGATCGGCGGCGACCGCGGCAGCCGCGAGGACGGGCGGCTCGAAGCGCGCCTCAGATATTTGTCGAAACCGGCCCTGGAACTCGATCCGCAGTCGACCGTCGTCTTTTCCGGCACCTCGGGCTTCCATGACCTTGCCGGACGGGAGAAGGCGTTTCTCGAAACCGAACTCGCCGGGCGGCCTGTGCGTGCCTATGGCGGGCTCGTCGGTCACGGCATCGAGGCGCAGTTTCCGGTCGGCATGGTCCTGGCCGCGCTCTCGCTCGGACACGCAGCCAAGGTTCCGCCTTTCGACCCCGCCGCCGAAGCCCCGATGCTGGCGCCGGCCAGGGCGGCGGTCGTTACCACCATCGGCCACTCCCGTGGCGAAGGCGTCGCCGTGCTTGCCGCGGAATAAGGAGCTCCAACTATGAGCAAGGCTTATAAGGACCACCTCGGCCGTCCGATCGTTGCTGTCACCGGCATGGGCGTCATCACCTCGCTCGGGCAGGGGCTCGACGATAACTGGGCGGCGCTCACCGGGGGCGTATCGGGCATCCACAGGATCACCCGGTTCCCGACCGATGCTCTTTCGACCCGCATCAGCGGCACGGTCGACTTCATCGAGATCCCTGCGGAGAATGCCGTCGAGCGTTCCTATGCGATGGCGCGCGAAACGACGCTGGAGGCCCTGGCGCAGGCCGGCCTTTCCGGCGAATTCAACGGACCGCTGTTCCTGGCGGCTCCGCCGATCGAGCCTGAGTGGAATGCCCGCTTCGAGCTTGCCGACCGATCGCCGCCGTCGAGCCAGCCGGGCGACGCCTATAACCGCTTCCTCGCGGCAATGCGGCAGAAGGCCGATCCGGCCTTCCACGAGGCCGTCCTTTTCGGCTCGATCTCGGAGCGTCTTGCCGATCGATTCGGCACGCGTGGCCTCCCGGTGACGCTTTCGACGGCCTGCGCATCCGGGGCGACCGCCATACAGCTCGGCGTCGAAGCCATCCGCCAGGGAAGGACCGACAGGGCGCTCACCGTTGCGACCGACGGCTCGGTCAGTGCCGAGGCTCTCATCCGCTTCTCGCTGCTCTCGGCGCTCTCCACACAGAACGAGCCGCCGGAAAAGGCTTCGAAGCCCTTCACCAAGGATCGCGACGGTTTCGTGATTGCGGAAGGCGCCGCGACGCTCGTGCTCGAATCGCTGGAAGCGGCGGTCGCCCGCGGCGCCCGCATCTACGGCATTCTCAAGGGTTGCGGCGAAAAGGCCGACCTCTTCCACCGCACGCGTTCCTCCCCCGATGGCGGACCGGCGATCGCGACGATCCGCGCAGCACTTGCGGATGCGGGCATCGACGAAGCCGGGATCGGCTACATCAATGCCCACGGCACCTCCACGCCCGAAAACGACAAGATGGAGTATTTGTCGATGTCCGCGGTTTTCGGCGAGCGGTTGCCGTCGATCCCGGTCTCATCCAACAAGTCGATGATCGGCCACACGCTGACGGCAGCCGGTGCGGTCGAAGCGGTCTTCTCGCTCCAGACGATGCTCAGCGGCACGCTGCCGCCGACGATCAACTACCAGAACCCCGACCCCGCGATCGTTCTGGACGTCGTGCCGAACGTAAAGCGCAGCCAGCAGGTGACTGCAGTGCTGTCGAACTCCTTCGGCTTCGGCGGCCAGAACGCCAGCCTCGTCATGACCGCCGAGCCGGCTTGAGCCGCTCGAGGACCGAATACCTGCCTGCCGCAAAGGAAAAACCATGCGCGCCCTGCAATTGCTCGATGACCGCAAGCTTGAAATCACCGATCTGCCGGAGCCGGAGGCGCCCGGTCCTGGCGAGGTGACGCTGCGGGTCAAGGCGGTCGCGCTCAATCATATCGACGTCTGGGGCTGGCGCGGCATGGCTTTCGCCAAGCGCAAGATGCCGCTCGTCATTGGCGCGGAAGTCTCCGGCGTGGTGGAGAGCATCGGTCCGGGCGTCGCCAATGTGCTCCCCGGCCAGCTCGTCTCGATCTACGGTGCGCGTACCTGCGGCCTCTGCCGCCCGTGCCGCGAGGGGCGCGACAATCTCTGCGAACATGTCGGAGGCGTCCATGGCTTCCACCTGGACGGCTTCGCGCAGGAGAAGGTCAACCTTCCGGCGCGCCTGTTGGTGCCTGCACCCCCGGGTGTCGATGAAATCGGCGCGGCGCTGGCGCCGGTCACCTTCGGTACCGTCGAGCACATGCTGTTCGACAACGCGAGGCTCGAGCCCGGCGAGACGATCCTCGTCCATGCGGGCGGATCCGGTATCGGCACGGCCGCGATCCAGCTCGCCAAGAAGATCGGCTGCACGGTCATCACCACAGTCGGATCGGACGACAAGATCGACAGGGCGAAGGCTCTCGGTGCCGACCACGTCATCAATTACCGGACCGATCGTTTCGAAGGCGTCGTGCGGAAGCTGACGAAGAAAAAGGGCGTCGATGTCGTCTTCGAACATGTCGGCAAGGATACCTGGGCGGGCTCCATGCTGTCGATGAAGCGGGGCGGACGCCTCGTCACCTGCGGCTCGACCTCCGGCGTCTCGACCGACATGAACCTGATGATGCTGTTTCAACAGCAGCTGAAACTGCTCGGCTCCTTCGGCTGCCGCATGGAGAACATGGCGAACGCCATGCAGAAGATGGGGCGCGGGCTCGTTCACCCGGTGATCGATACCGAGGTGGGGCTCAACGATATCGACCGTGCGCTGGAGCGTATGGAGTCGCGCCAGATCTTCGGCAAGATCGTGTTGCGGATGGATTGATCTTCGTGCGGATGCTGATCACACGGCTGGTGCTTGCTGCGGATCGTTTCCGTCAATGGTCGATCGCGCAGTTCGTCCTGCTGCTTCTCACGATACTGAAGCTTTTCCCCCCGGACATGGCGATCAACTTCATGGATCGCGTTGCCCGCTGGATCGGACCGAAGACCGGTCGTCATAAGCTGACGCTGATCAATCTGCGCAATGCCTTTCCCGAGAAGAGCGATGCCGAGATCGCGGCGATCGCGCTCGAAAGCTGGGGTAATATGGGGCGGCTCGCCGCCGAATACGTGTTCCTCGATCAGCTCTTCGACTTCGATCCGGCGCGCGCGGAGCCGGGCAGGGTGGAGGTTTCGGGCATCCCTCTCTTCCTGGAGCTGCGAGACAATCCGCGGCCGTTCATCGTCTTCACGGCCCATAGCGGCAATTTCGAAATGTTGCCGGTTGCCGGCTCGGCTTTCGGCCTCGACGTGACGGTGCTCTTCCGGCCGCCGAACAATCCCTATCTCGCCGATCGGGTATTCGAATTCCGCAAGGAGCGCATGGGCAATCTCGTGCCGTCGCATGCCGGCTCCTCCTTCGCCCTTGCCAGGCAGCTCGAACGCGGCGGCGGAGTCGGCGTGCTCGTAGACCAGAAGTTCCGCAAGGGCCTGAAGACGAAATTCTTCGGGCAGCCCGTGCAGACGAACCCGCTGCTTGCCAAGCTCGTCCGCCAGTTCAATTGCGAGGTCTATCCGGCCCGTTGCATTCGCCTGCCCGGCAACCGCTTCCGGCTGGAGCTCGAGCCGGCGGTCGAAATCCCCCGCAGGGCCGACGGCAGCGTCGATGTCACGGCAACGGCGCAGATGTTGAACGACAAGGTCGAGAGCTGGGTTCGCGAATATCCGGGCCAGTGGCTCTGGTATCATGACCGCTGGCACATCAAGCGGACGATTTGAGCCGGTCTCCTGACGGACATCTTTCCCCTCGGAAGCTGCCGCCTCCTTAAATCGGTGCCGATTTAGGGATTGTCTCGAGTGCGCCGGGCATGCGCGAAGAGAACCGTGACGGCGTCAGCCGAAGGAGGAAACGAGATGGCACAGGAATGGCCGATGTTCATCCTGCAGTGCATCGTCGTCTTCGGGCTCGTCGGCGCGCTGTTCATCCGCTTCGGCGAATGAACAGGCTTACGGCTACTGCGCCGACCACACCGCCAGCTCATAGCCATCGGGGTCGGCAAAATGGAACCGCCGGCCGCCCGGGAAGGTGAAGATAGGCTTCAGGATCTTGCCGCCTGCGGCTTCGACCCGTCGCTGAGCGTCCTCGATCTGGTCGGCATAGATGATGACGAGCGGACCGCCGCTGCGAACCGGACCAAGTGTGGTGAAACCGCCCGTCAACCGCCCGTCGGCGAACTCGCAATATTCCGGGCCGTAATCCGTGAAGGTCCAGCCGAAGGCGCTGCCGTAGAAGGCCTTGCTCGCGGCGATATCCGTCACATTGAACTCGACATAGTCGATGCGTTTGTCGTTACCTTTGCTGGCCATTGGCTTTGCCGCCTTCCTGCTTGTGATTACCGGTTTCCAGGATGGATTTGAGCGCGGCAAGATCCTTTTCGACCCAGGCCGCGTCATCGGCGAATTGCGCATCGGTCATGCCGGGCTGCCTGAGCAGGGTGAACATGACTTCCGCGCCGTCGCCGTTCGGCACGACGCGAAGCGCATTGTGGACGCGCGCGCCGTTATCGAGTGTCACGAGGTGGTCGACCACACCGAATTCGTTGTCGGCGACGAAGCGGACGCGGGCATTGCCGAGAGGCCCGGGTGCGATCCACTCGTCGCCGTCGCGCGTGAGCCCGGAGGAGAGACCGGTCGCCCAGAGCGGCATCTTCTCGTGGTCTGCCATGAAGGCATAGACCTCGCGCCAGTCGCGGTCGATCGAGGTGTGGATAATCCGGGCCGTCATCGTCGCCATGCGTTCCTCCGTCCTGGAATTTATAGCATTGCTCCGGGCAACGGTCTTGAACGAAACGGCCAACCTTGCCGCCGACGGGCCCATGCACCTAATAGTCTTTTGAGTCAGTCTGTTATGTGGGAATTCTCAACCCGACCAAGGCCGAAGCGCGCGGCCAACTGTCGCTGGATTTCGCGCGGCGTGAAAGATGTGAGCCCTCTTGCCTCCCGGGCAAGATGGGCCTGATCGGCATAGCCGGCATCGGCAGCAATGTTTGCCAGCGTGTCCCCGGGCCGCGCGCGGCAGGCGGCCAGGAAGCGCTGCAGGCGCAGAATGCGGTCGAGGGTCTTTGCGCCGTAGCCGAGATGCTCGTGGCACAGACGGCGAAATGTCCGCTCGCTGGTACCGATCTCACGGACAAGGGTCCGGACGGGATCGTCTAAGGTCAGCCGGTCGAGCTGAAGATGTGCGACGCAAGCCGCAATGTCCGGCGGCGGAGGCTCGGCGCCGGCGGATAGGCGTCCAAGCAGAGCCGCAGCAAGAACGCCGAGCCGCTCCGGCGTGCTCGCTGCTTCGCGCATCCGCTCCTCGATTTCGTTCGCAGCCGGACCCCAGACGAGATGGAGCGGCACCGTTTGGCCGGTGATTTCGCGGAGCGGCGTGCGTAACCACGGCGCCGCCGCGCCGATCCGGAACCGAGCGCCGATGATGGTTTCGCCGGCAGGAAGCTTCGGAAAGGCGGCGACCCTGTCGGGACCGACGATGGCCAGCCCCTTCGACGACCAGATGATGTCGCTGCAACCGTCCGGGACGACGGCGATGGTCGAGGGGGCGCCGTCGGGCATGCGGTGCAGCCAGAGGCATTTGAAGTAGGAGGCGAGCGCCGCAGGGGGCGACTGCTCGCGGTAGATTCCGCTCGTCTGGGCGAGCGCGGGAAGGCAGAGCCTCGGCCTATCGACGCCTGGACAGCCGGCCGCAACCTCCTGCCGGAGCCGGTCGGCGGCGCCAGCGTCTTTGTGGTATGCGGTGCAGGACGTTCCCATTGCCCTTTTTTGCGCCGGCGAACCCGCGCGGTCAATGCCCTCTCAGCGAGGCAAGGAATGCCTCGGCGGTCCCGCCCTGTCGCTAATCGCGCGACCAGATCTCGCCATCAATCTTTCCCTGCAGCTCCGGATAATCGGCCGCGTGGAAAACCGGGACGGCGCCCGCTTTGCGCTGTTCGAAATAATCTTTCGTCAGCTTTGCGATGGTCCCCGAAAGGAGCAGGATCGCGACGAGATTGATCGTCGCCATCAGTCCCATGGAGGCGTCGGCCGCGTCGAAAACGGTGCTGATACTTTCGTAGGCTCCCCAGACGACCATCGCCAGCGTGGCGCAACGCATGATCATAAGCCCGAGTCGGTTGCCCCCGCCGAGATAGGTCAGCGCGTTTTCGGCGTAGGAATAGTTGCCGATGATCGAGGTGAAAGCGAAGAAGAAGATCGCGATGGCGATGAAATAGGTCCCGGCCGAGCCGATATGCGTGCTCATCGCCGCCTGTGTGAGCTGTGTCCCGGTGACGCCGGAGCCGGGTTCCAGCGTGCCCGAAAGCAGGATCATCACCGATGTCGCGGTGCAGATCAGTATCGTGTCGATGAAAACGCCCAGGGACTGCACGAAGCCCTGCGACGAGGGATGGTGCGGTACAGGCGTCGCCACGGCTGCGATATTCGGGGCCGAACCCATGCCTGCCTCGTTCGAGAAGAGGCCGCGTTTGACGCCGTTGAGCATCGCCGCAGCAATCCCGCCGGTGATGCCGCCGGCCGCTTCCTGAAAGCCGAAGGCGCTCGAAATGATCGTCCAGAGTACGCCCGGCACCGCCGAGGCATTTGCGATCAGCACGTAGACAGCCGTGAGCAGATAGGCCGCGGCCATGAAGGGGACGACAATCTCGGCGACGCGCGCAATCTGGCGGATGCCGCCGAAGATCACCACGCCGGAGAGTAGCGCAACGGCCACGCCCACTGCGAGTTTGGGCACGCCGAAGGCGCCCTCGACCGCATCGGCGATCGAGTTTGCCTGAACGGCGTTGAACACGAGACCGAAGGAAAGGATAAGGCAGGCCGAGAAGATCGTGGCCGCCCAGGGCGCATTGAGGCCGCGAGCGATGTAGAAAGCCGGCCCGCCGCGGTATTGCCCGTCCTCGTTGCGAATCTTGTACAGCTGAGCCAGCGCGCTCTCGGCATAGGCGGTCGCCATGCCGACGAACGCCACGATCCACATCCAGAAGGTCGCGCCCGGTCCGCCGAGATAGAGAGCGACCGCAACGCCTGCGAGGTTACCGGTTCCGACACGTGAGGCGAGGCTGACCATAAGCGCCTGGAAAGGGCTGATTCCGGCTGCATCCTTGCTGCCGCCGCGGCTTAAGACCCGGAACATTTCGGCGAAATGAACGATTTGGGGAAAGCCGAGCCGCACCGTGAAATAGAGGCCGACCGCAAGCAGACCATAAATGAGCACATAGCCCCAGAAGATCGTGTTCAGAAAGCCGATGATCGTTTCCATACGGTCCTCGCTCCTATTGCATTGGAGGTTGCGCCGGCCCCTCGTTCCCGTCGCGCGGGGACTCGGACGTGTTCTGCGGCATTAGGGCGCAAACTCGACTTAGATCAAGGCTCTACGGGGCTGGATCGGGCAGAACACGGGGCAGGAGGCGATATATCCCGTGGATTCGCTTCGGACGCATGCAGAATGAGGATGTAGAGGGTGCCTTCCGGCGCGTGTTCACGGCGTCGAACAGGGGCCGGAAAAGGTTTGATTTTGTCAGGAACGGCTTGTCGTAAATCGATTTGAATGCCAAAACAGCCTCCGCCGCCGCGTGCCGTCGGTCCCTGATTTTCTGGGGGTGACAGACACGCGCAGATCAATTCGAAGGGCCGGCACGCGCGCCATTGCGCGCCGTGGCCGGCTCTCCCTGTCCAATGGAGGCAATCACGTGTCACAGGCGGAAATCGGCCTAATCGGTCTCGGAGTCATGGGCTCGAACCTGGCGCTCAACATCGCTGAAAAAGGCAACAGGATCGCCGTTTTCAACCGCACGGTCGACGCGACGCGCAAATTCTACGCTGAGGCCGGCGCGCTGAAGAACCAGATCGTTCCCTGCGAAACAATCGAAGAATTCGTCGCCGCCATCCGCCCGCCGCGTCCGATCATCATCATGATCAAGGCCGGCGATCCGGTCGACCAGCAGATGGAGGCCCTGAAACCCCATCTCGCCAAGGGCGACATCATGATCGATGCGGGCAACGCCAATTTCCGCGACACGATGCGCCGTTTCGAGGGTCTGAAGGATTCGGGCCTCACCTTCATCGGCATGGGTGTCTCAGGTGGCGAGGAAGGCGCCCGCCATGGGCCCTCGATCATGGTCGGCGGCACGGAAGAATCCTATCGTCGCGTCGAGAAAGTTCTGACCTCGATCGCTGCGAAATACGATAGCGACCCCTGCGTCGCCTGGCTCGGCGAGAACGGGGCGGGGCACTTCGTCAAGACGATCCACAACGGCATCGAATATGCCGATATGCAGATGATCGCCGAGATTTACGGCATCCTGCGTGACGGATTGAAGATGACGGCACAGGAGATCGGCGAGGTCTTCGGTGCCTGGAACAAGGGCCGGCTCAACTCCTACCTGATCGAAATCACCGAGAAGGTCCTGAAGGCCGCCGATCCGCTGACCGGCAATCCCATCGTCGATATGATCCTCGACAAGGCCGGTCAGAAGGGCACCGGCAAGTGGTCGGTGATCGAGGCGCAGAACATGGGCGTGCCGGCGACCGCAATCGAAGCGGCGGTCGCAGCCCGCAGCATCTCCTCGGCGAAGGAAGAGCGGGAAGCCGCCGAGAAGGTTCTCGGTCTGCCGCCGGTCGGCGAAATCAAGGTGGCCGACAGGGACGCTTTCATCAAGGACCTGGAAAACGCGCTGCTCGCCGCCAAGATCGGCGCCTATGCGCAAGGCTTCGCAGTGATGGCGGCGGCTTCGAAGGAGTTCGGCTGGAACCTGCCGATGCCCACGATCGCAAAGATCTGGCGCGCCGGCTGCATCATCCGCTCGCAGTTCCTCGACGAGATCACCACCGCCTTCACCAAGGCACCGGATGCGGCGAACCTGATCGTCACCCCGGCTTTCGCTGCCATGGTCAAGGAGAGCGATGGTGCATTGCGACGGGTGGTTTCGACGGCCGTCCTCGGCGGTCTTCCGGTGCCTGCGCTGGCCTCGGCGCTCGGCTATTTCGACAGCTACCGCCGCGGCCGCGGCACGGCCAATGTCATCCAGGCGCAGCGCGACTTCTTCGGCGCCCACGGGTTCGACCGTATCGATGGCGCAGACAGCCATCACGGTCCGTGGGGCAGCGGCCTGAACGCTTGAATTCGCATGAGTTTAGAGGGGCGGATGGCCCCTCTAAAGCGGGGCGAGGAAAAGTGTGTGCGGTTTTCCGCCGGCATCCAGCGTCTCAACTTGTTATGAATCGATCGCGGCCGTGATTTTAGGTCGAACCGACCTTAAATCATCGCGATCCGGCGACAAGTCCAGGCAAGCTCCGGCGTCTAAGATCTCAATAAGGGAGCCATTCGAGAAGGCAGGCATGAAATTTACAGTGATCGAAGGGGGCAAGGCGGCGGAGGTCACGGCCGCCGGATCGATGACCATCCGCGACGAGGCGGAGAGACGCATAAAGGCGGCCGGTTATGAGCAGTGGCGGGTGCGGAGTCTGGCAACGGGCGCGCCTATCCCGGGGCCAATCCGGTACCTGAAGATGCAGATCGATTTCGTCGCCGGAAAGCTCGAGCAGCTCAATCCCGTCCCAAGCGATTTTACCGACGACAAGTACTGGCCGGCCGCGAGGATTTGAGCCCTGCTGCGTCGGCGCGGAAGCGTTCTCTTGACGCGAGGTTTTCGGCGGGTCGGCTCCCTATAGCAGGCCCAGGAATCAGGGGCGGCTGCAACAGGCACGGCAGATCTATGATGCCGCCGACCTCGCCATCGGCGGCTGGAATTCCGGCTGGCTGAGGCTCTGAAGCGTATCTGGGGGGTGGCCTTCGATATGGCCGATCACAGCCTTTGCGAGCTCGCGCCCCGCAATGCGGATGTCCTCATACATCGTCATGACTTCCGGGCGCAGCCAGCGCAGGAAGTCGCTCGGCACTTTCGACACCATTTCGGCGTCCTCCCCGACCTTCTTGCCTGCCGCTTCGATCCCGGCAATCAACGCGATCGCGCCGGAACCGCTGCCGGACACCACGCCGTCGGGGGCATCGGGGGAACGCATCAGCTTCTCGAACGCATCACGGATGGCAACCAGGCTGTGGTCGATGTTGACCTGGTGAAAGCTCACCGCTTCCGCGCCGAAGTCTTTCAGGCCCCGCTCGAAGCCGGTGCGCATGTGCGAATGGAAGGTCAGATTCGGCGGCGGTTCGAGGAGCACCAGCCGCCGCCTGCCGCGGTCGACGAGCTTGCGGACGGCCTCGTAGGCGAAGCGTTCATTGTCGAAGTCGTGATAGGGATGGATCAGCCCCATTTTGGTTCGCCCATGGGTGGCGAAGGGCAGGTGGCGCTCGGTTAGAAGCGTTACCCGCGGATCGTTGGGCTCGGTCCGCGAAATGATCACCCCGTCCGCCGCGCCGGTATCGAGAATGTAGCGGATCGGGCCGAGCGGATCCTTGGCCGAACTGTAAGGCGTCACGACCAGGTGGTATTGCGTGCCGGCGAGAATTTCGGTGATGCCGATGACCATGGGGCTGGTAATGCCCATGATCTCTTCCTCCAGCGTCAGCACGAGACTGATGACATTCGTCTTGCCCGTTCTGAGGCGGACGCCCGCCCGGTTGGGCTGATAACCGATCTGTTTTGCTACCAGGCGGACGCGCTCCTTGGTTTCCGCACCGATGTCCGGAGCATCCTTCAGGGCACGCGAGACGGTGGTAACACCGAGCCCGGTCATGAAGGCGATCGTCTTAAGGGTCGGTCTGCCGCCTTCGACCGGCGGCGCCGTCGTCGCTCTGTTCTTCGTCTTGCCATCCATGCCCGTCACGCCAATCCGCTCTCCTGAATCGCGGCCCTCGTAGCTACCCTTCAACCGGAGGCCGCGTCGTCCCGCCTTATATACGAACTACGGCTGCTGGCCACATCCGTCTACGCCTGAGTTCAACCCAAAATCTGTAACGATACAGGAGCGATGTCGAGCATTTTCGTTGCTGCAATGCGAAGGGCGTAACCCTCAGGTTGAGTTGCGCTGCGGAGAGCGTCGATGTGGCGTATGGGAAGCCATGAAAGGTTTCGCCGAGATGAGAGATCTAGGAAAACGCACGAATTCAGGGAAATTATCACGAATTTGCCGTCGAATTTCTTGCCTCCAGACAGGCGTTCCGCCTACAGGTGCTCTCCACTGAAAGTTGTATTTGTGTATTTGTCGTGAATTGCCCGTTGTAGGTGTTGCGCAGAGAAAATCTTTGAACTAAGTTTTTCCGGCAACGTTACAGTGAGGGAGGACACTCATGAAATTGCGTTTTCTAGCTGCCGCTTTGGGCGCAGCCACTGCCTTGCCATTCGGCGCTGCCAACGCGACCGATCTCGAGGTCACGCATTGGTGGACTTCGGGTGGTGAAGCCGCGGCGGTTGCCGAGCTGGCGAAAGCTTTCGATGCGACCGGCAACAAGTGGGTCGACGGTGCGATCGCCGGCTCCGGGGGCACCGCACGCCCGATCATGATCAGCCGCATAACCGGCGGTGATCCAATGGCTGCCACCCAGTTCAACCACGGCCGTCAGGCGGAAGAGCTGGTGCAGGCGGGCCTGATGCGCGATCTCACCGACATCGCCACCAAGGAGAATTGGAAGGAAGTCGTGAAGCCCTCGAGCCTGCTCGACTCCTGCACGATCGAAGGCAAGATCTATTGCGCGCCGGTCAACATCCATTCCTGGCAGTGGCTGTGGCTTTCGAATGCAGCCTTCAAGCAGGCGGGCGTCGAAGTTCCGAAGAATTGGGACGAGTTCGTCGCTGCCGCCCCGGCGCTCGAGAAGGCCGGAATCGTTCCGCTCGCCGTCGGCGGCCAGCCGTGGCAGGCGGCGGGCGCCTTCGACGTGCTGATGGTTGCGATCGCCGGCAAGGAGAACTTCGAGAAAGTCTTCGCCCAGAAAGACGAGGAAGTGGCAGCCGGGCCTGAAATCGCCAAAGTCTTCAAGGCTGCCGACGATGCCCGCCGCATGTCGAAGGGCACCAACGTCCAGGATTGGAATCAGGCGACCAACATGGTCATCACCGGCAAGGCTGGCGGGCAGATCATGGGGGACTGGGCCCAGGGCGAGTTCCAGCTTGCGGGTCAGAAAGCCGGCGTGGACTACACCTGCCTTCCGGGTCTCGGCGTCAACGAGGTGATCTCGACCGGCGGCGATGCGTTCTACTTCCCGCTTCTGGAGGACGAGGAGAAGTCGAAGGCGCAGGAAGTGCTGGCGTCGACCTTGCTCAAGCCGGAAACGCAGGTGGCCTTCAATCTGAAGAAAGGCTCTCTGCCGGTACGCGGGGACGTCGATCTTGCGGCTGCGAACGACTGCATGAAGAAGGGGCTCGACATCCTCGCAAAGGGCAATGTGATCCAGGGCACGGACCAGCTTCTGTCGGCCGACAGCCAGAAGCAGAAGGAGGACCTTTTCTCCGAGTTCTTCGCGAACCACTCCATGACGCCGGAAGATGCGCAGAAGCGTTTCGCCGACATCATCGCGGCTGCGGATTGAGCGGCGCTCCAGGCCCCGCACTTTGACGGGGCTGATCTTCCCTCGCCGGGAGCACGGTGAAAACGCGCCGCCTGCGCTGATTTTGTCGGCGCAGGCGTGGCGGGCGAGGGAGGCAAACGGGCCTCAGCCGCCGGCGCATTGCCGCAGGTGCCCGATTACATGAAAACCTTTTGCAGTTCGGAGGAGGAAACATGACAGGTCTAACACGTGGTTCGGCGCGGCCGAACCAGTGGCTGCGAAACCTGAATGCGAAGATCGCCTCTATCCCGATGATCCTCACGGCCTTGGTCATCTTCGTGGGCGGTACGGCCTGGACGGTCGTCTACTCCTTTACCAATTCCAAGCTCCTGCCGCGGCTCGCCTTTGTCGGCTTCGACCAGTACGAGCGGCTGTGGGCTGCGCCCCGCTGGCTGGTCTCGATCCAGAACCTGGCGGTCTTCGGTTGCCTCTCGCTGATTTTCAGCCTGGTGATCGGCTTCGTGCTGGCCGCTTTGATGGATCAGAAGATCCGTTTCGAGAACACGTTCCGGACGATCATGCTCTATCCGTTCGCCCTGTCGTTCATCGTCACCGGCCTCGTCTGGCAATGGCTGCTCAATCCGCAATACGGGATCCAGTCGATCGTCAGGTCGCTTGGATGGACGAGCTTCTCCTTCGACCCGCTCTACAACTCGAACATCGTCATATACGGCATTCTCATCGCCGCACTGTGGCAGGGAACGGGCCTCGTCATGTGCCTGATGCTCGCCGGGCTGCGAGGGATCGACGAGGACATCTGGAAAGCGGCGCGGGTCGACGGTATCCCGATGTGGAAAACCTATGTGCTGATCATCATCCCGATGATGCGCGGCGTCTTCATCACCACTCTGGTGATCATCGCGAGCGGCATCGTCAAGGTCTACGACCTCGTCGTGGCGCAGACGAGCGGCGGCCCGGGGATCGCCTCCGAAGTCCCGGCCAAATACGTCTACGACTACATGTTCCAGGCGCAGAACCTGGGCCAGGGCTTTGCCGCCTCCACAATGATGCTCGTGACTGTCGCGATCATCATCGTGCCGTGGGCATATCTGGAGTTCGGAGGAGGCCGCAAGCGTGGATAACATCGCAAACAACAGCATGGCCGCGGCTTACGAGACTGCTCCCGGACTCGTGGCCGGCCCTCGCGGCAGAAAGCCGCGCAGGACGCTCTCCCGCCGCAATATCATCGTCTACGGCACTTTGATCGTCGTGGCGCTCTACTATCTTCTGCCGCTCTACGTGATGATCGTGACCTCGCTCAAGGGCATGCCCGAGATCCGCGTCGGCAACATCTTCGCTCCGCCGCTCGAGATCACTTTCGAGCCCTGGGTGAAGGCCTGGGCGGAGGCCTGCACCGGACTGAATTGCGACGGGCTTTCCCGCGGCTTCTGGAATTCGGTGCGCATCACCGTGCCGTCCGTGATCATCTCGATCGCAATCGCCTCCGTGAACGGCTACGCGCTCGCCAACTGGCGGTTCAAGGGCGCCGATCTGTTCTTCACCATCCTTATCGTCGGCGCCTTCATCCCTTACCAGGTGATGATCTATCCGATCGTGATCGTGCTCAGAGAAATGGGTGTCTACGGGACGCTGACCGGCCTCATCATCGTGCACACGATTTTCGGCATGCCGATCCTGACCCTGCTTTTCCGCAACTATTTCGCCGGGCTGCCGGAGGAGCTCTTCAAGGCCGCACGCGTCGACGGCGCCGGGTTCTGGACGATCTATTTCAAGATCATGCTGCCGATGTCACTGCCGATCTTCGTGGTTGCGATGATCCTCCAGGTGACCGGGATCTGGAACGACTTCCTTTTCGGCGTGGTCTTCACCCGGCCGGAATACTACCCAATGACGGTTCAGCTCAACAACATCGTCAATTCGGTTCAGGGCGTGAAGGAATACAACGTCAACATGGCGGCTACGATCCTGACCGGCCTCGTGCCGTTGACGGTCTACTTCGTCTCCGGCCGCCTGTTCGTCCGCGGCATCGCAGCCGGCGCAGTGAAAGGATAAGCAAGCATGACAAGCGTATCTGTCAGGGATCTGTCGTTGAATTTCGGCGCCGTCACCGTGCTCGACAGGCTCAATCTCGACATCGATCACGGGGAGTTTCTCGTCCTGCTCGGCTCATCCGGGTGCGGCAAGTCCACGCTGCTCAATTGCATTGCCGGGCTGCTCGACGTCTCCGACGGGCAAATCTTCATCAAGGACCGCAACGTCACCTGGGAGGAGCCGAAGGACCGCGGCATCGGCATGGTGTTCCAGTCCTATGCGCTCTATCCGCAAATGACCGTCGAGAAGAATCTCTCCTTCGGCTTGAAGGTCGCCAAGATCCCGCCGGCCGAAATCGACAAGCGCGTGACGCGTGCCGCGGAGATCCTGCAGATCCAGCCGCTGCTCAAGC
The DNA here is from genome assembly GCF_035610345.1 of Sinorhizobium meliloti. The sequence goes on along the minus strand of NZ_CP141212.1, from coordinate 2,008,802 downwards.
GCAAACCCTCGGAGCTCTCCGGCGGTCAGCGGCAGCGTGTGGCGATCGGCCGGGCGCTGGTGCGCGACGTCGACGTCTTCCTTTTCGACGAGCCGCTGTCGAACCTCGATGCCAAGCTGCGTTCCGAACTGCGCGTGGAGATCAAGCGCCTGCATCAGTCGCTGAAGAACACGATGATCTATGTCACCCATGACCAGATCGAAGCGCTGACGCTGGCCGACCGGATCGCCGTCATGAAAAGCGGCGTGATCCAGCAACTCGCCGATCCGATGACGATCTATAACGCCCCGGAGAACCTCTTCGTCGCCGGCTTCATCGGTTCGCCCTCGATGAATTTCTTCCGCGGCGAGGTGGAGGCAAAGGACGGACGCAGCTTCGTTCGGGTCGGAGGCATCGCTTTCGACGTGACCGACTATCCGGCGCACACCAGGCTGCAGCCCGGCCGGAAGGTCGTTCTCGGTCTGCGGCCGGAGCACGTGAAGGTCGATGAGGCGAGGGACGGCGAGCCGGCGCACCAAGCGGTCGTCGACATCGAGGAACCGATGGGGGCCGACAACCTCCTATGGCTGACATTTGCCGGCCAATCGATGTCGGTGCGGATTGCCGGCCAGAGGCGCTACCCGCCGGGCAGCACCGTGCGCCTTACCTTCGACATGGGCGTGGCGTCGATCTTCGACGCCGAGAGTGAAAACCGCCTCTGACGAGCCGAGAAGGGGACCGGGATACCAAACTCGGTCCGTATCGATGAAACGGCGCCGGTGCAGGCCGCCCGGTGCACGAATGGATCATGGAAATGCCCTCCGAAACCCCGAACCGCGATTCCATCCGTATCGACCTTTCCGGCGATTGGCTGCTTGCCGCCGCCGACAACAGCCACGCCCTGACGATCGCGCTGCCGGGCGACGTGCACAGCGCGTTGCAGCGAGCCGGCATCATCGCCGATCCCTATCGCGGCCGAAACGAGGCCGATATCCAGTGGGTCGCCCGGAAAGACTGGGTGCTCGAGCGCACCGTCGTCATCGATGCCGACGATCTGAACGGGGGATGGTATCTCGACTTCGAAAGCATCGACACGGTCGCCTCGGTCTACGTCAACGATGAGCGCGTATTGCAGTCCGAGAATTGCTTCCGCCGTTATCGGCCCGACGTATCGGACGCGATCGTCGCCGGCGAGAACCGCATCCGCATCGTGCTCCATTCGGCAATTGCCGAGGGAGCGCGGCGGCAGGCGGCGCAACCCTTCTACGTGCCCTACCATGACGGCAATTCGCCGATCGCCAACGGCAACATGCTGCGCAAGCCGCAATGCCATTTCGGCTGGGACTGGAATATCGCCATCGCGCCGCTCGGGATCTACGGCTCGCTGGCGCTCTGCCGGCTGGAAACGGCTCGCATCGAACATGTCACCACGCGCCAGATGTGGCTGGATGACGGCTGCGTCGATCTGCAGGTGACGGTCCAGCTTTTCGCCCGCGATCCCGGTATCGTGCCGGTCCATTTCATGCTCGACGGCGTGCGCGAACGACTGGATTGCGCGGTCGGCGCCGGGGAAACGCGCCTTACCCATGTCTTCACGGTGCAGGAGCCCAGGCGCTGGTGGCCGGCCGGCAGCGGCGATCAGGCGTTCTCGACCCTCAAGGTGGAGGTGCCCGGCGAAATCGTCACGCGGCAGATCGGCTTCCGCACGATCGAGCTCGTCACCGATAAGGACGAGGCGGGAAGCCGCTTCGCCTTCCGGGTAAACGGCCGGGAGATCTTCTGCCGCGGGGCCAACTGGATACCGGCGGATGCGCTGATGTCGCGCGTCACGCCCGAAAGTGTCGAGGACCTTCTCCGCTCGGCGGTGGACGCGAACATGAACATGATCCGCGTCTGGGGCGGCGGCTTCTATGAGCCCGACTGGTTCTACGATCTTTGCGACCGGCTCGGTCTGCTCGTCTGGCAGGACTTCATGTTCGCCTGCAATCTCTACCCGTCGACGCCGGATTTTCTGGAGAACGTTGCGGCCGAAGTGGACTATCAGGTCAGGCGGCTTTCGACCCATCCGTCCCTCGCGCTCTGGTGCGGCGACAACGAGCTTGTCGGCGCGCTTACCTGGTTCGAGGAGAGCCGCAGGGATCGCGACCGCTATCTGGTCTCCTACGACCGCCTGAACCGGACGGTCGAGGCGTCGATGAAGCAGGCCTGCCCGGAAGCGATCTGGTGGCCGTCCAGCCCCTCCGTCGGATACCTCGATTTCGGCGACGCCTGGCACGCCGACGGGGCCGGCGACATGCACTACTGGTCCGTCTGGCACGAGAACAAGTCCTTCGACAATTACCGCACCGTGCGGCCGCGCTTCTGCTCGGAATTCGGATTCCAGTCCTACACCTCGATGCCGGTCATCCGGCAGTTCGCCGAAACGCGCGACCTCAACATCGCCTCGCCGGTGATGGAGACCCATCAGAAGAATGCCGGCGGCAACGAACGCATCGCCGGCACCATGTTCCGCTACTTCCGGTTCCCCAAGGATTTTCCGAGCTTCGTCTATCTGAGCCAGATCCAGCAGGGCTTGGCGATCCGGACGGCCGTCGACTACTGGCGGTCGCTGAAGCCCCATTGCATGGGCACGCTCTATTGGCAGCTCAACGACACCTGGCCGGTCGCGTCCTGGTCGAGCCTCGACTATGGCGGACATTGGAAGGCGATGCACTACATGGCGCGCCGCTTCTTCCAGCCGGTTGCCGTTGCCGCAATTCCCTCCACGGATGGGCGGGAAATCGCCTTCTCGATGGTGAACGACACGGCCGAGCCGGTGACGGTCGAGTTGCAGGCGTTTCTGGTTTCGCTCGACGGCACTCGGCAGCCGCTGCTCGCCGCCGCGGGGACGTGCCCGGCCGATCGCGCGTCGACGCTCGTGACCATCGCCGCGAAGGACATTCCACCCGACACGCTGCTCTTCTGGTCTTTCGAAGCTTCGAACGGGGCAACGGGCGAAGGACACTATGTCCACGGTACCTATAAAGCGCTCGATCTCGTGCCTTCCGGCCTGACCATCGAGACGGCGCCTCGGCCGGACGGTTCCTTCGATGTCGCCGTAACGGCCGCCGGGCTGGCGCTGCACGTCATGATCGAAGCCGATGTCGAGGGACGCTATTCCGACAATGCCTTCGATCTGACCGCCGGCGAGACGAAATCGATCCGATTCACGCCAAGGCTGCCGGTCGACGCGGGCGTGAGCCCACGCTTCAGCGCCTACGATCTCGAATCCTGCCAGGGAAAAGGGTGAGCCCCATTTTACGCGCACTCCCAGGCAACCGTTCAACGAACCACCAGGAGATTTCCATGAAAGACGTCAGCTTCCAGCTCTACAGCGCCCGCAATTTCCCGCCTTTTGCCGAAGTCCTCTCTGCTATCGGCTCCGCGGGCTACACACAGGTGGAAGGCTACGGAGCCCTTTACGCGGCCCTCTCGGATGCGGAGATCGCCGATTTCAAGGCCGGGCTCGATCGTAACGGCCTTTCGATGCCGACCGCGCATTTCGGCCTGGATATGCTGGAAAGCGACGCGCCCCGCGTGCTTGAGATAGCCGAGGCGCTCGGCATTCGCGCTATCTATTGCCCTTACCTGATGCCGGACCAGCGCCCGATGGATGCGGGCGGATGGCGAGCATTCGGGGCACGGCTGCAGGCGGCCGGCAAGCCGTTCCGCGACGCCGGGCTCGACTTCGGCTGGCACAATCACGACTTCGAGTTCCATGCACTCGCCGACGGCTCGGTGCCGCTCGACCAGATTTTCGCCGGCGGCCCGGACCTTTCCTGGGAGGCGGATATCGCCTGGATCGTGCGCGGCGGGGGAGACCCCTTCGCCTGGATCTCGAAATATCCGACCCGCATCACGGCCGTCCATGTCAAGGACATCGCGCCCAAGGGCGAGAATGCGGACGAGGATGGTTGGGCCGACGTCGGGGAGGGAACGCTCGACTGGAAGGCACTGATCCAGGCGCTTTCCAGAACTTCGGCCAAGTATTTTGTCGCCGAACACGACAATCCCAGCGACTTCAGGCGTTTCGCCAAGCGCTCGCTGGCTTCGATTCAATCCTACTGATCGACGGAAAACTCCCATGACAAAAGAACTTGGTGTCGGCATCGTCGGATGCGGCAATATCTCCACGACCTATTTCAAGCTTGCTCCACTGTTCAAGGGCATTCGGATCGCCGCCTGTGCCGACATCAATCCGGCGGCGGCGGAAGCACGCGGCGCCGAATTCGACGTGACTGCGCAGAGCATCGATGCACTGCTCGCCAATCCGGAAGTTGACATCGTCGTCAATCTGACGATCCCGGAGGCGCATTTTCCGGTCTCGAAAGCCATTCTGGAAGCCGGCAAGCATGTCTATTCCGAAAAGCCGCTTGTGCTCTCGCTGGAGCAGGGGGAGGAGCTAAGGAGAATTGCCACCGGAAAGGGGCTGACGGTCGGTTGCGCACCGGACACTTTCCTGGGTGGGGCGCACCAGCTTGCCCGCGCCTATATCGACGCCGGCAAGATCGGGCAGGTCACCTCCGGTACATGTCATGTCATGAGCCCGGGCATGGAGATGTGGCATCCGAATCCGGACTTCTTCTTCCTGCCGGGCGGCGGGCCGATTCTCGATCTCGGACCCTATTACATCGCAAACCTGATCAACCTGATCGGACCGGTGAAACGGGTCGGCGCACTCTCCTCCATGGCGAGCACGACGCGGACCATCACCAGCGAACCCAGAAACGGCGAGGTTATCCCGGTCAAGACACCCACCAACATTCACGCCCTGCTCGAGTTCCAGAACGGCGCAACCATCACGCTTTCGGCAAGCTGGGATGTCTGGTCGCATCGTCATGCGAATATGGAGCTTTATGGCACCGAAGGCTCGCTCTTCGTTCCAGATCCGAATTTCTTCGGCGGCACGGTCGAGGCGAGCGGGCGGAATAAGGACATCCAGCCGCTCGAAATGTGGGAACACCCCTTCGCCGTCAACAATTGGGACCATCCGCTCGGCCCGATCGCCAATTATCGGACGGCGGGGCTCGCGGATATGGCGGACGCAATCCTCAAGGGGCGCGATGCCCGCTGCTCGCTGGAACGCACGCTGCACGGTGTCGACGTGATGGTGTCGATCCTCAAATCCGGCGAGGAGGGAAGTTTCGTCACGCTGTCGACAACCTGCACCCAGCCGGCGGCGCTCGGCATTGAAGAGGCGCAGGCATTGCTGCGCTGAGCCGGGTGCCATCCGCCTGCCGCCACCTTCTCCCATTTTGATGGCGAGAAGGGGCCGCCAGGCGGATCAAGGGGCCCTTCATCGATCTGCTGCCCCTTGAGGACCCTCGTGGGGAGGGGTATTCAACGCCACCGAAGCGAACGAGGAACATGAGTCATGGCCTGGAAACCGGCGGAAAACAGATACGAGAAGATGAAGTACAATCGCTGCGGCCGGAGCGGCTTGAAGCTCCCGGCGATTTCGCTCGGTCTTTGGCACAATTTCGGTGGCGACACGCCGCACGACCGCAAGGTGGACATGTGCCGCACGGCCTTCGACCTCGGCATCACCCATTTCGATCTGGCGAATAATTACGGTCCGCCGCCCGGCTCGGCCGAAATCGCCTTCGGCGAGATCATGCGCACCGATTTCGCCGGTCTGCGCGACGAGCTCATCATCTCGTCGAAGGCGGGTTATGACATGTGGCCCGGCCCCTATGGCGAGTGGGGCAGCCGGAAATATCTTGTCGCCTCTTGCGACCAGAGCCTCAAACGCATGGGGCTCGATTATGTCGACATCTTCTATTCCCATCGCTTCGATCCGGAAACGCCCCTCGAAGAGACATGCGGTGCGCTCGATCACATCGTCCGTTCGGGGCGTGCGCTCTATGTCGGCATCTCGTCCTACAACTCGCAGCGTACCCGCGAGGCGGCGGCGATCCTGAAGGAGATGGGCACGCCCTGTCTCATCCACCAGCCGAGCTATTCGATGCTTAACCGTTGGGTCGAAGATGACGGCCTCGTCGACACGCTGGAGGAGCTCGGCATCGGCTCGATCGTCTTTTCGCCGCTCGCGCAGGGCATGCTGACGACGAAGTACCTGAGCGGCATTCCCGAGGACAGCCGCGCCGCGCAGAACCACTTCCTCAAGAAGGATTTCATCCGTCCGGGGATCATCGACAATATTCGCAAGCTGAACGCGATTGCCGAACGGCGCGGCCAGACGCTCGCTCAGATGGCACTCGCCTGGGTGCTGCGCGGCGGCCGCATCACCTCGGCGCTGATCGGCGCCAGCCGTTCCGCACAGATCGTCGATTGCGTCAAGGCGCTGGAAAACGACGCTTTCACATCAGAGGAACTGAGCGAAATCGACCTTTACGCACGCGAGGCCGACGTCAATCTCTGGGCCAGATCCGCCGAGCTCTGAATCGGTTCGAATGCATTGATTTGCCTCGATTTTGGGCAGTTTCCAACCGCTTGCGACGTCTTATACAAAAGTCGAAGAAGACGCCGCAACACGGTCGCTGGACATGCATTATCGATTATGTATGGTGCACGTGTGCCGCGGTGCGCGAAGCCTTCGCGGGCTTCGGCGTTGTCGGCACTAACGAGGAGGAAAGAGACCTTGCGACGTCCCGGATGGGCGGACGGGGGCTCGATGGGCGGTGACGCGGCCGATCCGTGTCGCACTGCTCATGGCGGGAACAGGGAGGAACCATGGATCGCCGTTCATTCATCAAACATGCGAGCATCGGCGGCCTGGGTGCGGCCGCTGCATCGACGCTGGCTGCGCCGGCCGTTGCGCAGACCAATCCGAAGGTCACCTGGCGCTTGACGTCGTCCTTCCCGAAATCGCTGGATACGATCTATGGCGGCGCGGAAGTGCTGTCAAAATACGTGTCCGAAGCTACCGACGGGAATTTTCAGATCCAGGTCTTCGCCGCCGGCGAAATCGTCCCGGGCCTGCAGGCAGCGGATGCGGCGGCTGCCGGGACCGTCGAGGCGTGCCATACGGTAGCCTATTATTACTGGGGTAAGGATCCTACCTGGGCGCTGGGCGCTGCCGTGCCCTTCGCACTCAATGCCCGCGGCATGAACGCCTGGCACTATCATGGCGGCGGCATCGACCTCTTCAACGAGTTTCTCGGAACCCAGGGCCTGGTCGGCTTCCCGGGCGGCAATACCGGCGTTCAGATGGGCGGCTGGTTCCGCAAGGAAATCAAGACTGTGGCCGACATGAAGGGCCTGAAGATGCGCGTCGGAGGGTTCGCCGGCAAGGTCATGGAACGCCTCGGCGTCGTTCCGCAGCAGCTCGCCGGCGGCGACATCTATCCGGCGCTTGAAAAAGGCACGATCGACGCGGCCGAATGGGTCGGTCCCTATGACGACGAGAAGCTCGGGTTCTACAAGGTCGCGCCCTATTACTACTATCCCGGCTGGTGGGAAGGCGGTCCGACCGTGCATGCCATGTTCAACAAGGCAGCCTTCGACGGCCTGCCGAAGGCTTATCAGTCGCTCCTGCGGACGGCCTGCCAGGCGACCGACGCGAACATGCTGCAGAAGTACGACTATCTCAACCCGTCCGCGATCAAGCGCCTCGTCGCGGCGGGGGCGAAGCTGAGCCCGTTCAGCCCGGAAATCCTGTCGGCCTGTTTCGACGAGTCCAACAAGGTTTACGCGGAAATGGAAGCGTCGAACGCGCCATTCAAGAAGATCTGGGAGTCGATCAAAGCCTTCCGCGCGGAGTATTTCCTCAACGCACAGATTGCGGAATACAACTACGACACCTTCATGATGATCCAGCAGCGGAACGGCAAGATCTGACGCTGCGCTGAGGGGCACTTTTTCGAAATTGCCCCTCATCCCGCTGCCGCGACCTTCTCCCCGTTTGACGGGGAGAAGGGACTAGCTGCAGGTGAGTTGCTTCCCATTAAGCCATTTGAGGGCCGGAACATTGCCGCGGGTCCCCTTCGGCCCGCTTGCGTGCAGGCTTTCCGTCGTGGCCTTTTATGAAAGTGCGCCGATCCAGCTCATGCGACCTGCCGCTTCCTTCGTACAAGGTAAGCCAAGGCTGCAATCAGGACGGTGCCTACGATGAACAGGAATGCGGCGGCAGCAATGGCGGGGCTGATGTTCTCGCGGATCGTGGAGAACATTTGCCGTGCAACGGTTCTCTGGTTGGGACCCGCGACGAACAGCGTCAGCACCACCTCATCCAGCGAGGTCGCAAACGCGAAGACTGCTCCTGAAATGATTCCGGGCATGGCCAAAGGCAGTGTAACCGTCTTGAGGACGACCGTCGGCGATGCCCCGAGGCTGGCCGCAGCGTTTTCAAGCCGACGGTCTATGCCTTGTAGCGCGGCCGTGACGTTCACCACCACGAACGGGATGGCGATCACCGAATGAGCTATGATCACTCCCAAATAGGTATTCGCGAGCCCATACTGGGCGAACATCAACTGCATACCGACGCCCAGCACCACCGCTGGAACCACCATCGGAAGCAGGAACACAGTGCGGAAAAAACCGAACAGGAGCGATACGGATTTTCCGCGAAGCCCAAGCGAGGCGACCGTACCCAGCACGGTGGCAAGCACCGTCGTTCCTGCTCCGATGATCAGGCTGTTGATAATCGAGCGCCGCCAGGCATCGGCAGTGAACAATTCATCGAACCACCTCAACGAAAAGTCAGGGATCGGATAGTTGAGGAACACGCTGTCGGTGAAGGCCAGCGGCAGGATCGCAAATAGCGGGGCCATGAGAAAGATGACGACGGCCGAGCCGAATATCGCCTTGGACAGGGAAAGCGTCCTCATGTCCTTGCCTCCTCGGATGAGAGCCGCAGGTAGACGACGTAAAGGATGACCGTTGCGGTCAGGAGAACGATCCCGAGCGCGCCTGCCATGCCCCAGTTGGCCGCGCCCGTTGCATAGTAGGCGATCACGGCGCTGATCATCTGATCCTTTGCGCCGCCGATCAGTGCAGGTGTGATGTAATACCCAAGAGCGCTCATGAACACGAGCAGCGATCCGGACACGACGCCTCGCAGGCTGAGTGGCAAAAGCACCGAAAGGAATGATCGAAAAGGTGACGCGCCAAGTGAGGCCGCGGCTGGCATCAGGTTCTTGGGAATGCCGATCAAAACACTGAAGATCGGCAATACCATGAAGGGAAGCAGGACATGGGTCATGGCGATGACGACGCCTAACCGATTGAAGATCAAAGGCAATGGCCCGTCCGTCAGGCCGATTGCCTGGAGCGTCATGTTGATCAGACCATTGTCTTGCAGAATGATGTACCAGGCGGCCGTTCTGACGAGCAGCGATGTCCAAAGCGGAAGCAGAACCGCTCCAAGCAGGAGTTGACGCCTCCAGCCATTGGTCGAGGCGGCCACCATCGCGAAGGGCAAGCCGATCAAAATGGTGCAGACGGTCACCATGCCCGCCATGACCATGGTGCGAAGCAGCGTTTCGCGATTTGCCGAGGTACCGGCCGGCGCGTCGACCACGTTGCCATTCTTGTCACGCGTCAGGTCGACAGCCGCAAGAAGATTTCGGTCGGTGACAGGCGAGCTTGCGGCGTCCTGCACTGCAATCCAGAATGCCGGGTCGTTCCATCGCCGATCGACGGAGGTGAGGTCACCGAGGCTAGGGTCATCGGCAACGGCCGTCCTGGTCTTGCTCATCAATGTTCGAAAACCCGACTTCGCGCTGTTCAGCCGGCGAACGAGGTCACCAAACAATTCGTCGTCCTGTATTCCCTGAATGTCTACGACCAGCGCTCTCTGCGCCTCCACCGGCGGAGCGCTAGAGCGGTCCCATCCGTCGAGGGCAGCAGCTACGGTAGGTAGCGCGTGAGACGCTACGGGATCGGAAACGGCAGTCTTCATCATGGTTCCCAAAGGGACGACGAAGAAGAACAGAAGGAATAGCGCCAAGGGCGCAATCAGGACGAACGAATTGGCATGCTGCAGGAACCGGGAGCGTTGCATCATGCGACGATCCAGCATTGTTCGGGTGAGAACGAGGCGACCGCCTCATCACCGATCCGAGGCGTGGTTGCTTTCCTGGTAGACTTGATGACGAGAGACCCGTTTGCCGCCTCGACGACGACCTGCAGGTGGTCGCCGCGATAGACCACGTCAGACACCCTGACCTTCAATTCATTCCTCGACCCGTCGGAAGAACCGAGTTCGATGCGCTCGGGCCGGACCGAGACTTTCACGTGCTTGCCCGGTTCGTGCTTTGCGGCTGATGCGACCTGGAGTTGCTGGCCGCCATCGACCCCAATACCCAGCAAACCGTTTTCGGACGTCGTCACTTTGCCGCTGAGCAAGTTGGTTTCGCCAATGAATTCGGCGACGAATTGCGTCGTCGGACGGTCATAAATTTCGGAAGGCGTGCCGATCTGCTCGATCTTTCCGTGATTGAAAATGGCGATTCTGTCCGACATCGTCAGCGCTTCGGCCTGATCATGTGTCACGAAAACAATGGTCAGACCCAATCGATGATGGATACTGCGAATGTCCATCTGCATCTGCTCGCGAAGCTTTTTGTCCAGGGCCCCGAGCGGTTCGTCCATAAGGACCACTTGAGGTTCGAAGACGAGCGCTCGCGCCAGCGCTACACGCTGCTGCTGACCGCCCGACAGCTGGATCGGCCGCCTGTCGTGGAACGCCCCGAGTTGGACCATATCGAGAGCCTTGCCGACGCGATCGACGATTTCACCGCGGGACACCCGACGCATCTTGAGCGGAAACGCTACATTCTCCGCAACTGTCATATGGGGGAACAGAGCGTAGTTCTGGAAAACCACGCCCATGTTCCGTCTATGGGGCGGCAGTGCATCGACCCGCTTGCCCCTGACGGAAATTGACCCGCTGGTGGGGGCCTCGAAGCCGGCCAACATCATCAGAAGTGTAGTCTTGCCTGAACCGGATGGTCCGAGCATGCTGACAAACTCGCCCTTCTCGATAGCCAGGTCCAGTTTATCGACGACGGTCATGGCGCCGAACGCTTTGCTGACTTTGTCGAAGTGAATGAATGCGTTGCCCATCGTCACCTACGCAAAATGGAGGAGGGCCACCCCCCAAACGATCAAAGGGTTATGTTGCCCCATCGATCGGGGCAACAGAGCGGCGGTAAATTAACTGAGACGATCGCCTACTGAGCCAGCCAGGCGTTGAAACGCTGGGTGAGCTCTTCCGAGTTGTCTGTCCAGAAGTCTACGTCGAGAGCGACGGCACCATTCAGGTTCTCTTCCGTCGTCGGCAGCTCCTTCTGGAACTGTTCCGGGACGAGCTTGGTCGCACCAAGGTTCGGAAGCCCGTATGCGATATACTCCGGAAGCTTCGCCTGATTTTCGGCCTTGCTCGCGTAGGCGATGAAGTCCATGCCGGCGTCCTTGTTCGGGCTATCCTTCAGGATTACCCAGCTGTCGATTGCATAGACGCTGCCGGGGAAAACGAAACCGAACTTCTTGCCCTCGCTGCGATTGATTCCGCTGATGCGGCCGTTATATGCGGACGTCATGACGACCTGGCCGGAAGATAGCAGCTGGAGTGGTTGTGCCCCAGCGTCCCACCAGATGATATCCGCCTTCAGTTCATCTAGTTTCTTGAATGCGCGATCAACGCCGCCTTCGCCGCTCAGAACGTCGTAAACCTGGTCCGCAGGGACGCCATCTGCCATCAAGGCGAACTCAAGCGCATATTTGGGTCCCTTGCGCAGGCCGCGTTTACCCGGGAATTTCTTCGTGTCCCAGAAATCGGCCCAGGTCTTCGGAGCTTCCGCCAGCTTGTCACCATCGTAGGACAGGCCGGTCGACCAGACGATATTGCCGACACCGCAGTCGCTGACGGCCGCCGGGAGATACGCCTCCTTCCCGCCCATCTTCTGCCAGTCGATCTTTTCGTAGATGCCGTCGGCGCAACCCAGAGCCAACTCTTCGGCTTCGACTTCGACGACATCCCAGTTCGGCACGCCGGCCTTCACCTTGGCTTGCAATACGCCGTATCCGCCCTCCCAGCTTTCATCGAGAACGGGTTTTCCAGTTTCCTTCCCGAATGTCTCGAAGAAGATTTTTCTTTGCGCGTCCTGGAAATTCCCACCCCAGGATACGACCGTCAGGTCGCGTGATTGCGCACCGACGACGCTCGTCGTCAGGACGCTAGAGACAATGACAGCAGCTTTAAGGATTTTCATCGAGCCCTCCCCATTAGTGTTTTCGACTGCACGATACAAAGCAGTTTTCAGGGGTTTGGGAAGGGCACTAACCGCTCTGGTCACTATTCTCACCACTCGGATCGAGTGACGCCTGCGTCAATAGGTTGGCGGCGTAATCGCGCTCACTATTTCGCTCGGGCCATCGTGGACGTTGCGGAATCGATGCGGAAGCCGACTATCGAAATAGTAGCCGTCACCCGCGCCCAAGATACGCTTCTGGTTGCCCACCGTCACCTCGACGGCTCCGGACAGAACCATGCCGGCCTCCTGTGCCGCATGGGTGAATTCCTCGCCGGTATCTGCGCCGGTCGCGTAACGCTCATGGAGCATAAGCATCTGCCTGTTCGGATGGTCCAGACCAATGACGCGGTAGGAAATTGTGTCAGCCTTTCCAATCTCGATGAGGTCGGCCGAGGAATAGAACGGCGTATATGGAAGACTCGATTGCAGGTCGGAAAAGAAGCCGGGCAACGTCGTGCCCAGGGCGTCGAGGACCGCGCCGAGCGTGTCGATCGACGGGCTCATTCGGTCTCGCTCGATCAATGAGATCGTAGAATGTGAAATGCCCGACCGCGCAGCCAGTTCTCTGACACCCAAGTCTCGCCTCCGGCGCAGTTCACGAAGTTTGCTTCCGATTTTCGGCATTCGTCGATTCCTTAATCTGATCGGTTCGCCCCAGCATGGCACCCCCGGCGCGCGCTTCCTACGTCCGGAGATCGTCGGGCGCGCAAAGTGGTGAGAATACTGAACGAGTGGTTTGCGGGCAATTGCCCGTCTGCCGCGGTTCCACGATGCTGAGACACCACCGCACACAGGAGATTTTAATGACATCGCGTCTCGCCGCATTGAATGACAGGTTCATCCAGATCAAGAAGCCTACCCGTGACGCAGTCTCCGACACGGCTCCGGTCGAGAAGACGGTCAAGGATATCATCGCAAATGTGCGTGAGCGTGGTGACGCCGCTGTTCGCGAATACTCCGCTGCCTTCGATAAAGTGGAGCTTGAAAAGTTCGAAGTAAGCGAAGAAGAGAGGCTGAAGGCCGTAGCGGAACTCGATCCGCAGACCCGCGAAGACACCGAATTCGCCATCGCGAACGTCCGCGCCTTTGCCGAAGCTCAGCTCAAGACCATCCTCCCGCTTGAAATCGAGACACTGCCGGGTCTGCACCTCGGCCACCGCGTCATCCCGATCGAAGTCGTGGGGTGCTACGTGCCTGGCGGTCGTTATCCTCTCCTGTCGGCGCCGGTCATGACCATCGTACCGGCTAAGGTCGCCGGCTGCGACCAGGTAATCGCCTGCCTCCCGCCAAACGCACACCCGGCTATGATCGCGGGCTGCCATCTGTCAGGTGCCGATCGCATCTTCCGTGTAGGCGGAGCCCAGGCAATCGCGGCAATGGCATCAGGCACCCAGTCAATCCCGGCGGTCGACAAGATCGTTGGCCCCGGCAACGCATTCGTCAACGAAGCCAAGCGCCAGGTGTTTGGTCAAGTCGGCATCGACCAGCTTGCCGGCCCGAGCGAAATCTTCATCGTCGCCGACGAAACCGGCAATGCTACTATGATCGCCACCGACCTCCTTGCGCAGGCAGAACACGATGTTCGCACCCGCGTCGGTCTGATCACGACCGACCGCAAGCTCGCGGAAGCTACCCTGGTCGAAGTCGAAAGGCAGTTGCAGGACCTCTCGACTGCCGATGTCGCGTCGGTAGCCTGGAAGGATTATGGGGAGATCACCGTCTGCGAAGACGAAGCAGCGATGATCGCCTATTCAGACTACATCGCAGCCGAGCATCTTCAGGTTCACACCCGTGATCCGCAGGCCACCGCCAAGAAGCTCCGCAACTACGGTTCACTCTTCATCGGCGAACTGGCCAGCGTGGTTTACTCCGACAAGTGCTGCGGCACCAATCACACCCTTCCGACCATGGCCGCTGGCCGGTATACGGGTGGGCTCTGGGTCGGCTCCTACGTCAAAATCTGCACGCATCAATGGTTGGATGAACGCGGCGTTGCCGCGGTCGCTCCTGCCGCTGTACGGCAGAGCGCTACAGAACGGCTCGAAGGCCATCGCCGCGCAGCCGCTCTGAGGCTCAGCCCCCGGCAATTCGCTGCCGATTGATCCGTCCTTCCAAATGGAATGATGCAAAGAAGCCACCCGGCCGCTGCCGGGTGGCTTCTTTGCATCGGCCAACGGTAAGCCGTCGGCCTGCTTGTGGAACGCACTTCAGTTGAACGACGGCGGTGCGCTGAGATCGGGGGCCGGGTTGTTCTGCTGAGGCGCCGTATTCGGTTGGGCCGGCTGCTGGCCAGCCCCGTCGAGCGGGCTGCCGCTTGGCAGCTGCAAGCCGCCGGGAAGACCGAGGCCGCCGCCGTTGTCGGGCAAGGTCAGGCCGCCTCCGCCGTTGCCGAAGCCCGGAACTTCGATCTTTATCGTCGACGGATCGACGCCGGTGCCGCTGCCTTTGTAATGCAGGACCATCTGCGGGAACATGAGTGTGAGCGCAATCATGATGATCTGTATGCCGACGAAAGGCACTGCGCCCCAATAGATCTGCCCCGTCGTCACCGGCTCCATCTTCTTGCCGGTCACCTTGTCGAGATAGGGCACCCGGGCTGCGACGGAGCGCAGGTAGAAGAGTGCGAAACCGAAGGGCGGATGCATGAAGCTCGTCTGCATGTTGATGCCGAGCAGCACACCGAACCAGATCAGATCGATGCCCAGCTTGTCGGCCGCCGGTGCGAGCAGCGGCACGATGATGAAAGCGAGCTCGAAGAAATCGAGGAAGAACGCCAGAAAGAAGACGAGCACGTTGACGGCGATCAGGAAACCGATCTCGCCGCCCGGGAGCGCGGTCAGCAGATGTTCCACCCAGAGGTGTCCGTTGACGCCGTAGAAGGTGAGCGAAAAGACCCGGGCGCCGATCAGGATGAACAGTACGAAGGCGGAGAGCCGTGTCGTGGAGGCGAGCGCGGCGCGGACGACCTCCATGTTCAGCCGGCCCTTGGCCGCAGCCATGACAAGGGCACCGACGGCTCCCATGGCTCCGCCTTCGGTCGGGGTGGCGATGCCGAGGAATATGGTGCCGAGAACCAGGAAGATCAGGGCCAGCGGCGGGATCAGCACGATGATCACCTGCTGGGCCAGACGCGAAAGCGCGTTGATCTTGAGCGCCCTGTCGGCGAGGGCGACCAGATAGATGAATATGATACCCACCGTCGCTCCGAGGATGTCCGCGTTTTCGCCCTGTGTCGGCGAAAGATAGACGTGGGCCGCATAGGCGATTGCGCAGGCGACCAGGAGCGCGATCGCAAGCGAGGTGACGCCGGACCCGAGCGTGCGCGCTTCCAAAGGCAGCGCCGGCATGGAGTGCCGCTTCACGAAGGTCATCAGGAGGATGTAGCCCATATAGAGCCCGGTCAGAACGAGACCGGGGATGAGGGCGCCGGCATACATGTCGCCGACCGAGCGGCCGAGCTGGTCGGCCAGAACGATCAGCACGAGCGACGGCGGGATGATCTGCGCGAGCGTGCCGGATGCAGCAATGACGCCGGTGGCGATGCGGCGGTCATAGCCGTAGCGCAGCATGATCGGCAGCGAGATCAGACCCATGGCGATCACGGAAGCCGCAACGACGCCGGTGGTGGCCGCAAGAAGCGCGCCCACGAAGATGACAGCATAGGCAAGCCCCCCGCGCACGGGACCGAAGAGCTGGCCGATCGTGTCGAGAAGATCCTCGGCCATGCCCGATCGTTCGAGCACTATGCCCATGAAGGTGAAGAAGGGGATGGCGAGAAGCGTGTCGTTCGACATGACCCCCCAGAACCGTTCCGGCAGTGCGTTCAGCAGGGGCCAGGAAAGATTGATGGAATCCGACAAGGGCGCGAGTTCGACGCCGATGATGAAGAAGAGGAGACCGTTGGCGGCAAGCGAGAAGGCGACCGGATATCCGAGCAGCAGGAACACGATCAGCGACACGAACATGATCGGCGCCAGGTTTTCAGCGACGAACTCGATCATGAGCGGGCCTCCGGCGATACCGTGTCATCGAGTGGTGCATGTGCCGGAACGTAAGGCGTCGGATCGTCCATGTTTCCGGTCATGATCGCGATCTTCTTGATGATTTCGGATACGCCCTGCAGGGCGAGAAGAACGAAGCCGATCAGCAGGATCGCTTTCGCCGGCCATAGGATGAGCCCGCCGGCGCTCGAGGAAAGTTCGCCCGAAACATAGGACATCCGTACGTAGGGCACGAGGTAATAGAGCATGAGAAGCACAAAGGGCATCAGGAAGAAGACGTGTCCGAAGAGGTCGATCCAGTGCTGCACGCGGCGCGAGAACATTCCGTAGACGACATCGATGCGGATGTGCTCGTTCTGGCTGAGCGTGTAGGCGGCAGCGAACATGAAGGCGGCGCCGAAGAGATACCACTGCGCCTCCAGCCATGCATTGGACGACATGTTGAACACTTTTCGGATGACGGCGTTGCCGGCGCTCACGAGCACGGCCACCAGAATAAGCCAAGAGACCGCCTTGCCGATCTTTTCGGTAATGGCGTCGATCAATCGGCTGAAGCCGAGTAACGGTTTCATCGAGTTCCTCCCCGCAATGGTTTTTGTTTTTTTGCCAAGCACAGGCAGAGTGCCCATTTCAAGCCTGCTTTCAAGTGCGATGGCCGATTTTCCGGGATAGGGGCGGGGTCTCAGACGAAAGTCGAATACAGTCCACCGGCGAATGATCAAAACTTAGGCACGCAGGCGCGCTTCCCGCCGATGTTCCGCCGCAGCTTTCGTGGAAAATGAAGCCCGCGCAGGGGATTTCAGGCGATTCGACAGGTGGCAATCTGCCGGGATGCCGGTCTGGGAACGCTGCGCGAAAGGTCTTGAAAAGACGGTGAGCTTGGGGCTGGATGCGGCACCGCGAAGAGGGAGATGCAAGAGATGAACGCGACGATCCGGAACCCGATCCTGCCCGGTTTCAATCCGGACCCGTCCATCTGTCGGGTCGGCGAAGACTATTACATCGCGACCTCGACATTCGAATGGTACCCCGGCGTGCAGATTCACCATTCGCGCGATCTCGTGAACTGGCGACTCGTGCGCCGTCCGCTCGAACGCGCAAGTCAGCTCGACATGCGCGGCAACCCCGACAGTTGCGGCGTATGGGCTCCGTGCCTCTCCTATTGCGACGGGCTGTTCTGGCTCGTCTATACCGACGTCAAACGCCTGGACGGCAACTTCAAGGATGCCCACAACTACATCGTGACTGCGGAAGCGGTCGAGGCTACCTGGTCCGATCCGGTCTATGTCAATTCGTCGGGATTCGATCCGTCGCTCTTCCATGACGACGATGGCCGCAAATGGTTTCTCAACATGAAGTGGAACCACCGCTCCGAAAGCTTCGGCGGCTCGCCCAAGAGCCCCGCTTTCGACGGTATCCTGCTGCAGGAATGGGACGAGCGAACCCGCAAGCTCGTGGGCCTGGCGAAGAACATCTTCGCCGGCAGTCCGCTCGGCCTCGTCGAAGGGCCGCATCTCTTCAAACGCGACGGTTGGTATTACCTGACTGTCGCCGAGGGAGGGACAGGTTACGACCACGCCGTGGGCATGGCGCGGTCCCGGACCATCGACGGACCTTACGAGATGCACCCGAATGTTCATCTCATCACATCCAAGGGTCACCCGGAGGCGGCTCTGCAACGCGCGGGGCACGGGCAATATGTCGAGACGCCGGACGGCCAAGCCTATCATACGCATCTTTGCGGCCGGCCGCTGCCGCCGCAGCGACGCTGCACGCTCGGCCGCGAGACTGCGCTGCAGAAATGCGTCTGGCGGGAGGACGGATGGCTCTATCTCGAAAATGGCGGCCCGGTTCCCGAGGTGACCGTGCCCGCGCCGGGAGCCGCAGGAACCGTCGCTGAGCGTGTCCTTTTTGAAACGGACTTTGACGAGCAGGTGCTTCCGCCGGAGTTCCAGTGGCTGCGCACCCCGGTCCCGGAGCGGATATTCTCGTTAACCGCCCGGACCGGGCATCTCCGTCTCTTCGGCCGCGAGAGCATCGGCAGCTGGTTCGAGCAGGCGCTGGTGGCGCGGCGGCAGGAACATCATTCCTTCCGCGCGGAAGCCGTCGTCGATTTCGCTCCTGACACATATCAGCAGGTCGCGGGTCTCACGCATTATTATAACCGGCACAAGTTCCATGCCCTCGGCGTCACACGGCACGAAACCCTCGGACGTACCCTCACCGTACTCTCCTGTCCGGGCGATTTTCCGAACGGGCGGTTGACCTATCCGGTCGGCAGCGGGATCGCCGTACCCGACGGTCCAATTCATCTCGCCATGGAGGTGAGAGACAACGATCTCCAGTTCTTTTGGCGGGGGGCGGACCAGGCACAATGGCTGACCATCGGGCCGGTGCTCGACGCCGGCGTGATTTCGGACGAAGGTGGGCGCGGCGAGCACGGTTCCTTCACGGGGGCGTTCGCCGGCATCTTCGCTTTCGATATCTCGGGTTGCGCGATGCCTGCCGATTTCGACCGGTTCCGTTACCAGGCGCTTAGCGTTTGAAATGCGGAAAGTTTATGAGAGAACTCTTATAAGCATCGGTAATCATTACTTATTTGTAATGTCAGGCTTCATATTCGGTTCAGGAAGGAAGGCTTAGTTTCGGGGGGTAATAACGAAAGGAAACCCCATGAAACGCCTTCTGATCGCGCTCGTCGCCAGCTCGTTCCTCGCCACTCCGATGGCGCTTGCTCAGCCGGCCGGCTCCTTCGAGCTTGCGCAGGCGCATGATCGCAATCGCCACAGGCACGTCGATCGTCATGTCGAGAAACGTGTCGACCGACACGTCGAGAAGCATGTCGAAAAGCGCGTGATCGTCAAAAAGCACCGCTGGGCGCGCGGCCACAGGCTGAGCCCGTCCGAGCGGCGCCACATGGCCTATGTCCGCGACTACCGCCGCTACAAGTTGCGGCCGCCGCCGCGGGGCCAGCAATGGGTGCGCGTCGAGAATGACTTTCTGCTGATCAGCCTCGCAACGGGCGTGATCGCAGGCCTCGCATCGGTCTATTGACCTTGCGTGTTCCTTTTTAAGGACCCCGATTTTTCCCTCATCCCTGTGACGAGCACAGGGATGAGGCGAGCAAACAAGCGGCGGCGGTGGCCCGAATCTCAACAGGCCTTAGCTCGCCGAAGAAAGGCATTCCTTCAGCGAAACGCCGATGTTTTCCATCATCTGGAAGTAGAGATCCGGTCCAGCCTCGAGGGTGCCGGCTTCCGGATCGAGCGTGCCGGATTTCGCCGGCGTGCCTTCGATGACGACACTGACGAGCTTAGGCTCGAACTGCGGCTCGGCGAAGACGCAGGTCGCGCCCAGCTCCTTGATCTTCGCGCGGATCTCGGAGAGCCGTTCCGCGCCGGGCAGCACTTCCGGGCTGACGGTGATCGAACCGGCGACGCGCACCTTGTAGCGGTTCTCGAAATACTGATAGGCATCGTGGAAGACGACGAAAGGCCTGTCCTTGATTGCAGCCACCGTCTCGGCGAGACCCTTGTCGAGAGCGTCGATCCGCTCGTTGAACCTCTCCAGATTGGCCTTGTAGGTGGCGGCGTTGGACGGATCGGCCGCGGCCAAAGTCTTCTCGATCTCCGTCGCCATGGCCTTGGCGTTCATCGGATCGAGCCACATATGCATGTCGAATTCGCCTTCGGCATGATGGTGATCGTCATGCTTATCGGCATGCTCGGCACCGTCCGCTTCGCCGGCATGGGCATCGCCGTGATCTTCGTGGCCGGCTTCCCCGCCGTGCCCCTCTTCCCCGTGATCATGCCCCTCGAAGGCGCCGCCCTCGCGGAACTTCAGCTTCTCCAGCCCGGGAGCCTCGCCGAGTTCGACCACCTGGGCACCTGTGCCGAGCGTATCAAGCGGCTTGTCGAGGAAAGCCTCCAGGCCTGGTCCGACCCAGAACACGACCTTTGCCGCCTGCAGTGCCGCGGCGTTCGACGGCTTCATGGTGTAGGTATGAGGGGAGGCGCCGCCCTCGACGATGAGCGAGGGTTCGCCGACGCCCTGCATGATCGAGGCGACCAGCGAATGGACCGGCTTGATCGAGACGACCACATTGGGCGCCTCCGCAAATGCGGGGGAGGCAAGGAGAAGCGTCGAGGCGAACAGGAGGGCAGTCGTCGAATTCATCGTTTTCTCCGAATTGTCCGGTTGCTGCAGCCGGCGTTTACGGCCGGACATTGCTTGAAACGGCGTTGTTATGTTATTACATCAATTGCGTTATGCTATAACGTGTGCGATAGCCAGTGGCAACCACCAGCCGGAACTTTTTGATGTTGAACTTCCGATCACCAGAAACGACGCCCTTGGTCAGCCTCGCCAATGCCGGAGTGCGGCGAAACGGCAGATGGCTGGTGCGCGGCGTCGATTTTTCGATCAGCCGCGGCGAGATCGTCACCCTCATAGGGCCGAACGGGTCGGGAAAATCGACGACGGCGAAGACGGCGATCGGGGTTCTCAAGCCGGATGAGGGACACGTCGACCGGCTCGCAGGGCTGAAAGTCGGCTATGTGCCCCAGAAGCTTGCCGTCGACTGGACGCTGCCGCTGACGGTGGAGCGGCTGATGACGCTGACTGGCCCACTCAAGGGGCGAGAGATCGAAGAGTCGCTCGCAGCGACGGGCATGCTACACATGGCGAAGGCCGAGGTGCAGCACCTTTCGGGTGGCGAGTTCCAGCGGGCGCTGCTTGCTCGCGCAATCGCCCGCAAACCCGACCTGCTGGTCCTGGACGAGCCGGTGCAGGGGGTCGATTTTTCCGGGGAGATAGCCCTCTACGAATTGATCAAGCAGATCCGCAACCGCACCGGCTGCGGTATCCTGCTCATTTCCCACGATCTCCATATCGTCATGGCGGAAACCGATACGGTCGTCTGCCTCAACGGCCACGTCTGCTGTCGCGGAACGCCGCAGGTGGTGAGCCAGAGTCCGGAATATCTCAAACTCTTCGGCCGCCGGGCCGCCGGCGCGCTTGCGGTTTACAGTCATCACCACGACCATACGCACCTCCCGGACGGGCGGGTGCTGCATGCCGACGGCAGCATCACCGAAAGCTGCTTCCCGGACGACGGCCACCATCATGACGAAGAGGCCGACAACATTCACGATCACGATCCGGACTGCGGCTGCGGCCATCACGCGCGGCTCCAGGGTTACGGGACGGAGAAGCGCGATGCTTGACGATTTCTTCATTCGCGCGCTCGTCGCCGGAATTGGCATCGCCATGGTCGCCGGGCCGCTCGGTTGCTTCGTCATCTGGCGTCGCATGGCCTATTTCGGCGATACGATGGCACATTCGGCGCTGCTCGGGGTGGCGCTCTCGCTGCTCATGGACCTCAACCTCATGGTAAGCGTGTTTATCGTCGCTTCCGTCGTCTCGGTGCTGCTTCTCTTCCTGCAGAAGCGCGGCGCGCTCTCCACCGACGCGCTGCTCGGCATTCTCTCGCACTCGGCGCTGTCGATCGGCCTCGTCATCGTCGCCTTCATGACCTGGGTCCGGATCGACCTCGTCGGCTTCCTCTTCGGCGACATCCTCGCGGTATCCCGCGCCGATATCGACATTGTCTGGGGCGGTGGCATTCTGGTCATCTTCGCACTGGTCTATCTCTGGCGGCCGTTGCTCGCATCGACCGTCAATCCGGAACTGGCCGAAGCGGAAGGCCTCGAGCCCGAGAGGGCGCGGTTCTTCTTCATGCTGCTGATGGCTCTGGTGATTGCGATCGCCATGAAGATCGTCGGCATCCTGCTGATCACCTCGCTGCTGATCATACCGGCGGCAACCGCCCGTCGCTTCGCCTCGTCTCCGGAAGTCATGGCTGTCTACGCCTCGCTGATCGGCGCGGTCGCCGTTGCCGGCGGGCTTTTCGGCTCGCTTCACTGGGATACGCCGTCGGGACCGTCGATCGTGGTTGCCGCGTTGGTCCTTTTCGTGCTGAGTCTGCTGCCGGTCGGCCGCCGGATCGAGAGCGCCCCGCATACTTCGGATGGAGGACATCACTGATGGTTACGCCCCAACTGACCAAGAACCAGTCGCTGGTGATGGGGGCGCTGGCCCATTCGGACGGTCCGATGAGCGCTTACACCATTCTCGACAAGCTGCGCGACAATGGCTTTCGCGCACCGCTGCAGGTCTATCGCGCGCTCGACAAGCTGCTCGAATACGGGCTGGTTCATCGGCTGGAGAGCCTTAACGCCTTCGTGGCCTGCAGCTGCCCGCATGAACACGAGCACGACCACGGCGTCACGGCCTTCACCATCTGCGAAGGCTGTGGCCAGGTGACGGAGTTTCATGACGAGGTGATCGAGGATCGGCTTTCCACGCTCGTGCGCGCGCAGGAGTTCAAGACCGAGAAGACGACGATCGAGATCCGCGGACACTGCAAGAGCTGCGCGTGAGGCCGCGTATCAATCCAGCAGCGTAAGTTGGGCGGCGTAACGCTGCCAATTTTTCACATAATGTTCGGCCGAACGCTTCAATCCCTCGACGGCGGCGTCATCGAGGGTCCGCACCACCTTGGCCGGAGCGCCGACGATGAGAGAATTGTCGGGGAATTCCTTCCCCTCGGTGACCAGCGCGTTGGCGCCGACGAGGCAATTGCGGCCGATCTTCGCGCCGTTCAATATCGTCGCTCCCATGCCGATCAGCGAATTGTCGCCGATGGTGCAGCCGTGAACGATAGCCCGGTGACCGATGGTGCAGCCTTCGCCTATGGAAACCGGGTGACCGGGATCGACATGGATGATGACGGCCTCCTGGATGTTCGTGCGCGCGCCGATGCGGATCGGCTCGTTGTCGCCGCGCAGCGTCGCGCCGAACCAGATGCCGACGTCCTCGCCGAGCTCAACCTGCCCGATGATGGTTGCGTCCGGCGCCACCCAGTAGCTGCCTTCGGTCGGCGTCTGCGGTCTGAGCGGTCCTAGAGCGTAAAGCGGCATGGCGGCTGCGTCCTTTGGTCGAAGGCGGTGAATTTCGCCCTTCCGTTTCTCAAACGATGTTGACGGAGATCGCGCCGATCCCGTCGATGCCGCAGGCTACGACATCGCCTTGCGTGACGGCACCCACACCTGACGGCGTTCCGGTCATGATGATGTCGCCCGGCGCGAGAGTGAAGAGGCGGGAAAGCTCGGCGATGATCTCGGGCACCTTCCAGATCATCTGGTCGAGGTCGCCCTGTTGGCGCAGTTCGCCATTGACCTTGAGCCATATATTGCCGCTTGCGGGATGACCGATCGCGGTGACGGGGACGATCGCGGAAACCGGCGCGGAATGCTCGAACGCCTTGGCGGCCGTCCACGGCTTGCCCGCCTTCTTGGCTTCCGCCTGCAGATCCCGGCGGGTGAAGTCGATGCCGACGGCATAACCGAAGATGTGATCGGCGGCCTGCTCGACGGGAATGTCCGCGCCCCCGGTGCGCATGGCGACGACCAGCTCAACCTCGTGATGAACGTCGGAAGAGCGCGTCGGATAGGGAAAATCCTCGCCCGGCGGCAGAAGATTGTCGGCGTTTTTCTGAAAGAAGAAGGGCGCCTCACGGTCCGGGTCGTGACCCATCTCGCGGGCGTGGGCCGCATAGTTGCGGCCGACACAATAGACCCGGCGCACCGGAAACCCGACGGAGCTGCCGGAGATCGGCAGCAGGACGAGGGGCGGGGGTGTCAGGGCTGGCTGCATGATCGTCCGGCTCCATCATTCGGTCTCGGTTTGGTCCGAGCGGTTCGTTCGCAGAAATCGACGCACCAGCACCGCCCCCTAGGTCAGGGCGACGCCGAAGCGAATCTGGAGAGAAGGACGTTAGCAGTCGGACGGGCTGCTGCAATAGGCAGGGCGTGAGAATGATGCCGGAGCCGTGCTCTCGGGGTCAGGCGCAGCGCGCATAGGCCTCGAGTTGGTCACGCGTGAGGAAGCGGCCGTCGGACCGCGAGTTGAGTTCCGGATGACTGTATTCGAGGCTTGGTACCTGGGGAAGCTCAAGGGCCTGGCGCACGGTCATGATGCCGATTTCCTTCCGGCCGCTTTCGCGCCTCATGCTGACTTCGACGATACGATAGAGATTACGCTCTCTCATCATAGCTCTCCCGTATTATTTCTTATGTCCCTCTTTTGATGGGACCTTAAACATTCGATATTGGTTTTTGTAAGACGGAATAGAATATAACGCCGCCAGATGAAGCCTTCACGACAGAAATCGGGCGAATTCGCGAAGATTTCACACTCATTTCGAGGCTGGACCGCGCGATTGCAAAGATCGCATTCTCATATTCGCGGATTAACACACGGGAACGGTTATATTAGAGGTTTCTTTGTTTTTCAAGCCGACCGGCCGGGTGTGACCGAATATTGCGCCGCACAAGAATTGTATTACCAATACACGGGGTCCGACTGGAGGCGCCCAGCATCGATCCACCCAGGCGGAAAATCGTCGCCAATCAGCCATCGTCATCGACAACCTCTATAACCGCAAGCGTAAAGGATCGATCAGTGTTGCGGTCGGTTGCCCGGTATATCGTGAGCTAAGGCCTGTTGAGATTCGGGCCGCCCGCCGCCGCCTGTTTGATTTCCCTCATTCCTGTGCTTGTCACAGGAATCCAGCCAGACCAAGTCCTTGGGCTGAAAGAACGTTTCCCGCGCCGCAGACGCGGCGCTGCTGGATCCCTGTGACGAGCACAGGGATGAAGACGGAGGAGAGATTGCAGTCCTCCGATACCTTCCTGGCCTGTTGAAATTCGGGCCGCCCGCCGCCGCCTGTTTGATTTCCCTCATTCCTGTGCTCGTCACAGGAATCCAGCCAGACCAAGTCCTTGGGCTGAAAGAACGCTTCCCGCGCCGCAGACGCGGCGCTGCTCTCATCCCTGTGACGAGCACAGGGATGAGGCGAGGAGAGATTGCAGTCCTCCGATACCTTCCTAAGGCCTGTTGAGAAGCGCGCCACCCGCCGCCGCCTGTTTGATCTCCTCATTCCTGTGCTTGTCACAGGAATCCAGCCAGACCAAGTCCTTGGGCTGAAAGAACCCTTCGCGCGCCGCAGACGCGGCGCTGCTCTCATCCCTGTGACGAGCACAGGGATGAGGACGGAGGAGAGCTTGCAGTCCTCCGATACCTTCCTGAGGCCTGTTGAAATTCGGGCCGCCCGCCGCCGCCTGTTTGATTTCCCTCATTCCTGTGCTCGTCACAGGAATCCAGCCAGACCAAGTCCTTGGGCTGAAAGAACGCTTCCCGCGCCGCAGACGCGGCGCTGCTCTCCTCTCTGTGACAAGCACAGAGAGATGGGGAGGGAGGAAAGATTGCAGTCCTCTGAACAGTTTCCTACAGCGCCGCGCGTCTTATGAGACGCGCAAAGGTCGCTGGAGCACTTTGAGCTGCATCGCCATGTGTGCCGACGAAACCGAACAGAGCTTCGACGCCATTATCCATCTCTCAGCAGCCGTCATAAACTCAAAATGAATCTCAACAGGCCCTAGTGCGCTTTAAGACGCGCCTCCTCAGCGGCGGAAAGAAAGAGTCTGCGTGCTTCCTCGCAGGTACGACGCCCGTCGATCGCGGCGCGGCACGCGCTGCGCGCGGCGACATAGTAGGGGCCGCGATACGGCCAATGGTCTGCGAGGCAACGGAGCGCGTCGGACGGTCCCTTGACCATGCGCACGTCACCCCCGGTCATTCCAAGCTCGATGGGATTGCTCCACAAGACCTGCATGCTTCTCCTCCTGGATCGCAGCGACGCGGCAATCAGGCCGCGTCAGGGTATGTTCGGTTCCAATCGGGCGACAAAGCGACGGACACCGGCTTCGATCGCCGCTTTCCCGTTCCCGGGATCATGTACAAGAACGCTGTCGGGCCTGCCGGGTTCCCTCCCGAGAAGCCCGGAGAACGAGCCGAGCGCTTCAATGTAGCTCAGGGAATCCGGTTTGTCCGCAATTTTGCTGGAACACGATTTTCCTCCTGCCCGCCGCCGCGGCCGATCAGATATCTTCGCCGCAGCGACGCTTTGCTCATGGTCGAAGGAGCCCTTATCTGGAGTTGTCCTTTCCCTCGCCACCCGTATTGCGCTGCATCCCCTCAAAAGGCGGGGTTTCAAGCACTTGGCCCCCATTCTATACCTTTTCTGCTGTTGGAGGGCTCGAATGGTGAGGGTTGCAGAGATCCGTTTGACTTGGTTGCCGCTGCAGAATGGGACTTTCTGCGCGATGCTTGGCAGACATGAAGTCGCCTTCGTCATGAAACGTCAGGCCATGAGCGATTGGGCCTGGCGCATCTCCCATTGCAACGGTACCGGTGAAACGGGCTTCCGCTACGCGCCGACGCTCGAGGGCGCCAAGGCGGAGGTTCTTGCCGGCATCCAGGAGTGGTTCCGCCAGGCGGGATTTCAATGAGCTTCGACCGCGTCTGATTGCGGTAGTAGAGCGGGATGAGGAGAAAAGTGTGCCGTTTTCCGCCCGCATCCCGCTCTAACTTCGTAGCGTCGATCACGTTCATGATGTTAGGTCGACCCGACCTGAATCATCGTGATCCAACGACTATTGGTACCGTGTCAGTCGCTCGACGTGGAAGCGGGAGTTTCGCCGCCGCCGGAGCCGCTATCCTGGCCACCGCCTGAGCCGCTGTCCTGACCGCCACCGGAGCCGCTGTCCTGACCGCCGCCTGAGCCGCTATCCTGGCCGCCGCCGGAACCGCTGTCCTGGCCACCGCCGGAACCGCTGTCCTGGCCACCGCCGGAGCCGGTATCCTGACCGCCGCCGGAGCCGGTATCCTGGCCGCCGCCGGAGCCGCTGTCCTGGCCACCGCCGGAGCCGGTATCCTGACCGCCGCCGGAGCCGCTGTCCTGGCCACCGCCGGAGCCGGTATCCTGACCGCCGCCGGAGCCGGTATCCTGACCGCCGCCGGAGCCGGTATCCTGACCGCCGCCGGAACCGCTGTCCTGACCGCCGCCGGAGCCGGTATCCTGGCCGCCGCCGGAGCCGCTGTCCTGACCGCCACCGGAGCCCGTCTCCTGACCTCCGGCTGGCGCGCTCCCGGCGTCGGCAACGACAAGGACGTCACTATGAGGACCGGCAAGCGCTGTACTCTGACGCAGGCCGTCATCGAACGACGCGAGTGAGGCAAATGGCGTGGCAACGACATAGGCGAGACCAAGCAATGAGCCGACGATAGTTTTTCCTGTTCTACGCATTGTCCTGCTTCCTTCCCTAAAGTTTAGGACATGTTTCGAACCTCAGCCTCCAGCGCGGCGCAGGATGGCACAGAAAGTGATGCCTTACGCAAGAATATTATAACCGTCTGATCTTCAACAGAATATCCAGTTACAGCCCTCAGGAGCCGCCCGAATTTTGCCACAAGATACAATCGACAGTATTAGTTGCGAAGGAACAATACATCCGAACATCTGTTTCGGATCTGTTTCTTCTATCGGTTATATTAACGATCCCTCTTTCACTCGGCGATTGTGCGCGTGATTTGCTACAAGCCTCGGACCGCTGCCGTATGTAGCAATGCGCTGACGAGACAGGATGGAATCGGTGCCACAGACGGGAAGACGGGAAGTCGGTATTTCAAGGCACCCGTCTTTGCGGTGGCCGCCGTCGCATGGAGGCCTATCCGGCAGGAAGATGCGGCTGCTTCGAATCCCCCGCGAATATCCTCGGTTCTCGCCAAGTCCTCACGGGAGAACGCGGATGACCGTCTTTCCGGCGCGTCGCTCCGTAGAATTGAAGGTGGCGATCGCATCGTCCAGACTTGAAATCTTGCCTATGTTCGTCCGCAGTCTTCCGTCCCGGACGCGCTGAACGATCTCCGAGAGCTGGCCACGATCAGCCTCTACGACGAAGTCAACCACCAGGCCATCCACAGGTCGGATATCCGTCGGTCCGACGGCTGTCACAAGCGTTCCTCCGGCCCGGATCAGCGGCACGGACCGCCTCTGAACATCGCCGCCGATAACGTCGAATACCAGATCGACGCGGCCGACGTCTTCCAGGGTGTCGTTTCCAAGATCGACGAATTCATTTGCACCGAAGTCCAGAGCTCTCTGGCGGTCAGCGGCGCGTCCGGTGCCGATGACATAGGCGCCGGCTTCCCGCGCAAGCTGCGTCACGATCGAGCCGACGGCGCCAGCTGCGCCGTGTGCGAGGACGCTCTGCCCCGCCTGCAGGCGGCCATGCTGAAACAGTCCCTGCCATGCGGTCAGGCCGGATATTGGCAGGCTTGCGCCCACCGTGAAGTCGACGTTGCCGGGCAATGGCGCGAGGTTGCGGGCCTCCATGGCGACGTACTCAGCGAGTGTGCCGTCGCGATACCAGTCAGACAGGCCGAACACCCGCTGGCCGATCGACAGCCCCGTGGTGCCATAGCCCAGCGCGGTGATCACACCGGCCAGCTCATGGCCGAGAATCGATGGCGTCCGGTCACGAAAGGCCCGATCCGTCCAGGTTGAAGGCCAATCCAGTTCGGTGTTGACGAAACCCGCCGCATGGACCTCAACGACGACGTCGTTTATCGCGGCCTGCGGCTCGGGTCGCTCCACCAGCTTCATTCCGGCTGTTCCCGCAGCCTGGTCGGTCACTACGATCGCTTTCATGGGAATTGTCTCCTCAGATATTTGTTGGCTTGTAATAATTCAGGCGTGGAAGATGTTTTCGATCTCCCGCGCAACTCGTTACCGGCTTGACGCCTTTTCGAAGACCTTGTTGTCGAGTTGCTGTGTGATGTCGCGCGGCGAGCCCGGCTTATTTCGGGTTCAACCGCGCGGAGATTGCGGCAGGACCGGGCTTAGATAGAGCCGGCCGGGGTAACGGCGGGAAAGTCCCGCTCGGGGTCGAACACGTTGTTGAAGAAGTTCGTCAGGGAGTACATGGCGACCAGCGCAACGATCTCGATGATGTTCGCATCGGTGTAGCCGACATCGCGGACGGCTTTCAGATCTGCATCACCAACGTGCCCTCGGGCCTCGATGACTTTGCGCGCGAACTGGACTGCGGCGTCTCGTTTCGGGTCGTTTGCATGACCCTTCCGGGCGAGAATGATGTCATCCGCCGATAACTTTGCCATATGTTCCGCGGTGTAGCTGTGAACCGTCAGGCAATAATTGCAGCCATTCACCTCCGAGACGGCAAGGCCGATACTATCGCGCGTCCTCACATCGAGCGCCTTGCTGAGGGAGCCAAGCAGCGTGGCCCATGCGTTGAATGCGATCGGGCTCTGCGCGAAGGCCGCCATCATATTTGGGGTGAACCCGACGCTCTTCGTGAATGCATCGAGAGTTGGTTTCGATTCTGCCGGTACATGTTCGGGTTCCAGGGCAATAGTTCTAGACATCATACTCTCCATAAGTATCTGTTTGGACTGTGGATTATGCAAAGGACAGGACGTCGGCCACCGGCAGGCGCGGCTTCTGCGGCCAGTTGCCGGTCCGCTCCGGCCCGACGGTCAGAAGCATGACCGGCACTTCGTCCTCGGTCAGGCCGAACTCGCGGTGCACGGCTTCCGCGTCGAACCCGATCATCGGCGTCGAACCCAGGCCGAGGGAGCGAGCTGCATAGATGATGGCCGCGGTGCCGAAGGTAGCGGAACGTACCGCCTCGTCGCGCTGCCGCTGGGGTTGACCGTCATACAGCCCGCGAGCGGGGATTTCCCATTCCGGCACCAGGTGCGCTGGCATGATGCCGGCTTCCACTACCGGCGCCAGGCGCTCCGGGACGGTGCTGGCATCGGCCAACCTGCCGACGATGATGAAGGTAACGGCGGCGTCGGTGATTGCGGGCTGGTTCCAGGCGATCGGACGTAGCCGTGCCTTGGCGTCAGGCGTACGGACTGCGATAAACCGCCAGTTCTGCAGGTGGAACGATGTCGGCGCGGAGGTGCCGATCCGCACCAGGTCGCGGATCTCACCATCGCTGAGGGTGGCGGCTGGGTCGTAGTACTTGGCAGCACTACGGCTCAGAATGGTTTCGATGACGGCATTCGTCGGCGTTGGCTGCGCGTGCGAATGGGAAGGTTGGGGCGCGAGAGCGATTCCGGGGCTCTCGGTCCGTGCGTGGATTTCGGCGCCTGTGCCGGTTGCGGTTTCGGCGGTGATGCTGATGCAGTTCATTGGATGGCTCCTTCATCAAGTGATGACGGAACCTAATTTACGAATGATGGTGCAAACATCGAGACTGGATTGGCTCAATATAATGCGCGAAAGGATCAATCTGGCGCATTTGAGCTAAGATCGTCCTGGGACCTACGGGCCATTGTGCGCCAGTCGGCGCCATTCCCCCGGCGTCATCCCCATCCTTTCCGCAAACACCCGTCGAAATGCGGAAACGGATTGATATCCCACCGTCTCGGCCACGGCTTCAGTGCTTATCGCCGGCTTCTTGAGTTCGTTGGCTGCCAGACTCATGCGGAGATCGGTCAACAAATCGAGCGCGGAGCAACCTAGCCTGTCTTGAAAGTGCCGCATGAACGTGGCGCGTGACATGCCGCACAAATCCGCCAGATCAGGCAGTTTCCATGGATGGGCCGGATCGCCAAGCATGGCCGCAATGGCTGGAGCAAGTCGCGGATGGCCGGCCAGGGCCAACAAGCCTTCAGGGGCTTTCTCGGATTCGCTCGCCGCTCGCAGTACCAGTGTGAACAGGGCCGAAGAAAGGGCGTTGAGAACGGCGCGTCCTCCCGCTCGGTCGCCGGCAGACTCCATACGCATCAGCCTCACCAGACTGGCCAGTTGGTTGGAAGCGGAACCGATACCATCTTCTCCACGGCTGTCCGTGGCCCGCGCCACGAGATTTGTGGGGAGGTAGTTACGGATCAGTCGGTCATGAGGCGGCGCGATGAAAAATCGACCGCACAACAGATCGAGTTGCTCGCCCTGGCTATCGTTCTCGCTCAGCATCCATCCGGCAGACCTCCGGTGTTGCCGGGTATGGATAGGAGTTTGCCCGCTGCCGTCGTGCAGTACATGCGCCGCACCATGAGGTAGCAGCACGATATCTCCGCTCACCAACTCCCTCGTCGTTTTCGTCTCCGGATCCTCGAAAATGGCCCGACCCTGGACGATGGCGTGGTAGGGGATTTCGTTCGCCGCAGCCCGGCCCCAGTCCACACGCCATGGCGCACCGTAGGTACAGCGGACCTCGAGCTGACCGGTTACGGTGACGATTTGCAGGAGATGGCTCAACCAATCGACTTCAGACATTGAACCTCGATACTTTCAGGAAATCGCCATGTGATTGAAATAGTCGCGGCAGACATCTTCCACCGGGACGATAGCCTTTCTGCCCATTCCGGCACTTCGCTAGACGATGGTGCCCATGTTTTTGCTATAAGCCTCCGGCCATTTGCTACATTGTAGCAATAGCACAGCAGGAACGGGCTAAAAACGCGTCAAATGAGAGCTAAGCGGACATGAAAGAAACAGCGCAAACCGCTGGTAAGCAAGATAAAAACAGGTATTTCAAGGCACCTGTCTTTGCCGTTGCGCCGATGATCGACTGGACCGATCGTCATTATCGGTTTTTCGCGCGCCTGCTGTCGAGGCATGCTTTGCTCTATACGGAAATGATCGTCGCGGATGCGATTCTGCGCGGCGACCGAGAAAAGCTGCTCGGCCACGATGCCTCCGAACATCCGGTCGCCCTGCAACTCGGCGGCAGCGATCCGACGAAGATGGCGGAGGCGGCGCGCATCGCCGAAGGCTTCGGCTACGACGAGATCAACATGAATGTCGGGTGCCCGTCAGACCGGGTGCAGTCGGGCACCTTCGGGGCTTGTCTGATGCAGGAGCCGGCGTTGGTCGCCGACTGCATTGCGGCGATGAAGGCGGCGGTCAAGATTCCGGTCACGGTCAAATGTCGTATCGGCGTCGACGATCAGGATCCGGAAGTCGCGCTTCGCGACCTCGTCGGGCGCGTCAAGGATGCCGGAACGGATGCCGTGTGGGTGCATGCGCGAAAGGCATGGCTCAAAGGACTGAGCCCGAGAGAGAACCGCGAGGTTCCGCCGCTCGACTATGGCCTCGTACACCGCCTCAAGGCGGAAAATACGAATCTTTTCATTGGTCTCAATGGGGGTCTTCAAAAGCTGGATCAGGCGCTGTCCCACCTCGATCCGCGGTCGCTACCGACGGGAGGAGCCACCGGGACTGCGGCAGAGGCCGCATGCGGCGCTCCTCTCGACGGTGTGATGCTGGGCCGTGCGGCCTATCACGACAGCGGCCTGCTGACTGCCGCCGACGGCTATTTCGTCCACCCGCTGACGGGGGCCGCGCCCATGACGATCGATCCCGACAACTTTTCCGATCGTAGCCATAATCTGTCGCTGGAATTCTGGTCCGGAATCCGCGATGCCATGGCGAACCATGCCGCTGCGCATATCGAGAATGGCGGCCGGCTGATCCACGTTACGCGGCACATGGTCGGGCTCTTCCAAGGCTGGCCCGGCGCGCGGCGCTATCGTCAGATACTCTCTGCCGACGCCACCCGCAAGGACGCCGGTCCGCAAGTCATCCACACTGCTTTCGACGCGGTGTTCGAGGCGGTAACGGCAAGGCATGCGGCAGAGTAACGCGACTGCGCCGCCAGTCTCCTTCGCCGGCGAGGGGAAGGTGGGCGGCAGGTGGGATGGGGTGCTCTCCAACGAAAAGCGGCGCCTCTTGCGAAGCGCCGCTCTTCACGCTTTGTCGAACGCCAGGCTTAGAGAGCCTGGAGGTTGACGGCCTTCGGGCCCTTGCCCATGCGATCCGGCTCCGTGTCGAAGCTGACCTCCTGGCCATCGTTCAATGTCGTGAGGCCTGCGGCCTGGACAGCGGTGATGTGGACGAAAACGTCCTTCGAACCGCCTTCCGGCGTGATGAAACCAAAACCCTTGTCCTGGTTGAAGAATTTGACGATGCCTTTGGTGGCCATGGAAGAAGTCCTTTTCCTTCAGTCTGTCTTTGCCGCAACCCTGCGCTTCAATATCACGCATCGGGTGCTTTAGGTAGTGTGTCCGCGCCCCCGGAAGGAAGCGAACGTGTCGTCTTCAGCGAAATGCGCTGAAAGGCGTCGAGTGGTCACGATATCGGGGAAAAGACGTCTACGATGCCGCTTGCGGCTGTCCCGGCGTCAAGCCAGGCTCAAAGCGAAAGTCCAGTCTCCGGGATTGAAAACGCCCGAACGGCAATAGGATTGGCAGTATTCCGTGAAAAAGGCAAGGGGAGTTCTTGCGGTCCCGCACCTGCGGGCAATGCCTTATGCCGAAGCGCCCGCGTGACCTCGCGGTGCCGTGTGTCGCGAGGCAAATGTCGTGGATTGCCTCGTTTCGACCACATTTTCGTCGCGGCACTAGGTTGAGCCTGCACTCTCCCCGTGAGCCTCGCGGGCTTGCTGCTGCCGCGGCGAACCGGTAGGTCTGTACCGGAAACGAATATGCGAGTTGACGATGAGCAGGTGGCCGGCGTGATCGATCCCTATGCCCTCCTTGGAATTGAGCGCGACGCCGACGAGCGGGCGGTCCGGACGGCCTATCGCCGGGCGGTGAAGACCGCGCATCCCGACCGCGGCGGTGATGCCGAGCAGTTCGGCAAGCTGCAGGCGGCCTACGATCTCCTGAAGGATCCGGTGCGCCGCAAAGTCTACGATGACACCGGTTACGATCCCCAGCTCGCCGACCCGAAAGACCTCAAGGGCCTCATGATGCTGGAGACCCTCGTCAACGACTTCATACTCGATGAACGCGAGCCCGGTAGTTTCGATCCGGTGGCGGCGATGCGACGCAAGCTTTCCGATGACATCGTCAAAAACCGCTTCCACATTCTGGAACTGGAACGCCACCGCTCCCGCGTGCGCAAGCATCTCGACCGCATCGGCAGGCGGCCCGAGACAGACGTGCTCGGCTCCATGCTGCGCGCCCGCAGCCAGTCGATCGCCGAGGCGATCAGGAACGCCGAAGCCCAGATCGAGGCGATCGAGCAGGCCTACTCCATGCTCGAGGGATATTCGTACGAGTTGGAAGCGGTGGAGGCGAAGGCGCGCGCCGCGGAGTAGAGCAGGTGCGATCGTCGGTCCATGGCAGGGTGACTGCTCGTTGGAGCTGTGAAACGCGAAGCGCATAGCTCAACAAGCCCGACTTTCTCCGGAACGCGCCGGGAGCCGGACTGGCCGTGCCGGCTATGAGAGCCGGCCACGGCGCTCTCGTCATTTGCCATCGGCGCTGTCGAGCGCTCCTGCGAGCAATCCTTCAGGCGCCCGACCCGCCGTCATCGCTGTTATCGTCGTCCTGGTTAGTCCTGGTTACCTTTAAGGCCGCGATCTTGGCTGCCTTTGCCGTTGTCCTGGTTACCCTTGCCGTTGTCCTGGTTGCCCTTGCCGTCGTCCTGGTTACCCTTGCCGTCGTCCTGGTTACCCTTGCCGTGGTCCTGGTTACCCTTGCCGTGGTCCTGGTTGCCCTTGCCATGGTCTTGGTTACCCTTGCCATGGTCCTGGTTACCCTTGCCGGTGTCTTGGCCACCGCCACCGCCGGGATCGCCACCACCGCCGCCGCCACCGCCGCCGCCGCCGCCGCCACCACCGCCGCCGCCACCGCCGCCGCCGCCGCCGCCACCACCGCCGCCGCCGCCGCCGCCACCACCGCCGCCGCCACCGTCATCGCCATTCAGGTTGCGAGGACCGCTGTCGGTGGAGGTCGTGGAAAATGAATTGCCGATGGCCGCCGTGGAGAGGGGCGGGCATTGCTCTATTTGCCCGGCCGTGAGGATTTCCGCTCTGTTCTGAGCCATGCAGCAAGCTTCGTAGTTGGCGTCGGTCAGAGGGCTGCACTGCTCGGCCATGAGCATGGGGCCCGTAAGGTTCTGGGCGTGCGCGGGAATCGTTGCCGAAGTTGAAAAACCGACTGACATAAGAGCCAGACCGGTGCTCGTAAGAAATACATCCAGGGTTTTCATATTTTCCTCCCTAAATTAGTGACAACTTAAATTCGTGTCGGGAAGGAAATGTTCCGTAAAAATTTAAGGGTTTCGCGGGTATGTCGGGCTAATCATTTCGGGCTACCCATAAAAAATTGGGGTAACGGTGGCGTCGTTGCACTCGTTCTGAGGTCGCTCTCGCAGCGACCGCTTTGGTTGATTCGATGTCTGGAAAGGCCTGGCAACGGCCCAGTGTCAGTCCTATCGGGATCCTTGGATCCCGATAGGGCTGGCTCAGCGTCCCGGACGCCCCGTCTTGCCCTTCGTCCGGCTCTTGCGCCGCTTTTCCTCCGCCGGCTCCTCGTAGGACCCTACGCCCGGCTTGGCGCGGGTGAGGGTCGGCTTCTCCGGTGCCGGTCCCGGTACCGGCTTCTCCGTGCGGCCGACGGTCATTTCGTCCAGGGTGTTTTTCCTGAAAAGCGACTGCCCCTCATCTGCCTTTCGGGCACCTTCTCCCCGGCCGCGGGAAGAGGGGATCGCCACGTCGCGGCCCATTTCATCGAGTTCGGGTTTGCGGAAGAGGGGACGTTCGGTGTCGGTCCCCGGGCCCATATTGTCGAGCGAGGGCTTCTGGAAGTAGGATTCTGTCTTTCCCTCCCCCTTGTGGGAAGGGTGGCCCGAAGCTCCGGGAGGGGTGTCGCCTTGCCCCTCCGCAACCCTCCCCACAAGGGGGAGGGTGTCCGTTGTGCCGGGCATGCCCTTGCTGGCCCGCTTGCTGCTCTCCTGCGATTTCGCTTCCTCTCGCGCCATCGGGTCGTCCAGCACGGCCAGTTCGGCCGCCTTGAGGCGCTTGATCTCGTCGCGCAGGCGTGCGGCCTTTTCGAAGTCGAGATCCGCGGCGGCGTCGCGCATCTGTTTTTCCAGTGCGTTGAGGTGCGCCTGGAGATTGTTGCCGACGAGGTGGCCGCCATCGGCAAAGCCCTTGCCGGCGACGCCGGAAATATCGGCGCGGACATGGTCGCGTTCGTAGACCGAATCGAGGATGTCGGAGATCTTCGCCTTGACCGATTCGGGCGTGATGCCGTGCTCGGCATTGTAGGCCATCTGTTTCTCGCGGCGGCGGCTGGTCTCCTCCATCGCCCGCTGCATCGAGCCGGTGATCGTGTCGGCATAGAGGATGACCTTGCCGTCGACGTTACGGGCGGCTCGGCCGATCGTCTGGATGAGCGACGTTTCCGAGCGCAGGAAGCCTTCCTTGTCGGCGTCGAGAATGGCGACGAAGCCGCATTCGGGAATATCGAGACCCTCGCGCAGGAGGTTGATGCCGACCAGCACGTCGAAGGCGCCGAGGCGCAGATCGCGGATGATCTCGATGCGCTCGAGCGTGTCGATGTCGGAATGCATGTAGCGCACCCGCACGCCCTGTTCGTGCAGATACTCGGTCAGGTCCTCGGCCATGCGCTTGGTGAGCACGGTGACGAGGGTGCGGTAGCCCGCTGCGGCGGTCTCGCGGATCTCGCCGAGCACGTCGTCCACCTGCGTCTTGGCGGAGCGCACCTCCACCGGCGGATCGATGAGGCCGGTCGGACGGATCACCTGTTCGGCGAAGACGCCGCCGGCCTGTTCCATCTCCCAGGCGCCGGGCGTGGCCGACACGGCGATGGTGTCGGGGCGCATTGCGTCCCATTCCTCGAAGCGCAGTGGCCGGTTGTCCATGCAGGAGGGCAGGCGGAACCCGTACTCGGCGAGCGTCGCCTTGCGGCGGAAGTCGCCGCGATACATGCCACCGATCTGCGGAATGGTGACGTGACTCTCGTCGATGAAGATCAGCGCATCGTCCGGAATATATTCGAACAGCGTCGGCGGCGGCTCGCCCGGCCTGCGGCCGGTGAGATAGCGCGAATAGTTCTCGATGCCCTGGCAGGAGCCGGTGGCCTCGAGCATCTCGATGTCGTAACGGGTGCGCTGCTCCAGCCGCTGCGCTTCCAGAAGGCGCCCGGCGCGTTCCAGTTCGGCGAGACGCTGGCTCATTTCCTCCTTGATCGCCTTGATCGCGGCGTTCAGCGTCGGCCGCGGCGTCACATAGTGCGAATTGGCGTAGATCTTCACCGACTTGAGGTCACCGGTCTTCTGGCCGGTGAGCGGATCGAACTCGGTGATCGAGTCGATCTCGTCTCCGAACATCGAGATGCGCCAGGCGGCATCCTCCAGGTGGGCGGGAAAGATTTCGATCGTGTCGCCGCGTACGCGGAAGGAGCCCCGCTGAAAGTCCATGTCGCGGCGCTTGTATTGCTGCGCGACCAGGTCGGCCAGCAACTGCCGCTGGTCGAGCCGGTCGCCGACGCTCATCTGGAAGGTCATTGCCGTATAGGTCTCGACCGAGCCGATACCGTAAATGCAGGAGACCGAGGCGACGATGATGACGTCGTCGCGTTCGAGCAGCGAACGCGTCGCCGAGTGGCGCATGCGGTCGATCTGCTCGTTGATCGACGATTCCTTCTCGATGTACGTGTCCGAGCGCGGCACGTAGGCTTCCGGCTGGTAGTAGTCGTAATAGGAGACGAAATATTCGACCGCATTGTCCGGGAAGAAGTTCTTGAACTCGGAATAGAGCTGCGCGGCAAGCGTCTTATTCGGAGCCAGAATGACGGCCGGGCGCTGCGTCGCCTCGATCACCTTGGCCATGGTGAAGGTTTTTCCCGAGCCGGTGACGCCGAGGAGCACCTGATTGCGCTCGCCCGAGGTGAGGCCGTCGACCAGGTCCGCGATCGCCGTCGGCTGGTCTCCGGCCGGCTCGTAGTCCGATTGCATGCGGATCGGGATGCCGCCTTCGGACTTTTCAGGCCGGGCCGGGCGGTGCGGCGTCCAGAGCTTGCCGTCCTTGAACAGCGGATTGCCGCTCTCGATGAGCTTGGCAAGCGCCTCGACGGTGGCGGTGACGCCCGAACCGGAGGTGAGCTTGTCGGCATCCTCCAAGGCGACATCGAGCCCGGCCACGGGATTGAGCCCCGCGGCCGCACGCGTCTTCGGATCGGTCGTTCCGCCCATCGATGTGCCGCGAGCCGATTTCGACGCGGAGATCTCCACCTTCTTGCGATGCCTGCCGGCCTTGGACGCAACTTCGCGCCGGCTCTCGAAGGTGCTCGCTTCCGCTTCTGATTCGAGCTGCTTCACCCAGTCGGAGACATTGCCGGAAAGGGGCGTACCGGAAAGCGGCGCCTGCGGGGCTTCTTCGAACCCGCCGGGTGCCGACGATTTCTTGGGGGAATTCTTCGGTGATCTGGCCATGCCGGGAATATGGACAGAGTCCGGTCGAAAGTGAAGGGGGAACGAGTACAAAAGGGAAACGGAAGACCGCGATCCTCCACTCGTTTCCAGGACCTCCGAGGCGCCGGCTTAAACCGACGGTCGCATCGCTGCACCGGGAGCGGAAGGCACTTGCAACGCCGGTACTCGGCGGAGCATTCTCGGCCTGCGATTCGCGCTCTTCCCGAGGTTTCCATGCCATTTGCCATTAATCCTGCCTATGTCTGGCCGGTCATCCTGCTGCTCCTCTCCAACGTCTTCATGACCTTCGCCTGGTACGGCCACCTGAAGTTCACTTCGTCGCCGCTCTACATCGTCATCGCCGCGAGCTGGGGGATCGCCTTTTTCGAATATTGGCTGGCCGTGCCGGCGAACCGCATCGGACACTCTGTCTATTCGGCGGCGCAACTGAAGACGATGCAGGAGGTGATCACGCTCACCATTTTCGTCCTCTTCTCGATTTTCTGGCTGAAGGAACCGATCGGCTGGCATCAGTTCATCGGCTTCGCGCTGATCGCGCTCGGGGCGTCGTTCATCTTCAAGGGGTGAGACATCGCCACGAGCGGCATCTGCCCCCGTCAATCGAGAAGGTCGAAGGCGCGATACATCCATGTGAGCTGGTAAAGAACTGCGCCCACCAGAAAAGACGCATGGAAGCGCCGGTCGGGTGTGACCGCCGCGATGATGCAGAGCGCGATATAGGCCGCGTTGCGAAGCGGATATTCGATCCCGAAGGACTGGAAATAGGCCTTGCCCTTCAAGGCGGTGTCGATGAGGTCGACAGCGAATGCGATGGCGAGGAAGCCGAAGAACCAGGCGCGCCTGGACATGAAATAATGTTCGTAGCCGCTGTACTCGTCGAGAGTCGTCGGAAAGAGGAAGACGCAGAGGAGGAAGAAGACGCAGCTATAGAGGATGACGAACAGGTAGACGCTGACGTCGATCACCGCCAGCGAGTGCAGATGATACTCCCACCACCAGAAATGGACGAGGAAGAAGAACATGAACAGCACCCAGCCGAGGTGTATCCAGTAGACCTTCGTCTTGCCGGGGTGCTGCACGAAAAGCGCAACGCCGCTGAGGAGCCGCGCAAGCGAGAGGCTGATCACCATGCCCATGACGACGCGTATGTGCGAAAAGATCGCCGGATCGGGCTGCACCTGCTCCATGAACTAAGCCCTTATTGCTCGGCCGGAACCGGCGTCGGCTTGCCGGTCGAGTCGAGCGCGACCATCACGAAGATCGCGTCGGTGACCTTTTCCATGACATGCGAGAGGTAACGCTGTGCCCATGCCTCGACCTTGAGCGTCATCGACGTCCGCCCGACCGTAACGATGTCGGTATAGATGCAGAGTGTGTCGCCGATCTTCACCGGCATGGCGAAGGCCATTTCCTTTACCGCCGCAGTCACGACGCGGCCCCTGGCGCGCTCGGCGGCCCGGATGCCGCAGGAAAGGTCCATCTGCGCCATGACCCAGCCGCCGAAGATGTCCCCGGCCGCATTGGCGTCGCCGGGCATTGCGAGGGTGCGCAAGGTCAGTTCGCCATTCGGCTTGCTTGCTGCGTTCATGCGGCCTGTCTCCCTGTTGACGAACAAGGTTTAACGCACTGCCGTCAGGCGAGCAAAGAGGCGCCGGAACAATTCCACGCTGAAGGAGCAAAAGGCGGCACACGTGACGGTGTTATCGTTAATTTGATCACCCTCAAATCTAGTGAGCGTTTGTTAGGAGCTTTGCAAATAGCCGCTCATATTCTGCATGCCTCGAAATGGAGGCAGGGGATGAGAAGAATTCGAATTTCGGCGCGTCTTTACGCGCTGGTCGCGTTTGCGCTTTTGACGATGGCGGCGGCGCTGACCTTTGGACTGATCCAGGCGCAGGACAAGCTGGTTGCCGAGCGCAAGGCCATGCTCGCGGCGATGAATGAGAACGCGATCAAGGTTTTCGACGCCTATCACAGCCAGGAAAAGGCAGGCACGCTGACGCGCGAGGAGGCGCAGGGCCGCGCACTGGAGGCGATCCGGGCGATGCGCTATCAGGACAGCGGCTATTTCTGGGTGAACGATATGCATCCGAAGATGGTGATGCATCCGATCAAGCCCGAACTCGACGGCGCCGACCTGACGCAGAACAAGGATCCTAACGGCAAGTTCCTGTTCGTGGAATTCGTCAAGACGGTGCAGGCGCACGGCAAGGGCTTCGTCGATTATTACTGGCCGAAACCCGGCGCCGACCAGCCCGTGCTGAAATATTCGCACGTGGCCGGTTTCGAGCCCTGGGGATGGGTGGTCGGTACCGGTGTTTATGCCGACGACCTGGCCGCCATGTTCCGCGAGCGCGCCTGGCAGATGGCCGGCATTTTGGTCGCGGCAGCGCTCGCGATCCTCATGGCGGCACTGGCGATCGTGCGCAGCGTCGTTCGGCCCATCGAAAAGCTGAAGGTCTCGATGCGGGCGATCGCAGACGAGGACCTTTCCTCGGATGTTCCGGAAACTGATCGCGGCGACGAGATCGGGCAGATGGCACAGGTGCTCGTCGTCCTGCGCGACTCCGTCAAGGAGCGCCTCGAACTGCGATCGCGCGAGGCGGAGCAGCAGGACCGCCTGGACGCAGAACGGCGCGGCAACGAAGAGCGCCAGCGTACGACTGCCGCTACCCAGGCCGAGGCGATGGAGACGCTCGGCGGCGCGCTCGAGCGGCTGGCAAACGGCGACCTGACCGCGGCGGTCGCCCGGATCGCGCCGGAATACGCCAAGCTCAAGGACGACTTCAACACGGCGGTCGCCGCGCTTCGCGACGTCATCGGCGCCATTTCCCAATCCACCGAAATCGTCCATGGCAGTGCCGCCGACATTTCAGAGGCGGCCAACAATCTTTCGCGCCGGACCGAACAGCAGGCGGCGGCACTTGAAGAGACGGCCGCAGCTCTCGACGAGATCACCTCCACCGTACGCCAGGCGTCGGATCGTGCCCTGGAAGCGCGCGACATGGTCGACGAGACGAAGGCGAGTGCGGCGAAATCCGGTGGTATCGTGCGCAATGCGATCGATGCGATGGGGCGGATCGAAGCCTCGTCCAGCCGGATCAGCCAGATCATCGGCGTGATCGATGAGATCGCCTTCCAGACGAACCTGCTGGCGCTGAATGCAGGCGTCGAGGCGGCGCGGGCAGGGGAGGCCGGCCGCGGCTTCGCCGTGGTTGCCCAGGAGGTCCGCGAACTTGCGCAACGCTCGGCCGGCGCAGCAAAGGAGATCAAGGAGCTGATAGGCACCTCGGTGAAGGAGGTCGGCGCCGGCGTCGAACTCGTCCGCTCGACGGGCGATGCGCTGATGGAGATCGAGGCTCTGGTCAACCGCGTCAACGAGCAGGTGGCCGCAATTGCGACCGCTGCTCGGGAACAGGCGACCGGACTGCAGGAGGTCAACACGGCCGTCAACAGCATGGACCAGATGACGCAGCAGAACGCCGCAATGGTCGAGGAGACGACCGCGGCAAGCCAGACGCTGGCGCAGGAAAGTCGCGAGCTGAAGGCGCTGCTCGAACAGTTCAGGCTCGGGGAACGGGGAGCACAGCCGGCCTTTGGCAGGGCAGCCTAAGGCCTGTTGAGATCGTAGCCGATCAGTGGACAAAACATGCAGCACCACAGCGCCGCGCGTCTTATAAGATGCGCGGCGCTGTGGGAAATTTTTCGGAGGGCTGCATCTCTGTGCTTGTCACAGAGATGAGGGCAGCGCTGCGTCTGCGGCGCGGGAAGCGTTCTTTCAGCCCAAGGACTTGGTCTGGCTGGATTCCTGTGACAAGCACAGGAATGAGGAAATCAAACAAGCGGCCGCGGGCCTCTTCGTTCAACCGATGTCGTTCGGGCGGGTGAGCCTGCTCCTGTCGGTGGTGCGTGGATGGCGCATCTCGCGGGAGTTGACGCCTGGCCGTAAGACAGGCGAGATGGTGCGACGGGAGGACGGTCGCTATCGCGCGCCGATCCGGCCGCATCCGAGATGCCAGCCAAGGGGGAGACCTGTGTTGCCTTTCAAGCGTTTCATCATGAAGTCTGCCGCCATTTTCCTGGCCGCCGCCGGCTTTCTTTCTGCCTGTACCGTGGTCGTCGACGAGCCGCGCCCCGGTCCGGGACCGACCCGCCCGCCGGGTCCGCAAATGTGCACGATGGAATTCGCGCCCGTCTGCGGCGAACGCGGCAATCGCATTCGGACCTTCCCCAATGCCTGCCAGGCACGCGCCGACGGCTTCCGTGTCGTTCATCGCGGCGAGTGCCGTCCGGCATCCCGTCCGCCGGAAGAGCGGGCCTGCACGCGCGAGTTTTCGCCGGTTTGCGGCCAGCGCGGCCCGCGAAGGCAGACATTCCCAAATTCGTGCATGGCGCGCGCCGAAGGCTTCCGCGTCGTCGCTCCCGGAGAATGCCGCCGTGAGGATGATCGCCCGCAGCAGCCGCAATTCTGCACGCGCGAATTCGCGCCGGTCTGCGGCGAGCGCAATGGACGATCAAGAACGTTCCCGAATGCCTGCGAGGCACGAGCGGACGGGTTCCGCGTCGCCCATCCCGGGGAATGCCGTTAGCAGGACAAAACCCACAACGAAAATGGCCCGCACCCGTAAGGATGCGGGCCTTTTCTTTGTGCCCGCTCGCCCGATTTAGCGTGCGGCCGGCAAGGCTTCGTTTACCACGTTTGCTTAAATTGCTTTGCAAAGCCGACTTTCTCGACCGAGCGCCCGTTTGGCGACATTCCGCATGTTCATTCTCGGCTGTGGGCAGGCGGCGCACGGACAAGGCCGAAGCTTTGTCATGGATGAAGGCGGCAATCAGTATGGCGTATGTTTCTCTTCTTCATCGTCCATTGGCGGCGCTGCTGTTGTCCATTCCGCTCGTTGCCTGCACGACCGACGTGCTTGCGCCACCGGCCCGAATCGACGGGAGCTCCCGTGTCGGCGCGATCAGGCCGGCGCCTGCAGCCATGCCGGAGCAGGAAGTCGCTGCCTATCCGTCGTCAGAGCCGGTCGCCATGGCCAGCCAGACCTCCGTTGCCCCGGTTTCCAGTAATGCGGCCCTAGCACCGCAGGGCCAGGTCGCCGCGGCCGGATCGATGACGGTTCCGCCCGAGGGGGTGAATATGGACGCCATGCTCGGCGTCGAACCGGTGGTCGGCCTGGCGCAGGAGCAGGCCGGTGAGATCGCCGAGGGGAATACGACGCAGCCGGTCGTGGCCGGTATCGGCGACAGCGATGTGCGCCAGCTTGCCGGAGCGCCGCAGCCTATGCCGATGCCTGAGGCGATTCCCGGCTATGATCCCGACCTGCCGCCCCTTGCGCCCGCGCAGAGCGCGGCCGAGGAAGTGAATAGAAGGCGTGTTCTCGAGCCGCAGCGGGCGACGCGCACTGAGCAGCCGCAGCAGATCGCTTTCATACCGCGCGCCCGCAGCCCCCTGTCCACGCCGGAATACACCGGCGAAATGCCGGGCTCGGAGGTCGCGTGCCGGCAGCGGTTGAAGAAGCTCGGCGTCGTCTTCCGCGACGTTCCGCGAGTCCGTAACGGACCGTCCTGTGGCATCGACTACCCGATCGAGCTCAGCGGCCTGTCCGGCGACATCGCCGTCAGACCTGCGGTGAAGCTGAATTGCCAGGTAACGGAAGCCTTCGCCAAGTGGGTGAAATACGAGCTGGCGCCGTCGTCGCGCTATCGTTACTGGTCGGGCGTCAAGACGATCAAGCCCCTCGGCGGCTATTCCTGCCGGACGATGAACTCCCGCCGCGGCAATCCCATGTCGGAACATGCGCGCGGCAACG
The DNA here is from genome assembly GCF_035610345.1 of Sinorhizobium meliloti. The sequence continues at coordinate 1,964,563 of NZ_CP141212.1, read as the reverse complement.
CGATAGACGTCGGCAAGTTCGTGCTGAAAAACGGCAAGGAAATCGATGTGCGCAAGAAGGGCTTCTTCGCTTTCCGTGAGCGGGGGCTCCTGAAAGCGGTGCGCACGGACAGCTGCAAGTATTTCCACACGGTGCTCGGACCAGGCAGCGATCCTTTCCACAAGGACCATTTCCACTTCGATCTGCGCACGCGCAAGACCGGTTACCGGCACTGCGATTAGCACGCTGCACAAGCGGACCATCGGTTGGACGGCCCGGCTGACGCCGCGATGGCCTCATGTCGGGGGAGGAGTCGACGATGTCGGTGCAGGTGTTCAGGGGTATCCGGCTTCTCCCGGTCGGAAAACGCCCGCAAGCGAACGCGGTGGACGACGCCGAACGCGCGGCCGTTCCATTTTATCGCTGCAAATAACGCTGCACGCCAATTGTTGAAAAAATCAAGTTATCTAACACCGGTTTTGTACCGGCGTGCTCGGCTCGTTGCAAAGCGAGTCGGCCGTCTCGGTCGATGTTCTTAGAGGGGTATCTATGGAACTGCGTGTTGGACTGCTGGCTGTCCTGCTGGCAACGGTGAGCCGTGCCGCTTTGGCACAAGATGCGACGGTACTGGATCGCATCGAGGTGAGGGGCACCTCGACTGCGACGATAGGCACGGAACCGGAAGACTATGCCGGAGGGCAGGTAGCGCGCGGTGGTCGCGTCGGCTTGCTCGGCAACCGCGACTTCATGGACACGCCGTTCAACATAACGAGCTATACCGCGGCGACGATCGAGAATCAGAATGCGAAGACTGTAGCCGACGTTCTGGCCAACGATCCGTCGGTCAGGAGCACTCACGCCTCCGGCGGAATGCTGGATTCCTTCTACATCAGGGGGTTTCCGCTCAACGAGGGGAATTTTGGCGAAGTCTCCTTCGACGGGGTCTTCGGCGTCGCTCCCACCTTTCGCCTGTTCACCGACTATGCCGAACGTGTGGAGGTTATCAAGGGACCGACGGCACTCCTTTACGGCATCTCTCCGAACAGCAGCGTCGGCGGCAGTATCAATATCGTGCCGAAACGTGCGCCCGAGATTGATCTGACTCGCGTGACGACCGACTATGCCTCCGATCTTTACGGCGGCGGACATCTGGATGTCAGTCGCCGCTTCGGCGACCAGCGCCAGTTCGGCGTCCGCTTCAATGGCAGTTATCGCGGCGGCGACACCGCCATCGACAACCAGTCACTCGACGTCGGTGTCGGCGCAATCGCGCTCGACTACGAGGGCGAAGGCATCCGGGCGACCCTGGACGTCATCGGGCAACGGCAGGATGTCGACGCCCCGCTGCGCCCATTCTTCCCCTTTGGGAATTTCGAAATTCCCGAGGCGCCGGGTGGCCGATCCAATATCCAGGAACCCTGGGAATGGGCGACGACCGAGGACCTGTCCTGGTTGGGGCGGGTTGAATATGACCTGAGTGACGCGGTCACCGTCTTCGCGGCCGTCGGCGGCGGGAATTCGCGGGTCGAGCGCCTCTTTGGCACTCCGCTGCTTCTTAACTCTGCCGGCGACGCCAGTGTCACCCCGCAGAATTTCGTCTTCGATGTCGACCGTCTGACGGCGGAGGCGGGCGTTCGCGCCGAGTTCGAGACGGCGGCCATCGATCACTCGGTCACATTCCAGGTCAGCGGGCTTCAGCAACGTCTCGCGCGCGGCTCTAACTCCGGAATCGCGCAGCCAACCAATATCTTCGATCCGCTTCCTCGTCCCGAGCAGGAGGTGCCGCAGCCGACCCATGTGCCAAGAGCTTCGGAGAATATCTTCCATGGTTTCGCGCTGTCCGACACCATGTCGATGTTCGATGAGCGCGTGCAACTGACCTTGGGTGGGCGCTGGCAGCATATCGATACCGAAAACTACAGCCCTGCCACAGGCGCCATCACCGCATCTTCCGACGAGAGCGCTCTGACGCCGCTCGCTGGCATCGTCTTCAAGCCGTGGGAAAACGTCGCGCTTTATGCCAATTACGTTGAGGGCCTCAGCGTCGGCGACACGGCCCCGGCGACCGCCGTCAATTCGGGCGAGACGCTTGCGCCCTACCGATCCAGGCAATACGAGATCGGCACAAAAGTCGATCTCGGGCGCGTGGCGGTGACCGCCAGCGTGTTTCAGATCGAAAAGCCGTTCGGCGTGCTGGAGACGCAGGGCGGCGGCCTGGTCTTCGCGGAAGGCGGCGAACAGCGCAACCGCGGCGTCGAGTTGAACGTCTTCGGCGAGGTGACACCCGAAATCCGGGTTCTCGGTGGTGTCGCCTTCATCCACGGCGAAATCACGAAAACGAGCGATGACGCGGCGCGTGGCAATACCCCGATCGGGGTGCCTTCTCTGCAGGTCAATCTGGGGGCGGAGTGGGATACGCCCTTCTTGCCTGGACTGACGCTCACCGGCAATGTCATCCACACGGACGAGCAGTTTGTGAATACCGCAAACACCCAGGAAATTCCCTCCTGGACCCGGCTTGATCTCGGCGCCCGCTACTTGACCGCGATCAACGAGAGGCCGGTCACGTTCCGCGCCAATGTCGAGAATGTCTTCGACCTTGACTACTGGTCCGGCGTTGCAAGTTACGGCACCCTGTCGCAGGGTGCGCCGCTGACGGTGAAGGTCTCCATGACAACCGACTTCTGATTTCACCGAGTATGCCCATGGAGGAGCCGTCCGGCGCCTCCGGCCGTCGGGCGTGCGGTCGAACCGGATCAGCAGCGTGCGGATGCAGGCGTGACCGCGTACCTCACGACCGTGGAAAAGCGAAGGCGAGACACTCCGTGGAGAGCCTCACGCGCTTGAATCACCAGGCTGTGGCCGGTCAGTCAGTGCTGTCAACGAGGCTGACGGCATAGCCGGGACGATAGGGAATGGGCAGAAAACGCCGGTGATATTCGGCAAATGTCGCGTCCGGATCGAGGCTGGCAAAGAGCTCCGGGTGGAGCCATTTCGCCAGTTGCTGGACGGCGAAGAATTCATAGGGGCTGTTGTAGAACTGGTGCCAGATGCCGTGGAAGTTCCGGCTCTTCTGGGCTGCGATGTCCGTGTAGGCGCTGCGGGTGGTGAACCATTCGAGCTTCTGCCGGGTCACCGTCTCATCCGCGCCAGGCCCCAGGGGGATCCAGTGCCCGCCCGGCACATAGGCCTCCCAGTCGGCGCTGGTGACGACGACGTGCTCGGGATTGGCGGCGATCACCTGCTCGGGATTGAGCTGTCCGAACGTGGATGGAAGAATGTCGCTGCCGATGTTGAGACCGCCGGCGAGTTCGACATACTTGCCGAAGTTTTCCCCCCCGAAGGTAAGGCAGCAATCGTCGGCATAGCCGCCGATCCTCTCGATGAACACCCTCGGGCGCTCGGGCTTTGACGTGCCGATGACGTCGGTCACTCGTGCCATCGCTTCACGGCGGAATGCGATGATCTCTTCCGCGCGCGCCTCGCGCTCCATGATCTTCCCGAGCAGACGGATTGTAGGCTCGGTGTTCTTCAGCGGATGATGGCGGAAATCGATATAGAGGACCGGAATCTGGAGCTCCGCGAGCTTCTCGATATATTTGGCATCCTCGTTCGCACGCATGGCCTCGAGATTGAGCAGCACCACGTCGGGTTTCAGGACGATTGTCGATTCTATGTCGATCAGACCGTTTTCCTTTCCAGGAAATGCCGGAAGCTCCGCCAATCTGGGAAAGGCTTCGAGGTACTGCCTGTATGTCGCCGGATCGGCCTCGATCAGATCGTTGCGCCATGCGACGACGCGAGCCAAGGGATCTTCCGGCTCGAGCGACGCAACAAGGTAGAGTTGCCGTCCCTCACCAAGCAGTACGCGCCTGACCGGCGTATTTACCGTCACCTCGCGGCCGGCGATATCGGTGACCGTAATCGGTGCAGGCTTCTCCGCCTCTGTCCGCTCCCCGGCGAACGTAACCGCCGGAACCATCAGAACCAGAAAGGCGATCGCGGCGCAAAGCGCCGAATGTTTTCTCCTCACGACAATTCTCCTCCCTCGAATGATTGACGCGGCCCGTTCCGCAGACAGAGCGCCGACCCGTTCGGTTTATCTCGTGGCCGAAATCGATCGCGCTGGCGAGAGAGACCATCGTTCGGGCGGCGGGCCCTCATGCACGCTTTTGCATCGCATATATATCTTGATGACCGCAATCAAGTTAGGCAGCGCTCGAGATTGTTCGGCATCGTTACGACGCGGCGCGACGCGAGAAAATTTTCTATCGGCTCGCCGAGGAGAAGGCGGCACGCTGGTGACCGCAGTCCAAGAGATCTACTGCCGCACGGGCGGCAGCCGGTAAGCGGAGCGGCGGCCCTTGACGGAGCGTCAACGTAAATTTGGCTTGGACGGGCTGCAAATCCATGTGAATCGGCCCATATAGAGCAGCACCCTGCCGTCTTTGCACCTCTTCCCGGATATGTTTCATGGCGCCAATCGTTTCCATCTCCAATCTGTCGAAGACCTATGCCTCGGGGTTTCAGGCCCTGAAGGGCGTCAGCCTCGATATCGAAGAGGGCGAAATTCTTGCCCTGCTCGGTCCGAACGGCGCCGGCAAGACGACGCTCATCTCGATCGTCTGCGGTATTGTCAATGCGACGGGCGGCCAGGTTACCGTCGGCGGCAACGACGTCGTGCGCGACTTCCGCCAGACACGGGCGATGATAGGCCTTGTGCCGCAGGAACTGACGACCGATGCTTTCGAGACGGTGTGGAACACCGTTTCCTTCTCGCGCGGGCTTCACGGCAGGAAGCCGGATCCGGCGCATATCGAAAAGGTACTGAAGGACCTCTCGCTCTGGAACAAGAAGGACAGCACGCTGCGCGAGCTTTCCGGGGGCATGAAGCGGCGCGTGCTGATCGCCAAGGCGCTCTCGCACGAGCCGCGCGTCCTTTTCCTCGACGAGCCGACGGCCGGTGTCGACGTCAGCCTGCGAAAGAGCATGTGGGAGGTCGTCCAGCGGCTGCGCGCTTCGGGCGTGACGATCATCCTCACGACCCACTACATCGAGGAAGCGGAGGAGATCGCCGACCGGATCGCGGTGATCAACAGCGGCGAGATACTGCTCGTCGAAGACAAGAATGCGCTGATGACGAAACTCGGACGCAAGCAGCTGCGCGTCGATCTGGCCCAACCTCTGGAGCGGGTTCCCGATTCTCTTGCCTCCTACAATTTGTTGCTGGAGGGCGAAGGCGAACGCCTGATCTATGAATACGACACGAGCGCTGATCGGACGGGCATCACGTCGCTGCTCGCGGCGCTGGCCGAGGCGGGCATCAGGCTCCGGGACATTTCCACGAGGCAGAGTTCGCTCGAGGATATTTTCGTTGAGATCGTGGAGGCGGGGCGATGAACATAGAAGCAGTCAAATCCATCTATTTCTTCGAAATGGCACGCACACGCCGCACGCTTCTGCAAAGCGTCGTGTCGCCCGTCATCTCCACTTCGCTCTATTTCATCGTTTTCGGCGCCGCCATCGGTGGACGCATCCAGGAAATCGACGGAATTTCCTACGGTGCCTTCATCACGCCCGGATTGATGATGCTGACGCTTCTGACGCAGTGCATCGGCAACGGCTCATTCGGTATCTATTTCCCGAAATTCACCGGCACGATCTATGAGGTGCTGTCGTCACCGATATCCATGCTGGAGATTGTGCTCGGTTATGTGGGAGCAGCGGCGACAAAGGGGATGATGATCGGCACGATCATCCTCATCACGGCCTCGCTGTTCGTCGATCTCAGCATCGCCCATCCCTTCGTGATGCTTTTCTTTTTCGTTCTGACGGCGGTGACCTTCAGCCTGTTCGGTTTCCTGATCGGCATCTGGGCGAAGGATTTCGAGCAGCTCAACCTCATTCCGATGCTGGTGGTCCCGCCGCTCGTCTTCCTCGGCGGCAGCTTCTATTCGATCGACATGCTGCCGCCATTCTGGCGGGCAGTAAGCCACTTCAACCCGGTCCTTTATCTGATCAGCGGATTCCGCTGGAGCTTCTTCGAGATCTCCGACGTAAATCCGCTCGCCAGCGCGGCAATCATTCTCGTCTTTCTCGCCCTCTGCATGTCCGCACTGACATGGATATTCCGGACCGGGTACAAGTTGCGCAACTGAGGTTGGATCGGCGGGGGCTCAGTCCCTGAGCCGGAGCTCGCCGCTGCGCATCTGCAGGAAGTCGAGGGTCGAGAGGAAGCTCATGCCGAGCAGGCTGCTGTCCAGCCGCCCCTCGGCCGCGACCATGGCGCGGATATTCGTCCGCCGGATCGGTCCGATCGCGATCTCCGGCAGGATGACCGGTGCCGCAAGCGCCGGCCCGTTCGCGGTCATGACAGTGATCGTGTAGCCGAGATCGGCGACGTCGAGACCGACCATCGCCGCGTCCTCATGGGTGAGCACGATACTGCTCGCGCCGGTGTCCACAAGCATGCTGACCTCACGCCCGTTGATTGTCGCATCGGCGGCAAAGTGGCCGTCGATCCGCTTGTGAAGCACCACCTCCTGCTGACCCTCGCTGTCGGTGATGACCATGGCCCTGCCGGGCATAAGTCCTGCCAGCACCCGGTCGCCGACGGACCGAAGGTCGAAGCGGTAGACATAGAGTGCAACGAGGACGAACGCGATCAGCAGCCAGATCGCAATCTGTGTCAGGCCTTCGCCCAGCGTTCGGCGGCTTCTGACGATACCGGCGGCGAAAAGCGTTGCCAGCGCGCCGAGGGCTACGAGCTGTCCGAAATCGTCGTTGTTCATGCCGAACGTTCGGCCCGAATCGTGATTGATGATCAGCAGTACGAGGCCGATGCCGAGTATTGCGAGGAGGACGATCAGTCTGCTCATGAGCCGTTTTGTTCTCGCGCCATGCGCGACCGGCGCGTCTCCCGCCGCGGTTTGCGCTCGACCGTTTCCAGTCGCGCCGGCAAGGCCTGCATGATCGTGTGCCGTTCGGTATCGGTGTAGAGCGTCCAGGCGCCGATCTCCTGACGTGTGCGCCCGCAGCCGAAACAGTAACCGGTCCTATCGTCGATCGTGCAGACGAGAATGCAGGGAGATTCCATGATCGGGACGATGCTCTGCTGTTTCGTTCGAAAAATATATCGGCCTTTCAGATGGCCAGTGCAAGAGCGCCCAGAACGGCGATCTCCGTCAGTTGCTGGGTGGCGCCGATGGTGTCGCCGGTATGGCCGCCGACCTTGCGTAAGGCAATCCGCGTGAAGCCTGGCACCGCAAGCCCGAAGGCAGCGAGCGAAAGCAGGACGGCGACGGTCGGGATGTCGGCCAGGAAAAACAGCACGAGCGCGAGGAGCACGCCCGAGCCGAGCGCAACCGATGTCGCCTGCGGCTCGGGTAAACCGGCCGAGGCGGCGACCCCGCCGCGGCGGGCAGGCGGGAGGCGGGACCAGTGCCAGACCATCGCGGCGCGGCTCAGCGCAGCGGTGGCAAGCAGCGCAATTCCGCCGCCTGTCGGCGTCAGCAGCGGCAGGAAGGCAGCCAGGGCCGAGACGCGAAGGCCGAAGGAAAGAATGAGGGCAACCGCGCCATAGGTGCCGATCCGACTGTCCTTCATGATCTCCAGGGCGTTTTCCCGATCGCGCCCGCCGCCGAAACCATCGGCCGTATCCCCAAGGCCGTCCTCATGCAGGGCGCCGGTGACCATCGCCTGCACCGCGACGACGAGGGAGGCGTTGAAGAGCGAGCTCGCGTGAAGCGCGCCCAGAAGGACCGCTATCACGGCGGCAGGAAGGGCGATCAGGATACCCGCAAGAGGGAAGGCGCGCACGGCGCGGCCGAGCCCGCCGTCATAGCCGCGGAAATATCGATCCGGCACGGGAATGCGGCTCAAAAAGGCAACCGACCGTGCGACGTCGTCCCAGAGCTCGCGAATATCTGCCATCTCGTCTCCCGCATCCCGAATCGCCCGGCGTTCCGCGGGATCATGCGAGACGACGGCAAATGGCGCAAATGCCGTTGCCGCGGGCGGCATCACACTCTATGACGAGCCCCGAACGAGTTTCACGTTGCAAGGATGATCCATGAGCGCCAGCGGCCTGCCGTTTGATGATTTCCGCGAACTACTGCGCAACCTGCCGGGGCCGGATACGGCGGCACTCGTTGCGGCGCGCGAGCGGGACGGGCAATTGACGAAGCCGCCCGGCGCTCTCGGGCGCCTCGAGGAAATCGCCTTCTGGCTTGCCGCCTGGACGGGACGTCCGCCGGCGGTCAACCGACCGCTCGTCGCGATCTTCGCCGGCAATCACGGCGTGACCCGTCAGGGAGTGACGCCCTTTCCCGCTTCGGTGACGGCGCAGATGGTCGAGAACTTCGCCGCCGGCGGTGCTGCCATCAACCAGATCTGCGTGGCACACGATCTCGGCCTCAAAGTCTTCGATCTGGCGCTCGACTATCCGACCGGTGATATCACCGAGGAACCGGCTCTCTCCGAGCGCGACTGCGCCGCCACCATGGCTTTCGGCATGGAAGCGATTGCCGGCGGCACGGATCTGCTGTGCATCGGCGAAATGGGCATCGGCAACACGACGATCGCGGCCGCCATCAACCTCGGCCTCTATGGCGGCACGGCAGAGGAATGGGTCGGTCCCGGCACCGGTTCGGAAGGCGAGGTGCTCGCGCGCAAGATCGCCGCCGTCGAAAAGGCCGTGGCGCTGCACCGCGATCACTTGTCCGATCCGCTCGAAGTCATGCGGCGGCTCGGCGGCCGCGAGATCGCGGCGATGGCGGGCGCAATTCTCGCGGCGCGGATGCAGAAGGTGCCCGTCATCATCGACGGCTACGTCGCGACCGCGGCCGCGGCGATCCTCAAGGCCGCCAACCCGGCGGCGCTCGACCATTGCCTGATTGGCCATGTTTCAAGCGAGCCCGGTCACATGCGGGCGATCGAGAAACTCGGCAAGACACCGCTCCTGGCTCTCGGCATGCGGCTTGGCGAAGGCACGGGCGCGGCTCTTGCAGCAGGCATCGTCAAGGCGGCGGCTGCCTGCCACAGCGGCATGGCGACCTTTGCGCAGGCTGGCGTAAGCAACAAGGAGTAAGGCAGGCCCGGCCCGCCCACGCGCGTCAGCACGCTCGGAGCTTGCTGTCGATCGGCCGTCATGCGTGCTATGCTCGTGCCGTGCAGCTATTGATGCGGGGCGGCTTCTCGCATATCGGGGATAAGTCGGGTCATTCGGTTCGGGTGGCCTCGCAATGCGGCATTGCCACCGCCTTTGATTCGCCTCAATAGGAACGTCGAAGCTGTGCCCTCTCCCAACCCGCGAGAAGAAATGGACGTCAAGAACACTACCTCCCGCAACGGCGCCACCGCGCCCGTTCAGAAGCATCGTGGCTTCCGGCACCTTTTCGCGGCGGCCAGCTATTCCTTCGGCGGTGCGAAGCGCCTGATCGGCGAGGCGGCCTTTCGGCACGAACTCATCGCCTTCGCCGTCGCGATGGTCGCGTTCACGATCGTCGGCGCGAACCTGTTCCAGTATGTCGCGATGGCAATCCTGTTTCTGCTGATGATGGCCTTTGAGGCGATCAACACCGCGATCGAGGAGATTGTTGACCGCGTCTCGCCGGAGATCTCGGAGATGGGCAGGAACGCCAAGGATCTCGGCTCCTTCGCGTGCCTTTGCCTCATTCTCGCCAATGCGGCTTATGCGCTGTACGTGATATTTCTCGCTCGCTTCCTGGGCTGATCCGCGACGCCGGCACCACCCTCATTTCCGTGACAGGCACGTGAATGAAGAAGTGGAGCACGCCCGGCAAGCGTTTACGCGAAGCTCCTTCGCCGGCGGGTGAGGGACGGGACGTCCTCGACCGGGGGCAAGCTCTGCAGAACGCGACGCGGCGGCAGGATAGCGATCGCCTCGGTACCTTCGCGGAGTTTCGAGCGCAGGATGAACTGGCCGCCATGCTTGGCGAGGATCGCCTGGACGATCGGCAGACCGAGGCCGGTGCCCTGTTCGGCGCTCTTGATGGCGATCGAACCCTGGCCGAAAGCGGAAAGGACGATCGGGATCTCCTCTTCCGGAATGCCGGGGCCGTTGTCTCTGATCGAAAGATATTGCCCGCCGCCGGCGGTCCAGCCGACCTTTACGCTGACCTCACCGCCCGACGGGGTGAACTTGACGGCATTCGAAAGAAGGTTGAGGGTCACCTGGCGCATGGCTTTCTCGTCCGCCCAGACGGACGGCATCGCCTGTTCGAACTGATGGGCCATGGTTATGTTCTTGCCGCGCGCACGGAGCTGAACCATGCCGATGCAATCCTCGACGATCTCCGCCAGGTTTACCGCGTCCTCGCTGAGCTCGTACTTGCCGGCTTCGATACGCGAAAGATCGAGAATTTCGTTGATGAGATTCAAGAGGTGCTCGCCGGAGCGATGGATGTCCAGCGTGTATTCCTTATAGGTCGGGTTGGCGAGCGGTCCGAGTACCTCTGTCGACATGACCTCCGAAAAGCCGAGGATGGCATTGAGCGGCGTGCGCAGCTCGTGCGACATCGAGGCCAGGAAACGGGATTTGGCGAGATTCGCCTCTTCGGCGCGGCGGCGAGCCTCGTCCGACATGGACTTCGCCACCTCGAGTTCGGCGATGAGATCGTCCTTCTCGGACTGTACCGAAAGGATATGAACGTTGGCGCGGTTCATCCTTTCGGTCATGAACGCCAGAAAGACAAGCGAGAGCGCCAGAATGCCCGTGAGGCCGACATCGACCGCATCACCGGTCGTGAGTGAGGAGAAGCCGAGCGCGGCCATGACAGGCAGAAACGTGTAATAGAGGGCGTTCCGCAACAGAAAAGTGCCCATGGCGGTGACCGCAAGGGCAATGAAGAGCACCGTTCCCTCGAAGAGACCGGAAGCGATCTCGCCGCAGGACGCACAATCCGGGAGCGTGAAGATCGCCCAGCACAGGCCGGTCAGCATCTGGCCGGCGAGGAAGCGGCGGCGCCAGACGGACACTTTCTCGGCGACCACATCCTCGCGCTTGGCCTTTCGCGCGAGAAAGATGGTGACCGCATGCGCGGAAAGCGCCAACAAGGCCCAGGCGAGAAAATGCGGGTCGCCCGAGAGGTAGATGCCGCTGGCGGCGATCAGGATCACGAGGAGGGGCAGGGCCATCGCGCCGTGGAGCACGGACTCGATGTGTAGCAGGAGCATTTCCCGTTCGAAGCCGGAGGGTGCCGAGGAACCGGTCTGCAGCCGCTGACGCGTCGCGCGAACGGTCTTCGAAACAGCCTTGTTTCGATGGCTCCGCGACTTGTCCACGATGATCTTGTCGGTCGATGTGCTGGCGGCGATGCTCATGCTTCTGGTCAGGATTGGGTTCAGCTTGCACTCTAGGATGCAATCCTTAAGAAGTTGCTGCCCCCATGAAGGATTCGGCAACCATTGTGGCGCGATTGCGGTTTTCGAGGCCGGGATGGGCAGGAAGAACAACACGAGGAGGCCTGGGGCGTGAAGTCGGAAAACCGCAGATTCCGGATCGTCGGCGGCAGCGGCGCAGGCCCGGGCTCTTCCGGAAGGCGCTTTGGATTTGGTCGCTCCGGGTTTCCCGAGCGGCGCAGGAGGCCGTCCGGCAGCGGCGGCATGGCCGGCGGTTGGATTTTCCTGATCCTGCTCGGCATCGGCGCCTACATAGCCGCGCAGCTGCCGCCGTCGGAACGGCCCGTGACCGGCGAGTTGCGCGGCTCGGCGTCGGTGAGCGATGGCGACAGCCTGCGGCTCGACGGACGCCGCATACGCATCGAAGGCATCGATGCCCCGGAGATCGGCCAGATGTGTCGACGCGGGGAAACCGCGTGGGACTGCGGCGCCCAGGCGCGGCAACGGTTGATTGCTCTCATCGCGGGAACGACGACCGTCTGCCGGCTCCATGGCCATGATCGCTATGGTCGGGAACTCGGTGTCTGCGCGGCTGGCGGGACGGACCTCGGAAGAGAAATGGTCCTCTCCGGTCATGCGGTCAGCTATTGGCTCTACCGTGCGGAAGAGGAAACGGCGCGAACGGGCCGGCGAGGGCTCTGGGGCGGCGATTTCGTCAGGCCGCAGGAGTGGCGGCGTTCGAACGGCGGTGCGGAGGAGACCCCGCACCGGGCGGGTGACTGGTTGGAGACCATTATTCAATGGCTTCAGGAGTATTCGAGCGCGATCATGGCGAGGATCGGCGGTGACTGAGGATCGGCTGCAGGCGTTGAGGGCGGCGATCTCGATCTGTCGCCGGTGCCGTGACGAGCCGGCGCGCGGCGAAGACCACCGGCTGCCGCACGAGCCGAGGCCGGTGGCGGTGCTTTCCGCGTCGGCGCGGATTCTGATCGCCGGGCAGGCACCCGGATTGCGGGTCCATGAAAGCGGCCTTCCCTTCAACGATGCCTCTGGCGATCGGCTGCGGCAATGGCTGTCGGTGGACCGGGCGGCATTCTACGATCCGCAAAATTTCGCCATCGTGCCGATGGGTTTCTGTTTCCCCGGCTACGACAGCCACGGCAGCGACCTGCCGCCGAGAAGCGAATGCGCGCCGCTGTGGCGGCAGAAGGCGATGGACGCGATGCCGCAGATCGAGCTGGTGCTTGCGGTCGGTCATTATGCGCAGCGCTGGCATCTTGGAAGGGACTGTCCCAAATCCATGACGGAAACCGTGCGCAACTGGCAACGCTACGCGAAACGCAATTCCGGCGTCTGCGTACTGCCGCTGCCGCATCCGAGCTGGCGCAATACCGGCTGGCTCCGGCGTCATCCCTGGTTTGAGGCCGAGTTGCTGCCCTTCCTGCGTGAACGGGTGAGGGCGCTGACGGCGTGAAACAATTTTCTTTATTTTCACAATTACCGCGCTATAGAGGGAAAAATATTCGAGAGGATTTTCCATGGATCGCCTAGACCGCAAGATCCTGCGGCTGTTGCAGGAAGACTCGACCTTGGCCGTAGCCGACCTCGCCAAGAAGGTCGGGCTTTCCACGACGCCGTGCTGGCGGCGCATCCAGAAGATGGAAGAGGAAGGTGTGATCCGCCGCCGTGTCGCGCTTCTCGATCCGGTGAAGGTCAACACCAAGGTCACCGTATTCGTTTCCGTGCGCACCAATTCGCATTCGATGGAGTGGCTGCGGCGGTTCTCCGAAGTCGTGGCGGATTTTCCGGAAGTGGTGGAATTCTATCGCATGAGCGGCGACGTGGATTATCTCCTGCGCGTGGTCGTGCCGGATATCGCCGCCTATGATGCCTTCTACAAGCGTCTGATCGCCAAGATCGAGATCCGCGACGTTTCCTCGGCCTTCGCCATGGAACAGATCAAGTATACGACGCAACTGCCGCTCGATTACATGGTCATCGACCAGGCGAAGTCGAGCGAGGACTAGACGATCAGGTCGTTATCGCCGGGTCAAGCCGTGTCTGACGCGGAGGGATGCTGCGATGCGTCCTCGAGACATGCGGCTGCCCAGCCGCGTGCAATGCCGATCTCGACGCGTTTCTGTCCGAATTCCGCATAGCGATTGCGCCCATAGACGATAACCTTGCCCGTGCCGCCATGAGGGCGCGTCTGGATTACTGTAAGGGAATTGGCATGCGCGGCGGCCCTTCGGCGATTGCTTCGCCTATGCCCTGGCCTAACGGCATTCCGCCCCTCTTCTTTACGTTGGCCACGATTTTTCGCGCTGACCGACGTTCAATCTGGACTGGCGCGCTAGACGCAGAGAGTCCGGGTGGAGATGAAGAGTGGCGAGGCCTCGAAGAACGAGGTTTGTCAGGCTCGGTTAAACTCGGGCTTGACTTGAGAAACCATTCACGACCCGCTGGAAAGCCGCTGGCGGACCCTGCTGTTCGTCAGTTCGCGCAACGCGTCCTTGCCCGTCCATCGTGCCGTACGGTCCGTGCTCGCCGCGAGCTTTTGCGCGAGCGCCAGGGCCGGGCCGTGGCAGGCGGGACTGCGCTTGCCGATCTGCCTGAGTGCCCAATTGACCGACTTCTTCACGAAGTTGCGCTCGTCGGCGGCATGAGTCTCGATCAGCGGCAGCCAGGCAAGCAGCGTCGAATCAGGCTCCTTCTTGAGATGCACGGCGGCTGTTGCGATCATCGCGAAGGCCAGGCGGCGGACGAATTCCCGCTCATCGGCGGCGAATTCAGGAATGAGCACTTGCTCGAGGCGCGCTCCGACGAAGAGGTCGGCAACGGTATCGACCACTTCCCAGGAGTCGCAGGCATTCGCCCATTGCCGCGCTTCAGCGAGCGTCAGCGCCTTCGGGTCCGCGGTGAACGCTGCCAGCAGGCGTGCTTCGCGGATGCCGGAGGTCCAGAGGTCGAGCGCACGGGCATGGTCGGTCTTTACCGTGCGCGCGAGGCGACGAATCTCAACGTTCGAAACGCCCAGGGCGGTTTCGGTCGCAATGCCGAAGCGCGCCATGCCGGCGATGTTTTCGTCCGAGCCGAGGGCGCGGAGATATTCGATGATCTCTTCCGCCGTCGACGCCGGGGCCGGCGTCATTTTTCGAGCCGGGCGAGCAGGGAAGACGTATCCCAGCGATTGCCGCCGAGCGCCTGGATGTCGCCGTAGAACTGGTCGACGAGGGCGGTCACCGGAAGCGTGGCGCCATTGCGCCTGGCCTCGGCAAGGACGATGTCCAGATCCTTGCGCATCCAGTCGACCGCGAAGCCGAAGTCATATTTGCCTTCGTTCATGGTCTTGTGGCGATTTTCCATCTGCCAGGAACCGGCCGCTCCCTTGGAGATGACCTCGATCACCTTCTCGATGTCGAGCCCTGCTTTCTTGCCGAAGTGGATTCCCTCTGCGAGCCCCTGGACGAGGCCAGCGATACAGATTTGATTGATCATTTTGGTCAGCTGGCCGGCGCCGGCGGGGCCCATCAAGCCGACCATCCGGGCATAGGCGTCGATGACGGGCCTGGCCTTGTCGAAAGCTCCCGCATCGCCCCCGCACATGACGGTGAGCACGCCGTTTTCCGCTCCGGCCTGCCCGCCGGAGACCGGCGCGTCGATGAAATGCGCACCCTTCGCCGCCGCCGCGGCGTAGAGCTCGCGGGCAACCGCGGCCGATGCCGTGGTGTTGTCGATGAAGATCGACCCGGGTGCCATCGTTTCGAAGGCGCCGTTCTCTCCCGTCGTGACCGAGCGGAGGTCGTCGTCATTGCCGACGCAGGCGAAGACGAAATCCTGGCCCTTGGCCGCTTCGGCCGGCGTTGCGGCGGTCCGGCCGCCGAATGCCGCTGCCCATTGCTCCGCCTTGGCTGCAGTCCGGTTATAGACCGTGACATCGTGCCCGCCGCGGGCCTTGAGATGACCGGCCATCGGATACCCCATGACGCCGAGACCGATGAATGCGACTTTGGCCATTTCCTTGAGACTCCCTTATCGATGGCGTGTTTGCGGCCGACGATAGCCGCGGCCGCAGCAGCCTGCAATCAGGGTTTGAAGCGGGCGGTCACCAGTTGGCCGGCAATCGGCTCGCCTTCCTCCATGCGCACCGTGATGTCGGTGATGTCGACGATCTCGAACCCCGTCGCCGCCAGGCGCTCGCGCAGGTAGGTTTCCGAGTGGGCGAAGCGCTGGTGCGGTCCGACGGCGAAGCCTTGTCCCGCCGGGGTCCCGCCCGGCAGGCTCTCGCTCGAGAAAATCAGGAGCCCGCCCGGCACCAGATTGTCGACTGCGCCGAAGAACAGCGGCTCCAAGGCGCCGATATAGGGCAGGACGTCGGTTGCGGCGATCAGGTCGAATGGTTCGTCGTCATTGTCATCGAGGAAATCGACCGCCTCTGCGACATAGAGCGTCTCGTAGAGGTCCTTCTCATGGGCGATCTCAACCATGTTTTCCGAAAGGTCTACGCCGGTTATGTCTTCCGCCATGTCGCGTAGCGCGCCTCCGGTCAGCCCGGTGCCGCAGCCGAGATCGAGGATCCGCTTGAACGGTCCGAGCCCGAGCGCCTGAAGCCGCTGGCGCACGAGCAGTGGCACGCAATAGTGGAGCTGGTCGACGAGAACATTGTCGAAGACGTCGGCGTGCTGATCGAAGAGTGTTGCCACATAGGCGTCCGAAGCCTTGAGCGGCGTCTCGCCGCGCCCCATCGATGCAAGCCGAACGGCGGCGCCGCCGTGGTCCTCCGGGTCGATTTCCAGGACTTCCCGATAGGCGGCGGCCGCCGCGTCGAAATGCCCGGACTTCTCCAAGGCAAGCGCTCGGTTATAGGCCTCTGCGAGGGCCTCCTCGTCGATCTTCTTGATTTTCTGCGTCATGGGCGCTTCATACGACCCCCGGCGGCCTTTGACAATCGCCGGTCGCGGCCGTCCCTGTCACTGGCCGGTTCAGCTCGATAATAACCTGTTCTTTGGCGGAACGGCGACGGTTTCCGTCGACGCGGGATTATATCACCTCGCGGCCCGAGGAGAGGTCCCGCCGAGGCGGCGACGGGAACATTCGCCTGCGGTAAAGATTTTGAGCAGGTCGGGGACGCGCGCCATTTAACCTTGATCGAAAAGGAGTCATCATTCCTAAAAGAATGAAAAATCGGGAGGAATGCCGATGTCTGCCGAATTGAGCCCGTTGACATTGGAAACGGAGATGCCGGAGCGGCAAACGCCGCCTCTGCCGCAGACACCGCAGGAGACGATCAACGCGATCATCCACTATTATCGCGGCGAAATCGGGCGGATGGCCGGTTGGCGGGACCGCATAGACCGAACATCGAACTGGGCGATCACCGTGGTCGCAGCGATGCTTTCGGTCTCGCTCTCGACGCCGTCGTCCCATCACGGTGTTCTTCTCTTTGCCATGCTGCTCATCAGCCTGTTGCTGCTGATCGAAGCGCGGCGTTACCGTTTCTTCGACGTCTATCGCGCCCGCGTGCGCCAGATGGAACGCGGCTACTTCGCGCAAATCTTGTGCCCTGAAGGCACGCCGAGCTTCAAATGGTCGGTGTCGATCGCCAAGAGCCTGCGCCAGCCGGCTTTCCTGATGGGCTACAGGGAGGCCCTCTGCCGGCGGTTACAGCGCAATTATTGCTGGATGTACCTGATCCTGCTCCTGGCATGGGCGCTGAAGATTTCCTCGCCGAAGATTTCGAGCACGGGAGAGCCTTTCGGCCATGTCCGTTCCTGGGCCGATGTTGCCGAGAACGCCGCTCTTGGTCCCGTGCCTGGCCTTGCCGTGGCGATCGGCGTCGCGCTCTTCTATGCGGTCGTGCTCTACGGTTCGCTCCACAGGGCGACAGGCGCCGGCGAATTGGCGCATGGCGAGGTTCATGTCTGAGACCTGCGTGCACCGCTGCGCCGCATCGCTGATCCCGCCTTCAGAAATTCTCAGTTGATGCGGGCGCGCAGGCCTGCTTCAACTGCGCTTCTCTCGGTCATGCCAAAAGGAGCACAAGATGAGCGAACAGAAGGTGGCGATCGTCACGGCCGGCGGTTCCGGCATGGGGGCCGAGGCGGCAAGGAGGATGGCGGCAGAGGGTTACAGGGTTGCCGTCCTTTCTTCGTCCGGCAAGGGCGAGGCGCTCGCCAAGGAACTCGGCGGAATCGGCGTTACCGGATCTAACCAGTCGAACGACGATCTGAAGCGGCTCGTCGACGCAGCCTATGATGCCTGGGGGCGCGTGGATGCGCTGATCAATTCGGCAGGGCACGGCCCGCGGGCTCCGGTGCTCGAACTCACCGACGAGGAATGGCACCGGGGTATGGATGTCTATTTCCTCAATGTCGTGCGGCCAACCCGGCTGGTGACGCCGATCATGGTGGAGCAGAAATCCGGCAGCATCGTCAATATTTCCACCTACGCCGCCTTCGAACCCGACCCCTTGTTTCCGACGTCGGGGGTCTTCCGTTCCGGGCTTGCGGCTTTCACCAAGCTCTTCGCCGATCGGTATGCCGCCGACAATGTCCGCATGAACAATGTTCTGCCCGGCTTTATCGACAGTCTGCCCGAAACGGAGGAACGGCGTCAGCGGATTCCGATGGGACGTTACGGCGCATCGGAGGAGGTGGCCGAGTTGATCGCCCTGCTCGCAAGCGATCGCGGAGGCTATATCACCGGCCAGAACATCCGGATCGACGGCGGCATCACCCGATCCGTCTGACATATCCGACAACGACGTGCGCCGGAACCTAATGGACGATAAACTCTCCCTGGAGAGCCCGCCATTCGGAGGCCGAAATCAGCTTTCGGTGCACATAGCGTACCGAATGCAGCGGGCCGTCCAGCTTCTCCTGCCAGAATTTGAGGAAGCTGTGCATTTCCGGAAAGTCCGGCGCGATGTCGTAGTGTTGCCAGATGTATGTCTGCAGGAAAGCCGGGTGATCGGGCATCCGATAAAGTATCTGAGCCGTCGTCAGCCCGTAACCCTTGAGCTGCAGTTCCATGTCGTTCGTCATGCGGACCTCACTTTTCACAAAGGTTGGTCTCTATGATGGAGCGCTTAATTGCTTAATCAAGCCTTAATATAGGTGAGTAAAGCGAGAAATCACTTATAAAACAAACGCTTGGCAGCAGGCGACGGCGAGTGCTGCCAAGCCGGCCACCGGGATCCGGCGTGCGGCCCGAGGCGCGTTCAGCGCTTCAGATGGCGGGTCAGGCGGGCTTCGAGCCAGCCCCAGATGTTGCGCAGCAACTCCACCATCAGCAGATAGAGGATCGCGGCCCAGATATACATCTGGTAGTCGAAGGTCCGGGAAAAGGCGCGCCGAGTCTCACCCATGAGGTCGAAGACCGTGACGATCGCCACGATTGCCGAGCCCTTGATCATCAGGATGATTTCGTTGCCGTAGGGGCGCAGCGCAACGATCATCGCCTGGGGCAGAATGACCTTGAAGAAGGCTACGCGCTCCGGCAGGCCGAGCGCGGCCGCCCCCTCGCGCTGGCCGCGCGGCACGCTTTCGATGGCGCCGCGCAGGATTTCCGCCTGATAGGCGGCGGTGTTCAGCGTGAAGGTGAACAGCGCACAGTTCCAGGCATCGCGGAAGAACCACCACAGTCCCGCGGATTCGAGCTGCGGACGGAAGCTGCCGAGCCCGTAATAGATGAGGAAGAGCTGGGTGATGAGCGGCGTCCCGCGGAAGAAGTAGACATAGGCGTAGGCCAGCCAGCCCCATAATCTGTTCTTCGACATGCGCCCGAGCGCCACCGGCAGCGAAACGACGGCGCCCATGAGGATGGAGGAGGTGACGAGTGTCAGTGTCACCCCAAGACCGGAAAGGAAGCTCGGTCCGTAGCGAGAGAATTTCTCGGGGTCCCAGCCATTGACGACCGTCAGGAAAATCCCGACACCGAGCGCCAGCCAGATGCCGAGCGCCACGCTGCCGAAAAAGCGCGAGAAGGTGTAGGGCTTCGGCGGCGCCGGCGGGGGCGCCTGCGGCGGGATCATGGTTTCGGCAATGCTCATCGGCGTGCCTCCGCGCGTTTGGTCGAGCGCTCGAGTGCCGAGAATACGACCGAGGAGATCATTGCCAGGACGAGGAACAGAACGCAGGCGATGCCGAAGAATTCGAAAGCGTGCTTGGTCACCCGGGCTGCAACGCCGGTTTGGCGCAGGATATCCGGCAGCCCGATGACCGAGACGAGGGCGGTGTCCTTGAGCAGCGCCATCCAGAGATTGCCGAGGCCGGGCAGCGCGATGCGGATGAGCTGGGGCAGAATGATGAGGCGCATCGTCTTGCCCCGGTGCAGGCCGAGCGCGTCACCGGCCTCGTACTGCCCGTGGGGAATCGCCTTGAAGGCCGAAAGCAGCACTTCGGAACAATAGGCCGAAAAGACCACGCCCAGAGCGATCATCCCCGCAACGAAGGCGCTGATCTCGACGGCGCCCGTATAACCGATCGTCGCCAGGAACTGCTGGGCGAGGATCTGCAGGCCGTAATACACGATGAAGAGCGTAAGGAGCTCCGGCAGGCCTCGGAAAATCGTCGTATAGATGTTGCCGGCCAGCCGCAGGGATCTTTCCTCGGATTGCTTGGCGAGCGCAATGAAGAAGCCGATGATCAATCCCACTGGAAGGGTCGCGATCGCCAGGCTGGCGGTGACGAGGAATCCATAGGCGATTTCATCGCCCCAGCCTGCGTCTCCGCACGCGAGAAGGGTATCCGATCCGAACCACCGAAATACCCCGAGAGGACCGCATAGCGGATCGATGATCGCGCCGATCCAGGAGAGACCGGAGGAAAGGGCGGCAAACAGTCCGCTCATGCCAATAGTTCCCGTTGCGTATTCTGGCGTCTACCGCGTTTTTGTTCTTCAGCCGCGCCGCGCGCTAGACGCTTATTTTCGTGATTCCTTGTCAAACAAAAACGGCGGAAGGGCAAGCCCGTCCGCCGTTGCATTTTCTTCATCAACCGAGATTATCCCGGCATAAAGCCTCAAGATGTGCAGGAATCGCCGAGATTAGCTGCCGTAGACGTCGAAGGGGAAGTACTTTTCGTTGATTTCCTTGTACTTGCCGTTCGCGCGGATGGCGTCGATCGCCTTGTTGAACTTCTCCCGCAGAGCGTTGTCGCCCTTGCGGAGCGCGATACCCGCGCCTTCGCCATTGATGACCGGATCGATCGGCAGGGTGCCAAGCAGCTTGCAGCAGGCGCCATCGTCCGTCTTGAGCCATTCCGAAAGCACGACGACGTCGTCGATTGCCGCGTCGATGCGACCGTTGGCGAGGTCGAGCTTGTATTCATCCGCGGTCGGGTAAAGCTTCAGTTCCGACTCTTTCATATGCGCTTCCGCATAGTTGGAGTGCGTGGTCGAACTTTGTGCGCCCAGCATTTTGCCGGAGAGGGCTGCTGCGGTCGCCTCGGTGATCGGCGAATCTTTCGGCACCGCGATGGCCGGAGGCGTGTTGTAGTACTTGTTGGTGAAGTCGACCTTTTCCTTGCGCTCCTCGGTGATCGACATGGACGCGATGAACGCGTCGAATTTCTTGGCGATCAGCGCCGGAATGGCGCCGTCCCATTCCTGGGTCACGAAGGTGCAATCGGCCTTCATCTCTTCGCAAAGCGCCTTGGCGATATCGATGTCGAAGCCGGTCAGCGTGCCGTCGGACTCGAGATTGTTGAAGGGCGGGTAGGCGCCTTCGGTACCGATGACGATCTTTTCGCCGTCAGCCATGGCAGCGCCGGCCATAAGCACGAAAACGGCAGCCGATACCGTGGCTGCCAGACGTCTGGAAATACGCATGATGTCCTCTCTGTTGGCTCGGCATCCGGTTCTTCTTGTTTCGCGGATGCCAATTGGCGCCGGAGCTTCAAGCCGCCGGTTGCGGCGATATTCGTACGGATTTCCTGCAAAAATCAACTGGAAAGCTTTGCTTCCCACTGTTTGACGCGAATCATGTCCTTCGATTGTCGCATAAGTTGCGCTAGAAGATGAACGGGCCGTTCAGGACCGGTTAATGTCGCCTTCGATAGGCCTTGCAGCGGAACCGATCCGCAGTTGCGGCGTTGCGGCTACGGCATTTCGGCCGAGGCAAAAAAGGCCGGGACCGCGGATCATGGCCCTGTGACGAGGGCGCCATGGTGGGCGAGGCGATTGGAGTCGCGTTCGCACACCAGCGTCATGACCTCCGAACAAGAGGAAGAAAAAAATGTCGATACGATCCAGACTTTTCGCAACAGTGGCCTTGCCCGTTCTTTCGGCGTCCCTGATGATCCAGCCGGCCTTCGCTGACAGCCTGACTGCTCCGTTCGAAGTCGCTCAGGAAGGAGAGGGCCAACAGTCGCCCGAGGATCTGCTGTTGCTGAAGCGCAAGCAGCGTCAGGCCCAGGAATCGCAGGGGCAGGCGGAGGAGCAACAGCCGCAGGCCGAGGAGCAGCAAAAGCCGCGCAGGAAGCGCCAGCAGCAGGCCGAAGAACAGCCGGCAGCCGAAGAGGGCGCCCCGCAGCAGGCCGAAGAAGAGGCTCCCCGCCGCAAGAAGCGCCAGCAGCAGGCGGAAGAGCAGCCCGCGGCCGAAGAGAGCGCTCCGCAGCAGGCCGAAGAAGAGGCTCCGCGGCGCAAGAAACGCCAGCAGCAGGCGGAAGAGCAGCCCGCGGCTGAAGAGAGCGCTCCGCAGCAGGCCGAAGAAGAGGCTCCCCGGCGCAAGAAACGCCAGCAGCAGGCCGAAGAGCAGAAGCCTGCGGCCGAGGAGAGTGCTCCCCAGCAGGCCGAAGAAGAGGCCCCCAAGCGCAAGAAGCGCCAGCAGCAGGCCGAAGAGCAGAAGCCTGCGGCCGAGGAGAGTGCTCCCCAGCAGGCCGAAGAAGAGGCCCCCAAGCGCAAGAAGCGCCAGCAGCAGGCGGAAGAGCAGCAGCCCGCAGCCGAGGAGGGCGCGCCGCAGAAGGCCGAGGAACAGGAGCCTACGCGTAAGAGACGCCAGCAACAGGCCGAGGAGCAGCGGCAGACGGAAGAACAGAAGGCCGCCGAGCAGCCGACCGCCCAACCTGAGAGCGGCACCACCGCCGAGCAGCCCGCGACGGAGACGCCGGCCGAGCAGACGGGCGAGAGCGAGCAGCAGTCGATTCCCGGCGCCGAACAACCCGCAACCGCTGAACAGCAGGGTGAGCAGCCCGCCGGCCAGCCGGCTCCCGAAGTCGTCGATGAGCGCTCGACGGAAGAAAAGCAGAAAATCGCGGAGGACCCCGCAGCCTCTGACGAGACCGTCGTCTTGCCTGTCGAGAAAGGCGCGGCTGTCCTCGACAGCGACAAGGATGCCGACATTTCCGGCGGCAACCAGGCGCGAGAAACCCGGCGGAAGCAGCGCGAGGAATTGCGTACGACCCAAGAGAGCGTAGAACCGCCGGCCGACGATGCAGCGGCGCAGGCTGCGATCCCGGCCGAAGCCAGGGAAGAAATTCCTCAAAAGATCGAGGCTGCGCTCAGCGAAGAGGGCGAGCGGGTTGAGAAGGCGCCGACCTTTGCGGTGCCGCAGACGACCAACATCATCAACAACACCGTCATAAACAACACAACGGTCAACAACACGACCGTCAACAACACCACCGAGAACAACGTCACGGAGGTGAGGGTCGTCGAAGAAAACGAGGACCGTGTCATCCTCGGGGTCGGCGATCGCATCTTCGTGCGCGGCGACGACCGGCCGCGCCTGCGCAGGAATTCGGAAGAGAGCTATTATGAAAATCTCTCGCGAGGTCGCGTCCGTGAAACGATCGTCCGCCCGGGCGGCTATCGGATCGTCACCATCTACAACGAGTACGGAGACATCCTGACGCGCACGCGCGTCGATCGTGACGGCGAGGAATACGTCATGATGTACGCGCCGGAATACGAAGAAGACCGGCCCGCAATCATAGACGTGGGTTACGACCTGCCACCGATGCGTCTCACGATACCGGTGGACGAATATATCGTCGATGTCGCCGAGGATCCGAACCGGGATTACTACGAGTTCCTGTCCGAACCCCCGGTCGAGTCGGTCGAACGCGTTTACACCATCGACGAGGTGCGTCACTCCGCCCGCCTGCGCGACAAGGTTCGCCGAATCGACCTCGACACCATCACCTTCGCGACGGGAAGCGCCGAGGTATCGATGTCGCAGGCGAAAACCATGCGCAACGTCGCGGAGGCAATGAACAAGATCCTGGAGAAGGATCCGGGTGAAACCTTCTTTATCGAGGGTCACACGGATGCCGTTGGCGCCGATCAGTCCAATCTCGTCCTTTCCGACGAGCGTGCCGAATCCGTCGCAGTGCTCCTGACCGAGGTCTATGGCATCCCGGCCGAAAACCTCGTCACCCAGGGCTATGGCGAGCGGTTCCTCAAGATCCGCACGGACGGGCCGGAGCAGGAGAACCGCCGCGTCACCATTCGCCGCGTGACGCCGTTGGTGCGTCCTGTAGCGCAGCGGTAGGTCAACGAGGCGTGCGAACTGACATCGGGGCCGGGAAACCGGCCCCGATTATTTGTGGGTTCTGCAAGCCGCCTGTGCGCTTGGATTGATGCCGTCCGCTCGACCTCAGTCACGCAGTCCGATGACCTTCTCGACGAAATCTGCGATCGCCTGCGTGTCGTCCAGGTCGAATACGGGGAGGCCGGCGTCCGCGACCGGATGATCGGCAGCGATGGCCATGATATGCGGATCGTTCGGTGCGAGCGGTTCGCGATTGGCCGATTCCTGGCGGCGCGCCTCGATTTTCGGGACAGGCTCGCGCTTGTAGCCTTCGATCAGTACCAGGTCGCAAGGGGCAAGCCGGGACAAGATCTCTTCGAATGTGGGCTCCGGCGCCCCACGCAATTCATGCATGATCGCGAAGCGCGTCGACGAAACGATCGTTACCTCGTGCGCGCCGGCCTCGCGGTGGCGGTAGCTGTCCGCGCCGACCTTGTCGATGTCGAAGTCGTGATGCGCGTGCTTGATCGTGGAGACCATATAGCCGCGCCGGGTCATTTCGCTGACAAGGCGGACCATCAGGCCGGTCTTCCCGGAATTCTTCCAGCCGGCGATGCCGAAAATCTTCGGTGGGCGCAAGGGGTCGTTCATGGTTCGCGATCCTCGATATAGGACAACCAGGTCTCAGCCCGCTGAAGCTCTTCGGGCGTGTTGATGTTGACTGCCGGAGGGAAGGTGGCATGGGAGGGGCCGGCTGTCATCGAGAACGTCCTCAGCTATTCCAGGGGTCCGCCGAGTGCGCGCTGCGCGACCGCCTGCCGGCCGCGCTTGCTCTCGCGGTAGAACGTATAAAGGCCGGAACCGATGATGATGGCGACGCCCGCCAGCATCCAGCGGTCCGGCGTCTCTGCGAAGAAGACGACCCCGAGGGTGACCGACCAGAGAAGACTCATATAGCGAAATGGCGCGATCACGGAGATCTCGCCCTCGCGCATCGCGAGTACGATCGTCTGGTAACCGAGCATCAGAAGCACACTGGCGCCGGCGATATGGCTGAGCGACGTGGTAGACATCGGTTGCCAGCCGCCGAGCGGGACGATGAGGGCCGCACCGACCAGCGTCGTCACGAGAGAGGTCGTCACCGTGATGTACAGCGACGGCACGTCGGTGCCGATGCGGCGGGTGCAGAGGTCGCGGGTCGCAGTGAAAAAGACGCAGGCGACGACGGTCAGGGCCGCCGCGGTGAAGCCCTCGGGACCAGGACGCAACACGACGAGGACGCCGGCGAAGCCGACGACGATCGCCGCCCACCGCCGCCAGCCGACGGGCTCGCCGAGGAACAGCGCGGCGCCGAGCGTGACCGCCAGCGGAAGTGCCTGCATGATCGCCGAAGCGTTGGCGAGCGGGATCTGGCCGAGCGCGGAGATATAGGTCACCGATGCAAGCGCCTCCATGGCGATGCGCAGCAGGATGGCCGGCCTGAAGATCGTCCGAACCGGCCGGAAGGCGCCGAACCGGTATGCGACTACGACCACCATCAGCGTCGTCAGCAACCCGCGGATGAACATGATCTGGCCGGTATTCATGGCCCCGGTGACCGATTTTACCAGCGCATCGTTGCAGGCGAACCCGATCATCGCGAGGCACATGAAGACGATGCCGCGGAAATTGGCTGACGAGCGCATTCTCATTCCTGATAGCTGTGGCCGAACGGCGCGAGGCTTCCCGGCGTGGCGAATCCCTACTGCATGTTCCTTAAATCCTATCCGATTAAAGGACAAAAACATCCGGAAGATCAAAGATCTGAGCGCTTCAAAACCGATGCGGTAGGAGATGTCGCGCATCGCCCGCAGCACTCGTGCCGCGCAAGGCATTGCCGCTTGTCCCTTCGCCCCGCTTGCGGGGAGAAGGTGCCGGCAGGCGGATGAGGGGCAGAACTGTCGCCGTTATCCCCCGGTGACGCTCATGTGCCGGGCGACGGCGGGGCGGTTGTGTTCGCGGTCGATGATGAAGTCGTGGCCCTTCGGCTTGCGGCCGATCGCCTCGTCGATGACCTGCCCGAGATAGGCGTCGTCGTCGGTGGCGCGCAGTGCGGCGCGCAGATCGGCGGCGTCGTTCTGGCCGAGGCACATATAGAGCGTGCCGGTGCAGGTCAGCCGGACGCGATTGCAGCTTTCGCAAAAATTGTGCGTGAGCGGCGTGATCAGGCCGAGGCGCCCGCCGGTCTCCGCGACCTCGACATAGCGGGCCGGGCCGCCGGTGCGGTAGGGAATGTCATTGAGCGTGAAGTCGGCCTCGAGCCGCCTGCGCATCTCCGAGAGCGGCAGGTAATGGTCGGTCCTGTCCTCGTCCACTTCGCCCATCGGCATGGTCTCGATCAGCGTCAGATCCATGCCGCGGCCATGCGCCCAGCGCATCAGATCCGGTATCTCGGCATCGTTGAAGTCCTTGAGGGCAACGGCGTTGATCTTCACCTTCAATCCGGCTGCCAACGCCGCGTCGATGCCTTCGTGCACCCTTGCCAATTCGCCCCAGCGGGTGATCTGGCGGAACTTGTCGGGATCGAGCGTGTCGAGCGAGACATTGATCCTCCGCACGCCGCAATCGACGAGTTCGGCGGCGAATTTCGAAAGCTGCGAGCCGTTGGTGGTGAGTGTCAGTTCGTCCAGCCGTCCCGCTTCGATCTCCTTGCCGAGTTCGCGAATGAGGAACATGATGTTCTTGCGCACCAGCGGCTCCCCGCCGGTGAGCCTCAGCTTGCGTACGCCCTTGGCGATGAAGGCGGAACAGAGCCGCTGGAGTTCCTCCAGCGTCAACAGGTCCTTCTTCGGCAGGAACGTCATGTGCTCCGCCATGCAATAGGTGCAGCGGAAGTCGCAGCGGTCGGTGACAGAGACGCGCAGATAGGTGACCGCGCGGCCAAATGGATCGACCATCGGGGCAGTCGTGGTGTCGAGCGGTCTGGCGTGGGTCTGGTCTATAGCGGCCGTGTTCAAGTCTTTTCTCCCTGCGCTTTCAATGTCGGGGTCAAAAAGGGTCGCGTCAAGGCGCATCCTGTCGCAAACTGTTTCAAATATCTGGAAAGCCTTCTGCGGGCGATTTCCGGCCGTTCAATTCTGCTTTACTTGAACGGGGACGAACACGGAGCAATGACGATGAGTGAATTCTGGCCGACCGAACTGCGGATATCCAGGGACCGCCACCGCCTGTCCGTCACCTTCGACGACGGCGTGGCCTTCGACCTGTCCGCGGAACTTCTGCGGGTCCTCTCGCCCTCGGCAGAGGTGCAAGGGCACGGGCCGAGCCAGCGGGTGACGGTTCCGGGCAAGCGCAACGTCCAGATCATCACGGTCCAGCCGACGGGAAATTACGCGGTGCGAATCGGTTTCGACGATACGCATGACACCGGCATCTATACCTGGACCTATCTGCGGGAGCTCGGCGAGAAAGGCGAAGAGCTGTTCAATGCCTATGAGCAGGAGCTCGCCGACAAGGGTATGTCGCGCGACAAGGCCGAAAAGCCGCGCTGACGTCTCGCAGCCTTTGGGGACCGCCGACCGGGCAGCCTCGGTCAGCTTCCCGCCGCCAATTCATCCTCCTTGAGCAGGGTGGCGATGATCCGCTCCATCGACTCGGCGACCTTGACGCAGTCCTCGATCGGCTCCCCGCCGTGCGAACTCTCGATGAGCGCGGTCTGAATTTCCATTGCTTCCTCGGTCAAGGTCCTTCCGGCTGAGGTCAGCGACAGACGCAACACGCGTTTGTCTCTTGCGTCGCCTCGCCTTTCGATGAGGCCGCGCTTTTCGAGCTGCGGCAGCAGCATGCTCATGTTCGAGCGGCCGACGAGCAGCTTGCGTGCAAGCTCCTGCTGGGTGATGCCGTCGAAGCGGTAGAGATTGACCAGGATGTCCAGGTGCGGTGGCTTCACATCCAGATGGCTCAGCCGCCGCGTCAATGTCTGCTGCATCAGCTGACAGGCGCGGGCAACGGCGATCCAACTTCGAAAACGAGGATGATCCCAGGGAAAGTGGTGATTTTCGATCTGTGCTTGCTTTTTGTTCATCGTTGTACAATTATGTTCATGGTTGAACATTAGAAAGCTCCACTATGCCATCCTTTGCGATCAAGGTCATCCGTCTATCGCTGAAGGCCGTTTCCGCGTTTTCGGCCGACAAGGCAGGCAAGTCCGCATTCTGGATCTTCTGCCGCACTCCGAGCCGAAAGCCAAAAAGCGGCAAGGAGGCGGCGCTGCTCAAAGCGGCAGTGCCGATCATGCAACGGTCGCGGAAGGTCACGTTGTCCTTTGCGGGCGGCTGGGCTGCCGCTCGCCATTTCGAATGCCGCAACGGCGGTCGCGGGCCGCGGGTACTGGTCGCGCACGGCTGGGGATCTCGCAGCGACTATCTGGCAACGCTGATCGATGGCCTGCTCTCCTCGGGCGCGGAGGTGGTGGCGCTCGACTTGCCGGGTCATGGAGAGTCGCCCGGGCGGACGCTGACCATGCCACAAGCGGTGAGGGCGATCGATGCGGCGTGGCGCCATTTCGACGGATTCGATGTCGGTATAGGCCATTCTTTCGGCGGCGCGAGCCTCGCCTGCGCGGCCGGGGTAGTGCTCTGCGACGTACCGGCGCGCGTTCCGGGGAAACTGGTCCTGATCGGTGCGCCAAGCGAAATGACTTGGCTCTTCAGGGGCTTCGGCCGGATGTTGGGGCTCGCGCCGAAGGCGCAGGCAGCTTTCGAGGGCATGGTGGAGCGGCTCTCCGGGCGTCGCATCGAGGGATTCGATGCCACCCGCATCCTGGCGGCACTCCGCAGGCCGGTTCTGGTCATCCATGCCGAGGACGACAAGGAGGTCCCCGCCGATCACGCGCGCCGCTACGGCGCGGTCGGACCAAATGTGGAATTGCACTGGGCGAACGGTCTCGGGCATCGCCGCATCG
This sequence comes from Sinorhizobium meliloti, assembly GCF_035610345.1. Next base: position 1,935,812 of record NZ_CP141212.1, on the reverse strand, counting down.
TTTCCGCCGCTCCGGTCATCGAGAAGATCAACGAATTTCTCTGGGAGCGCAGGAAAGAGGCTCCCATGTCAAAAATCGCCTGATGGCGTCATCAGGTCGTCATGCTATTCCTCGAAACGGGCGCGCAGAGATCGCGATTTCGGCGTGACAGCCGCAGCACCGTTGCAGGAGGGATGAGATGACGATTATCGGAACGGTCGAGGAGTTGCAGGCGCTCTATGGCGGAGTGAGCGAGGCATCGATTGTCAAGGTAACGGCTGCACTGACGGCCGAGTACCGGGAAATGATCGAAGCGTCGCCCTTCGCAGCGCTCGCCACCGTCGGTCCTGAGGGACTCGACTGTTCGCCGCGGGGCGACGATCGATGCGTCGTCCGCGTCGCGGACGACAAGACCGTGCTGATGCCCGACTGGCGCGGTAACAACCGGGTGGACTCGCTTGCAAATATCGTGCGCGATCCGAGAGTGGCGCTGCTCTTCCTCGTGCCCGGATCGAATACGACCATCCGCATCAACGGCACCGCCGTCGTCAGCGTCGACCCGGCTTTGACCGGTTCCTTCGAGATCGACGGGAAGCACCCGCGCAGCGTCGTCGTGGTCACGATCGGCGAGGTCTATTTCCAATGCGCCCGGGCTCTGATCCGTTCACAGCTCTGGAATGCGGAGCGCTTCGCCGATGCCGCCTCGCTGCCGACGCCGGGCGCGCTGCTGAAGGCTGCCAAGGCCGATTTCGACAAGGAAAGCTATGACCGGGAATGGCCCGGCCGCGCCGCGAAGACCATGTGGTAGGCGGCCGCGGCGGCTACATGTCGAGCCGCGGCCGCCTGAAGTCCGATCAGGCCGGGCCGATCATGGTCTCGGGGCGGACGACGGCGTCGAACTCCTCGTCCGTGACGTAGCCGCCGCCTACGGCCTCTTCGCGAAGAGTGGTGCCGTTCTTGTGTGCGGTCTTGGCGATCTTGGCCGCGTTGTCGTAGCCGATCTTCGGCGCAAGCGCAGTCACCAGCATGAGCGAACGGTCGAGCGCCGCCTTGATGTTGTCCTCCCGCGCCTCGATCCCGACGACGCAATTATCGGTGAAGGAGATAGCCGCATCGGCGAGCAGCTGCACCGACTGCAGGAAGTTGTAGGCCATCAGCGGATTGTAGACGTTGAGCTCGAAATGGCCCTGGCTGCCGGCAAAGGTCAGCGCCGCATGATTGCCGAAGACCTGGACGCAGACCTGGGTGAGCGCTTCGCATTGAGTCGGATTGACCTTGCCCGGCATGATGGACGAGCCCGGCTCGTTTTCCGGCAGCGAAAGCTCGCCGAGGCCGGAGCGGGGGCCGGAGCCGAGGAAGCGGATGTCGTTGGCGATCTTGAAAAGCGCGGCGGCGGTGGCGTTGATCGCGCCGTGGCTGAAGACCATCGAGTCGTGTGCGGCCAGTGCTTCGAACTTGTTCGGCGCGGAAGTGAAGCCGATGCCGGTGATGCCGGCGATTTCCTCGGCGACCTTCTCGGCAAATCCGACGGGCGCGTTGAGCCCGGTGCCGACGGCGGTCCCGCCCTGGGCGAGCTCGCAAAGGCCGGGGAGCGTCATCTCGATCCGTTTGATTGAGGAGGCGACCTGCGCAGAATAGCCGGAAAACTCCTGTCCCAGAGTCAGGGGCGTTGCGTCCTGCGTGTGGGTGCGTCCGATCTTGATGATGTGATCGAAAGCCTTCACCTTCTCTTCGAGCGCCTTGTGCAAGTGCTTGAGCGCCGGCAGCAGATCGTGGATCACGCGCTCCGCGCAGGCGATGTGCATGGCGGTGGGATAGGTGTCGTTCGACGACTGGCTCATATTGACGTGATCGTTCGGATGAACCGGCTTCTTCGAGCCCATGACGCCGCCGAGCAGCTCGATCGCACGGTTGGAAACGACCTCGTTCGCATTCATGTTCGACTGGGTTCCGGAGCCCGTCTGCCACACGACGAGAGGGAAGTGCTCGTCAAGCTTGCCGTCGATCACCTCCTGCGCGGCCCTGACGATCGCGTCGCCGATCGTCGGGTCGAGGCGGCCGAGCGCCATGTTGGCGCGGGCAGCCGCCTGTTTGACGATGCCGAGTGCACGCACGATTGCCAGAGGCTGCTTTTCCCAGCCGATTTTGAAATTGCCCAGCGATCGCTGGGCCTGTGCGCCCCAATAGCGGTCGCTCGCCACTTCGATGGGGCCGAACGTATCTGTTTCCGTGCGGGTCGATGTCATCGCGATACCTGCTTTCGTCATGCGGTTCATGAAGCCGAGGCGGGGAACCGGGTCCAAAGCCGATCTTCCTCCCCGCTGCCGGGCATTTCTCTGCCTCGGCCATGACGCCTTGTAAAGGGGCCGCGGGGGCTTGGAACGCCTACAATCGTTTGAATTGCCGCCGAGCGGCAAGCCGCGATCAGGCTTCGCTCACAAGGGTTTCCGGCCGGCACGATGTGTCCTTTCCGTCACATCCGCAATCTTCCGTTGCGCATCTTCCCTGTGTCGCAGGGAACATCGGCATGGCGCCGCGGCGTTCAAAGTGGATGCAAATCAGATTTTTAGACGAAGGGTCATGGCTGAAAACGGGACGCGGCGATACGCGGGGCGCGGATTCGGGAGGCTTCGTTTCCTTTTCATTCACCATCCTTTTCTATAACTCTCGGAGCACGAGGGCGTGGCGAGAATCTGGCGGCGACTGCATTCGGCGGCGACGCAATACGGGGACGTTTATATCTATGAGAACTATCAAGTCGGCAGCGATTGTCGCGCTCATGAGCGGCTGTGCGGTTGCAACCATGGATGTGCAGCCGGCGTCTGCAATCACCTTCATGGACTTCATCCGCGGAGGCAAGAAGCGCGATGCGCAGGAGCAGGTGCAGCCTCGCCAGCAGGTTCCGGGCGTGGACATGTTCGCGCCGCAGCGGCTTGATCAGAAGGTGGCGAAGCCTCCGCGCATCACCGGCCCGCGCTATTATACCTATAAGGCGGATCCGCTGCGCCGGATCGCGACGGACCGTCTGGTCGATCCCGTCGTTACCGGTTCGGTGCTGAACGGAGCCCTGCCGCCTATGCTGCGCTCGCCGCTTTCCGATGCGCGCCAGTTTCTTCCGGAAATCAATGTGCGCGCGCCCGGAGAAGTGGCGAAAGCTGTCGAGAATTTCTACGGCACCCGGTCGGATTTCCTGTGGATCGAGAGGACGGGCGTCAACGGCCGTGCCAAGGCGGCGCTGGCCGTCCTGTCCGACGCTGCGAAGGTCGGTCTCGACCCGCTCGACTACGCCGTCGTCATTCCTCCGGAAGATTTCGACCGCGGCGACATGATCGCCCGCGAGAAGGATTTGGTGCGCTTCGAAATCGCGATGTCCGCAGCCGTGCTCACCTATGTCCAGGATACCGTGCGCGGCCGTATCGACCCGAACAGGATATCCGGCTATCACGACTTCAAGCCGAAAAACGTCGATCTTCTTGGCTTTCTGGAGAAGGTCGAGACAAGCAGTGACGTCGCGGCGCTTGTCGAAAGTCAGAATCCGAAAAGCGCACAGTTTACGGCATTGAGGCAGGAACTCGAGCGGCTTCGGACGCAGGTGGAAGCTGTGCCACGGGTGGAGATCGCACCGGGGACGTTGCTGAAGCCCGGCGAACGCAATCCGGAACTCGCGAATGTCATCGCCGGAATCAAGTTGAAAGCCTCGGAAGCGTTGAAAACGGAGCATGCGGTCGTGCTCGCGGCCTATGACGGGACGCCGGACTACACGCCCGAATTGGTGCCGGTCGTCGAGGCCTTCCAGAAGGAACATGGCCTGAAGGCGGATGGGATTGTCGGGCAGGCGTCGATACGTGCGCTCACCGGCGGCGATACGACCGAAGGGAAGATAGACAAGGTCGAAATCGCGATGGAGCAGGCGCGCTGGTTGCCCGATGGGCTTGGCGAGCGCTATGTCTTCATCAACCAGCCGGCCTTCACCGCCTCCTATACGGAACAGGGCACCGAGCAGTTCTCCATGCGCGTTGTCGTCGGTTCCAAGGCCAACCAGACATATTTCTTCCAGGACGAAATCCAGACGGTCGAAGTAAATCCCTATTGGGGCGTGCCGCAGTCGATCATCGTCAACGAGATGCTGCCGAAGCTTAGAAACGATCCGGGCTACCTGGATCGGATGGGTTATCAGGTGGAAGTCGGCGGCCGCGTTGTTCCTTCCACCGCGGTGAACTGGTACGGGTCGACGAACTCGGTCGCCGTGCGTCAGCCGCCGAGCAGCGACAATGCGCTTGGCGAACTGAAGATCCTCTTCCCCAATGCGCATGCGATCTACATGCACGACACGCCGTCGAAGAGCTTCTTCAAGCGTGATCAGCGGGCGCTCAGCCATGGCTGCGTGCGTCTTGCCGATCCCCGGCGGATGGCGGCGGCGGTTCTGGGCGTAAGTGTCGACGAGGTCGGCGTGGAAATATCAGGCGGCCGCAACAAGGCGCTGCCGGTCTCCGCCAAAGTCCCGGTCTATGTTTCCTACTTTACCGCCTGGCCGAACAAGGACGGAACCGTCGAGTATTTCGACGACGTCTACGAGCGCGACATGTATATGAATCGCGCATTCGAGGCGACGCGCAAGGCGCGGAGTTTGGAAGGATAAGGAGGTGGGCCGCGTTACACGAGCGGCCCCTTTCACTTCGGCTTGCGGGAGAGCACGGTCTCGACCAGATTCGGTGTCAATTCGTCGAAGTGCCCGATGATCTGGTCGGGCAGCAAGCTTTCTATCGGCACGTCTGAATAGCCGAAGGGCACAACGATCGACGGAACGGAGGCATTTCGGGCGACGAGAACGTCGTTGAGACTGTCGCCGACCATGACCGCCCGTTCGGCCACCCCACCGGCATTCGAGACCGTCGACAGCAGGTGATCGGCATGCGGTTTGCGGACGGTGAAGGTATCGCCGCCGGATATCGCCGCAAAGCGGCCAAGTAGCCCCAACCCCTCCAAAAGACGCTTTGCCAGCATTTCCGGCTTGTTGGTGCAGACGGCGAGTTTCAGCCCCGCATCCTGCAGGCGGTCGAGCGCTTCGATCAGCCCCGGATAGGGCAGGGATTCACCCGGCATCGATCCGTGATAAAAATCGACGAACTCTTTCATCTGCCAGGACAGTTCTTCTTCGGCAATCGTTCTGCCGCGAAGCGCGAAGGTCCGCTCGATCATGGCCCGTGCGCCGTGGCCGACCAGATGCGTGAGGTCCGCGTAGGTCACCGGCTCGATACCGGCTTGCGTCACCGCATGGTTCAAGCTGGCGACGAGATCGGGCGCTGTGTCGACGAGCGTACCGTCGAGATCGAAGACGACTAGGGGCAGGGACACCGGCAACCTCGTTCTGCAAAACCTTGTCCGACCGGGTAGGCGAAGTCGGCGTGGAATGCAATGGCGACCTAGGTCGTAGCGCTGCCGGAATCCGGCTCAGGCCGTGCATTTTGACTTTTGTTTGCCGCGGCGGGCGTGTAAGTGTCTCAGCGGAATTGGACGGTGGCGGCCGAGGGCGACGCCCCCGCCTGACGTGGATCGAGAGGGAGCGAGTGGCGCATGGACGCCCGCCAAATGAAGATCAAGGCCGCCGAAGCGGCGCTTGAACATGTCGAAAACGGCATGCGGCTTGGAATAGGCACAGGCTCGACGGCTGAAGAATTCGTCCGATTGCTGGCCGAGAAAGTGGCATCCGGCTTTCAGATCTCCGGCGTCCCGACGTCCGAGCGGACTGCGCGCCTCTGCCTCGAGCTCGGTGTGCCTCTGAAGTCGCTCGACGAACTGCCGGAACTGGACCTGACGATCGACGGGGCCGACGAGGTCGACGGAAAGCTACGCCTCATCAAGGGTGGCGGTGGCGCGTTGCTGCGCGAGAAGATCGTCGCGAGCGCCTCGGCGCGGATGATCGTCATCGCTGACGAATCGAAGGTCGTGGACGTGCTCGGCGCTTTCAAACTGCCGATCGAGATCAATTCTTTCGGCCAGGTCGCCACGAGGCTCGCGATCGAGAAGACCGCTTCGCGTCTGGGTCTGGCAGGAGACATCATCGTGCGATCCTCCGGCGACGGAGCCTTCACGACCGATGGCGGACACCTCATTCTCGACGCATCTTTTGGCCGTATTCCTGATGCAGATGCGCTCGCGGTGGAGCTGAACGCCATCCCGGGCGTCGTCGAGCACGGGCTTTTCATAGAAATGGCGTCGATGGCGATCATTGCCGGTCCTGAGGGAGCGCGCACGCTTACGGCCTCTTGAACCGCTCCGGCCAACGGCGCGGGGCGTATCGAGAGACAGACTTTTGCACAGGTCAGCCAGGCGGCGGCTATCGGCCGGGCGGCAGGTGCCAACACAGGAGCATGGAAAAATATGAACAAATTCGCAGGTCTTGCCCGCACTTTCGCTACTGCTGCGATCCTCGTTTCGGTTGCGGTTCCGGCGGTACGGGCGCAGGACGTGACGGAAGATCAGATCAAGGCTGCGCGTGCGACGATCGCCGCGCTCGGCGTGACCAACAGCTTCGACAACATTCTGCCGAACCTCGCCGAACGCCTGAAGAACACCCTCATTCAGGCTTCGCCGAACCATCAGGAACTGATCACCGCGACCGTGGACGAGAAGGCGCTCAGCCTCGCCGGACGGCGTTCGGATCTGGAGCGCGAAGCCGCCACCATCTACGCGAAGACCTTCACCGTCGAAGAACTGAACGCCATCGCCGACTTCTACAACTCGACCGCGGGCAAGAAGCTTCTGAACGACGGCCCGATCGCCTCGCGTGAGATGCTGAAGGCCGCCGACATCTGGGCTGCCGGCGTTTCGCGCGACCTGACCAGCGAAGCGACGAAGTCGCTCGACGAGAAGATCGGCAATGCGCCGGCGGCAAATGCCGGCACCGCGGCGCCTGCGCAATAACGACGGGTCGAACCGGCGGTCTGGCCGCCACCTGACGGCACGAGTTTAACCGCAAGACAGGAGCCCGGAGCGATCCGGGCTTTTCTTTTTTTGCGCCGCAATACTATATCAGGGGCGAAAGGCGACTCCGTTTGCGCTTTCCAGCCCGACGTCTCCCGGCCGACGGCCTATTCGACATTTCACTTCCTGCAGGAGTTCCCATGAGCGCTTTCGACTATGACCTCTTCGTGATCGGCGGCGGTTCGGGTGGCGTGAGAAGCGGGCGGCTGGCTGCGGCGCTCGGCAAGAAGGTGGCGATCGCCGAGGAGTTCCGTTACGGCGGGACGTGCGTCATCCGCGGCTGTGTACCGAAGAAGCTTTATGTCTATGCCTCGCAGTTTGCGGAACATTTCGAAGATGCCGCCGGCTTCGGCTGGGTCGTCGGCGAGAGCCGTTTCGATTGGGCCAAGCTCGTTGCCGCGAAGGAACAGGAAATCGCCCGGCTGGAGGGTCTTTACCGTAAGGGCCTGGCGAATGCCGGCGCCGAGATCCTGGATACGCGCGCCGAACTCGCCGGTCCGAACACCGTGAAGCTGCTTGCTAGCGGCAAGACCGTCACCGCGGAGCGCATCGTTATCGCGGTCGGGGGGCATCCGAGTCCGCATGACGCGCTGCCGGGCCATGAACTGTGCATCACCTCCAACGAAGCCTTCGATCTTCCGGCGCTGCCGGAATCGATCCTCATTGCCGGCGGCGGCTACATCGCCGTGGAATTCGCCAATATCTTCCACGGGCTGGGCGTGAAAACGACGCTGATCTACCGCGGGAAGGAAATTTTGGCCCGCTTCGATCAGGATATGCGGCGTGGTCTGCACGCAGCCATGGAGGAGAAGGGAATCCGCATCCTCTGCGAGGACATCATTCAGTCGGTGTCGGCGGATGCGGACGGGCGGCGGGTGGCCACGACGATGAAACATGGTGAGATCGTCGCCGACCAGGTGATGCTGGCGCTCGGTCGTGTGCCGAACACGACGGGTCTCGGGCTTGAGGCCGCCGGCGTCAGGACCAATGAGCTCGGTGCAATCATCGTCGACGCCTTTTCGCGCACGAGCACGCCGGGGATCTACGCACTCGGCGATGTGACCGATCGCGTGCAGCTGACCCCGGTGGCGATCCACGAGGCCATGTGCTTCATCGAGACGGAATACAAGAACAATCCGACCTCGCCGGACCACGACCTGATCGCGACTGCCGTCTTCTCGCAACCCGAGATCGGCACGGTCGGGATCACGGAAGAGGAAGCGGCCCGGAAATTCCAAGAGATCGAGGTCTATCGCGCCGAGTTCCGGCCGATGAAAGCGACGCTCTCCGGCCGTAAGGAGAAGACGATCATGAAGCTCGTCGTCAATGCCTCTGACCGCAAGGTCGTCGGGGCGCATATTCTCGGCCATGATGCGGGCGAGATGGCGCAGTTGTTGGGGATTTCGCTGAAGGCCGGCTGCACGAAGGACGATTTCGACCGGACGATGGCGGTTCACCCGACGGCGGCGGAGGAGCTCGTCACGATGTATCAGCCGAGCTATCGCGTGAGGAACGGAGAGAGGGTCGGCTGAGCCTTGTCCGCCGGCGTCGTGGCAGTCCACGTTTTCTGGTAGGATGGCTTTCCAAGCCCCCTGTTAACGTTTATAAGCCCGCATCCGCGAAAGTAGTCCGGCCCGGGCGTTGTGGCAGATCGCAGGTATCGGCGGGGCTGCCGACGCGGACGCATGCAAATCCGGATGCCGGGCGGCGTGACGGCCGCAGGGCGCGACGCGGGCCGATCCGCGTCAGATAACAGGTGATGGAAATGGCACAGACTTGGACTCCGAACAGCTGGCGGCAAAAACCCATTCAGCAGGTGCCGGACTATCCGGACCTCGCAGCGCTCGATAGCGTGGAGGCGCGTCTTGCCAAGTATCCGCCGCTTGTCTTCGCCGGAGAGGCGCGCCGTCTCAAGAGCGCACTTGCCAATGTCGCCGAGGGCCGCGGCTTCCTGTTGCAAGGGGGCGACTGCGCCGAGAGCTTCGCCGAGCATGGCGCCGATACGATCCGCGATTTCTTCCGCGCCTTCCTGCAGATGGCCGTCGTCCTGACCTTCGGTGCGCAGCAGCCGGTCGTCAAGGTGGGCCGCATTGCCGGCCAGTTCGCCAAGCCGCGCTCATCGGGCGTCGAGAAACAGGGCGATGTGACGCTGCCGAGCTACCGCGGCGACATCATCAACGGCATAGAGTTCACGGAGGAGGCACGCGTGCCCAATCCGGAGCGGCAGGTCATGGCCTATCGCCAGTCCGCGGCCACGCTGAACCTGCTGCGCGCCTTCGCCATGGGCGGTTACGCCAATCTCGAGAACGTCCATCAGTGGATGCTCGGTTTCGTCAAGGACAGCCCTCAGGCAGAGCGTTACCGCAAGCTCGCCGACCGGATCTCCGAGACGATGGATTTCATGAAGGCGATCGGTATCACCGCTGAAAACCATCCGAGCCTGCGTGAAACGGATTTCTTCACCAGCCACGAAGCTCTGCTGCTCGGTTACGAGCAGGCGCTCACGCGCGTCGATTCGACCTCGGGCGACTGGTACGCGACGTCCGGCCACATGATCTGGATCGGCGATCGTACGCGCCAGCCCGATCACGCGCATATCGAATATTGCCGCGGCATCAAGAATCCGCTTGGCCTGAAGTGCGGCCCGTCGCTGACGGCGGACGGCCTTCTCGAATTGATCGACATCCTCAATCCCGCCAACGAGGCGGGACGTCTCACGCTGATCTGCCGCTTCGGCCACGACAAGGTCGCCGAGCATCTGCCGCGCCTCATCCGAGCCGTCGAGCGGGAGGGCAAGAAGGTGGTGTGGTCCTGCGATCCGATGCATGGCAACACGATCACGCTCAACAATTACAAGACCCGACCGTTCGAGCGGATTCTGTCCGAAGTCGAGAGCTTCTTCCAGATTCACCGCGCCGAAGGTTCGCATCCGGGCGGCATCCATATCGAGATGACCGGCAACGACGTCACGGAGTGCACCGGCGGCGCGCGTGCGCTTTCCGGCGACGACCTTGCCGATCGCTACCACACCCATTGCGATCCGCGCCTCAATGCCGACCAGGCACTTGAGCTGGCCTTCCTGCTCGCCGAGCGGATGAAGGGCGGCCGCGACGAAAAGAAGATGGTCGTCAACGGCTGATGGCTTCGATAAAGCATCGGTTCAATATTTCTGAACCTGCGGCGCATTCTCTGAATTTGACTTTGGCCGGGCCAGCTTGAAAGCTTGCCCGGCTTTTTATGTGTCGAAGTGCACAGGTTCGAAGGGGCAGACGATGGAAATAAACGAGGGCGGTTGCCTTTGCGGCGCTGTGCGTTTCAAGACGCGCGGAAAGCTTCGCGAACTGATCTTCTGCCATTGCTCTCAATGCCGAAAGCAAACCGGGCTCTACTACGCGGCCACGAATGTGCTCGACCGTGAAATGGAAGTGGAAGGCGTCGAGAACGTGACCTGGTACCGTTCCAGCGATGAGGCGCGACGCGGTTTCTGCCGGCATTGCGGATCGGCCCTGTTCTGGAAGGCGGATGGACTGGACTACACGTCCATTCTCGCCGGAACGTTTGACGGGGCGGTGGCGCTCGAGCCCGGCTATCACATCTTTTGCGCGGACAAGGGGAGCTATTACGACATCGGCGACGACCTGCCGCGCTTTCCAGGATCGCGGCCGTAGCGTCATAAGGCGTGCAGCGAATGCTCGGCAGTCAAGCAGGCCAATCGGAGGCTTGATCATAGGCGCTGGCCAAAGCCTCGATCTTGACCGCCTGCCAGGAGACATATTCCTCGATCAGCCGTGCGCTCAGCCAGAACCGTCCGCGTCGTCCATCCTCGGATTTGCCAAGGAACCCGGCTGCGTCGGCGCTGGCGAATATCCGGCGGACATGGGTATTCGATATCAGGTAGTGCTCGGCGAGTTTCGCCAGGCTGACATCGACCCATACCTTGCCGTCCATCGGCACGAATTCGCAGACGCGCGTCATGAGATCGTCGAGGATCACGCCGCCCGATTCGGACCAGACAAAGATGGCGACACCCTTCGGCGGCGTCGTCCATCTGCCGTCGGAGAGGAGGCGCCGTGCCGCGAGCGGCTGGGCGCGTTCGAAAATCGATTTGTCCGCCTCGACGCGTGAGACTCTGGTTCCGCCGTCGAGGAGATCGATCGTGCTCATCTGACTCTTGAACCAGAGTCGCATCGCGGTCTCGCTGACCTCGGTCGGCTCGAGAGGGCGCGCTCTCTTGGTACGTCCGCCGGATGCCGGCTGAAGCAGCTTGTAAGCGACCAGTTCCGCCAGGAATGCGGCCGCCGTGTTGCGGCTGGCGCCTCCGGTATCCCGCATGAATTTGAGCAACCGCGCGGCAGTGATGCCTGATTCCGGGTTGTTGGCATCCCGTTCGAGATGCAGGGAATAGGCCGCTTGGGTCAGCATCCACTTCTGGTGTGACGCCACCAGCCGCGCAACGCGCGGGAAGAGGTCATTGACGGCGATCAGCGTTCGCGCGCCTGCCTGCAATATTTGCGGGAAATTTGGATTTTGCACCAAGTCGCTAACCGTCAAGCCGGTTGGTACCTGCTGCTCAGAGCTGCCCTTCTCCGCGACCCGCTGCATCTGCTGCGCGCGCCCCCACTCCTGCGCTGGGGGCACTGCAATGGTCCCTTCGCCCCGCATTTACCATTCACGCGTAATGAACAATGCGCAAGGCCTGCGATTTGTTTCACACGAAATTGAAATCGGCACGTGTGCGAGCGCTTTACTGAACAAGAACGGGCCGTTGGCATTTGACGCCGGTGACGCGCACGTCGGCCTCGCCGATGCGTACGCCGACGAGGAGCAGTAGATTGTAGAGCAATTGATCGACGGGTGCGGTCACCGCGCCGAGTGTTTGCGCCAAGGCTTGCTGCAATAAAGTCGGACTTCCGATCGAGAGGAGACCGCCCACATTGATCTGGGCGTCGAGATTGCCGAGCAGGGTCTTGGTCGTGGAAGAGAGGATATCCCTGGTCGAGACGCTCTTGATCGTCCGCGAGGCAACCTCGGTGGGGCTGAATGCCAGGCGAGAGGGCTGCAGGTTCTTGGACTCGACATGGGCGATGCCGTCGATCTTGATGAGACCGTCGAGGAGCCGCGCCCGGGTCACCCGGGCGTCGGACGAAAAGCTCGACAGGACGGTGGGATCGACATCGCCGAGGGCGATCTCCGCCACGCCGGGAACCGCATCTATGATCACCGCCGCATTCTCCGGCGTTCCGCCGTAGCAACGGATATCCGAGAGCTTTGCTTCCGCATGGGCGAGTTCGACATAGATCGGCAGCCGAATGCGGGTCCCGGCGAGAGCCGCGAGACCGTCGATGACGACTTCGACGGCGAGGCGCGTCTGTGCCGTTCTTACTGCCGCGCCCGGTGAACCAAGGCGATGGCTCGGCGTTTCCACGGGCGGTTCACCGATCGCGAGCCTGACCTTTACCGAGGCAATACCTGGCAGGCCCGCAACGGCGTCGAGCGCGATCTGATGTTCGCCGTTGGCAATCACCGCAGCGGCAGAGACGATTTGCAATGCACTGACTTTCATCGACCAGTCCGAGCCCGCATCTATGCTGAGGCTCTTTTTCGGGTCGATGTTGAGGATCTGCGCCAGAGTGAATGTCGGCCTGTTCCCGGCTGTTGCGAGTTCGACGGACTTGAGCGCTGAAGTCACCGTTCCGGAAAGCCCCTGCACGAGCCGCAGCGATCCGAGCAGTTGCGGCATCGTCAGCTCCGTCGCCAGCACGTCTTCATAGGAAGCGGCCGTGAGACTGAGGCGGGTGGCGATGATCTTGAGGAATGGCTGGATATCGATGTCGGCGTCGATCAATGCCTCGTAATCCATGACCTTCAGCGCCACATTGGTGCCGAGCATCTGGCCGAGGATCGCGTTCAAGAGGCCACCATTGAGGCTGGCAAGGCGGGAGCCGACGGAGAAGGCAGCGATTTTCGAACTCGCCGCGGTGCCGATCACGCTCAAATCGGGCGAGTCACTGAACAGCGCCGCGAGATAGATGTCGCCCTTCTTCTCAAGCGTTACCTGGACGGCGTCGGCGGGCAGGGCCCCCTTGATGAACCGTTGGCCGGCATCGATCGTCGGGTCGGGGACATAGCGCCCGCGCACGATCGTAGCCACCCCCTTTGCGGCGGTTTCGACGTCGTTCGGCAGGAGCTTGCCGTCCACAGTCATCAGCCCCGAGGGAGTCGAGACGGCGAAGCCGAGACCGTTGCTCCGGAAGTGGGCGAGCACGGCCTCTTCGGCTGAACTTACATTGGCGGCGGCCGCGATCGAGGCGAGGTCCGCAACAGACTGCAGCTCGCGCCGCTGAAGGGTGAGATAGCCGTAATCGATGCCGAGCCCCATCGACGCGACCACCAGCGGCATGACGAGGGCCGCCGAGACGCCGATATTGCCGGTGCGGGACTTCAGGCATCGCCGGAAGACGGATGTCGCTCCCTGCATCTCAGATGCCTCCCACGCGTATCGTCGCGTAACGCTCGATCTGCTCACCCGGCAGGGCAAAGGTGAAGAGCTTCCAGATGGGGAGGTCGCTTGCGTCATAGGAGATGGTGACGGTGAACTGGTTGGTATTGTTGGCGTCATCGCGCACGGTGACGTTCATGCGGGAGGAGTCGATGAAGGTCTGGCTCATCGTCGTGCGCCGGATGTAATCGGTCGCAAGGCGCTCCCGCTCCTCTTCGGAAAGGCCCGCAATCGCCGTCCGTGCCGCATCCGCGGCTATCTGCTGGATCGAATGTGCGGCGCTCAGATAGATCCCGTAGGCTATCAGCGTCAGCACGCACATGAAGAAAAGCGGCGCAATGACTGCGAATTCAATGGCGGCAGCACCCTTCCGACTGCCGAGCAGGCGGTTGAAAACGGACATGCGGCACCTCCGAAGTATTCTGAGTATTTGTTTCCCATTGCCTCTGCAGCTTCAGGCTGCGCCACAATCGTTAATTATTCTATACGCCTGCAAGTATTTGTTTTTGCTTGTGGAAAATCGAAATTTAGGAAATATTTATTCGCGTTTTAATTGAATTCGGTGGGGTCTGCCACATTTTCCCGAGGGGGCACGGTTCGCCCGGAATCAAGAAGCGCTTCACTGCTTGTCGAAAGCAGTGAAACGCTTCGTGGAGCCGGGGGATTGGCCGTCCTAGCCGAGTCCGTTCACAAACCAGCGCTGTAAAGCTCGGCGTGGGACTTGAAGAAGCGCTCGGTGCTGTAGCGCTTGCCGAACATCATGTCGTGCTGCAGGAAGCGGTAGTCACGCAGCGATGCGGGGATCTTCGGCTGGCGCAGCCAGTCGGCGACCTCCTTGCCGTTCTTGCGGATCAGCATGTAACGGTCGAGGACACGGTAGTGGTCGTAGACCTTGCCGAGGAACCCCGTGTAGTAGGGATGCTCGTAGCCCGCCTGTTTCAGGATCTGGTAGGAAAGGAAGGCCGGGCTGATCGTGCCGATGTTCTTCTTCGGCCCCGTCTTGTTCGACCAGATGACGAGCGGCGTCTCATGCTCGGCCTTCATCTGATCCTTCGGTCCCTTGCGCTCGGCCGTAATGCCCTTCATGTAACCGGTGCTGGAATAGACGGTGTTCAGCGGTGGGAGGTGGTCGCCGAAGAGAACGATGATCGTCTCCCGGTCGCGCTCTTTCGCCCAGTCCATCAGCATCTTGAGGCTATCGTCGGCTTCCTTCACGCCTTGCGCATAGGTGGCGAGCACCTGGCGGTCGGCCTCGGGAAGATCGCCCTCGACTTTGATCGTGTTCTTCGCATAGCGGTTGGCCTCATAGGGACCATGGCCCTGCAGGGTCACCGCGAAAAAGAAGAAAGGATCCTCCACCTCCTCCGCCTGGCGGATGATTTCCTTCGTCAAAGACTCGTCCGACGCGAAGATGCCGCGCTTCTGCATGGCCGGCATGTTCTCTTCCGACCGGAACATGTCGAAACCGAAGGCCTTGTAGACGGCTGTGCGGTTCCAGAACCATCCCTGGAAAGGATGAATGGCGCGCGAAACATAGCCTTCGCCGCGGAAGAAGGTGGCGAGCGAGGGAATCGGATTGCGGATATATTGCTGGTAGGGGATGCTGCCATAGGGCAGGAACGCGTTGGAAAAACCGGTCAGCGCTTCGAATTCGACATTGGCGGTCATGCCGCCGAATTCCGGAGAAAAGACGTTGCCGCCCTGCAGTTCACGGATCGTCGGCATGGGATCGGGCGTGAGCTTCACCTTGGGAAGCCGCGTAGGATCCCAAAAAGACTCGCTCATCAGCACGATCACATCCGGTTTGCCGCGATGGGTCGTGCCGGCGGGAAGCGACTTTACCGGAATCCGGTCGATCGCGTCCGCCATATAGCCGGCCGGCGCGTTTACGTTGGCCATCGGGAGGTTGATGGCAAAAGCAAGCGCGAAGCCGTTGTGGCGGTAGTTCTCGGTCTGGTCCCACATGATGGGGATGACACGAAGCCGGTCACGGATCCACGAGAACTGGTTGTAGTCCATGATGTTCCAGAATGCGACCAGCAGCGGCAGGGCGAATGCGATCCGCATCAGCCGCTCCCGCCGTGTCAGCTTGGGAAAATTCCGCCAGGCGAACCGCAGCAGGAGCGCGCCAACGACGATGGCCGCGATCAAACCGGCGACGACGCCGACTGCGGTCCACGGCCTGTCCTTCACGAGTACCGGCATCAATTCCATGATCTGCCGGCCGAAAAGGAAATCGGTCGGATAGAGCGGATCGGACAGGAAGACCTGCTTCTGCTGGCTGATGAATGCCGGCACAACGGCGAGCGGCGCGACGAGCAGCGCGGCCTTGTGCTCGCGGCCGAACAGGGCATCGACGCCGAGCATGGCGAGGAAGAACACGGCGACCGTGGTCCAGGCCGGGCGCATGGGATCGGTGAAATAGGCGACGGTTTCGGGCAAGGACCAGCGCACGATCAATTCGACGGTGAAGACGAGCGCCGTCGCAATGAGAAGCGTGAAGAGCGCACTGCGGGCGCCCGACAGGGTTCTCGTATATCTTGCGGAAGAGCCTTGCCCGTCGGCGTAGACTTGAGAGCTGCTCACGGCGGAATCGATACGGGCCAACGGGCGTCTCCAGTTTCACAAATATTTCACTCTACCGTCATACGACTGTCATCTTGAACAGGGGATGAATGGCGGAAACGGCGCGGCCGCTGCCAGGTTCCTGTGGCGGCTAAAGAATTTCTGCGCTGCGCTTAACGGTCCGAAAACACGAAGCTTTTCGGATTTTTTCAGCCGGATCTCGATTGAGTGCGGGTTTTTTTCTCCCGGATGCGGTAAGAACAGCGCGAACGACAAATGCATTCGCTGACGAGAGACGACGGGCCCGCTCATGACTGCACAGAAAGCCGCTCCCTCAACGCTACGGATCGCCGTGGCACAGCTCAATCCCACGGTCGGAGACATTGCCGGCAACGTCGCGAAAGCACACGAGGCGCGAACGGCGGCGGCGCGCGAAGGCGCCGATCTCCTGCTTCTGACCGAGCTCTTCATCTCCGGCTATCCGCCGGAAGACCTCGTCTTGAAGCCCGCTTTCCTGAAGGCCTGCGAGCAGGCGGTGGAGAAGCTTGCGGCGGAGACGGCAGATGGCGGGCCGGGCGTCGTCATCGGCTTTCCGCGGCAGGCCGCCGGCCTCCGGCACAATTCCGTTGCAGTTCTCGATGCTGGGACGATCATCGCCATCCGCGACAAGGTCGACTTGCCGAACTACGGCGAATTCGACGAAAAGCGCGTCTTCGACGCGGGTGAGATGCCGGGCCCGGTGAACTTTCGCGGCGTGCGGATCGGCATACCGGTGTGCGAGGACATATGGGGCGATCTCGGCGTCTGCGAGACCCTCGCGGAGAGTGGCGCCGAAATCCTCCTGTCGCCGAACGGTTCGCCCTACTACCGAGGCAAGGTCGACGTGCGCCATCAGGTGGTGCTGCGGCAGGTGATCGAGAGCGGTCTGCCGATGATCTATGCCAACCAGCTCGGCGGCCAGGACGAGCTGGTTTTCGACGGCGCGAGTTTCGCCTTCAACGCGGACAAGTCGCTGGCATTCCAGATGAGCCAATTCGAAGAGGCGGTGGCCGTCTCCGAATGGAAAAGGGGCGCGGGCGGCTGGACCTCGACCAACGGGCTCAAGTCGCGCATACCGGAAGGCGAAGAGGCGGATTACCGCGCCTGCATGCTGGGCTTTCGCGATTACGTCAACAAGAACGGCTTCAGGAACGTCGTTCTCGGCCTGTCCGGCGGCATCGATTCGGCGATCTGCACGGCGCTTGCGGTGGATGCGTTGGGCGAGGAGCGGGTTCGCACGGTCATGCTGCCCTACCGCTACACCTCGCGCGAGTCGTTGCATGATGCCGAGGCATGCGCCAAGGCGCTCGGCTGCCGCTACGACATCGTTGCGATCGAAGAGCCGGTCGAGGGCTTCCTCAGCGCGCTCTCCGACATGTTCGAGGGAACCGAGGCGGGCATTACCGAGGAAAACCTTCAGAGCCGTACGCGCGGGACGATCCTGATGGCGATATCCAACAAATTCGGCTCCATGGTGGTGACGACGGGCAACAAATCCGAAATGTCGGTCGGTTACGCCACGCTTTACGGCGACATGAACGGCGGCTTCAATCCGATCAAGGATCTCTACAAGATGCAGGTTTACGCGCTGGCACGCTGGCGAAACGGCACCGTTCCGCCAGGAGCGCTGGGCCCGTCTGGCGAAGTCATTCCGCAGAACATCATCGACAAGGCGCCGTCGGCCGAACTCCGCCCCGACCAGACGGATCAGGATTCGCTGCCGCCTTATCCGGTGCTCGACGACATTCTCGAATGCCTGGTCGAGAAGGAAATGAGCACGGAGGAGATCGTCGCGCGCGGGCATGAAGAGGCAACCGTTCACCGGATCGAGCACCTGCTCCACATCGCTGAATACAAGCGCCGCCAGTCGGCGCCGGGCGTGAAGATCACCAGGAAGAATTTCGGCCGCGACCGGCGTTATCCGATCACCAACCGCTTCCGCGACAGGGGGTAGCATGCGCAGTTCGGTGGAGATCTTCGACATCGCGACCGGCGAGACGCGCGTCGTCTGGCAGACGGAGCGGCTGGTCGAGGCACCGAACTGGTCACCCGACGGAAAATTCCTCATCATCAACGGCGACGGCAGGCTTTATCGGCTTGGCTTCGACGGTTCCGAGCCCACGGAGATCGATACCGGCTTTGCCCGGCGCTGCAACAACGATCACGGGATTTCGCCCGACGGCAGCACGCTCGTGATCAGCGACAAGACGGAATTCGGCAGTTCGGCAATCTATCTCCTGCCGGCAGAAGGCGGCACGCCGCGGCTCGTCACACGCAACCTGCCGTCCTACTGGCACGGTTGGTCGCCCGACGGACGCATGCTGGCATATTGCGGAATCCGCGATCAGGTCTTCGACATCTACACGATCCCGGTCGAAGGCGGGGAGGAACGCCGCCTGACGCAGGGGCAGGGCCGCAATGACGGGCCGGACTGGTCTGCGGACGGGGAGTGGATCTATTTCAATTCAAGCCGTACCGGCCGCATGCAGATCTGGCGGGTGAGGTCGGACGGCGAGGATCTACAGCGTATCACCGACAGCCCTTACGGCGACTGGTTTCCGCATCCGTCGCCGGACGGCAGGCACCTGCTCGTGCTCTCCTATGACGGCGATGTCTTCGATCACCCGCGCGATCTCGACGTGCGTCTCCGCCTGATGGATGCGGACGGCGGCAATGCGCGCGTACTGTTCGAACTCTTCGGCGGGCAGGGGACGGTGAACGTCCCGAACTGGTCGCCCTCGGGCACCGCCTTTGCCTTCGTACGTTATCAGCCGGAGGAATAGCCGGCGGGGTCAGACACGCGGCAGATTGTAAGGGGTGATTACTTCGACGGCGGAAAGATGCCGCTTTTCGGAGGCGCGCAGCGCGCCCCGGCGCTCCATAACCGCGTGGAAAGCCATGCGGACGTCCGTTTTCAGATCGTGGTGAAGAACGAACTGGACAAGGCCCTGACGCAGGAGGTCCAGATTGTCCTCGTCGAGGTCGTGAGCGACGAAAAGAAGGCAGCCGCGCTGCAACTGTCTGAAGGCGTCGAGCACGGCGGGATTGCCTCCGCCGATCGAATAAACAGCATTGATCTCCGGATGGCTGCCGATTGCCTTGAGGGCAAGCGCGCCTGTCTCCTCGTTCCTGCCGTGGCCCTCGCTGATCTCGATCACGCCGATATGCGGATATTTTTCCCGCAGCACGCGGCGAAAGCCGATCTCGCGTTCCTCTTCGCCGCGAAAGCGGCTGCTCGATATGGTGACCAGCACCGTCGCAGGACGGTCCGCGAAGCGCTCGCCGATCAGGTAGGCTGCGGTTTCCCCGGCGGCGCGATTGTCAGCCCCCGCATAGGCCGTCCGCGATGAATGCGGGAGATCGGTAACGAGCGTGACGACCGCAACTCCCGCTTCTTCGAGCCGCGCTACGGCGCCGGCAATCTCCGGCACGTCGGGCGCCTTGAGGACTACTCCGTCGGTTCCGCGAAGCCGAATACGGTCGAGCAACTGGCTGATGTCCTGCGGCCGCATGGTCTCGGCGAAATGGAAGCGGGACCGGAAAACGGTAGGCATGAAGGTCGCGGCTTCGCTTTCGAATGCCTTGCGCACCGCTTCGGTAAAGCGTTCCGGTGCCTCCATCACCACGTCGACGGCAAATTTGCGTCCCGGTACCTCAAGGCCGGCCTGCTGCCTCTCGAGTTCACGAATGGCTGCATTGACGCGCATTACCGTTTGCTGGCGCACGCCCCTCCGGCCGTTGAGGACGCGATCGACGGTCGCCGTACTGAGTCCCGCCTGGAAGGCAATGTCCTTGACGAGAAACGGATGTGCCACCGATCCCTCCTGATGGCTTTTTGATGGATTCCTGCTCTATATCAGAAGCGGGCAAGCCGTATAGTCGGATCATCGTCGTCCTTGAGGAGGAGAACTGATGAAGACGGACAATCCCGCGAGAGCGCGTCTGGAACGCGTCTGGCTCAGTGAGGCGGCCTGCGATATCGAGGAATTTCGCGCCGCGGTCGAGCACCGTGTCGGCCTGGCGGACTATCCGCACGCGGCAGACTGCCAGAAGAACGTCCTGATCTATGACAGCGCCCGTCTTATCGGTGATTGCGGCACGCAGGACGGCAGGCGGTCGGTGCTTGCGGAGATCTGCGAAGTGCTCGCGACGGGGCCGGGCGTCGCGGTCTTCAAGCGTGCCTTCACCGATACGCATGTGGTCGACGAAGCGAGCCGCATCTTCGATGAGATCATCGAGGAGCAGCACCGCACCAACAGCGGCGGCGGCGATCATTTCGCCAAGCCCGGCGCCAACGACCGGATCTGGAATTCTCTGGAAAAGCACTGCCTGAAGAACCCTGAGAATTTCGCCGCCTACTACGCCAACGCCATCATCGCGCTTGTCAGTGAGGCATGGCTTGGTCCGAGCTACCAGATGACGGCGCAGGTCAATCGCGTCAATCCGGGCGGCGCGTCTCAATCGCCGCATCGCGACTACCATCTGGGCTTCCAGACCTCGGCCGTCATAGAGCAGTATCCGGCGCATGTGCACAGGCTCTCGCCGGTCCTGACGCTCCAGGGCGCGGTCGCTCATTGCGACATGCCGGTCGAAAGCGGGCCAACCTTGTTCCTGCCCTATAGCCAGACGTATCTGCCTGGATATCTCGCTTTGAGACGGCCGGAGTTCCGCGCCTATTTCGAAGAGAATCATGTGCAATTGCCGCTGGAGAAGGGCGATGTCGTGTTCTTCAACCCGGCACTTTTCCACGCCGCGGGCAGCAACCGGTCTGCGGGAATCAAGCGTGTCGCCAATCTTCTGCAGGTATCCTCCGCCTTCGGCAGGGCGATGGAAACGGTGGATCGCGAACACATGTGCGCCGTGCTCTTTCCGGCTCTGAAAGTCCTTGCGGCCGGCGGCAAGCTCACGCAGGACGAAATTGCCCATGCGGTTGCCGCGTGCGCCGAAGGCTATTCATTCCCGACCAATCTCGATCGTGATCCGCCGGTTGGCGGTCTGGCGCCCAGGACGCAGGCGCAGCTGATGCACGAAGCGCTTGCCGGTGAATGGAGTGCCGAGGCGTTTGCCGAGGCGTTGGCCGATCAGGCGGCGAGAAAGCTAAGCTAAACCACCTGGCTCAATGCACGGTCACGAAGCCATATTCACCAACATATCAAAGGGAGGAACAGGATGAGCACGGACCACGCCCGTTTGGACGGGAAGATCGCCATCGTGACCGGTGGCACGCAGGGGCTCGGTGCCGCGATTGCCGCACTCTTTGCCGAGCGTGGCGCCGCCGGCGTCGTCATTTGCGGGCGAAACGCGGCGAAGGGGGAGGCGAAAGCTGCCGAGATCGCCGCGGCGACCGGTTCGAAGGTCGTCTACGTACCGGCGGATCTCGAGCGGGTGGAGGACGCCCGAACGGTCGTCGCGGTTTGCGACCGCACTTTCGGCCGCGTCGATGCGCTGGTCAACGCCGCAGCGATCACCGACCGGGGCACGATCCTAGACACCAGCCCGGAACTCTTCGACCGGATGTTCGCGGTCAATGTGCGGGCGCCATTCTTCCTGATGCAAGAGGTGATAAAGGTGATGCGGCGGGAGAAGACGGAGGGCACGATCGTCAATATCGGTTCCATGTCGGCGAAGGCGGGCCAGCCTTTCATCACAGCCTATTGTGCGTCGAAGGGGGCGCTGGAGACGCTGACCAGGAACACCGCCTATGCGGTCCTGCGCAACCGGATACGGATCAACGGCCTCAACATCGGCTGGATGGCCTCGGAAGGCGAAGACCGCATCCAGCGCGAATATCACGATGCGCCGGCGAACTGGCTGGAAAAGGCGGCGGCGAGCCAGCCCTTCGGCAGGCTCGTAGATCCGGCCGAGGTCGCGCGCGCCTGCGCCTATCTCTCATCGGCAGAATCCGGCCTCATGACGGGTTCCGTCATCTGTTTCGATCAGTCGATCTGGGGGGCCTATGACGCCTCGCCTCATCCGGAGGCACCGCTCTGAAGCTCTCCTCTTGCTCGCCTTGCGTTTCGAGGGGAGCTGTGGCCATATGCCGCCGTCAGGTGCCCGCGAAATGCGGGAGAATCGGGAAGCCGGTGCAGTTCCGGCACGTGCCCAACGCTGTGACGGGGACGTTCTCGCCAGGTTGGTCTGAATCTTTTCAGACCTTTGCCACTGAATCTTCACGTGATTCGGGAAGGCGGCGCGAACGGATGATCCGAAGTCAGAAGACCGGCCTGGCGAGATAGACCGGCCCCGCGCGGACGGCGGGAGGTTTCCGCATTGTTGGGGATCGAACGATGCTGCCTGACCAGAACGGCTGCCTTGCGGCGGCCGGAGCTTTTTCGCCGGACGAGCGCGCCGCCGTCTATCGTGCCATAGAGACCCGCCGCGACGTGCGCGACGAATTCCTGCCCGAACCACTGCCTGAGGATCTGGTCGCGCGACTGCTCGCTGCGGCGCACCAGGCGCCGTCCGTCGGCTTCATGCAACCTTGGAACTTCGTGCTCGTTCGTCGGGACGAGACGCGGGAGAAAGTCCGGCAGGCATTCCAGCGCGCCAATGACGAGGCCGCAGAGATGTTTTCCGGCGAAAGGCAGGCGAAGTATCGCTCGCTGAAGCTCGAAGGCATTCGCAAGGCGCCGCTCAGCATTTGCGTGACCTGCGACCGGACGCGCGGCGGAGCGGTCGTCCTGGGCCGCACCCATAATCCGCAGATGGATCTGTACTCGACCGTTTGCGCCGTCCAGAATCTCTGGCTTGCCGCGCGCGCCGAAGGGGTGGGCGTCGGCTGGGTCAGCATTTTCCATGAGAGGGAGATCAAGGCGATTCTCGGGATTCCGGAGCATATCGAAATCGTTGCCTGGCTTTGCCTGGGTTTCGTCGACAAGCTGTATCAAGAGCCGGAACTCGCCGCGAAGGGCTGGCGGCAGCGCTTGCCGCTCGAAGATCTCGTTTTCGAGGAAGGCTGGGGTGTCCGTTAGATCACGATGTTAGGGTCGATCTCAGGCCTGTTGATATTCTGGATACCCGACGCGGCTTGTTCGATACCCTCATTCCTGTGCTCGTCACAGGAATCCAGCCAGACCAAGTCCTTGGGCTGAAAGAACGCTTCCCGCGCCGCAGACGCGGCGCTGCTCTCATCCCTGTGACGAGCACAGGGATGAGGTGAGGAGAAAGTGCGGTCCCTCGGCGCGCTTCATAAACCGTGAAGATAGCGAGGCGACACGA
The DNA here is from genome assembly GCF_035610345.1 of Sinorhizobium meliloti. The sequence goes on along the minus strand of NZ_CP141212.1, from coordinate 1,912,528 downwards.
CAGGTCCCGGGTCACGCCCGTATACAGCGTCCCGCTTCGCTTCGATGTAGTAGCCGCACATCCCCGGTCCCTCATTCCTGTGCTCGTCACACGAATCCAGCCAGACCAAGTCCTTGGGCTGAAAGAACGCTTCCCGCGCCGCAGACGCGGCGCTGCTGGATCTCTGTGACAAGCACAGGAGAGAGTGCGGTCCCTCGGCGCGCTTCATAACCCGTGAAGATAGCGAGGCGACACGACAGGTCCCGGGTCACGCCCGTATACAGCGCCCCGCTCCGCTTCGATGTAGTGGCCGCACATGTCGGTCCCTCATTCCTGTGCTTGTCACAGGAATCCAGCCAGACCAAGTCCTTGGGCTGAAAGAATGCTCACGCGCCGCAGACGCGGCGCTGCTCTCATCCCTGTGACGAGCACAGGGATGAGGTGAGGAGAGATTGCAGTCCTCCGAAAAGTTTCCCACAGCGCTGCGCATCTTACCGGACGCGCAAAGGTCGCTGCTTAACGGGCTCTAGATCAAGAATATGCGTGATTCTCGCGGAATGCTCGCAACGGCGCCTGTCAATTGTCCTGCAGCGGCTGGTATCGCGGCCCAAGCGGATGCTTGAGGTCGATCGCGCTCTCTTCCTGCGGAAGGAAAGTCGGACCGACGATGCGGACCTTGTTTTTGGTCGGGTCGTAGGGCCGCTCTTTTATCGGTTTCGGCGGCGCCTTTCTCTCGCTGCCGATGGTAATGACCGATGGGCTGACGGCGGTGAGCTTTCCGGCAGAACCTGTCTTTTGCCTGTTGGCATCCGTTGCGGAATCCGGAATTCCGCAGCCACAGATGCCCGGTGAGCCGACACCGCGCGCCCGGTATGCAAAGGCCGTTGGGAGGTCGGTGTAGGGCCGGCCGGTCGTTGCCGAAACCATCCGGTCCGCTTCTTCCGTTGCGAGCACATGGTAGTAGAGCTCCGTCTCCGCACCCGGGCAGCGCGCGCGGCAGAGATCGGCGTCGCGACCGAAGTCCGCCGGCGTGGCATGCGAGGAGATGGGAAAGAAGGCGCCATCGCATGTTCGCACGCACATGGTTCTGAGGCTGCCGGCGAAATCGGGCTCCATGAGCGGAAGCTCTGCCCCGGGGGCGTCGAGTAGTAGCGGATAGGCATCGCTGTCCGGCGGCAGGTCCCTCAGGATGTTCCGGTGAACCTCCGTTTCCCGGGCGGCGGCGTTCGCAAACTCGCCTCCGGCGCTTCCGGTATCCCAAGCCTCGCGCACCCCCGAGCAGCCGTTGAGTTCCATTGCGGCGAGGATGCGCCGCCGAACGTCGTCGTCGCCACCGCCGATCAGATGCCTGCGCTGCGCCTTGAGTTGCCGCAGATTTTCCTCCATCCGCGCGATCGTGCCGTCGAGTTCGGCGCAAGCCGCCTCGTCATCGCCGCCGATAATGACGACGCTGTCGCTGCTGCATTCCATTCGGCGGCGATCGTTCTTGGCGCGCCGCAGCTCGATGTTCTGGCGGGAGACCGCACCTGTGAAATCGCGCAGGCTGGCATTCGTCGTGAAACCTGTGGGAAGGCCGGCGAGGCGGGCGCTCAGCCGTTCGCAAACGCCGGATGCCGCAGCCGGGCCGGTTGTCGCCAACGCGAGCGGTACGAGAACCGCCGCGATGCGCCGGATCTTGGATGCCACCTTCGGGGACGCGGACACGTGCTTCTTCCTGCCTTGCAGCGGACCGTTGCCGATGTGTCCGCCTTACCGCCTCATCATAGGACCTTGTCGAGATGGTGCAACGGGAAGAGGGCATCTGCGTTAATTTGCGATGCCCTTGAATGGAAAGCAGTGGGCCGTGCGCCTGCACGGCCCGGAATATCGGGTCAGGCGGCGCGTGCCGTTTCGAGCGACATCGGGCGATCGAGGACGGTACCTTCGATGGAGGCCACCGCCTTCATCGTTTCGAGCAGGTTCCTGCTCACCTCCCAGGCAATGGCGACCGCATGGACGGAGCCGATCCTGTGCGGGTCGGCTATGCGCTCCCCCGGGCAACCCATGCGGCGGAACATTCGCTCCAGGAACACGTCGGTGACCGTGACGATATGGCTGATGCCCGAGGCAAGGCTCATTTCGCCCACACCGCACATCAGTTCGGCCGCGGCGATGGTGACCTGGTTCGATGCGCGATCCTGGGAAATTTCGGGATCGATGCAGAAGCGGCTCGATTCCCACACCGACGCGCTGCGGATTTCCGGATTGTCCCCGAGCAGGATCGGGAACGTATCGTCCAGCATATTCGGACCGAGCGTCGGAAGGAGCCTGAGAGAGCCACGAATCTTGCCAGTGTCCGGCGAGTACGACATGACATAGAGCGGATTGGCCTTGTCGTAGTGGTCGATTTCCCAGTCCCCTTCGGTCTTGACGTCCCACTTCAAGAAGTCGTGGAATACGCGCTTACGCAGCCGGAACATCTCGTCGATGGCCTGGGGATGCTGGCTGCGACCGTTTCCGTTCACTATCCTGATCATTTTTCGCTCCATGCGTGATTACGCGATGTAGCGATGCTGTCAGGCTCGGATGACATATGTAACTGTCTATAGTGACAGTTTATTTTCTTGTTTTTTCCCAATAGATTTGTGGGGGAAACTGCGAGTGGCCGGTCCTGTCCCGGGCCGGCAACCCGTCAGATGGTGGGGATCAGAGCGTGTCGAACAGCGTGCGCTACGGCTTGCGTGTTGGACACTACATTGAGTTTGCGGCGGGCATTGGTCATGAAGAAACGAACAGTTCGCTCGGATATCCCGAGAATAGTTGCAATCTCCCAGTAACTCTTGCCGGCCGCCGACCAGGTGAGCACTTCGGTTTCCCGCCCGGTCAGGCGGAGATCGCGCTCGTCGAGCGCCCCGGCCATGGCCGAATGTTCGAGCATGGAGGCGTGGAACAGGTTGGCAGCGAGCTGGAAATCGCGCAGATGGCAACGGCGATAGGCGGACCACTCGACCGGCGACATATTGGCACCGATTGCGAGGAGCGCCATGCGGCCTGCAGGCGAGGGGAGCGGCAAGGCCACGCCTTCGGTGGAAAGCCCGATCTCCTCGGCCGCCTCGAAGAGGGGCTCGCATTCCGGAAAGCGGCGCCGCGCTGTCGCCCATTCCACGGGCCTGACACCGCCTAGCGCAAGCTTGAGGATCGGGTCGATCCTGTAAAGCTCCCTGGCGGCGTAGATTTCAGCGGCGTAGGCGCCGAAAGTGTGATGCAGGCGGCAGATTCTCAGACCATCCGGAAGCGACTCCGCCTCCAGATACAGGAGATGCGAGATGTTGAAGGTTCGACGCATCAGGGCGAAGAAGCGCTCGGGGTCGGCGCAACCTCCATATTCCACGATATCCAGCAAATTGAGGACAGCTTGTTGATTAGTCATGCCGTAACACCGAAACTTGCCCCTATAATAAACATGGTTTACGGCGGCCGGTTTTGTCTAGTGCAATATTTCATAAACGGTGCAGTAATCCGGTCTATACAATCATAAGTTGAGTTTTGAGCCTAATATCGCCAGCGCGGCCGCGTCGGTTCCCCTGGAAGCAGCGTTTTTTTGCCCTCCATCGCCAATAAGGAGGCGCGCCATCCCTCAGACGGGATGGCTCGATTCGACGACGGCCAGCGCCGCCATATTGACGACGCCGCGCGAGGTAACGGACGGCGACAGGATATGCGCCGGCAGCGCCGAGCCCAGAAGGATCGGGCCGACATGCAGGCTGTCCGTCATGGTTTTGACCACGCCGAGCGTGATGTTGGCGGCATCGAGATTGGGGAAGACGAGCAGATTCGCTTCGCCGTTCAGCGTGCTGTCCGGCATCACGCGTTGGCGCAGGACCTCGGAGATGGCGGAATCGCCATGCATTTCTCCGTCCACCTCCAGATCGGGGGCTAGCTCGCGCACGAGCTGCAGTGCGGTGCGCATCTTGAAAGCGCTCTCGGAATCGCGCGAGCCGAAGTTCGAATGGGAGACGAGGGCGGCACGCGGCGTGATGCCGAAGCGGCGGATTTCGTTTGCAGCCATCACCGTCGTCTGAGCGATCTCCTCTGCGCTCGGGCTGAAGCTCACATAGGTATCGGTAAAGAAAGTCGCGCCGCGTTGTGAGATCAGGAGGCTGAGCGCCGAGAAGTCGAGTACGCCCGGACGCTTGCCGATGATCTGCGATACATCGCGCAAATGCTTGCTGTAGCGTCCCTCGACCCCGCAGATCAGCGCGTCCGCCTCGCCGCGCTTGACGGCGAGCGCACCGATGACCGTCGTATTCGTGCGCACGATCGTGCGGGCCGCCTCGGGAATCACGCCGAGCCGCCCGACGAGGGCGAAATAATCATCGACATAGTCGCGATAGCGCGGGTCGCCTTCGGGATTGACGACCTCGAAATCGACGTCGGGCCGGATTCTGAGGCCGTAGCGCCGCAGTCGGGTCTCGATGATTTGCGGGCGGCCGATCAGGATCGGCTTGGCTGTGCCTTCCTCCAGCAGAACCTGGGCGGCCCGCAGCACCCGCTCATCTTCGCCCTCGGCGAAGATGACGCGGTTCTTCGTCGCATTCTTCGCTGCAGCAAAGACCGGTTTCATGATGAAGCCGGAGCGGAAGACGAAACGGTTGAGCTTGTCGAGATAGGCGTCGAAGTCCTGGATCGGACGCGTGGCGACGCCGCTTTCGGCTGCAGCCTTTGCCACGGCCGGCGCAATCCGCAGGATCAGCCGCTGATCGAAAGGCGAAGGGATCAGGTAATCGGGGCCGAAGACGGGCGTTTCGCCGGAATAGGCGCGCGCGGCGACATCCGACGGCTCCTCGCGGGCAAGGCCTGCTATCGCGCGCACCGCCGCCATCTTCATCTCTTCGTTGATGGTGCGTGCGCCGCAATCGAGCGCGCCACGGAAGATATGCGGGAAACAGAGGACATTGTTGACCTGGTTCGGAAAATCCGAGCGTCCGGTGCAGATCATGGCATCGGGGCGCGCGGCGCGGGCCACTTCGGGCATGATCTCCGGCGTAGGATTGGCCAGCGCCATGATCAGGGGCTTTTCGGCCATCCGGGCCAACAGTTCAGGCTTGAGAACGCCGGCGGCCGAGAGCCCCAGAAACACGTCGGCTCCGCCGATGCTGTCGGCGAGCACACGATTGTCGCTCTCCTGCGCGTAGACGGCTTTCCACTCGTCCATCAGGGCCTCGCGCCCTTTGTAGACGAGACCTTCGATGTCGTGGACCCAGATGTTTTCGCGCTTGGCGCCCAGCGTGACGAGGAGGTTGAGGCAGGCAAGCGCCGCCGCCCCGGCACCGGAGGCCACGATCTTGGCCTCGGTAATGTCCTTGCCGGCAAGTTCCAGGCCGTTCAGGACGGCGGCAGCGACGATGATCGCGGTCCCGTGCTGGTCGTCGTGGAAGACCGGTATTTCCATTTTCTCGCGCAGACGCCGCTCCACCTCGAAACATTCGGGAGCTTTGATGTCCTCGAGATTGATGCCGCCGAAGGTCGGCTCCAGCGCCGAGATGACGTCGACCATCCGATCGACCGTCGGTGCGTCGATCTCGATGTCGAAGACGTCGATCCCCGCGAACTTCTTGAAGAGAACGGCCTTCCCCTCCATCACGGGTTTGGAGGCCAGGGGACCGATATTGCCAAGGCCGAGAACGGCTGTGCCGTTGGATACCACGGCGACGAGATTGGCGCGGGCGGTGAAATCGGCGGCGGTCTCGGGATTGTCCTTGATGGCGAGGCAAGGTGCGGCGACCCCCGGCGAATAGGCGAGCGCCAGGTCGCGCTGATTCCCGAGTGGCTTGGTCGGCTGGATCTCGAGCTTGCCGGGGCGAGGATAGCGATGGAAGAAGAGTGCCTGCTGATCGATGTCTCCGCTGGCGGGAACGGCCTGGGATTTCGCTTTATCGCCCGTGTTCATGCCTTTGCATTCCTTGAATTCTTGCGTGGGACCCGAGAGCGCGGTTATGAAATCGCACTCACGTCCGGTGCTGATCGATGTCGTGCCTTTTGGCATGAATCGCCCGGCAGGTACAGTTTCGACGCGGTTCTTTCCAGGCATGGCTACGCGGCGCTTGCTGCATGCTCCGCGTCCCATGTCATCTTCCTGAAACACGAGTCTGATTTTGACGGTCGTGAAACGGCTAAACCAGGATGAGGCTGGCATGGCGGCGGCATCGGCATACCAACAGAATTCCGTTCTGAAACTGCGCACGCTTTTCATTTCCGATGTTCATCTGGGCTCGAAAGCGGCCAAGACGGACTTTCTTCTGGATTTCCTGCGGCACCACGAGGCGGAGACGATCATTCTGGTCGGGGATATCGTGGACGGCTGGCGTCTCAAACGCAGCTGGTACTGGCCGCAGTCCTGCAACGACGTGGTCCAGAAGCTTCTGCGCAAGGCACGAAAAGGCACGCGCATCATCTACATCCCCGGTAATCACGACGAGTTCCTCCGGGAGTTTCCGGGCGTTCATTTCGGCGGTATCGAAGTGGCGCAACGCTATCTCCACAAGGGTGCGGACGGGCGGACCTATCTCGTGCTGCACGGGGACGAGTTCGACGTGGTCGTGCGCAACGCACGCGTTCTCGCCTATCTCGGCGACTGGGCCTACGACATGGCAATCGCCATCAATATTGGCCTTGCGGCCATACGTCGTCGTCTCGACATGCCTTACTGGTCGTTTTCCTCCTGGGCCAAGCTGCAGGTCAAACACGCGGTGAACTTCATTGGCGAGTTCCAGAAAGTCGTGACCGAGGAAGCCCGTCGTCACGACGCGCAAGGGGTGATCTGCGGCCACATCCATCATGCGGTCATCGAAGACATCGAAGGCATCAAGTACATCAACACGGGCGACTGGGTGGAGAGCTGCACGGCGATCGCCGAGCATCACGACGGCACGATGGAGCTCATCACCTGGCACCAGATGCGCGGCGACAGCGCCGCTGGGCAGCGAGCCGGCGAAGCCGAGACAATGCCCGTCAGGCGGCTTGCACCCCAGGCCGCCTGAGTGATTTGCGGGTCAAGGAAAAGCCGCGGAAGGGTCTGACTATCGTTCCGGTGGACAAGCGTCCGCGGTGACGACGAGCCGATGGCAAACACACGCGCGGTTGTGTTAATGGTGGCCCACAGCCATCAGGTCCCTCCATGATTCCGTCATCTGCTCCCGCATTCGTCGCGGGCCCCCCGCCGCGCCATTTCGCACTCCGCATCGCGCTTCTCTTCTCAGCGCCGCTGATCGTCAACGGTTTCGCGATGCCGTACTTTCCGGTCTGGCTGAGCCGCCTGTCGCTCAGCGACTTCGAAATCGGCATAGTGCTTGCTGTTCCGATGTTCGTCCGGGTGATCACCGCACCGCTGGCGGGCGTTCTCGCAGACCGAATCGGGGAGCGGGGCGATCGTCCTGATCTGGTCGGGCATCCTGTCCTTCGCCGGGGCAATCGTTCTTTTCTATGCGCAGAGCTTCTGGCCGGTGCTCGTCATCTACACGCTGCAATCGGCGGTTTATTCGCCCTATGTGCCGATCGTTGAGGCGATAGCACTTTCGGGCGTGCGGCGCTGGGGATTCGACTATGCGCAGATGCGTGTCTGGGGATCGGTCGCCTTTATCGGGGCGACGATGCTGGGTGGCTGGCTGATCGGAGTCGTCGGCGGGCAGATGGTCCTGCCCGCAATGGCGGCAGGCTTCGCGCTCACCATACTGTTGGCGGTGGCCGCGCCGCGTGTCGGCCGTCCGCGCAGGCCATCACCGATTACCGCAATCACCGAGCCGCCGCCGCAATCGCTGCGCCAGGCGGACCTGCAACTGCTTTTGGTCGGCGTGACGCTGGTCAACAGCAGCCATGCGATGCTCTTCGCCTTCTCCGCCATCTACTGGCAGCATATAGGCTACAGCGGCACGCAGATCGGTATTCTCTGGAGTGCCGGCGTCGCAGCGGAAGTGCTGATGTTCTTCCTTGCCAGGGCGATCGTCCGCCGGTTCAGCGTCTGGACGATGATTTTCTCCGGCTGCCTGCTCGCGGTCGTGCGCTGGCTGATTTTTCCGATGGATCTCGGCTTCTCGGGCTATTTCGTTCTGCAGTGCTTCCACGCCTTCACCTATGCGATCATGCATACGGGCATGCAGCATAAGCTGGTCGAACGTGTCGCGGAGGAGCAGGAGGCGTCGGCGCAGGGGCTTTACTTTTTCTATACCGGCATCTTCACGGCGATCTTCACCTTTCTGTCGGGCTATTTCTACGCCTGGTTCGGCGTCGACGGCTTCTACTCCATGTCGGTGGTCGCGCTTTCCGGCTGCCTTTTCACGTTCCTCGGCTGGTATCTTCAGCCCCAGAGGCTGGCCTCCGGCGGAAAGACGAGCGAGGCCTCGTAGCGAAGGCCCGGGGTGCGGTCTTTCGAAAGCAGCAGCGGTCCGTCGAGATCCACGAAATCGGCGCCCTGCGCGACAAGCACCGCCGGCGCCATGGCGAGGGAACTGCCGACCATGCAGCCGACCATGATCTTCAGGCCGAGGGCTTCGGCCGCGGCGCGCATGCGCAGGGCCTCGGTCAGCCCTCCGGTCTTGTCGAGTTTGATGTTGACCGCATCGTAGCGGCCGACGAGCCTTTCGAGGTCCTCCGTGGCATGCACGCTTTCGTCGGCGCAGATGGGTACGGGGCGGGGCAGGGAGGCGAGTATCTCGTCGCGGCCGGCCGGCAGCGGCTGTTCGATGAGGCTGATGCCGTTCTCGGCGCAGGCGGTGAAATGGGCCGTAAGGTTGGCTGCCGTCCATCCCTCATTGGCGTCGAGAATGATGCGGCTCGCCGGCGCGCCGCTCCTGACGGCGCGAATGCGCGCCGTGTCGTCTTCCGTTCCGACTTTCACCTTGAGAAGCGCCCGATGGGCGTGTTTCTCGGCCTGGGCCCTCATCTCCTCCGGTTCGCCGAGCGATAAGGTGTAGGCGGTGGTCAAAGGCGTCGGGCCGGCTATTCCGGCGAGCGCGGCAGCGGAGCTTCCACTGCGCTTTGCCTCGAGATCCCACAGGGCGCAGTCGACCGCGTTTCGAGCGGCGCCGGCCTTCATCGCCTTCTGCAGGTCCGTGCGTGTCATACCCTCTTCGATGAGCAGTCGTACGGTCTCGATGGCGCTCAGCACCGACTCGACCGATTCGCCGTAGCGCGCATAGGGAACGCACTCACCCCAACCCGATAGCTCGCCGTCGGTAACGCGGCAGGTGACGACGCTTGCCGTGGTTTTCGAGCCGCGCGAAATGGTGAATGCCCCGGCGATCGGGAAATGTTCGACGGTGGCTGTAAGAGAAATCGGCATAGGGACCCCTTGACTTCATACGCTCCGGACCGCGGATGGCGGACTTTCGCGAAGCTTCCGGCCCATTGTGTCATTTCTGTCGCACCAAGGGCACTGTACGACTTTGAATTCCCGCATGATTTTGTCATCAAATCGATTCTGGTTTAAGAGACTATGCGGAGAACGAACTGAAAGACCGATATCACGTGACGCGTGCCCAAACAGAGACCGCTGCCGACGTCGTCGTCGATGAGGGCGCCGCCGGAAACGGTCGGCGCTATGTGTTCAGCGGCGACTGGCGGCACGAGACCGCGGAGGAGATGGCCGCCAAGCTGAAGCGGCTTGAAAAGCCCTCCGATGGGCAGAGCGAGTTTGACTTCTCCGGCATCACCGCGATGGACACCGCCGGTGCATGGATCATTCGCCGCTTCATGCACGGGACAGCCGACGACGTTCGGTTCACGGGCGGCGAGCGTTATGCCGAACTGGTCCGCGCACTGCCGAAGCAACTGCGCAGCCCGGAAGAGAGTGGGACCAGGATGCCGCTTTTTCAGCGGCTGTTTACGCCCGTGGGTGAGCTGACGGTCTCCATCTGGACCGACACGGTCGCGGCCATGTACATCCTGGGGTCTGCGGTACGCGGTGCGCAGATGAAGCTCGGGCGTCACGCGGGCGTCTCGCCTGCTGCGATCGTCCATCAGATCGACCGCATGGGCGTCATGGCGACGCCCATCATCACCCTGATGTCGTTCCTGATCGGCGCCATCATCGCGCAACAGGGAGCGTTCCAGCTCCGCTCTTTCGGAGCGGAAATTTTCGTCGTCGATCTCGTCGGCATCCTGCAATTGCGCGAGATCGGCGTGTTGCTGACCGCGATCATGATCGCCGGCCGGTCGGGCAGCGCGATTACCGCCGAGATCGGCTCCATGAAGATGCGCGAAGAGGTCGACGCGCTCAAGGTCATGGGCTTGAGTCCGGTCGGCGTTCTCGTCTTTCCGCGTCTCGTGGCGCTGACGATTGTCTTGCCGCTCCTGACGATCATTGCGAACTTCGCCGCCCTTGCCGGCGCCGCCATGGTGGCATGGGCCTATTCCGACATCACAATCCCGACCTTTTTGGCGCGGCTGCAGGAAGCTGTCGATTTCTCCTCGGTCGCGGCCGGTATGATCAAGGCCCCCTTTATGGCCCTGATCATCGGCGTCGTTGCCGCAGTCGAGGGACTGAAGGTCGGCGGCAGCGCCGAGTCGCTCGGGCGGCGTGTGACCTCCTCCGTCGTCAAATCGATATTCGTCGTGATTCTGATCGACGGATTGTTCGCCATGTTCTACGCGGCAATCGATTTCTGAGGTAGGCGAACATGGTTCAAGCGGTCATCGAAAAGCAAGCGGATGCGGGGGAGAAGCGAGAGGCGGTTCTCTCCGTGCGCGATCTGACCGTCGGCTTCGGAGACCATGTGGTTCTCGACAATCTCAATCTCGAAGTGCTGCGTGGTGAAATCCTCGGCTTCGTCGGCGCCTCGGGTACCGGAAAGTCCGTACTGATGCGCACGGTCCTTCGGCTTCTGCCGAAGCGTTCCGGCACGATCGAAATTCTTGGCGCCGACTACGACAAAATGGGCGAGGCCGAGCGCATCGCACTCGATATGCGCCTCGGCGTGCTGTTCCAGCACGGCGCGCTTTTCTCGGCCCTGACGGTGCGTGAGAACATCCAGGTGCCGATGCGCGAATATCTGGATCTGCCGCAGGACCTGATGGACGAACTCGCGCGCCTGAAAATCGAACTGGTCGGCCTCGCACCGGAGGCCGCGGAGAAATACCCCTCGGAGCTTTCCGGCGGCATGATCAAGCGCGCGGCGCTTGCGCGCGCGCTTGCGCTCGATCCCGATCTCGTCTTTCTCGATGAGCCGACATCCGGACTCGATCCGATCGGCGCCGCGGAGTTCGACGAGTTGATCGCCAAGCTGCGGGACACGCTTGGATTGACCGTGTATATGGTGACGCACGATCTGGACAGCCTGTTTTCGGTCTGTGACCGGATCGCGGTGCTCGGCAACAAGCGCGTTCTCGTCGAAGGCACCATCGAGGATATGCTCGCCTGTGACGAGCCCTGGGTGAAGTCTTATTTCCGGGGCAAGCGCGCAAGAGCGATCGTGCGCGAGCAGGATTGAGACGAGAATGCGGGAGGCGGGGGAGCTACGGCAAGCCTGCTCGCAGAATACATGAACAGGCGGCAAGGACCGCAAAGGTAGGTAATGCCGATGGAAACTAAAGCGAATTATGCCATTGTCGGCTTCTTCACCGTCCTGGTCATCGCCGCGGCCTTCGGCTTCGTGTATTGGATGTCGCAATATGGCCGAACCGGCCAGATGGTCGAACTCGTCGTCAACATTCCCGGATCGGCCAACGGTCTGTCGGTGGGCTCACCGGTGCGCTTCAACGGCATCAACGTCGGCAGCGTGCGCAATCTTGCGATCGATGCCAACGATCCTCGCTATTCGATTGCGATCACCGAAGTCTCGGCCGATGCGCCGGTCATGAAATCCACAACGGCGACGCTCGAGGTGCAGGGGCTGACGGGAGCGGCCTATATCGAACTCAGCGGCGGTCGCAAGGGGGACGAGAATATCCTCAAGACCGCGCTGGAAAACGGCACCCAGGCGCATATCCTTGCCGATCAGTCGAGCGTCACCAGCCTGCTGGCCACCGCGGACCAGATCCTCGACCGCGCGAATTCGGCGATCACGGATATTCAGAGCTTCGTCACCGACGTGCGTGGTCCGCTGACGGCCACCATCGGCAACGCGGAGCGCTTTTCCAAGGCGCTGGCGGACAATTCCGGTGCGATCGACCAGTTCCTGAAAAGCGTCGAACAACTGTCCGGTTCCGTCAATGCAGCATCGAAGAAGCTCGATGATACGCTTGCGAGCGCGGACAGGCTGATCAAGTCGGTCGACCCGAAGAAGATAGACAACATCGTCAGCAATGCCGAGCAGGTGAGCAACAATCTGAAGGATGCTTCAGGCGGGGTATCGGAAGCGATCGCCGGATTCCGGCGCACGGTGGAAACCTACGATCAGTTCGGCAAGAGCGCGCAACAGACGTTGAAGCGGGTCGATACACTGGTGGCTGCCGTCGACGCGCAGAAGGTCGGGCTGGTCGTCAACGATATCACGGCCGCGAGTGCGGACGCCCGCAAGATCGCCGCGCAGGTTTCGGACTTTGCCGAAAAGATTTCCGCCCGGCAGGGGGACATCGATCAGACGATCACCGATTTCACGCAAATGTCCAACAAGCTGAATGCGGCATCGAACCGGGTCGACAGCATCCTGGTGAAGATCGACGGCTTCCTCGGCGACGCGGACGCTCCGTCGCTTTCTGCGCAGGCACGCGAAACGCTCGAGTCCTTTCGGCGGGTGGCGGAGAACCTGAATGCGCAACTGGGCCCCATAGCCGAAAATCTCAAGCGTTTCTCCAATTCGGGACTGCGGGACGTCGAGGCGCTCGTCGGCGACACGCGTCGCACGGTTCAAAGCCTGCAGAATACGATTTCCGAGTTCGATAAAAATCCGCAGCGGCTTCTGTTCGGCGGCGAAACGGTTAAGCAATATGATGGCCGCACGCGTCGGTGATTCGTTTATCGACGGTCGCGGGCAGGTTGCGTTGAGGGCGGGAAGCTGAACGGCGCCGCGTTGCTAGGGGATATTTGGCGTATGGGTTTTCCGGGTCTGGTAGGTTTTCGTGGCGCGAGAGGGGCCCGGTCTGCGGTGGTTCTTGCATTGGCGGCGATGCTGGCGGGGTGCGGCTCGCGCCAGGCAGCCAACGACACGTTCAGTCTGGCGTCCGTTCCTGCGGTGGAGCGTCCGGGAGCTACAAACCGCCAGCTTCTCGTGCCTGAACCGACGGCGCTGAAGACGCTGGGCAGCGACCAGATCGTCGTTCGTCTTTCGAGGTCGGAACTGCAATACCTCGCCAGGGCCCAATGGGGAGACAGTCTGCCGCGCATGGTGCAGGACAGGCTCGTCCAGACCTTCGATAACACCGGCAGGATTCGCGTCGGTAAACCCGGCCAAGGGCTCGCCATCGATTATCAATTGATAACCGAGCTCAGAGCCTTCGAAATATCCACCGATGGGCCGGCAACGGCGGTCGTTGAGATATTCGCCAAGCTACTGGACGACCGGAACGGCACCGTCCGCAAACAGCAGGCCTTCCGCGCCGTCGTGCCCGTGCGTGGAGCCGGCAACCCCGCCTTCGTCACCGCACTCGACGCCGCTTTCGCCAGGGTCGCGGCCGACATCGTCGGCTGGACGCTCAGCTCCATCTGAGGGAAGCCGTCTCTCTGATGATTGTTTCTGATCTGAGATCAGCCGCATTTATGCAGGTGAGGGGCCGCTCACCCGCGCCCCGCCTTCGCGCGTTCGATGCGATTGACCACCTCGGCGACGCCTTCGACCGATAGGGCCGCCTCCTCGGCGCGGGCGATCTCCTCTTCGGTCGCCACCGTACCGGCGAGCAGGATCGTACTGCCCGAGCCCGTCACCGTGACCTCTATGGCGTCGAGGCCCGGCGCGACCGCAAGACAATGAGCGACCCGGCGCTCGAGTTCGGCGGGATCTTCGGCAGGCAGCCTCTCGGGGTCATCGCCGAAGAATGTCCTTTTCTTGAAGACCATGCGTCGCTCCTTCTCTCCTGGAGAGGGAAACGCCGACGCGGCGCATTTGTTCGCCGTCTCAACGATGGTCGAATAAGCTGCGATTCACGGCCAGCGTACGAGTGGGGGCAGGGAGGAGAGGATCGACTCCACGTTGCCACCCGTCCTGAGACCGAAGATCGTGCCGCGGTCGTAAAGCAGGTTGAACTCGACGTACCGGCCGCGGCGCACGAGCTGCTCGTTTCTATCCTGTTCGGTCCAGGGCTTGTGGAAATTCGTACGGACGATTCTCGGATAGACGAGTGCGAAGGCTTTGCCGACATCGCGCGTGAAGGCGAAATCCGCGTCCCAACCGCCGAGCTCCTCCGCAGAGCGGAGCCAATCGTAGAAGATCCCGCCGGTGCCGCGCGGTTCGTTCCGGTGTTTCAGGTAGAAATACTCGTCGCACCACTGCTTGAATTTTGCATGATCGGCGACAGGGTGCCTATTGCAGGCGATCTCCATGGCACGATGAAAAAGGACGGTATCCGGATCGGTCATGATGCGCCGGCGGTCCAGGACCGGCGTGAGGTCCGCACCGCCGCCGAACCAATTGCTGGTGGTCACGACCATGCGCGTGTTCATGTGCACGGCAGGGACATTGGGGTTGACCGGGTGGGCGATCAGCGAAATGCCGGATGCCCAGAAGCGCGGATCTTCGCTCGCGCCGGGAATCTGGTCGCGGAACTCCGGCGAGAACTCGCCGAAGACGGTGGAGGTGTGAACCCCCACTTTCTCGAAGACGCGCCCTTCCATCATGGACATGCGACCGCCGCCGCCCGCACCTTCCTCGCGCAGCCAGTCCTTGGCGACGAAACGGCCTGCCGGACGATCCGACAGCGGACCTGTCAAATCGTCCTCGATCGCCTCGAAGGCGGCGCAGATCGTGTCGCGGAGGCTTTCGAACCAAGCCTTCGCCGCTGCCTTCTTGTCTTCGATGTCGGCCGGCAGGCCCTGTGGCAGTTGCGGTCTTTCCATGGGAATGCACTTCCGTTCGCGGATTTCCCTGCTGAAAACCGCCGATTCGATGTCGCCGCCACAGTCCATATTTTCAGCGGCTTGGCAACGGTGCCACGGGGACAGCGACAGTCTACCGCAATCAGGGCCTCATCGCAGGATCGGGACAAATGACTGGCAATAATGCGGCGCTCATCCTATCTTTTCGCCAGAGGTATGGCCCATGGCGAAGATACCCCCAGGACCGCCGCTGGACGGCTTGCGGCGCCAGATCGCCCGGCATCGCCGGGAGCACCCCACACGAAGAGACGGGCTTTTCGTGCGCGAGACGTTTAGGCTCGAGCGCGATGCCGCGCGGGCCAAGGCGCGGGAGTGGTTCGATACCTGGCCAAAGGCTGCCTATTGGACCGAAGTCGAGAGCTGGCGCCAGCTCGAAGGCGGCGAGATCGAGTTCACGATGCGCCGTCTCCCGAGCGCAGACTGATTGCCCCGATCCCACCGCTCATACCGACAGGCAAGATGCATCTTTGTCCATCGATAATAGCGTGGCCAAGATCATAGCGGCGCGATAAACCAGTTTGTGTCTCCCTCTCGCCATTGCATGTATTCCCGAACCTGCCCCGATGCCCGTTCTCCGTTCCATCATCGTGCTCTCCATCACCCAGATCATCGCTTGGGGAGCGATGTTCATGTTCGTCTCGGTGACGGCGGTCGGAATGGCGAACGATCTTCTCCTGAGGCCTTCGGCAATCTATCTCGGCCCGACCGTCATGCTAGTCGCGATGGCCTTCTGCTCACCGCTGCTTGCGCCGGTCTACGCGCGCCACGGGGCGCGGCTCGTGCTCGCTTTCGGTTCGGCAGCCGCGGCTCCGGGGCTGTGGCTGCTGGCCGGCGCCGGAGGTCCGGTTTCCTATTTTGCGGCCTGGGGCATTCTTGGTCTGGCCGGGGCGGCAGCACTCACGACTTCGGCTCAGGTGTTCCTCACAGAGATCGCGGGCGAGGGCGCGCGTCGTGCCATAGGGGCGCAGATGCTCGCCATGGCGCTCGCACCCACGATCGCCTGGCCGGTCACGACTTTCTGCGAGGCGGCTCTCGGTTGGCGCGGCACATTCGTTCTTTATGGCGCGGTGATGCTCCTTGCCAGCGCGCCCTTGCATTTTTTCGCTTTGCCCAGGCGCGAGCCGCCAAAATCCGATCCCCGGGTCGCCAAATCGAATCGATCTGCGTCGCCGGCTGTTCGTCGCCAGTGGCGCGTCGTTGCCCTGATCACGGCGGCGGTCGCGCTCAACGGCTTTGTTACCTGGGGTTTTCAGCTTGTGGTGATCGATCTTTTCCGCAGCTTTGCCGTGCCCGGCTATCTGGCGGTCGGCTTCGGGTCGGCCATCGGGTTCATCCAGCTCTCGGGGCGGCTTTTCGATTTCCTCGGCGGCAATCGCTGGGACGGGTTGACGACGGGCTTGGTTGCCGCGGCGATCATGCCGCCGGCACTGCTGGCGCTCGCGCTTGGGCAAGGGGCGGAATGGTCGATCGTTCTCTTCCTCGTGCTCTATGGCCTTTCAAGCGGCGCCATGTCCGTCAGCCGGGCGACGATGCCGCTCGTCTTCTTTTCTTCTACGGAATATGGGGCGGTGGTGGCGCGCCTCGGCCTGCCGCTCAACCTGGCTTTCGCCGCCGCCCCGCCGTTCTTTTCGTTCCTGCTTGGCGAGGCGGGTAACCGGTGGACGCTGGCGTTTGCGCTTCTCTGCTCCCTCGGTGCGTTGGCCAGCATGGCACTGCTCTCCCGTATGAGGCCTGCGCAGTCGGGTCAGCCGGCTAACTGGCCTCATGCTCCGCCCCATCGGCGGGATCGATGAGGCGCGGCCCCGTTCCTTCGGAGGCAAGAACGTCCCATGGATTGCGCAAGGGACAGTCGCGCATCGACAGGCAACCGCAGCCAATGCAGCCTGTGAGCTGATCGCGCAGCGCCGTCAGCTTGGCGATCCGCTCGTCGAGCTGCTGCCGCCAGGTCTTCGAGAGCCGTCCCCAGTCGTCGACCGTCAGCGGCCGGTCGTCGGGGAGCACCGACAGAGCCGACTGGATCTCGGCAAGCGGGATACCCGTACGCTGAGCAACCTTGATCACGGCCACCCGCCTCAGGACGGAACGCGGGTAGCGCCGCTGATTGCCCCGGCTGCGATTGCTGCGGATGAGGCCCTTGGTCTCGTAGAAATGAAGCGTCGACACCGCGAGGCCGCTGCGTTCGGCCACTTCGCCGACCGTCAGTTCGCGCTTGATATCATTGGGTTTGTCTTTTTTCACGGCTGCTATTGACCTCAACTATAGTTGAGGTTCTATAGCATGAGCTCCCTGTAACCGACAACATGGAGCCGACATAGCATGACTGAAAAGATGACCCTTGCCCTGATCTACGGCAGCGCACGTCAGGGCCGTTTCTGCGACACGGTCGCGAGCTGGCTCATTCGCGAGCTCGAGACGTCCGACGTGTTCAGCCTGACGATCATCGATCCCGTCAGAATGAAAAGCGCTCGCGGCGACAAATCCGCCGGTCCAGCCGAGTGGATGGAGCGGAAGGTCGCCGAAGCGGACGCATTCATCGTCATCACTCCGGAGTACAACCACGGCTACCCGGCGGCCTTGAAGGAGATGATCGATGCGGTCTATGAGCCCTGGCACGCAAAGCCGGTAGCCTTCGTTTCCTATGGCGGCGCATCGGGCGGCATACGGGCCGTCGAACAATTGCGGCAGGTCTTCGGCGAATTGCACGCCGTCACCCTTCGCGACGGAATCTCCTTTGCGAAGGCCTGGTCGAAGTTCGATGCGGCGGGAAATCTCTACAAACCGGAAGAGATGCGTGCGCCGCTATTCCTGATGATCGACCGGCTGACCTGGTGGGCGCGCACCCTGAAATACGCTCGCAAGGCAACGCCCTACAACGAGATCGCCGCATGACCGCCGTCAGGACACCGGACCGGGGTGCCGCTGAGGGCCGCCGCTCGTTTCGGCTCAGAAGGCGCCGGTCTGCCGCAGCGCTTCTCCAGCGATCATGGCGGTTGCCATGGCGATGTTGAGCGAACGCTGGCCGGGCGCCATCGGTATGAGGATGCGCGCTTCGGCCCGTTCGTGGACGTGATCGGGAACCCCGGCGCTTTCCCTGCCGAAGAGAAGGACGTCGTCCGGCCGGAAGCTGAAGCGCGTATAGGGGGCGGCCGCCTTGGTGGAGGCGAGCACGAGGCGTCTGCCGGTGCTCGACCGCCATGTTTCGAAACGCTCCCAGCTGACGTGCCGAGTCATGGTCACCGCCGCGATATAGTCCATTCCCGCACGCTTGAGATTGCGGTCCGAAAGATCGAAACCGGCAGGCTCGATGATGTCGACCGAAAGACCGAGGCAGGCGGCGAGCCGCAGGATCGTTCCGGTATTGCCTGGAATGTCAGGCTGGTAAAGGGCGATGCGAAGATCGTTCATGCGCTTGTCGATAGAAGGGATTGGAGCGTGGGAGTGATTGATGACGGTTCCTATGCCACCGATCGGCCTCGCGATCCATGGTCGGGTGTACTCCGAGACGATTCATTCGGGGCCGCTTCTTTTGCCGCCGCTAATTTGTGCCGTATTGGCAACAGACCAACGGCCGGCGAAAAATTGGTCAAGAAAATGCCTGCGACAATCTGGCATGGCAGCACGAATAAGGTTAAAGCTCTGTCCTCTTCAACGCGAACCGAAGGAGGCATGCATGACTGTTCTGATGTTGACGCGCCTCCCACGAGTAACACGGCCTTTCCTGGCCTGACCGGTTCCGCGCCTCTGCTTTTTTTCGATCGAGCGATGCGCGCTCCGGTTCATCCGGGGTCATGCTCCGCTCGCGGGCGTCATTTCCGGGTTGTATTTTTCAAGATAAAGAATGCGGGGCGACCCGCTTTCCTTCAAGCTATCTGAAGGGGCTAGACAATGTTCGGCTGGTTTGAATCCCGCCTCGATCCTTATCCGACGGAGGAGCCGAAGCTTCCGCCAAAGGGTCTCTTTGCCTTTTGCTGGCACTATACCAGGCCCGCGGCTCCGTGGCTCTTGATCATGTCGATCTGCACCATGCTGATCGCGATCGGCGAAGTGGCCTTGTTCCAGTTCCTGGGCAATGTGGTCGATTGGCTGTCCACCGCTGACCGCGAAACCTTTCTTGCGACCGAAGGCGGCAGGCTCGCCTGGATGGCAGCCCTCATTCTTATCGGTCTGCCGGGGCTGGTCGCCCTCGACTCCTTCGTGATGCATCAGGTGTTGCTCGGCAATTATCCGATGATCGCGCGGTGGCAGATGCATCGCTATCTGCTCAGGCAGAGCATGACGTTCTTCGCCAACGAGTTTGCCGGGCGCGTGGCGACGAAGGTCATGCAGACGTCGCTCGCGGTCCGCGAAACGGTGATGAAGATCCTCGACGTCTTCGTCTATGTGGTGAGTTATTTCGCGACGATGCTGATCGTCGTGGCGGCCGCGGATTGGCGCCTCGTGATGCCGCTCGGGCTGTGGCTCGTCATCTATATCGTGATCGTCACCTATTTCGTTCCGCGGCTGCAGAAGATCTCCAAGGAACAGGCCGACGCGCGCTCGATGATGACCGGACGCATCGTCGACAGCTACACCAATATCGGGACCGTCAAGCTTTTCTCCCATGCCGGGCGGGAGGAGACATACGCCCGCGCGGGCATGGACGAATTCCTGAGCACCGTGTACCGGCAGATGCGGAAGGTCACGCTCTTCCACATATTCGTCTACGCAAACAACTGTATCGCCCTTTTTTCCGTCGGCGCTCTCGGAATCTATCTGTGGCTGACGAGCGGAATCTCGATCGGCGCGATCGCAGTTGCGATCGGTCTTGCCATGCGCGTCAACGGCATGTCGCAATGGATCATGTGGGAAGTGTCGGCGCTGTTCGAGAATATCGGCACTGTCTATGACGGCATGGGCATGATGACGAAGGCGCACGACATCGTCGACAAGCCGGCTGCCGTGGCGCTCAAGGCGGACCAGGGTGCGATCAGCTTCGAAGACATCCGCTTCCATTACGGCAAGGCCAAGGGCGTCATAGACCGGCTGTCGCTCGATATCCGGCCCGGGGAGAAGATCGGGCTGGTCGGCCGCTCCGGCGCGGGCAAGACGACCTTGATGAATTTGCTTCTGCGCTTCTACGATCTGGAATCCGGCGCTATCCGGATCGACGGCGTGGACATCTCGACCGTCACCCAGGACAGCCTGCGTTCCCAGATCGGCGTCGTGACGCAGGACACGTCGCTCCTGCATCGCTCCATTCGCGACAACATCGCCTATGGGCATCCGCAGGCAAGCGACGACGACATCATCGCCGCGGCGAAGAAAGCGAATGCTTGGGACTTCATCCAGACGCTCGAGGACAATCTGGGCAGGCGAGGGCTCGACGCTCAGGTCGGCGAACGCGGGGTCAAGCTTTCGGGCGGCCAGCGGCAAAGGATTGCGATCGCCCGTGTTTTCCTGAAGGACGCACCGATCCTCATCCTCGACGAAGCGACGTCTGCGCTCGACTCGGAGGTGGAGGCGGCTATTCAGGAAAATCTCTTCGCACTGATGTCCGGCAAGACGGTGATCGCCATCGCGCATCGCCTGTCCACGCTGACGGAGATGGATCGCCTGGTCATCCTCGAAGCCGGCCGGATCGTCGAGACCGGCTCTCACAACGAACTCGTCGCCAGGCGCGGCATTTATGCCGATCTCTGGTCGCGCCAGTCCGGCGGCTTCATCGCCGACGAGGTCGAAAAGGAGGAGGCGGCGGAGTAATACGCCGCCTCCCGGGCCACTGCCGGCTGCGCGTTCAGCGGGCCGCAGTTACGCAATCGTAATGGGCGTGGAAGCGAAAACGGATTGCCCGGATTTCAGAACCGCCTATATCGGACTGATGCTGCGCGCCATCGTCAAGATTTTCGAAAACTGGATCGACCCCTTTGCGCCGCGCGAGCGGCTGCAGCCGCCGCGGTCGCTCTTGGGTTATGCCTGGTTTTACGCCAGCCAGGCGAAAGGTCCTTTCCTCGCCATGGCCGTGCTCGGCGGTCTGGTGGCGATGCTGGAAGCCGGCCTGTTCTATTTCGTCGGTCGGCTTGTCGATGTGCTCGACACGATCCGACCGGAGGACGGCTGGCACGGGTTGATCTCGACCAACGGACCGGAACTGCTCTTCATGCTGCTGACGGTCCTGGTGTTCCGCTTCCTTGCGGTGACGCTTGCCGCGCTGGTGGAGGAGCAGTCGATCATTACCGGCTTCCTGAACCTGGTGCGCTGGCAATCCTATGTCCATGTCGCGCGCCAGTCGCTCTCCTTCTTTCAGAACGACTTTTCCGGGCGTATCGTCACCAAGGTCTGGAGCGGCGCACAGGCGACGAGCGACCTGATCGTTTCGCTGTTGCAGGTGGTCTGGTTCATCGTCATCTACACGGCCTCGACCATGGCGCTGATCGCCCAGTTGGACTGGCGGTTGGCGGCGATGGTCGCCTTCTGGATCGTGATCTTCCTGGTGCTCGCGCGCTATTTCGTCCCGCGTGTGCGCAAGCATGCCCGCGACACAGCGGAGATGGCGTCGATGCTGAACGGCCGCATGGTCGATGCCTATGCGAACATCCAGACGCTGAAGCTGTTCGGCAGTGACGAGGAGAACGATCGTTATATTCGGGGTGGGTTCCACCGTTTCCAGGGAGCAGTCATCCCTTTCACGCGCCTGCTGACGGGGGTGAGGGCATCGCTCGCGCTTTTGTCCGGCATGATGATCGCGGCGATCGCGGTCTACGCCGTTCACTTGTGGTTGGCGGGCGCGGTCAGTTCCGGCGCCGTCGCGTTCACCCTGGCGCTGGTCCTGCGCCTCAACATGCTGCTCGGGCGGATGATGTCGCAATTCAATGCGATCATGCGCAATATAGGCACGATCCAGAATTCGGCGGAGCTGGTATCGCAGCCGATCGGGCTGACCGACCGGCCGGGCGCACCGGAACTGCGGGTCAGCCGGCCGGAAATCCGCTTCGAACATGTGACGTTTCACTACGGCAGGGGCGGCGGGGTCATCGACGACTTTTCGCTCACCATCCGTCCTGGCGAGAAAGTCGGCATCGTCGGCCGTTCGGGTGCCGGCAAGTCGACCCTCGTCAATCTGCTGTTGCGATTCTACGATCTCGAAGGAGGGCGGATCCTCATCGACGGACAGGACGTCGCTGCCGTCCGGCAGGAATCGCTGCGCAGCCAGATCGGCATGGTCAGCCAGGACACGTCTCTTTTGCACCGGTCGATCCGCGACAATATCCTCTTCGGGCGACCGGGGGCGGGCGAGGAGCAATTGGTCGAGGCGGCGCGCAGGGCGGAAGCCCATGACTTCATCGTCGGTCTGCAGGATCAGCGCGGCCGCAGAGGGTTCGATGCACATGTGGGTGAGCGCGGCGTCAAACTTTCCGGCGGCCAGCGCCAACGTATCGCTATCGCCCGGGTCATGCTCAAGGATGCGCCGATTCTCGTGCTGGACGAGGCGACCTCGGCACTCGATTCGGAAGTGGAAGCGGCGATTCAGTCCAATCTGGAACGGCTGATGCAGGGCAAGACGGTGCTGGCCATCGCGCATCGGTTATCGACGATCGCCGCGCTCGACCGTCTCGTCGTCATGGACAGAGGCCGTATCGTCGAGGACGGCACCCATGCCGAACTCATCGCCAATGGCGGTCTCTACGCCGATCTCTGGTCGCGCCAGTCGGGCGGTTTCATCGCGCGCGAAGAGGCCGCGGAATAGGGCGCTCCGCGGCGCGGCTATAACGCGTCAAGTCCTTGTGCCAATTGGTCGCGCCTTTCCCCGCGACAATCTGCCCGCGGCCCCTTGTCAAGGCTGGACATAATCTGCGATCAGGCATAGAACGCGCCGGATTGATGGGGAATCTGCGTGCAGAATTTTTCCCGGATTCTGACATCCGATCCGTGGCTTGCCTCAAGGGGCCGGATGGGGTGTCAGCGTTTGACGGGGCGTGGTTCCAGACTCGGGACGGGGCAGGAAGCGCGCCGGGGGCGGATGCGGTTTCCGCAACATTTGCGTGAGAGGATGTTTTAGCCGTGAGCGAACACGAGACTTCAAGCGAGACCATGGGCGAGCCCACTCGCCGCGATTTCCTATACCTGGCTACCGGTATGGCCGGCGTTGTCGGGGCCGGTGCGGCGGCATGGCCGTTCATCGACCAAATGCGTCCGGACGCATCCACGCTGGCGCTTGCTTCGATCGAAGTCGACGTTTCGAGCTTGCAGCCGGGCATGTCGCTGACGGCGAAGTGGCGCGGCAGGCCGGTCTTCATCCGCAACCGCACCGATAAGGAAGTGGAAGAGGCCAAGGCCGTAGCACTCGAAGAATTGAAGGATCCGGTGGCGCGCAACGCCAACCTTCCGTCCGATGCCGAGGCAAACGATCTCGATCGTTCCGCCGGCGAGGGCAAGGAAAACTGGATCATCATGGTGGGGGTCTGCACCCACCTCGGTTGCGTTCCGCTCGGTCAGGCGGGCGATTTCGGCGGCTGGTTCTGTCCCTGCCACGGCTCGCACTACGACACGGCTGGCCGTATCCGCAAAGGCCCGGCACCGGAAAACCTCGCCGTGCCGACCTTCTCGTTCGTTTCCGACACAGTCATCAAGATCGGTTGAGGGGACTACTGATAATGAGTGCTGATCATTCAACCTACACGCCAACGACGGGCATCGAGAAGTGGGTTGACTCCCGCCTTCCGCTGCCCCGGCTCGTTCACGACTCGTTCGTCTCCTATCCGGTTCCGCGCAACCTGAACTACGCTTACACCTTTGGTGCTATGCTTTCGGTGATGCTGATCGTGCAGATCCTCACCGGCGTCGTCCTGGCGATGCACTATGCCGCAGAAACGAACGTCGCCTTCAATTCGGTCGAGAAGATCATGCGCGACGTCAATCACGGTTGGCTGCTGCGTTACCTGCACGCCAACGGTGCGTCGTTCTTTTTCATCGCGGTCTACCTGCATATCGCCCGCGGCCTCTATTACGGCTCCTACAAGGCGCCGCGAGAGATCCTCTGGATCCTCGGCGTGGTCATCTATCTCCTGATGATGGCGACCGGCTTCATGGGCTACGTGCTGCCCTGGGGGCAGATGTCCTTCTGGGGGGCAACCGTCATCACCGGCTTCTTCTCGGCCTTCCCGCTGGTGGGCGAGTGGATCCAGCAGTTCCTGCTCGGCGGCTTCGCCGTCGACCAGCCGACGCTCAACCGCTTTTTCTCGCTGCATTACCTTCTGCCCTTCATGATCGCAGGCGTCGTCGTCCTGCACATCTGGGCGCTGCATGTCACCGGCCAGACCAACCCGACCGGGGTGGAGGTCAAGTCCAAGTCCGACACCGTGCCCTTCACGCCCTATGCGACGCTGAAGGATGCGCTCGGTGTATCGGTTTTCCTGATCGTCTATGCCTGGTTCGTCTTCTACATGCCGAACTTCCTCGGACACCCGGACAACTATATTCCGGCGGACGCGCTGAAGACTCCTGCTCATATCGTTCCGGAATGGTACTACCTGCCGTTCTACGCGATGCTGCGCGCCATCACCTTCAACGTCGGCCCGATCGACTCCAAGCTTGGCGGCGTTCTGGTGATGTTCGGCTCGATCCTCATCCTGTTCTTCCTGCCCTGGCTCGACACGTCGAAGGTCCGCTCGGCTGTCTACCGCCCCTGGTACAAGCTGTGCTTCTGGATCTTCGTTGCTAACTGCATCATGCTCGGCTGGCTGGGTTCGCGCCCGGCGGAAGGCCTCTATGTCGTGATGTCGCAGCTCGGCACGTTGTATTACTTCGCCTTCTTCCTCGTCATCATGCCGATCCTCGGTCTGATCGAGACGCCGAAGCGCATTCCTAACTCCATCACCGAAGCGGTGCTGGAAAAACAGAATGCCAAGGCGCAGTTGAAGCCCGCACGCGCCTGACCGGAACAGCGATCGATAAGGAATCCACAACAATGAAAAAGCTTGTTACAGGCATTCTGTCACTTGCTGTCGTCGCCGGTCTCGGGTTTGGAGCGGCTGTCGCGCAGGACGAAGCAGGCGGCGAGGAGCACGCCGGGGGCACGCCCCACTACCCGATCCACAAGCCGGAACAGCAGGACTGGACTTTTGCCGGGCTGTTCGGCCACTACGACAAGGGGCAGCTGCAGCGTGGCCTGAAGGTCTACACCGAGGTCTGTTCGGCCTGCCATTCGATGCAGCTCGTGTCCTTCCGGACGCTCGAGGACCTCGGTTACTCCGAAGCGCAGGTGAAGGCCTTCGCTGCGAATTACGAAGTCGAGGACGGTCCGAACGCGGATGGCGAGATGTTCACGCGCAAGGCCGTTCCGTCCGATCACTTCCCGTCACCCTTCCCGAACAAGGAAGCGGCGGCTGCTTCGAACAACGGCGCGGCACCGCCGGACTTTTCGCTGATCGCGAAGGCACGCGGCATCGAACGCGGTTTCCCGCAATTCGTCTTCGACATGTTCTGGCCCTATCAAGAAGGCGGTCCGGATTACATCCATGCGCTTCTGACCGGCTATCAGGATCCGCCGGCGGGCGTGGAAGTGGCGGAAGGCACGCATTACAACCCGTATTTCGCCAGCGCCGCGGCACTCGCGATGGCACCGCCGATCTCCGACGACCAGGTCACCTATGACGACGGCGCCCCCCAGACCGTGGACCAATATGCCAAGGACGTCTCGGCGTTCCTGATGTGGGCCGCCGAGCCGCATCTGGAAGATCGCAAGCGCACCGGCTTCATGGTCATGGTGTTCCTGCTCATCTTCACGGGCCTCATCTACCTGACGAAGAAGTCGGTCTACGCGAACAAGGAACATTGATCCGGTTTGCTTGCTGGCCAGCAGGCCTGATCGACAGGAAGCCTCGGTGTTTTTTACCGGGGCTTTTTTTGTGGCATGCGGGCAGAACGCAGAATTCGAAGCGAAGGCCTGCCGCAGGTATTCTCCCCCATAAGGGGGGAGACGACACGCGGCTTGACCTTCACCGATCCCAAACAATGCCGTTGGCAGATCGCGTCGCTTGAAGCGAGTGCCAGCCGGTTTCTCTCCGTGGCAACGGCTCCCCCCGGAGGACTCTTCCCGCGCCGCAGACGCGGCGCTGCTGGATCCCTGTGACGAGCACAGGGATGAGGGCGGAGAGGGTGCGGCCCCTCGGCGCGTCCTATACCGTGAAGATCGTGAGGCGGCGCGGAAGGTCCCGGGTCACGCCCGTATACAGCGTCTCGATGCGAGAATGTAGACGTAACCTTTCATTGCGTCATAGGCTGACCATTCCCTCGCATATTCGCAAGCAATAGTTGTAGTAGCCGCACATCTCGGTCCCTCATTCCTGTGCTTGTCACAGGAATCCAGCCAGCCCAAGTCCTTGGGCTGAAAGAACGCTTCCCGCGCCGCAGACGCGGCGCTGCTGGATCTCTGTGACAAGCACAGAGATGAGGGTAGAGAAGGTGCGGTCCTTCGGCGCGTTTCATAAACCGTGACGAAACTATGGCGGCGCGGAAGCTCCCGCCCGTATACAGTGTTCCGCTTCGCTTCGATGTAGTGGCCGCACTTCCCGGTCCCTCATTCCTGTGCTCGTCACAGGAATCCAGCCAGCCCAAGTCCTTGGGCTGAAAGAACGCTTCCCGCGCCGCAGACGCGGCGCTGCTGGATCCCTGTGACAAGTGTTTAGCCCGGGGAGATAGCTGACACCTGTTCGGATAGATCACTGACGGATTGCTTGGTTGTCAAGTCGATGGCTGCGATGCGGAGGGCAGCGAAGAAGATGCCGTATCGCCCGTCCGTGTCGAGCGGGCGAATGGCGATGCGCTCGCCGCAGAAGGCCTTTGGGACTTTCCACTTGCGGCCTTTGAAGCTGACATAGGCCTTGGTGCTGGGGACGGTGCGGACGACCTCGCCTTCATCGTAGATCACCTCTGGAAGGTGCTCGGGCATGGGGCGCGAACTGGGACGATAGCGACGGGCCGGCACGTCGAGATCGAGCGCGGCATGGGGCCGCTCGAAATTATAGAGTTCGCGCCAGGCATCGAAGGCGCGCTGGACGGCAGCCAGATCGGAAAATCGGGCGAAATCGAATATTTCGGCCTTGAGCGTGCGATGGAAGCGCTCATTCTTGCCGCGGCTCTGCGGATGATAGGGCCGGCTATGCAGGAGGCCGACGCCGAGCTTCAACAGCCACACGCCAAGTCTTGTCCAACGCTCGCCCGAGGCCTCGCCCCAGGGCGCGCCATTATCGACGAAAAGGGCGTCCGGCAGGCCGTAGCGCCGGAATGTCCGCTCCAGATGGCCGCGCACGGTCACTCCCTGCTGGTCGGCGCAGGCCGCCAGGCAAGGCACGAAGCGGGAATGGTCGTCCACCATCGTCAGCGGATGGCAGGGCGTGCCATCGCCGAGCCGAACCCAGCCCTTGAAATCCATCTGCCAGAGCTGGTTCGGCGCCTCCTTCTCGAAACGCTGGGTCGCCGGCGCGCCACCGACCGGCGGCATGATCCGCTCATGGCGCTTCAGGATAGCATGAACCGTCGAAGGCGCCGGCGCATGCTGCCCCCGGTCTTCCAGAACGCGCGCGATCTTGCGTGCGCCCCACGCCGGATGCGCATCGCGCACCGCAAGCACCTCTGTCTCCACCGCCGCGCTCGACTGCAACGGGCTCACATGCGGGCGGCGCGAGCGATCAGCCAGCTCCCGGTCACCTGCCTGCCACCGCGCCAGCCATTTATAGCCCACATCGGCACTGATCCCGAACCGCCGGCACAGCTCCCGGCGGTTCGCACCCTCCGCAAGCGCCAGCCGCACAAATTCCTGCCTCTCTCCCATAACCGACACCTCTTTCCACGGCATGGACAACCTCCTCGCGAAGCCGATCCATGCCAGTATGAACGTGTCAGCCATCTCCCCGAACACCTGTCAGTCATGTGTCCGGGCTATACAACAAGCACAGGGATGAGGGTCGAGAGGGTGCGACCCCTCGGCGCGTTTCATAATCCGTGAAGTTAGCGAGGCGGCGCGGAAAGGTCGCGGGCCAGGCCCGTTTACAGCGTCCCGCTCCGCTTCGATGTAGTAGCGGGACATCCCGGTCCCTCATTCCTGTGCTCGTCACAGGAATCCAGCCAGACCAAGTCCTTGGGCTGGAAAGGCTCTTCCGCGCCGCAGACGCGGCGCTGCCCTCATCTCTGTGACAACCACAGAGTTGAGGAAGAGGAAAGATGAATAGAAACGGCCCCGTCTTGCGACGAGGCCGTTTCCGAAAGACCGATTGCTGTCCGTGTCAGCTGAAGCGCCCTGCCGCGTGGGCAAGCATGGTGTAGACCTTGCCCGTATCGGACGTCAGGTAGGTCTGGGTGATGCGCTTGTCGGGATCGTTGCGCGCCACATCGGCGAGCAGTTTTTCGAAGTCGGCGATATAGCGGTCGACGGCGGTGCGGAACTCCGGTTCGCGATCGTATTTGCGCTTGATTTCGTCGAAGGTCTGCTGCCCCTTCAGCGTGTACAGGCGGCGGGTGAAGACGTCCCGTTCGCCGCGCTGATAGCGCCGCCAAAGCTCGACGGAGGCGTCGTGGTCGATTGCACGCGCAATGTCCACCGAGAGCGAATTCAGCGACTCGACCACATGGCGAGGGTTGCGGCTGTCGCTGGCTTTTGCGACCGGTTGGCTTTCCGCCGACCGCGGCCGCGCTGCTGCGGGCTCTTCCTCGCGGGAAGCCGCGCGCAGGAGATCGCGCATCCAGCCGCCGCCCTCTTCGGCGCGTTCCTCCGTTGCCGGCGGCCGGGCAGGCTGCAGCGGGCGGGTGGCCTGCTCTATGCCCAGGCTTCCGCGCAGAGCGGCATTCGGAGCCGGCTGCGGTGCGGCAGGCTGCGGCACGGCGGCTTGCGGCAGCGATGACTGCGGTGCGACGGCTTGTGGCGCGACAACGCGGGCGGCCGGGGCAGCGGGGGCTTCCTGCTGGCGAACCGGCTGGGCGACTTCGAGCTGCGAGGAAGACTTGCCGATGATCTCGGACAATTCCTGCAGCGCCTTGATCTGTTCGCCGACGGCGCGCCGCATCAGCGCGGCATTTTCCTTGGCCTCTTCCGGAAGGTCGAAGGCGCCGCGCTTCAATTCTTCGCGCGTCATGTCGAGTTCCTTGCGGATTTCGCCGGCGGAACGACGGATGTCGTCGGTTGCGCCGTTGAAACGGCCGATCGCATCCTCGATCGCCTGGCGGACGGCTTCGCGCAACTGTGCTGCGACGCCATCGGACTTCTTGCCGCTCTCGGCCAGCATACGCTCGACGTCGGAGACCGACGCACCGATACTGCCGCGCAGCCGCGAGGCCGCGTCCTTGGCACGCTCTTCCACGGTGGCGAACGCGCCTTCGAGCGCCTGGCCGGCTTCCTCGCCGGTCTTTGCCATGACCTGCCGCAGGGCTTCGGAGGCGCTGAGTGCACGTCCTTCGACCTGCGAAAGCGTCTTGTTTGCGTCGGCGAAGGACGTCTCGACGCCGGAGCGCAGTCTGTCGGCGATCTGGCGTGAACGTTCCTCGGCCTGCGAGAAGACCCCTTCGACCGAAGCGGCGGCTTCATCGCTCGCCTTCACAAGCGTATCGCGCAGGGCCTCTGCAGCCTCGGTTGCCCGCTGTTCGGTGTTCGACAGCAGTCGGCCCACATCGGCGAAGGAGGTTTGGATCCCGCTGCGCAGATTGCCGGCAACCTGACCGGAGCGTTCCTCGGCGCGCTGGAAGGCGCCGTCGACGAAGCCCTCGAGAGCGCGCATGGTCCGCTCGATCTCCTCCGAACGCTGGACGAGGCCGACCGAGAGTGTCCGAAGTGCGTCCTGGCGCTCTTCGAGCGTGCTCACCAGGTTCGACTGGGCGGCCGCCAGGAGGTCGGAAGCCTGTCCGAGTACCTTCGAATGGTCTTCGAAGCGGCCGACGATGCCGCCGATCTGCGACAATGTCGAGGAGGAAATGTCCGACAGCTTGTCGACTTTGCCTTCGATCAGGCGGGTCGAGGTGGAGAGCATGTCGGAGGCTTGCCGCGCCGTTTCCGAGACCTTTGCGGCGGTCGCCTCGAGCCGCTGGTCCATGTCTCCGAGATTGCCGCTCGCCTGGTCGATGACCGTGGCGATCGCCGAATTGCTCGACGCAAGCTGGTCGATCAGGCCCATGGCCGTCGACTGCAGCCGGTTCTCGACCATTTTCATCGCCTTGGCGGTCTCTTCCGCACGCAACGAGATGGCGTCGAGCGTCTCGCCGGTCCGTTCGGTGATGGCGTTGATGAGCGCGGCGTTTTCGGCACGCAGGCGGTCGGCGCTTTCCTGGGTGAGGGAAGCGATGCGTTCGGCGGCCTCCTTGCCGGTGGCGGCGTATTGTTCGATGACAGGGCGAGCCTGCTCGTCGAGAAGACGCGACAGTTCCATCGAGCGCCCGGCAAGCATCGAGTTGAGTTCGCGGGTGCTTTCGTCGAGCGTGCTGCGGATGGACTGGCCGCGCGCATCGAGCGCTTTCTCCGCCTCTGTCAGGCTCTGCTGAATGCTCTTGGCATGGGTCTCGATCTGGCTGTTGGTCGAGGCCAATCGGGCGGTCGCCGTGTCCGCGGCTTCCGCGACCGAGCGGGCGAGATCGGCGTGGCGTGCTGCCGTGGCCGATGCGGTTTGCTCGATCGACGATGCAAATTCGGCATTGCTCGCGGCGAGCGCACCCGCGAAGTCGGCGCCCGCCTTGGACAGGAGCCCGGCCGACCGCGCGGCTTCCGCGTCGATCTCCTGGGTGGCGTCGCTGACGGCGCCACGCAGGCTGGTTACGAGCGCCGCAGCTTTCCCCTCGATCGTGCGGTTTACGTTGTCGAGGCCGATATTGAGGGCCCGATCCATCGTGCCGAGCCGCTCCTCGATCCGGCCCGTGCCGGCTTCGATGGCAGTCGATATGCGCGTTGCCGCAGCCTCGCTGATCCGGTCGATTTCGCCTGCGCGCTCACCGAGGCTGTCGGCGATCCGCTGGCCGGCATTGTCGACGATCGCATTCACGCTGCCGACGCTGTCGCGGATGCGCTCCTCGAGGGAGCCGAGGCTCGTTTCGATGCGCGCGCCGGTATCACCGAGAATGGCGTCGACATCGCCCACGCTGCCGCGGATGCGCTCTTCGAGGGAGCCGAGGCTCGTTTCGATGCGTGCGCCGGTTTCGCCGAGAATGGCGTCGACGTCGCCGACGCTGCCGCGGATGCGCTCTTCGAGCGAACCGAGGCTTGTCTCGATGCGCGAGCCGGTTTCGTCGAGGCGGCTATTGACGCCGCTGATCGAAATGTCGACGCGGTTGGTGAGCGTGTCGGCCGCCAGACTGATCTGATCGGCTGTTTCGGCCAGACGTTCCGCAATCTCGCCCGTCGTCGAGCGCATGCGGGAGTCGAGCGCCTCGGCGCTGCGATCGATCGCTCCGGCGATCGATGCCTGGCGCTCTTCCAGCGACATTTCGAGCATGCTGGCGCTGGTCGCCAGTGTGGTGGCCATCGCCATCGACTGGTCGGACAGCAACTCTTCGAGCCGCTCGCGTCCCTGGCCAACCGAGAGGTTGATGGTGTTGATCCGATCGTCGAGGGTCGTGCGCAATTGCTCATGGGTGGTCGCCAGCGTATCGCGCAGTTGCGCGGCCTTGCCGGAGAGCGTCCGATCGATCTCGGTGGCCTTGTCGGCAAGCGATGCGGTTGCTTCCGACGTGCGGGCGGCGAGCGCCTCGGTGCTGCGCTCGATCGCACCGGCGATCGATGCCTGGCGCTCTTCCAGCGACATTTCCAGCATGCTGGCGCTAGTCGCCAGGGTCGTTGCCATCGCCATGGACTGATCCGAGAGCAGTTCTTCCAGCTGCTCGCGGCCTTGGCCGACGGCAAGGTTGATCGCCGTGATCCGGTCGTCGAGCGTCGAACGGATCTGGTCGTGCGTCGTCGTCAGCGTATCGCGCAGGTGCGAGGCCCTGCCGGTGAGCGTCTGTTCGATCTCGGCCGCTTTTCCGGCAAGCGAAGCGGTTGCTTCCGACGTGCGGGCGGTAAGCGCTTCCGCAATCTCGGCGCTGGTACCGGCCAGCGTCTCGGAAATCTTTCCGACTCGGCTGCTCAGGTCCTCGGCAATGCGGGCGCTGGTATCGGTGAGCGTATCGGCGATCAGGCTGACGCGGCCGCCCAGGTTTTCGGCGACTTCGGAGACGCTTTGCGAAAGCTTGTTTTCGATCTCCCCGACGCGGTCGGTCATGGTCTCGGCGACCGCCATGGCGCGGAAAGTCAGGCTGTCGGCGACGTCCTCGGCATGACGGCTGAGCGAGTCAGCCATTTCGCTTGCGCGGGCCGACATGGTGGAATTGATTTGCGTCGCGCGCTCGGCGAGCACGCCGTCGAGCGCCGCTGTCTGGTTGGACAGTGCGTCGGTGATCGACTGCCCGCGCTCGGAAAGGACACGCTCAAGCCGGTCTGCTGTGCCTCCGACGGTACTTTCGATGACGCTTGTTCCTGAGGCGAGGGCGGTCGACAGCGCGGCGGTACGTTCCGAAAGCGTGTTGTCGAGCCGATGCTGGCTTGCGGCGATCGCGCTCGTGATCTCGTCGGTGGAGCCGGTAAGAGTCTGCTCGATGCGGGCATGAGCAGACTGCAAGCCTTCGATGAAGGCGGATGTACGGGAGTCGAGTCCGTCCGTCAGGCTTCGCTCGCTCGCCGTCAGCGCGTTGGCAAGCGCATCGGCACGCTGGCCGAAGCCGTTCTCGATGCGCTCCTGCGCTTCAGTCAGCGCGCCCATCAGCGAGCCGGTCTTGTCGGAAAGCACGCTCTCGATGCGGTTGTGCGCGTTGCCGATCAGGCTGCTGAGCTCGGAGGTGCGGCTGCCGATCGTCTCCTCAATGAAGTCCTGCGTCGCGCCGAGCGCCGTTGCCAGGGTGAGCGACTGGTCGGACAGCGCCGAATTGATCTTGTCCACACTGCTGTCAAGGGCGCCGCCGATCGCCTCCGAGCCGCCGGAAACGGTCTCGTTGATCCGGTGGAGGCTTTCCATGAGCTTGGTGTCGAGCTGGCTGGCCCGCTTGTCGAAGGCGCTTGCAAATTCGTGGAAGCGTTCGTCGAAGGCGCTTGCCAGCTGGCCGACCGTCGTCTGCAGCTTTTCCTCGAAAAAGCCGCCGCGCAGATCGAGATCCATGATGGCGTCGTCGGCGCTCGACTTGAGGCTCTGGCGGAAGCTCGCTCCTTTTTCGTCAAGGGCCGAGTTGAGCGAGGAAAGCACGTCGTCGAGACCGCCGGAAATCGCCTGCTGGCCTATCCTGAGGCTCTCATTGAGGTCACGTGTGCGGGCGATCAGCGTCTCGTTGAGCTGACGGGCGCGTTCGTTCAGGGCGGCGTTGAGCTTCTCGGTATTGGCGTCGAGCGTCGAGGCACGGGTTTCGAACTGGCTGAGCAACTGCTCGCCACGCTGCGTCAAGTTATCGCTGAGTGCATCGAGACGCGCGTCGAACTCGTTGCTGAGCGCCACTCCGGCGGTCGTAAGGCCCGAAAGCAATGCGTCGGTCCGCGTGGTCAGCATGGTGCTCAGATTTTCGAGCGCATGGTCCGATTTGTCGGTAAGTGCCGCGGCCCGGGTATCGATGAGCGAAGCGAAGGCCTCCCCGGAAACGGCGATGCGCGACGCAATGTCCTCGCTTGCAGTTTCGAGATCGTCCTTCAGCTTGGTATGCGCGCCAGCGATAGCCGTGCGGATCCGGTCCGAATGGCCGATGATCGCTTCGCGTTCGAGACCGAGCTCCTGGACGAGCGTGCGGACACGCAGTTCGTTTTCGCTGTAGCTGCGCTCGAGTGCGCTGACTTCCGAATGCACGAGCGCTTCGAGCTCGGTTGCCCGGGCGATGGTGCGCTCGATGCCCTCGTTCATCGCCGAGACTTCGCGGCGCACGGCCTGACCGACCGTCATGACGCGGTCGGCGGCATTGGTTTCCGGCTCGGCGAGGCGCATCGCGACCTCGGCCATCGAACGCGCGGCGCTGCGCAGTTCCTGAGCACGCGCGATCATGATCGCGAAGGAGAAGAAGAGCATGACGGGCAGGGCGATGCCGAGCAGGATGCCGATCGCTCCAGGCATTGCCGCGAGATCGCCGAGAGAGCGGATCTGCCAGATCCCGGGCGCATAAAGAAGGTGGGCGACGCCGAGTCCGGCCACTGTCCAGACCAGCGAGACGATCGCAGCGACCCGGATTGCCGCGCGGCTCGAGCGGACCTCCAGCGAGCGCAGCATGGCGGCTGGGGATTTGCGCGTGTCATCGTTGGCCGGCGCCAGGGGGGGCTGCTTCGGAGCCATTTCGCTCGCAAAACTGCGCGGTGCTTCGGCGCCGCGCGCGGGCTTCGCAGCTTCCTGTTGCGTTCGTGCGGCGCGGGCCTCACCGGAACCGGCGGCCTGGCGGGCGCTCTCGGACACACTTTCCGGCACCGGCTCGTCCAGGGAAGTCTCGTCGTTCAAGGCCGACTTCAGGTCGTCAAAGTCGATCTTCAGGGCAGCTTCCAGCGCCTGGAACGCCTTTTCGTCGATCGACTCGTTGGTCTTCTTCGTCGCCATACGGATACGCCTCACTACTATTGCCCGATGATGGCCGTCTTCCTGTGCCGCCAGGTGCCCAGCGGAACATCCGAACCAGGGCGGTGACCGCAAGGTCCAAGCTTCGCAACGAAGCCACAGATTGACTGATCACCCATTATATCGCCTCGATGGATAGCCGCAGCCTATGTCCTGCGACACCTTGGGACGCAGCTTATCCACCGGAACAGTTGCCATTTTCATATACGGACCCGTTCCTAATCGTATCGTAGTGACACATTAGCCGGGCTCTTACAATTATGAGCGTTCCCCATTCATTAAAATCCTAATGATTTCTTAACGGAAGCGAGCCCTCGGGACCCGAAAAGCCAAGGGAATCAGCCGGTTTAATGGTCGTTAACCATTTCCTCAATTTTTCTGCCTCCATTGCGCCGCGTTTTAGGTCAATGGCAGTGCCGCGCACCGATAATCCTGTTTGAAAACGGTGCGATTATTTACGCGAAATCGATTGTAGGAAGCGAGCCCATGGCGGCACTCAAGATAGCCTTCGAGGCACCGGACATCCCCGCAAGTTCCACTCCCTCCAGCAGGAATCCCATCGACCTTGCGCATCTCTACAAACAGACGATGGGGGACACGGCGCTCGAGACCGAGGTTCTGAAGCTCTTTGCGCGTCAGGCACGCCAGGCGATGGCCGAGATGGCGGAACGTGACGCAGAGGCCTGCAGCCAGGAAGCCCACCGTCTGAAGGGGGCGGCTCTCGCGGTCGGTGCGGTCGCGGTCGCCGAGGCTGCAGCCGCCATCGAGACATGTCCCGCCGATGCTGCTCTGCGGAGCGCTCTCGGCGCTGCCGTTCTCGAGGCTGAGCTCTTCGTTCTGAAACTCTGCCGTTGACCTGAAGCGCGCACTTATCGGGCGCAAGGGCGGGGTGAGGAAAGCGGGCGCGGTTTTCCGCCCGCATCCCGCTCTAACTTTTTGGGGCCGGTCACGCTCATGTAGGTCGACCCTGACCTGGAAACATGAACGTGATCTGGCTGCAGCTTGTCGTTATTGTGCATGTCGTTGTCCCAAAACCGCTGCGCACTTTTGGGCGGGATGGCTTAAAACCTATCATTAAACGCGATCTGCCCGACCGCCGCGGCAATTTGAGGCTGTGCGGACCGGCCGCATCGTGTTGACTGGCCGGTTGATTTGTTGGAAGAACGTGCCCTGAATTCAAAGCCGGGGCACCGCCTAGTCCTGACAAGCCCTGTGCCAGCCGGCCGGCCCCTCAATTCGTTCCGGAAAGAAAAATGACAAAACTTACGATCGTAGCCTTTGACGGCGCGCGCCACGAACTCGATGTCGAGAACGGCTCCACGGTCATGGAGAATGCGGTTCGCAATTCGGTCCCCGGGATCGAGGCGGAGTGCGGCGGGGCCTGTGCCTGCGCCACCTGTCATGTCTATGTCGACGAGGCCTGGGCGGCGCAGGTCGGCACGCCGGAAGCGATGGAAGAGGATATGCTGGACTTCGCCTACGACGTGCGTCCGACCTCGCGTCTCTCCTGTCAGATCAAGATGAGCGAAGCTCT
The DNA here is from genome assembly GCF_035610345.1 of Sinorhizobium meliloti. Next base: position 1,876,452 of record NZ_CP141212.1, on the reverse strand, counting down.
GGACGGGCTTGTCGTTCATGTCCCCGAGCGCCAGGCCTGATCGGCTCGAACGGGCCGTCGTTGCAAAAAAAAGCCTCGCCGGTCAATCGACAAGCGAGGCTAGGAGGGCGCATCGCATGCAGATGAGGGAGGGAACATCTGCCGCACCAGGACACGCCAGGAGAACCTGTGCTGCCTCATCGTCCGGATAATGCTGCAATAGCCGAAGACGACGAAGCCAAACTCACGCCGGTTGCCACTAAAACGCGAGATCTCGGTATTGATCCGCAATCCAATGTCAACTTCATCGAGCAGTTGAACTTCGGTTCCTCCGCTCGTTGCATGATTTTAATATAGCTGAGTCGGCTGCGCCCCGCTATCACTAGATTCCGCCAGTAAAATACTGTGGGTTCCCGGCGTTTTCTTCTGAAGCGGAAACTATATCCCACCGTTTCTTTGGGGTATTCCGATCGAAAGCGCAGACACGGTCCCGCGCTTCGCGCCGCGGCGATGCACGGCCTGCCTCACGCCATCAGCGGGCCTTGGCGTTCTTCTTCAGGCTTTCGAGGCGGTATTGCAGCAACCGGATCATCCGCCGGTCGAAATTCGCCGCCTCGGTGCGGTCGAAGCGCGCCTGGTCCTTGTCGTGCCGCTCGACTTCTTCGGCGCTTACTTCCGCTACCCGGGCCTGCATGCGCTCGCAACTGTCCTCGGCTTTCAGTGAAAGCAGTGCCTTTTCCATTTGGCGCGCGTGGATGCGCGCGATCTCCGCATGGCGTTCCTCGTGCCGCTTGATGTCGCTCGCCAGCGTGTCCCAGACCAGGGCCAGATCGCGGCCCGCCTGTCGACGATACTTCCAGCGTGGCAGAATGATGCGCGTGTTGAGCGTGACTTTGGCCGAGCCCACCGCGCAGCGGTCGTCGCGACTAACATAGGTGACCGTGCCGCCGAACTTGATCCGGGTGGCGCCCGGATGCCGCGTCCCGGTGCTCTTCATCATAGGGCCGGACGCCGAAAGCGCCTTGTCGAGTTCTGCGGCCGTGCGCCCGCCGATCGAGAAGTAGGAGATTCTCTTGCTGATCAGTGTTTCGCCCGAGGCATTGCCGAACGGGACTCCGACGAGCAATGCGACCAGGGCTGCACGCAGCGGGATGTGTAGTCGGGGCATGGAAGCGCGTTCTCGCCGGTTGAACTTCATTGAAGCTTGGGGCATAGCCAAAGCCAGCGCAACACAAATCGGCCCCAACCGACGTCGACAAGCTTGCAAGGTGTGTGAGGAAGGCGTCATAACATGTTGCTTTCGAATGATATATTTGCACCATGACGGGCGGTGAATTCAAACCGTTCAGCTGCGGACCGGAACAATGACATACGATCCATTTCAGCCCTGGCGCTGGCAATTGGCGCATGGACGCGATCTCGAACTGGGCCCGCGTGGCGTTTTGATGGCGATCATCAATGTTACACCGGATTCATTTTCCGACGGCGGGCGCTTCGCTGATCCCGACGCTGCTGTCAGAGCTGCGCTGCGCGCACTGGAGGCGGGTGCGGAAATCCTGGATATCGGCGGCGAATCCACGCGACCGGACGCCAAACCGGTTAGCGCCGACGAGGAACAGGCCCGCGTTCTGCCCGTTATCGCCGCGATCGCGCGGCAGTCCCGGGCCGTCATCTCGGTCGATACCTACCGCGCGGAAACCGCGCGTTTGGCGGTTCACGCCGGCGCCCACATCGTCAACGACGTGCACGGGTTGCAGCGCGAGCCGGCAATCGCGACCGTGGCGGCCGAAACGGGTGCGGGGCTCTGCATCATGCATACCGGACGCGATCGGGAGAAACTGAGCGATGTGATCGAGGATCAGTTCCATTTCCTGGAACGGTCCCTGCAGATCGCCGCCGACGCCGGCGTGGCGCGGGAACGGATCGTGATCGATCCGGGCTTTGGATTCGCGAAGGACACGAACGAGAACCTCGAACTGATGGCACGCTTCAGGGCGTTGCATGGGTTTCGACGGCCGCTTCTCGTCGGAACTTCGCGCAAGCGCTTCGTCGGCGCGGTGACGGGCCGAGAGGCGGAAGGCCGCGACGTCGGTACCGCCGCGACGACGGCGCTCCTCAGAACGGCCGGCGCTGCGATTTTTCGGGTACACGATGTCGCAATCAACAGGGATGCGTTAGCGGTGGCCGATGCTATGCTGGCCGCAAAGATCAGCTGACGGGACATGAAGCCATGACTGCGACCTACACGATCACACTGAAGAACTGCGCGTTCTTTGCCCGCCATGGCGTGCTCGACGAAGAGGAGTTTCTCGGGCAGCGTTTCTTCGTCGATGCGGAACTGGTCGTCGACCAGGGGACGGCGCTTGCCGAGGACTGCATCGACGACACCGTGCATTACGGCATAGCCTTCGCCGAGATCGAGAGGATCGTCACTGGACGCCGGCGTTACCTGATCGAAGCGCTGGCGCTTGAGGTCGCCAAGACGCTTTGCGCCCGTTTTCGCCAGATTCGCCGGGCGAAGGTCTCCATCCGCAAGCCGAACGCGCCGGTTCCGGGCATCCTGGACTACGTGGAAGTCACGGTCGAGCATGTCGCCGAATAGGAGCTGGCGGCACGCGATACTCGGTCTCGGCGGCAATCTCGGCGATCCGCGCCGGGCGATGGCGGAAGCCCTGCGGGCGCTCGATGCGCGGTCGGATTGCCGGATCGTCGCGGTTTCGCGGCTCTACCGCACGCCGCCATGGGGCAAAACGGATCAGGATTGGTTCTTCAACGCCTGTGCGGAAGTCGAAACGACGCTGGAACCAGAGGCATTGCTTGCCGCCTGTCTCGAGATCGAACGGGCCATGAAGCGCGTGAGAATGGAGCGCTGGGGTCCCCGCACCATCGACATCGATCTCCTGACCTTCGGTGACCTCAACAGGGCGAGCGCGACCCTCACGCTGCCTCATCCGCGCATGACCGAACGCGGCTTCGTGCTGAAGCCGCTCGCCGACTTTGCGGCAGACCTTGCCGTTCAAGGACGGACAGTCAAAGAATGGCTGGGCCTGGCGGATGTGAAGGGCATCGAAGTGGCCGACGAAAACGTCGAATGGTGGCGCGCGGAGCAATAAGCGGAGAGGCCGTGCTCGTACAGGTCTGTCGGGAAGGGTGGTTACTCGATCGAACCGACGGCGATATCGTCCATTTGCCGGTTGAGGCTCACACCGATGACCGGAACCATGGTGTCCTCGACCTTCACCGAGATCGTGATGTTCATTGTTTCTTCGCCGTGCAGGCGCGCGATCATCGCGCCATTGAGCTTTTTGCGGTTGATCCCGACGACCACCTTGTCCTTGGCAACGCTGCCGGACACGACGTCGAGACCCTTGCCCTCGGCACCGTCCAGGAACTTTCCGGTGTAGCTGTTGCCCTTCCGGACGATCGTCGCCGACATCGGCTGCTTGAATACCCCGACGCGGCAGAAGCCGTCCAGTTTCAGGCCGGCTTCGTTGCCGGGTGCCGCTTCACCGGTAAGATCGCAGGTAAACTTCGTGCCCTTGTACTTGCCGGCAACGATTTCGCCCGGGCCTTTCCATTGCCCGGCAATCCTGTCGAAGAACGCCTTGTCGCGGGCGCCGGAGAACGCGGGTGTCGCAAGGCCCGCGGCGGCGACGAGCGCGATAACGGCAATGCCGCGAACAATCGGAGAAGGGCGCGAGAGCATGAGCAGTCCTTGATGGATCAAGCTGGAAACTGACGTCTACATTGCCGTGAAAATGGTTAACGGATGGTTTCAGCCTGGCTTCTGGGCCGCTTATCTTGCGTAGAGGGCAGGGCGCGCCGGCGATCGATCGACGATCAGCCGGCTGCGTCCTCGGACCGTGCGGCGCCGGGCGCCAGGTCGCCCAGAAAGTCGCCGATACTGGGGCGCTTCAGCGCGCGAAACGGCATCGGCCTGCAGAGATCCATCGCCGCGATCCCTATGCGCGCCGTCATCAGCCCGTTGATCACGCCCTCGCCGAGGCGGGCGGACAGCTTGGATGCCAGGCCGTGGCCGAGGATCTGCTGGATGAGGCTGTCGCCGACGGCGATCGAGCCGGTGACGGCGAGATGCGCGATGACGTCGCGCATCAGGCGCAGCAGGCCGAGCGTGCCCGGGCGGCTGCCGTAGAGTTCGGCCATGGCACGGATCAACCGCGCGGATTCGTAGATCACGTAGCCGAGGTCCACGAGAGCGCGCGGACTGACGGCAGTCACGATCGACACCCGCTTCGCGGCGCCAAGAATGATCCGCCGCGCCTCGCGGTCGAGCGGCGCCAGCAATTCACGCTCCGTCAGTTCGATGAGATGGGGTGCATCGATGATATCGCCCTCGGTCTCCGTCAGGCGGGCACGGCCCTTGGCCGTCCGGGGATTGCCGGCGAGCAGGTGAACGAGCCTCGCGGTCGCAGCACGTGCGGCTTGCGTCTTTCCGGCTGCGGCGGCCGCGGCCAGATCGGCTTTCAGCGTCTGGACAGCGGTCAGTTGCATCATGCCGAAGATTTCGCGCGCGACCACGATCAGGAAAGCGACGACGCCGATCGCCACGACTGCGACGGCCCCGTAGCCAAGCCAGTCGGCGCGCGAAAAGAGGTCGCGCACGAGCCGGTCGATCCAAAGCCCGACCGCGAGCGAAATGAGGATGCCGAAAGCCGCCCCGGCGATCTTGCCGAAGGAGAGCCGGCGCCGCTGCGGTTTTGCTTCCGGCAGGTTGAGCGATTCGATCGCCGCGGTGGTCCCGATGAACGGGTCCTCGGCATCGGGGGTCATGACGATCTTTTCGCTGAAACTCCCCGGTGAGCGCCGCGGCGTCTGTTCCATCTGGCGTTTGGTGGCCTCCTCGGCCTCGACGGAAAAGGCGGCCGGCCTGCGTCGACGGTCGTTGAAGTCATCACTCATGCCAGGCGATCTCCGAGTAGGAACTGCATGGCCCTGTCGAGCCGGATATGCGGCACGGAGAGTTTCAAACCGCCGCGCGTCTCCTCGAGATGCGGCGGCCGGAAGCGGACGAAATTCAGTTCCGGCATTGCTTGCTCCGGGGCGGAGGCGGATAGGGCCGATGCGGAGACGCGGTCGACGGCTTCAAAAAGAAGTTCAGGATCTTCCGGCAAGTCTCCAGGAAATATCGCTGTTTTCTTTTCGCCGTCGAATATCTCGCCATTGATCTTTTCACCGGCGATCGGCGTTCCGACGATCACGGGCAAACGATGGCCATCGTGGTCTACGGTGGCTTCGCGCGTCGCTCTGACAGATGCGAGCGCCATGACCTCAAGGCCCGCCCCGCTCATTCCTATTCGCTCGGTCGCCCGGCTGACGAGGCGAGCCGTGATGCGCTCGAGCCGGTCGTGACTTTCGTGGTGCAGGTGATCGGCCTTGGTGGCGGCGATCAGTACGCGGTCGATCTTGCGCGTGACGAACGAAGTCAGCCAGGAGTTGACGCCGGGCCGGAAGCAGGCAAGCACGTCTGCCAGAGCCTGTTCCAGATCCTTCAGCGCCTCCGTGCCGCGGTTGACCGCCTGAAGCGCGTCGACAAGCACGATCTGGCGGTCGAGGCGGGCAAAATGTTCGCGGAAGAACGGTTTTACCACATGCGTCTTGTAGGCTTCGTAGCGGCGCTCCATCATCGCCCAGAGCGAACCCTTTGGGGCGCGGCCCGCAGGCAGGTCGGGGAGCGGCGAGAAGGTAAGCGCCGGCGACCCTTCGAGATCGCCCGGCATCAGGAAGCGGCCAGGTGGCAGGGTGGAGAGGGACCGGTCGTCGTCCTTGCAGGCCTTGAGATAGGCGGTGAAACTCTCGGCAAGCCGGCGGGCGCTGCCTTCGTCGGCCGGCGTCGAGGCTCCGAGCGCGACGGCAAGTCCCAACCACTCGCTCGACAGGTCGGCGCGCATGCCGGTGCGTGCGCGTTGAACCGTTGCGTCGCTGAACTGCCGGAAATCCTGGCCGAGCAGCGGCAGATCGAGCAGCCATTCGCCGGGATAATCGACGATGTCGATCGACAGCCGCCCGGGAGAGAACAGACGGTTCCAGCCGCTGGCGCTTTCGTAATCGAGGGTGATCCGCAGCTGCGATATGGCCCTGGTCGAATCCGGCCAGGACCGATCCCGGACCAGCGCCGCAATGTGATCCTCATATTGAAAGCGCGGCACCGCGTCGTCGGGCTGCGGTTCGAGCCGGATCTTGGATACACGGCCCGACCGGACCGGTTCGAATACCGGCAGCCTCCCTCCGTTCAGCAGGTTGTGGACGAGCGAAGAGATGAAAACGGTTTTGCCGGCCCGCGAAAGGCCGGTGACGCCGAGCCTGAGGGACGGGGTGACGAGACCCGCGGCGCGGTCGGCGAGATTGTCTAGGGCGATCAGCGCGTCGTCTTTGAAACTGGTGAGAATGGGCGCCAAATTGTTTCGTCCCTTCGGGAATGATGAGCGGTACGTTTGATTTGCCGATATCCCAACCGGGTCGCGGGCATCCGCGTAGCGTCTGGAGCGATATAGGAAATGTTTCCGTCAGCGCAACAAGACGAAGCGAATTCGCCGTTTCCGCAGGCGGAAGCGGCTGGCAGGGCCTCATCCTTTCCCGGCTTCTTCAAGGGCGGGAACGAGGAACTTCGAAAGTGTCGCTGTCCATGCCGTTCCGGCTTTCGGCCGCGCCGCAAAATCGATCACCGCCATTCCGGCCGGCGGATATCCGTCAGCGAGTGCCGCAGCCGCCCGTTCTTCGCCCAGAATTCGTCGAAAGAGCTCCTCCATCATCGGATTGTGCCCGATGATCATCAGCGAGGGTCGGCTCGCATGCGCCTCGACAAGGTCGGCATAGACGGTCGTGGGACCGGTATAGAGTGGGTCGAGGTAACGAATGTCGATGTCTTCGCCAAATGCGCGGTATAGCGGTTCGGCCGTCTGCCGGCAGCGGACAGCCGTCGAACAAAGAATCAGCTCCGGCCGGATGCGATGGTCGGCTGCGGACTGTGCCGTGAGTTCCGCCTCCGCAAAGCCGACATCGTCGAGCGCGCGGTCGAAGTCGCTCTGGCCGGGCAGAGCCCAGCCCGATCGGGCGTGGCGAAGAAGCAGAAGCTGGAAGGCCGGGACGACGCTGTCTTGCATGTATTCACCCGGTGTTGGAAATCCCCAGGATGGAGGCGCCCGTGGTGCCGACGGCTGGAAACGCCTTGCGGATGCTCCGTTGTCCCGCCGGTCGGCGTAAAGATCAAGCCGCGTTTCGCGGTTTTTTGATCCGGTGCGCCCATTGAACCGATGCGGGTCGCGCACCAAATGTCGCAATCCGAAATGCCGCCGTGCTCGCCCGTGGAACGTTAAGCGGCCGATGCCGTCGGCGGTGAGCGGTATTTCGGCGTTCAAGACTTTGCGTGTAATTGTGATGAAATATTAGCCGGTTAGCCTGCGATGCGGGCAGTGTTAAAATGCAGTTAAGCACTGATTACAAGGCTTGAATCAGAGCTTCCATAGGTCTATACACCGCCGCAATGAGATGTTCTTCAGGAGAATCGCGTTGAGTGAGAAGATCGATCTTAGTACCTATGTCCTGTCGGAGGACGAGGATTTTATGAATGCGAACCACCGGGCATACTTTCGTGCGAAGCTGAATGCCTGGAGAAACGACATCCTTCGCGAGGCCCGCGAGACACTGGATCACCTGGCGGAGGAGAGCGCCAATCATCCTGATCTTGCGGACCGCGCCTCGTCCGAAACGGACCGGGCGATCGAGTTGCGCGCTCGGGACCGTCAGCGGAAGTTGATTGCCAAGATCGATGCCGCGCTGCAGCGGCTCGATGAAGGCACCTACGGCTACTGCGAGGAAACCGGGGAGCCGATCGGACTGAAGCGCCTGGACGCCCGGCCGATCGCAACTCTCTCGATCGAGGCGCAGGAACGTCACGAGCGTCGCGAGAAGGTCTACCGGGACGAATAAGTCCCGGGACACCGTTGGGACTATCGAAAACGGCGCGGTTCGACCGCGCCGTTTTCATTTGGCACCGATGCGTTGTTCCGCGGCGTACGAGTTACAGTTTGCGGCTCACGGAGATATCGGCGAGCATCCTTTCCATTTCTTCTTCGATCGTCGGCTCCTTGCGGGTCTCCTGCGAAGGCGATCCGAGTACCGGTTCCTGGCGACCGGCGGGCCTGATCTCCGGACGCGGCGGCCCTGAAGGTGAGAAGCGCTGGAGATCGCCGCTGATTTCCGCATCGAGCATGCGCTCGAATTCCGCGGCCGCTTCCGGCGCTGCGGGCCGAGGCGGGAGAGATTGGCCCGGCATGCCCTTTACCGGCTCGAGCGCCGTAAGCGGGACGGGGCGCTCTTCGCGAGCAGCGGGCTCCACCGGAAGCGAGCGGTCACGCACCGCGCTAAAATCGGTGTGCGACGGCTCGATGGCTGATACCGGCGGAATGTGAGGCGCAGGTAAAGGCCTGGAGACCTGCTGCGGCTGCGGTGAGCCGAGTGCGGGGCCTTGCTGATCCGGAACCACCCGCACCGGAGGCTCCGGGCGCGCGGTGACCCGCGGCGGCTCGCTCGGGCGCGCCGGTTGCCGAACGGGATCGGCGGCAGCTTCCGTCGGGAGAGGGCGTTCGGGCGGGACAGGGGAAGGAACCGGCTGAGGCCGGGTTTCCGCAATCGGGGCGCGCGTCGTCTTTTCTTCCGGCTCCGCCTGAAGTGCGGCCGGAACCGGATTTTCTCCCTCGGGCGCGATGCGGCTTTCGATCACGATGTCCGTCGGGCCGCCGATCATGATCAGGTGCTCGACGTCGTCGCGGCGGACGAGCACCAGGCGCCGACGCGTGTCGACAGCGGCGGCATCGAGCACCGCAAGCCGCGGCTGCCTGTTCTTGCCGCCGCGGACGAAGGGAGAGGAGGGCTTGTTGCGCATGAGCCGAAGCACGGCGACGAGGCACAAGAGACCGATCGCAACCGCTCCGGCGGCGATCATGAACCGGCTGGCGTTGTCCCCGAGGATTGTTTCCAACATAGGCTGAACTCCTTACTGCCGCTTCGCATGTCAATATTTGACGGCTTTTTTCGGGCTTGGACAAGCTTCGGCCCGACATTCCCTGTGAATTGACCGCAGCGCTTCCGCAGAGACGCTTTTTGCTGTTATCTCTGATTGTTAAAGATGATTCCAGGGCGATGCGCGAAAGCGCGGAGGGCGGCCATCGATTCGCGACGATGCCTTCGGACCCGGCCACCGCATGGTTCCTCAAGCCGGAAACGGATTGGGGATAATCATGCGGCAATTCAAAGTATTGCAGCGGCCCTTGTGCATCCACGGGGATGTACGGCACTGCAAGCGCTCGGGATCGCGTTCGATGCGACCCGGCAGCAGGTGAGGACCCGATGACGAAATTGCGGCAGGCAGGTGACTACCAGATGCCGGTCGTTGACCGGGGCGTTCGTCCGGGAACCATCCTCAGGATCATCCTGCTTGCGATCGTCCTCACCGCGTCGGCTGCCGCTTTCGTCGTCTTCAAGGACCAGCTCGAAAACGAGATCGTGCTCGGCATTCTCGGCGTGCTGGCCATGGTGGGCATATTCTTCCTCGTTTCTTCCGTCATCGGTTTTATCGAAGTGATGCCGCAATCGCGGCCGGACGAACTGGCGCGCGCCTTCCTCGACGCGCATGAAGACGGGACGATCGTGACCGACCGCAAGGGGCGCATCATCTATGCCAACGCGGCCTATGGTGCCCTGACGGGAACCAAGAGCGCGGCAGGCATCCAGTCGCTCGAAACGATCCTGTCGCGTAACCGCGAGGCCACCGAAGCGATCTATCGCCTGACCAACGGTCTGCATGAGGGCAAGCAGGGACACGAGGAGTTCCGGCTGCTGAAGCCTCTGGCAAACGGCAAGGTGGCCGGTTCCGGCGCCCATTGGTATCGGCTGAAGGCGCGGGTATTGCCGCTCGAGGATGCCGACAGCAATCCGCTCTACTTGTGGCAGATCGCGGATATTACCGCGGAGCGCGACGAGCAGGAGCGCTTCTTCAAGGAACTGCAGAACGCGATCGACTATCTCGACCACGCACCTGCGGGCTTCTTCTCCGCCGGGCGCAAGGGCGAGATCTTCTATATCAACGCGACGCTCGCCGATTGGCTCGGAATAGACCTGACCAAGTTCCAGCCCGGCTCCGTCAGCATTGCCGATCTCGTCGCGGGCGAGGGGCTGGCGCTGGTACAATCGGTACAGGCGGAGCCCGGCCTCAAGAAAACCAAGATCCTGGACCTCGATCTCAGAAAGACCAACGGCCAGAGCCTGCCGGTTCGCCTGATTCATCGCGTTTCCTCGGCACGGGACGGTGCGCCCGGCGAAAGCCGGACGATCGTGATGTCGCGGGAAGGCGACGACGGCGATCAGTCGGCGTCGAATGCCGCGATGCGGTTCACCCGCTTCTTCAACAACACGCCCATGGCGATCGCCTCGGTGGATGGAGACGGCCGCATTCTCCGAACCAACGCTCCGTTCATGAAGCTCTTCGCCGGGCTCGTTTCGCAGGACGAGGTCGAGCGCGGGGCCCTGATCGACGCTGTGGTGCACCAATCCGAGAGAGGCCGTCTGCAGGAGTCGCTGGCTGCCGCGAAGGATCGGCAGAGCGATATTGCCCCGATCGACGCGCTTCATCCCAAGGATGAGGGGCGTCACTTCCGCTTCTATGTCAATGCCGTCATCGACCAGAGCGATCAGGCGCCCGAGGAGGCTGCGATCATCTATGCCCTGGAGATCACCGAGCAGAAGGCGCTCGAAAACCAGATGGCGCAGACGCAGAAGATGAATGCCGTGGGAACGCTCGCCGGCGGCATCGCCCATGACTTCAACAACGTCCTGACGGCCATCCTGCTTTCCGCCGACCATCTGCTGCTATCGGCGCGGCCGGCGGATGCGACCTTCGCGGACCTGATGGAGATCAAGCGTAACGCCAACCGGGCAGCCGTGCTTGTGCGGCAGCTGCTCGCCTTCTCGCGCAAGCAGACGATGCGTCCGACGGTGCTCAATCTCACCGACGTCATCGGCGATCTCAGGATGCTCGTCGACCGCATGACCGGCACCAACGTCAAGGTGGAGGTCGACTATGGCCGCGATCTCTGGCCGGTGAAGACCGACCTCGGCCAGTTCGAACAGGTGCTCCTGAACCTCGCCGTCAATGCCCGCGACGCCATGCCTGCAGGCGGGATCATCACGCTCAGGACGCGCAATCTCCCGGCGAGCGAAGTGTCGGCGCTTGGACGGCGCGAACTGCCCGAGGAAGACTTCGTCATGGTCGAGGTGTCCGACCAGGGCACCGGCATTCCGCCGGAAATCATGGACAAGATCTTCGAGCCCTTCTTCACCACGAAGGATGTCGGTAAGGGCACCGGGCTCGGACTGTCGATGGTTTACGGCATCGTGAAGCAGTCCGGCGGCTATATCTATCCCGAGTCGGAGATCGGCAGCGGTACGACCTTCCGCATCCTGCTGCCGCGGCATGTCGACGTGCCCGAAATCCAGGACGAGGACGCGTCCGCAACGCATTCCGCGGCGCCGGCGAGGAGCGAACCGGTTGCGGTGCCGATGCCTCGGGCCGAGCCTGCCGACCTGACCGGGGATTCGGCGGTCGTGCTGCTCGTCGAGGACGAGGAAGCGGTCCGGCGCGGCGGCAAGCGCATGCTGGAGACGCGCGGCTATACGGTTCACGAAGCGGGATCGGGTATCGAAGCGCTGGAGATCATGGACGAACTCGACGGCGCCGTCGATATCGTCGTCTCCGACGTCGTGATGCCGGAGATGGACGGGCCGACGCTGCTGCGCGAGCTGCGCAAGACATATCCGGACCTGAAGTTCATCTTCGTATCCGGCTATGCCGAAGATGCTTTTGCGCGAAATCTGCCGGCCGACGCGAAGTTCGGCTTCCTGCCGAAGCCTTTCTCGCTGAAGCAACTTGCGGTCGCCGTGCGCGAGATGCTCGACAGCTGACGAGGTTTCTCCTCCGAACCTGTGCTCTTCGCCGTTTGCCGGCATCTTCCCCATTTCGATAGGGAGAAGGGCAAACGGCGGCGCGGCGGATCCCCTTCGCCTTTTTATTCCATTTCTGCGGTTACTTCGCAGCGAGTGCGACAGCGATCCCGGCGGCAAGGCGCGCATTGTTCTCGACCAGCGCGATATTGGTTTCCAGGCTGCGCCCGTCCGTCAAACGGAAGAGGTTGTCGAGCAGATACGGTGTGACCGCCTTGCCGGAAATCCCCTCGCTCGCCGCATTGTCGAGTGCGCGGGTGATATAGATCTCCATCTCCTCGCGCGGGATTTCGCTTTGTTCCGGCACCGGATTGGCGACAAGCATTCCGCCGTCGATCCCGAGCAACTCGCGCGTCCGCTGGAAACTGGCGATTGCCGCCGGACTGTTCAGCATCAGCGGGCTCTTGAGGCCGGATTCACGCGACCAGAAGGCCGGGAAGTTCTCGCTGTCATAGGTCACGACAGGGACACCGCGGGTTTCGAGCACTTCGAGCGTCTTGGGAATGTCCAGAATGGCCTTGGCGCCGGCACAGACGACAATGACGCCGGTACGTGCGAGTTCGTCCAGGTCCGCCGATATGTCGAAGCTCTGCTCCGCTCCGCGGTGAACACCGCCGATGCCGCCGGTCGCAAAAACCCGGATGCCCGCACGGGCAGCGGCGATCATCGTTGCGGCAACGGTCGTGGCGCCGGTGCGGCGTTCGGCGATCGCAAAGGCGAGGTCGGCGCGCGAAAGTTTCATCGCGCCCTGCGTCTTCGACAGCGCCTCCAGTTTGGCAGCGTCCAGACCGATATGGAGGACCCCGTGGATTACGGCGATGGTCGCGGGCACGGCACCCTGTTCGCGGATGATCGTCTCGACGCTGCGGGCCATGTCGAGGTTGCCGGGATAGGGCATGCCATGCGTGATGATCGTGGATTCCAGCGCGACGATCGGCGCACCTCGTTGCTTGGCGGCCGCGACTTCATCTGAATATTCCATCGGCAGGGACGGGGAGGAGGGTTTGGTCATGATCGTTTCCTTGATTGATGACATCCGACGGCAAATTGCATCGGGGGTGCCTGATTCCGGTGCCTGGAGCAGAGGGTGCGGAAGACCCGCCCGCATTCCGCGCTACCCGGCTCCCATTCAGCTGCCAATTCTCATGCCAGCATTTCCGCTTCCGGCACAAGGCGCAGCACTTGCTCCAGCTTGTCAGGCAGCATCTCTTCGGAGGCAGCGTAGGGCGAATGCAGCGTTATGACGGCGGCCGCCATGCCCCAGCGCAGGCAGTCGGCAAGATCCGCACCGGCAAGCCGGGCGGCGAGAAAGCCCGAGGCAAGCGCATCGCCGGCGCCGGTGACGTCGGCAAGTGCCGAAAGAGCCGGCGGCGTAGCGAGGCAGGCACCCTTGCCGTCGAAGGCGACCGCGGCCCGGCCTCCGCGCGTCACGACACCGCCGGAAAGACCGGCGGAGCGCAGCAGCAACGGCCATTCCGCGGCGGTTGCGGCCTCTGTGCCGGTCAGCGCGCGCGCCTCCGCCTCGTTCATGAACAGGAAATCGAGCCCATCGAGGCACGCGCGGTAGCGGACCACCTTTGCCGGAGAAACGGCGATACCGGCACGGAGCGGGCTGAACTTCGCGGCGGTGCCGGCAAGCGCCGTCAATGTCTCCTCCGGCAGATTGGCGTCCATTAGCACGAGTTCGCTCGCCGCTAAAATCTCGCGCGTGGTCCGCTGCTGCAGCCGGCGCGGCGTAAACAAAGCATAGAGGTCCATGTCCGCGAGCGCGATGACGAGGTTGCCGTCGTTTTCCAGGATTGCCGTATAGCTCGGCGTCTTGCGATCGAGAAAGGTGAAAGGGCGATCGATCACACCGGCAGCTTCCGCAGCGGCCGCCACCGTGTCGCCGGCGGGATCGCCGCCCCGCGGGCTGATCATGGTTACGCGATGGCCGAGGCGCGAGAGATTTCTCGCTGCATTGAAGCCGCCGCCCCCGGCTTCCTCGAACCAGGTGCCCGGATTGCTCGCGCCCGGTGTCGTCGCGCCGCTGATCCGGCCGCGCCGGTCGATATGAGCGCCGCCAAAAACGGCTATGTTCTGCGACTTCACCTGTGCTTGCATCTGGTCCTCGATGAAGGGCGGAGAAAAGGTGGCGAAGTCTCTCTTCCGCCGGCATTCCGATCTATCGTTTCGGACTACCTTTTAGGGCTTTGTCCGGCTTTGATCCATCGTGAATCACGAAGCGAATCGGGGCGGCGCGTGAAAGCCGGCATGCGTTGACGCGCAACTTGTGGATACTGTGGACGAAAGGCGTGAACAAGAATCGAACGTAGTGAAATATTCTGAGCATTTTCAACTACTTGACGTGCCATTGCCAAGTTGGAACAAAACATGTACAAAAAGGCTTGCGGCGGCTTCATTGCCTCGATAGCTCCAATAACCTAAAGGTGGACCAATGGCACAAAATTCTTTGCGGCTCGTAGAGGACAAATCGGTGGACAAAAGCAAGGCACTTGAAGCGGCTCTTTCCCAGATCGAACGTTCGTTCGGTAAGGGATCGATCATGAAGCTCGGAGCGAAGGACAGCGTAGTTGAGATCGAAACCGTCTCCACCGGTTCGCTCGGCCTCGACATCGCGCTCGGCATCGGCGGCCTGCCCAAAGGCCGCATCATCGAGATCTATGGACCGGAAAGCTCGGGCAAGACCACGCTGGCGCTGCAGACCATTGCCGAGGCACAGAAGAAGGGCGGCATCTGCGGCTTCGTCGATGCCGAACACGCACTCGATCCGGTCTATGCGCGAAAGCTCGGGGTCGATCTTGAAAATCTCCTGATTTCGCAGCCTGATACGGGCGAGCAGGCGCTGGAAATCACCGATACGCTGGTCCGTTCGGGTGCGATCGACATTCTCGTCATCGATTCGGTGGCCGCACTCGTGCCGCGCGCCGAAATCGAGGGCGAGATGGGCGACAGTCTGCCGGGCATGCAGGCGCGCCTCATGAGCCAGGCGCTGCGCAAGCTTACGGCATCGATCTCCAAGTCAAACTGCATGGTGATCTTCATCAACCAGATCCGCATGAAGATCGGCGTGATGTTCGGCTCGCCGGAAACGACGACGGGCGGCAATGCGCTCAAGTTCTACGCCTCGGTGCGCCTCGACATTCGCCGTATCGGCTCGGTCAAGGAGCGCGAGGAAGTCGTCGGCAACCAGACCCGCGTCAAGGTCGTCAAGAACAAGATGGCACCGCCCTTCAAGCAGGTCGAGTTCGACATCATGTATGGCGAAGGCGTTTCGAAGACGGGCGAATTGATCGATCTCGGCGTCAAGGCGGGCATCGTCGAGAAATCGGGCGCCTGGTTTTCCTATAACAGCCAGCGGCTCGGCCAGGGACGGGAAAACGCCAAGCTCTTCCTGCGGGAGAATCCCGAACTGTTGCGCGAAATCGAGACGGCTCTGCGGCAGAATGCCGGTCTCATCGCCGACCGGTTCCTGGAGAATGGCGGGCCGGAAAGCGACGGCGACGAAGCCGCCGATATGTAATCTGCAGCAACCGTCTGGTTGAAGCATGCGAAGCCGGCCGTCGTCACCCGCGGCCGGTTTTTTGCTGCCCGCTGGACAGCATGAAATGCGGACGATAAAAGCCTGTGGTTCCGACGGCTCGGCCGGCGGGAGGCGTGACGTGATTGAATGCGACGCGCCTAAGCACGGGGTTGAAAAGTGCGGCTTGCAGCCTGGAGAGATCGGGCTGCCGCCGGAGTGTACACAGATAGGACGCAAGATGAGCGGCGTGAATGAAATCCGGTCGATGTTCCTCGACTATTTCCGCAAGAACGGTCACGAGGTCGTGCCGTCCAGCCCACTCGTGCCGCGCAACGACCCGACATTGATGTTCACCAATGCGGGCATGGTGCAGTTCAAGAATGTGTTCACCGGCCTCGAGCAGCGACCCTATTCGACCGCGGCGACGGCGCAGAAATGCGTGCGCGCCGGCGGCAAGCATAACGACCTCGACAATGTCGGCTACACCGCCCGTCACCACACCTTCTTCGAGATGCTCGGCAATTTCTCCTTCGGCGACTATTTCAAGGAGCGCGCGATCGAGCTTGCCTGGAACCTGATCACCAAGGAATACGGGCTCGATGCCAAGCGTCTGCTCGTCACGGTGTACCATACCGACGACGAGGCCTTCGGCCTTTGGAAGAAGATCGCCGGCCTGAGCGACGATCGCATCATCCGCATCGCGACGAGCGACAACTTCTGGGCCATGGGAGACACCGGTCCATGCGGCCCGTGCTCGGAAATATTCTACGATCACGGCGATCATATCTGGGGCGGACCTCCCGGCTCGGCCGAGGAAGACGGCGATCGCTTCATCGAGATCTGGAACCTCGTCTTCATGCAGTACGAGCAGATCACCAAGGAAGAGCGCGTCGACCTGCCGCGGCCTTCGATCGACACGGGCATGGGGCTGGAGCGCGTGGCCGCCGTGCTCCAGGGCCAGCACGACAATTATGACATCGACCTATTCCGCGCGTTGATCGCGGCTTCCGAAGAGGCGACCGGCGTGAAGGCCGAGGGGGACCGGCGCGCGAGCCATCGCGTCATCGCCGATCATCTGCGTTCCTCCGCGTTCCTGATCGCCGATGGGGTTCTGCCGTCGAACGAGGGCCGCGGTTACGTTCTGCGCAGAATCATGCGCCGCGCCATGCGCCACGCACAGTTGCTCGGCGCGCGGGATCCGCTGATGTGGAAGCTCCTGCCGGCGCTCGTGGGCCAGATGGGCCGCGCTTATCCGGAACTCGTCCGCGCCGAAGCGCTGATCTCGGAAACGCTGAAGCTGGAGGAAACCCGCTTCCGCAAGACCCTGGAGCGCGGCCTCAACCTTTTGGCGGAGGCTTCGACCGATCTTTCCGAAGGCGACCAGTTCAACGGCGAGACGGCGTTCAAGCTCTACGACACCTACGGTTTTCCGCTCGACCTCACCCAGGACGCGCTGCGCGCCAAGGGCATCGGCGTCGATACGGACGCATTTACGGCCGCCATGCAACGGCAGAAGGCCGAGGCCCGCGCCAACTGGGCCGGCTCCGGGGAAGCCGCGACCGAGACCATCTGGTTCGAGCTCAGGGATAAGCACGGCGCGACCGACTTCCTCGGCTACGACACCGAGTCGGCTGAAGGGGTCATTCAGGCGATCGTCAGGGATGGTGCCGTCGTCGAGGCGGCCACCAAGGGCGAGAACGTACAGCTGGTTC
Source organism: Sinorhizobium meliloti (assembly GCF_035610345.1). The sequence continues at coordinate 1,859,223 of NZ_CP141212.1, read as the reverse complement.
TGAACCAGACGCCTTTCTACGGCGAATCCGGCGGCCAGATGGGCGACACCGGCGTCATCACCACCGAGACCGGCAAGCTTACTGTGACCGACACGCAGAAACGTGGCGAAGGGCTCTTCGTCCACTATTGCACCGTGGAGGAAGGCAGCGTGAAGACCGGCGAAGCGGCTGCCCTGACGGTCGACCATGCGCGCCGTGCGCGCCTGCGCGCCAACCATTCCGCGACGCACCTGCTGCACGAGGCGCTGCGCGAGGTCCTCGGTACCCATGTTGCCCAGAAGGGCTCGCTCGTCGCGCCTGAGCGCTTGCGCTTCGACGTCTCGCATCCGAAGCCGATGACGGCGGAGGAGCTGAAGATCGTCGAGGAGATGGCGAACGAGATCATCGTCCAGAACACGCCGGTCGTCACACGGCTGATGAGCGTCGACGATGCGATCGCCGAGGGCGCCATGGCGCTCTTCGGCGAGAAATACGGCGACGAGGTGCGGGTCGTGTCCATGGGGCAGGGCCTTCGCGGCTCCAAAGCCGGCAGGCCCTATTCGGTCGAGCTCTGTGGCGGTACGCATGTGTCCGCTACGGGCGATATCGGCCTCGTTCGCGTCGTCTCGGAAAGCGCTGTCGGCGCCGGCGTGCGCCGGGTGGAGGCGCTGACCGGTGAGGCCGCGCGAGCCTATCTCAACGAACAGGATGAGCGGGTCAAGACGTTGGCATCTGCCCTGAAGGTCCAGCCCTCGGATGTCCTCGGGCGCGTCGAGGCGCTGCTCGACGAGCGGCGCAAACTGGAACGGGAACTTACCGAGGCGAAGAAGAAACTCGCGCTCGCGGGTGACGGTCAGAACGGCTCCGGGGACGCTGCCCGCGAGATCGGCGGCGTCCGGTTCCTCGGCAGGGTGGTATCCGGCGTCGAGCCGAAGGACCTGAAGAGCCTTGCGGACGACGGCAAGAAGACGCTCGGTTCGGGCGTGGTCGCCTTCGTGGGCGTCAGCGGCGACGGCAAGGCGAGCGCCGTGGTGGCGGTCACCGACGACCTCACTTCGAAAGTCAGCGCCGTGGATCTGGTGCGCGTCGCTTCGGCTGCGCTCGGCGGCAAGGGCGGCGGCGGGCGGCCCGACATGGCCCAGGCCGGCGGTCCGGACGGCGGACGTGCAGCGGAGGCGATCGAGGCGGTCGCCGTAGCGTTGGCCGGTTGAGCGGCGTGGTGCGAAAAGACGAATAATGGGCGCTGCGGCGCCCTTTTTCATGTGCGCCGTTCGCTGCGGATTGTGTCGAGTGCCGCCGGAACCGAGGCGCGCATCAAGACACGCGGTGGACGCACGTGGTGTTGATACAAGGCGCGACGAACCTGCGTATTGGCACCGACGATAATGACGCGCACGCCGATCCTCTCCGCCTTGCGCAACGTCCCTTCGATGATGTTCGCGGCGGTAGAATCCATGAAGGGGATTTCCGAGCAATCGAGAATGAAGTTTCGGCGCTGATCGGCGATCCGATCGAGCACCGCGGCAACGGTGGCTGCCGAGCCGAAGAAGAAGACGCCTGTAATCCGATAGATCACCGTTTCGGGATCGTCGCCGATGACCGGGTGCTCTTCGTCGCCGTTCCCCGCTTGCAGCAGCTCGAGCGACTTCATTTCACCGACCGAGATGTTTTTCGCCATTCGATTGATGAACAGGAGGGCGCCGAGCGCGACTCCGATCACTATCCCTTCTGTCAATTCGCGAAAGACAACGATGAAAAAGGTCGCGAGCAGCACGACGGCATCACCGTAGGACGACCGCAAGAGTGCCATGAAGGCCGGCTTCTCGATCATGTTCCAGGCAACGACTGCAAGCACGCCGGCGAGGGAAGCGAGTGGGATATAGCTTGCGAGCGGTGCGGCAAGCAGCATGAAGAGAAGGAGAAAGACCGAATGCAGCATGCCAGAAACGGGGCTGGTGCCTCCGGCGCGAACGTTGGTTGCCGTGCGGGCAATGGTGCCGGTGACGCAGATGCCGCCGAAGAGCGCCGAACCTAAATTGGCGACTCCCTGAGCAATCAACTCCATGCTGGATCTATGTCTGCGTCCCGTCATGCCATCGGCCACCACGGCCGAAAGCAGTGACTCGATCGCGCCGAGAAGAGCCAACGAGACCGCGTCCGGAAACACCGCAACGGCTTTCTCAAGGGAGAGCGGCGGCAAGGTCGGAAACGGGAGGCCGCGCGGAATACCGCCGAAACGGCTGCCGATCGTGTCCGTCGGCAAAGACAAGGCGGCGACGAGCACCGATGCGGCACCAACGGCAATCAGCATGCCGGGCCAATGCGGCCTCGATCGGCGCAGCGCGAGAATGATGCCGATCGTGAGGGTGGCGGTCACCACTGCCGCCCAATTGACCGTGTCGGCAGCCCGGCCGAGTGCCACGGTCTTTTCGACGATCGGCCCGGGTTCGCTACCCGAAAGCGTCAGGCCGAAAAGGTCGCGCAACTGGCTGGCGAAGATGATCACGGCAATCCCTGCCGTGAAGCCGACTGTGACGGGGTAGGGGATGAATTTGATGTACTGTCCGAGGCGCAAGTAGCCGGCCGCAACGAGCATGATGCCAGCCATGGCAGTCGCAAGCAGCAGGCCGTCGATGCCGTGCCGGGCACCGGTCGCGGCGACGAGAACGATGAAGGCACCCGCCGGACCGCCGATTTGGACCCGACTGCCGCCGAGGAGTGAAACGAGGAAGCCGCCGACGATTGCGGTATAGAGGCCGCGATCGGGTGTTACGCCGGAGGCGATGGCGATGGCCATCGAAAGCGGCAAGGCGACGATGGCGACCGTCAGGCCGGCCAGAGCGTCCGCTTTCAGCCTGGTGCGGCCGTATCCCTCGGCGATCACGCTGACAGTTTTCGGGATAAGAGAATCGGGCATCGGAGAAACCTTCGAGATCCGCCACGTTTGCAGGATCCTGCGCGCCGGGCATTGTCAGCCTATCTGAGTCGCATTGCCGCACAAGCGGAGCGGGCAGCACTTAGGTCAGCAGGATTTGTCAAATCGATCCGTGGTTTGAAGGCGGTCGAGCGAAGCGCGGAAGGTTCGATATGACGGGCGGTGCATGGGCTACATATGAGAGGCGGCTTCATCGCGTCTCGGCCTATATCTACGGGCATCTCGATGAAGAGCTGGATCTCGGCCGGTTGTCGGAGATCGCATGTCTTTCGCCGCACCACTGGCATCGCATCTACCGGGCGGTAAATGGCGAGACATTGGCGGCGACCGTTAAGAGATTGCGGCTGCAGCGCGCGGCGGCAGAACTCGTCCAGACCGATCTTTCCGTCGAAGCGATCGCGCAACGCTCCGGCTACCCGAATGTTCAATCCTTCAACCGCACCTTCAAGGCCGTTTATGGCCTTCCGCCGGCGCGCTACAGGAAGGAGGGGAGCCACAGGGCCTTTGAAACCGCCTCTACGGAAGGAAATGCTGTCATGTACGATGTTGACTTGAGGACGATAGAGCCTCTGACCCTGGCGAGTGTCGCCCATTCCGGTTCCTACATGGGTATCGGCGAGGCGTTCGAAACGCTTTACGGTACCCTTTTTGCGCGCGGCCTCTTTCGGCCGGACATGGAGATGGTCGGAATCTACCTGGATGACCCGGAACTCGTGGAGACGGATAAGCTCCGATCCTTCGCCTGCGTGACGGTCAACGGCGAGCACGCGGCCGAGGCGCCGCTGACGCCCCAAAAAATCGAGGGCGGGCACTATGCCGTGCTGCGGCACAAAGGCCCCTATGCCGACATGCCGAAGGCCTATCGATGGCTTTATGGGACCTGGCTTCCGAACTCCGGCCGCCAAATCCGCGACTGCGTCATGTTCGAGAAATATCTGAACAACCCGCGCGAGGTGGCCCCGACCGAGCTGCTTACGGAAATCTATCTGCCGCTCAAGTAATGCGGCTCCATTTTGCTCGTACCATTCAAGCAAGAAACCCGGCACAAGGCCGGGTTTCGCGGTTGTGGCTGTCGGGCTGGCCGCTTAGGCGGCCATTGCCTTCCTGAGGTTCTCGTCGATCTTGTCGAGGAAGCCGGTGGTCGACAGCCAGGGCTGGTCGGGGCCGATGAGGAGTGCCAAGTCCTTGGTCATGAAGCCCGATTCGACCGTATCGACGCAGACGCGCTCCAGCGTTTCGGAAAACTTCGCGAGTTCGGCGTTGCCGTCGAGCTTGGCGCGGTGGGCGAGGCCGCGGGTCCAGGCGAAGATCGAGGCGATCGAGTTGGTCGAGGTTTCTTCGCCTTTCTGGTGCTGGCGGTAGTGGCGCGTCACCGTGCCGTGGGCGGCTTCCGCCTCGACCGTCTTTCCGTCCGGCGTCATCAGCACCGAGGTCATCAGGCCGAGCGAGCCGAAGCCCTGCGCGACGATGTCGGACTGCACGTCGCCGTCATAGTTCTTGCAGGCCCAGACATAGCCGCCGGACCACTTCAGCGCCGAGGCGACCATGTCGTCGATCAGGCGGTGTTCGTACCAGAGCTTCTCGGCCTTGAACTGGGCGGCGAATTCCTCGTCGAACACCTTCTGGAAGATGTCCTTGAAGCGGCCGTCATAGGCCTTCAGGATCGTGTTCTTGGTCGAGAGATAGACCGGAACCTTGCGCTGCAGGCCGTAGTTGAACGAGGCGCGCGCGAATTCGGTGATCGATTCGTCCAGGTTGTACATGGCGAGTGCCACGCCGGCGCCCGGCGCGTCGTAAACGTCATGCTCGATCGTCTGGCCGTCTTCGCCGACGAACTTGATCGAGAGCTTGCCCTTGCCCGGGAATTTGAAATCGGTTGCGCGGTACTGATCGCCGAAGGCGTGGCGGCCGACGATGATCGGCCTGGTCCAGCCGGGAACGAGGCGCGGCACGTTCTTGCAGATGATCGGCTCGCGGAAGATGACGCCGCCGAGGATGTTGCGGATCGTGCCGTTCGGCGACTTCCACATCTTCTTCAGCTTGAACTCCTCGACGCGGCCTTCGTCCGGCGTGATCGTGGCGCATTTGACCCCGACACCGTGTTTCTTGATGGCGTTTGCGGCGTCGATCGTCACCTGGTCGTCAGTTGCATCACGGTTTTCGACGCCGAGGTCGTAATATTCGAGATCGAGGTCGAGATAAGGATGGATCAGCTTGTCCTTGATGAACTGCCAGATGATGCGGGTCATCTCGTCGCCGTCGAGTTCGACGACCGGATTGGCGACCTTGATCTTTGCCATTGATATGCCTCGTAGCTTGCGGAACACCGCGTGCGGCATTCCGACGGTGGGAGAAATCCAGAGCCCTATAGCACTGTGAGCCAGCAAGGCAAAGCATGCTTGGCCGAAACTTTGGACCAAGGCGGCGAGCTCGGAATCGGCCGGTCGCGCCCGGTCTTCAGACCGGGGGCCGGTCACCTCACGTCTTTGAAAAGACCGCGCGAAAGGCTATTTCAGAAATCGAGCGGCGGCGTGCTTCAACTGTTTTTTGCGCGTCGTCATCCCACAAACGCTGCACGCTGCGGGCGTGCGGACAGGCAGAGGCGCCATGACGTTCAGGCTTCGCTTCCGGGACTGGCTGCTGGCCAATGATCCGGCCTTTTCCCGGCTGCGGCAGGCGTCCCGCATAACGGCGACGGTGGTGATCTCGGTTGCTCTGCTGATCGCCTTCCATTTCATCGCCACACCGCTGCCGCCGGCCGCCTATGGGCTTGCGATAACGCTTTCGATCGAAGGGGGTCTGGCGGTTCGCGACCGGACAGCCTCGGAACAACTGGTCACGCGTATTCTGGCGGTCGTCACGGGCGTTGCGATGGTCACGCTCGCCTCTACGCTGGAGCGCTACCGGCACGTTTCCGATCTCGTTTTTCTCGTGGTGATCTTCGTAGCCGTCTATGGCCGCGCCTTCGGTCAGCGGTGGTTCGCCGTCGGCATGTTCGCCTTCATGTCCTATTTCACCGGAGCCTATCTGCGCCCGTCGCTGGATCAGTTGCCGGCGCTCGTTCTCGGTGCCGGGATCTCGGCGGCGACCGCGCATCTTGTGCGAACCGTCCTTCTTCCGGACGACCGCTACCGTGATCTCCTGAGGGCGATTGCGAGCGTCCAGCAGAGGGTGGATGAAATCCTTTATGAGATCGCAGCGGCTGCGCGCAGGCCCATTCTCAAGGCTGCCGATCGCCGCAGGCTGCACGCGCTGGAGGAGAGATTGAAGGAAGCCGTGTTGATGGCGGAGAGCTTCATTGCGACGGACAACCGCCGCCCGGCGCCGGAACCCGGCGTCGTCTCTTCGGACCTCGCCATCGGGCTCTTCGATATTCATCTTGCGGCCGAGAGTGTGATCGTGCTCAGCCTTCAGGCAATGCCGCCTGCGATAGTTGTCGACGCAGCCCTGGCGAAAAATTCGGGCGAGATAGAACGGGGAATGCAGTCGCTGGGCGAGGCGAATGTCAGGCAGCTCGAGGCTGCGAGGGCTCTGCTTTGGCTTCATACGGTTCGAGATCGCCTCGATCGCAGTCTGGGCGCCCTCAAGGAGGCCGACCTCGATGAACCGCATCCGGTGCCATCTCCTGAGCCCTCGGCGGCAGTGGCTCGCTTTTCCATGGCCGACCCGGCTTTACGGAGCGCGATCCAGATTACCCTCGCCTCGGGCATCGCAATGGTGTTCGGCCTGATGCTTTCACGCGAGCGCTGGTTCTGGGCGGTTCTCGCTGCGTTCCTCGTCTTCACCAATACGCGCTCCCGGGGTGATACCGCAGTGAAGGCCTTGCAGCGGTCGGCCGGCACATTGGCGGGCATCGTCGTCGGACTTGCGGCGGCAAGCGCGATCGGCGGGACTGTCTATATAGTCCTGCCCCTTGGTGCGGCCTGCATCTTTCTGGCCTTCTATTTCCTCCCGGTCTCCTACGCGACCATGACGTTCTTCGTCTCGGTCGTCCTCTCTCTCGCCTACAGCCTGCTCGGCGTTTTGACGCCGCACCTTCTGGAGCTGCGTCTCGAGGAGACGCTTGTCGGCTCGGTCGCCGGCGCGGCGGTGGCTTTCGTCGTGTTTCCGACGAAGACCCGCACGACGCTCGATGGCGCGATCAGAAACTGGTGCGACAAGCTCGCCGAATTGCTGGAGGAGGCAAGGAGGGGAACGTCCGGCCTTGATCTCGTCACCCGGTCGCAGGCGCTCGACCGCGCCTACAGGGACCTGGCCGCTGCCGCCAAACCGCTCGGCGTCTCCTGGCAGCTCGTCACCCGCCCGGGGCATGTGCGCCAGATCCTGGCGGTGTTCATGGGCTGCACCTATTGGGCGCGCATATTCGCGCGAAAGATGTCGCAGGCCGCGGAAAGCCCGGATGACTTCGCGGCGCAGATCGCGGAAAATCTGAAGCTCGCAAGCAAGGTGCGCGAAACCGGAGCGGACTATTTCTACCGATCCCGGAGCGTCGCTGCGCCGGTCGAGCGTCATCTGCCGGTATCGCGCGACGACGCAGGCCTTGAACTGGAGATGGTTGCCGTTTCGCTCGAGCGTCTTCATTCGCCGCGCGTGCGGCCCGCCGGGCAGGAGCGCGGGCTTTAAATCCGCGTCCATATATGCGAGGGAAGCGCCGAACAGAAGGCACACAGGCGATGGCAGGCACAAACAGCGAGCGCGAACTTTTGACGGAAGGTCCGGCAATCATTCTCGCCTTTCCCCAGCTCGGCGAGAATATCGGCATGGTGGCGCGCGCCATGGCGAATTTCGGCCTGTCCGAACTGCGCCTCGTCAGCCCGCGCGATGGCTGGCCGAGTGAAAAGGCACGCTCCGCCGCCAGCCGCGCCGATCACGTGATCGACGGTGCCAAGCTCTACGAAACGCTCGAAGAGGCGCTCGCCGACCTCAATTTCGTCTACGCGACCACCGCGCGCGACCGCGACGGCTTCAAACCCGTGCGCTCGCCGATCGTCGCCGCCCGGGAACTCCGTCACCGGTTCAAGGAGGGCGAGAAGGTCGGCATCATTTTCGGCCGCGAGCGCACCGGACTGACCAATGCCGAGGTCGCGCTTGCCGACGAGATCGTGACCTTCCCGGTCAATCCCGCCTTCGCTTCGCTGAACCTCGCCCAGGCAGTGCTGCTCATGTCCTATGAGTGGCTGAAGACCGGCATGACCTCCGAGGACGAGACATCTTTCCAGGCGAGCCAGCAGCGCCCGGCGACGAAGGAGCAGTTGCATGGGCTCTGCGAGCATCTGGAAGAGGCACTCGACGCGCGCAACTATTTCCGTTCCGCCGACAAAAAGCCGAAATTGGTCGAGAATCTGCGCGCGGTTCTGACCAGACCATCCTTTACCGAATCGGAAATCCAGGTGCTGCGCGGCGTCATTTCTTCGCTCGACCGTTTCACGCGCGAAAATCCGCGTGGCTCCGCAGCTCCGCCCGGGCATAGCAGGAAAGAACAGAGCGGCGGTGACAAAGACTGAGCTGAAGCCCATTCTCGTCTTCGACAGCGGGATCGGTGGCCTGACGGTGCTGCGCGAGGCGCGCGTGCTGATGCCGGAGCGGCATTTCATCTACGTCGCCGACGATGCCGGTTTTCCCTATGGTGGCTGGGAGGAGGGCGCTCTGAAGGAGCGGGTGATCGCTCTATTCGGTGGGCTGCTTGCCGAGCATGATCCGGAAATCTGCATCATCGCCTGCAATACGGCATTCACGCTCCTCGGCGCGGATCTGCGCGCCGCCTATCCGCAGATGACCTTCGTCGGCACCGTTCCGGCCATCAAGCCTGCGGCCGAGCGCACCCGTTCCGGCCTCGTTTCGGTGCTTGCGACTCCGGGAACCGTGAAGCGCGCCTATACCCGCGATCTCATCCAGTCCTTCGCCTCGCAATGTCACGTCAGACTGGTCGGCTCGGAGAACCTCGCGCGCATGGCGGAAGCCTATATTCGCGGCGACGCATTGGGTGACGAGGCGGTTCTCGCCGAGATCGCGCCCTGCTTCGTGGAGGCGGAGGGAAAGAGAACCGATATCGTCGTGCTGGCCTGCACGCACTATCCTTTCATGGCCAATGTTTTCCGCCGGCTGGCGCCCTGGCCGGTAGACTGGCTGGATCCGGCCGAAGCGATCGCGAGGCGGGCGCGCTCGCTGGTGCCGCTGCCGAACGGGTTCGAGCCATTGAACGGCGAGGACCCGGCGATCTTCACATCGGGCAATCCCGATTTCGCGACACGCCGTCTGATGCAAGGCTTCGGCTTGAGAGTTGTTGCCGCTGCCGCAACTGCGGACAGGCGCGAAGCGGTCACCTAAATCGGCGCACGACATTGCTGCGCATGTCCGAGAGCGGCATTCGAGCGCCAACTATTCCCTGTGGGTTTCCATAATCGGCGGCACGTTCGAGCGCGATCCATGCTAGGTGTTGCCCGTTTTGGCGACCCGTCCGCGGCCGCGAATCAACCCGTCACGAAGAGGTAAGGATGAAAGTCGGCATCGACATGGGAACGACGTCCGAAGGGACTTCGGCCTCGCTCGATATCGAAGAGCTTCTGGCGACGCGTCTTCTCGTGCAGGGCAATTCCGGCTCCGGCAAGTCGCATCTGCTCCGCCGTCTGCTGGAACAATCCGCGCCTTGGGTGCAGCAGTGCATCATCGATCCGGAAGGCGATTTCGTCACGCTTGCCGACAAGTTCGGCCATGTGGTGATCGAGGGGGAGCGTACCGATGCGGAGCTCATCGGCATCGCCACCCGCATCCGCCAGTACCGCGTTTCCTGCGTGCTTTCGCTCGAAGGGCTGGATGTCGAGCAGCAGATGCGCAGCGCCGGCGTGTTTCTGAATGCAATGTTCGATGCGGACCGGGAATATTGGTATCCCGTTCTGGTGGTCGTCGACGAGGCGCAGATGTTCGCACCGTCCGTCGGCGGCGACGTTTCGGAGGAAATACGCAAGGTTTCGCTCGGCGCAATGACCAATCTCATGTGCCGCGGCCGCAAGCGCGGGCTTGCCGGCGTCATCGCCACGCAGCGCCTCGCCAAGCTCGCCAAGAACGTGGCGGCAGAGGCCTCGAACTTCCTGATGGGACGCACCTTCCTCGACATCGATATGCTGCGCGCCGCCGATCTGCTCGGCATGGACCGGCGCACCGCCGAGATGTTTCGCGACCTGAAGCGCGGCTCCTTCGTGGCGCTCGGTCCCGCGCTTTCCCGCCGGCCGTTGAGGGTGACGATCGGTTCGGTCGAGACCTCGGCACGGTCGATGAGCCCGAAGCTGATGCCGCTGCCCGAAGCGCCGCAGGACGTGGCGGACCTGATCTTCACGCCCGACCCGGAGGAATTCACCCGCCCGGTTATCCGCCGCACAGCGCCGCAGCCGCGCCCCGCGAGCGATATTCTCGCGGAGCTGTCGCGGCCAAGGCCCGAGCCCGCAGCGCCCGTGGAAGCCAAGCCGGTGCAACCGGAAATCTCAGCGGAGGAGCGGGAGGCGCTGATCGGCAGCCTCTTTGCCGAAATCGTCGCAAATCCGGAAGCCGCGTTCAGGCCCGATGCTGAGCTCTACCAGGACTTTCTCGTGCGCTGCCGCATTCGCCGCGTCCCCGGACCCGCGCTCTCCTTGGGCGCATTCCGCCGCAAGATGGCCGTCGCCCGATCGGGCATCGATGCCGAGACGGCGGAAAGCGAGGATTGGGCCTCGGCGCTTGGGCTGGCCGACCGGGTGACGGAAGACCTGCAGGCAGTCTTCCTGATGCTGGCACAGGCGGCCCTGCGCGGGCTGCCTTGTCCGTCGGACGCTATGATTGCCCGCGCCTACGGAACGCATTCGGCCCGTCGCGCACGGCGATTGCTCGGTTATTTCGAAGAGCAGGGGCTTGTCGTCGTGCATGCGGATTTCTCCGGCAAGCGCATCGTCGCTTTCCCGGATCTCGGCAAGGAAACGGCTCCGGGCGACGCCAATGCCCCGGACACGGGCGATTCAGCGCGCGCGGCCGCCGAGTGAATTTGCATTCGGAAGTGCGGCTGAATTTGCCATTGTTCCTGTCATATTCCGTTGACAATTCGCCGCCCAGTGCTTAAAGACCCGCTCAACGCCGGGCAGTGATGCCCGGTGTTTCATTTGACATGTCCCGTGGTTTCTCCGGCAGCGTGATCGTGAGAGGCCTGTCAGAGCCCCTAAAATGGGTTCAGAGGAGGGCGTGTTTCCTTGATCCGGTTTGGCAGCAAACCGGTGTAACACTTTGAAAGGAAATGCGATGAGCAAGCGCGAGTCGTCCAAGTACAAAATTGACCGCCGTATGGGCGAAAATATCTGGGGCCGTCCGAAGTCCCCGGTGAACCGTCGCGAATATGGCCCGGGCCAGCACGGCCAGCGCCGCAAGTCCAAGCTTTCCGACTTCGGCGTGCAGCTGCGCGCCAAGCAGAAGCTGAAGGGCTACTACGGCGATATCCGTGAAAAGCAGTTCCGTGCGATCTTCGCGGAAGCATCGCGCCGTAAGGGCGACACCCCGGAGAACCTGGTCGGCCTGCTCGAATCGCGCCTCGACGCGATCGTTTACCGCGCCAAGTTCGTTCCGACCGTTTTCGCCGCGCGCCAGTTCGTCAACCATGGCCACGTCAAGGTCAACGGCGTTCGCGTGAACATCGGTTCCTACCGCTGCAAGCCGGGCGACGTCATCGAAGTCAAAGAAAAATCCAAGCAGCTCGTTACGGTTCTCGAAGCCGTACAGCTCGCCGAGCGTGACGTTCCTGATTACATCGAAGCCGATCACAACAAGATGGTCGCTACCTTCGTTCGCGTTCCCGCGCTCTCGGACGTGCCGTACCCGGTCGTCATGGAGCCGCACCTGGTCGTCGAATTTTATTCGCGTTAATCAGGGCTCGCCTGAACGAATTGGAAAACCGCCCGGAGACGGGCGGTTTTTTTGTACGAAGTTGCCGGACGAATCCAATAGACTGGAGGCGGGCGCAGGACGGCGTGTCCTGAACGAGACCGCTTCCGAAGTGAGAAGTGCCGTATGCGCGAGCCGAAACCGCAAGAAGACCTCCAGGCGATCATCGACGACATCTTTCTGGAACTGACGCCGCGCCTCGGCGAAGGGAAGGTTGCGGATTATATTCCGCAGCTGGCACGCGTCGATGCCCGTCACTTCGGCATGGCGATCGTCACAACGGCCGGCAAGGTCTATCGCGCCGGCGATGCGGAGATGCCGTTCTCCATTCAGAGCATCTCCAAGGTGTTCACGCTCACGCTGGCGTTGGGCAAACACGGTGAAAACATCTGGAACCGGGTGGGGCGCGAGCCTTCGGGCTCGGCCTTCAATTCGATCGTGCAGCTCGAGCATGAGGGTGGTAAGCCGCGCAACCCCTTCATCAATGCCGGCGCGATCAGGATAAGCGACCTCATTCTCGCCGGCCACACGCCGAAGGAGCTGATCGGAGAGATCGTTCGCTTCGTTCGTTATCTCGCGGATGACGAGGACATCGTGATCGACCACGAAGTCGCACGCTCGGAGACCGCGACCGGTTACCGCAACATCGCGCTTGCGAATTTCATGCGGTCCTTCGGCCGGCTCGATCATCCGGTCGAGCACGTGCTCGGCGTCTATTTCCATCATTGCGCGCTCGCGATGACCTGTAGCCAGCTGGCCAAGGCCGGCCTGTTTCTGGCAGCCGGCGGCACCAACCCGCTGACCGGCCACTCGGTCGTGTCGCGCCAGCGCGCGCGGCGCATCAATGCGCTTATGCTCACCTGCGGCCATTATGACGGCTCCGGCGATTTTGCCTATCGCGTCGGTCTGCCGGGGAAGAGCGGCGTCGGCGGCGGCATCATGGCGGTGGCGCCGGGCAAGGCGTCTATTGCCGTCTGGTCGCCCGGGCTCAACGAATACGGCAATTCGCTGCTGGGGTCGCTGGCGCTCGAAATGCTGGCTGCGCGTACGGGTTGGTCGGTGTTCGGGCCGTAAGCGCGCAGAAAGTAGCCGCCCCTGTACCCTTCACAAAACGCCGGGGGCCCGCATGCCCGTTTTTTCTTGATCTTCCCGGCCGGACGGGGCAAGTGCTGCTTCAGAAAACGAAGCGCCACCTGCGCTCTGCACAATCCGAGATTGCCGCCATGGAAGTCGCACAATCCTCCCCGGACGAGACAGACAGCGTCATTGGCGATGATGCCGCCTTCGAAGGTGCGGCCCATCCGCTTTTTTCGCGCATGCCGTCCTCCGTCTCCTTCAACAAGCTGCGCAAGCGCCTGCTCAGGCAGGTGCGCCAGACGCTCGACGATTTCGGCATGCTCAAGGGCTCCAGACGCTGGCTTGTCGGCGTGTCGGGTGGAAAGGACAGCTACAGCCTGCTGGCGCTGCTGATCGACCTGCAGTGGCGGGGTCTGCTTCCCGTCGAAATCGTCGCCTGCAATCTGGATCAGGGGCAGCCGAACTTTCCGAAGCATGTCCTGCCCGACTATCTCCGGTCCATCGGCGTCGAGCACCGCATCGAATACCGCGACACCTATTCCATAGTGAAGGAGAAGGTGCCGGCGGGCGCGACCTATTGTTCGCTCTGTTCACGGCTGCGGCGCGGCAATCTTTATCGCATCGCCCGGGAGGAGGGCTGTGACGCATTGGTGCTTGGCCATCATCGGGAAGACATCCTCGAAACCTTTTTCATGAACTTTTTCCATGGCGGGCGCCTGGCGTCGATGCCGGCAAAGCTTCTCAACGACGAGGGCGATCTGATGGTCCTGCGGCCGCTTGCCTATGCGGCGGAGGACGATCTGGCGAAGTTCGCCGCGGCCATGGAGTTCCCGATCATTCCCTGCGACCTCTGTGGCTCGCAGGATGGGCTCGAGCGCAACGCAATGAAGGCGATGCTTGCGGATATCGAGCGGCGCATGCCGGGCCGCAAGGACACGATGCTGCGCGCGCTCGGACACGTGAACGCCTCGCATCTGCTCGATCCCAAGCTTTTCGACTTCCAATCCCTCTCTCCGGAGCCCAAAGAATGAGCCATTCCGTCGACATCGCCGCACTTGCCAACCTGCTGCAGGAAGCGGCGGTAAAGGAAATCCTCCCGCGCTTTCGCAATCTTGGCTCCGGCGATGTGCGGATGAAATCGGAAGCAATCGACCTGGTGACGGAAGGCGACGAGGCCGCCGAGAGGCTGATCAAGGCGAATATAGACGCGATTGCGCCGGGGGCCGTGTTCATCGGCGAGGAATCCGTCGCCGCCGATCCGGCGCTCCTCGACAAGCTCGCCGGTGCAGATCTCGCGATCGTCGTCGATCCGATCGACGGCACCTTCAATTTCGCAGCCGGCCTGCCGCTCTTCGGTGTGATGGCGAGCGTCGTTGCCGCGGGAGAGACCGTCGCAGGGATCATCTACGATCCGCTCGGCAACGACTGGGTCATCGCCGAGCGGGGCTCCGGCGCGTGGATGTGCCGGCCCGACGGGACGCAGGAGAGACTGTCGGTCACAGCCGGGGTCACCGTCGACAACATGGTGGGCGTCGCATCGGCCGGGTTTTACGCGCAGGCCGAGCGCCGCATCGTCATGGGCAATATGGCGAAGGTCCGGATGGCCACGAGCTATCGCTGCGCGGCGCATGAATACCGAATCTTTGCCGGCGGTCATCTGCACTTCCTGATGTATCAGAAGCTTATGCCTTGGGACCACCTTGCCGGCACCCTGATCGCCGAAGAGGCCGGCGCCTATGCGGCCCGTTTCGACGGCTCGCGTTATCTGCCCGCGCACACGAACGGCGGGCTGCTTCTGGCGACCGACAAGGAGAGCTGGGAGGAGTTGCGGCGGGAGGTCTTCACCGTCTGATCTGAAAAGCCCTTTCGAACGACAGAGGCCGCCCGGTTTTCCGGGCGGCCTCTGTCGTTAGACCCGATGCACTTCCGGACGGAAGACCGCTACACAGTTTCCTGGAAGTGCTCTAGAGGTGTCCGCCGCCGTGTTCGTGCGTCCCATCGCTGTCGCCCGGATGGGTGAACAGCTTTCCATTTTCCGCCCAGAGCGTTGCGAGGATGGTCAGCACGCCGAATAGGGCGTAGCCGCCGAAGAGCGGCTGCAGCGTGCCGTTGAAGAGCTGGCCGACGGCACCGCCGATCAGCGCACCGCCGGTGGTGGAGACGAAACCGGTGACGGCGGTTGCCGTGCCCGCCAGATGTCCCATCGGCTCGAGGCTGATGGCCGTGAAGTTGGTGGCGATGACGGCGAAGAACATCAGCAATAACGAAAACAGGACATAGCTGACGGCGAAGGCCGGAGTGCCCGCGAGCGACAGGACGTAACCGGTTGCAGCAAAGAGGGTGAAGAGGATCATCGCGGCATGCGAGATGCGTCGCATGCCGAAACTGCGCACGAAATAGCCGTTGGCGAAGTTCGCGACCGCTATCCCGCCCGCGGTGCCCGCAAAGGCGATCGGCATCCAGTCACTGAGGTTGTAGACCTCGCCGAAGACCTGCTGAACGCTGACGACATAGGCGCAAATGACGGCGGTAAACAGGGTCATTCCGATCATGTAGCCGCAGGTGATGCGGTTCGTGAGCACCGTGCGGAAGCCGGAAAGGACCGCTCCCACCGAAAGCGGCAGACGTTCCTCCTTCGGCAGGGACTCCTTCATCCGGGTCAGCGCCCAGACGAACAGGGCGGTGCCGACGACGCCGATCAGGATGAAGATCCAGTGCCAGTCGGCATAGGCGATCACTACTTGGCCAAGTGTCGGAGCGACGATCGGCACGATCATGAAGACGATCATGACATAGGACATGACGCGCGCCATGTCGCGGCCGCCGAAACAGTCGCGGACGATCGCCATGGTCGTGATGCGGACGGCGGCACCGCCGATCCCCTGGATGAAGCGGAGAAGGAGCAGCGTCTCTATGCTTTCGACCCAGGAGGCGGCGAACATCGACACGCTGAAGAGTGCAAGGCCGCAAAGGAGAACGGACCGGCGCCCGAAGGCATCCGAAAGGCTCCCGAAGAATATCTGGGAGAGGCCGAAGCCGAGGAAGAAGACGCCGATCACGAGTTGCGTATCGTTGGCGTTGGCAACGTTGAGCGTCTGGCCGATGCTCGGCAGAGCCGGCAGCATGCTGTCGATCGCGAGCGCAATGCTCGCGGTCATGACTGCAATGGTGACGATGAATTCGACAAGGCCCATTCCGAGACGCGCGGCGCCCGAAGCCTGATCGGCATGGCCCGATGATTGTTCACCAAGCGAAGATTGTTGGGAAACGGAAGTCATGTTCAAAACATCCAAAATGGACTGGGAGGAAAAATCGGTGGCCTGGAGCCGATCCGGCTAGCCTGCCGGATTGTGCGGTTTGAAGAGCTTGCCGCCCTCTGCGATCAGCACGCAGACAAGCGCCACGAGTGCGACCGTGAAGAAGCCAACCGCAAGGGGCGTGACGCTGTTATCGAATGCCTGGCCGATGAACGCGCCGATGATTCCGCCGCCGATCGTCTGCGTGAAGCCGAGAACGGATGAGGCGGTGCCGGCAACGTGGCCGAGCGGTTCCATCGCCATGGCGTTGAAGTTGGCGGCGATCAGCCCGAACTGGAACATGGTGGCGGCATGAAGGAGCATGAAGACCGGCAAAGGCAGCGGCCCGATCAATGAAGCCGACATCCAGATGAAACTTGCCAGGGTGAAGCCGAGAAGCGCGGCGTGCGACAATGCCCGCATGCCGAACGTCCGGACAAGTCGCGAATTGGTAAAGGAGGCGACCGCCATCATGCCGGCGAAAGCGGCGAATACTGCCGGAAACCAGACGCCCAGGCCATAGACGCCGACGAGAATCTGTTGCGCCGAGTTGATGAAACCGAAGAGACCGCCAAGGAGAGCCGACGTCGCGAGCGTATAGAACAGCGCCAGCCGGTTCGTCAGCACGATGCGGAAGCCCGCAAGTATGGACGAGGCCGTGAAGGGGCGCCGGTTGGCGGGGGCCAAAGTCTCACGAAGGCGCAAGGCGACCGGAAGCGCTACGGCAACCGCGAACAGTGCGATCACGACGAAGATCATGTGCCATTCGGAAAAGAGCATGATCAATTGTCCGATGCTCGGTGCGATGACCGGGACGATCATGAACACCATCATTACCAGCGACATGATCTCGGCCATCTGCCGCCCGCCATAGACATCGCGCACGATGGAAACGGTGATGACGCGGGTTGCCGCCGCGCCTATGCCCTGGACGAGCCGAAGGAAGAGGAGTGTCGTGAAGGTCGGTACGAACACGATCGCGAGAGCGCTGACGCCGTAAAGTGCCAGCCCGCCCAACAAGGGCGCCTTTCGCCCGAAGCGGTCGGACAGGGGGCCGAAGAACAGTTGCGCGAACCCCATGCCGAGCAGGTAGGCGGTTATGACGTATTGCCGATGGTTCTCATCGGCCACGCCGAGGCTCGCGCCGATTTCCTGCAGCCCGGGCAACATGATGTCGATCGAGATCGCATTGATGGACATCAGCATGGCCATCAATGCAATGAACTGGACTTTCGTCAGCCCGGAGAGGGTGGCGGCTTGGTCTATGGGCGTTGTCATTTCATACATCCTGCCGGCTGCCGCTTTCCCGGAGCCGGTTCTTTGCCACGCCGAGCCAGTGCGTGGCACGTTTCGCAATGATTTGGATCTGCTGAATAAATTCAGTCTTTTGTTGTGTCCGATCGAAAGGGACGCAGTACTCGCCGGCGCAAATCGGAGGAGGCCGCACCCCTGGGCAGGACTGCATACGAGACCGCGCGGCCGGTCGTCCATGACGCCCATGATTGGCGTGAATTTCGCCGCCCGCTCATGAAGCGTATCGAACATTAGGCGCGCGGCATATTGCTTCGGAATCAAAAAAGGCGGTTACCCGCCTTTTCCGATCATCGCAAAGATGCGGTTCGGAGGGTGTTAGGCGGCGCCCTTGACGGAAATACCCTGTCCCTGAAGAAGCGTCTGCAACTCGCCCGCCTGGAACATCTCCCGCACGATGTCGCAACCGCCGACGAACTCGCCCTTTACGTAAAGCTGCGGAATGGTCGGCCAATTGGAATAATCCTTGATGCCCTGACGCAGATCGGCATCGGCGAGCACGTTGATGCCCTTATAGTCGACGCCGACGTAATCCAGGATCTGCACCACCTGGCCGGAGAAACCGCACTGCGGAAACTGCGGCGTTCCCTTCATGAAAAGAACGACGTCGTTGCTCTTGACCTCGTTATCGATGAAATCGCTGATTCCGCTCATCTTGTCTTCCTTCCTGCGCCGGTTTCAAGGACCGGATATCGATTGGGGTCTAGATAGCACGCATGGACGTGGTTTTCACCACCCAATCGCAAAATTATTGATGGTCCCTCAAAGTTCGGCTTCCGCACCACTATCCGCGGGACACGAGGGCTAGGCCATCGGGATCTAGGCCGAGCGGCGGCGCAGTTTGCTCCGGGAAGCCGCGGTCCGGCGACGGCTCACCTGCTTCTTTGCCGGTTTACGCAAGGCCGCCTCGACGATGTCAGCCAGTATGCCGCCAGACTTGGCTTTCCTGCTTCGCCGTTTCGCCCGTTTGGCCGCGGTTCCGGTCGCTCTGGTTTTCTTGAGGATCTCTTTCAATGCGCTGTCAACGACCCCGCTTACGAGCTCCTTGATCAGGTCAGCCATTTCCGCCTCACTCCGGCGCGCTGGTTTGAAGGGCGAGCGCATGCAGAATGCCGCCCATGTTGCCCTTCAAGGCGTTGTAGACCATCTGGTGCTGCTGCACGCGCGTCTTGCCACGAAACGCTTCGGCCACGACTTCGGCGGCATAGTGGTCGCCGTCACCGGCCAGATCACGAATCGTGACCTTTGCGCCGGGAATCCCGGCCTTGATCATGTCTTCGATATCGCCTGGTGCCATGGGCATGATACGCCAACTCCCTTGTAATTTTGCGGCGCGGCCGCATTGCCGCCGCCCGCTATGAACTAAAGGGAACACGATTCAGGGGCCGAAGGCAAATGCTGTTTCGGCCGTCTGCCGGCCGGCGGGTCAATTGTCCGGTGCGAGATCGCCACCCATGTAATTGGGGAACCACGCCTCATGTGCGGAACGCAATTCATCGACGGACACGGGCCTGGCGTTTCCGAGCTGCACCGCATTTCCGCCTGTCCTGCCGATCACCGGCAGCGCAACGCCGGCGGCTTTTGCCCGCGCGGCCACCGTCTCGGCCGAACCCTCCGCGACGGTTACGACATAGCGGCCCTGGTCTTCGCCGTAGAAGACCGGGATCGGGTCGTGTTCCGCAGGTGCATCGATCGTCGCGCCGATGCCGGAAGCGATGGCCATCTCGGCCACGGCGAGCGCAAGTCCGCCCGAGGAGCAGTCGTGCACGGCCGTGACCAGGCCGTCCTCGATCAGTCCGCGAACGAAATCGCCGACCTTGCGTTCATGGCCGAGGTCGACATGCGGCGCGGGACCGTCGGTGCGGCCATGGATGTCGCGCATGTAGACCGACTGGCCGATATGCGTTCCCCAGCTCTGCGGAGCACCGGCGAGGAGGATGGTCTCGTTCGCCGCAGCAAAGCGAATCCGCGCCATCTTCGACCAGTCGCGGACGAGGCCGACGCCTCCGATGGTAGGGGTCGGCAGGATCGCCTGGCCGTTGGTCTCGTTGTAGAGCGAGACGTTGCCGGAGACGATCGGGAAGTCGAGTGCCTGGCAGGCTTCGCCGATACCTTTGATCGCATGGACGAGCTGGCTCATGATCTCCGGCCGTTCGGGGTTGCCGAAGTTCAAATTATCTGTGGCGGCGAGCGGCAGCGCCCCGGTCGCAGTCAGGTTGCGCCAGCACTCGGCGACCGCCTGCTTGCCGCCCTCGAACGGATCGGCTTCGACATAGCGCGGCGTAACGTCCGAAGAAAAGGCAAGTGCCTTGGTCTCGTGGCCCTCGACGCGGATTACGCCGGCGTCACCGCCCGGAAGCTGCAGCGAATTACCCTGGATCAGCGTGTCATACTGCTCATAGACCCAGCGGCGCGAGGAATTGTTGGCGGAACCGACAAGCTTCAGAAGCGCATCGGACACATCAGCCTGCGGAATGTCGTTGGTGGCGAGCGGCGAGGGTGTCCTTGCCGGCGTCCAGGGGCGGTCGTATTCCGGCGCCTCGTCTCCGAGTTCCTTGATCGGCAGGTTCGCGACTTCTTCGCCCTGGTGCAGAATACGGAAGCGCAGGTCGTCGGTGGTCTTGCCGACGATCGCGAAATCGAGGCCCCATTTGACGAAGATGGCCTTGGCTTCCTCTTCTTTTTCCGGGCGCAGCACCATAAGCATGCGCTCCTGGCTTTCCGAAAGCATCATCTCATAGGCCGTCATGCGCTCTTCGCGCACCGGCACCTTGTCGAGATCGAGTTCGATGCCGAGATCGCCCTTGGCGCCCATTTCGACGGCCGAGCAGGTGAGGCCGGCAGCGCCCATGTCCTGGATCGCAATGACCGCACCGGTCTGCATCAGTTCCAGGCAGGCTTCGAGGAGGCACTTCTCGGTGAAGGGATCGCCAACCTGAACGGTCGGGCGCTTCTCCTCGATCGACTCGTCGAACTCGGCCGATGCCATCGTCGCGCCGCCGACACCGTCGCGTCCGGTCTTGGCGCCGAGATAGACGACCGGGAGGCCGACGCCTTCCGCCTTCGAGTAGAAGATCGCGTCGGTCTTGGCGAGCCCCGCAGCGAAGGCATTGACGAGGATGTTGCCATTGTAGCGCGCGTCGAACTCGACTTCGCCGCCGACCGTCGGCACGCCGAAGGAATTGCCGTAGCCGCCGACGCCTGCGACGACGCCCGAGACGAGGTGGCGGGTCTTCGGGTGATCCGGTGAACCGAAGCGCAGCGCGTTCATCGCCGCTACCGGACGCGCACCCATCGTGAAGACATCACGCAGGATGCCGCCGACGCCCGTTGCCGCTCCCTGGTAGGGCTCGATGTAGGAGGGGTGGTTGTGGCTCTCCATCTTGAAGACGACGCAGTCACCGTCGTCGATGTCGACCACGCCGGCGTTCTCGCCCGGGCCCTGGATGACGCGAGGCCCCTTGGTCGGGAGCGTGCGCAGCCATTTCTTCGAGGATTTGTACGAGCAATGCTCGTTCCACATGGCCGAGAAGATGCCAAGCTCCGTAAAGGTCGGCTCGCGCCCGATCAGGTTCAGGATGCGTTCGTATTCGTCGGGCTTGAGCCCGTGCGAGGCGATCAGGTCCGGGGTGATGGGGCGGGTGTTGGAAATCGTCATCGTCGACCGTCAAATCCTTCGGGCGGCGCGCAACCCTCGCTTCAAAGGGAAGGCGCGTGCGTACCGCAACGTAACAGGGGCGCTTTGCGGCTTCTTTAGCCTATGCTGCGGCGCGGCGCGACAGAAAAATACGGTCGATCAACAGGGCGGCAGCCCGGATTTCAGCCCGTCGGACCGGGACTCTAGAACTGGTAGCCGAGCATCAGCCCCGCGCGCGTGAGCCCGTCGTTCGGGCCGTCGCAGAGGTTGGCATTGGACGCATGCTCGACCGTGGCCGAGAGATTCCAGTGATCGTCGAAACGGTAGCCCACGGCTGCATATTCGCGGAACAGCAGCCTGCAGCCGAGTTTCGGTCCGTCCGATCCATCGTCATTGAGATCGCCGTCATGCACCGTGCCGCCGGCGCCGAGCTCGATGAAAACGCGCTCGGTGATGTCGGCATTCCAACTCAAGCCGGCGTAGATTTCGTTTACGCCGCTGGACGAGGTCGCGACGGACGCGCCGGTATGGATCCGCGGCCGCAGGATTTTCTCGACAAGGCCGCTTGCGCTGCCGGCGCCGAGCGGATCGAAGAACAATGTAGCGGAGGGGAAGACCCCGTCTTCCTGATTTGAGCCGTTGCCGATCGAGGTCGTAGCGCCGAACCGCAATTCATCGAAGACACCTTCTGCTGCACCGGCCTGAGAACCGATGAGTGCGCTCGAAAGCGTCAGGGCTGCTGCAACGAATGTAAACGGTCCCCGACCTGCAAACGAGCGGAAATCCTTCATGCCCAAACCTTCCAGTGCGAATCAATTCTGCGGGATCAAAAGCAAGAATAGATTGCCGAGGCTTGTGCGAAAGTCACCTCTAAAAAGTAATCAATCGAAACTGTCATATCCGGCGCGCCCGCTATCGAGGAGACGGCGCAGTATTTCGAAGCCTCTTCGCACCTCGGATCGTTCGATTGGCGAGGAGAAACCGACGCGGATACGGTGAAAAACCCGGTCGGAGCGTCCGGCCTTGAATTCATCCTCGTCGTCGATGAGCACGCCCTCCTGCAGGGCGGCCTGCTTGAAGGTTCCGGAAAGCCAGGGCTCGGGCAGCTTCAGCCAAAAAAACGGAATCTTCGGATGCGAGTTGAAATCGAAGCCTGTGAAGATCTCGCGCGCCAGAGCTTCGCGTGCGCCTATTTCCTCGACGCCGCGATTGCGCAATACCGACGCCGATCCGGAGAGGACCAGACGGGCGCAAAGCTCCGCGAGAATGAAAGGCAGGCCGCCGCTCACCATCTTGTGGGCTACGCGGATACGCTGGCTGAAATGCGGCGGGCAGGCGACCCAGCCGCCGCGTACGCCGGCAGCAACGGACTTCGAAAGACCGCCGACGAGGAAGGTTCGCTCGGGCGCAAGTTCCATCAGCAATGGCAGCGGGTCGCCGGTCATGGAACCGTAGAGATTGTCCTCGACCAGCCAGACGCCGTATTTGCGCGCGATGTCGGCGATTGCCTGGCGCCGGTCGAGCGGCATGACCGCCACCGTCGGGTTCTGCGCGCCGGGCATCAGAAAGGCGAGTTTCGGGTGCTGCTGGGCACAGACACGCTCGAAATCTTCCGGCCGCATCCCGAATTCGTCGCTTTCCACCAGCGCGATCCGGCGGCCGATGAGGCCCGCGCTGCGGCTGATCTGGGAATAGGTCAGCGTCTCGAAGGCGATGCGGTCGCCCGGGGAGGTGACGGCCGAGATCACCGCGACGACTGCGGCATGAGCCCCAAGCGTCGGGACGACCGTTTCCGGCCCTGGCCGGAAATTGCCGCGTGCCAGCCATTGAGATCCAGCCTCGAACCAATGATCCGGAAAGTTGCGGGCATAGCTCGCAATGTCCCCGTGATGCTCGCGGCTGATGTCTCCGAGCAATTGCGCCAGGATGTCGCCCTGTCCGATATCAGGAGCGGCGGTGCTGTCGAAGCGGAGCTTGCCGGCGGGAGCTATGAGCGGGCGCGTCCCTGAAAGCGACGTCGTCAGCGGATCCGACTGCTCCGGCGGCCGGCTTTCCGGATGATCGAGAACGTAGGTGCCGCGGCCGACCTCGCCGCTGACCAGGCCACGTTCGCGGACAATGCCGTAGGCGCGCCCGATCGTGCCGATCGTGACCCCTACATCGAAGGCGAGATTGCGCTGGGGCGGCAGCTTCGTACCCGCGGGCAGGGTGCCGTTGCCGATCGCCTCTTCGATCTGGTCGGCAATGCGCGCGTAAAGCGGCCCGTGACCTTGTTCAATGTCGGGAAGCCAAGTTGTCATAGTGACAATTCTCTATATTGCGCGACATTTCATGTCAATTATCTCTATGGCAGCAGATGCAATGCGAGCAATGGTGATGACAATGGGTGCAATTGATGCAATTCAGCCCCGGGAGCGCAATCCGCGGCCACCGGCCCGCTTCGGCATTGATTCACGAAGTGGCGCGGGAAACCTGTTGTCGCGGCTTTGGCAGCTTTATTGCAAACTGGCGTCCAAGAGGCGCAGCCGTCTGGCGCTCGACGAACTGAGCACGCATCTGCTCGACGATATCGGTGTGAGTGAAAAAGAGGCGCGGCGTGAGTCGGCCGTCCCTTTCTGGCGGTAGGTGTCCGCAATTGCTTCCTCCCTGTCTCGTCACAGGGATGAGAGCGGCGCCGCGTTTAAGACGCGGAAGAGTCCTTCCAGTCCAATGACTTGGCCCGGCTGGATTCCTGTGACAAGCACAGGAATGAGGGCCGGGGAGGTTTGGGTGCTACAACTTCCGCTTGCGAATATGCGAGGGAACGGTCAACCTTTCACGCAATGAAAGGTTACGTCTACATTCTCGCATCAAAGCGAAACGGGACGCTGTACACGGGCGTAACCCGGGACCTGCCGCGCCGCCTCCTGGAGCACCAGAACGATCTGACGCCTGGATTCACGTCCAGATACGGCGTGAAGACCTTGGTGTGGTTCGAGGAGTTCGACCTGCTGACTTCCGCCATCATGCGGGAGAAGACGATGAAGAAATGGCCGAGGAAGTGGAAGCTTAAGTTGATAGAAGAATTAAACCCGGAATGGGAAGATATCTCTCACTATCTTCACGGTTTATGAAGCGCGCCGAGGGACCCTCTCATCCCTCATCCCTGTGCTCGTCACAGGGATCCAACAGCGCCGCGTCTGCGGCGCGGAAGAGTCTTTCCAGTCCAATGACTTGGCCTGGCTGGATTCCTGTGACGAGCACAGGAATGAGGGTCCGGGGATGTGCGGCATCGCATGAAATTTCTAACATGCAGATACGAGGGAGGCGGGCACGGTTGTTACGGCAACCTTCGCTCCCCTATCCGCACGGCCTATGGGAAGTGCTTCGAGGGACCGCACCCTCTCCATCCTCATCCCTGTGCTCGTCACAGGGATCCAGCAGCGCCGCGTCTGCGGCGCGGAAGAGCCTTTCCAGGCCAAGGACTTGGTCTGGCTGGATTCCTGTGACAAGCACAGGAATGAGGGCCGGGGATGTGCGGCTAATACAATTTTTGCTTGCGAATATGTGGTTCGAGGAGTTCGACCACCACTCCATCCTCATCCCTGTGCTCGTCACAGGGATCCAGCAGCGCCGCGTCTGCGGCGCGGAAGAGTCTTTCCAGACCATGGATTGGCTGGACTCCTCCGTGAGAGCATCGCCCCGCGGAAGGGCGCGTTGCCGAAGTTGGTCGGATCAGCTGCAACCTTTGCCGCCGGCGGCCCAACGGCGCACATCCGCGGCGATGCGCGTCCCTACGGGCTCGCTCATCAGCGGGCCGAAGGCCTGCAGGCGGGCTGGTTGACCCTCGGCCTCGACCACGGCAAGCGGGCGCGATTCCGGTGATTTGCGCGGGACAATCAGGATGCGCGGGCGTCCGGAGAAGGAGTTGAGTTCGGGGGCGAGGCGATAGGCTTTGAACGCCGCATCGCCCGACTTGAACCAACAGCCATTCGCGCCGAGAGCGATGCGCTCCATGGTCGGCAGCGCGGCGGAACTCGCGGCCGGTGCGGCAGGGCGCCCCGACTGGCAACCGGCGACAAGCGTCAGGCTGGCGGCAACGCAGGCGAGCGCAAAGGAACGTCCGTTAACAATGGATGACATGGGAGGTCTCACGGGAACTGGTGGCGAATGCCGCCTTCCAGCGGCGACCGGAGCAATTTCATAAGTACGAAGCGGTTTTCCGCCCGTAGTGCTACATGACAAAACTTAAGCAGCAATTACGTCCAGCGCCGAGGCGAAGAGTCCTCGGCCGTCCGCGCCGCCATGGGCGGACTCGATCAGGTTTTCCGGATGCGGCATCATGCCGAGCACATTGCCCTTCGCGTTCAGGACGCCGGCGATGTCGTTGACGGAGCCGTTCGGATTGGTGCCTTCGGCATAGCGGAACACGACCTGACCGCTGCCTTCGATTGCCTTCAACGTTTCCGCATCGGCGAAATAGTTGCCGTCATGGTGGGCGACAGGGCTGCGGATTACCTGACCCTTGGCGTAGGCGCGGGTGAAAGCGGTGTCGGCGTTGACGACTTCCAGCTTCACCTCGCGGCAGACGAACTTCAGCGAGGCGTTGCGCATCAGCGCGCCGGGCAGGAGGCCTGCTTCGACGAGGATCTGGAAACCGTTGCAGACGCCGAGGACGCGCACGCCTTGCTCCGCCTTGGCCTTGATCGCCTGCATCACCGGCATGCGTGCAGCGATCGCGCCGCAGCGCAGATAGTCCCCATAGGAAAAGCCGCCGGGAATGACGATCAGATCCACATCCGGGATTTCGGTCTCGGTCTGCCAGACGGTGACAGGCGCCTTGCCGGAAATCTTCGTCAGCGCCGCGATCATGTCGCGGTCGCGATTGAGACCAGGAAGCTGAACGACGGCGGACTTCATGACGTACCTATCTTGCCTTTGCCCCCGGCATATAAGGATTTCCGGGGCTGTTTCAACGCAGTGCAATGGCCGCCCCCGCCGTCAGGCGAGGGAGATGCTGTAGTTTTCGATAACGGTGTTGGCGAGCAGCTTTTCGCACATGGCCTTGAGGTCGGCTTCAGCCTTGGCCTTATCGGCGGTTTCCAGCTGCAGATCGAAGACCTTGCCCTGTCGCACCTGGCCGATGCCGTCAAAGCCGAGAGCGCCGAGAGCGCCTTCGATCGCCTTGCCCTGCGGGTCGAGAACACCGTTCTTCAGCGTCACGGTTACGCGTGCCTTGATCACTTTTGCTTATCCCCGAGATTACTTGACCAGCACCGGACCCGAACCGCGCGGCGGCTCGTTTTCATTGATGATGCCGAGGCGGCGGGCCACTTCCTGATAGGCTTCGACAAGTCCGCCCATATCGCGGCGGAACCGGTCCTTGTCCATCTTTTCCTTCGTCTCTATGTCCCAGAGACGGCAGCTGTCGGGGGAGATCTCGTCGGCCAGGACGATGCGCATCATGTCGCCCTCATAGAGGCGGCCGCATTCGACCTTGAAGTCGACCAGCTGGATGCCGACGCCGAGGAAGAGGCCGGAAAGGAAATCGTTGATGCGGATGGCGAGCGCCATGATGTCGTCGAGTTCCTGCGGGCTCGCCCAGCCGAAAGCCGTGATGTGCTCCTCGGAGACCATCGGGTCGTCGAGGGCGTCGGCCTTGTAATAGAATTCGATGATCGAGCGCGGCAGGACAGTGCCTTCCTCGATACCGAGGCGCTTGGCGAGAGAGCCGGCGGCAACATTGCGCACCACGATCTCCAGCGGGATGATCTCCACTTCCTTGATCAACTGCTCGCGCATGTTGAGGCGGCGGATGAAATGGGTCGGGATGCCGATCTTGTTCAGATGCGTGAAGATGTACTCGGAAATGCGGTTGTTGAGTACGCCCTTGCCGTCGATGACGTCATGTTTCTTCTTGTTGAAGGCGGTGGCGTCGTCCTTGAAGAACTGGATCAGCGTGCCCGGTTCCGGACCCTCGTAAAGGATCTTGGCCTTGCCCTCGTAGATACGGCGGCGACGATTCATGGATCTGTCTCTGTGGTTGTTGGCGCTCTTGGGAGGCGCATTGGGAATTTTCTCAGCGGGTCCATATCCGAAAAGAAGACAATTAACAATCGGCGTGTCTTTCCATCCCCGGATTAGATTAGGCTATCATGAAAGTCGCCGAAGGCGAAAAGGCGCATTGCACTTTCGAGAGCCTTTTGGTTTATGGCGATGGTGCTTCGGGCAGCATATTTTTCAGGGAGATCGATTGATGACGACGATGCAGGATCGCGAGAAGGCTTTCGAGGCGAAGTTCGCGTTGGACGAGGAATTGAGGTTCAAGGCCACCGCGCGCCGCAACAAACTGCTTGGCCTTTGGGCCGCCGGTCTTCTCGCCAAGTCGGACCCGGAAGCCTATGCGAGCGAGATCGTCGCCGCGGATTTCGAAGAGGCCGGGCACGAGGACGTCGTGCGCAAGATCAAGGCCGATTTCGACGCGGCTGGCGTTGCCATATCCGAGGACGACATTCGCGTCCGCATGATTGAATTGCTCTCGGAAGCGGTTGCACAGCTACAGAAAAACTAAACGACATCTGCATGCCGCCGCCCGGCAGAGACCGGGCGGTGTTTTTTTTGAGCGGCGCCCCCGCTGTCATGCGAAGACGCGACCATCGAAGAGTTTTCGCGCGGTTCGTAGAAACGAGCATTCCTCCACGCTGCCGGCGTCGTCGAGCCGAAGCAGGATTTCCATACGGCCCGTCGGGTGCTCGACGGCCAGAGTCTTTTCCTCGCCCTCTGGCAAGGTGGCGAGGGACGCTGCGGGACTGTTTGGCAGCAGGCATGCCGTGGCCACGCTGAGCGCGCCAAAGACGCCGATCGAAGCATGCACGCGGTGGGGAATTAGGCTGCGGGTCATGATGGCGCCGCCATTCACCGGAAGGGCGACCAAGGTCATCTTGGGGACCGACTTTTTCGTGACGTCACCCAAATTCATCAGCGGTCCTGCGGCGAGGCGGATGCGCTCGATACGCGCCTTGACAGACTCGTTCGCCTCGAGCTCTTCGCGGCTCTCATATCCCGTCAGGCCGAAATCCGCCGCCCGCATGACCACGACCGGCATTCCGTTGTCGATCAGCGTGCAGGCAACACCCTCGATCTCGTTTGCGGCCGAGCCGGTGGGCAGCAATGCGCCGCAGCTTGAGCCGGCGGCGTCCGTGAAGGTCAGATAGACGGGTGCGGCGGGAGTCGGCACTCCGTCGATCGACGCGTCGCCCGTATAGACCGGTCGGCCATTCGCGGTGCGGATGCGCGCGACAGCAGACTGGGACGTGTTCTCCATATAGATGCGGATGGCGGTTTCGCCTTCCGCGGCTTCGACCAGCCCGCGCTCGACGGCAAAAGCGCCGACGCCGGCAAGGATATTGCCGCAATTCTGGCTGTCGCTTACCACTGCCTGATCGACGAAGACCTGGAGAAAGAGAAAATCTACGTCGAAACCGGGCCGAGCCGAGGCGCGGACGACGGCCACTTTGCTTGTCAGCGGATCGGCCCCTCCTATGCCGTCGATCTGACGCTGGTCGGGCGACCCCATGATGCGCAGCAGGAGCCGGTTGCGCTCTCCAGCGTCGGCGGGAAGATCGTCGGCGAGAAAATAGGCGCCTTTCGACGTGCCGCCTCTCATCATCATGCACGCGATGCCATCTGGCGTCATGTGTTCACTCCTGTCAGGTCGTTTCAAGGAAGAGGAAGCGCGAGCAGCTTGCCGAATACCAGATAGGCGATCGCCCAGAAGCCGGCCCCGGTTGCTGCGGCTCGGACGAGCGGCTTCTCGCCCGGAAAGAGCAGCGTCGCCACGCCCGCGCCGATTCCGAGGCAAAGGGCCAGCCCGATCCAGTTCGCGCCGAGACACACGGCGACGAAGAGGGCCATCAGGCCGCTGACGCGCGCAATGGCGACCCTGCCGTGCGTTCCGCCGAGATCGACGCCCCTCAGGACCTGAACGAGATAGACAGCCGACACCGCCGTACCGAAGACAGCAACCTGAATGGGCAGCGAACCCGGCCCGACATCGCCTCGTGAATGTCCAGCCGGCAGCCCGAGGCTCAACAGCAGGAAGCCCGCATTCCAGCCGATGCACACAAGAGCCGCGACGAGGTTTTGCCAATAGTGCCCGTGAGGTGCCTCCCCGCCGTGCCCGGCGGAGAGGTCATGTTCCGGAGCACCCGATGCGTGACCGCTCATTCGACGTATCCGTTGGCCTTGAGGAATTCGAGCTGGTTGGTGAGATCGCTCTGCGCCCGTTTGGTGAAATCCTCTTCCTTCCAGTCGGGGCTATCCTGGAACTGCTCGGTCTGGAACTTCTTCCAGTCCTCGGATGCAGTCACTTTGTCCACTGCAGCCTGGATGGCGCCGACGGCGTCGTCGGGTGTTCCCGCCTTTACCGCGATACCGCGCCAGACCGCCCCCTCGATGTCGTAGCCCTGCTCTTTGAACGTCGGTACGTCGGGCAGGAATGCGCTACGCTCGTCGGTCGAAACGCCAAGCAGCTTGATTTCGCCGCTTTTGACCTGCGCAAGGCCGGTCGATGGCGTCATCATGGCAGCATCTAGGTGCTTGCCGAGGAGGCCGAGCGTCACCTTGCCCGACGCGTCATGCGGGATCCAGCCGCTTTCGAAGCCGCCCTTCTTCATGAGCTGGTACAGCATGTACTGATGAAAGCCTCCGGGCGCATGGCCGCCGACTTTCAGGCCGTTCGGATTGTCCTTCATGTATCCGATGAAATCGTCGACGGTCTTGAATTGGCTGTCGGAAAGCACTGCAAGCGAAGACGGCTCCGACTGCATGGCCCGAAGCAGGCGGAAATCCTCGAGTTCGAAGGGAATGAGGCCTTGGGCGATGCCGAAGGTCAGTGTCCCGGTGAGGACGAGGATGTTGTAGCCGTCGGCCGGCTGCGTCATGATCTGCGAGACGCCGACGGCGCCGCTGCCGCCCGGCCTGTTGTCCACTTTCACCGTCCACCCTGCCTCCTTTTCCAGGAGCTCGGCGAGCTTGCGGCCGTAAGTGTCGAGCGCTCCCCCGGCACCCGCCCAAACCACCAGCGTCACCGGCTTTTCCGGAAATTCCGCGGCGAGGGAGTTCGCCGGTGCTGCAAATCCCGACAGGACGAGGGCCAGCCCCACAGCCGCGCCTGCCATGCGCGCGCCGAACGTTCTTCTTGTAATACTCATGTCTTCTCCTCCAGTTGGATGCTTTCAACGGACAGTGCAGTCCGCCGTTTCTTCGGTCCGCGCACTGGCGCGGCGCGCCTGGATCCGTCGCCAAAGCGGCGTCAGCAGGCTGACGAGGCTCAGGATGAGGAAGATCAGGCTGATCGGATCGGTGACGAAGATCGTGTAGTCGCCTTGCGAGGACACGAGCGCGGTACGATAGTTCGACTCCACCAGATAGCCGAGTACCATAGCCAGAATGACGGGGGCGACCGGGAAGCGGAGCTTCTTCATGAGATAGCCGACGACTCCGAAGCCGAGCATCAGGTAGACGTCGAACATCAGGTTGCGGATGGCGAAGGCGCCGAGAACGGCAAAGGCCATGATGCCGACGGCGATCACCGCGTCGGGCAGCCGCATCACCCGGGCCATGAGCGGCAAGAAAAGAGAGCCCGCGGCATATTGCACCAGCGACGCGATGATTGTCCCGAAAAGGATCGCATAGACCAGCGACGGCGCCTCGTTGAAGAGCTGCGGACCGGGATGCAGGCCGTGCATGATGAGTGCGCCGACCATGATCGCGGTCGTCGGGGAACCGGGGACACCGAGCGCAAGGAGGGGCACGAGTGCGCCGCCGACCGTGGCGTTGTTGGCGGCTTCAGGTGCCGCGATGCCGTTTGCGGAGCCATTGCCGAACTCTTCGGGATGACGGTCGCGGGCGCGGGCATAATCGCGGGCGACCCAGCAGGCGATGTTGCCGCCGACACCGGGAAGAATTCCGAGCAGGGTGCCGATGACCGAACCGGAGAGCATGGAGCGCCAGGTTTCCTTCCACAGGGCCGCTGACATGAACACGTGGCCGACCTTGTCCTTGATGGACGGCGCAGACACCACGCGGCTCTCGACCATCGTGAGCGCTTCCGACACGGCGAAGAGGCCGATGAGTGCCGCCAGAAACGGTACGCCCTCATAGAGCTGGAAAAGTCCGAAGGTGAAGCGCGGCGTGCCGGCGATCGGATCTATGCCCACCGTCGCCAGCGCAAGACCGAAGGCGGCACAGGCAAGACCCTTCACCAGCGAACCACCGGACAGTGCCGCGACCGAACTCAGGCCGAACACGCCGACGGCGAAGTACCCGGCCGGTCCGAACTTCAACGCCAGCGAGGCGAGCGGCATGGCCAGCAGCAGCAGCGCAAGCCCGCCGAGAACCCCGCCGACGGTGGAGGCAGTCAGCGAAATCGAGATCGCCTCATTCGCCTTGCCCTGTCGAGCCATGGAATAGCCGTCGATCGCGGTCGCCGCAGCGGCGGCCGTGCCCGGGGTCGACAGGAGGATCGCGCTGATAGAGCCGCCATATTCGGCTGAGGTATAGAGCGAGATCATCAGCAGCATGCTGAGCTCGGGGCCGAGATTGTAGGTGAACGGGATGAGCAGGCTCAATCCGATCGACGGACCAAGTCCGGGCAGGGCGCCGATGACGATCCCGAGCAGGGCCCCGGTGACGAGTACGGCAACGCCGGAAAGGCTGAAGATGACGCCGAGCGACTGTAAGATACCGTCCATCTCAACTGTCCTTCGCCAGGCGGCGTGCGAGCACCGGTACGAAACCGCGATAGCCGTCATTTACGGAGAGCCTCTGATCCTTCATCGCCGCATGAGCGGCAGCGATCGTCTCGCAGGCAGCCCGCGACATGGGGGCGTTCAGTCCGAGCGATTCGATCGTCTCGGCTGCTTCGGTCATCTCTGTCACGCGACGGGCGCCGTGCTCGAAGGTTCGGGACAGGTAATAGTCGGCCACATTCCGCCAGTCGAGGCCGGGAAAGGTCTCCTGGACCGAATCAAGAATGCGCTCGGTAACGCCGGCCCGCTCCGCCGAGGACAGAGCTTCGATCAGCAGGGCCTCGACACCTTTGATCATCACCGAACGGATCATCTTCAGCGACGAAGCCTGGCCCGGGGTATCGCCGACCGCTTCGAGGTTCATGCCGAGCGCGTTTAGGCGCCCCGCCACCTCGACGGCACGCTTGCCCGCGACGAGGATCGGAACCTTCTCGGCATAGGGTGGCACGCGCGCCATGACGGCGCCTTCCACGAAGCTGCCCTTCCCGGTAGCGATCGCGCCGGCTGCGAGGGCCTTGGTGTCCGGCCCGACGGAGTTGAGGTCGATGAAGACCGCCTCGCCGGAAAGATGCGGCGCCGCCGAGGCGGCGACGGCCTTCGTCGCGGCACCGACGACGAGCGACAGCACGACATCCGCGGAAGCAATGCCGGCCACGTCGTCGAGCGGTTCGACACCGAGTTCGGCCGCTCGTGCCCGCAGGGCGTCGGAAGCAGCCGGGTCGTTGAAGCGCAAATCGTAAGCGGCGAGCCGCGCGGCGTTCCGGCCGCCAAGCCCACCGGCGATGGACTGCGCAGCCTCGCCGAAGCCGATGAATGCAATCGTGGTCATTCGTCCTCCCTGCGGAAATGGCTCCTGCGCCTTCTCCCGCTTCAATCGATGTATTTCAGTCCTTTGGCTGCGAGTGCGCCGCGCATGTCGTAGATGTCCAGTCCCAGTTCGCCGGCAGCCAGCCGCTCACGCGTCTTGCGCTCCTTCTCAAGCCTCGCGCGCGAGGCCGCGACGGCTTGTTCTGCCTGCGCTTTCGGCACGACCATGACCCCGTCGTCGTCGGCGATGACGACATCGCCGGGGGTCACGGTGGCGCCTGCACAGACGATCGGCACGTTGACCGAACCAAGCGTCGCCTTCACCGTTCCCTGTGCCGAGACGAACCGTGACCAGACGGGAAAGCCGATTTCCTCCAATTCGCTGACGTCCCGGACCCCGGCCTCGATGATCAGACCGCGCACGCCACGCACCATAAGGGAGGTTGCAAGCAATTCGCCGAAATAGCCGGCGTCGCACAGCGAGGTCGGTGCGACCACGAGAATGTCGCCTTCGCGGCACTGCTCGACCGCCACATGGATCATCCAGTTGTCGGCAGGCGGTATCGAGACCGTCACCGCCGTACCCGCCACGCGCGCCCCGCGCCAGACGGGGCGCATATAGGACTGCATCAGGCCGGTGCGGCCCATCGCCTCGTGGACCGTCGCGACGCCGCACTCCGCCAGGGCATCGACAAGGCTCTGACCGGTCCGCTCGATATTCCGGTGAACGACGCTCATGCCAGCGCTCCATGTCCGAGTGTACCGGTGACATGCGGAAACACGGCCTCGTAGGCCTCTCCATAGGTGATCTTGTAGTCGGAATTGCGCGAGGCCTGGACGCCTCGCTGGAGGGCGACACGGGTATAATATTCCCAGAGATGCTCTTGTCCCTCCATGCACTTGATCGCCGCCAGTTTCTTCTCCCAGACATCGGTGATGTCGAGCAGCAAGTTTGGCTTCCAATTGCATTGTTCCGGCTGGTGCGGCTCGAAGAGATAGACAGGCGGGGCGCCGAGTACGGGCGTGCCGGGCTTGTGCCCATGCGCCTGGGCTATGACACGCGCATGCTGCGCGAAGTCGGTCGCCATCGGGTGATCGAAGTTATAAGGGTCCTGCCGCGAGTGCGTCAGCATGAACTCCGGGCGTATTTCGCGGTAGAGGTCCACCAGCCGATCGAAGGCTTCCGGCGTCACCTGCATGGGGTAGTCGCCGAGATCGTAGAACAGGATATCGCGAACGCCGAGCGCCTTCGCGGCGTTTTCCGCCTCGCGCCGACGGTCCGCCTTCACGGCCTCGAGAGTCATTCCCGACTTCTTCCAGAGCTTCGCCGACTCGCCGCGCTCGCCGAAGGACAGGCAAACGACTGTGACTGCATAACCCTGTCTTGCGTGGGCGGCGATCGCGCCGCCAGCCCTCCAGACGAAGTCGGCCGAATGAGCGCTGACGACGAGTCCGGTCTTTTGATGCATATCCATGCTCCTTCATTCTTCGGAGTGGACACTGGCACCCGACAGGGCCCGAGTGCTAATACGAAAGCCGAGCCGAGCTATAGTTTTTTTCGAATCTGCCTCTGGGGTACAGATGATCGCAATGGATATCAACATCCGGCATCTGCGGGTCTTCATGCAGGTCTGCGAGACGGGCAGCCTCAACCGGGCGGCCGCCGAGCTGCACATTTCACAACCCGCCGTCTCGGTGGCGCTCGCGGGGATCGAGCGCCGCTTCGGCGCGAAACTTCTGTCGCGCTATGCTGCCGGCAGTCAGCCGACGGCGGCCGGCGAGGTTCTCTTGACGCGGATACGCCGCATGGAGAACCAGATCGCATTGGCGCTGGCCGAGCTCTTCGGCATGAGTTCGCAGCGCGATCCGACGCTGGTCGCCAAATGTATCGCGCGAATAACCTTTCGGCAGATCGAGGCGCTGATCGCCCTTTCCGGCAACGGTTCCATCACCGAGGCGGCGCGCAGCGGCGGCGGCTCGCCGGCGGCGCTGCACCGGGCATTGCATGACCTGCAGACCAATATCGGCAGGACCATCCTCATGCGCAGCCCGGCCGGCGTTGCGCCGAATACACTAGGCCGCCGCCTCGCGATGCGCTGGCAGGTGGCCCTCACCGAACTGGAGCAGGCGCTGGATGAAATCCGCGAAATCGAAGGGCGCATGGAGGGGCGGATCAAGATTGCAAGTCTTCCGCTTGCGCGCACCCTGTTGATTGCGCGCGCCGTCAACCCCCTTATGGCGGAGCACCCGAATGCCCGGGTGGAAGTCATGGATGGCTCCTACGAGGCTCTGTCGCAGCAGTTGCGCACCGGCGCGAGCGACATTCTGATCGGAGCGCTGCGCTCGGGCAGCGACCTCGATGGGTTGCGGGCGGAGCCCCTTTTCGACGACCCCTACGCGGTGGTCGGACGATCCGGGCACCCGCTTCTCAACAGCAGCGGAAAGGGTGCATCGCTTGACCAGCTCGCCGCCCAGCAATGGGTCGCCCAGCGTCCCGGCACGCCTATCCGCGCCGCCTTCGATGCGCTTTTTGCTGGTTGCCGGGACGCGCCAAGGGCGAGTATCGAGACGAGCTCGCTCGTTCTCACGCGTGCCATCATTCTGGAAAGCGACCGGCTGTCGATGCTCTCTCGCCGCCAGATCGCCATCGAGGAAAGAGAAAATCTCCTTGGCTGCATTCCGGTCGCCGATGAGGTGCGCAGCCGGCTCCGGACGCGGACGATCGGTGTCACCGTTCGGGAGAACTGGTTGCCGAGCAGGCTTCAGAAGACTTTTCTCGAATACCTGCAGGTGGCGGCAGCGGGTCTCGGCCATGCGTGAGTTGCGGTGCCAACACTGACGTGCCTTACGCCCGCAGGCGGCTCAGGAACTGGGCGAAGACCATCGAACCTTCCGGCCAGGGGCCGTGGCCGGACTCCGTGTTGATGTGGCCGGCGTCGCCGGCATCGACGAGCAGCGATCCCCAGGCGTTTGCGATATCGCCGGCGTGCTCGTAGGAGCCGAAGGAATCGTTGCGGCTGGCCACCATGATCGACGGGAAGGGCAGGGGATCGCGCGGATAGGGGCCGAAGGTCATCAGGTGCTTCGGCCGGATATTCGGGTTGGCGACGTCCGGCGGGGCAACCAGGAATGCGCCGGCAATCTGCCGCGTGCAGTGAGGCAGTGCGTGGATCGCCGTGGCAACGCCGAGCGAATGCGCGACGATGACGACCGGCTTCTCTGCGGCATTGACCTCCTCGATCATGCGCGCCACCCAATCCTCCCGCACCGGCTTCGACCATTCTGCCTGCTCGACGCGGCGCGCGGTCGACAGTTTACGCTCCCATCGGGTCTGCCAATGGTTCGGGCCCGAGTTGGTGTAGCCGGGAACGATGAGGATATGTGTTTCGGAAACCTTCATGATCGTCGCGATTTGAAGTCGAAAAAGGCCGAAGTCAAGGCGGAGGCGACAGAGGCGGCATTTTCTGTATAATCACACTCACAGTCGCGGTTCGACAGCGGCCCATCTTTTAACACCACTGTCGCGGGTCCGTGGCTGCTCTGGTTCGTTGAGGAGTGTGAGCCATGACAACCTTCCATGTTCTGTCGGGGGCAGATCCGACCGTCGCGCATCCCGGCATACGAAAGATTGGCATTGCGGATGTGTTCGACGCGTTGCGTCTCGGGCTGGATGACTTCCGGGAAAAGCCGTCGCATTATGTTTTTCTGTGCCTCATATATCCAATCGCCGGCGTCGTGCTGATGACGTGGAGTGCGGGAGCGAACATGTTGCCGCTGCTCTATCCGCTCGCTTCCGGCTTTGCTCTCATCGGGCCTGTTGCCGCCATCGCCCTCTACGAGGTCAGCAGGCGTCGCGAACTCGGCATGGACGCGCGGTGGCCGCACGCAATGCGGCTGCATCGCCATCCGGCAATCCCGTCGATCCTCGCTGTCGCCGCTGTCCTTTTCGTCATCTTCGTCGTCTGGCTGCTGGTCGCCCAGGGTCTTTATCTAACCATCTTCGGTTCGACGCCTCCGGCTTCGATCTCGGAGTTCTGGACCAGTGTGACCACCACCGAGCAGGGGTGGAACCTGATCCTGGTCGGCAATCTTGTCGGCTTCGTCTTTGCCGTCGTCGTGCTGTCGATAAGCGTCGTCACCTTCCCGCTGCTCCTCGATCGCGACGTCGGTGCGCTGACGGCGATGGAAACATCGGTCAGAGCGACGCTCGCCAATCCGGTGCCGGTGGCCCTATGGGGCTTGATCATCGCCGCCGGACTGGTGATAGGCTCCATCCCGGTCTTCGTCGGCCTTGCCGTCATCATGCCGATCTTCGGCCACGCGACGTGGCATCTCTACCGCAAGCTGGTGGAACCGGCCGGTCCGGCGCGATAGGTCTCCCGCTCGAGCGGGGAGTTGGGAGCGACCGCCTCAACATCCCGCTCGGATCGCCACTGATCAGCGAAAGAACTTGTAATAGGATGAGATCTGGGCTGCCGTGTTCGAGGACAGGTTCAGCTTGATGCCGATCCTGTCGCCGCGGACCCAGCGCACCATGCCGGAGACAAAGCCGAGCTCCTCGCTCCGGATCGTCACTTCCTGACCGGTGCGCGCGCCGATATCGAAGAACAGCCTGAAGCAGATGCCTTCGTCGGAAAGATCGACCACAATCCCGTTGGTCGAACCCGTCTTGCACGTGACGGTCCCGGTTATCTTCGTCTTTTCGCGCGAAGAGGCGCGCTGAAGGCTGTCCTTGTAAACCATGGTTTTCTCGAAACCTGATTGCGACGGCTGCAAGCTTCACATGGAGCACCTAAAGGATCGCTAAAGACTTCGCCCGCATTTGAACGAAGGACGTCAAATGCGGGCCATGGAAAACGTGCGCCATTCCGGGATCAGCGGTTTCCGTTCTACCTAGACGGAACCGAAAACCCGCCGGAAGATCGTGTCGACGTGCTTGGTATGATAGCCGAGGTCGAATTTCTCCCGGATGTCCTCTTCGGAAAGAGCTGCACGGACTTCCGTGTCGGCGAGCAGTTCTTCGAGGAAGTCCTTGCCCTGTTCCCAGACCTTCATGGCATTGCGCTGTACGAGGCGGTAGGCATCCTCGCGCGAAACACCGGCTTGGGTGAGGGCGAGAAGAACACGCTGCGAGTGAACAAGTCCGCGGAACTTGTTCATATTCTTCAACATATTGTCCGGGTAGACGAGAAGCTTGTCGATGACGCCGGTCAGCCGGGCCAGCGCGAAATCGAGCGTGACCGTCGCATCCGGACCGATCATGCGCTCGACCGACGAATGCGAGATATCGCGTTCGTGCCACAGGGCGACGTTTTCCATGGCCGGAACGACGAAGGCGCGGACCATGCGGGAGAGTCCCGTCAGGTTCTCCGTCAGCACCGGATTGCGCTTGTGAGGCATGGCGGAAGAGCCCTTCTGGCCCGGAGAGAAATATTCCTCCGCCTCCAGGACCTCGGTGCGCTGCAAATGCCGGATCTCGGTTGCGAGACGCTCGATGGAGGAGGCGACGACGCCGAGCGTTGCGAAATACATCGCGTGGCGATCGCGCGGGATCACCTGAGTCGAGACGGGTTCAGCCTTGAGGCCGAGTGCTTCTGCCACATGTTCCTCGACGCGGGGATCGATATTGGCGAAGGTGCCGACCGCTCCGGAAATGGCGCAGGTCGCGATCTCCTCGCGTGCAGCGAGAAGGCGCTGTTTGCAGCGGTCGAACTCCGCATAGGCAAGCGCGAGCTTGACGCCGAAGGTCGTCGGCTCGGCGTGAATGCCGTGCGAACGGCCGATAGTCACCGTGTCCTTGTGCTCGAAGGCACGCCGTTTCAGCGCCTCGAGCAGCTTGTCGAGATCGGCGAGCAGGAGATCGGTCGCGCGGACGAGCTGAACGTTGAAGCAGGTGTCCAGCACGTCGGAAGAGGTCATGCCCTGATGGATGAAGCGGCTGTCGGGGCCGACGAATTCCGCAAGATGGGTGAGGAAGGCGATGACATCGTGCTTGGTGACGGCTTCGATCTCATCGATGCGGGCGACGTCGAAGGTTGCCGCGCCGCCCTTTTCCCATATGGTCTTTGCAGCTTCCTTGGGGATTACGCCGATTTCGGCCAAGGCGTCGCAGGCATGCGCCTCGATCTCGAACCAGATGCGGAACTTGGTTTCCGGCGACCAGATGGCCACCATTTCCGGCCGGGAGTAACGGGAGATCATGGGCTTCAAGCTTTCGTCGAGAGTGGAGGATGGCTGTGCCTCTATCAAAGATGGCGGTGAAGCTCAACGCCGTTGCCGCGCGTCCGATCGCGCGAGCAGCAGACTCGTTGCCACGAGCGCGACGGCACCGAGCGGCAGATAAAGGCGAACGCCGAGGACCAGAAACTGGTAGAAGGCGGCCAGCGACGTGAACGCGAACTGGAACATCCAGGTGCGAGTCCCGGTCGTCGCATGCCACTGCGCATAGAAAGCGCGGTAGTCGAGCGCGAACAGGAATGCCGTCGTTCCGATCGTGCCGGCGGTGAGACACAGGAAAAAGGCCGAAAAGCGTGTCTCGACCGGTCGGTTCTGCGACAGGCAACGGGCGGCAAATAGCGAGAGCGGCCATGCGATGAGGCCGCCCCACGCGTAAAGCGCGAGGATGCTTTTCAGGTGGAAGGTGGCGTCATTTTCCCGCCACCAAAGTGCAAGCCACGCCGAGAGCGCCATCGCGAAGCCCCAGCAGAGTGCGCCCAGGATCGCTTCCCGCAGGCTCGGAACCGAATGCGCGAGACGGAAGCGCTTGGGCCGGTCCGGGGCTGCGACGAGCACCTTTGCCCGGACCGCGGCCTTCCCCTCCATCAACCGGGAATCCGCACCGGTACCGCGATCCAGCGGCCGTCGGTGGTGCCCTCGAAGCCGAGCGACTCGACCAGGATCATCACTGCATGGACCTCGGAGC
Organism: Sinorhizobium meliloti; assembly: GCF_035610345.1. Next base: position 1,819,571 of record NZ_CP141212.1, on the reverse strand, counting down.
CATCGGCCTTGACATGGGTCACGACGCCGCCGATGCGGTAGCTCGTCGGGCAACGCCGGCTCAGTGGGATCCGCTGATCGTCTTCGAGTATTTCCGCTGCGGGTTTTCCGGCCTTCTCGGTCATCGTCAGACGGAAGCCTTTGACCTCTTTCAGAAAGCCCTCGCAAATCCCTTCCGGTTCGAAGACCTTCTCTTCGAGCTTCAGCGTATAAACCTTGCGGAACGATGCATCGGCGGGAAATGAGGAATAGGTCAGTGTGCGCGGCTCTGCATCGAGCTCGGTCACAGGATTATAGGCGGCGAGCACTCCCGGCGTGTGGTGGAGACGATAGGCATCGATGAGCGGCGCAGAGCGCCTGTGCGCTTCACCGCGCGCCGTGTGCAGATCGGCCCCGTCCGCTTCCGCAACGGCGCGCACGGGAGCGCCTGGCAGGAAGGCGTCGGTATTGGTGTCGAGAACGTAGATCGTCGAATAGGGAAAGCCGGAGCCGTCCTGGATACCGTATTCCTCAAAGGCGAAGACATCGCCATCCGATGAAAAGCCGATCGGTTGGAAGGCGGCATAGTCACCGGCCGCGGCACCGGACGCGGCAAGCATCGCCACCATGATGCCGGCAGTTGCTGCGCGCGCCTTCATCCGCGTGCCTTCTCCGCCTGTGTGCGGAGCACTTCGATGGCGCTTCGATACGCATCGACGGAATCGCCCTTGAAGATGGCGGAGCCGGCGACCAGCACATTGGCGCCCGCTTTCGCTGCGACGCCGGCCGTATCCGGCGCGATACCGCCATCCACCTCGATCTCGATCGGGCGACTGCCGATCATTGCCTTGATCCGCCGGATCTTCTCCTCCGTCGCGCCGATGAACTTCTGGCCGCCGAAGCCAGGATTGACCGTCATCACGAGAACGAGATCGACGGTGTCGAGGACATATTCGATGGCGCTTTCCGGCGTCGCCGGATTGATGGAGACGCCGGCTTTCTTTCCGAGCGACTTCACAGTCTGCAGCGAGCGGTGCAAATGCGGGCCTGCTTCGGCATGGACAGTTATGATGTCGCAACCGGCCTTCGCGAAGGCTTCGAGGAAGGGATCGGCCGGCGCGATCATCAGGTGGCAGTCGAAGGTTGCCCGGGTGTGCGGGCGCAGCGACTTGATGACGTCGGGCCCGAAGGTGATGTTCGGTACGAAATGTCCATCCATGACATCGAGATGGATCCAGTCTGCGCCGGCCTCGGCGACGTCGCGAACCTCCTGGCCGAGTTTGGAGAAGTCGGCCGCCAGGATCGACGGGGCAATGCGAATTGGGTGGGTCATCATCGGGCTCCGGCTCTTTCCCGCGCCATAGCATTCTCGGGCCTCCCGAACAACCGGCGCGAAGATCAGGAGCGTGAGGACCAGGCAGGTATCAGATCGTCTCCGGCATCTCGTGCATCATGGACGCCGCGCGCGATCGCACGGGCCATCGTGGCGGCTGCCGCGGCGCTGAGATCGATGAAATCCTGAAGCAGCGGCGTCTTTCCGCCCGTGCCCGTCGAAAGCGCGAAGACCAGATCGCCGTCAAGAGGCGTATGAGAGGGCCACAGGGCACGCGAAAAGCCGTCATGGGCCGCGATCGCCAGACGCTTGGCCTCCGCCTTGGTGAGCAGCGCATCCGTGGCTATGACTGCGATGGTCGTGTTCGTCGCCGGCGCTAGCCGCTCCCGAAATTTGAAGCGCGGGGTAGCGGCGTCCTGCGGCCAGGGCGTGGGCTGGCCCAGCCCGCCGAACTCGTCGTCCATCTCGAAGGGTGCAGCCCAGAAATGAGGTGTGTCGCCGACGGTCGCGGAGCCGACGGCATTCACGGCCACGAGGGCGCCGACAGTGATCCCATTGGCCAGCACCGTCGACGCGGAGCCGAGACCGCCCTTGAAGGTCGCGGTAAGCGCGCCCGTGCCTGCGCCGGTGCTGCCGGTGCCGAAGTCCGCCGATACCGCTCGCGCCGCTTCGTAGCCGAGATCGCGATAGGGAGCGTAGCGTCCCCAATCCTTGTCGCCGCCATTTGCCAGATCGAAGAGGATCGCCGCGGGCACGATCGGCACACGATGCGGGCCGACGGCGAAACCGCGCCCCATCTCGCGCAGCGCCGCCTGAACGCCCGAGGCGGCATCGAGGCCGAAGGCCGAGCCACCCGAGAGCACGATCGCGTCGACCACCTGGACCGTATTGTGGGGCGCAAGCAGCTCGGTCTCGCGCGTACCGGGAGCGCCACCGAGAACCTGAACGGCGGCCGTCGCCGGCGGATCGCAAAGCACGGCCGTAACTCCGGATTTCAGCCTGACATCCTCAGCATTGCCGACCAGCAATCCGGGCACGTCCGTGATGAGATTTCTGGCCCCTTTCCGCATCATTCCATATTGTCCGTAGCGGTTGCATCGACGAAACGCCCGTCCTGCCATCGCATCAGCCTGTAAGGGGTTTCGGCAAGCTCGTGCGCATTGTTGAACCCGATCGGCCCGAGCACCGTCGGATAGGGTCCTTTCGTCAGGGCATCGGCAAGCGAGCTGCCGTCTTTTGCCGCCTGGTCCTTTGCCTGCTCGAGGAGCGACACTGCGGCAAAGGCGGGCAGAACATATCCCTCGGGCTCGATCTCGGCGGCGCGCATGGCCTTTGCCACCGCCGCAGCCTCCGACGATCGTGCGGGGTCGGGTATCGTCATGGCAAGGACGCCGTTCTCGAGCGGCACGTCGAGATCGGCAGCGTTCAGCGTGTCGCCGCCAAAAAGGGTTATCGGGACGTTTTCCGCTTTCGCGTCACGCGCAATCACCGCCGTATCGTTGCGATCGCCTCCGGTGAAGACATGCGTTGCACCGCTCTTCGCCAGTCGCCGAACGAGGCTCACCTGCTGCTCCTGCGAGGGGCGGTAGGTGTCGGTGAAAACCGGCGTTATGCCGATCTCGGCCAACCCGTTGCGCACGCTTTCGACAAGCTCGCGGCTGTGGATCGTCCCGTCGTCGATCAGAGCGAGCGGCCTGCCTTTCCAGTTCGCGACGATGGCATCGGTGATCGCCGCCGCTTCAGCGTTGCCGCCCGGCGCCAGGCGATAGAACGGCCACTCCTTCTTGAGTGCGTCCTCCATGAGGATGTCGGAACGGACGCTGACGGTGATCGCCGGAATGCCGGCTTCGGCCAGGGCCGGGAGCGCGGCCTCAAGGCTCTCGGTGCACAGAAAGCCGATCGCCGCTTCAGCGCCGCTTGCGAGCAGGGCCTTCGTCAGCGCCTCGCCGCCGGCAGGATCGCAGGTTTCGTTGATCGGGATCACCTGGCTTCCGCGGTCGCCGGCCTGGAATGCTGCCCCGGCAGAAATCTGCCTGCCGAGGGAGGCGAAAGGTCCTTCCTCGGGAGCCACGACCGCGACCTTAACGCCGGCGGCGAAAGCAGGACCGGTCAGCGCAAGTGCAGCGACAAAGAGGCTGGTGGCGATTGATCTAGGCATGTCATTTCCCGCTATCGACCGCCATGTTTTAAGGATGTGGGCGCGCCCGTCAAAGGAAAAGATCGAGGCATAACGAGGCTTTGTCGCCGCATCGATTGCAAGCGCCGCTGATCCGCAAGAATCTCGCATCGCCGGGTTTCATATTTTCCGCGAGAGTCTATGTATGTGCGAGATATCGTTCCGGAGCGAGATGTGTTGGAGAAGACCCGGCTGGACCCGATAACCTACCGTGATGCGATGAGCCGCATGTCGTCGCATGTGCAGCTGATCACGGCGGCCGATGGCAAGGAGCGGCGTGGCGTCACGATCACCGCGTCCTGCTCGGTATCGGACGATCCGCCGACAGTGCTCGCTTGCCTCAACGCAGCCAACCGGCGCAACGACATCTTTTCGCGTGGCGGCAATTTCGCGCTGAACCTGCTCGGCTCCCAGCATCACGCCCTGGCTCACGCCTTTTCTGGCCGCGACCAGCTCGACATGGAACGACGTTTTGCCCTCGGCCGGTGGACGCAGCGCACGACCGGTGCACCCATCCTCGTCGAGGCGATCGCTGCCTTCGACTGCCGCCTGATCGAAGTCAAGGAAGTGGCCACACATCTCATCCTTATCGGCGAGGTCGTGGATGTGCAGCTCGGCCCGAAGCAGCCACCGCTCATTTATGTAGACCGCGGATATCACACGCTATAGGTTTTCGTCCACGCGGGAGGAAGCATGGCGAGACAGGTGACAGGAAAGCTGCCTCAGTCCATCGACGAGACGAGGGCGATGCTGGAGGCGCAGGATTATCTCGCCGGAACCGCGCTTGCGACCGTTCTCTTCCTGGCCCTCAGGATGAAGCGCCCGCTATTCCTCGAAGGCGAGGCCGGCGTCGGCAAGACCGAGATCGCCAAGGTGCTGGCGCGCGCCCTCGACCGACCCCTTATCCGGCTTCAGTGCTACGAGGGACTTGACGTCGCCTCGGCCGTCTACGAATGGAACTATCCCGCCCAAATGCTGGAAATCCGCCTGTCGGAAGCGGCGGGCACCGTCGACCGCCAGAGAGTGGAAAGCGACATCTTTTCCGAGCGGTTCCTCATAAGACGGCCGGTGCTGCAGGCGATATCGACGACGGCCGGGCGGGCGCCGGTGTTCCTGATCGACGAGCTCGACCGCACCGACGAAGCTTTCGAGGCCTTTCTCCTGGAGGTGCTTTCCGATTTCCAGGTCACGATCCCCGAACTCGGGACGATCAGGGCCGACGAGCCGCCGATCGTCATCATCACCACCAACCGGACCCGCGAAATCCACGACGCCTTGAAGAGGCGCTGTCTCTATCACTGGGTCGACTACCCCAGGGCGGCGCAGGAACTGGAGATCATCCGCCGCAAGGTCCCGGGCTGCAACGCGGCGCTTTCGCGCGAGATCGTTGCCTATGTTCAGAGGTTGAGGGCGCTCGACCTCTTCAAGAACCCCGGCGTCGCGGAAACGATCGACTGGGCCACGGCACTTACGGAGCTCGACGCGCTGGCTCTCGATCCCGAGACAGTCGCCGATACGCTCGGGACGCTTCTCAAATATCAGGACGACATCGCCCGGATCGAAGGTGCCGAAGGCCGCCGCCTGCTTGCCGAGGTGAAGGCCGAATTGCTGGCGCAGGGCTGAGCAGGATGACCGCCGGAGCCCATGCGAATGATGGAAGGCTCGCCGATAATATCGTCTTCTTCGCCCGTGCCCTCAGGCGGGCGGGACTGCGGATCGGTCCGGCCGCCATCGCCGATGCGATCGGTGCCGTGAAGCTGATCGGCATCGGCTCCCGCGGCGAATTCTATGCAGCGCTCCAATGCACCTTCGTCAAGCGGCATGAAGATCAGGCCGTATTCGACGAGGCTTTCCGGCTGTTCTGGCGCTCGCCGGATCTGGTGAACAAGATGATCGCGCTCATGTCCCCCATTGCCATGCCCCGTTCCGGGGAGGATCGGCGTCGGCGCGCCGGCGAAGAACGCGTCCGTGATGCGCTTCTTGCCGGCCGGGACGGCGCGCAGCAGCCAAGCGAAGCGCCGGAGGTGGAGGTCGACGCACGCTACACGGTCTCGGGCCGCGAACTCTTCCGCAAGGCGGATTTCGGCCAGATGACGGCCGCCGAGATCGCGGAGGCAAGAAAGGCATTGTCCGCAATCCTGCTGCCGCTCGACCGGGTACGTACGCGCCGCTATCGACGGTCCCACCGCCCGGTGCGGATCGATCCGCGCTCCACCATGCGAGATGCCATGCGGTTCGGCGGGGACTTCATCCTGCCGCGCTTTCGCGAGCCCCGGCTCGTCCATCCGCCATTGGTCGTGCTTGCGGACATTTCCGGATCGATGAGCAAGTATACCCGGATATTCCTGCATTTTCTGCACGCCCTGACCGAACAGCGCCATCGCGTCCATACTTTCCTTTTCGGGACGCGGTTGACGAATGTCACGAGGCAGATGCGCAACCGCGACCCCGACGAGGCGCTGGACGACTGCATCGCGGCGGTCAAGGACTGGTCGGGCGGCACGCGTATCGGAGAGACGCTTCACGAATTCAACCGCCGTTGGTCGCGCCGGGTGCTCGGGCAGGGGGCCGTTGTCCTCTTGATGACCGACGGGCTCGAGCGCGACGATACGGCCGAACTGGAGACCGAGATCGATCGCCTGCATCGCTCCTGCCGCCGTCTCGTCTGGCTCAATCCGTTGCTGCGTTTCGACGGTTTCGAGGCGCGCGCCCGAGGCGTCAGGGCCATGCTTCCGCATGTCGACGAGTTCCGCCCGATCCACAACCTCGAATCCGTCGCCAATCTGGTGAAATCGCTGTCCGGGCGCGGAGCGCGCGATGCCGATCCGCGGCGCTTCCTGAACCATGGACGGCCGGCCGTTGACCGCGCGCCGGCGAATGCGTCACAGTGATGTGATTTGATCCGATGCAGGATCATCGCCTGAGTGCAATTTTCGGAGTTGCAGCATGCAGAACGAGCCGAACATCCTCGATCCTCTGGAGGTGGCCGAGACCTGGCACGGCCAAGGTCGCTCCGTGGCTCTCGCGACCGTGATCGAAACCTGGGGTTCCGCGCCCCGTCCCGTCGGCAGCCATCTGGTGATCGACGGCGAAGGCAATTTTCAGGGTTCCGTTTCCGGCGGCTGCGTCGAGGGCGCGGTTATTGCGGAGGCGGCCGAGGTGATTGCGTCCGGTACGCCGCGGGTTCTCGAATTCGGAGTGGCCGATGAGACGGCTTGGCGCGTCGGCCTTTCCTGCGGTGGCCGGATCCGCGTCTATGTCGAACGAATTGATGGCTGAACGATGGAACTGAGCACACTGCAGACACTTAATCTCGCCCGTGCGTCGCGGCGCGCCGCCGTCGTCGTCGTCGATCTTTCGGACGGCAGCAGTCAGGCTTTTGTCGAAGGCGATCGCATTCCGCCCGAATGGGTTGCGTCCGTCTCCGAAGCGCTGCACTCGGGCCGGCCCCGCCTTCTAAAGGTCGAGGAAAGGGCGTTTTTCATCAACGTTTATCTGCCGCCCCCACGTATCGTCGCGATCGGCGCGGTTCACATTTCGCAGGCATTGGCGCGTCTGGCGCCGGTCGCAGGGTTCGACATGGCAGTCATCGATCCGCGTACCGCCTTTGCAACGGCCGAGCGTTTCCATGGCGTCGAGCTTCTTGCAGACTGGCCCGAAGACGTTCTGCCCGCTCGACCGCTCGACCGCTATACTGCACTCGCCGCTCTCACGCATGATCCGAAGATCGATGACTATCCGATCAGGGCGGCGCTGGAAGCGGGATGCTTCTATGTCGGCGCGCTTGGCAGCCGCAAAACCCATGCGGCTCGGACCGAACGCCTGCAGGCGCAAGGGGTGCAGGGGGAGGCGATCGCACGTATCAAGGCCCCGATCGGCCTCGATATAGGTGCCGCGAGCCCGGCCGAGATTGCGGTTGCCGTGCTGGCGGAGATCATCGGGGCGCTGCGGCGTCGCGACGTGAACCTGCCGGTGGAGGGGGCCAAGTGAGGTTCGGACCGGTGCGGCTCGCCGATGCCGAAGGCGCTCTCCTGGGCCATTCGGTAAAGATCGGCACCATGAAACTGGCGAAGGGGCATCGCCTGAGCGCCGACGATGTCGCGGCACTTGCCGAAGCGGATCTTACGGAGGTCATTGTCGCGAGGCTCGAGCCGGACGACCTGGCGGAGGACGAAGCCGCGGCGCGCATAGCTGCGGCAATCGCCCCGGATCATCTGCGATTCTCGCGGGCTGCCACGGGCCGGGTCAACGTCTATGCTACCGTTGCCGGTCTTTTCGTTGCCAATCGCGCCGTCGTCGATCAGCTGAACCGTATAGATCCGGCGATCACGCTCGCCTGCCTTGCCGATCATGTTGCCGTCGACGCGGGCGACATGGTGGCTACGATCAAGATCATCCCGCTGGCCGTGCAGCAAGCGCTCGTGGAGCGAGCGCAGGCACTGCTTCGGGCGGATCTGGCCTTCGAAGTCAAGCCGTTCACGCCGCGGCGCGCGGCCCTGGTGGCGACCGAGCTGCCTTCGTTGAAGGGCCAGGTGATGGACAAGACGCGCGCCGTTCTCACCGCAAGGCTCCTGCAATCCGGCAGCCGCCTCGATAGCGAGCAACGCGTGGCTCATACCACCGAAGCGGTCGCCGCCGCGATCTCGGACGCTGCCGCTTCGCACGACCTGATCATCGTCTTCGGCGCTTCGGCCGTGGCTGATCCGGACGATGTGATCCCTGCCGCCATCCGGCGCGCGGGCGGCGTCGTAGAACACGTCGGAATGCCGGTCGATCCGGGCAATCTGCTCGTGCTCGGGCGGCTAGGGGATATTCCGGTCCTGGGTGCTCCCGGATGTGCACGAAGCCCGCGAGAAAACGGCTTCGACTGGATTCTCGACCGATTGATCGCGGGCGAGTGGCCGAGCAATGCCGACATTACCGGGCTCGGCGTCGGCGGGTTGCTCAAGGAAATCCCGACGCGTCCGCAGCCCCGGGAAGGCACCGGCGGCAAGCCGCAGGGTCCCGTCGGGATCGTGGTGCTCGCAGCGGGCCAGGCGAGCCGGATGGGGCCGGATGGCCGCCACAAGCTGCTTGCGGAGTTCGAGGGCATGCCGCTCGTGCGCCGGTCGGTGGAAACCGCCATCGCCGCGGCTCCGGGCAGAGTGATCGTGGTAACAGGGCATCGGGAGGCGGAGATCCGGGCGGCACTCGCGGGGCTGCAGGCCACATTCGTCTCGAACCCCGATTACCGGAGCGGGATGGCGGCTTCGCTGATTGCGGGTCTCTCCGCCCTCGATGCCGACGCCGGCGGGATGCTCGTCATGCTTGCCGACATGCCGGGCATCACTTCGGCACACCTGGCGAAGTTGATCGCTGCCTTTGAAGCCGAATCCGGTCGTGCCGTGGTGCGTGCCGTCGCCGACGGGCAGCGCGGCAACCCGGTCATTCTGCCGAAGGAGACCTTCCATGCCGTCCGTCAGCTCGTCGGCGATGTCGGGGCGAGGCACATCGTCGAGCGCTGCGGCTTGCCGGTGATCGACGTCGAACTCGGTGCTGCGGCGCGTCTTGATCTCGACACGCCGGAGGCGATCGTGGCTGCCGGCGGGCTATTGAGGGATTGAGCGATGGACAATGCGGCGATCGAGGAGATTTTCGAAACACTCGGCCCGGTCAAGATTCGCCGCATGTTCGGCGGCAAGGGCATCTATTTCGACGGCATCATTCTTGCGTTGGAAGTGAACGGCGAAATTCTTTTGAAGGGCGATGCCGAATCGGCGCCGGCGCTCGAGGAAGCAGGCGCGCGGCAGTGGACCTATGAAGGCAAGGGCAAGCCGGTGAAAATGCCCTATTGGAGCATCCCCGAGCCGGCTTGGGACGACCCGGATGAAATGGCGCGCTGGGTTGGACTTGCCTATGCGGCCGCGCTCAGGGCGAAAAAGTAGAGTGAGTGGCGGGGTTCAGGCGAGCGCCCGCACCGCATCTGCCGCAAAACGGGATAGAGGCTGGGGCAGGGCGGTCAGGTCGAACCAGCGGATTTCGGAGAGCTTGTCCGGCTCGGTGAGACGCGGCTCGCCGGAAAAATTTTCCGTCACATAGATCAGCGAGATCCAATGTTGCCGATCGGCTTCGATCATCTGTTCGCTGATGCATAGAAAGCGGGTCGAATGGATGGAAAGGCCACTTTCCTCCTCCGCCTCGCGTCGGGCCGCATCCTGCGCGAGCTCCATATGATCGACTTTACCGCCGACGATGCTCCAGTGACCGGCTTCCGGCGCCTTCAGGCGTCGGCAAAGGAGGATCTTTCCATCCCGCAGAATTGCCAGACCGCAGCCGAGACCGGGGAAATCGATACCGGGCAGTGCCATCAGCGGAGAATCAGGCCTTGCCCATGATCAACATGAAGGCCGGAATGTCGTCACCGAAACCGACCGGCGTCGGACCGTCGTCATGATCGCGGCGGTTGCGCTGGCGACGGTCGCGATTGTCGTCATTGGCTGCATTCTGCGCGCGGCCGGGACGGTCGCTACGGCCGTTATGACGATCCTTGCTGTCGGCATTGCGTTCGATCTTCACCGCGTCGACCCTTTCCGGGACTGTTTCGAGTTCTTCTGTATTATTGCCTGAAGCCGTGACAGCTTTGCGATCGGCGTGAACCTTGCCGGGACGCTCCCTCTTCCGATCCTTGCGCCCGTCGCTGCCGCGGTCGCGACGGCTGTCGTGGCTCTCCATCGGCTCGGGCAATTCCGAAAGGTCGCCGTTGAACCATTCGACCTTCTGGCCGATCAGTTTCTCGATGGCATCGGAAAACTTCGTCTCGCGCTTTGTGATGATCGTGAAAGCGGCGCCGGAGCGGCCAGCACGGCCCGTTCGGCCGATGCGGTGGACATAGTCTTCAGCGTGGATCGGCACGTCGAAATTGAAAACATGGCTGACGTCGGGAATGTCGAGCCCTCGCGCCGCGACGTCGGAGGCGACCAGCAGCTTGATGTTGCCGTCCTTGAAATTGGCGAGCATGGCCATGCGTGAACGCTGATCCATGTCGCCGTGCAGCGCGCCGACCGAAAAGCCATGGCGATCGAGCGAGCGGAAGAGTTCGGCGACATCCTTCTTGCGATTGCAGAAGATGATCGCGTTCTTCAGATCCTCCTGGGACCGAATGAGTTCACGAAGCACCGCGCGCTTCTCGTAGTCCTTGCCGTGTGCGGCTACGAAACGCTGCGTAACGGTTATGGCCGTCGAGGACCGGCGCGCCACCTCGAGCCGTTCCGGATTCTGCAGGAAGCGATCCGCAAGCTTCTGGATTTCGGGCGGCATGGTCGCGGAGAAGAACAAGGTCTGGCGCGTGAAGGGAATGAGCTTCGCGATTCGCTCGATGTCGGGAATGAAGCCCATGTCGAGCATGCGGTCGGCCTCGTCGATGACGAGGATCTCGACCCCTGTCATCAGAAGCTTTCCGCGCTCGCAATGGTCGAGCAGGCGGCCGGGCGTGCAGATCAGCACATCGGCGCCACGCTCGAGCTTACGGTCCTGCTCGTCGAAGGAAACTCCACCGATCAGAAGCGCGATGTTGAGCTTGTGATTCTTGCCGTATTTGTCGAAGTTCTCGGCAACCTGCGCAGCGAGTTCGCGCGTCGGCTCGAGGATCAGCGTACGCGGCATGCGTGCGCGTGCGCGTCCCTTTTCCAGAAGGGTCAGCATCGGCAGCACGAAGGATGCGGTCTTGCCGGTTCCGGTCTGGGCGATGCCGAGAATGTCGCGGCGCTGAAGCGCCGGCGGGATGGCACCGACCTGGATCGGTGTCGGTATCGTGTAGCCCGCATCGGTAACTGCGGAGAGAACTTTCTGGCTCAGGCCAAGGTCAGCGAAATTGGTCAAAGGGGAAACTGTTTCCGTTCCGGTTCTGATGAACTCTGATCGATCGTTGGAAAATGCAGCAGCATGTGGCGGCGCTCATACGACCAAAGGCGCCGAAAGTCAAGAAATCCAGCACGTTGAAACACTGGAAGTTGAATCCGCCCGATTCTCATGCTTTTCGCGTCAGGCGCGGGAGAGGTAGCGGCCCGCACGCCCATTGTCAATCGAGATAGCCGGCGAGCTCCGTTCCGGCCCTCAGGAAGCGCGCCGGATCGACGGCGTGCCCGTTCAGGCGAACCTCGTAGTGAAGATGCGGTCCCGTCGACCGTCCGGTACTTCCCGACTTGGCAATGACCGCGTCTGCCTTCACCACATCTCCGACATCGACCAGGATGGCCGACAAATGTGCATAGCGGGTCGAGACGCCGTTGCCGTGATCGATTTCGATCATGTTTCCATAGCCGCCCGCAGAACCCGCAGCCGTTACGGTGCCATTGGCGGTCGCGCGGACTCGCGTGCCGGTCGGTGCGCGAAAGTCCGTCCCCGCGTGCAGCGCCGGCCGGCCGAGAAACGGATCCAGGCGATTTCCGAAGCCGCTGGAGACATCGGCTGCCGGCGCCGGGCTGGCGAGAGGAAGTCTTTTTGCTGCGTCACGGGTCTGCTCCAACTCCAGGAGAGCAGTGTCGAGACCGACCAGGAACCGATCGAATACGTCTCCGTCCTGCGGTTCGACGAAGGGACCGCCGACACCGGCTTCCGCGACCGTATCCGTGGCGAGCGCTTCGTCGGCTGCGGGAAGCGTGAAACCGGTATCCTCCACGATCGCCCTGATCGTCGCGGACGTCGTTAGTGCGCTGTCCGTCATCTGCCGGAGATGCGCCATCTGCTCGCGCTCCACGCCCTTAAGCGAAAGCGTAACATTGGAAAACACCCGGTCGGCCCGGTCGGAAGCGCTTTCGCCATCCACATTCCCGGAGGAGACGGGTGCATAGCCGAGTTCGGCGGAGCGGGGAGGCCGGTCATCATCCTTGCCGGCAATGCCCATGATCGTCTCGATGGCCTTGACGCCGCTCCGAGCTTCTGCGCGCCCGTCATAGGCCAGCGGTTCCGTCGCCGGCAAAGTGTTTTGCTGTCCGGCATGATCAAGGGCCGTACCGTTTTCCGGGAGTGCGCCGAACTGGCCGCTTCTCGAGGTCAGTGCCAGCTGCCGCTGCAGAAGCTTCTCGACCTTCTGCTCGACAACCTGCTGATCCAGCAATTGCCGGCTCGTGACACGGTCAACCTGCGCTCGCAGTGCAGCGATCCGGTCCTCGTATTCATGCTGCATGCGCGCCTGCCGTGCGATCGTTCCGCCGATCAGATCGTCGCGAAGCACCAGATACGTGGTTGCGGCAAGATATCCTGTGCCGAACATTCCCAGGAAACAGATGGCCAGGGTCGCCATCCATGGGCGGACAGTCATGTGCCGGACCCTGTCGCCGCTCGCCAGGATCAGGACGTGACTTTGCCTGCGTTTGCCGAAGGCGTTTACCGAACCAACAGACACCACATCACCCCCGCCGATGCGCCCCAGTTTGCGCGTCAGTAGACGCGCTGCGCCGTAGTTCGCGTTGCTCGACGGCAATTACACTTTGTTAGGGTTAATAAAGCGTGTGTGCGAGGCGCTATCTCAGATGTTGGTGGAGGCGGTCATCGATCGGTAGAAGGAGGGGGTCAATCCCGCCTCCGCCCGGGCAATGTCGTTGAACGGGGGTTTGAGCGGCCCGCGGAAATTCGCCCGCACGAGCGTTTGAAAGGTGGCGGCGGGGTCCTTCTTCTGCCGGGCGCAGAGAAAGCGGAACCATTTCGCTCCGACCGCGACGTGGCCCTTCTCGTCTTCGTAGATGACGTCGAGGACGGCAGCGCTCTCATCGTCGCCGGTCTCCCGCATCTTCGCACGCAGTGCCGGAGTCACATCAAGGCCACGGGCTTCGAGAATCAGCGGAACGACGGCCAGGCGGGCGGTCAGGTCGTTGCGCGTGTCGTGCGCCGCCTGCCAGAGGCCGTCATGGGCGGGAAGGTCGCCATAATCTGCGCCGAGGTCGTTCAGCCTTTGCCGTACCATGCGAAAATGCTTGGCCTCTTCGAAGGCAACCTGCATCCAACCGTCGAAGAAGGAATTCGGCACCGGCTCGGATGCAAAGCGTGCGATGATGTCGAGGGCCAGATCAACGGCGTTCAGTTCGATGTGGGCGATGGCGTGCAGCAGAGCGATGCGCCCTTTCAGCGAGCCGAGCGAGCGCCGCTTGACCTGGGTCGGTGGCGTCAGAACGGGTCTTTCCGGGCGGCCGGGCCGTTCGGGCACGGCGCGGTCCAAAGGCGAGCGCAGGGACAGCGTTCGCGCCTGCCAGCGCCGCGCCGCCTCCTGCGCAAGTTCGGTCTTGACGGCAAGATCGGCGGCACGGATCGCTTCGACGGCGGCGCCGCGCAGGCTGTGGAATTGCGGAAGTCGCGTCATGGTCTTGCCGTATCCGCTCAAAGCGCCTTTGCGGCGGCCAGAACCTCGTCGGCGTGGCCGGGGACTTTGACCTTTTCCCAGACGCGGCTGATCACGCCCCGCCGATCGATCAGGAAGGTGGTCCGCTCGACGCCCATGTATTTGCGGCCGTACATGCTCTTCTCGACCCACACGCCGTAGGCGTTTGCCACAGCCTTGTCCTCGTCGGCGCCAAGGGCGACCGTAAGGTCGTGTTTCTTGGCGAAACGATCGTGGCTCTTGGCCGAATCGGGCGATATGCCGACGAGCGCAATCCCCGCTTCCTGGAATTGCCTCTGCAGAGCCGAGAAGGCGATAGCCTCCTCCGTGCAGGCTTTGGTATCGTCCTTCGGGTAGAAGAACAGAACGATCGGCTTTCCGCGCAGCGCAGCGAGCGAGATCGAACCGCCGCCATCACGAGGAAGTTCGAATTCCGGGGCGATATCGCCTTGTCCCAATCCTGCCATGATCAAACCTTTCTTACGTCACGTTTTGTGGGCATTCCGCGGTTAATGCATGTCCCAAAATCGTGCAGCGTCTTCGGGATCGAATGCAGTGCGCTTGAGGCATATCGGAGATCGCCGAAGTCCGTCCAGAAGAGTTGTGATAGATTTGACAGGTGCCGGACGGCTTCGTAGCTACTGTATGATCCTTTAACTCGGATTCGAGTGGAGGTGAAATCGTGCTGGCTCAATGCCACAAGCGATCTTGCGCGAAAGGGGAAATGGCTCGTCCTCTCGCTCCCGCGAGAGACGAAGCATGTTGATTTGGTTGGACGAGTATCGATCTAAATGGGGCGAATGAAAGACCCGGCCATCACTCACGTGGCAGCGGCCCGATGGGAAACACGCAATGGGGCGATCAGGTCGGACGCTCGGGCCGATGACTGAAATCCGCGGCGAAAAAGTCGACTTTCGCAGAGAGGACATCGTCGCGCTGCACGCGTTGCCCTCGGCCCAGGCGCACGACCCGGTCATTGTGCACACGCCCCGCCCGGGCGGGGCGTGGCGCTTCTGCGCACGGCTTTTCCTGTGCTGTTCCCTCCTTGTCTTCATCGCCGTTGCTTCGCTCGTCGCCATCATAGAAAGCGGGGTCGTCGACGGACCATTGAATGCCCGGGCACGCAACGCGCTCAACGCCGCGCTCGGCCAGGGTTACCGCGCCGATGTCGAAAGCACAGTCATCCGCTTGACAGGCGGCGGCGCAATTGCGCTCAAGGCGCGCGGCGTGACTCTGAAGGAGAGCGGTTCGGGCCGGCACCTCGCCAAGCTCGGTGCGATCTCGATCGCCCTCGATCCCTTCGCGCTGGCGACCGGCCGCATCGACGTCTCGAGGCTCGAAGCGGAAGGAGGCGAACTCGACACCGGCCTCTTGCCGCGCGGCGAGCCGATCGATCTCACCGCCATCCGCATCGCCGATGTGGGTAACGCGCTTGAGGAGCTGTTCGCGCAGGGCGACCGGATGTCACGGTTGACCGCGGGGCGGGCGACGCAGACCGTCGTGCTCTCGGATTTCAGCCTGAAAGTCAGCGGCGTCCGGGGGCGCGTTGTTCCCGTCGAGATCAAGACGCTGGAATTCAGCCACGATCCGGACAGTTCGATGCGCGTTGACGGTACGATCGCAGTCGATGGGACAGAATCGCTGCTGACGGCAAAGGCTCTCGGCAACAATGGGCGCATTGCTGCCTTCGAGGCCCGCCTCGACGCGCTCTCGCTCTCGCCGTTCCTCTATCACGGGAAATCGGCCAGGGAGGAGGCCTTCGGCATCGAGACCACCGCCGATGTGACGCTCAACGCGTCTCGCGCGACGGACGGCAGGAAGCCTGCACTTACGGCAACCGTCAAGACTTCCAAGGGCTCATTCCACGCCGGCGGTCTCGTCTCGACTCTCAATTCCTCTGACCTGAACCTCTCCTACGATTTCGAGCGGGCCTCCGTCGAAATTCTATCGTCGATGATCAGGATAGGCCGTTCGAGCTTCCCTTTTACCGGCGCCCTGATCGACCTCGACAAGATCGCCGGCGCCGATCGCAAGGGCTTTGCGGTCGATCTTCTGCTCAAGAACGCCAGTTCCGATCCCGAAGACATTCAGGAGCGGCCGCTTGCCTTTGACGCCAAGGCGAGCGGCCGATTCGAGTCCGACGCGCACAGGCTGATCTTCGATCAGCTGGCAATATCGAGCCCGCTCGGTTCCATGGCGGGCTCGCTCTCGGTCGCCTTCGGCAAGACGTCGCCAAGGATCAGTTTCGCCGCACTCAGCGACAGGCTGCATGCCCGGGCGGTGAAGCAGCTGTGGCCATGGTGGCTCGCGAAGGGGGCTCGCCGCTGGGCGATCGGCAATCTCTTCGGCGGGACGGTGAGCGATGCACGCATCGAGGTCTCGATACCAGAGGGGCGCATCGCCAGCAGCGGCGGTGAGTTGAGGCTCGACGAAAAGGAGCTCAACATCAACTTCGCGATCGACGAGACGCGCATCAACATCGCCGGTGAGATCCCGCCGCTGCGCGACACGGCCGGGCACTTCAGCCTGAGCGGCGAGCGCATGTCCGTTGCGGTCCGGAAGGGCGCCGCCTTTTTCCCGTCCGGGCGGTCCGTCGCCTTGAACGGCGGGGATTTCGTTATCGCCGACGTCTATGAGAAGCCGCTGATGGCGGAAATGAAGATCGAGGTCGCCGGACAGGCGGACGCGATAGCGGAGCTCGTTCGCTACAAGCCCATCCAGGCCCTTCAGAAGACGCCTTTCGCGCCGGAGGATTTCGCCGGACCTATGACGGCGCTGGTGGGCGCGCGGTTTGGCCTCATATCCGACCAGATGCCGCCGCCACCGCTGTGGCAGGTGGAAATGCAGCTTGAGGACGTCACGATAAAGCGGCCCATAGCGGGACGATCGATCGCCAATCTCGACGGTAAGATGCGGATCGACAACGAGCGTGCGGTGCTTCAGGCGAATGCCCTCATCGACGGTGCGAAGATGCGTGTCGCGCTCACCGAACCGGTGGACGGCTCGGCCGGCGTGACGAGAACGCGAGAAATCTCGGGGACGCTCGACGATGCGGCGCGGGCGAAAATCGCCCCGGCGCTGTCCGGCATCGTCAAGGGGCCTGTCGGCATCGACGTATCGCTTGCGGAAGACGGCAGTCAGGCGGTGAAGGCCGATCTCGGCAAGGCCATCCTGTCGCTTCCCTGGATCGGCTGGAGCAAGGGAGCGGGCATCGCCGCACAGGCGGCGTTCACAATCCGGCCCGTCGGCAGCATTACGGAAATAAACGACCTCCGGCTCACCGGTGAGGGTTTTGGCGGCACCGGCGAATTGCGCGTCGACGAATCGGGTCTTGCGGCGGCGCGGCTGCGCGGCGTGCGCCTCGCAAGCGGAGACGATTTCGCCGTCACGGTCGGGCGCAGCAATGGAGGCTATTCGGTGGACCTCACCGGCACTGCGGCTGACATCCGGCCGGCGCTCGCCCGCGTGAAGAGCGGATCGGGGTCGAAAGGGTCGGGCAATGTGAAGATCAATGCGCGGCTCGATCGGGTTACCGGCTTTAACGGCGAAGTGCTCTCGAATGTAAACCTGGCCTATTCGAGCCGCGGCCAGCAGATCGACGATGTCGATCTTTCTGCGTTGACTGCAAGCGGTCAGGCCGTCGTCGCCAGACTGGTGAAGGCCGGGGCGGACAACACACTGGAACTGACGACAAGCGATGCCGGGGCTTTCGCACGCTTCATCGATATCTATCGCAATATGCGCGGCGGCCTCCTCAATCTGCGACTGCGTGATCGCGGGGCAAATTCCTGGCGTGGGACCGTGGATATCCGCAAGTTCTCGCTCGTCGGGGAGCAGAGGCTGCAATCGATGGTCTCGACGCGGGCGGGGCAGGACGGGCGCAGCCTCAATGAGGCGGTCCGGCGCGATATCGATGTGAGTACGGCTCAGTTCGAGCGTGGTTACGCGCAACTCCTACTGGATCAGGGCGCGATCCGCGTCGGCAGCGGGGTCGTCCGCGGCGTCGACGTCGGCGCGACGTTCCAGGGTACCGTCCGCGACTCAAACGGCCGCATGGACATGACGGGAACGTTCATGCCGGCCTATGGATTGAACCGGCTCTTCGGCGAGCTGCCGCTGATCGGTGTCCTGCTCGGAAATGGCCGTGACCGCGGTCTGCTCGGCATCACGTTCAAACTCACCGGTCCGTTCAGCCAGCCGAATCTGACGATCAACCCGCTGTCGATCATAGCGCCGGGCGTCTTCCGCAACATCTTCGAGTTTCAATAAAAAGGCCGGCGCTGCGGCCGGCCTCAGGTTCCCATTGCCTTATCACCCGCTCACACGGGCCGAACGAGCAGGTGCTTCTTCTTGCCGAGCGAGAGCTTGATGACGCCGTCGCCGGTCACGTCGCCGCTTCCGATGATGCGGCGTTCGTCGCTGACCTGATCGTCATTGATCCGGACGGCGCCGCCCTGAACATGGCGGCGCGCCTCGCCGTTCGAAGCGGCCAGACCGGCGCGGACGAGAAGCGTCAGCAGGCCAAGCCCCGATTCGAGTTCGGGAGCCGGGACCTCGACCGAGGGCAGGTTCTCGGCAAGCGCACCTTCCTCGAAGGTCTTGCGCGCCGTCTCGGCGGCCTGCTCCGCCGCCGCCCGCCCGTGCAGCATGGCGGTGACCTCGGTTGCCAGAACCTTTTTGACCTCGTTGATCTCGGAACCGCCGAGCTTCGACAGCCGGTCGATTTCGGCCATCGGCAGCGTCGTGTAGAGCTTGAGGAAGCGGGCGACGTCGGCGTCCTCGGTGTTTCGCCAGTACTGCCAGAACTCGTAGGGTCCGAGCATATCCGGATTGAGCCAGACGGCACCGCTCAAGGACTTGCCCATTTTCGCGCCGGAGGCAGTGGTCAGCAGCGGCGAGGTGAGGGCGTAGAGCTGCGGCGTTCCCATCCGGTGGCCGAGATCGATGCCATTGACGATGTTGCCCCACTGATCCGAACCGCCCATCTGGAGCCGGCATCCGGTGCGCTCGTAAAGCTCGACGAAGTCGTAGGCCTGCAGGATCATGTAGTTGAATTCAAGGAAGGACAGCGACTGCTCGCGCTCGAGCCGCATCTTGACGCTGTCGAAAGACAGCATGCGGTTCACCGAGAAATGCCGGCCGACGTCGCGCAGAAACTCGAGGTAGTTGATGCCGAGCAGCCAGTCGGCATTGTTGATCATCAGCGCGTCCTTGGGGCCGTCGCCGTATCTCAGGTAGTTCGAAAAGACCGTCTTGATGCTCGCTATGTTGGCGGCGATCGTTTCGGGCGTCATCAATTGCCGCGCCTCGTCCTTGAAGGACGGGTCGCCGACCATGCCCGTGCCGCCGCCCATCAGCGAAATAGGACGGTGTCCGGTCGCCTGCAGCCAGTGCAGCATCATGATCTGAATGAGCCCGCCGGCGTGCAGGCTCGCAGCCGTGGGGTCGAAGCCGATATAGGCGGTCACGGTTTCCGTCCGGAACAGCTGGTCGAGGCCGGCATCATGCGATGTCTGATGGATGAAACCGCGTTCGCTGAGAGTATGAAGGAAATCGGACTTGAACTCGGACATAACCTGTCTCTTTCGGCTGGGTAGAACGTGTGCGCCGGGCCTTTATCACTGTTTCTTCGAAAGTGCACGTTTTTGCTTGGCGGGTGTTTTGCTATGAACGCAGACGCGGGTACGAAGCGGCGCGCGTTCGGCGGAGGATAATGCATGGGCAAGGTATTGGCGGCGATCGGCCTGATGAGCGGCACGAGCATGGACGGCATAGATATCGCAGTCGTGCGAACGGACGGCGACACCATCGTCGATCGCGGCCCGTCCGCCGGATATGCCTATGATCCGCAGTTCCGGGAGCGCCTGAAACAGGGCCTCGAAGATGCCCGGTCGATTGTCAAACGAGAAGAGCGCCCGGGTACTCTCGCAGACCTTGAGCGCGACCTGACGTTGCGGCACGCACTGGCCGTCCGGAGGTTTTTACAGGAAAACAATATTTTACCCGATAATGTTGATGTAATAGGTTTTCACGGTCAAACCGTCCTGCATCGCCCTGACCAAGCCTTGACGGTACAGCTTGGCGATGGCGATCTGCTGGCGCGGGAAACCGGGCTCGACGTGGTCTATGACATGCGGGCCAATGACATGGCCCATGGAGGCCAGGGCGCGCCACTCATTCCCGCCTATCACGCCGCCCTGGCGCGCGGTCTCTCCAAGATCGGGGCGTTCGCCACTCCCGTGGTCTTCGTCAATATCGGCGGCATTTCCAATCTCACCTACATAGGCGCGGGCGAAGAAATCGTCGCTTATGACAGCGGACCCGGCAATACGCTGATCGATCAGTGGGTAGAGGCTCACGCCGGCATTCCCTATGATCAGGGCGGCATGATCGCGAGCGAGGGCGGCGTCCTGTCGGAACTCGCCGACCGTTATCTATCTCACCCGTTCTTCAGTGCTGAGAAACGCCGCTCGCTCGACCGTAACGACTTCGCGCCGCCGGCGGCAAGCGATGCCAGCCTCGAGGATGGCGCGCGTACCCTCGCTCATGTGACGGCTGCCGGGATCGTCCGGTCCGCGCGCCATCTTCCGGCAAGTCCGGCAACCTACGTTGTCTGCGGCGGCGGCCGCCTGAACTCCGTAATCATGAGCGACCTTCGCGCGCTTGCGGAAGCGGAGGGCGCACGCGTGCTTGCCGCGGAAGCGCTGGGTCTCAACGGGGATTCGATGGAAGCGGAGGCCTGGGCCTACCTCGCCGTGAGATCGCGATACGGATTGCCTTTGACCTATCCGGGGACGACCGGCGTCAGCCGCCCGGTAAGCGGAGGTCGGCAGGCCGCAAAACCGGCACAAGCCGAGTCGGCTTAATGATTTCTTCGCGCGCCTTCGCTAACCTACGCCACGACAGCGTAGAGCCGTGGGCTCGTTGACCGCGGAAGGACTTTCGGAACTTCGATGGGTGGTGCACTTTCACTTCTGGCGGTGAATTTCGTCATTGCCCAGATATTCGCGGCGGCTTTTCTCGTCATTGCCGCGAAACGCCGTCCGGGGCGGCCGGCGGCCTGGTGCGCCGCTGGATTTGCCATAGCCTCTCTGGCTGCGATTTGTGAAGCCGTTCTGCCGTTTACGCCTGTACCCAAGCTGTTCGCCGTCGGGGCTTTCGCAAGTGTCCTTGCCGGCTTTTGTCTCCTGCGTTTCGGCCTCGGGCTCTTTTATGGCGTACCGTCAAAGCCGTGGGCCCTTGCGGCTTTCTTCGCCGCTTCGGTAATCCTCGATCTGTTTATCTACGATCTTCCGCGCGGAACGTTGCGGCACGCCTTCTTCTACCAGGCGCCGTTCTTCCTCATCCAGGCCTGGACCGCAGCCGCGGTTATCCGTTCCCGGCGCCGCTCCTACGCGGACTGGATCCTAATTGGCTTCCTCGCGATGAATGCGCTCCATTTCCTCGTCAAGATCTATGCGGCCGTCGCCGCAGGGGCGGGCGCCACGGCTTCGGACTATCTTCAGAGCCCCTTCGCCTTGATTTCGCAGGCGTTCGGCGCCGCCCTGATCGTCGGGACCGGGGTCGCGATGTTGGGCGTCATGGTCAAGGACATCGTCGACAAGGCACGCGCCAGCTCCGAGACCGACGCCCTTTCGGGTCTCCTGAACCGGCGCGGCTTCATCGAGCGCGTCGCCCCTTTGCTGCCGACCCGCAACGCCGAGGGTCCGGGCGCGCTGATCCTTACGGATCTCGACCGGTTCAAAGGCGTCAACGACACCTATGGCCACCACACGGGCGACGAGGTAATCCGCCAGTTCGCGCGTGTGCTTCTCGAACTCATGCCCAGCCGTGCTGCGGCGGCACGCCTGGGCGGCGAGGAGTTTGCGGTGTTTCTTCCCGGCGTGGGCCTGAGCG
Source organism: Sinorhizobium meliloti (assembly GCF_035610345.1). Next base: position 1,797,837 of record NZ_CP141212.1, on the reverse strand, counting down.
ATGCACGTGTCGTTGCTCAGGGAATGCGTGCCGCCACCGCCTCAACGCCTATCCCCGGGCTCCCGGAGACGGCGACGATCACCGCAAGCTTCGGTGTGGCGGCGATCGAACCGGGAGAGCCGCTGGAAACGGCGCTACAGAGGGCGGATAAGGCGCTGTACGCCGCCAAAGCCGCGGGGCGCAACCGTGTCGAATCCGCAGAGCCGTCCGCGCGTGTCGTGACCCCCGCTGTGTCCCAGTGGATCAGGCATTAGATCGCCACTGCTTACGACGAAGCTTCGCCTAGGGGATAACGAAAGACTAGGGCCTGTAGAGACTCGGGCCACCCGCCGCCGCTTGTTTGATTTCCTCATTCCTGTGCTTGTCACAGGAATCCAGCCAGACCAAGTCCTTGGGCTGAAAGAACGCTCCCCGCGCCGCAGACGCGGCGCTGCTGGATCCCTGTGACGAGCACAGGGATGAGGGTAGAGAGGGTGCGGCCCCTTGGCGTGTTTCCCTCAACCGTGAAAATAGCGAGGCGACACGGCAGGTCCCGGTCACGCCCGTGTATAGCGTCCCGCTTCGCTTCGAGGCGAGCATGTAGACGTAACCTTTCATTGCGTGACAGGTTGACGATTCCCCCGCATATTCTCAAGCGAAAGTTGTAGGAGCCGCACATCCCCGGTCCCTCATTCCTGTGCTTGTCACAGGAATCCAGCCAGCCCAAGTCCTTGGGCTGAAAGAACGCTTTCCGCGCCGCAGACGCGGCGCTGCTCTCATCCCTGTGACGAGCACAGGGATGAGGCAAAAGGAGAGATTGCAGTCCTCCGATACGCCTCCTACAGCGCCGCGCGTCTTATGAGAAGCGCACGCTCGGTACTCAAGGAATTCAAGCGCATTGCCATGCGTGCCGACAAAACCGACCCGAGCTTCAACGCCATTATCCATCTCGCAGCCGTCATAAACTCAAAATGAATCTCAACAGGCACTAGACGCACGGCAAGCGACAGCCCGGGAAACGTGCAGGATTCCCGGGCTGCCTCATGGAATGGTTCGTTCAGCGGATGCGCTTTGCCGCGGGCTCGGGTACCAGTTCGCCGTTGAGCCGGCGGTCGAGATAGTCTTCGCATTCGGCCATGAGGGTTTCGACCTGGCCGTTGAAGAAGTGGTTGGCGCCCGGTACCGTCTTATGCGTGATCAGGATGCCCTTCTGCGTCTTGAGCTTCTCGACGAGCCCATTGACGTCCTTTTCCGGCGCGACCTTGTCGGAATCGCCGTTGATGATCAGACCGGAAGAGGGGCAGGGCGCCAGGAAGGAGAAATCGTAGATGTTCGGCTGCGGTGCCACCGCCATGAAGCCCTCGATTTCGGGACGCCGCATCAGCAGCTGCATGCCGATCCAGGCGCCGAACGAGTAGCCGGCGACCCAGCAGCTCTTGGAATCGGGGTGCAGGCTCTGTACCCAGTCGAGCGCGGACGCGGCATCGGAAAGCTCACCGGCACCATGGTCGAATTCGCCCTGGCTGCGGCCGATGCCCCGAAAATTGAAGCGCAAGGTGGTGAAGCCGCGCTTCTGGAACATGTAGAAGAGCTGGTACACGATCTGATTGTTCATCGTGCCGCCGAACTGCGGGTGCGGATGCAGGATGATCGCAATCGGTGCGCTCTTCTGCTTCGAAGGCTGATAGCGGCCCTCAAGGCGACCGGCCGGTCCGTTGAAAATGATTTCGGGCATTGGCTCTCCGGGAGTGCTTTGGTTCAATTCCGTCGTTCTTGGTGCCGATCTGTCTTGACTAAACCAGTCAGCTTTTCTAGAACCTACTTTAGAACCGTTCAAAACTTTGGTGCGGACCTCCGCATAAGCTTCGTCTCTTAAGGCAAGCGGCGCGGAAAATTCAAGGAAAATGCAACGGGCCGTTCGAAGCGGTCGCAGCAGGCCTAGCGAAGGAATCGATGTCGGGATCGCGCATCTACATGGACTGGAACGCCACGGCGCCGCTTCTGCTGGAAGCGCGCGAGGCGCTCCTGTACGCGCTCGATCAGCTCGGCAATCCCTCTTCGGTCCACGGCGAAGGGCGTGCGGTGCGCGCCCTTGTCGAGAGCGCCCGACGCGATGTTGCCAATCTGTGCGGCGCGCAACCCGCAGCGGTCGTCTTTACCAGCGGCGCGACGGAAGCGGCGAACATGGTGCTGACGCCGCAGTTGCGCATGGGGCGCACGCCGCTCAAGGCAGGCAAGCTCTATGTTTCGGCGATCGAGCATCCGGCCGTGCGCGAGGGCGGGCGTTTCGCGCGCGAGGATGGTTGCGAGATACCGGTGACAAATGCCGGGATCGTCGACTGCGCAGCGCTCGACGATCTGCTTCAGGCCCATGACCGTGAGACCGGTCTGCCGATGGTGGCCGTGATGCTTGCCAATAACGAAACGGGCATCATTCAGCCGGTCGCCGAGGTTGCGGCGATCGTGCGCGCACATGGCGGTATCCTGGTCGTCGATGCGGTCCAGGCGGCCGGCCGTCTGCCGCTTTCGATCTCATCGCTCGGTGCGGACTTTCTGATCCTGTCGTCCCACAAGATCGGCGGCCCAAAGGGGGCGGGCGCACTCGTCGCCCGCGGCGAGATCATGATGCCTTCTCCACTGATTCGCGGCGGCGGACAGGAGAGGGGCCACCGTTCGGGGACCGAGAATGCAGCCGCGCTTGCGGGCTTTGCGGCTGCAGCACGCGCCGCGGCTGGGAATATCGACGGGCGCATGGCCGCCATAGCCGCGCTGCGCGACGGCCTCGAGGCGGAAATGCGGTCCTGCGCCCCCGATGTGGTGATCCACGGGTGCGACGGGCCCCGCCTGGCAAATACATGCTTCTTCACGCTTCCGGGGCTGAAAGCCGAGACCGGGCAAATCGCCTTCGATCTCGAGGGCGTCGCCTTGTCGGCGGGCTCGGCCTGCTCGTCCGGGAAGGTCGGGCAAAGTCACGTCCTGACCGCCATGGGCTACGATCCCCGCCAGGGTGCGCTCAGGATTTCGATCGGCGAGGCGACGACGCAAGCGGAAATCGAGCGCTGCGCGGCAGCATTCGCGAAAGTGGCGGCGCGGCGCCGCTCGGCCGGACAGGCGGCGTGAAGCGGAGAGCATTGAATGAAATTGCGGAAAAGCAATTTTCCGCTTGGCAAATGGGGTGAAAAGCGCCTTTTAGCCATTACATAAGCGGTGCGCGAATACTTGCATCGTATTGACAAGCTGCCGGACCTTGGATCCGGCGAGATTGGAGAACGACATGCCTGCCGTGCAGGAAACCATTGATCAGGTCCGCCAGATCGACGTGGACCAGTATAAATACGGCTTCGAGACGACGATCGAGATGGACCTTGCTCCGAAGGGGCTGTCCGAGGATATCATCCGCCTGATCTCGTCCAAGAAGAACGAACCGGAATGGATGCTCGAATGGCGCCTCGAGGCTTATCGCCGCTGGCAGACCATGGAGGAGCCGACCTGGGCGCGCGTCCGCTACCCGAAGATCGACTTCAACGACATCCATTATTACGCGGCGCCGAAGGGCACGACCGGGCCGAAGTCGCTCGACGAGGTCGACCCGGAACTCCTCAAGGTCTACGAGAAGCTCGGCATTCCGCTGAAGGAACAGGAGATTCTCGCCGGCGTCGAGAAGTCGAAGATCGCCGTCGATGCGGTGTTCGATTCGGTCTCCGTCGTCACCACCTTCAAGGAAGAGCTGAAGAAGGCCGGCGTCATCTTCATGTCGATCTCCGAGGCGATGCGGGAGCATCCGGACCTCGTGCGGAAGTATCTCGGTACGGTCGTGCCGCAGTCGGATAACTTCTATGCGACGCTGAACTCCGCGGTCTTCACCGACGGCTCCTTCGTCTATGTGCCGAAGGGCGTTCGGTGCCCGATGGAGCTTTCGACCTATTTCCGCATCAACGAGAAGAATACGGGCCAGTTCGAGCGTACGCTCATCATCGCCGACGAAGGCGCCTACGTCTCCTATCTTGAAGGCTGCACGGCGCCGCAACGCGACGAGAACCAGCTTCATGCGGCAGTGGTCGAACTGATTGCGCTCGACGATGCCGAAATCAAGTACTCGACGGTGCAGAACTGGTATCCGGGCGACAAGCAGGGCAAGGGCGGCATCTATAATTTTGTGACCAAGCGTGGCGATTGCCGCGGCAAGAACTCGAAGATCTCCTGGACCCAGGTCGAGACCGGGTCGGCGATCACCTGGAAATATCCGTCCTGCATCCTGCGCGGCGACGGTTCGCGTGGCGAGTTCTACTCGATCGCGGTTTCCAATGGTCACCAGCAGATCGACTCGGGCACGAAGATGATCCACCTCGGCAAGAACACGTCGAGCCGCATCATCTCCAAGGGCATTGCAGCCGGTGTTTCGGAAAACACCTATCGCGGTCAGGTCTCGGCGCATCGCAAGGCCGAGAACGCCCGCAACTTCACCCAGTGCGATTCGCTTCTGATCGGCGATCGGTGCGGTGCGCACACGGTGCCCTATATCGAGGCGAAGAATTCGACTGCGCAGTTCGAGCACGAGGCGACGACGTCCAAGATTTCCGAGGACCAGCTTTTCTACTGCCTGCAGCGCGGCATTCCGGAAGAGGCGGCGATCGCTCTGATCGTCAACGGCTTCGTCAAGGAAGTTATCCAGGAATTGCCGATGGAATTCGCCGTAGAGGCACAGAAGCTGATCGGCATCTCGCTCGAAGGCTCCGTGGGCTAAGGCCCGTCCGAATACCGAACCGGCGCACGGAATTTGTGCGCGATAGAAGATTTCGTTTCCCAAGAGGACGAACACACATGCTTGAAATCAAGAACCTGCACGCACGCATCGCCGAGGACGGCACAGAGATCATCCGCGGCCTGAACCTGACCGTGAAGGCCGGCGAAGTCGCGGCCATCATGGGGCCGAACGGTTCCGGCAAGTCGACGCTCTCCTACATCCTCTCGGGGCGCGAAGATTATGAAGTGACCGAAGGCGACATTCTTTATAACGGCGAAAGCATCCTGGAGCTCGACGCTTCGGAGCGAGCCGCGAAGGGTATCTTCCTCGCCTTCCAGTATCCGGTCGAGATCCCGGGTGTCGCTACCATGCAGTTCCTGAAGGTGGCGATGAACGAACAGCGCAAATACCGCGGCGAAGAGGAACTGACGACGCCGGAATTCATGCGCCGCGTCAAGGAAGCTGCCGCCGAGCTGAAGATCGCGCCCGAAATGCTGCGCCGTCCGCTCAATGTCGGCTTCTCGGGCGGCGAGAAGAAGCGCGCGGAAATCCTGCAGATGGCTCTGCTCGAGCCGAAGCTCTGCGTTCTCGACGAGACCGACTCCGGCCTCGACATCGATGCGCTGAAGATCGTTGCCGATGGCGTCAACGCACTGCGCTCGCCTGATCGCGCTGTCGTCGTCATTACGCACTACCAGCGCCTGCTCAACTACATCGTTCCGGACACCGTCCACGTGCTCTACAAGGGCCAGGTCATCAAGTCCGGCGACAAGACGCTGGCGCACGAACTCGAGGCCAACGGCTACGCGGATATCATCGAGGCGGCAGCCTGACGCCTGTCGAAGGAGTGTTCGAATGAATATGCAACAGGCCATCAAGATGACGGCGGCCGAAACGGCGCTCGTCGATGCCTATACGGCGCAGATCGGTGATCTGCCGGGCGACGGCGCCGTGCTGTCGCTTCGCGACACGCTGGTTCACGAGTTGAAGACGGCAGGTCTGCCGACGCGCCGCGTCGAAGCCTGGCACTATACCGACCTGCGTACGCTGCTGCGGGCGGTGCCGGCGGCCGATCCGACCGCGTTTGCCGAACGCGTCGAGCCGGTCGTCCCGGGTTCGTCCGTTCTGTCCGTGCGCAACGGCCAGGCGGATATCAAGAGCGTTCCCGAAGAGCTGACGGCGCGCTCCTATACCGAGAGCCTGCTCGATGGCTCGGCAGTAGCCGGGCTCTCAGTGCTCGGCTCGGATGATGCGATCGGCCGGATCAATGGCGGCCTCGTGCGCGGCGGACTGGAAATCACCGTCGCCGCCGGCGCGCAGATCGAAGCTCCGGTTGAAATCCAGGTGGTTCAGAGTCATGGTCAGGCGCATACGCGCTTTCCGGTCTCCTTCGGCGCCGGCGCGAAAGCGACCGTAATCGAACGCCATCTTTCGACGAATGCGGAGCCGAGCTTCGTTTCCTCGGTAAGCGACGTGACGCTCGCAGACGGCGCCGACGTGATCTGGATCATCCTGCAGCAGCAGGGCCCGGCGGACACGCATCTCGGCCAGATCCGCTTCGATCTCGGCAAGGACGCGAAGCTGCACCTCTTCGTCATCAACGCCGGCGGGAAGCTGGTTCGTCAGGAACTGCATGGCCGTGCGAGCGGCGAGGGCTCCGACCTGACGCTGCGCGGCATCAATCTGCTCGGCGGGGACAGCCACACGGATCTGACGTTCACGCTAAGCCACAACGTGCCGCACACGACGTCGAGCGAGATCATCCGCAACGTCGTCTTCGATCGCGCGAAGGGCGTGTTTCAGGGCAAGATCCTGGTCGCACAGGACGCGCAGAAGACCGACGCCAAAATGTCGTGCAACACGCTGCTCTTGTCCGACGACGCGGATTTCTCTGCGAAGCCGGAACTCGAAATCTTTGCAGATGACGTGCAGTGCGGCCACGGTGCAACGGTCATCGATATCGATCACACGCAGCTCTTTTACCTTCTCGCTCGCGGCATTCCGGAAAACAAGGCGCGCGCCATGCTCGTCAATGCTTTCGTCGCCGAGATCGTCGAGGAACTGGAAGACGACGAGGCACTGGTCGAGGCGCTGGAAGGCATAGTCGCGGCCTGGCTCGAAAAGCACGCCTGATTGGATAGACACATGGAACATCCTGCGCCGCCGGTAGCGGCATACGACGTCGAAGCGGTCAGAAAGGATTTCCCGATCCTTTCCCGGACGGTCTATGGCAAGCCGCTCGTCTATCTGGACAACGGCGCGTCGGCGCAGAAGCCGCAACTCGTCATCGACGCCGTTGCCCATGCCTATTCCAACGAATACGCCAACGTCCATCGCGGCCTGCATTTCCTGTCGAATGCCGCGACGGAAGCCTACGAACAGGCGCGCGAAAAGGTTCGCCGTTTCCTGAATGCGCCGTCGGTCGACAACATCATCTTCACCAAGTCCTCGACGGAGGCGATCAACACGGTCGCCTACGGCTATGGAATGCCGCAGCTCGGCGAGGGGGATGAGATCGTCATCTCGATCATGGAGCATCACTCCAATATCGTTCCCTGGCACTTTATTCGCGAGCGACAGGGCGCGAAGCTCGTCTGGGCGCCGATCGACGACGACGGCGCGTTCCACATCGAGGACTTCGTCAAATGCCTGACGGAGCGGACGAAGCTCATCGCCATCACGCACATGTCGAACGCGCTGGGCACCGTGGTCCCGGTCAAGGAGATCTGCCGCATTGCCCGCGAGCGCGGCATTCCGGTGCTTGTCGACGGCAGCCAGGGTGCGGTGCATATGCCCGTCGACGTCCAGGACATCGATTGCGACTGGTATGTGATGACCGGTCACAAGCTCTACGGTCCTTCCGGCATCGGCGTGCTCTATGGCAAGACCGAACGGTTGAAGGAAATGCGCCCCTTCATGGGTGGCGGCGAGATGATCGAGGAAGTGACGGAGGACCGTGTCACCTACAACGATCCGCCGCATCGCTTCGAGGCCGGTACGCCGCCGATCGTCCAGGCGATCGGGCTCGGCTATGCCCTCGATTACATGGAGAAGGTCGGCCGCGAGGCGATCAGGGCTCATGAGGCGAGCCTGACGGCCTATGCCCGCGAGCGCCTGTCCTCGATCAATTCGCTGAGGGTTTTCGGCGACGCACCCGGCAAGGGGAGTATCTTTTCCTTCGAGATCGCCGGCATCCATGCCCATGACGTGTCAATGGTCATCGACCGTGCCGGCATTGCCGTGCGGGCCGGAACGCATTGTGCGCAGCCGCTCTTGAAACGGTTCGGCGTCACCTCCACATGCCGGGCGTCCTTCGGTCTCTACAACACCACGGCCGAAGTCGATGCGCTGGCGGACGCGCTGGAACACGCACGCAAGTTTTTCGCTTAGGGAGACGGACATGGGTCTCGAGCAAACACAAGAAAAAGTCGACGTCCGCGAAGGCATCGTTCATTCGGCCATTCCGCCGGAGGAACTGGCGCGCCTCAGCGATGACATCATCGCGGCACTCAAAACCGTCTATGACCCGGAAATACCCGCGGACATCTTCGAACTTGGTCTTATCTACAAGATCGACATCGAAGACGACCGTATGGTGAAGATCGACATGACGCTGACCGCGCCGGGCTGCCCCGTTGCCGGTGAGATGCCGGGCTGGGTCGAAAATGCCGTAGGCGCCGTCGAGGGCGTTTCGGGCGTCGAAGTGTCGATGACCTTCGATCCGCCGTGGACGCCTGACCGCATGTCGGAAGAGGCGCAGGTTGCGCTCGGCTGGTATTGAGCACCTGCCGATATTGATCCGTCGGCACGCGGGCATTACATTCAGTCTGGAAGCGCCGGGCCTTTAACCCGGCGATACGAAGGAGATGGAGCCTATGGGCTTTGCCGTTATGAGCCTGACCGATGCCGCCGCCAGCCGGGTTCGGTCGATCGTGGAAAATGCCGGAGGCGAGGCCAAAGGCATCCGCGTCAGCATCAAGAAGGGCGGTTGCGCCGGCATGGAATATGCCGTCGATCTCGTGAGCGAACCCAATTCGAAGGACGACCTGGTCGAGCACCAGGGGGCGAAGGTCTGGGTGGCCCCAGAGGCCGTGCTTTACCTTCTGGGCACGCAGATGGATTTCGAGACCACCACGCTGCGCTCGGGCTTCACCTTCAACAACCCTAATCAAACTTCTGCCTGCGGCTGCGGCGAGTCGGTGGAGCTGAAGCCGGCCGATCTCGCGGCACTTGCCGAGCGCGGCGACGCGGTGGTCCGCGCCAGCTGATTCCGTGGGCGTATCCGCCCCTCATCCAGCCTGCCGGCCGTCTTCTCCCCGTTCTGACGGGAAGAAGGGACTTAGTCCCGCCGTCACTCCGTCTTGATCTCTCCCATGCGGTTCCATGCGTCGAGGCCCGCGATCTTGTAAGCTTCGGCCAGGGTAGGGTAGTTGAAGGTATTCTCGACGAAATATTCGACGGTGCCCTTCAGGTTGAGGACGGCTTGGCCGATATGGACGAGTTCGGTCGCACCTTCGCCGATGATATGGACGCCGAGCAGCCGCCTCGTCCTGAGCGAGAAGATCATCTTCAAGAGTCCCGAATCCAAGCCCATGATGTGCCCGCGCGAAGTCTCGCGGAACCGGGCGATGCCGCATTCGTAGGGAATTCCGCGGTCCTTGACCTCTTCCTCGGATAGGCCGCAGGTGGATATTTCCGGCACGGCATAGATGCCGTAGGGGAAATATTTCTGCGGCTCCTTGGCGATTGCGCCGACCGCAACACGGGCCGCGATGCGGCCCTGTTCCATCGAGGTCGAGGCGAGGCTCGGAAAGCCGACGACATCGCCGGCGGCGTAGATATTCGGAACGGTCGTCTGGAACGTTTCCGGATTGACCGTCAGCCTACCGCGGGCGTCGGCCTCGAGACCTGCCGCAGGAAGATTGAGCGCATCCGTCGCGCCCATCCGGCCGGCGGCGAAAAGCACCATGTCCGTCGTGATCTTGCGGCCGTTGTCGAGGCTAAGCAGCACCTTGCCGTTGTCGAGCCGCTCCACTTTCTCCGCCTTCTGGCCCAAGTTCAGTTTCATCGCGCGGTCGCGCAACTGATAGGTGAAGTCCTCGACGATCTCCCGGTCGATGAAATCGAGCATGGTGGCCTTCGGGTCGATGACCGTTACCTGGATGTCGAGGGCGCTGAAGATGGTGGCGTATTCGATGCCGATGACGCCGGCGCCGATCACCACAAGCGAGCGGGGCAGTTCACGGATGTCGAGCAATTCGTCACTGTCTACGACCGTCCTGCCGTCGAAAGGCATGTAGTCAGGCCGAAAGGGCTTCGTTCCCACTGCAAGCAGGATGCTGGTGCCGGAAACGAGCATGCTCTCGTCGTCATCCTTGGAGATCTCGAGCGTCGTCGGCCCGACGAAGCTCGCCCTGCCACGGATGTGCTGTACGCGGTTTCGCGCGAACTGGTGTTCGAGCACCTCCACCTCGTGGTTGAGCGTTATGATGAGACGACGGCGCAGATCTTCGGCGCTGATCTCCTGCTTGACCCGATAGGAGCGGCCGTAGAAGCCGCGCTCGCGCCAGCCGGTCAGGTTGAGCGCCGTTTCACGCAGCGTTTTCGACGGAATGGTACCGGTGTGGACGGAAACGCCACCGACCCGCTTTCCCTGTTCGATGACGAGCACCTTCTTGCCAAGCTTCGCGGCCTGGATGGCGCCCCTGCGCCCGGCCGGACCACTGCCGACAACGATGAGATCGTACTGGTTCATGAACGCTTCCCCTGCTCGCGTGAGAATCGTTGTGCGATGCGGCATCTTTCGCGCAGGCACAGCTATATCGTCAATCGCACCGTTTGATGACGTGCAATGCCGCAGCGCCCTGTTCTGGATGCGTCTGCTGCATATTTTCCATCAGAACAATTGAAGCCCTTTGAGGCTGACGTGGCCGTCTTTGCCGATGATGACGTGATCGTGAAGCGCGATGCCGAGCGGCTTGGCGGCCTCGGCGATGAGCTTGGTCATGTCGATGTCGGCACGTGACGGCGTCGGGTCGCCGGAGGGATGGTTGTGCACTAAAATCAAGGCGGTAGCGGAAAGTTCTAAAGCGCGCCTGACCACCTCGCGGGGATATACGGGCGTGTGGTCGATCGTTCCTTGCTGCTGAACCTCGTCGGCGATCAGCGTGTTGCGCTTGTCGAGGAAAAGGATGCGGAACTGCTCCTTCGTCTCATGCGCCATCGCCGCGTGGCAATAGTCGATCACGGCGCTCCAGGAGGACAGAACCTGTTTGTTGCGCAATTCGCTCCTGAGCATGCGGTGGCTGGCGGTCGCGACGAGCTTGAGATCGAGCGCGACGGACTCTCCGACGCCTTTGACTTCCTGAAGGAGGTGCAAGGGAGCGCCGAAGACGGCTGCCAGCGTGCCGAAGCGGTCGAGCAGCGCCTTGGCGATCGGCTTGGTATCGCGGCGGGGTATGAGGCGGAAGAGGATGAGCTCGAGGAGTTCGTAATCCGCCAGCGCCGCATCCCCGTGTTCGCGGTAGCGGGCTCTCAGGCGGTCCCGATGGCCGTGATAGTGCGTATCCGTCGCCGGCGCCGGCGCGGTTGCGTGGCTGTCGCGGGTCGGCTTTTGCGGGAAAAACCGGCGTTCGTCCGCGGCGTCGAAAAGGTCGTCGGGTTCGGCGGGCGGGGTCTTCGTCACGCGTCGCCCGCGACGTGAATGCCGGGCTTGAAGAGGCCGGCCGGTGAGAGCGTGAATATCTCGCAGCCGTCCGCCGTGACGCCCACCGTGTGTTCATATTGGGCCGACAGGGATCGATCGCGCGTAACCGCCGTCCATCCGTCCGAGAGGACCTTCACATGCGGGCGGCCAAGATTGATCATCGGTTCGATCGTGAAGATCATGCCTTCCTTGAGCTCCGGCCCGTCATTGGCGCTGCCATAGTGAAGGATATTGGGCGCGTCGTGAAAGAGCCGGCCGACGCCGTGACCGCAGAAGTCGCGAACCACCGAACAACGCTCGGCTTCCGCATAGGCCTGGATCGCCTCGCCGATTGCCCCCGTGCGCGCGCCCGGGCGAACCGCCGCTATGCCGCGCATCAGGCATTCATGCGTTACGTCCAGCAGGCGCTCGGCGGCACGCTTTATCTCTCCGACGGGATACATCCGGCTTGAATCGCCGTGCCACCCATCGACCACATAGGTCACGTCGATGTTGACGATGTCCCCTTCGCGCAGCGGCTTGTCGTTGGGGATGCCGTGACAGACCACGTGATTGATCGAGGTGCAGGAGGATTTGGTGTAGCCGCGATAGTTGAGGGTTGCGGGGAGCGCGCCGTGGTCCATGCCGAACTCGAAGACGAAGCGGTCGATCTCGTCCGTGGTCACGCCCGGACTCACGCGCGCCACGAGCTCGTCCAGGCAGCGTGCGGTCACCTGACAGGCCTTGCGCATGCCTTCAAACCCCTCCGGCCCGTAAAGTCGAATGACACCGGTGTTCTTGTAGGGAGCCGCGTCGGCCTCGATGTAAGTTACCATTCCAGATTTCCGTTGTTTCAGGCGATTTTCATAAAACAGCAGGGACCGGTTCGTCCACTACGATCGGTCCTGCCGCCAGGATTTGCGCCGGCGATACCGCGCATTTGACCGCATAGGCCTCGACGCCGCGTGCGCTCGCCCTTTCGAAAGCACGAGCATAGACCGGGTCGAGCTCACGGCATATGCGGAAGCGACTGCAATCGCCTCTCTGGATAAGATAGAGCATGATCGCGCGGTGTCCCGCCTCGACCATATCGCCCAGTTCCTCGAGATGTTTCGCACCGCGTTGGGTCGGGCTGTCCGGGAATTCGGCGAGACCGCAGACGCGGCTGAAATGGACGTTCTTCACCTCGACATAGGCGAGGCCCTTTTCCGCATCACTGAGCAGAATGTCTATCCTGGAGTTGCGGCCGTATCTCTGCTCGCGCCGGAGCGTGCCGTAGGTGTGAAGATCGCCCACCTGTCCGGCCATGATTGCCTCTTCGGCGATCCGGTTCGGCAATCCGGTGTTGATGCCGACCAGCGTGCCGTCCGCCTCGACGATCTCCAGCATGTGGCGATACTTGCGCGTCGGACTGTCGTGTTTCGAGAGCCAGACCGGCGAGCCCGGTGTGGTCAGGCCACGCATCGAGCCGGTATTCGGGCATGAACCCGTGATTGCCGTTCCATCGGCCAGAATAGCGTCGAAGAGGAAGCGTTTGTAACGCTGCACAAGCGTCGCAGGGACGAGCGGGCGAGGGAAATTCAAGGGGATTGCACTCTCTGCGGTCAGGCGCGCACGCGCACGTAGGAGCCGGGCGCTTCCTCGATGGAATTGAGCGGACCTCCGGCCTTGCGCGCCGGGATCCTGCGTTTGTCGAGCCGTTCGACCCAGCCCTGCCAATGCGGCCACCACGACCCGGCCGTTTCCTTTGCCTTACCCATCCAGGTCTCGAAGTCGCCCTTCGGCGCGCCTCCCGTCCAGTATTGATACTTGATTCGGGCGGGAGGGTTGACGACACCGGCGATGTGCCCGGAGCCGGAGAGCACGAAGGTCACCTTGCCGCCGAAGCTGCTGCTGCCGAGGAAAACCGACTTTGCCGGCGCGATGTGGTCCTCCTTCGTCGCGAGATTGTAGATCGGAATCTTTACGTCGCCGAGGGAGACGCGGCGGCCGGCAAGCACCATCTCGCCCTTGGAGAGCCTGTTCTCGAGATAGCAGTTGCGCAAATAGAAAGAGTGGTTGGCCGCGGGCATTCGCGTCGAATCGGAGTTCCAGTAAAGCAGGTCGAAGGGCAGGGGATCCTGGCCCTTGAGGTAATTGTTGACGAAATAGGGCCAGATCAGTTCCGAAGCCCGGAGCATGTTGAAGGCCGACGCCATCTTCGAGCCTTCGAGGTAGCCGGTGGCGCTCATGTTGGCTTCGAGGTGGCGGATCTGGTCGTCGTCCACGAAGACCTTGAGATCGCCGGCGTAGGTGAAATCCACCTGCGTGGTGAAGAGCGTCGCGGAGCGAATGCGGTCGTCGCCTTCCGCGGCATGGAGCGCCAGGGTGGCGGCGAGCAGCGTCCCGCCGACGCAATAGCCGATAGAATTGACTTCGCGCTCGCCGGTTGCCTGCTCGATAATATCCAGCGCGAAACCGATCCCTTCGCGTGCATAGGCTTCCCAGTCCTTGGAGGCATGGCGTTCGTCCGGGTTTACCCAGGAGATGACGAAGACCGTGTGGCCCTGGTCGACCGCCCATTTGATGAAGGACTTCTCCGGGTTCAGGTCCAGCACGTAGAATTTGTTGATCCAGGGCGGGCAAATGAGCAACGGCCGCTTCAGCACGGTCTCGGTGCTCGCCTCGTATTGCAGCACCTGGCAGACATCGTTCTGCGCGATCACCTTGCCCGGAGTGATCGCGATGTTCTCTCCGATGGCGAACTTGCTGGTGTCCGTCTGGCGGAGCCGAAGCTCGCCCCGCCCGGCGGCTATGTCTTCCGCCAACATCTGCATGCCTTTCACGAGATTGGCGCCGCTCGAAGCCACCGTTTCGCGATAGAGCTGCGGGTTGGTCGTGATGAAGTTGGTCGGGGAAAGAGCGCTTGCAATCTGGCGAACGTAGAAGGCCGCCTTGTGGCGGGTATGATCGTCAAGGCCCTCGGCGTCCTTCACCATGCGCTCCGCCCAGTCGGAGGTGACGAAATAGGCCTGGCGGATGAAGTCGAAAAACGGATTCTTCACCCAGTCTTCGTCGGCGAAGCGCTTGTCGTTGCGCTGAAGGTTAGCCGGGTCCTCCACGGCCTCGCCGGCCATGCGGTGGAGCGTCCGCGACCACATATCGAAGAAGCTGCCGAGAAGATGAGTCTGGGCTTCGAGTGTCCGCCGGGGGTCGGAGAGCCAGTATTCCGAGACCTTGGAAAGCGTCTTGACCATATCGGAGACGGGCTCGGCGAAACTATCGGTCTTCTCGCCCGCTTCGCGCGGGGCGAGCCATGCAGAAGCGGCTTTTCCGAGCTGCTCTGCCGCACGAGCCATGTTGATGGCCAGGCTTTCGGGATCCTTGACGATGTAGGGCTCGACAGATTTCGGGTCGAAGCCGGCAAAGCCCGTAGCGCCCTCAGCCTTCTCTGCTGTCACCCGGCGTCCTCCACAGCATCTTGTTTGTTTTGTATTTTTACATTCTGCCCGAAAATGATTACAAGGGCTACTGCATGTTCCCGTGATCGTAGCCGGTCGAAGGACAAAAACATGCAGCAGATCAAAGTGCTACAGCGACCTTTGTGCGTCCCGGGAGACGCGCGGCGCTGTAGCGCATCGTTGCGCCGCAGAAACAGAGGTCATCGCCAGCATGCTTGCCGTCGGAAAACAGCGTTCGCTTTCTTGGATGTCCGCACTGATTCTCGCAGGCGTGCTCGCGGGCTGCAATTCGACGGCGGACCTTGCCACCTATCCTTCGGTTTACGGTCAAAAGCCCGCCGCCATGCAGCAGATGACCAATGAGGAGGCGCTGAACATGCAGGGGCAGTTGACCGCACTTGCCGGGCAGCGCCGGTCCGGCGCGATCTCCGAAGCCGAGTACCGGCGTCGCCTGAAGGAATTGCAGCTTTTGGCCGAGCAGCACGGTGCCGACACGCTGAAACAGATCGAGAATTAGCGCTTGCCTTTCTCGTGTTTTGGCCGCAAAGCGTTGAATGGCCGCGATGGCGGCCGTTCACCCCGCGCATGTCGAGCGAAGAGCCCAAGGGCTGCAAAGACGCGCGCCAAATGAGGTCTGGAGATGGAAGAGTTTCATAAAGTCCGGCGTTTGCCGCCCTACGTTTTCGAACAGGTCAACCGTTTGAAAGCGAGCGCGCGAGCGGCCGGTGCTGACATCATCGACCTCGGCATGGGCAATCCGGATCTTCCGACCCCGCAGTCAATCGTGGACAAGCTGTGCGAAGTCGTCCAGGACCCGCGGACGCATCGTTATTCCTCATCGAAGGGCATTCCCGGGCTGCGCCGTGCGCAGGCCGCCTATTATGCACGCCGCTTCGGCGTCAAGCTCAATCCCGAGACGCAGGTCGTCGCGACCCTCGGCTCCAAGGAAGGCTTCGCCAACATGGCGCAGGCCATCACCGCACCCGGCGACGTCGTCCTCTGCCCGAATCCGACCTATCCGATCCACGCCTTCGGGTTCCTGATGGCAGGCGGCGTCATCCGCTCGATTTCGGTCGAGCCGGACGAGAGCTTTTTCCCGCCGCTCGAGCGTGCGGTCCGGCACTCGATCCCAAAGCCGCTGGCGCTGATCCTCAACTACCCGTCCAATCCGACGGCGCAGGTCGCCACGCTCGATTTCTACAAGGATGTCATCGCGTTTGCGAAGAAGCACGACATCATCGTGCTGTCGGATCTCGCCTATTCGGAAATCTACTTCGACGACGCGCCGCCGCCTTCGGTTCTGGAAGTGCCGGGTGCAACCGATGTGACCGTCGAATTCACGTCGATGTCGAAGACCTTCTCCATGCCCGGCTGGCGCATGGGCTTCGCCGTCGGCAACGAGCGACTGATCGCGGCGCTGACGCGCGTGAAGTCCTATCTGGACTATGGCGCATTCACCCCGATCCAGGTAGCTGCGACGCAGGCGCTGAATGGTGACGGCAGCGATATCGCCGAGGTGCGCGCCATCTACAAGCGGCGGCGCGACGTCATGGTGGAAAGCTTCGGCAAGGCCGGTTTCGAGGTTCCGCCGCCGCCGGCGACGATGTTCGCCTGGGCGAAGATTCCCGAGAAGTTCCGCCATCTCGGCTCGCTCGAGTTCTCCAAGCTTCTCGTCGAGAAAGCTGATGTCGCCGTTGCTCCGGGCATCGGCTTCGGCGAGCAGGGGGACGACTATGTTCGTCTCGCTCTGGTGGAGAACGAACACCGGATCCGCCAGGCCGCGCGCAATATCAAGCGCTTCCTTTCTTCGGCGGACGAGACGATGCACAACGTCATCTCGCTCAACGCACATCGGTAAGGAGCCGGGCTGTGCCCGTTTCCGCACCCAAATTGCCCCGCCTGGTCTGGCGGGGCGCCTCTACGTGTTAGGAACTTGCTATGGCAGATGCCCTCAAAATCGGCATTGCGGGCTTGGGGACCGTCGGTGCCTCGCTCGTGCGGATTCTCCAGGATCGTCATGAGACGATGGCGACCACATGCGGCAGGGCGATCGAGATTACGGCCGTAGCGGCAAGAGACCGGGCGAAAGATCGGGGCGTGAAGCTTTCGGACATCGCCTGGTTCGACGACGCAGTTTCCCTGGCGTCTGAAGCAGGCATCGACGTCTTTGTCGAACTGATGGGCGGCGCCGGAGACCCGGCCTATTCTTGCGTGAAGGCGGCGCTCACGCGCGGCGTCCATGTGGTGACCGCCAATAAGGCGCTTCTGGCAGCACATGGTGTCGAACTGGCGGAAATTGCCGAGAAGCATGGCGCACTTCTGAATTACGAAGCTGCGGTCGCCGGCGGCATTCCCGTCATCAAGGCGCTTCGCGAGTCCATGACCGGCAACACGATCTCGCGCGTCTACGGCATCATGAACGGCACATGCAATTACATCCTGACGAAGATGGAGAGGGAGGGTCTCTCCTTCGAGGAATGCCTCAAGGAGGCTCAGCGGCTCGGCTATGCCGAGGCCGATCCGGCCTTCGACATCGAGGGCAACGACACGGCGCACAAACTCTCGATCCTGACGAGCCTTGCCTTCGGCACCGTGATTGCTGCCGACGACATCTATCTCGAGGGCATCACCAACATCTCAATCGAAGATATCCAGGCGGCTTCCGACCTCGGTTACCGCATCAAGCTTCTCGGAGTCGCCCAGCGGACCGATAGCGGCATAGAGCAGCGCGTCCATCCGACCATGGTACCTCACGACACCGTCATCGCGCAGGTCGACGGGGTGACCAATGCGGTTGCGATCGAATCCGACATTCTTGGCGAACTCCTGATGGTCGGCCCGGGCGCGGGCGGGGACGCGACCGCCTCGGCCGTGCTCGGCGATATCGCCGACATCGCCAAGAGCCGACCCGGCGCGCAGCACGTGCCGGCATTCGGCCGTCCGGCGAAGGCGCTGTTGCCCTATAAGCGCGCCCGGATGCAGAGCCATGAGGGCGGCTATTTCATCCGGTTGAAAGTGGTCGACCGCACGGGCGTCTTCGCCAATGTGGCGAAGCACATGGCGGAGAACGACATCTCGCTGGAATCGATTATGCAGCATTCCAAGCACTATGCCGACCCGGCCGAGCCGAAGACGATCATCCTCGTCACGCATGCGACATCAGAGGCTTCCGTGCGCAAGGCGATCGTCTCGATCAAGGGCGAGGGCTATCTCGTCGGCGAGCCGCAGGTTATCAGGATCGAGCGTCCGAAGGCCTGGTGACCGCGCGTCCTCATCAAATCTGTTGAGAAGCCGCTGCGACCGGCGACTTGCAGGCCGAACTGCACCCCCGCCGGTTTTTCAGTGCCGAAATCTTCGCTAAGAACGGAGGGACTTCGGGCGGGTAGACAGATGGACGTTTTGGCGGATCCGATCCAGCGGGCATTTCTCGGCGTTGAACGCTCGGTCAGTGGTCAGCGCTGGGTGTCGCGCCTCGATCAGGCGGGCCAGAACCGTGCCCTGGCCATCAGTCAGATCCACGGCTATTCCGAACTCATCGCGCGCGTGCTTGCCGGGCGCGGCGTCGGACTGGACGACGCGTCGGCATTCCTCGAGCCGACCTTGCGCGCACTGATGCCTGACCCCGACACCCTGACCGACGGCCGCAAGGCGGCCGAGCGGCTCGCCGATGCCATTCGTCGCCGCGAGAAGGTGGTGATCTTCGGGGATTACGATGTCGATGGTGCGGCCTCGTCCGCGCTCATGGCGCGTTTCCTGCGGCATTTCGATATCACCGCCGAGATCTATATTCCCGACCGCATTTTCGAGGGCTACGGTCCGAACCCGCAGGCGATCGATCAATTGATCGATCGGGGCGCCGAACTGATCGTCACGGTCGACTGTGGCTCGACGAGCCATGAAGCCCTGGCGGTGGCGGCAGAGCGCAGGACCGATGCCGTGGTCATCGACCACCATCAGGTCGGCTCGGTGCTGCCGCCGTGTCACGCCCTGGTGAATCCCAACCGGGAGGACGACCTGTCGGGGCAGGGCCATCTCTGCGCGGCGGGCGTCGTCTATCTTGTACTGGTCAATACATTGCGCGTGCTCCGCCTCAGGGGCGACCCGCGCGCGGCATCCTTCGACCTCCTGTCGCTGCTCGACCTGGTGGCGCTTGCGACCGTCTGCGACGTGGTGCCGCTCAAAGGCCTCAACCGGGCCTATGTCGTCAAGGGCCTGCTTGCTGCGCGGCACATGGGCAATGCGGGTCTCGCCGCACTCTTGCGCAAGGCGGCGATCGGCGGACCCGTGACGCCCTATCATCTCGGCTTCCTGCTTGGCCCGCGGATCAATGCCGGCGGGCGAATCGGCGACGCTGCGCTCGGCAGTCGTCTGCTGACCCTCGACGATGCCGCGGCGGCGGAAATCATCGCCAGCCAGCTCGATGAACTCAATCGCGATCGCCAGGCGATGGAGGCGGCGATGCTTGCGGAGGCGGAGGCCGAGGTACTGGCGGAATACGGAACGGGCGAGGGCGCGTCGGTGATCGTCACTGCCCGGCAGAACTGGCACCCTGGGATCGTCGGCCTCATTGCGGCACGCATCAAGGAGAAATTCCGCCGGCCGGCTTTTGCGATTGCGTTCGATCCGAACGGCCGTGGAACCGGATCCGGCCGTTCGATCAACGGTTTCGACATGGGGCGGCTCGTCCGTGCGGCCGTCGACAACGGCCTGCTGGTCAAAGGCGGAGGGCATGCAATGGCCGCCGGGCTGACGGTCGAGCGCGGTAAGCTCGGCCAGCTTCGGCAATTCTTCGAAGAGCGCGCCGAAGCTGCCGTTCGCGATCTCGTCGCCGTCCAAACGCTCAAGGTCGATGGCGCGCTGGCAGCGGCCGGGGCGACGCTCGACCTCGTCGATCTTCTCGACCAGGCGGGACCCTATGGCTCCGGCCATCCGCAGCCGCTCTTTGCCTTCCCGCAACATCGACTGCGCGATAGCCGTCAGGTCGGGGCCAACCACGTGAAGGTGACGCTCGAGGGACAGGACGGCAGCCGCATGGAAGGCATCGCCTTCCGCGCGACGGAGACGCCGCTCGGCGATTTCCTGCTCGGCAACCGCGGCGCCACCGTTCATGTCGCGGGTTCCGTGTCAGCGGATCTGTGGCAGGGGACACGCAAGGTTCAACTGCGCGTGACGGACGCCGCGAAAGCAAATTAAACGCCGAGGCGGAGCGAACGGGTGTAGCCGACTCAGAGACTTACGGACTTTTCTTAAAGACTTTGAAGAGGAGTGGCACGCCCAACGGGAATCGAACCCGTGTTTCCGCCGTGAAAGGGCGGCGTCCTAGACCGCTAGACGATGGGCGCCTGCTGCAGCGATTTTGTGCGTCTGAAAGGCGCGCGCGCTGTAAGACAAGGCGGCTTATAGAGAGCGCTTCGGATTCTCGCAAGAGACCGCGGGCGGTAAATTTCGATTTTTCCTGGGAAAAGATCGGGAGCAGACGCAAGCGCTATTCGGAAGCGAAATGATGCGCGCGCAAGGTGAGGAAATGGTACGCCCAACGGGACTCGAACCCGTGTTACCGCCGTGAGAGGGCGGCGTCCTGACCGCTAGACGATGGGCGCCTGCTGGTGACGATCAGCACCATACTATGAAAAACATGAAATAGAAAAGAGGTGGAATGGCACGCCCAACGGGAATCGAACCCGTGTTTCCGCCGTGAAAGGGCGGCGTCCTAGACCGCTAGACGATGGGCGCCTGCTGCAGCAAGCCTGATGCCTCTGAAAAGACGCAAGCCGCTGTAAGACAAGGCGGCTTATAGAGAGGGCATCGGATTCATGCAAGTGATCAGAGGCGATTATTTTGCTTTTTCGGCGAGAGATCCGCACAGGTCAACTCGATCCTATGGTGACGCAAAGCAAAGACGTCCCATCCACATACAAGGCGAAGTATCCACAAGTATAAGAGAGAAAATGGCACGCCCAACGGGAATCGAACCCGTGTTTCCGCCGTGAAAGGGCGGCGTCCTAGACCGCTAGACGATGGGCGCCTGCTGCAGCAACCTTTGTGCCTCTGAAAAGACGCAAGTCGCTGTAAGACGAGGCGGCTTATAGAGAGGGCTTCGGATTCCCGCAAGTGGCAGTTTTCATTTTTTCCGGGAAAAATCACTGCTGCTCACGATGGGCCTTGTAACAGGAGCGATCGCCGATCAGCCTTTGCGACGGCGACAGCGCCAGTTCCAGTCGCGCTGGGGACCGATGTCGATATGGACGGAGTTGGTATGGCAGTAGGTGCCGACGCCGCCCCGGCCGGGAACGTTGCGCAGGAAATTCGCGAGCTCCCACTTGCTGACGCCCGCCACCTGGATGTCCGCCGCCTCGCAGCGCGTATGAAGGGACTGGCGCTTGCGGTTGACCTTGATGGCGCGAAGGCCCGAGGTGACCATGACTTTGCGGCCGTAATGACCTTCCACCGTCTTCAGGATGTCGAGAAGCTGCGGTTTGAAACAGCCTGTCTCCACCTTTTCCGTTTGCAGGATGAGGCCGCTCGGCGTGAGTCGGGCAAGGCCCGAGAGGTTCGCCACTTCCACAGGCGCGTCGTCCTCGTCAGCCTCGTGCGCTTCGTGTTCCATGCTGAAAAGCGGGTTCATATTGACGCCGGGCAGTGACGTATAGGCGAGGGAAGCGACCTTCGGCTGTCCCGCATTGCTTGCGGTAATCGTTTTCTTCTCGCCTGCCGGCACAGCGCGTGTCGATTCGGCCCGCTGTTTTTCCCTGCGCTTCGGCGCAAACAGGCTTGCGAGGGTCCAGGTCTTCTTCGTCTCTTGAGTCTCTTTCTCACCGTGGTCGGAGCCCGCCGGTTGGGCGGCATCCGCCGGCGTCCGCGAGGCGACTTCGACCGGCTGCAGGGCCGCTGCCGTCGCACCTGATAATGCGGCCTGCGCGCTCAAAGGCAACGGAACGGCCGCGGGCGTATCGCTTTCGCCGGTGGCTGCCGGCGTTGCAGCAGCAATCGCTTCGTTTGCCGCGGGAGCTTCGCCTGCCGCGCCCTGTTGCGGTTGAATCACCGGTTGAGCCTCGGACTGTCCGTTGCTGAAGAGACTGTTGGCCTTGGCATTCATCGTCGGCGATGCGACGGCCGACGGTGCTGCCGTCGGCTGGCTGCTTGGGTCCGGCCGCGCCTCGGCGGACGGTCCTGCGGGCGATTGCCCGTAGATGCTCGATGTTGTCGCGCGCAGCGCAGTGCCCTGCATGGCCAGACCGGGCTGCATGGCGGCGCTGTTGTGGCCCGCTTCACCGTCGGGCACCTGCGCCGTCGCGCCGGCGCCAGCTACTTGCTCATCCTGCATCGTCCCCTCGGATGCGCCCGGCGCTGCTTCCGCCACCTGTTGGGAATTGAGCGGGCTGATCGTCTCATTGTCGGCGACTGCCGACACACAGCCAGCCAGTGCCAGAAGCGATACGGATAATGCTGCGGCACGTCCGATCGTCAGGAGACTGTATCCTGGTTCCAGATGTTGCAACGCCTTTTCCCCGCTCTCCGTGCATGCGGGTTGCTTTGCACCGCGCACACAACACGTTCCGATTCCGAATACGCTCCGGAACGGCACAACAATTTCACGCGGAGGGCGCTAGGCTCCCCACGGGAAAGGTCAGGCAAGTATAGGGCTATCCCCGCAAGTGACGACGAAGCAGAGCCCCGTTTCAACGTCTGCGCGGCAAGGTAATGAACGCCGCGTGTTTTGTAAACCTGCACCAACCTATTTCAGCTTCGCAAAATATAAGCGAAAGCCCGGCAATAGCCGGGCCTGAAGATCATTCGCTGTTCTATTGATCCTCTTGCGCCGACCGGTGCCGCGCCGCTCGGCAGGGCCGGCGACGGCTGACGATTAGCCGGTGGCAATTGTGCGAGGCTTACCAGACACCCGTATTGGCCATGGAGGCCCAGGGTTCCTGAGCCGGCAGGTGTTCGCCTTTCTGCAGGATTTCGATCGAGATGCCGTCCGGCGACCGGACGAAGGCCATATGGCCGTCGCGCGGCGGGCGATTGATCGTAACGCCGTTTTCCATCAGATCCCTGCAGAACGCGTAGATGTCGTCGACCTCATAGGCGAGGTGGCCGAAATTCCGCCCGCCGGCATATTCCTCGGAATCCCAATTATAGGTGAGTTCCAGGCAGGGCGCGGCTTCCTCCTTGGCGCGGTCGAGATCGCCGGGCGCCGCGAGAAAAACGAGCGTGAAGCGGCCTTTCTCGTTGTCGTATCGGCGAATCTCCTGGAGCCCGAAAAGCTTGCAATAGAAATGAAGAGCCTGGTCGAGGTCTTTGACGCGAACCATCGTATGCAGATACCGCATTGGAGAATGTCCCTGTTTCGTGGAAGATGGCGTATAGTGAGGCGACGGCAAGCCAGACGCAAGGCTGCATGCCTATAAACGTCTCAGGTCAAAATATGTCGAGGGGCTTGCACACGCGCAGCGGGACGATGTTATTCTGGCCCATAAGAATCAGTTAACCGTATCGAAGTGTTGCGCGTAACGAGGGGCTGCGAGAATGGCTGACAGGACATCTTCGAAAGACGTCATCCATAATGGCGAATTCGGTAACGACGCGCTTGATCTCATCGAAATTACCGGGGTCATAAAGTGGTTCGACGTCGCCAAGGGATTCGGCTTCATCGTTCCGGACAACGGCATGCAGGACGTTTTGCTGCATGTGACCTGCCTCAGACGCGACGGATATCAGACCGTTCTGGAAGGTGCCCGGGTCGTCGCTCTCATTCAGAAGCGGGATCGTGGCTACCAGGCCTTCCGCATCCTCTCGATGGACCAATCGACGGCCGTTCACCCCTCCCAGCTGCCACCGGTCAGAACGCATGTTCAAGTCACACCGACGAGCGGCCTCGAGCGTGTGCTCGTCAAGTGGTTCAACCGTACCAAGGGATTCGGCTTCCTGACGCGCGGGGAGGGCACCGAAGACATTTTCGTGCATATGGAAACGCTGCGCCGCTTTGGCCTGACGGAGCTGAGGCCCGGCCAAGTGGTACTCTGCCGCTTCGGGGACGGGGAGAAGGGCCTGATGGCTGCGGAGATCCATCCCGACGGGCCGACGCCGACCACGCGGTCGCACTGATGCCCGGAGTCGTCGGCATAGCTGCAAGAAGCGCCCTGACGGCGCTTTTTTTGTTGTCGCTGCTCGTCGCCTCGGCCATGGCCGAGGTTTCCTTTGCAAAGGAGCGGGTGCGGCTGATAACGGCGAGCGGACGCACGCATGACCTTACCGTCGAGCTCGCGACCCAGCCGGATCAGCGGGAGCAGGGGCTGATGTATCGCCGGCAGATGGCGCCGGATCACGGCATGCTGTTCGATTTCGGCGAGACGCGGCCGGTGATGATGTGGATGAAGAACACCTATCTGCCGCTCGACATGCTCTTCATCGCGCGTGACGGCGTCATCCGTACCATCCATGAGAACGCGGTTCCGCATTCCGAAGCCATTATCGATTCCAGGGAACCGGTGGCCTACGTGCTCGAGCTTAACGCCGGAACCGTGAAGCGACTCGGCATCAGCCCCGGCGACAGGCTCGAAGGCGCGGGACTTCCGGCAGCGGAGCGGGCGAACTGAAGCATTCGCCGGCTCCGCGCCAGCCTCGAAATTTGCTGTTGCAGCCGCAGGGCGAAGCGTGTATCTCCGCCTTCGTGGTGCGGAGTGTAGCGCAGTCTGGTAGCGCATCTGGTTTGGGACCAGAGGGTCGGGAGTTCGAATCTCTCCACTCCGACCATCCAATCACGTGAAAACATTGATCTCTTGGTCAACGGGAGCTGTTAAGAACAATGTCCGCGAAGATCTATCGCCCCGCAAAGACAGCAATGCAGTCCGGCAAGGCCAAGACGCATCTGTGGGTGCTGGAGTTCGATCAGGAAAGACCGCGCACGATCGACCCGATCATGGGCTACACGAGTTCCGCCGACACCCGGCAGCAGGTTCGCCTGACCTTCGAGAGTGCTGAGCAGGCGATCGCCTATGCCGAGCGCAATGGCATCGAGTATCGCGTGATCGCGCCCAAGGATGCGGCTCGCAAGAATGTTTCCTATTCGGACAATTTCCGTTTCAACCGGATGCAGCCCTGGACCCATTGAGGCTCACGTGCTGAGACGGCCCCTTAGCTCAGCTGGATAGAGCACCTGCCTTCTAAGCAGGTTGTCGCAGGTTCGAGTCCTGCAGGGGTCGCCAAACCACCCTCTAAGTCATTGATTCTAGTTGAGGTGCGACCGGTCGGGGTTATAGGTGCGACCTACATTCTGTTCGCAAGGCGTTCCGAGGCTGCCTTGGCGCTTTTTTTCCGCTTCTTTCGTGTAGATCTCGGCCATTGCGAGTCGAGCCCAGCCTTACATCGCCATCAACTCATGAGCCGTTGCGCTCTCGTCGGCGGCTATAGGACTCTGTCCCCAAATCAGGACTGTCCATATCAACCAAGTGGTCTAGTCCATCCGCCCGAATAGTCTCTTTCGGTTTGAGGCCTTAGAAACTTGGCAGGTAGCGCTATGCTAACTCACGTCATGAGCGCTCTGCCGTCGCCCACCCGGAGGGGATAGAATGCTTTTACGCGGAACAAGCTTGGCCGACATCATCCGTGGTCTTTTTGGCAACAACGAGATTTGGGGTTATGCAGGCGACGATTATCTCTACGGCGGGCAGGGCGATGATAAGCTCTACGGTGGCGATGGCCACGATAATGTCGAGGGCGGCGCCGGCAACGACTATCTCTCCGGCGGTCTCGGCGACGATAAACTCTACGGTGGCGATGGCAACGACTATATCGAGGGCGGTGCCGGGAATGACTATGCCGAAGGTGGCGATGGCGACGATCGATTCAAAGGTGGGGCTGGGAACGACACGTTCTTTGGCGGACGAGGAAACGACATTTCCGATGGTGGAGATGGCAATGACACGTTGCATGGCGGTGAAGGCCATGACCACTTTCTGGGTGGCCGTGGTAACGATGTAATCTACGGTGGCAATGGCGAAGAGTATATCGATGCTGGTGATGGTGACGACATCATCTTCGCTGGCGCGGGAAATGACGGCTTCAATAACCGCGTGAACCCTGCAACTGGGAAATTGACGCAGCAGGCGGTCAGCGGCGGCGCAGGCAATGATATAATCTATGGCGAAGGCGGCGATGACGCCCTTAAGGGCCAGTCGGGGAACGACCGTATGTACGGCGGGAGCGGAAACGACATCGTCGATGGCGGTAACGGTGACAATTACCTGGACGGCGGCGACGGCAATGATGTGTTGGATTCGGAAGGGGGGACCGATGAGGCGTATGGCGGTAGAGGCAATGACAGAATTTCCGTGGGGGCGGGCAACGATCGGGCGTTCGGGGATGACGGAGATGACATTCTCACAGGCGGCGCCGGCGACGATGATCTGAGTGGCGGCAACGGTCATGATCGCCTGATCGGCGGGGCGGGAAATGACACCCTCTATGGCGACGCTGGCGGAGACACAATCTCCGGCGATGGGGGAAGGGACGTACTCTGGGGCGGAGCCGACGCCGACCGCTTTGTCTTTCGAGGGCCGACGGTACTGACTGATCAGGATTCGGTGATGGACTTTCAGGATGGTCTCGACATGTTTGTCATCGAGAAGCTTGGGGTTAAATTGTATTCCAATACTGGCGCGGCAGGTACGATCTACGCGTACGATACCGCTGGCGGTGACGTGCTGGTGAAGGGCTTTGATTCCGGTGGACGCGAGTTTTCAGTTCTCGTTGACGATCAGAACGGCGTTATCACCGCTACCAGTTTCTCGAGCGCAGACTTCATCTTCGCATAAGCACTCAAAAGGGGGTGCCGCCAAAGCGGCCCTCTTTCGATCCCGTCTGTGACGCATCCCGGATTTCTCCAGCATTGACAAAGGTCCCCGCCGAAGTTCGTTTACGGCAACGAGAATGGCTGGATAGCTGGGCTCTCTAGCGATCCGTCCGATTGCAAGGGCGCGTGACCTGTCACGCACGACGTTCGGCCCGGATCATGAGCAGGAATGCGGCCAGATCGCGCCATCTGATGAAACGAGGTGCGAGCTCGCATGCCTCCGCCGTCGGCTGCGGCTCGCGGACTTCGACGATACGAAACCCGGCATCAGCGACGCCGTTGAGATATTCGCCGATAGTGCGGGGAAAGCGTGGCACCTCAAACGGCACGACGTCATCGTCGCTCGGTCGGTCGCCAAAGCGCCATCTCTCGACGAAATCGGTTTGATCGAAATAGCGCGACACCACCAGCCCCGTCGCCCTCCCGTCGCCCTCCTTCTGCCATCGCAACCCGGGAGTGATGAAACAGGGGTGCAGGATGCTGAAGGCGATAAACCCGCCGGGGCGCAGCAACCTGAATGCCTCCCGCATGGCGGCTGGGAAGTCCGGCCCATCCATCAATGCCATGGTTGAGACGACGGCATCGAAGGAGGCATCCTCGAAACCGGTGTTCTGGCTATAAGATTTAATCGCGTAATGGATGCCGAGCGGCTGCTGCTCTTCAATAGCGCGAGCATGGCAGATCATCTGCTCCGAAAGATCGATGCCGGTCATGCGAGCGCCCATTGCGGCGAACCGTCTCGTATTGGAAGCTTCGCCGCAGCCGAAGTCGATCACGTCCAAGCCGCTGATTGAGGGAAGGAAGGCCAGGAATGCCGGGAGCGTGAATAGGTCTCGATAGGTATCGTAACCCTGTCGAACATCATGTGCCCATTGATCGGCATTGTCGTTCCATCGGGCCGCAACGTCCGCCTCCGATAACTGGGTCACGCTGTGCTCCTTTTTGGGGATACGATTTGTCCATGTTTGTTTCGAACGAGCCGGCAACAGTATGATACTACGTCCACCGCTGAGAAGAGGACCACATGAGCGACGACAAGATCATTAAATTTGAGCGACGGAAATCGAAGCCGCAGCCGAGAGCGGTCGCTCCAGTGCGGCGGAAGGCGCTTACCTGGCTTGCCGTTATAGCTGGGCTGGTCCTGGTGTGGGCGTACTACCAGTTCATCGCGCCGCCGAGCATGCCATAAGCGGCGCTTCGTTGGGGCAGGCTTCGACCTTATCCGGTCACAAAGGAAGCCGACGGCCCGGCGACCCTGCTTCGAAATCAGCCCAATCATCGCCACCCGAATGGGTAGGTTAACACCCCGGCAATCGGAGCGTATTCTTCTGTAAGACGGCATCTACATTCCATGCCGCCATCCTTTTGGGAGGATGCCATGGCTAGACTTCTGACTGCCATGTTCGTCGCGTTCGGCATTTGCCTCTTTTCGCTCGCCTCTGCCAAGGCCGACCCCGGCGACGACGTAAAGGCCGCCTACTCGGCGTGGGACGCAGCATTCAACAATGCGGACGCAAAAGCCATCGCGGCGTTCTACACGGACGACGCTATATTCTTGCCTGCCACCCATGACGTGATCAAGGGGCCCGCCGGCGTCGAGAAATTCTTTGGCGGAATCTTCGGCATGGGCGTGACGGGTCACAAGCTTGAATTGATCGAGGCGCAAGGCGAGGGCAACCTGCTGATCGGCACAGCGAAATGGTCGGCCAAGGGCAAAGACGCCAAAGGTGCCGATCAGCCATGGGCTGGGGTGGCAACCCATGTCTTTGAGAAACAGGCAGACGGCAGCCTGAAACTCAGAGTGCACACCTTCAACTGACAGACCCACGTCTCCCGGGAAGCCAAGAGGGATAGTGAACTATCTTGCAAATGGCCTTCGGCTTCTTTGGGGCCGCCGGCAGCCACGACGGGTTCCGACCGCCGGGGCGATGATCGACCCGGTAGGCGGCGCCTCCGGTTCCCGCTCGACGGCAAGTATGCTCATCACGATAGAGATGAGCACGAGTATGAGCACCAGAAAGGCGAGTCCCGCTTTATCCATCCCCCATCATGGCAAGCTGAATGCGAGCAAACCGGGGCAAACATCGACGAAGAAGGTCACCGATGCCTGTCACGGTTAATTTTATTTGAATCAGGCCTGTTCCTCCGAAACCGGGCATCTCGACACCGGACGGCACACAGTTATCCCGCGAATGCTTCGGACGGCTGCGTTCCCTCCCGGCCGATCGCTTGCCACGCGCGGCATTCAGGAATGCAGCGTCAGTTTTTTCAGTATCTCCGCCTGGTCGCCGCAGTTGGGTACCTGACGCTCTTCCAGCAGTTGCTCGAAAGCACGGCCGAGCAAATCTCTCCTGGAAGGGCACTAGCCTTAGGCGGCCGTGCTCCGCGCCTCGTTCAATGCCGTCCGAACATGAACGTGGTGGCGCAAAATGAGCGCGTAGATCGCCGCGTAAATGCCGATCACGATCACGCCCACCCATTCGATCCTGAACGGCGTGAACTGGTAGGCCATTACCAGGCCGAGCTGAAGAAGGAAGTGCAGCGGGTAGTATGCTCTCGCGCCGAGCCGCGACTTCGTCCAGCCGAGATTGAGGCCGTAGAGACGGATCAGGGAGTCGAGCGAATTCACGACGAAGATGATGCCGACCGTGACCATGAACCAGTTCAACCAGGTCGGAATGACGATCTGCTGCTGGAAATAGATGTAAAGCACCGCGAACCACACTGCCAAGGGGATCGAAGGCAGGAGGACCATTGCAACCGCCAGCCGCCATGTCCTCAGCCCTCCGACGAACATGGAAACGAACTGGCCGATCATGATGCTCCAGGAGAACCACCAGAAGAGGTAGAACTCGTGATATTCTGTGATCGGACTGACGAAGCGGTTCAAGTTGGCAAAATAGTCCGACAGCAGGCCCACATTCGACACGAGCCCGCCGAGGCCTGTATTGCTGTAGAAAAAGGCGGCTGCCAAAAGGGCCGCGAGAGCCAGGGTCACGAACATCCATGTCGAGGTGACCGCCAGCCACTGCATGAAATTGACGTTGCTGCTGGAGTAGACGGACGCCGCGATGACGGCGACGACGATAGCCCAGCGCGCCGGCATCGAGATCCCCTCGATATAGCTCGGCAAGGCCGTGAGGAAGAGATAGCAGGTGAACGCGCATGTCGCGATGACCGTGAGATTGTAGACCCATTTGACGGCCGCGATCTCGAAGATCTTGAGTCGCGGTTCGAGCACCACGAAATAGAAGGCCGAGAGGAAGTACATCATCCAGACCAATGGTCCCCACATGCCGAACTCGATGGCGAGCGGATTGGTGAAGCCATAGGCGCTATCGGCCGCATAGGTGGGAAACTCGGTCAGGGGGAGCATGACCAGGCCCATATCGAGACCAGCCGTGAACAGCAGCGCCACGAAGGTGTATATGCCGACGGGCGTTTGCCCGCGGCAGTAGACATTGCCCCAGCGGACGATCACGAAGACGGCGCTGAGAAGGACCGCCGCATAGGCGGTGCTGATGATGTAGCTCACGGCAGATCTCCCCCTCTTGTCGTCCCGCCGCATCCGATCGGCGGGAGCGGCATGAGGCCACAAGCATGGCGGTTTCAAATGTCCACGAACGACGCGGCGCTAATCGTGAACGACGCGCACCGCGGCCGTTTCGAGCCGCAAGCGATCAAAAATGGCCCTGAAAGTCCGCAATTCGAGAGGCTCACCGGAGACGTGTCAAATCCACAGGACGGTTGTTGATGATCGCTTCCATCGAAAAAAAGCCCGTCACCGTGGCGAGGTCGAAATTTGTGATGAGCTTCTGATAAAAGGCGTCATAGCCGGACATGCCTCTGGTGACGACTTTGATCAGGTAGTCCCATTCTCCGCCGATACGGTAAAAGTCGATCACTTCGGGAAGTCTCTCGACATGTGCCCTGAAGCCGTCGCTCCACTCTTTGGAGTGATGACGGGTGCGAATCATCACGAACACGATGAGATCGAGGCCCAGCGCGCCGATATCTATATCGCTATGGGACCCGCGGATCATTCCGATCGAGTGAAGCCGCTGGAGACGGCGCCAGCAGGCATTTTGCGACAGCCCTACCTTCTCGGCCAGTTCGCGCTGCGAGAGGTTCGAATCCTTTTGCAGAGCCACCAGGATCTTCAGATCGAATCCATCGACTTTGGCTTGAGATTCGATCATGTGACACAAAATCCGAGAGGAACTGCAGAAAATAGGTGAACATTTCGACGGTGCGGCAGAATACAATCGATGTCAACATTCAAGCCTCGGGAGGTGATCGTGCAAGCTGTCCGCCATGAGCCGAAAGATAACGTCACGCCTCTCGAGCGGTTTTGCCGAGGGCTGGACCGCGGCGATCTCATAGACTTCCTGCGGAGCGATCTCGTCGGGGCCACGTCGCAGATCGAAGGCCCTTACGGCATCAGGAACCTGGTCTATGCCGACTATGTTGCATCGGGCCGGGCGCTTGGAACGGTCGAACGCTTCATCCTCGAGGAAGTCCTGCCATTTTACGCCAATAGCCATACCGAGGCTTCTTACTGCGGCGGGTTCATGACGCGCATGCGAAGGGAGGCGCGGGCGTTGATCGCCGAGTGCTGCGGAGCGGACGAGAGACATGCGGTCATCTTTACCGGATCCGGCGCGACTTCGGGGCTGAACCGCCTCGTCAAACTGTTCGGCGTCACCGAAGCGATCGCGGCAGGGAAGACCGTGCGGGTCATCATCGGTCCGTATGAGCACCACTCCAACATACTTCCCTGGCGCGAAAGCGGTGCGGAAATCGTCGAGCTGACCGAATCGCCCGAGGGCGGCCCGGACCTTTTCCTTCTGGATCAGGCTCTGCGAAGCGGATCTTGCGACCTGACCATCTGTACATTGTCCGCGGCCTCGAACATCACGGGAATCACCAGCGACGTCGCCGCGATTACCGACTTGGTGAAATCGGCCGGGGCCAAGATGATCTGGGACTATGCAGGTGCCGGGCCCTATGTACCGATTTCGGTGTCGCCGAGCGGTTCTGCGGAGATCGACGCCATCGTTCTCTCGCCGCACAAGTTCATTGGCGGCCCGGGCGCTTCCGGCATTTTGATCGTTCGGCGCGACGGTCTGGCCACGAGCAAACCCTCCTGGCCGGGCGGCGGGACGGTGAAATTCGTCTCGCCGGAGACGCACGACTACAGCGACAGCCTCGAAGCCCGCGAAGAGGCGGGGACACCGAACGTCGTTGGCGACATCCGGGCGGCCCTCGCCTTTGTAGTGAAGCACGCCATCGGATTGGAGGAAATGGCGCGGCGCAATCGCCAGCTTACAGTTCGTGCCTTTTCCGCATGGAAGGATGTCCCACAATTGGAGATACTTGGTCTACCGGCGCTGGACCGGCTACCGATTTTTTCCTTCCGCATCCGCGACGGCAAAGGGGGGTATATGCACCAGCAACTCGTTACTCGCATGCTGAGCGACCGGTTCGGTATTCAGGCCCGTGGCGGTTGCGCCTGCGCCGGGCCCTATGTTCACAGGCTGCTGTCGATCGATGCGCAGCAGTCAGAGCAGATGCGCCAAGCCATTCTCGCCGGCGACGAAATAAAGAAGCCCGGCTTCACGCGGCTGAATTTCAGCGTTCTGCTCTCGGACGAAAAGGTGAAATTCATCCTCGATTCCGTCGCAAAACTGGCTGCCGACGCTCCGGCGTTCGAACGGGATTACGCCTTCGATCCGGCACGTGCGATATTCTTCCCTCGTGTAGCGGCCGAGAAGGGAAGGGCACATGCACAGGCCTGATGTAGCCGCCTTTTACGACGCGGCCACGTGCAGCATTCAGTATGTCGTGGCCGACCCCGAAACGGGAAAATGCGCGATCATCGATCCGGTGCTCGACTTCGATCAGAAATCGGGTTCCACCGCGACGACGAATGCCGACGCCATTCTCGATCATGTGGCCAAGCAGGGTTTGAGTGTCGAATGGATACTGGACACCCATCCGCATGCGGATCATTTCTCGGCGGCACGCTACCTCAGGGATCGAACGGGGGCGCCCACTGCCATCGGCGAGCACGTGAAAGGCGTGCAGCAGATCTGGAAACAGATCTACAATTGGCCGGATTTCGTTTGTGACGGTTCGCAGTGGGATCGGCTGTTTCGCGACGGCGATATGTTCGAACTCGGGAATCTCGAAGCCCGCGTACTGCACTCGCCTGGACATACGCTAGCGTCGGTCAGCTACATCATCGGCGATGCGGCCTTCATTCACGACACGTTGTTCATGCCTGACAGCGGGTCCGCCCGCGCGGATTTTCCCGGCGGCAGCGCCGAGAGCCTGTGGAACTCGATCGAGGCCATTCTTGCCCTTCCGGGCGAGACCCGCCTCTTCACCGGACATGACTATCGGCCAGGCGGCCGTGAAGCTCTGTGGGAAAGTACGGTGGCGGAACAGAAAGCTAATAATACGCATGTCGCCGGAAAAACACGGGCGGATTTCGTCAATCTGCGGGAGGCGCGCGACAGGACCTTACCGATGCCCAAGCTGATTCTGCATGCCCTGCAGGTCAATATTCGCGGTGGAGAACTGCCGGTCGCCGAGGATAATGGCCGCCGCTACCTCAAGATACCGCTGAACGCCTTTCCCGGTGCCGTCTGGGAATGACGGGGACAGGGACGGATTCGTCCGCCGCAAGCCGGCGAAGGGGACCCGCACCAGGCGACCACGGGGCTTACGCTTGTTCCGCGACGACACGATAAGGTTCACATTATGGACCTCACTTAACGAGGAATATATTTCGTATTCAACGGTTTAGTTCAGCGTGTTGCTAGGTGGTTTCCTTTCACCTACAAAATGGACCTGATCGAACGTTGCTTTGGAGGGCGACGGACGATCTGGAATGTCGATCCGATGCATCCAGTTTCTTCGGACGACACCTCCGGGAGGAGCTTTGACGTCGTTCATCCCGCCGCATTCGCGCGGCTGGCGCGCAAGGCGATCGAACGGTTCGTAAGGGAGGAAGCCGATGACCACCACGACGGAGGGCGTGTCCGAATTCGCCGTGCTCGCCGAGACGATGGAGGCCCGGCCGGGTTCGCGGCTGATGCGCCCCGTCGAAGCGTTGTCCGCCGCTCTGCTTGTGGCGATCATCGCCATGCTGCTTACCGGCGTAGCCTTTCGCTACGGCCTGTCGAGACCGATCGTCTGGATCGATGAAGCCGCATCCATCGCCTTCCTGTGGCTGGCCATGCTCGGATCGGCGATCGCGATCGATCGTTGCGAGCATCTGCGGCTGACCATTCTTCTCAATGCTCTCGGCGAAAGGGCCCGGCAGTTCACCGAAACGCTCGGCATGGTCGCCATCATGGCGTTCCTTCTCGTCCTGCTGCCGGCAGCCTACACCTATGCCGCCGGCGAAATGGACATCACTTCGTCGGCCTTGAACATCCCGGCGGGCTATCGTGCCGCGGCCATTGCAGTCGGCATGGTCCTGATGGTGCTGCTGGCCGTCGCTCAATTGATCAGAACCGCCAAGCCGTTCGACGTGGTGTTGGCCGTGGCATTCGTGCTCGCGGTCGCTTTGGTGCTCTGGTTGCTGACGCCTGCGCTCAGCTCGTTCGGCAACGGCAACATTCTGATCTTTCTCGTCGGCGGTGCTGCCATCTGCCTCGCGATGGGCGTTCCGATCGCCTTCTGCTTCGGCATCGCGACGCTTCTGTTTCTCGCCTTCACGACGTCGATGCCGCTGGTCGTCATGATCGGCCGCATGGACGAGGGCATGTCCAGCCTCATTCTGCTGTCGGTCCCGGTCTTCGTGCTTCTCGGCTGCATTCTGGACGCGACCGGAATGGGCAAGGCGATCGTCGATTTCCTCGCCTCCATGCTCGGCCACGTCAAGGCCGGCATGTCCTACGTTCTGTTGGGCTCGCTCTTTCTCGTGTCCGGCATTTCCGGGTCGAAAGTCTCGGACATGGCGACGGTTGCCCCGGCGCTGTTTCCGGAGATGAAGCGCCGGGGTCACAAGCCGAAGGAGATGATAGCGCTGCTCGCGACCGGGGCCGCCATGGCCGACACCGTACCGCCGAGCATCGTGCTGATCGTTCTCGGCTCGGTGGCCGGCGTTTCGATCGCCGCTCTGTTTACCAGCGGTTTTGCCATCGCTCTCGTGTTGCTGGTCGCGCTTGCCGCGCTTGCACGCATCAAGGCGGCCCGAGAAAATGTCGACGGCGTCGTGCGCCCGTCGCTGAAACACATCGGCGGCACGGCCCTGATCGCGGCGCCGGCCCTGGTACTGCCGTTCATCATCCGCAGCGCGGTCGCGAGCGGTGCGGCGACCGCGACCGAGGTCTCCACCATCGCGGTCGTCTACGCCTTCATTATCGGCACTGTCCTTTATGGCGGCATCGGCATGCGCCGGACCTACAGGATGCTGGTCGAGACCGCCGCGATGAGCGGTGCGATCCTCCTGATCCTCGGTACCGCCGCGGCGATGGCCTGGGCGCTCACCCAGACCGGGTTCGCCTTCGAGCTCACCGATATGATGAGCGGCCTGCCGGGTGGATGGTTCACCTTCATGCTGGTCTCGATCGCCCTGTTCATGCTGCTCGGCTGCGTGCTCGAAGGCCTCCCTGCGATCGTGCTCCTGGCGCCGATCATGTTTCCGATCGCGCGTGCGATGGGGATCCATGACGTCCACTATTCCATGGTCATCGTCACCGCGATGAACGTCGGACTGATGGCGCCGCCGATCGGCATCGGCTTCTACATCGCCTGCAAGATCGGCAACGTTTCGCCCGACGAAGCCATGGGAGCGATTTGGCCCTATATCGGCGCGATGGTGCTTGGCCTCTTGTTGATCGCCGCCGTGCCTTGGTTCTCGCTCGCATTGCTGTGAGCCCGCCATCCCATATTCATCATCGACGATCAGGAGGAGAACAGAGCGATGAAAATAACCCGTAGAACGATGCTGCTCGGCACTGGAGCAGTTGCGCTTGGGGCTTCGATCCGCACCAAGGCCCATGCCGCGGACTTCACCTATAAGCTGGCAAACAACCTGCCGGTCACCCATCCGCTCAACATTCGCCTGAAGGAAGCCGCCGACAAGATCCTGGAGGAGACGGGCGGCCGCCTGAAGATCAACATCTTCCCGAGCAGTCAGCTCGGCAACGACACCGAAACGCTTTCGCAGCTTCGCAACGGCGCAACCGAGTTCTTCTCGCTCTCGCCGCTGATTCTCTCGACCCTGGTGCCCAACGCTGCCATCAGCGGCATCGGCTTCGCCTTCCCCGACTACGACACGGTCTGGAAGGCGATGGACGGAGAGCTGGGCGCCTATGCGCGCGGCGAGATCGAGAAGAAGGGCCTCGTGCCCATGGAGAAGATCTGGGACAACGGCTTTCGCCAGATCACCAGTTCGACCAAGCCGATCAACACGCCGGAGGACCTCAAGGGGTTCAAGATTCGCGTTCCGCCGAGCCCGCTCTGGCAATCCATGTTCACAGCCTTCGGGGCTGCACCGACCACGATCAATTTCGCGGAAGTCTACACGGCGCTCAGCACCGGCACCGTCGACGGCCAGGAAAACCCACTGGCAATCGCCTCGACCGCCAAGCTCTACGAGGTGCAGAAACATTGCGCCATGACCAACCATATGTGGGACGGTTTCTGGATGCTGGCGAACAAGCAGGCCTGGGAAACACTGCCGGAAGACATAAGGGAGATTGCGGCCAAACATCTCAACGAGTCGGCCATCGCCCAGCGCACCGATACCGCCAAGGTGAACGACACGGTACGCGAGCAGCTCACCCAAAGCGGCATGACGTTCACCGACCCGGACAAGGCAGCTTTCCGGGAGACGCTGAGATCGGCGGGTTTCTACGCCGAATGGAAGGGAAAATTCGGCGACGAGGCCTGGGCCATTCTCGAAAAGGCCGTAGGCACCAGCCTCGGCTGATCACCTGAGCACGACGAGGCGGGCGGCCGTTCACCCGGCCGTTCGCCGACCGATGCAGCGACGCGGCGCGTTCTTCCACGAGCGCGTGGCGCCTTCCGAGGTTTCGAATTGGCAGACCGTCTCAAGGGAAAATCGGCAATCGTCTTCGGTGCGGGTTCCTCCGGCCCCGGCTGGGGCAACGGCAAGGCTGCCGCCGTGCTTTATGCGCGTGAAGGCGCCAAGGTCGTCTGTGTCGACGTCGATAGGGAGGCAGCCGAGGAAACGGCGGCAATCATCGCGGCGGAAGGCGGCCAGGCCCTAGCCGTCGCCGCAGACGTCACCGCTCTCGCATCTGTCGAAGCGGCGGTGGCGGCCGCACGGCAGGCATTCGGCACCATTTCCATTCTGCACAACAATGTCGGCGTCACGCATATGGGTGGACCGGTCGAGTTGTCGGAAGCACAGTTCCAGCAATCCGTGGATCTCAATCTCGGCTCGGTGTTCCGCACCGCCAAGGCTGTCATCCCGCACATGATCGAAGCCGGCGGTGGCGCCGTCGTCAACATCTCGTCGCTCGCCGGCATCCGGTGGACCGGCTATCCCTATTTCGCCTATTACGCGACGAAGGCGGCGGTCAACCAGGCGACGGTCGCGATCGCGGCTCAATACGCGCCGCACGGAATCCGCGCGAACTGTGTCGTCCCCGGCCTGATCGACACGCCTCTGATCTACAAGCAGATCTCCTCGCAATACGCCTCCGCCGAGGAAATGGTGGCAGCCCGCAACGCGGCGCTTCCGGGCGGGCGCATGGGTGATGCCTGGGATGTCGCCAATGCAGCGCTTTTCCTTGCCTCCGACGAAGCGAAATTCATTACCGGCGTTTGTCTGCCGGTCGATGGCGGCCAGAGCTGCACGATCATGGGGGTACACTGAAACATGGGCGATGCGGCCGACAGGGACATGACCGGTTCGCAAAGCGTCGATCGTGCGGCCAAGCTCCTGTCGCTGGTCGGCCGCCAGATGGACGGCATGTCTCTGAGCGCCGTCGTGGAGCAGAGCGGCCTCAACAAACCAACGGTTCGCCGCCTCCTGCTTGCCCTGATCAGGGCCGGCCTCCTGGAGCAGGACGACCGCGATCGGCGGTACTATGTCGGTGAAGAAGCCTATGTGCTCGGCACCCTCGCATCGAGCCGGCACGGGCTCCTGCGCCTGTCGACGGAAAGCCTGCATCGCCTGGCGCAGAAGACCAGCGACTCCTGCTTTCTCTCCGTACGCCGCGGAGCGTCGTCGGTCTGTCTCCACCGGGAGGAGGGGAGCTTTCCGATCCGCACCCACGCACTCCAGGCGGGCTTCGTGCATCCGCTGGGCGTCGGCGCCGGCTCTCTGGCCATGCTGGCGGCTCTTTCGGACGAGGAGGTTTCGTCCGTTCTGGACCAGAATGCCGCCGTGCTCGAGGAGCAGTTTCCGATGCTTGGGCCGGACGAACTGCGCCGCCGCGTCGAGCTTGCCCGCGCTCAGGGCTATGCGGTCAATCCCGGCCTTATCCTCACCAACTCCTGGGGTGTGGGCGTCGCAATCCGCTATCCCGGCGGCGGCGTCGCCGGAGCCATCAGCATTGCCGCCATCGACAGCCGCATGCAGGAGCCGCGGCAGAGCGAGTTGGCAGCTCTTCTCAGGCAGGAAGCGTCACGCATCGAGAGCAAGCTCGCCGAGCAGTTCCGCGACCGCGGGACGCGACACATAGCCTCCATTGCAAGACCTCTCAAAAGGAGATTGTCCAGATGACCAAGGCGCAGATCGTAGGCTGGGCCCACTCCCAGTTCGGCAAGACCGACTACGCGGACACAGAGGCGCTGATGGCCGCGGTCGCGGCGCCGGCACTTGCCCATGCCGGTCTTGCCGCCTCGGATGTCGACGGAATCTTTGTCGGAGTCATGAATGGCGGCTTCTCCAAGCAGGAGTTTCAGGCCGCACTTGTCGGCATGAGCGACGAGGCGCTTGCTCACGTCCCGTCCGTGCGGCTTGAAAATGCGTGCGCGACAGGCTCGGCGGCGATCTATACGGCGATGGACTTCATCGAGGCCGGCCGCGGCCGCATCGCGCTCGTCATCGGTGCCGAGAAGATGACCGCCGTTCCGACGGCAGCAGTTGGCGATATCCTTCTGGGCGGCAGCTACCGGAAAGAGGAAGGCGACGTGGAAGGGGGCTTTGCCGGCGTCTTCGGCCGCATAGCACAGCATTACTTCCAGCGTTACGGCGACCGTTCCGAGGAACTTGCGATGATCGCGGCCAAGAACCACGAAAACGGCGTAGCCAACCCTTACGCGCATATGCGAAGGGATTTCGGTTTTGCGTTCTGCAACACCGTTTCGGAAAAGAATCCGATCGTCGCGGCCCCCTTGCGCCGCACCGACTGCTCGCTCGTCTCGGACGGGGCGGCCGCCCTCGTGCTCGCCGACGCGGACACGGCTGCGACGCTGCAGCGGGCAATCGCCTTCCGGGCCCGCAGCCACGTCAACGACGTGTTTGCGCTCAGCCGCCGGGACATGCTGGAATTCGACGGGCCACGGCGGGCCTGGAAAGCGGCACTTTCCATGGCCGGCGCCACGCTGGACGATCTCTCCTTCGTCGAGACGCATGACTGCTTCACCATAGCCGAGATGATCGAATACGAGGCGATGGGACTGACCGCACCCGGCGAAGGCTACCGTGCGATCCGCGACGGAACCACCACCAGGAGCGGAAGCCTGCCGGTCAACCCCTCCGGCGGCTTGAAATCCAAGGGTCATCCGATCGGCGCGACGGGGGTCTCGATGCATGTCATTTCCGCCATGCAGCTTATGGAGGAGGCGGGCGAAATGCAGATCCCCGGCGCCGGTCTCGCCGGCATCTTCAACATGGGCGGCGCTGCCGTCGCAAACTATGTCTCCATCCTGGAACGGGCGAAATGACGAGCAACGAACCCCAGGGCGGCGTCACCCCCGTTTCGACGCGAGTCATGAACCTCGGCAATTTCCTTTCGCAGGCAGCGAGACGGAATCCGGACGAGATCGCCCTCGTTCACGGCGATCACCGGTGGCGCTGGAACGAGCTGGAGGCGCGGGTCGACGCCATGGCATATGCGCTCGTCCATGAGTTCGGCGTGCGCAAAGGAGACCGGATTCTCGTCCACTCCGCCAATTGCAACCAGATGTTCGAGTCCATGTTTGCGGCTTTCAGAGCAGGTGCGGTCTGGGTTCCCACGAATTTCCGCCAGCTGCCGGAGGAGGTCGCCTATCTGGCTCAATCGAGCGGTGCCAGGCTGGTGATATTCCAGGCCGTCTTCGAGGCCCATGCCGAAGCATGTCGAGCTGCGGGCGAGCAGATCGGATCATGCATCCCGATCGGCGCGTCACGGGTCGGCGAAGACTATGACGCGATCGTTGCGCGCAATCTTGGAAAGTCGATTTCGCCCGTTACCGTCGATCGCGATGATCCATGCTGGTATTTCTATACGTCCGGCACCACCGGCCGCCCCAAGGCTGCCGTGCTGACGCACGGGCAAATGGCCTTCGTCATCAATAATCATATCGGCGATCTCTTTCCGGCTACGACCCATCGCGACCGGTCGATCGTCGTTGCGCCGCTGTCGCACGGCGCCGGGATCCATCAGCTGTGCCAGGTCGCACGGGGCGCGACCACGATCCTCTTGCCGTCCGAGAAGCTCGACATACCGCAGTTCTGGGCCCTCGTCGAAAAATGGAGGGTCAACAACCTCTTCGCCGTACCGACTATCGTAAAGCTGCTCATCGAGGATCCGTCCGTCGACCGGTACGACCACTCGTCGCTGCGCTATGTCATCTATGCCGGTGCGCCGATGTACCGTGCCGATCAGAAAAAGGCGCTGGAAAAGCTCGGCGCCGTCCTGGTGCAGTATTTCGGGCTCGGCGAAGTGACGGGAGCGATCACCGTCCTGCCTCCCGCCTTCCACAGCGCGGAGGACGGCCCGGATGCGCGTATCGGCACCTGCGGTTTCGAGCGGACGGGCATGCAGCTGCAGATCCAGGACGACGACGGCAACGAAGTCCCGGCGGGCGCGACCGGCGAGATCTGCGTGATCGGCCCGGCGGTTTTTGCCGGCTATTATCGGAACCCCGAGGCCAACGCCAAAGCGTTTCGCAACGGCTGGTTTCGTACCGGCGACCTTGGCCATGTCGATGCGCAAGGCTTCCTTTACATCACCGGCCGCGCCTCCGACATGTTCATTTCGGGCGGGTCCAACGTCTATCCGCGCGAGATCGAGGAAAAGCTCCTGATGCATCCGGATATCAGCGAGGCGGCGATCGTCGGCGTTCCCGATCCGGTCTGGGGAGAGGTCGGCATCGCGGTTTGCGTCGCACATGACGGTGCCTCGGTCGACGCGGCGGCTCTGAGGGAATGGCTGGACGGGAAGATTGCCCGCTACAAGCTTCCGAAGAAGATCGTGTTCTGGTCCGAAATGCCAAAATCGGCCTATGGCAAGATCACCAAGAAGCTGATCCGCGAGGAACTCGAACGGCGCGGCGAACTGGACATCGGTTCCGTTGGCATCGGGGAGCGCAGGAGTGCTGCCCCATGAGCGATGGAATGAAATCCGTACTCGTCACGGGAGGAGCATCCGGTATCGGCCTCGAAATAGCGAGGCTTCTCAACGATCGCGGCTGGAGGGTCTATCTGGTGGATCGCAATGCCGATGCGCTGGCGGACGCATGTCGCGCGATCCCGATCGATCCCGCGCAGGCAATCGCCTGCAGCGTCACGGATGAAAAGGAGGTCGCATCGGCCATCGAGACCGCGGCGGCGAGGGCACCGTTGCGGGCGGTCATCAATTCGGCGGGCATCGCGATCGACAGGCCTGCCGTCGAGACCAGCGTCGACGATTTCCGCCGCATTCTGGACGTCAATCTGACCGGCACGTTCATCGTCTGCCGTGAGGCGGCGCGTCATTGGCTGGCGACGGCCACGCCCGGTGCAATCGTCAACATCTCCTCCGTATCGGGTCTTGTCGGCAACAAGGGACGCGCCGCCTACGGCGCCTCCAAAGGCGCGGTCAATCTGCTCACCTACATTCTCGCGACCGAGCTCGGACAGGATGGAATTCGCGTCAATGCCATCGCTCCCGGTGCCATCGACACGCCTTTGTCGCGTGCCGTCCATACGGATGACGTGCGTGCGCAATGGCACGAGCGCATCCCCCAGCGCCGCTACGGTTCTTCGGGCGAAATCGCGGCCAGCGCGGCGTTCCTGATCTCGGAGGAGGCGAGCTATATCAACGGCCAGGTGCTGGCGGTCGATGGAGGATTCGTCAACGCCGGTCTGGCTTTGAAAGGACGATGATGCGGAGCCTCCGCCAACCCGGCGTGCCGTTCACGCCGAGGGTGATCTCTCTCGGGTGCCACGCCGAGAAGACGCGATTGACCTTCAAACCGGGCCGGAGCGTGCTCGAAGCCGTCCACGAGGCGCTCGCTGAAAAAGGCTGCGACAGCGCGATCGTAGAGGTCAGGGGCGGTGCGTTTGCGCCGCTTGCCTATGTCGCACCGACTCTCTCGCATGACGGTCTTCATGCCG
Organism: Sinorhizobium meliloti; assembly: GCF_035610345.1. The sequence continues at coordinate 1,755,624 of NZ_CP141212.1, read as the reverse complement.
CCTGGTACAGCGACATACATGCGCCTAATGGCCGCGCGCCCATCGAAGATCTGGTCATGACATTCGGCCGGCGCGACGGGGAGCCGTTCCTGCACGGCCATGGTGTCTGGCGGCACGAGGACGGTTTCCGCGCGGCCGGGCACGTGATGCCGAAGGATTCGCGATTCGCCGAACCGGTGGAGGCGGAAGCCTGGATGCTGTCGGGCGCCATCATGGATCAACTGGAGGACAGCGAGACCCGATTCCGTCTGTTCACGCCTGTGCCTCATGCCGCCGCACCGGCCATCACTCCGCGGCGCGCCGTTCTCTGCCGGTTGAAGCCGAACGAACCGATCCATTCGGCGATCGAGCGCACGGCAGCCGAGCACGGAATCGAACGGGCGACGTTGCACGGCATCGGCAGCCTCGTCGGCTGCACGTTCGTCGACGGCCAGGTCATGGAATCGGCCGCTTCGGAATTGCTCATTCGCAAGGGGACGCTTTCACCCGATCGGAGCGGACAGGCCAAAGCGAAGCTCGACATCGCGATCGTCGATACGGAATGCACCATTTTCGAGGGTGAGATAGCCTACGGCGTTGACGCCGTTTGCATAACGTTCGAGGTGCTGATCGTCGAAGAGTGACGGTCGAGGGCGAGCCTCACTCCTTCTTCGCTGTGTTTCGCCGCTCGAGCAATTGCTGGAAAATATCGGCCTGCCGGTCTGCCGCCGAGCGTATGGCGGCAAGGTGGTCGAGCATCGCGCCGAAGGCGACGAGGAGGAGGCCGCCGGCAATCGCCGGAAAGGCCCAGGGGAGGACGGCGACGAGGGTTCTCACGTCGGGAGAGGGAACCAGTGTCATCGCCAGCAAAACCAGCGTTCCGATGACGATCGCACCGCCCAAGAACTCCAGAAATCTTCCCATCCTTCCTCCCCGTATGTTTCGGCGTGCGCGGTTACATCCCGTCCCGGTTCCGCAACCCGTCTCCTGATGCCTGCTGCGTCCTCATGGCGGAGCCGATATGCCTCCAGAAAAAACCCGGCGATTGCCGGGTCCTTGATCGAAACTCCTGCGGCGATCAGAATTTCACGCCGACGCCGACGGTAAACTGGTGTTGGTCGAGGTCGACATCGACGCCGCCCACATCCTTGTCTCCGAAATCGTTGTAACGATATTCCGCGCGTCCGAAGACGCTGTCGGTGAAGCCGTAGTCGACGCCTGCGCCGATGGTCCAGCCGTTGAAGGTTTCCTTTTCCTTGGACGCGCCGGCGACATCGACGAAGCCGCGCGTTACAGCCCAACCGCCCGTGCCGTAAATCAGCGTCCGGTCGTTTACGGTGTAGCCGAGGCGGGCGCGCACGGATCCGGAAACATCCGTCCCGGTTTCGGTGTCAGATCCGAAGACGGTGACGGTCTCATCGTTCCAGTTGTAGCTGACATCGCCCTCGACGCCGACGACCCAGTCGCCATGCTGATAGTTGTAGCCGGCGAAGGCGCCGAAGAGGCCGCCGCTGAATTTTTCGGAGGCGCTGCCGCCCGGGACGCTGAGGTCGCTGTTCAACCAGCCACCCCCGCCCTGCAGGCCGAGATAACCGCCCGTCCATACGAAGCTGGATATCGTCTCGACCGTCGGCGCCGGCTCCGGTGCCTGTGCCAAATCGGCTGCATGGGCCGCTCCCCCGAGCAGCGAAGCCCCGAAGACTGCAACAAGCACATTTCTGATCATCACAGATGCCTCCTGTTGTTGCGGCAGAGATTAGCAACATATCGGGAGCGAGTCTGCGAAAAACAACGCCTTCGAACCGCCCGTCCGGGGGAAAGAAAGAGGGCCGGCGGTTCGTTCCGGCCGGCCCTTCCGAAAGTAGCGGAAAAAGGGGAACATCATCTCCGAGCGGGCCTGCAAATGCCCGCGAAGAGATCGATTGCCGGTCGATAATGCCCTAACGCTCGTTTGCCATTTGACATACTGCGCATAAAATTTGACGTTACGCGCATGATTGCGAACCGTTCTGCACAATCGCCGATTGAGGTCGTGGTGGTCGTCCTGCCCGAATCGTCGATCATGTCCTTTGCCTCGGTCCTCGATCCGATGCGCGCGGCAAATCGAGTGGCGGGGCACGAGGTCTTCCGCTGGCGGCTGCTGTCCGCCGACGGCCAGGCGGTGATGCTGACCTGCGGCGTCCCGATTGCCGTGGACGGAAGTTTCACCTTGCCCGTCGTGGGAGATCTTCTTCTCATCATCGGCGGGTTCAATCTTCAAAGGCACGCCGGCAAGCGCTTTCTCGCGACCCTGCAGGAATGTGCGCGACATTTCGACATCGTCGCAGGCGTCGAATCCGGGTGCTGGCTGCTCGGCCGTTCCGGGCTCATCAATGGCCGCAAGGCTACGGCCCATTGGGAGGAACTCGAAGATTTCAGCCAGGCGTTTCCCGAATTGGAGGTGATCGGCGACCGTTTCGTGATCGACGGCAAATACTGGACCTCAGGCGGCGCGTCGCCGACCTTCGACATGATGCTGCATCTCGTCGCCGAGAGGCTCGGGCCTGCACTGGCGCTCGATGTCGCGAGCATTTTCGTCTACGACCAGATGCACGGACCGACGGATGTCCAGCCTTTCGTTTCGCTCGGCCGCATAGAGGCACGCGACCCGGAGCTTGCCGCGGCCATCAGGCTCATGGAGCGCACGCTCGAACGTCCGATGACGGTCGCGGCGCTGGCGCGCCGGCTTTCCGTCTCTCAGCGCAAGCTCGAAACGCTCTTCGCCAAAGGCCTCTCGACGAGTCCCGGCGCCTATTACCTGCGCCTCAGGCTGCAGGTCGCCCACCGGCTCGTGCGTGATACCGGAATTCCGATGCGTGACATCGCCCTGCGTTGCGGATTCGATAGTCTCTCCGCCTTTTCGCGCGCCTATCGCCGCGAATACCGGACGAGCGCTTTGAAAATGCGCAGTGCACGTGGCGCAGGCGTTACACCGGACGCATCAGGCTGAGGTCTGTTGAAATCCGGATAGCCGCCGCGGCTTTGTTTTCCTCATTCCTGTGCTTGTCACAGGAATCCAGCCAGCCCAAGTCATTGGGCTGGAAAGACCCTTCCGCGCCGCAGACGCGGCGCTGCTCTCATCCCTGTACAGCGCCGCGCGTCTTACGAGACGCGCAACGGCCGCTGTAGTGGTCGAGTGGGGCAATCGACATGCGCCAAAACGGTCACCTTCGTGCGTGACCGGTCGACCCGGCAAGTGAGCAGGCCTCTTCGAATTCCTTGACCGTCTCCGGTTCGTTGTCCTCCGGCAGCACGGCATCAGCCATGTCGGCGCGGTCAGCCGAAGCGGCTGCATCGCCTTCGTAGACATAGGACTGGATGTAATAGGCCAGTTCACCCTTCCATACGTTCCTGCCGTCTATCTGCCGGCAGGCCACGGCAGTTTCGAAGTCGGACTGGAGATCATCGACCGTCGCGGTGGCCGAGACGAGACTCGAAGGCGCCGCGAGTGAGGCAATCAACAAAGCGGTAAACATGGTGGCAGCCCTCCGGAAGCGAACCTAGGGGGAAACGGCGGGATGATTCCTTAGTTCCCCTCGATAGAGGGCGATTCCGATTCGGAAGGAAGCAGCAATTTTACATGAATCAGTTTTTGCTGAAAAGCGATGTGTATGTGCCACACCACCCCAAATGCGCGGAAACGAGAGCTTGAGCATTTCCGCGAACCGAAGAAGCGCGGAAATGCTCTGGATCACGGTGATTTCAGGCCGTGTCGACCAGGATCATGAACATGATCTATAAGTTGGAGCGGGATGCGGTTGAAAAGCGCATAGACTTTTCCTCATCCCGCTCCAATGCCTCTTACTGAACGACCTGGACGACCGTGTAGGTTCTTGGGTCGACGATCACGCGTTGGTTGTTGACCACGGCGAACGCGTAGGAGGGATTCTCGGGAACGGGCGTCAGAGCCACGGTCCGCGGTAGCGGACGACCGACGGCGATCCGCTCCTGCAGGACAACGGTATCGGCGGGAACCGGCTGCTGTCGCACATAGGTTACGACCTGCTGCGGCGGAGGAGCGATAACAGCGCCGGCGACGAGGCCGACCGCACCGCCGATGGCAGCGCCGACGGGACCGCCAACAATAGCGCCGGTAACGGCTCCGCCAGCGGCACCCGTCACCGCACCTTGGTTGGTGTCGTTTGCAATAGCGGGCGCGGCAAAGATGCCCGTTGCGATCGCAGTAACAATGAAGATCTTGGCGTTCATCTATCGTACTCCCTTGATATACGATGGTAGAACGACGTATCGTTCGATTTGTTCCTGATCTTACTGGCGGTTAATTTCTTCTATACAGTAACGTTACGTTACCTGAGTGAAATATACCGTGACGACAGGCGAGTTACCGACGCGATCCGGTGGTTGGGGAAAGCCCCAGAGCGGCGCTGCCCGAAGGGACTACTGGGACACCGCTCTGGGGCCACTCGCGGGGTCCGCCGTCCAGCGGCGGCTGGCTTCGGACCTCTCGATCTCTCTGCAACAATCGCCGATGGATTAGTTGCAGCCTTCCATGCGAACAATATCGCAGCCGGCAGCCCAGCGTATCGGACCTTTGGCCGGCCAAGAGCCTTATGATCCAGGGACCAAAGTCCGGCAGATCAGTGATTTGTTAGCGTCTACGCCCACATCCGCTGCAAACCGCGCACGCATGGAAGCCGCGCACGCATGGAAGCCGAGGCTGGACGTGGAGCTATGGCGATAAAAAAGCCCCGCTCGATGGCGGGGCAGGCACGCATCCGCTTGGCAAACGAAATGCGGGGAAAGATGTAGCTCCAATGCAGCTACGACGCGGACGCTATCTCTGAGCCGGACTGGTGGGAAGGTCTGAATCTCGGTTTCCGGTACGCCGCTGCGAAAAAATCCGCGGGGTCCGTGAGGGATGCGGAAAAAGCCGAGGTCGGCTGGCCGCCATGGAGCCGATCTCCTCAGTTCAGCTCAAGCCGAAGAACGACAAGATCGCTATCACGATCACAACGAGGCCGACGAGGTAGATAATCTGGTTCATCGATCAACTCCTTTCTTCACGAGTGAACGGCCACGCCGCGGGTAAGTTCCAGGCCGGCGATAAACGCGGGGCCGGCCTGGGGCCTTAAACTGAGCGTGCGAGGGCCGCTCTCACCGCCGTCAGGTCAGTTGATGACCTGAACGACCGTGCGCGATTTCGGCTCCACGATGACACGCTGCTCATTGACCACCGCATATGCATAGGTCGGATTCTGCGGGACCGGCGTCAGCATAACCGTTTCGGGAACAGGCTTGCCGACCGCAATCGGCTGCTGAACGACCACCGATGGCGGTGCCGGCTGCTGCTGAACATAAGTGACCACCTCGGGGGGAGGCGGCGTGAGTGCGCCGCCGAGCGTGGCGCCTACCACCGCGCCGACCCCGGCTCCGATCGGGCCGCCGATAATGGCGCCGGTGGCGGCACCGCCGACCATGCCGGTTGCCGCGTTGGTACCGTCGGCTTGCTGCGCGACAGCACCGCTGGCGATGAGCGCGACAGTCGCAGTAATAAATACGAGCTTCTTCATAACATTTCCTCTCGTTGAACTCGTCACTCAAACGGGGAAATAAGCAAGCGGTTCCACTCCTTGGACTTTAGTCCGACTCAATGTCAGACGATTTCCCGATTAATCGTTCGGACTTCGGGGATATATTTCCTTGATAGTGAAGTTCTTGAGTAAGGCTCGTTCATCAGCGGTTCAGGCATGATGGCCCAAGCTCATAGGCAGCGAGAAGGAGTCGATGATGAAAAAGCTCTCATCCGCCCTCACAGCCTTAGTCCTGGCTGCGCCTTTTTCCCTTCCGGTAAGCGCCGCACCGATATTCGTGCCTGTGCCGGAGCAGGTGAAGACCGACTCTGCCGAGCAGGTCAATCACCGGCACCATCGCCATTGGCGCACGCAGCGCCACTGGAACAGACGCTACGCTTCGCGTTCCTGCCGCTACTACGGCAGGTGCTATCCCCGGTACTACAGCTATCGAGACTATCACCGCTACCATCGGCGGCCGGGCGTGACGATCTATTTCAACTTCTAGCGACGGTTCACACGGACGCCAGTCCTTCCTCGCAGCGCATTCGGGAGGGATTTCCTTCGCGGCGGATGGATGTCACCGGTGCCAACGCGCACCACGAGCATTCCGACGAAACTTTGCGAGCGATCGTCTGAGTTTCGTCATGTTCTGAGCGACTTGCTCGATCGTGAGCAAGTGCTTTTCGTTCTCCAACACGATGGCGGTCCCACATCTCCTGCAAGGGAGTTCGTCGTTCGCTTTCACCCAAGCGACAGGCTTGCTGGTCTCGTGGCCGCATTCGGGGCAGGGGATACCGATCTCTTCATTATCGAACATGGCAGCACTCCGGTTGAGTGCGAATCACAGCACAACCTATTTCGAGGCGCAATGCTTACTCTCTGACTAAAATGGGCTAGAAACGGTGGTCGCGACCGCATCCTTATGGGCATGAGGGAGAGCCAACGCTTCGGTGTACGGGTGTCTCAAGTCGGCTGTCCGACCAGTACCATTGTCCACGAAAAAGCCCCGCACGATGGCGGGGCAAGCCCTCATCCAGTTGCCTTCATTGGACTCGGGGACGCAGCCGGAATGCAGCTGCGCAGAGACGCTATCTGCGGTTTCATCAGCGAGAAAGGTCTGATTCCGCGATTCCGGTACGCCTCTTCAAAATACATGGGCAGGTAAAGCGCTTTTGCACATTTACATCAAGCGCGATTTTCCGCCTCCTGATCACATCAGCGGCATCGGACCAATACCAATCATCCAGGCGCGCGGAATGCAGCGTCAATGGACGGTGCGGATCGACTGATCGAGAAAGCTGCGTATCCCGTCGCGATGGACGGTCGCCAGAAATTCCTGGAAAGCATCGCGGTCGGTGGCGAACAGATCATCCCAGACGGTCGAATATCCCTCTTGATCGACGACCTCAAGCGTCCAGTCCGCGTTGGTGCCGGCCGGGCGGTATATGCCGATAGTGACCATGATGTCGTCGTCGACAAATTCGCCGGAGAACTCGGAAAACTCGTACTGCTGTTCGTTTTCGGTCATCGATCTCTTATAGCATGTGGGAGTGCCGAGGGGCAGCCTTCATGACGTCACCCCTGTATGTACGCAGGTATATCTGTTCGGGTCCCAGGTGCCGTCCTGACAGGGGACATCGGCAATGCCGGATACGAGCAGGAACAGCAGCAGCACTGCGATCAGAATGGCCGCCAGGGCGAGCAGTCTCATGGCGCGCACGTTACGCTTCAATATCGCTTGCTCCAGACCACGCCATGCTGATCTTTTCAGCGTTCAACTGAAGACAAATAGCAGCCAAACGAGCACAAAGGCGGAGATGATGATCACTGCCACCGCAATCAGTTCAACTCTTCGTCCCATCTTCTACGGCCATTCGGAAAATCATGTCGCTAACTTGGGGCAAACAGCAGAACCACAGCGATAAGGGTCAACAGCGGCCCCATCCAGCGAAAATGCCTTGTGAGTTGAACGAGCCACGGCACTTGAGTATTCGTCCGGACGAAGCCAAAGCCTGCCGCTGTCATCCAGAGACCGGCGCCAAACATGATTATCTGATCGATATTGGCCATTGTCACGGGTTCGAACGTGTTACTTGGTCGGCTTCACAAGCGAGATGACCCGCGGCTTAGACGGCGCGTCCAGCCATTCGATCCACGTGTCACGTTCCTCGATCGTGTCGAAAAACCGCCAGAGCTTGTACTCTTCTTCGGTGGTGTCCAGCATCTCGCCGACGGTCACGAGTTCCAGGGGTAATGTCACCTCGTTGCCGTCGAACCGAACGAAATAGAGCCCCTCGGCAGCGAGCCGGATCACTTGACCGGTGGAGTAACTCCCATCGGCGGCGTCGACCGTAAAGTACATGCCGGTCAAGGTTTCGAAAATTTTGCTGCTCATCGGTTTCACATGCCAGTTCAGGAAATGGGAATCAGAGGTTCGCCCAGGCCGCCCGCAAAGGCAAGAGATCACCATGATAGACTCGGCGCCGCGTCGGATCATAGCTTCAGTGGCCAGCGCGGTCACCATCTGCGCCCACACCAGCAGCGCCGGCCGGTAATCTACCGCCAGTAACTCCGCCCGTCGTCGATTGACGATCGGCCCATAACGTAGCCGATCGCGAAGGCGAGGGCGCCGACTGTGAGCGCCAGGCCGGTTGCTGTGTATGGGTGATCTGCGGCGCCGGCCACCACAGCGTTAGCCTCGCGGCTCACTGCGTCGGTGGCTGTCTTCGCTACCTTTCGGACACCAGTGGGCGGTTCGGTCGGCGTCCCGGTGAAGCCGGCGCTCAGTTCGTCTTTGGCCATGTTGTTTCTCCTGCTGGGGAAGGAGGAACCGACGACCGGCGGGGAGGTTCCGGATATCAGTGAACCGACCGGATCTGCGCATTTGCGTAGATTCGATTCAGCAGGACACCACCAACGCACCCATTCATCAGCAGTTCAGCCTCCACGGTGCAATCTCATCCGCACCGAGGAGGATCCCTTCATGATAAAGTTTTTGTCGGCCCTCACAGCCGCAGTTTTGGCTGCGTCCTTCGCCTTGCCTGCGAGAGCCGCGCCAATCTTCGTGCCTAGGCAAGAGCAGGTGAAGACGGGCGCGGTTGAGCAGGTCGACCACCGACGCAACTGGCGAGACAGCCATTGGAACAGGCGGCACGCTTGGCGTTCATGCCGCTACTACGGCAGGTGCTTCCCACGCTATGACTACACCCAGAGCTACGGCTACCGCGACGATTACCGCTACAACCGTCGACCGAGCGTCAATATTTACTTGAATTTCTAGCGGCTCGCCGACGCGGGCTTAGTGCAAGGCTGTGATCTGATGCCGACGCCAAGCTGGCCGGTGGCGGAAGGCGAGGGTAAAGCTAGAAGGATCATGCAAAGCGTTGTTTGATTGTCTTTTTATGGTGAGCGCGCAGGGATTCGAACCCTGGACCTACTGATTAAAAGTCAGTTGCTCTACCGGCTGAGCTACGCGCTCCCATGCCGGGCCTGCAGGCCCGGCGGAGTGGCCGGACATATGCACGCAGGCTTTGCGCCGGTCAACCCAAAAATTGCACTAAACCATCATTATGGGTTCGAAGCGAGCGGCCCTGTGCGCGGCCGTCCCCGTCGGTGCGGCCATGGCTCGGTGCGTCAAAATGATCGCCAAAAGGTGATTGGTTTCGCTCCATACATGCGGGTAAGAAGGCGGCAAGTCGAGTGCCGGAGTTCTGATACCTTGTCGATTGCAGATATTTCCATCTGGACCGCCGTTCTGGCAGGTGCTCTGTCCTTTCTCTCGCCCTGCGTCCTGCCCCTGGTGCCGCCTTACCTGTGCTATATGGCAGGCGTTTCCGTCGACCAGTTCCGGGACGGAAATGCCGTGGCAACCGCAAGCACGCGCAGGGCCGTCCTGCCGGCGGCGCTGTTCTTCACGCTCGGCTTTGCGACGGTCTTCGTGGCGCTCGGGGCGGGCGCCTCTTCGATCGGTCTTTTGCTCAGGCAGCATCTCGATCTTCTTTCGCGCATAGGCGGGATCATCATCATCGTCATGGGATTGCATTTCCTCGGGGTCTTCCGGATCGGCCTGCTTGCCCGCGAGGCACGTTTCCAGGGTGGCAAGCCGGCAACCCTGTCTGGAGCCTATGTCATGGGTCTTGCCTTCGCCTTCGGCTGGACACCGTGTATCGGCCCGGTGCTGGGCACCATACTGGGTGTTGCCGCCGCGCGCGATACGGTCGCCGACGGCGCTGCTCTGCTGGCGATCTATTCGCTCGGGCTCGCAGTACCGTTCTGGATCGCGGCGGGCTTTTCCAGTGCCTTCATGCGTTTTCTTTCGCGTTTTCGCCGCCATCTGGGGCTCATCGAAAAGCTGATGGGCGCTCTGCTCGTCGCCGCCGGCCTTGCTTTCCTCTTCGGTTTCGTCAGTTCCGTGGCGATCTGGTTCCAGCAGACCTTCCCAATTCTCTCCCAAATCGGCTAAGCACGCCCAGCTACAGCTTCCGGACAGAAAACGTCACCCACTTTTCCCGGACGCGCTGAGTCTTCGAACAACGCACTTCCGGACGGAAAACCGCTACACACTTTTCCTGGAAGCGCTGAGTCTTTAAACAACGCACTTCCGGACGGAAAACCGCTACGCACTTTTCCTGGAAGCGCTCCAGCAGCGGCGAGGGAGATCATGGCGGAAATCACGGGTCTGGTGCTGCCGTTCTTCGGCCTCATCTTTCTCGGCTACCTGACGGCGCGCCTCGTCGACCATCCGGGCGAGGCGATGGGCTGGCTGAACACGTTCATCGTCTACCTGGCGCTGCCCGCGCTCTTCTTCAAGCTGGTATCGCGCACGCCGGTGGAGGAGCTTACCCGTGCCGATTTCATCCTGACCAGCGTAGGCACGACGTATGTCGTCTTTGCGCTGATCTTCGCCATAGGGCTGTTCCTTCGCCGCAATACGGTTGCCGAGGCGACGATGCAGGGCTTCGCCGGTGCTTATGGCAATATCGGCTACATGGGCCCCGGCCTGGCGCTGCTGGCTCTCGGGGAGACGGCGGCCGTTCCGGTGGCGCTGATTTTCTGCTTCGAGAATGCAGCGCATTTCACCGTCGCTCCGGCGCTGATGGCGGCTGCGGGAGGCAGCAAGCAGAAGCCTGCAGTCCTCGCGCTCGGCATTGCGCGCCGGATAGCCTTTCATCCATTCATCCTGTCGACCTTTGCCGGCGTCGCCGCGGCTTTTCTCTCTCTCGAAGCCCCGCTGCCGCTGCAGCGGCTGATAGACTACCTGGCGCAAGCGGCGGCGCCTTGCGCCCTGTTTGCGATGGGGGTCACGCTTGCGCTGCGCCCGCTTAAGCGTATTCCCGCGGAGATCGGTTACATCGTTCCGGCAAAGCTCGTGCTTCATCCGGTGCTCATGTATCTGGCGCTCAGCCTTGGCGGTGCCTACGATCCCATCTGGGTACAGACGGCAGTGCTGCTCGCTTCGCTGCCGACCGCAACTAATGTGTTCGTGATCGGCCAACAATACGGCGTCTGGCAGGAGCGGGCATCGGCGACGATCCTCATCACGACGCTGCTCTCCGTCGCGACGGTCACCGGGCTGCTATACCTCATACGCTCAGGCGCTCTTCCGCCGGATCTGTTCCCGTAAGCCCTCCTTGAACGCCTGCAGCGCGCTGCCGGGATGAATTCCCTCGCGCATCAAAAGTCCGCGCAACGGGCCCGCAGAGGAAAGGAGATGCAGGCCAGCCGCACGCAAGGCCTGCACCGGCAGGAAATTCGAGAGCAGCGAACGGTTGAGCAGGTCGACGCTCGCCGTGCGGCTGAGAATGTCGGCGCGCCGCCGGCCATCGAAGCGGTCGCCTGTGTCTACCGGCAGGCGGCTGCCGGTTGGCCGGCCGACGAGATCGACAAGGGTCATGATGTCGCGAAGACTGAGGTTCAGCCCTTGGGCCCCGATCGGTGGAAAGGCATGGGCGGCTTCGCCGACGAGCAGGACGCGACCCTTGCCGAAACGACGAGCAGAAAGGCCGGAAAGCGGAAATGATTGCGGCATTCCCTCTGTCGTGACCTTGCCGAGAATCGACTGCATTCGATCCTCGATCGTGCGCGAGAGGATATCCGGTGCAAGCGTCAGCATCTCCTCGGCATCGCGAGGCTTCCGGACCCAGACGAGGCTCGAGCGATTGCCGGGAAGCGGCACCTGCGTAAACGGACCGCTTTCCGTATGGAACTCGGTCGAAACGTCCTGATGCGGCAGTTCATGGCTGAAATTCAGGACGATAGCAGCCTGGGGATAGGACCAGGTGCGAACGCCGATCCCGGCCGCCTCCCGCACGGCCGAGCGTCGCCCGTCGGCGCCGACCACCAGATCGGCAGTGATCGAGCGGCCATCGCCAAGGCCGATCCGAATCTCTGCGCCGTCGATGTCGATTCTCGTTGCCGCGGCGGTCGCACGCTCGAGCGTCGGCAGTTCCGCTTCGTGCCTTTCCAGAATCTCGAGGAAGGGCGCGTTCGGAATGTTGTAGCCGAAAGCCTCGAGGCCTACTTCGGAGGCGCGGAAATTGACCGGGGGCGCCCGAAAAAGCCGCCTGGTCCCGTCGAGGATGTGAATGGCGACCAGTGGTGCCGTCAGCGGCTCGACCTCATCCCAAAGATCGAGCTTCCTCAAATATTCGATCGACTGGTCCATGAGCGCGGTGGTGCGGCCGTCGGCGATGGCAGGCCGCGGGCCGATGAGCGCAACACGGTGACCTTCGCGTGCAAGAGCGATGGCCGCCAGCGAGCCGGCAAGCCCCGCGCCGATTATTGCGATGTCATAGTGATCCATGGCCGACAGGCCCTCCCGTGCGGTTGCCCGCTTTCGTCTCGATATTGCAGCCTGAAGTGCCCGCGTTCATCCGAAGTCCTTCAGCGTGCTGTTCGTGCCCACAGCTTCGGGCGACATGCTTTAGTTCTAGCCGCTTACCCCATTGAAATAAATGGGCAGAATCACCGCAGGGGCATGCGCCGCATGTCCACAGGACAATACCGCCTCAAAGTGGCGAACGGTTGGAATTTGCTGGCGATGCTCGGGAAACGGTGCATATTACGGCCAAAGTGGTGCCGGTGCTGAAATTAGCGGCTGACTGGCGGCGCAGAGGGACGGGACAAGGGACAGGGCGGCTTCGCACATGAAGTTCTTCAATTACAGACGCGTTCCTTACGCGGAAATCCGCGCCTTTTCCGTGCATATCCTTACAGCGTCCGGATCGTTCCTGGCCTTTCTCGGCGTCGTCGCCGCGGCAGAGCACCGCTTCGTCGACATGTTCTGGTGGCTCGGTCTGGCCTTGCTCGTCGACGGCATCGACGGGCCGATCGCACGCAAGGTCCAGGTCAAGGAGGTGCTGCCCAACTGGTCGGGCGATACGCTCGACAACGTCATCGACTACGTGACCTATGTGCTACTGCCGGCCTTCGCGCTCTACCAAAGCGGCATGATCGGCGAACCCTGGTCGTTCGTTGCCGCCGGAGCGATCGTGGTTTCGAGCGCTATCTACTATGCGGATATGGGGATGAAGACGGATGAGTATTTCTTCTCCGGATTTCCGGTCGTCTGGAATATGGTCGTCTTCACCCTTTTTGTGATCCAGGCGAGCGAAGTCACTGCATCGGTTGTCGTCTTCCTCTCCGTGATTTTGACGTTCCTGCCCATCAACTTCCTGCATCCGGTGCGTGTGAAAAGGCTGAGGCCGCTCAATCTCGGCGTCTTTCTCATCTGGTCGGTGCTCGGCATGTATGCCTTGCTCCTGCATTTCGAGACCCCGCCCTGGGTTGTGGTGGGCGTCGTGGCAACCGGGCTTTACCTCTACGTCATCGGTTTCATACTGCAGATATTCCCGAAACTCGGGCGTGCCTGAGCGCGATCGGTCAGGCTCGGCCCGAAATCATCGCAATCGATTAGGAGTTGGACATGGCACAGGCGATCGTCGTTCGCGAACTTGGCGGACCGGAAGTTCTGAAGATGGAGGGCGTGACGCTTGCGGCGCCCGGACCCGGCGAAGTGCAGATCCGGCAGGTGGCGATCGGCCTCAATTTCATCGACGTCTATTTTCGCACCGGCCTCTACAAGTCGGCGACCGGCCTCCCCTTCGTTCCGGGCAAGGAAGGCGCCGGAGTAGTGACTGCGGTGGGTGATGGGGTCAGCATGTTTTCGGTCGGCGACCGCGTCGCCTATGCATCCGCTGACGGCGCCTATGCCAGCGAGCGCAACGTAGACGCCTCGCAACTCTTGAAGGTGCCGGACGGAATCAGCCTGGAGACGGCGGCTGCGATGATGCTCAAGGGCATGACAGCGCAATACCTTCTCAACCAAACCTTCAAGGTAGGCCCGGAGACGACCTTGCTCTTTCACGCCGCCGCCGGCGGCGTCGGGCTCATTGCGGGGCAGTGGGCCAAGGCACTTGGTGCGACGGTGATCGGAACAGCCGGATCGCAGGAGAAGATCGATCTGGCTCTTGCCCATGGTTACGACCACGTCATCAACTACCGCACGGACAATTTCGTGGAGCGCGTCAAGGACTTGACCGGAGGGCGCGGCGTCGATGTCGTCTACGATTCCGTTGGGCGCGACACCTATCCGGCCTCGCTCGACTGCCTGAAGCCGCGCGGCCTCTGGGCCAGCTTCGGCAATTCCTCCGGGCCGGTGGATGCTTTCAACATCGGTATCCTGGCGCAGAAGGGCGCGCTCTATGCGACGCGCCCGACGCTCTTCACTTATGTCGCGACCCGGCCGGCCCTGGAGGCATGTGCAAATTCCCTGTTTGATGTTGTGCAAAGCAACAAAGTGCGTATCAATATCAATCAGACCTATCCGCTCGCCGAAGCAGGTCGGGCGCATACGGATCTCGAAACAAGAAAAACAAGTGGAACGACATTGCTGATTCCCTGACCGAAGCCTTACGGCGCCGGCGTCTTATCGGACGCGAAGGTCGCCGTAGTCTTCACGTGGCTGCAGGTTCTTGTCGATTGATTGGGTACGATCAAAGGAACGTGCAGTAAGGCGAGCGGGGATCGAAGAGGGGAAGAGGGCAGCGTGCCTGAAAAGGGACAAACCGCGAGCGGCCCGCTGCTGGCCGTTCGCAACCTTACGAAATTGTTCGGCTCGTTCGCGGCCTGCAATGCAATCGATCTGCAGATAGAACCCGGAGAAATCCACGCGCTGCTCGGCGAGAACGGCGCGGGAAAGTCGACGCTGGTGAAGATGCTGTTCGGCGTGCTCGCGCCGAGCGCCGGCGAGATCATGTGGCAGGGGTCGAATGTTCGCATCGGCAGCCCGAGCGACGCCCGCCGGCTCGGCATAGGCATGGTCTTTCAGCATTTCTCTCTGTTCGAGGCACTGACGGTCGCCGAGAATATCGCCCTTTCGATGGACAGGTCGGTTTCGCTTGCCCGGGTTGCCGAGGAAGCGTCACGGCTGTCGCGCATCTATGGCCTGCCGCTCGATCCGAAGGCGCATGTCGCCGATCTCTCGGTCGGCGAAAGGCAGCGGATCGAAATCGTCCGGGCTCTCCTGCAGAACCCGCAGCTCATCATCCTCGACGAACCGACTTCGGTGCTGACGCCCCAGGAAGCCGACCGCCTTTTCGAGACGCTGCAGAAATTGCGATCGGAGGGGCGCTCCGTCCTTTATATCAGCCATCGTCTCGAGGAAGTGCAGCGCATCTGCGACCGCGCGACGGTGCTGAGACACGGCAAGGTAACCGGCGCCTGCGATCCGCGCGCGGAAACGCCCGCCTCTCTTGCACGCATGATGGTAGGCAGCGACGTTGCCGTCGTGACGCCGGAGGGAACGAGCACCAGAGGCGACGTGCAGTTGGAGGCGCGGCATCTTTCCGTCGCGGCGCGCACGCCCTTTGCGGTCTCCTTGAAAAACATCTGTCTCAAGGTCAGGGCAGGCGAGGTGCTCGCGATCGCCGGTGTGGCCGGCAACGGGCAGAGCGAGCTCTTCGATGCGCTTTCGGGCGAATATCCCGTCGCCGACGACAATGCCATCCAGATCCGTCAGCGGCCGGTGGGGACCAGGAACATCAATGCCCGCCGTCTGATGGGCGCCGGTTTTGTGCCGGAGGAGCGCCATGGGCACGCCGCGGTCTCGGCGCTGTCGCTCTCCGACAATCTCGTGCTCGCGCGCAGCCAATCGGATCGCCGGGCTTTTCTCGGCGGCGGCGCACTGAAGATCATCCGCCACGGCGCCGTCCAGGCGGCGACGAAGCGGATTGCCGAGGCGATGGACGTGCGCAAGAGCGGCGAGGATCCGCCGGCCGGATCACTCTCCGGCGGCAATCTGCAGAAGTTTATCGTCGGACGGGAACTCGACCGTCAGCCGGCCGTGCTCGTCGTCAACCAGCCCACTTGGGGCGTCGACGCCGGAGCGGCGAGCCGTATCCGTCAGGCCTTGGTCGATCTCGCAAAAGCGGGATCCGCTGTCCTTGTCATCAGTCAGGACCTCGATGAAATATTCGAAGTGGCGACCGAGATTGCCGTCATAAGCGACGGGCGTCTCTCCGATCCCTATCCGGCCCGTGAACTTTCGCGCGAAAAGATCGGCCTGTTGATGGGTGGCATGTATGGCCGATCGGAAGGCGGGGCGGAAGGTACGGGAGCAGCGCATGCGGATTGAACTCGAAAAGCGCGCGAAGGCCTCGACGCTGTTTTCCATCCTCTCGCCGTTCATCGCTTTTGCGCTGACCATCATCTTCGGCGGCGTGATGTTCGCATTGCTCGGCAAGAATCCGGCGACCGCGCTCTACAGCTTCTTCGTGGAGCCGCTGAGCGAGGTCTGGTCGCTGCACGAACTCGCGATCAAGGCGGCGCCACTGATCCTGATCGGCGTCGGGCTCTCCGTCTGCTTCCGCTCCAACAACTGGAACATCGGCGCAGAAGGGCAGTTCATCATGGGCGCAATCGCCGGCTCGGCCCTCCCGGTACTCTTCTACGATTGGCAGTCGCCGTTGATACTGCCGCTGATGATGCTTCTCGGCATGCTCGGTGGAGCGCTCTTCGCCGCGATACCGGCCTTCCTGAAGGCGCATATGAATACGAACGAGATCTTGACGAGTCTGATGCTGGTCTATGTGGCCCAGCTCTTTCTCGACTGGCTCGTGCGTGGCCCTTGGCGCAACCCTCAAGGTATGAACTTCCCGGAAACGCGAACGTTCGGCGCGGACGCTGTCCTTCCCGAAATGCTCGCCTCGGGGCGTACGCATTGGGGTTTTGCCTTCGCGATCATCGCGGCGGTGCTGGTGTGGTT
Organism: Sinorhizobium meliloti; assembly: GCF_035610345.1. The sequence continues at coordinate 1,738,809 of NZ_CP141212.1, read as the reverse complement.
CATGATGCGCTATACGTTGAAGGGGTTCGAAATCACCGTTCTCGGCCAATCCGAGCGGGCAGGGCGCTTTGCCGGCTTTTCCTCGCGCAGGATGATCTGGTTCTCGATGCTGTTTTCCGGCGCGCTGGCGGGGCTCGCCGGCATTTCGGAAGTGAGTGGAGCCATGCAGCAGCTGCGTCCGGTGATCTCGCCCGGTTACGGCTTCACCGCCATCATCGTCGCGTTCCTCGGCCGGCTCAATCCACTCGGAATCGTGGCCGCCGGCCTCGTCCTGGCGTTGACTTATCTCGGCGGCGAGGCCGCGCAGCTTTCGATCGGCGTATCCGACAAGGTGACGCGCGTCTTCCAGGGGCTGCTGCTGTTCTTCGTGCTGTCGTGCGACGCGCTCATTCACTATCGCATCAGGCTGGTGTGGGATCGCTTCGCAGCGGTCAAGACGGAAGAGGCGCACTGATGGGCATAGTCGAAGCAATCCTCTTAAGCGTCATCACGGCTGCGACGCCACTGGTCCTCGCCGCCCTGGGCGAGCTCGTCGCCGAACGGTCCGGCGTGCTCAACCTCGGCGTCGAAGGCATGCTGATCATGGGCGCTGTCTGCGCCTTCGCGGCGACGCAGCTCAGCGGCTCGCCCTATGTAGGAATTCTTGCCGGCATCGCTGCCGGCGCCGTGTTTTCGCTGCTGTTCGGCTTCCTGACGCTGACGCTCGTTGCCAACCAGGTAGCGACCGGCCTGGCGCTCACGCTCCTCGGGCTCGGCGTTTCCGGAATGGCCGGAGAAAGTTTTCTCGGGATGCAGGGTATCAAGCTGCAGCCGATCGCAATTCCGCTCCTGTCGAAGATACCGGTCGTCGGACCGCTTTTGTTTCGGCAGGACGCAATATTCTATGCGTCGGTCGCGATCGTGGTGGGCGTCCATCTGTTTCTGTTCCGGAGCCGTGCGGGGTTGAAGTTGCGGGCGGTGGGCGACAGCCACGCCTCGGCCCACGCCCTCGGCGTGAACGTCATTCGCACCCGCTACCTGGCCGTTCTGTTCGGCGGCGCCTGCGCCGGACTTGCCGGCGCGCAATTGTCGCTCGTCTACACGCCTCAATGGGTGGAGAACATGTCGGCCGGCCGCGGCTGGATCGCGCTGGCATTGGTGGTTTTTGCCTCCTGGCGGCCCTGGCGCGTGGTCGCCGGAGGATATCTCTTCGGAGCCGTCTCGATAAGCCAGCTTCATGCGCAGGCTTTCGGCATCGGCATTCCGTCGCAGTTCCTCACTGCGCTTCCCTATCTCGCAACGATTGTCGTACTCATTCTCATATCGCATAACCGGCGCATGACCCTGATCAATACGCCGGCATCGCTCGGCAAGCCGTTTGTGCCGGACCGGTGAAGAACAACAGCCAGACGGACATTTCTCAAACCGACAGAGGTTAAAAATGAAAAAACTACTCGTCGCCCTCGCAACCACCGTCGCCGTGCTCGGTATCGCGCCGGCTGCAAGCGCTCAGGAGAAGGCAAAGATCTGCTTCATCTATGTCGGCTCGAAGACAGACGGCGGCTGGACCCAAGCCCACGACATCGGCCGCCAGGAGCTCGAAAAGGAACTCGGCGACAAGATCGAAACGCAGTTCCTGGAAAACGTGCCGGAAGGTCCGGACGCCGAACGCGCGATCGAGCGCCTGGCGCGTTCCGGCTGTGGTCTGATTTTCACCACGTCCTTCGGGTTCATGGATGCGACGATCAAGATCGCCGGCAAGTTCCCGGATGTGAAGTTCGAGCACGCGACCGGCTACAAGACCGCGCCGAACGTCGCCACCTATAACAGCCGTTTCTACGAAGGCCGTTACATTCAGGGCCAGATCGCCGCGAAAATGTCGGAAAAGGGCGTTGCCGGCTACATCGCCTCGTTCCCGATTCCCGAGGTGGTGATGGGCATCAACGCCTTCGTCATCGGTGCCCGGGCGGTCAATCCGGACTTCAAGATCAAGGTCGTATGGGCGAACACCTGGTTTGATCCGGGCAAGGAAGCGGACGCCGCCAAGGCGCTCATCGACCAGGGCGTCGATATCATCACTCAGCATACCGACACGACCGCGCCGATGCAGGTCGCAGCCGAGCGCGGTATCAAGGCTTTCGGCCAGGCATCCGACATGATTGCCGCCGGCCCGCAGACGCAATTGACTGCGATCGTCGATACCTGGGGCGCCTACTATGTGAAGCGCACCAAGGCCTTCCTCGATGGAACATGGTCGACGACTTCGAGCTGGGACGGCCTGAAGGACGGCATCCTGACCATGGCGCCCTACACCAACATGCCCGATGACGTGAAGGCGATGGCGGAAGCGACGGAGGCGAAAATCAAGTCCGGCGAACTGAAGCCGTTTACCGGTCCGCTCAACAAGCAGGATGGCAGCCCGTGGCTGAAAGAGGGCGAGACCGCCGACGACGCGACGCTGCTCGGCATGAACTTCTATGTCGAAGGCGTAGACGACAAGCTGCCGCAATAATCGAACGCCCGAACACGGCAATTGCAACCCCGCGCCTCGTGCGCGGGGTTTTCTATAGTCCGACGGCTTTGCCTGCAACTCTCCGCAGGCCTTTCAGGAATCGTCTATTCGATCTAGTGTTGATCGTCGCCGGCAAGAATCACGCTGACGATGAGGAGTTTCCCTGGGGAGGAGTGGTTGAAGAGCGTGCTTGAGACCGTGATATCCGGCACGCCGAAGCGGACGAGCCATGCACAGGTCGTGGATCAGCTCGGCAAGGCGATCGTTTCGGGCGAGTTCCCGGTCGGCAGCATTCTCCCCGGAGATCCTGAACTGGCGCTCCGTTTCCGCGTCTCGCGGACGGTACTGCGCGAAGCGATGAAGACGCTTGCCGCCAAGGGCATGATCGTTCCGCGCGCCCGGATCGGCACGCGCGTCACGCCCCGAAAGGAATGGAATCTCTTCGACAGCGACATTCTCACCTGGCATTTCGCCTGCGGCGTCGATGAGGACTTTCTCTACCATCTGAGCGAGGTACGGCTTGCCTTCGAGACCCATGCTGCGGCACTGGCGGCAAGAAACGCGTCGGATGCGGAAATCGCGGGGATGATGCGGCTCGCCGTCGCCATGGGCGAGGCGAATCACACCCCCGAGAGTCTCGCCGTAGCGGACCTCAAGTTCCATCTCTCGGTCATCGAAGCATCCGGCAATCCCTTTCTGCGTACCGTCGGGGGCTTGATCGAGGCAGCTCTTGTGGGCGTGTTCAAGCTCAGTTCGCCGACAGCTGAGAAGGGCGGCATCGACGAAGTTGCGCGCAACCATATCCGCATCGTCGAGGCGATCGGCAAACGCGACGAAGCGGCTGCACGCCTGGCGATGGAGCACGTGATCAAGGTAGGGCGTGCGCGTATCCGTCAGGCGCTAAGCGGCGGCGGTGCAGAAGCCTGACCGAAGGCCCTCAAACACTTTGACAAGACAGCGGCCTTCTAAGGCCTGTTGAGATTCGGGACACCCGCCGCGCTTTTTTTAACTTCCTCATTCCTGTGCTCGTCACAGGCATCCAGCCAGACCAAGTCCTTGGGCTGAAGAAAGCTTCCCGCGCCGCAGACGCGGCGCTGCTCTCATCCCTGTGACGAGCACAGGGATGAGGATAGAGAGGTGCGACGCCTCGGCGCGTTTCATTGCGTCACAGGTTGATCATCCCTCGCATATTCGCAAGCGCAAGTTGTAGGAGCCGCACATCCCCGGTCCCTCATTCCTGTGCTTGTCACAGGAATCCAGCCAGGCCAAGTCCTTGGGCTGAAAGAACGCTTCCCGCGCCGCAGACGCGGCGCTGTTCTCATCCTTGTGACAAGCACACGGATGAGGCAGAAGGAGAGGTTCCAGGCCTCCGATACGTTTCCTACAGCGCCGCGCGTCTTATGAGACGCGAGCACTTCGAGCTGCATGTTTCCATTAATCGGGCTGTCGAGATTCGGGCCACCGCCGCCGCTTGTTTGATTTCCTCATTCCTGTGCTCGTCACAGGAATCCAGCCAGGCCAAGTCCTTGGGCTGAAAGAATGCTTCCCGCGCCGCAGACGCGGCGCTGTTCTCATCCTTGTGACAAGCACACGGATGAGGCAGAAGGAGAGGTTCCAGGCCTCCGATACGTTTCCAACAGCGCCGCGCGTCTTATGAGACGCGAGCACTTCGAGCTGCATGTTTCCATTAATCGGGCTGTCGAGATTCGGGCCACCGCCGCCGCTTGTTTGATTTCCTCATTCCTGTGCTCGTCACAGGAATCCAGCCAGACCAATTCCTTGGGCTGAAAGAACGCTTCCCGCGCCGCGGACGCGGCGCTGCTGGATCCCTGTGACGAGCACAGGGATGAGGGGAGGAGAGGTTGCAGTCCTCCGATACGTTTCCTACAGCGCCGCGCGTCTTATGAGACGCTTCCCGCTAACTTACGTTCATGCTTTTAGGTCGAGCCGACCTCAGAACATCGTGATCCAGGGACCGGCGCCCGGCCGTGAAATCCTGCTGGTGGCCTTGCCCGACCATGCGGCTTAGCCTATCTGGGAAGCGGGCAGTCGCGCGGCGGCCCTTTTTTCAACGGTGAACCGGAGACTATGTTCGAGCTTCTTGTCATTTTCATTCTGCTCTTGATCAACGCTTTCTTCGCGTTGTCGGAAATGGCAATCGTCTCGGCAAGCAAGCCGCTGCTTCGTCAGATGGTGAAGCAGGGAAACCGGCGCGCGGAGGCCGCGCTCACGCTGGCCGAGGATCCGGGCAAGTTCCTGTCGACGGTGCAGGTCGGCATCACCCTTGTCGGCATCCTCGCGGGCGCCTATGGCGGCGCGACGATCGCGGCAAAGATTGCTCCGTTCCTGAACGACATCGGTTGGATCAGCCCTTACGGCGACACCGTCGCGGTCGCACTCGTCGTCACGCTGATCACATTTTTGTCGGTGGTCATCGGCGAGCTCATCCCCAAGCAGCTGGCGCTGCGAAATCCGGAAGGGCTGGCCATGTTGGTCGCCGGTCCGATGGCGCTGCTTTCCCGTATCGCAGCGCCGGTCGTTTTTATTTTCGAAACGGCGGCCTCTATTGCGATGCGGCTCATGGGCATGAGGCCGGAGGATGCCGATCGCGTCACCGAAGAGGAAGTGCAGGCGATCATGGCGGAAGGCGTCGAAAGCGGCGCCATCGAGAAGAGCGAGCACGAGATGCTGCGGCGAATCATCCGCCTCGGCGATCGCAACGTCAAATCGATCATGACCCACCGCACAGAGGTCGGTTTCATCGACGTTCACGACAGCCTGGAGACGATCGGACAGAAGATCCGGCAATTCGGCCACTCGCGCTACCCGGTGATCGACGGCCCATCGGGTGATGTCATCGGCGCGGTCCTTACCAAGGAAATATTGAATGTTGCGCCGGCCGCGCCCTTCAACATCCGCGATTATGTCCGCGAAATTCTTACCCTGCCGGAGACGGCCTCCTGTCTGAAGGCTCTCGAAGCCTTCAAGTCGTCCAGCATCAATATGGCGATGATTGTCGACGAATACGGGAGCACGGAGGGGATCATCACCACCGCCGACATCCTGGAGGCAATCGTCGGCGTCATCCCGTCGAATTATGATAATTCCGAACACGCTCTCATTCGCCAGCGCGACGACGGCAGCTATATCGTAGACGGACGGACGCCGATTGATGAAATTCACCTCCAGATCGGCATCGATGGAATCGAAGCGGACGGCGATTTCGAAACCATAGCCGGCTTCCTGGTGCAGCAGTTGCGCAAGACTCCGGAGGAGGGCGACACCGCCGAGGCCCACGGCTACCGCTTCGAGGTGATCGACATGGACGGCCGACGCATCGACAAGATCCTCGTCAGCCGGGCCGGTGAAACACTTTCATGACGCGGTTTTCCGCGACATCCCGCGTCTCGACTCATCGGAATCGATCACATTCATGATTTCAGGTCGATCCGACCTAAAATCACCGCGATCCGCTTGGAAGTAGTCGAGGTGAATGCGCGCGGGCGATGCAGATGGCGGCGAAGGCGGAAAATCGTAAGGGACGCGGGAGACTCTGGAGGAGAGCGGCGTGGGGCGCGGCCGCGGCGCTTATGCTGCTGCCCTTGCTCGCAATGCAAGTCACGGAGGAAGTGGCCTGGGATGTCGCCGATTTCGCTGTCTTCGGAGCCATGCTGATCGCCGCAGGCGGCGTCTATGAGGCGTCGGCGAGGTTCTCTGCCGGCAACGCATACCGCGCAGCCATCGGCCTTGCGCTGGCGACAGCATTCCTCCTGGTGTGGGCGAATCTCGCCGTTGGCATCATCGGGACCGAGGATGACCCCGCCAACCTCCTCTATGGCGGGGTGCTGGCGTTCGGCATCATCAGCGCCTTCATTGCGCGCTTTCAGCCGGCCGGAATGGCACGCGCTTTCTTCGCAACCGCGCTCGCGCAGGCGCTGGTCGCCGCGGTCGCGGTAGCCGCAGGGATGGGTTACCCGGCAAGTCCGCCGCTGGAGATCCTTGGCGTCAATGCCTTGTTCGCAATGCTCTGGGTCGCATCGGCCTTGTTGTTTCGGAAAGCGGCGCAGGAAAAACCTCCCGCGGGCAGGGCGCCGTAGCTCAGCTCTCCAGCCTTCTTCGCCGATCTCGAGGGCATTTCAATTAGGTCCAACGCAAGTCAGGCGGGATCTCTGAGCCTGAAAACCCTGCATGCCTCTCCGCTTGCGGCTTCGGGAGCACCCGGTCGCCGCACGATCAACCCGTCGGACTGCGCGAAAACGCTGACCATGGACGAATCCTGCCGCGGGAAGGGATGCGCCACGAGCGAACCGTCCGCCTCGAGCGTGAGGCGGGCACGTATATAATCCTGGCGCCGGTCATTGGCCGGCAGCGTTGCGGCAAGCCGTGCATCCACCAGTCTCGAACGGGGCGGCAGATGCGAAAGCTTGCGCGTCAAAGGCTCGAGGAAGAGCAGGGCGCAGACGAGGCTCGAAACGGGGTTTCCGGGAAGGCCGAGTACCGTGACGCCGTCGAGATCGCCGACCATCAGCGGTTTTCCCGGCCGCATGCCGATGCGCCAAAAGTCCAGCGTCATGCCGCAGCCGAGAAGCGTCGACTGAACGAGATCGTGATCGCCGACCGAGGCTCCTCCGAGTGTTACCAGCACGTCCACCTGGGCTGCCTGTGCCTTGGCCACGGCGCTGGCGATCGCCGTCCGATCGTCGCCGACGATGCCGAGATCAAGAACTTCGGCCCCATTGTCGCGGGCAACCGCAGCGATCCCGAAACTGTTGGAAGCGATGATCTGGTCGGGGCCGAGGGAACTTCCCGGCGGCAACAATTCGTCGCCCGTGGCGATGATTGCAACCTTGGTTCGGGCGAAAACCGGCAGGTCCTGATGATTCATGCTGGCCGCGAGCGTCAGGCGGCCGGCGTCGAGCGCGCTGCCGGCGGACAGCGCGACGTCACCTGCCAGGAAATCCTGGCCCGCCAAACGGATGTGGCGGCCCTTTGCCGGCGCAAACAGGGTGCGGATGCGGCCGTCCGGCAGTTTTTCCGTGTCTTCCTGAATGATGACGGTATCGGCGCCTGCAGGTACCGGCGCGCCGGTAAAGATGCGTACGGTCTCCCCGCCTTTCACCTCGCCGCGAAAACGGTGTCCTGCGGCCGACTGGCCGATAACGGAGAGCTCCGCTCCGACTTCGGAGATATCGTCGTGGCGGACGGCATAACCATCCATCGCGGAATTGTCGAAAGGGGGGTGGGTCAGCTTGGCCGCTACGTTCTCGGCGAGCACCCTTCCGAGGCATTCATGCAGCGAAACGCGCTCCGTCCGTTGCAGCGGATTGGCCCTGGCCAAAATCCTCTGAAGTGCTTCCTCGACCGAAAGAAGCGACATCAGCGCATCTCTCCCCCGCGGTGATAATCGCCGGAACGCCCGCCCGACTTGGTGACCAGCCGCACGCCGCAGATTTCCATTTCCCGGTCAACGGCCTTGGCCATGTCGTATATCGTCAGGCAGGCTACGCTGACGGCAGTCAACGCCTCCATTTCGACACCCGTCCGTCCGGTCAGCTTCGCCATCGCTTCGACCCGCAAACCGGGAAGGGCGTCATCCGGCGTAATTTCGACGGACACTTTCGTCAGCATCAAGGGATGGCAGAGCGGAATGAGGCTGGATGTCTGCTTGGCGGCCATGATACCCGCGAGCCGGGCGGTCGCGATCACGTCGCCCTTCTTGGCGTTTCCTTCGCGAATGAGTGTCAGCGTCTCCGGCTTCATCCTGACGAAGCCCTCCGCGACAGCGATACGGACCGTCTCGGCCTTGTCGCCGACATCGACCATGCGGGCTTCGCCGGCGCTGTCTATATGGGTGAGGGCCGGCCCGCTCATCACTCTGCCGCCAGGATATTTGCCGAGCCGGTCAGCAGCGCGCGCGTCGCCGCCTCTACGTCGTCCTTCCTCATCAGGCTTTCACCGACCAGGAAGGTCGTAATCCCGCTCTTTTCCAGGCGCCGGCAGTCTTCGTGGGTGAAAACGCCGCTTTCGCCGACCAGGAGACGGTCTGAGGAAACCATTGCCGCAAGCCGTTCGGAGACGGCGAGGTCGACCTCGAACGTCCTGAGATTACGGTTGTTGATCCCGACGAGCGGCGATGACAGGCGAAGTGCTCGCTCCATCTCCTCCGCGTCGTGTACTTCGACGAGGACATCCATGCCGAGTGCAAACGCGGCTTCTTCCAGCCGGCGCGCATCATCGTCGCTAAGCGAAGCCATGATCAGCAGTATGCAATCGGCGCCCCAGGCGCGCGCTTCGAAAACCTGATAGCTGTCGAACATGAAGTCCTTGCGCAGAGCCGGGAGTAGGCAGGCCTCGCGTGCCCTCGTCAGGAACTCCGGCGCACCCTGGAAGCTCGGCGCGTCGGTAAGGACGGAGAGGCAGGCAGCGCCGCCCGCGGCATAGGCCTTCGCCAGTTCCGGAGGGTCGAAATCGGGCCGGATCAAACCCTTCGAGGGGCTCGCCTTCTTGATTTCGGCGATCAGCCCGAACTGGCCTTTTTCCCGCCGGGCCACAAGCGCGGCGTGGAAACCGCGCGGTGCCGACTGATCGGCGGCCCGCGCCTTCAACTCTTCGAGCGGAACGCGCGCTTTCGCAGCGGCGATCTCCTCTCGCTTATAGGCTTCGATGCGGCGCAGGATGTCCGTCATGTCTTCTCCTCAAGCCGCGTTCGAGACGGTGATCAACCGCTGCAAGGCGACCTTGGCACCGCCGCTCGAAAGCGATTGCCGGGCCAGCGCCATGCCTTCGGACAAGTCCCTGGCGCGCCCTGCTATCATCAACGAAGCGGCGGCATTCGCAAGGGAAATGTCCCGGTAGGCATTTTCGGCGCCGTCGAGAACGGCCTGCAACGCAGCGGCATTGTGGGCTCCGTCTCCGCCCTTCAAGGCATCGAGCGACACCCGTTCGAGGCCGAAATCGGCCGGCGTCAGCTCGAAGTTGGTGATCGTGCCGTCCTTGAGCGCCGCCACTTTGGTCACGCCGGTCGTGGTGATCTCGTCGAGCCCTTCGCCATGCACGACCCAGACGCTTTGCGAACCGAGATCGCGGAGCACTTCCGCGAGCGGGTCGACCCATTGCGGCGCATAGACGCCGACGAGCTGCTGTCTGACGCCGGCGGGATTGGCGAGGGGGCCGAGCAGGTTGAAGATGGTCCTCGTTCCAAGTTCCACCCGCGTCGGTCCGACGTGGCGCATGGCCGAATGGTGCTGCTGGGCGAACATGAAGCCGAGACCGGCCTCGGCAATGCAGCGCGAGATCGCCGCAGGTCCGATCTCGAGATTGACCCCAAGGCAGGAGAGCGCATCGGCCGTTCCGGACTTCGAACTGAGCGCGCGGTTGCCATGCTTGGCGACCGGTACACCGGCACCCGCGACGATCAGCGCGGCGAGTGTGGAAATGTTGTAGGTACCGGCACCGTCGCCGCCCGTGCCGACGATGTCGATCGCTCCGTCAGGCGCTTCCACGGGCAACATGCGTGCGCGCATCGCGCCGACCGCGCCCACGATCTCGTCGACCGTTTCGCCGCGCACCCGGAGCGCCATCAGAAAACCGCCGATCTGCGATGGGGTGGCGGCTCCGGACATGATGATCTCGAAGGCCGCGCGCGCATCCTCGCGACTCAGTGCCTCGCGCCCTGCGACCTTCGCGACGAACGGTTTCAAATCACTCATGGGTTCGCTTCTCCGTCGTCACCGTTGCGCCAGGGCCGTTTCGGCAAGCGACTGGTTGATCGAAACGCCGTAGGCGGTTTGCAAGGTGGAGACCATCTGATCCAGGATGTCGTCACCGCTCGCGCGCGCAATCGCTTCGATCTGGCTGCTGTCGTTGTCGAGGGCGTCGGCAGGCGCTTTCTCTTCGATCGATGTAACCTGCATGAGCACCTGGCCATCGCCGCCGATCCCCGGGGCATTGGCGACATGGCCGTTCGGGCCGCCGAAGGCCGCGATCACCGCGGCAGGGCTCAGACTCGCATCGTTGGTCCCGCGGGTGAGCCCGGTCTTGGTCTCGACGACAAGGCCGAGTTCGGTTGCGATATCGGCGAGCTTGGCGCCCTTCTCGATACGTTCCTTGAGTTCCTTCGCCTTGGCGGCCAGCGCCGCGCGCTGCTGCTCCGCAGTCCAGTCGGCGGCCACTTCGTCGCGAACTTCGTCAAGCGTCCGGTCCCGGGCCGGAATGATTTCCTCGACATCGAACCATGCGGAGCCGTCGCGCCCGATATTGACGGCAAGGGTATCCGTTCCGACGTCAGCCTTGAAGACTTCCTGGAGAAGGGCGCGCGGTTCCGGAAGGTCCTTAACTTCGTCGCCGTTTTGATCCTTGCCGGAAGCGTCGACCGCGTCGACGGTGACGAGCTTGAGCTTCAGCTGTTCGGCGATCTCCTTGACGGTCACGCCGCCGGCGCGTTCATCTTCGATCTTGTCATGAAGGCCGACGAGCTGCTCGCGGGCGGCGTCGAGGGCGATTTCCTTGCGCAGTTCTTCCTTGACTTCGTCAAAGCTGCGAACCGCATCGGGCCGGATGTTGGTTACGCGCAGGATGACCGGGCCGAATGCACCTTCGACGACGGGCGTGGTGCCGCCATCCTGGGCAACGGCAAAGGCTGCGTCGGCAATCTTTGCGTCGGGCATGCGATCCTTGGTGAAGTCGCCGAGGAGTACATCTGCCGACGTCTTGCCCTCGGCCTTGACCAGATCGTCGAAGGACGTGCCGGCGGCAAGCTTGGCGGCCGCGGCGTCGGCGGCCTCGCGCGACGGGAAGGTGAGCTGCTCGACCGTCCTCGTTGCCGGCGTGCGGTAGCTCTCCTTGCGCTTCTCATAATCGGCGCGAAGCTCTTCCTCCGTTACCGCGTCGGGTGCGGCCAGGTCCTCGGGCTCCAGCTTGATGTAGCTGATCTTGCGGTATTCCGGAGCGCGATAGTTCGCCTTGCGGCTTTCGAACCAGGGCGCGAGCACGTCGTCGCCCGGCGTTTTGACCGCATCGATATTTGCGTTGGAAAGCAGCAGATAGTCGATCGTGCGCGTCTCATGGCGGTATTTGCCAATGGCGTCGACGAGTACCTTGGGCGCCGTGTAACCATCCGTGAGCGCATCGACGATCTGCGATCGAACCGCGACCTGGCTGCGGTTGTTGATGTAATCCTGCTCAGTCAGCCCGGCATTGCGCAGCACGCTCGAAAATGTCAGCCGGTCGAACTGCCCGTTGACGCCATGGAAGGCGGGGTCTTCGCCGATCAGCCGCGCAAGCCTGTCTTCCGAAAGACCGAGATTCATGTCGGTAGCGAGCTGGTCGAGGGCGGCACCGGCGACGAGCTGGGCGTAGACCTGGTTCTCGACGCCGAAAGCTTGTGCCTGCTGGCGCGACAAAGGCGTACCGAGCTGGCGCGAGAGCAGGGCGATCTGCCGTTCGTAAGCCAGGCGAAAGTCGCTCGCCGACACCTTGATGTCGCCGACCGTAACGACCGCATTGGGAGTGCTTGGCACCATCAACGTCTGACCACCCCACACCATGAATGAGAGGATGAGAAGGGCCAGCAGGCCTTTGACGACCCGGGTCTGGGCAGCGTTTCTCAGGGAGTCGAGCATGGGGGCAGAAAACCTCGTTGGGATGCGTCGGCATTACGCCGAATGAATTCGTTCCTTAGAACAAACCAGAGAGGAATTGAAGGCCGGTTCGTCGCAAATTGCCGCCGGCGGAGTTGAACCTGCCACCCTATCGCCATGACAGCGCGCATCAGGGCTGCCGGGGCATTCAAGAGCAAAGGCTGCAAAAGGCGCTAACGACGAAGGCAATGTCGGAATTTGTTAGCCGGCAACTTAAAGCGAGCTGCAAATTAGGCGTTGGAAGCGCGCCCCGCTGTGGCAAACTGCTGGGAATCGTTTTTCGATACTCGACCGGGACTTTCGATCCGTCGGCCATTACGGGAAATCACCTCCATGCAGTCCACGATCGTGATGGTCAATCTCTTTGGTGCAGTTGCGCTGCTGCTCTTCGGCCTGTCGCTGGTCAAGGACGGGGTGACGCGTGCCTTCGGGGCGCGCCTGCGCGCAGGTCTTGCGCGCGGAACGAACGGTCCCTTCCGGGCTTTTGCGACGGGGCTCGTCGCAACGCTCGGGCTCCAGAGTTCGACGGCCACGGCACTCATGACGGCCTCTTTCGTCGAGAAGGGGCTCATCCGTTCGCAGATGGCGCAGATCGTGCTGCTGGGCGCCAATGTCGGCACCGCGATGACGGCCTGGATCGTCGCACTCGGCATCGGATGGCTTTCGCCGCTGCTCATCCTCGCAGGCGTGGCCACCCACCGCATGAGCCGGTCGAGCGCGCGCCAGGGCGCCGGCTACGCGCTCGTGGGCATCGGTCTGATGCTTCTGTCGCTCGAACTGCTCGGCACGGCGACCGAGCCGATGCGCCAATCCCAGGCTTTGGGAGCGTTTCTCGGCATGCTCGACAACGCCTTGCCCGTGGCGATGATCATTGCGGCCGGTCTTGCGTTTGCGTCATCGTCCAGCCTCGCCGTCGTCATGCTGGTGCTGTCGCTTTCATCCGCCGGCGTACTTTCTCCCGTATTGACGGTCGCTCTGGTGCTCGGTGCCAATCTCGGTGGCGCGATCCCGCCGGTCATCACCACGCTCGGCTCGCCGCCGGCCGCCCGCCGGGTCACGCTGGGCAACCTCGTGGTGCGCGGCATCGGCTGTCTCATCGCCCTTCCGGCGGTTGGCGCCAGCGCCGACTTCCTGCAGAGCCTGCCGTTGCCGCGGCAGAACCTGCCCGTCGACGTTCACCTGCTGTTCAATCTGGTGCTGGCGATGGTTGCCTGGCCCTTCGCGGGGTTGCTCGCCCGCACCATGAACCGGTTCTTCCCCGACGACGAAGCGGCCGAAACCGGGCCGCGCTACCTCGATGAGGCGGCGCTCGATACGCCGGTGATGGCTCTTTCCGGCGCTACGCGAGAGGTCCTGAGGGTGGGCGACCTGATCGAGGTCATGCTGATGCGGGCCTCCGAGGCGTTCAGCAAGAATGATGTCAACGAATTGGGCGATATCGAGAATATCGAGCGGCAGGTCGACCTCCTGCAGCAGGAAGTGAAGATCTTTCTGTCCCGGCTTGGCCGCGATGGCTTGAACGAGGAGGACGGGCGCCGTTCGATCGTGATCATCGACTATGCCATCAATCTCGAGCACATGGGCGACATCATCGAAAAGGGTCTCTGTGAACAGATCGCCAAGAAGGTGAGGGGCGGCTTGCGGTTCTCGGAGGATGGCTATCAGGAGCTGAAGGGCCTTTTTAACCTCACCATCGACAATCTGCGCATCGCGCAGACCATCTTCGTCACCCGCAATGCCGACCTGGCGCGTCATCTCATCGAGGTCAAGGTCGACGTGCGGCATATGGAGAAACGCTCCGCAGAGCGCCACCTGGAGCGGTTGCGTGATGGCCTTCTGGAAAGCCTGCAAACCAGTTCGCTGCACCTCGACATGCTGCGGGACCTGAAGCGCATCAACGCGCACATCGCCTCCGTCGCCTATCCCATTCTGGAGGAGAGCGGCCTGCTCACCGAAAGCCGCCTGCGGCCGCCGGGCTGATATCATACGGTTTGAACCGGATTAACGCGACGTGATTGTGCGAATTATGGTTCTCGCAATATGTTGCTGATAGGAACGCGCAAAAAGCGCGGGCAGGCGCGAGACGCCGCGTCGGAAAAATGTCCCGAGAGGGTATCAAGGAGATCAGAGTATGGAACGGACTTGCCTGGCGATCATCCTGGCGGCTGGCGAGAGCACGCGGATGAAATCGGCCATGTCGAAGGTGCTGCATCCGGTTGCCGGGCGACCGATGATCGCCCACGTCGTCGACGCCCTGGCGAGTGCATCGATCTCCGATGTGGCGCTGGTCGTCGGGCGCGATGCGGATGCCGTATCTGCAGCGGCGGCTACCGGCGAAGTGGCCGTCACGTCCTTTCTTCAGAAAGAGCGACTTGGGACCGCCCATGCCGTGCTTGCTGCCCGAGATGCGATCGCGAGAGGCTATGACGACGTTCTCGTTGTATTCGGAGACACGCCGCTTATCACCGCCGCACCCTTGAAGGCTGCCCGCGACGGGCTTGCGGCCGGAGATGACGTCGTGGTGATTGGCTTCCAGGCGGCGGACCCGACCGGATACGGGCGTCTCATCGTGAAGGATGGAGCGCTGGTCGCCATCCGAGAACACCGGGACGCCTCCGAGGAGGAGCGCCGCATCACCTATTGCAATGGCGGGCTGATGGCGATCGACGGCCGCAAGGCCCTCGATCTCCTGGACCGGATCGGCAACGCCAATGCGAAAGGCGAATACTACCTGACCGATCTCGTCGAGATCGTGCGGGCCCTCGGTGGCCGTGCAATCGCTGTCGAAGCGCCCGAAGAAGAACTCACCGGCTGCAACACCCGCGCCGAGCTTGCCTATATCGAGCGCCTCTGGCAACAGCGCCGTCGTCACGAATTGATGCTGGCGGGCGTGTCGATGATCGCACCCGAGACCGTCTTCCTCTCATGGGACACCACACTTGCCCCGGACGTTCTCCTCGAGCCGAACGTCGTCTTCGGGCCCGGCGTGCGCGTGGAAAGCGGTGCGGTCATCCACGCCTTCTCCCATCTGGAAGGCGCTCACGTCCGTGCCGGCGCTACGGTCGGACCTTTCGCGCGCCTGCGCCCGGGTGCCGACCTCGGAGCGAAGTCGAAGGTCGGCAATTTCTGCGAGGTGAAGAACGCCGAGATCGGTGCCGGAGCCAAGGTCAATCACCTCACCTATATCGGCGACGCCTTCGTCGGCGCCGGATCCAATATCGGGGCCGGTACCATTACCTGCAACTACGATGGCGTGAACAAGCATGTCACCCGCATCGGCGCGAACGCCTTCATAGGCTCCAATTCGTCGCTCGTCGCTCCGGTTTCGATCGGCGACGGGGCGTTCGTGGCGTCCGGAAGCGTGATCACGGAAGACGTGCCGGCGGATGCGGTCGCTTTCGGCCGTGCGCGCCAGGACATCAAGCCCGGCAGGGCGCCCGTATTGCGCGAGCGCTACGAGGCGGAAAAGGCAGCCAGGAAGCGGGCAAAGGCCGCGGAGTAGACGCATTAAATATTGAAACTGAAAGTGAAATCAAAACGGATTGCGTCGCGACGCAATTTCGCTACCAAGGCTTTGAACGGGCACCTGCGGCGCCGCGCGTTTGTCAGACGCGCAATGGTCGCTACGGCATTTAGAGCTGCTGCATATTCCTGTCCTTGAGCCGGTGCGACTCGAGGAAACATGCAGTGGTCGTTACTTTTGAGCTGATACGCCGCAGGGCGTGAAGAGACGCGGAGAGGGATATGTGCGGGATTGTTGGCATCGTCGGGAATCAGCCGGTATCGGAGCGGCTGGTCGAAGCATTGAAGCGCCTGGAGTATCGCGGCTATGATTCGGCCGGCGTCGCGACGATCGACGGGGGAAAGCTGCAGCGCCGGCGGGCCGAGGGCAAGCTGGTCAACCTCGAGAGCAGATTGAGAGAGGAGCCTCTGGCCGGCACCATCGGCATCGCCCACACGCGCTGGGCAACCCATGGAGCACCCACGGAACGCAACGCCCACCCGCATTTCACCGAAGGCGTCGCCGTGGTTCACAACGGCATCATCGAGAATTTCGCCGAGCTCAAGGACGAGCTTGCAGCAGCAGGCGCCGAATTCCAGACGGAGACGGACACCGAGGTCGTCGCGCATCTTCTGGCAAAGTTTCGCCGGGACGGCCTTGGGCGGCGCGAGGCGATGCATGCCATGCTGAAGCGCGTCAAGGGCGCCTACGCACTGGCCGTCCTTTTCGAAGACGATCGGTCGACCATCATGGCGGCGCGCAACGGACCGCCGCTGGCGATCGGCCACGGCAACGGCGAGATGTTCCTGGGTTCGGACGCGATCGCGCTTGCGCCCTTCACCAATGAAATCACCTATCTCATCGATGGTGACTGGGCCGTCATCGGCAAGACCGGCGTCCATATCTTCGATTTCGACGGCAATGTCGTCGAGCGTCCGCGCCAGATTTCGACGGCTGCTGCCTTTCTGGTGGACAAGGGCAACCATCGCCATTTCATGGAGAAGGAGATCTATGAGCAGCCGGAGGTCATCGCCCATGCTCTCGGGCACTATGTCAATTTCATAGAGAATCGTGTCGTTCCGATTTCCGACGCCATCGATTTCGGCAAGATCCCGAGCCTGGCGATCTCTGCCTGCGGCACCGCTTATCTCGCCGGCCTGATCGGCAAATACTGGTTTGAGCGCTATGCCCGCCTGCCAGTCGAAATCGACGTCGCATCCGAATTCCGCTACCGCGAGATACCGCTGTCGCCGCAGTCGGCGGCTCTTTTCATCTCGCAGTCGGGCGAGACCGCCGACACTCTGGCGTCCCTGAGATATTGCAAGGAGCACGGCCTCAAGATCGGCGCGGTCGTCAATGCCCGCGAGTCGAGCATCGCGCGGGAATCCGACGCCGTCTTTCCGATCCTTGCGGGCCCTGAGATCGGCGTCGCCTCGACGAAGGCCTTCACCTGCCAGCTTGCGGTTCTGGCCGCACTCGCCGTCGGCGCGGGCAAGGCCCGCGGGACGATCAGCGACGAAGAGGAGCAAGCGCTCGTAAAGAGCCTTGCCGAAATGCCGCGCATCATGGGTCAGGTGCTGAACAGCATCCAGCCGAAGATCGAGAGTCTGTCGCGCGAACTGTCCAAATGCCACGACGTGCTCTATCTCGGCCGCGGCACCAGCTTCCCGCTGGCAATGGAAGGGGCGCTGAAGCTCAAGGAGATTTCGTATATCCACGCCGAAGGTTACGCCGCGGGCGAGCTGAAGCACGGACCGATCGCCTTGATCGACGAAAACATGCCCGTCATCGTCATCGCGCCGCATGACCGCTTCTACGACAAGACGGTATCGAACATGCAGGAGGTGGCCGCGCGCGGTGGCCGCATCATCCTGATAACCGATGAGAAAGGTGCGGCCGCGTCGAAGCTCGATACGATGCACACGATCGTGCTGCCGGAAGTCGACGAGATCATCGCGCCGATGATCTTCTCATTGCCGGTCCAGCTTCTCGCCTACCATACGGCCGTTTTCATGGGGACCGACGTGGACCAGCCGCGCAACCTCGCCAAATCGGTGACGGTCGAATGATCATCCGACCGGAAACCGCGGGCGATGCCGAGACGATCCGGCAGATTACCGAGGCGGCTTTCGCCGGGCAGCCCTATAGCGACCAGACGGAGGCCCGGATCATCGACCGACTGCGCTCCGAGGACGCCATGACGCTTTCCCTCGTTGCCGAGGAAGAGGGCGAGGTGATCGGTCACATCGCATTTTCGCCTGTCACGATCACCCCGTTCGCGGTCGGCTGGTACGGGCTCGGCCCAGTGTCGGTGCGACCGGATCGGCAAGGACGCGGCACGGGGAGCGCACTTGTGCGCCGCGGGCTCGACATGCTGCGCAAAGCGGGGGCTTCAGGCTGCGTCCTCGCGGGCAATCCGGCCTTCTATGAGAGATTCGGGTTCCGCAACGAGCCTGCTCTTGTTTTTCCGGGTTGTGCGCCGCAATATTTCATGGCTTTACCCTTGTCGGGAGGGCTGGTTTCCGGCACCGTCACTTATCATCCCGCCTTCGGAGCGGACTGACGGATCGATGGCAACGGCATGACGGAAAGTTCCAAAAGCGGCATCATCGCGGCCCGGCTGCGCAACTACTTTCTCACCGGGCTTATCATCTGCGCGCCGCTGGCGATCACGGTGTGGCTGGTCCGCTCCTTTATCGAGTGGGCCGACGGATGGGTGAAACCGTATCTGCCGAGTTTTTATAACCCCGATAATTATCTGCCGATCGCGATCCCGGGTTTCGGGCTGCTCGTCGCCGTAGTAGTCATCACCCTGGTCGGTTTCCTGACCGCAAACCTCGTCGGACGTTCGATCATCAACTTCGGCGAGTCGCTCCTCAACCGGACGCCGCTCGTCCGCTCCATCTACAAGTCGCTGAAGCAGATCTTCCAGACCGTGCTGCAGGACCAGTCGTCCTCGTTCAAGAGGGCGGGGCTGATCGAATATCCAAGCCCCGGGCTGTGGTCGCTGGTCTTCATCGCCACCGATGTGAAGGGCGAGATCGCCGCCAGGTTCGACGAGCGCGGCATGGACATGGTGACGGTCTTCCTGCCTCCGACGCCGATCCCCACCGCCGGCTTCCTGCTCTTCGTGCCGCGCGACAAGATCATTCCTCTGCAGATGAGCGCCGAGGATGCTGCGAAACTGCTGATCTCCGGAGGCCTCGTCGCGCCGGATTACAACCCGCTGGCCAATGCGCCCCCGCGTGCGATCAAACAGCAGGAGAGCGTATGAGGTTCCGGGAGATAATCAGCCGGCCCGCAGGAACCGGATCGCCTCGTCGCGCCGGAAGAGATAGAGCAGCGTCCTGAGCGCCTGACCGCGTTCCGACGTCAGTTCCGGATCCCTGTCTATGACATAGGCGGCATCCTTGCGCGCCATCTCCAGGAGGTCGGCATGCGACTCGAGGCTTGCGATCAGGAAACCCGGCGTACCGGACTGCCGCGTGCCGAGAAGCTCGCCTTCGCCGCGCAGCTTCAGGTCCTCCTCGGCGATCAGGAAGCCGTCTTCGCTTTCACGCAGGACCGAAAGACGCGCGCGCCCTGCTTCGCTGAGCGGGCTCTTGTACAAAAGGATGCAGGTCGAAGCTTCGTCGCCGCGCCCTACGCGGCCGCGTAACTGGTGCAGCTGCGCAAGGCCGAAGCGTTCGGCGTGCTCGATGACCATGATAGTGGCATCCGGCACGTCCACGCCCACCTCGACGACCGTCGTGGCCACGAGCAAACGGATTTCACCGTTCTTGAAGGCGAGCATGACGGCGTCCTTGTCCGGCCCTGCCATGCGCCCGTGCACCAGGCCGACATCCTTGCCGAACCGTCGAGCAAGGCTCTGGTAGCGCTCATCGGCGGACATGGCGTCCGTCTCCTCGGACTCCTCGACAAGCGGGCAGATCCAATAGGCCTTCTTGCCCTGCCGGAGCGCTACGTCGAGCCTTTCCACGATCTCCTCCGTACGTTCGTTCGGTATCGTGACGGTCTGGATCGGCTTGCGCCCTGCCGGCTTCTCTGTGAGCTTCGATACATCCATGTCGCCGAAGGCGGCGAGCACGAGTGTTCTCGGAATTGGCGTCGCGGTCATCACCAGCATGTGCGGAGAGATACCCTTGGCCGTCAGCCGCAGCCTCTGATGCACGCCGAAACGATGCTGCTCGTCGACCACGGCGAGGACGAGTTGGCGATAGATCACGGCGTCCTGGAAGAGTGCGTGCGTGCCGATGACCATCTGCGTCTCGCCGGAGGCAATGCGTTCCAGTATCGCGTCCCGTTCCTTGCCCTTCGTCCTGCCGGTGAGGATATCGATTGTGATGCCCGCCGGCGCGGCCATCCGCGAAAGCGTGGCGTGGTGCTGCCGCGCGAGAATTTCCGTCGGCGCCATCAGCACGGCCTGGCCGCCGGATTCCACCGCCGCCAGCATCGCCATCAAGGCCACGGCCGTCTTGCCGGAGCCGACGTCCCCCTGCAGCAGCCGCAGCATGCGGTCGGCTCCGGACATGTCGGCAAGGATCTCGTCGACGGCCGCCGACTGGCTGTTCGTCAAGGAGAAGGGCAGGGCGGCGATTACCGGACCGCTCAACCGGCCGGTCGGATGAATCGGTGTACCGGCGACTTTGCGCAATCGCTGGCGAACCAGCGAGAGCGAAAGCTGCCCCGCCAGGAACTCATCATAGGCGATTCGGCGGCGCGCGGGCGCCTGTGCGTCGACATCGGTTTCGTCCCGCGGTTCATGCAGGCGCTGGAAGCTTTCTTTGGCGCTCTTGAAGCCCTGTTGGCGCAGAAGTGCCTCATCCAGCCATTCCGGCAGGTCCGGGACGCGTGCCACTGCCGCCTCGATCGACTTACGAAGGGGCCGCGAGGTCAGGCCCGCCGTCAGCCCGTAGACAGGCTCGACGAGCGGCATGTTCTCCGATTCGGCCGCACGGACCATGTAGTCCGGGTGGACCATGGAAGCCCGCCCGTTGAACCAGTCCACCTTGCCGCTGACGATCACCGTCTCATCGATGGGCAGGGCCTTCTCGAGCCAGTTCCCCCTGACGCGAAAGAAGGTGAGCGCCAGTTCGCCGGTCTCGTCGTGGAGAAAGACGCGATAGGGCGCGTTCGATCTGCCGCCGGGAGCCGGTTGGTGCCGGTCGACACGTCCGGTGATGGTGACGATCGACCCATCGGGGGCATAAGCGATTCCGGGCTGGCGGCGACGATCGATCAGCGAATGAGGGATATGGAACACAAGATCGACCACGCGGCAGTCTTCGACCGTCTCGCGCCCGAGCAGGCGCGCGTAAAGTTCGCCGGTCTTCGGGCCGATGCCGGGCAAGGTGTCGAGGGGCGAAAACAGCGGATCGAGCAGGGCAGGGCGCATAGCAATGAAATTGCGACGATAATTCCGCCTTTGGCAAGGCTGACAACCCGCTTTCCAGCGTTTATAGAGCCCATGATCTCGATCCGCCGGAGCGGCGGAGGGCAGGAAGGACATCCCATGACCGGCATTTCGCGCACGAGCGCCGATCTCGACCCGCGTCGGCGCAGGATTCTTTTCCGTGCGTGGCACCGCGGCATTCGCGAGATGGACCTGATCCTCGGCCAGTTCGCCGAGGCGGAGCTCGCCACCTTGTCCGAAGCGGAGCTCGACGAACTCGAAGCAATCATGGGGGAGGAGGACAACGACCTCGTCCGCTGGATCACCGGAGAAAAACCGCTGCCCGAGCGTTATGCGACGGAACTCTTCTTCCGGATCGCTGCCTATCGCCCGGATTTCGACCCGGTTCGCCACGAAACGAAGTAGACATAACGATGATACCTGGCCTCGACCCTAGGAAGATACTTGCGGCGACGCGGGAAATTACGATCGGCCCGGTTCCCACGGGCGCCGAGGCGCTCGTGCTCGCCGAACTTGCCCGGGCCGGGGCACCCGTCGCCTATATCCTCTCCGATGGCCAGAAGGTCGCCGACCTCGAACAGGTGCTCGGTTTCGTTGCTCCAGACATACCGGTCCTGACGCTGCCCGGTTGGGACTGTCTGCCTTACGACCGCGTCTCGCCGAGCGCCGACACCTCGGCGCGCCGTCTCGCCGCGCTGAGCGCGTTGATCGCCCACCGCAGGAAACCGCATCCGGCGATCGTGCTCGTCACCATCAATGCAGCGCTGCAGAGGATCTCACCGCAGGATGTGATCGAAAGTCTCGCCTTCACGGCACGGCCCGGCAACCAGATCCGCATGGACGACCTTGCCGCCCGGCTCGAGCGAAACGGCTTCGAGCGGGTCCCGACCGTGCGCGAGATGGGCGAATTCGCCGTACGGGGAGGCATCCTGGATGTCTATGTACCCGGCAGCGGCGAGCCTTTGCGCCTCGACTTCTTCGGCGACACGCTCGAGGCGATCCGGTCCTTCGACCCCGCAAGCCAGCGCACGATCGGGCAGGTCCGGTCCCTCGACCTCAATCCGATGAGCGAGGTATCCCTTACGCCCGAGACGATCAGCCACTTCCGAAAGCAGTATCTTTCTCTCTTCGGGGCGGCGACGCGCGACGACGCGCTTTATCAGGCCGTGTCGGAGGGACGGCGCTATGCCGGCATGGAACATTGGCTGCCGCTTTTCTACGATCGGCTCGAAACGGTCTTCGACTATCTCGACGGCTTTCGCATCGTCACCGACCACCTGGCGCGCGAGGCCGCGGCAGAGCGCTCGAAGCTCGTTCTCGACTATTACGACGCCCGCCTCGCTTCGGCTTCGCCGGGCAAGTCTCAGGTCACCCAGAGCACGCCCTACAAGCCCGTGCCGCCGGACATGCTCTATCTCACTGCGAAAGGCTTCGGCGAAGCCCTGAATGATCGCAATGCGATCCGCCTTTCGCCCTTTACCGAACACGAGGGCGAAGCGCGCCAGGTCGTGAACATCGAAGCGCGTCAGGGCCTGCGTTGGGCCAAGCCGGCGGGCGAGGCCGATACCGATGGCACCCGCACCAACGTTTTCGATCAGGCCGTAAAGCATATCGCCGAGAAGCGGGCAAAAGGCGCCAAGGTCATCGTGTCCGGCTGGACCGAAGGCTCGCTCGACCGGCTGCTTCAGGTTCTGGCCGAGCATGGTCTCGCCAATATCCGTCCGGTCAAGGCGCTCGCGGATATCGGTTCGCTGAAGCCGGGCGAGGCCGCATCCGCGGTGCTAAGCCTCGAAGCGGGATTTGAGACGGGTGAGCTCGTCGTCATCGGCGAGCAGGACATTCTCGGCGACCGTCTGGTTCGCCGCTCCAAGCGCCGCGAGCGAGGCGCGGATTTCATCGCGGAAGTGACCGGTCTCGACGAGGGCAGTTATGTCGTGCACGCCGAACACGGCATCGGGCGCTTCGTCGGCCTCAGGACGATCGAGGCCGCCGGCGCGCCGCATGACTGCCTCGAGCTCGTTTATGCGGACGATGCCAAGCTTTTCCTCCCGGTGGAAAACATCGAGCTTCTGTCGCGCTATGGCTCGGAAGGAACCGATGCGGTCCTCGACAAGCTCGGCGGTGTCGCCTGGCAGGCGCGCAAGGCCAAGCTCAAAAAGCGGCTGCTCGATATGGCCGGCGGCCTCATCCGCATTGCTGCCGAAAGACATACGCGCCATGCGCCGGTCCTTGCGGCACAGGACGGTGTCTACGACGAATTCGCCGCCCGCTTCCCCTATGACGAGACCGAGGACCAATTGAACTCGATCGATGCCGTCCGCGACGATCTCGGCCGCGGCCGGCCCATGGACCGTCTCGTGTGCGGCGATGTCGGCTTCGGCAAGACGGAGGTGGCGCTGCGCGCCGCTTTCATCGCGGCGATGAACGGCGTGCAGGTCGCCGTGGTCGTGCCGACGACCCTGCTTGCGCGGCAGCACTACAAGACCTTCTCCGATCGTTTCCGCGGCTTGCCGATCCGAATTCAGCAGGCCTCACGGCTGGTCAGCGCGAAGGATCTGGCGCTCACGAAGAAAGAGGTCGCCGATGGCAAGACGGACGTCGTGGTCGGCACGCACGCGCTGCTCGGCTCGTCGATCAAATTCGCCAATCTGGGCCTGCTCATCATCGATGAGGAGCAGCATTTCGGTGTCAAGCACAAGGAGCGCCTGAAAGAGCTGAAGAGCGATGTGCACGTTCTCACGCTCTCGGCGACGCCCATTCCGCGGACGCTGCAGCTTGCCCTCACCGGAGTGCGCGAGCTTTCGCTGATCACGACGCCGCCGGTCGACCGCATGGCGGTGCGCACCTTCATTTCGCCCTTCGATGCTTTGGTGATCCGTGAAACTTTGATGCGCGAGCACTACCGCGGCGGCCAGAGCTTCTATGTCTGTCCGCGGGTGAGCGATCTTCCGGAAATCCATGATTTCCTGAAATCCGACGTGCCGGAACTGAAAGTTGCCGTGGCACACGGGCAAATGCCGGCGACCGAGCTCGAAGACATCATGAACGCCTTTTACGAAGGGCGCTACGATGTGCTCCTCTCGACGACGATCGTTGAGTCCGGTCTCGACGTACCGACCGCCAACACCCTGATCGTGCATCGTGCCGATATGTTCGGCCTTGCCCAGCTCTATCAGCTGCGCGGCCGGGTGGGGCGCTCCAAGGTCCGCGCCTTCGCGCTCTTCACGCTTCCCGTCAACAAGACGTTGACCGGGCCGGCGGAACGACGCCTGAAGGTCCTTCAATCGCTCGACACGCTTGGAGCCGGGTTCCAGCTCGCCAGCCACGACCTCGACATCCGCGGAGCGGGCAACCTGCTCGGCGAGGAACAATCGGGTCACATCAAGGAGGTCGGCTTCGAGCTCTACCAGCAGATGCTCGAGGAGGCGGTTGCCGAACTCAAGGGCGAGGAGGAGATCCACGATACCGGCTGGTCGCCGCAGATATCGGTCGGAACCCCGGTGATGATTCCGGAAGAGTATGTGCCGGACCTCAATCTTCGCCTCGGCCTTTATCGGCGCCTGGGCGAGCTGACCGACCTCAAGGAGATCGACGGCTTCGGTGCGGAGCTGATCGACCGTTTCGGGCCGCTGCCGACGGAGGTACAGCACCTTCTGAAGATCGTCTACGTCAAGTCGCTCTGCCGCACGGCGAATGTAGAAAAGCTCGATGCCGGACCGAAGGGCGTCGTGGTCCAGTTCCGCAACAAGGAATTTCCCAATCCCGCGGCACTCGTGGGCTACATCGCGAAACAGGGAACAATCGCCAAGATCCGCCCGGACCAAAGCATCTTCTTCCAGCGCGACCTCGCAACACCGGAGAAACGCCTTTCCGGCGCCGCGATGGTGATGACGCAGCTTGCAGCGCTCGCCAGAGCCGGATGAGGAAAGGTGTGCGCGGTTGATCGCGACCACCAATTTCGTAAACCCGTTCCGGACGGCGACACCGTGCTGCGATCATTCGTCCGCGGCGGGCCAATTGTTGGACGGTTCTTCGATGACCTGTTCGCTGACGGAGTCGGCGGGATCCGGGTCTCGCTCGTAGGCGAGCCGAAGCTGTCCAATCTCGTCAAGAATGGCGGCGTAGACATCCTGTTGGCGCGCGCCGACAACGACGGCGGCGTCGACCAGTTTTTCCAGTTCGAGGCGCAGATCGGCACGCCAATCATTCATCGTCATCGACCTTCCTCCTCAGCTCCATCTGAAAGTTCGATCCAGGTCGGCGCGTGATCGCTTGTGTGCTCCCATCCCCGGACATGCTTGTCGACCCCCGCAGCCGAAAGCCTCTTGGCGACATCCGGGCTGAGCAGGAAGTGGTCGATGCGAAGGCCGGCATCCCTCACGAAGGCATTTCGGAAGTAGTCCCAAAAGGTATAGACGCGCTCGCCGGGATGAAGCTGCCGGAGGGCATCCGTCCAGCCCTGTCCAAGCAGGCGATGATAAGCGTCTCTGACCTCGACGCGGAACAGCGCGTCGTTCACCCAACGCTCCGGTTTGTAGACATCGAGTTCCGTCGGCATGACGTTGTAGTCGCCAGCGAGGATCACCGGCACGTCGAGTTCCAGCAGTTCTGCCGCGTAGGCCGTCAGCCTGTGGAACCATGCCAGCTTGTATTCGAACTTCGGTCCCGGGTAGGGATTCCCGTTGGGCAGATAAAGGCAGCCGATCACGATGCCATCGATGGCTGCCTCGATATAACGGCTGTGGGTATCGTCCGGATCACCAGGCAGGCCCTTGCGCGTCAGCATTGGCTCCCTGTCTCTGGCGAGGATCGCCACGCCGTTCCAACTCTTCTGGCCGTGCCAGATCGCCCCGTATCCGGCAGCCTCGATGGCTTTGACGGGGAACTTCGGGTCTGGTGCCTTCAGTTCTTGAAGGCAGACGACGTCGGGTGACGCCTCCTCCAGCCACCGCAGCAGGACTTCCAGACGGCCATTCACCCCGTTGACGTTATAGGTGGCGATCTTCACGGAGCTAGTTCTTGCGATCGCCCTTGTCGCCCTGGCCGGGCTTGGCATCGTGTTTCGCCTTCTGTTTCCTGTCCGAAGACAGGGAACGGCCGACATCCACCGATTGTTTGAACTTCCCGCTTTCGTCGCGCCGCACGTAGCGCTTGTCGGTCCCGGTATCGATGAGTTCGCGCTTCGACATCACTGCCTCCGTTCCTCGGCTTGCCCGACAGAACGCACGGAAAGCCGAAAAGTTACAAACCACCGGCCGCCGCGCCACCTAAGCTTTCCTGTAATCCGGCTGGTTTGGCGGCGCACCTCATGGGGTTGCAGCCCCAGCACGCAATGTCGGCCGCGTTTCATCTCACTCCGCCGGATGGTCCGGCGAGTGACTCGACGTGATGGACGTAATTCCGCCGCGTGTTCTGATCGACGAGGGCAGCGGGAGCGGCAACGACCAGTCCCGCGGCCGTTCCGACGGAATGGGCGGCCCCGGCGGTCGCCGCGACGATATGGTCCCCGAGCCCCAGGCGACTGTCGGTCAAGGTCTGGCCGCTGGACAGGCGGCTGCCGATCAGTCGTACGATTTCGGGCGACTCCGCGAACTTGGTGTGGTGCAGATTGTCGCCTGCCTTGATTTTGGTGAGGTCGACGACGGTAATCCCATTCGCCGCCAGCTCCTCCTTGTAGGGCGACTGCTCCGGATCGATCGCTCCCAGCCGGGAGACATTTCCCCATACGCGACGCGAAACGGCGAGCGCACGGTCGTCACGCGAGACGAAGAGGGTGAAGCGCGGCCGTTGCTTGCCCATGTCGGCGATCTGCGAACCGAAGACGTCGACATCGACGTCGGGCGCCGCCAGCATGACATTCCTGAACTTTGCCGGCAGCCCGTCGTTGCGGATGGCCATCTGGCGCAAGGACTCCAGCGCCAGCCAATTTCCCATCGAGTGGGCTAGAATCGAGACTTCCTTCACCTCGGGATCACGCGCGAGATATTGGAATAACCGTTCTACTGCGTTGCGAGTATAGTTGGTGCTTTCGCGATCATAGCCATAGGCCAGCAGACTCCCGCGTGACGGCCACGTCGCGAGCACCGTGACACTGCGCGCGCCCGAGTCATGGACGATCTGCGCGAAACGGAAAACCGCATCCTCGAAATGGTTGTTGAACCCGTGGATAAAGACAAGGACACTGCCGTCCGGGCTCTTGCGCACCTGGCTGTTCAACCATTTTTCGGCCGCACCGCGGTCGATTTCCTCGGCCTTCAGTGTTGCGAAATCCGTCTCGGGATTCGGTGGAAGCTTGCGCGGCCAGGCGACTTCGCCGGCCTTGCGGACTGTGTCGGACGGAATAGACACGGTGATGTCTGCGAATGTCGGGCTAAGCGCGCGCTCGCCGCTGAACATCTCGCCCGGTTTTTCCGCCCTGCCTCGGGTGGTGGTGACCAGCATCTCGACTTGAGTGGCCGACGGATTGGCCGCCACCGGCTCGAGCACCCCTGTCGGGCGGCCCGCACATGCGGAGAGCAGCATCAGGCACAAGACGCACGGCAAAGACGGCCATGATGGTACGCCGCCCCTGGCGTTCCGGGTAAGGTGCCGCGCCAAATCGATTACTCCTGTAAAATACCGTATTCACGCCGGCAGGAAGAGGAGCGGCGATCGAACATTTCGCCGCTCCCAGTTCTCAGCGCCCAATACAGACATCAACTCACCTTCTTCACGGGCGGTATCGTCCAGGAACCATCGATGATGGAGGGATTGCCCTCGTCAGGCCAATACAGGCGCATCATGAGGATAAATTTTCCCTCGGGGGCCGGCAGCCAGTTTGATTCCATGTCCGATCCGGGGGATTCATGCTGAATCAGCAGGTCGATCGAGCCATCCGGATTGGCCTTTAGCGGTTGCCGAGCGCTGATCGAATAGCGATCGAGCGGATTGTCGACGAAGAAGTACTCCGCATCATACATGGTCAATGACCAGAAACCCGAAACCGGCGGCGTAAGCCCCTTCTTGAAAGTCAGGACGTATTTTTCGGATCCATCGTATGCCCGCTTGATCACGCCGCTGTCGGACTTCAGTGAGGTGGGGTAGATCGCATCCTGTGGCCGGTTTGCCCCAAGCCCGATCGCGGTGATCAAGGCACGCTGGAGATAATTTGTGCCGTAGATGCCTGTTTTCGTGGTGAAGCCCCAGCCGTCGATGTCCTGAACGTCGCCATCGCTGAATTTGAAGTGCATCATGATGCGCGCAAAACCCACCTCGGGGACGCGCTTTGCGAAGGCTGGATCGAATTTGGTCTTGTCGAAATCCCGGCCGGGAACGATGCCCAACTCAGCAAGCTTGGCCACCATGGGCGCATCTGCGTCGGTGGGCGGATTCCGTTTCAAGAGTTCGGCGAACAGCGTGAAGTATTCGACGGCGTCCATCTTGTTGACTTGCTCGCGAACGGCGGTCTTCATGTCGATGGCCGGATCGACCTTGCCCTTGGGCGCAGTCCAGTCCTTCCCCCAGGCGCTCAAGGGGTAGAGCTTCACTTCATCCTGAAGCTTGTGGACTTCGGCGTAGTCTTCTGGGGTTCCGGTGCAGTAGATGCGCCCGAGCAACCAGACGATGCTCGTCGGAGACTTGTATTGCTTGACCCCTTCTGGGAGCGCGCCTTCCCATCCGGGACCGGTAACCACGAAGGTCTGTGCCCCCGTGCCCGTGGTCCGCTTTCCGGGAACGTCGAACACGGTCGTCCAGCCGTCCAACATCGGAAACAGGGCATAGCGATCGTTCAGGTCGGGCAGGCTGACCACCCACGGTTCATCACCGACGTCGAAGAATGCGGTCGTATAGAGCGTATCGGCGTTGGGCGCCGTCACGTCCCGGAACTTGGCGTCCGGGTATCGGCGCAGCTTGATGATATGCCCCATCGGGCCTCGGGTTCCTTCGGTCTCGGCGACGTTGGTGATCACACGCCTGGTGATCTCCATGGTCACAAGAGGATAGGCATAGATGTAAGCCTCCACGGCCGATGCGAACTCGTCGAGACCCTCCGGCAAATTCGCGACCAGCCCATCGCGGGCGGTCGCCGGCGAACCTATGGAGCCCGCTGCCATCAGGCCGAGACCGGCCACCGTCAACTCACGGCGCGTAATATTCATTGTACCCTCCGAAAAATAGATTTGTGACGAAATGCTTCAAGCTCAGTCGATGCAGACCCCGGCGTAACGCCGCCATAAGGTTGGTAATAGACCCCGCCAAAACGCCGGAGGAATTCTGCTACGGACAACTTAATCGCGAAAGACTTCCAACGGAGTTGCATACTGCTATAGTGCGTGTATTTCGTCTTGCCTTTTCATGCCAAGTTTGGTCCCCGAATGTTGAATTCTGCACCCTCGATCAGGATCAGGGCTTTCCTGCCAATTGCGCCCTATCTGGCCCGGCGCGGTGTCTCGGCAATCGAATTCTGCAAACGCCTCGGCATCTCGCCGAACGTGTTCCAGAACGCAGACGGCTGGCTTCCCCGCGCCCAGTGCTTTCACATGGCCAACGAGCTGGCGAAGGTTGCGGCGGACCCGTTCGCGGGCGCGCATGTCGGCTTCATGACTGAACTCCGCGATCTCGGCGTGTGGGGACAATCGGTTCTTGCGGCGAGAGACGTGGCCGCCGCATGCGCGCTCGCGACCGTCAATGTGCCTACGATCCACCGCGGATCGGAGGTACGCTTCATGACGGAAGGCAAAACCGCTCGAATCGTCTTCCGCTTCGCGGACCGTTACGAGTTCGATCCCCGGCAGTTCATCTTCGGCAGCCTGGCGGTACTTCGCAAAGTGCCGCTTATGGCCGGCGAACCCTCCGCAATAAGGGTTCGGCTGACAGCTTCGAGGATGCTCGGAAACGGGGCGCTGGAGGAGTGCCTGGGGTCCAACATCGAAATGGGATGCGATCACGATATGATCGAGTTCGATCGGGAACTGCTCGACCTTCCTCTCAAAACCGCCGGAATTCGGCCTTCGAAGGCGACAGAGGCCCTAGCTTCCGCGGTAGAGGCGGCGAAGATGCTCAGCGAAAGGCTGTCCGATGGTCATGCGCTTGGACTGGAGACCGTCGCGAGAACCCTTGGCATGTCGCCTCGGTCCCTGCAACGGCGCCTCAAGTTTTGCGGCGTCGATTTCGAGGAGTTGCTTGATGACACGCGCCGCAGTGAGGCAATCCGGCTGATCTGCGAAGGTGTTCATAGCATGACCGACATCGCCTTAAGGGTGGGCTACAGTGATTCCGCGCATTTCACCCGCGCGTTCAAACGCTGGACGGGAGTAGCGCCATCCCGCTTCCGGAAATGATCGGAAATGACCGGCTGTAGCTATCCCCGCGGAAAAGAAGGTTCTCCCGATGCAGTGAAACGCCGCCGTTCCACGCGGAATTTGCTCTCTACGCAAGCTCAGTGAGCCGGATGCTCGGCCTTCATCTGCGCAATCTCACGCAAAGCGCTGGTCAGCACCTCGACCGACTGCGCCCCCATCACCGCATACTGCTGCTCGATGATGAAGCAGGGAACGCCGGTCACGCCGATTTCCCGGGCCATGCCGATTTCCTGCCTTACGGCGTCCTTATCGGCGTCTGAGGCGAGGAGAGCCGCGATAACCGGCCTTTCGAGGCCGGCCTGTTCGGCGATGTGGAGGAGGACGGCGTGGTCGCCGAGGTTGCGACCCTCTTCGAAATTCGCCTTGAACAGTAGGCTCACCACCTGGTCCTGCGCCGCTTCGCCGCCGGTCGCGGCCCAGCGGATCAGCCGGTGCGCATCGAGCGTATTCGGGCTGACCCTGACGGCATCGAAATCGAAGGCGATGCCGTCTTCCACACCGAGGCCTTCGAGCATCCGGTGCGCCTCGTCGACGGCCGCTTGACCGCCGAGCTTGGCCGCCAGGTGCTCTTTATGGTCGACCCCTTCCGGCGGCAGATCGGGATTGAGCTGGTAGGGACGCCACTGGATAGCGACGTTGATCTCGCCGGCGACATTGGCGATCGCCTGGTCGAGGCGATTCTTGCCGAGATAGCACCAGGGGCATACGACGTCCGAGACGATATCGATATTGACGGTTTCCATGGTGCCGGCCTTTCGCTTTACCAAAACTGCGACATAGGCCGGCCGGAAACATCTTTCAATGCATCAGCGAACGGGTGCCTGCCTACTGAACACGCTCGTCCCACCAACTCGGCAACTGATAACCGTAAAGCGGTACCGTCGTCGGCCGGCCGATATGCTTCCACCGGGCAATCCATTGCGCATCGAGATGGTAAAGCGGAACAAGATAGGAATTGTTGACGAGGAGCCGGTCGTGCGCACGAACGGCGGCGGTGAAGTCCTCGGGGTTGCGCGCCTGCAGGATGTTGTTGATCAGTTTGTCGACGTCCTTGTCGGCGACGCCGGCGAAGTTGTCGCTGCCTTGCCTGTCCCGAGTTTGCGAACTCCAGCGATTGATCTGTTCGAGACCGGGGGAGAGCGACGAGGGGAAGGACTTGATGATGACGTCGTAATCGAAGGATTGGCTGCGCAGCTGATATTGTGAATCGTCGACGGTGCGAACCCTCGCTGCGATGCCGAGCGGCGCGAGAAACCGCTGATAAGCAAGCGCAACCTTCTCCTGGCCGGCATTCTGGCTCATGATCTCGAAAGCGAGCGGCGTACCCTTGGCGTCGACCATCTTGCCGTCCTTGATGGAGTAGCCCGCTTCGCGAAGAAGCGTCACCGCTTCCCGGAGCACATTGCGATCGCGACCCGAGCCGTCCGTCACGGGGAGCCGGTAGGTGCCGTCGAGGATCGCCGGATTGATGCGCTCCCTCACGTCTCCCATGAGGTCCAGTTCACGATTGTCAGCCGCCACCCCGAGGAAGGAAAGCGACGAATTCTGCCAATAACTCTGCGTACGCGTATAGGCGCCGTCGAAGAGATTCTTGTTGACCCACTCGAAGTCGAAAACGAGAGCGAGCCCCTGCCTGAGCTTGATGTTGTCGAACATCGGCCTGCGCGTATTGAAGACGAAGCCGAGCATGCCGGACGGTGTCTTCGGCTTGAACGTTTCCTTGATCACGCCGCCGCTGCGAACGGCGGGAAAATCGTAGGCGCGGGCCCATTTCGTTGCGCTGCCTTCGGCGTAGATGTCCACCACACCCTTCTTGAAGGCTTCGAACAGGGTGTTCTCCTGCAGGAAATACTCGACGGAGATCTCATCGTAATTGTCGAGGCCCACCTTCGAGGGCAGATCCTTGGCCCAATAGTCGGGGTTGCGGCGATAGACGATCCGTTCGCCGGGCCTGACTTCCGCGACCCGGTAGGGACCGGAGCCGAGCGGTGGCTCCAGGCTCGTCCGATCGAACGCCTCGACGTCGATCGCATGCTTCGGCAGCACGGGCGAAAGTCCCAGCAACAGCGGAATCTCGCGATCGGCCTCCTCGGTGAAGGTGAAGCGCACGCTACGTTCCCCGACCTTCTCCATCTTCGCAACCTTGGAGAGGCGGTTGCTGAAGGGTGCGCGCCCTTTGTCGCGCAACAATTCGAAGGTGAAGATCACGTCTTCGGCGGTCACCGGCCGGCCGTCGGCCCAGCGCGCCTTGGGATTGAGGTTGAACTGGATGAAGGTGCGGTCATCGTCCCATTCGACGGTTTCGGCGAGCAGGCCGTACATCGTGAATGGCTCGTCCTGCGAGCGCTGCATGAGGGATTCGTAGACCAGGTTGCCAAAGCCCGGGTCCCACATGCCGCGCGCGGTCGTGCGCATGCTCTTCAAAATGAAGGGATTGAGGCTGTCGAACGTGCCGACGACCCCGTAGGAGACCTTCCCGCCCTTCTTTACCTGCGGGTTGACGTAAGGGAAGTGCTTGAAATCGGCGGGCAAGGCGGGTTCGCCATGCATGGCGATCGCATGCACGGGCGCGGCCAGAGCGCCATTGGCAAACATGCTGGCTGCCAGGAGCATCACCAGGCCGGAAACAACTGCGCGCAACTTCACCTCCCGTGGGGATTCAACAGGCCGATTCCGCGCAAGGTATCAATGCCGGAGCGCATTTCCAACCGGCGCCGGGTCGGGAAAAGAACAAAGCAGGCTCCTGCCACATCCCTCGCCGGTTCGAAAGGGCCGCTCAAAGCAAATGATTGCACAAAATCGCAACAAACACTGGATAAACCGCACGAGCCAATGTAACAGGTGTTTCCGGAATCGGGGCCATTCAAATGCCTCATTTGGCCAACAGGACAACGGCGGCTGACGATACTCACTCTGCGGAACTCTGTTCCGTGACCGGATTTCAGGAGACGGAATCACAATGATCTTCAAGTCGAACTTCACCACACGCGCGGGATTGGCAGCGCTGGCGCTTTCTTTCGCAGCAGCCGGTGCGCCGAACGTCGCATCCGCGCAGCAGGCGGGAGGCAAGCCGCCGCAGGGTTGGTTCAAGGTCTGCACCAAGCAGGAAGACAACGATGTCTGCATCGTGCAGAACCTGCTCACCGCCAATAACGGCCAGCTGGTGACGGCCGTCGGCCTCATTACCGTCTCCGGCAAGGTCAATCGCAAGGTCATGCAGGTTTCCGTACCGTCCGCGCGCATGATCCCGCCCGGCGTTCAAATGCAGATCGACGGCGGCAAGGGCGTCAAGCTCGACTACGCGATCTGCATGCCGGACAAGTGCGTTGCCGAAGCGCCGCTCTCCGACGCGCTTATCGCGCAGCTGAAGAAGGGCAACGAGGTCGTCTTCACCTCCGTCAACTTCCAGCGCGCTCCGAACCCCATCAAGATGACGCTCGAAGGCTTCACCGGCGTATTCGACGGCGAACCGATCGAGCAGTCCCAGCTTGAAGAGCGTCAGCGCCTGCTGCAGGAAGAGATGCAGAAGAAGGCAGAAGACGCCCGCAAGAAGCTCGAAGAGGCGCAGAAGGCTGCCAAGCAGCAGTAAACGTCAGCTTCTCTGAACAGGTAAAACGCCCGGCTCGGTTCACACCGAGCCGGGCGTTTTCGTACCTGCTTCCGCCGGCGAAGTTGCGGCCACTCTGCGCGTTTTCAGCCCGGCGCCGAGCGGATGCGGCAGCTACCCGCACGCACCTTTTGCTCATTCCGCTCTAATGCTGATAGGTGGCCTTCGGCTTGTAGTGTCCGGCGTCGGCCTTTTCGAACAGCGCGTCCACCTGGGGGTGCCGGATCGGCCTGTCGCTGTCATCGGAAACGAGGTTCTGTTCCGAAACATAGGCGACGTATTCGCTTTCGTCGTTCTCCGCAAACAGGTGATAGAAGGGCTGGTCCTTTTCGGGCCGGATCTCCTGCGGGATCGCATTCCACCATTCTTCGGTGTTCGCATATTCCGGGTCGACGTCGAAGACGACGCCGCGGAACGGGAACATCCGATGGCGAACCACCTGTCCGATCTCAAACTTGGCGTTTCTTTGTTTCATGACGCAACACATCCTTTCAGACAGTTATCTGGGTTGTCGCATATGGAACATCAAGAGGTCCGGTCCTCCGGTAGCGAGGCTTCCATCGGCGTCGAACTAAAAAGGCGGGCTTCGGATGAAACCCGCCTTCCTCGTTTCATCTTGCATGGACAGAACCTGTGAGGGCCGTCCGCTCCGCCATCAGACGGAATAGTACATGTCGTACTCGACCGGGTGCGGCGTCATTTCGAAGCGCATGACTTCCTGCATCTTCAGTTCGATGAAGGAGTCGATCTGGTCGTCGTCGAAAACGCCGCCGGCGGTCAGGAACTTGCGGTCCTTGTCGAGGCTTTCGAGCGCTTCGCGCAAGCTGCCGCAGACGGTCGGGATCTTCTTCAGTTCCTTCGGCGGCAGGTCGTAGAGGTCCTTGTCCATGGCCTTGCCGGGGTGAAGCTTGTTCTTGATGCCGTCGAGACCGGCCATCAGCATCGCGGCAAAGGCGAGGTAGGGGTTCGCCGTCGGATCGGGGAAGCGGACTTCGACGCGCTTCGCCTTCGGGTTGGTGCCGAAGGGGATGCGGCAGGAGGCCGAGCGGTTGCGGGCCGAATAGGCAAGCAGAACCGGTGCTTCATAACCCGGGACGAGGCGCTTGTAGGAGTTCGTCGACGGGTTGGTGAAGGCGTTCAGGGCCTTGGCATGCTTGATGATACCACCGATGAAGTAGAGGCAGGATTCGGAAAGCCCGGCATATTCGTCGCCGGCGAAGGTAGGCTTGCCGTCCTTCCAGATCGACAGATGCACGTGCATGCCCGAGCCGTTGTCGCCGAAGATCGGCTTCGGCATGAAGGTCGCGGTCTTGCCATAGGCATTGGCGACCTGGTGCACGACATATTTGTAGATCTGCATCTTGTCGGCGTTGCGCACGAGGGCATCGAACTTGACGCCGAGCTCGTGCTGCGCCGCTGCCACTTCGTGGTGATGCTTTTCCACCGTCACGCCCATTTCGGACAGCACGGTCAGCATTTCGGAGCGCATGTCCTGGCTGCTGTCGACCGGCGGAACCGGGAAATAGCCGCCCTTGACGCGGGGGCGGTGACCGAGGTTCCCGGTCTCGTAGTCCGTGTCGTCGTTGGAGGGAAGTTCGGAGCTGTCGAGCTTGAACCCGGTGTTGTACGGATCGGCCTTGTACTTGACGTCGTCGAAGACGAAGAATTCCGCTTCCGGACCTACGAAGACGGTGTCGCCGATGCCGGACGCCTTGAGGTAGGCTTCTGCCTTCTTGGCCGTGCCGCGCGGATCGCGGTTATAGGCTTCGCCCGAAACCGGATCGAGAATGTCGCAGAAGATGACCATGGTAGACTGGGCGAAGAACGGGTCCATATGCGCCGTTTCCGGATCGGGCATGAGCACCATGTCGGATTCGTTGATAGCTTTCCAGCCGCCGATCGAGGAACCGTCGAACATGACGCCGTCGGCGAACATGTCTTCGTCGACGCAGACGACATCCATCGTCACGTGCTGCAGCTTGCCTTTGGGGTCGGTAAAGCGCAGGTCTACGAATTTGACGTCGTTTTCCTTGATCTGCTTCAGAACTTCATTCGCAGTCGTCATTTGTTGCAATTCCCTGTGTGATGACGAGGATTAGAAAAACGGGGCCGGACGGCCCCCGGATCGGTGAGATCGCCGGACGCGATCAGATGGCGTCGAGACCGGTTTCGCCGGTGCGGATGCGGATCACTTCTTCCACATTGGATACGAAAATCTTGCCGTCGCCGATGCGGCCGGTTTGCGCGGCATTGCGAATGGCTTCGATCACGGCCTCCGCATTTTCATCCGCCAGCACCACTTCGACCTTCACCTTCGGCAGGAAGTCGACGACGTATTCTGCGCCGCGGTAGAGCTCCGTGTGTCCCTTCTGCCGCCCGAAGCCTTTGGCTTCCGTGACGGTGATCCCCTGCAGGCCGACCTCCTGAAGGGCTTCCTTCACTTCGTCGAGCTTGAAAGGCTTAATGATCGCTTCGATCTTTTTCATGAGAAAATGTCTCTCCGCTTCTCCCTTTAAAGCAGGTTCTGCCCGCTTGGCCTCACACTATGCACGTAGCGTGCCACTTTTGTAGCGGAATGACGCGCAGATTGCGAAATTTCCAGTGGTAACGCGATGGGTGCCGATGGGGCAGTGGCTTCTGCAACGGCATTCTGCCTATTTTTTATGAGGTTTTGCGTGTTCGACCCCGTTGCGCGACGAAGGACCGCTGCGTTTCGTGGTCGAAGCATGTTATTTGAGCACTTATAGTGTGCAATTGCATATTTTTTAGTCATGTCACTTTCCGTCAACGCTGCTCTTGTCTTGCGCTTTCGGTCGGGCTTAGATCGTTTCCATGCTTCACGCGCTTTCGAATATCCTCGTGACCCCGGCGGAAATGACAGAGGTCGACAAGGATGCCGCTCGCTCGGGGATCGACAGCTTCTCGCTCATGCGTTCGGCGGGAACGGCCGTATCGGCCGCCGCCTTGCGGCTTTACCCCGAAGCACTGCGCTTTGTCGTGCTTTGCGGCCCCGGCAATAACGGCGGCGATGGCTATGTCGCCGCAGCGGCGCTCGCCGAAACCGGCGCAAGCGTCGCCGTCTTCGCGCTCGGGGACGCGGCAATTCTGAAGGGCGACGCCGCGCGGGCGCGCGATGCCTGTGCGCTGGTGGCCGGACCCCTCGACGCCTACGATCCGCAGTCGGGCGACGTCGTCATCGACGCACTTTTCGGAGCGGGGCTTGCGCGCGACGTGCCCGAGGAGGCGAGAACGATCATCGAGCAAGTGAATGCGAGCGGAGTATCGGTCCTCGCCGTGGACCTGCCATCCGGCATCGACGGGCGTACGGGCGAAATCCGGGGCTTGAGCTTCGTTGCGGCTCACACGGTGACGTTCATGGCGGCCAAGCCCGGCCATCTGCTGATGCCGGGCCGCGCCCGCTGCGGCACGCTTGAAATCTTCGATATCGGCATTCCTGCAAGGCTCGTTGCGGACAGAGCCGGCGATCTCACCGTCAACACGCCCGCGCTATGGGAGCGACACCTCGGCGCGCTCGATCCCGCGACCCATAAATACAAGCGCGGCCATCTCGCGGTGCTTTGCGGCGGACCGGTTTCGACCGGGGCCGCGCGGCTATCGGCCGCCGCGGGCCTGCGCGCCGGTGCGGGGCTGGTGACGCTTGCCTCTCCGACGGAAGCGCTTGCCGTCAACGCGTCGCACCTCACCGCCATCATGCTCAAGGAAATCAGCAACACTGCCGGCCTTGCCGACTGGCTCAAGGACAGACGCCTGAATGCCTTTGTTCTCGGACCGGGCTTCGGGGTCGGTAAAAAGGCGCGGGATTTCGTGCTCATGCTCTGCGGCCGCGCGCTAGTGCTCGATGCCGACGGGATAAGTTCGTTTCGAGAGGGCAGGGAGCAACTTTTCGACAGGATCGCGGCAGAGGGCGGCGAGGTGGTGATGACGCCGCACGAAGGGGAGTTCGCCCGGCTCTTCCCGGATATCGCCGAGGATGCGGCGCTGTCCAAGATCGAGAAGGCGCAGGCCGCAGCAAGGCTCAGCCATGCCGTGATCGTCTATAAGGGTGCGGATACGGTCGTTGCCGCGCCGTCCGGCCGGGCCGCTGTCAATGTCAACGCGCCGCCCTGGCTCGCGACGGCAGGTTCGGGCGACGTGCTTGCGGGGATCATTGGCGCCCATCTGGCACAGGGAATGCCTGCCTTCGAGGCGGCAGCGGCCGCAGTCTGGCGCCATGGCGAGGCGGGCGTCATGGCCGGCCGCGCGGCAACGGCCGAAAGCCTTGTCGAGTGCATAGCGCCGCTTGGAGAGAATGCTTAGAACGCCGAGCGTTCTGCACACTTCCAGGAAAGCGTGTAACGTTTCCGTCCGGAATCGCCCACTTTCAAAGTGCTAAAGTGTTTCACTACGCTAATGAACGGTGAAACGATCTGCGCTAGCCGCGGGTGCCCTTGGCGATCGGTTCCTGGTAGGTGAAACCGAGGTCCCAGGGGAAGTAGATCCAGGTATCCTGGCTGACCTCGGTCACGAAAGTATCGACGAGGGGGCGACCTTTCGGCTTTGCGTAGACCGCGGCGAAATGCGCCTTCGGCAGCATCGCACGAACCTCGGCGGCAGTCTTGCCGGTATCGGTCAGATCGTCGACGATGAGAACGCCTTCGCCCCCATCCTTGGCGATCTCAGGTGAGATGCTCTTGAGCACCTTCATCTGACCCTGCGTGTCGTAGTCGTGATAGGAGGCGATACAGACCGTTTCGATCATCCGGATGTTGAGTTCCCGGCTGACGATAGCCGCAGGAACAAGGCCGCCGCGCGTGATGCAGACCATCGCGCGCCATTCCTGTCCGTTGTCGGCCAACCGCCAAGCCAGGGCGCGGGCGTCACGGTGGAACTGATCCCAGGATACAGGAAAGGCTTTCTCGGGAAGAGACATGGCGGACTCCGGCTCTCTTGCGCTGTCGGCGGATAAGCGTTGCTGCAGTTCGACGGCCACGCCGCCGACACTTGTTCATGCCTGATGCAATAGCGGCAATGAAGCCGAAAGTGCAAGAGCCAGTGCGGTCGCGAGCACCGCGATCTGCAATGATTTCGCGGCCGCGGAGTTCAGGGCTGGTTTTTCTCGCGCGAGCTGCCGATCGCCTCGATCATCGCGATCACTCCGGCTTCTGCGGCGCCAAGGACCCCGGCATCGCGAGCCCGGATCACGATATCCGTCGAGAAGCTCTTGCCGTCGAATTTCGGATAGGAGCCGATGCTCGTTTCGGGATGGTTCTTCTGCACCTCGGTCAGCGGCGCTCCGATGTCGCCCTCGCCATAGGGGGAGCGAACCGTACGGGACAGGACGGGCGTGCCGGCCTCAAGGCTCGGCAACAGCGCGTCGAGCATCGCCTGGAACACCTGGGGCACGCCGGCCATGACATAGACGTTCTCGATGGCGAAGCCGGGCGCGGTCGATACCGGATTGGGAATATGGGTCGCGCCATCAGGCATGCGGGCCATCCGCTTGCGCGCTTCGGTGAACTCCATGCCGCGGCGCTCGTACATCGCGCCAAGCAGCTCCATTGCCATCGGCTCGTGAATGCACTCGACCCCGAAGGCCTTCGAAATCGCATCGGCAGTGATGTCGTCATGGGTCGGACCGATGCCGCCGGACGTAAACACGTGGCGGTAGCGGCTGCGCAACGCATTGACCGCCTCCACAATCGCGTCCTGGTCGTCGGCGACGATGCGCACCTCGCGCAGATCGATTCCGACCATCGTCAGCATATCGGCAAGGTGACCGATGTTCTTGTCCTTGGTCCGGCCGGAGAGAAGCTCGTCGCCAATGGCGAGCATGGCGGCGGTGACGATCGTGGGGCTGGTCATTGGCGCTCCGGGCGTATTCGGATCGCGAACGCGATCTCGTCGGTGTTGAAAAAAGCTGAACAGTCTGTCGACCATCCCTGCACTGGCAGTGGTATGTGTTTTGATAAATCCTGCCGGCCGCGGCGATCAAGCGGAATTGCCGGACAACAAGGAGTATCGTTTTGGCTAGAGTACTGGTTCTTTACTATTCGGCCTATGGGCATATCGAGACGATGGCCTATGCGGTCGCGGAAGGTGCAAGATCGGCCGGCGCCGAAGTGGTCGTCAAGCGTGTTCCGGAACTCGTGCCGGAGGACGTGGCGAAGGCTTCGCATTTCAAGCTCGACCAGCCGGCACCGGTCGCGACCGTCGAGGAACTGGCGGATTACGATGCGATCATCTTCGGCGCGGGCACCCGCTACGGGACTGTCGCTTCGCAATTGCGCAACTTTATCGACCAGACCGGCGGCCTGTGGGCAAAAGGCAAGCTCGTCGGGAAGGTAGGCTCCGCGTTCACCTCGTCGGCGACCCAGCACGGCGGCCAGGAATCGACGATTCTCGGCCTCATCCCCACGATGATGCATCACGGCATGGTGGTCGTCGGACTTCCCTATGCCTTCCAGGGTCAGATGGGTATTGAGGAAGTCAAGGGCGGATCGCCCTATGGCGCCTCGACGATTACAGGCGGCGACGGTTCGCGGCAGCCGTCCGCGGTCGAACTCGAAGCGGCTCGCTTCCAGGGTGCGCATGTCGCGCGGATTGCAGCGAAGCTTGCGGACTGACGATCTTCAACGTTCGTGCGCGGCTCCCGATCGAGCCGCGCGCTTTTTTTAGCGGGCGATTCGCATCACAACTCGCCCATCGGCGGGGTCGCCGAACATCGGCCGAGAAGCATTCGCAAATGTGGCCCAATGGGGCAATTTTGTGTTAACATCGCAGCATTCGGCATCAGAAATGCCCGACGGCGACGTGCGCTTTTTAGGTAGCCACGGTCGCTACAGCACTTGAATGGCTGCGGCGCTTCTCAAACCGGCTCCGATTCAGGGAAGCATGCGGCAACAAGGAGGAGCATAAGGGGCCCGCGCGGCGCGGCCCGTCGAGGGCAGGGACTGTCCTTGAACATCCATGGGAGTGAAGGATGGTGCAGATCACATATTTCATCGTTCCACACGATGGAGGCTGGGCCTACAAGGCAGCCGATGCATATTCAGAGCCCTTTCCCAGTCGCGAGATGGCGCTAGCGGCCGCCAAAGCTGCAGCAGCCGAACAGCAGGTCGGTGGCGACGACGAGGAGATCAGCTTCCAGGATGAGAAGGGAAACTGGCATTTCGAGCATGCCGACGGCGGCGATCGACCGGAAGCGACCGTAGAGGATGGCTGACGATGTTGCGTTGAAGGGCAATTGACGCGGGGCAGTTGTCCTTGGCTATGTGACCGGCACGGCCGGCGACTGAAATGGAGAATTTCCATGCATTACAATGTTCAGATCTTTACCTGGACTGCACGCCTGGGCGTTCACCAGGTCGGATCGGTCATCGAAATAGATGCGCCGAATCCCAAGGCGGCCGCGATTTCGCTGTTGGGATTGCGGCTCGAGGAGACCGGCGAGTCGTCGAAGCTGGCGGTCAGGGTGTGGAGGGGAGAGGACGCCACGAGAGCCGACTGCGACTGTTTCTACTATCACTGAGCCGGTCATTGACCGGCTCCTCGCCGCACGGCCGGGATTTCTGTTCAGGCCAATCTCTTTTGTGCGTTGGCCTGGCTGACGAAGGCTTGCCCGGCTCGCAGAAGAAGTCCCTCATCTGTCGTGCCGGCCTGATATTCCCGGATCAGCATCCTCCCGAACCGTCGAGCCTGCGCGCTCTCGCGGGGCCATCGATGTTCGCGACACAGCATGTCGAACACGCGCTGCAGCGTGTCCAGGTCTTCAGGAAGCAAGGCGATGCCGCCGAACGCTTGCAGTGAACGCACGCCCCACCCTCCTAGTCATCATCAGGGATGCCATTGAGCCCTGCATTATCTTGCCATTGACATGCCGCGATTGAACCCCTGGCGAATCAGGGGTTGCAAAATTTCTTGGGCAGACGCCATCCGCGATCCTCGAACGGACCGGGCAGGCCATGAGGAACCTTCAGAAATGTCCGGGGTTGATCTGGCGAGACCGAAAGGAGCGAGCCCATGAGCGATCCCAAACATGACGATCTGACCGACCAGCCGATGCCGTCTCCCACATGGAAACCGGAACCGAAAGAAATGGATATGGAGCAACAGCCGCTCCCGGATCAGGGCGCAGAGTCCGGCACCGAGGAGGCAGACGAGCCGCCGGCCAGGAGTGGCCAGACCACAAAGAAAGAGAAACCGACCGAAGGCGCAGGATCGGACAATCCGATCCATCACACCGGCCGTGTTCCTCCAAAGGTAACCAAAGGCGAGCTTTGAGCACGTCGAGCGGCTGACGCAGCTGGGCTTGCCCGCGCGCTTCGGAAACGATCTAATCACCTCGATTCACAAGGTCCGGTTCATCGGGATCGCTTCGCATCCCGCGTGACTATGCAACCGCGTTTCATGCATGTCGTTGTGCCTGACCTGGGCACCGTATGGGAGATTGTAGAGGGATCCATGTTCTACGCGATATTGGCCTATCACGAGGAAGAGGTGGTCGAATCCTGGACCAACGAGGCAGATGCCAAGCTGATGGACGATCTGCTGCAGGTCAATGATCGCCTCGTCCGGGAGAAGCGATTGGGGCCGGCCGCGCGGCTTGGCTCGACCAGGGAAGCCGTGACGCTGCGGGGCGAGGGTGCCGGCATGATCATCGACGGTCCCTTTGCCGAAACCAAGGAGCAGTTGCTCGGCCTCTACGTGGTCGATTGCCCGAACCTCGAAGCCGCCGTCGAGACGGCGCGCGAATTGCGCCGCGTCAATCCGACCGCCGTCTACGAGATTCGGCCTATTTCGCTCTATCTGCCCGGTGCCGCGCTCTCGGACCCCGACGAGAGTCCGGCCTGATTTCGCGCGGCTTGGTTGGTAACCGTGGGAAGGACGCGGTTTTCGTCGACCTTCTGCTCACGCTGCGTGCCTCGACCGAAACGGCAAGCTACGCGACGCGCCGTCTGAGCCGTGCCGGTGCGGCGTATATGCGTTCGAAAGCAGAACTCAGGATTGAGCCAGGTCCCCAACCGCTCTCTTTGGTTCTATATCGTACCCCATATGTTCAACGCCGGGCTGCGATGGCAATCTCTACGGGTGTAATTGATGC
This sequence comes from Sinorhizobium meliloti, assembly GCF_035610345.1. The sequence goes on along the minus strand of NZ_CP141212.1, from coordinate 1,695,717 downwards.
AACCCGAAGGAGAGGCGTTCATGCCCGAAGTACCACACGAACCACTATCAACGAGCGATGAAGACCGGCGAGAGTTTCTGAAAAATTGCGGTCGTTTCGCCGTTGTGACACCTCCTGCAGTGACAATGTTGCTTTCCACCAGCCTGACATCAAACGCAATCGCCAAGTCCGGCGGCGGCGGTGGCGGCAAGGTTAAAGGCAACAACGGCTGGGGTAACGGCGCAGATCCAAGGAACCCCGGCAGCTCCCATGGCAAGGGCGTAGCTCGCGGCGGCCGGGGCGCTGGACAATCACAAGAAAGCTCGAAGACCGGCCGAGGTCGGTAAGCCAGTCCATTTACGCTTCGCGATGAAATTGGTGTCGTTTCTTGCGCCGTGCGTCATTTCAGACGCACGGCGCTTTCGCATGATGTGAAATTCTGGCGTTGCTCAGCGATCTCGCTGGGACTGTCCGGAAAACGCCGTTCGCAAAACATTGCCTTGACTGAATCGACTAAGTATTTGATTTAGGCTGCGGGCGGACGTGGCGAAACTGGTAGACGCAAGGGACTTAAAATCCTCTCAAGCCTGCCGAAAGATGCAGCCGGATCATGCGCTTAGGTCTGTTCGCGCGAGAAAAAGCCTGATATAGGCCCGTTGCGCGTGGCTGACACGGGTCGTGAGCGCGTATAGAAGGGTGGATTGCAGCAGGCCGCTTGCCGAAATTGGTAGACGGAAGGCACTTAAAATGCCTCGGGCTTCGCCCGTGCGGGTTCGATTCCCGCAGCGGCCACCATTCTTGCGTCGCCGTTCACCCGCGAGACACTGACCATCGTCAGCATCTCGCGCCGCCTTTTGTAGCGAGGTGCTCACACGATCGCAGGCAAGCGCACTGGCGTATCAATGGCCGAGAGCCTGCGGTAGAGCACCTTAGCCCTATCGACCCTGCCGTTCTCTGCCTTCTCGGGCTTACGCCGAGCAGTCTCAGCCCATGGATCGGTATGCCCCTCAAACGCCAGAAATACGGCCGTTGCGGCAAGTTCAAGCTCGACGGCATCCGCCGACGCTGCCTCCGCTGCCAAACGGCGGCGAGCGGCATTAGTGCCCGGATCAGGCTGCTCATTAACGACGTAGGTCGAGTAAGTACCGCCCCAAGTGGTCTGCTGCTCAGTCTCGTTGAGAAGCCCCAACAGGTCAGCATCGCGGGCCGCGGCAGCTAGATCCTCGCTGTAAGGTCCGTAATGCTTGTAGGCAAAGGGTAATCCTTCCTCAAGGCCCGCAACACACAGCAGGTAGGCGGTCTTTTGGAGCTTTGTTCGCCCCACGATACGACCGCCAGCATCTCGCACCAATCTCGCAACTTTCATGGCGTTTACGTATGACATGTTCCAATCTCCCCTTTGATGATGCGCACCATGGCGTCCTGCGCCTCCGTGTCCGAGCGATCGGAATACGCACGGAACAGCTTGTACGCTTTCAATGCAGCAACAACGCTCGACCGCTCCTTGAGGTCGACAAGCGCGCCCCCCTCCGTCCGGATGTTGATGCGATCAAGCGGACCCTTCGATTCGTTAACGGACTTGTATGGCGAACGTTCATCATTATCGACCAGAATCCTTGGCCGATCCTTGAAGTTTCGCTCGGTCCACTCGATTAACTTCATCTCTATACTTGCGCAGCATCTGTCTATTTTCTCGATAACTTCATCTGTATTGCTACTTTTAGGATCGAAAACATGTGTTACTTGCATCCGGATGTCACAACACTTGTAGAGATTACGATCTCTGAGCCGAGCCGAGAACTCTGAAACTAAGGGGTCCTCGGCCTCGGACATCTGTGTCAACGCACCCCACACCACCGTATCGTCGAGTGTCAGAGCCACATCAATATCTTCTGGACTTTGCGCGAAGCGTACGAGCGGATGATTTCTAGGCAGCCCCGTCGCCGCGAGATTTTCCTCACGAACGAGCGTCACTATCCTGACTAACAGCTCCGTGAAAATCTTTTCTGCTCCGCGGGTGGCCTTATGGAAGTAGACAGTCGGATACAGCTGAAATAAGCCGAGAATGAACGCCTCGGCGGCATGGATCGCTTTAGGGCCCAACACAAACGTCTCGATCGTTCCCAGTGGCGTATCGTCCACGCCGATGGCCACAGAGCCAATCTCAAGGTTGGCAATCAGCCATGGAAAGTCGATTGCGGCGTGTTGTGTGCCGGTCATCAGCCTATCCCGTCTCATGTAATCGAGACGATCAGCATCGAACTGGCTGGAGACAACCGCGTGCTGGACCGTCTTAACCCCGTCCTTTTTGATGATATCGGCGACATCGTCGGCAAATCCCCGGCCGAACTGTTCCTGGAAGACTTCGGCGACCTCGCCCTGTCGGATCAGCGTGTCGCTCATCGTCTCATGGTCGGCAAGCTTCAGCCCAAGCCGCTTCCCCACCTTTTCAAAGGCGTGACTGAATGGCCCGTGTCCAAGGTCATGGACTAGTGACGCCGCAAGTGCTTTCCATTCTTTACTGGACTGATCCTCAGACACATGGCGGTGGACCACCTCCATCAGTTGGCGGGCAGTATAAAAAACGCCTACGCTGTGCGCGAAACGAGAGTGACTAGCCCCCGGATAGACCAAATCGGAAAACCCCAACTGCTTGACACGGCGGAGCCTTTGAAACGGCCGGGTCTGCAAAACCTTCCAGAGCGTACGTTCCAGCTCAGAGGTGGAAAACTCTACGAGATCAAGCAGCGGGTCGCGAATGCGTTGATGCGCCATATCACCTGCCTAAGGATGTTCTTGTTATGTTCTAAATGCGCGTCCATAGCAAGTTTTTTCTGATTCTCGGTCAAAATAATAGTCGCCCAGCCGTTAGCACCATCGGCGCCCGAGTGAGCATTTCTCGTTCGAGACCTGGCCTCGGACCCGGCACCGACTCGGGCGCAAAAGGTCTCAACAGGACTGGTCAGGAGGATAGTGTCGCGATTTCAATGGGTTGCGAAGCATGACAAGTAACATTATGTCGCATAATATGTCAGCTAGGTTGACTTAAAATCCCTCGGGAAACCGTACGGGTTCGATTACCGTCGTCGGCACCAGAACCGCCAGATTCTCCCACCAGCCAAGTGCTCCGCCTTCCGATTCCGGCATGCTACTGGCTGAGATCGGCAACTCTCAAGAGCCGGAGATCTCGAACGGTTGATCGACGCTTGCGCTCCTGCCGCTGTTGGTGTCGTTGAAGCGGTAGCGCAGCACATAATTCCCGGATGGTGCCCCGGCGACGTCGATCCTCAGCGTCGCATAGATTTCCTGGTTGCGCTGATAGCCCTTGAAGGTGAAGTCGCCGAACGCCTTCTGGCTGGCGAGCACCTCTCCCTTGGGGTTCAGGATGTCGAAGTCGACCGTGAAGCGTGTCTCGAGCTTGCCCTCGTCGCTTGCTTCCTTCCAGGTAAGTCCCACGGGCTCCACATAGGATATGAGCGTTTCGCCGGCTTCGAATACCGGGTCGGGCCGGGGCTCGTACATTGCAAAGCCCGCCGGTGCTTCTGTGACGAAAACCGCCTTGCCGATGGCGAAGGGAAGGGTCTGCGAAAAGTCGCCCACGGCCTTGCGCAAGGTTTCCTGCGCGCCGGCGGCATCGCCGGAGCTCGCCTGCTGTTCGGCCTTCGCCGCAGCGTCGGCAAGCGGACCCGCCTCTGCCTGCGTGTCGGCAAGCATGACGGTGGCGTTCGTGAGGGCCGCCAGCAGGAGCAGGTATTTCGGCATCGCGCTTTTCCAGAATGCCCGATCGCTCTGAGCTTTCGGTATTTGGCACCCCAAGTCAAGGCAAGGCTGAAGCGGGCGGCGGCCGTTACTGCTTCCAGAAGATCGGAGTGAGCACGACGAGGACGGTCAGGACCTCCAGACGCCCGAGCAGCATCATCAGCGACAGCAGATAGAGCTCGGGATCCTGGAGTGTCGAGAAATTGCCCGCAGGGCCGATAAGGCTGCCGAGGCCGGGGCCGACATTGGAGAGGCACGTGATCACGGCCGACACGGCCGTGACGAGATCATAGCCAAGGGCGCCCATGACCAGGCTGCCGAAGACCCAGAGCAGGATATAGGTGATGAAGAACAGCAGGATGGCGCGCTGCACGTCCGCGTCGACCGTATTCTTCCCGTACCGGACCGCATAAATCGCATTCGGGTAGACGAGCTTGTTCAGGGCAGACCGAATGGCGTTGAAGAGCACGACGAACCTATAGGCCTTCATGCCGCCCGCCGTCGAGCCCGAACAACCGCCGATGAAGGTGCATATGAACGCGACCATCACCGCGAACGGTCCCCAAAGGCTGTAGTCTTCGCTCGCATAGCCCGTGGTCGACAGTATCGACGTGATATTGAAGAAGGCATAGGTAAGCGCCAGGTGGAACTCGACACCGTTGGCGAGCCGGTGATAGGCGGCAACCGCAACCGAGAATGCCGTGAGATAGCCCAGAAATACGATGATCTGAGGATCGCGGAGCGCGTCCAGCCGTCCGCGCACGACGAGCACGATCAGGATGGAGAAGGGCAGGCTGCAGAGCGTCATGAAGAACGTGCTGACCCAGAGCAGGGGAATGCTGGAAAAGTAGCCGAATGACGCATCGTGAGTCGAAAAGCCGCCCGTGGCGACGGTCGTCATCGCGTGGTTGATCGCGTCGAACCTGTTCATCCCGAGCATGGCGTAGCTGATCGCGCACAGCAGAGTTATCGATACGTATACGACGAGGAAGGCGCGGCCGAAGCTTGCGAGCCGGGCAAAGGGTTTGTCGCTGGTGTCGGAGGATTCCATCTTGAAGAAGGACATGCCGCCGACACGCAGATAGGGAATGATGAACAGGCCGAGAACGACGATGCCTATGCCGCCGAACCAGCTCAGGAGCGACCGCCAGAGCAGGAGGCCGGGCGGCGCGTCATCGAGCCCGACGATTACGGTCGAGCCGGTCGTCGTTACCGCCGACACGGACTCGAACAGGGCCTGGGCGAAATCCAGATTCACCGAGGAAAGCCAGAGTGGAATGGCGCCGACGATCGAAAACACGATCCACAGGATGTTCACCACCAAGAAGCCGAATTTCTTCGAGAAGGGCGGAGGACCTGCGCGTGTCGCCATGAACGTCGTCGACGAGATTGCGCCCGTCATGAAGGCCGTCACGGCGAAGACCTGCCAGTCCGCGTGGCCGTAATAGAGATCGACCAGAGCCGGAATCAGCATCGCGCCGGAGAGATAGAGCCCCAGGATCGCCGCGAGATGGACAGCATGCCGGATCAGATTCGCGTTCAAGCTCTTGATTTCCTGCAAGCGGTTTGTCGGTGGGCCGGCGATCGCCCGAAGCGGGCGCGATAGTGCCGTGCGTGACCGATTCGTGTCAAATCGATGGTCTCCGGCGCGGCAATGTGCAATAGCGACTGCAATCGGCAAACTCAACGGGTGAAGTCACGTGATGAAGCAGGATGTTGAAAAAGCGGCAGCGGCGATGCGCGAAATCTTTCCGCCGACGCCGCTTCAGCTCAACGAGCACCTGAGCGCGCGCTATGGGGCGACCGTCTTCCTGAAGCGCGAGGACCTTTCGCCGGTGCGCTCCTACAAGATCCGCGGCGCCTTCAATTTCTTCCGCAAGTCGCTCGGCTCCGGAGCGGCCGGGAAGACCTTCGTTTGCGCGTCCGCAGGCAATCACGCTCAGGGCTTTGCCTTCGTCTGCCGTCACTTCGGCGTTCCCGGCGTCGTCTTCATGCCCGTGACGACGCCCCAGCAGAAGATCGACAAGACGCGAATGTTCGGGGCCGAATTCATCACGATCCGCCTCGTCGGCGATATATTCGATCAATGCTACAAGGCGGCGCGCGAGCATGTGGAAGCGATCGGCGGCGTCATGGTGCCGCCCTTCGACCATGAGGATATCATCGAAGGCCAGGCCACGGTTGCAGCGGAGATAGCCGAACAATTGCCTGCCGGCCTCGTCGCCGATCTTGTCGTCCTGCCCGTTGGCGGGGGCGGCCTGGCCGCGGGCGTGACCGGCTATTTGGGCGACAGCCTCTCGGCCGATCGCTTTCTGTTCTGTGAACCGGAGGGGGCGCCGAGCTTCAGGCGCAGCCTGGAACTCGGCAGCGTCGTTACGCTCGACCAGGTGGACAATTTCGTCGACGGCGCGGCAGTCGCACGGATCGGCGACCTGAACTTTGCTGCGCTCCGGAGATTTTCGCCGGAGCAGGTGTTGCTGCTGCCGGAGAATGCGATCTGCCTGACGATCACCGAAATGCTGAATGTCGAGGGCGTGGTTCTCGAACCCGCCGGCGCGCTTTCAGTCACCGCACTGGAAGCGCTTGGCCGCGACAGTCTCGAAGGCAAGATCGTCGTAGCGGTCGTTTCCGGAGGCAATTTCGACTTCGAGCGTCTGCCGGACGTGAAGGAGCGGGCCATGCGCCATGCCGGGCTCAAGAAATACTTCATCTTGCGGATGGCGCAGCGCCCGGGCGCGCTTCGCGATTTCCTCGGTCTCCTGGGCGAGGAGGACGACATCGCCCGGTTCGAATACCTGAAAAAGTCGGCCCGAAACTTCGGCTCCGTGCTTATCGGTATCGAGACGAAGCACGCCGAGAATTTTCCGGTCCTCAAACAGCGTTTCGATGCAGCGGGGCTGCGCTACCAGGATATCACCGAGAACGAGATGCTGGCCAACTTCGTCATTTGACAAGGCGGCACGTGGCCGGCGCCGGGTTCACCAATTTTCGCTTTGACAGGGCCGGCGAGCACGGCTAACTGTGAGGCATGGCATCGTTTTTCTCGAAATTATTCGGTCGTTCCGGCGGCTCTGAAACGCAGGCGCAGCCTGCGGCAGGCAAGTCCGAGAACTATGCGGATTGCGTAATCCGCGCGACGCCTCAGCGCGAGGGGTCGCAGTACCGGCTTGCGGGCAGCATCGAAAAGTCGATGCCGGACGGTGCAACGAAAGTCCGCAGCTTCATCCGGGCAGATCTCTTCACCTCCGAGCAGGACGCCATCGACTCGGCGTTGCGCAAGGGACGGCAGATCATCGACGAGCAGCGCGCGGCCCTTTTTTCCGACGACGCTCAGTCCCGGCCAGTCTGACGTCCGGTACCTGTGACGAGCACAGGGACCAGGCAATCAAACAAGCCGAGCCGGATGCGGAAAAGCATGTTCGGCTCTCCGCCCGCATCGGGAGTCAAAGCTTGATCCTGAACCGGGCGAAACCGTCGCTGCCGTCGCCTGCATCCTCGATCTTCACCGCCTTGACCTCCGCCAGGAATCGACGCGCCTTCGGGCCGCTATCGAACAGCACGCTCGTGTCCTTCTGCGGCGCGAATGTCCAGTTGGCGTCCGCGGAGGGGTTGATCGTTCCCTGCTCGACGATGTAGCGCACGATGACGTCACGGTTGGTGTCGGGCGCGACGAAGACGACCTTGTCGCCGGCGATGCCCGGAAAATTGCCGCCGCCGCCGGCACGGTAGTTGTTGGTCGCTACGACAAATCTCTGCTTGGGATCTATCGGCTTGCCATCGAATTTCAGGTCGCGGATGCGGCTGGCTGCCGGGTTCGCCACGTTGCCGTCCTTGTCGTATTTCGCAGGCTGCGAGAGGTCGATCTGGTAGGTGACCCCGTCGATCACGTCGAAATTATAGGAAGGGAAGTCGCCATTTATCAGGCTTGCATCGGCTGATCCCGGCGCAATCCGGTTGAAGATGCCGGCGGACATTTCGAGCCAGTTGCGCACCTCGTCGCCGGTGATGACGACCGCCTGCACCGTATTCGGATAGAGATAGAGGTCGGCAACGTTCTTGATGGCGATGTCGCCCGCTGGAACGTCCGTATAGTACTCGGCGCCGCCGCGCCCGCCGGCCTTGAACGGCGCCGCGGCGGAGAGGACCGGCAGGTCGCGGTGCTCGGTGTCCTTGAGCATGTCGCGGATATACCAGGTCTGGGCCTGGCTCACGATCTGCACCGACGGATCGTCCGCGACGAGCGCGAAATAGGAGTAGAGCGGTGCCGAGGTTTTGCCGACGGGGGTGCGGACATAGGCGAGCGTCGCTTCGTGGTCCTTCTGCGCGGCTGCCAGCACTTCCGGCTTGTCACCGACCTCGGCGATCACCTTCTTTTCTTCCCGGCGAAAGATGGGTCGCGCCTCGCTTGTCGAACCGATCACACGCCACTCACCCCCGTCGCGTTCGAGCAGGAGATCGATGAGGCCGAGATGCGATCCCCAGAAGCCGCCCATGACGCCGGGCTTTCCGGAAATCAACCCTTTGGCATTGTCGACGCCCGGAGTTCCGTCGAACTTGGGCCCCGGAAAATCGAGGTGGCTGTGGCCGGTGACGATGGCGTCGATACCCTCGATTGCCGCCAGGGGTACGGACGCGTTTTCGAGATTTTCGGCATAGGCCTGCTGCCCTATGCCGGAATGGGACAGAGCGATGACGATGTCGGCACCTTCCTCGCGCATTTGCGGCACCCAGGCTTGCGCGGTCTTGACGATGTCGCGCGCATTCGCCTTGCCTTCCAGGTTCTTGGCGTCCCAGGTCATGATCTGCGGCGGCACGAACCCGATGAGGCCGATGCGGATCGGGTGTTCCTGACCGGCCCCGTCCTTCACTTTCCGGTCGAGGATCACGTAGGGCTTCAGGAAGAGCTTGTCCTGGCGCGGGGCGGCGGCCATGGCGCCATTGATCAGATTGGCGCAGACGATCGGAAAGTTTGCGCCGTTGATCACATTGAACATGAAGTCCAGGCCGTAATTGAACTCGTGATTGCCCAGCGTGCCGCAGTCGTAGCCGAGTACGTTCATCGCGGCGATGACCGGATGCATGTCGCCTTCCTTCATGCCGCGCTTGTAGGCGATGTAATCGCCCATCGGATTTCCCTGAAGAAAATCGCCATTGTCGACAAGGATCGCGTTCGTCGCCTCGGCGCGGATGGCGTCGACGATCGAAGCGGTGCGCGCCAGGCCGAGCGTGTCGTTCGGCTTGTCGGCATAGTAATCGTAGGGAAAGACATGGACGTGCAGGTCCGTGGTTTCCATGATCCTGAGATGCGCCTGGTTCGCAGCCGCGCGGGTCGCGAAGGGATGCAGCACGACACATGCCGACGTGGCGGCAAGACCGCCGAGCAGGGTCCGGCGCGAAATGGGATGCAAAACGGTCATCGGTGATCTCCCCTCGAAAGCGCGTTCAGATAAGCGCAACTATGGCGGAATGGCCCGGCTACGCAAAGCGGCTGATTTTTGCAGACGGGGTTACCGCCGCGTCTCGGCGGATCACGGTCTCAGATGCCGACATTGGGGCGGTCGATGACCTCGCGCAGCGAAAAACTCGAATTGATCTTTACCACATGCGGCAGCGCCGAAAGCCAGTCGCGGTGGATGCGTTCATAGTCCTCCAGATCCTTCGCTGCGACGCGCAGGATATAGTCGTATTCCCCGGACATCAGGTAACAAACGAGCACATTGGGGCAGAGCTTCACCGCGGCTTCGAACTCCGCAAGCGTCTTGGCGAACTGCCCGGAGAGCGAAATATGCACGATGACCATGATCTTGTAGTCGAGCGCCTTGTGGGCGATACGCGCATGGTAACCGGCGATCGTCCCGGACTTTTCGAGGATATCGACCCGCCGCGAACAGGCGGACGGCGAGAGGCCAACCCTCCCTGCGAGGTCGGCGTTCGAGATTCGGCCATCCTGCTGCAAAATGCGCAGAATCGAACGATCGATAGCATCCAAGCCAGCCATTCGCATCTTCTTTCGAACAGTCGCTGTTTTGCGCAATAACTCCCGAAAGCAATGCATGGATGAGCACGTATTTGCAAGGACATTCGGAATGCCATCTGCTTTGCTGGACCCCTCATCAGCGCGGCAAAAAGGCCCACAGATAGGAGAGGAACGCGAAGATGCGTGTCGGTTGCCCGAAGGAAATCAAAAACCATGAATACCGTGTCGGCCTTACGCCCGGATCAGTACGGGAATATGTAGCCCACGGCCACGAGGTCATCGTGGAAACAAAGGCCGGGGCAGGGATCGGGGCGGATGACGACTCCTACCGCGCAGCCGGTGCGAGGATCGTACCGACAGCCAGGGAAGTCTTCGAAAAGGCGGATATGATCGTCAAGGTCAAGGAGCCGCAGCCCTCCGAATGGGCGCAACTGCGCGAAGGCCAGATTCTCTATACCTATCTTCATCTCGCACCGGACCCGGAACAGACCCAGGGACTTATAAAGTCCGGCGTCACGGCGATCGCCTACGAGACCGTGACGGATGAGCGCGGCGGGTTGCCGCTGCTTGCGCCGATGTCCGAGGTCGCGGGACGGCTGGCGATCCAGGCGGGCGCGACCTCGCTCCAGAAGGCAAATGGAGGCCGCGGAATCCTGCTCGGCGGCGTACCGGGCGTTCTTCCGGCCAAGGTCGCGATCATCGGTGGCGGCGTCGTCGGCCTGCATGCTGCCAAGATGGCTGCGGGTCTCGGGGCCGACGTTTCGATCCTGGACCGATCCCTGCCGCGTCTGCGCCAACTCGACGATATCTTCAACGGCCGTGTCCATACGCGCTATTCGACGATCGATGCCTTGGAAGAGGAAGTATTCTCCGCCGACATGGTCATCGGAGCCGTGCTCATTCCCGGCGCTGCTGCGCCGAAGCTCGTCACGCGCGAAATGCTGTCCGCCATGAAAAAAGGCGCTGTCATTGTCGATGTCGCGATCGACCAGGGCGGCTGCTTCGAGACGTCGCATGCGACGACGCACTCCGAACCAACCTATGAGGTCGACGGCATCGTGCACTACTGCGTCGCGAACATGCCGGGGGCAGTGCCGATCACGTCGGCGCACGCCCTCAACAATGCGACGCTCCAATACGGACTTCAGCTCGCCGACCGCGGCCTCAAGGCGATCGCCGAGGACCGGCATCTGCGCGCCGGCCTGAATGTCCACCGAGGCCGCGTAACCAACGCGGCCGTGGCCGAAGCGCTCGGCTACGACGCCCACGCTCCCGAGGCCGTCCTTCACGTCGCCTGACACGCTGAACCGCCCGGCGCCGTCAAGCGCCGGGCTCCCACTCAGGCCGCTTCGATGCGGCACTGGTAGCAGTTGTATTTTCCCGAGCGAACATGCACGAAGGCGACGTCCGGCCGTGCCAGCAATTCCTCGGCCCGCTGCTCGAGGTACTCGGCATCGACGGCCCCGCCGGTACCGTAGACGATGCGCTCATCACTCCCGTAGCCACGCAGAAGATAGCTCTTGCTGGACGCGAGAATCGGCGGCACGGAGGCTCCGTCGTGAACCGCGCAATTTTCGGCATGCATGAAGATCGGTCCCGTTTCGGCATAGGCCTGGACCGACGAAAACGGCCGGTAGGCCAGAACGAGATAAGGCTGGCCTTCATCGACATTACGAAGACAGTGCCGGCACGGCACGCCGTCGCCGTCCGAAACGCGCCGCTCGGGCCGGTGGCCATAGGCATCCCGCCCGCCTTGCCTTAGCCGCTCCGCCTCTTCGACGGGCATTGCAACGTAATTGAGTTTCATGGCGCTTCTCCCCATTGGCTGAATTCAAGAGAAAGATGCGCACTGGCGTCAGGGAACGACACCCGATACTTGCCGAACTTAGATCTAAGATTCTGAAGCCGTTCAGAGCTTCTTCGCGAAGGTGAGAAGTTCCTCGTCGCTCAGCGGCTCGACCACCGTCTCCCGCGTCGCGACCGGAGAAAAGCCGAACTGCTGGTAAAGCTGCAGCGCCCGGGGGTGATCGAGATTGTTCGTCGTGACCGTGACCTTGCGCGGGTTCATGGCCCAGGCCGCAAACAATGTCTGCAGCAAAAACCACTTACCAAGTCCCAGGCCGAGCGCGTGCTCCATGAGCCCGAAATGGGTGAGGTCGATGACGTCATCGTCGAGTTGCCGGAATTCGAAGAAACCCGCCGGCGCACCGTCCACATAGAGGACCATGACCGTCGTTCGCTTGTCGTGGAGGATAGCCGCCAGATCGTCGTCGCTCATGCGCAGGCGCTCCGCCCAGTGCCAGCGCTTTCCGACACGCAGATAGAGAAAGCGGTAATAGGCGAGCGGAATATCCGAAACGCGCAGGATCGCCGTATGGATGTTGATCGGCATCGGCAGACTTTGCTTCGGCGGCGACGTCATTTCGAGTTCGGTCACGTGCGCCGTGATCGCGGCAGGCTTTGACCTTGGCATGGCTCTCACTCTTTACCGATTGCAACCGGAGTATCCGGCCGGCTACCCCATTCCGACCAGGAGCCATCATAAAGCGTATTGTCCTCGTGTCCCAAGGATTGAAGCGCAAGCGTGATGATGGCGGCGGTAATGCCGGAGCCGCAGCTCGTGACGACCGGCTTCGTCAGATCGATGCCGGCATCCGCGAAAGTCCGGCGCAGCGCATCGAGATCCTTGAACCTGCCCTTTTCGGAGAATACGCCCGAAGGCAGGCTCCTTGCACCCGGCATATGGCCCGACCGCATTCCGGCCCGCGGTTCCGGTTCCTCTCCGGCGAAGCGCCCGGCGCTGCGCGCATCGGCAATCTGCGAGAGCCGGTGCTCGACGACATCTCTCATGCGCTCGAACGATGTGACGGCGTTCGGGTTGAAGACTGCGTTGAAAACCTGCGGGCTGAATTTCGGGACCTCGGTCGTCGTCGGCCGGCCGTCCACTTTCCAGCCGTCCATCCCGCCATCGAGAACGAAGACGTTTTTGGCGCCCATGATTCGGAACATCCACCAGACTCTCGGAGCGGTGAAAATCCCCGGGCCGTCGTAGACGACGATCGTGTCGTTCTCGCTGATTCCCATTGCGCCCACGGCGTTGGCGAATGCCACGGGGGAGGGCAGGGTGTGCGGCAGCGTGCTCGACCGATCGGCGATCGCGTCCTGATCGAAGAAGACCGCCCCGGGAATGTGCGCGGCGGCGTATTCGGCTTGCCCGTCGCGGTTCTGCGCCGGCAGATACCAGGAGGCATCGACTATCTTGACCGACGGATCATCGAGGCGCTGTTCAAGCCAATCCGCAGAAACGACAAAGCGGCTCTTGTTTTCGTTATCACCATACATCGTCGTCACTCCACTGGCTTTCTCATGTGAAAGAACAATTTCCCTGCCCGCACTAGACCGCAACCCCATCTTCGGGCGTCGCGAAGCGTATACGGAAACGTCTGTTTTCCTTGCCCTTCTTCTCGATCTTGGCAATGTGGATCGCACCCACTTCCTGCGTCTCCGAAACATGCGTTCCGCCGCAGGGCTGGCTGTCGATCGATGAATTCTCGCCGATGCAGACGAGACTGACCCGGCCAAGCCCCATCGGCGGGCGGACATTCTTCGACTTGACAATGCCCGGATTGGCGGCCAGCTCCTCGTCGGTGATCCACTGCACGTAGACCGGATGGTTCTCTTCGACGAGTTTCATCAGCGCTGCCGTGACCTCGTCCTTGTCGATCGTTTCGCTCATGTCGAAGTCCACGCGGCTTTCCTCCTCGCCCACGGCTGCGCCGGTGATCGGGAAGGGGCAGACGACCGACAGCAGATGGCAGGCCGTGTGCATGCGCATCAGCCGGTAGCGGCGCGGCCAGTCGATGTGCAGCACGAGCTTCTCGCCGACCGCCGGCGTGGGCGCGCCGCCGGCAGGCATGTGAGCGATGACGTCCTTGGTCGCGCCGTGCCGGGTCTCGACGATGTCGATGCGGCTGCCGTCCTCGCGCTCGAGAAAACCCGTGTCTCCCGGTTGCCCGCCGGATGTCGCATAAAAGCAGGTCTGATCCAGCTGGATGCCGCCGCCTTCCAGGATTGCCGTCACACGTGCTTCGCAGGTCGAGAGGTAAAAATCGTCTCGGAAGAGGGCGGTGACGGTTCCGGTCATGGCAATCCTATCCAGCGGGTTCGTATGGCACTGCTATGTTCGAGGTCGTCTTCAGCCAGTCCGGAACCGGCAAACCCTTGGAGGTCAGGAAGTCCGGATTGAAGAGCTTCGACTGATAGCGGTTACCATAGTCGCAGAGGATCGTCACGACCGTGTGTCCCGGCCCGAGGTCACGGGCAAGCCGCACGGCTCCGGCGATGTTGATGCCGGTCGAGCCGCCGACGCAGATACCTTCCTGTTCGATGAGATCGAACACGTAGGGTACCGCTTCAGCATCGGGAATCTGGTAGGCGAAGTCCGGCGTGAAGCCTTCGAGGTTGGCGGTGATTCGGCCCTGACCGATGCCTTCGGTGATCGAGCTGCCGCTCGACTTGAGCTCGCCATGGGCATAAAAATTGTAGAGTGCCGCCCCTTCCGGGTCGGCGATGCCGATCTTGATCGCCGCATTGCGGGCGCGCAAACCTTCCGCCACACCGGCAAGCGTGCCGCCGGAGCCGACGGCGCAGATGAAGCCGTCGACCTTGCCGTCGGTGTCTCGCCAGATTTCAGGCGCGGTCGTGTCGACATGCGCTTGCCGGTTGGCGACATTGTCGAACTGGTTCGCCCAGATGGCGCCGTTGGGCTCTGTTTCGGCGAGTTGGGCCGCCAACCGGCCGGAGATCTTCACGTAGTTGTTGGGATTCTTGTAAGGCACAGCTGGAACTTCGACCAGTTCGGCCCCAAGCAGGCGCAGCGCGTCCTTCTTTTCCTGGCTCTGGGTTTCGGGGATGACGATGACGGTGCGGTATCCGAGTGCGCTACCCACAACGGCAAGGCCGATCCCCGTATTGCCGGCCGTACCTTCGACAATCACGCCGCCCGGTCGCAACTGCCCGGCCTTCTCGGCCTGGCGGATGATCCAGAGCGCCGCCCGGTCCTTCACGGACTGCCCGGGATTGAGGAACTCCGCTTTGCCGAGAATGTCGCAGCCGGTCGCTTCGGAAACGGCCTTTAGCCGGATCAGCGGCGTGTTGCCGATTGCTTCGAGCACGGACGGAAGAACAGGCATTTTGAAAACCTCGCGCTAGACGGAACGGGTGCCGGCATTAGCCAAGCACTAACCTCGGTCGACGGCAAGCCGATAAACATTTGGTTTCATGGGTAGGATTGCCGAAATATTGGCGTGTTTTCGGCTCACTCTGTCTTACAGGCAAGGAATAGCGTTTCGCAGCTTTCCTGTCCCGGGCAAAAAACGTCTCTGCCGTCAATCGACGGGCGGGAAGCGGAGATTGCGGGGCAGGCGCTTGCCGTCCGGAGAGGTATGGGACCGCCGCTTATGCGGTGGCCCCGGTGAGAACCCCCGTCGACGAGCGAGGAAAAGATGACAGCCGTATTCACCGCCCGCCCCGAACATGGATTGGCATGGGTCACCGGCGCGAGTTCCGGAATCGGTCGCGCCGTGGCGCTTCGATTGGCCGAGGAAGGCTATTCGGTGGTCGTCACGGCGCGAAGTCACGAGAAGCTGGTAGATCTTCAACACGAGGCGGCCGGAGCAGGGCGCATGATCGTTCTCGATGGAGACGTCACCGATCCGAAGGACATGGAGCGGCTCTTGGCAAAAATCGAATACGAGCACGGGCAGGTGGCACTCGCCGTGCTCAACGCCGGCGTCGTCCTGCCGGTCCGTGGCGACGACCTGCACCGAGACGCCTTCGACCGAAGCTTCGCGGTCAATCTCAACGGGGTCGTCAACTGCCTCGTTCCGCTTGTCGAACATATGGAGCCCAAGGGGCATGGACAAATCGCGATCATGTCGTCGGTGGCCGGCTATGGCGGCCTGCCGATGGGCGCCGCCTATGGTGCGAGCAAGGCGGCACTCATCAACATGGCGGAGAGCCTGAAATTCGATCTCGACCGCATCGGCATCCGCCTGCAGGTCATCTGTCCCGGCTTCGTGGATACGAAGGCCGTGCCGAAAGGCGGATTCCCGAGACCCGCGCTGGTGAGCACGGAGGAGGCGGCGGAGCGGATATGCGCGGGGCTGAAGTCTTCGCGTTTCGAGATCACCTTCCCGAAACGATTTACGTACTTGGTCAAATTGCTGCGGATCCTGCCCTATGGGCTTTATTTCGCGCTTCTCGACCGGCTGGTACCGGGGAGGGCAGCCGTCGCCGCGCCTCCGAAGAACAAGCGCTCAGGATCCGACGGACAGCCGTCAGGCGCTGTCAAGCATCAGCACCGCCCTCGACCCCTGCAATCTTGACCCTACATCCCATGCCCGGCCAAGGTCCGCGCCGATATGGGTCTTTCCGCCGGGGATCGTGTGGACTTCATCCGTATGGAGGACGGCCACTACGCCGTTGTGCCCGCTTCCCATTCGATCAGATCGCTCAAGGGGATCGTTCCTCGTCCGGACAGGCCAGTCAGTCTCGAGGATATGCAGAAAGCGATAGCCGCTGGATCCACCGGCGAATGATCGGCATCGATACGAACCTGCTCGTGCGCTACCTGGCGCAGGACGATACGATCCAGTCACCGTTGGCTTCGCAGATCATTGACGGCTTCACATCCGAGGCGCCGGGCTACATCTCGCAGGTGGTTCTTGTCGAACCGTCCGGGTCTTAACGCGCTTATATAGGATGCCACGCGAAGCCGTTGCTCGCGTTATAGAAACTTTGTTGCGAGCGCGTGAGATCGTGGTTGATCGAGCGGATGCCGGTTATCTGGCGCTTGCCACCTACCGCACGACGAAGGCGGACTTCTCCGATGCGCTGATCGCCCACGGCGGGCGCTTGGCAGGCTGCGCCGAAACGCTGACCTTCGACAAGCCGGCAGCCGATCATGCCGGAATGCGCCTCGTAAAGCGATGACCAGCTTCTGGTGCCGGGCAGGCAGCCCGTCGCTTCGCCCCTGAGGAAGAAGCGCTCAGGCTCAGATGGACAGCCGCGTCAGGCGGTGTGAAGCACCAGCACCGCGCCGAAAATCAGTGACAGTCCAAGCCAGCCGATCGGTTTCAGCCTCTGACCGAAGAAAAGGCGGCCGCAGATGGCCGTACCGAAGATTCCGGTTGCGCCGAGAATGGCATAGGCGATCGCCAGGTCCATGTCCTTGATCGCTTCCGCCAGGAGCGCGAAGGCCGCAAGCACCAGGACGATCGAAAGGGCACCCCAGCCGCGGCGGGCAAAGCCGTTCGACTTCGTCGAGGCGAGATTCGCTGCCACATCGAGCACACCGGCGGCGACCGCGAATGCGAAGGAGAGACCCGACGCGCTCATGCGGCGGTTTCCGCGGCATCGCTCCTGCCGGCATTGAGGAGAAGTATTCCCGCGACGGCCATCGCAAGGCCCAGCATCTCGCGACCGGAAAGCGCATGGCCGAAAACGAAAACAGAGACGAGCGTGATCACGGCGACGCCCGATCCTTCCCAGACCGCATAGGCGACGCCCACCGGAATGGTCTTCACCGCTCGCGCCAGGAAGACGTAGGAGAGCGCGATCGAGGCATACATGACGATATGCCCCCAATAGGTGCCGGAGCCGGATGCCGCCTTCATCACAGTCAGGCCGACGACCTCGGTCGCGATCGCAAGGACCAGGAAAAGCCATGCGATACGCATGAGGAAACCTACGAGAAAAATCAGCCCGAAAAAATGAAAGCTGGCTCACCGGGCAGAATGAAAGCGCGAATTACGAATTCTCGATTCCACTAACCGTGTCAACGCCAAAGACGCCCGAAACCAGCACTCAGAGAGCGAGCTGTCGCTTTGGCGCGAGAACGAGGCATCGTTCGAACGCGAGATCTCACCGCCGTCGGTGTTCCTCGCTGGTATCCAAGCGCGATGTGCCAGGAATGTTTGCTCGTGAAAGTCTGCTATGGCCTCTATCGCGCGACTGAACTCGAAGCGACCGTATGCGATCTTGGCAGCGACCGTTGGGGCCGGGAGCCGAATAGCGGACATTTAGCATCGCCGATGCAGCCTCATTCGTTTGTGTCACTTTCTGGATAATTGCCGAGACCACCCTCTTCGGTGTCGGAACCGAAGCAGGTCATGCGTCCTCTGGACGTCAATCAAGGAGACATTCCATGAACGCACTCAACGACAAGTCTTCCTCGGCCATTGTCGCGGTGAGCGACATCGATCGGGCGAGGCGTTTCTACAGTGATATACTGGGGCTTGAACTCAACGACGAAGGCATGGAAGGCGTGCTGGTCTACAAGACGGGCGCGACGTATCTGGTCGTCTACAGTTCGGAATTTGCCGGCACCAACAAGGCCAATGCCGTGGTGTGGGACTGCGGACCAGACATCGACGCCATCGTTGCCGACTTGGGTTCCAAGGGTGTGACGTTCGAGCGCTATGAGATGGAGGGCGTGTCATACAAAGACGGGCTCCACGATGCGAACGGGTTCAAGATGGTCTGGTTCAAGGATCCCGACGGCAACATCCTCCATCTGAACAGCGCATGAGCGGCTTCACCGACGTAAGGAAGGGACGATCACGTAGCGCACTTGCTGCGCCAGATATCCGGAGATTGGAGCCGCGATGCAGGGCAATTCGGTCGCGGCTCTGGATAGGCCGGCTGACTTCATACTGAACTGTGACACACAGAGATGGACAATTCGCGAGAGATGACATGACGCGCAAAGATTTCGACGTCAATTCGGTCAGGCCAAGCGGAAGCGCGCCTGCTCGTGCAACGCTTTTTGATCCGGGTGCTGAAGGTCCCTGGCGTGGCTCTTTGCCGGGTGACACACTCGGAGCACCGGTGACCGTGCTCGCTTACGGCACCAACCGCACTGGCGAAGGCCCACGTCTTCACGTGCATCCCTATGACGAGGTGTTTGTCGTGATCGAGGGCCGGGCCCGTTTTTTCGTTGGAGACACTGTCCTCGACGCGACTGCCGGTCAGGCTGTGTTTGGCCCGGCTGGCATCCCACACCGGTTCGAAAATCTCGGACCAGGGCGTTTACAGACTATAGACGTCCACCATTCGCCGCATTGGATCCAGACCGACCTCGACTAGACGGCCCCGCATAACACCTATCCGCCCTTCAGGAGGGGTGACTCTTCCAATGCATCGATCATGTATTCAATGAAGGCTCGAACCCGATGCGGCAATGGTCCACCGCCGACGTAAATGGCGTGGATCAGTTCGAGATCACCTGGATTGCAGTCCTCGAGCAGAGGCACGAGCCTTCCGGCGGCGATGTCGGCGGCGACGTGAAACAGCCCGAGCCGTGCAACGCCGGCTCCGGCAAGCACCATCTGCTTCATCGTCTCACCGTTGTTGACGACCAGGCTTCCGGTGACCGCCTGGGCGATCTCCCGGCCGTCCCACCGGAAGGGCCATGAGGGCCGCTCGCGGCGAAAGTTGAAGGTCAGGCAGTCATGACGCTCGAGATCGGCGGGCGTCTGGGGCTTTCCTTTGCGTTCCAGGTACGAAGGCGCGGCGCACACCACTCGCCTGCTCTGACCGAGCTTTCGCGCGATCAGGCCGCTGTCCGGCAGGTTGCCCATGCGAATGGCGACGTCGGTCTTTTCCGCGACGAGATCGACGATACCGTCTGCGAAGCTGAGATCAACGATCAAATCGGGGTTCCGCGCGATGAAGGCGGGCATCGCAGGCGCCACGAACATGGTGCCGAACGGAATGGTGGCGTTCACCCGAAGCCGGC
Organism: Sinorhizobium meliloti; assembly: GCF_035610345.1. Next base: position 1,676,203 of record NZ_CP141212.1, on the reverse strand, counting down.
CACGAACGGCGCCGCCCGACGCTTCCCGATCAGCATCGTTCAGAGCCTGCAAGATCTTGAGCGCGGCGTGATGATAAGCCTCGCCTTCTTCGGTCAGCGTTAGCGCGCGGGTCGTGCGCATCAGAAGGCGCGTGCCAAGTCTTGCCTCCAGACGCGCGATCAGCTTGCTGACCGCCGATGGCGTGATGTCGAGGCTGCGCGCGGCTGCCGAGAAGCCGCCCTCCTGCACCACTCGCGCAAACACCTCCATCTCGCCAGAGCGTTCCATCAAAATGCGCGGCACTGATGAACTCCATTCACAGGTGCATGTCCAGCGGCGGCAATAGTTCCTCGGGCTCTCAGATCATAGATTGCGTTCGGACACAATCAGGAGCCACGTCATGGATTTGCAACTGACCGATAAAACCGCGCTCGTTACCGGCGCCACCGCTGGTATCGGGCTCGAAATCGCCCGCGCGCTCGCCCGCGAAGGCGCGAATGTGATCATCACCGGCCGCGACCGGCCGAAGCTCGACATAGCCATCACCGACATCAAGACGTCCGGCGGGGAATCCGTTGCCGGCGTTCTTGCAGACGCTGCCACCGCTGATGGCGCAGCGACCATCGCCAAGGCCGCGCCGTCGGTCGACATCCTGGTCAATAATCTTGGCATTTACGAAAGCAAGGACTTCGGCGCCATCACCGACGCTGACTGGAACCATCTCTTCGAGGTGAACGTGATGAGCGGCGTACGCCTGTCGCGCGCTTACCTGCCTGGCATGCTGGAGCAGAACTGGGGTCGGATCATCTTCATCTCAAGCGAGTCCGGCCTCGCCATCCCGCCCGACATGATCCATTACGCGGCCACCAAGACGGCGCAACTCTCCGTCTCGCGCGGCTTGGCGCAACTGACGCGCGGCACCAACGTCACGGTGAACGCGGTGCTGCCGGGGCCGACCCGTTCGGAAGGCATCGAGACCTTCCTGCGCAGCCAGGCCACCGATCCTTCCGCTCCGATCAAAGAGATCGAGGCCGAATTCTTCGCCACTGCGCGCTCCGCTTCGATCCTGCAGCGGATGGTGGAGGCAGAAGAAGTGGCAAACCTCGTCACCTATCTCGCCAGCCCGCTTTCGTCGGCCACCAACGGCGCAGCACTGCGCGCCGAGGGCGGCCTCGTCAACACGATTGCCTGAGAGAGCGCGTTCGATGTCAAACTCTCCGCTCACCATCATTGCCATGACTACCGCCAAAGCCGGCAAGGAGGCGGCCCTTGGGGCTGCCCAGGAAAAGCTCGTCGCCGAGACTCTCATGGAGGACGGCTGCCTGCGCTACGAACTGCACCAGTCCCTCGATGACGGCCGCATTCGCATCTTCGTCGAAAGCTGGGAGACCGACGCACAGTGGCGGGCGCACATGGAAGGCGCTGCCATGCAGCGGTTTCTGGCCAGCGGCGTCGGCGACTATTTCGCCGATTTCTCGCTGCATCGGCTGGCGAAGATCGCCGGCTGACACAGCCGCAACACACTCCTGACAACGCAATTTTTCAAGCATCCGGAGACAGACGATGAAATACCTGCGTCGCCTCGCCATCACCCTTGCCCTCGGTTTCAGCGCCGCCAGCGCCCATGCAGCAAACGTGCTGGTCGTTCTTTCCGATTCGGACCATCTCGACCTGAAGGACGGCAAGGTCTTCCAGACCGGCTTTTACCTCAACGAACTGATGCAGCCGGTCGAGGCGCTGCTCGATGCCGGTCACGAGATCACCTTCGCCACCCCCAAGGGCACGGCGCCGTCCATCGACAAAACCTCTATCGACAAGATGTATTTCGGCGGAGACGAAGCTGCGATGAAGGCGAGCGAAGCGCAGCTTGAGGAAATCGGCTTGCTGTCTGACACTGCCTCGCCCGTAATCAGCCTCGCGCGGGTCGAGCAGATCGGCTACGACCATTTCGACGCGGTCTACGTCCCTGGCGGCCATGCCCCGATGCAGGATCTTCTTGTCAGCCCTGAGCTCGGCAAGTTGCTGACGCATTTCCATGAACAGGGCAAGACGACCGCGCTCGCCTGCCATGGCCCCATCGCGCTCATCTCGACCCTGCGGGACCCGAAGGCTTTCACCACACAGCTGGAAACCGAAGGCGCAGCGAAAGCAGACCGTGAATGGATCTTTGCCGGCTACAACCTGACTGTGATCAGCAATGAGGAAGAGGAACTGGCAAAGGGATTGCTCGGCGGCGGCGCGATGAAGTTCTATCCGCAGGATGCTCTCACGCAAGCAGGTGCTCGCTATAGTCAGTCCGATGCGCCCTTCAGCGCGCATGTCGTCACCGATCGGGAACTGATCACGGGCCAAAATCCGGCCTCGGCCCCCGCCGTGGCGCGGGAACTCCTCGAGCGCTTGAAGTAAGCGGCGACATGTCCGGCCAGCACGAGGCCAGCCGGCGAGACCGCGCTCAGTTGCGGCGTTGATGCGGGGCTCATCGAATGCAAAAGCCCGGCGCAGCAGGAATGCCGCGCCGGACCTCGAGTTGAATTGAGCAAAGAGGAAATCTGAAGCTGAGAACATCGAGGCACTGATTGAGCCGTGGACGTCCCTGATACGGTGAAATCCTTACCGATCGACGGCGCGCCCCGGACTACGACATCACCTAGAGACACGCGTCATAAGCCCGCCCTTGCCGAAGTGTGATCCGCTCCTATTCTTCATCCAAGTACATGGAGAAAAAGAGTGGCAGATAATGACAAGGAGCCGGATCGTAACCGCGATCTCGTTTCCACCGAGGGGCATGGGGTCGCAAGTGATGAGAAAAATGCGGCCTATAGGAGAAGGATGGTGCAGGAGGCCCTCCGTGAAGGAAACCCTGCCGGGGTGAAAGCGAAGGACTATCTCAGCAATAGATGGTTGTCGGGCGGCTAGTGGTAGACCGTCGACGAGAGGAAAGCATGGCAGATAATCCGAAGAAGAAAGGCCGCGACCGTGAGCTCGTTTCCGAACAGGAGCACGAGGTGGCCTACCTCATGAGAACGGCGAAGGTGACGCGGCAGAAGGCGTTGAAGGCGATCCGTGAAGCTGGGCCGAACCGCGAAAAAGTGATGGAATACCTCGGCAAGAAATAACGCTCAAAACAGCGTCGCCTGCTGGACCTCCTTTGTTTCCGGCTCAAAGGGAGGTCGCATTCCGCCTTTCGTGGCGTTCGTCTCCTTGATCCGCGCCTTCTCCCATGCCGCGTGATAGTTCGTGTGCAACTCGGCACGCGGCGATAATAGCGATAGATGCCGCTTGCGGCGTTTCTCATTGCGTAACGCGCAATAGCTTCGGACCCTATGAATTCCCCGTTTGCCGGCCTGTGTGGTCCGAAAAGCAGCCAAAATGTAACCAAAAAGCAAGCCAGCACCGAACCCTTAGAGGCTTGGTGCATTTACATGATCGGTTAAGCGCTTGAAAATACTCAAAGAAAAAGCCCCGCACCGCGAGGTGCAGGGCTTTGAAAACTGGCTCCCCGGGCCGGATTCGAACCGGCGACCTATCGATTAACAGTCGAGTGCTCTACCGCTGAGCTACCAGGGATCATCTGCGCCGCAGAAGTGAGGCTGCTAATACAAATGCTTTTCCGATTTGCCAAGCGGTTTTTCAAAAAAAATGACGGTAGGCGGTTGCCGCCCTGTGGAGAAGGCACCAACTGTGGGGTCATTGGTACGGAAGAAGAGTGATGGCGAAGAAGCATTTTGGCATCGATCCCAAGACGCGTGAGATCGTGCTCGGCAAGTGGCGGATGAGCCTGCCCAATTCGCCGGCATTGCGCGTGCTCATCGGCGTTCTGCTCGTCTTCGGCGGTCTGCTCGGTTTTCTGCCCATCCTGGGCTTCTGGATGGTTCCTCTGGGCCTGCTCGTGCTTTCGCACGATATTCCCTCGATGCGCCGACGGCGGCGCAAGCTGGCCGTATGGTGGGCCCGATGGCGCAGCAAGCCGAACTCGTCCGGCAGATCCTGAGAGGTGGGCCTTGCCAAGAGTTCCGCCAGCATCCGGATGCACGCATTTCAGTCGTCGGAATTGCGCGGCTTTCGACGTCGTTTGGGCAGGAGGGCGACAATGACGCAGGCGAGGACCAAAGCGACCGGCCAGAAATCGGTCGCCTGGTCCCAACTCCACCTCCACATTTCATAGCCCTCCAGGTGAGGCGGCAGCAGCTTTGCGCTGATCTCGAAATCACGTTTCTCGCGGCCGTGGAAGTGTCCGATGGCGAAGGCGAGGCCGATGATCAGCGCCAGCCTTCTCGGTGCAATCGCCATGAACAGGAGGGCGACGACTGCTGCAATACAGAAGCCCTCGACCACATGCCCGAGCCAATCGAAGTGGCGCTGAATGTAGCCCCAAGGAATATCCATCACGTCGCGCTTCGAGTGCCGCCCTCCCGATGAGGCCGGCCGACGGACCGCTATATCACAACCGCCGATCACGAGACCACACGATCCTCGAGGTTTCGCCCTTCGCGGACGTCTTCGGGAGCGTGGGCGAGCTCGTCCTTCTTCCAGTATCCGGACGCTGAGTGTCGCCGCAAAGTACAACTTGTAGTTAATCCAAAGTGGTCAATAGACAGGAACATCACGTTCGGCAACATTGGAGCGCTTTCAGGAAAAGGGTGTAACGGTCTTCCGTAGGAAGTCGGTATTTTCATAGCGTTAGCTCGTCACTCCGACGGAGCCCGACGAAGTCGGCGCCGCGAAGGCCGTCCGGGTTTCCCAAGACGAGCATCGCCTACTTTACAGCACTGTGGAGAGAAAAATGGCGCATCTGATCGGTGGCATCGCCCCTTGGCTCGGGCTGGACAACCACATCTTCGGAACGAACGATCCGGATATTATCTTCGGAGACCCGTTCACGACCGGCAATAGCCTGGGAGTCTCCGAAATCGGCGGCTTCCTGTCTTCGGGGCAGGGTGGCCGCGACAGCCTTGACGGCCTTGGGGGCAACGACACGCTCTTCGGCGACGCTTGGACGATCTCCAATCAGGGGCGTGGTGGCGACGACCAGCTCGACGGCGGCGCCGGCGACGACACGCTGTACGGCGATGCCTTCCAGATCGATGCGATTGATTCCGCTACCGTCGCCGGAGGGAATGACCGTCTCTCGGGCGGCAAAGGCAACGATACACTCTATGGCGATGGCTACGATTGCCTCAGCGGACGTGGTGGAGACGACTGGCTCGACGGCGGCGCCGGAGACGATACTCTCTCGGGCGACGCTTTCTCCCTGGGCGATTTTTTCGTTGGCGGGAACGATCGACTCCAGGGCGGAGAGGGCCATGACAAGCTCTACGGCGATGGCCTCGACCAGGGCGTCGTGGAATCCGGCATTGGCGGCAACGACCACCTCTATGGTGGTTCGGGCAATGACTTTCTCGTTGGAGACATTCTTTTCTCACGTGGCGGCAGTGGCGGCGACGACCTGCTCGACGGAGGCAAAGGCGATGATGTCCTGTATGGCGATGCAGAGGTCGGCGTGGACACCGCGGGTGGGAACGACCTCTTGATCGGCGGCACCGGTAACGATCAGCTCTGGGGTGACGGTCGACTGACCGCAGGCTTCGCGGTCGAGACCGGTGCCGATCAGTTCCTGTTTTCACGAAACAGTGGTCGGGATGAGATCTTCGACCTCGAATTGGACAAGGACGTCATCCAAATCGCTGGCTATGGCTACGACGACTTCGCTGATTTTTTGCCCAACATCGGCAACGATGCTGACGGGAACGCTGTCCTGCAGTTGAATGGCACGGTCGATCAGGTCACTCTGATCGGCATCCACGCCGCCGACCTCAGCGCTGCCAACTTCGTCTTTGCGGGCGCGGATTTCGCCTTCGTCTGACGCAGGTAAGATTTGTCGGTAACAAAGCTGAATAGGGGTGGTTTTTTTGGAGGCCTCGCCCGGAATTGAACCGGGGTACAAGGATTTGCAGTCCTCTGCGTCACCACTCCGCCACGAGGCCTCTACGATTTGCGATTTTTCAAATCGTGGCGCGGATTTAGAATGATTGCCCGCAATCCGCAAGAGGGTACATTTGGAATAGGGTCTTTTTTATTCTGTATAAATACGGCTTCCGTTCTGTGGAGGCGTGGCCATAGCGCCCCAAGGCGCAGTGCCCCCACTTCTAACGCTTTGAAATTGCGTACTTCCGTGGGAAACGCCTGCACACCTCGTCGGGAGGCTAGTGGTACCGCCGGATGAGGCCGACAAGCCTGCCTTGGATCTTGACCCGATCCGGACCGAATATCCGTGTCTCGTAAGCCGGATTGGCGGCTTCGAGCGCAATAGAGGCGCCCTTGCGACGGAAACGCTTCAGAGTTGCTTCCTCGTCGTCGATCAGGGCGACGACGATATCCCCGGGGGTGGCAGTGCTTCCGTTCCGGATGATCACCGTATCGCCATCGAGGATGCCGGCCTCGATCATCGAATCACCCTTGATCTCGAGAGCGTAGTGCTCGCCGCTGCCGATCATTTCGACCGGTACGGAAATATCGTGCATGTTGTTCTGGATTGCGGAAATCGGCACGCCGGCGGCAATGCGGCCCATGACCGGGACAGCGACCGACGCGATCTCGGCCGGGGGCGCCGGTTTCGGTGCAGGGGGCGGGGCCGCAGGCTTGCCCAGACTGCCTTCGATCACGCTCGGCGAAAAGCCGCGGCGGACCTGCGAAACACCGGCATAGGCCTCCGGCAGCTTGATGACTTCGAGGGCTCGAGCGCGATTCGGTAGCCGGCGAATGAACCCGCGCTCTTCGAGTGCGGTGATCAGACGGTGGATGCCCGATTTGGAGGCAAGGTCGAGGGCATCTTTCATCTCGTCGAAGGACGGCGGAACCCCGGATTCCTTCATTCGTTCATGAATGAACAGAAGCAATTCCTGTTGCTTGCGGGTCAGCATGGCGTCACTCCAGAATCGCGAAACAAATCAAGAACAGAACCTATCTGTTCCATATGTGTTCCGCAAGTGCCTAAAATTCCGTGAATACCGCTTGCTGCTGAATGCCTGTCCGCTTCCGATCCGGCCTGTCGTTGGCGATCGCTCGGAATGTCGGGGCAGGGGGCGATACGCTCTCGCATGTTTGGCTTACAGCAGCCGCCCCAGTCGCTCGCCTATGCCATGCTAATAGGCAAGCCGCAGTCCGCCCGGCGTAAGAACGTCGAATTCAGGCTCGGGATAGGGCCCGTACCACTGGGTATAGGTCGTGTTGGTCGAGCCTGTGCTGGCGCACCCCGAAAGGGCGAAGAGGGAAAAAATTACGGCTGCCACCAAAGATTTAACAGGCATGCTTTTCTCCACTCGCGGGAGTTGCCCAGACCTCGAACGGGTCAGACTAAAACTTTCTCTCAAATCAGCTTTTTTGGCAAGCGCAGCCGAGCCGCGGCATCGCCCGGGCTCTGCAACCTGACGTCCGGCATCGGTGGATGTTAGCTCAGGTAAGATCCGTTACCTGGGTCTCCGGGCTGGACAAAAGAGGGGAATGGTGGAGTCGAAGGGAGTCGAACCCTCGACCTCCGCAGTGCGATTGCGGCGCTCTCCCAACTGAGCTACGACCCCACTGGTCACCCATTGTATAAGATTTTTCGGCCCCGCGCGCCAGTGCATTCCGTCTGGCGGCTTCACCCTTGCCGCCCGGTAGGGCACGCTGCAATTCACCCACCCGAATATCGCGCCCTTGCGAGGGAATCTAATAGCCGGATTCTTCCGGCAGCGTGCGCTGACGCTCGATAGACTTACGCCCAGCGCATTCGCGGCGTGCCGGAAGTTCAGATGCTCGGCGACGGCGAGCGTCTGGATGAGCGACGCGAGGGGAATGCGCGATCCCAGGGAGGTCGGCGTTCCCCATTGACGGTCGATCCCTGGCGCGGAGCGTCGCCGCCTCATCGCCCGCCCCCTTCTATATCGGAGCGAGATCGAAGAGCCTGGAGATCAGGATGCCTGATACGAACAGGCCAATCGCGAAGGAAATATGACCGACAAGGCTACGAAAACGGGAAAGCCAGGGTTTGGGCGTCCGCGATGCAGCGATGCCGGCTCCGAGGCCGGGCTGCATGACGAAGAACGGTGCGATGATGCTGCCGACCCCGACGATCAGTGCTGGCAAGAGCGTCGGATCGCGCAGCCAGCCAGGCCATATTCCGATCAGGAGGCCGGCGAACACGATGCCGACAATGTAGTGGGCGGCCCAGCCAATAGCCGCCTCGCCAGCAATCGGGGTAACTTTACCGATCCCATCGTGTCGGAAGCGGCCTCGGGGGAAGTGGCCAATCCAGCGTCCCACCAGTCGATAGTCGAGCGATGGGACGGCGAACAGACGCTTCTGCGTGGCCGCCCAGAGATCCATGATCGCTGTCGCGCCGATTCCGACCGCGACCGCTCCGAAAAAGCTCCTTGCCAATTCATGATCCATCGACTGTCTCCAGACCCCGGCGGCGCATCGGGGGTTGCTTCAAGATATTCGTTCAATGATTTGCTTGAATGATCGTTTAATGGTATGATTCTGTCAATGACCAAGGCCAACCTTTCCGCCTCGCTGTTCACGGAGCTTGCCGAGATCGCTCGGACGCTCGGCCACGCCCATCGCCTGATGCTTCTAGAGCACATCGCTCAGGGCGAACGGCCGGTGGAACGGCTTGCCGAGCTGACAAGCCTAACGATCGCCAATACCTCGCAGCATCTCCAGCATTTGCGGCGTGCCGGCTTCGTGGAAACGCGCCGCGATGGCAAGCGAGTCCTCTACCGGCTCGGCAACGGTCCGATCGAGCCGATCCTCGCTTCGCTGCGGACTTACGCAGGACATGCCCGCTCCGAAATGCGCGAACTGATCGCTGATCCCAGCAATGCCAACGGCCGGCACGATTCGATTTCGCGGGACGACTTGCTCGAACGCCTGGGATCGGGCGCTATTACTCTGCTCGACGTGCGCTCGACAGAGGAATATGCGCTCGGGCATCTGCCCGGTGCGCTCAACATCCCGGCCGACGAACTGGAGCAGCGGCTGTCCGAACTGCCGCCGGGGCGCGAGATTGTCGCTTACTGTCGCGGACCCTATTGCGTCCTCTCCACCATGGCGACGGCGCTGTTGGAGGACAAGGGGTTCCGCGTGCGCCGCCTTGCTGCCGGCTTTCCCGACTGGAAGGCGGCCGGGCTTAGCGTCGAGGTCTGACGCCGACGCCAGCCGGCCGCCGATGCCGATCAGCGCCGGCTCAATAGCACGTCGAGAAATGCGAGGCCCAAAGCGAGGACGCTCATAGCGGCTCCGACCCAGCCGATTGACGCCAGGCCATGACCGGCGGCGATGGGCAGTCCGGCGGCGAGCGGGGCGAGCGTAAGCCCGAGCTGGAACGCCGAAGTGTTGGTCGCGCCGGCCAGCGTCGGCGCATCCGGGGCGATGACATAGACCCGCCCCCAGACGGCCGGATTGAGCAGGAACCCCGCGACACCTAGAAGGAAGACCAGGATCACCGTGGCCACGAGATCATGGGCCATGAGCACGATGGCGACCGACACGAGGATCAGACCGGCAATGCCCGCTGTAAGGGTTGCGAACGGGCGACGGTCTGCCGTTCTCCCGCCGATCGCCAGCCCGACGAACGCACCGACGCCGAACAGCGCCAGCACGGCGGGCAGCCAGGAGACCGGCAACCGGCTGACATCGAGCAGCAGCGCGCCGAGATAGCCGAACGTGCCCATATAGGCCGCCGTCCTTGCCGCCGTCGTCGCATAGGCGATCCAGAGAACGGGACGCTTCATCGCCCGCAATTCCGTCGCTACATCCGGCGCGGGGCCATCGTCCGCGCGTGCGTTCGGCAGCGCCAGCAGCACGGCGAAGGCCGCCGCCGTGCTGGCGGCGACGACAGCCCAGAAACCGCCCCGCCAGCCGGTGGCTTCGCTGATGAAGGTGCCTGCCGGTCCGCCGACGACCATCGCGACGGTCAGCCCGCTGACGACGACGGAGAGCGCCTTCGCCCGGCGATCGGCAGGAACGATCTGGACGGCGGTCGATGCGGCAACGGCCCAGAAGCAGGCATAAGCCAGCCCCATGATGAACCGCGCAGCGAGGATCGACCAGTAATCGTCGATCAGCAGGCTGGCCACAGTGGCGGCGATGAAGGCCGCCTGGCTGACGAACAGTGCGGAGCGTCTCGGCCAGCGTAGGGTCAGTATGGCGAGCGGCGGCGCGCCGATGAGCGCGCCAATGGCTAAGGCGGAGATCAGGGTGCCCGCAGCGGGCAGCGAGATCGCGAGGTCTTTAGCGATCATCGGCAGGATGCCGCCCATCAGGAACTCCGCGCTGCCCATCGCGAACAGGCTGAGGCCAAGGAGATAGACTGAGAAGGGAATGGAAGGGGTTGGTGCTGCGATACGCGCCGTTGGGTGCTCTACGGCGACGGCGGCTTTTTCGATGCTATCCGACATAGGTGCTCCGGTGGATGAGTGAAGAGTATGCCCACTCATTGCATGAGTCTCCATATCATTCAAGTTAATGATTGAATGATATGGAGAAGCAACCCGCTGCTGCCCCAACTACCAAGACGCCGATCCTGCACGAAGGCACGCACCCAGGGTCCACCCACGACCGATTAGAACTAGAGCTGCCGCTGACCGAGCGCGCAGGGCCGCGCACGGCGGCAGGAGGCCGGAAATGAATATCCATAGCCCACCGTCCACAATCCCAACGTCACGCTGCGCGCCGCCCTCTATCTGCGCGTCTCGACGCCCGTCAGGCCGACCATAACGTGTCGGTCCCCGACCAGAAGCGCCAGGGCGAAGCCTATTGCGATACGCGCGGCTACCAGCTCGTCGAAACATTCGTGGAGCCGGGCAACAGCGCCACCAAAGACCGCCGCCCGGAGTTTCAGCGGATGATAGAGGCCGCCACCGCTAAGCCTCCCGCCTTCGATGTTGTCGTGGTTCACAGCTTCTCGCGCTTCTTCCGCGACGAATTTGAAATAGAATACTACTACCGCAAGCTGGCGAAGAAAGGCGTCAAACTTGTCTCCATCACCGTCTTCGGGCTTCACCTCGCCCTTGTTGGAGCGGCGATTGAACCGATGTTCGCCGATATAGGCGGGTCAGGATGCGATGAACCTGACCGATCGCCGACAGGGCGCAAGCACTGCTCGACAGCCCCCGCTATAGTGCGATCACCCCCACGATGATCCAGGGATTCGCGCGGCGTGCCCGCGAGCGCATCCGGGGCACGGAGGGCGGCTATCGGCGGGATCACCTGCGCGCCCTGGCGCAGCGCGTCGAGGTCGGGGACGATGCAAGAGCTGCTTAGGACGCTTATCGCTGGCCAAGTGCGGCAGTCGGCGGCTCTTGGCGTGCCCGGATCAATTCTGAAATGGCGGAAGAGGTGGGATTCGAACCCACGGTACGCTTTCACGCACGCCGGTTTTCAAGACCGGTGCCTTAAACCGCTCGGCCACTCTTCCAGGTGATTGCGGAGCTTCGTGAAATTCGTTTCCGAGTTCTCGATAGACCGGCGATCGCCACCGGGTTTGCTGCCCATTCACCAACGGCTGGCTTTTTAGCAGCTTTGATCACAGCGTCAACTTGCTCCGGAGCATTTGCCTGCATTCGAGGCGTGCCGCGCCGCATGCACCCATGGCACGGTTGTGGCCATCGTCACGGGCGGAGTCCGCTGTCCGGCGCCGCAGGCGGACTTTCGTCGCCTGCCCGGGCCACCTAGGCCGCGACGTCCCGGCTTCTGCCGTCCAGGAGCGCCGCTCCGGCAAGCAGATAAACGGCAATCGCCAACATCGACAGGAGCATTATGCCTAAGGGGAGGCCGGTTGCCGCCCGTCGCTCCGGCGGCCCATAATCGTATCTGTCGTCCATTGCGAGATCCTCTCGGACTTGGGCCGGAGCACGGGCACCACGCCAACCGGGGACGGAGCCTCAGAGTTGCACCGACGGGAAGCTTCGGCCAGCTCTGAGGCCGCCGCACCCCGCGGCCGACGAGCCACGCGGGTGCTTATTGCGATATGTATCGGCAGGGAAACCCGGCAACGGGTTTCGGACCTTTGGCGCGCTCTATCGGACCATGGTCCAGCGACTCATTTACGTTTCGTAAACCATAGCGAGCGTTTTTTTGCCTCCGTTCGTCCTCCGGTTCGCAATTTCGCCTTGTTGTTGTCATGATTGTTCGACTGTTCCGTTTCGGGACGGCGAAATTCTCGCGGGGGGAACTACTGCACGATTGCGACGATCGTTGCGCGTTCGGTCGGATGCGCGAGCGCTGCAGGAGCGGATTTCGGGTGCGGCTTTGCGAATGATCTTGTGGGACAGATGACATCCAATAACGGTGCGGCATATCTTGTGAGGGGGCTCCGTCTCGCAGCGGTTCCGTTGCTTTGCGCGGTGCTTGCGGCCTGCGGGTCGACGTCGAGCGTCAAGAAGACCAACTCGCGGAGCAAGGAATACTTCGCCGAGTCCGTCTATGGCGTCAAAGCCAGCCCCAGAGTCGCTACCGGAAACAACATTCCCAAGGGCGGTGGCCGCTACCAGGTAGGCAAACCCTATCAGGTCAAAGGCAGGTGGTATCAGCCGAAGGAGGATTTCGGCTACAACAAGAGCGGGATGGCCTCCTGGTACGGGTCTGCCTTCCATGGCCGGCTGACGGCCAATGGCGAAGTCTATGACAAGCATCACCTTTCGGCCGCCCACCCGACTTTTCCGCTGCCGAGCTATGCGCGCGTGACCAACCTGGAGAACGGCACGTCCGTCATCGTCCGTGTCAATGATCGCGGCCCCTATGAATACGGCCGGATCATCGACGTCTCTTCGAAAACCGCCGACCTGCTGGACATCAAGCGCAAGGGAAGCGCCAATGTTCGCGTTCAATATGTCGGTCGTGCGCCCCTCGAAGGCAATGACATGCCCTACCTCATGGCTTCGTACGTCAGGAAGGGCGACCGTGGCCCGAGCGTGATGCCGGAAGGGCAGATCGCCTCAGGCGTGATGGTGGCTTCCAACGAGCCGCTGCGCGACATGGTTCCGAATCTCCGCGCCGTTCCGGTTCCGAACAGATCGACGCTCGATGCCGGCGTGCCGGTGAACGCGCTCGCAAAGCCGGCGCAGGCCTCGGCGGCACCAAGCGCCTTCGGCGAATTCGTCGTTCTGCCGCAGATCGGCCCCATGCCGACGTCGCGCCCGCAATTGATTCCGCTGCCGGATGGCAGCATGGCCTATGCTGCGGCCTATGTCGAAGTTCGCGTCAGCGACAAGCCTTCGCCCTTCGAGGCGATCATGGTCGATCGCAATCCGCTGACCCCCGATTCCATTCTCGCCTATGCGAAGCGCCAGTACCGAAACGCCGACTCGCGCTGACGCCGGTTGAAGAGGGCTTTTCGCGCTGATATGCCCATGCAGAACCGGAGTTTCTCATGCGCATGAAGTGGCTTGCGGTCGTAGGTTTCCTCGCGGCCATCGTTTCGGGACCAGCGGTCGCACAGACGCCCGCCTTCGACACCAAAGCGAAGCAGATATATCTCGTCGATGCCGAGACGGGCACAGTGCTCTTTTCACGCGACGAGGATGCACCCGTCCCGCCTGCCTCGCTCGCCAAACTCATGGCGATGGAGGTGGTTTTCGAGGCCCTGGATAAGGGCGACCTGACGTCCGAGACGAGTTTCGAGGTTTCTGAACATGCGTGGCGTACAGGCGGGGCCCCCTCCGGCACTGCAACGATGTTCGCCGCGATCAAATCCAGGATTCGCGTTGCCGATCTCATCCAGGGCGCAACGGTGCAACTCGCCAACGATGCGTGCATTGTCCTCGCTGAGGGAATAGCTGGCAGCGAGGCTGCTTTTGCCGAACTGATGACCAAGCGGGCCCGCGAGCTGGGGCTGCCGGTCGCCACATTCAGGAATGCCACGGGGCTGCCGCATCCGGAAAACAAGATCACGATGCGCGAACTCGTCGCCCTTACGCGGCACCTGTACGAGGCGCACCCGAATTACTATCGGCTCTATTCGCAGCCGGAATTCGAGTGGAACAAGATCCTTCAGCGCAACAAGAACCCTCTGATCGCGGCAAACGTCGGCGTCGACGGGTTGGCGACCGGCTTTGCGGAGGGTTTCGGCTTCTCGCTCGCCGTCTCGATGCAACGCGGCGACCGCCGCGTCTTTCTCGCGATGGGGGGCCTCGAGAGCGAAAAGGAGAGAATCGACGAGAGCCGCAGGGTCCTGGATTGGGCGATGACCGCTTTCGAGAAACGGCGCATTTTCGCAGATGGTGAAACCATCGGAGAGGCGAGCGTCTACGGCGGTGCGGATTCCCGAGTGGCGCTCGTGGCGGGCAGCCCGGTCGACGTTCTGCTGCCGGTAAAAAATCCCGAACGGCTGACGGCACGCATCGTCTACAAATGGCCGCTCAACGCACCCGTCGCTGCCGGTCAGCAGGTCGGCGTCGTCAAGCTCTGGAACGGGGACAAGCTGCTGCGGGAAGTTCCCGTGAAGACGGCGAGGGCGGTCGAGTCCGGAACGCTCACGAGCCGGGCGCTCGACGCGCTGCAGGAACTGCTGTTCTTCTGGCTGTGACAAATGCGCTTTGCGACGGTTCCTTCCGCGGGACCGATCGGCTAAACAGGGACGATAATGCACGCCGATCCGGGAATTGAAGTGTCGCTGACCAAGGGTTTGTTCATAACATTCGAGGGGGGAGAGGGGGCCGGCAAGTCGACCCAGATGCGCCTTCTTGCGCAAGCGCTGAGCGCGCGCGGCTACCGCGTGCTCACCACGCGCGAGCCGGGAGGCTCCGCGGGTGCCGAAGCCGTTCGCCACGTCCTTCTTTCGGGCGCGGCGGAGTCCTTCGGAGTCCGGATGGAGGCGATCCTCTTTGCGGCCGCCCGCAGCGACCATGTCGAGGAGGTGATCCGGCCGGCGCTCCAGCAAGGAACGATCGTCCTTTGCGATCGGTTCATGGATTCCTCGCGCGTCTATCAGGGCGTGACCGGCAATCTGGAACCGGCTTTCGTCGAGACCATGGAACGCGTTGCGGTGAACGGTGTCATTCCCGACTGCACCATCATTTTCGATCTTCCCGCCTCGGTCGGGCTGGAGCGCGCCCGCCGGCGCGCCGCAAACGACAGTCCCGACCGATTTGAAAAGGAACAGCTGGCGACGCATGAAAAGCGGCGCGAAGCCTTTCTCGATATTGCCGCGGCCGATCCGGAGCGATGCCGCGTCGTCGATGCCAACCGTCCGCCGACCGCGATCGCTGCCGAAGTATTGAGTCTCGTCGAGGCGCTATTGCCGCTTGAGGGCAAGCCGCAACCCTCGAATGCGGAAGCGACGTCATGACCCCGGAACAGCCAGGTGTGCTGGAGGGCGCGCTTGCTCCCGTGATGAACAGCAAGCTCTTCGGTCATCGGGAGGCGGAAGCCTTTCTCGCACAGAGCTACCGGTCCGGAAAGGGTCATCACGCGATCCTGATCGAAGGGCCGGAGGGGATAGGCAAGGCCACACTCGCCTTCCGCTTCGCCAATCATGTCCTGAGCCATCCGGATCCGGCAGACGCCCCCGAAAGGCTTGCCGACCCTGATCCCGCCTCTATCGTCACGAGACAGCTCGGTTCGGGCGCATCGCACAATCTCCTGCATCTCGCGCGCCCAGTGGACGAAAAGACGGGCAGGACGAAGGGCGCGATCACGGTCGACGAGGTTCGCCGCGCCGGCAAGTTCTTCGGCCAGACGTCCGGCACCGGAAACTGGCGCATCGTCATCATCGATCCGGCCGACGATCTCAACCGCAACGCCGCCAATGCCATTTTGAAGATGTTGGAGGAGCCGCCGCGCCGTTCGCTGTTTCTGGTGCTCACCCATGCGCCGGGAAAACTCCTGCCGACCATCCGCTCGCGTTGCCTGCCTTTGCGGCTGAAGCCTCTGGACACGGAAGCCCTGCGCCAGGCGCTTGCGCATCTCGGGCTCGATCTCGCGGGTCTGAATGCAGAGCGCGTTCTCGCCGCCGCAAACGGCAGCGTTTCTGAGGCGCTGAAGCTCGTCAATTATGGCGGGCTGGATATAGCCGAGGCTTTCGAAGACATTCTGGCGGGGCAGGGCCCGGCCGTTCGCAAGAACATGCACAAGCTGGCCGACGTGCTTTCGGGCAAGGACAGCGAAACGATCTTCGATTTCTTTTCGTCGCTGCTGTCGGGGCGCATCATGCGGATGGCTCGCGAGGCGGCGATCGCCGGCGACGTCGGCGCGGCCGAACGGTTCGCCAGGCTGTCCAGCACCGTTGGCGAACGCCTGACGCTGAGCGCGGCCTATAACCTCGACCGCAAGCAGACGGTTCTTTCCCTCCTCGATGATCTCAAGGAAGCTCTATAGGTCGGGAGCGAACTTCCATTTTCGCTCGATTGCCGCAGCCAGGTCTATATCGTTGTGGTGGGCGAAGAGCAGAACGTGGCCGAGGAGATCGGCCGTTTCGTCGGCGATCGACTGGCGCAGCGTCTCCGGGGAGACCTGTCGGTCGCGCCCCCGTCCTGTGGCGTTGTTCCAGGCCTGCGTCAGTTCCCCCATTTCCTCCTGCAGTTTCAATATAAACCAATCCGGATCACGGCTGATCAAATGCATCGCCGCATAGCCCGCCGACGCTTTCTCGAATTTTCGTCTGAGTTCGTTGAGCACACACTTCTCCCCCAGTTTGTTTTTGTTTTGTTCCAGACGATCTTTCGTGTCAATCCCGTCTGATATCGCGGGAAGCCCCGCGGCTGGAGAGAAGCTTTCTCTTGCGCTCCGGGTGGAGAAGGGTATGCGAGGTTTCCGCGGAGCCCGAATTTTCTCCCTCGAAGACGGTTCACGGCCATGGTCAGGTCGCTCCGGCCTAAATTCAACGTGATCTACCGGTTTCCTACCCGAAGGCGATGCGGTAATAGCACCCCATAGTTTCTGTCCCGAGGATATCGAAGCCCGCTATGAGAGATACGTCCCCGTTCTACATCACCACCGCGATTTCCTATCCGAACGGCAAGCCGCATATCGGTCATGCCTATGAACTGATCGCGACGGATGCCATGGCACGCTTTCAGCGGCTTGACGGGCGTGAGGTCTTCTTCCTGACTGGGACGGACGAGCATGGACAGAAGATGCAGCAGACGGCGAAGAAGGAAGGAATTTCGCCGCAGGAGCTTGCCGCCCGCAATTCGGCCGAGTTCCAGAATATGGCGCGGCTGCTCAACGCCTCCAACGACGATTTCATCCGCACGACCGAACAGCGCCACCACGAGGCCTCGCAGGCGATCTGGATCCGCATGGGCGAGGCGGGCGACCTTTACAAGGATTCCTATGCCGGGTGGTATTCCGTTCGAGACGAGGCCTATTACCAGGAAAACGAGACGGAACTGCGCGACGACGGCGTACGTTACGGACCGCAGGGAACGCCCGTGGAATGGGTGGAGGAAGAGAGCTATTTCTTCCGGCTGTCCGCCTACCAGGACAAGCTCCTCAAGCACTACGAGGAAAATCCCGACTTCATCGGTCCGGCGGAACGGCGCAACGAGGTCATTTCCTTCGTCAAGTCGGGCTTGAAGGACCTCTCCGTCTCGCGCACCACATTCGACTGGGGAATCAAAGTTCCGAACGATCCCGCTCATGTGATGTATGTGTGGGTCGACGCGCTGACCAACTACGTCACCGCCACCGGCTATCTGACCGACCCGACGGGTCCGCGCGCGAAGTTCTGGCCGGCAAACATCCACGTCATCGGCAAGGACATCATCCGTTTCCACGCCGTCTATTGGCCGGCATTCCTGATGTCGGCCGGTCTTCCGCTTCCCAAGCGCGTCTTCGCTCACGGATTCCTGCTCAACAAGGGCGAGAAGATGTCGAAGTCGCTCGGCAACGTGGTCGATCCGTTCAATCTGGTCGAGCATTTCGGCCTCGATCAGATCCGCTATTTCTTTCTTCGCGAAGTCTCGTTCGGCCAGGACGGCAGCTACAGCGAGGAGGGGATCGCGACCCGCATCAATTCCGACCTCGCCAACGGGATCGGCAATCTCGCCAGCCGTTCCCTGTCGATGATCGTCAAGAATTGTGACGGCCAAATTCCGCTCTGTGGACCGCTGACCGACGAAGACAAGGCGATGCTCGCCGCCGCCGACTCGCTGATCGACACCGCACGCGAGGAAATGGGCAAGCAGCTCATTCATCGCGCACTTGCGGCGATCATCGCCGTCGTTTCCGAGACCGACCGCTACTTCGCAGGCCAGGAGCCCTGGGCGCTGAAGAAGACCGATCCGAGCCGCATGGCAACCGTGCTTTACGTCACGGCGGAGGTCGTTCGCCAGGTCGCGATCCTTCTGCAGCCATTCATGCCGGAATCGGCGGGAAAACTCCTCGATCTCGTCGCCGTACCGGCCGACCGCCGCGATTTCGCCCATCTCGGCGAAGCCGGGCGCCTCGTGTCGGGAACGCCGCTCGAAGCACCCAAGCCGGTCTTCCCGCGCTACGTCGCGCCGGAAGCCTGAACGAAGACGAAAGCATGCTGATCGACACCCATTGCCACCTCGATTTTCCGGATTTTGAGGCCGAACGCGACGCAATCATCGAGCGCGCGCGCGAGGCCGGCGTCGCGCAGATGGTGACGATTTCGACCCGGGTGAAACGGTTCGACACGATCCTCGCCATCGCCGAAAAATATCCGAACGTCTTCTGTTCCGTCGGCACGCATCCTCATAATGCCGATGAGGAACTGGACGTGACGGCCGACGATCTCGTTCGGCTCTCCGCCCATCCCAAGGTCGTCGCGATCGGCGAGGCGGGGCTGGATTATTTTTACGACAACGCGCCGCGCGACGCGCAGGCGGAGGGATTGAGGCGGCATATCGCGGCGGCGCGAACAACCGGACTGCCGCTCGTCATCCATAGCAGGTCGGCCGACGACGATATGGCTGCGATTCTAACCGAGGAATCGGGGAAGGGCGCCTTCCCCTTCCTTCTCCATTGCTTCTCGTCCGGCCCGGACCTCGCCCGAATCGGCGTCGAGCTCGGCGGCTATGTGTCCTTTTCGGGGATCCTGACATTCCCGAAATCCGAGGAACTGAGGGACATCGCCAGGACAGTCCCGCGCGATCGGATGATCGTCGAGACGGACGCGCCCTATTTGGCACCGAAGCCCTTCCGCGGCAAGCGCAACGAACCGGCCTACGTGGCGCACACGGCCGAGGTGCTGGCGCAAGCCATCGGCGTCTCCAGCGAGCAGATTGCCGAAATCACCACCGAAAACGCCTTCAGGATCTTCTCGAAGATGCCGAGGCTTTGAAATGGCGTTTCGGCGGGTCTTCACCATTCTGGGCTGCGGCTCGTCGCCGGGCGTGCCGCGCATCACCGGTGATTGGGGCGCCTGCGATCCGTCGAACCCGCGCAACCGTCGCATGCGAGCGGCCTTGCTCGTAGAACAGTTTGCGCCGGACGGCGGCAAGACGACCGTGGTGATCGACACCGGCCCGGATTTCCGAGCCCAGATGATCGCGGCGAATGTACGCCACATCGATGCCGTGCTCTACACCCATGCCCATGCGGACCATCTGCACGGGATCGACGATCTGCGCGGTTTCGTCATCGAGAATCGCAGGCGCGTGCCGATCTGGGCCGATGCGTTCACGATGGCCCGTATTCGCGACGGCTTCCGCTATTGTCTGGAGTCGCCGCCAGGCAGCGGCTATCCGCCGATCGTCGACCCCTATGTGATTCCCGACGACCTGCCGCCGTTGACCATCCATGGCGCCGGCGGGCCAATCTCGTTCGAGCCGCTGATGCAGTTTCACGGCAACGTCCATTCGCTCGGCTTCCGTATCGGCGGTTTTGCCTATTGCAGCGACGTCAGCGACTTTCCGGCAGAGACGGTCGGGAAGCTCGGCGGACTCGATCTGCTCGTCATCGACACGCTGCAGTACAAATTTCACCCGAGTCACTTGTCCCTGGTGCAGTCGCTCGTGTGGATCAACCGACTGCGGCCGAAACGCGCCGTGCTCACGCATATGCATGTGCCGATGGATTACGAGACCGTGTGCGCGGAGACGCCGGATCACGTCGAGCCGGCTTACGACATGATGCGCATGGAATTCGATATCGACCGGCCGTCGGCGGAAGACGCATAAAGTCCCATATCAGAGATCTTATATAAGTCACTGATCCGATGCGACTTACGCCTCTCTTAGATCACAGCGATCTGTTCCATAATCTATCTTATGCGATGGATGCATGTAGCGGGGGTACATTCTATTTCCAAGTGCGACATGGCAAGAAAAACAATGGCTTGCCTCTTGGACATCTTTGCACGTGCCTCAAGAGACAGTGATCTCGGCTTCCGTATCGGATTCCAACTCTAAACAGGCTTTCCATAGAGGTGTTTTGTAATAGGTACCGTCCTGCAGAAAATCTAGCCCTTCGCGCTCTTCCTGCAGCAATCCCAGCCAGCACAGGGGCCGAACAATGTCGTAGCGGAACTCCCCTCTGATCGTCGTAGCTTGGATAATCATTTCTGCTTGCGCCAGCGAGTACGACTGCCTCGGGTATAACTCGCTCACCAGGTCGTCCAGCGAACAGCCCTTTCTCGCCTTGATATTGATAAGATTGAGAAAGACGTGCCACCACCGCATCCGCACACGCACATCGTCCCGTGTCTGCCCGTAGTCGATATAGGCATAAAGATAATCCGTCGCGATCTGATCGAAGAAGGTGTGGGGTCTTGCAAGAAAATCCCGACCGCGTTTGGTGGGAAACAGTCGGTCTTTTTTTCGCCGCACAAGCCTTAGGTGCTTGAGCATGTCGTGGACCACCGAAAGCGGCGGCATGTCAGCTTCGTTCAGAACCTTGTTGACGCTGTATAGATCCTCCGGAGTGTTGCCGGGCCAATCGAAGTGAACAGCGGCCCAGTGCACAAACTTACGGTTCATCGCACCGGACGCAGTCAGACCGATGCCGCCTTCGGTCTCGGCATAGGAGATGGCCATGACCATGCCGCGAACCAGTGGCGACATGGCCACTACGTCCACGTCCGCAACGAGCTTAATTTCCGGAAGCATTGCGCGCGCTCCTGGCGAATCCGGTCGCTTGAATTTATCCGGAACGATCTCCCAAGAGCGCGGAGATTGAAACCCCGAAAAGCTAAGCAAGGGAAAGAAAGCCCCTCACCCGGCCCGGCTCTTGCAACCCGGACCAGCCCGTCACATTCTACAAGATAGACATGCGACAAGCCGCACCTCTCGGGATGCCGGACAACGTCAACGCTGAACCGCTTGATTTAAGGGAGACACGGTATGGACCGATTCACAGGCGGTTGCCTGTGCGGCAACTTGCGATTGGTGGCGTCGGGACGACCATACCGAGTCGGTCTTTGCCATTGTCTCGACTGCCGCAAGCATCACGGGGCCCTTTTTCACGCGTCCGCCATTTTCCCTGAGGATTCTGTGACGGTCGATGGCGAGACACGCGATTACGCCGGTCGGCATTTCTGTCCCCGTTGCGGCTCGACCGTCTTCGCACGCACCGGAGACGAAATCGAGGTGAACCTGGGATCCCTGGACGCCCCGGATCAATTGACGCCAACCTACGAAAGCTGGACCGTTCGTCGCGAATCCTGGCTGCCGCCGTTTCCCCTCAAGAGACGATACGAGCGGGATCGTGATGAAACGAGTCGCTTCGAGGAATAGGCCCCACGAACGGACGATGGATACGCGTCACTCCGGTAGACCCGCCTTGCGGTAACCGTCAACGAAATGCGCAAGCGTCACAGGGTCGCGGAACGGCTCCGTACTCGCCCAGTGTCGGGTTGTGAAATGCGGGTTGGCGACGAGGAACAGTTCGACCTCGGCGCGCGCCTCGTCGAGCCGGCCCAGTTGGGCAAGGCTTGCCGCCAGGAAACGTCGCGAGCTGGTACGATACGTCTCGTCCCTCCGCAGTGTCTCGACGGCGGCTTCGTATTCGCCGGCGGCATATTGGGCCTGGCCGAGCGTCAGATAGTACCAGCTTGCCGGAAACGGGTTCAGCCGGAACGCCTTGCGGATGTGCTCAAGGCCCTCCTCCACCCGCCCGGCCAAGACCGCTATGTCGGATAAAGTCGCCCAGGTATCGGCCTCATTCGGGTCGAGCTCGATCGCCTTGGCGAATTCCGCATCCGCCTCGGCGAAGCTGCGCTCATATGCAAGCAGGTTGGCCAGCACCCAATGGCAGCCGGCATCGTTCGGATCGATCGCCACGGCTTTGCGTGCCAGTTCCAAAGCAATGCTACGGTTCGGCTCGACCGGTTCGCCCCAATGCACCCATCTCATCCAGTGGTTCATGGCAAGCCAGCGATTGGCCTCGGCATATTCCGGATCAAGCGAAATCGCGCGCGTGAGCATCAGATGCGCTTCCCGCGCCGTCTGAGGCGAATCATCGATCAGTTTGCGCGCCCGCACACAGAGATCGTAGGCCTCGAGATTCTTGGGGCGATTGCGCGGCGGCTGTGGGCGCAGCCGGCCGAGCAACGCCTCCACGATCTTGCCGGTGACCTCGTCCTGAACTGCAAAGATATCTTCGAGGCTGCGATCGAAGCGTTCCGCCCATAGATGATTGCCGCTCACCGCATCGACCAGCTGTGCGTTGATGCGCACGCGCCCCGCGGCGCGTCGTGCGCTACCCTCCAGCAGATAGCGTACGCCAAGGTCCGCGGCGATCTCGCGCACGTCCCTCGGCTTTCCTTTGAAGGCGAAGGCCGAGTTGCGCGCGATGACGAAAAGGCCGGAGATCCTGGACAGGTCGGTGATCAGGTCTTCGGTCAACCCATCAGCGAAGGATTCCTGCTCCGGATCGCTGCTGAAATTAACGAAAGGCAACACGGCGATCGATGGTTCGTTGGGCAGCGCCAGTGGATTTCGCTTCGCGCCACCGACCTGTTCGACAGGCCCAGTGAAGCGGTAGCCGACCCGCGGAACCGTGGCGATCCATTCTCCGCCGTCGGGGCGCGCACCAAGCATTTTCCGCAGATGCGCGATCTGGACGGTGAGGTTGCCTTCCTCGACCGCCCTGCCCGGCCACGCCGCATCCATCAACTCGGCTTTTCCGAGGATTTCGCCCGGCCGTCCGGCGAGCGCCTCAAGCAGCTTCAGCCCGCGATAGCCGACGGCGACGGGATCATCGTTCCGAACGAGCGTTCCCGCACCCGGATCAAGGACGAACGGACCAAAGACGATGCGCGATCGCTGCATAGGCGCATCTATAGTGCGTTTGGAAGTTTTTGAGAACTTTTTGGAGGAGCTTAATTACGACGCTTTTCGCATCCCGCAGAATTCGTCCTCCCCAGGTCGAGGGCTCTGCCCCTCAAGCCGTATGGAGGTTGCAATGAACGATATCCCCTCCGTTATGACGGAAATGCCGCGTCGGCCCTACCGCCTCGCGACCCTTCGAAGCATTATCGCGACGTGGGAGGAGCGGAAGCGCTTTCGCTGCGAACTTGAGCAGAAGTTGAAGGACGATCCGCATTTGATCTGCGATATCGGTCTGACGAGGCTTGAGGCCGAGGCGGAGATCGCCAAGCCGTTCTGGCAAGTATAGGCGTAGTCTGCATGACCACTGAAAGCACGACATTAGCGCTCCACGAGCGGATCCCATGGGCCGCCATGGCCGGCATCATCGCGACCGTCACGGTGTTCGCCGTGGCACAGGGGCTTACCTATCCCCTGCTCAGCTTCATCCTGGAGCGGCAGGGGACGACGCCCGGCCTGATCGGCGTGTCCGCGGCGATGACCCCGCTGGGTTTCATCGTATCCGCCCTCTTCATACCGGCACTGGCGCGGCGCATTGGCGGGGCGCGGCTTGCGATCCTGTGTTCGGGCCTGGCCGCGCTCACGCTGATCGCAATCGGCTGGTCGCGGGAGGTCTGGATCTGGATGCCGCTGCGTTTCCTGCTCGGCTTCTTCGCCAATCCGCTTTACGTGATCAGCGAGACCTGGCTGCTCTCGATCACGCCCGCGCGGCGGCGCGGCCGCATCATGGGACTCTATTCGTCGATCGTCTCGGGCGGCTTCGCCATCGGCCCGCTCTCGCTCGGTCTTGTCGGCACGCAAGGGTGGCCGCCCTTCATGGTCGGCATCGTCGCCTTCCTTCTCTGCGGGCTGATCGTGCTTGCGGTCGTGCCGCACCTGCCGAAGATGCCACATGAAGGCGAAGCGACATCGGTCGGAGGCTTTTTCGCACTGGCGCCGCTCCTCTTGTTCGCGGTTTTCGCCGCCGCCGCCTTGGAGCAGACCCTGCTTTCCCTGTTCGCGGTCTATGGCGCGGCGCTCGGCAGCACAGAAGGGCGCATCGCCTCGCTCATCACCTGTTTCATCGCAGGCAATGCCGTGCTGCAGATATTGCTCGGGCGGGTGGCCGAACGGTTCGGGTCGCTGCGGACGATGATGCTCTGCGCCTTGGCTTCACTGGGTGGCTGCCTGCTGCTGCCGGCGATCTTCGAATCATGGCTCATCTGGCCGCTCTTTTTCGTCTGGGGCGGAGCCTCGTTCGGAATCTACACAATGTCGCTGATCCAGCTCGGCGAACGCTTCACCGGCCAGGCCCTGATCGCCGGCAACGCGGCCTTCGCCTTCGTATGGGGCATCGGCGGCATCGTGGGCTCGCCCGCGACCGGACTGGTGATGCAACTGATCGGACATCAGGGGCTGCCATCATCCCTTGGCCTGCTTTGCTTCGTGCTGGCGGTGTTTCTCGTGGCAGAGAGACGGCGGATCTGACCGGGAATTGCGTCGTGCCGCGGTCCAACAAATTGAAACTATGCACTTCCGGACGGAATGCCGTTATCCACCCTTTCCCGGAAGTGCTCTAATGCGCCGTAAAAGCACCGTCGACCGGATAATAGCTGCCGGTGATGAAGCTCGCCTGTTCCGACAGCAGGAAACAGACGAGAGCGGCAACTTCCTCCGGTTTTCCCCGTCGGCCGAGCGGCTGCAGCGCTTCCAGGCGTCGTGTCTTCGCCAATTCCGAATGTCCAGACAGAAGCGGCGTTTCGATCCAGCCGGGACCGACCGCGTTGACGCGAATCCCCATTCTTGCATATTCGATCCCGGCGGCTTTGGTGAGCCCCACCACCCCGTGCTTGGCGGCGGTGTAGGCAGACGCGGTGGGCAAGGCGACTGCGCCGAGAATCGAGGACATGTTGACGATGGCGCCGCCGCCCTTTCCGAGCATGGCGGCGATCTGGTATTTCATACAGTAGAAGACGCCGTTCAGGTTGACTTCTATCAGCCTGCGCCAATCTTCGAGCGGGTAGTCCGCGGTCGCTTTGCGCGGCCCCTCTATGCCTGCGTTGTTGACCGCCAGATGCAATCCGCCGCATTCCCGCACGGCGTAGGCGACCATCTGCTCCACCGCCCCCGCGTCGGTGACGTCGACGGTGAAATCTCGCGCCCTACCCCCGGCTGAGCGAATCTCGGCGGCGACGCTGCGCGCCGCTTCGGCGTCGCGGTCGGCGACGATCACTTCCGCACCCTCGCCGCCAAGTTGCCTGGAAACGGCGGCGCCGATGCCGGAACCCGCACCGGTCACGATTGCGATTTTTCCTTCCAGGCCAAGTTTCATCGTGCCGCTCCTTGTCTCCGCTGCTTCCCCGAACCAGTCGATCAGACGCCGGTTCCGGTCGCAAGAGGTTTCATCCTTGCGGTCGTAACCGTTGCAAGGCTTGGCCGACACGCGCTTGGGTGTTAAACACGAAATCGTAGGGACTCACAATTTACTCAGCAGGTGAGAATGGAGAACGATCGCATTACGCGCCGGGTACTCGTGCTGGGTAGCCTGGCTCTATTGGCCTCCGGTTGCAGTTCGTTGCGACCAGCCGACAGCCCGCAAACGGCCAGGACCCGTATAGACCCACGATACCGCAGGCAGGAGGTCGCCTATTATGGCGGCGAAGCGCCCGGAACGATCGTTGTCAATACGGGAGAACGCTATCTCTATTATGTTCAGGGTGGCGGTTCGGCGATTCGCTACGGGATCGGCGTAGGTGAGGAAGGCCGCACTCTCAAAGGCCGGGCGAAAATCGGCCGCAAGGCGGAGTGGCCCTCCTGGACGCCGACTGCAAACATGATTCGCCGCAAGCCGCATCTGGCACAATATGCCGGCGGCGTGAGCGGCGGGTTGCATAACCCCCTTGGGGCCGCGGCCCTATACCTTTACCAGGGCGGAAACGACACTATGTTCCGGCTGCACGGGACGAACGAGCCCTGGACGATCGGGCAGGCCGTATCGAGCGGGTGCATTCGCTTGACGAACGACGACATCGTCGATCTCTACAGCCGTACCCCGGTGGGTACGACCGTGCTGATCGTTTGATGGCGTTTTCCGTTACATTTCGGTATAAATGACTAAGCCCCGTGTGTTCCGACGCGGTTGATAACCCGGTAACCATAAAGCGGTTATCAACTGTGTCCTTTCTGCACTAGGCCCCGGCGCAAATCGCCACTATTACTTGAAGTGTTGCCTTCGATAACCCATTCCGACTATTGAGGAAAGGACTACTTGATGAGCCGAATTCTAGTTGTGATGATTGCGTTGCTTTCCGTTGCCGGCCTCACCGCGTGTGATACGATCGGCAAAGGTAAGGGTAAGGCCCCGCCGCCTGCTGCCGTCGATACGGTAGAGCCGGCGCCGGTATACAAGTAACAGTGACTTTGCGCCGTGGGAGAGCTCAACGAGCGCTCTCCCACGGCGCGTTATTCAGGCTAGACCGGCTGTGAGACTGACGGCATAGTACGTGTCAAGAACTCCAGCAAGCCGGC
This sequence comes from Sinorhizobium meliloti, assembly GCF_035610345.1. The sequence continues at coordinate 1,649,443 of NZ_CP141212.1, read as the reverse complement.
CCGAGGTCTGGATTGTCAGAACTCGGAAGACAATCTAAGTGGTGTGATGACGCTTGCACGAGGCCGCATATCCTTTGTGATCTTGGTCGCACTGGCAGCAGCAGCATGCCAGACACAAGACAAAAATCCCGAACCGCGCTACGTTTCCAGCAGCCTGAATGGGCCGGCGAAACTCGAATCTCAAGCGCGAGAGCAGGGATATTTCATCGAATTTCGTTCCCGCTACGCGCTGAGCTATGGCCACACCTACGTCATCTACGGGCGTACGAACAAGTCTGGCGCGGTCGTTCAGCGTCAGGTTGCCGGCCTTGCACCGGCCACACTTGATCCGGCGCCGTATGTCCTTGGCCATTTCGTGCCCGTTCCCGCCGAAACCGGCGCGAGCGACGGTGATCTCGAGGAAGAATACCGCTCGGCAAGCTGGCGCGTCATGCTGACGGAGGCGGAATACAACAAGGTCGTGGCTTTCATCGACAAACTGAAAGCCAGGTCGAAGGTCTGGCACGCGTCGCTGTACAACTGCAACGCCTTCGTGGCCGAAATCGCCCGCTCCATGGGCTATAAGACGCCCGGCATCTGGCTTAGACCGCAGGAATTCATTACAAGGCTTCGGGAGATGAACGGAGGTTGAGAGGCGACGGGCACAGAGCTCGCGATCCAGCCGTCACCGTTCGATATAGAATCACGCTGCGAAGCATCGGCTGAAGAAGGTTCCCGCCCGATCGTTGACGCCAGGCGCATGCTAAGGATTTGGGGAACTAGACATGTCGGTATCCTCCATCGGCGAGATCGCCTGGGTGCTCGGAATCGTTGCCTGGTACTTCATTCGCCGCCCCTATGAACGCCGGGCCAAGCGCGTGCGAGTCGTCAGCCATCGCCGCTCAACCTCCGAGATGCTGGGGCTGGCGGCCGCCCTGCTCGGCCTCGCGATCATTCCCGCTTTTTATGTCGCAACCGGCATCCCGGAAGGAGCCGACCGCCCTGCCCGGCTCTGGGCCGTCGTGGTCGGTGCCGCGATTTTCTGTCTGGCCATGTGGGTCTTTCGCAGAACCCACAAAGAACTCGGGCGCAACTGGTCGATCACGCTCGAGATTCGCGACAAGCACGAACTGATTCGCCGCGGTCCTTACGCCCTGGTCCGCCATCCCATGTATACTTCGTTCCTGCTGATGGGCGTCGGCCAGGCGTTTCTTCTGCCGAACTGGGTCGCAGGACTGGCGGGTCTTGCCGGTTTCGCGGTCCTCTTTCTTCTGAGGGTGGACAAGGAGGAACGCATGATGATGGAAATGTTCGGCTCTGAGTATCGCGACTACATGGCGGACACCAAGCGGATCATTCCGTACATTTACTAGAGGTGCATGATGCGAGGCCGAGCCCTCAAGCTTTCAGCGTCTCGGCGCCTGGTCGGGGATCTCATGCGATTTTCGATGAAGGTGCCGCGGGTGAGCGTGCAGCGGCGGATGAATCTCGGGCCGTTGCTCAAGGCCAGAACATCGCTTGAAAGCAGGCCATCCTGGACCGCGCTCTTCCTCAAAGGATACGCCCTTCTCGCGCAGGAGACGCCCGAGTTGCGGCGCGCTTACGTCAAGTTTCCCAGACCGCAGCTCTACGAGTATCCGGGAAGCATCGCTTCCATCGCGCATGAAAGGGAGTACGAGGGCGAACGAATCGTGCTGCTGACGACGATCAAGAATCCGGAGCGCCGTTCGATCGCGGAGCTGGGCTCCTTGATGCAGACGGCGCGAACCAGCCCCGTGCTGGAGGTCAAGGAATTCCGGCGCGCCTTGAAGATCGCCCGCCTCCCCGGCCCTGTCAGATGGCTTCTAATGTGGCTCGGTTTGAATATCGGCCGGCAAAGGGCGCGCCGTTTCGGTACATTTCAGCTGTCGGTCTATTCGGGCCTCGGCGCAGAATCGCTCAACCCTCTCACGCCTTTGACCTCACTTCTGAATTACGGCCCGATCGACAACGATGGCTCGGTCACGGTGCGTATCCACTATGACCACCGGGTCATGGACGGCGCCAACGTCGCGCGCGCCCTCGAGCGATTCGAGAGGATATTGAACGGTGAGATCACCGCCGAGCTGGAGGGGCTTGCATTTGGGCGCGAGGTGACCGCTGCGGCAGGTTCCGGGGCAGCGCAATGACTTCGGGGGGTCAAAGTCGCCCGGCCGTAGTCGTCGTCGGTGCATCGCGGGGAATCGGCAAGGCAATCGCCGAAGTGGCCGCGAGGGATGGCACGCCGGTCGTAATGGTAGCGCGTTCGGCCGAATCACTGGCGGCCGCCGCCGACGGTATCCGGAAGGCCGGAGGCGAGGCGTTCACGGTCCCGCTGGATTTCCTGGCCGATGACGCGACGCTCGGTCTCGAGAACTTCCTGTCCGCAAACGGCCTGTTCTGCGACGTACTCGTCAACAGCGCCGGTTATGGATTGCGCGGAGGGGCGACGGTCCTGCCGCTCGGTGAACAGCTCGGCCTCGTCGACCTCAACATCCGCGCCCTTACCGAACTCACCCTGCGCTTCCTGCCGGCAATGGTCGCGCGCGGTCGCGGCGGCGTCATCAATCTCGGTTCGGTCGCAAGCTTCACGCCGGGTCCGTATATGGCGCTCTACTATGCCAGCAAAGGTTTCGTCCGCTCCTTTTCGGAAGCGCTGCATCAGGAACTGCGTCGCACCGGCGTGACCGTCACATGCGTGGCGCCGGGCCCGGTATCGACGGAATTTCTGGCAACCTCCGGCGCCAATCGCGTCGCGCTGTTCAAGATCCTGCCCAAGCTCGAGTCGGGCTATGTCGCTGAAAAGGCCTGGCGTGGCTTCAAAGCAGGCCGCCGCCTTGTCATACCCGGCATTGCGTCCAAGCTGACGATCCTGTTGGCGACACTGGTGCCGTCGGCGATCATGCTGCCCCTGATCGGCCGATTGCAGCGCAGGAGCAAAGATCCGTGCCCCTGCGGATCCGGAAAAAGTTTCACCTCGTGCTGCGGTGCCCGCGGCAATTCGCTCGGAATCACCACGCAGAGTCGATAGCGAAGTATTCGCGGAACGGCGAGCGACCATGAAACACCGGCCTCTCCGATGAGGTCGAGCCTCTACGATCGATGAATAAACAGATTAAATGGCGTCCATATGTCCTTGATAATCAAGCGACATCATCAAAGTCGCCTTCTATAGCGTTTCACTGTGCCATTGAAACAGTGAGACGCTATAGCTCTCTGAAACTACGCGCTTTCGGGCAGAGAACCGCCACACCTTTCTTGCAAGTGCTCTAACAAAGGCCAGTTGAGATTTCGGATTCCCGCAGCGGTTTGTTTTGTTTGATCTCCTCATTCCTGTGCTTGTCACAGGAATCCAGCCAGACCAAGGCCTGAAAAAACGCTTCCCGCGCCGCAGACGCGGCGCTGCTGGATCTCTGTGACAGGCACAGAGATGAGGGTAGAGAGGGTGCGGTCCCTCGGCGCGTTTCAGGAACCGTGAAGATAGTAAGGCGGCGCGGAAGCTCCCGCCCGTATACAGCGTCCCGCTTCGCTTCGATGTAGTGGCCGCACATCTCGGTCCCTCATTCCTGTGCTTGTCACAGGAATCCAGCCAGACCAAGTCCTTGGGCTGAAAGAACGTTTCCCGCGCCGCAGACGCGGCGCTGCTCTCATATCTGTGACAAGCACAGAGATGGCGAAGGAGGAGAGGTTGCATTGAAGCAAGCACGTCCGGCGGGAAACTGCTACGACGCGATCGACTGACTTCCAGATCCGAAACGCATCGTTCGGGGATTGGCCAGGGTCCCATGGACGACTAAGCGGCTTTTCCCTGACACGGGAAAGAACCAGAGCATCGGATCCTGGAAGACCGGATGCTCTGGTCGTGGCTTCAGCACCTCCGAGGAGCGCCGGCTTCGTGACGTTGTCAGTCCTTGCTGTAGTCGGCGCCGTACCACTTGGTCGTCAGTTTTCCGAGTGTGCCGTCGGCCTTCATCGTTTTGATGATTTCACCGATTTTGGCAGTCCATTCCGGGTCGCCTTTATCGGCAATGACGACCGCTGGCGACCGAAAGGGATAGACATCCTCGAGGATACGGACGGGATAGTCGTTTCTGACTGCATTTTTTGCGGTCTGCTCGGGGGCGATGACCGCGTCCAACCGAACACCGTTGCCAAGACGCAGGTCGTCGAAGGGCATCATGGAATCGGGAAACGTGCGCACCTCGCCCGGTTCGAGTTTGTATTGAACCGGCGGCAAGCCCGGCGCATCGATCTCCAGGCGACGGTTGATGAAGTCTTCGGACGCCGTGCCTGTCTCGACGCCGATAACCTTACCATTCAGATCTTCTTCCGATTGAATGCCGCTTTCGGCATGAACGACGTAGACGTAAGGGCTGTAATAGTAGATTCCGGCGAAATCGATGACCTCTGCGCGCGCCTTGGTCGGCGCGACGGAACCGACCCCGAGATCGAAACGGCCCTGCCAGTGCCCCCCGGTCATGGTTGCCCATTCCGGAGTTTCGAAACGCACGTTCACGCCCAACCGGTTGCCGATTTCTTTGGCGACATCAATGTCAAAGCCGACAAGCACGTTGTTTTCATCGAGGAAACCCTGCGGCGGCCAGCCGACATTGGTGGCGACGACCATCTCTTTTTTCTCGTTGACGCGATCAAGCGTAGGGCCCGCCACTGCCGAGCTGCAAAATATAAACAGAGACGCCGATGCTATAGCAGCAATTCTTTTCATGTTTTCTCCTACCCCCCGTTGAACGGTCAACAACTCCTTGGACGTTTTTTGCTGGGATAGTTCTACAAACGGACGCAGTCCGCAAACCCATTTATTAGAATTGTGCTATCGGAATTTCCGATTCCACCTTCCCAAATCGGTTCTGATAGCTTCGGGTTGTCGAAATGAAACCAGCACCGCCGGAGGGTCCAGTTCGTTTCTGTCGGTGGAAGGCCGTCGGTGACGGCGTCGTTCAGGGGGAGCCAAACTTTCGGGCGCGCAGATCGCAGTTACCGGCGGGCCACGCGAAGATCACACCGGTGGCAGATCGCCGCGCTGCCAGCCTTCCATGGTCTCCGCCATGAAATCGGTATAGCGCCCTTCTTCGATCGCCTTGCGGATGCCGGCCATCAACTCCTGATAATAGGCCAGATTGCTCCAGCTGAGCAGCATGCCGCCGAGCGATTCGTTTGAACGAATCAGGTGGTGCAGGTAGGCGCGCGAATAGTCGCGAGTCGCCGGACAGGAAGACTGTTCGTCGAGCGGGCGCGTGTCTTCCGCATGTCGTGCATTGCGCAGATTGATGCGGCCGTAGCGCGTGAAGGCAAGCCCATGGCGTCCGGAGCGGGTCGGCATGACGCAGTCGAACATGTCGATCCCATGCGCGACCGACTTCAGGATATCGTCCGGCGTTCCGACGCCCATCAGATAGCGCGGCTTGTCGGCCGGCAGGACGGGGCAGGTCACGTCGAGCATGCCGAGCATGACCTCCTGCGGCTCACCAACGGCCAGCCCCCCGACGGCATAGCCCTTGAGGGCCAGATCCCGGAGGGCCAGGGCCGAGCGTTCGCGCAGCCTGGGAATGTCGCCGCCCTGTACGATGCCGAACATCGCCTTTCCCGGCTGATCGCCGAAGGCGACCTTGCAGCGCTCTGCCCAGCGCAGCGACATTTCCATCGCGCGCTCGATCTCGTCGGGTTCCGCCGGCAGCGCCACGCATTCGTCGAGCTGCATCTGAATGTCACTGCCGAGCAGGCCCTGGATCTCGATCGAACGTTCGGGCGACATATGATAGAGCGCGCCGTCGACATGGCTCTTGAAGGTAACGCCCTGTTCGTTGAGCTTGCGCAGGCTTGACAGCGACATGACCTGGAAGCCGCCGCTGTCGGTCAGGATCGGCCGCTCCCAGCGGATGAACTTGTGTAGTCCGCCAAGCCTGGCAACCCGTTCGGCGCCCGGGCGCAGCATCAGGTGATAGGTGTTGCCCAGAATGATATCGGCGCCCAGATCGCGCACCTGGTCGAGATACATCGCCTTGACCGTGCCGACGGTTCCGACCGGCATGAAGGCAGGCGTACGGATCGTCCCGCGAGGGGTCACCACTTCGCCACGGCGCGCATTGCCGTCGTTGGCAAGCAGTTTGAATTGAAACGCTTCGGTCATCTAATCTTTCCGGAAGAGCAGGCTCGAATCGCCATAGGAATAGAATCGGTACCCCGTTGCGATCGCATGCGCATAGGCGGCGTGCATCGTCTCGAGCCCCGCAAAGGCCGAGACGAGCATGAACAGGGTCGATTTCGGCAGGTGGAAATTGGTCATCAGCATATCGACCGCGCGGAAGCGATAACCCGGCGTTATGAAAATCCCGGTTGCGCCCGACCAGGGACGGATGCTTCCGTCTTCGGCGGCTGCGCTCTCGATCAGCCGAAGCGATGTCGTGCCGACACAGACGATTCGGCCGCCGCGTTCGCGCACGGCATTGAGCTTCGCAGCGGTCACCGGATCGACGTGACCGATTTCCTCGTGCATCACGTGGTCGGCGGTATCGTCTGCCTTGACCGGGAGGAAGGTTCCCGCACCTACATGCAGCGTGACGAAATACCGTTCGATCCCGGCCTCGTCCAGGCTGGCGAAAAGCCGGTCGGTAAAGTGCAGCCCCGCAGTGGGCGCGGCTACCGCCCCTTCCTCGCGCGCATAGACCGTCTGGTAGTCGGTCCGGTCCCGTGCATCGTCGGCACGCTTGGATGCGATGTAAGGCGGCAGGGGAATGTGTCCGACGGCCATGATCGCCTCATCGAGCGAGGGGCCTGAGAGATCGAAGCGAAGCGTCACCTCGCCGGCATCGCCTTTCTCCTCGACCACGGCCTCCAGCGATCCGAGCAGGCAGGCATTGCCGCCATGACCGAAGCTGATCCGGTCACCCGGCTTCAATCTGCGGGCCGGACGGGCGAAAGCTTTCCAGCGACTGGGCGCAACCCGCATATGCAGCGTCAGCGACACGGGCGTGCTTATGTCCTCACCCCGGTAGCGGACGCCTTCGAGCTGCGCCGGTATGACCTTGGTGTCGTTGAAAACCAGCGCATCGCCCGGCCGCAGGAATGACGGCAGATCGAGGACGCCGCGATCTTCGAGAACCGGTTCGCCGTCGGGGCGAACGATGAGCATGCGGGCGCTGTCGCGCGGGCTTGCGGGCCTCAGCGCAATCGAATTTTCCGGCAGGTCGAAATCGAACAGGTCTACGCGCATCTATGGTATCAATTAAAAGCAAACCCGCCCCGGCGGCTCGCGCGCGATCGGGGCGGGCAGGTCAGTGCGCTACAGCGCCGCGCGTCTGACAAGACGCGCGAAGATCGCCGCAGCACGTCGAACCGCTGCATGTTCCGTCCTTGGATCGATGACGATCCAAGGCAACATGCAGTAGCGCAGATCAGGCGTCGGCGGCAACCCGCATCGAAACGATGGTATCCGGATCGCGGACCGGTTCGCCGCGCTTGATGTTGTCGATATTCTCCATTCCTTCGACGACCTGGCCCCAGACCGAATACTGCTTGTTGAGCCAGGGAGCGTCGGTGAAGCAGATGAAGAACTGGGAATTGGCCGAGTTCGGCATCTGGCTGCGCGCCATGGAGCACGTTCCGCGCACATGTGAAACGTCGGAGAATTCGGCCTTCAGATCCGGCTTCGAGGAACCGCCCATGCCCGCGCGGGACGGGTTGAATTGCTCGCCGCCGGTCTTGCCGTATTGCACGTCACCGGTCTGGGCCATGAAATCCTCGATCACGCGGTGAAAGACCACCCCGTCATAGGCGCCTTCACGCGTCAGTTCCTTGATGCGGGCGACATGGCCCGGAGCCACGTCCGGCCGCAGCTCGATCACCACCCTGCCCTTTGTGGTTTCCATGATGATCGTATTTTCCGGATCCTTGATCTCGGCCATGATTCTTCTCCTTCTGTTTCAGTCTTACCTGCCGACCTTAACGCTGATCATGCGATCTGGATCGGCGACGGCACCATTATTGGCGTCATCGCCGAGCTTGATCTTGTCGACATTCTCCATGCCTTCGACCACCTTGCCGACGACCGTGTACTGGCCGTTGAGGAAATCGCCCGGTGCGAACATGATGAAGAACTGCGAGTTGGCACTGTTTGGATCCTGGGCGCGGGCCATACCGACCGTGCCGCGCTCGAAGGGAACGTCGGAGAACTCGGCCGGAAGGTTGGGCTTGGACGAGCCGCCGGTTCCAGCGCGATCGGGCTGGTAGCCGTCCTTCACGTCGCCGAACTCGACGTCGCCGGTCTGGGCCATGAAGCCCTTGATGACGCGATGAAAGGCGACATTGTCATATTCGCCCGCCGCGGCCAGTTCCTTGATCTGCTGGACGTGCTTCGGGGCGATATCCGGACGCAGTTCGATGACCACCGGACCATCCTTGAGCTGAACCGTCAGAATGTTTTCGCCGGACTGCGCCAGCGCACCTCCCGTGAAGGTTGCGAGCGCCAAGGCTCCGGCAAAAGCGAATTGGAGAATCTTCATTGGGACTCCTTGCGTGATGTAAAGCTTTATTTGCGCTTTGCCTGCAGCGCCTGGTGAACCGCCCCTGGGACGAAAGCGCTGACGTCACCGCCCATAGCCGCGATCTGCCGAACCAATGTGGCCGTAATGGGCCGCGAGGCGGTACCTGCCGGCAGGAACAGGGTCTGAATGTCAGGGGCCATCTGCCGGTTCATGCCCGCCATCTGCATCTCGTAGTCCAGGTCCGTTCCATCGCGGAGCCCCCGGACCAGCAGCCTTGCGCCGTGCTTGCGGGCGGCATCGACCACGAGATTGTCGAAAGAGACGACGGAGATGTCGGCTGCCCTCTCCGGCAGCGTCTCCTCAAGCGCGGCCCGGATGAGATCCGCCCTTTCGTCGAAAGTGAAAAGCGGCGCCTTACCGGGATGAACTCCGATCGCGACGATGACCTTAGCTGCGACGTTCAATGCCTGGACGAGTACATCGAGATGCCCGTTGGTGATCGGATCGAAGGAGCCGGGATAGAAAGCCGTGGTCATCGCGCCTGTTTCCGTTTGGTGAAGCCTTTTGTCACGGACGGCCGCGGACCGCAAGGGTTGTACGATCCTTGCTTCCTGTTCCCCCGGAAACAGCGTCGGCAAAATGGTGAATGCTAGATAAACGCAACGTTCAAGAGGGTTTCACACCGCAAGTCTTAGTGTGGAGCCAAGTCGACGGGAACTTTTTTCAGTACCTGCCGTTTAAAACCACGAAAGGAGACGGCCATGGGACTTGCTCTATTTTCGATGGCGATGTTCTTCGCGATGGTCGTTGCGACGATCCATGCGCTGCGAGACGAGGACCGTGACCGCGCGACCGTGCTGTTGCCGCTGGCCGATAGACGCAGGCGCAAATGACGAATTCTAATATCGTGGCTCGCCACAGTTGAAACCAATGCCTCCAGGAAACTTCTCGCCGGAAGTTTCACAAGCGATCCCATTCTTCCCCTGATGCGATCGCTTCTACAAGCCGGACGGTCTCCCCTGCCCGTCCGGCTTTTTCTTTGCGCACATGCCCTGCCTTTCTGGCTGGATACCTGTGACAAGCACAGGAATGAGGAAATCAAACAAGACGCCGCGGGTATCCGATCTCGACAGGCCTTAGCCGGCCGGGGCCACGCTCACCCTGCGGAGGAGACGGAAGAAGCGCCAGTTGAGCAACAGCGCCGCAGACGCAAGACCGAGGACGAAGCCGAACCAGACGCCGACGCCGCCGAAACCCAGCGGAAAGGCAAAAGCCCAGGCGCAGAAAAAGCCGATCGGCCAATAGGCGATCATCGCCAGGATCATCGGTATGGTCGTGTCCTTGAGGCCGCGCAGCATGCCGGCGGCAATGGCCTGCAGGCCGTCGACGAGCTGGAAGGCACCGGCGATGACGATCAGTGGTCCTGCAAAGGCGAGAACCTCGGCTGCATCGGGCCGCCTCGTATCGAGGTAGAGGCCGGCAAGCTCGTGCGGAAACAGGGCGAAAATCGTGCTGCCGACGGCAGCAAAGCCGACGCCGAGCGTCAGCACGGCGATTGCGGCCCGCTTCACGCCTACCATGTCGCCGCTGCCATAGGCCAATCCTATGCGAACCGTTCCGGCCTGCGCCAGCCCAAGCGGGATCATGAAAGCGATGGACGCGAACTGGAGTGCTATGCCGTGGGCAGCCAGCTCGATGGTTCCGATCGTGCCCATGAGCAGCGAAGCCACGGTAAACAGGCTGACTTCCGCGAGAATCGTCACGGAGATCGGAATGCCGAGATAGACCACCTCTCCGAAAGCCGGCCAATCCGGCCGCCAGAAGCGGACGAACAGCTCGTAGCGATGCAGTTCCGGCTGCCGTCGGATATAGCCTATCGTCAGGGCCGCACCGAGCAGGGCCACGCCGAGAGCGGCGACGGCCGCTCCGAAGATGCCCAGCTCCGGAAAACCGAAATGGCCGAAAATCAGGACATAGCAAAGCGCGGCATTCAGAACCAAGGTCACGAGCGTCACGTAGAGGATCACCCCTGCCCGCTCGAGCCCGCTCAAGAATGCCCTGAGGACCATGAAAATGAGGCTGGGGAAGATCGCCCATTGGGCGATACGCAGGTATTCTCCCGCAAGCGCAGCAACTTCGGGTTTCTGCCCGGCAAAGAGAAGGATCGGCTCGGCCATCCAGAGCACCGGCGCAGTCAGCACGCCGTAAAGCAGCACCACCCACATGCCCATGCGTACCGAGCGCCGCACGGAGACCTGATCGCCCCGGCTCTGCGCCTGAGCAACCATGGGGACCACCGCATTGGCAAATCCGCTGCCGAAGATGAAGACCGTGAAGAAGACCTGCGTCGCGAGGATGATCGACGCCAGCTGGGTGGCGCCCAGCTGGCCGACCATGAGCACGTCCGTCGTATTGATCGCCAACTGGGCGAGCTGGGCGCCGATAAACGGCACGCCAAGATAGAGGCTCGCGCGAAAATGCGTGGGCCATGAATTGTCGCTCTGCGCAAGCACGAAGTCTTTGGTCGCGGTCAGCATGAGGAATCCTGGCTCTGCACCGGCAATGGGCAAAGGGAAAAATGAAGAAGAGAGAACGAATTAGAGCACCACCAGGGCTTGCGCCAGCGGTAAAGGCCGAACTGCTCGATTTTTCATCGATCGATCAAGAATATTGATCAATCTGGAGGCAGGCAAGCCACGGACCGCTATGCCTCCGTCACGCTCGGAACGGCATCCCGGATGACATTTCCCCGGCCGGCGCGGACCTTGGCAAGGAAAATCACCAGCGCGGCGACGATCAAACAGCCTGCCAGGGCATAGGGGGCGCCGGAAAAGCGATAGGCGGCTGCAGGGTCGGTGAAGAAGGCGAAAATTTGCGTGAACATCAGAGGCCCGAGGATCGTGGTGATGCTGGATATGCTGGTGAGCGCACCTTGCAGCTCGCCCTGTGCCGAAGGCGGGACATGGACGGAGGCTATGCTGCGGAGCGGCGGGTCGGCGAGGCTTTCGAGCGCCGTCGCGACGATCACCGCATAGACCATCCAGCCTTCCCAGGCGGTCGCATAGCCGGCCATCCCGAGGGCTGTGAAAGTGAGCCCGAGTGCTGCGGTTCGCCTTTCTCCCAGTGCGGGCACGACGCGGGGGAGCACCAGCGCCATCACGATTGCGCCGCCGACGCCGAAGATCCCCAGCGAAAGTCCGATCTGCCCTTCGCTCCACCCGTAGCGATAGGAAGCAACGAAGGACCAGACGGCCGGGTAGACGGCGTGAGCCAGCCAGTAGAGGAAGAAGACGAGGCCTACCCAGCCGATCCCCGGATAATGCCGCATCTGCTTGAGCGCGCCGAGCGGATTGGCCCGATGCCATTCGAAGCGGCGCCGGTTGGCCGGGGCGAGCGTTTCCGGCAGGAGAAAGACCCCCATGATGAAATTGACGAAGGAGAGCGCTGCAGCACCATAAAAGGGCACTCTCGGGCCCAATTCGCCAAGGAAGCCTCCGATGACCGGGCCGAGCGCAAAACCGGTGCCGAAGGCAATGCCGATCAGCCCGAAATTCTTGGCGCGGTTCTCATCGTCGCTGACATCGGCAATGTAGGCGGATGCGGTGCCGAAGCTCGCGCCGCTGATGCCGGCAAGGCTGCGTCCGATGAAGAGCATCCAATAACTGGTCGCAAGCGCACAGATCAGGTTGTCGATAGCGAATGTCAGCACGGAGGCGAGCAGGACCGGCCGACGCCCGAATCGATCGCTCAGATTCCCGATTAGCGGTGCGAAGAGAAATTGCATCGCCGAATAGACGAGCAACAACCACCCGCCGTCGATGGCGGCCTCGCCGACATCCGCGCCCGTCAGCTCCTCCAGATAGGTCGGCAACACCGGCACGATGATTGCGATGCCCATGATGTCGAGGAAGAGGATGAGGAAGACGAGGAACAGGCCGCGTCTCACGAATTTCTTGTCGAGCATGAAGCTCCCTCCCCGCTTTCCGCCGGAGCGGAGACAGAACGTGAACGACGTTACCAGATTAGGTGTAACGGCTTGCCTGATCCGAAACAATACGTGAACATGTCAAAGTTTAAGATGGTACCGATCGGTTGTGCTGATAGCTCGTCTAGCCTCCGCGTGCATCATTGCCCCGCATGCCGCTGCTCCGACTTCAGGAAGTCCACGAAGGCGCGCACGGGCGCCGGCAGGTGCCGGCGACCGGCATAGTAAAGGAACGGCCCGGGAAAGCTGGTCTCCCATGCTGCGAGGATGCGAACCAGTCTCCCGGCCTCGATCTGCGGCATCAGGAACTCCTCGAAGGTACGTATCACCCCCAGGCCGTCGACGGCCGCGCCGAGCTCGAGGTCGACCGAATTGGCGAGCACTGCCGGCGGCGGCGCAATATTCATCGCCATTTCTCCCTCGCCAAATTCCCACGGCAGCGAAACGCCGTTCTGGAATCGGTGGCGGATGGTCGCGTGGTCGAGAAGATCGCGCGGATGTTGCGGTTCGCCGTGCCGGGCGAGATAGTCCGGAGCGGCCGCTGTGATGTAGCGCTGCACGCGCGGACCGATGGGAATTGCGATCATGTCCTTCTCGACGCGCTCCTCGTAGCGCACGCCGGCATCGAAGCCGGCGGCAAGCACATCGATGAAGCCATCCTCGGCGGTGACCTCCAAGGTGATCGCCGGATGCGCTTTCATGAATCGGCCGACGAGCGGCGGCAGGATGACCCTTGCGACGATGGTCGGAACGTTCAACCGCAATGTACCTGCCGGACTGCCGCGCTCGCTCGCCACCTGATCGAGCGCTCCGGCAATCTCCCCGAGCGCCGGCGACAGCCGCTCGAGCAAGCGCTTGCCCGCTTCCGTCGGCGTGACGCTGCGCGTCGTGCGGTTGAGCAATCTGACGCCGAGTCTCGCCTCCAGCCGTCGCAGGGCTTCGCTGAGCGCCGAAGCGGAAACGCCGCGCTTGCGGGCGGCCGTACGAAAGCTGCGCTCGCGTGCAACCGCGGCAAAGGCGTCGAGATCGGCAAGCGGCAGATCATGCATTGTACAAAATTCAGAACAAGTCGTTTGGCTTGTGGGTGATTATCGCACACTGCCATCCGAAGTAAACATTGCATCGACGCAAGCGGCCGCGGGACGGCCTCATCAAAGGAGAAACGAGATGCATATGGTTTCGCTCGGGAATTCCGGTCCGAAGGTCTCGGCAATCGGGCTTGGCTGCATGGGAATGTCGGGCATGTATGGTCCGTCCGATCGCGCGGAAAGCATCGCCACCATTCATGCTGCCCTCGATGCGGGAATCACCCTGCTCGACACCGGCGACTTTTACGGCATGGGGCACAACGAGATCCTGATCGGCGAGGCGCTGAAGGGACGCAATCGAGACGAGGTGCAGTTGAGCGTCAAGTTCGGCGCACTGCGGGATCCGGCCGGCGTATGGCTCGGTTACGATGCACGACCGAACGCTGTACGCAACTTTCTCGCCTATACGCTGCAGCGCCTCGGTGTCGAATATATCGACGTCTATCGCCCCTCCCGTCTCGATCCGAACGTGCCGATAGAGGAGACGATCGGTGCCATTGCCGACATGGTAAAGGCAGGCTATGTGCGCCATATCGGTCTCTCCGAAGTCGGCCCGGACACGATAAGGCGCGCGGCAGCCGTTCACCCGATCTCAGACCTCCAGATCGAATATTCGCTGGTTTCGCGCGGCATCGAGGACGAGATCCTGCCGGTCTGCCGCGAACTCGGCATCGCCGTCACAGCCTACGGTGTGCTGTCGCGCGGGCTGATCAGCGGCCACTGGCAGAAAGATGCCGCAAAGGGCGGCGACTTCCGAGCGATGAGCCCCCGGTTTCAGGAAGGAAATGTCGAGCGAAACCTCGCCTTGGTCGAGGCGCTCAGACGCATCGCCGAGGCCAAAGGCGTTACCGTCGCCCAGATCGCCATCGCCTGGGTCGCCGCTCAAGGTCACGATATCGTGCCGCTCGTCGGTGCGCGCCGGCGGGACCGTCTCGCCGAAGCACTCGGCGCGCAGGCGGTCCGACTGGACGCTGACGACATGTCTGCGATCGAAAGCGCCGTGCCGAAAGGCGCCGCCGCCGGTGCGCGTTATCCGGAAGCACAGCTCGTGCACATGGACAGCGAGCGGCAGAGATGACGAAGGAATGCCGGACCGGGCAGCCCGGTCCGGCGTTGTGATCAGATAGCGCCGGAGAACGTGTCGCAATCCGACATCTTGCCGCTGTCGAAGCCCCGCTGGAACCACCGCATCCGCTGCTCGGACGTGCCGTGATTGAAACTTTCCGGGACGACATAGCCCTGCATGCGCTTCTGCAGCGTGTCGTCGCCGATCTGGGTCGCAGCGTTCAGCGCCTCCTCCAGATCGCCACGCTCCAACAGCCCCTTCTGCTCGGTGTACTTGCCCCAGATTCCGGCGAAGCAGTCCGCCTGCAGTTCGACCCGGACCGACATCTGGTTCGCCTCGGCCTCGCTCATGCGTTGCCGCATTTCATTGAATTTTGGCAATACGCCGATCAGGTTCTGGACATGATGGCCGACTTCATGCGCCAGCACATAGGCCTGGGCAAAGTCGCCGGAGGCCTCGAACTTCTGGGCCAGCTCGTCGAAGAAGCTCATATCGAGATAGACTTTTCGGTCGCCGGGGCAATAGAAAGGACCCGAGGCGGACGAGGCAAAGCCGCAGGCCGAGCGGACCGAGCCGCTGAACAGCACCAGCCTCGGTTCTTCATATTGCTCGCCGCTTGCCTGGAAGATGCCGTTCCAGGTGTCCTCCGTCTCGGCAAGAACCGTGGCCATGAAGGCCTTCATCTCTTCTTCCTCGGCCGTGCCCTGCGGCGCCCCCGAACCGTCGCTCTGCTCGAAGCCCGGCATGTTCGCCGGGCCCCCACCCTCGAGCACCTGGAGCATGTCGATGCCCATCGCCTTCAGGACGAAATAGAGAATGACGAGGAAGATGAGCGTGCCGAAGCTCATGCCGCCGCCGGCGCGACGCATTCCGCCGCCACCACCCGGCAGGCGGAATCCACCGCCACGACCGAAAGGACCGCCTCCCCGGGGGCCGGCCCCGCGTTGATCCTCGATGTTTCCGGACTGGCGGCGGCCCTTCCATTCCATGATCTGTCCTCCAGAAGGCGTCGCCTCTACTTTAGCGCGCTGAGTGATTTTATAAGCCGGGGCGGCAATCCTTGTAAAACGCAATCGCCGTCACCCGGTTGCATGCGACGCATCGTTTTGTCGAGCGGAGCTGCCGGCGCAAAGGGCAAGGGCCTCAGGATTGACGCTCGCGCCGTGTTCGGCTCCAATGGAAAGCAGGCGACGGGAGGAACAGATGAAGGCAGTGCGTCTGGAGTCGGTGGGCAATATCTCCGTTCGGAACGTCGAGATTCCCGTGCCCGGGCCTGACGATCTGCTCGTCAAAGTGGAAGCCTGCGGCATCTGCGGGACCGATCGTCATCTTCTTCATGGAGAATTTCCGTCGACGCCGCCGGTAACGCTCGGCCATGAATTCTGCGGCATCGTCGTTGAAGCGGGGAGCGGCGTTCGAGACATCGCACCGGGTGCGAGGATTACCGGAGATCCCAACATCTCCTGCGGTCGCTGCCCCCAGTGCCAGATGGGCCGGGTCAATCTCTGCCGGAACCTGCGCGCGATCGGCATCCATCGCGACGGCGGCTTCGCCGAATACGTCCTGGTGCCGCGCAAGCAGGCGTTCGAAATTCCGCTTACTCTCGATCCCGTGCACGGCGCTTTCTGCGAGCCTCTCGCCTGCTGCCTGCACGGTGTCGATCTTTCGGGCATCAAGGCGGGCTCGACGGTGGCGATCCTGGGCGGCGGCGTGATCGGCCTGCTGACGGTGCAGCTCGCGAGGCTCGCCGGCGCCACGACGGTCATTCTGTCGACACGCCAGGCAGCGAAGCGTCGTCTGGCCGAGAATCTCGGCGCCACCGCATCGGTCGACCCATCGGCCGGCGACGTCATCGAGGCGATCGCGGGGCCGGCAGGTCTCGTCCCCGGAGGGGTCGATGTCGTCATCGAGTGCGCCGGAGTACCGGAAACGGTGAAGCAGTCGACGCGCCTCGCCAAAGCGGGCGGTACGGTCGTGATCCTCGGCGTGCTGCCACAAGGCGAAAAAGTCGAAATCGAACCGTTCGACATTCTCTTCCGCGAGCTCCGCGTGCTTGGTTCCTTTATCAATCCCTTCGTCCACCGCCGCGCGGCCGACCTGGTCGCGGCAGGCGCGATCGAGATCGACCGGTTGATTTCACGGCGCATATCGCTCGATGAGGCGCCTGATGTCATTTCAAATCCCGCCGCTGCCGGCGAGGTGAAGGTATTGGTGATCCCGTCCGCCGAGCGGGTGGCGCAGCAGTAGCGATTCCATAGGAGAACGTTGGTTCGAGAGGCGGAACAAATATCTTCGCTTTCTTGTCGATTCCCGAATTTTCGGGGTTCCGCTGGCGAAAACATTTGCCTATAAGCCGCTTCTAGCCTGAAAAGACCATCAATGCGCGACCCGGCCGGTGACCTCCCAACCTGGCCGGTTTTTCGCGCAGCTAGAAACGGATGATTGCCCATGCCGAAGCGCCAAGACATCAAATCGATCCTCATCATCGGCGCGGGGCCGATCGTCATCGGTCAGGCATGCGAATTCGACTACTCCGGCACCCAGGCGTGCAAGGCGTTGAAGGAGGAAGGCTACCGCGTCATCCTGGTCAACTCCAACCCGGCGACGATCATGACCGATCCGGGACTGGCGGACGCGACCTATGTCGAGCCGATTACGCCCGAGGTCGTCGCCAAGATCATCGCCAAGGAACGCCCGGACGCCCTGCTGCCGACCATGGGCGGACAGACGGCGCTCAACACGGCCCTGTCGCTGCGCCGTATGGGCGTGCTCGACCGCTACAATGTCGAGATGATCGGTGCGAAGCCCGAGGCGATCGACAAGGCGGAAGACCGTGCCCTGTTCCGAGAGGCCATGGCGCATATCGGCCTGGAGACGCCCAAGTCGCGGCTGGCGAACGCCACGGACATCAAGGACCACGACCGCAAGTCACACGAGGCGGAGCGCTCGGCCCTCAAGGCGAAGCTCTCCGGTGACGAACTCGACAAGGCGCTGGACGAACTCGAAAACCAGTGGAACCTGGGCGAAGGCGATCGCAAGCAGCGCTATGTGAACCATGCCATGGCGATCGCCGCACAGGCGCTCGACGATGTCGGCCTCCCCGCGATCATCCGGCCGTCCTTCACGCTCGGCGGCACCGGCGGCGGCATCGCCTATAACCGTTCGGAGTTCTTCGAGATCGTGGGCAGCGGTCTGGACGCGTCGCCGACGACGGAAGTCCTGATCGAGGAATCGGTCCTCGGCTGGAAGGAATATGAAATGGAGGTCGTCCGCGACAAGGCGGACAACTGCATCATCATCTGCTCGATCGAGAACATCGATCCGATGGGCGTCCACACGGGCGATTCGATCACCGTCGCGCCGGCGCTGACCTTGACCGACAAGGAATATCAGATCATGCGCAACGCCTCGATCGCGGTGCTGCGCGAGATCGGCGTCGAAACGGGCGGCTCGAACGTCCAGTTCGCCGTCAACCCTGAGAATGGCCGCCTCGTCGTCATCGAGATGAATCCGCGGGTCTCGCGCTCCTCCGCACTCGCATCGAAGGCCACCGGCTTCCCGATCGCCAAGATCGCCGCAAAGCTCGCCGTCGGCTATACGCTCGACGAGCTCGAGAACGACATCACCGGCGGCGCGACGCCCGCATCCTTCGAACCCTCGATAGATTACGTCGTCACCAAGATCCCCCGCTTCGCCTTCGAGAAATTCCCGGGCGCCGAGCCGACGCTCACGACCGCAATGAAGTCGGTGGGCGAAGTCATGGCGATCGGCCGGACCTTCGCCGAATCGCTGCAGAAGGCGCTGCGCGGGCTTGAGACCGGGCTGACCGGACTTGACGAGATCGAGGTTCCCGATTTCGACGACAACGGCGACGGCCGCAATGCCATCCGCGCTGCGCTCGGCACGCCGACGCCGGACCGCCTGCGCATGGTTGCTCAGGCGCTGCGTCTCGGCATGAGCGAAGCCGAAGTGCATGAAGCCTGCAAGATCGACCCCTGGTTCATTGCCCAGTTCAAGGCGATCGTAGACATGGAGGTGCGCATCCGCGAACACGGCCTGCCCACCGACGCCGAGAACCTGCGCATGCTGAAGGCGATGGGCTTCTCCGACGCCCGGCTTGCGACGCTTACCGGCAAGCGTCCGAAAGAGGTGGCAGAGCTTCGCAACGCACTGAACGTGCGCCCCGTCTACAAGCGCATCGACACCTGCGCGGCCGAGTTCGCATCGCCGACCGCCTACATGTATTCGACCTACGAGACGCCTTTCGTCGGCGCCGCCCGGTCGGAGGCGCAGGTTTCCGATCGGAAAAAGGTCGTCATCCTCGGCGGCGGACCGAACCGGATCGGCCAGGGCATCGAATTCGACTACTGCTGCTGCCATGCCGCCTTCGCACTGAAGGACGCCGGCTACGAAGCGATCATGATCAACTGTAACCCGGAGACGGTTTCGACAGATTACGACACCTCCGACCGGCTCTATTTCGAGCCCCTGACGGCAGAGGATGTGATCGAGATCATGCGTGCCGAACAGGAAAACGGCACTTTGCACGGCGTCATCGTCCAGTTCGGCGGCCAGACTCCGCTGAAGCTTGCCGAAGCGCTGGAAAAGAACGGCATCCCGATCCTCGGCACCGCGCCGGACGCGATCGACCTCGCCGAGGACCGTGATCGCTTCCAAAAGCTCCTGATGAAGCTCGACCTCAACCAGCCGAATAACGGCATTGCCTACTCCGTCGAGCAGGCCCGCCTCGTCGCTGGCGAAATCGGCTTCCCGCTGGTCGTGCGCCCGTCCTATGTTCTCGGCGGTCGCGCCATGCAGATCATCCATTCGGAAAGCATGCTGCAGAGCTATCTGCTCGATACCGTTCCGGGGCTGGTTCCTGAAGATATCAAGCAGCGCTATCCGAACGACAAGACCGGCCAGATCAACACCTTGCTCGGCAAGAACCCGCTCCTCTTCGACAGCTACCTGACGAATGCGATCGAAGTGGACGTCGATTGCCTTTGCGACGGCAAGGATGTCTTCGTTTCGGGCATCATGGAGCATATCGAGGAAGCCGGCATCCACTCGGGCGACTCCGCCTGCTCGCTGCCGGTGCATTCGCTCGGCACGGAGATGGTCGACGAGCTGGAGCGTCAGACGGGGGCGCTTGCCAGGGCGCTGAATGTCGGCGGTCTGATGAACGTGCAGTTCGCCATCAAGGACGGCACCATCTATGTGCTCGAAGTGAACCCGCGCGCTTCACGCACCGTTCCTTTCGTCGCCAAGACTATCGGCGCGCCGATCGCCAAGATCGCCGCCCGCGTCATGGCCGGCGAAATGCTCGACGAGGCGATCGCCGCCTATGGCAAGAAGCCGGATCCGCGCAACCTGAAACATATCGCCGTCAAGGAGGCCGTGTTCCCCTTCGCCCGCTTCCCGGGCGTCGATACGCTGCTTGGCCCGGAAATGCGTTCGACCGGCGAGGTCATCGGCCTCGACACCGACTATGCGCTGGCCTTTGCCAAGTCGCAGCTCGGTGCCGGCGTCGACCTGCCGCGCGACGGAACGGTTTTCGTTTCGGTTCGCGACGAGGATAAGGAACGGGTGCTGCCCGCGATTCGCATTCTCGCCGATATCGGCTTCAAGGTCATGGCGACCGGCGGCACGGCGCGCTTCCTCGGGGAGCAGGGCATCGTGGCAACCAAGATCAACAAGGTTCTGGAAGGACGGCCCCATGTCGAGGACGCCATCCGCAACCGGCAGGTCCAGCTCGTGATCAACACGACCGACGGCAACAAGGCGATCTCCGACTCGAAATCGCTTCGCCGTGCGACGCTGATGCAGAAGGTGCCCTATTACACGACGATGGCCGGCGCCGAGGCCGCGGCACTCGCCATCAAGGCACTGAAGGCAGGCAACCTCGAAGTGCGTCCGCTGCAGAGCTACTTCGAAGCCTGACCATTGCGGATTTACGCTTCTGAACGCAGCCTGAATGTCCGATTCAGGCTGCGTTCCATTGCCGCATGGTTCCATGCCCCGACATGCGGAAACGGATCACCCGTGACGCGCATGGTTGGGGCAACGACATGCAGCTATATTTCTTCGATCTTCATTGGGATGACGATTGTGTCACCGATGACGAGGGCATCCTTCACTTCGATGAGGGATCAGCGCTCTATTACGCTCAGCGCATTGCCGACAGGATCGGCCGCGACGCGGATTATGGTTCCCTGAAGGTCACGATACGCTCGCAGGCAGGCGCGCTCCTTGCAACGGTCACGCCTTCGCGGGGCCGCGCCGCCGAACAGGAATCCCTGCTCGGCCGCCGCCCCGTTCTGTTCCCGCATCCGTTCCAAGCCGGCCTTGCGCCGGCCGCGGCTCGGTGAACGCTACCGGATCGCGGCCCTGCCCTCGCATCGCGCCAGCCGCAGGGTCCTGATCCCGAAGAAGAGCGACGCGGCGGCGAGAACGCAGCCGAGCGCGAAAACGCCCAGCATTGCGGTCGAAATCACCCGAGCGCTGACACCTTCGTCGAATCCTCCGGCATTGGCGACCGCTCCGAAAACGGCGGCGCCGATCGCGTAGCCGGCGGATTGCAGCGTCGGCAGCAGCGCCGAGGTCTTGTCGCGTTCCTCGATGGTCGAGACGTTCATCAGCAGTTGGCTCAGCGTCCCCCAGCAAAGGCCGAAACCGGCTCCGACGGCGCTCTGGCTGACGAAGACGAGGCCGTATTCGCCGGTGCCGACGGCGAGCGTTAATCCGCCGAGGCCGAGGCAAAGGAACAACGGCCCGGTCCAGACCAGCCGTATGCGCGTCTCGTGAGAGCGAAGGCTCGCGACGATGATTGCTATCAGGCTCCAGGATATGGCCATCAGGGCATTCGAAAAGCCGGCGGCGGTCGGGCCGAAACCCCAGAGATGTTGCAGCGCGTAGACGAGATAGACGGACCCCGAGGCCTGTGCCAGAGGCATCAGCAACACGACCCAGAGCCCTGTTCCAAGCGGGCGGTCGAACGAGAACGCGCCGAAGGGGAGGATGGACTGCGGCGATCGGCGGTCGAAGCGAACGGTTGCGACGAAGACCGCGAGTGCCGCCGCCAGCAGCGCCGACATCCTGTAGCCGTCGGCAGCCGTATTCGAAAGCGAGATCAGCATTATGCCGAAGCCGAACGCCGCAAGGCGCAGCAAGGGAACCGGTCCGGCCGCGCTTGGACCTTGCTTTGGCTGACGAAGGATTGCGACGACGAGCGCTATGAAGATTGCGGCGGCCGGTATGTTGACGAAGAAGGCCGCACGCCAGGACCAATATTCCGTGAGCAGGCCGGATATCAGCGGCCCGCCGAAAGCGGCGGCAGCCCATACGATCGCTTCTGCGCCGAATATTTTGGGCACCAGCCGCTGCGGAAAGAGCTCCGGTATCAGCGCGTAGCACAGGGCGGCAATGATACCCTCCCCAAGGCCCTGGAGCACTCTCCCGGTCAGAACCTGCGGCATGCTGCTCGCCACCGTCGCGATGGCCGTGCCCGTTGCGAAGACGAGCGCAGCAACGATCAGCGTGTTGCGCGCACCAAACCGGACCTTCAGGCTTGCCGCCAAGGCGCCACCGACGATGGCGAAAACGAGGTAAAGCGTGAAGGCCCAGGACAACAGGGCGGCTCCGCCAAATTCCGCGACGGCCGTCGGCAGCGCCGTCGAGACGAAGAACTCGTTGAAGGCAAAAAGCGCGACGCCAAGGCACAGCGTCACGGTTGCGGCGAGGTGGCGCGGCCGAAGGAGCTCGCTCCAGCTCCCCTCCTCCACGTCGATCTCCGTCTGCGGCGCCGGACCGGCCACTTGTGATTCCTCTTCGACTAAACTCATGATTCGGCCCCGTGTGGTTGGTATGGAGCCGGCACTGATACGACCTCAATCGCGGTTGAGGTAAAGAGGCTTTACTGAGAATCTCACCTTTATCCCAACCCGCCGGAAGCCGCGGATCGACATGACGTGCCGCGCGAGGATCGCGAAAAATCTGGCTTTCGGACTTCGGATTCTGTTATAAGATCGGTTCGGTTTGTTCGGACGGTTCCGGTGCTTGCGCTCCGGAGGCCGTTTTCTTTTGCGCTGGCGCCGCCGAAAGGCGGCGCCGCGTGTTTGATGAAGGATGATGAAATGGTCGACAAGGTGCCCATGACACAGGGTGGATTCGTCAATCTGCAGGAGGAGCTGCGCTGGCGCCAGCAGGAAGAACGGCCGCGCATCATCGAAGCGATCGCCGAGGCCCGCGCCCATGGCGACTTGTCGGAAAACGCCGAATATCATGCGGCAAAGGAAGCCCAGAGCCATAACGAGGGAAGAATTTCCGAACTCGAAGACCTGATCGCGCGCGCCGAAGTCATCGATCTTTCGAAAATGTCCGGATCGAAGATCAAGTTCGGCGCCAGGGTGAAGCTCGTCGACGAGGATACGGAAGAAGAAAAGACCTATCAGATCGTCGGCGATCAGGAGGCCGACGTCAAACAGGGACGCATTTCCATCTCCTCTCCGATCGCCCGCGCGCTGATCGGCAAGGAAGTCGGCGACTCCATCGAAGTCAATGCACCCGGCGGGTCCAAGGCATATGAGATTCTCGCCGTTCAATGGGGCTGACCTGCCTTTAGGGGCGCGCCGGCCCCGTGCCGCCCCTCCTCCCTTGAATTGATTGTCGCAGGCGCAAGGAGAGCGCACAGGTGGTCGATATCCGCGACGTCGAAGTGATCGCGCCCAATTTCAAGCAGCGCCTGTCCGGCGTCACCTCGACAATCATTCAGCTGGTGCCTGTGCAGCGTGCCCTTGGACAGAAGATCGCGGTTCTCGGGCCGGGCCTGCCCAAGAGCCTTCCTTCGGTCCGCTTTCGCGATCTCATTCATCTCTGGAAGAGGCCCGAGGGCCGGCCCTGCCGCGTTTGGCACGCGCGTCGAAACGTCGAAATGCTCCCGGCCATCCTTCTGCGCGACCTGCTGCGCATGAAGATCCGGATCGTCTTTACCTCCGCTTCGCAACGCCGGCATACCGGCTGGAGCAAGTTCCTCATCCGCCGGATGGACGCGGTTATCGCCACCAGCGGCAGGACGGCCGCCTATCTCGATGTACCGAACACCGTCATCCTGCACGGGATCGACACCAAGCGCTTTCAGCCACCCTTCGACAAGGCGGAGGCGAAGAAGGCGCTCGGCCTCGATCCCGCGAAGAAATTCGTGGGATGCTTCGGGCGCGTGCGACATCAGAAGGGGACCGACCTCTTCGTCGACAGCATGATCGCCCTCCTGCCCTGCCGCCCGGGCTGGGGCGCTATCGTTGCCGGGCGGGCCACCGGCCCTCACCTCGACTTCGAGTCGGAACTGAAGGAACGCGTCGCCAAGGCCGGTCTCGCCGACCGGATCCTGTTCGTAGGCGAACACACGAATATTCCCGACTGGTACCGCGCCCTCGATCTCTTCATCGCCCCGCAACGCTGGGAAGGCTTCGGCCTGACGCCGCTCGAAGCAATGGCGACCGGGGTCCCCGTCGTGGCAACCGATGTCGGCGCGTTTTCGGAACTGGTAACCAGCGGTTCCGAGGAGACGGGCCTCATCATCGCGGCCGACGATCTCAAGGCGATGGTCGATGCGGGAGCCGCCTTCATGGACGATCTACCGCGGCTTGCCGCCGCCGGCGCCAACGGCCTGGCACGGACCGCCGAAAACTTCGCCATCGAGCAGGAAGCCCGCGCGATCGGAGCGGTTTACGAAAGCCTGATGCGCTGATCTGGCTACGGCTTCGAGGCAAACAGCTGCAGATAGGCGTCAGTGATCGCTTCCCTTGAGAACTGACCGACAAGCGTCTCGTGGCCGCGCTCGGCCAAGCGCGTGCTCAGGGAATTGTCGGCCACGATCTGCTCGATGGCGCGGGCGAAACCTTCGGCATCGCCGATATCGACCATCAGGCCGTTTTCGCCGTCGCGCATGAACCATTGCGGCCCCTCGGAACGGGTCGATACGACTGGCGTACCCTGGGCCCATGACTCGAGAATGACGTTGCCGAGCGGCTCGTGGCTGGACGACATCACGAAGACATCGGCCGCAGCCAGGAAGGGCCTCGTGTCTTCCTGCCAGCCGGCAAAGCGAACGCGGCTGGAAACGCCGAGGTCCGTCGCGAGCTTGTGCAGATTGTCACGCTCCTCTCCATCGCCAAGCAGCCAGAGATAGATCCCCGGCAGTCCGGCGACCGCTTCGATCAGCGTATGAAACCCTTTCCGCTCGACGAAGCGGCCCATGGACATCACGACGGGCGCATCGGCTGGCGTATCGAGCATTGCCCGGTCCATCGCCTCGACACGCCCGGTGCCGGTGAAATTGGAGATGACCCTTATCTCCCGTTTCCAGCCGAGACCTCGAACGCGCTCGGCAATTCCCGGCGTGTTGCACACGATGCAGTCGGTGTTTCTGAAATAGCTCAACCGGGTCGGATAATCGCCGAGGCGCGAGATCTTGAGTGCGCCTTTGTAGTTCGGCATCAACTCGCTTGCCCGGGGCGCCCAAGCCATCAGGACATCGGGCTTCTCGCGCCGCGCCATGTGCTTCACCTTCAACGGCAGCAGGAGCCGATCGACCGAGAGGTTGCGAAAATGGCTTTCCCGGATCTTCGCGGCGCCTTCGATGTCTCGCCGCCAGCCGCGTCCGGGGCGGATAATCGCCGACTGCTCGACGCCGCGTTCCGCAAGCGCATTAACCAGGTGTACGAAGAAACGCTCGGCGCCGCCGTCCTTGCCGAAATGAAAGTGAGTGACTTTCATCGCTTTGCGACACCTCTGTCGAAAAGGTCGAGATAAGCGTCGGTGATCGCTTTTTCGGAGAAGCGCGTGCGCAAGGTTTCGCGGCCGCGGGCGCTCAGCCTCTCGCGAAGCGCCGGATCGTCGCGCAGCCGGCGAATGGCCTCCGCAAGACCCACGTCATCGCCGCAATCGACCATGAGAGCATCGCTTTCATGCGTCATCACCCAGGATGGCCCCTCAGCGCGAGAGGCTATCGTGGGCTTTCCGGCGCCCCAGCCTTCGAAGCAGACATTGCCGAGAGGCTCGTGCGACGAGTTGATGACGAAGGCGTCGCCGGCGGAGAGAAAACCATAGGCGTTGGTCTGCCATCCGGTGAAGCGGACGCGATCGCGAAGCCCGAGTTCGTCGGTCAGCTGCTCGAGCTGCTCTCGTTCCGGACCATCCCCGACCAGCCAGAGATAGGTGTTGTCCACCTCCTTCACGGCGCGGATGAGCCCTGCGAAACCCTTGCGTTTGACGAAGCGGCCCATGCCGACCACGACGAAGGCATCCGCCGGTGTCTGCAGGTCGGCCCGCGCTACCGGCGGTGCAGGCTTGGCGCGGGTGAAGTTCGCGATCACCTCGATGTCGCGCTTCCAGCCAAGTTCGCGAACCTTGGCGGCCATATCCGGTGTGATGCAGACGAGTGTCTCGACATTGGTATAGTAGCCGAGATGTTCGGGATAATCCCCCAGCCGGGAAATGCGAAATGCCTTGGCGTGAGCCGGCATGAAGCGGCTCGCCCGCAACTGCCAGGCCATTATGACGTCCGGCTCGAACTCGCGAAGGACCCGGTTCATCCGCCATTTCAGGAGGAAGCGGGAAAGCGAAATGCGCCGAAAAACCCCTTCATAGATCGTAGCACTGTTCTCCAGGTCCTTACGCCAGCTGCGGCCCGGGCGGATCAGTGCGCGTTGTTCGACGCCCCTCTCATGCAGCGCATTGACGAGATTGACGAAGAACCGCTCCGCACCGCCCTCCGTGCCGAAGTGAATATGCATGACCTTCATGCCGAACCCCTTGATCGATCAGTGCGAAAGCGCATCATCCACATTCGGGCGCGCCTTGAGAGCGTGCCGCTGGTAGATCTTCGCCGCCGTCAGGAAGGCATAGACCGCCCCGGTCATGGCCTCGATGAAGCCCGACAGGCCGCAGCGCCAGAGACCGTTGCGGAAATAGAGCCTGAGAAAATAGATCGGCGGGGTGAAGATGAGCTTGTAAAAGCGCGGCCGTTTTCCGGATTCGACCTGCTGGTCCGCTTTCAGCGTCGAATATTTGTTTTCCTTCAGGATCTGCTCGTCCATGACCAGCGGGCGGAAATGAAGGAGACTGCCGGTCCGGGCATTGTCGACGTTACCCTCGGGAACGATGCCTTCATGGACTTTCTGGCTAAGGTCGTAACGTCCCTTGCCGCGCCGGATCAGCCGCAAGTTCCGCCGCTCGCGGACGTTTTCGGGGGTGTAGCCATAGCCGATCAGATAGGGACGACGCGCCACGCGCCAGCCGACGGTTTCGGCCGATGCTGCGAGCAGCTCAGGCAGCAATTCCCGTAGCGCCTTGTCCAATCTTTCGTCCGCATCGATGTTGAAGCACCAGGGCTGGCTGCATTGCTCGAGCGCGAACTGCTTCTGCCCGGCATAGCCGCGCCACGGCTCGTACATGAAACGGATGGGCCATCCCGCGTCGATATAGGATTGAACCAAAGCGGCGGTGCCGTCCGTCGATCCGGAATCGACGATCACGATTTCCGCGCACCGCTCGAGGCTCTCGATGCACTTGCCGAGATAAGCCTCCTCATTCAAGCAGATGATGAAGGCTGAAAGCGGAAGCTTGGGGGTCGTATGGCCGTCCCGCGTCGCCGGAATCGGCAGGGTTCCCTCGCTCTCGTCCTGGTAATTGCTCAATTCATTCGGTCCGCGGGGCGTTTGGTTGCGATGCTCGGCGGCCGGGCCGCCCTGCACATCAGATTTCTACCTGACATGCGTCCTTCACTTGACGGATCGTCAGCATCGTCCGCACCGTGTCGACATTCTCGGTGGCGGTCAGTTCTTCAATAACGAAATCCTGAAAGCTCGCAAGGTTTTCGGCCACGCACTGCAGCAGAAAGTCCGATTCCCCGGAGACCATCCAGGCCTCGCGAACAAGGGGCCACGAGGCGGTGCGGGCGGCAAACGCCTTCAGATTGGCATCGGACTGGTGCTTGAGGCCGACCATGCAGAAGGCGACGAGGTCGTATCCCAGCGCGGACGCGTTCAGAAGCGCACGATAGCCTCTGATGACGCCGGCCTCCTCGAGCTTGCGCACGCGGCGCAGGCACGGAGGAGCCGAAATCCCCACCCTCTCGGCCAGTTCCACATTCGTGATTCGGCCGTCGTCCTGCAGTTCGCGCAGTATCTTCATATCGATGGCATCGAGTTCGACGCGTACGACCATTGCCCAAATCCCCAATCCTGTCGGCCTTGCGGGGAAGGCCCCGTTTTATCCGCCGATCAACTGCACCACAGGCCGTAACCGCAGCGCCTATCCGTCCGCACCAAAGGGCGCCTGGCGGCGGCTGCCCCCGGGCTGTCTCCGTGCTTGGGTAGCACGTAACCGAATGCCGATACGAGAGCGCTTGCAGTTGCATGCACAAAAACCTTGTGCGCCCGGGCGCTGGAGCGTGTTATGCCGGTGCTGCGGGTCAAAACCGATGCAAATATGCCCGATCTGGTGTCAAATCGACGCTGACCACGCAACCACTTGTGTGTATCAGAGGACGCGCCCTTGAAAGTGCGCGCTGTGAATACCTAAAGTAAGGCAATATTTGCATTGGCGGATTGCACCGGAGGACGCTCCCTGCTCTCTCCGGCGGACGAAGGACAAAAGCATGACTGCGCGCCACACGAAAGTGTTGATTATCGGTTCCGGCCCTGCCGGTTATACCGCGGCCATCTATACGGCGCGAGCCATGCTTTCGCCGGTCCTCATCGCCGGTATGGAACAGGGCGGCCAGCTGATGATCACCACGGATGTGGAGAACTATCCGGGCTATGCCGATCCGGTCCAGGGACCCTGGATGATGGAGCAGATGCTGAATCAGGCGATCCACGTCGGCACCGAAATCGTCAACGACCTCGTAACCGACGTCGACCTGTCCGTCCGCCCCTTCCGCCTCAAGACGGATAGCGGCACGGATTGGACGGCGGACGCTTTGATCATCGCCACCGGCGCCAAGGCGAAATGGCTCGGCATCGAAACCGAGCCGACCTTCATGGGATTCGGCGTTTCCGCCTGTGCCACCTGCGACGGGTTCTTTTATCGCAACAAGGATGTCATCGTCGTCGGCGGTGGCAACTCCGCGGTGGAGGAAGCACTTTATCTCTCCAATCTGGCGAAGACCGTCACCGTCGTTCACCGCCGGGATGCTTTTCGCGCGGAAAAGATCCTGCAGGAGCGCCTTTTCGCAAAGCCGAACGTCAAGGTGATTTGGGACCACGAGGTTCTGGAATATCTCGGGACGCCTGCAAAGCCGCCGATGCCGGCCTCGGTCAACGGCGTGAAGCTTCGCAACACCAAGACCGGGGAAACATCCGACATGTCCATCGACGGCGTTTTCGTCGCGATCGGTCATGCGCCTGCGGTCGAGCTCTTCAAGGGCAAACTTCGCCAGAAGCCGAACGGGTATCTCTGGACTGCGCCGGATTCCACCGCGACGGACGTCCCGGGCGTCTTCGCCGCAGGCGACGTGACCGACGACATCTATCGGCAGGCGGTTACTGCCGCCGGCATGGGTTGCATGGCTGCGCTCGAAGCGGAGAAATACCTGGCGGGTCATATGCCCGTCGCAATTGCAGCCGAATAGAAGCTGCTAAACAGGGCGCGCGCCGGGATCGGGGGCGCGGCTCTGCGAGCGCGGGATGAGGAAAAGTGCGTGCGGTTTTCCGCCGTATCCCGCGTCTCAACTTATTAGAATCGATCACGTTCATGATCTTAGGTCGATCCGACTAAGATTATCGTGATCTAGGGAACAGATGCATCGGTCGTCTCCGGAGAAAAGTGGCAAGCTTTTCCGGCTGAGCCTTTATGGGGGATTCTATGTCGCTGGACTGGGACAAACTGCGCATTTTCCATGCGGCGGCCGAGGCTGGCTCGTTCACGCACGCGGCAGACAAACTCCACCTTTCGCAGTCGGCGATCAGCCGGCAGGTCAGTTCGCTCGAGCAGGATGTCGGTATCAAGCTCTTTCATCGGCACGCCCGCGGCCTGATCCTCACCGAACAGGGCGAAATGCTCTATCGCACCGCGCACGACGTGCTGATGAAGCTCGAAAGCGTCAAGGCGCAGCTTAGCGAGACGACGGACAAGCCGAGCGGCAAGTTGCGGATCACGACCACGGTCGGCCTCGGCCAGGGGTGGCTGACCGACAAGATCCAGGAATTCATGTCCTTGTATCCGGAAATCCAGGTACAGCTCATCCTCGACAACGAGGAACTGGACGTGAACATGCGTCATGCGGACTGCGCCATCAGGCTGCGGCAGCCGCAACAGTCGGATCTGATCCAGCGCAAGCTCTTCACCGTGCACATGCATGTCTATGCCGCGCCGTCCTACATCAACAAATATGGCGAGCCGCAGTCGCTTGACGATCTCGACAATCACCGGATCATCACCTTCGGCGAGCCCGCCCCCAACTATCTGCTCGACGTGAACTGGCTGGAGATTGCCGGACGGGATTCCGACAATCCGCGCATATCGCATCTGCAGATCAACAGCCAGACATCGATCAAGCGCGCCTGCCTGCTCGGCATCGGCATCGCCATGCTTCCGGACTATATCGTCGGCCGCGATCCCGGTCTCATTCAACTGCCGATAAGCGCAGACATCCCCTCTTTCGATACCTATTTCTGCTATCCGGACGAATTGAAGAACGCGGCGAAGCTGAAAGTCTTCCGCGATTACATCGTCGCTAAAGCGAGAAACTGGAACTTTTGACGTTCCGTTCAATTGCCCGATTTGTGAGCAAATGCCAGCTTCTTGCGTAAGCCTTTGTTATTGCATGTCTCTTTTCGAGCGAGAGCGAAGCTCCTCGCGAAGCGCATCCTTGTGCGCTGCAAAAATGAGCAGCGATGCGCAAACGGCATGGCTGTCATGCATATTAAATGATTGCCGACAGCCCAAAAAAGCAGCATACCACACTCAGCTGATGCATCTTTGGTGGCTTCTCCTCCCAGTGCCACCGCAGCAGCTGTTCCCCTCTGGAGGTTTTAATTACCTTCACAACTACAAGGGCCCAAGTTTTCTTGTGGCCCTCTTTTTTTGCCTGCGGGAGCCCCACAGCCCTCAGTTGCGAAAATCTTCGGAACGGCTATTGAAAGCGGCTACGGCCCTCCCCATATCTTTTTCAGCTGGTGCATCTAGCGGCTTTCTCCTCCCCAGCCGCTGCAGCAGCTGTTCCCCTCTGGAGGTTTGAAACCTTCACAACTGAAAGGGCCCAAGTTTCTTGTGGCCCTCTTTTTTTGCCCGCGTTTTGCCCGGCATTCACACGTCAATTGGACCTCGGTATTCACGACGTTGTTACTTTCTGTATCGAATTTAGCGATATATATATCGAAGAAACTAAATACACCGAAATACGATGGATAGAGACGAAATCCTCAAAGCATTGGCGCATCCGACGCGCATGGAGATCCTGACCTGGCTGAAGGAGCCGCAGACGCATTTCTCCGGCCAGGAGCATCCGCTCGACATGGGCGTCTGCGCAGGGCAGTTCGAAAGATGCGGCCTGTCGCAGTCGACGGTTTCATCTCATCTCGCCGTGCTGCAGCGCGCCGGTCTGGTGACGACCCGCCGCGTGGGCCAGTGGGTCTTCTATCGGCGCAATGAGGAGACCATCGCAGCGTTTCTGAAGACCATCGGCGATCTCTGATTTCCCCCACTTCCTCCCAAGTCTCAACCGCAATGGAAAGGACAATCCATGGCCTCTCTCTTCGACCCGATCACGATCGGCGATATCAGCCTCAGCAACCGCGTGGTGATGGCACCTCTGACCCGGAACCGTTCACCCCAGGCCGTGCCCAATGATCTGAACGTCGCCTATTACGAACAGCGCGCATCCGCCGGCCTGCTGATCACCGAAGCGACGGCGATAAGCCACCAGGGCCAGGGCTATGCCGACGTGCCGGGCCTTTACAAACCGGAGGCCCTCGCCGGCTGGCGCAAGGTCACGGATTCGGTTCACAAAGCCGGTGGCAAGATCGTCGTGCAGATGTGGCATGTCGGGCGGATATCCCACGACTCGCTCCAGCCGCAGGGCGGCAAACCGGTCGCCCCTTCCGCTATCCGCGCAAAATCGAAGACCTATCTCGTCAATCCCGATGGGACCGGCAGCTTTGCCGAAACCTCCGAACCGAGGGCGCTCGAACTGGCGGAGATCGGCGGAATCGTCGAGGATTACCGCAAAGCTTCTCGGGCCGCGATCGAAGCCGGTTTCGACGGCGTCGAGATCCATGCTGCCAACGGCTATCTGATCGACCAGTTCCTGCGCTCCGGGTCCAATCAGCGCACGGACGCCTACGGCGGCTCGATCGAGAACCGCGCCCGCTTCCTCTTCGAGGTGGTCGATGCCGTTACCAAGGAGATCGGCGCTGGCCGGGTCGGGATCCGCATCTCTCCCGTGACCCCCGCCAACGACGCCTTCGATCCGGATCCGCAGCCGCTCTTCACCTATGTCGCCGAGGGCCTGGCCCGCTATCCGCTCGCCTATGTGCACGTGATCGAGGGCGCTACCGGTGGGGCGCGCGACCATCAGCAGGGTGACCGGCCCTTCGACTACACAAGCCTCCGTGCCGCCTACGCAGCCGCCGGCGGCAGGGCAGCCTGGATGACGAACAACGGTTACGATCGCGATCTGGCGCTGAAGACGGTCGAAAACGGCGAAGCCGATCTGGTTGCTTTCGGCAAACCCTTCATCGCCAATCCGGATCTCGTTCGTCGTTTGAGAGACAACGTGCCCCTGAATGCGCCGGACCAGGCGACCTTCTATGGCGGCGGCGCCAAGGGTTATACGGATTACCCGTCGCTCGAAAACGTCGCCTGAATCGATAAAGACCAAGGAGCCCCGCCCGATGCGCGGGGCTCCTTGCGCAGCGAATCGATTATGCTGCCCCGATGTTCACGTCCTTCATCGATGAATGGTCTCTAGAGCCCGAAGGCGACCCTATCCTCACGCGGACGAGCCGTCTCCTGCCCGTTCGCTGGCGCGGCCTGCCGGCGATGCTCAAGGTGGCAGACGAGCCGGAGGAAAGATTTGGTGGGCAGTTGATGCGATGGTGGGATGGCCACGGCGTCGCCCGGGTCTACGCCGCAACCGAAAGCGCCATCCTCCTCGAACGGTCGGAGAGCCGCCGATCGCTTTTTCATATGGCGATGACCGGCAGCGACGACGACGCCACCCGGATCGTCTGCCGCACCGTTGCCGCGTTGCATGCACCACGGGCCTCCATGCCTGCGGGTCTCGCACCGCTCGAGCGCTGGTTCCAGGCGCTGGACCCTGCAGCCCGCGCCCATGGCGGTATTCTCAGGACCTGTGCAGACGCCGCCCACCATCTCCTATCCGCGCCCGAAGAGCCAGTCGCACTGCACGGAGACATTCACCACGGCAACATTCTCGACTTCGATGCCCGGGGCTGGCTCGCCATAGATCCCAAGGGTCTCTATGGCGATCGCGGTTTCGATTACGCCAATCTTTTCTGCAATCCGGAGCTTCCCGTCGTAACCGCTCCGGGGCGGCTATCCGGACAGCTTGCAATCGTCGCCCATGAGGCGCGGCTGGAGCCGAAGAGGCTCCTTCGGTGGATCATCGCCTATGCCGGCCTGTCGGCGGCCTGGTTCCTTGGCGACGGAGAAAGCCCGGAAAGCACTTTGGCAGTGGCCGCGATTGCAGCCGCGGAGCTGAGCGGCTAGTGGACGGGGAGAAACTCTGTTGAGCTGACAAGCCCGCTGGACCCGGAGGAAGAGTATGGAAATCAGAGATGCCGCCGAAACCGATCTTCCGGCGATATGCGCGATCTACAACGACGCTGTGGCGAACACGACGGCGATCTGGAACGAGACCCTTGTCGACGTCGCCAATCGGAAAGCCTGGCTGAAAGCACGCAACGCTGCCGGCTTTCCGGTGCTTGCCGCCCTTTCCCCTGACGGCGAGGTCGTCGGCTACGCCTCCTTCGGCGAGTGGCGCGCCTTCGACGGATACCGGCACACGGTCGAGCACTCGGTCTATGTGCGGACGGACCAGCGCGGCGGCGGCATAGGCCGGGCGCTGATGCTCGCGCTCATCGATCGGGCCGAAGCACTTGGCAAGCACGTGATGGTCGCGGGGATAGAGTCGGCAAACTTGCCGTCGATCCGTCTCCATGAGCAACTCGGTTTTCGTGAGGCCGGCCATATGAAGGAAGTCGGCACGAAATTCGGCCGATGGCTCGACCTCACCTTCATGCAACTGATCCTTCGCACCGGTTCTCCGGACTGAAAGCTTTGCAGCCCGATTTCTCGTCCGCAACGAAGATGCTATCTATATGCACTCGTTGGTCGCCGAGGGCCGCATGGTCGAGTACGAAAAGGCAGGCACAAGCTGTATCCGGAGCACCCTCAAGGGACGTCTGGCACGCGTCGCCGCGGCCGTGTTGTCCGTGGTCATGTGTTTTGTCTCCGCCCACTCCGGGGCTGCGGAGGCACGCACCGACGCGCCGGCTGCGCCGCGGAAGTGCCTCTACTCGGGGGTGTCCACGGCAAACCCCTTCCTCCGTCTCTGCATCAGCCCCGACAATTTCGCCCGCGACGTCTGCGGCATCATCGAACATTATGCCAAGGCGAACGATCTGCCCGCCGCTTTCTTCGCCCGTCTGATCTGGCGCGAAAGTCTTTTCCAGCCGGACGCCATCAGCCCCAAGGGCGCAGAAGGAATTGCCCAGTTCATGCCCGCGACGGCAAAGCTGCGCGGCCTGGCGGACAGCTTCAACGCGGTGGCGGCGCTCGGCAAATCCGCCGAGTATCTGAGCGAGCTCAAGTCCCGGTACGGCAATCTCGGTTTTGCGGCGGCGGCCTACAATGCCGGCGAAGCAGGCCTGGAGCGCTTCCTGGAAAAGGACCGTCTACCCTATGAAACGCGGGATTACGTGCTGGCGATCACCGCCTATTCGGTCGAAGACTGGCGCGACAACCCACCGAAGTCGCTCAACATCGAACTCGACAAGGACAAAAGCTTCCTCGATGGCTGCGTCGCGCTTGCCAATACGCGGCGCTTGCGCGAGCTGGTTATCGCCGATGAAGCCGTCTGGGCGCCCTGGGGCGTTCAGCTTTCGGCCCACTATCAGAAGTCCATGGCGCAGCGGCTGTTCCTGAATGCCGTTAAAAGATTGCCCGCTCCGATCAACAGCGAAAAGGCAGTTCTGGTGCGGGAGCGCAATGCCAGCTTCGGGTCCAGGCGCCGCTACGCTGCCCGCATCGGCCGGCAGACGCGCGCCGAGGCAGACCAGCTTTGCGCCGCCATCCGCAAGAGCGGTGGCGTCTGCGTCGTGTTCAAGAACTGACGGATGCACGCCCCAGCGCGTTGTCGCTATGCCCTGCGGGGAAATTGTTGCTCGTTTGACTGCGCAGGCAATCGAGAGACGCAAGCGTCGTTGCGACGGCTTGGTCGATCGGCGTATGCGGCTCTTCGCCCAGCAGCGCGACAAGGCGATCGTTGCGCATTTCAAGCGGCTTCCGCCAAAGATAGCGCAGCTCCTTAACTTCCCGAAAGAACGGGACGAAGGGCGACGCCAGCGTGACGAGCCACCACGGAAAGGTCCGAACCCTTAGGTGCGGCCTGTCCGCCGCACGTCTGATCGCGGCGATCATTCCGGTGCCTTCATCGTCGAAGTGTCCGCGCATATGGAAGACGGCGAAGGGCGGGAGGGTTTCCGCACGCTCGATCAGGCGTGCCATCGTCTCCGCCATGTCCGGCAAATAGGCCCATTGGTGCCCGACCCCTTTCGCGCCGGGATAAGTTACCGTCGTCAGCGGCTTTCCAGGCTTCACCAGCCCTTGCGAGAACCAGTTGTTCCCAGCATTCGGCCCGAAGAAATCCCCCGCCCTGAGGATGATGACGCCGGTGCCTTCCTCAGAGGCAGCTTTCAGCCGAGCCTCCATTTCCTTGCGAATCGTCCCCTTTTTCGTCAGTGGCCGCTGCGGTGAATCCTCACGAAGAATTGGGAAAGCGTCGGGACCGAAGTTATACATCGTGCCCGGTAACACGATGCGGGCGGCAACCTGTCTGGCCGCACTTATGGTGTTGTCGAGCATCGGCAGCACCAGGCGTTCCCAATCGCGGTAACCGGGCGGATTGACCGCATGAACGATGAACCCCACTCCCTCTGCCGCGGCACGAACATCCTCAGCGTTCATCGCGTTGCCTTGAATCCACTCGAGGGCCGGCATTTCTGCGGATACCTTCGCAGCGTTGCGGTGCAGTGCGCGGACTTTCCACCCACGCGCATTCAGGTTTTGCGCCACGGCGCCACCGATTCCGCCTGTTGCACCCAGCACCAGGACCGTTCCTGCATTCTCTTTCGTCGCGCTCATCATTCTCTCCATCGCTTGAGGAAGGGAGCATCGGCCATCATTCGGCTAAACGGAATTGTCTAAATAGGTCTTGCCGCTATACTGAAATGCATGAACCTCATTGAGCCGAGTTGGGACTTCTACCGCACCTTTCTCATGGTGTTGCGCGAGCGCTCGCTATCGGCCGCGGCGCGCCAGCTCGGCCTGACCCAGCCGACCGTTGGCCGGCACATAGATGCCTTGGAGACGTCCGTGGGGTTTCCGCTCTTCACGCGTTCGCCGCACGGATTGATGCCGACCGACGCCGCGCTGGAGTTGCGGCCCTATGCCGAGACTCTGGCAGCGACAGCTGCAGCCCTGTTGCGCGCAGCATCCGGACAACACGGTGCGATCGGCGGAACGGTCCGTATCAGCGCCAGTGAGGTCATCGGCGTTGAAGTCCTGCCTCCGATCCTCGCCGAATTGCACAGGGAGTTCCCGGACCTCTCCGTCGAACTTTCCGCATCGGATATCGTCGAAGACTTGCTTCGCCAGGAGGCGGATATCGCTGTGCGCATGGTCGCGCCGGCCCAGGAGGCACTGGTTGCGCGCCATATCGGTGCGGTTCCGCTCGGTTTCCATGCGCATCGCTCCTATCTGGAGCGCCGTGGGATACCGCAGACGCTTGAGGATCTCTCCCGCCACAGCGTGATTGGCTATGACCGGGAAACGCCGGCGATCCGCTCGATCAAAGGAAGAGCACCGGACTTGCCGATCGGGCGCTTCGCTTTCAAATCCGATAGCAACCTTGCTCAACTCGCGGCGATCCGCGCCGGTTTCGGCATCGGCATTTGCCAAAACGCGCTTGCCGCCCGCGACCCGGATCTCATGCACGTGCTGACGGATGCCTTTGAACTGAAGCTCGAGACCTGGCTCGTAATGCACGAAAATCTGCGTGCGACGCCACGTTGCCGCGTGGTTTTCGATGCCCTTGCCCGCGGGCTTCTCGACTACCTGCGCCAATAATCAATTCCACAAAAAAGACCCGCCGCTGGAAAGCGGCGGGCCTGAACTTATTCCTGCGCTTCGATCACTCGTCCGGTGTCGACGTGGTGTCCGGCGGCAGCTCCGGTTCGGCCATGACGCCTTCGGCACCTACGGCTTCGATCTCCTCGTCGCCATCCGGCTCACTGATCCGCTCGACCGAAACGACCTTCTCGTCCTTGGCGGTGGAGAAAATGGTCACGCCCTTGGTGGCGCGGCTCGCCAGGCGAATGCCTTCCACCGGAACCCGGATGAGCTGACCTCCATCGGAAACGAGCATGATCTGGTCGTTGTGCTCGATCGGGAAGGCGGCGACGAGTTCGCCGATTTCCGCCGTCTTCGAGGTATCGGTGGCGCGAATGCCCTTGCCGCCGCGGCCTGAAGTGCGGAAGTCGTAGGACGAGGAACGCTTGCCGAAGCCTTTCACCGAGACCGTCAGGATGAATTGCTCGCGCGCCTTCAGTTCCTCGTAGCGCTCATTGGTGAGTTCGCCGCCATTGGTGACCTCCTCGCCGACAAGCACGATTTCCTCTTCTTCACCGGTCAAGGCGCGACGCTCCGCGGCCGACCGCTTCAGATAAGCGGCACGCTCCCACGGCTCGGCTTCGACGTGAGCGACGATGGCCATCGAGATGATCCGGTCGCCGTCACCGAGCGAAATGCCGCGAACGCCGATCGAGTTGCGGCCCGCAAAGACGCGGACATCGGCAACGGGGAAGCGGATGCACTGGCCGAGGGCCGTCGTGAGCACCACGTCGTCGAACTCGGTGCAGGTGTCGACCGAGAGGATTTCGTCGCCCTCCTCTTCGAGCTTCATCGCGATCTTGCCGTTGCGGTTGACCTGGACGAAGTCTGAGAGCTTGTTGCGACGGACCGTGCCGCGGGTCGTCGAGAACATGACGTCGAGGTTTTCCCAGGTCGTCTCGTCCTCGGGAAGCGGCATGATCGTGGTGATGCGCTCGCCGGGTTCCAGCGGCAGCATGTTGATCAGCGCCTTTCCGCGCGACTGCGGCGTGCCGATCGGAAGGCGCCAGACCTTCTCCTTATAGACGATGCCGCGCGAGGAGAAGAACAGAACCGGCGTGTGCGTATTGGCGACGAACAGCCTGGTAACGAAATCCTCGTCGCGCGTGGCCATGCCCGAGCGGCCCTTGCCGCCGCGGCGCTGCGCCCGATAGGTCGTCAGCGGCACACGCTTGATGTAGCCGAGATGGGACACGGTAACCACCATGTCCTCCTGCGCGATCAGGTCCTCGTCGTCCATGTCCGGACCGCCGTCGGCAATCTCGGTTCGGCGCGGCGTGCCGAACTCGTCACGGACTGCGGCAAGTTCGTTCTTGACGATCTGCATGATACGGAGACGGGACGACAGGATGTCGAGGTAATCCTTGATCTCCTCGCCGATCTTGTTGAGTTCGTCGCCGATCTCGTCGCGGCCGAGCGCGGTCAGACGCTGCAGGCGCAGGTCGAGGATCGCGCGAGCCTGTTCTTCGGACAGGTTATACGTAGCGTCGTCATTGATCCGGTGGCGCGGGTCGTCGATCAGCCGGATGAGCGCATCGACGTCGTGCGCCGGCCAGCGGCGCTCCATCAGCTGTTCGCGCGCGGTCTGCGGATCCGGCGCCTGGCGGATGAGCTTGATCACCTCGTCGATATTCGCGACCGCGATCGCGAGACCGACCAGCACATGCGCCCGCTCGCGCGCCTTGCGCAGCAGGTATTTCGTGCGCCGGCTGACGACATCCTCGCGGAAGGAGACGAAGGCGCGCAGCATATCGAGCAGCGTCATCTGCTCCGGCTTGCCGCCGTTCAGCGCCACCATGTTGCAGCCGAAGGAGGTCTGCAACGGCGTGTAGCGGTAAAGCTGGTTGAGAATGACCTCGGCGTTGGCGTCGCGCTTCAGTTCGATGACGACGCGATAGCCCTGGCGGTCGGATTCGTCGCGAAGATCGGAAATGCCCTCGATCCGCTTCTCGCGGACGAGTTCGGCCATCTTCTCTATCATCGTCGCCTTGTTCACCTGATAGGGAATCTCGGTGATGATGATCTGCTCGCGATCGCCGCGCATCGGCTCGATATGGGCACGCCCGCGCATGATGACGGAGCCGCGGCCGGTCTCGTAGGCCTGACGGATTCCCGAACGGCCGAGGATCAGCGCCCCGGTCGGGAAATCCGGCCCCGGAATGATCTGCATCAGCTCCGGCAGTTCGATCGCGGGATTGTCGATCAGGGCGATACAGCCGTCGATCACCTCTACGAGGTTATGAGGTGGGATATTGGTCGCCATGCCGACGGCGATGCCGCCCGCGCCGTTGACGAGGAGGTTCGGGAACTTTGCCGGGACGACGACGGGCTCGTGCAGCGTGCCATCGTAGTTGTCGCGGAAATCGACCGTGTCCTTGTCGAGATCGTCCAGCAGCGAGTGCGCCGCCTTCTGAAGCCGGCACTCGGTATAACGCTCTGCCGCCGGCGGATCGCCGTCGACGGAGCCGAAGTTGCCCTGGCCGTCGATCAGCGGCAGCCGCAGAGACCAATCCTGCGCCATGCGTGCGAGCGCATCGTAAATCGCCATGTTGCCGTGCGGATGGTATTTACCCATCACGTCACCGGTGACACGGGCGCATTTTACGTATTTCTTGTTCCAGTCGATGCCGAGCTCGCTCATCCCGTAGAGGATGCGGCGATGAACGGGTTTGAGACCGTCGCGCACGTCGGGAAGCGCGCGCGACACGATCACGCTCATGGCGTAATCGAGATACGACCGCTGCATTTCCTCGATGATGGAAATCGGCTCGATGCCTGGCGGATTCTTTCCGCCGCCGGGGGTGCTTTGCTCAGTCAATGGCGATCACGATCTTTGTTCAGAATCAATCGGTTTTTTATAGCCGAATGCGGCTCGGAGCGCCAATTTTCGGCCGGTGTTTTGAACAGTCTTTTGCCGCAGGAACAGGCTTTTCTAGGGCAAGGAAAGGAGCTCGCAAGGAAAGCTGCGCGCCTCGGGGATGGCGCTGGTTTAAGCCATTGCGTTGCACTTGGCTACCCGCTCTTTCCAAGCTCGCGTCGCTTGCCTAACAATGCGGGCCGCACCACCGGGAATAGCCGGGGTAGAAATCCGGAAGGGGATACGGATGTTCGATGTCGATCTCTTGGTCAATGCGCTGACGACGCTGCTCGTCACGCTTGATCCGCCCGGCCTTGCGCCGATCTTCCTGAGCCTGACCGTCGGCTTGAGCCGGCAGCAGCGCTTCCAGGTCGCGACCCGCGGCTCGCTCATCGCTTTTTTCATCCTCGCCGCCTTTGCGCTTTTTGGCGACGGCATCCTCGGTCTGCTCGGCATCTCGATCGGCGCCTTCCGGATCGCCGGCGGCATGCTGCTCTTCTGGATCGCTTTCGAGATGATTTTCGAGAAACGCCAGGAGCGAAAGGAAAAGGCCGGGGAGACGGCGATCACGAAGGACCACCTTCACAATATCGCGGTCTTCCCTCTTGCACTGCCCCTGATTGCCGGGCCGGGAGCGATCTCGGCAACCATCCTTCTCGGCAGCTCCTTTCCCTCGGCATTGGATCGGGTGCAGCTCATCGTCGTCATCGCCGCATCGATGGCCATACTGTTCCTGGCGCTGGTGATCGCCGAGCGCATCGACCGGTTCCTGGGCGTCACCGGCCGGGCGATCCTTACCCGCCTCCTCGGCGTCATCCTTGCCGCACTCGCCGTTCAATTCGTCGTGGACGGCGTGCGCTCGGCGTTTCAGGTCTGAAGGCATAACGAGAACGGCCCGCAACGAAGCGGGCCGGATGAGTCTCGGACTGGCTCGAGCAGTCGATCAGAACGGAATGTCGTCGTCGAGATCGCGCGAGAAGTTGCCCCCCTGGTTCGGCTGGTTCGATTGACCGCCGGACCGGGCGCCGCCCGAGGAGGACCGCGATTGATCGTATTCCTCGTAGCCGCCACCGCCGTAGTCGCTGCCGCCGCGACCTGCGCCGCCGCCCTCGCCTCCGCGACCGTCGAGCATCGTCAGGGTCGAGTTGAAGCCCTGAAGGACGACCTCGGTCGAGTAGCGGTCATTGCCGGTCTGATCCTGCCATTTGCGCGTCTGCAGCTGGCCTTCGATGTAGAGCTTGGCGCCTTTCTTCACATATTGTTCGACGACCTTGCAGAGGCCTTCGTTGAAGACGACGACCGTGTGCCACTCCGTCTTCTCGCGGCGCTCGCCCGAATTGCGGTCGCGCCAGGTCTCGGAGGTGGCAATTCTGAGGTTGGCGATCGGCCGGCCGTCCTGCGTGCGCCGGATTTCCGGGTCGGCCCCGACGTTTCCGATCAAGATCACCTTGTTGACGCTAC
The DNA here is from genome assembly GCF_035610345.1 of Sinorhizobium meliloti. The sequence goes on along the minus strand of NZ_CP141212.1, from coordinate 1,608,075 downwards.
CAGCCATATCGCTTTTCCCGTTTCTGCCGCCGGACCGCTCGGCCGGCTTTCCAATGTCTCATGTGCGAACACCTTAGCGGCCCGCCGCCGCCGATACGCCCCGTATCGCGCATAATCCACAGCTGATTTGGCGTGGATATGGCAGAGTTTGTTCTTTTTTTGTTCTAGTATTCCTCTATGATCCTGTCAACCGAATCGCAATTGAACCGCCTCTTTTGCCGATTGCGCCTCGACATGGGCGCGGCCGTCATTACATAGGGGGCTTTCAACCGACATACAAAGCTGGCCTTCCGATGAGCGAACTCAAGACCATCTCCATTCGCGGCGCTCGCGAGCACAATCTCAAGGGCATCGACCTTGATCTGCCGCGCAACAAGCTGATCGTGATGACCGGCCTTTCGGGCTCCGGAAAATCCTCGCTTGCCTTCGACACGATCTACGCCGAGGGCCAGCGGCGCTATGTCGAGAGCCTTTCGGCCTATGCGCGTCAGTTCCTCGAAATGATGCAGAAGCCCGACGTCGATCAGATCGACGGGCTCTCGCCGGCGATCTCGATCGAGCAGAAGACCACGTCGCGCAACCCGCGCTCGACTGTCGGAACCGTTACCGAAATCTACGACTATCTGCGCCTGCTCTTCGCGCGCGTCGGCGTGCCCTATTCTCCCGCCACGGGCCTGCCGATCGAAAGCCAGACCGTCAGCCAGATGGTCGACCGGGTGCTGGAGTTCGGCGAGGGGACGCGCCTCTATATGCTGGCCCCGCTCGTGCGCGGGCGCAAGGGCGAGTACAGAAAAGAACTCGCCGAACTGATGAAGAAGGGCTTCCAGCGCGTAAAGGTAGACGGGCAATTTTACGAGATTGCCGACGTGCCGGCGCTCGACAAGAAATACAAGCACGACATCGACGTGGTCGTCGACCGTGTCGTGGTGCGGCCCGATATCGGAACCCGTCTCGCCGACAGTATCGAAACCTGCCTTACGCTCGCCGACGGCTTGGCGATCGCCGAATTCGCCGACCGCCCCCTGCCTCCGGAAGAGACCTCCGCCGGCGGCTCGGCCAACAAGTCGCTGAACGAAACGCATGAGCGAGTTCTGTTTTCCGAGAAGTTCGCCTGTCCCGTCTCGGGTTTCACCATTCCCGAGATCGAGCCGCGGCTTTTTTCCTTCAACAATCCCTTCGGAGCCTGCACGACCTGCGACGGGCTGGGCAGCCAGCAGAAGATCGACGAGGCGCTGATCGTTCCGGAGCCGAACCGCACCCTCAGGGACGGTGCCATCGCGCCCTGGGCGAAATCCACCTCGCCCTACTACAACCAGACGCTCGAGGCCCTCGGCACGGTTTTCGGCTTCAAGCTCGGCAGCCGCTGGAGCGAGCTTTCCGAGGAAGCACAGGACGCGATTCTCCACGGCACGAAGGACAAGATCACCTTCCACTATCAGGACGGCGCCCGATCCTACAACACGACGAAAACCTTCGAGGGCATCGTGCCGAATCTCGAACGCCGCTGGAAAGAGACCGACAGCGCCTGGGCGCGCGAGGAGATCGAGCGCTATATGTCGGCGGCGCCCTGCCCCGCCTGTGCCGGTTACCGGCTGAAGCCGGAAGCGCTTGCCGTCAAGATCCACGCGCTGCATATCGGCGAGGTTTCCGATATGTCTATTCGCGCCGCACGCGACTGGTTCGAGGTCTTGCCCGAGCATCTCAGCACGAAGCAGAACGAGATCGCCGTGCGCATCCTCAAGGAGATCCGCGAGCGCCTGCGCTTCCTGAACGACGTCGGCCTCGAATATCTGAGCCTTTCGCGCAATTCCGGGACGCTTTCGGGCGGAGAAAGCCAGCGCATCCGGCTCGCGTCGCAGATCGGCTCAGGGTTGACGGGCGTTCTCTATGTTCTCGACGAGCCCTCGATCGGCCTTCACCAGCGCGACAATGCCCGCCTTCTGGATACGCTGAGGCATCTGCGCGACATCGGCAACACGGTCATTGTCGTGGAGCATGACGAGGATGCGATCCTCACGGCCGATTACGTCGTCGACATCGGCCCGGCGGCCGGCATTCACGGTGGCGAGGTCATTGCGGAAGGGACCCCTTCCGATATCATGTCCAATCCGAAATCGCTGACGGGGAAATATCTCTCCGGCGAGCTTTCCGTTGCCGTGCCCGGCGAACGGCGCAAACCGAAGAAGAAGAAGGAAGTCACCGTCGTCGGCGCGCGCGCCAACAATCTGAAGAACGTGACCGCATCGATCCCGCTCGGTGTCTTCACCGCCGTCACCGGGGTATCGGGCGGGGGCAAGTCCACTTTCCTGATCGAGACGCTCTACAAGGCTGCCGCCCGCCGCGTCATGGGCGCGCGCGAAAATCCGGCCGAACACGACCGGATCGACGGCTTCGAGCATATCGACAAGGTGATCGACATCGACCAGTCGCCGATCGGCCGCACGCCGCGCTCCAACCCGGCGACCTATACCGGAGCCTTCACGCCCATTCGCGACTGGTTTGCCGGGCTGCCGGAAGCAAAGGCGCGCGGCTACCAGCCGGGCCGCTTCTCCTTCAACGTCAAGGGCGGCCGCTGCGAGGCCTGTCAGGGGGACGGCGTCATCAAGATCGAGATGCACTTCCTGCCGGATGTCTACGTCACCTGCGACGTCTGTCACGGCAAGCGCTACAATCGCGAGACCCTGGACGTTCACTTCAAGGGCAAGTCGATCGCCGATGTGCTCGACATGACGGTGGAGGAAGGCGTCGAGTTCTTCGCGGCCGTTCCGGCGGTGCGCGACAAGCTGGTGACACTGAACCAGGTGGGCCTCGGCTATATCAAGATTGGCCAGCAGGCGAACACGCTTTCAGGCGGCGAAGCCCAGCGCGTCAAGCTCGCCAAGGAGCTGTCGAAACGCTCAACCGGGCGCACGCTCTATATTCTCGACGAGCCGACAACAGGCTTGCATTTCCACGACGTAGCCAAGCTTCTTGAAGTTCTGCATGAGCTGGTCAATCAGGGTAACTCCGTGGTGGTCATCGAGCACAATCTCGAAGTCATCAAGACGGCCGACTGGATCATCGACTTCGGCCCGGAAGGCGGCGACGGCGGCGGCGAGGTCATTGCGCAGGGGACGCCGGAAGAGGTCGTGAAGGAGCAGCGCTCCTATACCGGCCAGTTCCTGAAGGAGCTTCTGGAGCGCCGGCCAGTGAAAAAGGTGGTTGCGGCGGAGTGATGTGGCCGGGCCGGACGCCTCGGGAAATCGGGTGGCGTCTCTGATTCGCCCCGGCTACAGCGGTTTTGCGCGTCTGAGCGAGCATCGAGGAGGAAGAGGATGGCAAATTCGGGACAAATCCGCATCGGCATCGGCGGATGGAACTTCGAACCCTGGGAAGGCACCTTCTATCCGGACGATCTTCCGAAGAAGCGGCAGCTCGAATTCGCCGGCAAGGAATTGCGGACGATCGAGGTCAACGGCACCTATTACAGCTCACAGAAGCCGGCGACTTTTGCCAAGTGGGCGTCGGATGTTCCCGACGGCTTCATTTTTTCGCTGAAGGCGAGCCGCTTCGTGACCAATCGCAGGGTCCTGTCCGAAGCCGGTGAATCCATGGAGCGGTTCCTGACCCAAGGACTGACGGAACTCGGCGACCGCCTCGGTCCCATTCTCTGGCAGTTCGCGCCGACCAAGAAATTCGACGCGGAGGATTTCGAGGGATTCTTGAAGCTCCTGCCGGATAAGCAGGACGGCCTTAAGCTCCGCCACGTGGTCGAGGTCCGCAACCCCAGCTTCCAGGTTCCGGACTTCGTCAAGCTCATTGAAAAATACAAGGTGGCCGTCGTTCTTGCCGAGCATGCGGACTACCCGATGATCGCCGATGTCACGAGTGATTTCGTCTATGCACGGCTGCAGAAGGGCAGCGACGAGGTGAAGACCTGCTATCCGCCGAAGGATCTCGATCGCTGGGCCGAGCGGCTGAAGTCCTTTGCCGCCGGCGGTGAGCCGGACGACCTGGAGAAAGCTGCGTCGGAACGCAAGCCCGAGACGGCACCTCGCGACGTCTTTGCCTTCTTCATCTCCTCAGGCAAGGTCAACGCGCCGAACGGCGCCAGGGAACTGCAGAAACGCGTGGGCTAGGCGTGGCCATCGCCGAGGTCTTCTTGTTGAGCCCCTCTGGCAGGCCAGGGGGGCAGCAAGATCATCGCATCCGAATCACCAAACGCGCCGCTTCACACACCCACCTGATTCGCAATCGCGAGTAGCGCTGGGCCACGTCTTTTACCCGCTTTTTCATCCATAAAAATTTGAATTTCGGCCTGCCGCTAGCTCATCTTCGCAGGCAAGCGGTGGAAGTCCCTGTTTTTCAACGGATTGATCGATGTCCCCGTTTTCCACAGTCGACCCACACAAGATATAGCGCCCAAACTTCCGTCACAAACCACCCCTTGACGCCCCGAGGCGATTCACGGTTAATGGATTTCACGTTGCGACGGCGGCGGACCGGGAAGTTCAGAGGCCGGTTCACACCCCCAAATCGTCGGTTCCGACATGCGGCCCGGGCGAATGAGCCCGAGCGGCTGCAGTGGCGGAATTTTGCGCGAAATTTGGGTCGCCAAAGCGGCATTTCGAGCTGGCGTAAAGAGCCTGTTAATACTATATTTAGTGTTTGCAGCCAGCATCATCACAAGATACAGGGTTACCCAGGAGCTGGGTTTCCTCACATCGACAGAAATTTTCAGGCTGGCTGCGAGATCCATCGCGGCCGGGCGAGGTTAACTGCGCTTTAGCGCATGGCAACAAAGGACGGGACAATGAAGATCGAGCGTCGTTTCACAAAGGCAGGGCAATCCGCCTATGCCGAGATTGAGTTCCGCAAGGCGACGAGTGAGATCAAGAACCCGGACGGGTCCGTGGTCTTCCGCCTTGCGGATATCGACGTGCCAGCGCAGTTCTCGCAGGTCGCCGCCGATATTCTCGCCCAGAAATATTTCCGCAAGGCCGGCGTGCCGGCAAAACTGAAGCGCGTCGAGGAAAACGACGTGCCGTCCTTCCTCTGGCGCTCGGTTCCGGACGCCGACGCGCTGAAGGCGCTGCCGAAGGAAGAGCAGTACGGTTCCGAAACCGATGCCCGCCAGGTTTTCGATCGCCTGGCCGGCACCTGGGCCTATTGGGGCTGGAAGGGCGGCTATTTCGACACGGAAGAGGACGCCGGCGCCTTCCGTGACGAGCTCGCCTACATGCTCGCCACCCAGCGCGTTGCTCCGAACTCGCCGCAATGGTTCAACACCGGCCTCCACTGGGCCTATGGCATCGACGGCCCCGGCCAGGGCCACTTCTACGTCGATCCCTTCACCGGCAAGCTGACGAAGTCCAAGTCTGCCTACGAACACCCGCAGCCGCACGCCTGCTTCATTCAGTCGGTCGCGGACGACCTCGTCAACGAGGGCGGCATCATGGATCTCTGGGTGCGCGAGGCGCGCCTCTTCAAATACGGCTCCGGTACCGGCTCGAACTTCTCGCATCTGCGCGCCGAAGGCGAAAGGCTCTCGGGCGGCGGCAAGTCCTCCGGCCTCATGAGCTTCCTGAAGATCGGCGACCGCGCCGCGGGCGCCATCAAGTCGGGCGGCACGACGCGCCGCGCCGCCAAGATGGTCGTCGTCGATATCGACCATCCCGATATCGAGGAATATATCAACTGGAAGGTCAAGGAAGAGCAGAAGGTCGCCGCCCTCGTCACCGGCTCGAAGATCGTCGCCAAGCACCTGAAGGCGATCATGAAGGCCTGCATCAATTGCGACGGCAGCGACGATGCCTGCTTCGATCCCAAGCAGAACCCGGCGCTGAAGCGCGAGATCCGCGCCGCCAAGCAGGCGCTGGTTCCGGAAAACTATGTCAAACGCGTCATTCAGTTCGCGCGGCAGGGTTATAAGGACATCCAGTTCAAGACCTATGACACGGATTGGGATTCGGAGGCCTATCTCACGGTTTCCGGCCAGAATTCCAACAACTCGGTCTCGATCAAGGACGACTTCCTGCGCGCCGTGGAGGCGGATGGCGATTGGCACCTGACCGCCCGCAAGGACGGCCGCGTCATGAAGACCCTGAAGGCGCGCGACCTCTGGGAGTCGATCTCCCACGCCGCCTGGGCCTCGGCCGATCCGGGCCTGCACTTCAACACGACGATGAACGACTGGCACACCTGCCCGGCTGCAGGCCCGATCCGCGCATCGAACCCGTGCTCGGAATACATGTTCCTCGACGACACGGCTTGCAATCTCGCCTCGCTCAACCTGATGCAGTTCAAGGATGCCGCGACCAAGCGGATCAATATCGGCGACTACGAGCATGCCGTCCGTCTTTGGACGGTCGTTCTCGAAGTCTCGGTGATGATGGCGCAGTTCCCGTCCCGCGAGATCGCCGAGCTCTCCTACGAATACCGCACGCTCGGCCTCGGCTATGCGAATATCGGCGGCCTGCTGATGTCGTCAGGCATTCCCTATGACTCCCCCGAGGGCCGCGCCATCGCCGGCGCGCTGACCGCGATCATGACCGGCGTCGCCTATGCCACCTCGGCCGAGATCTCCGCAAAGCTCGGCCCCTTCCCCGGCTTTGCGCCCAACCGCGACAACATGCTGCGCGTCATGCGCAATCACCGCCGCGCGGCTCACGGCGACACCGCCGGTTATGAGGGCCTGTCCGTCAACCCGGTCGCGCTCGTCCACGGCGATTGCCCGGACCAGGACCTGATCGCCCATGCCAAGAGCGCCTGGGACAAGGCGGTCGAGCTCGGCGAGAAGCACGGCTACCGCAACGCTCAGGCCACCGTGATCGCGCCGACCGGTACGATCGGGCTCGTAATGGATTGCGACACGACCGGCATCGAGCCCGATTTCGCCCTGGTGAAGTTCAAGAAGCTCGCCGGCGGCGGCTACTTCAAGATCATCAACCGTGCGGTTCCCGAGGCGTTGCGCACGCTCGGCTACTCGGAAAGCCAGATCGCCGAGATGGAGGCTTATGCCGTCGGCCACGGCAACCTCAACCAGGCGCCCGCCATCAACCCGACGACGTTGAAGGCCAAGGGCTTCACCGACGAGAAGATCGAAGCCGTCAATGCGGCGCTTAAAGCTGCCTTCGACATCAAGTTCGTCTTCAACCAGTGGACGCTCGGCGCCGATTTCCTCAAGGCGACGCTGAAGGTCAGCGACGAGCAGCTTGCCTCAATGGACTTCAACCTACTCGAGCATCTGGGCTTCTCCAGAAAGGACATCGAAGCCGCCAACATCCATGTCTGCGGCGCGATGACGCTCGAAGGAGCACCGTTCCTGAAAGCAGAGCACCTGCCGGTCTTCGATTGCGCCAATCCCTGCGGCAAGATCGGCAAGCGCTATCTCTCGGTCGAAAGCCATATCCGCATGATGGCGGCCGCCCAGCCCTTCATTTCGGGTGCAATCTCCAAGACGATCAACATGCCGAACGAGGCGACCGTCGAGGATTGCAAGAACGCCTACATGCTCTCCTGGAAGCTCGCGCTGAAGGCGAATGCGCTCTACCGCGACGGTTCCAAGCTCTCGCAGCCGCTGAACGCCTCGCTGATCGAGGATGAGGAAGACGAGGACGCGATCGAAGAGCTGATGCAGGCGCCGGCAGCCGCCCAGGCGGTCGCCGTCACCGAGAAGATCATCGAGCGCGTCATCGAGAAGGTAGTGCGCGCCCGCGAGAAACTGCCGAACCGTCGCCAGGGCTATACCCAGAAGGCGATCGTCGGCGGCCACAAGGTGTATCTGCGCACCGGCGAATTCGGTGATGGGCGCCTCGGCGAGATCTTCATCGACATGCACAAGGAAGGTGCGGCCTTCCGGGCGATGATGAACAACTTCGCCATCGCCATCTCGCTCGGCCTGCAATATGGCGTGCCGCTCGAAGAATATGTGGAGGCCTTTACCTTCACCAAGTTCGAGCCGGCCGGCATGGTCCAGGGCAATGACGCGATCAAGAACGCGACGTCGATCCTCGACTATGTCTTCCGTGAGCTTGCCGTTTCCTATCTCGGCCGCCACGACCTTGCTCATGTCGACACCTCCGACTTCAGCAACACCGCGCTCGGCCGCGGCATTCAGGAAGGAAAGACCAACCTCGTCTCCACCGGCTGGACCCGCGGCTACAAGCCGTCCATCGTCGGCGGCACGGGCGAGCGCTCCGAACCGAAGGGGGCTTCGACGGCCGCCCCGGCCCGCGCCTCGGCCGGCGCTTCCGTCACCTCGATCTCCGGCAATGCCGTGCGCAAGCTGGAGCCGGCAATCGCCGCCGCCACCTCCGAAGTCGTCGCCTTCAAGCGCGATTACGAGGAACGGGCCGTCGAACTCGCCGAGGAGATTGCCGAAGAAGCGGAACAGGAGGTGACTGCCCTCTTCTCCGACAAGGCCGCGGCAGAGGCCGCTGCGGCGAAGTCCGAGGCAAAGAAGGTCGAAGCCGAACGCCGCGCCCGCTCGATCATGCAGGGCTATACCGGCAACATGTGCTCCGAGTGCCAGAACTTCACGATGGTGCGAAACGGCACGTGCGAGAAGTGCGACACATGCGGCGCCACGAGCGGGTGCAGCTGAGATCGGCGGCGGAAGTTGTAGTCAGCCATTGGTTACGACGCACTCCCACTGAAATGACGCAGTAATAGATATGGCCGCTTCCCTGGAAGCGGCCATATCTCTGTTCTGCAGGGGGATTCTCAAAGTCGCAGCGGCTGAGAATAGTCCTATGCGTCGTTCGAAATATAATCGTTCGGCATTGAGCTGTTCTATCCGCGGGCTTCACGGAAGAGGAAACTCGGACTAGGCCGGCCGCGTCTCCTCCATCGAGCGCCTCACCGAGATCCGCGCCCACCACGCAGCCAGATTCTCATGTTCCCGGAGCATCTCCTGCCCCTCCCGCGCCCTTAGGAAATAATCGAATATCGGGGCGGCATAGAGGTCGGCGAGCGACATGGTCTCGCCTGCGAGCCATGGCGACGCCCCCATGAGATCGGACATCGCCTTCAGGCAGGTCCTTGCTTTCGGCAGCGCTGCAGCGAATACCGCTTCGTCGGCAACTGCGCCGCTTGCCGGCTTTGAGACGCGCTCGACGTAGATCCCCCAGACCAAAGCGGGATAGGCGTAGTTGTCCGCGATGCTGACGATCTGGTTGCAGCGGGCGCGTTCCCGTGGATCGAGAGGCTGAAGCTGCCTCCCGTCGAATACCTCGTCGACATAGCGCGCTATCGCGCCGGTCTCATAAAGCCTGAAGCCTGCATGGTCGAAGGCGGGAATGCGGCCGAAGGGTTGTCGCTCGAGGTAGTGCGCTGGCGGCCCCTCGGAAGCGAAGATGTCGACGGGGACGAGTTCGTAGCCGATCTCCTTCTCGGCCAGCACCAGCCGCACGATCCGCACGTAGACACTGTAGTCCGCTCCGAACAGGCGCGGTCTTTCCGTCATTGCATTCTCCCCTTGCATGAATATTTCGCCCTAAGATGTAGCCGGCTTTCGCGGCATCGATGCGACGAGAGGCGGCAGCGTTCGTCTCACGAAGGAAAAAGCAAAGGAGTCAATGTGAAAGCGATGGACTGCCGCCTCGGGATACCGCAATTTATGCGCGTCTGACGAAGCAGAATCGGAGAGTTCATGTCCCTCAAATATTTGACCGCCCTATTGGCGCTTGCCGTCCTGTCGGGGTGCACCAGCACCGGCGGAAACAACACGACCTATGCTCAATGGTACGGACCGAATCCGGTTCCCAATTTCAGCGCCGCGAGCCCCGGCGGTGTTCGCGTAGGCTATTAAGCACCTGGACCAGCCAAGGAAGCTCGCGGAATTTCGCAACCGCCTATGTTTTCAAGGTGTGGATAAACCGGTTCCCCTGACGGAGGCGGCACAGTCGCAGCGCCTCCGTTTTGCCGTTGCGAGCCGCCGCCGCTTGGGTCGCATTGGATTTGGCCACGCAGAGGCGACGATGATCTCGGAGGCGATCACCTCGGCGGGATTAGACCATGATAGTAATCCCCGTCACCGCCGACCACCCGGTCCCCGGTGTGCGAGCACGCCGCCAGCGTAGCGAGTGCGAGCAACAACACGATCTTGCGCATAGGCCCCCATACCTTTCCTAACAGTTTGACGGCCATTGATATTCTGCCATTCGCGCCGGATCAATTCCAAACCTGTCGATCTGCAACTTCTGCGACCAGTTGCCGGCCGAAGTTGGCACATGCGCCGCGGGCGCTTCTCGTGAGGCGCACCCCGACAGCCCTCCTCCTACGCGACTGAAACGAGTTCGTGCGCCGCGTTTCGGGCTTCGCTTCATGCTGTCGTTCTTAAAGCCGCTGTAGGGCTGCGCGACATGCTTCAGAAAGGCGTCGGGGGTACGACGCCGGTATAGTATTGGCCTTCCCCCGCATAATACCGTTCGGCGCTGGGCCTTCCCGTTTGCGAGCACGCGCTGAGAGCAAAGATCGCCAACAACAATACGATCGCGCGCATGGATTTACGTCCTTTCGTGAGTGAGGTTCTTCAATATGACTTTTATGAACTAAATTTTTTGCCGGCGCAGAAGCCGCGCCGGCTCTCGGTTACGGCTGCGATTGTACATACCGTTCAACCGACGGTACACAAAATTGCGCAACGTTCAGCCCGCAGCCCTCGAATCGTTACGATTTTCTTAAAATTCGATCACCCGATTTCACCTGTTCGCAATCGCAGTCTGGCACAGGAAAGGATTATCGTGCCCGAGGACTGACAGGATGACCCAGGTCGTTACCATCTCCGCGACGACGGCGGCCTATGCGGCGGATGCATCGAAGCCGTCCACACGCCTGCGTGGCGATGGACCTGTCGACGAGGCAATCACACTGCTTTCCGCGCGCGGCCAAGAGCAGGCGGCGGTACCGAAGATCAGAAGCGCGCTGCCGCTGCACCTCATGCTGATCGGCGCAGAGCGCCGTCTGCCGCAACAGACGCAGGCCGAAACGCTTCGCCGCTATCTCGAAAACGCGGAGAACGAAGACGGCCGCGAAGAAGATCGCCGGCAGGAAGATGGACCTGCCGGCGACGAACCGGAGCAAGTTGCGCTCACCGATGTGCTCGACCGGTTCATTCAGGGAACCTGAACCGATCAAGGATCACGCCGGCAGCTATTGATGGCTATGCCCGGAATGAGCGCTGCCCGCCGCCGTGCCGACCGGCAGGACATAGTCGACCTCGCCGGCCTTCTCGAAGGTAAGCGTCACCGGCACCATGTCGCCCTCGGCAAAGGGCTTCTTCACCTCCATGAACATGAGATGCAGGCTGCCGTTCTTCAGCTCGACCGCCTGACCGGCGGGAACGGCGATGCCGTCCTCGAGCTTGCGCATTTTCATGACGTCGTTCTCCATCGTCATTTCGTGAAGTTCGACTCGGCCCGCGGCCGGGCTCTCGACGGCAAGCAGGCGGTCGTCGGCACTGCCGTCGTTCCTGACCACGAAGCCGCCGCCGCCGACCTTGGCACCGGGCAGCATGGCCTTCACGGCTCCGCCCGAGATCTCGAGATCGCCGACTTTGACCGCTTCGGCCGCAGACTGATGATGCCCCGCGTGAGCGGAGTGCTCATCGCCGCCCGTCGCCATGGTGACGGTGATCGTGGGCGCCGGATGCTCGAGGGAATGGGCGTCCTGGCCCTCCGCCGCCACCTGGTCCCAGACCACCTTGCCGTCGGCGCCGCAAAGCTGCGTCGTCGGAAAGGCGAGCACGGTCTCCTTGTCGAAACCCGCGAGTTTCCCGCGCATGACGAAGGTGTCGTAATGTTCGTCGGGAAGGTTGCCGCCTTTCCAGCGGATTTCCAGCGGACCGGAGGAAACCTTGGTGCCGTGATCGTCATAGGTCTTCCGGTAGTCGCCCTTGATGATCTCCAGCTCCCAGCCGGGCTTCGGCTGGGGCTTGGCAAAGACGAACCCCTCCGGCAACTGCACCCGTACTTCGGTCGTCGCCTTGCCGTCGCAGCCATGCGGCACCTGAAGGGTGGCGTTGACGGTCGTTTCGGCCGGCGCGCTATCCGTCTCGAATGTCGCATGGGCATGGGCGGGACCGGCCACGGCAACTGTGAGGCCGGTGGCAAGCAAGGAAAGTCTGATCTTGTTCATGTCGTAATCTCCAAACCACGTGCCGGAACGCGGCCTTCGTGGGTCAATGCCGCATAGCGGCGCAAGAAATTCTGGGTTGGATTCGAGGAGATCTACGGTTGGGCCGGCGGACCGCGCGGTGGCGGCAACAGGCGCAGGGGCAGAAGCACCGCCTCGGCGGCGACGATCGGCGTTCCGGCAATCCAGTTGCCGTTTTCGGCCGTCGAGCTTTCATCGGGCGCCGCCGGCAGGAGCACGGAGGCGGCGAGCCGGCACGCTTCGCAAACGGGAGCCGATGACGACGCCTTGCCGTGGCCGGTGTCATGATCGACGCCGCCCGTGCCGAAGCAGATATCGGCGAAGGTGCCGTCGGGGAGAAGATATTCGGCGGAGATTGCCGGGCCGATGGCTTTCGCAAGGGCTGGCTTGTGAGCGAAGGACAGGAATAGGAGTGCGAAGGCTGCGAGCAGCCGCACCCCAATTCCCCATTTCCGCTCGCGCCCAGTCATGGCCACCTCTCTTCGGTCTTCCCTATCCGCTGCCCAGGAAAATTGCAAAGGCCGATTTTGCCGCACCGGTCGCGGAGGATGAAGCCAGGGCGACAAAAATATGTTTGGTCGCGACATAGGCCCTTGCCAAAATCCGGCCTTCGCCGTTATCTGGATTCGACCTCGTTGGGAGAAACCGGTTCGATCCGGTGCCGAAGGAGCAACCGCCCCGGAAACTCTCAGGCCAAAGGACCAGCAAGGTGCCGGTAGGACTCTGGAGAGAAGCGTTCGCGCTCGCCGAAGGGATAACAATCTCAGGCAAAGGGACAGAGGGGGCTCGAATTTGTCGGCGCATGACGCCGGTATTGTGAGCCGGCGCGAAGACGCGCCAGACCTGGAGGCCGGACTTGGAAGACGTTTCCACCTTGAAACACACGCCGTTGCACGCGCTGCATCTTTCGCTCGGTGCGCGCATGGTGCCCTTCGCCGGTTACGACATGCCGGTCCAATACCCGGAAGGCGTATTGAAGGAGCACCTGCATACCCGCGCCGCCGCCGGCCTTTTCGACGTGTCCCACATGGGGCAGATCGTCGTGCGGCCGAAATCGGGAAAAGTCGAGGACGCGGCGCTGGCGCTCGAAAAGCTCGTGCCGGCGGATGTGCTCGGCCTCCGGGAGGGCCGGCAACGCTACGGCCTCTTTACCAATGCCGCAGGCGGCATTCTCGACGACCTGATGATCGTCAATCGCGGCGATCATCTCTTCCTGGTCGTCAACGCGGCCTGCAAGGATGCCGATCTTGCGCATCTCAGGGACGCTCTCGGCAGCGCCTGCGACGTGACCATGCTGACAGACCGTGCCCTGATCGCCCTTCAGGGGCCCCGGGCCGGAGCGGTTCTGTGCGAGCTGTGGGCGGACGTCGCGTCGATGCGCTTCATGGATGTCGCCGAAGCCGACCTTCACGACGTGAGCTGTATCATCTCCCGCTCCGGCTACACCGGCGAGGATGGCTTCGAGATTTCCATTCCCGCCGACGCGGCTGTGGATGTGACGCAGCGCCTGCTCGAACATCCCGACGTCCTGCCCATCGGGCTCGGCGCACGCGACTCGCTCCGCCTCGAAGCGGGGCTTTGTCTCTATGGCAACGACATCGACACGAATACGAGCCCCATCGAAGCGGGCCTCGAATGGGCAATCCAGAAAAGCCGCCGTGCCGGCGGCGAGCGCGCCGGCGGCTTTCCGGGCGCCGGCCGGATACTGGCCGAACTCACCGACGGAGTTTCCAGGCGGCGTGTCGGCCTGAGGCCCGAAGGCCGCGCGCCCGTGCGCGGCAATGCCAATCTCTTTGCCGATGCGGAGGGCAGGACGGCGGCAGGAACCGTCACCTCCGGCGGCTTCGGTCCGAGCGTGGATGGACCGGTCGCCATGGGCTATGTCGCCGCCGAGCACGCCGGAATCGGCACCAGACTGTTCGCAGAGGTGCGCGGCAAATACCTGCCCATCGCCGTCACTGCCCTGCCCTTCATCAAACAAACCTACAAACGCTGATCAGGAGAACCTGCGTATGCTGAAATTCACCGAGGAACACGAATGGCTGAAGATCGAGGGCGACGTCGCGACCGTAGGCATCACGGAGCATGCCGCGGGCCAGCTCGGCGATCTTGTCTTCGTGGAGCTGCCGGAAGCGGGTGCCAGCTTCTCCAAGGGCGACTCGGCCGCGACGGTCGAGTCCGTGAAGGCGGCATCGGACGTCTATTGTCCGCTTGATGGCGAAATCGTCGAGGTCAATCAGGCGATCGTCGACGATCCGTCGCTCGTCAACAGCGATCCGCAAGGCGCGGCCTGGTTCTTCAAACTGAAGCTCGCCGATCCGGACGCTGCCAATGCGCTCCTGGACGAAGCGGCCTACAAGGAGTTCGTCGCCTGATGAGCATGCCCAAGGACTTTACCTTTACCGATTACAAGCCTTACGACTTCGCCAATCGACGTCACATCGGCCCTTCGCCGGCCGAGATGGACGAGATGCTGAAGGTCGTCGGCTATCCCAGTCTCGACGCGCTCATCGACGACACCGTGCCGCCGTCGATCCGCCAGCGGACGCCGCTTGCCTGGGGCGAGCCGATGACGGAGCGCGAGGCACTCGACAAGCTGCGCGAGACGGCGAACCGCAACCGGAAGCTCGTGTCCCTGATCGGTCAGGGCTACTACGGGACCATCACCCCGCCGGTCATCCAGCGCAATATCCTCGAGAACCCGGCCTGGTACACCGCCTATACGCCCTATCAGCCGGAAATCAGTCAGGGGCGGCTGGAAGCCCTGCTCAATTACCAGACCATGGTTTGCGATCTGACCGGGCTGGACGTCGCAAACGCCTCGCTGCTCGACGAGGCGACGGCTGCAGCCGAAGCCATGGCCATTGCGGAGCGCGTGGCAAAGTCCAAGGCGAAGGCGTTTTTCATCGATGAGAACTGCCATCCCCAGACGATTGCGCTCCTGAAGACCCGGGCGGAGCCGCTCGGCTGGCAGATCGTCGTCGGCGACCCCTTCGAGGATCTGGACGCTGCCGGCGTCTTCGGCGCGATCTTCCAGTACCCCGGCACTTACGGCCATGTCCGCGACTTCTCGGGCCTGATCGCCAAACTCCACGAGCAGGGTGCAATCGCCGCCGTCGCAGCCGATCCGCTGGCGCTGGCGCTTCTGAAGTCTCCGGGGGAAATGGGCGCCGACATCGCGATCGGTTCTGCCCAGCGCTTCGGCGTTCCGGTCGGCTACGGTGGTCCGCACGCCGCCTATATGGCGGTCAAGGACGCCTACAAGCGCTCCATGCCCGGCCGCCTCGTGGGCGTGTCGGTCGATGCGCGAGGCAACCGCGCCTACCGGCTGTCGCTCCAGACCCGTGAACAGCATATCAGGCGCGAGAAGGCGACATCGAACATCTGTACCGCGCAGGTACTGCTTGCCGTCATGGCCTCCATGTATGCGGTCTTCCATGGTCCGGACGGAATAAAGGCGATCGCCCAGAGCGTGCACCAGAAGACGGTGCGGCTTGCCATGGGATTGGAAAAGCTCGGCTATACCGTCGAACCGGATGTCTTCTTTGATACGATCACCGTCGAAGTCGGCAAGCTGCAGGGCATCATCCTCAAAGCCGCCGTGGCCGAGGAGGTAAACCTTCGCAAGATCGGAACGACCAGGATCGGCATCAGTCTCGACGAACGTTCGCGGCCGGTCACGCTCGAGGCCGTCTGGCGCGCCTTCGGCGGCGATTTCAAGGTCGAGGAATTCGAACCGGACTACCGCCTGCCGCAGGAACTGCTGCGCACAAGCGCCTATCTCACCCATCCGATCTTTCACATGAACCGCGCCGAGAGCGAGATGACGCGCTACATGCGCCGCCTCGCCGATCGCGATCTTGCGCTCGACCGCGCAATGATCCCGCTCGGCTCCTGCACGATGAAGCTCAACGCGACAGCGGAAATGCTGCCGATCACCTGGCCGGAGTTTTCGGAAATCCATCCCTTCGTGCCGACCGACCAGGCACTCGGCTACCAGCATCTGATAGAAGACCTGTCGCAAAAGCTCTGCGCGATCACCGGTTATGATGCGATGTCGATGCAGCCGAACTCGGGTGCCCAAGGTGAATATGCCGGTCTGCTCGCGATCCGCGCCTACCATATCGCCAACGGCAACGCACATCGCGACGTCTGCCTGATACCGACATCGGCGCACGGCACGAATCCGGCCTCGGCGCAGATGGCCGGCATGAAGGTGGTGGTCGTCAAGGTAAGCGACGCCGGCGAGATCGACATGGACGATTTCCGCGCCAAGGCGGAGCAGTATGCGGACTCCCTCTCCTGCTGCATGATCACCTATCCCTCGACGCACGGCGTGTTCGAGGAGAACGTCCGCGAGGTCTGCGAGGTCGTGCATAAGCATGGCGGCCAGGTCTATCTGGACGGCGCCAACATGAATGCGATGGTTGGCCTTTCCCGCCCCGGCGACATCGGCTCGGATGTCAGTCATTTGAACCTGCACAAGACCTTCTGCATTCCGCATGGCGGCGGCGGTCCCGGCATGGGCCCGATCGGCGTCAAGTCGCATCTCGCCCCCTTCCTTCCGGGACACCCGCAGACCGACGGGCACGAGGGCGCCGTTTCCGCCGCACCGTTCGGGTCGGCCTCGATCCTGCCGATCTCCTGGAGCTACTGCCTGATGATGGGCGGCGAAGGCCTGACGCAAGCGACCAAGGTCGCGATTCTCAACGCCAATTACGTCGCCGCCCGGCTGAAGGGTGCTTATGACGTGCTCTACAAGTCGGCGAAAGGCCGGGTCGCGCATGAATGCATCATCGATACCCGTCCGCTCGCCGAACGCGCCGGCGTCACGGTCGACGACGTCGCCAAGCGCCTGATCGACTGCGGCTTCCATGCGCCGACGATGAGCTGGCCGGTCGCGGGCACACTGATGATCGAACCCACGGAATCGGAAACGAAGGCCGAGCTCGACCGCTTCTGCGACGCCATGCTGGCAATCCGCGAAGAGGCCCGCGCCATCGAGGACGGCCGGATGGACAAGGTCAACAACCCGCTGAAGAACGCGCCACATACGGTCGAGGATCTCGTCGGCGACTGGGACCGGCCCTATTCGCGCGAGCAGGCCTGCTTCCCACCGGGCGCCTTCCGCGTGGACAAATACTGGTCGCCGGTCAACCGTGTCGACAATGTCTATGGCGACCGTAATCTCGTCTGCACCTGCCCGCCGATCGAGAGCTACGCGGAAGCGGCGGAATGACGATGTGATCCGATCGGGTGCGGTTCAAGCGCCTGCCTGCTACGTCTAAAAGCCCGGCTAAGCCGGGCTTTTTGCTGGTCTAAGCATTTCCAGGAGAAGTGTGCAGCGGTTTTCGGTCGGGAAGGTAATTTCAAGGCCTTAGAGGGTTCACTAACGGTTCCTCTAAAAAAGAAAAAGCCGCCCGGAGGCGGCCTCTTCCTATCTCTGAGAGATGCGATTACTCGGCGCTCTCGTCGGCAGCCTTCTTCTTGGCCGGGGCCTTCTTCTTCGGCGCGACGGCTTCTTCGCCCTCGCCGGCTTCGGCCTTGGCGGCTGCCTTCTTCTTGGAGGCCGTCTTCTTGGCCGGCTTTTCGTCGGCTTCGTCGTCAGCCGTCAGCTCTTCCTTCGAGACCTTCTTGTCGGTCACCGAAACCTCGGTGAGCAGGTGGTCGACAACCTTCTCCTCGAAGAGCGGTGCGCGTAGCGAGGCGGCAGCACCGGGCGTGTTGCGGAAGTATTCGAGGATTTCCTTTTCCTGTCCGGGGAACTGGCGCAGCTGCTCGAACAGAGAACGCTGCATCTCGTCATCGCTGACCTGGACGCCGGCCTTTTCGCCGATTTCGGAGAGAACCAGGCCGAGGCGGACGCGACGCTCGGCGAGCTTGCGATATTCGGCGCGCGCTTCCTCTTCCGTCGTGTCTTCATCGGCAAAGGTCTTGCCGGCCTGCTGCAGGTCGGTGTTGATCTGGCGCCAGATGTTCTCGAACTCGGCATCGACAAGGCGCTCGGGCGTATCGAACTGATAGAGTTCGTCGAGCTGATCGAGAAGCTGGCGCTTGACCTTCTGGCGGGTGATCGAGCCGAACTGGCTTTCGATCTGGCCGCGGACGATTTCCTTCAGCTTGTCGACGGATTCGAGACCGAGCTTCGTTGCCAGCTCGTCGTTGATCTCGATCGGGGCAGCGGCAGCGACATCCTTGACGATGATGTCGAAGGTTGCTTCCTTGCCGGCAAGGTTGGCTGCCGGATAATCGGCCGGGAACGTGACCGTGATGGTCTTTTCATCGCCGGCCTTTACGCCGACAAGCTGCTCCTCGAAGCCCGGGATGAAGCGGTTGGACCCGAGCACGAGCTCAGCATCTTCGTCCTTGCCGCCGTCAAAGGCTTCGCCGTCGACCTTGCCGAGATAGTCGACCGTGACGCGATCGCCATTGGCAGCCTTGCCCTTCTTCGATTCGTAAGTGCGGGCGCTCTCGGCGATGCGCTGGATCTGCTCGTTGACTTCATCCTCGCTAACGTCGACGACCTCACGGGTGACCTTGATGCCGCTTGCATCCTTGAGTTCGATCGGCGGAATGATTTCGTAGGCGACCGTGAATTCGAAATCGGCTTGGGCGCTCAGGATCTTGTCGGCTTCTGCCTCGTCCTCGGTCATCGCGATTTCGGGCTGGGTGGCCGACTTTTCGCCGCGGCTCGTGAGGATTTCCGTCGGCTTTTCACGAACGATCTCGTTGACGAGATCGGCCATGATCGACTTGCCGTAAACCTTCTTAAGGTGCGCAACCGGCACCTTGCCGGGACGGAAGCCGTTGATGCGAACACGATCCTTCACTTCGACGAGGCGCTCGTTCATCCGAGCCTGCATTTCGTCGGCCGGGATAACGACCTTGAGTTCGCGCTTCAGCCCTTGAGCGAGCGTTTCGATAACCTGCATGTTAAAACCTTCACTTCACGTTGACAGTGCTCTTCCCTTGAAAGGCTAGGCGAGCACGTGAGCCGATCCATTTGCCGGGAGTGGCTTTACGCAATTCCGACCGCTTTGCAAGCAAAATGGCGCCTTGCCGGCCCTCCCAGCGCCGAATACCGACGCGTGACTGCTATATCGTCCTGGTGCGGGTAGAGAGACTTGAACTCCCACGCCTTGCGGCACCAGAACCTAAATCTGGCGTGTCTACCAATTTCACCATACCCGCGTTCAGACGACCGCACCGCCCAATCGCATTCCTCACAAGATCTCATCAGCGGAATGCCGCGGATATTCTTGGGCCATGCGAAAGGTTCAGGGCTCCCGAGCGCGGCGTCTCTATAACACTCGTTTTCATCGGATCAAAGGGAAAATGCTCGCGCCCGTTGCCCGCTCGCAGCCACGGCTTCGAACGGGCAGCTCGAGGCTCCTTAGCAAAGGATGCCGGCAGAAACGTGATGCTGTGTTCCGCCGTATGACAGCCACTGGATCCTCGCCCTCCATCGGCGGGACGGCGAACGGCAATCCGCGTTGCGCAATCCGCATATCTTCCATGTGGACATTGCACTGCACAAATCGATTTAAGGCCACTATATTTCAAATCAACGAAGCGCCGCGGTGATAGCCGAATGGACGCCGGCGGGCATGATCGCCCGCAGCGGGAAATCCCGCGAAGATCCGAGCCTGAGCTCGACAGAATTCGAAGCTGCGCACTCCTCCTCCCATCGCCGCTTCGATAGGATTGGCAATACTCCTCCTCCCAGTTGCCAATCGCATCTATGACGCCCGCCGGTCCTCCTCCCCCGACGGGCGTCATTCTCCCCTCAGATATTCCGTACGGCACCTCCATCTGCCCATTATTTCGGCATTTTGCGATCGTCCGACGCTTGAGCCATGCACCATTTGCATAGGTGCCATTCCCGGCGGCCCCTAGCAGAATCCGGGGGTTCGGCCTATATTCCAATCATCGATCGGGCAGCGCACTCCTCCTCCCAGCGCGCCCGATACGGATTGGCGACACTCCTCCTCCCGGTTGCCAATCAGATCAAGCAACGCCCGCTGGACCTCCTCCCCCAGCGGGCGTTGTTTATTTCTGCCAACTCCCTTGCTCCGAGAATCGCACTGCGCGCCGCGCGCTCTGATAGACCGCCAAGGTCTTTGGAACGGTCTGGAAATGCGCAAAAGGCCGGCATCGGCAACAAAAGGTTAAACTCCGGTTAATGCCACCGAAAAGCTTTGCACGCCGCGCATGGGTGCGATGCAGCATTAGCTCTGTAATCCCGGCTCAAACCGATTATATTCCGGTTCATAAGATGACGGCCAGCAAGAGAGATAGAGCGCTGGCGAACGACCTAGAAAGGAATAGGATCATGAACCTCGCACGTTCTTTCAACAACTGGCGCAAGTATCGTCAGACCTGCAACGAGCTCGGCCGCATGAGCGACCGTGAGCTGACTGACCTGGGCATCGGCCGCGCAGACATCCCCTACGTTGCCCGTCAGGCAATCAAGTAAGCATCAAGCTTTCGCCAGATAATGGCCGTTCAAACGCCTTCCGGTTCGCCGGCGGGCGTTTTTTTATTCTGCTGAGTCGTTCTGATCTCGCGCAGCAATCCCTGCAAAAGCAAATTAACCGAAACTTAATCGATGGCGCATTTTCGGGCCGGCCGAGATGCATGCTCACGAAACGATCGATGCAATGCACAAATGCATAGCAGATGCATCTACTTTGCACTCCATCTTCCAGTTAGACAAGCGTATAAGAACCTCAACGACGCAGACAATCACTGTCGCGAGCGATCTTCTTGAGGAAACGACCATGAACCCGATTCGCATTGCAAAAAGCTGGATCAACTACCGCCGTACCGTTGCCGAGCTGGGCAGCCTTTCCAACCACGCTCTGAACGATATCGGCATTACGCGCTACGACATCCGCAACATTGCGGCTCGCTCCTTCCGCTAATCGGATCGAGCATTGCTTAGCTTGAAGACGGCGCCCTCGGGCGCCGTTTTCGTTTCTTGGAAGCGACGGATGCCTGTGGTAGGAAGCCGCCCATGAACAAAACGACGTCCTCCCATTCGCCCATTCACGTCATTGGCGGCGGCCTCGCCGGGTCGGAAGCCGCCTGGCAGATCGCCGAAGCGGGCGTGCCGGTCATTCTGCATGAAATGCGCGGCGTGCGCGGCACGGATGCGCACAAGACCGAGAGCCTCGCCGAACTCGTCTGCTCGAACTCTTTCCGCTCCGACGATGCGACCAGCAATGCCGTCGGCGTGCTCCATGCGGAGATGCGTCTTGCGGGCTCGCTCATCATGCGATGCGCCGATCTCAACCAGGTGCCCGCAGGCGGTGCGCTCGCCGTCGATCGCGAAGGCTTTGCCGAGGCCGTCAGCGCAGCGATCGCAGACCATCCGCTGATCACGGTTCTGCGGGAAGAGATCGGGGGCCTGCCGCCGAAGGACTGGGATCTCGCCATCATTGCGACCGGCCCGCTTACAGCACCGGACCTCGCCGAGGCGATCCGCACGGAGACCGGCGCCGATGCCCTGGCCTTCTTCGACGCCATCGCACCGATCGTCCATGCCGACACGATCGACATGGATATCTGCTGGCATCAGTCGCGCTACGACAAGGTCGGCCCGGGCGGTACGGGCAAGGATTATATCAACTGCCCCCTCACACAGGAGCAGTATGACGCCTTCGTCGATGCGCTCATTGCCGGGGACAAGGCCGGCTTCAAGGAATGGGAAGGCACACCCTATTTCGACGGCTGCCTCCCGATCGAAGTGATGGCAGAGCGCGGCCGCGAGACCCTGCGCCACGGGCCGATGAAGCCGATGGGCCTCACCAACGCCCATAATCCCTCGGTCAAGCCCTATGCCGTGGTTCAGCTTAGGCAGGACAACGCGCTCGGCACGCTCTACAACATGGTCGGCTTCCAGACGAAACTGAAATACGGCGCGCAAGGCGAAGTCTTTCGGATGATTCCGGGGCTCCAAAACGCCGAGTTTGCGAGGCTCGGCGGCCTGCACCGCAACACCTATATCAACTCGCCGACGCTCCTCGACAATTCGCTGACGCTCAAGTCACGTCCGGGCTTGCGCTTTGCCGGCCAGATAACCGGCTGCGAGGGCTATGTGGAAAGCGCGAGCATCGGCCTGCTGGCGGGCCGCTTCGCCGCGGCGGAACGCAAAGGCGCCTCACCCGTCCTACCTCCCGTGACCACGGCCTTCGGTGCTCTACTCAATCACATCACCGGCGGCCACATCGTCTCAGACGACGAACCGGGCAAGCGCTCGTTCCAGCCGATGAATATCAATTTCGGACTGTTTCCGCCGCTCGAACCGGGCGCCCTGACGAGGCCGGAGGGTGCCAAACGCTTCCGTGGCAAGGAGAAGGCGCTCGCCAAGAAGCAGGCGATGGCGTCACGCGCGCTGAGTGATTGCGCAAGCTGGCTCGGCAACGCCGTCTGACGAGCGACGAGAACTCCGTTGCGGATTCAGCCGGTCAGTCCAGACCCTGCGCCGCGCCACCCGGTGCTTCCAGCTCCGATTTCGGACTAAAGGTGCCGAGCAGCCAGAGCGAAACCTCGGCTGCCTCGGCAGCCGTCCGAAATTCGAAAGCGTTGTCCAGGTAGGCGAAATCCGGGAAGTGGACAATCAGCCCGCGCCCACTCTCGGACGTGTTGACCCGCACCTTGCCGGGCTGAATGACGTGGCAGACATAATGCGTGCCGTGCGATTGTATGAATCCGGCCTTGCCATCGTGCAGACGCAGGAAGATCGCCGTTCTGTCGACGGTCGAATGCAGTGCCCGGATCGCTTCGTCCGGGAATGCCCGGCCGAATTCCACGATCGCCGACCCGGCATCCGGATTGTCGGCGTCGCGCTCGGCGCGTGCGTTCATCCGAATATAAAACACGCAGACGGCGACGATCGCCACCAGGAGCAGTAACCAAAGCATCGCGTGGGTCCCTTGATCGCGACGGGATTTTCGATTGAGGAGGGTCATATCCCGCGAGACTTGCGCCAGCGTGACGGGCGAGCGGCTAGCGAATGATTTCTCGTCTAAGACGGGCGCTGTAGCACTTTTCGGAGGACTGCAATCTCTCCTCCTTCATCCTCCCCCTGTGCTCGTCACAGGGATGGGAGCAGCGCCGCGTCTGCGGCGCGTACGGGCGTGACTTGCGGCCTGTCGTGTCGCCTCGCTATCTTCACGGTTTATGAAACGCGCCGAGGACCGCACCCTCTCCACCTCATCCCTGTGCGCGTCACAGGGATCCAGCAGCGCCGCGTCTGCGGCGCGGAAGAGTTCTTTCAGCCCAAGGACTTGGTCTGGCTGGATTCCTGTGACAAGCACAGGAATGAGGGACCGGGGATGTGCGGCTGAAGCGAAAACGGGACGCTGTATACGGGCGTGACTTGGGGCCTTCCGCGCCGCCTCGCTATCTTCACGGTTTATGAAACGCGCCGAGGACCGCACCCTCTCCACCTCATCCCTGTGCTCGTCACAGGGATCCAGCAGCGCCGCGTCTGCGGCGCGGAAGAGTTCTTTCAGCCCAAGGACTTGGTCTGGCTGGATTCCTGTGACAAGCACAGGAATGAGGGACCGGGGATGTGCGGCTGAAGCGAAACGGGACGCTGTATACGGGCGTGACTTGGGGCCTTCCGCGCCACCTCACTTTCTTCACGGTTTATGAAACGCGTCGAGGGGCCGCACCCTCTCCGCCCTCACTCCTGTGCTCGTCACAGGAATGAGGATCAATCAAGCGGTGACGGGTATCCAGAATCCCAACGGGCCTTCGTCTAAAACTGCCGGCGCCGGCTCGCCCGCCACATCCGCCATTGCCGCTGCCATTGCGGCGGCCGCAGTGGCTGACGGAGGATTCGCACTCCGGCGGCCTCCGCGCGATCGAACACCGGTTCGGCCAGGGCAACGGGAAGGAAAGCGGAGAAATTCCGGGCGGAGATCGCGCCTGCACTTTCACGTGCCTTGGCGAGATGATCGCGACCGAGGCCGCAGAAGGCGCGAACGGCCCTTTCGATCGCACTCTCGTCGGTTCCGGCAAGAAGCGTTTCCCGGTCGAGGCCCGTTGCGCTCAAAAGCTCGGCAGGAAGATAGACCTGGCCACGCCCGATGTGAACCGGCAGAAGCAGCAGGAGACCGGCGACCGTCTGAGCAACCCCGGCATGACCGGCTGCGTCTGAGGATTTCGCAGCATTTTCGGGGTCCAGGATGAGAGATGAAAGCTGAATGAGCGCCGATGCGGTTTCACCGGCATAGCCCTCCAGCGCCGCCCTGTCCTGCATCGGGTCGTCGTAAAGATCGAAAATGCGTGCATCGATCATGTCCTGCAGAACGCGGACAGGAAGGTGATGCTCGCGGATGCAACGCAGGAGCGCTTCGGCCAGCGGATGCCCCGCGCCGTCCGACTGCTGGTTTTCGAGAATGTCACGCCACCACTGCAGCCGGATCTCGCCGGGGAGCGGCTCCTTGACCGTGTCGCGGATACGGGCGATCTCCGCGTAAAAAGCATAGAGCGCCGCGAGCGAGTGGCGCTTCTCTGCAGGAGAAAGCAGACAGGCCAGGTAGCGATCGCGGTCGGTGTCCCGCAAGGTTGCGAGAATCTGATCATCGGACTGTTGCACGCAGGGTTTCCTTCGAACGCCTCACACCGCGATCAATGCCGCGGCGACGGCCCGCGATTCCGCCAGCATCACGTTATAGGTCCGCACCGCCGCCCCCGTGCTCATCGGATCGGACGAGATGTTGGCGGCCCTGAGCGCTTCCTTCAGTTCTCCCGGTAAAGGACGGATTTCCCGGCCGGTGCCGACGAGCAGCACCTCGACGTCACGCGCCTCATCGAAGATGCGCTGGAATTTCGCGACCGCGAGCACGTCGCCTTCGGCAACGTCCCAGGCGTAGATACCGGAGGGCAACATCAGAACGGACCCGCGATGCGACATATCGGCGAAGCGGAAGCCGCCATTGCCGTAGGCGTCGACAGGCGCGCGTCCCGGAAAGTGCGCTTCGCGCATTTCGATCCCTTTTGCCATCACACCGCACCCTTTGCTTCCGTCTCCGACGAGGTATCCCGGTCCGCCGAGTCCTCCGTGCCTCCAAGACGATTGTTTCGGCGATTGAAGAGGATGAGCAGCGGTCCCGCGACATAGATCGAGGAAACGGTGCCCACAAGCACACCGAATATGAGTGTCGCGCTGAAGGACTGGACGAGACCACTGCCTCCGAACAGATACAGCGCAACGAGAGCAAGGAGCGTCGTCAAGGCGGTCAGGACGGTCCGCGACAGGGTCTGGTTGATCGACGTGTCGATCAGGACCGAAAGCGGCATCCTTCGATAGCGCACCAGATTCTCCCGGACTCGATCATAAATCACCATGGTGTCGCTCAGCGAGTAGCATACGATCGTCAGCAGCGCTGCGATGCTGGCGAGGTTGAATTCGATGCCGGTCACGACGAGGAACCCAAGCGTCAGCAGCACATCATGCAACGTCGCGACGATGGCTCCGACGGCAAATCGCCGGCCGAAGCGAAGCCACACGTAAAGCAGCACGGCCAGCACGGCTGCGGCAACGGCGAGCGACCCTGCCCTCGTCAACTCGCCGGAAACCCCGGGGCCAACCACCTCGACACGGCGGAAGACATACTGATCCTCGAGTTCGGAGCGAACCAGCCCGACGGCCGTCTGCTCGGCATTGTCGCCGGCTTCCTGCGACGGGATACGGACGAGAACGTCTCGCGCCGATCCAAGTTCCTCGACTTGAACCTCTCCGAGATTCAATTCATCGAGACGGGCACGGATGTCGGCACCATCGGCGACGCCGGTCCGTGCCCTCAATTCGATGACGGAGCCACCCCTGAAATCTGCTCCCATGTTGAGCCCGAGGCTCGTCAGGAGAACCAGCGAAGCGAGCGACAATGCAGTCATCAGAATGAAGACCGGATTGCGGATCGCCATGAAACGGAAATCCGCCCGACTGAAAAATCCGGTCCGGATGCCGCGCGGCAGACGCCGCGGCAGGCGGCGGCGGTACCACCCGCGAATGAGGCGGCGTGTCAGGCTGTGCGCCGTCAGGATGGTGGTGACGCTGCCGATGGCAAGCGTAACCGCAAAACCTCGAATGGCGCCCGATCCGAGATAGAGGAGGATTACGCCGGCAATGAATATCGTCAGATTCGCATCGACGATGCTCCTCAGGACGCGCTCGAATCCGTCGTCCAGCGCCCTTCGTAAGGGTTTGCCGCTGGTACGCGCTTCTTCCCTCAGCCGCTCATAGATGAGAACGTTCGAGTCGACCGCAATTCCGATCGTGAGGATGATCCCGGCAATTCCGGGCAATGTCAGCGTGGCGCCGGTGACGGACAGGACCGCGATGATCAGCACGACATTGACGATGACGGCAATGACGGCGACGACACCGAAGAAGCCGTAGAAGCCAATCATACAGGCTGCGACGGCAATGGCCGCGATCAGGCCCGCCGTGAGGCCGTTTGCCACGGCGTCGGCGCCGTCCTCGGGACCGACGGTACGCTCCTCGATGACGGTCAGCGAAACGGGAAGCGGGCCGGCACGCATCAGGGCGGCAAGGTCGTTCGCCCCGTCCTCCGAGAGATTTCCGGAAATCCGGACGCTATCACCGGAAAGCGCGCCGTCTAGAACGGACGTCGAGATAACCTGCCCGTCGAGCACGATCGCGAACTGCTTCCGTGGATCCGACTGCAGGACCGGCGCGATCCGTGCGGCAGCCCCGGCAGTAATCCTTGCATTGACGACAGGTTCGCTCGTTGCCGGATCGAAGCCCGGCTGCGCCTCGACGAAGTCCGGTGCCGCAGCAAAGGCGTGTCTCTCGACCAGGTAGGGTATTGGTGGATCGTCCAGCGAATAGAGGACCTCGGACCCCGCAGGCGGCCTCGTATCCACGGCCTGTTGTGCCGGCATCGAGGAATCCAGCCACTTCAGAGCGACATCTCCTCGCTGTCCGAGGAGATCCTTCAATCTTTGCGGCTCGTCCAGACCGGGGACCTGCACGCTCAGCCGGTCACCGCCGCGACGCTCTATGATCGGCACGACCGCGATGACTTCGCCGACCCGCCGGCGTACGACCTCGACGGACTGGGCGACGGCATCTGAGACCCTGAGATTTATGCCCTCGTCCGTCAGGCGAAGCCGAAGCGTGTCGCTGGTCGCGCTTCCCTCGTAGACCAGTTCCTGTATGGAACTCCCGAAAAAGCCGCCCTGTCGAACGGGGGCGACCAACGCCTTCAGCGCGTCGCGTGCCGCTGGCGCTTTCGTTGCATCGCGGAGACGAAACTGCAGGCTCTGCCCGCTTCCTGACAGCCCCGTATAGCGGATATCCGCCTGTCTCAGGGCATCGGCGATCGTGTCGATGGTCGATTGCAGGCGCTCCGCGACGATGTCTTCGCGGCTGACCTTCAGGACGATATGGGAACCGCCCCTGAGATCGAGCCCGAGCGGCACCTGCCGATGCGGCAGCCAGGTCGGCCAGTCGGCAAGCTGCTCTCTGGAAAGAAGATTCGGCAGTGCGAAGGCGAGGCCCGCAAGGACGACCAGCCAGATGAGAATGTTCTTGAACGGCGACAACCTGGGCATATTTCGAAATGCTCCATCCGCCGGTCTCTGCCGGTCGCGGCCCTTGCCCTAACCACGGTGATTTTGGCCTCGCGTCGCTCCAAAATCAAACCGTGATCGATGCCGATATCAAGCGCGGTATGCGGGCAAAAACCGCGCACGCTTCTTCACGTTCCCCGCGCCGGAGTTATTCCTTGACGGGCTCGCCCTTCACGCGAACTTCGGATACGCCGCTGCGCACAACGCGGACTTTGGTGCCCTCGGCGATCTCCACCTCGAGCTCCGTATCGTCGACGACCTTGGTCACCTTGCCGACGATGCCGCCGCCGGTGACGACCTGATCGCCGCGCCGGATGTTCTTCAGGAGCTCTTCGCGGCGCTTCATCTGCGCACGCTGCGGCCGGATGATCAGGAAATACATCACCACGAAAATCAGCAGGAATGGCAGGATGGACATCAGAATATCGGCGCCGCCGCCCCCAGGGGCCGCCGTCTGCGCGAAAGCTTCGGTAATAAACATCGATCACTCCTTGAGTTCAAATTGCGCGCTTGCCCCCGCGGCAAACCTGCCGGAATATAGGCAAGCCGTCCCGTAACGCAAATCGTCGGTACACTTCCCCGTTTCTCCTGCCTCTGGCACAAATTCCGCAGCAGGAGAACCCCCTGGTTGCAGGCTGCCGGTCTTTTCCAGCGCAAACCGCCGTGCTACCGAGAAAAACGCCGCCGGCGGCAGCTTCAACGGATTCGACCGGAGGATGAACGTCGCGGCGATTCAAGGATTTGGGTTAAGCCGGCGCACGCCCGTTATCGCGCGGGTCGGCCGCTCATGTTCGAAATCCAGCCTGCCGGAGATAGATGAAATGCCCGAAAGCAAGATCGACGTCCTGCTCAACGAAATACAGAAGCTTTCGGCCGCGATGGAGCGCATCGCCGGACCGGCATATGCCGTCAACGACTGGCATGAGGCGGAGTGTTTCGTCTGGGCACCGGCCACGCGCCACCTGCAGCCCGTCCCGAACCCGAATCGCATCGATCTCACGCTCATTACCGGCGTCGACCACGTCCGCGACATTCTCTTCGACAACACGCTTCGCTTCGCTGACGGCTATCCGGCAAATAACGTGCTCCTGTGGGGCGCCCGCGGGATGGGCAAATCGTCGCTGGTCAAGGCCGTTCACGCAAAGGTCGCCCACGACACCGGAAGCGCACTCAAGCTCGTCGAAGTTCACCGGGAGGATATCGCCACCCTGCCCGTGCTGATGGAAATCCTGAAGGCGGCGCCGATGCCCGTGATCGTCTTCTGCGACGATCTCTCCTTCGATCACGACGATACCTCCTACAAGTCGCTGAAGGCGGTGCTCGACGGAGGCGTCGAGGGGCGGCCGGCAAACGTTCTGCTCTATGCGACGTCCAACCGCAGACACCTGCTTCCCCGCAACATGATGGAAAACGAGCAATCCACCGCCATAAACCCCTCGGAAGCCGTCGAGGAAAAGGTGTCGCTATCCGACCGCTTCGGGCTTTGGCTGGGTTTCTACAAATGCAGCCAGGACGACTATCTGGCGATGGTCGACGGATATGCGCGGTACTTCAAATTGCCTCTCGAGCCGGAAGCGCTGCATGCCGAGGCTCTTGAATGGGCCACGACGCGAGGATCGAGGTCCGGCCGCGTCGCATGGCAATTCATTCAGGATCTGGCCGGTCGTCTGCGCAGACAGCTCGACGCTCCTGCGTAATCGCGCTTGCCGTCTGCCGGCGTGATCGCAAAAGCGCCGCGTGTCTTGCCAGACACGCGGCGCTTTCGATTTGCGCATAAGCCAGGCACGGCCGGTGCCACGGCTTATTCCAGATAGGTCGCAGGGTTGACCGGGGTCGCATTCTTGCGCACCTCGAAGTGCACTTGTGGCCGGGTCGCTCTGCCTGTCATGCCGGAGGATGC
Organism: Sinorhizobium meliloti; assembly: GCF_035610345.1. The sequence continues at coordinate 1,578,428 of NZ_CP141212.1, read as the reverse complement.
GAGCGTCTGGCCGCGCTGGACTTTCTGGCCGCGTTGAACCTTGAGTTCGGCAGCGTTGCCGTAAACTGTCACCGTACCGTCGTCGTGGCGCACCAGAACGGCATTGCCGAGTTCTTTCAGGCTGCTGCCCGAGTAGATCACGACGCCGTTCTCGGCTGCCTTGATGGGCGTCCCCTCCGGCACCGAAATGTTGATGCCATCGTTTCGGTTGCCGTCGACATTGGCGCCATAGCCAGCGACGACCGCGCCACGGACAGGCCAACGGTACTTTCCGATGCCGGTCGATTTCGGAAGATCCTCGTCACCATCCGACCGGATGGCAACCTCCGACACGCTCTCCTTGGCGGCAGGCGCCTTGGATTCGGTCAGCTTACCCTGCTCGGTCGAAGCCGCCTGGGCCTCGTTCTTCTTGGCCGAAACAGAAGCCGTGACCACCGCATCGGTCGCCGGCGTTTTCGCCGAGGCACTCGGGATATTGAGTTTCTGCCCGATGCGGATGGCTTCTGTCGTAAGCCCGTTCGCCTGCTTCAGGGCAGCGACCGAAACGCCGTTCGCCTTGGCGATTCGGTTGAGCGAGTCGCCCGGCTTGACCGTATAGGCACCATTTCCACCGCCCTCGCCGGCGCTGTTGAGCTTGCCCGCCGCGACATCGCTGCGGCTTTCGCTCTTTTCACGCGACTGGGACTGGCCGGGGAGGATTGCTACCTCGCGCTGATCGGTCGGCAGCGGAGACGGACGCTTCTTGCCGCCCTCCACGTCGGCGATCGAACCCGATGCGGCCGCCTTTGCCGCGCTGCCTGCAGTACCGAACGCCGGAATGACGAGCCGCTGGCCCGGCTCTACCTGGCTTGCCGATTTCAGGCCATTCGCCTTCAGTATCTCCTTCTCGGGGACGCCGAAGCGTCTGGCGAGAACAGTAATCGTGTCGCCTTGACGGACCATGATGGTCGGCGCGTTGGAGGCGCTCCAGCCACCCTTGCTCGACATATCCTTGGCTGCCCCCGCCAGCGGCTCCGCCTTCGGGAGGGCAGCAGCCTGCGACGCGAGGGAGGCGGTCTGAACCTGCGGCTGCCGAGATGCGGCGGATGGTTCATCGAGGCTCGTGCGCTGAACGCTCATCGGCGTCGATGCGACACGGGCGCTGGATACCGGCGAGGCCGCCGCCGTGTTGTAGCCTCCGTTGCCGCCGCCGGAGGGATAGGATTGACCGAGCGCTGCATTGTTCCCGTAGGAGGGCGCCGCACCGCCGCTCGCCACATCGCCTCTCGGTACCGTACTCGAGCCCTGCGGGATCGCACCCGTCATTATGTCGTCGGACCGCGAAAAGAGCCCGCCGAAGCGGCTGGCGTCAGAACTGCAACCGGTCGCTACACCCGCAAGCAGGATCGCCGCACAGAGACGGATCATGGACTTGCCTGCTTGGGGAGATACAAATTTACGCATGACGCTTTACCCACTCCGAACGCAACTCGCTGTAGAAGGATTAAAGCGCATTAGAGTTACCGCCCGGTTAAAGACGGCACCACTTTGGCGAAATGCTAACCATAGCCGCACCGAAGCGGGCGTTTTCCGGTCATACGTGCGCTGCGGAACCGGGATACGGATCGCCAGAGCACCTCCAGGAAAAGTGTGTAACGGTTTTCCGTGTGGAAGTGCGCAATTCCAAAAGTGGTAGGGTGTCTCACTGTTTCAGCGAAACAGTGAGACACCCTATAGCAGCTCGGAATAAAGCCGTTCGATTTCCGTCATCGGTCTCGGCTCGGGCGCATTTACCTCATAGCTGATGTTGGACGCATCCCAGGCGAAAAAGACGCGCTCTGCCGGCGACATCGTCGTTGTGGCCGGCGAAGGGACAATCTTGTCTTCTTCGAGAAACACGCTGACGAGGTTCTCGAATTTGGCATCTATGTCGAGGCCGCTGTCCGCATCATAGTCGAGCGAGCGCAGGCCCGCGACCGCCGCTTCGCGCGTCCCGAAATAGCGCAGGCTGTTCTGATCCTCCGGGCGAAGGCCGTCATAATAGTCGATGAAGGCCCGGTAATATGCCCTGTAGTCACCGGTTTCTGCGAGCTTGCCGAACGCCTGGTACTCGCGTGCCGCAAGTTGCGGCGAAAGACGATTGTTCCACTCGTCCTTCGTAAGCGGCGGCAATTTCTCAGGCGTTCTTTTTGCCCGGCCGAGATAGAGCAACGCGTCGGCGGACAGCGAAATGCGCGGTGTCGGGTCGACGAAGCCCGCAGGTGCAACCAGCGTCCCGCTCTCGCCTTTGTCCGCGGCAGCAGCCTGGTCGGCCGAACGCCCGGCGAGGTTTCCCAAGCCATCACCGGACGCAGCGGCAGCGTTCAACCTGTTCTCGATCTGCATATGCCGTCTCCGTCTGTCGCATGACGACTGCGATGCGGAGCAAATGCGTACTCCGCGTCATCTCATGCCGTCCCGGCCTGGATCACGATGATTTCAGGTCGGGTACCTAAAGAGGGAAGCTTGCGCGGGGCTGGAGCGGGTTAAGATTGTATTAACCCGCTTCCGGGAGGCGCACGCGATCACGATGTTCAGGTCGGGTCGACCTAAAACATGAACGTCATCGATTCCAAGAAATTAGACTAAAGGAACGACGCTACCTGTGGGACGATCGGAAGGTAAGGCGCATCGAACAGGTCTTCCCGGTCGAAGCGGCTACCGGTGCGGTTGACGCGAACGATACGGCAATGCGTTTCGCTCATCATGATCGGCACCAACAGCGTGCCGCCGGAGACGAGATGATCGGAGAACGTCCGGGGAAGGCTGTTGAACGCAGCGGTAATGAGGATCCGGTCGAAGGTGCCCTCGCCCGGCACTCCTGCACTGCCATCGGCCTGGCGGACGACGACGTTGCGCAGGCCCGCCTTCTCGAGGTTTTTCTGCGCCGAGGCGACGAGTGTCTGGTACCGCTCGATCGTCAGCACGCGCTCGGCGATCCGCCCCATCACGGCCGCGGTAAAGCCGCTGCCGGTTCCGACCTCGAGTATACGCTGGCCCGGCTTGAGATTGAGACAATGCAGAAGCCGCACGGCCATGTCGCAGCCCTCCATGAACGAGCCGCAATCGAGCGGAATCAGCCGCTTGGAGTAGACTTCGTCCTGGTATTGCGGCGGAGCGAAGAGCGTCCGCGGCGTCTGCTCCACAGCCTTCAGCAGCTCATGATTGACGATGCCGCCCGAGCGAAGCCGCAGCGCCATCGCTGCAAACCCCTCCTGCTGCGAAATTCGTCCGCTCAAGCGACACTTCCTTCCCGCAATGCCCGCGCGATGCGCTCCTGAGCGGCATGATCGGTCATGTCCAGTTTAAGCGGGGTTACCGAAATCCTGTTGTCTCGAAGAGCCCTGATGTCGGTGCCGGAACGGAAATCGCCGGCACGTTCGCCGAAACGGAGCCAAAAATAGGGAAAGCCGCGTCCGTCCGTGCGCTCGTCGATGCTGAGACCGAATTCGAGCTTGCCCTGGGACGTGACTTCAACGCCCGCAACGGCATCGACGGCGCAGTTCGGAAAGTTCAGGTTGATAAGCGTTCCGTCCGGCAGGTCGACTCCCATCAATGTGCGGATGAGCGCCGGTGCGTGCGTCTCTGCTACATCCCAGGGAACGTCGCGGCCAACGGCATATTGAAAGGCTTGGCTGAGTGCGATCGAGCGAATGCCCTGCAGCGTTCCCTCGATAGCGCCGGCCACGGTTCCGGAATAGGTGACATCGTCCGCAAGGTTTGCGCCGACATTGACGCCGGAAAGGACGAGGTCGGGCTTGCGATCAAGAATCTTCTTGACCGCCATGATAACACAATCGGTCGGGGTACCCCGGAGCGCAAAGCGCCGTTCGGAAACCGGGCGCAGACGCAGCGGCTCCGAAAGCGTCAGAGAATGGGCAAGCCCGCTCTGGTCCACTTCCGGTGCCACCACCCAAACGTCGTCCGATATCGTCCGGGCGATCCGTTCCAGCACGGAGAGGCCCTCGGCGTGAATGCCATCGTCATTCGTCAGCAGGATGCGCATTGCCGGTCTTCTTCCGCTTCATTCGTGCTTAGGCCGATTTCTCGATCCGCCGCAGGCCGCCCATATAAGGCACAAGGACGTCCGGCACCGTGATCGAGCCGTCGTCATTCAGGTAATTCTCGACAACGGCAATCAGCGCCCGGCCGAGCGCGACGCCGGATCCGTTGAGCGTGTGGACGAACTTCGTCCCCTTCTCTTCTTTCCCGCGGTAACGTGCGTTCATCCGACGGGCCTGGAAATCGCCGCAGACGGAGCAGGAGGAAATTTCGCGATAGGCGTCCTGCCCCGGCAACCAGACCTCGAGATCATAGGTCTTGCGCGCGCCGAACCCCATATCGCCGGTGCAGAGCGTCATGACGCGGTAGTGCAGGCCGAGGCGCTTGAGCACCTCCTCGGCACAAGCGGTCATGCGCTCGTGCTCGTCGATCGAACTTTCGGCGTCGGTGATCGACACCAGTTCGACCTTGTTGAACTGATGCTGGCGCAACATGCCGCGGGTGTCACGACCGGCGGAACCGGCCTCGGAGCGGAAGCACGGGGTCAGCGCAGTGAAGCGCAACGGTAGTTTCTCACCGTCGAGAATCTGCTCCCGCACCATGTTCGTCAGCGGCACTTCCGCAGTCGGGATCAGCCAGCGCCCGTCGGTCGTGCGGAAGAGATCGTCGGAGAATTTCGGCAACTGGCCGGTGCCGTACATCGCATCGTCGCGGACGAGCAAGGGCGGCTGAACCTCGGTGTAACCATGCTCTGCGGTGTGCAGATCGAGCATGAACTGGCCGAGTGCCCGCTCGAGCCGGGCGAGCTGGCCCTTCAGGATGGTGAAGCGCGACCCGGCGATCCGGGCCGCTCCCTCGAAGTCCATCAGTCCCAGCGCCTCGCCGATCTCGAAATGCTCGAGAGGCTTGTGATTCCAGCCGGGCTTGGCGCCGACGACCCGCGTCACGACATTCGCGCTTTCGTCCGCGCCAACGGGCACGTCGTCGAGCGGCGTGTTGGGGATGCGCGACAGCGCGTCCGAGAGTTCGGCCTCGATCTGACGGCTTTCCTCTTCGGCCGCCGGCAACGCATTCTTGAGGTCGGCGACTTCGGCCTTGAGCCTGTCGGCCAGCTCGCTGTTCTTCTGGGCCATCGCCGCGCCGATCTCCTTCGACGCGGCATTGCGGCGCGACTGCATGTCCTGCAGGGACTGGAGGACCGCGCGGCGACGTTCGTCAAGTGCGATCAGGGACGCCGACAACGGCTCCGCACCCCGTTTCGCCAGGGCGTCGTCGAGCCTGTCTGCATTCTCACGGATCCATTTGATGTCGAGCATAGTCGTTCCACGCGTTAGTTGCTGCAGGACGTCGGAGCCGCTTACGGCGAAATCCTGCAGCGATTCAGAATGCCACAGCGCCCCTTGCGCGTGCGAGGAGCGAGGGCGCCGTGAACGGCGCAAGACGTCCGCGGTCAGCCCTTGGCGGGGTCAGCCGTCTCGGACGAGCTTTCCTGCTCAGAGGCAGCCTCGCGCTCGAGGGCCTCGGCAGCCCTTCGCCTTTCGACGAGTCGCGCCGTGTAGATTGAAATTTCGTAGAGAAGGATGGCTGGCAGCGCAAGGCCGATCTGGGAAACCGGATCCGGCGGCGTCAGAACCGCTGCGACCACGAAGGCGATCACGATCGCGTATTTGCGCTTCTCGGCGAGCCCCTGGGCGGTGACGAAGCCGACACGCGCGAGGAGCGTCGTGATGACCGGCAACTGGAACACCAGACCGAAGGCGAAGACCAGTGACATGATGAGGCTGAGATACTCGGACACCTTCGGCAGGAGCTGGATCGCGACCTGCCCTTCGCCGCCGCCCTGTTCCATGGCGAGGAAGAACCACATGACCATCGGCGTGAAGAAGAAATAGACCAGCGCGCCGCCAAGCAGGAACAGGAGTGGCGAAGCGACCAGGAATGGCAGGAAGGCAGCGCGTTCGTTCTTGTAAAGGCCGGGTGCAACGAACCTGTACACCTGCGAGGCGATGACCGGAAATGCGATCACCAGCGCACCGAACATCGCAACTTTGATCTGCGTGAAGAAGAACTCCTGCGGCGCCGTGTAGATGAGCTCAACGTTGCGGTGGCTGAGTCCGGCCCAGCTCACGGCCCACTTGAACGGCAGAACAAGGAGGTTGAACAGCTGCTTGGCAAAATAGAAGCAGACGAGGAACGCCACGAAGAATGCGCCCACCGCCCACATCAACCGCGTGCGCAGTTCGATCAGATGCTCGATAAGCGGCTGCGGCCGGTCCTCGATATCGCGGCTCATGCGTCACCTTTCTTGCGCGAAGCCGCGCGCGTCTTCGACTTGCTCGCAGCCGGCGCTTCGCCCGGCGCCTTGCGCGCCGGCGACTTCTTCGGCGCCGTTTCGCCTGCGGCCTTCTTCGTGACGGAAGCGCCCGACTTCTTCGATTGCGCTCTGGACTTCACGGCAGGTTCCGGTTCGCTCGCCTTCGGCGCGTCGGCGGCACGGTCCATCTGTCTCGATGCCGAGCTCACTGCTGCCGCCGCCACCTTATCCGTGGCTTTTGCCGCCGTTTCGCCGGCGGCGTCGGTACTGACCGGTTCGACCAGCGGTTCCGGCGTCGTGGAGGCTGGCGGCCTGTCGGGCGTGGTCGCCTTCTGCAAATCGGATTTGATCTCGTTACCGAGCTGCCGCAGCGGATTCATCGCATCCCGCAATGCCGCGGTCGGATTGAGGCTTTGCGCATCGCTGATCGTCTTGCGAACGTCGTCGAGATCGGCTTCGCGCAGCGCCTCGTCGAACTGCCGCCGAAAATCGGACGCCATCCCGCGCATCTTGGACGTCATCCGTCCAAACGCGCGCAGCATCGGCGGCAGGTCCTTCGGACCGACGACGATGATCAAGACGATTGCGATAACAACAAGCTCGGTCCAGCCGATATCAAGCATCCGACGCGCCCTAAAAACCCGTGATGCGGGCTACCGGGTGCCTGTCGCACCCAGCCCCGTCAGCTTCCGACCGTCAGCGGACTTCGTCAGATTTGTGGTCGACGGTCTTGCCGTCGATCGATTTGTCGGCCGAAGCGACCTCGTCGTCGCCCATGCCCTTCTTGAAGTTCTTGATGCCCTTGGCAACGTCGCCCATCAACTCGGGGATCTTGCCGCGGCCGAACAGCAGCAGAACCACCGCCAGAACGATCAGCCAATGCCAGATACTAAACGAACCCATCCACTTACTCCCTCGAGACCCTAAACAGATTAGAGCCCAGCACGTTGTCATTTTTCAGGCGCACCCTCCGGGCACGCCATCCTCTTGGCGGACCCTAAGGTGTTGAGGCGTCTTTTTCAAACACCAATATGTCGCGCTCGTTAACGGAAAGCGTGACGTCACGCAATCCTTGCGGCAGCAAATCGGCGCGGATGCGGGCGCGAACCGTGCGTTCGGACTGCGGCACGGCGAGTTCCAGAAGCTCCACGACGCCCAGGAAGCGCCGGGATACGATGCGTGCCGGAATTTCTCCACCGGTCTCGTCGAGCCGGATGCCGGAAAGACGCACCGCTACGCTCAGTGGCTGCCCCTCCGTATATTGCCCTGTTGCCACAACCCCCAGCGGCGTTTCGACATGACCGTCCCGCACGCGCGCATCGAAGACGTTAATTTCCGAGAAGAAGCCGGCAGTGAAGAGATCGCAGGGCCGGCGATAGAGCTCGTCCGCCGTGCCGACCTGCACCAGCCGACCGTCTTTCAGCAGGGCAATCCGGTCCGCCATACGCATCGCCTCTTCGGCGTCGTGCGTTACGACGATGGCGGTCGCGCGCGTCTCGCGCAGTATGGCCAGCGTGTCGGCGCGGATGGAATCCTTCAGGCGGGAATCGAGGCCGGAAAAAGGCTCGTCCATCAAAAGCACCGCCGGCCGCGGCGCAAGCGCACGGGCCAGCGCCACGCGCTGCTGCTCGCCACCTGAAAGGACATGCGGATACCGCTCGGCATAATGCAGAAGGCCGACCCTCTCCAGCGCGGCATCGGCCTGCAGCAATGCCTTCTTCTTCGGCAATTCGGTCAAGCCGAAACAGACGTTCTCACGGATGGTCATATGAGGGAAAAGGGCGAAGTCCTGGAACATCAGGCCGACGCCGCGTTGCTCCGGCGGAATGAAGATGGAAGGGCCGGATATTTCCTGTCCATTCAGCAGCAGACGCCCGCCCGTCTGCTTCTCTATGCCCGCGGCGATGCGCAACAGCGTTGTCTTGCCGGAGCCGGAAGGTCCGAGCAGGCAGAGCACTTCGCCGGCCTCGGCCTTGAGCGAAACACCCTTGATCGTTTCCTTGGAATGATACCGATGGCTGATATTCTCGAATGCCAGGTTCGCTGCGAACGACACACCCGAGCGCCTCGTCATCGTGACGGCGCCGCTACGCGCATCTGAAACCATGCTTGCATTCCTCGACCCGAAGATCCGGCTCTAACCTAAAGCCGATATCCATACTCAGGATTTTTAATCGTCTTCTTCAGCCTTCGGTGTCAAGAGGCCCAGTTCTTCGAGGTCCATCTGCGTGATGGGATCCTCGTTATCGGCAAACTCGTCGTCGCCGATCGGAACCGGAATGTTCAGATTCGAAGGGACACGCCCGGACAGCAGGCCGGCCCCCTTCAGCTCCTCGATGCCCGGCAGGTCGCGGATCTCTTCGAGGCCGAAATGATCGAGAAAATCTCTCGTCGTGCCGAACGTCACCGGACGTCCGGGCGTGCGTCTGCGACCGCGGAACCGCACCCATCCCGCCTCCATCAGCACGTCGAGGGTACCCTTCGAGGTCTGAACGCCGCGGATATCCTCGATCTCTGCCCGCGTCACCGGCTGGTGATAGGCGATGATCGCCAGCACCTCGAGCGCCGCGCGCGACAGTTTGCGGACCTCCTGCTCCTCCGTATTGACGACGAAGGACAGATCCGCGGCAGTGCGGAAGGCCCAATGATCGGCGACCTGAACCAGGTTGACGCCGCTACCGGCATATCGGTTCTTGAGCCGCGCCATAACGCTTGCGACGTCGACGCCGGGCGGCAGGCGGCCGGCAATATAGGTTTCTGAAACCGGTTGGGCCGAGGCAAATACAAGGGCCTCGGCGATCCGCTCCGCTTCCTGCTCGAGCCTCGGATCGAAAGAGAATTCTTCCTCGTAATCCTCGTCACCCGGCACGAATTTCTGGGCTTCAGCCACGTGCCGCCTCCATCTCCGCCAAGGTTGCTGCATCGATCGGATTTGGCCCGCGCCGCAGATAGATCGGCGTGAAAGCGCCCTCCTGCCGGATTTCCAACCGCCCCTCGCGCACCATTTCCAGTGAGGCCGCAAAGGAGCTCGCAATCGCCGTCGCGCGCTCCTTCGGGCTTGTCATGTAGCGGATCAGGAAATGGTCGAGCGCGGTCCAGTCGTCAAGACTGCCGACCATTCTCGCCAGGATCAAACGGGCATCGCCGAGCGACCAGACATGCCGCTTCTCGATCGTCACCTGGGTTATGGCCTGACGTTGCCTGAGCGTCGCATAGGCGGTCAGCAGGTCGTAGAGCGAGGCGTCATAATCGGACTTCCTCTCCGTGACGATGTGCTCGGGCGCGCCGCGCACGAAGATGTCCCGGCCGAGGCGGTTCCTGTTCACGAGTTTCGTCGCGGCGTCGCGCATCGCCTCCAGACGTTTCAGGCGGAATGCAAGCGCCGAGGCCATCTCCTCGCCCGACGGGCCTTCATCCTTTGCCGGCTGGGGGATGAGCAGGCGTGACTTGAGGTAGGCAAGCCACGCTGCCATGACGAGATAGTCGGCGGCAAGCTCGATACGGATAGACCGTGCCCGCTCGACGAAGGCGATATATTGTTCCGCAAGCGCCAGCACCGAGATGCGGGAAAGATCGACGCGCTGGCTGCGCGCGAGGTGCAGCAAGAGGTCCAGCGGACCTTCGAAGCCGGCGATGTCGACGACGAGCTCGTCCTCGTGCAATCCGCGACGGGCAGACTCGTCCTGCCACAAAGGCTCCATCGGCGCCTTCGCGGAAGGCATTTCCTGCCTTTCGTCCGATTTGCTCACGACCCTGCCCTTTCAGCAACTGACCCGCGCGCCAGGCTCGAGAGCCTAGGCGAGCGCGAACATTGCGTTGAATTCCGCGCGCAGTGCGGCTTCGACTGCGTCGTCCGGTTCCCGGAAAGCGGCCTCGGCAGCCCTCGCCCGGCGGAGCCTCTCGCCGGAGAGAACCGGAACGACATCTGCCACGGCCTTCATTTCTTCCATAATGCCATGACAATGCAAGACGAGATCAAGACCGGCCGCGATTATTCCGCCGGCACGTGCAGTCATGTCGCCGGCAAGCGCATTCATGGAAACGTCGTCGGACATCAGCAGGCCGTCGAAGCCGATGTGGCCCCGGATGATCTCGCTCACGACCTTCGCAGAGGTCGTCGCCGGGTTGTCCGGGTCGATAGCAGTGAAGACCATGTGCGCCGACATGGCCATCGCTTCGTCTTTCATGGCCGCGAAGGGCAGAAAATCGCTGCTCTTCAACTCATCGATACCGGCGCTGACGACCGGCAGGTTGTGATGCGAGTCGACGAAGGTCCGGCCGTGACCGGGCATGTGCTTCATCACCGGCAACATGCCGCCCGCCTTCAAACCTTCGCTCATCGCGCGACCGATCGCGGTTACCGTCGCCGGGTCATGCCCATAGGCACGATTGCCGATGACGTCATGGCTGCCGGGTACCGGCACATCGAGTACCGGCAGGCAATCGACCGTGATGCCGAGGCGCATCAGGTCGAAGGCATGCAGACGCCCCATGACCCATGCGGCACGCAGGCCCCGTTCCCTGTCCCGCCGATAGATTTCGCCGATCGCCGCGCCGTTCGGATATTGCTGCACGAGCGGCGGGCGTATGCGCTGAACGCGACCGCCCTCCTGATCGATCAATACCGGAGCCCGGGGGTTGCCGATGCTGTCACGCAGGCTCGCCACCAGGTCGCGGATCTGCTCTTCCTCGCCGATATTGCGTCCGAAGAGAATGAAGCCCCATGGGCGCTCGCCCGCAAAGAAATCGCGTTCTTCCTGCGTCAGCGTAAGGCCCTTGCAGCCGGATATGAATGCTTTTGATTCGCTCATACGAAAAGCATACTGCATGTTTCCCTAAAGCGTAGCCGACTTGGCCATATAAACGTGCGGCAATCCCGCAACGAAAACGGGCGCGGCATCCCTGCCGCGCCCGTTTCTTGTTTTCTCTTCTCAGGCTTATTTCGTTACCAGGCAGCTTCCGCCGGCGCTTTTATAGCGAGAGCAAAGCGAATTGGCCTCCTCGCGCGAGCCGACGGGGATCCTGACCCGGTAATAGGTGCCCTTGCCAGCAATCTCCGCCTTGCGGATGTCCACCCCGCGACCGCCGATCACGCTCGCGAACTTCGAGGAGAGATTGTTGTAGCTCTTCTGCGCCTCGGCCTCCGAAGGCAGAGAGGCAATCTGGATCACGTAGCTGCCGGCGGGAACCGAAGCCGTCGCCAGCGGCGCGGCTGCCGTTTCGGTTGCAGGCTGGCTTTCTGCGGGGGCCGCGGCGGGAGCAGCGGCCTGCGGCTGAGCGGCCGGGCGTGCCTGCGGCAGCGCGGTCGTCTTTACGCTTCGAACGGGCGTGGCCCCTTCGGAGGCTGCAGCGAGTTGATCCGGCTGCGCGGCAGCCGTTGCTTCGGCTTGTGAACCGGCGGCAACGGCTTCACCGGACGCACGGGCCGGGATCGGCGCCGGACCGCCGGCTGTTGCCGCCGCGCTTTCCTGTTGCGGAGCCGGTTCCTCACGGGGGACAAGCGTACCGTCCGGCTTGACGATCATGGTGCGGACCTTGCGCGGTGCAACGGCGGGAACCGCTTCCTCTTCATCGGCGGCATTCCCGGCATCGGTCCCCGGCAGCAAGCGGGCGACCTCGTCGTCGGCGGCGGGCGAAGCACCCGGCAACGTCTCAACGTCTCCACGTCCCTCGAGCGGCAAAGTCTCCGGCGTCAGCGTCCGCTGCACCACGTCCATCGGCTCCTCCGTCGAGGAGACCAGGCTCTGCTGGAGCGGCGCCTTGCCCGAGACGCCGGCAACGCGGTCATAAACCGCCTTGTCCTGGTTCGGCACAGTCTTGCCGCCCTTCTCCTCGGGCACGACCTTCACCGGCGCCTTGTCCGCCAGGATGATCTTCGGACCATCGCCGGAAAGCACCGCGTTGCTGCCGCCCATCCAGGCGTAGACGGCGGCGCCGCCGACGATGATGATGCCGGCAACGCTGGCAGCCAGCAACATCGAGCGCTGGGACCGCCGGCCATAACCGTCTTCTCGATATTCCTCGGCCTGAGCATGGGGCATCGCCGTCATGCGCTCGGCTTCCTGCGTTGCGCTCCGGCGCTCCGCCATCGATCGCTGGAAGTCTTCCTCCATCGCCTTCTCGAACTCGTCGAAATCATCGGCCGGTGCGAATGCAGGATCCGCTTTGTCCGCCGATGCAGCCACGGGTTCGAGGTTTGCGCCGTTCTTGGCAGCAGGCGCCGGCGCGCTGAAAAGCTGCGCCATCTCGGCGTCGATATCCAGATCGTAATCGGCCGGATAGGCCGCTGCTTTTTCCTCCGCCTCGACCGGAGGGAGCTGTGGAACGTCCAGTTCGCCGATCGGTGCGACACCGCTTTCGGTCTCGCCGATCATCGCCGGGTCGAAAGGCAAGGCTACGTCGGCGGATGGCTTTTCGGGCTCCACCGGCACAGGCATGTCCCGCGACGATACCGGCGCTTGATGGACGAATGTCTCCGGCTCGCGTGGCGCGCCCATAGCCTGCAGATACGGCTGCGCAGGCGTTTCCACGAGCGCCGGGTGCGCTACGGCGGCCTGCGTAGCGACAATGCTCGCCGGCGCATCGGCGACCGGGCTGTCCGCAAGATCGAGGTCGAGCGCTATGTCGGCCAGTTCGAGTTCGAAGTCCTCGATGTCGAAGCTCGGCTCGATTTCCGCTTCCGGCATCCGGTTTTCGGGCACCTGAGGCGCTGCTTCCGCACGCATTTCGGGCACTCGTTCCGGCGACACGCTCTGCACGACGACCGCCGGGCTTGTGGCAGCCGCGCTTGTGGCAGCCGGGCTTGCGACAGCCGTCTCGACGGTCGGCGTGGCAAAAGCCCGCTGCTGCGAGACGCCGCCTGACGACGCGACCGGAGTCGCGCGGCTGAACGTCGGAGTAAAAGGATAGTTGTTCTTCTTCACGGCCGCCGGAGCGGGCCGATCCTGCGGTTCGGCCACGGGCGGGGCAGCGACTTCTGCGGCGGCAGGCACCGGAAAACGCTCGACATCGGTCAAGAGCCGGTCGGCGTCAGTGGAAGCCGACGGTTGCGACTGCATTTCCGGCGGCGCGACGGCAATGTCCGTAAGCTCGTTGCTCTCGACCGCACCGGCGAGATCGCCGGCCATGTCGACATAGACGGGCTCTGCAAGTCCGGCCTGCTCGGCGAGTTTGCCGGCTACGGCCAGCTTGGCGGAAAGCGGCTCCTGCCAGTCGGAGAAGATAGGAACGTCGCTTACGCCGGCAGGCACCACATCCGGCTGGGCGGCGTCGGTCGCATCCGGCGACGCATCGTAGCCAAGCGACAATTCGAGCTCGCGCTCCAGGTCGACGGCGGGTTCGTCATGGGACGCTACGGCGACCGCAGTCAAATCCTCGTTCGACGTCCGCTCCACCGGGGTCTCGATGGAAGGCGACGCTGCAGCGTCGGCGACCCCCTCGGGGGCCGGAGCGACATCGGTGACGACTGCATTCTGAGCGACCTGTTCGTCGAAGACAGGGTGCGCGCCATCGGTCGACACTGGGGCAGACGGATGTTCGACAAGGCCGCTATCGGGCCGAACAGGCGCTGCATGGGGCGTATCGTAGCTATCGAACGCGCGGAGGAGCTCCTCCTCGAGATCGAAGGCCGGCTCGCGCCGCATCGCCTCCTGATGGCGCTGAAGTTCCTGCAGTTGCTGAACGGCTGGCCGAGCATCGTAACCGACAATGCGGGCAAGTTCGCTCAACGGATCATCATCGGCCAATGGTTCGAATTCTGCCGGCCCGCTTCGTGCGAATTGTTTGTCTGCCATACTCTCCACTCACAACTGCCTGCGTTGAATTGCCAGTGCATTGTGGGGAATTGGTGACACGACTTACCGCATCTCATCCGGTGCAGAAGTGCCTGTGATCGACAGGCCTGACTTCAATACCGAGGCGACAGCATGCACCAGCCCGAGTCTGGCAATGCTTAATTCTCTATTCTTATCGTTAACAAAACGTAATTCCGGGTTTTCCTTACCTTTGTTCCAGTGTCCGTGGAAGACCGCGGCAAGATCATACAGGTAAAAAGCGATCCGGTGAGGCTCGTGCGAGAGTGCTGCCGCCTCCACCACGCGGGGATATTCTGCAAGCTTGGCGACGAGCTGCATTTCGGTGGGGTCGACAATCGCGCCGGCCGCGCCCGCGAGATCGACGGAGGACAGATCAAGATCAGGGAATGCTTCCGCAGCCTGGCGGAAAACGGAACGGCAGCGCGCGTGGGCGTATTGCACGTAGAAGACCGGGTTGTCCTTCGACTGTTCCGTCACCTTTGCGAAGTCGAAGTCGAGCGGCTCGGAGCTCTTGCGGTAAAGCATCATGAACCGCACGGGATCGCGCCCGACTTCGTCGACGACGTCGCGCAGCGTCACGAAATCGCCCGAACGCTTGGACATCTTCACGGGCTCGCCGTTGCGATAGAGCTTCACGAGCTGGCAGAGCAGCACCGTCAGCTTCGCCGATCCGCCGGAGATCGCACGCGCCAGTGCCTCCAGCCGCTTGACGTAGCCGCCATGGTCGGCGCCGAGCACATAGATCATCTCGTGGAAGCCACGATCGAACTTGTCCTTGAAGTAAGCAACATCGGCCGCGAAATAAGTATAGCTGCCATCGGACTTGATCAGCGGGCGATCGATGTCGTCGCCGACCTCGGTCGAGCGGAAGAGCGTCTGCTCCCTGTCTTCCCAGTCTTCCGGCAGCTGCCCCTTCGGGGGCGGCAGCGTGCCCTTGTAGACGTGACCCTTGAAGGTCAAATCGTTGATGGCCGTGCGGATCCGCGCCGCACCGTTGTCGTGCAGGGCGCGCTCGGAAAAGAACACGTCATGGTTGACGTTGAGCGCCGCCAGATCCTCGCGGATCATCGCCATCATCGCGTCGATGACACGCTCCTTGACGAGCGGCACCCATTTGTCCTCCGGCATGATCCGGAGGCTCGTGCCGTACTCGTCCGCGAGCGCCTCGCCCACCGGCACGAGATAGTCGCCTGGGTAAAGCCCCGCCGGAATTTCGGCGATATCCTCGCCGAGCGCCTGGCGGTAGCGCAGGAATGCCGAGCGGGCGAGCACCTCGATCTGCGAGCCCGCGTCGTTGATGTAGTATTCCTTGGTCACGTCATAGCCCGCAAAGGCCAGCAGGTTGGCGAGCGCGTCACCGACGACCGCGCCGCGGCAATGACCGACATGCATCGGCCCCGTCGGGTTGGCCGAGACATACTCCACGTTGATCTTGCGTCCGGCGCCGGACGTGCTGCGTCCGTAATCGACGCCGGCACGCGTGACGGCTGCCAGAAGCTTCTGCCAATAGGAAACCGACAGGCGGACATTGATGAAACCGGGACCGGCAACCGAAACGCCGGCAACCTCCGGATCCTGCCCGAGCTTTTCGACGATCAGTTCCGCAAGCGCGCGCGGGTTCATGCCAAGGGGCTTGGCGAGCACCATGGCGGCATTGGTCGCCACATCGCCGTGACTTGCATCGCGCGGCGGCTCTACATTGATGCGCCCGAAGTCCAGCTCGGATCGCTTTTCACGAATGATCTCAATCGATTCCAGAATTCTGTTAATTCTTGCTTCGAAGTCTGTGAAAAGGTTCATCTAATCCGTCCGCTTTTTCCAGCCACACTGGAGAATGGCGCAAATTCAAAGGAGGCCGGGTCCATCGAGAACCTGCAGCCTCCACGCGGGGGCGTCACTAGCGCAAATCAGGCGTATGGTCAAACAAGCGCCTATGCACGCTTATCGCGAAAGTATCGGTCATACCGGCGAGGTAATCGCCGACGTGGCGCGCCCGGGCCGGCACCGCCATACCGGCGATTTGGTCGATCCAGTAATGCTCCTTCATCAGCGACGGATCGTGCATGAAGGCCCGGTAGAGGTCCGTCACGATCGATGCCGCTCCCTGTCGTACCCGCATGACCTCCGGATGCCGATAGATGCGCGTCATGAGCAGATTCTTGATCTGGCGGTCCGTCTCGCCCATCTCATCCGAGAAGGTTGCCATTACCCTGCCCGCGCATCGCACGTCTTTCGCGCTTTCCGGCCGGACTTCACCGAGCCTTTTCTGCGCCACGGCGATGACGTCCTCCACCATGGCGGTGATCTGCCGCCGCATGATCTCATGCGTGAACCGGCTGCTTTCAAGGCCTGGATAGCGGTCGTGAACCTCGCGCATCAACCGGGCGAGAAACGGTATCTCTTCCAGCATTTCGAAAGTGAGATAGCCCGCACGCAGTCCGTCGTCGATATCGTGGGTATTATAGGCGATATCGTCGGCAATTGCCGCCACCTGCGCCTCGAGGCTCGCAAAGCTCGCAAGCTCGAGGTCGTGAAGCGCGCAGTAATCGAGAATCGGCTGCGGAACGGGCCCGCGAAGGCCCTGCCCGTCTGCCGTCATCAGCGGGCCGTTGTGTTTGACGAGCCCTTCGAGACTCTCCCAGGTGAGATTGAGGCCGTCGAACTCCGCATAGCGCCGCTCCAGCTTGGTGACGATGCGCAGCGACTGGGCGTTGTGATCGAAGCCGCCATAGGGCTCCAGCACCTCGTGCAAAGCGTCCTCGCCGGTGTGCCCGAACGGCGTATGGCCGAAATCATGGACGAGCGCCACCCCCTCGGCGAGATCCTCGTCCAGTTTCAAGGCCCTGGCGAGGGCGCGGGCGATCTGGGCGACTTCGATCGTATGCGTGAGCCGCGTGCGGTAATGGTCTCCGTCGGCGGCAATGAAGACCTGCGTCTTGTGCTTCAGCCGCCGGAAGGCCGTGGTATGGACGATGCGGTCGCGGTCGCGTTGGAAATCGGAACGTGTGGGGCTCGATGCCTCGGGATACAGTCTGCCGCGGGAAGCCCAGGGGTTCGATGCATAAGCTGCGTGTTCACCGTAACCGAAACCAAGGGCCTGCCTGTCGACTGTCATTTCACACCTGCGCGCGTCATCCCATTGACGGGACATTCAAGCCTTCATACCTATAGAAAGCGCTACAGGAAAGCGACGCCGGCCGGGACTCCGTCCCCTCGGGGCGGAACAACGGCTTGCGGCAGCCTGAAGATCGCCTGTCACGGCATGCGATTATAGCGTCAGAGCGAAGACGAATCTCTCCGGTTCTTGACCCCGGCAGGAGGCAAATAAGATGCAGGAAACAGTTACGCTTTCGGATGCGGCGGCCAGACGCATTGCCGCAATTCTCCAGGCGGAGAAGGACAAGAGCGCGATGCGCGTCTCCGTCGAAGGCGGCGGGTGCTCGGGCTTCTCCTACAAGTTCGATTTGGTGGACGCCGCAAATGCCGACGATCTCATCCTCGAAAAGGACGACGCCAAAGTCCTGATCGACAGCCTGTCGCTGGTCTATATGGGCGGCTCGGAGATCGATTTCGTCGACAATCTTCTCGGACAGTCGTTCCAGATCAACAATCCGAACGCGGTCGCAAGCTGCGGGTGCGGAACGAGCTTTTCGATCTGAAGCCTCGCGCCACATCGTTATCGATTCCAGGACGTTAGAGCGAGATGCGGGCGGAAAACCGCGCACGCTTTTCCTCATCCAGCACTAAAGATAGGGCGATCCGAGCCAGAGCAATCGGTTTGCCAGCCGGTTGACGAGCGGCTGCGCGCGGAGCCCCGCAAGGGTCACTTCATCCGCGGTCGCGCGTATGGCGCAGACCTTTTCGCCGATTGCGCGTGCGAAGGCTTCGTCGAGTATTTCGAGGTCGAACTCGAAATTGAGGCGCAGGGAGCGAGGATCGAGATTGGTCGATCCGACATAGACCCAGCGATCGTCGATGACCATCAGCTTGGAATGGTTGAAGGCGCCCTTTGCCCGCCAGACGCGGCAGTGACCTTTCAGCACCTGGTCGAACTGTGCCGTCATCGCGCGGTCGACGAGTGTCAAATTGTTGACGGAGGGCACGACGATGTCGACCTCGACACCCTTCCTCGCCGCCGTCACGAGCGCGCTGATCAATTCCTTGTCGGGCAGGAAATAGGGCGACATCAACCGGATATGTTTTCGCGCCATCGAAAAGGCGCCCATAAGCATCTTGTGATTCGTCTCGTTGGTGTTGTCAGGACCTGAGGGAACGGCCCGCATCAGCACCGATCGCACGTCCGGCTCCGCGGGAAGGTCGGCGAGCCGCCAGCCGTCGCCTGTCAGTACCTCCTCGCTCGAGAACTGCCAATCTTCCGCAGCAACCTGAAAGATATCGGCGACAACGGGTCCCGTAACGCGGAAATGCGTGTCGAAAGAAGCAGCCTTTCCTGCGATTTCAGCGGCAAAGCCCGCACGGATGTTCATGCCGCCGGCGAAAGCGACCGTACCGTCGACAACCATGATCTTGCGGTGTGTCCTGAGATTGGCATAGGGCAGCCGCAGGCCCATGATGATATTGCCGTTGAAGACGGCGGTCGGCACGCCTCCTTCCTTCAGATAGCCCACAATGGACGGCACGGAATAGCGCGCACCCACGGCGTCGATCAGGACGCGCACGGCGACGCCGCGTTTCACTGCGGCGATCAGGGCATTGGCGAAACGCATGCCGATGGGATCGCGGTCGAAAATATAGCTCTCGATGAGAATGCTGCGACGGGCGGACGAGATCTCGTCGAGCATCGCGGCATAGACCGCGTCGCCGCCCTCGAGCATGGTGATGTGGTTTCCCGCCGACATCGTGAAGCGCGCAACGCGGTCTCCAAGCATCTTCATTGCCGCGAAACGCTGCCCGAAACGGGCCACCACCTGATCATGCGTGACATCGAAGCGCCCGAACGGGTCCCGCTCGGTCGAGCGCAGCAGCGAACGCTGCAGGCCGATAGACGAGCGGCGCATCCGATTGATGCCGGCGACCGCGTAGATGACCGCACCGATGACCGGTGAGAGCAGCACAACCCCGACCCAGCCGGCAGCCGCACGCACATCGTCTTTAGTCATCGCCGCATGGATGATTGCCGGGACGCCGAGGACGACCGAAAGCAGCGCCAGAAAATGCGGCCAGTAACTCTCTATGAACGCGATCATGCGCGGGACTATAGACGGACGCGGAGCGGAATCAATTCGGCTACTTAAGGGTGAAACCTAACGTGGGGAAGAAGCGGAAGATGCGCCGGACCGGCGGCCGCCCGATCCAGAACCCAAATGGCGGATCCCGGATTTGTCAAAAGAATTTCCAGCCGCTAGAACCAATCGACCGAACGGACTCAAATGTCGTGAGAGGCAAGGCTGCCCAATGAAGATTGCCACATGGAACATCAACGGCGTCAAAGCGCGTCTCGACGGCCTCGTCGGCTGGCTTAGGGAGTCGAACCCCGACATCGCCTGTCTGCAGGAGATCAAATCCGTCGACGAGACATTTCCGAGAAGCGAGATCGAGGCGCTCGGCTATCATGTGGAGACGCATGGACAGAAAGGCTTCAATGGCGTTGCCCTGCTCTCCAGGATAAGACCGGACGAGATCAATCGAGGATTGCCGGGAGACCCTGCCGACGAACAGTCGCGCTTCATCGAAGGCGTGTTCTCCGTCAATGGCGGAGCCCTTCGGGTCTGCTGCCTCTATCTGCCGAACGGAAATCCGGTAGAGACGGAAAAATACCCCTACAAGCTCGGATGGATGCGGCGTCTGGCCGCCTTCGCGGAACAGAGGCTCGCCCTGGAGGAACCGCTCATCCTGGCCGGCGACTACAACGTCATCCCGGAGGCGCATGACTGCTGGGACGTCAAGGTCTGGCGGAACGACGCTCTCTACCTGCCAGAGACACGTGCCGCCTTTCGGCGGCTGCGCAACCTCGGCTTCACCGACGCGGTGCGCGCGACCTCCGACGAGGCGCCGCTCTATTCGTTCTGGGATTATCAGGCCGGCTGCTGGCAGAAGAATTTCGGCATCCGCATCGATCATCTGATGCTGTCGCCGGAGGCGGCCGACAAGCTCGTGTCGACCTCTATCGAAAAACACGTCCGTGCCTGGGAAAAGCCGTCCGACCATGTGCCCGTAACGGCTGAATTCGCGTTCGCGACGACCTGAGGCGAGTCGACCTTCCCTTCCCTGCGGTCAGCCATCCTCGGGTCAGGCCGCACAGGACTTCAATCGTCGTCGTTCTGCAGATGCATGTTCTGGGACATGGTTATCGCCACCCGGCGATCGTCTTCGGTGGCGAGCGAGAACGCCTGTTCCTGCATCGCCTGGAGCCAGGGCCGGTCCTTGGGAGAACATTGGCCGAGCGCCGCCGTCATGTATGCGAGACCGCGAGCGGTCTGACCTTCCTGGAAAATGACGTTTCCGAAAACGCCCATGGCGCCGGCATGACCATTCTTGCGCGCCCGGTTGAGCCATTTCTTGGCCTGCTGGACATTGACGCTTCCGCCCTCGCCTGAAAGCAACATGCGCGCGAGCTGGAATTGCGCTTCCGCCACGCCGAAGGTGGAGGCCGCCTGGAAATACAACTGCCTGGCCTGCGATAGGTCGGACCTTACCGGGGTGTCGGGAATGCCGCGCCGGTAGTAGCCGGCAAGCGAAATCAAGGCATTGACGAAGTAGCCCGTATCTTCCGAGCCCGGCTCGACACCCTGTTGTGCGATTTCGCTGTAGATCTTGAATGCTTCGAGATCGTTCTCCGCGACACCATCGCCATAGGCATACATATTGGCGAGCGCCCAGCGAGAGCCCGTGTGCCCCTTTTCGGCAGCATATCGATAGGCCTCGACCGCTTCGTCTTTCCGGCCGCTCTTATAGGCGGAAAAACCGAACTTGAAGAGCGCGAAGGGGCCCGACTCCTTGGTCACGCCGGCTCCGGGATCGAAAGCCCGTGCTGGCCCGGCCGCGGTTGCGCCAACCGCCAGCGACATGCCAAGCACCGCAACCCTAAGCGACTTCAATTCACCCGCGCGCATAACAATCAGTTTCTTTCGTTCGATCCGGCCACGCCGACCCCATCACCGTCGCGAAGATGCTGCACATGCTGGCTCCTGCGCCCACCGGTGCTCCGGCTGCGCGCCTGAGGCCAATTGCTACGGGATGTCATGACGGCACACAAACTCACTTCACCTCAACGCGGGCATGGAACTCGACTAGCCTTCGTCCCTATATCGCTGCTCTCATTTTGTGGCGGGAAATGGACATAATCGACCCGGCCCGGATAGTAGCAAACCGTAGCAGGAAATGTGTTGCTGAATCGTCACATTCAGAACCGCTTATAAGCGTGGTTACCAGACATGAAAAAGGCCCGGCGGAGACCGGGCCTCGAGCAGTGGATTTTAGGAGATCAGAACCTGACCTTCAGCGATGTCGAGATCGCACCGACGAAGTCATTATCGAAGTCGTAGGAGACATCGCCGCCGATCGTCTCCCCTTCGAAATCAACCGCACCGGAACTGCCGCTGGTCAGGATACCGACGACGCCGGCAAGACGGATTTCTACATTCTCGGTCGGCGTATAGGAAACGCCTGTGCCGAGCGTCCAGGTATCGGTCTGAGCCCCATAGCCTTGGCTTGTTCCACGATCCCAGGTGAGGCTGACTGCACCGCTCCATTGATCGTTGAACTTGTGGCCGATGCCCCCGGTGACGGTCCAGCCGTCCCGGTAAAGGAGATCGAGGCTGGTGCACGGCGTAGTAGGCGATATCGTCGCAGGGCAGAATGTTACAACCTGCAACTGACTCCAATCGGTCCATTTGATGGAGCCAAACGCCAACCAGCCGGGGGCAATGCCGGATTGAACCTTGAGTTCAAGCGAATCCGGCATCGAGGCCGACCCCCGAACGTCATATTTGGTGCCGGTGATCAACGGAGGGCCGACCGGGAAAGGGTTCGGAAACGCAAGCTGACGCAGATCGATGAAGCCTGAAAGATCATCCAGATCTACAGCACTGTTGTACACCAAGCTCGCCCGCATAGCATATTCAGGAATTTCGTATGCAACGCCGGTGCGCCAGCCCCATCCGCTGTCTTCCAGCTCGAGACGACCGACGCCAGAAAAGGTCGAAAGCGGAAACGGCGCGAAGGTGTAATCCTGCACGAGTCGCTCTTTAAAGCCGCCCACTTCCTGATAGAATCCACCGCCAATAACCCGGAAATAGCCAGGTCCCATTTCCCACTTGTAGGAACAGGTGGCCGCATAGTTGTCGCTCTCCACCTTCGTCTCGATGTTGTTGTTGGCACCGGCCCAGTTTTTGCCGGGGTTGGTGTGGGCGCCCCAAGGCTGCGAGTAGTCCGCCATACAGTCAATACTGTCACCCAAAGCAGCCTTAACGCCGATGCGGGGCGCCCAATAGCTCTCAGTGTCGTCCGCGGTGCTTGGACGATAATTCAGGTTTCCGCCACCGAATGTCCCTCCGAGAATGTCCGTATTGGCGGTATCGGTGTCCTCGACATTCTTCAGCTTACGTTGCGGATTGACATAGGTCGCCGTCGCTTCGGCCGCATAGTCCGACGGGTCGAACAAGAGATCGATATTATAGCCGCTGCGCTCGAGCCCTCCCGCCTGCGCAGCCGAGGCCACGAGCACCCCGGCCACCGCAGCCAGAACACCCTGCTTCAATCCAATTCGAGCCATCAAGCTCCTCCCCTGCATTCCAATTCTGCGGCCATCCGCCTCGGGGCCGCGCTTGAGGGAAGTATCCTCACGATTGCGTGAAATGGCAAACTGGAAGCCCCGGAGCCGACCGGGCGGGACCGGTCATCGGATTTACGTAAGAATTCCCACTTCTCGCCACAATTCGACCACCAATAGAATTTGATTTCCAGAAAGTCCGCGATTTCGATCAACCAATGGAATTAAATACTACCAAATTGCGGTGTGTGACGCTGGAACAACATCATGGCTTTTTACACGACAGCCTTGCGAGGCACCATTGAAACGCCGGCAGCTAAAACCCATGCGTGCATTGTCGATCGCCCCCACCTGCGTTGCCGCCGAGCCAGACCAGGAACCGATTCGCCGCATGGGTCAGAAATTGGAAAATCCGCGGCATTGCTGCCGCGGATCGTGTCTGCCTTCGAGTTTGTCTCGCAGATGAAAAGCTACCCGGCTTCCGTAACGCGGGACAAAGCAACGCCGAGCGAGTCTCTTTGCAGGTCGAGTTCGACCAGCCGCTCGCGCTCGGCCTCGACCAGTTCAGGCTTGGCATTGGCGACGAATTTTTCGTTGGCGAGCTTGCCGAGGATCCGTTGCCGCTCGACGTCTACCTTTGCGATGGCCTTTTCCAGACGCAATTTTTCGGCCGCGAGATCGATGAGACTGCCGAGCGGAAGGCAAGCCGTCGCTTCGCCGACCACGATCTGAGCGCTGCCGCGGGGCGCCACTGACGCGTGCTCGATATTCTCCACTCTCGCCAGACGCTTGATCGCAGAGGCGTGCCGGTCGAGCCGCTCGCTCGTCAGCGCCTTCGCCCCGACGATGACCAATGGAGCCATCGCCGCCGGAGGGACATTCATTTCGGCGCGAACCGAACGAATGCCGGAAACGAGATCGATCAGCCAGTTGATTTCGTCTGCAGCCGCGTCATCCGCATAGAAGGCGGCCGGCCATTCGGCATGGCAAAGGAGCGTCGTACGCTCTCGTCCGGGGCCGGTCGTCTTTTCCCAAAGCTCTTCCGTCATGAAGGGCATGAACGGATGCAGCAGCTTGTAGATCTCATCCAGGACATAGGCCGTGCAGGCCTGGGACTCGCGCTTGGCCGCGTCATCGTCGCCATTGAAGACAGGCTTCAGGAGTTCGAGATACCAGTCGCAGAACTGGTTCCAGACGAAGCGGTAAAGGGTTCCCGCCGCCTCGTTGAAGCGGTAATCCTCGATCGCCTCGCTCACGTCGCGGATGGTGCGCGACAGTTCCGTCAGGATCCAGCGGTTGATCGTCAGCGACGCTGCCTCGGGAATAAAGCCGTCGCTGCTTACTGCCCCGTTCATCTCGGCAAAGCGGGTCGCATTCCACAGCTTGGTTCCGAAGTTGCGATAGCCTGCTATCCGGGCCGGGTCGAGCTTCACGTCGCGCCCCTGAGCCGCCATGATCGCCAGCGTGAAGCGCAGTGCGTCGGCGCCGTATTCGTCTATGAGCTCCAGCGGGTCGATGACGTTGCCCTTGGACTTCGACATCTTCTGCCCGTTCTTGTCACGGACGAGCGCATGAACATACACCGTGTGGAAAGGCTCGACAGGTGTGCCGTCCGCATCCTTCATGAAGTGAAGGCCCATCATCATCATCCGGGCGACCCAGAAGAAGATGATGTCGAAACCGGTTACCAGCACATCGGTCTGATAATATTTGTCGAGCTCCGGCGTCTCCTGCGGCCAACCGAGCGTCGAGAAGGGCCAGAGCGCCGAGGAGAACCAGGTGTCGAGGACATCCTCGTCGCGCGTCAGTATCTCACCCGGCTTGAAGTTTTCGAGCAGGTCTTCGACATAGGCCTTCATCGGTCCTTCATGGGCGATGTAATGCTGAATCGCCGCGTGCAGCGCTTCCTCCTCGTTTCGTTCAACGAAGATCTGCCCATCAGGCCCGTACCAGGCGGGGATCTGGTGGCCCCACCAGAGCTGGCGCGAAATGCACCAGGGCTGGATGTTCTCCATCCATTCGAAATAGGTCTTTTCCCAGTTCTTCGGGACGAAATTCGTCCTGCCTTCCTTGACCGCCGCAATCGCCGGCTTCGCCAAGGTCTTGGCGTCGACATACCATTGCTCGGTCAGGCGCGGCTCGATCGGCACGCCGCCGCGGTCGCCATGGGGCACCATGTGCTTGTGGGGCTCGATGTGATCGACGAGCCCGGCCTCTTCGAGCATCTCGACGATAAGCTTGCGCGCTTCGAAGCGATCCTTGCCCTCCAGTTGATCCCAGGCGCCGTGCAGCGCCGCCGGGTGGTCGAGCCCCTCGAGGAAATCCTCGTTGTTCTTGATCGTTATCCGGCCGTCTGCCGTGAGAACGTTGACCTGCCGCAGTCCCCTGCGTTTTCCGACGTCGAAATCGTTGAAGTCGTGCGCAGGCGTCATCTTCACCGCGCCGGTGCCGGTCGTCGGATCCGGGTACTCGTCGGCCACGATCGGAATGCGGCGGCCGACGATCGGCAGAATGACGTGCTTGCCCACGATGCCCTTGTAGCGGGCGTCATCGGGGTGCACGGCAACGCCGGTGTCGCCGAGCATGGTTTCCGGACGCGTGGTCGCGACGACGAGATAGTCGCGCGCCTCCCATTCCGTCGCATTGCCTTCCTCATCGAAGGCGACGGGATGCTGATAGGTCACACCCTCTTCGAGCGGGTAGCGCAGATGCCAGAGATGGCCGTTGACCTCGACCGGCTCGACCTCGATGTCGGAGATCGCGGTTTGCAGCTTCGGGTCCCAGTTGACCAGCCGGGTGTCGCGATAGATGAGGCCTTCCTTGTAAAGGCTGACGAAGACCTCGATGACCGCCTCGGACAGCCCCTCGTCCATCGTGAAGCGCTCGCGCGACCAGTCGCATGAGGCGCCGAGCCGCTTCAATTGATTGAAAATCAGGCCTCCGGACTCGGCTTTCCACTCCCAGACCTTCTCTATAAAGGCCTCACGGCCCATATCGCGGCGGTTCGGAAGCTGACGTTCCATGAGTTGGCGCTCGACGACCATCTGGGTCGCGATACCCGCATGGTCCATACCCGGCTGCCAGAGCACATCCTTGCCGCGCATGCGCTCGAAGCGGACCATGATGTCCTGCAGCGTATTGTTGAGCGCATGGCCCATATGGAGCGATCCCGTCACGTTCGGCGGGGGGATCACGATCGTGAAGGTCTCCGCGTCCGGCTTCGCGTTGACACCGGCGCGAAAGGCATCCGCTTCGTCCCAGGCCTTGGCGATCTTCGGTTCTACCGCTGCGGAATCGTAGGTTTTATCAAGCATTCTTTGGCCGATTTCTGGAGATTGATGTCAGCGTTTGTAAACCGGAAGGCCCGGGGCAAGTCAACCTGAACGGGGAAAAAGCCGCAGCCATCGTGCATGCGGCTTCCATCTTAGATTACTTCCGGGAAAAGTGTGTAACGCTTTTCTGTCCGGACGTGCGCAGGTTCGAATGCGCTACTGGGGAAAAGAGCTCGGCGAGTCTCCTGAAATCGTCCACGGGCGGCAGACGCAAGTCGGGCACGTCTACCGTTTACGTCAGCGCCGGGGCCCGCGTGCCACGCGCTCGATTTCCTCGCGCACCAGTCTTTCGACCAATGTCGGCAGGTTGTCGTCCAGCCATTCCTGCAACATCGGACGCAGCATCGCCTCGGCGATCTCGTCGAAGGAACGCCGGGGTCCGTTCTCGACGGCATGTGCCAATTCGTCGAAAGCGCGCGCAACCTGACGGCTGACAGCCGGGGAAACGATCGTTCCAGGCGTGCCTTCCGGCTCCGTTGCCTCGTCCGAGGCCGCATGCGCGGCCGCCGACACATCCCCGGCCACGGGAGCCGACCCGGCGTCCGCTGCCGCACTCGCCGGGATGGCCGAAGAGGGAAACGCAGCGATGCGGGACATCATCGCCGGACTATCCGCTGGCGACCGCGCCTCCTCGCCTCCTGCTTGATCCCTCGGAACCGTATGCACCGCCTGCCGCTCCGAAGCGGCCCTCACCCTTGCCGCGACATCGGCAAGCGAAAGCGGTGCAGACGGCGGTACCGGCGCGTCGGTACGGTTATCGACCGCCGATGGTGACGTCCTGACCGAGGAGAATTGGTCGTCGGCGGATCCGAACGCATCCGCTTCGACCTCCGGATCCATCGACAGTTCGACATCGTCGCGGGCGCCGTCCTCGAAGCTCTGCTGCGCGGAGGTTCCGGCCGGACCAGGCTCGTTACTCTCGATGATCTTGCGAATGGATGCCAGAATCTCATCCATCGAAGGTTCACGTGCGACGTTGAGCTGCGCCATTTCAATCCCCGTTTGCTGCGGACGAACACGGAAAAGCCGCTCCGTGTGCCGATTCGAACAAACCTTAAGTGAGTTCGCCGACGAAACAAACGCCGCGAATCAGCTCGGTAAATTCTTGCACAGATTTGTTTTTTTCGGCAGGGGCAATGGCACTTGCGCTCTAAAGCCCGTTGAGATTCGGGCCACCCGCCGACGCTTGTTTGATTTCCTCATTCCTGTGCGCGTCACAGGAATGAGGGACGGGGATGTGCGAAGCGGGACGGGACGCTGTCCACGGGCGTGACCGGCGACCTTCCGCGCCGCCTCGATATCTTCACGGTTTATGAAGCGCGCCGAGGGGCCGCACCCACTCTACCCTCATCCCTGTGCTCGTCACAGGGATCCAGCAGCGCCGCGTCTGCGGCGCGGAAGACTCTTTACAGCCCAAAGACTTGGGCTGGCTGGATTCCTGTGACGAGCACAGGAATGAGGGACCGGGATGTGCGGTTCCTACAACTTACGCTTGGGAATATGCGAGGGAATGTTCAACCTGTGACGCAATGAAAGGTTACGTCTTACGCGCCGAGGGTCGCACCTCTCTATCCTCATCCCTGTGCTCGTCACAGGGATCCAGCAGCGCCGCGTCTGCGGCGCGGAAGACTCTTTTCAGCCCAAGGACTTGGTCTGGCTGGATTCCTGTGACAAGCACGGGAATGAGGAAATCAAACAAAACGCGGCGAATGTCCCGAATCTCAACGGGCCTCAGCACAAAACGCCGCTGCCCTTCGGGGACGCGGCGTTTCGTGTCGAATTGGCTAAGGGCCGTCTAGCGCCCGTCGACGGTGCGCAGGCCGAACCACTTGTCCTTGACGGCCTCGTAATGTTCCTCGGCCCGATATTCGGCCACCTGCAGGCCCTGGCTCCTGACTGTCAGGTGGCCCATTGCGGCGAGCAAGGCATAGCTTGCAACCACCGCATCGCGTTGCGCGCCCGCCAGCGACTCCTGCGCGTCCAGCACGTCCTGCTGCGCGTCGAGCACGTCCAGCGTAGTGCGCTGACCGACCTTGCGCTCTTCGATCACGCCCTCGAGCGCGAGGTTCGCTGCGGAGATCTGCGACCGGCTGGCCTTGATTCGTGCGAGTGCCGATTCGAGCTGCGCATGCGCCGATACGACTGTCTGCTGCACCGAGGCCCGCTCGGAGTCGACGAGGATCCGTTGCTGCCCCAGAATTTCCTTGGCCTGGCGAATCTGGCCGTATTCCGCACCGCCCTGATAGATCGGAACTTCGAGCCGAGCAGTGACGCTCGCCGTCGTGTCATCAAGCCCTTGACCGGCATTACCGGTGTTACGGCTCACGGCACCCTGGAGAACGACGCCCGGCAGCATCGTGCCTTCCGCCGATTTCACCTGGTAACCGGCCGAATCGACGGCATATTGCGCCGCCAGGATTCGCGGGTTCTCGCGCAGCCCCGTCGCCACGGCCTGATCGAGGGACCTCGGCATGGCCTTCGTGGCAGGTCCAGGTTGTCTGATGCCGGTCGGCGCTGCGCCGACGATCTGCACATAGACCGCTTCGCTCTGTTTCAGCTGCGCGATTGCAGCAACGAGCAGCGACTGGGCGTTGGCGAGTTCGGCTTCCGCCTGGCTCACATCCGTCCGCGTGCCTTCGCCCACATCGAGGCGGGCCTGTGCGGCGCTCAACTGTTCCCGAAGAAAGGCGAGGTTCTGACGGCGAATGGAAACGACCTGCTGATCGCGGGCTATGTTCGCATAGGATTGCGCGGCCGAAAGAAGAATCTGGATCTCATTGGCCTTCAGCGTCTCGCGGCTCGAAAACACCTCCGCTTCGGCCGCCCTGACATTGTTCAGGGTCTGAAATCCATCGAAGATCGTCTGCGTGATGGAAATCCCGACCTGTCCGGAATGAAAGTCGCGGGTGCCGGTCCGTTCGGCGTCGACCCGTGAGAGCGTCCCAGTCGCCGACGCGGAAACCTGCGGCCGGTAGCCGGCCTTCGCAATCGGAACCCCTTCATCGGTCGCGCGCAGCCCGGCGCGAGCGGCGTTGAGATCCGGGTTGTTCGCATAGGCCTTGGCCATCGCCCCGAAAATCGTCTCCGCGAGAACGGCGTGGGGCGCGAGCAGCACACTGGTCGAGACAGCCGCCCACAAGGCTGCTTTGCGGACAATCGACACCATCTTCCCTCCGATCAATCGGGGCAGCGTCGCCACCCCGCATTTTTCAGCAGGCCCTTTGGCGGCCTGCACAAACACTGCAGTGAAGCCCCGCGCCACCCATGGCGGGCAAATCACCGCTTCCAGGCTCTTTTGAACTCCGGATTCGGGTCTACGACAACTGCGCACCGACCCTCTGCACGGCCATTTCAAAAAGAAACAAATAATACGTTGCCGATTGGCAACATTGCAGTTTTCGCTTCAACACTCATATGTTGAGCTACCTCAATAAGAGGCACATCAAAAAACAAAAGAACGGTCGCGGCGGAAGCCGGGAAGCGGCTTCACGGCGGTGTTGAAGTCAGCTCGCTCCGACGTCATGCCCGATTCGCGCACGTAAAGTTTCGCACGAGATGCGTTACCAAAACCTTCCACGACCACGAGCCGGCCGCCGTCGCGAAGCTGCTCGAACAGCTCGGCAGGGATCATCTCGACGGCACCGTTGATGAAGATGACGTCATAGGGCGCCTCCGCCGCATACCCCTTGGTGAGATCGCCGCTCACCACGGCGATATTGTCGTAGCCGAGGCGTGCCAGCGTCTCCGTGGCCGTGGCGGCCAGGGCTTCGTCGCTCTCCAGCGCCACGACGGAACCGGCGAGAAGCGAGAGCAAGGCAGAGGCGTAACCTGTCCCGCAGCCGATTTCGAGGACCAGATCCGAGTTGGAGATCTCCGCAAGCTGGAGGAGCTTCGCCAGCGGCGACGGCTCCATCAGGTAACGCGGCTGGGGACCGCCGACGAGCTCGATATCGGTGTCGATATAGGCTAGCTCCCGCATCTTGGCAGGCACGAACTCCTCACGCGGGACCGACAGGAAAGCAGACAGGACTGAATGGGAGGTCACATCCGTGGTCCGGATCTGATTGTCCACCATCTTGATGCGGGCTGCTTCGAAATTCATGATATTGCCTCGTGTCGGAATGGGCGCGGCGCCGGGAAGATCGTGCGTTCGGCGGCCGCTAGCCCGTTGCCTGAAGCGCGAAGCGCCGTATTGATGCGTCGCGCCTCAGGTTGTTGTCTCTGTGCCTGTCGTCGGTCCGAAACCGCTCCGCGCTTTCGGACACATTCATAAAGCTCATAGATCGCCGCACGGCCGGTTTCAAGCGACTGCGTCTCCGTGCACGCAAAAAGGCACCGCCAGCCCACATCGGAACTGGCGGCCGGGCCATAAGGAACCTGCCGAGACGAGGATGCGGACGGAAAACCCCTAGCGGGCGGGAGCGGCCTCCAGGCCGACGAGTGCGATCTTGCCGTAGCCGGCATTCTGAATGAGGTTCATCACCGTCATCAGTTCGCCGTAGTCGACCAGGCGATCGGCGCGCAGAAGCACGCGCGTATCCGTGTTGCCGCCGGTTATCCGGTTCAGCTCGGAAACGAAGGCTTCGCGAGGCGCCTCTTCATTGCCGATGGCAAGCGTGAGGTCGGCTTTCAACGTCACGAAGACCGGTTTGTCGTCGCGCGGCGCCGGCTTTGCGACGGATTGCGGCAGGTCGACCTTCATGTCGACCGTCGCGAGCGGCGCAGCCACCATGAAGATGATGAGCAGCACGAGCATGACGTCGATGAAGGGGGTGACGTTGATCTCGCTGTTCTCGTCGAGATCGCCGCCGCTCTCGGAAATTCTTCCAGCCATTTTCGCTTATCCGATTCTGGCGATCGAGTCGGGGCCGTGAACGAAGCCGTCCTGGCGGCGCGGCGGCGCTCTGCGGGCGTGGCGATGATCGAGATCGCGGCTTACCAGTCTTTCGACGGCTGCCGCCGCATCTGCCAGGATGAGCTTGTACCCCCCGACTGACCGGGCAAAATAGTTGTAGATCACCACCGCCGGTATTGCCGCGACGAGACCGATCGCAGTCGCCAGCAGCGCCTCGGCGATGCCCGGCGCAACGATGGCGAGGTTGGTCGTCTGCGCCTTGCTGATGCCGATGAAGGAATTCATGATTCCCCAGACGGTACCGAAGAGGCCGACGAATGGACCGACGGACCCGATGGACGCCAGGATCCCGGTACCGGAGCTCATCCTCTTGCCGGCGCGAACTTCGATACGCGTGAGCAGAGAGGAGACGCGTTCCTTGACACCTACTGCCGGCGCAAGGTCCAGAACGGCGTCCGAGCGCGTCATTTCGTCGACCGCTGCGGCAATCATCTCCCCAGCCACGCCAGCGCGGCGCTCGAGCTTTGGCTGCACGTCGGCGAGACCATTCGCGGAAACGAGGGCCGCCACGGCGCGCTTGAGGCGTGACTTGGCATATATGAGCTCCAGCGTCTTCACGGCGAAGATCGCCCAGGTGGCGACGGAGGCGAGCGCCAGAGCGACCATCACCGCCTTTACGACGATGTCGGCAGCGAGAAACATGCCGACCGGCGAAAGATCATGCGGAAGCACGGGATTTGCTCCCCCCGCCGTTGCGTCGCCCACCGCTGCCTCGGCCGGCGCCGGTGGCACGCCCGGATCATCGCCGCCGGGAAGGTCTGTCGCCGGCGGCTGCGCGTCGACCGAAACGGACGAGGGCTGTTGTGCGGTCTGCGCGAGGCCGGTCGCGACCGGGCCGGCAAGGAAAACAGTCAGCGTTGCCGCCAGCAACATGTTCAATTTCGGCCGGATCCGATCAGACATCTCGTTCCTCGTTTTTCCGTATTCGCCCGAGCGTCACGGGCCCGCAATCGATTTCAACAATCAGGTGGGCGCCGGATGCAAACCGCAGCCGCTCGCGCCCGCCCCTGTCGGTGAAGCGCTTTCGCAACGCTCTTTACGACAAACAATGGCGGGATGACAAGATTGTGGAGTACGATAATCAAGAATATCACCGCAGGTGGGGCGATGAGGAACGCCCGGTCGTCAGGGCGGTGAACCCTGCGGCAAAAAACTGCCCGTCCGCCAGTCGTAGCGGCGATGACGCTGCCAGGGGCGCTCAGTGGAGGAGAACGACGTGACGACGCGTATGCGTGGCGGCACGCCCGGTCGTTCCTGCTGCTCGGCATGGATCTCGACCGCACCCGTCCGCCGCAGCGTTTCGGCGCTTATGACCAGCGAACCGCCGGGCGGGCAGGCTGCGGACGGCCGGCGGCTGGCGACGACGACCAGATCGGCGCGACCGCACAGGAAGGAGAGCGATTCGGCCTTTTCGATAACAGCCACTGTCCATCCCTCGCGGCTGCGCCCGGCGCACCCTATTCCCTTTCTGCAGGCGAAGACGCCGGGCTGGGCCGAGGTCAGGAAGGCTGCTGTCTCGACGGCGGTGTCCGGCTCCGTCGCAACGTCGAGCGGTGCCTTATGTTCCGCGATCGCAAGTGCGCGCTGCCATTGCGAGAAGATGAACTCCGGCGGACGGCTCCGATTGGTCGCGATTGCATCCGCGGCGATCAGGCCGACCAATTGCGCATCCTCCGATATCGCGATCGATGGGCGCTCCTTCCGCGGCTCGAGCGCGATCGCGCATATACCCAGAGCGATCAGCCCCGCGCCGACGAGCGCCAGCCGCGTTCTCAGAACGCAGACCAGGATGCCGCCGAATGCGATAAGGAAGAACGGCGCGTCGCCCATGCGGCCGGTCATCCACTCCCCGTCGAGCGATGCGACATATCTCGCGACGGCCAGCATCCAGTCCAGCCCCTGCCCCATGACCACGAGGGGATAATATTCGAGCCCGAAGGGCATAAGCAGCATCGCGAACAGCGCGAAAGGCATGATCAGCACGCTGATCAGAGGCGTCGTGAGAACGTTTGCGGCCAGCCCGTAACCGGGGAGCCGGTTGAAATGGGCAGCCGCGTAAACCGCCGTCGCCAGGCCGCCGATGACGGAGGTGGCGACAGTACCGATGGCGAGGCCGGACACGACCCCCACGCTCCCCCGCTTCTTCGAGGTTTCGGGATCCTTTCTCCTGTGGTCGCGCCAGCGGGAATAGCCCGCAACGAGGGCCAGCGTCGCCGCAAAGGACATTTGGAACCCGGGTCCGGCTACCGCCGACGGCGTCCAGGCAAGGATGATGAGTGCGGCAAGCGCCACGTTGCGCAGGCTGATCGAGACGCGGTCGAAGAACAGTGCGACGAGCATGATCGAAATCATGATCCAGGATCTGAGCGCTGAGACCGCACCTCCGGAAATCAGAATATAGAAGAACACCATGAGAAGAGCGCCGACGGCAGCGATCTTCTTGACGGAAGCTCTTTCCGCCAACCCCGGAACGAAGCTCAACAGAGTCCGGGCGCCGATGAGAAACGTGCCCGCCGCCAGCACCATGTTGAGTCCCGAGATCGCCAGGACATGCGACAGGCCCGCGGCGCGCAGCATCTCGACGGCCTCGCGGCTGATCGCGCGCTCCTCGCCGGTCACGAGCGCCGCAGCGATCGCACCGGTATCGCCGCCGATCGCTGTCCGGATGCGATTGCCGATCACTTCGCGGATCAGTGCCAGATATGCGGCCGCTTTCGCCGGCAGCGAGGCTTCGGACCGACCGCTGACAGCGCCGGCATCAACCGGCGCTCGCGGCGCGCCATAGAAATACCCGACCGCGCCTACGCCTTTGAAGTAGGAGCCGAACGCGAAATCGTTGAGACCCGGGAGAGCCGGCCCGGAGGGCGGCGACAAACGCGCCTTGCCTTCGATGATAGCTCCGACCGGAAACGGTTCGTGGCGGCTCCGCGCCAGCAGCGTCGCCCTTTCCGGCGCCCGGCGCAGCCGCGGGCCGGATGTTTCTTGTATGCGAACGAGATAACGCCAGCGTCCCCTGTCGTCGGGATCCCGAGTGAGGACCGTTCCGCGAACGGTCGTCGTCACTGGCGTGTCGAGGATGACCGTATCCAGCCTCGCTGTTTCGGCCGCGGCCAGCAGCATACCCGTGGTAAAGAGAGCGGGCGCGATCACCAGCGGCCGCCAGCTTCGCAGGTCCCCCCGGCAAAGCACCGCAGATATGCCGAAAACGCAAAGCAGCGCTGCAAGTTTGGCAATTCCGACGGATTCGGGCACTGCGAGCCATGCAAGCGAGCCAAGCGCAAGCATGACCGGGATCAGGACGAAGCCGTGGCCGTATTCCTGCTCTTCCGCAACTGCAGCGCCTATGCCGAGGGAAACCGCCGTGGCCGCCGAGCCTATCCGATGGCGAATGTTTGCCGCATGCCAGCCCACAGGCGCCCGGCGGCCGGAGCCGATGGCGGGCAAATCGCCAGTGAGAACCCGCGTGCCCTCGCTCCGGGGCCACGCGCTGCGCTCCCCATCGCGCACGACCGCTCGTGCCCCGCTCTCCCCCATTCCGCTCCGCCCGCGCCTGTTTTCTCGATCCTGCAGCCAACCGCGCAATCTTGCAACTCGAAGGCTGATGCTCAAAAAAGAGGCAGACTAGATAGAATGGTACCGCATTATCAGCTTAGCGATCATTGATCTCTTCGAACGAATTGCCGTAACATGCGTTTGTTGCGTTGCCATATGCGTTTTCGCATCGCACAAGTTTGCCTTTGGTACTGCTTGGCAGTCGAAAATAAATCATATAGCAAATTCGCAACGCTCAAATTCGCGGCACAGAGCTATGCCACGATGTCACAAAAACGGAGGGTCCCATGTCAGAAAAAAGCGCGACAGTAACATTCGGCGGAAAGTCCGCGGACCTGCCGGTGCGATCGGGATCAATCGGTCCGGATGTCGTGGACATCGGCTCGCTCTACAAGCAGACGACGATGTTCACCTACGATCCGGGCTTCACCTCCACGGCATCATGTGAATCGAAGATCACCTATATCGATGGCGACGAGGGCGTCCTGCTTCACCGCGGATTTCCGATCGAGCAACTGGCAGAGCACGGCGACTTTCTCGAAGTCTGCTACCTGCTTCTCTACGGCGAACTGCCGACAAAGGCTCAGAAGGCCGATTTCGATTATCGCGTCACGCACCACACCATGGTCCACGAGCAGATGTCGCGGTTTTTCACCGGCTTCCGCCGCGATGCCCATCCGATGGCGGTCATGTGCGGCTGCGTCGGCGCCCTTTCCGCCTTCTACCACGACTCGACCGACATCACCGATCCGCATCAGCGGATGGTCGCGTCGCTGCGCATGATCGCCAAGATGCCGACGATCGCCGCGATGGCCTACAAGTACCATATCGGCCAGCCCTTCGTTTATCCGAAGAACGATCTCGACTACGCCTCGAACTTCCTGCGCATGTGTTTCGCCGTGCCTTGCGAGGAATATGTCGTGAACCCGGTTCTGGCGCGCGCCATGGACCGGATCTTCATCCTCCACGCCGACCATGAGCAGAACGCATCGACCTCGACCGTTCGCCTCGCCGGCTCGTCGGGTGCCAACCCGTTCGCCTGTATCGCTGCCGGTATCGCCTGCCTTTGGGGACCTGCCCATGGCGGCGCCAACGAGGCGGCGCTCAACATGCTCGCCGAGATCGGCACGGTCGACCGCATTCCGGAATATATCGCCAAGGCCAAGGACAAGAACGATCCGTTCCGTCTGATGGGCTTCGGCCACCGGGTCTACAAGAACTACGATCCGCGCGCGAAGATCATGCAGAAGACGACGCATGAGGTTCTCGCCGAGCTCGGCCACAAGGACGACCCGCTCCTGGAAGTCGCGATGGAGCTCGAACGCATCGCCCTGACGGACGAGTACTTCATCGAGAAGAAGCTCTACCCGAACATCGACTTCTACTCCGGCATCACGCTGAAGGCCCTGGGCTTCCCCACCACGATGTTCACGGTGCTCTTTGCGCTTGCCCGCACCGTCGGCTGGATCGCTCAATGGAACGAGATGATCGAAGATCCGGAACAGCGCATCGGCCGTCCGCGCCAGCTCTATGTCGGTGCGCCGCTGCGCGACTACGTGCCGATCTCCAAGCGGTAAACGGCGGACAAACTCGACAAAAAGCCCATTGCGCCAACCCTCATCCTCGGGCTTGCCCCGAGGATGACAGGTGGCAGGGTTTGCAGAGGCTGTGGCGAGGTTCTTGCCCGTCATCCTCGGGGCTTGGCCCGACGAACCACAGCGGTTCGAAGCACTCGCCTCTCCTCACCCCGCTCGAAGGCAAGCGAGAACGATATCCGCCGCCTTTTCACCGGGCGGACGGTTCGTTTCCATTCGCTGTTGAACGAGGGCGAAGCCGTCGAGCGTCGCACGACGTTGCGCCGTATCGCTCGAAAGCCGTTCGAACCAGCGCGTCAGAACGGCCGGGCGGATCGACTTGTTGAAATATTCGGGCACGACCGGAAAATCCGCGATGAGGTTCGGAAGCGCCGCGGTCCATATCCGAATGCGGGAATGCAGGAGGCTGACGATCCAGTCGGCGGAATAGGTAGAGACGACCGGAACTCCGGCGAGCGCCAGTTCGAGGATCACCGTGCCCGAGGCGGCAATGGCCGCGTCGGCTTGGGCAAAAGCCTCCCATTTCCTGTCGGCGGTTACGCTTATCTCGGGCTGAACCCGCCAAGAGGCCGTCAACGCCCTCACACGGTCTTCCTGGCGCGGCACGGTCGGCAAGAGGAAACGAATGCCTTCGTGCCGCTCCGCGAGCTCTTCGGCCGCTTCGCGGAAGATCGGAAGCAGGCGACTGACCTC
Organism: Sinorhizobium meliloti; assembly: GCF_035610345.1. The sequence continues at coordinate 1,541,462 of NZ_CP141212.1, read as the reverse complement.
GCTGCCGCGCGATCCGGGCAGCAGGAGGCAGGCCTTCGGCTCGCGCCGATCCTGCATCTGCCGTCTCAGTCGTTGGCGCTCCCGGACCGCGAGAACATTGCCGTCAGATGCGAGCCGATGCCCGACATAGGTCGTCGGCGGACCGCCGAGCTTCCCCATCGCTTCCGGCTCGAAGGGTAAAACCGCGAGCACGTGATCCACATAGGCCCGCATGCGCGGCGCCCGCTCCGGCTTCCACGCCCAGACGCTCGGACAGACATAGTCGATCACCGGCAAGTCCGGCAATGCGGCGCGGACGCGTTGCGCCACGCGGTGGGTGAAGTCCGGGCTGTCGATGATCAACAGAGCATCCGGACGCGCAGCGGCGATCGCGCGGGCGGTCTGCCCAATCCGCAACAGAAGCTTCGGCAGGTTCGCCAGAACCTGCGAGAAACCCATGATCGACAGTTCGGAATAGTCGAAAAGCGACCGGAGCCCTTCGGCTTCCAGCCCCTCGCCACCAACGCCCACGAGTTCGAGCGGACCGTCTAGACGATCACGCAATGCCCGCACCAGGTCGGCGCCGAGCAGGTCTCCGGAAACTTCTCCGGCGATAACCGCCAGCCTGTAGGCTCCGCCTGTCATCTCCGGTCCCTGCGGCAATCGCGCTCGATACCGAGAACGAACAGCCCGCTCCTGTCGGCTTCCTCCACGAGACGCGCGCGATCGAGAACCAGCGCGCGCCCTGCCTCGACGGCGATGCCCGCGAGGCCGGCAGCATGCGCCCCTGCTACCGTCGACGGACCGATCGAGGGCAGATCCGCCCGCTCGTCCTGTTGCGGCTTGCAGAGCTTGACGAGGACGCCGCGACGACGAATTGAAATCCGTCCGTCTTTCCTGAGGTCGGCCACTCTCGCCAACATGGCATCCGTCCCTTCCGCCCCCTCCAGCGCCACGACCCTGCCGCCGACCGCAACGGCGCCCTGGCCGACATCGAGCGCACCCAGCGCGTTGGCTGCGGCGATGCCCGCTTCGATGTCACGCCGATCTTCGTCCGTCGGGACATGGGCGCCGAGCGGACCGGTATCGGCAAGAAGCCCCGGAACGACCTCGTGCGCGCCGATCACATGGGCGCCGCTCGCCTCGATCAATTCGATCACCATGCGCAGCACGGCGTCGTCCCCGCCGGATATCAAGGTGCGGAAAACCCGCGGCACCTTGGCCAGCGTCTTCAGCGTAGGACGGATATCGCGCCACTCCGGCCGCCGCCGCACCGCACCGGAAAGGACGACCCGGTCGATTCCCTCGGTCTCGAAAGTGCGGCTGATCGCGGCAAAGTCTCCGATTGCGCAAACGACATGGTCGAAGCCGGTCCAATCGGTATCCGCCTCACGCGAAAGCGCAATGATGAACGGGTCTTCGCCCTGGAAGCGCGCTGCCTCGGCCACGTGATGGGGAAGCGTTCCGGCGCCGGCGATGATGGCGAGCCTGCCTTTGGAATGCGGCAGGCGATGAATCGCCACCGCCATCAGCCCTTGGCGCCGCGATTCGGCGACGACAGCGCGCGGTCGCTCTCCGCGGCAATGAAATCCAGGATCTCGATTGCCGGCGCGCAATCGAGATATTCGTTGCGGATAGCGGCTGCGTTCGCGCGAATCGAGCCGTCTCCCTCGAATATCTGCTTATAGCACCGCCGGACGCGATGAATCGCCGCACGCTCGATCCCCGCACGGGTCATCCCGACCACGTTAAGGCCGCTCAAAATGCCGGGGTTGCCGTTAAGCATTCCATAGGGAATGACGTCATAGCTCACCGCCGACAGGCCACCGATGAAGGCCTGACGCCCGATGCGGGTAAACTGGTGAACCGCCGAGCCACCCCCGAGTATGGCTCGGTCCTCGACTGTGACGTGCCCCGCAAGCATGACATTGTTGGAAAGGATGATATTGTTGCCTAGGCGGCAGTCATGCGCCACGTGCGAATAGGCCAGGAACAGGTTGTTGTTGCCGATGATGGTCGCGCCGCCGTGCTCCACCGTACCCGTATTCATGGTCACGCCTTCGCGGATGGTACAGTTTTCGCCGATCACCAGTTTTGTATTCAAGGCGCTGTGGTGGACGCTCTGCGAGTCGCCGCCGATGACGGCACCCGGAAAGATCTTCGAGCCCTTGCCGACGCTCGTATGACCGATGACCGCCACGTGGCTCAGAATTTCGACGTCATCTGCAAGAATGACATTCGGCCCGATATGGCAGAACGGGCCGATCTTCACGTTTTCGCCGATTACCGCACCGTTCTCGATGGCCGAGGACGGGTGGATCTTCGCACTTGATGCTATCATTCTCAGGCGTCTTCCTTGCTGACAATCATCGCGCCGATATCAGCTTCCGCGACGAGTTGCCCGTCAACTTTTGCATCACAGTGAAACTTCCAGATATTGCCGCGCTGCTTCTGCTTCACCACATGGAACTCCACCCGGTCGCCTGGCACGACGGGCTTGCGGAAGCGGGCATTGTCGATCGTCATGAAATACACGAGATTGCTGCCGATTCCCGTCTTGCGCGCACAAATCGCGCCGGCCGTCTGTGCCATGCCTTCGATCAGAAGAACGCCCGGCATGATCGGCTTCTCGGGAAAGTGCCCGGTGAAATGCGGCTCGTTGGCCGTCACGTTCTTGATCCCGATGGCCGAATTGTCGTCATCGATCTCGATGATGCGGTCCACGAGCAGGAAGGGATAACGATGGGGAAGAAGCCTCAGGATTTCCTGTATGTCCGCCGTGCCGAGGACCGTTGCAGCCTCATTCATCCTTGCCACCCTTCTTCTTCTGCCTCTCGCTCGACCGCAGCGCCATTTCGGCGACATCGCGCAGGAAATCCCGCATCGGTCGCGCCGGAATCCCGCCGTAGCGCTCACCGGCCGGCACATCGCTCGCCACGCCACTCATCGCAGCGATCTGCGCCCCGTCTCCAATGGTGATATGCCCGTTGACCCCGACGCCTCCGCCGATCATGACCCCGTCGCCGATCTGCGTGCTGCCGGCGATGCCGACCTGGCTGACGATGCCGCAGTAACGACCGATGCGGACGTTATGGCCGATCTGCACCAGATTGTCGATTTTCGTCCCCTCGCCGATCACGGTGTCATCCATGGTGCCGCGGTCGATCGTCGTGTTCGCACCGATCTCCACGTGATCCTGGATGATCACCCGCCCGACCTGGACGATCTTGATCATTCCGCCCTTCGGGCCCGGTGCATAGCCGAATCCGTCCTGACCGATGCGTGCGCCCGGATGAATGATGACGTTGTTGCCGACCAGCGCACAAAGGATGCTTGCACCGGCCGAAATGGTGCAATCGCGGCCGATCCGCACGCCCGGTCCGATCATTGCTCCCGCTGCGATGCGCGTTCCGCTCCCAATCTCGACGCCGGCTCCGATCACAGCCATCGGCTCGACCTCGACGCCCGCCTCGAGGCGCGCCGTCGGATCGACGAAGGCTCCCGCCGCTACGCCCCTCTCGCTCGTATTATAGGAAGGGCGCATGGCCCTTTCGTGAAGCAAGGTGCCGGCAAGGGCGAAGGCCGTGTGCGGTTTCGATGTCAGCAGCACGGGTATCGTATCGGGAACAAGCGACGAAATGGCCTTGTCGCAGATGATCGCGGCGGCACGGCAGCTCTGCAACTCTTCGCGATTCTTGCGCGACAGCATGTAACAGATGTCGCCCGGCTTGGCGCGATAGACCGGCGCGACCGAACGCACAGTGCGATCGGCGGCGGCAATATCCAACAACTCCGCCCCAATCTGATTCGCGAGGTCGCCCAGACGAATCCCCTGATGGGGCGGAAAAAACCAATTCTGTTCCATGGACACTCCAGAACGATTCTCTGGCAGTTCTGGACTGCTCTCTATCAGAACGACGAGTTGATACCGAACTTGAAGTTCTGGACCTCGTCGAAGTCTTCCTTCGCAACCGGCACGGCATAATCGACACGCAGCGGACCGAAAGGCGAAGCCCAAATAAGGCTGACGCCGACCGACGCACGCAGCGAAGCGTCGTTGCCGCGCACCGATTCACCGGCTCCGGTCAGCTCCAACTCATTGTTGTAGAGCGTGCCCGCGTCGACGAACAATGCACCGCGGAAGCCGCTGTCACGCGGAAGGCCCGGCAGCGGGAACGTCGCTTCCGCAGACGCCGTGAAATAGGTGGTGCCGCCAAGGGCATCGCCGTTGTTTGCCCGCGGACCGATACCGTTGCGCTCGAAGCCGCGGATATCGTTGCTGGTCAGCTGGAACTGGTCGAAGACTTCAAGCGAACCGGACGTCTTGAACAGCTGGCCGGCGCTGCCGGAGATCGAGCCGATGATGTCGGCCTCGTCGTGCAGCGTATAGTACCATTTGGCCTTACCCGTCAGCTTGTAGAAGTCCGACGTACCGCCAAGACCTGCAAACTCCTGGGTGACCGAAGCGAGAATGCCCTCGTGCGGCAGTTGCGCATCGTCGAGCGTGTTGTAGGTGATCGACTGGGACACGGAGGAACGCGTCCAGGGGCCGTCCTCGATTGCGCGAACATAGGGAGAGGAAAGCTCGTCCTCGTCGCCGAAATATTCGAGCTCCGTGTAGTTGTAGCGCAGCGTCGTCGACAGGTTTTCCGTGATCGGCGCAGTCACGCGCAGGCTGAATCCCTGATCGTTGTAGCTGTAGTTGTCGTCATCGAAGTCGTTTTCGTTCTTGAAGAGGTCGAAGCCCGCCGCGAGACGATAGCCGAGGAAATAGGGCTCGGTGAACGAAACATTGTAGGTCTGGCTGTCTTCGCCCTTACCGGCGGCAAGACGAATATACTGGCCGCGGCCAAGGAAGTTCTTTTCTTCGATCGAAGCTTCGACGAGGAAGCCGCCGCCGTCGCCGGCGGAGTAGCCGGCGCCGATGCCGAACGAGCCGGTCGACTGATCCTGCACGTCGACGACGATGACCACACGGTCAGCCGCACTGCCCGGCTGCGTCGAGATGTTGACCGACGAGAAATAGCCGAGCGCTTCCAGGCGGCGCTTGGCGCGCGCAACCATTTCCTGGTTGAAGGCATCGCCCTCGCCGACGTCGAACTCGCGACGAATTACGTAGTCACGCGTCCGGGTGTTGCCGCGAATCTCGATGCGCTCGACATAGGCCCGCTCGCCCTGGTCCACGAGATAGTCGACGGCGATCGTGTGATTGGCGAGGTCGCGATTGCCGCGCGGCGTGACGCGCGCAAAGGGATAACCCTCCGACGCGACGCGCTTCGAAATCTCGCTCATCGTGTTCTGAATGTCCTTGGCCTTGTAGACCGTGCCTTCGCGGCTCTGAACGAGCCCCCTCAGTTCCTCGGCGTCGATGCCTTCGACGGTCGATTCGATGTTGACCGAACCGAAGTCGTATCGAGGACCTTCCTCGACCGTGATCGTTACCGTGTATTCGTTGGTCGCCTCATTGAGCGCCGCTTCGGACGAGACCACCTGAAAATCGGCATAGCCGCGGTTGTAGTAGAACTGCCGCAGCAATTCCTCGTCGGCCCGCAGCTTATCCGGATTGTAGACGTCCTTGCGCGTGAGGAACGAGAAGATGCCCGATTCCTTGGTCGCAATCACCGACTGCAGACGGCCGTCGCTATAGGCCTCGTTGCCTACGAAGTTGATCTGCGTGATCTTCGTGCGTTCGCCTTCATTGATGACGAAGGCCAGGTTGACACGTCCTTCGGCAATCGGAACGACCTGGGTCGTCACGGTCACGTCGCTGCGGCCGATGGCGGCATAGGCGTCCTTGATGGCCTGAATGTCGGTTTCGACGGTCGCCTCGCTATAGGGACCGAGCGGCTGAGTACGAACGACACCCTGGAGCTTGTCATCCTTGATCTTACGGTTGCCGTTGAAGACCACCTGATTGACGAGCTGATTCTCGCTGACGGAAACGACAAGCGACCCGCCGGAAACCGTGATGCTGACATCGGAGAAATAGCCGGTGGCATAGAGCCGCTTCACGGATGCGTCGATATCGGCATTGCTGAAGCTCTTGCCGGGAACGATCGTGATGTTGGCGCGAACGGTTTCCGCGCTGACGCGCGTTGCCCCACGCACGTCAACCCGATTGATGACCGCGGCTTGCGCGACTGAGGTACCAGCAACAAGTCCTACCCCGGTACCCGTGGCGACCATGCTTGCTGACAGAGCAAACGCCGACACCGCGTTCAAAAACCTTGAACCAGCTTTCATGTCAAAATCTTACCTTTTCCCAACGTCCCGCGGCAGTTTCGTGCCGACTCCGGTCACGGTTGCCGTTTTAACCGCTTTTCCCATACAAGCAAGTCAGCTCGTTAATTTCTGTTTACTTCAATTCCAACCGTGGCTTAACAGCCACTACGGCCTCTTATTATCGTAAACAAACCGTTATCGAGCAGCCGGCGAATCTCCCTCGCTCTCCGAATCCTTAACGATGTCCGCTCCCGCCCAAGGCTCCGCCCTATCCGAAGAGCCAGTTGATATCGTTCCAGGCCGCAAAAACCGTCAGCATGAGCACCATGGCAAAGCCGATACGGAACGCGAGATCCTGTGCGGCGGGACCGACCGGCCTGCCGCGCAGCGCTTCGACCGCATAGAACATCAGATGGCCGCCATCAAGCACCGGCACGGGCATCAGGTTGAGCAATCCAATGGAAACCGAAAGGACGGCCGCGAAATTCAGCACCTCGGCAATACCGAGCTTCGCCATCTGACCGGACATCTGGGCGATGCGGATCGGTCCGCCGACCTGATCGGCGCTCATCCGGCCGACAAAGAGATTCGAAAGATAGTCGAGCGTGCCCGTTACGATCCGCCAACTCTGCAGTGCCCCTTGCCCCACCGCTTCGAGAGGTCCGTAGGTCTCGACCCGGAAATTGCCGGCCTCCTGGTTCGTTCCGATCCCGATCTTGCCCTCCTCCATCTTGTTGCCGAGCGGGTCGACGGATTCGGTGCGCTGGGGCACCATCGGCAGGTCGATCGCAGCGCCATCGCGCTCGATCCGGACGGTGATCGGAAGCTCGGGACGGACGCTGACATAGCGGCGCACGTCGTCGAAGGTGCTGATCGGCTTTCCGTCGATCGAAAGCAGCCGATCTCCAGGCAGAACACCCGCCTTTTCCGCAGCGCTGTCCGGCGCCACGAAAGCGACGACGGGATCGGCGACGGCACGGCCATAGATGGAGAAGAGGACGGCGAAGATCGCAATCGCCAGTAGAAAATTCGCGATGGGACCGGCCGCGACCGTCGCCGCGCGCTTCCATAGCTTTGCGCCCAGGAATGTGCGGCCCCGTTCTTCCGGCGCGATCGTCTCCAGCCGCCGGTAGTCGGGCGTGCTCGCCGCATCCTCGTCGCCGAAAAACTTCACGTAGCCGCCAAGCGGAATCGCGCAGAATTTCCAGCGGGTGCCGTGGCGATCGGTCCAGCCGAAGAGCTCGGGTCCGAAGCCGACGGAAAAGGCCAGGATGCGGATGCCCGACCAGCGCCCGACCAGGTAATGTCCCATCTCGTGAACGAAGACCAGCAACGTCAGGAGAAACAGGAAGGTGGGGATCGTGTACTGGAGATTGTCAAGCAGCAGGCTCATAGTCATTCCTAACGCGTCCGTTGCCACGTCCGCCAGTTCAAATTGCAAGGTCGGGGCCGTGACGCCATGGTCGGACCGCCGCAGGATAGTCCCGCTTCGAGCCCGATATAAGGACTACACCGGCAGTCTTCAAAGACCCAGCAGAATCGCGCCGAAAGAGACTTCCCGGCCGCCCGCCAGCAAGAACTGCCCAAGCACCAGAGCCAGTGCGGCAATGCAGGCGAATATCAGCCCGTCCACCCGGTCCATGACGCCGCCGTGACCCGGGATCAGCCTGCTTGAATCCTTGACGCCGAACCGGCGCTTGACGAAGGACTCGAACAGATCGCCTGTCTGGCTTGCGACGGACAGGACCAGCGCGATGACGGGAATGCGCAGGTCCTCGAGGGCAAAGTGAGCCATGAAAACGGCGACACCCGCAAGAACGCCGAAAATCGCCCCGCCGATCGCGCCCGACCAGGTCTTGCCCGGCGAGATTGCGGGCGCCAGCTTTGGCCCGCCGATCGCCCGCCCCGTGAAGTAGGCGAAAATATCCGTTGCCCATACGACGGCGAACACGAACAGCATCGCCATCAGCCCGAGATAGTCCGCTCCGCGGATCGCCGCGAGCGAAATGCTCGTCAGACCCGCATAGACGATCCCGCCCGGCAGCCACCAGCTGGTTCCCTTTATCGCCACCCAAAGCGCTGCCGCGAGCACACAGAGGGCAAGCCCCGGGAGGCTGACATGCATATAACCGAGGAGGACGAGACCGGCGATCACCGCCTGCGCCAGCCAGCCGAGGGCATTGCCCTGAAAGTCCCGCTCGGGGAGCTTCGTGATGGTGGACCACTCGTAATAGACGAGCAGGCCGATCGCGACGGAGAGAAGCTGGAAGGCAAAGCCGCCGATCCAGGTTGCAGCAAGAACCACCGCAGCAAGAACCACCCCGGAGGCGATACGAAGTTTGAGTTCGGCCTGCATCAGGAGCCGACCGCCAAAGTCGGTTGGGTCAGTCCGCCGAATCGGCGCTCGCGGCAGGCATATTGTTCGATCGCCGCAAAGAATGTCTCGCGCGTGAAATCCGGCCAGAGGTCCGGAATGAACAGCAATTCGGAGTAGGCCCCCTGCCAAAGGAGAAAATTGGAGAGACGCTCCTCGCCGCTCGTCCGGATGATGAGATCGGGATCTGGAATGCCCGCCGTATCGATCGTCGAGGATATCCGTTCCGCGGTAATCTCTTCCGGCCGCAGACGACCGGCGGCCACGTCCCCCGCCAGGCGGCGCATGGCTCTCGCCAGCTCGTCTCTGGCGCCGTAATTGAACGCGATGACCACCGTGATGCCGGTGTTCGCGACCGTCGTCTCCTCCGCTTCGATGAGCAGAGGCAGGATATCGCCGCTCAGATTCGATCGGTCGCCGATGACCCGGATGCGGACGTTCTCACGGTGGAGATCGGCGAGATCCCGTCGGATGAAAGCTTTGAGCAGGCCCATGAGGTCGCTGACCTCGTTTTCCGGCCTGTTCCAGTTCTCCGACGAGAATGCGAACAGGGTCAGGTAACGGATACCGATCTCCGCAGCCGTCCTTACCGCCCCGCGGACCGCCTCTACGCCCTTGCGGTGGCCCATGGTACGGGGCAGTCCACGCGCATTCGCCCAACGACCGTTGCCGTCCATGATGATGGCGACGTGAGCCGGTACGTTTGCGGGATTGAATTCTTGCATGGGTTGTCCGGACAAAGAGACTCACCTATCCGCAGGTCAGACCTGCATGATTTCCTTTTCCTTCTCCGCGAGCAAGCGGTCGATTTCGGAAATTACGTCATCGGTCATTTTTTGGACCCGCTCGGACTGAGCACGGCTCTCGTCCTGGCCGATCTCGCCGTCCTTTTCGGCTTTTTTCAGGTCGTCCATACCGTCACGGCGAACGTGGCGGACGGCGACCTTGCTTTTTTCGGCATAGTCGTGGGCGACCTTGACCAGCGATTTGCGACGCTCCTCGTTCAGTTCCGGGAGCGGAATGCGCAGGTTCTGCCCGTCGACGATCGGGTTGAGCCCCAGATTGGACTCCCGGATCGCCCGCTCCACGGCACCGACCATGGACTTGTCCCACACCGAAACCGAGAGCATCCGCGACTCCGGAACCGTGATGTTTGCCACCTGGTTCAGCGGCATGCGAGAACCGTAGGCTTCGACGGTCACCGGATCGAGTACGTTCGCCGAAGCGCGGCCGGTCCGCAGCGACGCGATGTCGTGCTTGAAAGCAGCGATCGCCCCGTCCATCCGACGCTTGAGTTCCTTCAGATCCACACCTTCACTCATGGTTCAAGACTCCCGTTCTTATCAGCAGCCCTTGCGGGCCCCAGCAGCTTGTCAATTATCGGTCACGATGGTGGCACGGCCGCCACCCGTCAATATCTCCGTGAAGCCGCCCTTCTCGTGGATGGAAAAGACGACGATCGGAATGGCATTCTCCCGCGCAAGCGCCACGGCGGCAACATCCATGACTGCGAGGCCTTTTTCGAGAACCTCGCTATGGGTCAGGCGGTCGAAGCGGGTGGCCGAGGGGTCCTTCTTCGGATCCGCGGAATAGATGCCGTCGACCTGTGTTCCCTTGAAGATCGCCTCGGCGCCCATCTCCGCCGCACGAAGCGCCGCAGCCGAATCCGTCGTGAAGAACGGATTGCCGGTGCCGCCGGCGAATATCACGACACGCCCGAGCGAAAGATGATAAAGCGTCGCGCGCTGCGAGAAGCTCTCGCAGATTTCCGGCATGGCGATGGCCGACAGGACGACGGTGTCGATATCGAGCTTGCGCAGCGACGTCGCAAGCGCAAGCGCGTTGATGACCGTCGCCAGCATTCCCATGTGGTCGCCGGTTACACGGTCGCCGCCCTTGGACGCGACAGCGACACCGCGGAAGATGTTGCCGCCGCCGACGACGACGCCGACTTCGACACCCATCGCTCTCGCTTCCGCGATATCGGAGGCAATCCGGTCGGCTACGGCAACATCGATGCCGAACCCCTGGCTTCCCATAAGCGCTTCACCGGAGGCTTTGAGAAGAACGCGCTTGTAGATTGGCTTGGCCGACATCGTCACTCCTGAAATAGATCGGCGCGCGTGTGCAGGCATCTGGCGCACACCGGCGTAAAGGCAAATTCCGCTGCGTGGTATCAACCGCTCCGGCGGGTCCTACGCATCGACTGGAGCCGGATACACGAAGGGCACCGCGTTGTCACGCGATGCCCCAACGTTTTCCCATTCGAGGTGAAGAAATCAACCCTTCGCGGCGGCTGCCACCTCTGCCGCGAAATCGCTCTCTTCCTTTTCGACGCCTTCGCCGAGCAGGAGACGGGCAATGCCGGCAACTTCGATCGGCGCGCCGACGGACTTTTCCGCTTCCTTGACCGCGGCTTCCACCGTCAGATCAGGGTTCATGACGAAAGCCTGCGACAGAAGGGCGACTTCCTCGAAGAACTTGCGCATGCGGCCATCGACCATCTTCTCGATGATGTTGTCCGGCTTGCCGGAAGCGCGCGACTGCTCGATGAAGACGTTGCGCTCGCGCTCGGCGACCGCCGGGTCGATTTCGCTCGAACGGACCGCGAGCGGGTTGGTCGCGGCGACGTGCATGGCAACCTGCCGGCCGATCGCGTTCAGAGCTTCCTTGTCGCCGGTCGACTTCAACGCGACGAGCACGCCGAGCTTGCCGATGCCGTCGCCTGCGGCATTGTGCACATAGGTCGCGACGACGCCGTCCTCGACCTCGAGCAGTGCCGAGCGGCGCAGCGTCATGTTCTCGCCGATCGTGGCGATGGCGTCCTTGATCGTATCTTCAACGGACTTGCCCGTCGCCGGATAGGTCGCCTTGGAGACGGCCGCAACGCTGCCGTCCGTGCCGAGGGCGACACTGGCGACACCGCGAACCAGCTCCTGAAAGGCGTCGTTGCGGGCAACGAAGTCGGTCTCGGAGTTGATTTCGACGACGACGGCCTTGGTGCCGGAGCTGGCAATGCCGATGAGGCCTTCGGCAGCAGTGCGGCCGGACTTCTTGTCAGCCTTGGCGATGCCCTTGGCGCGCAGCCAGTCGATGGCGGCTTCCATGTCGCCATTGGTCTCGGCAAGCGCCTTCTTGCAGTCCATCATACCTGCGCCGGTCTTTTCGCGCAGCTCCTTCACCATTGCGGCGGTAACAGTCATCTTTGTGCCTCTTGTCTGTTTGCTGGCGCGCCGACCGGGATTGGCGCAGTGCCAGAAGGTTTGGCAGGAAATGGCCTTTCTGTGTGACATCGTGATGAAGCCACTTTAGCGATGTTCGCGGGCTCACCGCGCGCGATCGGCCGGGCCATTTCCGGCTGATAAAGAACAAGGCCGTTCAGATTCTACATCACAAACGGCCTCGTCCCGATATTTCATGCGTACGGCAGCGCTTGGTCTGCCGGTCGGGCCGATCAGGCTTCGGACGCTTCCTCGAGAGCCGGCTCGACCGGAACCTCTTCGGATGCGCCGAGATCGCGGCCAGAGGCGCCCTGCTGACGGGCGATACCGTCAATGGCGGCGCGGGCGATGAGATCGCAGTAAAGGGCGATAGCGCGCGATGCGTCGTCGTTGCCCGGGATCGCGTAGTCGATCTGGTCCGGATCGCAATTGGAGTCGATGACGGCAACGACCGGAATGCCAAGACGCTTGGCTTCGTCGATGGCGATCGATTCCTTGTTGGTGTCGATGATGAACATCAGATCCGGGGTACCGCCCATATCGCGGATACCGCCGAGTGCGCGGTTGAGCTTCTCGCGCTCGCGCTCGAGGTTCAGGCGCTCCTTCTTCGTGAAGCCGGAAGCTTCCGAGGCCAGGATTTCATCGAGCTTGCGCAGGCGCTGGATCGAGTTGGAGATCGTCTTCCAGTTCGTCATCATGCCGCCGAGCCAGCGGGCATTGACGTAGTACTGGGCGGAACGCTTCGCTGCGTCCGCGATGATCTCGGAAGCCTGGCGCTTGGTGCCGACGAAAAGCACGCGGCCGCCGCTGGCGACGGTGTCGCTGACGACCTGCAGGGCGCGCGACAGCATCGGTACGGTCTGGGCGAGATCGATGATGTGAACGTTGTTACGGTCGCCGAAGATGTACGGCTTCATCTTCGGGTTCCAGCGGTGCGTCTGGTGACCGAAGTGGACGCCCGCTTCGAGAAGCTGGCGCATAGTGAAATCAGGCAATGCCATGCCTTTGTCTCCTTTTCCGGTTGAACCTCCGCAAGGCGTCGAGCGCACCGCAATGCGCCCACCGGCGGAACGATCCGGATTTCTCCCGGAAAATCCCATGCCTTACGTGTGGAATGGCCAGCCCCTTAGCGGTAACCGGCCCGGAAATCAAGCCTTGGGGACGCTTTTTGTATCGCGCCGGCTCAGGCCGCCTTCGTTCGGCACCGAGCCAGCACCTCGGCGGTGACATGTTCCGGAATGTCGCCGATTTCGGCCATGCGCGCATCGAGCTTGGCCAGCATTTCCTCGAACACAGCGGAGTAGGCCGGCTCGTTCGCCCGGTTGCGCAGCTCGAACGGGTCCTCCTCGCAATCGAACAGTTCCCATTCCGCAGCCTCGTCGCCGGAAAAGGCACCAGGCTGGCCGAGCGGATCGTTATACCAGTAGATGAGCTTGTAGCGGGCGTCGCGCACGCCGTAATGCGCGAAGGCATTGTGGAACTCGTCCTTGTGCATCCAGTACCGGTGATAGGCGAGACCCTTATCGTCCTCGTCCGCCGTCTGCTCGATAATCGGGCGCATGCTCCTGCCCTGCATGTAATTGGGGATCGGCAGGCCCGCATAATCGAGAAAGGTCGGCGCGAAATCGACATTGGTCGCGATGTGGCCGGCTTGCGTACCGGGCCGGATGCCCTCCGGATAGCGGATCAGGAAAGGCATCCGGAGCGATTCTTCGTACATGAAGCGCTTGTCGAACCAGCCGTGCTCGCCAAGGAAGAACCCCTGGTCGGACGTATAGATGACGATGGTGTCGTCGCGCAGGCCTTCCGCGTCGAGATAGTCGAGCAGACGGCCGACATTGTCGTCCACGGCGGCAATGGTCTGCAGGTAGCGCATCATGTAGCGCTGGTACTTGAAGAGGGCGAGTTTCCGCGGATCGGTAAAGAGATAATTCTCTCCGGTGGCTCCGTCGATCAACCGCAGTTCCTGACCTTCCTCGATGTCCGGAACCTTGCGCTGGGTCCAGCCCGGCAGAAGCAGTTCGCCGATCTCGTCGCCGCCTTCGGGCTGGACGAGGCCAAGGTCCCTGTATGTCATGTCGGAGCGAATGCGCATTTTCGCCGCTGCCGACGCTGCTGCGCGGTTGGAATAATCGTCGGAGAAAGTTTCGGGGACCGGCAGTTTCCCGTCGGCATAGAGGTGCCTGTCGCGCGGGTGCGGCTCGAAGCTGCGATGCGGCGCCTTGTGGTGGCACATCAGGAAGAACGGCCGTTCCGGATCACGCTTGCCGAGGAAATCGAGGCATTTGTCTGTGATGATGTCGGTGGCGTAGCCTCTCTCCGTTCGCGGTCCGTTGCGGTCGATCATCACCGGATCGAAATATTCGCCCTGCCCGGGCAGTACCGACCATTCATCAAATCCCGTCGGCTCGTGCGCCTGGCCCTCGCCCAGGTGCCACTTGCCGAAGATCGCTGTCTGATAGCCGCCCGCGCGCAGATGTTTGGCCACATTGGGGAGCCGGTTGTCGATATGGGTATCGAGCGTGGTGACCATGTTCACATGGTTGTAGGTGCCGGTCAAAATGGCGGCACGGCTGGGCGTGCAAATCGAATTGGTGACGTAGCACCGATCGAACCGCATGCCTTCGTCGGCGATGCGGTCGATATTGGGCGTGCTGTTCAGGCCCGCGCCGTAGGCGGAAATCGCCCGCGCCGCATGGTCGTCCGACATGATGAACAGAATATTGGGCTGCTTTGTCATTCTAATCTCGATGGAGAGTGCCGGCGCGACGGAGCGCGCCGGCGGGTTGGCGTTCAGGCGCCTGCGTAGAGGTCGGCGAGATAGTAGTCCTTCGGGTCGAGCGGGTTCTGCATCTTGCCGAAAGCGACGAACTGGTCGTTGAGACCCTTCAGCCAGTTGGCCACCGTCCCATCCCTGCTGGCTGCAACGAGCTCGGCGGTGGTCAGGAACTTGCCGTTGCGGCTTTCGACTTCAAGCGGTTCGGCCGGCACTCCGAGGAACTTGGCGGTGATCGCGACCGAGCGCGGCACGTCGGCAACGCGATAGTCGTTGGCCTCCTTCATCGTGGCGATGAATTTCCTGACCACGTCCACGTCGCCGGCTATCACCTCATTGCGGGCGACGAAAGCCGAAGGGAATGAGTTCTCGGGATAGAAATCGTCGCTCTTGGCGACTTCGACCAGATCCGGGACGGTCTTCTTGATGATGCCCACCAGCGGATACCAGATGCCGGCGCCATCGATCTGCTTCGATGCAAAAGCCGAAACAACCGTCGAAGGGTCCATCTTCACCACTTCTATGTCGGAAATCGTCATGCCAGCCTTGGCAAGGCCGAGACGCAACAGCATGTCGCCCGATGTGCCTTCCGGAACGCCGACCTTCTTGCCCTTGAGGTCCGCGACGGAGTTGATGCCCTTCTGCGCGATGACGCGGTCGGACAGTCCGAGCACATTGATCGCGACGAGTTTGGCCTTGCCAGTGGCCGGGAGCCAAAGGGCGCCCGGACCGACATACCCGAAATCGAGACTGCCCGCGCCCAACGCCTGGATCTGGATCGGGCCGTTGGTGAAGATCTTCAGGTCCGGTTCCAGGCCGTGTTTTGCCCACAGGTTCTGGTCGGTGGCGATCGCCGTCAGGCTCGTGCCGAAATAGTCGGCGATGTAACCGATCCGCACGGGTTTTGCTTCTGCGTAAGCGGCTCTCGTGGTGGCGCCCACTATGGGGGCCGCCAGCGCACCGGCAGCGGCAACGCGGATGAAACTGCGTCGGGTAAAAGTCACGGCATTCCTCCTCCTTGTGATGAACTCGAACTGACCTGGGGTTTCTGATGGTAAACGGCGTGCCAAACCCGATTGCGGACCTGCGCGAATTCAGGCGATAGCCGGATCTCTTCGTTGCGCGGATAGGGCAGGTCCACGGGGATGATCTCGTGCAGGCGGCCCGGCCGCGCGGCCATCACGATGACGCGATTGGCGAGATAGACCGCCTCATCGACATCATGGGTGATGAAGATCACCGTCCGTCGCTCGCGGCTCCAGGTGTCGAGCAGCTGGTCCTGCATGTTGACGCGGGTCAATGCGTCGAGCGCGCCGAAAGGCTCGTCCATGAGGAGGATCGTCGGATTGACCGCATAGGCGCGGGCGATTGCGCAGCGCTGCTTCATGCCGCCGGACAAGGTCTTGGGCAAGGCATCGGCGAAATCCTTCAGCCCGACGAGATCGATGAAGTGATCGGCGATGCGCCTGCGCTCGGCCGCCGGCATGTTTTTGATGCGCAGGCCGAATTCGACGTTCTGGCGAACCGTCAGCCACGGAAACAGCGCATATTGCTGGAAGATCACGCCGCGTTCGGGCCCCGGCCCATCGACCCGCTTACCGTCGACCAGAACACGTCCGTCCGACACCTCCGTCAGGCCGGCCGCGATATTCATGGCCGTCGACTTGCCGCAGCCGGACGGCCCGACGACCGTGACGAATTCACCCTCGCCGATATCCAGGCTCAGCCGGTCGAGCGCGAGGACCGAGCTCTCGCCTTCGCCGAAACGGCGGGTGACGTTCTGAAATGAAATCTTCGGGTCGGAGGCCGGGTCTGGAACAGCTGTCATTGCGCGCGCTCCTGCCAGCGGGTCAGACGGCGTTCCGCCGCCTGGACGATGCGGTCCATGAGCAGGCCTAGAATGCCTATCGTGACGAGGCTGACGAAAATGGTGGGAAGGTCGTAATAGAGTTGCGCCTGCTGCATTCGGAAGCCGAGGCCCGATTGCGCTGCGATGAGCTCGGCCGCGACGACCGTTGCCCAGGCCGAGCCGAGCCCGATCCGGACGCCGACCAGAATGAAGGGAATGGAGGCAGGGACGATCACGCGGTAGAACAGCACGCCGTCGTTGGCCCCAAGCACGCGTGCAGCGCTGATCAACGTACGGTCGACGCCGATGACACCCTGATAGGCGGCGACGACGCAGGAAAGGAACGAGGCGAGGAAAATGACGAAGACCTTCGGCGCTTCGTCGATGCCCATGGTCACGATCGCGAGCGGTATGACCGCCAGGGGCGGAATCATGCGGAAAAACTGGATGTAGGGCTCGATCAGTGCGCGGGCGACGCGGTACCAGCCCATCAGGAAACCGACGGGAATGGCTGCCGCTACGCCGAGCAGGAAGCCGGCCAGCACGCGGCGAAGACTGGAGACGACGTCGAGCGGCAACTGGCCGTTCGCGATCAGCTCCACTGCGCGCCGGAAAACCTCGGCCGGTCCCGGCAGGATCACCAGCCCCGCCGCCGTTATGCCCCACCATACCGCGACGGCGAACGCCAAGGCGATCAGGTTCAGGACGATGGGCGCCAGCTCCGCCGGCGAAAACCCGTTCCCTGTCGTTTCCTCGTCTTTGGACGTCAGAGTGCTCAATACCGGGCTCCCGAATAGAAAAAGTGGTCGAGCGCGACCGCGGCCCCGCCGATCGCGCCCGGCTGCGAGCCAAAAGCGGTTCGTTCGAACCGCAGGATATCGCGCATATGAGGCATGACCCGTGGCGGCAGATGTTTTCGCAGATGCGCGAACAGGCTCTCCGGCGCGTCAGCGAGGTGACCGCCGAAGACGATCAGATCGGGCGTAAGCAGACTGATTGCGATGGCGAGCGAGTCGGTCAGCCGAGCAAGTGTCGGACCCCAGACGTCCGTGTTCTCCACCTGCATCAGGAGATCGGCCGGAGCAGAGCCTTCCAGCCCCAATGCACGCATCAGGACGCGTTCGTTCACATAGCTTTCGAGACAGCCATGGTTGCCGCAACTGCACCGTGGCCCGTTCTGTGAGATCTGGATGTGACCGAGCTCGACTGCACCATGGCCGCCCGGCCGAAACGGCACGCCGTCGACCACCAGCCCTGCCCCGAGACCGGAGCGCAGATAGACGTAAAGCAATGCCGGGACCCCGCGGCCGAGACCGAAGCGCGCCTCCGCGACCGCCATTGCCGTAACGTTATGCTCCAGCACCACCGTCAGGCCCGTGCGTCGCTCCAGCATGCCCGCCAGCGGCAGGTTGCGCCAGCCGGTGTTGATCGAAGCCAGGATGGTGCGCTGGCCGGCATCGACGGGTCCCGGCACTCCTACTCCGACGCCGAGCAGATGGTCTGTGCGCGCGAGAAGCTTCAGCTTCTCTATTTCGTCGGCGATCCGCGCGGTCACGGCCTCCGGCGAGGTGTCTGGCAGCGCGAATTCGAACGAAGCGGCCGCTTTCGGCGAACCCAGGAGATCTGTGACCGTCAGTTGAACGAGCCCGGCACCGATATGCACGCCGGCAACGTGATGAGCGTTCGGCAGGAGCCGGATCGCCAGTCCCGGCCGCCCCACCCCGCTGCTTGCCGCCGGCTCCACCTCGGCGACGGAGCCGTCGGCGAGGAGCTGCGCCGTCACATGGGTAAGGGTCGTCGCGGACAGCCCGGCGCGGCGCGCAAGGATGGCGCGCGATTGGGGCCCTTCGTCGCGAAGGATGCGCAGGACCTGGCCGTGATGCACACCCACTGTTCGCCCCCTTGGCCATTTATTTTCTCAACTTTAGAAAATAAATGGCCGCTGTCAATAGGAGCAGGTTGCGGTCACTTTCGAAAAGCGCTTCTGCGGTTGCCTATTTGCACTCTTCGCTATTGAAGACCTCGAGCTTTGCGAGTTTTCCGCTCAGGACGAAGTCTCCGTAGTCCATGGTGAGATCCCGCGTCACGCCGTTCTCGTAGAGCTTGAACGCCATGCGGTAGACGGGCAGCGCGTCGCCGTTCGCTTCGTCGTTGAAATAGGTGATCGTCACCGGCCAGTAGTTCTCGCCCGCAAGCTTTCCGGCCTTGCCGACATCCGCATCGTCAGGAGCGGGCTTGCGCGGCTTGCCCACGAAGGTCGAGGTAATCAGCGTCTTGTCGCCCGAATCGGAACCATCGAAAATACGCGCCTCGAAAAAGGTCTCTCCTTTTTTCGCACGTTCGATCACTTCGAGCATGTGTTCTGTCGGAAACCGGCTGGCCGCAAGCGCCACCTGGCGCTTGTCGGGGGCGGTCAGCTCGACCTTGACGCCGGACTTGTCGTCATGCGCGCTTCCGCGCACCTCCTTGTCCAGCTTCTCATCGGTAAAGGAGCGGGTGAGGAAACGGAAATTGCCGTTCTTCATGTCCTCATAGGTGGTGGTCTGCTGATCGGTGAGGCGAACCTCGTCACCCGTATCGACCTGGGTGACGAAGCGGAAGCTGACGGTATAGCCTTCGCAGGAGGAGCCGTTGAACTCATAGACCATGCGGCCATACATGCCGGAGATGCCGGACCGCTCGGAGGCGTCCTTCAATTCCAGATCGTAGACGGCGCGGTGGGGAACGAGAGCAGTCGCCTGTACCGCGCCCGCCGTCATGACCACGACACAGACGCTTCCCACAGTGACGAGACCGAAGCCTTTACGAAACATCCGTTTCCTCCTGTTGGACTCGCCGCCAATGCGATAAACAAGCATTCGGCAGAAACAAGGCAGATCGGTTCTGGTCCACGCCTGTCAAGATCTGCTTTGCATGCCGGATTTTAGCACAAAAGACAACAACGGAGCCTTCCATGTCCGCAGAGATCGAAACCCGCCTCACCGAACTCGGCATCGTCCTTCCGCAGGCAGTTGCGCCCGTCGCGAACTACGTGCCTTACGTCGTCTCGGGGTCGATGCTCTACATTTCCGGGCAGTTGCCGATGGAAAACGGCAAGGTCGCCGTAACCGGCCATGTCGGCAAGGATGTCGATGTCGCCGGCGCGCAAAGAGCCGCCGAACTCTGCGCGATCAACATCCTGGCCCAGGCCAAAGCGGCTCTCGGCGATCTCGGCCGTATCCGCCGCCTCGTCAAGATCAACGGCTTCGTCGCTTCCACGCCGGACTTCGTCGAACAGCACCTGGTGATCAACGGCGCCTCGAACCTGCTTGCCAATGCGCTCGGCGAAGCGGGCAAACACGCTCGTGCCGCTGTCGGCATGGCTTCCCTTCCCTTCAACGCGGCTGTCGAGATCGACGCCGTGATCGAAATCGCATGATCAGGGACTTCCAATGAAGGATCTTTCCTGGCTCAAGGCCCAGCCGATCGCCCATCGCGGCTTCCACGATATGAATCGGGAGGTTTGGGAAAACACGCTCTCCGCCTTCTCTCGCGCGGTCGAAGCCGGCTTCGCGATCGAGTGCGACCTTCAATTCGCGGCTGACAGCGTTCCCGTCGTTTTCCACGACCACGACCTTCAACGGCTCTGCGGGATTGCGGGCGACGTGCGCGCGAAGACGTCCGCCGAGCTGGGGCTTCTGTCCGTCGGCGGCACGGGCGACAAGGTGCCGACCCTGAAGCAGATGCTGCGCCTCGTTGCCGGCCGTGTCCCACTGATCATCGAGCTCAAGGGGCGACTGGGCGACGACGAAGGCTTTTGCGCGGCCGTGCTCGAGACGCTGGAAGGCTATGAGGGCCATGTGGCGCTGATGAGCTTCGACCATTGGCTGCTCAGGGACCTGAAGGAACTCGATGCGCCCTACACCCTCGGCCTGACTGCCGAGGGTGTCAATCCGGAAACCTTCTTCGTGCACGAGGAGGCGATGCATCTCGGACTGGATTTCATCTCCTACCATTACGGCCATCTTCCCAACGCCTTCACGGAAAAGGAGCGCGCGCTCGGCCGAACGCTCATCACCTGGACGGTACGCGACAGACAGGCTCAGGAGCACACATTCGCCAATGCCGACCAGATGACCTTCGAGGGTTTCGATCCCCGGGAGAGCATGATTTCGTAGGCGCATGACAGACGCGATCACCATCCGCATAGAACCTTCGTTCACGTCGATATCGCCGGCGAGCTGGGGCGGGCTTGCCGGCGCTTCCAAAGGGCATGCCGGCACGGCCTACAATCCCTTCGTCTCGCATGCCTATCTGTCGGCACTGGAGGAATCGGGCTCGGCGACGGCGGAGACTGGCTGGCTCGGACAGCATCTCCTGATGGAGGACGCGGACGGTTTCCTGCGGGGGGCTCTCGCCTGCTACGTCAAGAGCCATAGCCAGGGGGAATATGTTTTCGACCATGGCTGGGCGGATGCCTTCGAGCGGGCCGGCGGCCGCTATTATCCGAAACTGCAATGTTCCGTGCCCTTCACGCCGGCGACGGGGCCAAGGCTGCTGGTGGCCGGGGGAAGCGATCCACGAACCGTGCGCGACGCACTCGCTGCCGGCCTCAAGGAACTCACGCGCCGCCACCGCCTCTCCTCGGCCCATGTGACCTTCGTCCCGACGGACGAAATGCCCATCCTGGAGCAGGCGGGCTTCCTGCATCGGATGGATCAGCAGTTCCACTTCATGAATGAAGGCTATGGATCGCATGACGACTTTCTCGCTACGCTCACCTCGCGAAAGCGCAAGGCACTCAAGAAAGAACGCCGATCGGCGGTGGAAAACGGCATAACCATCGACTGGCTGACCGGCAGCGACCTGACGGAAGCTATCTGGGACCAGTTCTTTGCCTTCTACATGGATACCGGCGGACGCAAATGGGGGCGTCCCTATCTGACCCGCGCCTTCTACTCGCTGATCGGAGAGCGCATGGCCGACGACATCTTGCTGGTCATGGCCAAGCGCGGCGGGCGCTATATCGCCGGAGCGATCAATTTCATCGGCGGCGATGCGCTATATGGCCGACACTGGGGCTGCATCGAGGACCACCCCTTCCTGCATTTCGAAGTCTGTTACCATCAGGCGATCGACTACGCGATCGCGAAGGGATTGAAGCGCGTCGAAGCCGGCGCGCAAGGCGAGCACAAGCTTGCACGGGGCTATATGCCGGTGACGACTCATTCCGCACATTTCATCAGCCATCCGGGGCTTGCGCGCGCCGTAGCCGATTATCTGGAACGGGAGCGCCGGGATGTGGAAGAAACCGGCGAGTTTCTTGCGGAACACGGCCCTTTCCGCAAAGGTGGACGCCAGGACGACTGAGACGCCGCGAATGCCTGCCAGGAAGAGGAAACGACATGAGCGCATACGACACCAACAATATCTTCGCCAAGATATTGCGCGGCGAGATCCCCTCGCATCGCGTCTATGAGGATGAGGCCACCGTCGCCTTCATGGACGTGATGCCTCAGGCCGAAGGCCATGTCCTGGTGTTGCCTAAGGCGCCGTCCCGCAACATTCTCGATGCGGATCCAGCCACCCTCGCCAGCCTGATCGCGACCGTCCAGAAGATCGCCCTGGCCGCGAAGGCCGCTTTCGCGGCGGATGGCGTCACCATCATGCAGTTCAACGAGGCGCCGGCCGGTCAATCCGTTTTCCATTTGCACTTCCACGTGATCCCCCGGCGGGAGAGCATTCCGCTGAAGCCGCATTCCGGCAAGATGGAAGACGGAGAGGTCCTGGCCGCAAACGCGGAGAAGATCCGCCGAGCGATTTAGGCTGCCATGTAACGTTTGATTCAACCGCTTACGGAATTTTTCTATTATTCCGCTTTAACTCATCAGAAGCCCAGCCACCAGAGGCCTGCGGCCAGGGCAGCGATCGCCGTTCCGATCCCGGCGACGGGTTTCTGGCGGGCGAGGAAAAACGCGATCGCGCCGAGCACGACGGAGCCGAGCCGAAGCCACAGAGGCGACTGGGCCAAGACGCCGGTCGGGTAAAGTACGAGTTTGGCAATGACGGCCGCCACCAGCGCCGTCGCCACCGCCCTCACCCAGTTCAGCGCCTCCGAATCGTCGCGCAGCCGATTTCCGGCGAGCACTCCGAGCCACCGCCAGATGTCGGTCGCAAGCCAGCCGGCGATCGCAATGAATGCGTAGGCCCACCATCCGTCCATCCAGCTCACGCGCTCGTTTCCTTTCGCGTGCGCCAGAAGCGCTCGCCAAGCCAGGCGAGTGTTCCTCCGCCGAGGCCGGCGAGCAGAATGTCGAACTCCGGGGCGATCCAGTAGCAGACCGGCCCCGCGGCGAGACCGATCGCGAGCGCGGCATAGACAACCGGATGACGGGCGGAATTCCAGATCGAGGCGAGGAAATAGACCGGCGTCAGAAAGAAGAGACATCCGGCGGCGATCGGCGGGAAATCGGCGACGAGGCGATAAACGATCCCGACCAGCGCCATGTTCGTCGCGACCAGCGTGATGCCGAAGCCGGCAAAGAAAGTCGCGCGGTGCCGGCGCGGAACCGCATGCACGCGCTCCATCGCGAAGACCCAGGCGGTGATGGCGATGAAATGCGAAAGCAAGAGAAGCAGCCATGTCGGCGTTTTCGGCGTACGGAGTTCGGGAACGAGTGCGGCGACCATCGGCATCAAGCGAACCGACGAAAGCGTGACCGCCAGGAACGCCGTCGCAAGACTGGCGCCGCTGAGGATCGAACTTACGAGAATGACCTTTGCCGGCAGGGCCCAGACGATGCCGGTCATGAACACGACTTGCGCCGGTGGGATCCCCGCCTGAACCGTCAGCGAGCAGAAGCCCACGAAGGAAAGCATGAGGATTATGGCCGGAAGGCTGAATATCCCACGCGCACCCGCCAGAAACCAGCCCAGAGGCGATCGCTCCTCTTCGATACGGTTGGTGGAATCCACCCGCTATGCTCCACGCTCACAAGAAAGTGCCGGGTAACTCACCCGGCACTGTCACGTCCAGTCGCGATCGCGTTATTTCTTGCGCGGCACCTTCGGAACCGTCCGCCCCCTGAGGGGAGCCGCGCCGGAACCGCCGCTCTTGTTCGAGGACTTGGCCGCCGTCTTCTTCGACTTGGCTTTCGCGCCCTCTTCGGATGCGGCTACGCTTTCCTTTTCGGCAGCCTTCTTGGGTTTCGCGCCCTTGCCGGCGGGACGCGAGACCTCGGCCTTGGGCTTGATCGGAGCCGTTTCCGGCACGGCTTCGAGCATGAGCCCCTTCGTGCCGTCTTCCTTTGCACCGATCGTCACCTTGACGACACCGCCCTTCTTGAGCTTGCCGAAGAGGATCTCGTCCGCGAGCGGCTTCTTGATGTTTTCCTGGATGACGCGTGCCAGCGGCCGTGCACCCATCTTCTCGTCATAGCCCCTCTCCGCGAGCCAGGCGATCGCATCAGGCGCAAGGTCGAAGGTGACATTGCGCTCCGCGAGCTGCGTTTCGAGCTGCATGACGAACTTCTGCACGACCTTGTGGATGACCGGGGTCGGCAGCGAGTTGAACGGAATGACGGAGTCCAGACGGTTGCGGAACTCCGGCGTGAAGAGGCGATTCAGCGCCTCCACGTCCTCACCCGTCCGCTTGGAGGAACCGAAGCCGATCGCCGCCCGAGCCATGTCGGACGCGCCGGCATTGGTCGTCATGATCAGGATGACGTTCCGGAAATCGATCTTCTTGCCGTTATGGTCGGTCAGCGAACCGTGGTCCATGACCTGCAGGAGGATGTTGAAGAGATCCGGATGCGCCTTTTCGATTTCGTCGAGCAGCAGCACGCAATGCGGATGCTGGTCGACGCCGTCGGTCAGGAGTCCGCCCTGATCGAAGCCGACATAGCCGGGAGGCGCGCCGATCAGTCGCGAGACCGTGTGGCGTTCCATATATTCCGACATGTCGAAGCGCAGCAGCTCGACGCCGAGCGAGGTGGCGAGTTGCTTCGCCACTTCCGTCTTGCCGACGCCGGTCGGGCCGGAGAAGACGTAGCAGCCGATCGGCTTGTTGGGCTCGCGAAGGCCTGCGCGCGCCAGCTTGATCGACGAGGCGAGCGCCTCGATCGCCAGATCCTGGCCATAAACGACGGAACGCAGTTCCTGCTCGAGATTGGCGAGCACCGCCTCGTCGTCCTTGGACACGGTCTTGGGCGGGATGCGTGCCATCGTTGCGACGGTCGCTTCGATCTCCCTTTCGGTGATCAGCTTGCGGCGTTTGCTGACGGGCAAAAGCATCTGCGCGGCACCGGACTCGTCGATGACGTCGATCGCCTTGTCCGGCAGCTTCCGGTCATTGATGTAGCGAGCCGAAAGCTCCACCGCCGCCTTGATGGCATCGTTGGTGTATTTCAGCTGGTGGTAGTCCTCGAAATACGGCTTGAGGCCCTTCATGATCTCGATCGTGTCCGCGATCGTCGGTTCGTTGACGTCGATCTTCTGGAAGCGGCGAACAAGAGCCCGGTCCTTTTCGAAGAACTGGCGGTACTCCTTATAGGTGGTCGAGCCGATGCAGCGGATCGCGCCGGAAGAAAGCGCGGGCTTCAAGAGGTTCGACGCGTCCATGGCGCCGCCCGACGTGGCGCCGGCACCGATGACCGTGTGGATCTCGTCGATGAACAGCACCGCACCGGGGTAATCTTCGAGTTCCTTGACCACCTGCTTCAGGCGCTCTTCGAAGTCGCCGCGATAGCGCGTGCCGGCAAGCAGGGTTCCCATGTCGAGCGCGAAGATCGTGGCGTCCTGCAACGCCTCGGGCACCTTCTTCTCGACGATGCGCTTGGCAAGGCCCTCGGCGATCGCCGTCTTGCCCACGCCAGGATCGCCCACGTAAAGCGGGTTGTTCTTGGACCTGCGGCAAAGCACCTGAATGGTCCGGTTGACTTCGGCGTGACGCCCGATCAACGGATCGATCTTGCCGGACTTGGCCTTTTCGTTGAGGTTCACGCAATAGGCCGTGAGCGCATCCTGCTGCTTCTTCGGGCCCGCCTCCTCGCTCTCGCGCGAAGCCTTCTGTTCGGAGTCCTGGTCTTCCGCCCCGCGCACCGGCCGCGCCTCGGAGCTTCCCGGCCGCTTGCCTATACCGTGCGAAATGAAATTGACTGCGTCATACCGCGTCATCTCCTGCTCCTGCAGGAAATAGGCAGCATGGCTCTCGCGCTCGGCGAAGATCGCCACGAGCACGTTGGCGCCCGTCACCTCTTCGCGGCCCGAGGACTGCACATGGATGACGGCTCGCTGGATCACGCGCTGGAAGCCCGCCGTCGGCTTGGAGTCCTCGTCGTAACCGGTGACGAGGTTCGACAATTCGTTGTCGACGTAATCGGTCACCGTCTTGCGAAGCGTGTCGAGATTGACATTGCACGCGCCCATCACAGCCGCCGCATCGGCATCATCGATCAATGCCAGCAGCAGGTGCTCGAGCGTCGCATATTCGTGATGGCGCTCGTTGGCAAAAGTCAGTGCCTGATGCAGCGCCTTTTCGAGGCTGGGCGAAAATGTTGGCACGTTAGTTCCTCATTTCTTTTCCATGACGCATTGCAACGGATGTTGATGCTGCCTGGCGAAATCCATCACCTGCGTCACCTTGGTTTCGGCGACCTCGTAGGTGAAGACGCCGCATTCTCCAACGCCGTGGTTGTGGACATGTAGCATTATGACGGTCGCTTCTTCGCGGTTCTTCTGAAAGAAGCGCTCGAGGATGTGAATGACGAATTCCATCGGTGTGTAATCGTCATTCAAAAGCAGAACGCGGTACAAACTCGGCTTCTTGGTCTTCGGCTTGGTGCGGGTGATAACGGACGTGCCACGACTGGGGCCGCCTCCGTCTCCTTCGCTTCCCTGCTGCATCCGGACCGGCATGGCGATCATTCTTGTTCATTCCTTTACAGCCGCGGATCCATTTGCATTCGGCCACGACATGCTTGCCTTTATCTAATGGTTCGTTCTTGGATTTTAAGACCGAACCCACGCACTGCAAACATATTCGCACGGCGAAACACAAGATTGATCAAATTTCTTCGCCGGCACCTGCTGCCTTCAGGCCCGTCGGCGGTCTTGAAGACGCGCAGAATACGAACGGACGAAGGCCGGCCGCGGCATCCGCGACCGGCCTGGTCTGCAATAGCGATGAAGCTGATGGTCAGGCGGCGGCGGCCGTTTTGACCGCAGTGCCTGCCTTGGCAACCGGCGCCTCATAGGGCTTGTAGGCGTCCTTGGCGAGGTCGGCATACATCTCACCGATCTTCGTCGCCTCGGCGAAAAAGCCTTCGTAGCTTGCCTTCAGATAATTCGTCTGAAGCTCGAACGCTGCTTCGAGGCTTTTGGCACTGGTAAGCTTTTCGACATGAGCAACGCCATCCTCGAAGGATTTTTTCGAATAGTCGGCCGCTTCGGTCGCAATAGCCTGGAAACCTTTGGTCATGGCTGAGTAGCTCTTCACGGCCACGTCGAGCGCTTCCTTGCTCTTCCTGTTCGCATCGTCGAAGTTAAACATCGGGCGTCTCCTTGTAACGGCTCGGCTAGGAACGCGGCCAGTCTAGGTGCACTGCACAAAAAGTCAAGTTCAGTGTGCATTGCAATAAAATACAGTTCTTGCAACGACTTGATGAAGACGGACGCCTCCAGTCAAATTTCTCCGAAAAGTATGATTTAACAACAGGAAACCCGGCCTGATTGCTCAGTACCGGGTCTTGCAACGCGCGATTACCACGGATCCAGGTGGATTCGTGTTGCTCTCAGAGGTCGATGTCGAGGATCGCCATCGAGAAATTATAGGAGAGCTCGCCGTCCTCTTCGTCACGGAAGACGACACCGAGAAATTCGTCGCCGAGATAGACTTCAGCGGATTCGTCCTTCTTCGGGCGAGCCTTGACGACCATGGACTGGTTGAACGTGCGCTTAAGATAGGCCTCAAGCTTGCGGATTTCTTCGGGCTTCAAAACTATTCTCCGTAGCCGATTGATTTGCCGCGCTTGTTGCACGGGCCATTGCCCAGTGTAAACCCATCAGAGCGCCAAGCGTTCGCCGGGAGGCGAAGAAATGCTCGCAACGCCTTGAATTGGTGCACTGATTTTTCGCAGCGTCGATGCCCCGGCACAGCCGGGCTTCGGGCGCCTTGATCAGATATCGAACGACGCCAGGATCTGGTCCATCTGACGCGACGGCTCGGAACAGCCGGCCTCGCCGACGACCTTCGCCGGCACACCGGCAACCGTCGATTTGGGAGGGACCGCCTTCAGCACGACGGAACCGGCGGCCACGCGTGAGCAGTGGCCGATGTGGATATTGCCGAGAATCTTTGCGCCGGCGCCGATCAGCACGCCGTTGCCGATCTTCGGATGACGGTCGCTGCCTTCCTTGCCGGTGCCGCCAAGCGTCACGCCATGCAAGATAGATACGTTGTCGCCGATGACCGCGGTTTCGCCGACGACGAGCCCCGTTGCATGATCGAGGAAGATACCGCGCCCGATGCGGGCGGCCGGATTGATGTCGGTCTGGAAAACGCTGGAGGAGCGGCTCTGGAGATAGAGCGCAAAGTCTCTCCGGCCGCGGCTCCACAGCCAGTGAGCCAGACGGTGCGTCTGTATGGCATGGAAGCCCTTGAAATAAAGCACCGGCTCCATGAAGCGCGTGCAGGCGGGATCGCGATCGTAGACCGCCTGGATATCCACGCGCAGGACGGCGCCCCATTCGGGCCAGTCCTCGAGCATCTCGGCAAAGGTCTGGTGCAGGAGGCTCGCCTGGAGGTCGGGATGATCCAGCCTCTCGCAAATCCGGTAGATAACGCAATCTTCCAGGGAATGCTGATTGACCACCGTCGAATAGAGAAAGGCCGCCAGCATCGGATCGCGCTCGGCCGCCAGCCGCGCCTCCTCGCGCAGGCTATCCCAGATCGGATCGATCGCTTCGAGCGATTCCGTATGACGAAGTTCTGTCTTGGCGACCATGGTCGCTCTCCTTCCTGGGCGTTCCCTCGGCGGGGTCGTCTTTGGCCTGCCGTCTTAAGATGGGGTCGTGTTCGGGCATATATAGGCCAATTCCCCGCCGACATAAATGGCCTGGCCGGATTTCACCTCTCGTTGGTCGCACGGCCGAGAGCAGCTCGAGGAAAAGTGCGCAGGGTTTTCCGCCTGGATCGGCCTCACCCAACTCCGGCAAGAAACTCCAGGACCGCCTTCTTGAACACACGGTCGCCGACCGCCAGCATGTGGTCGCGCCCGGGAATGTCGAGTGCCACGGCATGCTGCATCAGCGCGGCAAGCTCCTCAGCCGACCCGGCGATGTCATCTTTTGTCCCGACACCGATCAGCACCGGCACGTCTATGCGGCCCACCTCGTCGGCGGTAAGCAGGTCGCGCGATGTCGATATGCATGCGGCAAGCGCCTGACGATCGCTTTTCGTCTGGTCTGCGAAGGCGCGGAACGTCCGGCCCCGCTCGTGCGTAACGTCCTCCAAAGAAGGTGCAAGCAGCGCGTCGGCGATCGGATCCCACTCCCCCACCCCCGTGATCATGCCTATCCCGAGACCGCCGAATACCAGCGAACGGACGCGATCCGGGTGCTGCAAAGCCAGGAATGCCGAGATCCGCGCGCCCATCGAATAACCCATGACATGCGCCTCGCCGATGCCGAGATGCACCAAAAGTGCTGCCGCATCCCCCGCCATCTGCGGCGGGTGATAGAGCGAGGGATCATGGGGTTTGCTGCTTTGCCCGTGCCCGCGATTGTCGAGCGCGATGACGCGGTATCCGGCGTCGCCGAGCGTCTTCAGCCATCCGGGAAACACCCAGTTGACATTGGCGCTCGATGCAAAGCCGTGAATGAGCAGGATCGGGTCGCCCGAGGGGTCACCTTCGTCGAAATAGGCGATTTCCAGTCCGTCATGCGTGAAGCGGGAAAATGGCGGAGGGTTCAAGTCCATCTGGTTTTCCTGGTATTGTCCTGTCGGCGCGGACGTTAGTTGGTAAAGCAACCGCCGGAAACCCCAACCGCTTCAAAAACCATAAAGCGCGGCATGTTTGCCGCTACACATTTTCGCCAAAGCTCACTATGGTGCCGGCAAATTCGACACCCCAATCGACATCTAAGACTTGCATATATCGGAGTACGACATGGCCGGCCACAGCATCCCCCATTTTCAGAACGACGGCGGGCACCGGGTCATCGAGATCGGCGTCAAGGAATTCATGTGCACGGGTGCTTCCGTCCCGTTCGACCACCCTCACATCTTCGTCGACATGGGCGACGAGAACGAGAAGGTCTGTTCCTATTGCTCGACCCTCTACCGCTACAATCCTTCCCTGAAGGCGACGGAAACGATTCCTCCGGGCTGCCTTTTCACGACTAAAGCCGCCTGATCCTGCGCAGGCGACGGCGCGACATCCATGCAAAAGGCTGATCCGGTTGCGATCGTCGGTGCCGGCATCGCCGGGCTGACCGCCGCGCTCTGCCTTGCACGGCAGGGTTTCCGGACCGATATATTCGAGCAGGCCGAAGCATTGGAGGAGGCCGGTGCCGGGCTTCAGCTTTCGCCGAATGCATCGCGCATCCTCATCGACCTCGGCTTGCTGCCCGCTCTCGAACGCGTCTGGAATGAACCGGAAGCGATCTCGCTTACCGACGGCCGCTCGCTGCGGCCACTTGCGAGCGTGCCTGCCGGCGCACGCGCCCGCGAGCGCTGGGGCGCTCCCTATGGCGTCCTGCATCGTGCCAGCCTGCAAACGATCCTTCTGGATGCGGTCCGGGCGGAGCGGCTTTGCCGTCTTCACCTGGGAAATCGCGTCGGGGACGATCCGCGAGCAGTCATCACCGAAGCGAGCAAGCGATCACCGGCAGCGATCATCGGTGCGGACGGTATCTGGTCGCGGATACGCTTCTCTGTCCCCGGCGCCGGCACCGTCCGTTTTTCGGGCAATGTCGCCTGGCGCTTCACGCTGTCACGCACCCGGACGCCCGCCTGCCTGTCGCCTGATCGCGTCACCGCCTTCCTCGCGCCGAAGGCCCATCTCGTCGCCTATCCGATCAGAAAGATCGACGGCTTCAACCTCGTCGCGATCGTTGCCGGAAAGGCGTCGGGCGAAACCTGGACGGGGCACGAATCCGGCGATCGCCGGCGCGAGTTCGAGGCGGCCTTCAGGGATTGGCATCCCGACCTGCGCGCGCTTCTCGGTCTCGCCGGCTCGGCGACCTACTGGCCGCTCTGCACGGTTGAAGACGGGGCCTGGCACAATGGGCGCGACACCATTCTCATCGGCGATTCTGCCCATGCCATGACGCCATTTGCGGCCCAGGGCGCGGCGATGGCCATCGAGGACGCCCGTGAACTCGCCCGCTGTATGGCCGATACTCCCGACCTTCCCTCCGCCTTCGCGCGCTATGAAGACGCACGCAGAACGCGGATCGGCCGCGTTCGCAAGCGCGCCGCATTCAACAGCTTCGCCTACCACGCAGCAGGTCCGGTGCGGATCGCGCGCGATTTCGTTCTCTCTTTCAGAAAACCCGAAGCGCTCGCAGCCGATTTCGACTGGCTTTACGGCTACGGCGCTTAGTTGGAACGCGATGAGGGAAGCCTATTCGCCTCCCTGTCGCTTCGTTCAGACCTCAGACGGCGTTTGCCGCGGCGAGGCCCGCCTCGATATCCCGGCGGATGTCCGGTACATCCTCGAGTCCGATCTGCAGCCGGATGACCGGCCCCTCGGACGGGGCCTTCGCGACCTTGCGGTCGGAGAGGTTCACGTGAACGGCGAGGCTTTCGAAGCCGCCCCAGGAGTAACCGAGCCCGAACAACGAGAGCGCATCCAGGAAGGCATGCGCCTTTGCCTTGCCGTCTTCCGGTTCAGCCCTGAGCACGAAGGAGAATATCCCGCTCGCGCCGCCGAAGTCGCGCTTCCACAATTCGTGTCCGGGAAAGCTCGGCAGTGCCGGATGAAGCACGCGCGCCACCTCGTCACGGCCCTCGAGCCATTCAGCGATCGCCAGCGCGCTTGCCTGATGGCGCTCCAGGCGGACGCCCATCGTGCGCAGGCCGCGCAGGATCTGATAACTGTCGTCCGGCGAAACGCAGACGCCGAGCGTAACCATCGCCTCGCTGAGGGCCGGCCAATGGGCCGCATTGGCGGAAACGGTTCCGAGAAGAACGTCCGAGTGACCGGAGGGGTATTTGGTCGCCGCATGGATCGAAACGTCGACGCCGTGGTCGAGGGGCCGGAAGTAGACGGGCGTGGCCCAGGTGTTATCCATCGTCACGATACAGCCGTGCCGGTGCGCCGCGGCGGAGATTGCCGGAATATCCTGCATCTCGAACGTATTCGAGCCCGGAGCTTCCGTATGCACCAGCCGCGTGTTCGGCCTGATCAGGTTTTCGATCCCGGCGCCGATCGTCGGGTCATAATATTCGACAGTGACGCCGAGCCTGGAGAGCATCGTGTCGCAGAAATGGCGGGTGGGGAAGTAGACCGAATCGACGATGAGCACATGGTCGCCCGAAGACAGATAGGCCAGGAACGGCACCGTGACCGCAGCTAGCCCGGAAGGAACGAGGATCGTGCCCGCTGCGCCCTCCAGCTCGTTCACGGCCTCGCAAAGCGCGTCGGTCGTCGGTGTGCCGCGCGTACCGTAAGTATATTTCTGCGCCCGCGTCTCCATCGTCCTCGCATTCGGGAACAGCACGGTGGAAGCGTGAACCACCGGCGGATTGACGAAACCATGGAAGTCGGAGGGATTGTTGCCGGTATGCGCGAGGCGGGTATTGATGCCCTGCTCCGCTCGCCCGCTCGTGTTGTCTGCCATTGAAACATCCGCTGTTGATTTTCGCTGCCGACTCATCGAACGGGCTACGGGCCGGGTCAAGGAAAAATTCGAGCCGGCCGACTGTGAATCATGAAGGAGGCGCAACTGGCGGTTTTTTATCCATGGCGGGCAAATCCGTCGCGGGACCTGCCTAAACTTCTGGCGAGCTTCACGTTTTTCACATGGAAGATCACAAAATCGGCCACGTCTCTTGACCCTTCCAGATTTTGAGCATGAGATAGTTTTTACTCAGGCCAGGAGGGTGGCTGAGGCTGCACGCGCCAAGAGCGCGCTACCGTGCAGACGCGAAAAACGACAACCGAAAAGGTTCGAAAAAATGGCAAGAAGAATTCTGACAGCTCTCGTTGGCGCTGCTGTCGTGGGGATTGGCACACATGCGGCATCCGCCGCGACGCTCGACGACGTAAAGGCCAAGGGCTTCGTCCAGTGCGGCGTGAATACCGGCCTCGCCGGTTTCGCAGCCCCTGACGCCTCGGGCAATTGGAGCGGTTTCGACGTCGATTACTGCAAGGCGATTGCGGCTGCGATTTTCGCCGACGGCAGCAAGGTCAAGTATACGCCGCTCTCCGCCAAGGAACGCTTCCCGGCGCTGCAGTCCGGCGAAGTCGACGTGCTTGCGCGCAACACGACCTGGTCGATCAACCGCGACACCGCGCTCGGCTTCAACTTCCGTCCCGTCAACTATTACGACGGCCAGGGCTTCATGGTTCGCAAGGAACTCGACGTGAAGTCCGCCCTCGAGCTTTCCGGCGCCGCCGTCTGCGTGCAGACGGGCACGACGACCGAGCTCAACCTTGCCGACTACTTCAAGGCGAACAATCTGCAGTACAATCCGGTCGTCTTCGAGAAACTCGAGGAAGTGAACGCTGCCTACGACGCCGGCCGTTGCGATGTCTATACGACCGACCAGTCCGGCCTCTATTCGCTGCGCCTCACCCTCTCGAAGCCCGATGACCATATCGTTCTGCCGGAGATCATCTCCAAAGAGCCGCTCGCACCGGCGGTCCGCCAGGGTGACGATCAGTGGTTCGACATCGTCAGCTGGGTTCACTACGCCCTGGTACAGGCCGAAGAGTTCGGCATAACCCAGGCCAATATCGAAGAAATGAAGAAGTCGACGAACCCCGACGTTCAACGCTTCCTGGGCGTCGAGGCCGACAGCAAGATCGGCACGGACCTCGGCCTCACCAACGAATGGGCGGTCAATATCGTCAAGGCAGTCGGAAACTACGGCGAAGTGTTCGACCGCAACATCGGCGCAGGCAGCCCGCTGAAGATAGAGCGCGGCCTCAACGCCCTCTGGAACAAGGGCGGTCTCCAGTACGCACCGCCGGTCCGCTGATCGGACGCGGATGGAG
Organism: Sinorhizobium meliloti; assembly: GCF_035610345.1. The sequence goes on along the minus strand of NZ_CP141212.1, from coordinate 1,507,840 downwards.
GGGGGACGGCGCGGCCGTTCCCCCGATCAACGATAAAAACCCGATAACGGGAACATCCGAAAGGATGGATTAGGGGAAAGAGGCTTTGCATGGCCATCGGCGTCACCAACGCGCCTGAACGAAGCACGTCCTCGGGATCGATCATCAACGATCCTCAGGTGCGCGGGATATTCTATCAGGCAATCACCATCATCATCCTCGCAGCGCTCATCTACTGGATCGTCGACAACACCGTCGACAACCTGAGACGCGCGAACATCGCATCCGGCTACGACTTCGTTAGAAGCCGCGCCGGCTTCGATGTCGGACAGTCGCTGATTTCATTTACCAGCGATTCCACCTATGGCCGCGCCTTGCTGGTCGGCTTCGTCAACACTTTGCTCGTCGCAATTACCGGAATCATCACGGCGACGATCATCGGTTTTATCGTCGGCATCGGACGCCTTTCGCACAACTGGATCATCGCCAAGCTCTCGCTGGCCTATGTCGAGGTGTTCCGCAACATCCCGCCGCTGCTCGTCATATTCTTCTGGTACAGCGGGGTGCTGTCGATATTGCCGCAGGCACGAGATGCGCTTGCCCTGCCCTTCGATATCTTTCTGAGCAATCGCGGTGTCGCCTTTCCGAGGCCGATTGCCGAAGAGGGTGCAGGATACACGCTCCTCGCGTTTGTTATCGCCGTCGCCGCAAGTGTGTTCTTTGCCCGTTACGCGCGCCAACGGCAGTTGGCGACCGGCGAGCGCCTTCCCGTCCTGTGGACCGTGCTCGGACTGATCATCGGCCTGCCGCTGGTCACATTTCTCGTGACCGGTGCGCCGATCACCTTCGACATTCCCGTGGCGGGCAAGTTCAACCTCACGGGCGGTTCGGTCGTCGGACCGGAGTTCATGTCGCTGTTCCTCGCGCTTTCCTTCTACACGGCAGCCTTCATCGCTGAAATCGTCCGGGCCGGTATCCGCGGCGTTTCCAAGGGCCAGACGGAGGCGGCACATGCGCTCGGCATACGCCCGGCGCTGACGACGCGCCTCGTGGTCGTGCCGCAGGCGATGCGCATCATCATTCCGCCGCTGACCAGTCAATATCTCAACCTCACCAAGAACTCTTCGCTGGCGGTTGCCATCGGTTATGCCGACCTCGTCGCCGTCGGCGGCACCATCCTCAACCAGACCGGACAGTCAATCGAGATCGTAAGCATCTGGCTCATCGTCTATCTCAGCCTGAGCCTCGCGACGTCGCTGTTCATGAACTGGTACAACGCCCGAATGGCGCTGGTGGAGAGGTGAGATCATGAGCACGAATCAGGCCTCTTTCGTTCGCGCTTCGATGATCGAAGCTTCGCCTGCCCCGTCGCTGGAAAGCGGTGTCGTCTCCTGGCTGCGGAAAAATCTGTTCGCCACGCCCAAGGACACGGCCCTGACGATTATCAGCCTGCTTATCCTGGCATGGCTGGTGCCGCCCGCAATCCAGTGGCTCTTCATCGATGCCGCCTGGAGCGGCGGCGGCCGCGGCGTCTGTGCCACGCTCTCGCAAGGCGGCTCGCAGCCGGAAGGCTGGAGCGGCGCCTGCTGGGCTTTCGTCAATGCGAAATTCGCCCAGTTCCTTTTTGGCCGCTACCCGCTCGATGAGCGCTGGCGTCCGGCACTCGTCGGCATCCTTTTCGTGTTGCTGCTGGTGCCGATGCTGATACCGAGAATCCCATACAAGGGATTGAACGCACTTCTGCTGCTGGTCGCCCTGCCTATCCTTGCGGCGATCCTCCTGCCCGGCGGCTGGTTCGGCCTCACCTATGTCGAAACGCCGCTCTGGGGCGGCCTGATGGTCACCCTGGTCCTCTCCTTCGTCGGAATCGCAGTTTCGCTGCCGCTCGGCATCCTGCTGGCGCTTGGACGCCGGTCGAACATGCCGGTGATCAAGATGCTGTGCACCGTCTTCATCGAAGTCATCCGCGGCGTTCCATTGATCACGGTCCTGTTCATGGCCAGCGTCATGCTGCCGCTGTTCCTGCCGCAGGGCGTCACCTTCGACAAGTTCCTGCGCGCCCTGATCGGTGTGTCGCTCTTTGCCTCCGCCTACATGGCTGAAGTCGTTCGCGGCGGTCTGCAGGCAATTCCGAAGGGTCAGTATGAGGGCGCCGATTCGCTGGGGCTCAGCTTTTGGCAGAAAATGGGCTTCATCGTTTTGCCGCAGGCCCTGAAGCTGGTCATTCCCGGTATCGTCAACACATTCATAGGCCTGTTCAAGGACACATCGCTCGTGTCGATCATCGGCATGTTCGACCTGCTCGGCATCGTTCGCCTGAACTTCAGCGATACGAACTGGGCCAGCGCCGTCACGCCGCTGACCGGCCTTATCTTCGCGGGCTTCGTCTTTTGGCTTTTCTGCTTCGGCATGTCGCGCTATTCAGGCTTCATGGAACGCCTGCTCGACAGAAGCCAGCGGTAAAAAAAGGGGAAAAGAAAATGGCAAATACCGCCACTGCACCGAAATTGGCCGTCTCGACGACGGATGTCGCGATCGAAATCACCAACATGAACAAATGGTACGGTGATTTCCATGTGCTGCGCGACATCAATCTCAAGGTCATGCGCGGCGAGCGCATCGTCGTCGCCGGCCCGTCGGGCTCCGGCAAGTCGACGATGATTCGCTGCATCAATCGGCTCGAAGAACACCAGAAGGGCAAGATCGTCGTCGACGGCATCGAACTCACCAACGACCTGAAGAAGATCGACGAAGTGCGCCGGGAAGTCGGCATGGTCTTCCAGCACTTCAACCTCTTCCCGCATCTCACGATCCTGGAAAACTGCACGCTGGCGCCGATCTGGGTCCGCAAGATGCCGAAGAAGGAAGCCGAGCAGGTGGCGATGCACTTCCTGGAGCGCGTGAAGATTCCGGAGCAGGCGCTCAAATATCCAGGCCAGCTTTCGGGCGGTCAGCAACAGCGCGTCGCCATCGCCCGCTCGCTTTGCATGCGGCCGAAAATCCTTCTCTTCGACGAGCCTACCTCTGCGCTCGACCCGGAAATGGTCAAGGAAGTGCTCGACACCATGGTGGGACTCGCCGAAGAGGGCATGACCATGATCTGCGTCACCCACGAAATGGGCTTCGCCCGCCAGGTCGCCAACCGCGTGATCTTCATGGATCAGGGCCAGATCGTCGAACAGAACTCGCCGGCCGAGTTCTTCGACAATCCGCAGCACGAGCGGACCAAGCTGTTCCTCAGCCAGATCCTGCACTGATCCTCCAACCGCTCGAAATGACTGCGGCCCGCTTTTACGGCGGGCCGTTACCTGGAAGTGCTCTGGTGGAGGTCGCGTTTTAAACCTGCAGCCACGGAGGCGAGTTCGTCCACTCCTCGGGTTTCCCCACGCCCGATCCCTTTCCCCGCGCGCGGGAAAGGCGATCCCCCACAAATGCTGGTGATTATTGGCAGCCGGAGCGCCCGCCACGAGTCCCTTCGCCCCGCTTGCGGGGAGAAGGTGCCGGCAGGCGGATGAGGGGCGAAATGTCTTTAGAGCACTTCAAGGAAGAGTGTGTGACGGTTTACCGTCCGGAAGTGCGTTGAATCAGATCGCTAGAGCATTTCAATGTTTCTATGAAACGTTGAAATGCTCTAGGAGGACGCTATGCCCTCGGCGGCAGGGGATCAGCCGACGAACGCACGTTCGATGACGAACTCTGCCGGCTTGTTGTTGGCGCCTTCCGTCAGGCCGGCGGCTTCGAGGATTTCCTTGGTGTCCTTCAGCATGGCAGTGGAGCCGCAAATCATGCCGCGGTCGATCGCGGGATCGAGCGGCGGGAGGCCAAGGTCGGCGAAGAACTTGCCGTTGGTCATCAGGTCGGTGATCCGGCCCTTGAAAGGATATTCCTCACGCGTCACCGTCGCGTAGTGCCGGAGCTTGTCGCCGACGATCTCGTTCAGGAATTCGTGGTTGCGGATTTCCTCGACAAGGTCGAAGCCATATTTCAGCTCCGCCACGTCGCGGCACGTGTGGGTGAGGATGACCTCCTCGAACTTCTCGAAGGTTTCCGGGTCGCGGATGAGGCTCGCAAAAGGCGCGATACCCGTGCCCGTCGAAAACATATAGAGCCTGCGGCCAGGCACGAGCGCATCCAGCACCAGCGTGCCCGTCGGCTTCTTGCGCATCAGCACCTGGTCCCCGGGCTTGATCCCCTGCAGATGCGACGTCAGCGGTCCGTCAGGCACCTTGATCGAGAAGAATTCCAGTTCCTCGTCCCAGGCCGGGCTCGCGATCGAATAGGCACGATAAACGGGCTTGTCGCCAACCATCAGGCCGATCATCGCAAATTCGCCCGAGCGGAAGCGGAACTCCTGCGGGCGCGTCATGCGGAAGCGGAAGAGCCGGTCGGTGTAGTGTTCGACGCTCGTCACCGTTTCAGCGAAGACGCCTGCCGGAGCCTGTACCGCGAAATCTTCTTTTTTTGCCGGAGCATTCATCGTGACCACAGTCCTATAAATGGTGACGCTGTTTATCAACTACAAGCGGATATTCCAACCCATGCCGAATTGAAACGAAATCCCTTCCAAATATAGTCGCTTTCGAGGATTTCGGCTTGCTTCACACTGTCGCGGCCGCGCCGCTCACGAGACGCGGCGCCAGCTGTAGGAATTGGCGTTGACGGACGGCTTTGCCGTCGGCTGGTAGTGGTTGGAAATCCCCGGCAGGCGGCCCTCCGAAAGCCGCTTGATCGCCGTGGCGTTGGTTACGGCGAAGCTGTCGACGCCGCAACGCAGCATAAGCGGGATCGGGTCGATCAGCACGTCGCCGATGGCGCGAATTTCGCCCTGGTAGCCGAGCCGCGAACGCAGCAGCGAAGCATGGCTGAAGGACCGGCCGTCGCTGAAAGCCGGAAATGCCACCGCCACCAGCGCTATCCTTTCGAGATAGGGCTGAAGACGCATCACGTCGTCTGCGGGGTTGATCAGAACGCCAAGCTCCGAGGCATCGCTCTCCGCAACCGCTGCCAGGAAGGCGTCGATGTTCAGGATCGCCTTTTCGTTCGACCCGGCTTTAGTCTCGTCGGTTTCGATCACCCAGGGATCATCGTTCACGAAGCCCGTTTCTTTCCAGATTTTCGTCATCTTATGCTGTCCTTTGATCACGCCGCCGCCTGAGCACCGCCGCCATAGAGCGCGTCCTTGAAAGGCTGCGGCCCCACCCGGCGATAGGCTTCGAGGAAGGTCTCGGACTTGTCTCGGCGCAAGCCGAGATAGGTGTCGACGATCGTCTCCACCGCGTCGGTCACTCTTTCCGGCTCGAAGCCGCGGCCGATGATCTCGCCGATCGATGTATGTTCGTCACCGGAGCCGCCGAGCGTGATCTGATAGAGCTCCGCGCCCTTCTTCTCGACGCCCAGAAGACCGATATGGCCGACGTGATGATGCCCGCAGGCATTGATGCAGCCGGAGATCTTGATCTTGAGCTCGCCGATTTCGGCCTGCCGCTCGGGCGAGCCGAAACGGTTCGAAATCTCCTGCGCGACCGGAATCGAGCGTGCATTGGCAAGCGCACAGTAGTCGAGCCCCGGACAGGCAATGATGTCGGTGATCAGCCCCGCATTGGCGGTGGCGAGGCCGGCGGCGACCAGGGCGCGATAGACCGGCTCGAGGTCCGCCAGCGCCACATGCGGCAGGATCAGGTTCTGCTCGTGGCTGACGCGTATCTCGTCGAAGGCATATTCCTCGGCGATATCGGCGACCGCATCCATCTGTTCGTGGCTCGCGTCGCCCGGAATGCCGCCGATCGGCTTCAGCGAGATCGTTACCATGCCGTAATCGGGATGCTTGTGCGGCTGAACGTTCTGGTGCACCCAGCGGGCAAATTCCGGATCGGCCTTCTTCCAGCGGGCGAGACTGCCCCAGCCCTCGGGCCGATTCGGCAGCATCGCCGGCGCAAAATAAGCAGCAATTGCCTGAATATCCGCATCCGGCAGCTTCAGTTCCGTGTCCTTCAGATTGGCGAATTCGACCTCCACCTGACGGGCCAGTTCCTCGGCACCGGTTTCATGAACAAGGATCTTGATGCGCGCCTTGTACTTGTTGTCGCGGCGACCATGAAGGTTGTAAACGCGCATGATCGCGGTCGTGTAGGAAAGCAGATCTTCTTCCGGCAGGAAGTCGCGGATTTTCTTGGCGATCAGCGGCGTGCGGCCCTGCCCGCCGCCCACATAGACGGCAAAGCCGAGCTTGCCATTCTCGTCCTTCTTCAGGTGCAGGCCGATGTCATGCACCTGAATGGCGGCGCGGTCGCGCTCGGCGCCGGTTACCGCGATCTTGAACTTGCGCGGCAGGAACGAGAACTCCGGATGGACGCTCGACCATTGCCTGAGGATTTCGGCATAGGGGCGCGGATCGGCGACTTCGTCAGCCGCGGCACCGGCGAAATGGTCCGCCGTCACATTGCGAATGCAGTTGCCGGAGGTCTGCAGCGCGTGCATCTCCACGCTCGCCAGCTCCTGGAGGATATCAGGCGTGTCGGAAAGGCGCGGCCAATTGTACTGGATGTTCTGGCGGGTGGTGAAATGTCCGTAGCCGCGGTCATATTTGCGGGCGATATTGGCGAGCATCCGCATCTGCCGGCTCGAGAGCGTACCATAGGGGATGGCGACGCGGAGCATATAGGCATGGAGCTGCAGATACACGCCGTTCATCAGGCGCAGCGGCTTGAACGCATCCTCCGCAAGTTCACCGGAGAGCCGCCGCTGGACCTGGTCGCGGAACTGCTCGACGCGTGCGGAAACGAAGGCGTGGTCGAATTCGTCGTAACGATACATGGCTTCTCAGGTCCTCAGGCAGCAACATTTTTTGGGCCCGCAAGCCCGCTATATCCGGGAGCGTAGGGGATCGACGGCCCTTCGGCGCGGATCCGCTCACGCATGCGCAACGGCCGCAGCGTACCGTCGACTTCCTCGACGTCGACAACGTTGACGTCTACCACTTTATTCTCGTCGAACGAGCGCTTTCCGGTCGCCTCCAGGGCCGCGACGGCCTCCGCGTGGCGAGCGACGAAGGCATCCTGCAACGACTCCACCCAGTTGCCGGAAGCGTCGAGCCAGACGGAAATCCCATCCGCCAGACGGTTTGCCGTCAGAACCTTTTCCACCATCGCGTCGTCCTCAATTCCAAATCTGTTCGGTGCGTTTCGCTGAAACTTTGCCGGCGCCGCTATACTTGATGCGGCCGGCCGTAAGCGGCTCGGAGCGTTCGAAATTCGCGCCCGCGACCGCTTCGCCGATGATCACCATGACCGGCCCGTCCAGTTCCGTGCGGGCCTCGAGGTCCGGCAGATCGCGGAGCGTACCGTGCAGGAGACGGCGCTCGGCACGGCTCGCATTCTCGATGACAGCGACGGTCGTGTCCTGCGGCAGACCGGCCTGCATGAGCCGCGAGGCGACGGAAGCCGCAACGGTACGGCCCATATAGACCGCAATCGTCGCGCCGGAAACGGCCAGTCGCGCCCAATCGGGAAGAACGCTGCCTGTCAAATCGTGGCCCGTCGTGAAGACCAGCGACGACGCCACGCCGCGCAGCGTCAGCGGCAGCTCGAAATCGGCGGCCGCGGCAAAGGCCGATGTGATCCCCGGCACCACCTCGTAGCTGATGCCGGCCTCACGCAGCGCCGCCATTTCCTCGCCTGCCCGGCCGTAGACCAGAGGGTCGCCGGATTTCAGCCGGACGACGCGCTTGCCTTCGCCGGCAAGCTTCACCAGCAACTGATTGATCTCGTCCTGCGACTTGGTATGGCAGCCCTTGCGCTTGCCGACCGAAAGCCGCTCGGCGTCGCGGCGGCCCATGTCGACGATCGCTTGCGGCACCAGCGCATCATAGACGATGGCGTCCGCTTCCATCATCACGCGCTGCGCCCGGAGCGTCAGCAGGTCTTCGGCGCCCGGGCCGGCCCCGACCAGCCACACATGGCCGGCCACGCCGCCCGCGGCATCCAGAAACTTCGAGGCTTCCCGGCGTGCGGATGCAAGATCGCCGACCGCGACGTGATCCGCCACGGGGCCCGAGAAGAAGCGCCGCCAGAAAACACGCCGCGCGGCTCCGCGCGGCACGAGGCGGTCGACGGCGTCGCGATAGTTGGCTGCCAGAGAGGCAACGATACCCAGCGACGGCGACAGCAATTGATCGATCTGCGCGCGGATCATCTGAGCCAGAACCGGCCCTGCCCCTCCTGTGCCGATCGCAACTGCGACGGGCGCCCGGTTGACGAGTGCCGGCGTCAGGAAATCGCAATAGTCCGGCTGATCCACGGCATTTGCGGGGATTTTCCGCTCGCGGGCCGCAGTCACGACAACGCGGTCAAGCGCCGCATCTCCGGTCGCGGCAAAGACGAGGACGGCGCCTTCGACCTGATGAGCCCCAAAGGGTTCGCGCACGGTCTCGATATTGTTGGCATCCAGAAAAGCTTCGAATGCCGGTTCCGGCCGATCCGCATAGGCGACGATGCGCGCCTCGGTGTTCAGCAGCAACCGCACCTTGGCGAAGGCCTCGTCCCCATTGCCGAACACCGCCACGCTTTTCTGCGCGACGCGAAAGAATGCCGGAAAGACGGACAATTTCTGCGACATGACGAGGGGACGGCTCCTTTTGCAGGCTGCGGCGAATATCCCCTATAGGCCGCAATAATTGAAGGAACAGAAATTTCAATGCTTTTCCGGTCACGTATTGTTTTGCTCGACAGCCGATCTTTTTGAGCAAATATCTCCGGAGCCCTGAACCACCGGTGGTTCGGCCATTGCGCCGATCGGTCGACCTCCGTTAAATGCCGGCTCAAGCAGGAGACCGAGACATGAAACAAACCCAACTGGCAGAGCGCCTGCTGACCGTCATCGAAGAGGACATACTGCCGCTCACCGAGAAGGGCGTAGCCGACGGCAACAAGGTGTTCGGCGCCGCTATCCTGCGCAAGTCCGATCTGTCGCTGGTACTGGCCGAAACCAATAACGAGACCGAGAATCCGCTGTGGCATGGCGAGGTGCACACGCTCAAGCGCTTCTACGAGATGGCCGAGACGCCGGACACCCGCGAGCTGATCTTCCTGTCGACGCATGAGCCCTGCTCCATGTGTCTCTCGGCGATCACCTGGGCAGGTTTCGATAACTTCTACTACTTCTTCAGCCACGAGGATTCGCGCGACAGCTTCGCTATCCCGCATGACCTGAAAATCCTGAAGGAGGTCTTCCGCCTCGAACCGGGCGGCTACGCCCGGCAGAATGCATTCTGGAAATCGGCGTCCATCGCGACACTGATGCAGGAGACCGATCCCGAAACGCGGCAGCGGCTCACCGGCCAGGACGCCCGCATCCGGGCACGCTACGATCGTCTGTCCGATACTTATCAGGCGAGCAAAGACACCAACGCCATACCGCTGAACTGAGCCATGGAAGCCTCCCGCGACATTCAACGCCTGCTCGACATCATGGCCGCGCTCCGCGACCCGGAGACAGGCTGCCCCTGGGACGTCGTGCAGACGTTCGATACGATCCGGCCTTACACGATCGAAGAGGCCTACGAGGTCGCAGACGCGATCGAGCGTCATGATATGGACGACCTGTGCGACGAACTCGGGGACCTTTTGCTGCAGGTGGTGTTTCACGCACGCATGGCCGAGGAAGCCGGCGCGTTTTCCTTCGGCGACGTCGTCGAAGCCATCACGCGGAAGATGATCCGCCGCCATCCGCATGTTTTCGCCCGCTCCGACGCCGACACCGCCGAGGCGGTGAAGCTGCAATGGGACGAGATCAAGCAGGCCGAGAAAGCCGACCGGCGACAACGGCGCCTGCAGCGCGGCGTGTCGCAAGAGGAGCATGCCGGCCATCTCGGCTCGATCCAGCGCAGCTTTCCGGCGTTGGTCGAGGCCCTGAAGCTGCAGGAACGGGCGGCAAAGGTCGGCTTCGACTGGTCCGAGCCTGAGCCGATCCTCGACAAGGTCGAGGAGGAAATCGGCGAGCTGCGGCAGGCACTGAAGGACGGTGACCGGGGGAAGGTCGCGGACGAGCTCGGCGACCTGATCTTCGCGCTCGTCAATATCGGCCGCCATGTCGGCACCGATCCGGAAATGGCGCTGCGCGGCACCAATACCAAGTTCCGGCGCCGTTTCGGACACATCGAAAAGGAACTGGAAGCCGGAGGCGAAACGCTCGACGCGGCATCGCTGGAGCGCATGGAAGAACTCTGGCAGGCGGCGAAGGCTATCGAAAGGCAGCTGACCTAGGCTTGCGGCGTTACCCGCTGCGTCATTGCTGTTCCTTGTATCTGCCTGTCACAGGAATCCAGCTGGAAAGACTCTTCCGCGCCGCAGACGCGGCGCTGCTGGATCCCTGTGACGAGCACAGGGATGAGGTGGAGAGGGTGCGGTCCCTCGGCGCGCTTCATTGCGGGACAGGTCGACCATCCCCTCGCATATTCGCAAGCAGAAGTTGTAGCGCCCAAACCTCCCCGGCCCTCATTCCTGTGCTTGTCACAGGAATCCAGTCAGGCCAAGTCATTGGACTGGAAAGACTCTTTCGCGCCGCAGACGCGGCGCTGCCCTCGGAAAACTTCTCATGGCTGTGCGGGAAATTAGGGAATGGCGCAACACGCCAGGATGCTACCAATCCTCTTGGATGGCCTTCGGGCCGTTGCCCAGCCGTCTCTCGAGCTCGGTGGCCTCTCCCTCCGTCAGACGGAGATCCAGGCTCACGCGCCCATCTTCGAGATCTTCGCGGCCGTCGACGATCGCATGCTGGTAAACCCAAGGCAGCAACTGTAGCTGATCGAGACCCAGAACGACGGTGCACTCGGTCATGACGCCCGAAAGACGCCGGCCTATTTCAGCGAGAAGATCGTCCACACCGTCGCCGGTCATGGCCGAAACGGCGACCGTGTTGTCGGCGCTCGCGGCCTTCTTCACCAGCGCTTCGCGCACTTCCGGCTCGACCTTGTCGATCTTGTTCCAAACCTCGACAATGCGCTCGGCCCCCTCCTTCTCGTCAATGCCGAGATCGGCCAGGATACGCAGCACGTCGCTTGCCTGCGCCTGATTATCCGGATCGGACAGATCGCGCACATGCAGGACCAGGTCGGCCTCGAGTACCTCTTCCAGCGTCGCCCGGAAGGCGGCGACCAGATGCGTCGGCAGATCGGAAATGAAGCCGACGGTGTCGGAGAGGATGACCATACGCCCATGCGGCAGTTTCAGCCGCCTCAGAGTCGGATCCAGTGTGGCGAAGAGCATGTCCTCGGCGAGCACACCGGCCCCGGTCATCCGATTGAAAAGCGTCGATTTGCCCGCGTTCGTATAGCCTACCAGCGCGACGATCGGATGCGGCACCTTCTTGCGCTTCGACCGATGAAGCTGGCGCGTGCGCCGCACCTGCTCCAACTCGCGCTCCAGTTTGACGATCCTGTCCTGCAGCAGACGGCGGTCGGCCTCGATCTGCGTTTCGCCGGGCCCGCCCATGAAACCCGCGCCGCCACGCTGCCGTTCGAGGTGCGTCCAGCTGCGGACCAGGCGGCCCTTCTGATAATTGAGATGTGCGAGATCGACCTGCAGCGTGCCCTCCCTGGTGGAGGCGCGCCGGCCGAAGATCTCCAGAATGAGGCCGGTGCGGTCGATGACCTTGGCGTTCCATTCCTTCTCGAGATTGCGCTGCTGGACGGGCGTCAGCGGGTGATCGACGATCACCAGCCCCGCATCCTTCTCGCTCAGAACGTGGCCGATCTCCTCGATCTTGCCGGTGCCGAGCAGCGTGCCCGGTTTCGGCTGGGCGACGGGAACGATCATGCCGTGAACGACGTCGAGGTCGATGGCGAGCGCCAGGCCCGTCGCCTCCTCCAGCCGGCTTTCGTCCGAACGCGTGGCGGGCTGCGCAACGATGTCGGCAGACGCCTTCCCGGTTTTTTTCAGGATCGGAACGACGACGACGGCACGCGAGTCATCACGGAGCGTCTCGAGCTCCGGAATGATCGACGACGATTTTGAATCACGCTTGGTAATGTTCCTCACACCCCGTCAGGAGGCAGCTTCCTCATTCTCGAACATCTGCAACGGCTGGCCCGGCATGATCGTCGAGATGGCGTGCTTGTAGACGAGCTGAGAATGACCGTCGCGGCGCAACAGCACACAGAAATTGTCAAACGATGTTACGACACCCGTCAGCTTGACGCCGTTGATGAGGAAAATGGTCAAAGAAATCTTTTGCTTGCGGACCGTGTTGAGAAAGAGATCCTGCAAGTTTTGAGAACGTTCCGCCATCGCGCCGCTTCTTTCTTATTTGCCGGCGTTCTTGCGCCGGTGCATTTTGTTAATTCTTAAGGTGTCACGTACGATCCCGGCACCTCCGCAGGGTTTGGTATCAAATCACCGTCTTTTCCGCAATGTCGAAAAAGGCCTCGCGAATATTCTGTGCTATGCTTCCCGGATGACCGTTGCCGATCGTCTTTCCGTCCACGGAAACGACGGGAAAGCAGATGCTGGTAGCAGCGGTGATGAAGACCTCCCGCGCCGCGAGCATTTCTTCCACGGAGAAGGCCTTTTCCTCGATCTTGAGGCCCAGCGGCTTGGCTACGTCCATCAGGGTGGTGCGGGTCACGCCGCGCAGAATGCCGTTCTCCGCCGGGCGGGTGCGTAACGTCCCTTCACGGTCCACGATCCATACATTCGTCGCCGCCCCCTCTTTGACCGTGCCGTCCACGTCGACGAAGATCGCCTCCTGCGCGCCCGCTTCCTTCGCCCGCTGACGGGCAAGCACATTCGGGAGAAGGCCGACGCTCTTGATGTCGACGCGGTCCCACCGGTTCTCCGGCACCGTTATGGCAGATATGCCCTCGGCATTCTTCCGGGCGATCGCCCCGGGGTCCGTGCGCTTGGCGGTGACGACGATCGACGGCGGCGTGTCCGCATCAGGGAAAACATGATCCCGCCGCCCGACGCCGCGGGTCACCTGCAGATAGAAGAGCCCGTTTCGGACCCGGTTTCGGCGCAGCACCTCCCGGATGACATGGATCAGCGCCGCACGGCTCATCGGCCAGCCTATCCTGAGCTCGCCCAGGGATCGCCCAAGGCGATCGAGGTGCCGGGTCAGGTCGATGATGAAGCCGTGGCGCACCTCGCAGACCTCGTAGACGCCGTCGGCAAACTGGTAACCGCGATCCTCGACGTGAATGGCGGCTTCGGCGTGCTGGACGTAAGTGCCGTTGACATAGGCGATTCTCGGCATGGCTGAGGCCCTCAGAAATATTGAATGCTGACGCGGAAGAGCTGTTCGACGTCACGGACGGTCTCGGCGGCCGCGAGGAGGACCACGCGGTCCTTCGCCTTGATCCGCGTGTTGCCGTCCGGGCGCACATAGGCCTTGTCGCGATAGAGCGCGCCAATGCGGATACCCTCCGGCAATTCGAGCTCGCGCAGCGCCTTGCCGACCAGCGGAGAGGTTTCGAGCGCCTCGGCCTCGATCACCTCGGCCATGCCGTTCTGCACTGCATACACCGACCGGATGCGGCCTTTTCGCACGTGCTGCAGCACACGCGAGATGGTGACGGCGCGCGGATTGATATAGGCATCGACACCGGCGGCGCCGGCGAAGTCCTGATAGGCGGGTTCGTTGATCAGCACGAGGGTCGACTTCGCTCCCAGCCTCCTGGCAAGCATGCTTCCGAGGATGTTGATCTGATCGTTATTCGTCAGCGCGACGACGAGATCCGCCTCCTGGACATCCGCTTGCGCCAGGATCCGCTGGTCCATGGCCGAGCCGTGGAGGACCACCGTGCTGTTGAGCTTGTCGGCGACGAGCACGGCGCGGTCGCGGTCGTTTTCGACGAGTTTCACCCGCATGCGCGGCTGCTGTTCCTCGATCGTTCGGGCGACGAAATAGCCGATATTGCCGGCGCCGAGGATGATGATCCGCCGCGCCTCCTGTTCTTCATGGCCGAAGAGCGCCAGCGTGCGGCGGGCATGGTCGCGGTCGCAGACCACATAGGCGAGATCGCCGGTCTTCAACTGGTCGGAGGAATGCGGAACTATCAGCTTGCCATCCCGGAAGATACCGGTGACGGTCGCGTGCAGATCGGGAAAGAGCTCGCTCAATTGCTGCAGAGGCGTGTCGACGACGGGGCAGTCTTCCATACATTCGATCGCAACCATCGCGATCCGATCATCCGCGAAGCGCACCACGTCTGTGGCACCGGGAAAGGAAATGCGGCGAAGCACGAGCCGCCCTACCTCGATTTCCGGAGAGATCGTCACGTCGATCGGGACGTTCTCGCGCGAAAAGAGGTCGGAATATTCGGGCGCCAGATAGCTCTGCGCGCGGATGCGGGCGACCTTGGTCGGTACGTTGAAAATCGCATGCGCTACTTCGCAGGCGACGATGTTGACCTCATCGTACAGCGTTACCGCGATGAGCATGTCGGCCTGATCGGCGCCCGCCCTCGCCAATACATCCGGGTGCGCCCCGTGGCCGACGTAACCGCGCACGTCCAGCGTCTCGGTTATGTAGGCAATCAGCGCGGCCGACGTATCGATCACCGAAACGTCGTTATTCTCGCGCGACAGCCGCTCGGCGATGCCGTAGCCGACCTGCCCTGCCCCGCATATGATCACCTTCATTGCTATTCCTTACGTCTGGGACGGATCTGCAGATGGCTCTAGAGCACTTCCAGCAAAAGTGTGTAACGGTTTTCCGTCCGGAAGTGCGTTGTACCAAAGCGTTGGAACATTTCAGTGTTTCATGAAAGATTGAAATGCTCGAGATGGGGCGAAATACACCCCGTCCGTTTTCAATTACACGCCCAACGACTTCAGCTTGCGATGAAGGGCGGAGCGCTCCATTCCCACGAATTCCGCGGTGCGCGAGATGTTTCCGCCGAAGCGGTTGATCTGGGCGATCAGATAATCGCGTTCGAACATTTCGCGAGCCTCCCGCAGCGGTAAGGTCATGATGTGCTGATCGCTCTGCGCCGAGATCTTCGGCAGGGTGTCCCCCACCTCGTTCGGCAGCATGTCGGCGGTGATCGGCGTATCGGGACCGTCGCTGCGCGCAAGGATCATCAGGCGCTCGATGTTGTTGCGCAACTGGCGGATATTGCCGGGCCAATCATGCGCCTGCAGCACGGCCAGCGCATCCTCGCCTATCTTGCGGGGGCGGATGCCGGCCTGTTCGCTTACCTGTCGCATGAACATGTCGACCAGGAAAGGGATGTCCTCGCGCCGCTCCGCAAGAGCGGGAACGCGCACCGGAATGACGGCGAGCCGGTGATACAGGTCCTCGCGGAACAGGCCCTCGGTGATCATGTTCTCAAGATTATAGGCGGTCGACGAGATGATGCGGACATCGACCTTGACGCGCTTGGAGCCGCCGACCCGCTCGAACTGCTGATCGACGAGGACGCGCAGGATCTTGTTCTGCGTTTCGCGCGGCATTTCGCCGACCTCGTCCAGGTAGAGGATGCCCCCATGGGCCTCCTCGAGCGCACCGGTTCGACGCGGCTGCCCCGCAGTTCCTTCGGTACCGAAAAGCGCGATCTCCATTCTGTCGGGCGTGATCGCAGCCGCATTGAGAGCCACGAAAGGACCGTTGGCACGCGCGGACTTACGATGGATCATCCGCGCGACCAGTTCCTTGCCGGAGCCGGACGGTCCCTGGATCATGATGCGGCTGTTGGTTGGTGCCACTTTCTCGATCATCTGGCGCAGCTGCGACACGGCAACCGAGGTTCCGATCAGCTCCACCGGATCGCCCGACTTCCTTTTCAGCTCAGAGACTTCGCGCTTGAGCTTGGAATTCTCGAGCGCCCGCTCGGCGATCAGGATCAGCCGGTCGGCCTTGAACGGCTTCTCGATAAAATCATAGGCTCCGCGCTTGATCGCGGAGACGGCGGTTTCGATGTTGCCGTGACCCGAGATCATCACCACCGGCAAATCGGGGTGGCGGTTCTTGATCTCGTCGAGCAGTGCCAAACCGTCGAGCTTGCTTCCCTGCATCCAGATGTCCAGGAAGATCAGGCGCGGCACACGGTCGTTGATGGCCGCGAGCGCGCTCTCGCTGTCGAAAGCGGTCCGCGTTTCATGGCCCTCGTCCGACAGGATTCCCGAGACGATCTCGCGAATATCCTCCTCGTCATCCACAACCAGAATATCAGCCGCCATTGGTATTACCCTTATCCTTTAAATTATCTTCGCCCCCGGTCTCGCCGGCAGGCGGCAGAACCACCCGGATCATCGCCCCGGCGCCGCCGTCGAAGTCCGGCGGTGCGTCGTGCAGTTCCAGTTGCCCGCCGTGGTCCTCGATGATCTTCTTGACGATAGCGAGGCCGAGACCGGTGCCCTTATCCCGCATCGTCATGTACGGCTCCAGAATTCGGTGCCGGTTCTCGGTCGGAAGCCCCTTGCCGTTGTCGATGACGTCGACCACGAACCGGCCGGTGTTATCATCGCGACGGGATCGGATGAGGACCTTCGGCGCGCCTCGCGACGTTCCCGCGGGCACGGCTTCGATCGCCTCCACCGCGTTCTTCACGAGATTGCCGAACGCCTGACCCAGCATGCGGCCGTCGAACTGCCCCTCGAGCGGCTCGTCGCCGAAATCGCGGACGAAGTTGATGTGGGTGTTGCCCATCTCACGCAGGAATACGGCGTCCTTCAGGATAGCCCGCAGGTCGGACTTCTCCTTCGTCGGCTTCGGCATGCGCGCAAAGGCGGAGAATTCGTCGACCATC
Organism: Sinorhizobium meliloti; assembly: GCF_035610345.1. The sequence goes on along the minus strand of NZ_CP141212.1, from coordinate 1,491,120 downwards.
CGGCCGATGTCCTCGACCTGGCGGACGATCGTTTCGGTGCATTGGTCGAAGACCGCACGATCCTCCTGGTCGATCTGCCTGCCGTAGCGGCGTTTCAGCCTCTCGGCCGAGAGCTGGATCGGCGTCAGCGGGTTCTTGATCTCGTGCGCAATGCGGCGAGCGACGTCCGCCCAGGCGGTGGAGCGCTGCGCGATTACCAGATCCGTGATGTCGTCGACGGTGATGACATAGGAGCCATGCGATTCGTCGCCCTCCTCCCGCGTCACCTGAACATTCATCGTGCGCTCGGTGCCGCCGCGCATGATGTTGATCTGCTTGCGGTAATCGTTGCGGTAGCGGCTCTCGGCCTCAACCAGAACCGCTTCGATTTCCGGGGCCACATCGCTCAGATTCGCGCCGATGAGCTCCGGCGCCGCCTTTTTCAGCATCCCCTCCGAAGACGGATTGAAGATGGTGATCCGCCGATCCCTGCCGACGCCGATGACGGCTGCCGTCACGCCGGAGAGCACTGCCTCGATAAAGCGGCGGCGTTGGTCGACCTCGTCCTTCGCCACCAGAATCTGATCCTGCTGGGTCCGAATTTCACTCACCATCTTATTGAACGTGCGCGACAGGTTGCCGACGTCGCCGTCGACGGCACGCACGGGAACGACGACGTCGAGATTGCCTGAAGCGACGCTGTCGGCCGCGCCGATCAGTTGCCGGATCGGCCGGACGATGCGGTCGGCGACCGCAATGGCCGTCCAGATCGCCGCCAGCAGCACGATCAGGGCAAAACCGATGTAAAGGACGCCGAAGGCGATCTGCAGGGAGGTACGCCCGGCCTCGAGCGTCTTGTATTCCGCAGTGTTCTCTTCCATCAGCCGCATCGATCGCATGACTTCCGGATCGACGTTTCTGACGGTGTAGAGATAGGTGCCGGGAATGTTTTCGAGCGGAATGACCGCCCCCACCAGATTGGTCACGCCCGGAGGTATAAGCGTCGGCTGGCCGGCAATGGTGCTTTTCAGTGCGTCCTGTGGGATCGCCGGCAGCGGACGATCGGTCGAAATATTGGCCTGGAGTATGGCGCTGCCGTCGGCGCGCACGAGGAATGCGCCGAGCATGCCGCGCCCCCTCGCCTGCCGTGTCATCAGCTCGACGAAGCCGGTACGGTCGAGGCTATAGAGCTGGCGATTGCGCTCCAGGTCGTTGGCCATCGACACCGTCTGACCCTGAAGGTAGCTGGCATTCTCGAGGACATAGGCCTGCGCGACGTTCAGGGAGGAACGGACGATCGCCTGCGTACGCAGCGAGAACCAGCGGTCGAGGCCGACATCGAGGGTAATGCTGGCGAAGATCGCGACGAGGATCGCCGGCGTGATTGCGACGATCGAGAAGAGCGCGACGATGCGCACGTGCAGACGCGCTGCGGCCCTTCCCTTGCTGCGCGCCCTGAGCAGCCTGAAGATCTCGCGTGCGATGAGATAGATCAGGCCCACGACGAAGAGTCCGTTGATGCCGGCGCAGGCGATCACGATGTTTCTCTCGGGACGGATCGGGGTCAGGCCGAGAAGAACGAGCAGCGACAAGGTGGCGCAGATCAGGGCGCCGGTGGCGAGCATAAGCCCCGGCAAGGCGAACGAGGCTCGCCGATCCTGGGCAGCAGTGACTCCGTCCTCCGTGCCCAATGGCAAGGCCATTCCATCCACCATGAAAAGTGCTACCCCCAACCGGCGTACCGACGACACCGGCATACGCCTGCGTCCCGGACCGAGACATTGAACCTTACAGCGCCGCGTCTCCTTTCGGACACGCTAAGCCCCCGCCCGCACCGGTCTGATCGACGGGCTGCGACCGAGCGCCGGCGAATCGGCGCTTATGCGAGGTTCAAGCAACGCATTGTGGCGAAAATGCAACGGTGTTGCATCTCAGTCAAGCGCTACGCGAGCTGCGGTACACCGAGACCCCGAGTTCGCGGATCTTCTTGCGCAGCGTATTGCGGTTTAGACCCAGGAGGTCGGCCGCCTTGATCTGGTTGCCGCGGGTCGCCGTCAGAGCCGCGAGAATCAGAGGATATTCCATTTCCGCAAGGACGCGGTCGTAAAGGCCGGAGGGCGGTAAGGCATCGCCAAAGCTCGCGAAATACTGCCGCATGTTCTCCTCGACCGCCTGCGATATCGACAGCGAGCCCGAGCGCGCCGAAGCCTTCTCGATCGGGCTGTCCGGTATCTCCGAGCGCAGTTCGTTCTCGATGATTTCGCGCGTAATGACATCCTGTGGATAAAGTGCCGTCAGACGGCGAACGAGGTTCTCGAGTTCGCGCACATTGCCCGGCCAGGGATGCGCCTTCATCAGCTCCAGAGCCTCCTGATCGAAGCGCTTGACGTCGAGCCCTTCCTTTTCGGCCTGCTGGACGAAATGGCGGACAAGGTCCGGGATGTCTTCGGCTCGGTCTCTCAGGGGCGGCAGACGGAGCGGCACGACATTCAGGCGATAGTAGAGATCCTCGCGGAAAAGGCCCTGATTGATCGATTGCTTCAGGTCCTTGTTGGTGGCGGCGACGATGCGGACATCCGAGCGGATCGGCGTGCGTCCGCCGACGGTCGTATATTCGCCCTGCTGCAGCACGCGCAGGAGACGCGTCTGCGCATCCATCGGCATGTCGCCGATTTCGTCCAGGAAGAGCGTCCCCCCTTCGGCCTGCTCGAAACGACCGGTAGAGCGCGTCTGGGCGCCGGTGAAAGCCCCCTTCTCATGACCGAACAGCTCCGACTCGATGAGGTCGCGCGGGATCGCCGCCATGTTGATGGCGACAAAGGGGCCGTTTCTCCGCTTGCCATAATCGTGCAATGCACGGGCAACGAGTTCCTTGCCGGTGCCGGACTCGCCGGTGATCATCAGCGTGAGGTCGGTCTGCATCAGCCGGGCAAGCACACGGTAGATTTCCTGCATGGCGGCGGAACGGCCGACGAGCGGCATCCCGTCCTGCGAATCGTCCTCGAGCTTCGAGGGCCGCCGCTTGGGTTCGGCGAGCGCCCGGCCGATGATGCCGATCAGCTCCGTCAGATCGAAGGGCTTCGGCAGATAGTCGTAAGCGCCCTTCTCCGAAGCCTTGATGGCCGTCATGAAGGTATTTTGAGCGCTCATCACGAGAACCGGCAGATCCGGCCGCGCCTTCTTGATCCGCGGCAGGAGATCGAAGGCGTTTTCATCCGGCATCACGACATCGGTCACGACCAGGTCGCCGTCGCCGGCCGCTATCCAGCGCCAGAGGGTTGCAGCATTGGAGGTGATGCGCACATCGTATCCGGCACGGCTGAGCGCCTGGTTCAGCACGGTGCGAATGGCAGCGTCGTCATCCGCGACGAGGATCGTTGCGCCCGTCATCCTTCGGTTCCTTTTGTGATCGGAGTTTCGTCATCGGCCGCCAATCCCTTGGATGCCGGCATGAGAACGCGGAAGGTCGTGCGGCTATGCTGGCTGTCGCATTCGACGATGCCGCCGTGGCCGCCGATGATCTTGGCCACAAGCGCCAGACCGAGACCGGACCCGTTCGTCTTGGTGGTGATGAACGGGTCGAAAAGATGCGGCAGCAGATCGGGGGGGACGCCTGGACCGTTGTCATGCACGCAGAATTCCAGCGGCAGCGAAATCTTTTCGCGCGTTCCGGCGACCGACAGGCGAATGCCCGGCCGATAGGCCGTCGTCAGCAGAATCTCGCCGTCCGCCCTGTCGCCGATCGCCTCGGCCGCATTCTTGATCAGATTCAGGAAGACCTGAACCAACTGGTCGCGGTTTGCGAAAACCGGGGGAAGCGACGGATCGTAATGTTCCGAGATCTTGATTCTCCGGGCAAAGCCGGCCTTGGCGATCGCCTTGACGTGGTCGAGCACCGCATGGATGTTGAGCGGCAGGCGGTCGACGGGGCGCTCGTCGGAGAAGACCTCCATCCGGTCTACGAGCGAGACGATGCGGTCGGTTTCGTCGCAGATCAGTCTCGTCAGGGCGCGATCCTCGTCATTGACGGAGGTTTCCAGGAGCTGCGCGGCACCGCGAATGCCCGAAAGCGGATTCTTGATCTCGTGGGCGAGCATCGAAGCAAGGCCGGTGACGGACCGCGCTGCGGCACGGTGGGTGAGCTGGCGGTCGATCTTGTCCGCCATGGACCGCTCCTGGAAGACGATCACCACCGATCCGGGTTGCGACAGTACCGGGGCCACATAAAGGTCGACGAGCTTGTCGGCTCCAAGGCGCGGAGAGCTGAGGTCCACCCGGTACTCGTTGACCGCCGCGCGCCGCTCGCGAACCTGCTCGATCAGCGTCAGGAGCGGGCTGCCGAACGGAATGAAGGCGCTGATATCGTGCCGCGCAAGATGGTTGGCGCTGGCCCCGAAGAAGGATTCGGCCTCCCAGTTCGCAAAGGCGACGAAGCCATTCTCGTCCACCAGGATGACCGGATTCTGGATCGCGTTCAGCACGGCCATGGAAAGATCGTTGGCGCCTTCCACCGGTGCCGTTGCCTTCTCGGTCATGCCGCAATCTCCTCCCTCGCCGCCGCATCGCCGGAGCGAGCAATGGCGGCTACCACGCTGTCGCGCACGAAAGCCGTATCGGTCGATGTCAAAATCGCGGCCTTTTCCGAAGCGGGAAGCTCGGGCGCGAAACGATCGAGATACCAGCCCGCGTGTTTGCGGGCGGTCCGCAGCCCGACCTCCACGCCGTAGAATTCGAGCATCATCTCGTAATGCTCCGCAAATATGCAGGCGACGCCCGACGCATCCGGGTGAGCCGCAGCGCCGGCGAGAACGCCGGCATGCCACGGCCGCCCCTGGCACGATCGACCGACCATGACGGCGTCCGCACCCGACCGGCGCAGGATCTCGTGCGCATCGGCAACCGAACCCACATCGCCATTGGCAATCAGCGGAACGGAGACCACCTCGCGGACGGCGCGAATCGCATCCCAATCGGCCTTGCCGTTGTAGAATTGCATGCGTGTGCGTCCATGAATGGTGATCGCCTTCACGCCTGCCTCCTCGGCCCTGCGGGCAATCAGCGGCGCGTTGATCGAATTCTCGTCCCAGCCGAGGCGCATCTTGAGCGTTACCGGGACCGTGGCTGCGTTGACCGTCGCTTCGATCAGCGAAAGCGCGTGATCCGGATCGCGCATCAGCGCAGATCCGGAATAGCCGCCGGTGACCTTCTTCGCAGGGCAGCCCATGTTGATGTCGATGATGTCGGCGCCATTGGCCTCGACGATCCTCGCCGCCTCGGCCATCCAATGCGCCTCACGCCCGGCGAGTTGCACGATGTGAGGATTGATGCCGGAGTTCTTCAGCCGCGCCCAGGATTCGGCGGCATTATCGACCAGTTCGCGGCTCGCCACCATCTCGGTCACGACGAACCCGGCCCCGAAACGCCAGGCAAGCGTACGAAAGGGCAGATCCGTCACGCCGGACATCGGCGCGAGTGCTACGCGATTGCGGATTTCGACATTCCCGATCAGAAGCGAGGGTGAAAAAGCCGTCGAGGGCAAATGCATATCTTTCAGGCACATGAAAATCGTGCACTATTTTTAGACATTGTTCTTCTGCTTGCCAAGCCTTTTCGACGCGCGGGACAAAATTCCTCGCATGGCTGGCCATGGCAGGACCTTCGCGGTACATCACGGCGAATATTGGCGAATGCGGGACCACATACAGAAGATGCAAGGCGAAGAACAGTTCTCCTGCGGCGTCGTGATCGTTGCGGCCGGCCGCGGCGAGCGCGCCGGCCAGTCGGCCGAGGGACCGAAGCAATACCGCACGATCGGTGATCGCCCCGTTATCGCCCATACGCTTGACATTTTCGCGACATGGCCCGGAACGGGACCTGTCGTCGTCGTGATCCACCCGGACGATGAAGAGCTGTTCGCGGCGGCTCGCCGGCGGATGGCGGCAACTTCGGAGCTGACAGTGGTCCACGGCGGAGCGACACGCCAGCTTTCGGTGCTCGCCGGTCTGGAAGCGGTCGCCGCTACAGGCGTGGAATACGTGATGATCCACGACGCGGTGCGACCCTTTTTCGATCATGCACTGCTCGATCGCTGCGGTGCGGCGCTTCGTGGCGGCGCCCAGGCCCTCCTGCCGGCAATTGCAGTCGCCGACACGCTGAAGCGTACGACGGCGGCCGGCCTCGTCGCAGAGACCGTTCCGCGAACCGATCTCTATGCCGCACAGACGCCGCAGTGCTTCCGCCTCGAGCCTATTCTCTCCGCTCACCGGCAAGCAGCGGCAAGCGGCAGGTCCGACTTTACGGACGACGCCTCGATCGCCGAATGGGCCGGCATCCCCGTCCTTCTGGTGGAAGGAACCGTGGACAATTTCAAGTTGACGCTCCGGAGGGACCTGTCGATGGCAGACGAGAAACTGACCCGCATGGCCATTCCCGATGTGCGCACCGGCAACGGCTATGACGTGCATCAACTCGTGGACGGCGACGGCGTAACCCTCTGTGGTGTCTTCATCCCCCACGACCGCAAACTCTCCGGCCATTCCGACGCGGACGTAGCCCTGCATGCCTTGACGGACGCCCTGCTCGCCACTTGCGGTGCCGGCGATATCGGCGACCACTTCCCGCCATCCGACCCGCAATGGAAGGGCGCGGCTTCGCGCATCTTTCTCGAACACGCTGCGCAGATCGTCCGCGAGCGCGGCGGCACGGTTACCAATGCCGACATATCGCTGATCGCCGAGGCGCCCAAGGTCGGGCCGCACCGTCAGCAGATGCGAGAAAACCTTGCAGCGATACTCGGCATTTCGCTCGACCGCTGTTCGGTCAAGGCGACGACCAACGAGAAACTCGGTTTTGTCGGGCGGAACGAAGGAATTGCGGCGATCGCCACCGCGACCGTCGTCTATGCATCACGGAGCAAGCCCGATGTGGACGACCGATACTGAAGAGAAAGCGCGGGCTATAATCCGGGATCTCACCTCCCTCGGACTGAAGCTGGCGACGGCGGAGTCCTGCACCGGCGGCCTGATCGCCGGCGCCTTGACGGAAATCGCAGGCTCGTCCTCCGTCGTCGACCGCGGCTTCGTCACCTATTCCAACGAAGCCAAGGTCGAGATGCTTGGCGTTAATCCCGCAACGCTTGCCGCACATGGCGCCGTCTCGCGTGAGACGGCCATCGAAATGGCCCGCGGCGCGGTTTCGCACTCAGCCGCCGATATCGCCATAGCCGTTACGGGCATAGCCGGCCCGGGCGGCGGCTCCGCCGAGAAGCCCGTTGGCCTCGTTCATCTCGCCGCCGCCGCCCGTGACGGCGCGACGGTTCACCGGGAGATGCGTTACGGAGACATCGGCCGAGCTGCGGTGCGGCTTGCCACCGTGCATACGGCGCTCGATCTGGTCGCAGAACTGGCTCACGTCCCGTAGATCACATCCGCCCGCTTTTCGAATGCTTCGGAGAACATGCGGAAGGCGCGATCGAACATCGAGCCCATAAGCGCGCCCAGAAGGCGGCTCTTGAATTCATAGTCGATGCAGAAATGCACGATCGATTGGTTATCGTTCACGGGCTCGAAACGCCAGACATTGTCGAGGTACTTGAACGGACCCTCGATATAGTTGACGTCGATGATCCGCTCTTCCCTTTTGAGAAGCACCTGCGTCGTGAATGTTTCTCGGATCGCCTTGTAGCCCACGGTCATGTCGGCAAGCAGCAGCACCTTGCCGTCGCGCTCCTTGCGTGAGCGTACGCTCAGCGCTTCGCAAAGGGGCAGGAACTCCGGATAGCGCTCGACATCGGCGACGAGAGCGAACATCTGCTCGGCCGAGTGCTTGACGACGTGGTTGGTTTCGAAATGGGGCATGGATTGTGAGTTAAGGCTGCAGCGCGAGAAGATCAAGAAGGCGGTGCATTTGTGCTTGGCTTCTTATCTCCAGGATCGGGACGGCATACCGCCGCAGCTCTGCCGCGATTTTGGGCGCGAACTCGTGCTCGAAAGTCCAGATGTAACGAATGAAATCCCTGCTGACCCGCTCCGGGCAACCGTCGGCCATTTCCGGTCGCGCTCGTCCGCGCCACTTCAGCCAGCGCCGCGCAACGCCCCACAGGCAGAGCCGGCGCGGCATGCGCACCCATATAACGAAGTCGGCACGCGGTACCCGAAGGTCAAAGCTCGACGGATTGGTTCCGTCCATGATCCATTCCGGCTCTGCTATTCTTTCTGCTATCAAGGATCTTTGTTCCTGGCGCGGCCTCGACACCCAGCCGGGCAGCCAGAAGAACGCCTGGTCCATCGAAACGAATGGCAGGTCCAAACGTGCTGAGAGCCAGCGCGCGAGGGTCGTCTTGCCGCCCCCGGAGCAGCCTATGACAAGGACACGTTTCGCACCGGAAAGCAAAGAAGCCGCCTTCGCGATATCGCTCAAGTAAGTCGCCATTCCGCCTCCAGGACAGGAAAAGCCGCAACGCCCAGGCGCCGCGGCTCGTTCCCAGCAACGTTGAACGGGAACTTATTCCGCCGCAGCCGCCAGCTTCTTCTCGCGCGCCGCCTTCAGCCGGGCGAAGTCGTCGCCGGCATGGTGGGACGACCGCGTCAGCGGGCTCGAGGACACCATCAGGAAGCCCTTGGTGTAGGCGACCGTCTCGTAGGACTTGAATTCTTCCGGAGTGACGAATTTCTCGACCTTGTGATGCTTGCGGCTCGGCTGCAGATATTGGCCGATCGTCAGGAAATCGACATCGGCGGTACGCAGGTCGTCCATCAGCTGCAGCACTTCGTTGCGCTCCTCGCCGAGGCCGACCATGATCCCCGACTTGGTGAACATGGTGGGGTCGAGTTCCTTCACGCGCTGCAGAAGCCGGATCGAGTGGAAATAGCGCGCGCCCGGTCTGACCGTCAGGTAGTTGGACGGAACCGTTTCGAGATTGTGGTTGAAAACGTCCGGCTTGGCGGCCACGACACGCTCCAGCGCGCCGGGCTTGCGCAGGAAATCGGGCGTCAGGATTTCGATCGTGGTTTCCGGCGAGGCTTCCCGGATCGCGAAGATGACCTTCTCGAAATGCTCGGCGCCGCCATCGTCGAGGTCGTCGCGATCGACGGAGGTGATGACGACATGGCTCAGGCCCATCTGCTTCACCGCCTTGGCGACATTTGCGGGCTCGTCCAGATCGAGGGCATTGGGCTTGCCCGTCGCGACATTGCAGAAGGCACAGGCACGCGTGCAGATCTCGCCCATGATCATGAACGTCGCGTGCTTCTTGTCCCAACACTCGCCGATGTTCGGGCATCCGGCTTCCTCGCAGACCGTAACGAGCTTATGGCTCTTCACGATCGAGCGGGTCTCCTGATATCCCTTGGAGGTCGGTGCCTTCACACGGATCCAGTCCGGCTTGCGCAGGACCTCGGTGTCGGGCCGGTGGGCCTTTTCCGGGTGACGAACACGCTGCGCCCGATCCGAGACGGCGTCGAAAACCGTTACCATGTGTCTTCCTTCATAGTGACGGGCGAGCGGCAACAAGGCCGCCCGCACCTTGTCGCCTTATATAAACAGCCGGACATGAAAAGTCAGGCCACCATTTGCATGGCAGCCTGACGGCAAGCGATGGGTGAATGGCCCTACCCTCGGACGGCGCGGCCCGCCGCGATCAACAGGCAGGCGCCGATGAATCCGATGATGAGATAGGCGATCCAGCCGCTGTAAGCCATGCCGAGCGCCGCGAGAATGAAATTCAACACCACGGCGCCGATAATGCCGAGGATGATGTTCGCGAACAGCCCCATCTGGCTGTTCATGAATTTTTCCGCCAGCCAGCCGGCAAGCCCGCCGATGATGATCGCCGCCAGGATACCTACGCCATTCAAGCTCATGAAAACCTCCCCGCATTGTAGATGTCATGCAATCAATGCGTGAAAAAGCCGAAAGTTCCGGACGGCCGCGCGTCATCAGGCGTTCAATACTCTGCCGTAGGCATCGAGCACGCTTTCCTTCATCATCTCCGAGAGGGTCGGGTGCGGGAACACCGTGTGCATCAGTTCCTCTTCGGTCGTCTCCAGGTTCATGGCGACGACGAAGCCCTGGATGAGTTCCGTCACTTCGGCGCCTACCATATGGGCGCCGATGAGTTCGCCGGTCTTCTTGTCGAAGATGGTCTTGATCAGGCCCTGGTCTTCGCCGAGCGCGATCGCCTTGCCGTTTGCGCCGAAGCTGTATCGGCCGACGCGGATGTCGCGGCCGAGTTCCTTGGCCTTCGCTTCCGTAAGGCCCACGGAGGCGACCTGCGGGTCGCAATAGGTGCAGCCCGGGATCTTGCCCTTGTCGAGTGCGTGCACGCCGGGAACCCCGGCAATCTTCTCGATGCAGATGACGCCCTCATGCTCGGCCTTGTGGGCCAGCATCGGCGGCCCGGCGACGTCGCCGATCGCATAGATGCCCGCGACATTGGTCTTGCCGTAGCCATCGGTGACGATGCAGCCGCGGTCGGTCTTCACGCCGAGAGCCTCGAGGCCGAGATTCTCGATGTTGCCCTGAACGCCGACGGCGGAGATCAGACGGTCCGCCTTGATCGGCGTGACCTTGCCGTCCTTCGTCTCCACATGCGCCGTGACGTCGTTCGCGCCCTTCTCGACCTTCGTCACCTTGGCATCGGTGATGATTTTCAGGCCGCGCTTTTCGAGCTGCTTACGGGCCAAGGCGGAAATTTCCGCATCCTCGACCGGCATGATCTGCGGCAGCAGTTCGACGACGGTCACGTCGACGCCCATCGAGCGGTAGAAGCTCGCGAATTCGATGCCGATCGCGCCGGAGCCCATGACGAGCAGCGACTTCGGGAACTCCTCCGGCTTCATCGCCTCGAAATAGGTCCAGATCAGCTTGCCGTCCGGCTCGATGCCGGGCAGCGCTCGCGGGCGCGCGCCGGTCGCGACGATGATGTGCTTGGCCGTATAGGTCCCCTCTCCCTTGACGCCCTTCGGAACCGGGTTCTGCGGCTGGATGGCCGGCTTGGACGGCGCGCCGACGACGATCTCGCCGGGTTTGGTGAGCTTCGCCTCGCCCCAGATCACGTCCACCTTGTTCTTCTTCATCAGGAAGGCGACGCCGCCGTTCAGCCGCGCAGAGACGCCGCGCGAGCGGGCGACGACATCCTTGACGTTGGCGGTCATCTTGCCTTCGAGGGTCAGCCCGTAGTTCTTGGCATGGTTGGCATGGTCGAGAATTTCGGCGGAGCGCAACAGCGCCTTGGTCGGAATGCAGCCCCAGTTGAGGCAGATCCCGCCCAAATGCTCCCGCTCGACGATCGCCGTCTTCAAGCCCAGCTGCGCCGAACGAATGGCGGTCACGTATCCGCCCGGACCCGAACCGACAACGATCACGTCGTAATTCTCAGCCATGTTTTTCCTACCTTTGGTCAAGCGGCGTTGCGGGTGAAAAGCACCCAGTCGTGTTTTCTGCTGTCTTCGAAGAGCGGCACGGCCTCGGACCGCGCCACCTCCTCGAAGCCGTTCATCCTGTAGAGCGCCTGCGCCGTTTCATTGTGGCTTTCGGTGATCAGGCTCACCGGTCCCTGCCCAGCGCGGGAAAACTCGTTCTCGAGCAGAGCGCGGCCAATGCCTTTACCACGGTGATGGCGGTAAACGCCGAGGCTATCGACGAACCAGTGGCCGACCACCTGCTTCTGCAGGAAAAGCAAGGGCGCAAGCACGGGATGTTTCGGCTCGATCTCGAGAATCGATGCATCGATGCCGTAGGAAACCGACATGCCGACGATCTCGTCTCCGATTTCGGCCACCACCGCATCGCGCCAGGCACCCGGCCCGGTATCCCGACGCAGCACGTTGCGGCCATGCTCGAAGGCGGTTTCCGCGGATTTGCTCAGAACGCCGCCGTACCAGAGCCATGAGGCAAAGCCGTGTGAGGCGATGTCGATCAGGATCGCAAGTTCCGCTGCCTCGCTTCGCTTCGCAGGCCTGAGGGTCGCGCCAGCCGTCATCGTCAAAGCCCGAGCATCATCCGCACGACAGGCTCCAATCCTCTGCCGACCGCCCGGGTGTTCTCCGCGTCGAGGTGGACACCGTCGATCGGCGTCGTCCTGGCCACTGATCCGCCGTCGAAGAAGCCGCAGTCGAGCTCGTCGGCGAGATCGCGATAAAGCGGCGCCAGCATTGCGGATTGCTCGACCCCACCCGCAAACATGGCGGCAAAAGCGCTGTTGGCCGTTTCGCAGAGCGGCGGCGGCGAGACGATGAGGATTTCGGGCCCCTCCTCCGTTTCCGTCGGCCAGTCGTGCCTGCGCACCAGATTGACGAGGCGCTCGATACCCTTCACCGCACCGAAAGCGGTGCCGTGAATGATCGGCTTCATATCGTTCGAGCCGAGCATGAGGAGGATGAGATCGATCGGCGCGTGGGTGTGCAGGAGCGTCGGAAGGACACGCGCCCCGTTCCGGTCGCAATCGGCGAGATGGTCGTCATAGGCGGTCGTCCGCCCGTTTAGCCCTTCGGCGACGACATGCACGTTCGAACCGAGCGCCTTCTGCAGCACGCTCGGCCAGCGGTCCTCCAGCGCATGCCGGCCGGAACCGCTTGCATCGTATCCCCAGGTCAGACTGTCACCGTAGCAAAGGACTGTCTTCATCTGCCTACTCGCTTTTCATGGGGAAAGGACCGGCTGGGAAGCCGGTCCGGATCGCATCAGACGAGCATGCCCATCGGGTTTTCGATGTAGCGCTTGAAGGCGGCGAGCAGTTCGGCGCCGAGCGCTCCATCGACGCAGCGATGGTCGGTCGAAAGCGTGACGGTCATCACATTGGCGATGACCATCTCCTTGTTCTTGACGACGACACGGTCCTCGCCGGCGCCGACCGCGAGGATCGTCGCGTGCGGCGGATTGACGACGGCGGCGAAGTCCTTGACGCCCATCATGCCCATATTCGAAACGGCCGTGGTGCCGCCCTGATATTCTTCAGGCTTCAGCTTGCGCTCCTTGGCGCGTTTGCCGAGATCCTTCATCTCGTTGGAGATCGCCGAGAGGCTCTTCAACTCCGCCTGGCGGACGATGGGCGTGATCAGGCCGCCGGGAATTGAAACCGCAACGCCGACGTCCGCGTGCTTGTGCTTGATCATGTTCTGATCGGTCCAGGACACATTCGCATCCGGAACGTCGCGCAGAGCCAGGGCAAGCGCCTTGATCACCATGTCATTCACGGAAAGCTTGTAGACCGGCTTACCGTCCTTTTCAGGTGCTGCGGCATTCAGCTGGGCGCGCAGCGCCAGAAGCGCGTCGAGCTCGCAATCGACCGAAACATAGAAATGCGGGATCGTCTGTTTCGATTCGACGAGGCGTTTGGCGATCGTCTTGCGCATGCCGTCATGCGGCACGAGTTCGTAGGAGCCCGGCTCGAAGAGCTTGAGAACCGCGTCCTCCGACATGCCCTTTGCGAGCGTCGCCGGGGCCGGAGCTGCTGCCGGCGCGGCGGCGGGCTTGGCTGCGCCGCCGGAAACGGCTGCCTCGACGTCCTTCTTGACGACGCGGCCATGCGGTCCGGAACCGGCGATCGCCGAAAGGTCGATGCCTGCCTCCCTAGCGATGCGGCGGGCCAGCGGCGACGAAAAGATCCGCTTGCCTTCGCCGTCGGCGGCGGGTGCAGGAGAAGCCGGAGCAGCAGCCTGCGGTGCCGGCGCTGCGGCGGGTGCCGGCGTGGCGGCCGGTGCCGTTTCGGCTGTTTCCTGCGGCTTCGGTGCCGGGGCTGCTCCCGCTGCACCGTTGCCGCCCTTGGCGGCAGTCGCGACGTCTTCGCCCTCGCCGGCGAGAACCGCGATCAGCGCGTTGACCTTGACGCCTTCAGTGCCGGCGGGAACGACGATCTTGGCGACCGTGCCCTCGTCGACGGCTTCCACTTCCATCGTCGCCTTGTCGGTCTCGATCTCGGCGATCACATCGCCGGACTTAACCTTGTCGCCTTCCTTGACCAGCCATTTGGCCAGATTGCCTTCTTCCATAGTCGGAGAGAGGGCCGGCATGGTGATGTTGATTGGCATCGAACGACCCCCTTTATTTGTAGCAGACGGCTTTCACCGCATCGACGACTTCCGCGACATTCGGCAGAGCAAGCTTTTCAAGGTTGGCCGCATAAGGCATCGGCACGTCCTTGCCGGCGATCGTCAGGATCGGCGCATCGAGATAGTCGAAGGCCTGCTGCATGACGCGGGTGGCGATCTCGGTGCCGACGGAGGATTGAGGATAGCCTTCCTCGACGGTAACCAGGCGGCCGGTCTTCTTGACGGATTCGATGACGGTGGGCAGGTCCATCGGACGGATCGTGCGAAGGTCGATGATCTCGACGTCGATACCCTGCGCCTCCAGTTCCGCCGCGGCCTTGATCGCATAGGTCATGCCGATGCCGAAGGAGACGAGCGTCGCGTCCTTGCCGGCACGATGAATGCGTGCCTTACCGATCGGAAGCACGAAATCGTCGAGCTTCGGAACTTCGAATGACTGGCCGTAAAGGATCTCGTTTTCGAGGAAGATCACCGGGTTCGGATCGCGGATGGCTGCCTTGAGCAGCCCCTTCGCGTCTGCCGCCGTATAGGGCATGACGACCTTCAGGCCCGGAATGTGGCTGTACCAGGCGGCATAGCATTGGGAGTGCTGCGCCGCGACGCGGGCAGCAGCACCGCTCGGCCCGCGGAAGACGATCGGCGCGCCCATCTGGCCGCCGGACATATAGAGCGTCTTGGCGGCCGAGTTGATGATCTGATCGATCGCCTGCATGGCGAAGTTGAAGGTCATGAACTCGACGATCGGGCGCAGACCCGTCATCGCCGCGCCGACGCCGACGCCGGCAAAGCCGTGTTCGGTGATCGGCGTGTCGACCACGCGGCGCGCACCGAATTCCTGCAACAGGCCCTGCGTGACCTTGTAGGCGCCCTGGTATTCGGCGACCTCTTCGCCCATGACGAAGACGTCCTCATTGGCGCGCATCTCTTCGGCCATCGCGTCGCGAAGCGCTTCGCGGACGGTCATCGTCACCATTTCGGTTCCGGCCGGGATTGCCGGGTCGGAAGGAACCGCCTTGGGCTGCGCCGCGACGGGCGCCGCGGAAGCAGCCGGCGCTTCCGGCTCGGCCGGCTTCGGTGCTTCCGCTTTCGGGGCTTCGGCCTTCATGGAATCGATGTCGCTTGCGGCTTCGCCATCCTGCAACAGCACGGCGATCGGCGTGTTCACCTTCACACCCTCGGTGCCGGCTGCAATCAGCAGCTTGCCGATCGTGCCTTCGTCAACCGCTTCCACTTCCATCGTGGCCTTGTCGGTTTCGATTTCCGCGATGACATCGCCGGAGGACACCTTGTCCCCCTCGTTCTTCAGCCACTTGGAGAGCGTGCCTTCCTCCATGGTCGGGGAAAGGGCAGGCATAAGGATTTCTACAGGCATATTTGTCCCTCCCCGGATCAAAGCAGGATATCGGTGTAGAGCTCGGAGACATCCGGCTCCGGATCAGACTGGGCGAAATCGGCACTGTCCGCCACGATGTCGCGAACCTCCTTGTCGATCTGCTTCAGTTCGTCCTCGGTGGCCCAGCCTTTATCCGTCAGACGGGCCTTCACCTGCTCGATCGGATCATGCTCCGAACGCATCTTCTGCACTTCGTCCTTCGAGCGATACTTCGCCGGATCGGACATCGAATGGCCGCGATAGCGGTAGGTCAGCATTTCGAGGATGATCGGGCCCTTGCCGGAACGGCAATGTTCGACCGCCTCGTCGGCAGCGGCCTTGACGGCGCGGACATCCATGCCGTCGACCTGATAGCCGGGAATGCCGAAGGAAGCGCCGCGCTGGGAGAAATCGGTCTGTGCCGATGCCCGCGACACGGAGGTACCCATGGCATAACGGTTGTTCTCGACGATGTAGATCACCGGCAGCTTCCAGAGAGCGGCCATGTTGAAGCTCTCATAGACCTGACCCTGGTTCGCCGCACCGTCGCCGAAATAGGCGAGGCTCACATTGTCGTTGCCGCGATACCTGTTGGCGAAAGCGAGGCCGGTCCCCAGCGAGACCTGCGCACCGACGATGCCGTGGCCGCCATAGAAGTGCTTCTCCTTGGAGAACATGTGCATCGAGCCGCCTTTCCCCTTGGAAAGGCCCCCACGGCGACCGGTGAGCTCCGCCATCACGCCGCGCGCACTCATGCCGCAGGCGAGCATGTGGCCATGGTCGCGATAGCCGGTGATGACCTGGTCGCCCTCTTTCAGGGCCAGCTGCATCCCGACGACGACGGCTTCCTGACCGATATAGAGGTGACAGAAACCACCGATGAATCCCATGCCGTAAAGCTGGCCGGCCTTTTCCTCGAAACGCCGGATCAACAGCATTTCGCGGTAGGCCTTGAGATCGTCTTCCTTGGAGAATTCGGCGATCGTGCCGCCGGCAAAATCTTTCTTGGCCGGCTTGGCAGCGGTCTTGCGGCTGGAAACGGACGCGGATTTTCGCGGAGCCATTCGTTCCTCCCAATGGTTAGCCTTTGGCGGCTACCATAGGGAAAGAAAAGCGCGGCAGCAATGCTATATTTGCATGGCTATTATTCGCGTCAACGCATTGATATATAATATGATTTCGAGATTAACCTATTTCGGGTTAATCATCGGAATGGTGGAAAATAACGATCTCATC
The DNA here is from genome assembly GCF_035610345.1 of Sinorhizobium meliloti. The sequence goes on along the minus strand of NZ_CP141212.1, from coordinate 1,474,485 downwards.
GCTGCGCGACATGTTGAGCGCGAGGCGAGCCTTCTCATCCAGCATGTCTCTCTCGAGCGAACCGTCGCTCATCAGCTCGACTTCCTTTTCCAGGATTTTTCGCGTCTGAGTGAGCTCGTCCAGCCGTGCCTGCCGCTCGGCAATCTGACGGTCAAACTCCTTCGTCGCCTCCAGACCATAACCGCCATGGATCGAATGATAGCCGAAATAGGAAAGGAAGGCGACCGCCAGCAACGGCACCACCAATCGCCCCAGTTTCCGCTTCTTGTGATGCCGTGTCCACATCGCTCATGCCCTGAATTGAGTTGGCGCGGGCTGCAGGAGATACTGCAAACCATTGTCCCGCGCCCGCTCCAATACGCAGTACGAAGATGAAGACTAGCGTCGATTGATTAACCGACGGTTGACCATAAACAATTTGCGAATGGAAAGAGAACTCGGAGGACGGAGCGTTCGGCAAGCGGGACGAAGGAGACTCGTGACGACGCCGCTTTTCCCTTCTCCCCGTCAAACCGTCAGGGCTGCTCCTCTGGCGGGAGCCGTTGCTACGGAGAGAAACCGGCTGGTCAGGCCGCTTGTCGTCTCCCCCCACAAGGGGGGAGAACCCGTGACAGTTTTGGGCATGCGAAGGTCAAACCGTTTATCGTATGCCCGAGGGCAATCGTCCCGCGAGAGGATCAGATGCCCCCGCCTTTCAATCAACCGCGCAACACGGAGCGGCCGGCATATTGCGCCTGCGGGCCGAGCTGCTCTTCGATACGGATCAGCTGGTTGTACTTGGCGAGCCGGTCGGAACGTGCGAGCGAGCCGGTCTTGATCTGACCGCAATTGGTGGCGACCGCGAGGTCGGCAATCGTCGAATCCTCGGTCTCGCCGGAGCGGTGCGACATGACGGCGGTGTAACGCGCCTTGTGCGCGGTCTCGACCGCGTCGAGCGTTTCCGAAAGCGACCCGATCTGGTTGACCTTGACGAGGATGGAGTTCGCGACGCCCATCTTGATGCCGTCACGCAGGCGCGCAGAATTGGTGACGAACAGGTCGTCGCCGACGAGCTGGCACTTGTTGCCGACGAGGTCGGTCAAGGATTTCCAGCCGTCCCAATCGTCTTCAGCCATGCCGTCCTCGATCGAGATGATCGGATATTTGCCGGCGAGTTCGGCGAGATACTCGGCCATGGCGCCCGGCTCCAGCGTACGGCCCTCACCCTCGAGGACGTACTTGCCGTCCTTGAAGAATTCGGTCGAAGCGCAGTCGAGAGCGACATACATGTCCTCGCCCGGTTTGTAGCCGGCCTTCTCGATTGACTTCATGATGAAGTCGAGGGCTGCCGGCGCGGAAGCGAGGCCCGGCGCGAAGCCGCCTTCGTCGCCGACATTGGTGTTGTGGCCGTCCGCGGCAAGCTGCTTCTTCAGCGTGTGGAAGACTTCCGAACCCATACGGACGGCGTCCTTCAGGGTCTCGGCGCCGATCGGCATGATCATGAATTCCTGGAAGTCGATCGGATTGTCGGCGTGAGCGCCGCCATTGATGATGTTCATCATCGGAACGGGCAGAAGATGCGCATTCGGGCCGCCGACATAGCGGTAGAGCGGCAGGCCCGAGGCTTCCGCGGCGGCCTTGGCGACGGCGAGCGAAACGCCGAGAATGGCGTTGGCGCCGAGGCGCGACTTGTTCGGCGTGCCGTCGAGCTCGATCATGGTACGGTCGATCTGAATCTGGTTTTCAGCGTCGAGGCCGCCGATCGCTTCGAATATCTCGCCGTTCACCGCATCGACGGCGCGTTCGACGCCCTTGCCGAGGTAACGCGTGCCGCCATCGCGCAGTTCGACGGCTTCATGCGCACCGGTGGAGGCGCCCGAGGGAACCGCCGCGCGACCGAAACTGCCATCCTCGAGATGGACATCGACCTCGACGGTCGGGTTGCCGCGGCTGTCGAGTATCTCTCTGCCGATGATGTCGATGATTGCAGTCATGATCTCTTCCCTTGTGGACGATGATAATGGTCGGCCTGTCTTAATTCACAGCCCCGAAATTACAATGGCGCCGGGACCGCAAAATCCGGCCGCCGGCCCGCTTCATGAAAAATTCACGAAGCGGGGCACCGGGGCTCACGCTTTCGCGACGGCGTCGAAGGCCAGCAGCTTTTCAAGCAGCCGCGGCATGTCGTTCAGCGGCACCATGTTCGGACCGTCGGAAGGCGCGTTGTCGGGATCCTCGTGGGTCTCTACGAAGACACCGGCGACACCGACAGCGACGGCCGCGCGCGCCAAAGTCTCGACGAACTCACGCTGGCCGCCCGTGGAGCCTCCCTGACCGCCCGGCTGCTGCACGGAATGGGTCGCATCGAAGACCACCGGAGCGCCGAGTGCCGCCATGATCGGCAGCGAACGCATGTCGGAGACCAGCGTATTATAGCCGAAGGAAGCGCCGCGCTCGCAGAGAAGCACGTTCGGGTTGCCGCTCTCGGTGAACTTGGCAAGGACGTTCTTCATGTCCCAAGGGGCGAGGAACTGGCCCTTCTTTACGTTGATCGCCCGCCCCGTCTTCGCGGCGGCGACGAGCAGATCCGTCTGCCGTGACAGAAAGGCCGGGATCTGCAGGATGTCGACGATCTCGGCCACGGCAGCGCATTGCTCTTCCGTGTGGACGTCGGTCAGGACCGGAAAGCCGAACTCCCGCTTGAGGTCGGCGAAGACCTCCATCGCCTTGTCGAGCCCGATGCCGCGCTTGCCGGCGAGCGAGGTGCGGTTCGCCTTGTCGAAAGAAGATTTATAAACGAGTCCGAGCCCGAGCGATTTGCAGAGCTCGACGAGCTCCCCCGCAATCATGAAGGCGTGTTCGCGGCTCTCCATCTGACACGGTCCGGCGATCAGTGTCAGCCGTTCCTTCTGCGAGAACACCACCTGGCCGGCACCCTCGCCGACGACGACTCTTGAATTGGTTTCCATCATCATCCTCCAAAGGCGAAGATTACACCCTGCCCCGGCGCTTCCGGAACGATGAGGCGTCCGCCCATTTCTGCGAATTCGATATCGTTCTGCGCAAACAGCGCCCGCGTGGCCTCCAGATCGCTCACGTGGAAGACCACGGCGCGACCCCGCAAGCCGCGCTCTGCACCCTCGATTGAGCGACCGAAGAATGCCTGCACGCCGGCCGGGGTCAGGACGCTGATTCTGGCACTGCCTGCCTGGATGTCCATGCCGAAGGAATGGGCCGAGACCTCGCGCTCGTCCACGGCTTCCTGCAGAAGATACTGGAAATCCGTCGGGTTCTGCTCCGAAAGCACGACCTCGGCAATGCCGAGCACGCCGTTTCCATGGCGGTGAAGCGAGCTGCTGTCGACCGGCAGCGCACGCAGGCGCTGACAGGCAAAAAGGAAAAAGTCCGGCGAACGCAGATCCGCTGCAAAGGAAAGCCGGAAGGAACCGAGCCCTTCGCGCCCGTCGGGCAGCCGCATAGGCCGTGAGAATTCGAGCATTTCGCCGCCGGAAATGCCGCGGGAGCGGAACCGGATGTGATCTTCGGCAGCGTCCGGCGTCCCGAGCACGACGGCCGACAGACCCTCGGCCCCCTGGCGAAAGCGAAAAGCCTGGTCACGCGCCACGAAGGCGTTGCCTTCAAGCGCGGCTGCCTCGCACTCCTCCCGCGAAGCGACGGCGAGCGGCTCCAGATAGGTGTTATCCGAGAAGAAGACGCAGGCATTTGCGGTGCCGAACGGGTGGCGCGCCTCATCGGCAACCGTGAAGCCGAGCGCCGCCAGGCGCTGCCTCGTCCGCGCGAGATCGGCCACCGGCAGCACGAGATGATCGAGCGGGCGGGCGGTTCGCTTGGATTGGCTCATGGCGGATTCCCTGATGACCGGTTTGCCGCTGTTTGCAACTTTTGACCGCCGATTGCAAGCGCGGCGGCAGGCCCCGGCACCGTGACCGGAAATGCGAACGGCCGCCTCTTGCAGGCGGCCGCAGAAGTGATTGCCCGTTCGGTGATCCGGCTACACGAGCCGGGACTGTTCGAGCGCTGCCTCGATGAAGCTCGAAAAGAGCGGGTGCGGATCGAGCGGACGCGACTTCAGCTCCGGATGGTACTGAACGCCGATGAACCAGGGATGGTCGGGATACTCGATCGTCTCCGGCAGAACGCCATCCGGGGACATGCCGGAGAAGACCAGGCCGCAGGCTTCCAGGCGGCTCTTATAATCTACATTGACCTCGTAGCGGTGGCGATGACGCTCGGAAATATCGGGCGACCCATAGATCGCGGCGATCTTGGTGTCGGGCTTCAAGGCCGCGCGATAGGCGCCGAGGCGCATGGTGCCGCCGAGATCGCCCGCGGCGGACCGCTTCTCGAGTTCATTGCCCTTCACCCACTCGGTCATCAGGCCGACGACCGGCTCCTTGGTCGGGCCGAACTCCGTCGAGGACGCCTTTTCGATACCGGCGAGATTGCGCGCCGCTTCTACGACGGCCATCTGCATGCCGAAGCAGATGCCGAAATAGGGCACCTTACGCTCGCGGGCGAAGCGCGCCGCATTGATCTTGCCTTCCGAGCCGCGTTCGCCGAAGCCGCCCGGAACGAGAATGCCGTGGACCTTTTCCAGATAGGGCGCCGGGTCCTCCTTTTCGAAGACCTCCGACTCGATCCACTCGAGCTTGACCTTGACGCGATTGGCAATGCCGCCATGGTAGAGCGCCTCGATCAGCGACTTATAGGCATCCTTCAGGCCGGTATATTTTCCGACGATCGCGATCGTCACCTCGCCTTCCGGGGTGCGGATCCGGTGCGCCACGTCTTCCCAGGCTTCCATGCGCGGCTTCGGCGCCGGCTCTATGCCGAAGGCGGCAAGCACTTCGTTGTCGAGCCCTTCCTTGTGATAGGCGATCGGCACGTCATAGATCGAAGCGACGTCGAGCGCCTGGATGACCGCGGACTGGCGGACATTGCAGAAGAGCGACAGCTTGCGGCGTTCCGCTTCCGGAATTTCGCGGTCGGCGCGCACGAGCAGGATATCCGGGTGAATGCCGAGCGCCTGCAGTTCTTTCACGGAGTGCTGGGTCGGCTTCGTCTTCAGCTCGCCCGCGGCCGGAATGTAGGGCATCAGCGTCAAATGGACATAGACGGCGGTGCCGCGCGGGAGGTCGTTGCCGAGCTGGCGGATCGCCTCCATGAAAGGCATCGCCTCGATATCGCCGACGGTGCCGCCGATTTCGCAGATGACGAAATCGTAGTCCTCATTGCCTTCGGTGACGAAGTTCTTGATTTCATTTGTGACGTGCGGGATCACCTGGACCGTCGCGCCGAGATAGTCGCCACGCCGCTCCTTGTCGATAATGTTCTTGTAGATCCGCCCTGTGGTGATGTTGTCGGTCTTGGTCGCCGAGCGGCCCGTGAAACGCTCGTAGTGCCCGAGATCGAGATCGGTCTCCGCGCCGTCGTCGGTGACGAACACCTCGCCGTGCTGGGTGGGGCTCATAGTGCCCGGATCGACGTTCAGGTAGGGATCGAGCTTGCGCAGCCTCACACGGTAGCCACGCGCCTGCAGCAACGCTCCAAGAGCGGCCGCAGCGATGCCTTTTCCGAGGGAGGAGACCACGCCGCCAGTGATGAATACATATCGCGCCATGGGAGTCACCGGATACCTTTTCACAAACGATTCCGCCACCGAAAAATTCATCTTTCAGAATTTTCCGTGCGGAAGGGCGGATTTCACACAAAACAAAACCGGCGGATGAAGCCATCCGCCGGCAGATCTTCTGATTTGCGGCCTTACTGACCGCTCGGAACTTGCGATCCCGTATTGCCGTTGGCGCCAGCAGCCGGGGCCGCGGGAGCCGGAGCGGCAGGCGCGGCATCTGCCGGGGCCTGAGGCGCGGCAGTACCACCTGCCGGGGCGGCGTTGTTGGCGCCGTTGCCGTTGGCCGGAGTCTCGGTGTTTCCGCCGGCCGGTGCGGTCTGACCGCCACCGAGCGAATCGAGAACGCCGCCGCTCGAGCTCGTTCCCGGGATACGGTCGAGAATGTCGGTCGCCTGCGGCTCGTAGCGCGAAAGAATGCCCATTGCCAGCGCCAGGGCGAAGAAAAGGAAGGCCAGAATGGCGGTCGTTCGGGTCAGCGCATTGGCCGTCCCACGCGCAGACATGAAGCCCGAGCCGCCGCCGATTCCGAGACCGCCGCCTTCGGAACGCTGAATGAGAACGACGCCGATCAGGGCGACGACCACCATGAGATAGATGACGAGTAGTATGGTCTGCATCAGCTTCCAGTCCTGCCCTCTGCGGGGCATGCGAATCGAACGGCGCCGGCCTCACCGTGGGGCCGCGTCAAATTTGGCGCCTCTTTATACCAAGCCGCCAGCTATTCCAAGTCCTACGGCAATCAGGCGGTCAATTCTTCATAGGCCCTGTAGATGGCGAGGAAATCATCCGCTTTCAAGCTCGCGCCGCCGATCAGGGCGCCGTCGACATTGGCAACGCCCATGAGTTCCTTCGCATTCGAGGGCTTGACGGAACCTCCATAGAGGATGCGCATCTTGCCGCCTTCCGCGCCGAAGCGCGAGACGAGCTCGCGGCGCATGAAGGCGTGCGCCTCCTCGACGTCGGACACGGTGGGCGTCAGGCCGGTGCCGATCGCCCACACGGGTTCGTAGGCGATCACCGTGTTTTCGGACGTCGCCTGGTCCGGGAGGCTCCCGGCGAGCTGGCGCTTCAGGATGTCGAGCGTCCGGCCGGCCTTGCGCTCCTGTTCCGTCTCACCGACGCAAACGATCGCGACGATATCCGCGCCATGCGCGGCCTCGGCCTTGGCACGCACCAGTGCGTCACCTTCGCCATGATCGGTGCGCCGTTCGGAATGGCCGACGATCACATGAGTGCCGAAACAATCGGCGACCATTTCAGCCGAGACTTCGCCGGTATGGGCTCCCGACTGCTTCTGGTGGCAGTCCTGAGCCCCGATCATCAAAGGGCTGTCGTCGCAAAGCGCGGTCGCAACGTAAAGCAATGTGGCCGGCGGGCAGATCAGGGCGTCCACCCTCGCGGAAAGGTCGCCTTTGACGCCCTCGGCCATTGCCTTGATCTGATCGAGAGACGCGCGTGTTCCATTCATCTTCCAGTTGCCGGCGACGAGCGGGCGGATATCGGGCGTCATGGGGTCTCCTCCAGATCAGGTCTCTTCGTCTCGGCAAGCGGCGTAGCAAATCGCTCGCGTAAAAAAAAGGCACCAGCCGGATTATTCGGTGCCGACCCTGGAGGCACGGCGAATCCTCTCACCCTGTCCAGCGTTGCCGGCGCTCGGGCCAATGGGAAATCGTCCCGGCGAAAGCGAATAAAAACGAAGCCGTGGGCGTCTAAAGCGGAGACGTTCTACCGCCACGTAGACGTACGCACCGGGCGTCGGAGTCTGCCATGCTGCGCAACAGCGACAACGGTTTCGGAACGGTGACGATCGCCCTTCACTGGACGATCGCCGTTCTGATCCTCGGCCTTATGCTCGCCGGCATCGTCATGCGGCGCATCGAGATCGACCCGGCTCTGCAGTTCTCGCTTTACCAGTGGCACAAGTCGCTCGGCTTCACGGCCCTGGGACTGGCTGCGTTTCGGATGCTCTGGTGGCTCGTGGAAACCAGTCCGGCCGCCTCTCCGACCCTTGGCCCGATGGAGCACAAGGCCGCGCGGGCCACGCATCTGTCGCTCATCGCGCTCGCACTCCTCGTGCCGCTGTCCGGCTGGGCGGTCGTGTCGGTCTCGACGCTGGCGATCCCGAGCTTTTATTTCAACTTGATCGTCATTCCGCATCTGCCGCTCCCGAAATCCGGGGCTTCGGAAGCGTTCTGGGCCTTCGCCCATGCAACGCTCGCCTATGTGACGCTTGGCTTGGTCGCAATCCACGCGGCGGCAGCACTCTATCACCATCTCGTGCGGCGCGACTTGGTGCTCATCCGCATGCTTCGCTCCGGGATGCCGCGCACCGGCAGCACCGCCGGCACTTCCGAGAAGGACGACACCGTTGTCGAGAGGAAACGCATATGACCAGCCCAGGCAAGCAGTCTATGGCAGTGGCCCTGCCGCTTTCGCTTCTCGCCCTTACCCTCGCAGGGACGCCGGTTGAGGGCGCGAAAGCGCCGGCACTTGCGAATGCTGCCGGGAACTACCGCATCGCGAGCTCCTCGAGTATCCAGTTCAGCGTCGGACAAGTGGGTGGCAGCGGCGGCATTGCCGGCAGCTTCACTAAATTCTCGGGCGTATTCCGGATCGATGGCGATGACATCGGGCGATCCTCCGTGGAATTCACGCTTTTTCCGGAGAGCGTGAGGTCCACCGAGCGCCGGATCGAGGACTTCCTGCGCTCCAGCGCAGTGTTCGATGCGGCCAACCACAAGACCGTGACCTTCCACTCTACCGGCGTCAGCCAGACCGGCCCGGACACCGCAACGATCGAGGGCGTTCTGACCGCCCGCGGCAAGAGCCGCAAGGAGCGTTTCGACGTGAGGCTCACCGACTGGAACAGGCGGTCGATTTCCTTCACGATCCGCGGCAGTATCCGTCGCTCGCCCTACGGCATGACCGTCGGGACGCCCATTTATTCCAATGTCGTGGAATTCGACATGAACATAAGGGGGCAGAAGCGTTAGGTTTGCCCAAGCGCCAAAGCCGTGCGCCGCCAGAAGTCCGAGACCATTGCCGGATCGCGCAGTGCCTCCAGTCTTTTCCAGGCGGGAAATGATGCTTCGAAAACGGCCGGGCTCATGCGGACGTCTTGGGACGGATTGACCGCACCGCCGGCGACAACGGCAATCTCGTCGAGAGCGTCGAGCAGCTTGACCGTCGCCTCGCCTTGATCGGCAAAGTCCATGGTCAGGGTGAAGCCCGGCCTCGCAAAGGAGAGAAGCCCCGGGGAGGCTATGTCACCGAAACGCTGCAGCTTCGTCCCTACGGACGCATGACCGGCGCGGCGGGCTGTTTCAAGCAACCGCGCCGTGGTCTCCGGCGCGGTCGCGACGGGATAGACGCTTTGATGCTGGCAGAGGCCACGCCGCCCGTAGAGCCTGCGCCACCCGCCGATCGCGTCGAGAGGGTGAAAGTAGGAAGCCCACGTCTCCGTCGACACCGTCTCGCCACGGTCGTGCTTGCGAAAGCGGTATTCGTTCAGCAGTTTCAGCGTCACGCTGTTGAACAGACTGAAGGGCGGAGAAAAAGGCACGGCGAGCCTCGGCCCCTTCGGGATGTCAGGATATTCGCAAGCGCCGTCGGCGTGATCCGCGGCGAACAGCACGCCCCTCCCCATGCGCCGTCCCGTCGCGAGCTGGTCGAGCCAGGCTACGGAATACTCGTGCTCCTCTTCGGCTCGTTCGGCCAGCGTGAAATACCGATCGAGGCTGTCGAAGCGATGCACGTGCCGCTGGACATGCGGCGACGGCACCTTCATCAGCCGAAGCTCGACGTCGAGGATCAGCCCGGTCAGTCCCAGGCCGCCGATCGTAGCAGCGAAGAGCTCTGCATTCTCCTCGGGCGAGCAGACCAGGCGTTCGCCCGTCGAACGCAGCAGGGTCAGGCGCCGGACGTGATTGCCGAAGGAGCCACGCGCATGGTGATTGCCGCCGTGGACGTCGTTGGCGACGGCGCCGCCGACGGTGACGAGGCCCGTCGCCGGCGTCACGGGAAGAAAAAAGCGGTGCGAGACGGCGCGCGCGAGCAGGTCGGCAAGGATAACGCCGGCCTCGCAGCGAATGGTCCCGCTCCCCGGATCGAAAGACAGGATGCGGTTGTGCCTCCTGCTTGCGATAAGGGTCCCAAGTTCATTGCGGCAAATGTCGCCATAGCTCAGGCCATTGCCCACGGGAAGAAACGCCATGGGGCTCACCGAGCTTATGCCGTCCTCGTAGTCATCGGGTGAAACGGTCGGTTGAGAGCGGTTTCCAAACCGCCCTGCGTTCTCGGAATCGTCCATCCTCATTGCCGCCGTCAACTCCACAACCGATCGCGTTAGTCTAGAGCGGGGTGAGGAAAAGTGTGTGCGGTTTTCCGCCCGCATCCCGCTCCAACTTCTTGGAATCGATCACGTTCATGTTTTTAGGCCGACCCGACCTAAAAACATCGTGATCTAGCGGTCGAGAATCCAGTTCAGCGCCTCTCGCCAGTCCGTCATCCTGATCGGAGTTCCATGCGAACCTGTTTCGAACAGGACGAAGCGGGCAGGATAGTCCTTCGATCTGAGGCTGCGATAGAACGCGATCTGGGACTCGGCCGGATAGACGCTGTCGCGGCTGCCGTGGCTGAAGAATATCGGCAGCCGCGCCCCGTAGGCGGCACTTTTGCGAAAGTCGGGGTCGGCTGGACCGCCCATGATCATCATGCCGCCAAGGGCCGAGACGGTCGCCTCTTGCCGGGCTATGCCCCAGCAGATGAAGCTTCCCATGGAGGCACAGGAAAGGACCACCGGCCGGCCGCCGGAGCGCTCCGCGGCGAAACGGATCAGAGCCGAAATATCCGCTACGCCCGCGGCATCGAAGGACCTGACGCTTGGAGCGTAATAGGTACCGCCATTGACGACAGCCAGATTTTTGAGGCGATTGAAATTGCCCCCGAACGAGAAATCATTGGTACCGAGACGGCGATCGCCGCCGCGACCATGGGTGAAGATCACGGTGAATGCGGCGCCGCGATCGGGGCCGACGCGAGTGACGTCAAGCCCCCGCTCTCCCAGAGCGAGCGTCTCGTTCACCTGGACGCTCTTGACACCGAGCGACACGTAAGCGCGCTTCACCCGTCGCTCGGGTATCTGGTCGCGCTCGTTGATGTCGCGGAGCTCCTGGTAATCGACAACGCGGAAGTCGCCGCCATCCGCATCCTGAAGCAGCTTGCTATAGCGAAACAGTGCATCCTTGTAGGGCTCAAGGGGTTCGGCCCTTGCGGAAACGGCAAGGCTCGCGAAAAAAAGCGCACCGATCAGATGCCGTATGGAGAAAAGAATTGTGGACATGGACACCCGATCGGCTCCCTCGTTCGGCGCATGCCTTGCCACCGGCGCCTCGACCAAGCAACACTGGCGCGGCAAATCTGGCTCATTAAAGGGTATTTCTTCCTCCGGGGCATCGAAATTCGCCTTTTGTTCGCTCTTCCGGCGAGACTCTGGCAGAATTCCGGTGATTCGCGCGACAAAGGATGGCGGCCGCGCCGCGGTCTTGCTATGGCCTAGCCGACACTTAGACAGGAACGATCTGAACGCTTCATGGACGACAGCAGCGACCTTTTTTCCGCTATGCCCCAACAGCCGAAGCCGGCGGATGCCGCGCCACGCAAGCCCGCGGCCCCCGTCGCCGGTAACGAAGCCCCGCGCCCCGCACCCAAGACGAGCGACGGCAGCGACTACGACGCTTCGGCAATCGAGGTGCTGGAAGGTCTGGAGCCGGTCCGGCGCCGTCCGGGCATGTATATCGGCGGGACCGACGAAAAGGCGCTGCATCATCTGTTCGCCGAAGTCATCGACAACTCGATGGACGAGGCGGTCGCGGGACACGCCAACTTCATCGATGTGAGCCTGGACGCCGACGGCTACCTGACGGTGACCGACAACGGCCGCGGCATCCCGGTGGAGAACCACCCGAAATTTCCCGGCAAGTCGACGCTCGAAGTGGTGATGACCGTGCTGCATGCCGGCGGCAAGTTCGACGGCAAGGCCTATGAGACTTCCGGCGGCCTGCACGGCGTCGGCGTTTCCGTGGTCAACGCACTGTCGGACGACCTTGAAGTCGAGGTTGCACGCAACCGCCGGCTCTATCGCCAGCGCTTCTCCCGCGGCATCGCGCAGGGCGGCCTCGAAGACCTGGGTGACGTACACAACCGGCGCGGCACCAGGGTCCGCTTCCACCCCGACCCGCAGATCTTCGGACCGCATGCCCGCTTCGAGCCGGCGCGGCTTTTCCGAATGGCCCGCTCCAAGGCCTATCTCTTCGGCGGCGTCGAAATCCGCTGGTCCTGCGATCCGGCGCTCCTGCCGGAAGGTTCGGAAATCCCGGACAGGGCGGTGTTTCATTTTCCCGGCGGTCTCAAGGACTATCTCGCCGCCACGCTCGGCAAGGAATTCACGGTCACCCGCGAGATTTTTGCCGGTAAATCGGAAAAGTCCGGCGGCCACGGTTCGCTCGAATGGGCCGTCACCTGGTATGGCGGCGACCAGCAGATCCACTCCTACTGCAACACCATCCCTACACCCGAAGGGGGAACGCACGAGGCGGGCCTGCGCATTGCGCTGACGAAGGGGCTCAAGAACTACGCTGAGCTCACCCAGAACAAGCGCGCTGCGATCGTCACCACCGACGATGTCATGATCTCCGCGGCAGGCATGCTCTCGGTCTTCATTCGCGAGCCGGAATTCGTCGGTCAGACGAAGGACAAGCTGGCAACGGTGGAGGCGCAGCGGATCGTCGAAAACGCGCTTCGCGATCCTTTCGACCATTACCTCGCCGACAATCCGGCAGAGGCGGCCAAGCTTCTCGACTGGGTGGTGGAGCGCGCCGAAGAGCGTGTACGCCGGCGCAAGGAAAAGGAAGTCAGCCGCAAGACGGCGGTCCGCAAGCTGCGCCTGCCGGGCAAGCTCGCGGACTGCGCCCAGAATACGGCGGAAGGTGCCGAACTCTTCATCGTCGAAGGGGACTCGGCCGGCGGATCGGCCAAACAGGCGCGCAATCGCGCCAACCAGGCGATCCTGCCGCTGCGCGGCAAGATCCTCAACGTCGCCAGCGCCGGCCGGGAGAAGCTCGGTGCCAATCAGCAGATCGGCGATCTCGTCCAGGCACTCGGCTGCGGCACGCGCTCGAAGTATCGCGAAGAGGACCTGCGCTACGAGCGCATCATCATCATGACCGACGCAGACGTCGACGGTGCGCACATCGCATCTCTTCTGATCACCTTCTTCTACCAGGAAATGCCGGAGCTGATCCGCGGCGGCCATCTCTATCTCGCCGTGCCGCCGCTCTATCGCCTGAGCCAGGGTTCCAAGACGCTTTATGCCCGCGACGACGCGCATCGCGAAGAGCTGATGCGGACGGAGTTCAATGGCCGTGGCAAAGTCGAACTCGGGCGGTTCAAAGGCCTCGGTGAGATGCTGCCCGCGCAGCTCAAGGAAACCACGATGGACCCGGCCAAACGGACGCTCCTCAAGGTCGAAATCGACGATGTCGACTTCGAGGGTACCCGCGATGCCGTCGACAGCCTGATGGGAACGAAAGCCGAGGCCCGCTTCCGTTTCATCCAGGAGCGCGCCGTTTTCGCGGACAACCTGGATATCTGAAACGCGTGATCGCCCTCACGGCTCCTGCCGAACCGGTTTTTCCATGAACAGGCTCAGCGGATCCGGCAGATAGGTGCCGAAGGGCGGGCGCTCCACGTAGCCGGATGCCCTGTACAGGCCGATCGCTTCCGGCTGATGGATGCCGGTCTCCAGGCGGATCGCCGTCAGACCGAGCTTTGCCGCCTTGGCTTCAAGAGCCGATACGAGCAGCTTGCCAATCTTCAGCCCCCTCGCCTCCGGGTCGACGAACATCCGCTTGATCTCGGCCGTACCGTCGCCTGCTTCGACGAGGCCACAGCAGCCGACGATTTCGCCGTGACGTCGGGCGACGAAAAACGATACGGTCGGCTGCTCCAACTGAGACAGATCGACCAGATGATTGCTTTCGGCCGGATAGAGCGATGCCGCATAGGCGTCGGACAATTCGAGCAGGCGGATGACGGCCGGCTGGCGCGGCGACTCTTCGGCGATGGTTACGGCGGTCATTTCAGTCTCTCCCCATGCACGATCGTAAGCTGGATGTGAGCTTCCAAAGGACATCCATTCGGTCCCGCCCCGGAAGCGCCAGGTTCCAACGCTCTATCGCCGAAGGACGCCGGGACCAATACGCCAAACGACGCAAGTTCGCAGCTATCACAATCAATCCGCGTAACGGGGAGAAACAATTTGTTTCGGGGCCCGCCGGCTTTGCCCTTCTTTGGAGAGAATCGGACGGCCATAAACAGGGAGTCGCCATCATCTGAACGGAAAACGTGACCATGAAAGCCGCCCTGATCGTCATGACCATTCTCGGTTGCGACGACAACGTGACTCAATGCCATTACATCTCGACCGTGAACGGCGACTGGCCGTCGATCGTGCAGTGCGACGCGGAATCGCAAAAGGAACTGCCGCGGTTCTCCGACAGGAACTACCCGGTCGTGGTGGCCGTGTGCGAGAGCTCAGGGCCGGGCATGACGGCGGAAACCGAGCCGGTTCCAGAGATGAATGCAACGCTTCCGACCCAGCCGGACGTGCAGCAAAACACACCCCCAGCGGCGGAAGGCGGAGAACCAACCTTGCCGAGGCGCGCTTTGGCATTGATCAGCGGCGCGGTACCCGACCGGGAGAAACTGAAGGCGATCGTCAGCGCACCGGTCCACTACGTCGAAGACGGCTATTCGTGGGTGGCGCGCAGATTCGGCAATTGAGGTAATCAAGTCCTCTTACGCGGCCCGGCGGGATTGCGACGCGTAGTTGCGCGCCCTCTGCCGCTGCTCGGCAAAAGCCAGCCGCTCCGCCAGTTCGGCGACGACGTGATATGCGCCGCGGCTTCGGCGGCGAAGGCGATCCGAAAGTCTGGCGGCCACGGAGGGGGAGACTCCATCGTGATCCGCATCTGCCTCGCATTGGCAGAACAATACGGCCTCCGAAAACACTCCGCTTACTTCACGTCCAAGACCCGCAGTTTCGAGGAGAGCCCTGATCGAGTGGAACCGCCCGCCCGAAAGGATCGATCGGACGCGCTTTTCCGGGACTCCGGACAGATCCACGATCGCCGCGGAAAAAAACTCCGTCCTGCCGCTGCAAAGCGCCGTCAACAGCAGGGCCGGCGTCAGGCGGCCGGCTTTGCGGAGACCGGCAACCATCCGCTGCAATTCCTCCCGCGCGGAGGCCGAGGAAAGCGTCAGCGCTGCCGCATCGCAAGACTCCCGCACGACACGCTGCGCCCGCTCCTCGCCCACGACGGCGCGTACCAGGTCGGAGGCCGCAAGCGCCGCGCCGACTTTTTCGGCGAGGATCTGGCGCGCGTCGCTCGGCAGATCATGACGCTCGAGCAACAGGCCACGGGCGGCCACGCTATCGCCAAGGCGGTCGGCTATTCGCCGCAACGAGCCCGGAGACAGTCCAGCCCCCGGATTTTCCAACAGAATGAGCACCTCTTCCTCGCCGCCAATCTCGGCGATCGCAGCCGCAACCGCGCATGAGACGGCGCTGCGGGAGGCGATCATCGCCCGCATCTCCGCGCCGCCCTCCGCCGTCATGTCGACAAGATCTTCGTCGTTCAAGACGGGAGAGCGGGAAACGGTGATGTAGGCGATCTCGGGCTGATCCTGCGCAAGCACCTTGATGATCGAGCGCGGTACAATCGGGCAATCGGCCAGCGCCTCGGCGAGAGATCGACGCACCTTGGGCGAAGGATCGTCGAGGAGAAAGGTCATGGCCATTTCGGCCGCCTGCCGATCGATGCCGTTCACAGCGGCTTCAGCATAGGCGCGACCAAGCGCACTGGCAGCACTGGCACGTTCGCTGGCTTTCGCCGTTTCCACCCAGCGAAGAAATGCTTGTATGATCACCTATGCCCCACTAGTCACCCGAGCAGCCCCATGCTCGAAACCTAGCGGGCAAAGGTTTAAGATTGGTTCACCATGTCTGTTAACGGCGCGATAACCACCCTACCGCTCCTGTATCTGCCGGCCGACGAACCGCCGCCTCCGAAGGAGATCCTGACCGCCGTTCAAGCGGTCGTGATGACCGGCGGCCAAACTGGCCGGCCACTCTCGGACCTGCCTCGGCAGGATGCAGGCTGCCTGTTGCTCGCCCGGATCGGGACGAGCGGCGATCCCGGCGAAGACGAGCTTGCCGCTTTGATCGGCAACGGCTTCGATGGCATCGTTCTGTCCGGATGCCGCGGCCCCGCAGACATTCAGCGGCTCGATGTTCTGCTCAGGGTCGCCGAGGCGGCTGCCGGCAAGGCCGAGGGCCGAACGGTGATTCTTGCCGAATACGCGACGGCGCCGGAAAGCGTCCTGTCGCCGCATTCGCTGGCGGGTGCATCACCGCGCCTCTCGGCACTGATATTCGATGCTTCGGCCCTGGCGGAAGCGTGTGGTTGCAGGCGCGTCACCGAAACGGGCGATGTGCCGGCCGTCGTCCGGGCCGGCCGCGCGGCGGCGGTCCTGAGGGGTCACGAGGCCCGCATCGCGGCTTACGACATGCTGCCGGTCGACGCCGATGATGAGGCGGCCGTGCGACGCCTGTGGAAAAGCAGCGTAGAGAATGGCTTTTCCAGCGTTGCCATCCGCTCGCCGCAACAGATCGATCTTCTTGCCGCTGCAGGCGTTGCGCCCCAAGCCCAGACGGGATTAATCGATGACGACGGTCTCAGGTGATGACCTGAACCATCGTGATCTAGCGGACAGGCCGGATCATTTCGAAGACGTCGCCACCGTCGCAATAGTCCATGTAGCCGAGCCGGGCGAGCGGCTTCACGGTCGCCATATCGAACCGCCCGTCGCGAATGGCCTCCTCGCGGATGTGAATGCCGACCACTGCGCCGATGACGACATAGCTGTCGGAAGCCACGCCGTCGACGCCCTTGGGACGAAAGATATCCGTCATCCGGCATTCGAGCGCCGCGAAGGCCTCTCCCACGAAGGGAGCCTTCACGAGCGTTCCGTCGACGGGGGTCAGCCCGGCAATCTCGAACTCGCTTTCACCATGCGGGGCTGCCACCGAGGTAAGATTGACCGCCTCGCTCAGGCTGCGGCTGGCAAAGCTCGCGGTGAAATCCCCGGTCGCCTCGATATTGCGTACCGAATCCTTGTAGCCGCTGGATGCGAACATCACGAGCTTCGGCCGGTCGCTGATGGCGTTGAAAAAGGAATAGGGCGCGAGATTCAGCGCCCCATCGGCCGCGCGGGTGCCGATCCAGCCGATCGGTCTCGGCGACACGATCGCCTTGAAGGGATCGTATGGCAGGCCGTGTCCGTTTCCGGCGGTATCGTAGAACATCAGTCACCCTCCCCGACCCAGGTGACGATCTCCTCGAGTTCGGGCCTGGGGCGCTCCGTCGGCGGCACCATTGCAGTGCCGATGTGAATGAAGCCCGCAATCTTCTCGCCCGGCGCCACGCCGAGCAGCGGATAGGCCCGTTCCTCGAAGGCATACCACTCGGTCAGCCAGTTCGAGGCGTAACCGAGCGCATTTGCGGCCATCAGCAGATTGAGGCAGACGGCACCAGCCGACATCTGCTGCTCCCATTCCGGAATCTTGAAATGCGGCGCCGCCTTGCTGACCACGGCGACCACGACGGGCGCGCGCGTCAGCCGCGCCTCCTCGACCTTGATCATCTCTTCCGGCATGTCCGGCCTGGCGGCAAGCGCCATCTTCTTCAGTTCGGCGCTGATGCCCGCCCTCTCCTCGCCCCGATAGACAATGAAGCGCCACGGCGCCAATTTGCCATGATCCGGCACGCGCGAGGCGAGCTTCAGCATCTCCGCGACTTCCGCCTTGCTGGGTCCTGGCTCACCCATCTGAAAGGCCGGGATGGACCTGCGGGAGGCAAGATAGTCGACAAGCTTTATTTCGGTTTTCATATCGAGCGAATTCCACTAGTTTGCGGCCGGATCGGCAGCCACGAAAATGCCATACCGGCGTCCCAAGTGGAGTCACCCAGTCAAGAAGTCAACTGCTCTCATGCGTCTCCGTCATCGTATTTTCCTGAGAACCGTTCTGGCGATCACACTCGCCGGGACCGGTGCGGGACGCGCGATTGCGGAGGATGCCACTGACGCCTTCAAGAGCTTTCCCTCGATCTCCGGCACGCACAAGATGCCGAAGCTTACCGGTTTCAGCCCGCTCATCACCGATCCGATGCAGGGCGGCCAACTGAAGGACGTGAAGCTCGAGGCGCTGCTGACGGATAATGGAAAGCCGGTCCAATCGGGCCTTACCTGGCGGGTCTTCAGCCCCATTCCGGGAAGCGACGGAAAGCTGCCGCTGCTCGCGACCTCCGAGGGCGGCTCCACCGCTTTCAATCTCGTGCCCGGCGAATATTTCGTCAATGTCGCCTTTGGCCGGGCGGGCGCGACCCGCAAGATTCGTGTGCCCGAAGACGGCCCGCTCGACAAACAGGTGCTCGTGCTCGACGCCGGGGGCGTCATGCTGAACGCCGTCTCCGGCAGCGATGTCCGCATCCCGCCGAACGAACTCAGCTTTTCGATCTTCTCTTCCGACGTGAGGGAGGATGGCGAGCGCGGCCTCGTGGTCGCCGACGTGAAGCCCGGTACGGTGGTTCAGCTCAATGCCGACACCTACCACGTCGTGTCGAACTACGGATCGGTAAATGCCGTCATCCGTGCCGACATCCAGATCGAAGCGGGCAAGCTGACCGAAGCGACGATCCAGCACCGCGCTGCGAAGCTGACCCTGAAACTCGTCTCGGAAGCCGGCGGCGAAGCCATTGCGGATACCGCCTGGTCGATTCTCACCTCCTCCGGCGACGTCGTCAGCGAGAGCGTCGGCGCCTTCCCGACCCTCGTTCTTGCCGAGGGCAGCTACACGGCGGTGGCGCGCAACAAGGACAAGATCTACCAGCGCGACTTCGCCGTGAAGGCCGGCGTCAACACTGATGTTGAAGTGCTGCTCAACGGCAGCGGCGAAGCCGACGAGGCCGCGGACGCGCAGGACTGAAGACGTAGCCCCACCCGGCCCCTCAACCGCCTGCCGGTACCTTCACCCATCAAGATGGGAGTAGGTGGCCGCCGCCGGATGAGCGGCAGCCGCGCGACAAGAGCCTGACACCAGTGCTCACGGAATCCCACAGTTTCAGTTGCGGGCGTGCGTTCGAGCGTCTTGAAACGACGCACTTGCGCACGAAAACCGTTACACACTTCTCCTGGAATTGCTCCTGCGCTTTAGGTCCGGTGCCATGGCTTCGGCGGAGAGCGAAGCGACCGCCTCGTCCAGCGACATTGGCGTCTGCGCCTGAGAGCCCAAGCGACGGATGTTGACCGAGCGCTCCTCCGCTTCGCGCTTGCCGCAGACGACGATCACCGGAACCTTCGTCACCGAATGCTCGCGGACCTTGTAGTTGATCTTCTCGTTGCGGAAATCGGTCTCGACCGTCAGCCCCGCATCACGCAAGCGTTCGGCGACTTCGCGGCCGTAATCGTCCGCTTCCGACGTGATCGTTGCGACCACCACCTGCAGCGGCGATATCCACAGCGGCATGTGGCCGGCATAGTTCTCCAGCAGAATGCCGAGAAAACGCTCCATCGAACCGCAGATGGCGCGATGGATCATCACCGGCTGGCGCTTCTCGGATTCGCTGTCGATGTAAAAGGCGCCGAAACGCTCCGGCAGGTTGAAGTCGACCTGCGTTGTTCCGCACTGCCATTCGCGGCCGATCGCGTCCTTCAGCGTATACTCGAACTTCGGGCCGTAGAAGGCGCCCTCGCCCGGCAGGATGCCGGTCTTGATGCGGCCTTCGGACTGCGCCTCGATGGTCTGCAAGACTTCCGTCATCACGGCTTCGGCGCGATCCCAAAGCTCATCGGAGCCCACGCGCTTTTCCGGCCGCGTCGACAGCTTCACGACGATCTCCTTGAAGCCGAAGTCCTCATAGACGGAAAGGATCAGGTCGTTGATCTTCAGGCATTCGGCCGCCATCTGCTCGTCGGTGCAGAAGATGTGCGCATCGTCCTGCGTGAAGCCGCGGACGCGCATGAGGCCATGCAGCGCGCCGGAGGGTTCATAACGATGGACTGCGCCGAATTCTGCCAGCCGAACAGGAAGTTCGCGGTAAGACTTCAGACCGTGCTTGAAGATCTGAATGTGTCCGGGGCAATTCATCGGCTTCAGCGCGAAGACGCGGTCATCGTCCGTATCGTCGCCGGCGACAGTCACCTTGAACATGTTGTCGCGATACCAGCCCCAGTGACCGGAGGTCTCCCACAGCGACTTGTCGAGAACCTGGGGAGCGTTGACCTCCTGGTAATCGCCTTCGAGCCGGCGGCGCATATAGGCGACGAGACTCTGGAATATCCGCCAGCCCTTTCCATGCCAGAAGACCACGCCGGGCCCCTCCTCCTGGAAGTGGAAGAGGTCCATCTCGCGGCCGAGCCGGCGATGGTCGCGCTTCTCGGCTTCGGCGAGCACGTGCAGATACTGATCCAGCTCCTCCTGCGTGTGCCACGCAGTGCCGTAGATGCGCGTCAGCATCGGATTGTTGCTGTCGCCGCGCCAATAGGCGCCCGCCACCTTCATCAGCTTGAACGCCGTACCGATCTGGCCTGTCGAGGCCATGTGCGGCCCGCGGCAGAGATCGAACCAGTCGCCCTGGTAATAGATCTTCAGGTCCTGCCCCTCGGGAATGGCATCGACGAGTTCCACCTTGTAATTCTCGCCCTTGGCGGCAAAGACCTCCTTGGCCTTTTCGCGCGACCAGACCTCCTTGGTGAAGGGCCTGTTGCGGGCGATGATCTCCCGCATCTTCTTCTCAATGACGGGCAGGTCGTCCGGCGTGAAGGGCTCGTTCTTGGCGAAGTCGTAATAGAAGCCGTTGTCGATGACCGGACCGATGGTCACCTGCGTTCCCGGCCACAACTCCTGCACGGCTTCCGCCATGACATGGGCCGCGTCGTGGCGGATGAGCTCGAGCGCGCGCTTGTCGTCGCGCGTGACGATCTCGATCCTACCTTCCGTCACGGCATCCGAGAGATCGCGCAGTTCGCCGCTGATGGCGATCGCGACGGCCTTCTTGGCGAGAGACTTCGAGATCGATTCCGCGACATCGCGACCGGTCGTGCCGGCGGCGAATTCTCGAACGGAGCCATCAGGAAATGTAAGGGAAACAGAATGCGACATCATGATCTCCTATCCAGTCCCGCCAACGAATGCGGGTGGTATGGTTTGCCGGCCGGGCCGGTTCGCGGGCCTGATAAAGCTTTTTCACCGTGGAGTAAAGGCGCGGCGGCCGCTCAACCGGCAACCATTCCACGCAGTCGCCTCACGGTGTTCCAGTTGCGCACCGTCCCGATGCCGAGCCGTTTGGTCGTTAGCGCCCCGAGCAACTTCGATTCGCTCGCCCTGCCGGCAAAATCGACCCAGAGATCGCCATCGACGATGGCCACGCGCTCGCCCCTGGAGCAATGGCCGAGCAGTTTTTCCCGCATGTCGGCTTCGAGCGGAGAGCGCATCACCCGCACGTGGACGCTCGCAGGATCCCTTTCGCTTTCCGCGAGAAAAGGGTTGCCTGCCGCAAGTCTCGACCAGTCCTCGGCGGAACGAAGGATGATGTCGACGTGACGGCCGAAGGTCTTCTCGAATGCCCCTTCGAGTTCGGCCTCCAATTCCGCGAGCGGCTTTTCTGGCGACTCGAACAGAAGATTGCCCGTGGCGACGAGCGTGCGCGGCGCCCTGTAGCCGAGCGCTTCGGCCATCGCCTTCAAGTCGGCCATAACGACGCGCCGGCCGCTGGCGAGAACGATGCTGTGCAGCAAGGCGACGTAAGCCTTCATTCGCCTCAAGCCCGCCAGAAATCGACAGCGCCCGCGGGTAGG
The DNA here is from genome assembly GCF_035610345.1 of Sinorhizobium meliloti. The sequence continues at coordinate 1,452,878 of NZ_CP141212.1, read as the reverse complement.
CGCGCGAGCACGCGATCGAGCAGCGTTTCGTCTACATTGCGCCGCAACGCCGCGGCTACATCTGCGATCGCCGTTTCCGGAGAGACGTTGTGATTGCCTCGGAAGGCCTGCACCTCGCGCGTCATCGCCCGGCGTTCGCAGAAGGGCACGGTCGGCTCCTCCAGGTCCCAGTCGGCGACGAAGATCGCTCGAAGGACCGGCGGTAGCGCCTTGGCGAAAAGCAGGGCGCCGGAGATGTCGAGGCGACGGCGGAAAGTGTAAAGCACCGCCTGCACCATGGTATAGGCCTGATTGGTTGTCTGAAGAGCGGCGATATCGCGTGCGTCGACGATGAACCGGTCGAAATCCGCAGAGGCCTGCCGGTACTCCATCGGAATGGTCACGGCTCTCATGCGTCCTTTCGGCGTAATTGCCAGTAGCGCCATGGCGTGTACCAGCGCTGGCGCGGTGCGAGGCTTTCCGGCACCGGATCGAATCCGTGGGTTCCGCCCGGGCCGCAGCGGATGACCCGGAACAAGGTCAGCCACCCGCCGGCCCAGAGGCCGTATCGGGCGATCGCCTCGAAGCCGTACTCCGAACAGGTCGGCAAGTGCCGGCAGGAATTGCCGATGAAACTCGACAGCGTCAGTTGATAGGCGCGAATCAGGGTGACGCCGACGAGGCGCCCCGGCGTCTTGCGGAACGGCCCGGACCAATTCCGCCCTCCGGCGGCACCGGCATCGCCACGGGTGAATGCATGATCGGCATGGGGCTGAGGGCACATGGCTCAGACGGCCGCGGCGAGGCGCCTCGCCTCGATCTGACCGATGGCATCGACGACGGCATCGAAAGTGAGCATCGTCGAGGCATGACGCGCCTTGTAGTCCTTGACGGGCTTCAGAAAGCGCATGTCTTCGAAACGATCCGATGGCCCCTCCCCATCGGCCTTCAGCATGGCCAGCATGTCCTCGCGGGCCTGCCGGATCTCGTCCGCATGGGCACCCACGACATGGCGCGCCATGATGGATGAGGACGCCTGGCCGAGCGCACAGGCCTTGACGTCATGGGCGAAGTCGATGACGACGTCGCCGTCCATCTTCAGCCAGATTCTCACCTTCGAGCCGCAAAGCTTGGAATGCGCGGCGGCTTCGGCGTCGGCATCGGTCAACATTCCGAGGCGCGGAATATTCCCTGCGAATTCGAGAATTCTGCTGTTGTAAATGTCGTCTATCATTTAGGAATCCGGTGGATTTTTCGCGGTTTCGGGCGTTCGGCGCATGATTTTCCCCAGGCGGCGGGAAAAAAGCAAGGCGTGGCGCATTCGGGCTCTTTTATCCATGTGGCACCATACTATATGCTATGTCGTGTTGGGGTGACAGTTCCGCAAGGGGATCAAATGTCGCCTGTTGTTTGGGAAACCGTGCCGGACGGTCGAGTGCACTGCTAAGCCGAGACCCGAAAGCCCCGGAGCCCGCCAACGGAACCCAAGCCTGCAGGGTTAGGCGTATGGCCAATGGCGAGTTGTCCGAAGAGATAAAACGTCAGCAATTTCGTATTGCTTGAAGGGGCCATATGGACGCCATAGTGAAGAATTTTCCTGTGCTCGACGACACAAGTCGTCCGACACAGAAGGAAGCCGAAGAAGCCGTTCGCGTCTTGTTGCGCTGGGCAGGTGAAGATCCGGCACGAGAAGGCCTGAAGGACACGCCTTCGCGCGTCGCCAAGGCGTATCGGGAAATTTTCGGCGGCTACGATCTCGCGGCTGAAGACGTGCTCGGGCGAACCTTCGAGGAAGTCTCCGGCTACGACGATATCGTGCTGGAAAAGGACATCCCGTTCTATTCGCATTGCGAGCACCACATGGTACCGATCATCGGCAAGGCTCATATCGCCTATCTGCCGAACGGCCGCGTGCTCGGTCTTTCCAAGATCGCGCGGGTCGTCGATATCTACGCCCGTCGTCTGCAGACACAGGAAGCGATGACGGCCCAGATCGCCAAGGCCATCGACGAGACCCTCATGCCCCGGGGCGTGGCGGTGATGATCGAGGCCGAGCATCTGTGCATGGCGATGCGCGGCATCAAGAAGCAGGGCGCGACGACGCTGACGACCACCTTCACCGGTGCGTTCAAGAGCGAACCGGCCGAACAGGTCCGTTTCATGACGATGCTCCGGGGCTTCAAGTAAGCTCCGCCACCACATGCTGAAAAGCATGCAGCAACCCCCAAGTGCTACAGCGATCTTGCGCGTCTGACCGAGACGCGCGGCGCTGTAGTGGAGCTCGGACTATGACGCTCACTTTTGCATCCCCCCCGCAGGACAAGGCCGAACTGGAAAGCGGCCCGGCCTTCACCCCGCGTTTCGACGAGAAGGGTCTGATCACGGTCGTCGTCACCGATGCCCGCGACGGCGAATTGCTGATGGTTGCGCACATGAATGCCGAAGCGCTATCCCTCACGCTCGAAACCGGAATCGCGCATTACTACAGCCGCTCACGCGAACGCCTGTGGAAGAAGGGCGAAAGCTCCGGCAATTTGCAGACCGTCCGGGAAATACGAACCGATTGCGACCAGGACGCCGTCTGGCTGAAAGTTTCGGTGGCCGGCCACGATGCGACCTGCCATACCGGGCGCCGCTCGTGCTTCTATCGGACGGTCGGCGTGGCCGATGGCGAAGCAAAAGTGGCGATCACCGACGACAACAGGCATTTCGATCCGGCGCAGATTTACGCCGGCAACTGAGCATCTGCATTTTCCTGGTTCACCTGGGTGATATATTCATCTTTTGGCAACCAAACGGGCATCTAATCATTAATCTTGTAAGTGGTTCCCGCGGTAACGGCGGAGTACCAAAATGTGTTGCAGGCTGTATCCAATGTTTATCGGGCGGGCCGCATTTGTAGCCGGTTCAGTGCTATATCTCGATTATGGTGTCAGACTTTCAGCGACTAAACGTGAAGCCGGCACCGGCATGTTTCGATGGCCGAATCGCTTCGGTTCCAGGAATATGCGGTAGTAGGGCTGCAGGGCCGTGTCGGAAGCTAATCTATTCGGCGGTGTCGGAGGTGCCGGATGCTGAACTGGACATTCACGCGTAACAGTCAGATCGCCGATCTTTCCGGCGCGAACGGGTCATCGATCACGACCACTCCTCCAGAACCACCCATTTCCCAGTCCGTGAAACCCAGGATCGCGCTCGCGCTCGGCGGCGGTGCTGCGCGAGGTTGGGCCCATATCGGTGTCCTGAAAGCCCTCGACGAGGAGGGCATCGAAGTCGGAATGATTGCGGGCACATCGATCGGCGCGCTGGTCGGCGGCTGCTATCTCGCCGGCAAGCTCGATGAATTGGAGGCTTTCGCCCGCTCGCTTACCGTGCGCCGTATTGCCGGCTTGCTCGATTTCGCGATCGGCGGCGGTGGCCTCTTTGGCGGTCTGCGGCTCACCAAGCGGATGCAGGAACATCTGCAGAACCTCAGTATCGAGGATCTCGACCGGCCCTTCGTGGCCGTCGCCACGGAAGTCTACAGCGGCCACGAGGTCTGGATCGAGAAAGGATCCCTGATTACCGCCATTCGCGCATCCTACGCCTTGCCTGGCATCTTCGAGCCCGTCAACGCCAACGGCCGGACGCTCATCGACGGCGCGCTGGTCAACCCCGTTCCCGTTTCGGTCTGCCGCGCACATGAGCAATTGCACGTCGTCGCCGTCAACCTGAACTACGACGTCTACGGCCGCTCGGCGGTCGTCAAGCACAGCGCCGGCATGGAAACGCCCGACGCGCCGGCGACGGAGACGAACCGTTTTTCGGCACGACTCGGCATGACCAGTGTGATGGTCCAGGCCTTCAACATCATTCAGGACCGCATTTCGCGCGCCCGGCTGGCTGGCGATCCGCCGGATCTGTCGCTCCACCCGAAGCTGAACGATATCGGACTTTCGGAATTCCACCGCGCGGGCGAAGCGATCGAGCGCGGTTATCAGGAAGCCAAGATCAAGCTTTCGGAAATCCGGCGCATGCAGGAACCGCTGCCTCGTTGAAAGGCCGGGGGAACTTGCGGATCGGCCCAAGTGTTCCAAGGCCCGTTGAGATCCGGACACCCGGCGTCGCTTGTTTGATTTCTCCATTCCTGTGCTTGTCACAGGAGTCGAGTGGCGCACGGTCAGCCGTCACAAACTCAAAATGAATCTCAACAGGCCTTAGCCGGAGATATAGGCCTTGATCTGTTCGGCCTCGTTCTCGATGGCGCGGATGTGATATTTCACCACGTCTCCAATCGAAATAATGCCGGCCAGCCGGCCTTCCCGCTCCACGGGTAGATGACGCGCGCGAAATTTACTCATCATCTCCATCAGCGCGTCGACAGACATTTCTTCGCGACAGCAATAGACGTTCTGCCACATGACGGAAGAAACCGGCTTGTCGAGGCAGGCGGCACCATATCGGGCAATCGAGGCGACGATGTCGCGCTCCGTCATGATGCCCACGATATGCTCTTCCGGATCGACGACGACAACGGCTCCGATATGATTTTCATGCAGTAAAGTCGCGACCTGCTGCACCGTCACCTGCGCCGTGACCGTGACGACGTTGCTGCCTTTTTCGTTGAGAATCGCTTTCACCGACATGCGCACATCTCCCGTTGCGACAAAACCGGGCCGACGGGAAGAGTTTCCGTCCGTGCCGGTCACTGCACTTTCCTCCGGTGGAAGGAAGACCGCGATGACAGTGCAAATGGCCGCAGGAAACCCGTACCCATTCCGGCGCCTGCGCAGCCCCTTGGCACTCCTCGAGCACAAAGCTACGCCGGCACCCGGCCTTTTCCGCGGTCGCCTCGAGCAATTCGGCGGCCGTGATGAATGGTGCTCCAGCGACTTCAGGAAATCAAGGCTTCTGCAGAAAGCCGTCCGCCTCTGCGGCGAAATCAGTCATCACGAAAAATTCCGCGGTTGACACAATCGATTGTCGCACCCTCGCCCGAAGCCGGTGGAAGCTTCTTTCCGGCTTGCAGTGCCTCACCTTTCCTGCCTTCGGGGATCGAAGAATGCGAACAGAAGGAAGCCGAAAAGGAAACCGCCGATATGCGCCTCCCAGGCCACGCTTCCTGCCCCTCCGATCGACAGAATGCCAAAGCCCACCAGCAAATTTGTCAGGAACCATATCCCGGTGAAGACGAGCACGGACCGGTTGGTGAGCGTCTCCGCAAACGACAGCCGCCGATTGAGATGGGCAAACTGGCGGCTGATGCGACCGCTCGGGGAAAATACGAACCGGGCCGCCGCCCCCATCAAGCCTGAAACGACGCCCGAAGCCCCGATCACCACCGCCATCTCGCCCCAATGGAAGATGATATGCAAGCCGACGGCGGCAGCCGCCGACAGGCACCAGAACAAGGCGAGCCTGGCCATCCCGATCCGTCTGACGACGGGTGCGCCGAACGCGACCATCCAGAAGACATTGAAGATGAGATGCTCCCAACTGCCGTGCAGGAAGGAATAGGTCACCGGCGTCCAGAGCCAGACCAGCCCCTGCTCACCGAGCGGCAGCGTGTAGCGCACCGGCAGAAAGGCAAAGTTGAGGATCAGCTCCTGGTCGATCTCAGCCGGCAGAACATAGGTCCTCAAGACATGGACCGCGATCAGGAACAAAAGGATGCCGGTCAGCCCCGGCGGAAGATTGAAGGCGGGCTCGCGACTGCGGACGCCGGTACTTTCGACATCGGTTTCCGGTGATGTTGCCGCCTGATCCCGTTCCATCGCTGCCTCTTCCCTTCGGTCGCTGCGGTTGCGCTCAAACGGCGGCGAACCGCCCGCAGCAGCGCGCAAGGGATAAGCAAACAAAAAAACGCCGTCCAGTGAAAACTGAACGGCGTCACGCGCCGATCCGCGCGTATCAGTCGATGTGCTGAAGGCAATCCTTCGTGAAGTGCTGCCGAATGAAATGGCAGCCGCCGGCGTCGAGCGCAATCGAAACCGGCCGTTAACCTTAATTTCGCCCTGGCACGAAAATCGCTCCATGTACTGAAGGACACCCAATAGGCCGCCGACTATCCCGATCCGGGACGGTCTGCGGCCGCAACAACGACCGATCGGGCAAAAATGCGCAGCAGAACGACAATGGAACTGTTTCAATACTGGAACGAAGTTCGCGGCGACCGCGATCTTCCGCGCCGTGACGAAATCCAGCCCGCCGATATTCGTTCACTCCTGCCCAACATCTTCATCCTCCAGGCGCAGGCGGACGGCGGAATACACTTTCGTCTCGCGGGCACCCACATCTGCGGCCTGTTCGGCGACGAACTCCGCCACCGTCAATTCTCCGCCCTGTGGCTCGGCGGCCAGCAGGAGGAGGCTGCCGGTATCGCCGGTGAGGTCGTGAAGCGATGCACGCCGATGCTTCTGGCCGCGTCCGGCGCAACCGCAACCGGGGATCGGCTGGACGTGGAAGTTCTGCTCACCCCCCTCGCCTCTCCCGATGGCACGGGCGACCGCATACTCGGCGCGCTGTCGCCGCTGTCCCGTCCGATATGGCTGCACATGAAGCCATTGCAGCACCTTGTCCTCGACAGCCGGTGTGCCGCATTCCCCGCGTCTGAATGTTCCACTGCCGGTCTGACCGCCAGCCGCATCGATGCCTGCGATCGCCCCTTCCGCGTGACGCAGCACCTGCGCGTCTTCGAGGGTGGAAGACGAAACTGAGCGAACCTTCTGTTAATCGGTGCGGTCTATACTTTCGCCTGCAAACTATATCCATCATAGAGTGATCATGTTCTCCTTCCAGCATGCGCAGAACAGCGCCCCGAAACCACATCAGGAAAGTGCGTTTCAGCGCGTTTCGGTCAATCTTTCGGGACGACTGATGCTTGCCAGTCACGAGGAGTATGACTGTACCGCCTTGGAGATGTCGCCGGGCGACGTTCTCTTAACCTCCCCCGCGCGTCCGCGCGGCGGGGAGCGTATCATTGCCTATGTCGACCATGTAGGTCGCCTCGAAGGCACGGTGTCACGCGTCGCGGACGATACGTTCGTGATTCAGCTCAATGCCACGGAGCGCAAGCGCGAGAAGCTTGCGGCACAGCTGACCTGGATCGCCAACAAACACGAACTCGGTCTGCCGGAAGACCGGCGCCATGACCGGCTTGCGCCCCGCAAGACATTGACGGAACTCACCGTCGATACCGGCGAGAGATACAGCTGTCGGATCATCGACCTCTCGCTTTCCGGCGCGGCGGTCGACATCGACACACGGCCCGCCGTAGGATCGCCGGTCAGGCTGGGCAATATGAAGGGCAGGATCGTCCGTCATTTCCAGGAAGGCGTCGCCATCGAATTCTCCGGGATACAGTCCCGCGAGGCACTGACCGAGTTTCTGTAAGCGCACCCGACGTAGCCTGGAGTAACGTCCACAGAGGCGGCGCTTGCTCGGCGGACACCTGGACCAGGCCTCTGCTCTCGCCAGTGCAAAACGACTCTTCCGCGGCGGCCGGCAACAAAAATAGCTTCTGGTAAACCGGCCGTTACTCTTCCCAGCGATCTGGCACTACTTCCTGATGGCTCCGATGGGTCATACCGTCACCGGCTGCATGGCTGGCGGGACGAGCAATCGCGGCCCTGCCACATGCGCCGCGACTATGTTTTTTCATAATATTCAACGTCTTACGCGGACTTTCACCGTAGTCGCTCCCGGTGGGCGCCGACAAGCGGCATAAAAATCGATAAAATTTGAATCGAATTTTATTACATTTCTCCTCAATTTTTATTCTTATGTTATTCGAGTTTGTTCTTGTTTTTACTTCCGATCTTCGCCGCCAGTAAAAAACTCTGTGCCAATGTCGAACCACAACGGGGAGACAATCATGCGCACAATCATCACCATGGCGATCGCTGCCGCAGCCCTTGCCACCGGCCTCATCACTGGGGCGGCTTACGCGGCGCCGGCGAACATGACGGTCGGCGGCGCGACCAACCCGCCGATCGGGCATTACGAGTTCTGCAAGGCTAATCCCTCCGAATGCCAGGCCATCGGCAAGGATCCTGGCCCGGCGGAGCTGACGCGCGAAAGCTGGAAGAAGATCCTCGAAATCAACTACGAGGTGAATCAGGCGATCGCTCCGATGACCGACATGGAGATCCATGGTGTCGAGGAAAACTGGTCCTACCCGGACGCCGTCGGGGACTGCGAGGATTACGTGCTGCTGAAGCGCCGCAAGCTGATCGAAAGCGGCTTCTCCCCCGCCGATCTTCTGATCACCGTCGTCCTGCAGCCGAATGGCGACGGTCATGCCGTCCTGACGGTGCGCACCGATCGCGGCGACTTCGTTCTCGACAACATGCGCAGCAAGGTGCTGCTCTGGTCGGACACGGAATATACCTACCTGAAGCGGCAGTCCTCGGACCATGCAGGCCGCTGGGTGAAACTGCAGGATGGTCGCGCTCTCGCCGTCGGCAGCGTCAGCGCGCAGTAAGGACATGAGCAGGCGCAGGCCATGGCCTGCGCCTCCGATCGGCCCCCGTCGGCACCCCGCCCGCGCCCGGGCGGATTTTCCCGGGCGGCCGCCACGCTTCACCCAAAATTAACCAAGTTGGACGAGCCTTGGCCGCGAGCGAGTTCCGCGCGGCGAGGTCCATTGGCCTTCGAGTGGATAGAACGCGCCCCTGATCAGGTATCCCACGGCGCAGCCATGAACCCGCCCCACATTCCCGAACCGGAACTCCTGCCGCTCCTTTCATCCCGCTCCGTATACACAGTTGCCGCAGCCGTCGTGATCCTCCTTGCGCTGACGATCGCCCTCTCCTTTTCCGGGCGCTGGTTCGGTCGACATCTCGCCCAGGCCGGCCACACTGCGAGCCGCGAAACCTACGACATCTTTATCGGCCAGGACCATTTGCGCCTGCCCGCGAATGTCATTCGCTTCGAAAACCAACGCAACACGAGCATCGTCGAGCGCGTGGATCTCTATCTCACCTGGCCGGGGCTCGAAGGCTACAGCGAGGAGACGCGGCCATTGTTCGACGATGTCAGCCGGCCGGAAAATCTGATCTTCCTGCAGGTCGCGCAAAGTACGATGTCTCGCGACATGTCGGGGCGTCTCGCCCCCGTCTACCGCCATGTCCTGCAGCACGCGCCGCAGGCCGGCCCCGAGGGCCTCACTAGGTACGACGCAAAGCCGGATTCCAGCTATACCGGCGAAGTCTTCTTCACCGCCGAGAGGGACGGGCGCCCTGCCTATGTGCTGCGCTGCGTGCTTCCCGAGAACCCCGCGGCATCGACCAGCGCCGATTGCCAGCGCGACGTTCACATGGGCAAGGACCTCATCGTTCTTTACCGTTTCTCCAGCAGGTTGCTGCCGCAGTGGCGTACCATCGAAGATTCGATAGAAACTTACATCAGCACACATCTCGTGCCGTGATTTTGACGAAGAGTCGTGATGCAGCCAAGGCGCCGGCTAGAACGGGATGGGGGAGTATGCGCGGGGTTTCCGGCCGAGCCTACCAAGACATCATGATCTAGTGCGGGCTGAAGGTGCCGATCCTGAACAAAACGACCGGTGGCGGGCAACCAATCGTTCATCATAAACCGATTGGTAACGCTATCCCGATACTGTCTCGGGAAAGGTCGTATCCGGAGACGGCGTCCGGACGGCACCCCTGATATGTGAATGAAGAGCAATACAGTGTCTCAATCCGTTTTTTTTGATCTCGCGAAACGCCCGTTCGGCGTCTTTTCAGAAGTTGTGGGGCGGATTTTTCTTGCCGGCCTGATCGCCGTGCTGACCTTTTCGGCGCCCGCCTTCGCGAATTCCAAGTATGCCGGCATCGTCGTAGACGCGAAAACCGGCAAGGTTCTTTACGGCGAAGACGCTGATCAATTACGCTATCCGGCTTCGCTGACGAAGATGATGACGCTGTATCTGACGTTCGAGGCGCTTGAAGCCGGACGGATCAGCAAAAGCACGCCTGTTCCCTTTTCCAAAAAGGCGTCGGCAGAGCCGCCGTCGAAGCTCGGTGTGCGCGCCGGCCGATCGATCACCGTCGAGCAGGCGATCCTGTCACTGGTGACGCGCTCCGCCAATGATGCGGCAACGGCGCTTGGCGAGCTCCTGGGCGGTTCGGAGCAGCGCTTCGCCCGGATGATGACCAACAAGGCCCGCGCGCTCGGCATGACGCGCACCACCTATCGCAACGCCCATGGCCTGCCCAATTCCGAACAACGGACGACCGCCCGCGACCAGGCCCGCCTCGGTATCGCGCTCCGGCAGCATTTTCCGCAATATTACGACTATTTCTCCACGCGCAGCTTCCGTTTCGGGAAGCAGACGATCGGCAACCACAACCGGTTGCTCGGCAACGTCCGCGGAGTAGACGGTATCAAGACCGGCTATACACGCGCATCCGGTTTCAATCTCGTGACCTCGGCCCAGCTCGACGGGCGCAGCATCGTGGCGGTCGTCATGGGCGGCACATCCGGTGGCGCCCGCGATGCGCAGATGCGCAAGCTCGTCGCGAAATACATGCCTTCCGCATCGCGCCGCGGCAGCGGCAATCTGATCGCCGAGGTTCCGGCCGAACCCGTGACGACGGTAGCCGAAGCCGAAGTTCGGCCGGCAACCGCCGCGGCTGTCGCGTCGGCAGCGATGGACCTGCCGAATACCGGCCCGGTCCCGGATTTCCGCTACACAGGCGAAAGCGCCGGCAGCGTCGCAATGGCCTATGCATCGACGAAAGCGGCTTCGGACAACCCCGTGCTTGCAGCCAAGATTGCGCCGAACACGCTCGATTCACAGAGCGCCAGACTTGCCCAGGAGCCGGAAGCCGCTGGCGACGTCGATACGCAGATCACCAATTCGGTCGCCACCGCTGAAACCGCACCTGCCGCGGCCGAAGCGCGCACCGAAGCGAATGTCGGCATGCAGGGCTGGGTCATCCAGATCGGCGCCACGCCCGACAAGACGCAGGCCATGACCCTGCTCGACAATGCCAAGGAAAAGGGCGGCAAGGCACTGCGTAACGCCACCCCCTTCACGGTCGCCTTCAGCAATGGCGGAGCTCAGCTCTACCGCGCACGCTTCGGCGGCTTCGACGACCAGGACAAGGCCGTCAACGCATGCAGGGCATTGAAGAAGAAGGGCTTCGCTTGCTGGGCGAGCCAGCAGTAAGAGACGCCATCTACTGCATGTTTCCTTTGATCCAATCCGATCCAAGGACAAAGCATGCGGCAACCAAAGTGCTACAGCGACCTTTGCGCGGCTGAGACGCGCGGCGCTGCAGCGGCAGCCGGACGTTTTCCGGCTGTCCTCCTCGGATTAGTACAGCGTAACGAGGTCAGCATGGCAATGAACGAGAACGTCCCCGGCGACAGCCTGATTTCCGACCGGAAAGCAAGGTCTTCGCGCATCCGGCTGCATCCATTGCATGAGGCGGCGATGCGCATCGCCGACATCGGTCTGAACCGGTCCAAGGCAAAGACGCGCGACCTGGTGGGTATGCTCCTTACACACGGCGCGCGCGCTTGGCGTTCGACCCAGCCTCGGGCCGACATCCATCTGCATGTCGCGGCACCGGGTCGTAGTCACCCTCTCAGAATGCGCCTGCAATAAACAACGAAGGCCTGCTTCCCCCTCGTCTCTGTGCGTGTCACAGTGATGAGAGCAGCGGCGCGAGAGGCGTTCTTTCAGCCCAAGGACTTGGTCGGCTGGATCCCTGTGACGAGCACAGGGATGGGTTCAAGCAAGCGGCGGGTATCCTATCCCGAATCTCCACGCGCCTTAAAGCACGCCAGGAGAAGCGCGTAGCGGTTAGCAAGCGCCTCTTCCCGCCCGCCGGCTATAACAGCCCGAGTTCGGCAAGTTCACGCCGCAATTCGAGCGGCATCTCACCGCCATCGGCGAGCGAGGCAAGATCGCGCGGGGCTTCCTTCTCCTCGAGGTAGCGCCAGCCCTGAAAAGCCCGACGCGGCTGCGTTTCCGTCTCCATGACTTCCGGGCCGAGCAGGAGATTGCAGCGGCCGATGCCCTCGCCGTCGGTGAAGGTCTCGATGCCGATCAGCGGCTGTCGCGCCTGAACGTAACCCTTGATCACCCAATAGAGCGAACCGCCGGCGAGAAGCTCTTCCGCCCGCTTCGGGACCATCCGGGTCGTGTGGAAGGAGTGCGGCTGCTGCCCGGCTGCGATCGCCGCCAAGGCCCTGCGCGCTACCCATTCGCGCAGGTCCTCGATCGATTCGGCGCCGACACAGAGTTTGATGAGATGCAAAGCCATGGCAAATCTTGAACACCCGGCCGACGGCTGCGGTCAAGCCGTCCGGGCATATTCGTCCACAGCCCCATCGGCTTCAGACTTACCGCTCAGCACTCGACCACGTTGACCGCGAGACCCCCGGTCGATGTTTCCTTGTACTTCTCGTTCATGTCCGCGCCGGTCTGGCGCATCGTCTCGATACAGGCGTCGAGCGGCACGAAATGCTTGCCGTCACCCTTGAGTGCGAGCGAGGCGGCCGTAACCGCCTTGACGGCACCGAGGGCATTGCGTTCGATGCACGGCACCTGAACGAGACCTGCGACCGGATCGCAGGTCATGCCGAGATGGTGTTCGAGCGCGATCTCGGCCGCATTCTCGATCTGCTCGGGCGTTCCGCCCATGACGGCGGCAAGACCCGCCGCGGCCATCGCCGACGCCGATCCGACTTCGCCCTGACAGCCCACCTCCGCGCCGGAAATCGAGGCGTTGTGCTTGATGATACCGCCGATCGCCGCTGCGGTCAGCAGGTAATCCCGGATGCCTTCCTGATCGGCATCGTCGTGGAAATGCAGATAGTAGCGGATCGTTGCCGGAACGACGCCGGCCGCGCCGTTGGTCGGCGAAGTCACCACCCGGCCGCCGGCAGCATTCTCCTCATTGATCGCCATCGCATAGACGCTCAACCAATCATTTGCGAGGAGAGGATTGGTCTTGTTGGAGCGCCATTCCTCCTGCAGCTTGTCGTGGATCGCCCGGGCGCGCCGGCGCACCTTCAGACCGCCCGGCATGATGCCGTCCTGGCTGAGGCCGCGGTCGATGCAACTGCTCATCGCCGTCCAGATGCGGTCGAGCCCGGCGTCGAGCTCGTCCCTCGACATGCTGCATTCCTCGTTCGCGCGCTTCATCTGGGCGATCGTCAGCCCGGAGCGCGCGGCCATGTCGAGCATCTGCTGAGCCGTGGCAAAGGGATAGGGCACCTTTACGCCGGCGGGCTTGTTCTTCTGGGCCCTCATCGCGTCCAGTTCCGTATCGGTCACCACGAAGCCGCCGCCGATCGAATAGTAGATGCGTTTCAGAAGCAGCCGGCCGTCCCGGTCGAAGGCGGAGAAGGACATGCCGTTGGCATGGCCCGGCAGCGGCGTCTTCTTGTCGAAGACCAGATCGGTTTTCGGCTGGAATATATAGCCCGGATGGCCCGGCGGGGTGATGCGGCCCGTACGCTCCACCTGCTCGATGATCCCGTCCATCCTGTCCGGCTCGACGAGATCCGGCCGCTCGCCCATCAGGCCGAGAATGACCGCCCTGCCCGTTCCATGTCCGATGCCTGTATGCGCCAGCGATCCATGGAGGCTTACCTTGATGGCGCCGACAGCCGCGTGAGACGGTCGCGGCCATTCATCCGACAGGATGAGATCGAGAAACCTGTTGGCCGCCGACATCGGCCCCATCGTGTGTGAGCTCGATGGACCGATACCGATCTTGAAAACGTCGAAGACGGAAAGAAACATGAATTGCCTGCCCAGAGCCTGACGCAACGTTGCAGCCGATGAGCTCCACATTTGCGTCGATGATAGGACCGAAGCCGACCGTTTTCCTGCTCGGGCGGTGTCGATCGTTCCTAATATAGGATCGAACCCTAAGCGATCCTATGCCGACCCGTCAGGCGACCCACCGACATCGGATTCTGTTGGTGCGACATGCTACTGAAGAACAGCGCATGTGATCGGCGATCGAGAGCGGTCAAAAAAAAGCGTTGCAGCCCGTGAACTGCAACGCCTGACATTTCAATCTGTTTTCAGAAGCCGCCGAAGAGATAGGCGAGAACGAGAACGCCCCCGAAACCCGCCACGGCGCGAACCGTCACGCCCCAGCACGACTTCTCTACTGTTTTGTCCATGATGTCTCCGAATACCGAAGCCCGGTAACCATTAAGTCGTGTGGCCGTCCAATAGCGAAGAATCTGTTAACGCGCAATGGTGAAATATGGCGAAATAGTGTCAAAGCGATGCGGGACAGCTTGGACGCGGACACAAAGCCGTGTGCAAGCGGTGGAATCCCCGGCGCGCCCGCTCGGTGCTGTCGCCTCGATTTCGCCGTGAATCTTAAGACAGGCCGACATGCGTCCATCTTGCATTTTCGGATGGCCGTGCCAAAACACCGCTATGACCTCTGAAGATTACCTCGCGCTCGCCATCTTCGTCCTCCTCTGGGCCGGCTTCAGCTGGGCTTCCGACGGGGGGCGCGGCTTCGACCGCGTCAGCCTGACGCGTTTGATGAACGAGCACAGGGCGCGCTGGATCCGCAATTCGCTCAATCGCGATCTGAAGATGATCGACACGCAGATCATCGCCGGGCTGCAGGCCGGCACCGCTTTCTTCGCCTCGACGACGATCTTCGCGCTCGGCGGTTGTTTCGCATTGCTCGGCGCGACAGACCAAGTGCAGATGATCTTCAGCGACCTTCCGCAGATATTCCGAAGCGGGCGGACCGCCTTCGAACTGAAAGTTGGCGGACTGACCTGCCTCTTCGGCTATTCCTTCTTCAAGTTCGGTTGGTCATACCGGCTGTTCAACTATTGCTCGATCCTGATGGGCGGCATACCGATGACGGCGGACATGCAACGCGACCAGAAGGCGGCCGAGCGCGCCGCGGAGCGTGCGATCCGCATGAACATACTTGCGGCCAAGCACTTCAATGCGGGGCTCCGGGCGATCTTCCTGTCGATCGGCTATCTCGGCTGGTTCATCAGCCCCTATGTGTTCATGGTGCTTACCGCCCTCGTCATCTTCGTCCTCGCGCGCCGGCAGTTCTTCTCCGAAGCGCGCGCCGCGCTGATCGAGAATGCGCCATAGGCTGCAGCGATTGCACCCGGTCGGCGGTTTGCGGTAAGCAATCGAATGACTGGCGGCCCTTCTTTCAACATATTCGCGACGCGACTGAAATGAGACGCCCTCGTAGACCACCTCCAACAGCAGAGCGACTCTTCGATGTCCGAACACAGTGCGACGACGACCCCTGAAGTGCAAATGCGCACGGAGGTGACCGGAACCCACCGGATGGTCCTCCTGGATGCGCTGCGCGGCCTGGCCCTCGTCGCTATGGCCCTCTATCACTTTGTGTGGGACCTCGAATTCTTCGGCTATGTCGCGGCCGGCACCGCCGGGACGGGCGGCTGGCGGATGTTTGCACGCTTGATTGCCAGCAGCTTCCTGTTTCTTGCCGGTTACAGCCTCGTGCTCGGCCAGTTCCCGAAACTCCGTCCGCGCGCTTTCATCATACGTTTCGCGAAGATCGCCGGCGCAGCCGCGCTGATCAGCATCGGGACCTGGTTCGCCTTCCCCCAGTCGTTCATCTTCTTCGGGATTCTTCACGCCATTGCCGCGGCAAGCCTCATCGGCCTCCTGTTTCTGAAATTGCCGGCTGCCGTTTCCTTTCTTGCAGCTGCCGCGGCCTTCGCGGCTCCCCTCTATCTGCGCTCGTCGTTTTTCGACATGCCGGCGCTCTGGTGGGTCGGCCTCTCGGAAGCGATCCCGCGCTCGAATGACTACGTTCCTCTGCTTCCGTGGGTTGCCCCTTTCCTGCTCGGCCTCGGCACCGCGAAGCTGCTCCACCCGCTATTTTCCGCCCGGCGCAGCCGAAGCACCGGGACCCGTAAGCTCCTGTGGATGACGCCTCTCGCCTTTGGCGGCCGTCACAGCCTTCTGATATATCTCATCCACCAGCCGCTGCTTATCGCGGCAGTCTATCTTTTCTCTCTCGCCGTTCCCGCCCCGACGCCGGATCCGGCACAGGTCTATCTGCTGAATTGCGAACGGGCATGCAGCAACGAAAATTCCGCGATCTCCTGCAGCGCCTTTTGCGGTTGCACACTCGCCGGCTTGAAGGAACAGAACCTGTTCGACGATCTGAACCTGGGCAAGATCGACGTGAGCACGGACGAACGCATTGCGCGAATCGCGGGTCAGTGCACAATGGATGCACAATCAGGAGAGGCACAGTCGGGGGACTAGGACATGAATGCCTTTCGTGCCAAGCCGCTGAAGTTTCCATGGCCGCCTCTGCTCTATGGCGCGGCCGTTCTGACCGCGCTGGCCCTGGGCCACCTTTTCCCGATTCCGGTGGCGCACGAGCACAGCTGGATCCTCTCGCTGGTGGGCTACGGCCTTGTCGTGCTGGCGATCACCATCGATCTCTGGGCCGTCAAAACCCTCCTTGACCGCCACACAGCCGTACTTCCGAACCGGTGCGCCACCTGCCTCGTTACCTGCGGCCCATTTCGTTTCAGCCGCAACCCGATCTATTTCAGCTACACGCTGGCGATGACCGGCCTCGGATTGGCGACGATCAACCCCTGGTTCTTCATCATGGCAATCGCGGCAGTCGGATTGACCACGCTTTTCGCGATCCGCAAGGAGGAGCGGCACCTGCTGTCGCGCTTCGGTTTCGAGTTCGAGCGATATTGCCGGCACACGAGCCGTTGGATTTGAGCGGAGATGGAAGAGTCTGCCCAGGGCTTTGGGCTGGCTGGACTCCTGTGACGCACACAGGAATGAGGGAGTTTTTGGGGCGCTACGACAGCGTTCGCTTATGCGAGCCGTCTTTCACCGGCTGCATCGGCTTACGAAACGAATACGCAGAAAATCAGGATCGTCAGGTGCCGACGCCGATTTCGGCAAGGCGCGTGAGGCAGGCCTCTTCGACATTGTCGAGTTCGCTAAGTGTGTCTTCGATGTCCTTGCGCTTCTGCCGCAAGTCCTCGCGCTTCTCCTCGACGCGCTTGATCAAGAGCTGCAGTTGGCCCATCTCACCCGGCGGATCCTTGTAGACCTGAATGATCTCGCGAATTTCGGCAATAGTAAAGCCAATGCGCCGGCCACGCAGGATCTCCTTTATGAGGTGCCTGTCGGCGGGGCGGAACAGACGCGTGCGGCCACGACGCTCCGGATGAATCAGACCTTCATCCTCATAGAAGCGCAGTGTCCGGGTCGAGATGCCGAATTCCCGGGTCAGCTCGGTAATGCTATAATATTTGTTCACGCAGCCATTCCATCAAAGACGCGCCTCAATATTGTTGACTTTGACGTAAAAGTCAAACACGGCGCCACCGCGTGCGTCGCACCTCAGCTGATGCTGAACCACCATGTCGCAATGCCGAGAAAGCTGAAGAAGCCGGTTATGTCGGTGACGGTCGTCACGAAGACGGCGGAAGAGACCGCCGGGTCGGCACCGTATCTTTCGAGCAGAATCGGGATCAGGATGCCGGCGAGCGCGGCGGCCATCATGTTGACCAGCATCGCGGTCGCGATGATGCCGCCGAGGTCGGGATTCTGGAACCAAAGTCCCGCAACAAGCCCGATGAACGAACCGAAGATCACGCCGTTCAAAAGTCCGACGCCCGCCTCGCGGCGGATGATTCTCGGCGCGTTGTGAATATCGAGCCCCCGGGTTGCGAGCGCACGCACCGTCACGGTCATGGTTTGCGATCCGGCATTGCCGCCCATGCCTGCGACGATCGGCATCAGGACCGCAAGTGCGACAATCTGCTGGATCGTCGCATCGAACAGGCCGATGACCGAGGCAGAAACGCAAGCCGTCATCGAGTTGATGAAAAGCCAGGGAACGCGTGAGCGCGCGGCTTCCGCGACCGAGTCCGACAGTTCTTCGTCGCCGACGCCGCTCAGGCGCAGGAAATCCTCTTCCGCCTCTTCCTGGATCACGTCGACCACGTCGTCGATCGTCAGCACGCCGACGAGCCGGCCGTTTTCATCAACGACGGCGGCCGAGAGGAGGTCATACTGTTCAAAGAGTTGCGCCGCCTCCTCCTGGTCCATTTCCGCTGGCACCGAATGGCTTGTGTCACGCATGATCGCATCGATCTTTACCGAGCGCTTAGCGCGCAGCACCCGGTCCAGATCGACTGCCCCCAGCAGCTTGAAAGTCGGATCGATGACGAAGATCTGCGTGAAACTTTCGGGAAGGTCGTCGTCCTCGCGCATGTAATCGATCGTCTGGCCGACGGTCCAGAAAGGCGGCACCGCGACGAACTCGGTCTGCATGCGCCGCCCGGCGGTGCTCTCCGGATAATCGAGCGAGCGGCGCAGGCGGACGCGCTCGGTAAAGGGAAGCTTGGCGAGGATCTCGTCCTGATCCTCCTCGTCGAGATCCTCGAGAATGTAGACCGCGTCATCGGAATCCATCTCGCCGATCGCCTCGGCAATCTGCTCGTTCGGCAGATGTTCGACAATGTCGAGACGGATTCCTTCATCGACCTCGGTCAGCGCAGCCAGGTCGAAATCCTTGCCAAGCAGCAGAACCAGTGCGATACGCTGCTCCGGCTGGATCGCCTCGATCAGGTCGCCCAGTTCCGACGCATGGAGGCCGGCGACATGCTGGCGAAGGTAGATGATATCGCGATCCGCGATTGCGGCGCCGACATGCATCAGGAAATCGGAGCGTACCGAGCCGTCTTCAGCGTAGATGTCCGAGTCGCCGTGGACAGCGATTTCGTCGGAACCGCGGTCGTCGTCGCCGGTGCTGCTCATGGCCCCCTCCAGAGATTACCGCCGACCGAGCCCGCGCCGGAACGGCTCCTCTGCCCTGCTAGCGCAAAGCTCCGCCTCAGTCCACAGTCGAGACGAGATCGGCGATCCGCCTCGGAACATTTATCCAAGCTGTTGCAAAAACATAGGAAATGATGAAACGAATGTGACGATCCCACCGGGCGCCGGCCCGACCACTCACCCGAGCAGAGACATTTCTCATGGCTGTCCGACCGATCATACGCTTTCCAAGTGCGCTGCTGACGACCTCAGCCGAGCGGATCAGCCGGTTCGATGGCGCTCTTCGCCAGCTGTCAGACGATCTCGTCGACACCATGCGCGCAGCCCCCGGCATAGGCATCACCGCGCCCCACATCGGCATTCTGCAGCGGCTGACGACCATCGAAGTCGACCCGCAGATGGGACCGCGCAGCTTCGTCAACCCGGAAATCGTCTGGCAGTCGAGCGAGACGGTGCGCCACAGCGAAGGCAGTGTCTCGATGCCGGGTGTCACGGAAGAAGTGGAGCGGCCGGCGCGCGTGCGTGTCAGCTTTCAAACTCTGGACGGCGAGACACGCGAGGAAGAAGCCGAGGGATTGATGGCGGTCTGCCTGCAGCATGAGATCGACCAGCTCAACGGTATCTTCTGGATTCGACGGCTTGCCAGGCTGAAGCGCGAACGCGCCGTCAAGCGGTTCGAGAAATTTAACCGAGCCGAAGCATTTCCCGGCACGCAATGATTGCGGCAGCCCTTCGATCTGCCGTAAACCGTCTTCCGGTCGGCCATCGGCTCCAAACAGCAAGGCGAAGGACAATTGATGAAGAAAATAGCCCTCATGCTTCTCTGCGGGGTTGCGCTTGCAGCCTGCACCGCAACCCCTCCCAACCTGGAGCCGCTTCCCGGAAGCCTCACCTATGGAGAAGCTGCCTCCTCTCGGAAGACCCGTGCGGCCCCTGGGACCATGATCCAGAACCGGTTCCTTCATAAGGGCACCATGGTCTTCGAGACCTATGAGGTTCAACCCGACCATACATATAAGCTCGTTCGCCGCAGCGTCGCCGACTCCTGGCCGCCCGGCGACTGATCACGGAACATTGTCGGCCTCCGCTCCGTTCCCTACTGCATGTATCCTCGGATCCTAGCCGGTCCAAGGACGAAAAATGCAGCAATTCAAGGTGCTACACCGACCTTTCGCCTCTCTTGAGGCGCGGCGCTGTAGATAGCCAGTGGAGTCAAAGCGATGGCCAAATATCTTGACGAACGCGGCGATCCGGCCTCGGCAACGCACGGAGCGGATCGAGAGAATTTCACCGGTGAGGAAGCCAAGCAGGGTCGCACGGGCGTTCCGGTGCTTGGGGTCCTCGTCGGCGGACTGTTCCTCGCCCTCCTCGCCTGGGGCGCCGTCGAAATCTGGGGTGAAAGCACCGACAACGACCGCCTGACCGAAACCGAACAGGTCCAACCGGCGCCCTCGCCGGAGCAGACAGGCAGCGTCGGCACCGGACAGCCCGTCCCGACCGACCGGGATCCCACGGCACAGACCGGCACCGGCGGCCAGTCGCAGCAGGTTTCCCCGGACGGGACCGAGAAATAATCGCCGAGTCGACGGCCGGGCCAGTGCAGGCGCATCAGCGCATCAGATCACTATGAGAGGCGGTATGCCGGCCGAAGACGCTCACACTCGGCCGTCTCTCCTTTCCCCTGTCTGTGCTGGAGATTCGGGCCGCCGCCGCTTCTTTGATTTCCCTCATTCCTGTGCTCGTCACAGGAATCCAGCCAGACCAAGTTGGGCTGAAAGAGCTCTTCCCGCGCCGCAGACGCGGCGCTGCCCTCATCCCTGTGACGAGCACAGGGATGAGGCGAGGAGAGCATGACGTTTCCTACAGCGCCGCGCGCGTCTTATGAGACGGCAAAGGTCGCTGTAGCACTACTCAAGGAATTCATGCGCATGGCCATGCGTGCCGTAAAGCCGACCAGAGCTTCAACGCCATTATCCATCTCGCAGCAGCCGTCATAAACTCGAACTGAATCTCAACAGACCTTAGTCCGACAGCTCCTCCGTCGAGCACTCGTAGAGCGTCTCGCCGCTCTCCATATCGACGCCGGCGAGGCTCACCTCGTAGCCCCACAGACGGCGGACGTGGCGCAGAGTGGCATCGCGGCTGTTCTCCTCCAGGAGCACTCCATTCTTTACATTGTGCTGCAATCGCAGGTGCCGGTCGCCCAACAAATCGACATCCATCACCTGGATGTCCGGCTGGCTGCTTCCGATGTCGTAGCTGCGGGCGAGAGCGCCGCGAATCGTTTCGTAGCCGCGCTCGTTATGGATGGATGCCACCTCGCAGAAATTGTCGTCCGCCTCGTCCGTCAGCAGGAAGAGACGAAACTTGCGGATCAGCGCAGGACTGAGGAATTGCAGGATGAAGGACTCGTCACGGTGGTTCGCCCAGGCATCGAGAAGCGTCTCGCGCCAATTGCCGGTGCCGGCGATTTCGGGAAACCAATCGCGATCCTCCGCCGTCGGCTCGACGCAGATGCGTTCGATGTCCTGCATCATGGCAAATCCCAACGCATAGGGGTTGATCCCCGGAAAGCGGGGATCGTCGAAGCCCGGCTGGAAAACGACATTGGTATGACTCTGGAGAATCTCCAGCATCGCGCCTTCGCTTATTTTGCCCTGGTCGAAAAGGCTGTTCATGATGGTGTAGTGGACGAAAGTGGCGCATCCCTCGTTCATGACCTTCGTCTGTCGCTGCGGATAGAAGTACTGCGCGATCACGCGAACGATTCGCAGTATCTCCCGCTGCCAGGGCTCAAGGATGAGGCTGGTCTTCTCCAGGAAATAGAGCAGGTTCTCTTCCGGGAGGTTCAGCGATTTTTTCCGCTCGGAGAGCTCCCGTTCCAATTGCGTGGGATCGTTGTTCTCTCCCGCGGGCGGAAGCGTTCTCCACAGGTCGCTAAAGGTCTGCTCTTCATATTCCAGCCTCTCGCGCATCCGCTCCTGCTCTTTTTCGGTCGACAGGCGCGGGGGCCGTCTGTAGCGGAACACGCCCTGCTCCATGAGTGCATGGGCAGAGTCGAGGATCGCCTCGACCGCCGTCGTTCCGTGCCGTTCTTCGCATTTGCTGATGTATTTCTTCGCGAAGTCCATATAGCTGAGGATTGCGCTGGCGTCGGTCCACTGCCGGAAGAGGTAATTGTTCTTGAAAAAATGATTGTGGCCGAAGGCTGCATGTGCGGTCACCAGGGCCTGCATGGCCATGGTGTTCTCCTCCATCAAGTAGGTGATGCAGGGATTGGAGTTGATCACCAGCTCATAAGCGAGGCCGCGCCGGCCCCTGCGATAGAGATGATCCTCGAAAACGAAGCGCTTCCCGAAAGACCAATGCTGGTACATGAGCGGCATGCCCACCGACGAGTAGGCATCCAGCATCTGCTCGGAGGAGATGATCTCGAGCTGATTGGGGTATACGTCGAGACCGAGATCGCCGAGCGCGATCTCCTCGATGGCATCGTAGGTGCGCGCCAGCGTCTCGAAATTCCAGTCGGAACTGTGGAACAGAAGGTTTGAGGCGGCGCCCTTTGACATCCCGGTCCCTTTTCACTTGCGCAATTGCATTTCCGGCTGCTTGCCGAAGAGTTTTCGGAAGACGGGGTAGATATCCGCCGGTTTCGCGATGCGGGTCATCTGAAAATTCGGCCATTCGCCGTCGACGGTGCGATAGGCCCGCCAGAGCGAAGTCCCGTTATCGGTAGTGCCGAAAATCTCCGTCTCTCGCTCATCGATAATCTCGACATAGGCGTAGTATTGGCAAAGTCCCATCAGTTCGTCGTGAAGAAGGGAAGCGCAGCGTTCGGAGTCGCCTGAGATATTCTCGCCGTCCGACGCCTGCGCAGCATAGATGTTCCATTCATGGGCAGGATAGCGCTCCCGGATGACGCGCAGCATCTCCTCCAGCGCGGTGGAAACGACCGTGCCGCCGCTCTGCTTGCTGTAGAAGAAGGTATTCTCGTCGACCTCGCCGGCCTCGTCGGTGTGCCGGATGAACACGATGTCGATCCGCTCGTAGCGCCGCTTGAGGAAGAGGTGCAGCAGCACGAAAAAACGCTTGGCGAGGTCCTTCTCCCGCTCCCCCATCGAAGCGGAGACATCCATGAGGCAGAACATGACCGCACTCGCATTGGGCAGCGGCTGCGGCTCGAACCGATTGAAGCGAATGTCCACGGGATCGACATAGGGAATACGCCGGCGCCGGCGCTCGAGACCGTCGAGCTTCTGGCGCAGTTCCTCCAGGCGCTGCCGGTGTTTGATGCGTCCGCGCGGCTCCGTCTCCAGCCCGGCAATCTCGTCGGCAATCGCCTCGATTTCCCGGCGCGACGGCCGCCGCAATGCGATGCGGCGTCCGTAGCTGTTGCGCATGGTGCGGCCGACATTGATGTTCGTCGGGGAGCCGCTTGCGCTGAAGCCGGCCCGCCGTCGCTTGAAGGTAACCGATTCCTTCAGATTGAGCTTTACCATGTCGGGGAGTTCGAGGTCCTCGAAGAAGAGATCGAGCACCTCCTCGCGCGAAAGGACGAACTGAAACTCGTCTTCGCTCTGACCGGTGCCGGCTCCCGCATTGCCCGCACCGCCGCCTGACCCCCTTTTGGGGATACGGTCTCCCGCCGCGAACTCCCGGTTGCCCGGCAGGACGTGGCGTCGCTCGCCGCTGTTGGAGTCCGGCTGGAAAGCCGGCTCGTTGACGCCGCGGGCGGGCATGGACACGTTCTGTTCGGCATCGACATCCGCGATCTTGCCCGACTTGACCCGCTCTTTGATGGTACGCTTCAGTTCCTCTCGTGCCCGTTTCAGGAAGCGTTGCCTGTTACCGAGACTCTTATCCTTCGGATTGAGGCGACGGTCGATGAAATTCGGCATTAGCTAACCCCCGCATCCGCAGCCTCAACCCGCCTTGTTTACACGCATGTACCAGTCGACGAGACGCCGCACCTGCCGTTCGGTGTACCCACGCTCCTTCATGCGCTGTACGAATTCGACATGCTGCTTCTCTGTGGAGCTGTCCTTCTTCGACCCGAAGCTGATGACCGGCAACAGGTCTTCGACCTGACCGAACATGCGCTTCTCGATGACCTCGCGAAGTTTTTCATAGCTCGTCCAGGACGGGTTCTTGCCATGGTTCTTGGCCCGCGCCCGCAAGGTGAACTTGACCACCTCGTTGCGGAAGTCCTTCGGATTGGCGATGCCCGCCGGTTTTTCGATCTGAGACAGCTCGCTGTCGAGGATCTTGCGGTTGAGGATCTGCCCCGTATCGGGATCCTTGAAGTCCTGGTCCTCGAGCCAGGCATCGGCATAGGCGATATAGCGGTCGAACAGGTTCTGGCCGTATTCGCTGTAGGACTCGAGATAGGCCTTCTGGATCTCGTGACCGATGAATTCCGCATAACGCGTGGCGAGTTCCGACTTGATGAAGTCGAGATAGGCTGCCTCCGTTTCCTTCGCAAACTGCTCGCGCTTGATGGCCTGCTCCAGGATGTACATCAGATGTACGGGATCGGCCGCGACCTCCTTCGTGTCGTAATTGAAGGCCTCGGACAGGACCTTGAAGGCAAAGCGCGTGCTGACGCCCGTCATGCCCTCATCGACGCCGGCAGCGTCCCGATACTCCTGCACCGATCGTGCCTTCGGGTCGACATCCTTGAGGTTCTCGCCGTCATAGACGCGCATCTTGGTGTAGAGAGACGAGTTCTCGTGAGGAACGAGCCGGGTGGATACCGTGAAACGGCTCAGTATCTCCAACACCTCAGGTGCGCAGGGATTGCTGACCAGTTCGCTCTCGCGAAGAAGCTTTTCGTAGATCTGCTTCTCCTCGGTGACGCGCAGGCAATAGGGCACCTTGACCACCAGGATGCGGTCCAGGAACGCCTCGTTGTTGCGGTTGTTCTTGAACTGCAGCCATTCCGATTCGTTGGAGTGGGCGAGAATGGTGCCCTGAAACGGGAATGCGCCGAAGTTTTCCGTACCGTTGTAGCTGCCTTCCTGGGTCGCCGTCAGAAGAGGATGCAGGACCTTGATCGGCGCCTTGAACATTTCGACGAATTCGAGCAGCCCCTGCGTCGTGCGGTTCAGGCCGCCGCTGTAGGAGTAGGCATCCGGGTCGGCCTGGCTGTAGTTCTCGAGCTGGCGGATATCGACCTTGCCGACAAGCGAGGAGACATCCTGATTGTTCTCGTCGCCCGGCTCGGTCTTGGCGATGCCGATCTGACGCAGGCGCGACGGCATCAGCTTGACGACGCTGAACTTGGATATGTCGCCACCGACCTCGTCCAGCCGCTTTGCGGCCCAGGGAGAGATCAGGCCCGTCAGCCTCCTACGGGCGATGCCGTATTTGTCTTCCAGGAGATCGGCCATCCGTTCGGGATGGAACAGGCCGAGCGGCGATTCGAAAACCGGGCTGATCTTGCCGTCGACCATCAGCGTGTAGATCGGTCGCAGTTCCATCAGCTTCTTCAATCTTTCGGCGAGCGAAGACTTGCCGCCGCCGACCGGCCCCAGAAGATAAAGGATCTGCTTGCGCTCCTCGAGACCCTGCGCGGCATAGCGGAAGTAGCCGACGATCCGCTCGATCGTGTCTTCCATGCCGAAGAAGTCGGAGAAGGCCGGGTAGATTTTGATGGTTCGGTTTGCGAAGATCCGACCTAAACGCTCGTCAGCGCTGGTATCGACGAGAATCGGGTCTCCAATTGCGTCCACCATTCGTTCCTGAGCGGTGGCGTACATGCTTTTGTCATCGCGACATGCGAGGAGATATTCCTGTAGACTTATCTCTTCTTGCGCTGCACTCGTATAAATCTCCGAAAAGAGATCGAAGACGTCAGATTCACTCCTTTGCATCGTGCTCTCCCGCGGCGGGCCGCTTGGTTGAAACGGGCTCGCTGCCTTTCGGCATCTGCTTCAGGTGAACGGTTTTCCTAGCTTCAAAGTTCCTTCACGTAACCGACACTGAAACGGATACCGAAGCAGCAGCCAGCGACGAACATCCGCATATCAGTTCGGGACCGACCGATCGGCGCCTCATCAACGTTATGAGGCGCACTCCGCAAGACTCGTCGCTCTGTCACCCCATCATGCCGGCGCTTCTCGCGAATCCGTCATGACAAGCGAATCATAACTTGTCCCTGCTCATTCGCCGACTTTTTTTTTGCGATTCCACGAATTTAGCCATCAACAACATCGTGTAGAACGGTGATTTCGTGATCGGGCACCGCCATGTCGAAGTCGTGGCGGGCGCTCCGCATCGGCACGGAGCAGAGACCTGGACGACGCTGTGGCCCGAGGCATGACGCCGAGCTGTTTTGCGCCGTAAATCCGAGAATAGTCCTCGCGTCCTACCGCGTCCAGCAACAACGTCGTGAAAGAGGATTAAAAATAAAAAAACCCACGGAACCATTTGGTTACGAGGGCTTCTTCATCTTAGATGGTGCGGTCGAGAAGACTCGAACTTCCACGGGTTGCCCCACAGCGACCTCAACGCTGCGCGTCTACCAATTCCGCCACGACCGCATCGTGGTAGGTGCCGATTGCGTCGGCGGGGCTGCATGTAGCAAAAGGATTCCGGGTGCACAAGTGCGTGACGACAGAAATTTGACGAGAAACAAAACTATTTCGATCGGCTCCCCGCGAACCACTGGAAACGCTGGACTCTTGCCGTCGGCGACCCCATGTACAGGCCGGAAAAAATCAGTATTCGCAAGGTTCCCATGCAACGCGAAGATCTTATCCAGAGCATGTTCGCTCCGCCGGATGCACCGCCGGTGCGGTGGCGCATTGCGCCTTCCCTCGTGGAATATCCAGAAGCCGTCGAGACGATGGAGCGCGAAGCCGCCGCGATCGCGGACGGCACCGCCGACGAGCTGGTCTGGCTGGTCGAGCACCCGCCGCTGTTCACCGCGGGAACCAGCGCCAACGCCGCCGACCTCGTGATGCCGGATATGCTCCCGGTTTTTGCCACCGGAAGAGGCGGCGAATACACCTATCACGGTCCCGGGCAGCGGGTCGTCTACGTCATGCTCGACTTGAAGCGCAGACGCCAGGACGTCCGCGGATTTGTCGCCGCACTCGAGAGCGTCATCATCGCCACGCTCGATTCCATGAACGTCAAGGGCGAACGCCGTGAAGATCGTGTCGGCGTCTGGGTGCGCCGCCCGGAAAAGCCGCCGCTCATGGACGGCACGATGGCGGAGGACAAGATAGCGGCAATCGGCATTCGCTTGCGCAAATGGGTGAGCTTTCACGGATTGTCGTTGAACGTCGATCCGGACCTTGAGCATTTCGGGGGCATCGTGCCTTGCGGCATTCGCGGCTATGGTGTCACCAGCCTCGTCGATCTCGGTCTGCCCGTCATGATGGCCGACGTCGATATCAGGCTGAGGGAGGCCTTCGAAAGGGTCTTCGGCCCGACCCGCATCGAGAACGAATAGCAGGGTCCCACGGCACGTTGCTCCGTTCGGAAACGTCGGCAAAGCCGCTTTTAGCCGTCTTTTTGCCGCTTCACATGCCCCATCCGCAAGGAAAAGCCTATAAGCTCCCCTCACCTTCGCCCCACCGCGGGCAGTCAGGGTGCCTCGGCACCCGACAACGACAACAGGCGAAAGGAGCTACCATGCTGTTATCAACCGAGAATGCGATTGCACGTCTGCGTGAGACAGGAGACGGCGATACGCTGGGCGGTCGTATCTGGAGAGCGCGTGACGCGACGGGACTCTCTACGAAGGAGCTTGCCAGCAAGCTCGGTGTCCGCAGCGACACCATTTCCTCCTGGGAACGCGATCGCGCCGAGCCACGGGCCAATCGCCTGTTCATGCTGGCCGGCGTGCTTGGCGTGACGCCCGCCTGGCTGATGGCCGGTATCGGACGCGCACCGGATGATAACGCCGGAGATGCTTCGGGGGACGAACTTCGCAAGCAGCTGGATCTCGTAAAGAAGCTGCACGATCAAACCGCCGAGGCCATTTCGGCACTCGAGATGGAATTCGACCGCCTGAACCAGGACGTTCGGTGATCGGACAGGATTTTCCTCTTGCCGGTGGCGACCGGCGCGATATGACGGTCGCCCCGCCTCGTTGTTCTTAGTTTGATGGAGTAGAGAAATGGACGTACGCGCCGCCGTGGCCCTGGAAGCCGGCAAGCCGCTGGAGGTCATGACCGTGCAGCTCGAAGGCCCTCGGGCCGGCGAGGTGCTGGTCGAGGTGAAGGCGACCGGCATCTGCCATACCGACGATTTCACGCTGTCGGGGGCCGATCCGGAGGGGCTGTTCCCGGCGATCCTCGGTCATGAGGGCGCCGGCATCGTCGTCGATGTCGGCCCCGGCGTCACCTCGGTGAAGAAGGGCGACCACGTCATCCCGCTCTATACGCCGGAATGCCGCTCCTGCCCCTCCTGCCTCAGCCGCAAGACCAATCTCTGCACCGCCATCCGCCCCACCCAGGGGCAAGGGCTGATGCCGGACGGCAGCTCGCGGTTCTCGATCAACGGCGATAAGGTCCACCACTATATGGGCTGCTCGACCTTTTCGAACTTCACCGTGCTGCCGGAGATCGCGCTCGCCAAGGTCAATCCGGACGCTCCCTTCGACAAGATCTGCTATATCGGCTGCGGCGTCACCACCGGCATCGGCGCGGTGATCAACACCGCCAAGGTCGAGATCGGCGCCACCGCCATCGTCTTCGGTCTCGGCGGCATCGGGCTCAACGTCATCCAGGGGCTTCGCCTTGCCGGCGCCGACATGATCATCGGCGTCGACCTCAACAACGACAAGAAGCCCTGGGGCGAAAAGTTCGGCATGACCCACTTCGTCAATCCGAAGGAGGTGGGCGACGACATCGTGCCCTATCTCGTCAACCTGACGAAGCGCGGTGCCGACCAGATCGGCGGCGCCGACTACACCTTCGACTGCACCGGCAACACCAAGGTCATGCGCCAGGCGCTCGAAGCCTCGCATCGCGGCTGGGGCAAGTCGGTGATCATCGGCGTCGCCGGCGCCGGCCAGGAGATTGCCACCAGGCCTTTCCAGCTCGTCACCGGCCGCACCTGGATGGGCACCGCCTTCGGCGGCGCGCGCGGGCGCACCGACGTGCCGAAGATCGTCGATTGGTACATGGAGGGCAAGATCGAGATCGATCCGATGATCACCCACACCATGCCGCTCGAGGACATCAACAAGGGTTTCGAGCTCATGCATTCCGGCGAGAGCATTCGCTCTGTCGTTGTCTACTGAGTTCGCAATCTCATTCAGGAAAGCGCCGGAGGCCACTGAATCCGGCGCTTTTTTGCCTGCCGGAAGTTATCCCCGATGATCTATGTCGATGCCGATGCGTGCCCGGTAAAGCCGGAAATCCTGAAGGTGGCCGAGCGCCATGGCCTGGAGGTGACCTTCGTCGCCAATTCCGGCCTGCGTCCCTCGCGCGATCCGATGGTTCGCAACGTCATCGTATCGGCCGGTTTCGACGCAGCGGATGATTGGATCGCCGAACGCGCCAGGGACGGCGACATCGTCGTCACTGCCGACGTGCCGCTTGCCGTGCGCTGTGTCGGCGCCGGAGCGCTCGTCACCGGGCCGACCGGGCGCGTCTTCGACGAGACCAACATCGGCATGGCATCCGCGATGCGCGATCTCTCGGCCCATCTCAGGGAGACCGGGGAAAGCAAAGGCTATAACGCCGCCCTCACCTCCCGCGACCGCTCCGCTTTTCTCGAAACGCTTGACCGACTCTGCCGACGGGTAAAAAGGTAGAACCGGCGAACGGAGGCGGCGAATGGATCGGAAGGCAGGCCTGCGGCACTGGCCGTTCTATCTCGCCCTGACGGGCGGGTTGGTCAGCCTGCCCATCGGTTTTGCATTCTTCCGCGCAGAAGCAATCGAGGTCGCGGCCATCCTCTTTTTCCTTATCTATCTGTCGATCACGGCTTTGCGGCTTCCCAAACTTACCGGCAGTTATCTCCAGGCCAATGCGCGCGACACGGGTGAGCCGGAGCCAATCATCTTCCTGGTGACGCTCGTTGCCGCGGCGACGTCGCTGGTGGCTCTGTTCCTCGCGCTGAACCGCGCCGGGGGCGGCGGCGCTGTGGGGCTGTCCATCGCCTTCGCAGCGGTTGCGCTCGGCTGGGCGACGATCCACACCATGGCGGCGCTGCATTATGCTCATCTTTATTGGCTTGCCGACCGCAATGATCCCGCCAGCAATCCCGCAGCGCGCGGTCTTGCATTCCCGGAGACCGACAGTCCCGGCGGATACGATTTCCTCTATTTCGCCTTCGTCATCGGGATGACGGCGCAGACGTCGGATGTCGCCATCACGACAACGGCGATGCGCCGCGTGAACCTGATGCACGCTATCGTCTCGTTCTTCTTCAACACGGTGCTCGTCGCCGCCGCCGTCAATGCCGCGGTTCAGCTTGCGGGCGCCACCCCATGAAATTCAGGAGCAAAGAATGAAAGTAATCTCGCAGAACACGGCCTTCGGCGGCATGCAGGGCGTCTACGCTCATGATTCCACGGCCTGCAAAGGCGAAATGACCTTCGCCGTCTTTGTACCGCCGCAGGCGATCACGGAGCCTCGCCCCGTTCTCTGGTATCTCTCCGGCCTCACCTGCACCCACGCCAATGTCATGGAGAAAGGCGAGTACCGGCGCATGGCATCGGAGCTGGGGCTCATCATCGTCTGCCCGGATACGAGCCCAAGAGGGGCGGATGTTCCCGATGAGCTCACCAATTGGCAGATGGGCAAGGGCGCCGGCTTCTATCTCGATGCGACGGAGAAGCCCTGGGACGAGTACTATCGGATGTACAGCTACATCACAGAAGAACTCCCGGCCCTCGTCGGCCAGCATTTCCGCGTGGATATGAGCCGCCAGGGTATCTTCGGCCACTCGATGGGCGGGCATGGCGCAATGACCGTCGCTCTCAAGGACCCCGAGCGTTTCAAGAGTTGCTCCGCTTTCGCGCCGATCGTCGCGCCGTCTTCCGCCGATTGGTCGGTCGGTGCCTTCGAGAAGTATCTCGGTCCCGACAAGACCGCCTGGCGGAAATACGATGCCTGCGCCCTCGTAGAGGACGGGGCCCGCTTCCCGGAATTCCTGATCGACCAGGGCAAGGCGGATGGCTTCCTCGAAAACGGTCTGCGCCCCTGGCTGTTCGAAGAAGCCGTCAAAGGAACGGGCATCGGGCTTACGCTCCGGATGCATGAGCGTTACGACCATTCCTATTATTTCATCTCGACCTTCATGGACGACCATCTCAGGTGGCACGCCGAGAGGCTCGGCTGACAGGATGCAGCCTTCTCGGATCGGAACGATTTGATGAACCATATCCTCCTCGTCGGTGCCGGCGGCGCCCTTGGCTCCGTCCTGCGCTACCTCGTCGGCCTCTGGATGCTGCAGCGCGCCGGACCCGTCTTTCCCTGGGGGACGCTGTTCGTGAACGTTAC
Source organism: Sinorhizobium meliloti (assembly GCF_035610345.1). The sequence goes on along the minus strand of NZ_CP141212.1, from coordinate 1,421,642 downwards.
GGGTTCCTTTCTGATCGGTTTTCTGGCGCAGTTCATCATGCATAAGATGGGAGCCTCGCCGGAAATACGCGTGTTCCTGATCACCGGCGTGCTGGGGGGCTACACGACGTTCTCGGCCTTTTCGCTCGACGCGATCACCCTTCTGGAACACGGGCAGACGATGAGTGGCCTCGCCTATATCGCGGCGAGCGTCGGTCTTTCGATACTTGCCGTGTTCGCCGGGCTGGCCCTGATGCGCGCAATGGTCTAAAGCCAGCCTTTAAAGAAAAGAAGGCGGATTTCTGCAAAATGGCGGGCATAGAACACAGGCAGGTTGACAGCGACGAAGCGGGAATGCGTCTCGACCGCTGGTTCAAAGTCCATTTCCCCGGACTGGGTTTCGGTCCGCTGCAGAAGCTGCTGCGTTCCGGACAGATCCGCGTGGACGGGGCGCGGGCAAAATCCGACACGCGCATACAACCCGGCCAGACGATCCGCATTCCGCCGCTCGGCGTCGATCCCAAGGAAGCGAAATCCGGCCCGATCGGGGGCCGGGACCTGCGTCAATCGCCGGACGGAGAGCTTCTGTCGCGCATGGTGCTGCATGAGGATGCCAAGGTCATCGTGCTCAACAAACCGGCCGGCCTTGCCGTTCAGGGCGGCTCGGGCGTCAACCGGCATATAGACAAAATGCTCGAGGCCTGGACCAGCCAGAAGGGCGAAAAGCCGCGCCTCGTCCATCGTCTCGACCGTGATACCTCGGGAGTACTTGTCGTCGCCCGCACGCGCGGGGCTGCGCAACAGCTGACCGCGGCATTTCGCGAGCGCGACACCAAGAAGACATACTGGGCCCTGGTCAGGGGCGTGCCGCGCAAGCGGGAAGACAAGATTTCCACCTGGCTCGTAAAGGAGCCCACGCCCGATGGCGACCGTGTCCGGATTGCCAAGCACGGCGAGAATGGCGCCGACCACGCCATCTCCTATTACCGGATCGTCGAACAAGCCGGGCAGAACCTCGCCTGGCTGGAAATGGAACCCTATACCGGCCGCACGCACCAGCTGCGCGTCCACGCCGCCCATATCGGCCATCCGATCATCGGCGATCCGAAATACTTCGAAGCGGACGTCAACTGGACCTTCCCCGGCGGCATGCAGAACCGGCTGCACCTTCACGCGCGGCACATAGACATTCCGCATCCGAACGGCGGGCGGCTGAAGATCACCGCTCCCCTGCCCCAGCACATGGTGCAGAGCTGGAATCTGCTCGGCTTCGACGAAAACGCCGCCGGCGAGGAAGAGTGATGAAGCTCGTCCTTTTCGATTGCGACGGAACGCTCGTCGACAGCGCGGGACTGATCCATGAGGTGATGGCCCGCACCTTCGAGGCCTTCGATCTGGATCGCCCGACATCGGACGCGACCAAGGCGATCATCGGCCTCACTCTCGATATCGCCATTGCCCGGCTCATGGGGCAGGAACACGTCGACGACCGGGCGACCGCAATGACGGCGCATTACAAATCTATATTCGCCTCGGTACGAGGCGAACCCGGCTGCAGCGAAGCGCTGTTTCCGGGCATTGCGGAGATGATGCAGACTCTGGCCGCACGCGACGAACTGCTGATCGGTGCCGTCACCGGCAAATCGAGGCGAGGTCTGACGCATATCGCGGCGATGCATGGATTCGACAAGATTTTCTTCGTCTCCCGCACGGCGGACGACTGCCCCTCGAAGCCGCATCCCGCCATGGTGACGGAGTGCTGCGAGCAAGCCGGAGTCGATCCCCGCGACACGATCGTGATCGGAGACGCGATCTATGACATGCAGATGGCGAAGGCCGCCGGCGCCGATGCCCTGGGCGTCGCCTGGGGTTACGCCAGTGTCCCGGAGCTGATGGCATACGGTGCGGATCACATCGTTCGCGTTCCGGCAGACATAATCGAATGGATGGACTACAGCCATGCCTGATATTCGCGACGAACTGAGCGGTGCGCTGAGCCACGACGATCCTGTGCGTCGGGCCCAGATCCAGATGCAGAAACCGCTGCCGAAACGCTTCTACAAGCAGGCGAGCGCCGCACCGGCGGATGACGGCGGATACGCCGTGCTTCTCGACGGACGGTCAGTGCGCACACCGGCCAAACGGGCGCTCACCGTACCTACCGAAAAGCTCGCAGGGCTGCTGGCAGCCGAGTGGGACGCCCAGACCGAAATCATCGATCCCTCGGCAATGCCGCTCACGCGGATCGTCAACACCGCGATCGACGGAGTTGCGCTCGACGATCGTGCGGTCTTCGACGATATCGTCCGTTTTGTCGGCAGCGATCTCCTCTGCTATCGGGCCGACAGCCCGAAAGAACTCGTCGCTCGGCAGAACGAGCACTGGAATCCGATAATCGACTGGGCCGCCCGGACGCTCGGCGCCCGGTTCATTCTCGTGGAAGGCGTGATCCATCAGGAACAACCGGCGGAGGCGGTCTCGGCCTTTGCCGAGAGCCTGCGCGGCTTTGCGACACCGCTCGGCCTCGCCTGCCTCCACACCGTCACCAGCCTGACCGGATCCGCCCTGCTCGCTCTTGCCCTCGCCATGGGCAGGCTCTCCGCCGAACAGGCATGGGCTGCCGCTCATGTCGACGAGGATTGGCAGATCGAACAGTGGGGAACAGACGAAGAGGCATTCAGACGGCGCGAAAACCGCTGGCGGGAAATGCTGGCTGCCGCGGTCGTACTCGACGCGCTGAAGTGACGTGAAGGATCACTTGCTCCTCATCCCCCTGCCGGGGCGCCGCGAGTCTCTTTCGCCCCGCTGGCGCGAAGAGGGTGGCCGGCAGGCCGGATGAGGGGCAGAATTTCAGTGGTCGAACACGTCAGCCGACGAGCTTCAGACCGGCGATGCCCGCGACGATGAGGCCGATGCAGCCGAGGCGCATCGCCGTTGCGGGCTCTGCGAACAGGATGATGCCGAGAATGACGGTACCGACGGTGCCGATCCCGGTCCACACGGCATAGGCCGTGCCGAGCGGCAGCGAACGCACCGCTATTCCGAGCAGAACGACGCTCAGGATCATCGACCCGACCGTCAGCACAGTCGGCGTGAACCGCGTAAATCCATCCGTGTATTTGAGACCGATCGCCCAGCCGATTTCGAGAATTCCGGCGAGCAACAGCGTGAACCAGGCCATTTCGAACTCCTTCATGTGGAGCGAGGCCGTCCCCGCGGAAGTTCGGATCCATTCGATCCGTGCAGCCGTCTGCGATGTGGTTCTTCTATGCCACGGGCTCATCGCGACAGCAAGGCATCCTGTGGCAAGGCAGCCCTGCGGGAGTGACGGAGCTGGGGCGAGCCCTCACGAATTCCGGTCGCGCCGAAGCTTGTTCCACCACTCCAGCCGCTTGCGGATCTCACGTTCGAAGCCGCGCTCCGGGGGATCGTAGAAGGTCTTTCTGCCCATCTTCTCGGGGAAATAATCCTGGCCTGAGAATGCGTCGGGCTCGTCATGATCGTAACGATAGCCGTCGCCGTAGCCTTCCCCCTTCATGAGCTTCGTCGGAGCGTTGAGGATGTGCTTCGGCGGCAGCAGAGATCCGTTCTCCCTGGCCGCGCGCATCGCCGCCTTGTAGGCGGTATAGACCGCGTTGGATTTCGGCGCCGTTGCAAGATAGACGCAGGCCTCGGCAAGAGCCAGTTCCCCTTCGGGAGACCCGAGATAATCATAGGCATCCTTGGCGGCATTGCAGATCGCCAGTGCCTGCGGATCGGCAAGGCCGATATCCTCGACCGCCATCCGTACGAGCCGCCTGCCGATATAGAGCGGATCCTCCCCGGCATCGAACATGCGGCAGAGATAATAGAGCGCCGCGTCCGGGTCGGACCCCCGAACGGATTTATGGAGCGCCGAGATCAGGTTGTAATGGCCGTCCTGGCCCTTGTCGTATACCGGCGCGCGGCGCTGGACGATCTCCTGAAGCCCGGCGGAATCGAATATCTCGTCCCGGCGCGCCGCCCGCCATACCTCTTCCGCGAGCGTTAGCACCGCCCGGCCGTCCCCGTCCGCCATGCGGATCAGGCTGGCCCGCGCTTCGTCATCGAGCGGCAGCGGTTTGCCCTCGGCTGCCTCCGCCCGCTTCAGAAGTTCCTCGAGGCTGGCCTCGTCATGCGGCTTGAACGTCAAGACGCGCGCCCGCGAGAGAAGCGCGGCGTTAAGCTCGAAAGACGGGTTCTCGGTGGTGGCGCCGACCAGGACGACGGTGCCATCCTCCATGACCGGCAGGAAGCTGTCCTGCTGCGCCCGGTTGAACCGATGGATCTCGTCGACGAAAAGCAGCGTCTGGCGCCCCGACATGCGCCGGGCGCGCGCAGATTCGAATACCTTCTTAAGATCCGCAACGCCGGAGAAGATCGCCGAAATCTGCTCGAATGCGAGACCTGCCTCGCCTGAAAGCAGACGGGCAACCGTTGTCTTGCCGGTTCCCGGCGGGCCCCAGAAGATCATCGAGCCGAGGGATCCGGAAGCGATCATCCGTGTGAGCACGCCGTCGGGGCCGGTCAGATGCTCCTGGCCGGTCACCTCCGCCAGCGTGCGCGGGCGCAGGCGATCGGCCAGCGGCCTTGCCGAGGCCATTTCAGGAGGTTCATGGGGGGCGAAGAGATCGCTCATCGGAAGAACTGACGGATGATCTGGCCGTTGCGCTCGATCTCGACACGCCAGAAGGAGGCATCCTCGGCGACGACGCCTTCCAGCGTCTTCGAACTATCGATTGCCGTCCCGTTGACGGAACGAACGATATCTTTCGGTTCCAGGCCGATACGTGCAGCCGGCGAGCCGCGATTGATCTCCGTGATGACCACCCCCTGCAGCGACGTGGGCATGCGCAACTCGTCCGCAAGCCGCGGCGAGAGATTTGCCACGACAGCGCCGGCGAAGGGGTTGCGCCCCTCGATCAGCCGTTCGTCTCGTGGCTGCGTTTCCGGCGCCCGCTCAAGCTTGAGGGCGATTTCGCGCGAACTGCCGTTCTCCGAGATCGTAACCCGCGCCTCGTGGCCGATCCCCACGGTGGTCAGACGATAACCAAGCGCATCGGGGTGTTCGACCGGTATGCCGTTGACGGCGGTGACCACCTGTCCGGGGCGCATGCCGGCGCTCTCCGCCGGACCGCCTGCGACGACCGCCGTCACCAGCGCCCCGCGGGCCCGCTCAAGCCCGAGCGCCTCGGCCACATCGGAGGTCACTGGCTCGAAAGTCGCCCCGACGAAGGGACGGATGAACGAGCCGTTGCCTCCTTCAGCGGAGGCAACGAAAACCTTGACCAGGTTGGCGGGGATCGCAAAGCCCACGCCGTTGGAACCGCCGCCTCTCGAAAAAATCGCAGTGTTGATGCCGATCAACTCGCCCTTCATGTTGATCAGGCCGCCGCCGGAATTGCCCGGATTGATCGCCGCATCCGTCTGGATGAAAAAGCCGAAATCGCCGTTGGAAATCTGGTTGCGGGCGAGCGCCGACACGATGCCGCTCGTCACCGTCTGCCCGACGCCGAAAGGATTGCCCATCGCCAGAACCAGGTCGCCGACCTCCACCGCGTCGGAATCACCGATCGGGACGATGTCGAACGGACCGTCCGACTGAATTTTCATGACAGCCAGATCGAGGCGATCATCCTTCAATATGACCTTGCAGGGGAACTCACGCCCGTCGGCCAGCGCCACCTTGATATCGTCGCCGCCCTCGATGACATGGTTGTTGGTCACGACCAGGCCATTGCGGCCGACGATCACGCCCGACCCCAGAGACGACTGCTTCTCGGTGCGATTCGGCATCCGCTGCCCGAAGAATTCCTCGAAGAAGGGGTCTCCGGCAAAGATCGAGCGACGCTCCACCACGCGCTCGGCATACACGTTGACGACCGCATTCGCCGTCTGTTTGACGAGCGGCGCGAAAGAGAGCTGCATCTCCGACCGCGACTGCGGGACGGTCCTGGCATCCTGGGCCATCGCAGGTGTCGATATGGCAACAGCAAGCACGAGAGCCGCGAGAGCGCGATGGCCGAAGATCATGAAGCATTCTCCCTTTCGTTGCTGCTACGTTCAGATAGGATTTCGCACGGAAAAAGGCAAACCTGTTGCCCGACAATCCAACGCAATGCAGCCGCAAGGACGGGTCGTTTCATCAGGGAATTCATAGGAGTACGTGCTGCGCGCCGATTGCTCGGCCTTGCCACCCCAAAGACGCAGGCGACGTTCACGAGTCATGCACGAAAACGTGGTCTCGCCAGCCTTTTCCGGTGATCGAAACTCTGCTCATTTGCGTATTAGAAAAAGTCGAATGACACCGAGGAGACCCCATGCCCAGCTATCGCACGCCGAAGATTGCCGCTGCCGAAATCACCCCGGAGCGCTTCTTCCTGGATCGGCGGACCTTCATCGCCGCCGCGGCCGGAAGCCTGGCCCTCGCCGCGCCCAAGCCAAGCCGCGCTGCCGCACTCGACGCGTCCAAGAGCATATACAGGGTCGATGAACCCGCCACGCCGGAAAAGGACGCCACCACCTACAACAACTTCTATGAATTCGGGACAGGCAAAGGCGATCCGGCTGCCAACTCGGCAAACTTCAAGCCGGCGCCCTGGACGGTGAAGGTCGACGGAATGGTCGGCAAGCCGCGGGAATTCGGCCTGGAGGAACTCCTGGCCTTCCCTCTGGAAGAGAGAATTTACCGGATGCGCTGCGTCGAAGCGTGGTCGATGGTCATTCCCTGGGTCGGCTTTCCATTGGCCGCGCTCCTCGACAGGGTCGAGCCGCTCGGAAGCGCGAAATATGTCGCCTTCGAGACCGTGGTCCGGCCGGAGGAAATGCCGGGCCAGTCCGGTTATTTCCAGCCCCTGGAATGGCCCTACCGGGAAGGCTTGAGGCTCGACGAAGCGCGCCACCCGCTGACGATCCTCTCCGTCGGGCTCTATGGCAAGACGCTGCCGAACCAGAACGGCGCACCGATCCGCCTGGTGGTACCGTGGAAATACGGCTTCAAGGGAATCAAATCGATCGTGCGCATCTCTCTGACCGAGACGCCGCCGCCGTGCACCTGGAACCTCGCCGGGCCGAGTGAATACGGCTTCTATGCCAATGTGAATCCAGCCGTCGATCATCCCCGCTGGAGCCAGGCGACCGAAAACCGTATCGGCGAAGGCGGCTTCTTCGGCGCCAATCGCCGCGATACGCTCCCCTTCAACGGCTACGCAGAAGAAGTGGCAAACCTCTACGCCGGCATGGACCTCAGGGTGAATTTCTGAGGATGCCGAGCTTTCCTGCCCTGCCGAAACGATTGCACGGCCCTTCGATCTGGGCGCTCTATACGCTCGGCCTCATACCGGCCGCCTGGGGGTTCTATCTTGGAGCCACCGGTCGGCTGCCCGGCAATGCGGTCAAGGAATTCGAGCACCTGCTCGGCATCTGGGCCCTCCGCTTCCTGATTGCCACGCTGACGATCACGCCGATTCGCGACCTGTTCGGCATCAACTGGCTCAGATACCGCCGCGCCCTGGGCCTCCTCGCCTTTTACTATGTGATGATGCATTTCCTCACATATATGGTGCTGGACCAGACGCTCCTTCTCCCGGCCATTCTCGCCGACATCGCCCGCCGTCCCTTCATCACCATCGGCATGGCAGCCCTCGTGCTGCTCATCCCGCTGGCGGTTACATCGAACAACTGGTCGATAAGACGCCTCGGGCAACGATGGAACAAGCTTCACAGGCTCGTCTACGTGATTGCCGCGGCCGGCGCGCTGCATTTCGCCATGTCGGTCAAGGTCGTGGGCCCCGAGCAAATGCTGTATCTGTTCCTTGTGGCGGTGCTCGTCGCCTGGCGCGCCGTCAGAAAGCGGTTTCTGCGGTGGCGGCGCCAGGGCACCGCACCCGTACGGTCGCAAGCCAGAGCGGGATAAAGGCGCAACGTGCAAGTCGGGAGAGCCGCACCGGCCAAAGCCCCGAACACCTCTCCCGACCCTCATTTCTTCCTTTGCCTATCACAGGATTTGAGAGGCACAGGAATGAGGATCTACTTCTACTTTCGGTAAAACCAACAAAAAAAGCGGCCGGGGGCGATCAGCCCCCGGCCGCTTGAATGGTTTCGTCAACCGATCGGATCAGGCCGCTTCGGCTGCTTCGGCTTCGGCAGAAACGCGGGCGCGGTCCTTCGAACCCTTGGCGTCGACGTCGCGGTCAACGAATTCGATGACGGCGAGCGGGGCATTGTCGCCCTGGCGGAAGCCTGCCTTCATGATGCGCAGGTAGCCGCCGTTGCGGGTGGCGTAGCGCGAGGCAATCGCGTCGAACAGCTTCGAGACGACGGCAACGTCGCGGATCTGCGAGATCGCCTGGCGGCGGGCATGCAGATCGCCGCGCTTGCCGAGCGTGACGAGCTTTTCCACGATCGGACGGATTTCCTTGGCCTTGGGCAGGGTCGTGACGATCTGCTCGTGCTCGATCAGCGAAGCTGCCATGTTGGCAAACATCGCCTTGCGGTGGCTGGCGGTTCTATTCAGCTTGCGGCCGGCTTTACCGTGGCGCATGGCTATTCTCCTTTACTTGCAGGCATCCGCCCGCAGTCTAATAGGTTAGTACTGGTCTTCGTAACGCTTGGCGAGGTCTTCGATGTTCTCCGGCGGCCAGGACGGCACTTCCATGCCGAGATGCAGGCCCATGGAAGCGAGAACTTCCTTGATCTCGTTGAGCGACTTGCGACCAAAATTCGGCGTACGGAGCATTTCTGCTTCGGTCTTCTGAATGAGGTCGCCGATATAGACGATGTTGTCGTTCTTCAGGCAGTTGGCCGAACGGACGGAAAGCTCCAGTTCGTCGACCTTCTTGAGAAGCGCGGGGTTGAAGGCGAGTTCGGTGACTGCCTCTTCCTCGGTTTCCTTCTGCGGCTCGTCGAAGTTGACGAAGACCGACAGCTGGTCCTGAAGGATGCGGGCCGCGAAAGCGATCGCATCTTCGCCGGTGACGGAGCCATCGGTTTCGATGGACATCGTCAGCTTGTCGTAGTCGAGAACCTGGCCTTCACGGGTGTTTTCCACCTTGTAGGAGACCTTCTTGACCGGAGAGTACAGGCTGTCGACCGGAATGAGACCGATCGGCGCATCTTCCGAGCGGTTGCGGTCAGCCGGTACGTAGCCCTTGCCGTTGTTGACGGTGAACTCCATGCGGATTTCCGCGCCCTCGTCGAGGGTGCAGATCACGTGGTTCGGGTTGAGGATCTCGATGTCGCCAACCGTCTGAATGTCACCGGCGGTCACGACGCCCGGACCCTGCTTGCGCACGACCATGCGCTTTGCGTCGTCGCCATCCATCTTGATGGCGATTTCCTTGATGTTGAGCACGATGTCGGTCACGTCTTCCCGGACGCCCGGGATAGAAGAGAACTCATGCAATACGCCGTCGATCTGAACCGCGGTTACGGCAGCACCGCGCAGCGACGACAATAGGACGCGACGAAGCGCGTTGCCGAGCGTCAGGCCAAAGCCGCGCTCAAGCGGCTCCGCGACCAACGTTGCCTTGGTGCGGCCGGAGGAGGCGAACTCCACCTTGTTCGGCTTGATCAATTCCTGCCAATTTTTCTGGATCATGTTTTCTGCCTTCCGTTCGTTGCCACCATCCAATCGTGACAACCGAGCCCCGAAGACCGGGAGGACACCGGAACGTCCTCACCGGAATGTTGAATACAGATGATCAGACGCGGCGCTTCTTGCGCGGACGGCAGCCATTGTGCGGGATCGGGGTCACGTCACGGATCGACGTGATCATGAAACCTGCAGCCTGGAGCGCGCGAAGAGCGGATTCGCGGCCGGAACCAGGACCGCAAACTTCCACTTCCAGCGACTTCATGCCGTGTTCCTGAGCCTTCTTGGCGCAATCTTCAGCGGCGATCTGCGCGGCGAACGGGGTCGACTTGCGCGAACCCTTGAAACCCTTCGCACCGGCGGACGACCAGGCAATAGCATTGCCCTGCGCGTCGGTAATGGTGATCATCGTGTTGTTGAACGACGAATTGACGTGTGCGACGCCAGACGTAATGTTCTTGCGCTCGCGACGGCGAACGCGGGTGGCTTCCTTGGCCATAGGATCCCTTTCTTAGATCTCTGCACCGCCGTAATTCCAGCGGCTCCACCGGGAAAAGGATTGGTCGTCCCCTGCCCTGCATCTTACAATTCGCGACAGCCGGCACACCGGCGTCGCGAGCATTCCGAGAAACCGGTAACGGCACTCGCATTGGTCGGACACTTGCCCTTCCCAAACTGCAAAAGGAGGCCGGCGCGTGCGCCAGCCTCCCGTTTTCCCTTTTCGGGAAATTACTTCTTCTTGCCGGCGATCGCCTTTGCCGGACCCTTGCGGGTGCGGGCATTGGTATGCGTGCGCTGACCGCGCACCGGCAGGCCGCGACGATGGCGGAGACCGCGATAGCAGCCGAGATCCATCAGACGCTTGATGTTCATCGAGGTCTCGCGACGCAGGTCACCCTCGACCTGATAATCACGGTCGATCGTTTCACGGATCTGAAGGACCTCAGCGTCCGTCAGCTGGTGAACGCGACGCTCGGCCGGAATGCCGACCTTTTCGATGATTTCCTGTGCGAATTTCGTGCCGATCCCGTGAATATACGTCAGCGCGATGACGACGCGCTTTGCGGTCGGGATGTTGACGCCAGCGATACGTGCCACGTCTATTCTCCTTGCGTTCCAGTTGCCTACAGGCAATAGGTGCTTCGTTACGCGACCTTAAGAGCCGCTCGTTGATTGAGGTTCGAGACACGTCAAAAACGACCGTACCCGGACTTCATTTCGTTGAAGACCGCGCCGATCGCTTCTCTTGTCGCGAGTTGACGCAGTCTTTGGAGGAATCGGCCGAAAAAGTCAACTCCCCGGCGCTTCCATTTTGGCAAAGGCAATGCCTATACCAGAATCTTCTCTATCTCGGCCGTAACCGTATCCACATCCGCCATGCCGTCCACGGTCTTCAACCGACCGGTTCGGGCGTAGTGTTCCGAAAGCGGAGCGGTCTTTTCCCGATATTCCTGCAGACGCCGCCGGAATGCTTCCGGATTGTCGTCCGAGCGTACGGTGCCGCCGGCCGCGACGGTTTCGGCTACGCGATTCTCCATGCGCCGCACAAGAGCTGCCTCATCGACTTTCAATTCGATGACTGCATCGAGCTTCAGGCCTTTTTCCTCTAGCATCCCGTCGAGCGCTACGGCCTGCGGGACCGTGCGCGGATAGCCGTCGAGAATGAAGCCCCTTGCGCAATCCGGCGAATCGATGCGGTCGGAGACGATCTCATTGACGATTTCGTCGGAGACGAGCTGGCCGGCATCCATCACGGCTTTCGCCCGCTTGCCGACCTCGGTCGCCTGAGCTACGGCCGCCCGAAGCATATCCCCCGTGGAAAGCTGCGGAATGCCGTATCTCTCCGTCAGAAGCTTGGCCTGAGTACCCTTGCCAGCGCCCGGCGGTCCCAAAAAAATTAACCTCATCGTCCCCTCTTTCCTCCGCGCAGCTTCGACTTCTTGATCAGCCCCTCATATTGCTGGGCAATGAGGTGACCCTGGATCTGTGCTACCGTATCGAGGGTCACACTGACAACAATCAAAAGCGACGTACCACCAAGGTAGAACGGCACCCCTGTCTGCGAGATGAGTATCTCAGGCAGGATGCAGACAAAGACCAGGTAGATCGCGCCGATGACGGTAATGCGCGTCAACACGTAATCGATGTATTCGGCCGTGCGTTCACCCGGGCGGATGCCCGGAACGAACCCGCCATGCTTCTTCAGATTGTCGGCCGTATCCTTCGGGTTGAAGACGATGGCCGTATAGAAGAAGGCGAAAAAGGCGATCATCGCACCGTAAAGGATCATATAGAGCGGCTGACCGTGAGCGAGCGCACCGACGATCGCCGTTGCCCAGTCGGGCATGGTCGCGGTGTTGGCAAAGCCGGCAAGCGTGGCGGGCAGCAGGAGAAGCGACGACGCGAAGATCGCCGGGATCACGCCCGAGGTGTTGAGCTTCAGCGGCAGGTGCGACGTGTCGCCCTGGAACATGCGGTTGCCGACCTGGCGCTTCGGATACTGGATCAGCAGGCGGCGCTGCGCGCGCTCGACGAAGACGATCAAGGCGATCACGCCGACGACCATGACGATAATCGCAAGGATGAGAGGCGTCGACAGAGCACCGGTACGGCCGAGCTCAAGGGTTCCGGCAAGCGCCGAGGGCAAAGCGGCGACGATGCCGGCGAAGATGATCAGCGAAATACCGTTGCCTATACCGCGGGAGGTGATCTGCTCACCGAGCCACATCAGGAACATCGTGCCGCCGAGCAGCGAAATAACGGTGGAAATCCGGAAGAACCAGCCCGGATCGTTGACGAGACCGCTGCCGCTTTCGAGACCGACGGCAATACCGTAGGCCTGCATCGCGCCCAACAGCACCGTGCCGTAACGGGTGTACTGGTTGATGACCTTGCGGCCCTGCTCGCCCTCTTTCTTCAGCTGCTCGAGCGCCGGAACGACCGACGTCATGAGCTGCACGATGATCGATGCGGAAATGTAGGGCATGATGCCGAGGGCGAAGATCGCCATACGCTCGACCGCGCCGCCCGAGAACATGTTGAAGAGGCCGAGAATGCCCCCCGACTGCCCCTGAAATGCCTGCGCGAATGCGTCCGGGTTAAGGCCCGGCAACGGAATGTAGGTGCCAAGTCGATAGACCAGAAGCGCACCGAGAGTGAACCAAAGGCGCTTTTTCAGATCTTCCGCCTTGGCGAAAGTCGAAAAATTCAGGTTCGAGGCGAGCTGTTCCGCTGCAGAAGCCATGCAATTCTCCGCGTACCAAGTCTCGGAAACACGGGAAAACCCGGTCGTTCCGGATGGAATCAGTTTTCGTCGTGGAAAACCAGGCGCGAGGCGATTGTCGCTGCAATCGGATGCCTCACCGTGGTTTCCGTTATGTCCCGTCGCGGCAGCCGATTCGCTGCGCTTGGACGTGAGGCTCACATATGGGAGCAAATCCGCCCGGCGTGAAGCACCCCGGGCGGTTCATCAGTCATATTTATTCAGCGGCTGCGGAGAGCAGCTTGACGGAGCCGCCAGCCTTTTCGATCTTCTCGATCGCAGGCTTGGAGGCGCCGGCAACTTCGAGCGAAACCTTCGCCTTCAGTTCGCCGTCGGCGAGAACGCGCACACCATCCTTGACGCGGCGGATAACGCCGGCGGCCTTGAGAGCGGCGGCATCGACGGTCTTGGAGGCGTCCAGCTTCTTGGCATCGACTGCGGCCTGAATCCGGCCGAGCGACACGACAGCGAACTCCGAAGCGAAGATGTTGTTGAAGCCGCGCTTCGGCAGGCGGCGGTAGATGGGCATCTGACCGCCTTCGAAGCCGTTGATCGCGACGCCCGAACGCGCCTTCTGACCCTTTACACCGCGACCGGCCGTCTTGCCGGAACCGGAGCCGATACCGCGGCCCAGACGCTTGCGGTTCTTGGTCGCGCCTTCGTTGTCCTTGATTTCATTCAGTTTCATATCTCGATCCCCCTCACTTCTCGTCGACGACGCGAACGAGGTGCTGGACGGCCCGGATCATCCCGCGAACGGCCGGAGTGTCTTCCAGCGTGCGTACCCGGTGCATCTTGTTGAGGCCCAGACCGACGAGCGTCTGACGCTGCACGGCCGGACGGCGAATGGGGCTACCGATCTGCTCGACGGTAACCGTCTTCTTGGCAACTTCCTTCTTAGCCATCTGTCAGCTCCCTTATTCTTCGGAAGCAACGCCGGCGGAAACGCGACGGGACTGGAGCGTGGCGTACTTCATGCCGCGCTGTGCCGCGATATCCTTCGGGTGCATCTGGTTCTTGAGCGCGTCGAAGGTAGCGCGAACCATGTTGTAGGGGTTCGACGAGCCGGTCGACTTGGCTACGACGTCATGAACGCCGAGCGTCTCGAAGACGGCGCGCATCGGGCCACCGGCGATGATACCGGTACCGGGCTTGGCCGAGCGCAGCAGCACCTTGCCGGCGCCATGACGGCCGTGCACGTCGTGGTGCAGAGTGCGGCCACCGCGCAGCGGTACGAAGATCAGATCGCGCTTGGCGGCTTCCGTTGCCTTACGGATGGCTTCCGGCACTTCGCGTGCCTTGCCATGGCCGAAGCCGACGCGGCCCTTCTGGTCGCCTACGACGACGAGAGCGGCGAAACCGAAACGACGACCGCCCTTCACCACCTTGGCGACGCGGTTGATAGCGACGAGCTTATCGACAAATTCGCTGTCGCGCTCTTCGCGGTTCTGGCGATCTTCGCGAGAACCTCTTCTTTCTTGTGCCATTGTCCTCTTCCTTTTTCTTTTCCGGGTGCAATCGGCAGATTGACGAAAGCCGCCTCGCTTCCTTGGAAATCGAAGCGGCCGGGGATTTGCGAAGCCGGGTTACGCCCGGGCATTGCGGCCCGGGCGACGAACTTTAGAAGTTCAGGCCGCCTTCGCGAGCTGCCTCGGCCAGCGCCTTGATGCGGCCGTGGTAGATGAAGGCGCCACGATCAAAGACAACGTCCTTGATGCCCGCCTTGGAAGCACGTTCTGCCAGGAGCTTGCCGACAGCCGTAGCGGCTTCGGTATCGGCGCCGGTCTTCAGCGAAGACCGCAGATCCGTGTCGAGGGTCGATGCCGAGGCAATCGTCTTGCCGGCAACATCGTCAATGATCTGCGCATAGATGTTCTTCGACGAGCGATGAACCGACAGGCGCGGGCGGCCATTGGCAACCGCCTTGATTTGACGGCGCACGCGGCTGGCGCGACGCACAAGAGTATCTTTCCTGCTAGCCATTTCGCGTGATCCTTACTTCTTCTTGCCTTCTTTGCGGACGATCCGCTCTTCGGCATACTTGACGCCCTTGCCCTTGTAGGGCTCGGGGCCACGGTATTCGCGGATTTCCGCGGCAACCTGGCCGACCTGCTGCTTGTTGATTCCGGAGACGACGATTTCCGTCGGCTTCGGCACAGCGATCGTGATGCCTTCCGGCGTCTGGTAGACGACGTCGTGGCTGAAACCGAGCGCCAGCTGCAGGTTCTTGCCCTGCATGGAAGCGCGGTAACCGACGCCGTTGATTTCGAGCTTGCGCTCGTAACCGTCCTTCACGCCCTTGAGGATGTTCTCGATCATCGTGCGGGACATGCCCCACTTTGCGCGAGCATCCTTGCTCTCGTTGAGCGGCTGAACGACAACCGTGTTGTTTTCGAGCTTCACCGAAACTTCGTCATTTGCGACGAAGAACAGTTCGCCCTTCGGGCCCTTTGCCGTTACCTTCTGGCCATCCACGTTAGCCGTGACGCCTGCCGGAACTTGAACGGGCTTCTTACCGATACGAGACATTTTTATACCTGTCTGTTCGCTATGGAGATCCTGCTCGATCTTAGAAGATCGAGCAAAGAACCTCGCCACCAACATTCTGTTCGCGTGCCTGGTGATCGGCCATCACGCCCTTCGGAGTCGAAAGGATGGTGATGCCGAGGCCGTTCGCGACCTGCGGAATGGACTTGACCGAGACATAGACCCGGCGGCCCGGCTTGGAGACGCGCGCGATCTCACGGATCACGGATGCGCCTTCGTAGTACTTCAACTCGATGTTCAGCTCGGCCTTGCCGTTGCCGAATTCGACCTCTGAGTATCCGCGGATGTAGCCTTCAGCCTGAAGGACATCCAGAACGCGTGCGCGAAGCTTGGAAGCCGGCGTCGAAACGCTCGACTTGCGGCGAGCAGCGCCGTTGCGGATACGGGTGAGCATATCGCCCAAAGGATCAGTCATTGCCATGTACCCGTCTCCTTACCAGCTCGACTTGACCACGCCCGGCACCTTGCCGAGATTGCCCAGTTCGCGAAGTGCAATACGCGACATGCGCAGCTTGCGATAATAGGCACGCGGACGGCCGGTCACTTCGCAACGATTGCGGATGCGGGTCTTGGACCCATCGCGGGGCAGTTCGGCCAGCTTGAGGGTGGCCTTGAACCGCTCTTCGATCGGCAAAGACTGGTTCATGATGATCGCCTTCAGGACCGCGCGCTTGGCGGCGTGATTGGCAACCAGTTTGCGGCGGCGCTTGTTCTTTTCAACTGCGCTCGTTTTCGCCATAACAGTTATCCTTCTTTACGCTTGCCGTTACGGATTACTGACGGAACGGGAAGTTGAACTCTTTGAGAAGAGCGCGTGCTTCGTCGTCGTTAGTTGCCGTCGTGCAAACGATGATGTCCATGCCCCACATCTGATCAACCTTGTCGTAGTTGATCTCAGGGAACACAATGTGCTCCTTGATGCCCATGGCAAAGTTGCCACGACCATCGAAGGACTTCGGATTGAGGCCGCGGAAGTCTCGAACACGCGGAAGAGCGATGTTGATGAGACGATCCAGGAACTCATACATCCGAACGCCGCGCAGGGTAACCTTGGCACCAATCGGCATGCCTTCGCGAAGCTTGAAGCCGGCGATGGAGTTGCGAGCGCGGGTGATGACCGGCTTCTGGCCGGCAATCGCAGCGAGGTCGGCAGCAGCAACGGTCGGCTTCTTGGAATCGCCGGTCGCTTCGCCAACACCCATGTTGATGACGATCTTGTCGAGGCGCGGGATCTGCATTTCGTTGGCGTAGGAGAACTGCTCCTGCATCGCCTTGCGGATGCGCTCTACATATTCCTTCTTGAGCCGGGACTCATAAGCGGACTTAGCCATCGATCACATCTCCCGAACGCTTGGCCACGCGGACCTTCTTGTCACCATCGATCTTGAAACCGACGCGGGTCGGCTTGCCGTCCTTCGGATCGGCGATCGCGATGTTCGAAAGGTGGATCGAGGCTTCCTTGGTGATAATGCCGGCTTCCTGGTTCTGAGTCTGGCGCTGGTGACGCTTCACCACGTTGACGCCGCGCACGAGAGCCCTGTCTTCCTTCGGCATGACCTGAATGACTTCGCCGGTACGGCCCTTGTCCTTACCGGTCAGAACGACGACCTTGTCGCCTTTGCGAATCTTTTGCATCTCTGATCGCTCCCTTAGAGTACTTCCGGAGCCAGCGAGATGATCTTCATGTGGTTCTTGGCGCGGAGTTCGCGCGGAACCGGTCCGAAGATACGGGTGCCGATCGGCTCTTTCTTGTTGTCGATGAGAACGGCTGCGTTGGTGTCGAAACGGATGACGCTGCCATCCGCACGGCGGATGTCTTTCGCGGTGCGAACGACAACAGCCTTCATGACATCACCCTTCTTCACGCGGCCGCGCGGAATGGCTTCCTTGATCGAAACGACAATGATGTCGCCGATCGACGCGTATTTACGCTTGGAGCCGCCCAGCACCTTGATGCACATGACACGACGTGCGCCGGAATTATCCGCCACGTCGAGGTTTGTTTGCATCTGAATCATGTCAGGTCGCCTTCTTGTTGTTACCAGGCCGGTTGGGTCGAAACCCCCTCGCCCGGCTTATTGTGCTCATCTCAAAGCAAAAGAACGCTCGAACTCGAGCGTTCCTCGGCTTTAATTGCGTGCTTCATACAGATATTTGCCCGAGACGCAAGGGTCCGGCGGTCAAAACCTGCAGAAATCAAGACTGGGCGGAAACGACCGTCCAGCGCTTGTCCTTGGAAATCGGCGCGCATTCCTCGATGGAAACGAGGTCGCCGACCTTGAACTGGTTGTTCTCGTCGTGAGCCTTGTACTTCTTGGAACGACGAACGGTCTTCTGAAGGATCGGGTGCGCAAAGCGGCGCTCGACCCGGACGACGACGGTCTTGTCGTTCTTGTCGCTGACGACGGTGCCCTGCAGAATGCGTTTCGGCATAGTGTTCTGGTCCTTAGGCCTTGGCTTCTGCCGCCTTCTGGCGGGCAATGGTTTTGATGCGTGCGATGTCCTTGCGGACCTCGTTGATACGCGAAGACTTCTCGAGCTGGCCAGTCGCCTTCTGGAAGCGCAGGTTGAACTGCTCCTTCTTCAGCTTGGCAAGCTCTTCCTTGAGTTGGTCGGCGCTCAGAGCGCGAACATCTGCGGCTTTCATGAGCTTCACTCCTTACTCTGCGATACGCTGCACGAAGCGCGTCTTGACAGAGAGCTTGGCAGCGCCGAGGCGAAGTGCTTCGCGGGCGAGCTCCTCGTTGACACCGTCGATCTCGAACATCATGCGGCCGGGCTTGACCTTGCATGCCCAGTATTCGACCGAACCCTTGCCCTTACCCATGCGGACTTCGGTCGGCTTTGCCGTGACCGGAACGTCGGGGAATACCCGGATCCAGACGCGGCCGGCGCGCTTCATATGACGGGTGATCGCACGGCGGGCCGCTTCGATCTCGCGAGCATTGACGCGGTTGGGCTCCTGGGCCTTCAGACCGAACTCGCCGAAGGCGAGGTCAGAGCCGCCCTTCGCGACGCCCTTGATGCGCCCCTTGAACTGCTTGCGATACTTCGTACGCTTTGGCTGCAACATTTTTTTACTTCTCCGATATTGGCTGCCACGCGCGAATGTTACGCGTTCTCGCGGCGACGCTCTCTGCCGCTACCGCCCTGGTTGTCACTCTCGGTCGCGCGGCGCTCGGAAGCCATCGGATCGTGCTCAAGGATTTCGCCCTTGAAGATCCAGACCTTGACACCGCAGATACCGAAAGCGGTTTCCGCTTCGGCAGTGCCGTAATCGATGTCGGCGCGCAGCGTATGCAGCGGAACGCGGCCTTCACGATACCATTCGGTACGGGCGATTTCCGCACCGCCGAGACGGCCGGCGCAGGTGATCTTGATGCCTTCGGCGCCGAGGCGCATCGCCGACTGAACGGCACGCTTCATCGCACGACGGAACGCTACGCGGCGCTCGAGCTGCTGAGCGATCGACTGCGCAACGAGCGTTGCGTCGACTTCCGGCTTGCGCACTTCGACGATGTTGAGGTGCGTTTCCGAATTGGTCATCTCGGAAAGCTTCCTGCGAAGCTTTTCGATGTCGGCGCCCTTCTTGCCGATGATCAGGCCCGGGCGTGCCGAGTGGATCGTCACGCGGCACTTCTTGTGCGGACGCTCGATCACGACCTTGGCGATACCGGCCGACTTCAGCTCTTCCATCAGATAGGCGCGGATCTTCAGGTCTTCGTGAAGAAGCTGGCCGTATTCCGCGTTGTCCGCGAACCAACGGCTATCCCAGGTCCGGTTGATGCCGAGACGGAAACCGATCGGATTAATCTTCTGGCCCATTATGCGGCCTCCCCTTTGGCTTCCACTTCACGAACGACGATCGTCAAGTGCGCGAACGGCTTTTCGACCCGCGATGCACGGCCGCGACCACGGGCGTGGAAGCGCTTCATCACGATCGACTTGCCAACAAAAGCTTCTGCGACGATGAGCGAATCAACGTCGAGATCATGGTTGTTCTCTGCGTTGGCGATCGCAGATTCAAGCGTCTTCTTGACGGTGCCTGCGATGCGCTTGCGCGAGAACTCGAGTTCGGCCAGAGCCCGGTCCACCTTCTTGCCGCGGATCAGCGCGGCAACGAGGTTGAGCTTCTGGGGGCTGACGCGGATCGTGCGCGCAACTGCCTGCGCCTCATTATCCTTCAGCCGGCGTTCGGCTTTTGCCTTGCCCATCGTTACTTCCTCTTCGCTTTCTTGTCCGCGCCATGACCATAATAGGTCCGGGTCGGAGCGAATTCACCGAACTTGTGACCGACCATTTCTTCGGACACCGAGACGGGAACGTGCTTGTTGCCGTTGTAGACGCCGAAGGTCAGACCGACGAACTGCGGAAGGATCGTGGAGCGACGGCTCCACATCTTGATCACTTCGTTGCGGCCGCCTTCGCGGACCTTCTCAGCCTTCTTGAGAAGATAACCGTCAACAAACGGACCTTTCCATACTGAACGAGCCACTTGAGACTTCCTCTCTTACTTCTTGCGCTGGTGACGCGAGCGCATAATGAACTTGTCGGTCGACTTATTGGAGCGCGTGCGCTTGCCCTTTGTGGGCTTGCCCCATGGCGTGACCGGATGGCGACCACCGGAGGTGCGGCCTTCACCGCCGCCGTGCGGATGGTCAACCGGGTTCATGACGACGCCGCGTACGTGCGGACGCTTGCCGCGCCAACGCGAACGGCCGGCCTTACCATCATTGATGTTGCCGTGATCGGGGTTCGATACAGCACCGATCGATGCGAGGCAAGAGCCGTGCACCAGACGCTGCTCGCCCGAGTTCAGGCGCAGGATCGCCATGCCCTGGTCACGGCCGACGAGCTGAGCGTAGGTTCCGGCGGAGCGGGCGATCTGACCGCCCTTGCCCGGCTTCATCTCCACATTGTGGATGATGGAGCCGACCGGAATGTACTGCAGCGGCATCGCATTGCCGGGCTTGACGTCGACGGCCTTTTCCGAGGCAATCACCTTGTCGCCGACAGCCAGGCGCTGCGGCGCAAGGATATAGGCCTGCTCACCGTCCGCGTAGTTGACCAGCGCGATGAACGCAGTGCGGTTCGGGTCGTATTCCAGACGCTCGACCGTGCCTTCGACGTCGAACTTGCGACGCTTGAAGTCGACCAGACGGTAGGTCCGCTTGTGACCACCGCCCTGAAAACGAACGGTGATGCGGCCCAGGTTGTTGCGACCGCCCTTGGAGGACAGGCCCTCGGTCAGCGCCTTGACCGGCTTGCCCTTGTAGAGGCCGGCCCGGCTGACGATGACCAGTTGACGCTGGCTCGGCGTCGTCGGATTGAAACTTTTCAATGCCATTTTCTTGTTCCCTTTTGGGTTTTTACCCTAATGGGCCTATCCGTTAGAGACCGGTGGAAACGTCGATGGACTGACCGTCGGCGAGCGTTACGATCGCCTTCTTCACGTCCTTCTGCTTTCCGGCGAAGCCGCGGAAGCGCTTCAACTTGCCCTTGCGGACGAGCGTGTTCACGGCCGTGACCTTCACGCCGAACAGCGCTTCGACGGCAGCCTTGATCTCAGGCTTCGAAGCACCCTTGGCGACATTGAAGACGACCTGGTTCTGTTCGGAGACCAGCGTCGACTTTTCAGTGATCGAGGGAGACACGATCACGTCGTAGTGGCGAAGATCCGTCATTTGAACCGCTCCTCCAGAGCTTCCACAGCAGCCTTGGAAAGCACGAGCTTGCCACGGCGCAGAATGTCGTAAACGTTGATGCCCTGAACCGGCAGAACGTCCACATTCGGGATGTTCTGGGCGGCGAGCTTGAAGTTGCCTTCGATCTCGGCTCCGCCGATGATCAGGGCGTTGGTGAGGCCGAGCGAGGCGAATGCGCCGGCGAGCGCCTTCGTCTTTGCTTCGTTGGCGACGAGATCGTCGATGACGATGATGTCCTCGGCCTTCAGCTTGGCAGACAGCGCATGGCGCAGGCCCAGTGCGCGGATCTTCTTCGGAAGATCGTGCGCATGGCTGCGGACGACCGGCCCGTGAGCCTTGCCGCCGCCGCGGAACTGCGGAGCACGAGCCGAATGGTGGCGGGCGCGGCCCGTACCCTTCTGCTTGTACATCTTGGCGCCGGTGCGGGAGACTTCCGCACGGCCCTTGGCCTTGTGCGTACCCTGCTGGCGCTTTGCGAGCTGCCAGCGAACGACGCGGGCAATGATGTCTTCACGAGGCTCGAGACCGAAAATGGCGTCGGAAAGGGAAACCTTTCCCGCGTCCTTGCCCTCGAGGGTTTTGACGGTGAGATCCATTATTCGGCTCCCTTACTTCGATTCTGCGGCGCGCACTGCGGCAGGGCGCGGTGCGCCTTCCGGAGTGCCCGACTTGATGGCGTCACGGACGACGATCCAGGAACCCTTGGAGCCGGGAACTGCACCCTTGACCAGGATCAGACCGCGGTCTTCATCGGTCGATACGACTTCGAGGTTCTGCGTGGTGACGCGCGTCTGGCCCATGTGACCAGCCATGCGCTTGCCCTTCCAGACGCGGCCCGGGTCCTGGTTGGAACCGGTCGAACCATGCGAACGGTGCGATACGGACACGCCGTGCGTTGCACGCAGGCCGCCGAAGTTGTGGCGCTTGATCGCGCCGGCAAAACCCTTACCGATGGTGGTGCCGGTAACGTCCACGAGCTGCCCGGCGACGAAATGGCCCGCCGTAAGCTCGGCGCCAATGTCGATCAGGTTGTCGGCGCTCACGCGGAACTCGACGAGCTTTGCCTTCGGCTCAACGCTGGCAGCGGCAAAATGGCCGCGCATGGCCTTCGGCGTATTCTTGACCTTCGAACGGCCGGCACCCAGCTGAACTGCGGTATAACCGTTCTTCTCTTCCGTGCGGTGGGACACTACCTGGCAGTTCTCCAGCCGCAATACTGTTACCGGGATATGCTCGCCGGCGTCGTTGTAGACGCGGGTCATTCCCACCTTCTGTGCAATCACACCTGAACGCATCGGTTCACGCCTCTTGTTTAGGGTTCCCGTCCGGCGCTTCACACACCTTCCGGTTTCCTGTTCCTGGAAGCCGTTGGAGAAACTCCACGTACCTTCCTTGTTATTTCGGCTTGCGCCGGGTCTTACAGCTTGATCTCGACGTCTACGCCGGCGGCCAGATCGAGCTTCATCAGCGCGTCCACCGTCTGCGGGGTCGGATCAACGATATCGAGAAGACGCTTGTGCGTGCGCATCTCGAACTGTTCGCGGCTCTTCTTGTCGACGTGGGGCGACCGGTTGACCGTGAATTTCTCAATCCGGGTCGGAAGCGGCACGGGCCCGCGCACACTCGCACCGGTGCGCTTGGCCGTCGACACGATTTCGCGCGTGGAGGCATCGAGGATCCGGTGATCAAACGCCTTGAGGCGGATGCGGATATTCTGGCCGTTCATTCGACTTGTCCTTGCTCGTGTTTTCCGGTGTGCTCACGAAGCACACACTTGAAGTATTCGTTTCGCTTAGCCGCTTCTTTTCAAAAATCGCAGGGACATGGCCGACCATGTCCCTGCCGAAACGGCTCAAGCCGTTTTCTTGTTACTCGACGATGGAGGCGACGATGCCTGCGCCGACGGTGCGGCCGCCTTCGCGGATAGCGAAGCGCAGCTTTTCTTCCATCGCGATCGGCACGATCAGCTCGACGTCAACCGTGACGTTGTCGCCCGGCATGACCATTTCCGTGCCTTCCGGAAGCGTCACGATGCCGGTCACGTCCGTCGTGCGGAAGTAGAACTGCGGACGGTAGTTGGTGAAGAACGGCGTGTGACGGCCACCCTCTTCCTTCGTCAGGATGTAGGCTTCGGCCTTGAACTTGCGGTGCGGCTTGACCGAACCCGGCTTGCACAGAATCTGACCGCGCTCGACGCCGTTGCGGTCGACACCGCGAAGCAGCGCGCCGATGTTGTCGCCGGCCTGGCCCTGGTCGAGCAGCTTGCGGAACATTTCAACGCCCGTGCAGGTCGTCTTCGTCGTCGGACGGATGCCGACGATTTCGATTTCCTCACCGACCTTGACGATGCCGCGCTCGACGCGGCCGGTCACGACCGTACCGCGGCCCGAGATCGAGAACACGTCTTCGATCGGCATCAGGAACGGCTGGTCGATCGGACGCTCAGGCGTCGGGATGTAGGCGTCAACCGCAGCCATCAGCTCGCGGATCGCGTCTTCGCCGATCTTCTTGTCCGAATCCTCAAGCGCAGCCAGAGCCGAACCCTTGATGATCGGAATGTCGTCGCCCGGGAATTCGTAGGACGACAGCAGTTCGCGCACTTCCAGCTCGACCAGCTCGAGCAGTTCAGCGTCGTCGACCTGGTCGACCTTGTTCAGGAACACCACGATCGCCGGAACGCCGACCTGGCGGGCGAGCAGGATGTGCTCGCGCGTCTGCGGCATCGGGCCGTCAGCGGCCGAAACAACCAGGATCGCGCCGTCCATCTGCGCCGCACCGGTGATCATGTTCTTGACGTAGTCGGCGTGGCCGGGGCAGTCGACGTGCGCATAGTGACGGTTCGGCGTCTCGTATTCGACGTGCGCCGTCGAAATGGTGATGCCGCGCGCCTTTTCTTCCGGCGCAGCGTCGATCTGGTCATACGCCTTGAACTCGCCGAAATACTTCGTGATCGCTGCCGTCAGCGACGTCTTGCCATGGTCAACGTGGCCAATCGTGCCAATGTTGACGTGCGGCTTATTGCGCTCAAATTTGCTCTTTGCCATTTCCGGCTCTCCGTTTCCTGTCCCCTAGAGGGGAAATCTTTTCATTCTGTTTCAGCGCGAGGCTATTCCGGTCACTTCTGACCGGAATATTTCGCCTGGATTTCCTGCGCGACGTTCGACGGAACCGGCGCGTAGTGATCGAACAGCATCGTGTACTGAGCGCGGCCCTGCGACATCGAGCGCAGGTTGTCCACGTACTTGAACATGTTCGCGAGCGGCACGTGGGCATTGATCACCACGGCGACGCCGCGTGCTTCCTGACCCTGGATCTGGCCACGGCGAGAGTTCAGGTCACCGATAACGTCACCGACGTAATCTTCCGGCGTCACGACCTCGACCTTCATGATCGGCTCGAGGAGCTGAGCTCCAGCCTTCTTCGCGGCTTCACGGAAGCATGCACGGGAAGCGATTTCGAAGGCCAGGACCGACGAGTCGACGTCGTGGAACGCACCGTCGATCAGCGTCGCCTTGACGCCGAGCATCGGGAAGCCCGCGAGCGGACCCGAGGACAGGACGCTTTCGATACCCTTCTGAACGCCGGGGATATATTCCTTCGGAACAGCACCACCGACAATCTTCGATTCGAATGCGAAGTCTTCGCCTTCCGGGTTCGGTTCGAAGACGATCTTGACGCGCGCGAACTGGCCGGTACCACCGGACTGCTTCTTGTGCGTGTAATCTTCTTCGTGCTTGCGCGTAATGGTCTCGCGGTAAGCTACCTGCGGGGCACCGACCGAAGCTTCGACCTTGAACTCGCGACGCATGCGGTCGACGATGATGTCCAGGTGAAGTTCGCCCATACCGGCGATGATCGTCTGGCCGGACTCCTCGTCGGTCTTGACGCGGAAGGACGGATCCTCGGCAGCCAGGCGGTTGAGCGCGAGGCCCATCTTTTCCTGGTCGCCCTTGGTCTTCGGCTCGATGGCGATCTGGATGACCGGCTCGGGGAATTCCATGCGCTCGAGGATAACCGGCTTCAGCGGATCGCAAAGCGTATCGCCCGTGGTGGTTTCCTTGAGGCCGGCCAGAGCAACGATGTCGCCGGCGAAGGCTTCTTCGATGTCTTCACGCGAGTTGGAATGCATCTGCAGCATGCGGCCGACGCGCTCGCGCTTTTCCTTGACCGTGTTCATCACCGACGTGCCCTTTTCGAGCTTGCCGGAATAGATGCGCGCGAAGGTCAGCGAACCGACGAAGGGGTCGTTCATGATCTTGAACGCGAGCATCGAAAGCGGCTCGTTGTCGTCGGCCTTACGGGTGATCTCGCCCTCGGTCTTGACGTCGATACCCTTGATCGCCGGAATGTCGATCGGCGACGGCAGGTAATCGACAACGGCGTCGAGCAGAGGCTGAACGCCCTTGTTCTTGAAGGCGGTGCCGCAGAACATGGGGTGGAACTTGACGTCGATCGTACCGCGACGGACCAGTTCACGGATCTTGTCGTTATCCGGATAGGTACCTTCCAGGTAGGCTTCCATCGCCGCTTCGTCGATCTCGACAACCGTCTCGATCAGCTTTTCGCGGTATTCTTCCGCCTTTTCCTTCATGTCGGCCGGGATTTCGACGACGTCCCACTGGGCGCCGAGCGATTCGTCGCGCCATACGAGAGCATTCATCTCGATCAGGTCGACAACACCCTTGAAGTCGCTTTCAGCGCCGATCGGCAGCTGCATAACGACGGCCGTCGCGCCGAGGCGCGTCTTGATCATCTCGACCGAGCGGTAGAAGTCCGCACCGGTCTTGTCCATCTTGTTGCAGAAGATCATGCGCGGAACATGATACTTCTCGGCCTGGCGCCAGACGGTTTCCGTCTGCGGCTCGACACCGGCGTTGGCGTCGAGAAGCGCGATCGCACCGTCGAGAACGCGCAGCGAGCGCTCGACTTCGATGGTGAAGTCGACGTGGCCGGGAGTGTCGATGATGTTGAAGCGCCGCGTCTTGCCGTCGCGACCTTTCCAGAAGGTCGTGGTCGCAGCAGACGTGATCGTGATGCCGCGCTCCTGCTCCTGCTCCATCCAGTCCATCGTCGCGGCGCCGTCATGGACTTCGCCGATCTTGTGGGACTTGCCGGTGTAGTAGAGGATACGTTCGGTCGTCGTCGTCTTGCCGGCGTCGATGTGCGCCATGATACCGAAGTTTCGGTAGTCTTCGATTTTATATTCGCGAGCCATGAGAGACTGCCTTTCGGAACCTGTTCTGATTACCAGCGGTAGTGCGAGAACGCACGGTTGGCATCAGCCATCTTGTGGGTGTCTTCGCGCTTCTTCACTGCGCTGCCGCGATTGTTCGCTGCGTCCATGAGTTCGCCGCACAGGCGATCGACCATGGTCGTTTCATTGCGCTTACGGGCAGCTGCGATCAGCCAGCGGATAGCGAGAGCCTGACGGCGCTCCGGACGAACGTCGACCGGCACCTGGTAGGTAGCACCACCGACGCGGCGCGAACGCACTTCGACATGCGGAGCGATGTTGTCGAGCGCGGAGTGGAACACGGCGACCGGCTCCTGCTTCAGCTTCGACTGGACCGCATCGAACGCACCGTAGACGATGCTTTCCGCAACGGACTTCTTGCCGTGCAGCATGATTGCGTTCATGAACTTCGTGACGACCAGATCACCGAACTTCGGATCCGGGTTGATCTCACGCTTTTCTGCTCTGTGACGTCGGGACATACTTCTCGTCTCTCAACTTTAAATCTTATGACCAGCGAAATGGCGCCGGTTGCGATGTTATTTCGGACGCTTCGCGCCGTACTTCGAGCGGCGCTGCTTACGGTTCTTCACACCCTGCGTATCGAGAACGCCGCGGATGATGTGGTAACGAACACCCGGAAGGTCCTTCACGCGGCCGCCGCGGATCATGACCACGGAGTGCTCCTGAAGGTTGTGGCCTTCACCCGGAATGTAGCCGATCACCTCGAAGCCATTCGTCAGGCGGATCTTGGCGACCTTACGGAGAGCCGAGTTCGGCTTCTTCGGGGTCGTCGTGTAGACGCGGGTGCAAACGCCGCGCTTCTGCGGGTTCTCCTGCAGTGCAGGAACCTTGTTGCGCTTTACCTGTGCCTGACGCGGCTTGCGGATCAGCTGGTTTACGGTAGGCATCTAACCATCCCTTACAAAAACTTGTCTCGTTACCCTTTCGGGCGGATCGCTTGCCGTCGCCGGCAACAACGAACGCCTATGAAATGCGCAAAACGAGGGCCGATCCGCTTTTTCGCAGATGGCCCCACAAAAAGCAGAGGACGCACTATCTCGCGCGTCTTGCGTGCAGCATTATGTCGTCAGCGTGCGTTTTGAACCTTGTTTGAGGCGAACTCCAGAACGCGTCGTTCCGAACCAGCCAGCCTCACATGGGCTCTGATGCGGCGGGGTGTACTGATTTCGGGGCGATCCGTCAAGGGCAATTAAGAAATATCTGGGCGTTGCAGCCCTGATATGCCCGAGAAACAAGGCTTTGCGCGCTTGCCGTGCCCTAGGTCCGGCCGAATGCCGGCCCGTGTCGTGGCATAGTCGTTCCCACTTAAGGAATCAGCAACCTCTTTCTGTCGTTTTCCACGACCGCGAGTCGCGCCCTGCCCGATATCCTGCCTCGACGTCATCCCTGACCAAAAATGTTTCAGGCCATCGTACGATTCGTGGAACGGGTTTCGGTCTGGCGCAATATGCAGTAGAGCAGGATGAGGCAAAGTGTATCCGGTTTCCCCGCATCCCGCGTCTCAACGCTTGAGAATCGATCGCGACGGTTTCGGCCTCTTTCGACTTACAAGAAACGCGATCGCCCGTTACTATTCTTCAAAGAGGATGTTTCCATGTCTGTCACACCGGATAACGACAACGCACCCGACGAACCGCTGATCTTCATCGTTATCGGCAAGGCCTACGAGACCGACGGCGATGCCGAGGGCGTCGACATCCATGTGATGCTGCGGGCGCCGGATGACGATACCGCCGTGCGCGAGGCGCTGAACGCACTCGCCGAGGAAGGCTTCCTTGAAGCCGATCTCGACCAGATCGGCACCTTGGACGGCATACCGGACGAGGAGCCGCACGCTTCCGCCTATCAGGGCGCCCTTGAGGGCGAAGTCGCCATCATTCGCTTCGGTTGAGAGATCGCGCGGCATCTGGAGCCGCATCGACGCCAAACACATCGACCTGAAAAAGCCGCCCGGATCGCTCCGGGCGGCTTTATTGTTTCGCCAGGGAGGGCAGATACCCTCCCCTTTTCGCTTATTCCGCCGCGGCGGGATCGTTTGCCATGTCGGCGAGCATCGGCGTGGCGCTTTCCGCACCGGTGCCCTTGCGGCGCTCTTCGAGGATCAACTCGTCGCGGGCCGTAGCGATGCGGCGGATCTGCGTCATCGTGCCGCCCGTACCGGCCGGG
The DNA here is from genome assembly GCF_035610345.1 of Sinorhizobium meliloti. Next base: position 1,393,116 of record NZ_CP141212.1, on the reverse strand, counting down.
ATGAGACGGCCGACAATGACGTTCTCCTTCAGACCCTGCAGATTGTCCGTCTTGCCTGCGACCGCAGCTTCGGTGAGGACCTTGGTGGTCTCCTGGAACGAAGCGGCCGAGATGAAGGACGGCGTCTGCAGCGATGCCTTGGTGATACCCAGCAGCACCGGCTCGCCAAAGGCGGGCTTCTTGCCTTCGGCCAGCAGAGAGTCGTTGACGTCCTCGAGCTCGATGCGGTCGACGTTGTCGCCGACGATATAGGTCGAGTCACCGGCGTCGGTGATTTCGACCTTCTGAAGCATCTGCCGGACGATCACCTCGATGTGCTTGTCGTTGATGACAACGCCCTGCAGTCGGTAGACTTCCTGGATCTCGTTCACGAGATAGGAAGCAAGTGCTTCCACGCCCTTGATCGCCAGGATGTCGTGCGGTGCCGGATTGCCGTCGAGGATGTAGTCGCCCTTCTCGATGTAGTCGCCATCCTGAAGATGGAAGGGCTTGCCCTTCGGGATCAGGTATTCGACCGGTTCGACACCGTCTTCCGCCGGCTCGATCATCACGCGACGCTTGTTCTTGTAATCGCGGCCGAAACGGATCGTTCCATCGATCTCCGCGATGATGGCGTGATCCTTCGGACGACGTGCCTCGAACAGTTCGGCAACACGCGGCAGACCACCGGTGATGTCCTTGGTCTTGGCGCTTTCGAGCGGCGAACGGGCAAGAACGTCGCCCTGGCTGACCTTTTGTCCCGGCTCGACCGAAAGGATCGCGTCGACCGAGAGCATGAAGCGGGCTTCGCCGCCGCGGGCAAGCTTGGCGATGTTGCCATTCTTGTCCTTGATGACGATCGCCGGCTTCAGGTCGGTACCGCGTGGCGTCGAACGCCAGTCGATAACCTGGCGCTTGGTGATGCCGGTCGACTCGTCGGTCGATTCCAGAACCGAGATGCCGTCGACCACGTCTTCGAAGTGAACGGTACCTTCCACTTCCGTCATCATCGGACGGGTGTAGGGATCCCATTCGGCGAAACGCTGTCCGCGCTTCACCTTGTCGCCATCGTCGACGAAGATCTTCGAACCGTAGGCAACGCGCTGCGAGGAGCGCTCGACACCGCGTTCGTCGAGGATCTGGATCGCCATGTTGCGGCCCATGGCGACGAGTACGCCATCGGAGTTGCGCAGCATGTTGCGATTCTTGATCTGAACCGTGCCCTCATAAGAGGCTTCCAGGAACGACTGGTCGACCACCGTTGCCGTACCACCAAGGTGGAACGTACGCATGGTCAGCTGCGTGCCCGGCTCGCCGATCGACTGAGCCGCGATGACGCCGACGGCTTCGCCCATGTTGACAGGCGTACCGCGGGCGAGGTCCCGGCCGTAGCAAACGCCGCAGACGCCGGTCTGGATCTCGCAGGTCAGTGCCGAACGAATCCGGACGGACTGGATACCGGCCTTCTCGATCGCGACGACGTCCGGCTCGAGAATCATCTTGCCGGCATCGACGATGCGTTCACCGGTGACCGGGTTGTCGATGTTGTCGAGCGCCGTACGGCCGAGGATACGCTGGCCGATCGAGGCTACGACCTGCCCGGCATCGACGATCGCAGTCATGGTGAGGCCCTTGTCGGTGCCGCAATCCGTATGCGTGACGATGCAGTCCTGTGCCACGTCGACGAGACGACGGGTCAGGTAACCGGAGTTCGCAGTCTTCAAGGCGGTGTCGGCGAGACCCTTACGGGCACCGTGCGTCGAGTTAAAGTACTCGTTCACGGTCAGGCCTTCCTTGAAGTTCGAGATGATCGGCGTTTCGATGATCTCGCCCGAGGGCTTTGCCATGAGGCCGCGCATGCCGCCAAGCTGACGCATCTGGTTCGGCGAACCGCGGGCGCCCGAGTGCGACATCATGTAGATCGAGTTCATCGGCTTCTGGCGGCCGCTGTCGTCGAACTCGACGGCCTTGATGCGCGCCATCATCTCTTCGGCGACCTTCTCGGTCGCCTTGCCCCAGGCGTCGACAACCTTGTTGTACTTTTCGCCCTGGGTGATGAGGCCGTCATTGTACTGCTGCTCGTATTCCTTCACGAGCGCTTCGGTGTCGCCGACGATCTTCACCTTCGTGTCCGGAATGACCATGTCGTCCTTGCCGAACGAAATGCCGGCGCGGCAGGCATGCGAGAAGCCGAGCTGCATGATCCGGTCGCAGAAGATGACCGTGTCCTTCTGACCGCAATGGCGATAGACCGTGTCGATCATCTTGGAGATGTTCTTCTTGGTCATTTCCTGGTTGCAGATTTCGAAGGGGACGTTCGGGTTCTTCGGCAGGAGTTCGCCGATGATCATGCGGCCAGGCGTTGTTTCATAGATCTTCGAAACCGGGTTGCCCTCGGCATCGACGGTCTTGTAACGGCCACGGATCTTGGCGTGCAGGGTGACGGCCTTGGTCTCCAGCGCATGGTGCAATTCGCCCATGTCCGAGAAGGCCATGCCTTCGCCCGGCTCGTTCTGGTTCATGATCGACAGATAATAGAGGCCGAGAACCATGTCCTGCGACGGCACGATGATCGGGGCACCGTTTGCCGGATGCAGGATGTTGTTCGTCGACATCATCAGCACGCGTGCTTCGAGCTGTGCTTCGAGCGACAGCGGCACGTGAACGGCCATCTGGTCGCCGTCGAAGTCGGCGTTGAAGGCCGTGCAGACGAGCGGGTGCAGCTGGATCGCCTTGCCTTCGACCAGGATCGGCTCGAAGGCCTGGATGCCCAGGCGGTGCAGGGTCGGCGCGCGGTTCAGAAGGACCGGGTGCTCGCGGATGACCTCGTCGAGGATATCCCAGACTTCCGGCTTTTCCTTCTCGACCAGCTTCTTCGCCTGCTTGACGGTCGAGGAGTAACCCTTGGCGTCGAGGCGGGCGTAGATGAACGGCTTGAAGAGCTCGAGCGCCATCTTCTTCGGCAGGCCGCACTGGTGCAGCTTGAGTTCCGGACCGGTCACGATGACCGAACGGCCGGAATAGTCGACGCGCTTGCCGAGCAGGTTCTGACGGAAGCGGCCCTGCTTGCCCTTGAGCATGTCGGAGAGCGACTTCAGCGGACGCTTGTTCGCACCCGTGATGACGCGGCCGCGGCGGCCGTTGTCGAACAACGCGTCCACGGATTCCTGCAGCATCCGCTTTTCGTTGCGGATGATGATGCCCGGCGCACGCAGCTCGATCAGCCGCTTCAGGCGGTTGTTGCGGTTGATGACGCGGCGATAGAGATCGTTGAGGTCCGACGTCGCGAACCGGCCGCCGTCAAGCGGCACGAGCGGACGCAGGTCCGGCGGGATCACCGGAACCACCTTCATGATCATCCATTCCGGACGATTGCCGGATTCCATGAAGTTCTCGACGATCTTCAGCCGCTTCATCAGCTTCTTCTGCTTCAGATCGGACGTCGTCTCGGCCATCTCCGAACGCAGATCACCCGCGATCTTCTCGAGATTCATCGATGCGAGCATCTCGTAGATCGCTTCGGCGCCGATCATCGCGGTGAACTGGTCCTCACCGAACTCGTCGACCGCGATCATGTATTCTTCTTCGCTCAGGAGCTGATTTTCCTTGAGCGACGTCAGACCCGGCTCGGTGACGATGTAGTTCTCGAAATAGAGAACGCGTTCGATATCCTTGAGCGTCATGTCGAGCAGCGTTGCGATGCGGCTCGGCAGCGACTTCAGGAACCAGATGTGAGCAACCGGCGCGGCGAGCTCGATATGGCCCATGCGCTCGCGGCGAACGCGCGACAGCGTGACTTCGACGCCGCACTTTTCGCAGATGATGCCCTTGTACTTCATGCGCTTGTACTTGCCGCACAGGCACTCGTAGTCCTTGATCGGACCAAAGATGCGGGCGCAGAAAAGACCGTCGCGTTCCGGCTTGAAGGTACGGTAGTTAATCGTCTCCGGCTTCTTGATCTCACCGTAAGACCAGGAAAGAATCTTCTCCGGGGACGCTATCGAAATCCGGATGGAATCGAAGGTCTGTGCAGGCACCTGCGGATTGAAAAGATTCATGACCTCTTGGTTCATGCCTGTCTCCTTTGCGGGCATTTAAGCCCTGAGCTTGGCGAGGGTGCCGGCAATCCCGGGCGCCGGCCCCTGCCCCATAAACAGCTAAAACCGCATCGGGTGCGGCCCTTTTCCTGCCGCGGACAATCAGGTGCCCGACGGCGGAAACGGTGCGCGCCGCTTAGCGGCACGCACCTGATGACTCTTACTCCGCCGCGTCCGGCAGTTGCGCCGTGCTACCGACGTCATCGACCTTGGAATTCTCCAGCTCGACCGAAAGGCCCAGCGAGCGCATTTCCTTGACGAGAACGTTGAAGCTCTCCGGAATACCCGCTTCGAAGGTATCGTCGCCGCGGACGATCGCCTCGTAGACCTTGGTGCGGCCGGCCACGTCGTCCGACTTGACCGTCAGCATTTCCTGCAGCGTGTAGGCGGCACCATAGGCTTCCAGAGCCCAGACCTCCATTTCGCCGAAGCGCTGACCGCCGAACTGCGCCTTGCCGCCCAGCGGCTGCTGGGTAACGAGCGAGTAAGGACCGATCGAACGGGCGTGGATCTTGTCGTCGACCAGGTGGTTGAGCTTCAGCATGTAGATGTAGCCCACGGTCACCTGGCGATCGAAAGTCTCGCCGGTACGGCCGTCATAGAGCGTCGACTGACCGGTTACCTTCAGGCCAGCCTGCTCCAGCATCTCGTTGACGTCCGCTTCGACAGCACCGTCGAAGACCGGTGTCGCGATCGAAACGCCGCGGCGGGTCTGCTCGGCAAGCCGAACGATCGATTCATCGTCGTACTGCTTGATCGGCTCGCCCTTCGGGCCAGATCCGATGACGCTGTCGATGGTATCGCGCAGCGGCTGAATGTCAGCGCCCGCCTTATATGCATCGAGCATCGCTCCGATCTTCTTGCCCATGCCGGCGCAAGCCCAACCGAGATGGGTCTCGAGGATCTGGCCGACATTCATGCGCGACGGCACGCCCAGCGGGTTCAGAACCACGTCGACATGCGTACCGTCTTCGAGGAACGGCATGTCTTCGATCGGGACGATCCGCGACACGACACCCTTGTTGCCGTGGCGGCCGGCCATCTTGTCACCCGGCTGGATCTTGCGCTTAACGGCGACGAAGACCTTGACCATCTTCATGACGCCCGGAGGCATCTCATCGCCGCGCTGCACCTTCTCGACCTTGTCCATGAAGCGCTGTTCAAGGCGCGACTTGGATTCGTCGTACTGTGCGCGAAGCGCTTCGATCTCGCCCTGAGCCTTCTCGTCCTCGATAGCGAACATCCACCACTGCGAGCGGGGATATTCACTGATGACGACGTTGGAGAGCTCGGTGCCCTTCTTGAAGCCCTTCGGACCGGCAACGGCGACGTGGCCGCGAAGCATGTCGACCAGACGCGCATAGACGTTGCGGTCGAGGATCGCCTGTTCGTCGTCGCGGTCCTTGGCAAGACGCTCGATTTCCTCGCGCTCGATCGCCATCGCGCGCTCGTCCTTCTCGACGCCATGGCGGTTGAAGACGCGCACTTCTACGACCGTGCCGAAGGTGCCCGGCGGCATGCGCATCGACGTGTCGCGAACGTCCGACGCCTTCTCGCCGAAGATGGCGCGCAGAAGCTTTTCTTCCGGCGTCATCGGGCTCTCGCCCTTCGGCGTGATCTTGCCGACGAGGATGTCGCCCGGCTGAACTTCGGCGCCGATGTACACGATACCGGCTTCGTCCAGGTTCTTCAGCGCTTCTTCCGAAACGTTCGGAATGTCGCGGGTGATTTCTTCCGGACCAAGCTTGGTGTCGCGCGCCATCACTTCGAATTCCTCGATGTGGATCGAGGTGAAGACGTCGTCACGCACGATCCGCTCGGAGAGCAGGATCGAGTCTTCGTAGTTGTAGCCGTTCCAGGGCATGAACGCGACGAGCGCGTTGCGGCCGAGCGCCAGATCGCCGAGGTCGGTCGACGGACCGTCCGCGATGATATCGCCCTTGTTGATCACGTCACCGACGGTGACGAGCGGGCGCTGGTTGACGCAGGTGTTCTGGTTGGAGCGCTGGAACTTCTGCAGGCGGTAGATATCGACGCCCGACTTGGACGGATCCAGGTCTTCGGTGGCGCGGATAACGATACGGGTCGCGTCCACCTGGTCGACGATACCGCCGCGGCGGGCAGCGATCGCAGCACCGGAGTCGCGCGCGACGACCGGCTCCATGCCGGTACCGACGAAGGGAGCTTCCGCACGCAGCAGCGGCACGGCCTGACGCTGCATGTTCGAGCCCATCAGCGCGCGGTTGGCGTCATCGTTCTCGAGGAACGGAATGAGCGCGGCCGCGACCGAGACGAGCTGCTTCGGCGAAACGTCCATCAGGTTGATATTGTCGCGCGGTGCCAGCATGACTTCGCCGGCGTGGCGGCAAACGACGAATTCTTCGGAGAAGGAGCCGTCGTCGTCCAGAACCGAGTTTGCCTGTGCAACGTGATACTTGGCTTCTTCCATCGCCGACAGATAGACGACGTCGTTCGTCACCTTGCCGTCCACGATCTTGCGGTACGGGCTCTCGATGAAGCCGTACTTGTTGACGCGGGCGAAGGTCGCAAGCGAGTTGATCAGACCGATGTTCGGGCCTTCCGGCGTCTCGATCGGGCAGATACGGCCGTAATGCGTCGGATGCACGTCGCGCACTTCGAAGCCGGCGCGCTCGCGGGTCAGACCGCCCGGACCCAGTGCCGAAAGACGGCGCTTATGGGTGATTTCCGAAAGCGGGTTCACCTGGTCCATGAACTGCGAAAGCTGCGAGGAGCCGAAGAATTCGCGAACGGCCGCGGCAGCCGGCTTCGCGTTGATCAGGTCCTGCGGCATCACGGTGTCGATCTCGATCGAGGACATGCGTTCCTTGATCGCACGTTCCATGCGCAGGAGACCCAGACGATACTGGTTCTCCATCAACTCGCCGACCGAGCGGACGCGACGGTTGCCGAGATTGTCGATGTCGTCGATCTCGCCCTTGCCGTCACGCAGCTCCACGAGCATCTTGACCACGGCCAGGATGTCTTCCTTGCGCAGCGTGCGAACCGTGTCCGGAACGTCCAGATCGAGGCGCATGTTCATCTTCACGCGGCCGACGGCCGAGAGGTCGTAGCGCTCCGCATCGAAGAAGAGCGCATTGAACATGGCTTCGGCCGAATCCATGGTCGGCGGCTCACCCGGACGCATGACGCGGTAGATGTCGAACAGCGCGTCCTGACGGTTCTCGTTCTTGTCGGCCGAAAGCGTGTTGCGGATATAGGCGCCGATATTGATGTGGTCGATGTCGAGCACCGGGATCTCATCGAAGCCGGCGGAAAGGATGACCGGAAGCGTCTTCTCGTCGATCTCGTCACCGGCCTCGAGATAGATCTCGCCGGTCTCGAAGTTGACGACGTCCTCGGCGAGATAGTTGCCGTAGAGATCGTCGTCGGTCGCCTTGAGTGCCTTCAGGCCCTTTTCCTGCAACTGCCGGAGCAGGCGCGGGGTCAGCTTCTTGCCGCTCTCGACGACGACCTCGCCGGTATCGGCGTCGATCATGTCTGACAGTGTCTTCTGGCCCTTGAGCGCATCCGGCTGGAACGGCACGCGCCAGCCCTCGCCGTCACGCTGGTAGAGCGACTTCGTGTAGAAGGTGTCGAGGATTTCCTCGCCGTCCATTCCGAGCGCCATCAGCAGCGAGGTCACCGGAATCTTGCGGCGGCGGTCGATGCGCGCATGGACGATGTCCTTGGCGTCGAATTCGATGTCGAGCCACGAGCCGCGATAGGGGATCACGCGCGCGGCGAAGAGCAGCTTGCCGGACGAGTGGCTCTTGCCCTTGTCATGGTCGAAGAAGACACCCGGCGAACGGTGCATCTGCGAGACGATGACGCGCTCCGTGCCGTTGACGATGAAGGTACCGTTGTCCGTCATGAGCGGCATGTCGCCCATATAGACGTTCTGTTCCTTGATATCCTTGATCGACTTGGCGCCGGTGTCCTCGTCGATATCGAACACGATCAGCCGCAGCGTCACCTTGAGCGGCGCCGCATAGGTCAGGTCGCGCTGACGGCACTCCTCGACGTCGAACTTCGGCGCCTCGAATTCGTAGGAAACGAATTCAAGCATCGAAGCGCCGGAAAAATCCTTGATTGGAAATACCGATTTGAAAACGGCTTGAAGCCCCTCATCCGGCCGCCCGCCTTGGGGCTCATCGACCATGAGGAACTGGTCGTAAGACGCCTTCTGAACCTCGATGAGGTTCGGCATCTCCGCGACTTCGGGAATTTTACCAAAAAACTTGCGTACGCGCCTACGACCGTTAAACGAAAGGGTCTGAGCCATCGTCGCTCCTTGTCAATCTTGCATCCGGGCCTGCAACGGACGGGAACCGATGGCCAGTCGACCCCGTCAATCAATGGGTAGTTCAATCTCGTCCAGCATTCGAAAGACGCCAGCGCGGAATGCTGTGCTGTCCTTCGATGGAGACCATCCTCTTGAAGAACCCATTACCCAAAAGCCGTTTTCGACAGGCTTTTGGGTAATATGTTCTAAAAACGGTCAAAGAGAGGCGGCCACGAAGGCCACCTCCCTTTCGCATTTCGTCGAATTACTTGACGTCGACCTTCGCGCCAGCGTCTTCGAGCTTCTTCTTGAGGTCAGCAGCTTCCGCCTTGGAAACGGCTTCCTTGACAGCCTTCGGAGCGCCTTCGACCAGGTCCTTGGCTTCCTTGAGGCCGAGGCCGGTGATGGCGCGGACTTCCTTGATGACGTTGATCTTGTTCGCGCCGGCATCCGTCAGGATGACGTCGAACTCGGTCTTTTCTTCTTCAGCCGGAGCAGCAGCGCCAGCAGCGCCACCGGCAGCAGCAACGGCTACCGGAGCAGCGGCGGAAACGCCCCACTTTTCTTCGAGAAGCTTGGAAAGCTCAGCAGCTTCCAGGACGGTCAGCGAGGAGAGGTCTTCAACGATCTTTGCGAGATCAGCCATTTTACTTTTCCTTTTGTTCGGTTCGAACTGGTTTTAAATACAACAGCGAAATTCCGCCTCAGGCGGCTTCGTCCTTCTTGGCATAGGCCGAGAACACGCGGGCAAGCTGGCTTGCCGGTGCTGCGACAACCGTCGCGACGCGGGTTGCCGGGGCGTTGAGAAGGCCCAGCAGCTTCGCGCGCAGCTCGTCGAGAGAAGGCAGGGTCGCAAGCGACTTGACACCTTCGGCGTTGAGCGTGGTTGCCCCCATGGCGCCGCCCAGAACAACGAGCTTGTCGTTGGTCTTGGCGAAATCCACGACGACCTTCGGAGCCGTTACGGGGTCTTCGCTGAAAGCGATCAGCGTCTGACCCTTGAAGAGATCGATCATCCCTTCAGACTCCGTGCCCTGAAGAGCGATCTTGGCCAGGCGGTTTTTCGCGACTCTGACGGTGCCGCCAGCGGCGCGCATCTTCGAACGGAAGTCGTTCATCTGCGCGACTGTGACACCAGCATAGTGGGCCACGACAACCGAACCGGAAGCCTTGAAGACTTCGTTCAGCTCCGTGACGAATTCGCGTTTTTCCGCTCTTTCCACTGTCTGTCTCCAGTTGGCAGGGTTGCTCATCGCAGCCCTGCCGGGTTTGCCTTTGTCACCCGGGATCATTCTCGATCCCAAGCAACGCTTGAGGATCCTGTCCCTTGGCGTTCCCGGAAAGCCGGGTCTGACACAAGGCAAGCGAGGTTCGAACCGAATTCCGACGCGTCCGCGTCTTCATGAAATTCAGATCTTACCCGTCTCATGCGGGCCAGGTGATTAAGGTAAAACCACCCGCAATCTCGGACAGGAGTTCCGGGCGGTAGGCCCGGAATTTCCGGCCCCGAAAGGCCGGAAATCTGGTTACGGGCCGAAGCCCGTCAAATCATCAATCAGGCAGCGCTGATCGTTGCCGGGTCGACCTTGAGGCCGGGGCCCATCGTCGAAGAAACAGCCACGCGCTTGACGTAGTTGCCCTTGGCGCCGGTCGGCTTTGCCTTGATCACGGCATCTGCAAAGGCGCGGATGTTCTCTTCGAGCGCCTTGGCATCGAAGGAAGCCTTGCCGATGCCGGCGTGAACGATACCCGCCTTCTCAACGCGGAACTCGACGGCGCCGCCCTTCGAAGCCTTGACTGCTCCGGCGACGTCCATGGTGACGGTGCCGACCTTCGGGTTCGGCATCATGCCACGCGGGCCGAGAACCTTACCGAGACGGCCGACGAGCGGCATCATGTCGGGGGTCGCGATGCAGCGATCGAAGTCGATCTTGCCGCCCTGTACGATTTCGACGAGCTCTTCCGCACCGACGACGTCGGCGCCGGCAGCCTTGGCTTCGTCAGCCTTCGCGCCACGGGCGAAAACGGCGACGCGAACCGACCGGCCGGTGCCGTTCGGCAGATTGACCACGCCGCGGACCATCTGGTCGGCATGGCGCGGATCGACGCCGAGGTTCATAGCGACTTCGATCGTTTCGTCGAACTTGGCCGTCGCACGCTCCTTGACCAGCGTTACGGCCTCGGTAAGGCCATAGAGCTTCGCCGGATCGATGCCCTCGCGGGACTTCTGTACACGCTTTGCAATCTTCGCCATGGTCTTAGCCCGTCACTTCCAGGCCCATGGAGCGGGCCGAGCCCTCAACCATCGCCATTGCGCCTTCGATATCGGCCGCGTTGAGGTCCTTCATCTTGGCCTCTGCGATCGTGCGGATCTGAGCCTTGGAGATCGAGCCGGCCTTGGCCTTGCCCGGGGTCTTGGAGCCCGCCTGGACCTTCGCTTCGCGCTTCAGGAAGTAGCTGACAGGCGGCTGCTTCATGACGAATGTGAAGGACTTGTCCTGGTAATAGGTGATGACGACCGGGATCGGCATACCCTTTTCCATTTCCTGCGTGGCGGCGTTGAACGCCTTGCAGAATTCCATGATGTTAATGCCACGCTGACCAAGCGCAGGACCGATCGGCGGCGACGGATTCGCCGAGCCGGCCTTTACCTGCAGCTTGAGCTGGCCTGCAACTTTCTTAGCCATTTCTCTCTGCCTTTCACTGCTCCTTTGCGGCGAGGCCGAAAAGGGAGCTCATCAGCCGGTTGCCCGGCCATTTGCCGATCGATCGACCGGCGGCTGCGGTTGCGTGGTGCGGATGAACCGACCCGGCTTAAGGTCGGAAACCTCCCACGCGATGCGGATCGCTCCGCCGAACAAGCCGATAAATCGACCTGCCCATTCGTATTCGCTTACGCTAATCAGACCTTTTCGACCTGGCCGTATTCCAGCTCGACAGGCGTCGCGCGGCCAAAGATCGATACCTCGACCTTCAAGCGCGACCGCTCTTCATCGACATCCTGAACGGTGCCGTTGAACGATGCGAACGGGCCGTCGGAAACGCGGACCTGCTCGCCGATCTCGAAGGAGACCGAAGGCTTCGGGCGCTCGACTCCGTCCTGCACCTGACCGAGAATACGGTCGGCCTCGTGATCCGGAATCGGCACCGGCTTGCTGTCCGTGCCAAGGAAACCGGTCACTTTCGGCGTGTTCTTGATAAGGTGATAGGCCTCGTCGGTCAGATCGGCGCGAACGAGGACATAACCCGGAAAGAACTTCCGCTCCGCATCGACTTTGCGCCCGCGACGTACCTCGACCACCTTCTCGGTCGGGACGAGAATCTTCTCGAAGAGATGGGTGAGGCCCTTCTGCTTGGCCTTCTCCTCGATCGATTCGGCGACCTTCTTTTCAAAATTCGAATAGGCGTGAACAATATACCAGCGCGCAGCCATGCTACTCTCCACCCAATCAAGCGCCAACGTTGAGGATCAGGCTCATTACCCAACCCAGCAACTGGTCCGCACCAAAGAAAAAGGCGGCGGCAAAAGAGACCATGACGAAAACCATCAGCGTCGAGATCGTCGTCTCGCGCCGCGAAGGCCAAGTCACTTTCGACGTTTCAGCGCGCACCTGCTGCAGAAACGCAAATGGATTTGTTTTGGATGCCATATAATGCTCACGCCATTACGGCGCGTAAAGCCGACATGTCAGCCCCACGCACCGCGTGTCTGTTTGGACCCTACATAAAGACCGATTGCGAAAACCACAAGAGCCAATCAGCCTTTTTTGTGAATATACAAAGACGGCAATGCCGCCTTCCCCACGCATCCCACCACGGCAGGATCGGGAGAATGGCAGGGGCAGAGGGGCTCGAACCCCCGACCTGCGGTTTTGGAGACCGCCGCTCTACCAACTGAGCTATACCCCTACGGTGCCGCGACGCAACCGAACCGGCTGCATCCCAAGTCAGCGGCTTAATATTCAGTTTGCCGGACGCTTTCAAGCGCATTCGCAGCAAAAGAGAAAAAAGAATCAACAAAATTTCAGCCGCCCTCTCCGCGGGTGCCCGAACGGATGCTGCGACGCGGCTGGAAGGACGAGGAAAGCGTGAGCGGCAGTCCGCCCGCTACACGCGCCTCAACTCATCGTGATCTACTCGTTCAGCCGTACATATCTCCGCCAATCGTGCTCTTCCTTGAAACCGAGTACCTCGCGGATCTTGCGATTGGAAAGCAGCCCTTCGAACTCGCCGATCTCGCGCGTGAAGGGAACATTTGGATAGAACTGCCTGGCCAGTTCGCGCGAAGGCGTGTTGGCCGATACCGTGTCGTTCGCGGCGTTGAATATCGCGAAGCCGAGACCGTCCTTCTCAACGCAAAGCTTCACGATCTGGCCGAGGTCACGGGCATCGATATAGCTCCAGGCGATCCTTTTGCGGATCTCCGGATGGGCAAAATAATGCGGGAAGTCCGCATATTCATGCGGCTCGATCACGTTGCCGATGCGCAAAGCGTAAATATCGAAGCCGGAGCGCTCGGCGAAGGCCCTCGCCGTCTTCTCGTTCACCACCTTGGAGAGCCCGTAGGAATCCATCGGATCGACGTCGTAATCCTCTTCGAGAGGAAAATGATGGAAGTCTCGGTGCCCCTCCGCAAAGCAGACGCCATAGGTCGTCTCGCTGGAAGCGACGATGATCTTTCGGATACCGAGCTTCACCGCCGCCTCGATGACGTTGTAGGTACCCATCACGTTGACCCGGAAGGTTTCGTTGTCGGGCTTGATGAGAATGCGCGGAATGGCCGCGAAATGCACGACGGCATCGAAGGGCTGCATGCCCTGGTCGAGATCGGGGAAGTCCCGGTGCATCGACAGCGCATTGAACATCTGGCCGCTGTCGGTAATGTCGGCGATCAGATTGGTGACGCCGGGGCTGTCGAGCGGCACGAGATCGACGTTGTGCACTTCATAGCCGGCCTCGATGAGGTAGGGCACGGCGTGCCGCCCGGCCTTCCCCGAGCCGCCGGTAAACAGAATTCGCTTTTTCATGATATATCCCCACGCAGAAGAAGACGTGCTGCAGCGACTTTGCTGTATGCGCCGCTCTGTAGGTTAGGTACTTTGCGCCCTTGCGCAAGATCGATCGTGCGTGGCGCCGAGTGTTCCTTCCGATTCACCACTTCAGACTGTAGCGGACATCGACCACGCTGCGCGGCGCCATCAACGGATCGGCGACGGCCGCGCCGAGGCGCAGATTTCCGAAGTTCTGTTCCACCCCAATCCGGCTCACACCGCTGACGCCGTCACGCGATACCTGGCTCTGCACGGTAAGGGACGTTCGGCTTGCGGGAGACACGAGCTTGGCGGATTGAGTGAGCCTCGGTTCGCTGCACCGGCTCTCATAGACGTTGCATTGGATAGCGATGCTCCGGTGGACCTCCGCATCGAGCGTGGGCGTGACGATCCAACTGCGCGCGGTACCGGCGCCGAAGTTGCCGGCCCCTCGCAAAGCATTGTAGTCCACGCTGACCTGAGAGGAACGCGTGGCCGCCCCTCGCCCGCTTCCGCGCGAAGCCGTTCCCCAGAGGCGGACCGGCGCGCCGGGTGGATTGATCTTGCCAGAGCGTGTGGCGTCCATCGAGACTTCGGCACCGGCGGACGTGTTCCACCGGCCCGTCCGGCGAACGCCGAACCGGAACTTGTAGGAGTTGGCTCCGGTCTTGGAAGGCGACCAGATAAGCGGGCGGTCATCGGCGGCCGAGGCAAATTGCGGGGACTTCCCGACGCAGATCAAAACGATGCCAGCCGCGGCAAGCCGCGTGGGAATACGTTTTTTCATTGGCTTCCGATCCTGCTGCATATTTCCGCCAATCGGAGCCGATTGATGGACAAACATGCTTCAATTCAAGCGCTTAAGCGGTCTTTGCGCGCCCTAAAACGCGCGGCGCCGTAGGTCGCATTCGGCAAATCGTCAGGACCGGAAGGTAACACGGACCGGCGGCAAGGTCCCGTGATATTCGGGCGATGCGTGCGGGACTATGCAAGCACTGTTGCAGACATCACACGCGAAGAGATCGCCTCGCGTTTCAAAAGTTGATTGGTAAACGGCCAAAAAGAAAAACCCCGCGGTTGCCCGCGGGGTTCGAAGTCCGGTCCGACCGGAATTACTCGACGATGGAGGCGACGATGCCTGCGCCGACGGTGCGGCCGCCTTCGCGGATAGCGAAGCGCAGCTTTTCTTCCATCGCGATCGGCACGATCAGCTCGACGTCAACCGTGACGTTGTCGCCCGGCATGACCATTTCCGTGCCTTCCGGAAGCGTCACGATGCCGGTCACGTCCGTCGTGCGGAAGTAGAACTGCGGACGGTAGTTGGTGAAGAACGGCGTGTGACGGCCACCCTCTTCCTTCGTCAGGATGTAGGCTTCGGCCTTGAACTTGCGGTGCGGCTTGACCGAACCCGGCTTGCACAGAATCTGGCCGCGCTCGACGCCGTTGCGGTCGACACCGCGAAGCAGCGCGCCGATGTTGTCGCCGGCCTGGCCCTGGTCGAGCAGCTTGCGGAACATTTCAACGCCCGTGCAGGTCGTCTTCGTCGTCGGACGGATGCCGACGATCTCGATTTCCTCACCGACCTTGACGATGCCGCGCTCGACGCGACCGGTCACGACCGTACCGCGGCCCGAGATCGAGAACACGTCTTCGATCGGCATCAGGAACGGCTGGTCGATCGGACGCTCAGGCGTCGGGATGTAGGCGTCAACCGCAGCCATCAGCTCGCGGATCGCGTCTTCGCCGATCTTCTTGTCCGAATCCTCAAGCGCGGCCAGAGCCGAACCCTTGATGATCGGAATGTCGTCGCCCGGGAATTCGTAGGACGACAGCAGTTCGCGCACTTCCAGCTCGACCAGCTCGAGCAGTTCAGCGTCGTCGACCTGGTCGACCTTGTTCAGGAACACCACGATCGCCGGAACGCCGACCTGGCGGGCGAGCAGGATGTGCTCGCGCGTCTGCGGCATCGGGCCGTCAGCCGCCGAAACAACCAGGATCGCGCCGTCCATCTGCGCCGCACCGGTGATCATGTTCTTGACGTAGTCGGCGTGGCCGGGGCAGTCGACGTGCGCATAGTGACGGTTCGGCGTCTCGTATTCGACGTGCGCCGTCGAAATGGTGATGCCGCGCGCCTTTTCTTCCGGCGCAGCGTCGATCTGGTCATACGCCTTGAACTCGCCGAAATACTTCGTGATCGCTGCCGTCAGCGACGTCTTGCCATGGTCAACGTGGCCAATCGTGCCAATGTTGACGTGCGGCTTATTGCGCTCAAATTTGCTCTTTGCCATGGGTACGCTTCCTGTGGTCAAATCGGATGGATCAGCCGGCGGGGCCGGTTTGTCGAGCCGTTTAAGGGTTTCGTCGCATTTGCGCAAGACTTAATTGCGTGCGCCGGAACGGCAAGGTCTCGCCTCTTCAGAAAGGCAGCGGCAAGTGGCGGCAGAAGTACCCAAAGCGCTACGCCTCGGGCCGGAAAATAGAACGTAAACAAGCGCGTGCGGCACAAACCTGAAGTGCAGCGGATTTTTTGGTGCTTTGAAAAAGAAGCTGGAGCGGGTAGCGGGAATCGAACCCGCGTATTCAGCTTGGAAGGCTGCTGCTCTACCATTGAGCTATACCCGCGGGCCTTCGATCCTGAAGCAGAATGGTGGAGGGAGTTGGATTTGAACCAACGTAGGCTGAGCCAACGGATTTACAGTCCGTCCCCTTTAACCACTCGGGCATCCCTCCATTTTTCTGTCGGGATCAATCGACCAAGCATTTGAGATCGCGTAAGAACCGGCGTCGTTTGTCGCCGCCCCGCGATCTGCGCCGGGTATATGACCGCCTGCATTCGTCCTGTCAACACGGCGAAATGCAAATTCTCAGAATTTCTCCACTGCCGACCGCAGCGGCGATTTCCGAAATCAGTTTCAACCGGAGGCGAAGCTCACTATAAGACCGGCATGAGCAAGGACAAGACCGGCGACAAGAGCGCCAAGGACACCCATTATGCAAATCTGCGCCGTGCGCATCGGGACGCCCGGCGCGAACGCGGGGAGATTCCGACTCCACGCCAGGACAAGCGCGGAAAGCTGCCCGCCGACTGGAAGCCGCCGGCACTCGCCCCGGACCAGGTGCTTCTCTACGGCCTGCACACGGTCCGCGCCGCCCTCGACAATCCGGAACGCCGCATCATCCGCCTCTCGGTAACGCAGAACGCCGCCGCGCGCCTGGAGCTCGGCGATCTTTCGGCGCTCCCCTTCCCGGCCGAGACTGTAACACCGCAGGAGCTCGACCGCATGCTCGGGCCCGATGCCATTCACCAGGGCGTGATGCTGGAGACGCAGCCTCTGCCGCACCGCAAGCTCGAGGCTCTTCGCGACTGCCCCTTGATTCTCGTTCTCGATCAGGTGACCGATCCCCACAATGTCGGAGCGATCATGCGCTCGGCGGTCGCCTTCGACGCAGGCGCGCTCATTACGACGATGCGCCACAGTCCAATCGAATCAGGTGTGCTGGCGAAATCGGCCTCGGGTGCGCTGGAACTCATTCCTTATATCCAGATCACCAATCTGGCCGACACCCTCGAAGAGCTCCACGAACTCGGCTTCATGACGATAGGCCTCGATTCCGAGGGGCCGCAGCCGCTCGAAGGCACATTCGCCGGCGACAAGATCGCGCTGGTGCTCGGTTCGGAGGGTAAGGGCCTGCGCCAGAAGACCCGGCAGACGGTCAAGGCGCTCGCACGGCTCGACATGCCCGGCGCGATCAAGTCGCTGAACGTGTCGAATGCCGCCGCCATCGCGATGTACGCGGCAAGACATCATCTTAGGGGATAGGAGCCGGCGGGACGATCGTCAGGGCGAGCCCCGCCGTCGGGCAGCCGTCCTGCAATCTCTTCCAGGTCGTGACGTTGAGGTTCATTTCGCAGCGCGCGAGATAGGAGACGTCGCCGATGCGGATGCACGCAGTCTGGCCGAGTTCGTATTTGCCCCCATCGCGGTGACGGCAGGTGCACCGCCCGCCCGGCGCAGACGCGGAAACACTTCCGGCCACCAGGGCGACGGCCGCGAGCGACAACGCCAGAAACCGCAGGGCGCGCACGCATTTCATGCCCGACAGAATAGCGCAGATTCGACCCGATCAGAAACGGAGAATGCCGGCTGATTGCTCGGCCGGCATCCTCCGCAACGAACCGGCGCCACGGCGCCGGCCGAATGATTAGCTTGCGAGCTTCAGAACGTTGCCCTGAGCAATCGTCTTTTCGGCTTCGGCTATGGCGAACTGCTTCTGGTCGGGGCCGAGGTTCAGGCCCTCAGCGCGGATGAACTCGATGTCCGTTATGCCGAAGAAACCGAAGACCGACCGCAGATAGGTTTCCTGGTGGTCCATGGCGGAAGCCGGGGCGACCGAATAATGACCGCCACGGGTGGAGGCGACGATAACCTTCTTGCCCTTGGCGAGGCCTTCCGGTCCTGCTTCGGTATAGCGGAAGGTTTTGCCGGCAACGGCCAGACGGTCGATCCACGCCTTGAGCTGGCTCGGGATCGAGAAGTTATACATCGGCGCACCGACGACGACCGTGTCGGCAGCCAGGAATTCCTCGAGCATCTGGCGGCCGATGCGCACATCGGCGGCCAGAGCGGCATCGACACCATCGAGGTCTGCAGGCGCCATGATCTGTGCGCCGGTCAGGTGCGGAACGCGTTCGGATGCGAGATCCCGATAGGTGATCTCCGCATCGGGCTGGTCGGCCTTGAGCTGCGACACGATTGCCGACGTCAGGCGGCGGGAGACGGAGTGTTCGCCGAGAATGCCGGAGTCGATATGAAGGATTTTCATGGGAAGCACCTTTGCTTACGTTGCGGTGCATCACATATGATCTGCAAACAATCATTCGATAAGTCAGCGAATATTTGACATTCCGTTTCCCCAGGGAAACAATTCGGCATATATCGCGGCAGATGGCCCCCTGAGCTCCAATCGTCACCCTCCAATCGACGGGGAGCCGCACCGAACGTCGATACCGCCTTTGATGGGAGGCACTCATGCAGGATCTCAACGATATCGCGCTTTTCGCCGCAGTCGTCAAACACAATGGCTTCAGCGCCGCCGCGCGCGACCTGAACGTGCCGAAATCGAAGCTCAGCAAACATGTCGCACGCCTGGAGGAGCAATTGGGCGTGCGTCTGCTCGAGCGCTCGACGCGCAAGCTTCGAATGACCGAAATCGGCCGTGTCTTTTACGAGCACGCCCAGGGGCTGCTCGACGGCGTGGCCGCCGCCGAAGCCGAGATCGCCGCAGTGCGCGCCGAGCCGACGGGCGTCGTCCGGCTCGCCTGTCCTATCGGCTTCACACCGATGCTCGCCGACATCCTGCCCGCCTTTCACCGCCGATATCCGGGTGTCCGCCTGTTGATCACCGCCTCCAACCGGCGGATCGATCTCATCGAGGAACGGATCGACGTGGCCTTGCGCGCACGCGACCAGCTCGACACCGACAGCCAGCTGATCGTCCGCAAATTCGGCGAAGTGCGCCAACGCCTCGCCGCCAGCCCGACGCTTCTCGCGCGCCTCGGTGAGATCACGACCGACAATCTTTCGCAAATGCCGACGCTGTCGATGAACGAGCAGCACCCCAATGATGTCTGGCGGCTCGTACACGCAACCGGGGGAGCGATCGAGATCGCTCACCGGCCCATAGTCGGCTGCAGCGATTTTCTCATCCTCGAACGCGCGGCCATCGAAGGCATGGGCATAGCGCTGCTGCCCGACCACATCTGCGAGCGCGCCTTCCGAACCGGCGCCCTCGTTCCGGTCCTGCCGGAGTGGACCTCCGGCAACGTCATGGTTCACCTCGTCTTCCCCTCGCGCCACGGCCTGCTGCCCGCGACCCGCGCTCTCATCGACTTTCTGGCGGAAAATCTGATCAAGGCGCTGGAGCGCTGCCGCGAGGTCGACCCGAGGCCGGCCGCGTCGTTCGAGATTTGATGCGACGGTTGGATGGCTGCGCCACTTCGATGCCGATGAAACCTTGCCGGAGCGAAGGGGGCAACCGGAAGGAAGCGTGGGCGACGCATTGTTTTCAGGGTTTTCTGGTGCCCCCAGAGAGACTCGAACTCCCGACCTACTGATTACAAATCAGCCGCTCTACCAACTGAGCTATAAGGGCACGTTAGGGCTGGGAGTTACCATATTCTCTCCCGGTGTAAAGCAAAAATGCGGCTTCTCCCAATTTTTCGGATGCGTTCGTGCCGAGGCCGTGCCAGAAAAAGCGACCGCGGCGTCTATAGCGCCGCCGGCCTAAATTGACGCGAAAACAAGCGGAAGCGCCCCTGCCCCCGCAATGACAGACGGACTGAGTTCATGGCCCGCAAGTTCAACTCCCTCGCCTTCATCGCATCGCCGGCAGAGGAAGCGCAGAAGGCGGCCGAGGATCTCCGGGCCCTCTATGGAGATCATGATGCGGACAAGGCCGAAGTGATCGTCGCGCTCGGCGGCGACGGCTTCATGCTGCATACGCTCCACAGGACGATGAATACCGGCAAGCTCGTCTACGGGATGAACCGCGGCTCGGTCGGGTTCCTGATGAACCGCTACAGCACCGAGAACCTGCATCAGCGCATCGCCAATGCGGACGAAAATGCATTTCATCCGCTCGAGATGCGCACGACGGACGTCAACGGCGACAAGTTCACCGCGCTTGCCATCAACGAGGTTTACCTCTTCCGCCAGTCCTACCAGGCCGCGAAATTGAAGGTCATCGTAGACGGAAAGACGCGGCTCGACGAACTGACCTGCGACGGGCTGCTTCTGGCGACGCCTGCGGGCTCCACCGCCTATAATCTTTCTGCGCACGGGCCGATCCTGCCGTTGGAAGCGCCGCTTCTGGCGTTGACGCCCGTCAGCCCTTTCCGGCCGCGGCGCTGGCGCGGGGCGCTGTTGCCGAATCACGTGACGGTGGACATCGAAATCCTCGAGGCCGACAAGCGCCCGGTCAACGCCGTGGCAGACCACCAGGAAGTCAAGTCCGTCGTGCATGTCCGCATCGCCGAATCGGAGAAGCTCACGGCGCGGATCCTTTCGGATCCGGATCATTCCTGGTCCGATCGCATTCTCGCCGAGCAGTTTTCCAATTGAAATCACACGTTGCAAGGCCGATATGGTATGATCACGGGCGGTAGCGTGCCTCGCGGTCCCGGCGTTCGGTTGCGAAGGATATCCACAATGCACAAGGCCCTGCTGATAGCGCTCTGCCTGACCCTGCCCTCGAGCGCGCTTTTCGCTCAGGACAATGGCCTCCTGCCCCCGAACGTCATCTTCGTGACGAGCACGGGCTTTTGGGAGGAGAGCGGCGGCGCGCCGCAGCCGGACGAAAGCAGGGATGGCGAAAAGGGTGCGAAGACTGCGGCGCCCGGTGGGCGGCGCGGCTATTATAAACTGATTGCCGTTCGACAGGAGGACGGCACCGCGCAGGTCCATCTGCAGCAGATCGCCTCCACTCCGACCGGTCCCGAGGTGGTTTCCTCCGCGGAACTGGAGGAATTCACGGCGCTGAAGCCCTATGTCACCGATATTCGCCCCGAAACCTCGACAGGGATCACGCCGCAGCCGGGAATGTTCGCGACGGTTTATCTGAAGACCGAAGCGGGCGCGACCGAGCCCGAGTCCTGGACGGTCCTCATCGACGAGCTCGGCGACATCAAGATCGAGCGCGCGACGAATTGAGGGTCACTGAACTTCGCCCCTCATCCGCCTGCCGGCACCTTTATAACTTGTCATTAGCCAAATCCGCCATGCTTGTGGATGCGGTGGCGAAGGGACTGGGGCCTGCCGCGAGCCCCCTTCGCCCCGCTTGCGGGGGAGAAGGTGGCCGGCAGGCCGGATGAGGGGCGGCTTTCAGCGCAGACCGCACGCCGCCCATCCCGAAAGGAATTTCCCCTCGCCCCCTCAATACCGGGGCAACGGCAATCAGCTCAGGTCGTCGACGGCCGCATCCGCGCCACCGCTGACGCGATGTGCAAGGGCTGCCTCCATGAACTCGTTCAGTTCACCGTCGAGCACGTCGCCCGGGCTGGTGCTTTCGACGCCCGTCCTCAAATCCTTGACCAACTGATAGGGCTGAAGGACGTAGGAGCGGATCTGGTGACCCCAGCCTATATCGGTCTTCGACGCCGCCTCGACGTTGGCCGCCTCCTCGCGCTTCTTCAGTTCAGCCTCGTACAGCCGCGCGCGAAGCATGTCCCACGCCTTGGCGCGGTTCTTGTGCTGCGAGCGTTCCTGCTGGCACTGCACCACGATGCCGCTCGGCATATGGGTGATGCGCACGGCCGAATCGGTCGTATTGACGTGCTGACCGCCGGCGCCCGAGGAGCGGTACGTATCGATCCGGCAATCGCTTTCGTTGATGTCGATCTGGATCGATTCGTCCACGACGGGATAGACCCAGATGGACGAAAAGGACGTATGGCGGCGAGCGTTGCTGTCATAGGGAGAAATGCGGACGAGGCGATGCACGCCCGATTCCGTCTTCAGCCAGCCATAGGCATTGTGCCCCTTGACGAGAAGCGTAGCGGATTTGATGCCTGCTTCTTCCCCGTCCTGGATTTCCATGAGCTCGACCTTGTAGCCCTGGCGTTCGGCCCATCGCGTATACATGCGAAGCAGCATGTTCGCCCAGTCCTGGCTTTCCGTGCCGCCGGCGCCCGAATGGACTTCGAGATAAGTGTCGTTCTGGTCGGCCTCGCCCGAAAGCATGGCCTCGACCTGCTTCTTCGCCGCCTCGCCGCGCAATTGGCGAAGCGCTTCCTCGGCCTCCGAGACGATCGCCGAATCGCCCTCCTCTTCACCGAGTTCGATGAGCTCGATGTTGTCGTTGAGCTGCTGCTCGAAGCGGCGCAGGCCATTGATGCCATCGTCGAGCTGCTGGCGCTCGCGCATCAGTTTCTGCGCCTCGGCCGCATCGTTCCAGAGCGACGGATCTTCCGCCTTGTTGTTCAACCAGTCCAGTCGTCTTACCGCCTGATCCCAGTCAAAGATGCCTCCTCAGCAGGCTTATGGCCTGCTTGATTTCGTCGACGATGTTCTCGATTTCGCTGCGCATGATCCTGCTTCTTCAGGTGACTTTTCCAACGTGACGGTCAAATAGCGGTGCCCGCCGCCGATGTAAAGGCGACGGGCACCGCGTGCAATGGAAAGGGTCAGAACAGTCCGTTGGAGCCGGAGGTTACCGCCTGGTTGGCCTGCGGAGAGGTTCTCAATATTTCTTCCGGCGGCGCATATTCGTCGAGGTCGCCGATGACCGAGAAGGTGTCCGCAGGGCCGGTGCCCGGCTTGAAGGCTTCGATGATCGTGTCCGGCTCGCCCTCGACGGCCGCCATGCCGGTCTTGCGGTTGACGGGAATAAGGCTCATGCCTTCCGGCACCACGAACTTGCCGGGACGGGTACCCTCCACCGCCTTCTGCATGAAGGCGTTGAAGATCGGCGCCGACAGGCCGCCGCCGGTCGACCCGCGCCCGAGCGGTGCCGGGTCGTCGAAGCCGAGATAGAGCCCCGCGACGAGGTCGGGAGTGTAACCCACGAACCAGGCGTCCTTCTCGTCATTGGTCGTGCCGGTCTTGCCCGCGACAGGGCGATCGAGTTTGATCTTGCCTGCCGCGGTCCCCCGCGCGACTACGCCTTCCATCATGGAGGTGATCTGATAGGAGGTCATCGGATCGAGGACCTGCTCGCGATTGTCGATCAGCACCGGCTCTTCCTGAGCTTCCCAATGGTCGGCATTGCAATTCTCGCAGGCCCGGTCCTCGTGGCGGAAGATGGTCTTGCCGTAACGGTCCTGGATCCGGTCGATCAGCGACGGCTTGATCTGCTTGCCGCCATTGGCGATGACGGCATAGGCGGACACGAGACGCAGCACCGTCGTTTCGCCGGAACCGAGGGACATCGCAAGAAGCGGCGCCATCTTGTCGTAGATCCCGAAACGTTCGGCATATTCGGCGACGATGTTCATGCCCAGGTCGTTGGCAAGCCGGACCGTCATCAGGTTGCGCGATTTTTCGATGCCGAGGCGGAGCGTCGACGGTCCGGCAGAGCCGCCGCCGTAGTTTTCGGGCCGCCAGACCTGACCGCCCGCGACGATCTCGATAGGCGCATCCAGAATGACCGATGCCGGGGTATAGCCGTTGTCGAGGGCGGCCGCGTAGACGAAGGGTTTGAAGGCGGAACCGGGCTGGCGCATCGCCTGAGTCGCGCGGTTGAACTCGGACTGTCCGTAGGAAAACCCGCCGACCATCGCCAGCACGCGGCCGGTATGCGGGTCCATCGCGACCAATCCGCCCTGAACCTTCGGCGGCTGGCGCAGCCGATATTCGCCGGCCTCTTGCAACGGCTCGACATAGACGACGTCGCCCGGCCCGAAGACCCCCTCCGGCGACTTGGCGTTCTTGCGCTTTCCGCCCGCGGACCGATAGGCCCACTGCATGTTCTTGGCGGCAATCCGCCCGGTCACCCGTTCAGGCACGATCTTGCCCGAGACTTCCTTTTCCGGCTGGACGCCGATTTCGGCGCCTTCGCTGTCTACAGAGAGCACGACCGCCAGTTTCCATTCCGGCACGTCGCTGAGCATGGGGATCTTGCTCAGCGGCTCGCCCCAGTCGCCGCCGATCTCGATTGTCTTCACCGGACCGTGAAAGCCTCGCCGCTCGTCGTAGTTCAAAAGCCCGTCCTGAAGCGCCTTGCGCGCCGCAATCTGCAGCCGCGGATCCAGCGACGTACGCACGGAAAGCCCGCCCTCGTAAAGGGCCTTGTCGCCGTATTTCTGGATGATCTGACGACGCACTTCTTCGGCGAAGAAATCGGAGGCGAAGAGGTGCGCGCCGCCGCGCCGCGGCTTGACGCCGAGCGGTTGTTGCTTTGCCTCCTCGCCGTCAGCCTTGGTGACGTATCCATTTTCGACCATCCGATCGATCACCCAGTTGCGGCGCTCGATCGCAGCCTCGACCTCGCGGAACGGGTGATAATTGGCCGGCCCCTTGGGCAGGGCCGCAAGATAGGCGGTCTCGGCAATCGTCAGTTCCGTCACCGACTTGTCGAAATAGGTCAGCGCCGCCCCGGCGATGCCGTAGGAATTCAGCCCGAAGAAAATCTCGTTGAGATAGAGCTCGAGAATACGGTCCTTGCTGTAGGCCTGTTCGATGCGGAAGGAGAGGATCGCTTCCTTGATCTT
Source organism: Sinorhizobium meliloti (assembly GCF_035610345.1). Next base: position 1,368,501 of record NZ_CP141212.1, on the reverse strand, counting down.
GCGATCGAGCGTCTGGTCGGAGCTCAGAAGGAAATTCTTGGCGACCTGCTGGGTGATCGTCGACGCTCCGACCGGGCGCCGACCGGAGCCGAAATTCTGCACATTGACGACGATGGCGCGCGCAAGGCCCGTCACGTCGACACCCGGATGCCGGTAGAAATTCTTGTCTTCCGCCGAGATGAATGCGGCCTTGACGCGATCGGGTATCGCCTGAATGGGCAGATACAGCCGGCGCTCGCGCGCATATTCGGCCATCAGCGCGCCGTTACCCGCATGGAAGCGCGTCGTCACCGGCGGTGCATAATTGGCCAGCACCTCATAGTCGGGCAAGTCCTTGGTGATGCCGCCGAGATAGATCGCGACGGCCGCGGCTGTGCCAAGCAGCAGAAACGCACCAATGCCAAAAAAATATCCAATCAGTCTGATCATCAGTCAGGTACCGGTATCTAATTATCGTCCCATTGCGAGGTCGCCGAGTGCCCGAACGCTCGTTTTCCGCGAAAGGAAGCCGACTTCGCCAAACTCTTCCAAAGAAATCGTCCGGCATTTTCAGTTACACGCGTTTGGGCTCCCTCATATGGCCAGGAACCTGAAGCATCAACACCGTTTCCCACAAATCGGGACGCCCTCCCCCTAAGGGGCCCGGATTGTGAGTAAAATAGGGCTGTTACCGGATTATACAGTGCGCATCCGCTGAAAAGCATATCGCTGTTACCGGCTCGACACAAATCACATCCCCATTCCGTGGCGCCGGGCTGGGACGAGATCAGCGATCCCGGAATGCCCTGCGCATTCAACCGCCGTTTGCAACCGCGGTGTTCCGGTAGCGCTGAACGGCGTCCGCAAGCAGCGCGGATACCTTCTTCCGCCATTCCGCATCGAGCAGTTGCTTCTCATCTTCCTTGTTCGACAGGAAGCCGAGCTCGAGCAGCACCGAGGGCACGTCCGGCGCCTGCAGGACCCGGAACCCCGCATGGCGGTGCGGATTGTTGATCAGCTTGATCTGCCCTTCGAACGAGGAAATGACGCTTCGGGCGAGGTTGACCGAGAAAGCCTGCGTTTCGCGGCGGGTGAGATCGATGAGGATATCCGCGACTTCGGCCGGCTCGCTTTCGAGCGGAATCCCGGCAATCTCGTCGGAGAGATTCTCGCGTGCGGCAAGATCGGCTGCGAGGTGGTCGGACGCCTTGTCGGAGATCGTGTAGACCGTGGCTCCCCGAATATCCTTCTGCCGTAATGTGTCGGCGTGAACCGAAATGAACAGGTTGGAGCCTCGCTGGCGTGCAATCTGCACGCGTTGAGGGAGGGAGAGAAATTCGTCGCGCTCCCGCGTCAGAAACGCCTCGATGCCGGGTTCGTGATTGAGCCGTTCCACCAGCTCCTTCGCGAAGGCCAGGGTCACGTGTTTCTCTTCGGTTTTCGTGACGCCACCGATTGCACCGGTATCGATTCCGCCATGGCCGGCATCTATCGCAACCACGAAGACGCCGGCCTTCGGGGGTGGCGCGGCGGCAGGCCGGTCGGTCTTGGCGGAGGGCACCGTGCCGGTCCACTGCTGCTCGGCCAGGAGCTTGTCGAAGCGGTCCTGGCCTATCCTCTCCGCATCGAGCACGAGGCGAAAGCCCTTCCCGTCCTCCACCGGCTTCACTTCCGCATGGGTCACCTCCGTCGGCCCCTTGGCGGAGAGCACAAGCCGCGAGGCCCCTGCCCCCATTCCGCCGTAGCGGATGGCGTCGAACAACCCGCGAGGCTGCAGGCTCTCCGGTTTCAGTCCGAACGACGTTTCCGGCAGATCGACGATGACGCGAAAGGGATTGGCGACGTAGTGGATGGAGAAGGCCGGCTCGCGATCGAACTCGATGACCAGGCGCGTGCGGGCATCGTCGCCGGCAATCCGCGCGGCATAGGCGAGGAGAGGCACCGGCTCGCCGGCGCGCAGGCCCGCTACGGGCGACAAGAGAAGCAAAACGGCACCAAAGGCAGCGACGAGCGCGCGCATACCGCGACGACGCCCGATCGCCTCCATGGAACACAGCCTAGTCGCCGAACGCCTCACCTGAAACCCCGCATTCATCCAATCAACGTACCGGCGAAGGTCTCCCCGGCACCCCCTATCCGCCCCTCAACCAATGAACCCTCAGGGTTAACCAAAGCTTGACGCGGAGGCCGTCGCACCGCCCGTCAGCCGGCGCTGTCTTCTCCTGAAGGTCCGGTTACACCCGCGCAAGCGAATCGATCAATATTGTGGCGGCAAAGGCTTTTCCCTTGCCAATGTGACATGGAAAACATAAAAGCGTCACAAGGAGAAAGTGTTGACGGGATAGAATCGTCGGCCGGGCAGCCGGAGCTTTTAGACGAGCTTGGCGCCAGGGAGTGATCGAGCCGGAACAACCGGTTGCAACCGTATCAAGCTTCCGCGGCCGCAGGAATTCATCCGCCGTCGCCGCATTTCCTCCTCCGTATACTGGTTCGCAAATTTCCGGCGGTGGCCGGAGTTCTTGATGGTGAATTTCACCGGATGCCCGCAAGCGGGCGCATTCATCGGGCCTCTTCCAGAGGTCCAGGACATTGGCATTCTTGTTTGGTCTTTGATGTGACTCAGCAGTATCGGTCAGAAGTAGAGCGGCCCCGGGACCCCAGCGTTCCGGCTGCCGTCTGGCTGCTGCACCATCGCCTGCGCCAAACAGGACCTTTCATATCCGGCGCAGCCTCCGACGTCTTCGACAGCCTTCTTGAAAAAGGCACTCTGTCTGTCGTCCCGCCGCGCCGAGGAGCACAGCTTAGATGGCAGAGAAAATGCTTATCGATGCGTCTCACTCAGAGGAGACGCGCGTCGTTGTCGTACGCGGGAACCGCATAGAAGAATTCGATTTCGAATCGGAACATAAGAAGCAGATCCGCGGCAATATCTACCTGGCGAAGGTAACCAGAGTGGAGCCGTCGCTCCAGGCGGCCTTCGTCGATTACGGCGGCAATCGCCACGGGTTTCTGGCCTTCGCCGAAATCCATCCCGACTACTACCAGATCCCCCTCGCCGACCGTCAGGCCCTGTTGAAGGCGGAAGCCGAAGAGGCTCGCCGCGACGATGACGAGCCGAACGATACCGTGGCGGAACAGAAATCCGCGCCGGCCGGCGATACGGTTGCCGAAGTCGTGGCACAGGCCGAAGCCGCCGAGGCAGCTGGAGAAGCCGCCGAGGCCGCAGAGACCGCTGCGGAGAAGCCCAAGGCCAAGGCCAAGGCCAAGCCGAAGCGTACCCGCCGCGCAAAGCCGAAGGCCGGCGAAGAGCCCGTGGCGCCTGAGGGCGGCCCGTCGGAAGACGGTGAAGGCGACAAGAACGAAATGGCCGCGGTGGTCGATACCGACTCGATCTCCGAGGATATCGACGCGCGTCGTCAGCGTGACGACGACGATGACGACGACAATCACGACGGCGAAAAGGAAATCATCGAATCCGTCGGCGCCGAAGATGCCATGGAAGAGGTGGCGGATCGTCATATCCGCAAGCCGCGCAAGCAATACCGCATTCAGGAAGTGATCAAGCGCCGGCAGATCCTGCTGGTTCAGGTCGCAAAGGAAGAGCGCGGCAACAAGGGTGCGGCACTCACGACCTATCTTTCGCTCGCAGGCCGCTACTCCGTTCTCATGCCGAATACGGCGCGCGGCGGCGGCATTTCGCGCAAGATCACCAACCTGCAGGATCGCAAGCGTCTGAAGGAAATCGCCCGCGGTCTCGACGTGCCGCAGGGAATGGGTGTGATCCTGCGCACCGCCGGAGCCAATCGCACGAAAGTCGAGATCAAGCGCGACTTCGAATACCTCATGCGGCTGTGGGAGAACGTCCGCACGCTGACGCTGAACTCGACTGCCCCCTGCCTCGTCTACGAGGAGGGCAGCCTTATCAAGCGATCGATCCGCGATCTCTACAACAAGGACATCAGCGAGATCGTCGTATCGGGCGAGGAAGGCTACAAGGAAGCCAAGGGCTTCATGAAGATGCTGATGCCGAGCCACGCAAAGGTCGTGCAGCCCTATCGCGACGTGCATCCGATCTTCTCCCGCTCCGGCATCGAAGCGCAGCTCGATCGCATGCTGCAGCCGCAGGTGACGCTGAAGTCTGGCGGCTACATCATCATCAACCAGACCGAAGCTCTGGTTTCCATCGATGTGAACTCCGGTCGTTCGACGCGCGAGCACTCGATCGAGGATACGGCTCTCCAGACGAATCTCGAGGCAGCCGAGGAAGTAGCGCGGCAATTGCGCCTTCGCGACCTTGCCGGCCTGATCGTGATCGACTTCATCGACATGGAAGAGAAGCGGAACAACCGCTCCGTCGAGAAAAAGCTCAAGGATTGCCTGAAGAACGATCGGGCCCGTATCCAGGTCGGCCGCATCTCGCATTTCGGCCTGCTCGAAATGTCTCGCCAGCGCATTCGCGCCTCGGTGCTGGAAAGCACGATGCAGACCTGCCCGCACTGCAACGGCACGGGCCATATCCGTTCGCAATCCTCCGTTGCCCTGCATGTTCTGCGCGGCATCGAGGAACATCTGCTCAAGAACACCACGCACGACATCAGCGTGCGCACGACACCCGATATCGCGCTCTACCTGCTCAATCAGAAGCGCAGCTCGATCACGGACTACGAACAGCGCTTCGGTGTCTCCATCTTCATCGAAGCGGACGCCCATGTCGGTGCGCAGCACTTCGCGATCGATCGCGGTGAACCGGTCGAAAATCCGGTGAGGATCGACCAGATCCTGCAGTTCGAGCCGGAGCCGGAAGACGAAGAAGAGGTCCTCATCGAGGAGGAGACCGACGAAGAGGAAGCGGAAGAGATTGCTGCCGAGCGTCAGGACCAGAAAAAGGGTCAGACCGACGAGCAAGGCGGCCGCAAGCGCAAGCGTCGTCGCCGCCGGCGCGGCAAGGGCACGGGTCAGGGGGCGGACGAAGCCTTCGCTGAGGCCGCCGACGCGGCTGAGGACGAGACCGGCGATGAAGGCGCAGTGGACGATGCCGAAGATGAAGGCGACGCCACGGATGCCCTGAATGGCGATAGCGAGCAGAAGCGCAAGCGTCGTCGCCGCGGCAAGCGTGGTGGCCGCCGCAGTCGTCAGGATGAACTGGCTGAAGCCGAGGGCGAGGCCGGCGTGGCTGCAGAAGCCGGCGAAGCGGCCGGTGACGACGCAGAGGCGGAAGTCCTCCCAGCCGCGGCAGCCGAGGAGACGTCGCCGGATATCGCGGCAGCCGCTGCCGTAGAGGCAGCAGCGGAAGAGCCGAAACCGGCAAAACCCCGGCGCAGCCGCAAGAAAGCAGTCAAGGCCGAGGAGCCGGCCGAGAGTGTCGATGAAGGAGCCGAGAAGGCCGTCGAGTCCCAACCCGAAGCACCCGAAGCCGCCCCGGAGGCGGTGGAGGAAGCTGTTGCCGATCTGGAAGGCGCAAAGCCTGCGCGCGCAAACCGGGATCTGTCGGCGATCGCTACCGAGCCGGTCGTGACGTCCAGCAAAAGCGAGGGCGAAGAGGAGCCGGCAAAACCCAAAAAGGGCGGCTGGTGGCAGCGCCGCGGTTTCTTCTAAGAAGAAAAGAAATAGCCCGGAGCGATCCGGGCTTTTTCATGGCCGGGACGCGTGGCGGCTCAGGTGTGAGCTGCCCCATTGAAAAACTCCGCCCTTTCCGGACGGAAAGCCGCACATAGTTTTCCTTATCGCGCTCTATACTTTCCAGAGGGAGGACGAGGCCATGCACAAGTTCACAGTCATCGTTACGGAAGAGTTTGAAGCCGACACTGCCGAGGAAGCTGCCTTGCTCATGTATCAGCAACTGACCAACGGGCCGGCCCCTTTGCATTATTCGGTCACGGATGAAACGAAGCTCGCAACCAACCTGACACTGGACCGGAAAGAGGCAGATGAGTTTGCCAGTGTCGATCACACCGCAGACCCCGGCAACTGGTAAAACCCGGCGCAACTACCCGCGACGGCTTGTTTGATTTCCTCATTTCTGTGCTTGTCACAGGAATCCAGCCAGACCAAGTCCTGGGGCTGAAAGAACGCTTCCCGCGCCGCAGACGCGGCGCTGCTGGATCCCTGTGACGAGCACAGGGATGAGGGTAGAGAGGGTGCTGTGAAGATAGCGAGGCGGCGCGGAGGTCCCGGGTCACGCCCGTATACAGCGTCCCGCTTCGCTTCGATGTAGTAGCCGCACATCCCCGGTCCCTCATTCCTGTGCTCGTCACAGGAATCCAGCCAGACCAAGTCCTTGGGCTGAAAGAACGCTTCCCGCGCCGCAGACGCGGCGCTACCCTCATTTCTGTGACAAGCACAGGAATGAGGAAATCAAACAAGCGCCGCGGGCGGCCCGAATCTCAACAGGCCTTAGGCCAGCCAGCGCGCGATGCGGTTCATCGCCTCCTCCATCTCGATAGCCGCGCCCGCATAGGAAAAGCGCATGGTGCGATGCCCTTCGACGGGATCGAAGTCGAAGCCGGGCGTTGCCGCGACGTCGATCTCGGCCAGCATCCGACGGGCGAAGGCCATGCTGTCATTGGTGAAGCGGCTGACATCCGCATAGGCGTAAAATGCGCCGTCCATCGGCGAGGCGATCGAGAAGCCGATCTGCGGCAGCCGTTCGAGCAGCAGTGCCCGGTTCGCGGCATAGGCACGCTTGTAGCCGTCGAGCTCCTCATGCGCGCCGAGAGCCGCCTCCGCCGCAATCTGTGACAGCTCCGGCGGCGAAATATAGAGGCTCTGCGCGATGCGCTCGAAGGCACGCACCCGCGCCTCGGGCAGAACCATCCAGCCGATGCGCCAACCGGTCATACAGTAATATTTGGAGAAGGAGTTGATCACGACGGCGTCGTCGGCGACTTCAAGCGCCGTCGTCTCCTCCCCGGCGAAAGTAAGCCCGTGATAGATCTCATCGGAAATGAAGGCGATCGAGTGGTCCCGGCAATAATCGGCGAGCGCCTTCAGCTGCGCCTTGCCGGTCACCGTTCCCGTCGGGTTCGCCGGGCTTGCGAGAAGCACGCCCTTCAACGGTTTTCCGCCCCGTGCGGCGGCGCGCTCCAGGCTGTCCGGGGTCAAAGTGAAGCCGGCATCGGCATTGGCTTCGATCTCGACCACTTCGAGCCCGAGCGCGGCCATGATGTTGCGATAGGCGGGATAGCCCGGGCGGGCGATAGCCACGCGATCGCCCGGATCGAACAGGGCGAGAAAAGCGAGATTGAACCCGGCCGACGATCCGGTCGTCACCGCAATCCGCTGCGGATCGAGCGTGATGCCGTGTCGGCTGTGATAGTGAGCGGCAATCGCCCTCTTCAGGGAGAGTGTGCCAAGAGCGTCCGTATAGCCGAGCCGACCGTGATCGAGTGCCCTCCTTGCTGCATCGAGTGCCGCTTTCGGCGCCGGATGCGCGGGCTGACCGACCGCCATGGATATGACCGGGTGGCCGGAATCGCGCCGCCGCGTGGCCTCGGCCAGCACATCCATGGCGTGGAACGGCTCGACTGCGCTGCGTTTCGACATCTGTGCCAAAGGAAGGTCCTCGCGAGTTTCTTGATGCCCTTTGCCCCATCGCTCGCGGCTTCACAAGTCCGCGAACGCCGCAATTCGGCCGATTTTGCCGTTTCGTTTCCCTCCGCCACGCCCTATGCTTCAACCAGTCGGCGCAAGCCGGGACTTGTCGTCGTCTTCAAACTGGCGCATTGACGCAAGCGTGCGGAGCCTACGACCGACATAGAACAGCAGACCACGAGGAAAGAATGACGCTCAAGATGAAGATGATTGCCGCAGCATCCCTGATCGCGCTTGCTGCCGGCGTCGCCCTGCCCGGTCCCGCGGCGGCGCTCGATGCCAAGCAGAAGGAGGAATTCGGCGCCTTCATCAAGGAGTACCTGCTCGCCAATCCGGAGATCATGCTGGAAGTGCAGGAAGCCCTCACCTCCAAGCAGCGGGCCAAGCAGCAGGAAACCGCTCAGGCGGCAATCGCCGACAACAAGAAGGCGATCTTCAACTCTGCCTACGACATTGCCCTCGGCAATCCGGACGGCGATGTGACGATCGTCGAGTTCTTCGATTACAACTGCGGCTATTGCAAACGGGCTCTCTCCGACATGGACGACATCCTCGCCAAGGACAAGAATGTCCGCTTCGTTCTCAAGGAGCTCCCAATTCTCGGGCCGGACTCGCTCGCGGCCCACAAGGTCAGCGCCGCCTTCCGCGTGATCGCACCAGAGAAATACGGCGATTTCCATCGCGCCCTGCTCGGGGGAGAGGAGCGCGCAACGGAGGAAACCGCGATCGCCGTTGCGGCCAAGCTCGGCGTGACGGAAGCGCAGTTGCGCGAAAAGATGGATGACGGGCCGTATGATGCCTCGATGCGCGAAGCCTATACGCTCGCCAACGAGCTCGGCATCACGGGAACGCCTTCCTATGTCGTCGGCAACGAGGCGGTCTTCGGCGCTGTCGGGGCGCCAGAGATCGAACAGAAAGTCGCCAACATGCGTGCGTGCGGCAAGACCGCCTGCTGACGGCCGGCCGGCCACAACCCCTATCGGAACAGCACGACTTGTGGACAAAGCCCGCTGGTACCCAGGGGGCTTTTCCTCGGGGAACCATCAGTCTATAGGTAACCCTCCATCACCGGACCGGATTCCCTTATGCCTTCGACTATCTTTGTGCTGAACGGCCCAAACCTGAACGCGCTCGGCAAACGCGAACCGGGTATCTATGGCGGCAAGACGCTTGCCGACATCGAAGCGATGTGCAAGGAGGAGGCCAGACACCTCGGCTTCGACGTCGACTTCCGGCAGTCGAACCATGAAGGCACGTTGGTCGACTGGTTACACGAGGCTGGCGAAAAGGCAGTCGGCATCGCCATCAATCCCGCCGCCTACGGACACACCTCCATCGCCATGCACGATGCCATTCGGGCGATCACCGTCCCCGTGGTGGAGCTGCATCTTTCCAATATTCATGCGCGCGAAGAATTCCGGCACAAGTCGATGATCGCGCCAGCCGTCAAAGGCGTTATCTGCGGTTTCGGCGCACAGAGTTACATTCTGGCGCTGCATGCGTTAAAGAACCTGACGGAAAAATCCAAATAAGAAGAACACGAGGCTCATATCCCATGGCTGAAAAGAAACCGGGTATCGATCAGGCGCTGATCCGTGATCTCGCCAATATCCTTAACGATACCGACCTCACCGAGATCGAAGTGGAGCAGGACGATCTGCGCATCCGCGTTTCGCGGAACGGCACGCCTGTTGCCATGTCCATGCCGGCGATGCCCGCCTACCAGGTGCCGCCCGCCATCGCCGCCGGCCAGCCGGCTGGTGCGCCCCAGGGTGCCGCCGAAGGCGGTCACAATGCCAAGAACGCAGTGACGGCCCCCATGGTCGGCACCGCCTATCTCGCCCCGGCTCCGGGCTCCCGCCCCTTCATCGAAGTCGGTGCGGTGGTAAAGGAAGGTCAGACGATCCTGATCATCGAGGCAATGAAGACGATGAACCAGATTCCGGCCCCCCGCTCCGGCAAGGTGACGGAAATTCTCGTGCAGGACGCCGCCCCGGTCGAATATGGCGAACCCCTGATCGTGATCGAATAGGGCACGGTGGCGATGATCTCGAAAATCCTCATTGCCAATCGCGGCGAAATTGCTCTGCGCGTCCTGCGCGCCTGCAAGGAGCTCGGCATCGCGACCGTGGCCGTGCACTCGACGGCGGACAGCGACGCCATGCATGTCCGGCTCGCCGACGAGAGCGTCTGCATCGGCCCGCCGCCTTCGCGCGAGAGCTATCTGAACATCCATCAGATCGTTGCCGCCTGTGAGATCACCGGTGCGGATGCGGTGCATCCGGGTTACGGCTTCCTCTCGGAGAACGCCAAGTTCGCCGATATCCTCGATGCGCACGGCATCACTTTCATCGGACCGACTGCCGAGCACATCCGCCTCATGGGCGACAAGATCACCGCCAAGAAGACGGCGGAACAACTCGGCATTCCGGTGGTTCCGGGCTCCGATGGCGAAGTGAAGCCGGAGAACGCCCTGGAGATCGCCCGCCAGATCGGATTCCCCGTGCTGATCAAGGCGACGGCGGGTGGCGGTGGCCGCGGCATGAAGGTCGCCCGCACCGAGGAGGAACTCGAAAATGCGGTTGCGACGGCACGTTCCGAAGCGGCGGCCGCATTCGGCAACGACGCGGTCTACATGGAGAAGTTTCTCGGCAAGCCGCGCCATATCGAAATCCAGGTCGTCGGGGATGGCGAGGGCAATGCGATCCATCTCGGTGAACGCGACTGCTCGCTGCAGCGCCGCCATCAGAAGGTCTGGGAAGAAGCCAACTCCCCGGCCCTGAACGTCGAACAGCGCATGAAGATCGGTCAAATCTGCGCCGAGGCGATGAAGAAGTTGAAATATCGCGGCGCCGGCACGATCGAGTTCCTCTACGAGAACGGCGAGTTCTACTTCATCGAGATGAACACGCGCCTGCAGGTCGAACACCCGATTACCGAAGCGATCACCGGGATCGACCTCGTGCACGAGCAGATTCGCGTGGCGTCCGGAGCCGGCCTCTCTGCCAAGCAGGAGGATATCGTCTTCTCCGGTCACGCCATCGAATGCCGCATCAATGCCGAAGATCCGCGCACCTTCGTTCCTTCTCCGGGCACGATCACGCATTTCCACGCCCCGGGCGGCCTCGGTGTGCGCGTCGACAGCGGCGCCTATCAGGGTTACCGTATCCCCCCCTACTATGACAGCCTGATCGGTAAACTGATCGTCCACGGCCGGACGCGCGTCGAATGCATGATGCGGCTTCGCCGCGTACTCGATGAATTTGTCATCGACGGCATCAAGACGACTCTTCCCCTTTTTCAGGACCTGATCAACAATCAGGATATCGCAAACGGCGATTATGATATCCATTGGCTGGAGCACCATCTGGCCACAACATCCGCATAGGATACGACATTGAAGGAGACGCGCAGCAAACAACCGGATATCACGCCGGACATGTTGTTGCGCGCCTACTCGATCGGCCTCTTCCCCATGGCCGACTCGGCCGACGATCCTGAACTTTTCTGGGTGGAGCCCGAGATTCGCGGCATCATTCCGCTGGACCGGTTTCACGTCTCGCGCAGCCTCGCCAAGGCGATCCGCAGACGTCCCTTCGACATTCGCTTCGATACGGCCTTCGCCGAGGTCATGGAGGGGTGCGCGCAGCCCGCACGGGACAGGCCGACGACCTGGATCAACGACACGATCCGCTCCCTCTATGCGGCCCTGCACCAAATGGGCCATGCGCACAGCGTCGAGGCGTGGGAGGGAGATGTACTCGTCGGCGGGCTCTACGGCGTTTCACTCGGCGCAGCCTTTTTCGGCGAGAGCATGTTCTCGCGGCGCACCGACGCATCGAAAATTTGCCTCGTCCATCTGGTCGAGCGATTGAGGTCCAAGGGATTTCGGCTCCTCGACACGCAATTCACAACCGAACACCTGAAGTCCTTCGGTGCAGTCGACGTGCCCAAGGCTCAGTACGAAGTTCTGCTCGCGAAAGCCATAGCTTCGCCCAATCTCGAATTCTGAGGATCATGCCTTCTCAAGGAAAGGCTTACGCTTTGCGTCGCTCCAGTGAGTGGCAGGCAAAGAGAGATGGATCGCAGGAGGCGCCTTGCCAAGTGCTCTATTGCTTTGCCGCCGTGTCCGGCGGGGGGACGTCCGACGAGGTCTTGCAGGACTGCAGCCAAACGTCATAGACGGGGTGCTCGACCGCATTGAGCCCCGGGCTGTCGGCAAACATCCAGCCGGTGAAGATGCGGCGGATCTTCCGGTCGAGCGTGATTTCGTCCACCTCCACAAAAGTGGTCGTCTTCGGCGCTTCCGTTTCGTCGCGGCTGTGGCAAACGCGCGGCGTTACCTGCAGCGCACCGAATTGCACCGTTTCGCCGATATAGACGTCAAAACTGGTGATGCGGCCGGTGATCTTGTCGATGCCGGAGAAGACCGCGACGGCGTTGGAAAGGCGCGCCGCCTGCGCAGTTTCGACGGCAGACGTCACCGGAGCGGCAAGGAGAAGGGCAATGGCAGCAAACCGCCCTCCCCGGCCAATCAAATCCCGCAGACAGAAACCCGCCATTACCGCCAATCCCCCGCACATTGCTGTTAGTCCCGGATGGACTTCAGGCGCTAAACCCGAAATGTGGCTGCGCCGTGATCGTCCCGCATGTCGCGGGATGATACCCGAAGAGCCCAGGCTCAGGAGCGCGGCGTCCAGGCGTCGTAGTCGCCGGTCACACGCGGGCGCTTGCCGGCGCCGGCAATCGACCCCTTCGGCCGATAGGCACCGGGCGTGCCGGTCGGGTTGGCGCGGTGGGGCTTCTGCCACTCGCGTACGACATATTTCTCGTCGGCGGGGGAGACGTCGGTGCGGTGGTGCATCCAGCCATGCCAGCCCGGCGGGATCGCAGACGCCTCGGCAGGGCCGTTGTAGATCACCCAACGCCGCGTCCGGCCCTCGGAGTCCGTGCCGCCCTGGTAGTAGACGTTGCCGAACTCGTCTTCCCCGACGCGCTGGCCATGGCGCCAGGTGTGAAACCGGGTACCGATCGTCTGTCCGTTCCACCAGGTGAAAATCTGCAGCAGGAGCTTCATAGGCATCGTCCTTTACCGGCCGATGGGAGCCAGCCGGATGTCAAAATCTCGCCCCCGCTTATGCCGTGCCGCTTCCGGCTTGTCCAGTGATTCCGCTCTTGGCTGCGGGGCATTTCACCTGCATCTGGCGGCCGAAGCGGGTGTGTCGCATCGATGCGAGCGGCGTCAAAGGTCAGGAAAGACGCTTTTCGAGGATGAGCGCCGGTATGCCGGACTGCTCGTCGCCGCAACTGGATGTTTTTGCGACTTCCACAAATCCGTGCGCGCGATAAAAGGCGAGCGCGTGCAGGTTCTGCGGCTCCACTTCCACCCGCATGCGTTCCGCATCCGGGAAGCAGGTCTCGAGCTCGGCGAACATGTCGCGACCGACGCCATGGCGTTGATACTTCGGCAGCACATAGAGCTGGTGCAACACGGCTGTCTTTTCCAGCGACTCGGACATGGCGGCATAGCCCATCCCGGCAAGTTCGCTGCCGTTGTCGGCGACGACAAACTCGGAGTGCTTGCGCTGCAAGCGCGCGCGAAGGGCCTCGACGGAATGCCACTTCGCCGTCAGTTCATTGACCTTTTCGACACCGTAGAACGTATCGTAGGTCGCGTGCCACGTCTCGGCAAGCAGAGCGCGAACCTTTTCGAGGTCGCGCTCGCTCGCGGTACGGACGAAGAACATCGTCACTCCTCGATGCCGAGCTTGGATTTTACGAGGGCCTGCACCGCCTGCGGATTGGCTTTGCCGCCGGTCGCCTTCATCACCTGCCCGACGAACCAGCCGGCCAGCGACGGCTTCGCCTTGGCCTTTTCAACCTGGTCGGGATTGGCGGCGATGATCTCGTCGACCGCCTTCTCGATCGCACCGGTGTCGGTGACCTGCTTCATACCGCGGCTCTCGACGATCTCGGCCGGATCGCCTCCCTCGCTCCAGAGGATTTCGAAGAGATCCTTTGCGAGCTTGCCGGAAATGGTGCCGTCCTTGATGAGATCGATGATACCGCCGAGCTGCGCCGGCGAGACCGGCGTTTCCTCGATGGTCTTTCCGGCCTTGTTCAGCGCGCCGAGAAGATCGTTGATCACCCAGTTCGCCGCCGCCTTGCCGTCACGGCCTTCGGCCACGGCTTCGAAGTAATCGGCAATCGCCTTTTCCGAGACGAGAACGGACGCATCGTAAACGGACAGACCGAGATCGCGAACGAAGCGTTCCTTCTTGTCGTCCGGCAATTCGGGAAGATCGGCCTTGAGAGCTTCGACGAAGGCATCGTCGAACTCGAGCGGCAGGAGATCCGGATCGGGGAAGTAGCGGTAGTCGTGCGCCTCTTCTTTCGAACGCATGGAGCGGGTCTCGCCCTTGTTGGCATCGAAGAGACGAGTCTCCTGGTCGATCGCGCCGCCGTCTTCGAGGATGGCGATCTGGCGACGGGCCTCGTATTCGATCGACTGGCCGACGAAGCGGATCGAGTTGACGTTCTTGATTTCGCAGCGCGTGCCGAAAGCTTCGCCCGGGCGGCGAACCGAGACGTTGACGTCCGCGCGCATCGAGCCCTCGTCCATATTGCCGTCGCAGGTGCCGAGATAACGCAGGATCGAGCGGAGCTTGGTGAGATAGGCTTTCGCCTCGTCCGACGAACGCAGGTCCGGCTTCGAGACGATCTCCATCAGCGCGACGCCCGACCGGTTGAGGTCGACATAGGACATGGCGGGATGCTGGTCGTGCATCGACTTGCCGGCATCCTGCTCCAGATGCAGGCGCTCGATGCCGATCTCGACGTCTTCGAACTGCCCCTGGCGATCCGGACCGACGGAAATGATGATCTTGCCTTCGCCGACGATCGGATCTTTGTATTGCGAGATCTGATAGCCCTGCGGCAGGTCCGGATAGAAATAGTTCTTCCGGTCGAAGATCGAGCGATTGTTGATCTTTGCCTTCAAGCCGAGGCCGGTGCGCACGGCCTGCTTGACGCATTCCTCGTTGATGACCGGAAGCATGCCCGGCATTGCGGCATCGACCAGCGAGACATTGGCGTTCGGCTCCGACCCGAACTCGGTCGACGCACTGGAGAACAGCTTCGAATTGCTCAGCACCTGCGCATGGACCTCCATGCCGATGATGACCTCCCAGTCGCCGGTGGCGCCTGGAATGAAGCGTTTCGGATCAGGAGTGCGGACGTCGACGATGCTCATGTCATGCTCTTCTTTGAAGCCTGAATTCGTGGTTTCTCGGTAGAGCAATTGATCCCACGGTGCAAGCTTGTAAGGCGCGGCCGCACATGGGGCACTGGACAATGCCGGCTCTCGCAGCCGGTCATTGCAACCTTGACGTTTGCGCGGCGATCTCCTAGAAAGCGCGATATCCGACAGGAGTCTTTATGTTCCATCAGTCTGAGTCCCGGTAAGGGCCCTGCCCGCTTCCACTGAAAAGCGTGCATGGGCCGGAAACGTAAACCCCGCTCTTCTCACGAAGAACGGAACGTTTTCCTGCGTTCTGACGAACGCCATTCCGGAACACTCCAACGATGGACATTTCACGCGCCGAACAGCGCATTCTTCACCATTTGGCCCAGGGCGGCCGCATTGAAATCACCCGCGAAGGCAAGGCGATCGCTGACGTTCGCTGCTTTACGAGAGACGGCTGGGTCTATCCCGGTGTCGATCTCGAGCTTTTCCGTAAGCTGAAACGAAAGAGAGCGATCAAGTCGTCGGCCGGTAAGCCCTATCGCATCACCGAACGCGGACTGCATCTGGTCAGATCGGAGCTCAACAACCGCTGAGCGCCGGCGATCCGAATTGCACCGGATGCCGGAGATCTCGCCTCCGGCATCCGGTGCGGTCGGTATTGCCGCGATTTCGACGGCTTACGCCTCTTTACGCCGTCACCACCATTTGGACGGCGTGAAGCGGCCGGCTGCCTGTTCGATGACATGGGCCGTCTTGAACAGCGTTTCTTCCTCGAAGGGCTTGCCGATGAGCTGCAGACCGAGCGGCAGCCCCTTGCGGTCGAGCCCGCCCGGCACCGCAATGCCCGGAAGGCCGGCCATGTTCACCGTCACGGTGAAGATGTCGTTCAGGTACATCTTCACCGGATCGGATGCGAGGTCCTCGTCGGCAATGCCGAAGGCGGAGGACGGCGTGGCCGGCGTCAGGATCGCATCGACACCCGCCTGGAAGGCGAGCTCGAAGTCGCGCTTGATCAAAGTCCGGACCTTCTGCGCGCGCAGGTAATAGGCATCGTAATAGCCGGCGGAAAGCACATAGGTGCCGATCATGATACGACGCTTGACCTCCTGCCCGAAGCCGGCGGCGCGCGTCTTTTCATACATGTCGATGATGTCCTTGCCGTCGACGCGCAGGCCGTAGCGAACGCCGTCGTAACGCGCGAGGTTGGACGACGCTTCGGCCGGAGCGACGATGTAGTAAGCGGGCAGCGCGTATTTCGTATGCGGCAGCGAGATATCGACGATTTCGGCGCCGGCGTCCCTGAGCCAGGCTATGCCCTGGTGCCAGAGCGCCTCGATATCCTCCGGCATGCCGTCGACGCGGTATTCCTTCGGAATGCCGATCCGCATGCCCTTGATCGACTGGCCGATCGAGGCTTCGTAGTCCGGCACCGGCAGATCGACGGATGTCGTGTCCTTCGGATCGATGCTCGCCATCGACTTCAACAGGATCGCCGCATCACGCACGTCGCGGGCGATCGGGCCCGCCTGGTCGAGCGACGAGGCGAAGGCGACGACGCCCCAGCGCGAGCAGCGGCCATAGGTCGGCTTGATGCCGACGGTGCCGGTGAACGCCGCCGGCTGGCGAATCGAGCCGCCGGTATCGGTCGCGGTGGCGCCGGCGCAAAGACGCGCCGCGACCGCGGCGGCAGACCCGCCGGAAGAGCCGCCGGGAACCAGGTCCAGATTCGAGCCTTTAGCGCGCCACGGGTTCTTGACCGGTCCGTAATAGGAGGTCTCGTTAGACGAGCCCATGGCGAACTCGTCCATGTTAAGCTTGCCGAGCATCACGGCGCCGTCGTTCCACAGGTTCTGGGTCACGGTCGACTCGTAGCGCGGCTCGAAGCCGTCGAGTATGTGGCTGCATGCCTGCGTGTGGATGCCCTCCGTGCCGAAGAGATCCTTGATACCAAGCGGAATGCCCTCGAGCGCGCCGGCCTTACCGGCCGCGATGCGGGCGTCCGATGCCTTCGCCATCTCGCGCGCCTTTTCCGGCGTGACGGCGACATAGGCGTTGATCGTCTGGTTGGCTGCCTCGATCGCGGCAAGATAGGCGTCGGTCAACTCGACCGCGGTGATCTCCTTGGCGGAAAGCTTCGCGCGGGCTTCGGCGATCGTGAGGCTCGTAAGGTCGGTCATGGTGCAATCGGACTTTCGCATTCAAAACGGCGGGGCGGACGGCGGGTGGTTATTCGACCACCTTCGGAACGAGGAAGAAGTTGCGATCCGAGTTCGGCGCGTTGGCGACAATGTCGTCCGCCTTGTCACCATCCGCGACGATGTCGTCGCGCTTTTTCATCTTCATCGGCATCACCGACGTCATCGGCTCGACTCCGTCGACATCCACTTCGGAGAGCTGCTCGACGAAGCCCAGGATACCGTTGAGTTCGCCGGTCATCCGCTCGGCTTCCTCATCGCTGACGGCGATGCGGGCAAGGCGCGCGACGCGCTTCACGGTGGCAAGGTCTACGGACATGATCGTCTCCGGTATCGCAAAGTTTCCCCCGCTATAAAGGCGAGTTGCACAACGTGCAACTCGCGAATAGCGCCGACCGGTTTCCGGTTCGGCTGCGCTCCTCTTCAGAGGGTTACTGCGCCACCGACCTCGGGGGTGGCGACCAATGTCGAGGCGCCGTCCATGCCCGCAACGAAGGTCTCCGGCGTCTGGTCGATGATCGGGAAGGAGCCATAGTGGCAAGGGATCGCCGTATTGAACTTGAAGTAACGCTGGCATGCGAGCGCGGCCACGGCACCGCCCATGGTGAAACGGTCGCCGATCGGCACGATGCCGATTTCCGGCTCGTGCAGTTCCTGCACGAGCGCCATGTCGGAGAAGATGTCCGTGTCGCCCATGTGATACAGCGTCGGCTCGTCGTCGAAATGGAGAACAAGGCCATTGGCGTTGCCGAGCGAATGCGAAACGCCGTCGTCGGTGATTTGCGCCGACGAGTGCAGCGCGTTGACGAATGTGGCCGTGAAGCTCCCAAGCTGGATGGTTCCGCCCGTATTGCCCGGCTCCAGCTTCGAAACGCCCTGCCGGCCGAGCCACATGCAGAGGTCGAAATTGGCAAGGACCGTCGCCCCCGTTTCCTTGGCTATGGCAACGGTGTCGCCGACGTGGTCGCCGTGGCCGTGGGTGAGCAGAATGTGGGTCAGTCCCGCCGTTGCGGCCTTGCGCTCCTCGTCCCGAAAGGCGGGATTGCCGGTGAAAAACGGATCTATCAGGATTTTGGCTTTCGCCGTTTCGATGTGGAAGGCGGAATGTCCCAGCCATTTGATGTTCATGATGTTCTCCTCAGATCGCGCGCGGCACCCCGGACGAGTCGAGCGATAAAATCGTTCGATTTATGTTTAGGACAAGCATATGGATCAGACCAGCGCACTGGAAAGATCGAATCGGTAAATCCCATGGCAATTCTCACGATGGAGGAACTCGCGGAGCGGCTGCCGCCCTATCGGTCGGTGGCCGGCCTGGATCTCGGGACGAAAACGATCGGCCTTTCGGTTTCCGATCTGGGGCGGCGCTTTGCGACGCCGCGCGATGTGATCCGCCGCGTCAAGTTCGGCGCCGACGCGCAGGCGCTCCTGGCCTTTGCGGAGAAGGAAGGGATTGCGGCCTTCATCATCGGCTTGCCGGTGAACATGGACGGATCCGAGGGGCCGCGCTGCCAGGCGACGCGTGCCTTCGTGCGCAATATGGGAGAAAAGACGGATATCCCCTTCGTCCTATGGGACGAACGCCTGTCGACGGTGGCAGCCGAGCGGGTACTGATCGAAATGGACGTATCGCGTAAAAAGCGGGCCGAACGTATCGACTCGGCAGCCGCTTCCTTCATTCTTCAGGGGGCGCTGGATAGATTGGCATCGCTGGCGAGAGGCGCTTCCGGCGATCGGGACGCACCGTAACGGCGCCGATACCAGGCCGCGATCTGCCGCCGCTTCCTGAGCGCGACAAGGCCGAACACGATCAGGCTGTCGAGGATCATGGCCCGGGCGACGAGCGGCGGAATGGTTTCCGGCGGCATTCCCAGGATTTTCCCGTAAACCCGGAAGACGAGGTCATGCGCCTCCCGCGTAAGCATGAAGACGCCGAAGCTCATGTCGTAATAGGAGAGCCCGTACCAGCCCGTAAGCAGCATCACGGGACCGCCCCAGAAGATGAGCAACCACTTCATGAAGCGCCCCTCTCCGGCTGATGGCCGCGCAGAAGGGAGCAGATCGCACGATCAAGCAGGACGAACGTGGTCAGGACGGCCGCGAGGCTCGCTATGTCGAGCGCCAGGCCGGCAAAAAACATCACCATGATGATCAGCAAGGCAGCTCTCACCGGCCGCTCCGTTCCATCCTTGAAAAAATCGCACCGTCAGTATCTCCGCCTCTGAGGCAGAAGCGCAACGTAAACCATTTGTTAAGGTTAATATTCACGGTAAACGCCGGCTTGCGGCCGGCGGTCCAGCGGCCTACAGCGAGTTCTGCGCACCTCATAAGAACGCGCGGCGCTACGTGCTTGAACCTGCCTGGAGCCCTGATGACCATCGTCTTCGAAAGCATTCTGCCCGTCTTCCTGCTCGTGCTCCTTGGTGTCGCGCTCCGGCGCTCTACGCTTGTCGACCAGGGGCTATGGATCGGGCTCGAGCAGTTCGGCTATTATTTTCTCTTTCCCGCGCTGCTCTTCTCGACGCTGGCGAAGGCGGACTTGGCCGGACTCGAGGCCGATGCGACGGCCGTCGCGACGGTCGGCAGCGTGACATTGATGTCGGCCGCCCTCCTCTCGGCCTGGCCTCTGCTGCGTCGAAGCGGCATTTCGGGCCCCACCTTCACGTCGGTCTTCCAGACGGCCACGCGATGGAATGCCTTCATTGCACTGGCGGTCGCTGAAAAACTCTTCGGCGCGGTTGGGCTCAGCCTGACGGCCCTCGTCATGGCACTGCTCATCATCCCGATCAATTTCTACAATATCGCCGTTCTGACCTGGTTCGGCGGCGGCAGCCGTGGCATCGGTTTTTTCTTTTTGAAGATCATCACCAATCCCCTGATCATCTCGTCGGCGCTCGGGATATTGTTCAACTTGACGGGCATCGAACTCTATGAGCCGGTGATGACGGCGGTCGACATGCTGGCGAGCGCTTCGCTCGGGCTTGGGCTGATCCTGGTCGGGGCCGGCCTCAAGGTCGCCGACGCCCTGAGCCCGAGCATCCCAGCCCTGTTCGCGGTCGTGCTCAAGCTGATCGTCATGCCGGTGTTCATGGTGGGCGGCAGCGCGCTTCTCGGCATCCGGGGGGATGCCCTGC
The DNA here is from genome assembly GCF_035610345.1 of Sinorhizobium meliloti. The sequence goes on along the minus strand of NZ_CP141212.1, from coordinate 1,348,357 downwards.
TGGTCATCGCCGTGGGTGCGGCCGTCCCCACCGCCATGAACGGCTATCTTCTGGCCAAACAGATGGGGGGTGACGCGGAGCTTTACGCCTCCGTCGCCACGATCCAGACGGCGGCCTCCTTTCTGACGATACCGCTCGTGCTCTTCGTTACGGGCTATGTCGCGGCCGGATAGAGCAGATCGAGGACATAGGCCGAATCGAAGCGCGAATCGAGCATGCCGTAAGTCGAGCGCCAGCCGGCGGCCAGGCGCGATTCCAGAAACGCATCGGCGATGCGCCCGGCCCCGAGCCTGTAGAGTTCGGCAGCCGCCGCCGCCAGCGCCAGTTGCTCGACCAACATGCGTGCCGCGCCCTCGTCGCGCTCGCAGAGCGACATGGCGGCACGCAGAACCTCGATCGTCTTGCGCCCGGCGGGACCCAGATCGCGGCCGATCGTTGCGAAGAGCTGCTCGAACAGTTCCTTGCGGCGCCCGAGCACCCGCAGGACGTCGAGCGCCATAACGTTGCCGGAGCCTTCCCAGATCGCATTGACCGGCGCTTCGCGGTAGTGGCGCGCAAGCGCCCGCTCCTCCACATAGCCGTTGCCGCCCATGCACTCCATGGCCTCGTAGATCAGCGCGGGGGCGATCTTGCAGCACCAGTATTTCGCGACCGGCGTCATGATGCGGGCGTAAGCGGCATCCTCGGCGCTGCCATGGGCATTATCGAAGGCTTCGGCCAGGCGGAACGACAGCGCGCTTGCGGCCGCGACATCCAGGGCCATGTCGGCGAGCACTCTGGTCATCATCGGCTGGCTGACAAGCGCTTTGCCGAAAACCTTGCGGCCGCGGGTATGATGGACGGCTTCGGCGAGCGATGCGCGCATCATGCCGGCCGAGGCCAGCGCGCAGTCGAGCCGGGTCAGCGTCACCATGTCCAGAATCGTACGGATACCGGCATCCGGCGTACCGAGCAGGAAACCGAAAGTGTCGGAAAACTCGACCTCGGAGGACGCATTGGAACGGTTGCCCAGCTTGTCCTTCAGGCGCTGGAAACGCAGACCGTTGGCCCCACCGTCCTCCAGCAGCCGTGGCACCAGGAAACAGCCGAGCCCCTCCCGGGTCTGTGCCAGCATCACGAAAGCGTCGCTCATCGGCGCGGACATGAACCATTTGTGTCCGGTGAGGCGATAAATGCCCTCCCCCACCCGTTCGGCCGTGGAGGTATTGGCGCGCACATCCGTGCCGCCCTGCTTCTCGGTCATGCCCATGCCGATCGTGACCGCGGATTTCTGCATCCACGGCCGATTGGACGAATCATATTTGCGCGAGAGGATCTTCGGCGCCCATTCCTTCTGGACGGCGGGGGAAGCGGTAATCGCCGCGACCGAGGCACTCGTCATCGTCAGCGGGCAGAGATGGCCGCATTCGAGCTGCGCGGTCAGATAGAAACGGATCGCCCTTACCTTGTGCGAGCGGCCGCGCTCATCGGGCAGGTTCTCCCAGGCGGAAGAATGCAGGCCGGTCGTCATGGATCGGCGCATCAGCGCATGCCAGGCGGGATGGAACTCGACGACGTCGAGGCGCTCCCCGCGCGGCCCGTGCGTCTTCAGCTTCGGCACGCCTTCATTGGCCATCCGGGCCAGTTCCTGCGCCTCGGGTGAAGTCACATAGCGCCCAAGCCCATCGAACTCGTCGCGCAGCGTCTTCGGCATGCTGGACGTGATGTCGACCACCAGCGGGTCGGAGCGAAAGGCGTTGACACCGGACCAGGGCTTGGGCTGGTTCAGTTCTGCAAGTTTTTGTTCTGTCCGGTTCATCTGATTCATGGGCCGGTTTTAGAGCCTTTCCTGTCCAAATGGAAACAATTCTGTCGGCCCAAGTTTTCTTCGGAACGGGCGGCGCGCCGCTTGCCGCGCCGGGGTCCACGTTCTATAGAGCGACCGAATTCCAGAAATGCAAGGGCGGCCCATGATCACCTTCCCGCATCGCCACCTGCTCGGCATCAAGGGGCTGACGGAACAGGATATCACGCTCCTGCTCGATCGCGCCGACGAGGCCGTCAAGATCTCTCGACAGAGGGAGAAAAAGACCTCCTCGCTGCGCGGGCTCACGCAGATCAATCTGTTCTTCGAAGCCTCGACCCGGACCCAGTCTTCATTCGAGCTCGCCGGAAAGCGGCTCGGCGCCGACGTCATGAACATGTCAGTCGGCAATTCCTCGGTGAAGAAAGGCGAGACGCTGATCGATACGGCGATGACGCTGAACGCCATGCACCCGGACGTGCTGGTCGTTCGCCACTCGTCGGCCGGGGCTGCCTCGCTGCTTGCCCAGAAGGTCTCCTGCTCGGTCGTCAACGCCGGCGACGGCCAGCACGAGCACCCGACGCAGGCGCTGCTCGACGCGCTGACGATCCGGCGCGCCAAAGGCAAGCTCTCGCGGATCATCGTGGCGATCTGCGGCGACGTTCTCCACTCGCGCGTCGCCCGCTCCAATATCCTGCTTTTGAACCAGATGGGCGCCCGTGTGCGGGTCGTCGCGCCGGCGACGCTGCTTCCCGCCGGCATCGCCGAGATGGGCGCGGAGGTCTACCACTCCATGGCCGAGGGCCTCAAGGATGCGGACGTGGTGATGATGCTGAGGCTCCAGCGCGAGCGCATGGCCGGCTCATTCGTGCCTTCGGTGCGCGAATACTTTCATTACTACGGGCTGGACGCGGAGAAGCTCAAGGTCGCGAAGGACGACGCGCTCGTCATGCATCCGGGGCCGATGAACCGCGGTGTCGAGATCGCTTCCGAGATCGCGGACGGGCCGCAAAGCGTGATCGAACAGCAGGTCGAGATGGGCGTCGCCGTGCGCATGGCCGTGATGGAAACATTGCTTCTCTCCCAGAACCAGGGGCCGCGCCTATGACCAGACCACTCGTTCTGCAGAACCTCCGCATCGTCGATCCTTCGCGGAACCTGGACGAAACCGGCACCGTCATCGTCGGGGACGACGGCCGTATCCTCGCGGCGGGGAAGGATGCGCAGAACCAGGGCGTACCTGCGGACGCCTTCGTCAAGGACTGCGCCGGTCTCACCGCCGTTCCGGGCTTGGTCGATGCGCGCGTCTTCGTCGGCGAACCGGGCAGCGAACATCGCGAGACGATCGAGTCGGCCTCGCGTGCCGCGGCGACCGGCGGCGTCACTTCTTTCATCGCCATGCCGGACACCGATCCGGTGATCGACGATATGGCGCTGGTCGAATTCGTGCGGAAGACCGCGCGCGACAAGGCGCTCGTCAACGTGCATCCGGCGGCGGCCCTGACTAAGGGACTGCTTGGCCAGGAGATGACCGAGATCGGGCTGCTTCGCGATGCGGGCGCCGTCTGCTTCACCAATGGGCGACAGCCGGTACACGATACGCTCGTGCTTCGCCGCGCGATGACCTACGCGCGCGAGTTCGGTGCCGTCGTCGCGCTCGAGACCCGAGACAAGTATCTCGGCGCCAACGGCGTCATGAATGAAGGGCTGCTGGCGAGTTGGCTCGGCCTTCCCGGCGTTCCGCGCGAAGCCGAGATCATTCCGCTCGAACGCGACCTGCGCATCGCCGGCCTGACGCGTGCGTCCTATCACGCAGCCGAAATTTCCGTTCCCGAATCGGCCGAGACCATTCGCATCGCCCGCGAGAACGGCACCAACGTCACCTGTGGGATCTCGATCAATCACCTGACCCTGAACGAGAACGACATCGGCGAGTACAGGACTTTCTTCAAACTCTCGCCGCCTTTGCGCACCGAGGACGATCGCGTCGCAATGGTCGAGGCGCTGGCCAACGGAACGATCGATATCATCGTCTCGTCCCATGATCCCCAGGATGTCGACACCAAGCGCCTGCCCTTCGCGGATGCGGCGGACGGGGCGATCGGTCTCGAAACACTGGCGGCAGCGGCGCTGCGGCTCTACCACAGCGGCGAAGTGCCGCTGATGCGGCTGATCGATGCTCTGTCCACCCGTCCGGCCGCGATCTTCGGCCTGGATGCCGGCACGCTGAAGCCCGGCGCCCGGGCCGACATCGCCGTCATCGACCTTGACGAGCCTTGGGTTCTCCACAAGGAGACACTCGTCTCACGCTCCAAGAACACGCCTTTCGAAAATGCACGCTTTACCGGACGGGTCGTCCAAACCTATGTTGCGGGCGAACTCGTGCATTCGGCATAACCGGCGCGAGTCAGCGGAAGGGGGGACCGGTGGACATGTTTTCCTGGCAGTTGGGGCTGCCTTCGACGCTCGCATCCCTTGTTTTCGGTTATCTGCTGGGCTCGATCCCGTTCGGCCTCATCCTGACGCGGATGGCCGGCCTCGGTGACGTACGCAAGATCGGCTCCGGCAATATCGGCGCGACGAACGTGCTCAGAACCGGCAACAAGAAGCTTGCCGCCACGACGCTGCTGCTGGATGCGCTGAAGGGCACGGCTGCCGCGGCGATCGCATCCTACTGGGGTGTCGAAGCGGGCATCGCCGCCGGTTTCGCCGCCTTTATCGGGCACTTGTTTCCGGTCTGGCTTTCGTTCCGGGGCGGCAAGGGCGTTGCCACCTATATCGGCGTACTGCTCGGCCTCGTGCCGGTGATGGTGCTCCTCTTCGCAGTCATCTGGCTGGCAATGGCAAAGATCACCCGCTACTCATCCCTGTCGGCGCTCGTCGCTACCGCTGTCGTCCCCATCGCGCTCTATGCAGCCGGCCACGGCAAGGTGGCCGTGCTCTTTGCGGTCATGACGTTCATCGCCTGGATCAAGCACCGCGCCAACATCCAGCGCCTCCTGAGCGGCACCGAAAGCCGGATCGGAGAAAAGGGCTGATGCCGCCGGGCGCTCGACGTGCCGGGATGGCGCTGAGCGAACGGCAGAAAATCGCATGGTTGCGGCTGATCCGAAGCGACAATGTCGGCCCCGCAACCTTCCGCGATCTGATCAGCCATTTCGGCAACGCAGAGAAGGCGCTCGAGGCGCTGCCGGAACTTTCGCGTCGTGGCGGGGCGGACCGGTCCTTCCGCGTCGCCACGGTGGAAGAAGCCGAGCGAGAACTCGAGGCCGCACACCGGTTCGGCGCCGTATTCGTGGGCATCGGCGAGCCCGATTATCCGGATGCGCTCAGACAGATCGACGGCGCCCCGCCTCTTCTCGCGACGAAGGGCAATTTGAAGGCGGCGGCCCGCCCCTCGCTTGGGATCGTCGGCTCACGCAATGCCTCGGTCAGCGGCGCGAAGTTCGCGGCGATGGTCGCCCGCGACGCCGGAGCTGCCGGCTATGTCATTACATCAGGGCTCGCCCGCGGCATCGACACCGCCGCCCACCGCGCCAGTCTGCGGACAGGCACGATCGCCGTGCTCGCGGGTGGGCTCGACCGCCCCTACCCGCCGGAAAATCTCGGCCTGCTGCAGGAAATCGTCTCCGGCGAGGGGCTGGCGGTCAGCGAGATGCCCTTCGGCTGGGAACCGCGCGCCCGGGACTTCCCGAGGCGGAACCGGCTCATCGCGGGCATCAGCCTCGGTGTTGCGATCGTCGAAGCCGCGAGCCGCTCAGGGTCACTGATCACTGCGCGTTACGCGGCCGATTTCGGCCGGCTGGTCTTTGCCGTGCCCGGGTCGCCTCTCGATCCGCGCTGTCACGGCACCAACGATCTCTTGAAACAGGGCGCGACCGTCACGACCTCTTCGGCGGACGTGATCGAGGCATTGGCGCCTCTCAGCCGCGACGATCTTTTCTCGCGGCTGGACGTGAAGGAACCGGGAATCGAGGAACCGCGATCGACGCCGCCGGCCCCGGACGATACCGATCGCGCTCGCGTCGTCGAGGCTCTCGGGCCGACGCCGGTCGAGATCGACGATCTCATTCGGTATACGGGGCTTGCCGCACCGCAGATCCATATGGTGCTCGTCGAACTGGATCTTGCCGGTCAGCTCTGCCGGCACGGAGGCAATCTCGTATCGCTCGCGACCGCCGAATGACGGCCAGGATCCGCCGCTCCGCCGCGCCAAAGACAACGGCAAGAATGACGACCACCGGTTGAGCCGATTCGAATGTTGCCGCTTGGTTGCGGTCGAGCGCGATATAGCTATTTTCGATCAAACCCCTTGACCGCGCCCGAATCCCTGTCCATGTCGTGGCGTCGGTATTGGCGCGCAGGGTCGCAAAACAAGTTGTCTCAGAGAATGTCGATGAATGTTGTAGTGGTGGAATCGCCTTCCAAGGCCAAGACGATCAACAAGTACCTGGGCCCAGGCTACAAGGTGCTTGCCTCGTTCGGCCATGTGCGTGACCTGCCTGCCAAGGACGGATCGGTTCGCCCCGACGAAGACTTCGAGATGTCCTGGGAGGTCGACGGCGCCTCTGCCAAGCGGATGAAGGACATCGCCGATGCGGTGAAATCGTCCGACGGTCTCATTCTCGCAACCGACCCCGACCGCGAGGGCGAGGCGATCTCCTGGCATGTGCTCGACCTTCTCAGGAAGAAGAAGGTCATCGGCGACAAACCGGTCAAGCGCGTCGTCTTCAATGCGATCACCAAGAAGGCCGTGCTCGATGCGATGGCCGAACCCCGCGACATCGATGCCTCGCTGGTCGACGCATATCTCGCACGCCGCGCTCTCGACTATCTCGTCGGGTTCAATCTTTCGCCCGTGCTCTGGCGCAAGCTGCCGGGCGCACGCTCCGCGGGCCGGGTGCAATCGGTGGCGCTGCGCCTCGTCTGTGACCGCGAGGCGGAAATCGAGCGCTTCGTCACCGAAGAATACTGGAACATCTCGGCGCTTCTGAAGACGCCGCGCGGCGACGAATTCGAAGCGCGCCTCGTTTCGGCCGACGGCAAGCGGCTGCCGCCGAAGGCGATCGGCAATGGCGAGGAAGCCAACCGGTTGAAGTCCCTGCTCGACGGCGCGAGCTACGTCGTGGAGAGCGTCGAGGCAAAGCCGGTCAAGCGCAACCCCTCCCCGCCCTTCACCACTTCGACGCTGCAGCAGGCCGCCTCCTCGAAACTCGGCTTCTCGGCATCGCGCACCATGCAGGTTGCGCAGAAGCTCTATGAAGGCGTCGATATCGGCGGAGAAACCGTAGGTCTCATCACCTATATGCGTACGGACGGCGTGCAGATGGCGCCGGAAGCGATCGCCGCCGCGCGCCAGGCGATCGGCAGCCAGTTCGGAGAGCGCTATCTTCCGGAAAAGCCGCGCTTCTATTCCACCAAGGCAAAGAACGCCCAGGAAGCGCACGAGGCCATTCGCCCGACGGATTTCGACCGCACGCCGGACCAGGTTCGGCGCTTCCTCGACGGCGACATGCTCAGACTCTACGATCTCGTCTGGAAGCGCGGCATCGCGAGCCAGATGGCATCTGCGGAGATCGAGCGCACCACCGCCGAGATCGTTGCCGACAATGCCGGCAAGAAGGCGGGCCTCAGGGCAACCGGTTCGGTCATCCGCTTCGACGGCTTCATCGCAGCCTATACCGACATGAAGGAAGACGGCGAGCAGTCGGATGACGGCGACGAGGGCGGCCGCCTTCCGGAAATCAACGCGCGCGAAAATCTTGCCAAGCAGAAGATCAACGCCAGCCAGCACTTCACCGAGCCGCCGCCGCGCTATTCGGAAGCGACGCTCATCAAGAAGATGGAAGAGCTCGGCATCGGCCGTCCGTCCACCTATGCGGCGACCGTCACGACCCTCATCGACCGCGACTATGTGGAAATCGACAAGCGCAAGCTGGTGCCGCAGGCGAAGGGCCGTCTGGTCACGGCGTTCCTCGAAAGCTTCTTCACCCGCTATGTCGAATATGACTTCACCGCGTCGCTCGAGGAGAAACTGGACCAGATTTCGGCAGGCGAGCTCAATTGGAAGGACGTGCTGCGTGACTTCTGGAAGGACTTCTTCTCCCAGATCGAGGACACCAAGGAACTGCGCGTCACCAACGTGCTCGATGCGCTCAACGAGGAATTGGCACCGCTCGTGTTCCCGAAGCGGGAAGATGGCGGCGACCCGCGCCTTTGTCAGGTCTGCGGCACCGGCAAACTGTCCCTGAAACTCGGAAAGTACGGCGCTTTCGTCGGATGCTCCAACTACCCGGAATGCAACTACACGCGCCAACTCTCCTCCGACAGCAGCGGTGACGCCGAAGCAGCCGCAGCGAACGAGCCGCAAAGCCTCGGCAAGGATCCGCATACCGGCGAGGAGATCACGCTGCGCAACGGCCGCTTCGGCCCCTATGTCCAGCGCGGCGACGGCAAGGAGGCGAAGCGCGCCAGCCTGCCGAAGGGCTGGACGCCTGCAACGATCGATCATGAGAAGGCCCTGGCTCTTCTCTCCTTGCCGCGCGACATCGGGCCGCATCCGGAAAGCGGAAAGATGATCTCCACCGGCATCGGCCGCTATGGCCCCTTCGTGCTTCACAACGGCACCTATGCCAATCTGGAGTCGGTCGAAGACGTCTTCTCGATCGGTCTGAACCGCGCGATTTCCGTCCTTGCCGACAAGCAGTCCAAGGGCGCCGGCGGCGGTCGCACCGCCGCGGCGGCCCTCAAGGAGCTTGGGGAACATCCGGACGGCGGCGCGATTACTGTTCGCGACGGACGCTTCGGACCCTATGTCAACTGGGGCAAGGTGAATGCCACGCTGCCGCGGGGCAAGGACCCGCAATCGGTGACGGTCGAGGAAGCGCTTGCGCTCATCGCCGAGCGCGAAGCGAAGGGCGGCGTGACCAAGGGCAAGGCGGCAAAGGGAAAATCGGCCGCGGCAAAATCGGCCGGAGCGAAGTCTGCCAAGGCTGCATCGGCCGGAACCGCGAAAGCGGAGAAGCCGAAATCAGCAGCGAAGACGAAAACGAAAGCGGCCGCGAAGGCCAAGAAGGACTGACTTTGACCAGGATTCCGCGCGACCCGACCGAAACGCCCGCAAAGGGCGCAGGCAAAAAGTCCGGCCGCGCGGCCAGGACGGCACCGGCCGGAGAAAAGGAGACGATCGTTCACGGCGTCGTTCCTTCCCGCGAGGTGCTGATGCGCTTCATCGCCGAGAACCCGCAACACGCCTCGAAGCGCGATATCGCCAAGGCGTTTGGCCTGAAGGGCGAAGCACGGGTAGAGCTCAAGCGATTGCTGCGCTCGCTCGAGGAGGACGGACTCCTCGAGAAGAAGCGCAAGTCGCTCGTTCGTCCCGGCGGGCTCCCGCCCGTCACCGTTCTTGACATTACCATTCGCGATGTCGATGGCGACCTGATCGGCCGCCCGGCCGAGTGGCTCGACGACGACGGCGTCGCGCCCGCAGTCCTGATCAAGCAATCAAGCGTCGCCAGGGCCAAGGGCAAGACGCCCGTAGGCGGTCTCGGCGACCGGGTGCTCGCAAAGATTTTCCCGGCCAAGGAACGCGGCGGCCCCGCCTATACCGCGCGTATCATCAAGGTGCTCGACAAGCGCAAGGACGCGGTGCTCGGCGTCTTCCGCGCCACGCCGGGTGGTGGCGGCCGACTGATGCCGATCGACAAGCGGGGCGAGGAACTCCTCATCGATCCGGACTTCACCGGCGACGCCAAGGAAGGCGATCTCGTCGAAGCGCATCTCTCGCGGATCGGCCGCTACGGTCTGCCGCGCGCGCAGGTGCAGAACGTCATCGGCTCGGTCGCATCTGAAAAGGCGATCTCGATGATCGCCATCCATGCGCATGGTATCCCGCACGTCTTTCCGGAGAAGGTGTTGCAGGAGGCGGAAGCCGCGCGTCCTGCAACAATGGCCCATCGCGAGGATTGGCGCACCCTGCCGCTCATCACCATAGACCCGGCAGACGCCAAGGATCACGACGACGCGGTCTACGCGGAGCCGGATCCGTCGCCGGACAATCCCGGCGGCGTCATCGTCACCGTCGCGATCGCCGACGTCTCCTGGTACGTCCGGGCACGCTCGGCACTCGATCTCGAGGCGTTGAAACGCGGCAACTCGGTCTATTTTCCGGACCGGGTCGTACCGATGCTGCCCGAACGTATATCCAACGACCTCTGCTCCCTGAAGGAAGGCGTCGACCGCCCGGCGCTTGCGGTCCGGATGCGCTTTTCCAAGGAAGGCCGCAAGGCCGGCCATACGTTTCACCGCATCATGATGCGGAGCGCGGCCAAGCTCTCGTACCAACAGGCGCAGACCGCGATCGACGGTGCTCCCGACGACAAGACCGGCCCCATACTGGATACGATCCTCAAACCGCTCTGGGAAGCCTATCGTATCCTCACACGCGGAAGGGAGCGCCGTCAGCCGCTCGAACTCGACGTGCCGGAGCGCAAGATCATCCTGAAACCGGACGGAACGGTCGATCGGGTGTTCGTGCCGGAACGCCTCGATGCGCACAAGCTCATCGAAGAGATGATGATACAGGCGAATGTCGCCGCCGCCGAGACGCTGGAACAGAAGCGTCAGGTTCTGATCTATCGTGTCCACGACCAGCCGTCGCTCGCCAAGCAGGAGAGCCTTCGCGAATTCCTTGCGACACTCGAGATCGCGCTCGCCAAAGGTGGCAACATGCGGGCGAACCATTTCAACGGGATTCTCGCGAAGGCCGACGGAAAACCTTACGAGACGATCGTGAACCAGATGGTACTGCGCTCGCAAAGCCAGGCGATCTACAGCCCGGAAAATATCGGTCATTTCGGCCTGAACCTGCTGCGCTACGCCCACTTCACCTCGCCGATCCGGCGCTACGCGGATCTGATCGTGCACCGCGCGCTCGTTTCCGCGCTCGGGCTCGGCGATGGCGGCATCATGCCCGAGGAAGAAGCGACGCTCGACGATATCGCCGCCGAAATCTCGACCTTCGAGCGGCGTGCCATGGCGGCTGAACGCGATACCGTCGATCGCCTGATCGCGCATCATCTGAACGGCCGCGTCGGCGAGGAGTTCGACGGACGGGTTTCCGGCGTCACAAAGGCGGGACTATTTGTCACTCTCCCCGCCTATGGCGCCGACGGATTCATCCCTATATCTACGCTCGGGCGCGACTATTTCATCTATGATGAAGCGCATCAGGCCCTTTCCGGCGAGAAGTCCGGGCTGGGCTACCGTCTCGGAGACCCGGTGCAGGTCAAGCTTGTAGAAGCGGTGCCGTTGGCCGGTGCACTCCGTTTCGAAATGCTGAGCGAGGGACGAAAGATGCCGACGGCAATGCGTTCCTTCCACAAGGCCGGCCGCCGCGACCGGACGGGTGCACGCAAACGGCCGGGGACGCGACCGCCCCGCGGCAGGCACTGACAGCCGGACGCGCGACGTCCGGCACGAGGATGGGACATGAAGGCAACGGCGACAGACATGCTTCAGCTCGGCGGAGCGGAGGGCGACAAAAGGCCTGTCGGCCGCTCGATCAAGCGGGGCCTTTTCGGGACCTGTCCGGCCTGCGGCCGTGGCCGGTTGTTCCGCGCCTTCCTTAAATCGGTGGACGCCTGCGACGCTTGCGGCGAACGCATGGACCACCACCGCGCCGACGACTTCCCGCCCTATATCGTCGTCACGATCGTCGGCCATGCCGTGCTCGGCGGTTATATGATGACCGATCTCGTGCTGCCGCTTACGACATGGCAGCATCTCGCTATATGGGCGCCGGTTACGCTTGCCAGTTCGCTCGCCCTGATGCAGCCGGTCAAGGGCGCGGTCATCGGCCTGCAGTGGGCGTTGAGAATGCACGGTTTCGGCGGTCACGACGATCTGCCTGAAGACGTCCTTCCGCCGCGAGATCCTTCGGCATGACCCCGGAGCGGCTTGGCGGCCGCGCTTTCGCACTCGACGCCGAAGCGGAGAGTTGTCCGACGGTCAGGACGCGCGATGCGGCCTCCATCATGCTTCTCGACAGATCGGGCAAGGACATTCGCGTGCTGATGGGCAAACGCCACAGCGCCCACGTCTTCATGCCGGACCTTTACGTCTTCCCGGGTGGCCGCCGCGATCCCGGCGACCATCGCCTGAGATTTGACGGCGATCTTCATCCGGCGGTTCTGCGATCCCTCAGGGCAGGCGAAGGGCGGGCTATCACGGTGGCTCGCGCACGCGCGCTAGCACTTGCGGCCGCGAGAGAACTCTACGAAGAAGCCGGGATAAGCCTCGGCCGGACACACGAGCGCCAAGGCTCGGCGCTTCCGTTTCTTCCCGATCTTTCGAATTTGCGCTATATGGCGCGGGCCATTACTCCTCCGGGACTGCCGAGGCGATTTGACACGCGGTTCTTTGCCGTTTTCGCGGACGAGGCTGAGATCGATCCCTCACTGGTGGCGGAAAGCCGGGAGCTTCAGGATTTGCAATGGATCGATGTCAACGACTTTTCCGCGCTTCGCGTGCCGGAGATCACCGCGATCATCCTCTCGGATCTGAGAAACGATCTCGAATCGGATCCTTCGCTTCCGCCTGAAAGAACCGTTCCATTTTATTTTACGCGCCATGGGCGCTTTCACCGTACGCTTCTCTGAGGGCCCTATCGCATGTCGAAGCCGCCGCCCGGTACGTCAAGACCGGTTGACGAAATCCACTGGCCTTCATTGATCGCCGCGCTCGCGTCGATCACTGCCGTCGGCATCGCGATCGGCCTGGGGCTCCCGCTGCTCAGCGTCATCATGGAAAAGCGGGGCATCGCGCCCACGCTGAACGGGCTGAATGCAGCAATGGCCGGCCTCGCATCGATGGCCGCCGCCCCGTTTACCATGAAATTCGCCCATCGCCACGGCGTCGCTCCGACCATGCTGCTGGCAATAGTGTTTGCGGCGGCGAGCTCGCTCGGTTTCTACTACCTCACGAATTTCTGGCTCTGGTTTCCCCTGCGCATCGTCTTTCACGGCGCGATCACTGTCCTCTTCATCCTTTCGGAGTTCTGGATCAACGCCACCGCGCCCCCCAACAGGCGCGGCTTCGTGCTCGGGATCTACGGCACGGTACTCTCGCTCGGCTTCGCGAGCGGTCCCCTGCTCTTCTCGATCCTGGGCAGCGAAGGCTTCCTGCCCTTCGCGGTCGGCGCGGGCGTCATCCTGCTTTCCGCGATTCCGATCTTTCTCGCGCGCAATGAAAGCCCGGTGCTGGACGAAAAGCCGAAACGCCATTTCATGCGTTATGTCTTGCTGGTGCCGACCGCGACGGCCGCCGTCTTCATCTTCGGGGCGGTGGAATATGGCGGCCTTTCCCTGTTTCCAATCTTCGGGACACGGGCGGGCTTCAGCGAATCGCAGGCAGCGCTGCTGCTGACGGTCATGGGCGTCGGCAATTTCATCTTTCAGATCCCCCTCGGTATGCTTTCCGACCGCGTGAAGGACCGCCGTACGATCCTGTCGGCGCTGACCCTGATCGGGCTCGTAGGCGCCCTGTTCCTGCCTATGCTGGTCGAAAACTGGTTTCTGATGGCGCTTGTTCTTCTGTTCTGGGGCGGATGCGTCTCCGGTCTCTATACGGTCGGCCTCAGCCACCTCGGCTCCCGTCTCCAGGGATCAGACCTTGCGGCCGCCAACGCCGCCTTCGTGTTCTCCTACGCGGTCGGTACGGTAGCGGGTCCGCAGGTGATCGGGGCGGCCATGGATGTGACGGGCAATGACGGATTTGCCTGGGCAATCGCCGGCTTCTTCGGGCTTTATGTCGTACTTTCCCTGGTCCGCATCGTTTTGAAACCAAAACGGTCTTGACTTTTCGATCGTGATTTGTAGTTTCGCGGCAACTTGACCGTGGCCCGCAATAGGTTGTCCACGGCTTTCAATTTTTCATAAAGGCAGGACGACCATGGCGAAAGCTACCACCATCAAGATCAAGCTGCTGTCGACGGCCGACACCGGTTACTTCTACGTCACCACCAAGAACAGCCGCACGATGACCGACAAGATGACGAAGACGAAATACGATCCGGTCGCGAAGAAGCACGTCGAATTCAAGGAAGCCAAGATCAAGTAAGGTCGCCGCTTTCTTCGATCCAGAAGCGCCGCCCGCGGGGCCGGCGCTTTTTCTTTGCCCTCTCCGGAGGGACGGAACGAAGGGATAAAACGAAAACGCCGCCTCTTTCGAAGCGGCGTTTTCGAATGGGGGTCGACTGGTCCGGTTGCAGCACGAGGAATCCGCAAGTCCGAGGCCAGCCGACCGACCCCACGACCCAGGAGATGCGGCGGACCTGAGCATCATGGGGTAACCGAATTCTGTGGAAGTTTCCTTCCTCGCTTATCAGCATTGCCTGAAACTAAAAAAAAATCAACGCATTCTTAATCGCCGAGCAGGGGTTGCTCGGTGTTTGGTTAATTCTGTTCCAAAATCGGACAGTGTCGCCTGCGGATGTGCTTACTCCGGCACGGCCGCGCGAAGAAGAGCGCAACTGGAAGAGCCCGCGAGGCCCTGAATAGCACAGCATGTGCGGCGGATCAGGCCGCGGCAGCGACAACCCGGTTCCGTCCGCCGTTCTTCGCCTGATAGAGCGCCGTGTCGGCGCGCTTCAGCAAAGCCTCGGCCGTATCGCCATCCGGCCTCAGGGTTGCAATGCCGAGCGAAGCCGTCACGTTCAGGACCGTCGCGGCCTGCGGAATGTCGAAGCCACGGCTCTCGACCGCCAGTCGGAGTCTCTCCGCAACGATCGCTGCCATTTCGGGCGTCGTATCCGGCATGACGACCACGAACTCCTCCCCGCCGAAACGGCAGGCGAGATCCGCGCCGCGCACCGTGGCGCGAACGCGGTTGGCAAATTCGCGCAGTACATCGTCACCGGCATCATGACCGTAGGTGTCGTTCACACGCTTGAAGCGATCGATATCCGTGATGCAGATCGACAGCGGACGCCCCCTTGTGGTTGCGCGATCGATCAGCAGCTTCAGGTGGTTTTCCAGATAGCGCCTGTTGTGGAGGCCGGTGAGATCATCGGTCACGGCCAATTCGATCGTCTGTTGTACACTGGCGCGCAGGCGATCGTTGCAATGCTTGCGCCGGATCTGCGTTAGGCAACGGGCGACAAGTTCGTTCGGATCGACGGGGCGCATGATGTAGTCCGTCACGCCCAGTTCGAGTGCGCGGACGATTCTCTCATCGTTTCCCTGCTCGGTTACCAGCAGGATCGGAATGAAGCGGGTCCGCTCGAGCGACCGCAATTGCGAACACAGACGCAAGGGGTCGTAATCGTCGAAATTCGCGTTGACGATGATCAGGTCGAAACTGCTTTCGGCAGCCTCGAACAGAGCGGCCTGCGGGTCCGATATGACGGCGACATCGGCGATCGGCTTCAGGGCACGCGTCAGCCGCTCCTGTGAGGAAGCACGGCCATCGACGAGCAGAACGCTGCCGGGCTCGTCCGGCCGATCGACGCGGGCCGTCTCCTGCAGCCCGATCGTTTGTGCCGTCTGAGCTCTGAGACGCAGCTCGTCGCTGACGTTCTTCAGGCGTACGAGACTCTTCACGCGCGACATCAGCTGCAGATCGTTCACGGGCTTGGTCAGGAAGTCGTCCGCGCCGGCCTTCAGCCCGCGCACGCGATCGGACGGCTGGTCGAGTGCCGTTATCATCACGACCGGAATATGCGCGGTCCGGCTGTTCGCCTTCAATCTTTCACAGACCTCGAAACCGTCCATCCCCGGCATCATGACATCGAGCAGGACCAGATCCACCGGCGTCTTTTCGCATGTCGCCAAGGCGGCATTCCCGTCCGGAGCCGTCAGCACGTCGAAATATTCGGCCACCAGCCGCGCTTCCAGGAGCTTCACATTGGCTGGTACGTCATCAACGACGAGGATGCGCGCAGTCATATCGATCTTTCCGGCAGTCAGGCATCGCCCAGATATGTTTTGATGGTCTCAATGAATTTTGGAACGGAAATCGGCTTGGAAACATAGGCCTCGCATCCCCCTTGGCGGATGCGCTCCTCGTCGCCCTTCATGGCAAAAGCGGTTACGGCAATAACCGGAATCACGTGAAGCTCATCGTCTTCCTTGAGCCATTTCGTGACCTCGAGGCCGGAAACCTCCGGCAACTGGATGTCCATCAGAATCAGGTCGGGACGGTGCTTGCGCGCGAGTTCGAGGGCTTCCATGCCGTTGCGCGTCTGGATCGTCGCGTAGCCCGAAGCCTCAATCAGGTCGCGGAAGAGCTTCATATTCAGCTCGTTATCCTCAACAATCATCACCTGTTTGGGCATGTCGATCCCTTGCTGTCTGCCGCCGCCTTGCAAGTCTCCGGGAGAGATTTAAGTTGCAACAACGGCGACTCGACCCTTTTCGTCGATCGCCAGGCTAGCGCGATTTGGTTGAAAAATAGGTAATTGCGGCCGGCAAACGAGAAGAGAGCGGATATCATGAAGAACGCTGAGGATACGGCGATCGCCATCCTGACCTGGCTCGCGAACGAGCCTGAGCTGATGTCGCGCTTTCTGGCGCTCACCGGCACCGATCCCGCCTCCCTGCGCGGCGCCGTCGGCGAGCCGGGCTTCATGGGTGGCATCGTTGCGTTCCTGATGGAGCACGAGCCGACGCTGATGGCCTTCTGCAACGAAACGCAAACCTCGCCGGACGAGGTCGTTCGGGCGCACCATGCCCTCTCCGGCCCGCGCGATTTCGAGGAAGGCTGAATGCTGCCGGCACGCGGCGTGCGCAGCGCGGTGCACCGCCCGATGCCGAGTGCGCCGTGCCGACTAAAGAGCATCCCGAAGTCCGGCCGGCGATCGCCCGGCACCGTCTCAAATTTAACAACGATATCCAAAACAGCCTCCAGCCGCCGCCTTGAGACTCAGCAGCGTAGAGCGTAAAGTCGCCGCGTTCAACATTTGTTCCGGATATGATCGACAGCGCCGCCCCACCCTCCGGCTTCTGCCGTGACTGCCTCAAGGAGCAAGCCGCCCAGGCACGGCGGTGCCTCGCCTGCGGAAGCCCGCGGCTCCTCCGGCACCCCGAACTCTACCGGCTGACCCTGGCGCATATCGACTGCGATGCCTTCTATGCCTCGGTCGAGAAGCGCGACAATCCGGAGCTCGCCGACAAGCCCGTGATCATCGGCGGCGGTAAGCGTGGCGTCGTCTCCACGGCCTGTTACATTGCCCGCATCCACGGCGTGCGCTCCGCCATGCCTATGTTCAAAGCCCTCGAAGCCTGTCCGCAGGCCGTGGTGATCAGGCCCGACATGGAGAAATACGTGCGCGTCGGGCGGGAAGTCAGAGCGATGATGCAGGAGCTGACGCCTCTCGTGCAGCCGCTGTCGATAGATGAGGCCTTTCTCGATCTGAGCGGCACCGAGCGGCTTCATCACGATCCGCCCGCCCGAACGCTTGCCCGCTTCGCCAGGCGTGTGGAGCGGGAAATCGGCATCACCGTCTCCGTCGGGCTCTCCTACTGCAAATTCCTGGCCAAGGTCGCCTCGGACCTTCAGAAGCCGCGCGGCTTTTCGGTCATCGGCCAGGCCGAAGCCATCGATTTCCTGAAAGCCAAACCCGTTACACTCATCTGGGGCGTCGGCAAGGCCTTCGCCGCCACGCTCGAAAGGGACGGAATCCGCGCGATCGGGCAGCTCCAGACGATGGAAGAGGCGGACCTCATGCGCCGCTACGGCACGATGGGCCGGCGGCTCTACAGGCTCTCGCGCGGCCTGGACGAAAGATCCGTGGAAATCGAAGGCGAAGCGAAGAGCGTCTCCTCCGAGACGACCTTCAACGACGACCTGGCGCGCCAGGAAGACCTCGTAACGCATCTGAGGGGCCTCAGCGAACAAGTGGCATTCCGCTTGCGAAAATCCGCCCTCGCCGGACAGACGGTGGTGCTGAAGCTCAAGACCGCGGACTTCAAGACCCGCACGCGCAACCGCAGGCTGGACAGCCCCACCCGCCTTGCCGACCGCATCTTCCGCACCGGCCTGCAGCTGCTCGAGAAGGAGGTCGACGGGACGAAATACCGGCTGATCGGGATCGGCGTCAGCGATCTGGCCGATCCCGACCTCGCCGATCCGCCGGATCTTGTCGATCCGCAGGCATCCCGGCGTGCCGCCGCCGAGGACGCGATCAACAAGCTGCGCGACAAGTTCGGCAGGACGAGCGTCGAGACCGGCTACACATTCGGCAAGGGGCGGCGCCGGCAATAGCCCGACCGGACGGCTGACGCATCGTATGGGGCAATTCCTTAAATATTGAACGCTAGCCTGCTTCCACGGCTCCGTCGTCCGTTTTGCGGTGCCGCCACTGTCTGAATGAGGGTAGGTGTTGCGTTTCGCTCTCCGGATGGGATTCGCGGTTTTCGTCATGGCGTCGCCGTCCGCGCTTGCGGCCGGCGCCAAGGCGCCGTTGCAGATCGTCGTCTCGAGGGAGCAGCAGTCCCTCGTCGTCTATGACGGCGACACGGTGGTCGCCACGTCGAAAGTGTCCACCGGCAAGGCCGGGCACACGACGCCGACGGGCATCTTCTCGATCCTGGAGAAGCGCCGACGTCACGAGTCGAACATCTATTCGAATGCGCCGATGCCATTCATGCAGCGGCTTACCTGGTCCGGCATTGCGCTGCATGGCTCAAACCATGTACCGGATTATCCGGCTTCGCACGGTTGCGTGCGGCTGCCGAGCAAATTCGCGGCGAGCCTGTTCAAGATGACGGGCTACGGCATGCATGTGGTCATATCGGATCGGCAGATCGCCCCGGTCGAGGTCGCGCACGAAATGCTTTTCCAGCCGAGCCAGTCGCGACCGCAGGGACCTGCCCTGTCGGACGTCCCCCTGCGGCCGGCGATCGGGGAGTTCAACCGGAGCGCAGTTGAAGTCGCCATGACCGACAAACGCCCCTCGCCCGTCACATCCGACGAGGCGAAGGCCCCGATACGTATTCTGATTACCCGGCGCGGTACGCAAGAGAGCGTGCGCGACCTCCAGACGCTCCTCAATACGCTCGGCTACGATGCAGGTCTGCCGGATGGATTCAGCGGTCCGGCAACGGCCGCCGCAATCGAAGCGTTCCAAAGGGCCGAAGCTCTGCCCGACGATGGCAAGATAACGCCGGAGCTGATCGAAGCCGTCTTTCGCAAGGCGGGCCGCAGTGCACCGTTGAATGGCGTGTTGCGCGTGCGCCGGCAATTCCAGCCGCTTTTCGAAGCCGAGATTGCCATCGCGGAGCCGGAAATGGCGCTCGGGACACATCTGCTGCAGTTCCAGGATCTCGACACGAAAACCGGACAGGGCAAGTGGTTCGGCATGTCGCTCGAGAACAAGCTGCCGAAAACGACCAAGAAGCGACTTGGCATCACAGCGGAAGGCGAGCCCGACACGCTGGAGCGAACGCTGAGCCGCCTCACCGTGCCCGAAGACGTCCGCGAACGCCTCGCCGGCCTCCTTGCAAACGGCTCGTCACTCTCGATCACCGATACCGAATCGGGGCTGGAGACGGGCAAGGGAACGGATTTCATCACCGTGACGAGGGAGCGGCGCGGGTGAAAGGCATGGGGTGATTTCCGCACCCTGGTTTGCCCCTTGTCGCCCTACCTTCTCCCGGCAAGCGGGGCGAAGAGACAAGCGGCAAAGGCCCGCTCTTCGAGGGGGTGATATAGTCTCCCCTCATCCTCATCTCTCTGCTTGTCACAGAGATGAGGTGGAGAGGGTGCGGTCCCTCGGCGCGCGCTTCATAAACCGTGAAGATAGCGAGGCGACACGACGGGTCCCGGGACACGCCCGTATACAGCGTGCCGCTTCGCTTCGATGTAGTAGCCGCACATCCCAGTTCCTCATTCCTGTGCTTGTCACAGGAATCCAGCCAGACCAAGTCCTTGGGCTGAAAGAACGCTTCCCGCGCCGCAGACGCGGCGCTGCTGGATCCCTGTGACGAGCACAGGGATGAGGTGAGGAGAGATTGCAGTCCTCCGATACGTTTCCTACAGCGCCGCGCGCCTTACGCGCAAAGGTCGCTGTAGCACTTTGAGCTGCTGCATGTTTTTGTCCTTTGATCGGCTACGATCAAAGGACAAATGGAGTGGCGCACGGTCGGTACTCGAGGTATTCAAGCGACAAAACCGACCAGAGCTTCAACGCCATTATCCATCTCGCAGCCGTCATAAACTCAAAATGAATCTCGACATGCCCTAAACCAGCTCGACGTCCACCACCCCGGGAGCGGAGCGAAGGGCGGCGGCGATCTCGGGTGAGATCCGGTATTTCTCGTTGAGCTCGACTTCGATCTCCCGCTGCCCGTTGTCCTTGATGACGATGAAGGAAACCAGGCCGTCCCCCTTGGCGTTCAGATGCGAGGCGATGGAGCGCAGCGGTCCGCAGTCGCGCACATAGACGCGCAAGGCCTTCTGCATCTGCAGCGATTCTTCCTCGAGCGAACGCAGGGTTCGGATACGAAGGCCGATCCCTTCCGGCCGCTCTTCGGCGTCGACCGTCATCACCAGCGATTTGCCGGGCTCCAGAAGGTCGCGATACTGGTTCAGCATTTCGGAGAAGAGTACGGCCTCGAATTGGCCCGAAGCGTCCGAGAAAGCGACGATGCCCATCTTGTTGCCGGTGCGCGTCTTGCGTTCCTGCTTCGACGTCACCGTCCCGGCGAGGCGGCCCGCCGCCGCACCCTGTTTTACGGCTGCCGAGAAATCCGCAAATGTCTGCACGCGCATCTTGGCGAGCAGATTGTTGTAGGTGTCGAGCGGATGGGCGGAGAGATAGAAGCCCAAAACCTGGAACTCGCGATGCAGCTTCTCCGAGGCGAGCCACGGCGTATAGGGCGGGAGCGCGATCTTCTCGGGCCCGGTTGCGGCACCCGCGCCGAACATGTCGCTCTGGCCGCTCACCTTGTTTTCCTGGGCGCGCTGGGCGAAACCGAGGATACGATCGAGGCCGCCGACGAGCTCCGCCCGGTCGTAGCCGAAGCAGTCGAAAGCACCGGCGGCGATCAGACTTTCGAAAACACGCCGGTTCAAGAGCTTCGGATCGATCCTCAGGCAGAAATCTTCGAGACTTGCGAAAGGCCGATCGCCACGCACGGCGACGATGTGGTCGACGGCGGACTCGCCGACGCCTTTGAGGGCGGCGAGCGAATAATAGATCCGGTTGTCGCCGGTTTCGAAGTGGCGGTGGGAGGTCTGCACGGACGGCGCGACCACCTGGATGCCGAGGCGCATCGCGTCCTGACGGAAATCGTTGATCTTGTCCGTGTTCGACATGTCGAGCGTCATCGACGCTGCGAGGAACTCGACCGGATAATGCGCCTTCATGTAGGCGGTCTGGTAGGAGACGATGGCGTAGGCGGCTGCGTGCGACTTGTTGAAGCCGTAATTGGCGAACTTGGCGAGAAGGTCGAAGATCAGGTCGGCCTGCGGCTTCGAGACGCCATTCTTGACGGCACCGTCAACGAAGCGGGCGCGTTGCTTGTCCATCTCCGCCTTGATCTTCTTGCCCATGGCGCGGCGCAGAAGGTCGGCCTCGCCGAGCGAATAGCCCGAGAGCACCTGGGCGATCTGCATCACCTGCTCCTGGTAGACGATGACGCCCTGTGTCTCCTTGAGGAGGTAATCGATCTTCGGATGGATCGATTCGATCTCTTCCTCGCCGTGCTTGCGGGCGTTGTAGACCGGGATGTTCTCCATCGGTCCCGGGCGATAGAGCGCCACAAGCGCGATGATGTCCTCGATGCAGTCCGGGCGCATGCCGATCAGCGCCTTTCGCATGCCGGCGCTTTCCACCTGGAACACGCCGACCGTCTCGCCGCGCGAAAGGGTCTCGTAGGTCTTCAGATCGTCGAGCGGAATGCTTGCGAGGTCGATATGGATGCCGCGCTTGCCGACGAAGTCGACGGCCGTCTTCAGAACCGTCAGCGTCTTCAGGCCAAGGAAGTCGAACTTCACGAGACCCGCCTGTTCGACCCATTTCATGTTGAACTGGGTGACCGGCATGTCGGAGCGCGGATCGCGGTACATCGGCACGAGCTGCGAGAGCGGCCTGTCGCCGATGACGATGCCGGCCGCGTGCGTCGAGGCATGGCGGTAAAGCCCCTCGATCTTCTGGGCGATGTCGAGGAGGCGGGCAACGACCGGCTCCTTCTCCGCCTCCTCCTGCAGGCGCGGTTCCTCCTCGATCGCCTTGGAAAGCGGCGTCGGGTTGGCGGGATTGTTCGGCACCAGCTTGCAGATCTTGTCGACCTGGCCGTAGGGCATTTCCAGCACGCGGCCGACGTCGCGCAGTGCTGCGCGCGCCTGCAGCGAACCGAAGGTAATGATCTGCGCCACCTGCTCGCGGCCGTATTTCTGCTGCACGTAGCGGATGACCTCCTCGCGCCGGTCCTGGCAGAAATCGATGTCGAAATCGGGCATCGACACGCGTTCGGGATTGAGGAAGCGCTCGAAAAGCAGAGAGAAGCGCATCGGGTCGACGTCGGTGATCGTCAGGGCATAGGCGACCAGCGAGCCGGCACCCGAGCCGCGGCCCGGCCCGACCGGAATGTCATGCTGCTTGGCCCATTTGATGAAGTCCGCAACGATGAGGAAGTAGCCCGGAAACTTCATCCGCTCGATGACGCCGAGTTCGAAGGCCAGCCGCTCCCGATAGTCCTCTTCCTTGTAGCCGGGCGCCATGCCGAGTTTGGCGAGGCGGCCCTCCAGCCCCTCCTCCGCCTGCCGGCGCAGCTCCGCCACCTCCGCGCGTTCAGCCTCCTCCGGATCATCCGAAGCGCCGGTAAAGCGCGGCAGGATCGGTCCGCGGGTCTTCAACATGAAGGAGCAGCGCCGCGCCACCTCGATCGTATTCTCCAATGCCTCGGGCAGATCCGCGAAGAGCGCCGCCATCTCCTTGCGGCACTTCAAATAATGATCCGGGGTCAGACGGAAACGGCTGTCGTCGGACACCATCGCATTGTGAGCGACGGCCATCAGCGCATCGTGGGCATCATAGTCGGACGGCGACGGGAAAAACGCCTCGTTGGTGGCAACGAGCGGAACGTCGAACCGGTAGGCGAGATCGATCATGCGGTTCTCGTGACGCCGGTCGTAATTCCCGTGCCGCTGCAGTTCGACATAGAGGCGATCGCCGAAAAGCTCGATCAAGACTTTCAGGCGTGCCTCGGCCAGGGCCGGCGAACCCGACTTCAGCGCCAAGTCGACCGGGCCGGCTCCCGCCCCGGTCAGCGCGATCAGGCCGGACGTACCGCCTGCGGCGAGCCAGGAGCGGCTTATTCGCGCCTGCTGGTGTCCCTCGCCTTCGAGATAGGCGCGGCTGACGAGCTCTACCAGGCGAGCGTAACCGTCATCGGTCGCCGCGATCAGCACGATCGCGGGAAGCTTGACGAACTGATGCGCGTTTCCACGCCGCTCGCCCTCCGCTTCGTCCTCCATATCGATGGAGAGTTGGCAGCCGATGATCGGTTGCAATCCGTCGTCCGCGGCCTTCTGCGAGAATTCGAGCGCCGCGAATAGATTATTGGTGTCGGCGATGCCGATCGCCGGCTGATCGTCGGCGACCGCCTTGCCGATGATCTTCTTCAAAGGCAGGGCGCCTTCCAGCAACGAATAGGCGGAATGCACCCGCAGGTGAACGAACTGCGGATCCGCCGCAGCCCCTGTGCCGTGCCCGATACTCTGCCCGATACTCTGGTTGCCTGTCATCGCCGCACTCCGATTCTTGTCCGGCGCCGAGGATATCCTGTTTCCCGTCCCAACTGTCCAGTCTCAAGGACGGGCCGCCGGGGTTTTTGCCCGGCGTGTGGTGTTTAGTGTGCGTTCGACAGGAACGCGGAGCACGCTCGATAAATCCCGGTCACAGGCCGAGAGCGATTACCGAGATGCTCACGATGAAAAGGCTCATCGAGGCGAAGGCAGCAAGATCACGTACGAAATCAGCCATAACTTGTCTCCTTTCCGCTACTGTTCCCTTTTTGTTCTAATTTTGTTCGATAGTCAAGGAAGTCTGCATAGAAGGCCCGCTATTCAGTGGCTATGGTTAACGTGCACCGGCGGCCCGCATTCGTGCATGCCCTTCCGAGGGTCGACACGCCTCGAATGGAACATGCAAGGAGCGCAGCCCGAGGCGGGTGACCGCGCCGCGAGTGAGGTCGGAGCCAAGTAGGCGCAGCGGCGGCCGAACTATTTCAGTTCGACGACCTTGCCGTCCTCGATGGTGACGCGGCGATCCATGAGTGAAGCGAGTTCGTGATTGTGGGTGGCGATCAGCGCCGCGAGCCCGGACTGGCGCGCCAGGGCTTCCAGCGCCTCGAACACATAGCCGGCCGTCTCGGGGTCGAGGTTGCCGGTCGGCTCGTCCGCCAGAAGGATGAGCGGCGCATTGGCGACCGCCCTGGCGATGGCGACGCGCTGCTGCTCGCCGCCGGAAAGCTCGGTCGGGCGGTGGCTGCCGCGATGGCCGATGCGCATATAGTCCAGGAGGGCCGATGCCCGCTCCGCCGCCTCGGCCTTGGGCAATCCGGCGATCAGTTGCGGCATCATGATGTTCTCCAGCGCCGAGAATTCCGGCAGGAGATGATGGAACTGGTAGACGAAGCCGATCTCGTTGCGGCGGATGGCGGTTCGCCGGTCGTCGCTGAGCCCGTTGCAGGAGGTGCCGTTCACGAGCACCTCGCCCTCGTCCGGGTGTTCGAGCAGCCCGGCGATATGAAGCAATGTCGACTTTCCGGTACCGGACGGGGCCACGAGGGCGACCGTCTCGCCGCTTCGCAACGTCAGGTCGGCTCCCTTGAGGATCGGCAGAAACGTGTCGCCCTCGCCATAGTGCCGCTCGATGCCGGAGAGCTGCAGTGCCACGCGCGCATTCATTTAAGCTGTTGTCCTTGTTATTCGTACCGCAGGGCCTGCACCGGATCGAGGCGCGAGGCGCGCCAGGCCGGGAAGATCGTGGCAAGGAAGGAAAGCGCAAGCGCCATGACGACGACGGTGACGGTCTCGTCGGCGTTCATATCGGCCGGAAGCTGGCTGAGGAAATAGAGCTCCGGATCGAAGAGCGTGGCGCCGGACACCCAGGAGAAGAACTGGCGGATCGACTCGATGTTGAGGCAGACGACGACCCCGAGGACGACGCCCGCGATGGTTCCCGTGACCCCGATTGCGGCGCCCGTCATGAAGAAGATGCGCATCACCGAGCCGGAGGTCGCGCCCATCGTCCTAAGGATCGCGATATCGCTGCCCTTGTCCTTCACCAGCATGATCAGGCCGGAGATGATGTTCAGCGCCGCGACCAGCACGATCAGCGTCAGGATCATGAACATCACGTTCCGTTCCACCTCGAGCGCGGAAAAGAATGTTCTGTTGCGCTCGCGCCAGTCCGTAATGAATATCTGCCGGCCGGCGGCATCCTCCACCGGCTTCCGAAGCTCATCGACCGCGTCCGGATGCTCGGCGAATATCTCGATCGACTGGACGAGGCCTTCGGCATTGAAATAGAGCTGCGCTTCCTCGAGCGGCATGAAGATGATGGTGGCGTCGTATTCCGACATGCCCATCTCGAAGATGGCCGAGACGGTATAGGCCTTGACCCTCGGATTCATGCCCATCGGCGTGACGTCGCCGTTCGGCGAGGTGAGCGTGATCGTCCCACCCACCCGGATGCCCAGCTGCTCGGCCATGCGCGAGCCGATGGCGACGCCGCTGCCCGAGGCGAAGCCGACGAGGTCGCCGGACTGAATATTTCCCGAGATCGACTTCAGCTTGGTGAGGTCGTCGGCGCGTATCCCGCGAACGAGCGCACCCGTCGACGCATCGCCCAGGCCTTGCGCGAGAACCTGGCCCTCGACGATCGGAATGGCCATGGTCACGCCCGGAACGGCGGAGAAATTGGTGGCAAGATCGGCATAATTGGTGAGCGGGCCGTCCAAAGGCTGGACGATCATATGGCCGTTCATGCCGAGAATGCGCGAAATGAGCTCGGTTCGGAAGCCGTTCATCACCGCCATGACGATGATCAGCGTTCCCACCCCAAGCATGATCCCTATGAAGGAAAAGCCGGCAATGACCGAGATGAACGCTTCCTTGCGCCGCGAACGCAGGTAGCGCCAGGCGACCATACGCTCGAAGGCGGAGAAGGGACGGCTGGAAGATATGCTGGATGGAGCGGCAGCCTGCACTTGCTCATCCGTCGCCGCGGTCATCATCGATCCCTTCGTCTGTTATCTCGCCGCGACCAGTTTGTTGATCGCCGCTTCGACGGTCATCGTCTCCCGCGCGCCGGTCCTGCGGTCCTTCACTTCGACTTCGCCGTTCGCGATCGAACGCGGTCCGACGATCACCTGCACCGGCACGCCGATAAGGTCGGCGGTCGCGAACTTCCCGCCGGCGCGCTCGTCGGTGTCATCAAGAAGAACGTCGAATCCAGCCTTGCCGAGATCGGAGTAGACCCTGCCGCAAGCCGCATCGCAAGCGTCATCGCCCGTTTTCATGTTGATGACGACGACGTCGAAGGGAGCGATCGCTTTCGGCCAGATGATGCCGTTCTCGTCATGCGAAGCTTCGATGATCGCCGGCACCAGGCGGGTCGGACCGATACCATAGGAGCCCATGTGCACCGTGTGTTCCTTGCCGTCCGGCCCGAGCACCTTCGCACCCATCGCCTCGGAATATTTGGTGCCGAAATAGAAGATGTGACCCACCTCGATGCCGCGCGCGGACAGGCGTTCGCCTTCGGGGATGGCGCCGAAGGCGGCCTCGTCGTGCATTTCCGAGGTCGCCGCATAGCGCGACGTCCACTTGTCGAAGATCGTCTTC
The DNA here is from genome assembly GCF_035610345.1 of Sinorhizobium meliloti. Next base: position 1,321,722 of record NZ_CP141212.1, on the reverse strand, counting down.
AGGCCCGCGACGTCGTCGAAATTCGTATCCTCGCCCGGAATGTCGAAGCCGAGGAAGTCCTTGTGGCAGAACACCTCGGACTCGCCCGTGTCGGCAAGGATGATGAACTCGTGGCTGAGATTCCCGCCGATCGGGCCCGTGTCGGCACGCATCGGTATGGCGCGCAGGCCCATCCGGTCGAAGGTGCGGAGATAGGCGGCAAACATCTTGTTATAGGCGTGCTCCGCCCCTGCCCGGTCGAGATCGAAGGAATAGGCGTCCTTCATCAGAAACTCGCGCGAGCGCATGGTGCCGAAGCGCGGACGGATCTCGTCACGGAACTTCAGCTGAATATGATAGAGGTTCAGCGGCAGATGGCGGTAGGACTTGACGTAGGAGCGGAAGATGTCGGTGATCATCTCCTCGTTCGTCGGTCCGTAAAGCATCGGCCGGTCCTGCCGGTCCTTGATGCGCAGCATCTCCTTGCCATAGGCGTCATAGCGCCCGCTCTCCTGCCAGAGCTCCGCCGACTGCAGTGTCGGCATCAGCAGTTCGATGGCGCCGGAACGGTTCTGCTCCTCGCGAATGATCGCATTCACCTTGTCCAGCACGCGCTTGCCGAGCGGCAGCCACGTATAGATGCCCGCGGACTGCTGGCGGACCATGCCTGTCCTCAGCATCAGTCGATGGGAAACGATTTCCGCTTCCTTCGGATTTTCCTTCAAGATGGGCATGAAAAAGCGGGACAGGCGCATGACGGGTTCCAGAACTGGTGAATTCGCACTATCGACGGATTCAGGCAAAATGACGTTGTGCTTCGGCCGCTCCTTCGCCTGAGATCAGGGTAGGCAGCTGTTGCCATTCTAACAGGGCTCTTGATTTTCCCGGCGACGCATCGACGGGAGCCTTTCGAGTTCAGCGTTCATAGCCGCTTCGCGCGCGGAAGGGAACCCTGCCTTAAGGCCGGCTATCGCTGCGTCGACACATAACCCGGATGAGAAATACGGGTCGCGACCCTGCGGCAAAAGAGCACGCTAGTAACAGGACGAAGACAGTTGGTGTCAACGGAAAAATTTTACCCGACTGTAGCAAAAATGCAAAAAAAGCAGATGACAGCGCCCAAGGTTTGAGCTAATTTCGGCTCACAAAACAGGCAGGAAGACCAAATTCTTGCCGAAATTCGCGGTCAAGTCTTGGGAGGATAAGATCTTAGGCGCGCTCGTTCGCTGCCGCCGGAAACGGATTAAAGATCACGCGACACTTAAAAAACAAGGCTTTGGCCTTGTTTTTTTTTGGTTTTTCATCGCCCCCTCCGGGCGAAGCAGGCGCGAGAAAACGTCAATAATCTGTCTGTCAAGTGCGCAAACGCGCCGGCCGGCCTGCAAGCTTCCCGCCCCCCCGGTTCTGCTACGTCATATTTTAGGGGTGAAAGAGCGTTGAAGGCGGCCCCCCCGTTGGTCCTTCGAGAGACCGCCCTCGTCTAGTATCCTACGGAGTTGCGTCAGCGGTCCTGCGGCAAAGGCTTTGCTTCCCGTTCGGTGGCCGGAGCCGCTTCGTCGCCGTGCAGCGGATGATGATGAGCCATCTGCTTCATCATCCCCGCGCATGCCTCCATCATCGGCCCCATGGCGCGCATCATGTCCATCATGCCCTTCATTCCGGACATGTCGCCACCCATCATATCCATGCCGCCCTTAACCGCCTCGTCTTTCGCGACGGGGGGCGCGCTATGGTTCGCATAGGCGGCGGTTGCAATGAGCAGTGCTGCTGAAAGCGTTAGCTTCGTAATGGTATTCATCCTGGTCTCTCCTTTCTCTGGTCACTTGGTTCGTTCATCGGTGGCCGATGCATCGGCCGGCTTCTTGCTTCGGCACATGACGCAATATCCGGTGGCACACATCACCGCGCAGGGCGCGAGGCTCAAGAGAATGGGGGCCACACCCGCCGCTGCGAGCCAGTCCCAATTTGCGGCCAGGCCGGTTCCGGCAACGCCCAGTCCGACAAGGATCCAGCCGCGGCGGCCGAACGGCATCCGCAGGCCAGCTACTTGCCTCGTGCTGGCGGTTTTTACGATTTCACTCATTTTCGAGTCTCCCGTTGTTCTTGGCTCTGCCCGTCGCCCGCGGTGATCCGGGTCTGTATTTTGCGCTGGCGCTCCGGCCACCTGCTCTTGATGAACCCCAGAACCGCGGTGATCTCGGCATCGGTCAGCAGCCCCCCAAAAGCGGGCATATCGCTTTCGTAGTCCGGTAGAACCGCGCCGAGACCCGATTTGGTGAAGGTGAACAGCTCCTGATCCGAATGATGCCAGGTATGTCCGGTTGCATCATGCGGCGGCGCGGGCATGCGGCCGCTCGCTTTTCTCCGTCGCCAGTCAGGCTCTCCTTCCAGCCGCACTCCGTGGCAAGAGGCGCAATGGTCCTGGTAGATCGCCTGTCCAACGTCGATCTGTTCGGACGTGACGGCCTCCCCCAGAAAGGTCAGGCCGTTGGCCACCGGCCGCTGCGCAGCGGCGGCAAACCAGCCCGCAGCGCCGATGCCCGCCGCGACAAAGGCCGTCATGAGTTTGCGCACACGCATCGGCCCCGCCTCCGCTGCTCACTCATCGGAATAGACCGCCGGGCCGTCGGGACCGAAAGAAAAGATGCGCAACGACCCCGTCTTTTTGGAAGCCATACCCGGCGCATTCGCCGGCATGCCCGGCAGCGTGATACCCGTGACGGCGGGGCGTTCATGGAGCAAACGCCGGATGATATCGGCCGGTATCAGACCGCTCAGGGTATAGCCGTCGATTTCCGCCAGGTGGCAACCCATGCCACGCTCAGGCACCCCCGCCGCCACCGAACGGTTGACGAAGTCGCGGTCATCGATCACGTGAACCTCGAAGTTCTCGGAGCGCAGGTAATCGACGTAGGCGTCGCAGCAGCCGCAATCCGGATCGCGCCAGACCGTCATCGGTTTTTCGGCAAGGGCCGGGGTCGCCAAGGCGAGAAAAACGGCCAGGGAAAGTTTATTTCGCAAGAGAGTTCTCCTTCAGAGCTTCGTCCAGTTTCTGCCGCCATCGCGGCTGACTACGACCGCATCTTTCGTGACGGCGGCAAGCTGTTCGGGGTCTTGTGGATGCGATGCCAGGGCGAGCGCATTCAGCTCCGAGCTGCGGGACCAGTTCACGCCCGCATCGGCGGAAGTCCAAAGACCGAAAGGCATCGCGGCGAACAGCCTCTCGGATTCCGCGAGGCAGGAGACGAGCGCGCGGACCGCCTCCCCCTTGGGCAAGGGTGCTTCCGGTTTTGGCGGACCGCCGGCAATCAGAGCGTCCATCGCGTCGCCCGCTACGATCGCCTGCCAGCGGCAGAAGCAGTCGGGCACCCGGATCAAGCCGGCCTCGGTTGCGGCGTAGATCCAGATGCCCCCCATGCCCGAGGCGGTATTCACCGAGGCGAGCCCGACGATCTCGCGTTCCCCGTCCCCGATCCAGGGCCGGTCCATTGCGAGGCTCCAGACCGCCCCGTTGTCTGTGCTGTGCCAGAGCCCGTCACCTGCAACGGCGGCGTAGAGCGTGTCGGGCGCTGCGGCGGATGCGGCCAATGCAGTTACGGGCGCCCCCGGCAGTCCCTTTCCCGGGAATTGCCAGCTGCTGCCGCCATCCGAAGAACGTGCGATGCCGCCCCCTGCCAGACCGGCAACGATCTCACCCGCCCGCGCGGGGAGGCTGGCGAGCGCCGTCACGAAACCGGGTGACTTCAGGACCTGCCAGCCGATCACGGGAGCGAACCGTCGGATCTCTCCTTCGATCGCAGTTACGAGCGAATCGCCATCGAAAGCGATCGCGCGCGGGACAGAGGTCGCTGCCCCGATCCTGTATGGCAACAGGACGAAGCCGGCGCCGGTGGCAAGCAAGCCCACAACACTTCGCCGGGATAGACCGGCGCATGCGGCCGTGGAAAAGATCATTGTCTTCCTCATATACGATTTCGATTGCAGCTATCGTCCTGCCTGAAGGCCGGCATCGGAACGACGTGGCTGAGATGGCGCGTGTCTGGCCTGGCCGCGTGCCCGGGCCGCCAGCGCCTATCAAAGCGACGGAGGACGGCTGAAACCTTGCTTCGGCGACGGTCGCCGTGGCACGGAAACTGACCGTTCCACGCACCTCTCAGGCATTGCGCGTCAGATCAGGCGAAATGTTTTGGGGGAAGAGGGTCCGGCGGTCCGATACGGCCAGGCCGATCGTCAGCCGCAGCGAGGCCGAAGTCTTTCGACGGGACGATCGGTCGGTATTCGGGATAATCGACGGGCAGGCCCGACCCGAGGGAGGTGCAGTCGACGTTGCAGGCAAAGCCGTCAGCGTCGCCAGGCTCATCGTCGCAATCCGGGCACCCTGCCATCTGCGAGCCGGCATCGGCTGCCATGGCGATCATCATCGCCGTGCTACCTGCCGCCTGCGCAACGGTACTCGCGGCAAAGGCGGCGAGCCAAAGGCACAGGAGGAGGCGGGCAAAATACAGCATGCCCTTTATTAGCCGGCGGGCGAGTGGCTGTCGATTCACGAAACCGTGTCGCTGCGTTCCCGGCGTCAGTAGAATTCCGGCGCGAAGCGTGGGATTGCATCGATGTCGTAGCCGAGCTTCACCGAAACAATGTACCAGCCGAGATGGATGACGGCGGCAATGACCGTGGTCAGCAGTACGACCCTGAGGGCGCGGAAACGGGCTGGAGCACTCTCGACGGAGCCGGGGACGACGTCATTCTCTTCGGCTTGCGTACGCACACCGAGCGGCAGCACGACGAAAAGCGTGATCCACCAGATAATGAAGTAGATTGCAAAGGTAGAGAAGAGAGGCATCAAAAATCTCTGCGGTGGAGCGTTCGGCCGCGTTATAACCCCGCACGGCTCAACCGGCAAACCTCTTCCCCGCGCCCGACTGTCACACCTCTTCGAGCTCGATCAAGGTGCCCTGAAAGTCCTTGGGGTGAAGAAACAGGACAGGCTTGCCGTGCGCGCCGATTTTCGGGTTGCCGTCGCCGAGGACACGCGCTCCCGCCTGCCTCAGCCGGTCGCGCGCGGCGATGATGTCTTCCACCTCGTAGCAGATATGGTGCATGCCGCCGGCCGGGTTTTTCTCGAGGAAGGCGGAGATCGGCGATGTGTCGCCGAGCGGCTCGAGCAATTCGACCTTGGTATTGGGCAGCGTCACGAAAACGACGGTCACGCCGTGTTCAGGCAGGGCCTGCGGCTCGGAGACCGGCGCCCCCAGCGTGGCGCGATAGCTTTCGATGGCGACTGCAAGGTCGGGCACGGCGATTGCCACGTGGTTCACTTTTCCCAACATCCGATGCTTCTCTCCCTGCCCTGCAGTTCACGATTTCGGAGGGTGCCGCCGGATCAGACCTTGGTGATGAACACCGTGACGACCGGCTTCTTGCCCCAGACCTGGTTCGTAGTGCTGCGCACGGCGCGGCGAACGGCTTCCTGCAGCATCGCGAGGTCCTTCCGCTTTGCCCGCGGAATGCTCTCTACGGCGCCGAGCACCGCATCATAGAGCGTGTCCTCCATCGCCTCGCCTTCGTCGTCGTATTCCGGAAGGCCGATCGGCACGACGTCCGGGTCGCCCAGAAAGTCGTAACGGCTGTCGAGGACGACACTGACGGAGACGTGGCCGGCGAAGGAAAGCTTGCGGCGTTCGCCGATCCCCATCTCCTCGAAATCGCCGATGAGGGTGCCGTCCTTGTAGATGCGGCCGTGCGGCGCCTCGTCAATGACTTCCGCGGGTCCGGGCGCAAGCCGCAGCATTTCGCCATTGCGCAGCCGCGGCACGCTCGGGATACCCGATTGCAGTCCAAGCTCCGCATGCGCCGTCAGATGCGCCGCCTCGCCATGCACCGGCACGAGGATCTGCGGCTTCACCCACTGGTACATCTGCTGGAGCTCGGTGCGCCGCGGGTGGCCGGAAACATGCACCAGCGCCTCGCTGTCCGTGACGATGTGGATGCCTTGCTCGATAAGCCCGTTCTTGATGTCGTTGATCGCCTTTTCGTTGCCGGGGATGGTGCGCGACGAAAAGACGATCGTGTCGCCGGCCGAAAAAGCCACGTTGCGCATCTCGTCGCGAGCGATCTTGGCAAGGGCGGCGCGCGGCTCGCCCTGGCTGCCCGTCAAAATGACCACGACCTTGTCGCGCGGGACATAGCCGAACTCGTCTTCTGCCAGGAACGGCTTCACGCCTTCCATGAGCCCGACATCGCGCGCAACGTCGACGACGCGCTTCATCGAACTGCCGAGTAGAAGCACCTCCCGCCCGGCAGCCTCCGCCGCTTCGGCAACGGAGCGGATGCGCCCGACATTGGAGGAGAAGGTGGTGATCCCGACCCGGCCCTCGGCATCGGCAATGATCTTGGCGAGACTTTCGGAGACTTGCTGTTCGGACGGCGACACCCCTTCGCGCAGGGCATTGGTCGAATCGCAGACGAGAGCGAGGACGCCTTCCTCACCGATCTGGCGAAACCGGGACTCGTCCGTCAGCGGCCCGAGCGAAGGCTCGAGGTCGATCTTCCAGTCGCCCGTGTGCACGACCGTGCCGAGTTGAGTGCGAATGACGAGCGCCATCGGCTCGGGGATCGAATGATTGACCCCCACGGCTTCGACGCTGAAAGGTCCGACATTGATGCGGTCGCCCTGCTTGAAGATCGTGATCGGGATCTCGCTGCGGGACTTTTCGAATGCGCGCTTGGCCTCCAGCATGCCCGCGGTGAAGGGCGAGGCGTAGACGGGAACGTTCAGGCCGGGCCACAGATCGTTCAGGGCCCCGTAATGGTCCTCATGGGCATGCGTGATGATGATCGCCTTCAGATTGCGGCGCTGTTCGGCCAGAAAGGCGATATCGGGCAGAACCAGATCTACGCCCGGCAATTCCGGGCCGGGGAAGGTCACTCCGCAATCGACCATGATCCATTGGCGGTGACCTGGCCTTCCATAGCCGTAAAGGCCGAGATTCATGCCTATTTCGCCGACGCCGCCGAGCGGCAAGAACACCAATTCTTCATCATGCGCCATGTCGTGATGCGCCTTTGCTTTTTTCAATCATCCAAAAAATACGTCGCCCGCTGCAATGGTTTGCGGCGGGCCGGAACCCGTGTCGAGTAGAAGCCGGCCGTCCCGATCGATACCTGCAAAGCGGCCGGAAAGCGAGCGGTCCGGCAGGTTGACCGTGATCGCCTCGCCGATGCCCTTGGCCGCGGCGCGCCACTGATCGATGATTGCGGCGACGCCCGCGCCACGGTCCCATACGGCGAGCGTTTCGGCCATGGTTACGAAAAGATGCGCGAACAGCTCCTCGGGAGAGGTTGTCGCGCCCTCCCGCCGAAGCGATGTGACGGGGTAAAGTGCGTCTTCAGGCATGACGGCGACGTTGATGCCGCAGCCAATCACCAGGGCCCGCCGCCCGTCGGCCAGAACCTCGCCTTCGAGAAGAATGCCGCAGGTTTTCCGCCCGTCGATAAGAATATCGTTCGGCCATTTGATCGCGGCCTCGGCTCCGCCCGGTGGCATCACTCGGCGGATGGCCCGATGGACCGCAACCGCTGCGGCGAGCGGCATCGCATGCAGCCTGTCCACCGGCGCCGGATCGATGAGCAGCAGGGATGCGTAGAGGTTCCCCGGCTCCGAGAACCAGGCGCGGCCACGCCTGCCCCTGCCTCCGGTCTGGCGCACCGCGGTGATCCAGAGATTGCCGGGATCACCCTCGCGCGCCCGCAGAAGGCACTCGTTGTTGGTCGAGACCGTTTCGGCGAGCGCGACGTGCCGGAAATCTTCAGGCGAACTCCGGCCGCCGCTTCGTCCGCCGGTCAAAAGAATGTCCGCGCCGCGGCTTCGGCAGCGGTTCCGAGCGGACCGCCGATGAGCACGTAGCCGAGCACGAAGAGGCCGGACAGACCGAACACCAGCCTAAGCTCGCCCGCCGTTCGGGCAAACTCGCCCCTCGGCTCCTCGAACCACATCACCTTGATGACCCGCAGATAGTAGTAGGCGCCGACGACGGAAGCGAGCACGCCGATGATTGCCAGGCCATAGAGCTGCGCCTCGATCGCCGCAACGAAGACGAAGTACTTGGCGAAGAAACCTGCCAGCGGAGGGATGCCGGCGAGCGAGAACATGAGGATCGTCAGCACCGTCGCCATGAACGGGTTGGTTTGCGAAAGACCGGCGAGATCGTCGATACCTTCGACATGCTCGCCTTCCCGCCGGCGCATGGCAAGGATGCAGGCGAAAGTGCCCAGCGTCATGACCATGTAGATCAGCATGTAGAGGATCACGCCGCGTACGCCGGCCATCGAGCCGGCCGCCAGACCGACGAGCGCATAACCCATGTGGCCGATCGAGGAATAGGCCATCAGCCGCTTGATGTTGCGTTGGCCGATCGCGGCGAAGGAGCCGAGCAGCATCGATGCGATCGAGATGAAGACGACGATCTGCTGCCAATCGGCGACCACCGGCTCGAAGGCGTTGATGACGATGCGCACGAGGATCGAAATGGCCGCGACCTTCGGTCCTGCGGCGAAGAATGCCGTCACCGGCGTCGGGGCGCCTTCGTAGACGTCCGGCGTCCACATATGGAATGGTACGGCGGAGATCTTGAAGGCGAGACCCGCAAGAATGAACACCAGCCCGAAGACGAGGCCCAGCGACCGGCCCTCAGCCGTGAGCGCCGCCGCGATCTCGTCGAAGCCGGTATGCCCGGTGAAGCCGTAGACGAGCGACATGCCGTAAAGCATCATGCCCGAAGACAGCGCGCCGAGAACGAAATACTTCAGGCCCGCTTCCGTCGACCGGACGCTGTCGCGGTTGATTGCCGCCACGACGTAAAGGGCGAGTGACTGCAGCTCCAACGACAGGTAGAGCGAGATGAGATCGTTGGCCGATATCATCAGCAGCATGCCGAGGGTGGCCAGAACCAGAAGCACGGGGAACTCGAACCGGTCGATCTGAGCCGAACGCGCGTGTCCGACGGTCATCACCATCACGGTGATCGAGCCGATCAGGGCGAGGACCTTCATGAATTTGGCGAAGGGATCCGACAGGAAGGCGCCGCCATAGGCCTCCCCCTCGCCCGTCTTCAGAACGAGCCACAGCCCGGCGATGATGAGCACTGCGACCGCAAGTCCGGTCACGGTCGGTGTGGCTCTTTCGCCCGAGAAGACGCCGATCATCAGGAGAGCCATCGCGCCGACCGCAAGGATCAGCTCGGGCATCGAAAGTTGCAGGCTGGCGATAAGGGTTTCAGCAGTCATGTCACATCACGTCCCTTGATCATTGCACCGAAAGCGCAACGTCTTGCGCTGCCTGCAGGGCGGCGGCGTAGTTGTTGACGAGCAAGTCCACGGAGGCCGCGGTCGCGTCGAAGACCGGTGCCGGATAAACACCGAAGAAGATGGTCAGGATCACCAGCGGATAGAGAATGAGTTTCTCGCGCCCCGACAGATCGAGCAACGCCTTCAAGCTTTCCTTTTCCAGCGCACCGAAAATCACCCGGCGGTAGAGCCAGAGCGCGTAAGCCGCCGACAGAATGACGCCGGTCGTCGCGAACAGGGCGACCCAGGTGTTGGCGCGGAAGGCGCCCACCAGCGTCAGCACTTCGCCGACGAAGCCCGACGTTCCCGGAAGGCCCACATTGGCCATGGTGAAGACCATGAAGGCGACGGCATATTTCGGCATGTTGTTGACGAGGCCGCCATATGCCGCGATCTCGCGCGTATGCAGCCGGTCATAGACGACGCCGACGCAGAGGAAGAGCGCGCCCGAGACGATGCCGTGCGACAGCATCTGGAAAATCGCTCCCTGGACACCCTGAACATTCGCCGCGAAGGTTCCCATCGTCACGTAGCCCATATGCGCCACCGATGAATAGGCGATGAGCTTCTTGATGTCGGTCTGCATCATCGCGACCAGCGAGGTGTAGATGATCGCAATGATCGACAGGGTGAAGACGAACGGCGCGAAGAAGTCGGACGCCAGCGGGAACATCGGCAGGGAGAAGCGCAGGAAGCCGTAGCCGCCGAGCTTCAGGAGGATGCCGGCCAGGATGACCGAGCCTGCCGTCGGCGCCTGCACGTGCGCATCGGGAAGCCAGGTGTGCACCGGCCACATGGGCATCTTCACCGCGAAGGAAGCGAAGAAGGCAAGCCAGAGCCAGGTCTGCATTTCGCGCGGGAACTGATAGGCGAGCAACTGCGTGATGTCGGTGGTGCCCGCCTGCCAATACATCGCCATCATGGCAAGCAGCATCAGAACGGAACCGAGCAGCGTATAGAGGAAGAACTTGTAGCTTGCGTAGACGCGCTCCTTGCCGCCCCACACGCCGATGATGATGAACATCGGGATGAGGCCCGCCTCGAAGAAGACGTAGAAAAGGATGATGTCGAGAGACACGAAGACGCCAAGCATCAGCGTTTCCAGGATCAGAAACGCGATCATGTATTCCTTCAGGCGCTTCTCGATCGTCACCCAGCTTGCCAGCACGCAGAACGGCATCAGGAATGCCGTCAGCGGGACGAAGAGTATGGAAATGCCGTCGACGCCCAGATGATAGGAAATGCCGGTGCCGAGCCACTCCCGCTTCTCGACCATCTGGAAGCCCGGATTCGACGGGTCGAACTGGTACCAGATGTAGAGCGACACGAGGAAGGTGAAGACCGTCGTCAGCAGCGAGACGTTCAGGATGTTGCGGCGGCCGTAGGCGCTGTCTTCCCTTGTGAGCAGGAGAAGCAGAACGCCGACGAGCGGCATGAAGGTGACCGCGGAAAGTACGGGCCAATCGGTCATCAGAAGGAACTCCCGAGCATCATCCATGTAACGAGCGCTGCAATACCGATCAGCATGGCGAACGCGTAGTGGTAGAGGTATCCGGTCTGCAGGCGGACCACCCGGTCGGTCACGTCGAGAACGCGCGCAGCGATCCCGTTCGGGCCGTACCCGTCGATCACCCGTCCGTCACCCTCCTTCCAGAGGAAGGTACCCAGGCGCTTGGCGCTGCGGACGAACAGGAAATCGTAGAGTTCGTCGAAATACCACTTGTTGAGCAGGAACTGGTAAAGCCCGCGATGCTGCTCGGCGAGATATTTCGGCGTCTCCGGCGAACGGATGTACATGTACCAGGCCGTGAAGAGACCGAGCGCCATGGCCGCGAACGGGCTCCATTTCACCCATAGCGGAACGTGGTGGTACTCCTCGAGAAGCTCGTTTTCGGCGGACGTGAACAGAGCGCCCTGCCAGAACTCGGCGTAGTGGTGACCGAAGAAATAATCGTGGAACAGGAAGCCAGCGACGAGGGCGCCGGCGGCCAGGATGTAGAGGGGCACCAGCATGACCTGCGGCGACTCGTGGACGTGATGCATGACGTCGGAGGAAGCGCGTGGCTTGCCGTGGAACGTCATGAAGGTCAGACGCCAGGAATAGAAGCTGGTGAAGAGCGCCGCGATGACCAGCAGCACGAAGGCCAGACCGGAAACGACGCTATGCGACGCGAAGGTGGATTCGATGATCGCGTCCTTCGAGAAGAAGCCCGCCGTGCCAATGACCGTACCGGGAATGCCGACGCCGGTGAGCGCGATCGTACCGATGAACATCATCCAGTAGGTGACCGGAATATGCGTGCGCAGTCCGCCCATGTAACGCATGTCCTGCTCGCCGTCGACGGCGTGGATGACCGAGCCCGCGCCCAGGAACAGGAGCGCCTTGAAGAAGGCGTGCGTGAAGAGGTGGAAGATCGCCGCGCCATAGGCGCCGACGCCGAGCGCGACGAACATGTAGCCGAGCTGCGAGCAGGTCGAATAGGCGATGACGCGCTTGATGTCGTTCTGGACCAGACCGACGGTCGCCGCAAAGAATGCGGTGATCGCGCCGATCAGGGTGACGACCGTCAGGGCGTCCGGCGAAAGCTCGAAGAGCGGCGACATGCGGGCGACGAGGAAGACGCCCGCGGTCACCATGGTTGCGGCATGGATAAGGGCCGAAACGGGGGTCGGGCCTTCCATGGCGTCCGGCAGCCAGGTGTGCAGCAGGAACTGCGCCGACTTGCCCATCGCGCCCATGAAGAGCAGCAGGCAGGTGGCCGTCAGGGCATGCCCCTTGTCGAGCTGCATTCCGAAGAGATTGATGACCGCGTCCCCTGCCGCAGCACCCTCGGCCGGCAAATAGTTCTGCGCAGCGGCGAAGATGGTCTCGAAATTGATCGAGCCGAAGAGGACGAAGACGCAGAAGATGCCGAGCGAGAAGCCGAAGTCGCCGACGCGGTTGACGATGAAGGCCTTCATCGCCGCCGCATTGGCGGACGGCTTCTTATACCAGAAGCCGATCAGCAGGTATGATGCGAGACCCACGCCTTCCCAGCCGAAGAACATCTGCAGCAGATTGTCCGACGTGATGAGCATCAGCATCGCGAAGGTGAAGAGCGACAGATAGGCGAAGAAACGCGGCCGGTTCGGATCGTGGTGCATGTATCCGATCGAATAGATGTGCACCAGGGTCGAGACGGTGTTGACGACGACGAACATGACGGCCGTCAGCGTGTCGACGCGGAAAGCCCATTCGACATCGAAGCTTCCGGACTGGATCCAGCGCAGCACCGAAACCTTGATCATCTCCTCTTCGCCGAGGGCGACGTGGAAGAAGACGAACCAGGAGAGCGCTGCGGTGACGATCATCAGGCCGCTGGTCACATATTCGGATGCTTTGGCGCCGATCTGCGTGCCGAGAAGGCCGGCGATCAGGAAGCCGATCAGAGGCAGGAAGACGATAGCCTTGACGATGGTATCCATAGCCCTGTCAGCCCTTCATCATGTTGACGTCTTCGACGGCGATCGAGCCGCGGTTGCGGTAGAAGACGACGAGAATTGCAAGTCCGATGGCGGCTTCGGCCGCCGCAACGGTCAGGATGAACAGCGCGAACACCTGGCCGGTGATGTCGTTCAGGAAGGCCGAGAACGCCACCATGTTGATGTTGACGGCCAGCAGGATGAGCTCCACCGACATGAGGATGATGATGACGTTCTTCCTGTTGAGGAAGATGCCGAAGACGCCGAGCGTGAACAGAATGGCGCTGACGGTCAGATAGTGGGAAATTCCGATTTCCATAAGTGTAGTCCCTCGACCTCGCGTCCGATTAGATGCCCTGCCCCGGCTTGACCGTAACCACCTCGACGGCGGTTTCGGGGGTGCGGGCAACCTGCTGCGGAATGCTCTGACGCTTGATGTTCTGACGGTGACGCAGGGTCAGCACGATGGCGCCGAACATGGCGACGAGCAGCACGAGCCCCGCGATCTGGAAGAAGTAGACGTAATGGGTATAGAGGACATCGCCGAGCGCGGCGGTGTTGGTGCGGTCGCTCGGCGCCGGTATCGGCATTGCGATGCCCTTGGCGATTTCAGGTGAGAAAGCGGAGCCGCCAACAACGACGATCAGTTCGGCGGCAAGGATCAGCCCGATCAGCGCGCCGATCGGCGCATATTCGAGCACGCCGGCGCGAAGCTCGGCAAAGTCGATATCGAGCATCATGACCACGAAGAGGAAGAGAACCGCGACGGCCCCGACATAGACCACCAGCAGGATCATCGCCAGGAACTCGGCACCGGTCAGCAGGAAGAGCCCGGCCGCATTGAAGAAGGTCAGGATCAGGAACAGAACCGAATAGACCGGATTCCTGGCCGCGATGACCATGAATGCCGACGCCACGGCGATGAAGGCAAAAAGATAGAAAAAAAGAGCCTGCAGACCCATGATCGGTGCCTTTTTCGTCTTGCTGGCGTGAAGGCACGCAGGCCCGCACTCCATGAGGCAAAGCCGGACCACCTGTCCGGCCGATGCCCAAACCCGTTTTGCATGCACCGTCTTCGATCAAGCGGCGCGATGCTGCGTTGCGCGAATGGCCTCAGCGGTAGGGCGAGTCCATCGCAATGTTGCGCGCGATTTCCCGCTCCCACCGGTCACCGTTGGCGAGCAGCTTCTCCTTGTCGTAGTAGAGCTCTTCGCGCGTCTCGGTGGAGAACTCGAAGTTCGGCCCCTCGACGATCGCATCGACAGGGCAGGCTTCCTGGCAGAAGCCGCAATAGATGCACTTCACCATGTCGATGTCGTAACGCACCGTGCGGCGCGTGCCGTCGTTGCGCCGCGGCCCGGCCTCGATGGTGATGGCCTGCGCAGGACAGATCGCCTCGCACAGCTTGCAGGCGATGCACCGCTCTTCGCCGTTGGGATAACGGCGCAGCGCGTGCTCGCCGCGGAAGCGCGGGCTGATGGGCCCCTTCTCGAAGGGATAGTTCAAGGTCGCCTTCGGACGGAAGAAATAGCGCATCGACAGAAGGAATGCGCCGACGAATTCCTTGAGGAACAGCGAGCTGACGGCGTTCGAAAGACCGGCCATCATTAACCTCCAAACTTGCCGGTCGCGGAGAAACCGGCGGTATGCAGCGAAGCGTGAGCGGCCATCATGCCCAGCCCGTCAGCTTCAGAACGAATGCGACGATGACGACCATCGCCAGCGAAAGCGGCAGGAAGACCTTCCAGCCGAGACGCATCAGCTGGTCGTAGCGATAGCGCGGGACGAAGGCTTTCACCATGGCGAACATGAAGAACACCAGCGACGCCTTCAGCACGAACCAGATGATGCCCGGGACCCAGTTCAGGAGCCAGATGTCGACCGGAGGCAGCCAGCCGCCGAGGAACAGAATCGTCGTCAGCGCGCACATCAGGCAGATCGCCGCGTACTCGCCGAGCATGAACATCATGTACGGGGTCGAGCCGTATTCGACCATGAAGCCGGCGACGAGTTCCGATTCGGCTTCCGGCAGGTCGAAGGGCGGACGGTTCGTCTCGGCGAGCGCCGAGATGAAGAAGATGATGAACATCGGGAAGAGCGACAGCCAGTGCCAGTCGAGGAACGAGGCAGGCAGGCCGAGCATGGTGCCGACGCCGTCGTTCTGCGCGTTTACGATGTCCGTCAGGTTGAGCGAGCCGACGCAGAGCAGCACGGTGACGATGACGAAGCCGATCGAGACCTCGTAGGACACCATCTGCGCCGCGGAGCGCAATGCGCCGAGGAAGGGATATTTCGAGTTCGACGCCCAACCGCCCATGATGATGCCATAAACCTCGAGAGAAGATATGGCGAAGACGAAGAGGATGCCGACATTGATGTTCGCGATCACCCAGTTCGCATTGAGCGGAATGACCGCCCAGGCGGCGAGCGCCAGCGTCACGGAAACGAGCGGTGCGAGCAGAAAGATCGTCTTGTTGGCGCCGGCCGGAATGACCGGCTCCTTGAAGACGAATTTCAAAAGGTCGGCGAAGGACTGGAACAGCCCCCATGGGCCGACGACGTTAGGTCCGCGGCGAAGCTGCACGGCCGCCCAGATCTTACGGTCGGCGAGCAGGATATAGGCGATGAAAAGCAGCAGCGCGACCAGAAGCAGGAGCGACTGGCCGATCATGATGGCCGTGGGCCAGACATAGGTCGAAAAGAAAGCGTCCATGATGCTCTATTCCCTCGCGCTCATTCCGCGGCAGCTTTGAAATTGTTGCGCGCCAAGGCCGAGCATTCGGCCATGACGGCGGATGCGCGCGCTATCGGGTTCGTCAAATAGAAGTCTTTGACCGGAGACGCAAACACGGATTTCGCCATCGCACCGGCTTTTTGTGCAAGTGCGGCAATTTCGTCGCTGCCGCGTGCGGCGATCTCGTCGACTGCGGCGAAATGCGGATAGGCCGCATAGAGCTTCGCACGCAATTCGCCGAGCGAGTCGAAAGGCAGCTTCCTGCCGAGCACGTCGGAAAGCGCGCGGATGATCGCCCAGTCCTCGCGGGCTTCACCCGGCGCGAAAGCGGCGCGGTTGCCCATCTGGACGCGCCCTTCGGTATTGACCCAGGTGCCGGACTTTTCCGTGTAGGTCGCGCCGGGAAGAATGACATCCGCCGCATGCGCGCCGTTGTCGCCGTGCGAGCCGATGTAAACGGTGAAGCCAGCCTTCTTGGCCGAGAGATCGATTTCGTCGGCCCCCAGCAGGAAAAGGACATCCATGGCGTCGACCATTTCGCCCGCCGACCTGCCGCCCTGACCAGGCACGAAGCCGAGATCGAGACCGCCGACGCGGGCGGCCGCGCTGTGAAGCACGGCAAAACCGTTCCACTCGGCATTCACCGCACCAACGGCAACGGCGAGCTTCGCCGCATTGGCGAGAACGGCCGCACCGCCCTCCCCTGCCAAGGCGCCCTGGCCGACGATGATCAGCGGACGCGCGGCCTTTTCGAGCGTTGCGAAGAACGTCCCCTTGCCGGAAACGAGTTCGGCGAGCGTGTCGGTACCCGCACCCAGATATTCGTATTCGTAACGAAGCTCACCCGCCTCGCCGATCACACCGATGGGGAAGTTGGCCATGCGGTAGCGCTTGCGGATGCGGGCATTGAGGACCGACGCCTCGAAGCGCGGATTCGAGCCGATGATGAGCAGTGCATCGGCGCTTTCGATGCCCTGGATCGTCGGGTTGAAGATGTAGCTCGAACGGCCGAACGACGGATCGAGCGCTGCGCCGTCCTGCCGGCAGTCGAGGTTCGCCGAGCCGAGCGAGGAGACGAGCTCCTTCAGAGCGTACATTTCCTCGACCGAAGCGAGATCGCCGGCGATCGCGCCGATCCTGTCGCCCGACGTGCCGGCAACGGCGGTCTTGATCGCCTGGAAGGCTTCGCCCCAGCTTGCCGGCTGCAGGCGTCCATCCTTCTTGACATAGGGGCGATCCAGGCGCTGCGTCTTCAGCCCGTCCCAGATGAAGCGCGTCTTGTCGGAGATCCACTCTTCGTTGATCTCCTCGTTGACGCGCGGCATGATCCGCATGACTTCGCGACCGCGCGTATCGACGCGGATGGCAGAGCCGACTGCGTCCATGACATCGATCGATTCGGTCTTGCCGAGCTCCCACGGGCGCGCGGTGAAGGAGAAGGGCTTCGAGGTCAGCGCGCCGACCGGGCACAGGTCGACGACGTTGCCCTGCAGTTCCGAGGTCATCGCCTGTTCGAGATAAGTGGTGATCTCGGCATCCTCGCCGCGGCCGATCAGGCCGAGTTCGGCGATGCCGGCGACTTCCGTCGTGAACCGGACGCAGCGCGTGCAGTGGATGCAGCGGTTCATCACCGTCTTGACGAGCGGACCGATATACTTGTCCTCGACCGCGCGCTTGTTTTCCTGATAGCGCGAGCTGTCGATGCCGAAGGCCATCGCCTGGTCCTGCAGGTCGCACTCGCCGCCCTGGTCGCAGATCGGGCAGTCGAGCGGGTGATTGATGAGCAGGAACTCCATGACGCCTTCGCGCGCCTTCTTGACCATCGGCGTGGTCGTGAAGACTTCCGGCACCTCGCCGTTCGGACCGGGACGAAGGTCGCGCACGCCCATGGCGCAGGAGGCCGCCGGCTTGGGGGGGCCGCCCTTGACCTCGATCAGACACATTCGGCAGTTGCCGGCAACCGAAAGCCGCTCATGGAAACAGAAGCGCGGAACCTCGGCGCCGGCCTCCTCGCATGCCTGAAGCAGCGTGAAATGATCCGGGACCTCGATCTCTTTTCCGTCGACTTTCAGCTTTGCCATCTTCGTACTCAATCCTGTCTTCAGTCCGTCTGCTCTTCTACAGCGCCGCGCGTCTTGATCTGGCGCGCAAGGGCCGCTGCAGCACTTTGGTTTGCTGCATGTTTCCTTTAATCGGCTACGATTAAAGGAAACATGCAGTAGGCAACGGACAATTCCTTCACGGTCTCGCCGCTTGCCGTGACCACCGCACGGTCGTCACGTTAGTTCTCTCGCGCTCCCGTGAGCGCCTTTGCCTGCCCGATCCAATCGTCGCGGACGCCGCGGCCGGCAAGGCCGAGTTCGCTATCCAGTCGCTCCATGTCGGCCTTGCTCAGGGCGGCGATGTCGGCGAAGCGGAATATGCCCCTGCCGTTCAGCACCTGCTCGAGCTTGGGGCCGATGCCGGAGATTTGCTTCAGATCGTCGTTTGCGAGGCCTGCCGCCGGTGCCGCAGCCCGCTTGACGGATCCGCGCGGTTTACGCGTCTCGCCCGCGGAGACCGGAGCTTTCCGCTGCGCTGCCTTTTGCGGCCTTGCGGCCGGAGCAGGCTTGGAGATCTCCGCCTGATCGGGCGCGGCGACGCTCTTCTTGAGCGTGCTGGCCGCCCCCTGCATCGCGCCGAACATCATGCCGGCGATGTGACTGGACAGACCGAAGCCAAGAGCCGTCGCTGCCGCGACGGCCGCCGCCGGATGCGCCATCAACGGATGCAATCCGACGCTCGGCAAGCCGGCGTCCGACAGGTTCTTCATCCATTCGCCCATGCCGAACGGATCGGCCGGGTCTGCGCCCTGAGGCCATGCGAATGAACCGGCCGCGCTCGCGGCTGTCCTCTCCTGTCCGTCCTTGCGTGCCCCAGCCATGGTTTCTTACTCCGCCGCCTCCAACACGGCGCCATGCGAGGTCGCATTGCGCGTGTATTCGTCGATCCGCTTCTCCATTTCCGGACGGAAATGCTTGATAAGGCCCTGGATCGGCCATGCCGCCGCATCGCCGAGCGCGCAGATCGTGTGGCCCTCGACCTGCTTCGTCACGTCGAAGAGCATGTCGATCTCGCGCTTCTGGGCGCGGCCCTGCACCATGCGCTCCATGACGCGCATCATCCAGCCCGTGCCTTCGCGGCAGGGCGTGCACTGGCCGCAGCTCTCGTGCTTGTAGAAGGCCGACAGCCGCCAGATCGCCTTGATGATGTCGGTCGACTTGTCCATGACGATGACGGCAGCCGTGCCCAGACCCGAGCCGAGCTCGCGCAGGCCGTCATAATCCATGATCGCGTCCTTCATCTGCGCGCCGGGCACGCAGGGAACCGACGAGCCGCCGGGGATGACCGCCAGCAGGTTGTCCCAGCCGCCGCGAATGCCGCCGCAGTGCTTCTCGATCAGCTCGTGGAACGGGATCGACATCGCGTCCTCGACCGTGCACGGGCGATTGACGTGGCCGGAAACCGAATAGAGCTTGGTGCCGTGGTTGTTGGGGCGGCCGAAGCTCGTATACCAGCCGGCGCCGCGGCGCAGGATGGTCGGCGTCACCGCGATCGACTCGACATTGTTGACCGTCGTCGGGCAGCCATAAAGGCCCATATTCGCCGGGAAAGGCGGCTTCAGGCGCGGCTGGCCCTTCTTGCCTTCGAGGCTTTCGAGCAGCGCCGTCTCTTCGCCGCAGATATAGGCGCCGGCACCGTGATGCACGTAAATGTCGATGTCGTAGCCGAGCTTGTTGTTCCGGCCGAGCAGGCCGTATTCGTAGCATTCGTCGATCGCCGCCTGCAGCGCTTCGCGCTCGCGGATGAACTCGCCGCGCACGTAGATATAGGCGGCATGCGCACCCATGGCGAAGCTCGCAATCACGCAGCCTTCGATCAGCGTGTGCGGATCGTGGCGCATGATGTCGCGGTCCTTGCAGGTACCGGGCTCGGACTCATCGGCATTGACGACGAGGTAATGCGGGCGCCCGTCGCTTTCCTTCGGCATGAAGGACCATTTGAGACCGGTCGGGAAGCCGGCGCCGCCGCGGCCGCGCAGGCCGGAGGCCTTCACCTCGTTGATGATCCAGTCGCGGCCCTTTTCGAGGAACTGCTTCGTGCCGTCCCAATGGCCGCGCGCCATCGCGCCCCTCAGCGACTTGTCCTTGAGGCCGTAGATGTTGGTAAAGATGCGATCTTCATCTCTAAGCATGGGGTATCACCTCTTCACCGCGGCTTCTTCGCGGGCTTCGACTTATCGACCGTTTCACCTTCGATCTTGACGTTCTTCGCCGCCGCCTTCCTGGCGGTGGCCGGCGTCTTCAAGGTCGGATTGGTAACGTCCGTCGCGGTCGAAGGCTTTGCCGCATTCGACGGAGGCACGCTCACCGCCTGTTCGTCCTTCGACTTGCGGACCGATTTCTTCTTCTCTTCGACCGGCTCGGGCCCCTGCAGCGTCGTCAGGCCGCCGATCGGCGCGGAATAGATGCGGTCGATCTGCGGGCCCGGCACGACTTCCGCCCCCTTGCCGGCCTCGAAGCGGTCGATGATCTCCTCGAGCCGCTCCGGCGTCAGATCCTCGAACGTGTCCTTGAAGATCATGACCATCGGCGCGTTGACGCAGGCGCCCTGACATTCGACCTCTTCCCAGGAAAGGGTGCCGCCCTCGTTGAGGGTGAACGGTTCGCTGGCGATCTTCTTCTTGCAGATCCTGATCAGGTCTTCGGCGCCGCGCAGCATGCAGGGCGTGGTGCCGCAGACCTGGACATGGGCACGCGTTCCGACCGGCTGCAGCTGGAATTGCGTATAGAAGGTGGCGACTTCGAGAACGCGGATATAGGCCATGCCGAGCATGTCGGCGACCGACTCGATCGCCGCCCTCGTCACCCAGCCATCCTGCTCCTGAGCACGCATCAGCAGGGGGATGACCGCCGACTGCTCGCGGCCCTCGGGATATTTCTTGATCGTTGCCTCGGCCCAGGCAGCGTTTTCCTTGCTGAACGCGAAGGCCGCTGGCTGGACTGTGTCTTCGGCTAGTCGACGAACGGACATTCTAGTGGACACCTTATCAGTTAATCGAACCGCACCGCGATTTCGTCAGCGAGACAAATTCGCAGGCATAGGCTGACTGGTCTTTCTGCAAAAACACGATGTAGCGCGCGCCGTTGTTGACGGCTGCCTTGATCTCGTAACCCCTCGACAGGAGGGCCGGCATGGTGCCGCCCCTGAGCGCTGCGGATGACTCGCTGCCGACGTCCTCCTGGGCCGAGGCCCCGGAGGCGAGCGCAAGAAGTCCGACGGCGACGAGCGGCACCAGACGCATCAGCGATCCACCTCGCCGAAAACGATATCGAGGGAGCCCAGCACGGCCGAAACGTCGGCAAGCTGGTGTCCGCGACAGAGGAAGTCCATCGCCTGAAGATGCGCGTAACCCGGAGCGCGGATCTTGCAGCGATACGGCTTGTTGGTGCCGTCGGAGACCAGATAGACGCCGAACTCGCCCTTGGGCGCCTCGACCGCAGCGTAGACCTCCCCGGCCGGCACGTGATAGCCCTCGGTATAGAGCTTGAAGTGATGGATCAGCGCCTCCATCGACCGCTTCATCTCGCCGCGCTTCGGCGGCACGATCTTGCCGTCGAGCGAGGAGACCGGACCGATCTTGGCATCGCCGAGCAGACGGTCGACGCACTGGCGCATGATACGCGCCGACTGGCGCATCTCGATCATGCGGATCAGATAGCGGTCGAAGCAGTCGCCGTTCTTGCCGATCGGAATATCGAACTCCAGGTCGGAATAGCATTCATAGGGCTGCGAACGGCGCAGATCCCAGGCCGCCCCCGAGCCGCGCACCATCACGCCCGAGAAACCCCAGGCCCAGGCGTCCTCGAGGCTGACGACGCCGATATCGACGTTGCGCTGCTTGAAGATGCGGTTGCCGGTCAGAAGCTCGTCGATATCGTCGACGGTCTTCAGGAACGGATCGATCCAGTTGCCGATATCTTCGACCAGCTGGTGCGGCAGGTCCTGATGCACGCCGCCCGGACGGAAATAGGCCGCGTGCATGCGCGCGCCGCAGGCCCGCTCGTAAAAGACCATCAGCTTCTCGCGCTCCTCGAAGCCCCAGAGCGGCGGCGTGAGCGCGCCGACGTCCATGGCTTGAGTCGTCACGTTGAGGAGATGCGACAGGATCCGGCCGATCTCCGAGTAGAGAACGCGGATTAGCTGGCCGCGGACCGGCACCTGCGTACCGGTCAATCTTTCGACCGCAAGCGCGAAGGCGTGCTCCTGGTTCATCGGCGCGACATAGTCGAGCCGGTCGAAATAGGGTATCGCCTGCAGATAGGTCTTGGCCTCGATCAGCTTTTCCGTGCCGCGATGCAGGAGGCCGATATGCGGATCGACGCGCTCGACGATCTCGCCGTCAAGCTCCAGCACCAGACGCAGAACGCCGTGCGCCGCCGGATGCTGCGGGCCGAAGTTGATGTTGAAGTTGCGGACGTTATGTTCGGTCATACCGATTGCTCCAGGCCGGATGGCGTCCTTCGCGGATCGCCGCGGGCCGACTTAATTCAGCGTGGTCTCGCCTTTTCGTCGCCGGGCAGCACGTATTCCGTGCCTTCCCAGGGCGAAAGAAAGTCGAAATTGCGGAATTCCTGCTTCAGCTCGACGGGTTCGTAGACGACGCGCTTGGCCTCGTTGTCGTAACGCACCTCGACGAAACCGGTCAGCGGGAAGTCCTTGCGCAGCGGATAGCCTTCGAAGCCGTAGTCCGTCAGGATGCGCCTCAGATCCGGGTGACCGGTGAAGAGGATGCCGTACATGTCGTAGGCTTCGCGCTCGAACCAGTCGGCGCCGGGATAGACCGACGTCGCCGAGGGGACAGGCTCGTTCTCGCCGGTCGCAACCTTCACGCGGACGCGCTGGTTCTGGCGCGGCGAGAGAAGATGATAGACGACATCGAAGCGGTCCGGGCGCTGCGGATAATCGACCCCGCAGACATCGATGAAGCTGACGAAACCACACTGGACGTCGTCGCGCAGGAAAGTCAGGAGCGCGACGAGGTTCTCGGCTTTCGCCGTCAGCGTCAGTTCGCCGTATTTGACCTCCGCATCGGCGATCAGCGCGCCACGCGCCTCGCGAAGATAGGAGGCAAGCTCGTTCAGGGCTTCACTCATCTTAAGTTCCCCTGCCCTTAGCGCTCGATCGTGCCGGTCCGGCGGATCTTCTTCTGCAGCAGAAGCACGCCGTAAAGCAGCGCTTCTGCCGTGGGAGGACAGCCTGGCACATAGATGTCGACGGGCACGACGCGGTCGCAGCCGCGCACAACCGAATAGGAATAGTGATAGTAGCCGCCGCCATTGGCGCAGGATCCCATCGAGATCACGTAACGCGGCTCGGGCATCTGGTCATAGACCTTGCGCAAGGCCGGCGCCATCTTGTTGGTCAGCGTGCCGGCGACGATCATGACGTCGGACTGACGCGGCGAGGCGCGCGGCGCAAAACCGAAGCGTTCGGCATCGTAACGCGGCATCGACATCTGCATCATTTCGACCGCGCAGCAGGCGAGACCGAAAGTCATCCACATCAGCGAACCGGTGCGGGCCCAGTTGATCAGCTCGTCGGTCGAGGTGACGAGAAAGCCCTTGTCGGCGAGCTCGTTGTTGATCTCGCCGAAGAACGCGTCATTGCTGCCGATCGGCTTGCCGGTCGCGGGATCGAGGATACCCTTGGGCTGCGGCGCAACGAGCGTGGTGCCGGATGCTAATTCCATTCCAGCGCTCCCTTCTTCCATTCATAGATAAAGCCGACCGTCAGGACCAGAAGGAAGACCATCATCGACCAGAAGCCGAACCAGCCCAACTCCTTGAACGAAACCGCCCAGGGGAAGAGGAAGGCGACCTCGAGATCGAAGATGATGAAAAGGATCGACACGAGATAGAAGCGGACGTCGAACTTCATGCGGGCATCGTCGAACGCATTGAAGCCGCACTCGTAAGCCGACAGTTTTTCCGAATCAGGCGCCTTGAAGGCGACGGCGAAAGGAGCGACCAGAAGTGCGAGGCCGATCACCAGCGCGATCCCAATGAAAATCGCGATCGGTACGTAGGAACCGAGAAGTTCTGTCATTTTATCCGTCCCTGCCTGCGGAGGGCGCCATGAAAGCGCTTCAACGAAGAATGCCGCAGGCCGAAAAGCATGTTGCAACGCCAGAGTGGTTAGCGCAGCCGGCGCCCGGGCGCAAGCCTCGAAGGGGCATTTAAACCGGTTCGCAGCGCATAGCGGGGATGCGCCCACCGCAGGATGCGCGGCAAGGCGCGCAATCGCGGGAAGCCGGGCCTCCCGGCGCCAGGAATTCCGCGGCGAGACACTTTGCCGCAATGCAAAAAAGGAAGCACAAATAGGGGGAGTCAGCCACTTGAGAAGAGAATGGCGCGAGTGACGGGGCTCGAACCCGCGACCTCCGGCGTGACAGGCCGGCACTCTAACCGACTGAGCTACACCCGCGCATTATGGCCATCGCTGACCATTATCTCATCATCGGCACTTTTTGAGAATGCCGCATTCCTTCAAGAGTGGCGCGAGTGACGGGGCTCGAACCCGCGACCTCCGGCGTGACAGGCCGGCACTCTAACCGACTGAGCTACACCCGCATCTCTTGACCTTCCAGACGCGCTCGCGCGCCCCTGCCCGAAGCGGCCTTGCCGTTCGATGAGCGGCTAACTAAGCGGTTCGCTTTGGGGTGTCAAGCGCGATTGAAAACAAATCGGTGACGGAACGTTTTTTGGTCCACAGCATGGCTTCAGGCAAGGATTTTGCCGTCTGCGAAAGCTGCGCACCAAAGGTGAGCACGCCCTCACCCCCTCGGGGGCTCGCCCTTCCTTTATATGCGGGCGCAGCGGAGCGACCAACAATGCGCCGCCTGCCTCGCCAGCCGCCTCCCTTCGCCGCCCAATTTGTCCACAGACTTCCTGACGGGTGCCCCGGTCCGCGATAAAAAATTCGAAAAAATCGCTCGAACGCTCTTGCGGTTTTCGCCGGTTACGCATAGATCACGCCCACCGACGCGGCGGACACTCGTCCGGCAACGCGATAGGGCGATTAGCTCAGTTGGTAGAGCGCCTCGTTTACACCGAGGATGTCGGGAGTTCGAGTCTCTCATCGCCCACCATTTCTTCCCTATGACAGGCAGTGTTTTGCGCAGGTTTCTCTTGCGAGTCGCCTCGCCGCTTTGTTGAAGCCACAGCGATTCCGGACGCCGCGCTGCCCTGCGTAGCGCACGCCCTTCGACCGTCATTTCTGCACCAGGGACTGGAATCCAGCCAGGCCAAGTCCTGGGCTGAAAAACTCTTCCGCGCCGAGGGCGCGGCGAAGACGACAATCTCGCAGCAACGCGGCGTAAAGCGCCTGAATGCAGTTTATTTGCTCATAACGTTATTTGTGTGTTTGGTTTCGACCGTGGCGCGCAAAGCGCTCTGCAATAGTCGCGGTCGGAACCATGTGCACTCTTCCAGCGCCCAAAATCCTAATCCTTTCCACGGCCGTTCTGGTCTCGATCATTCACGGGACGGCATCTCTTGTGTCCGCTGGCGATCTCGACGACGTCAAACAACGTCTGCTAGCGGCAAGAAAGCACAATGAAATGGATCGGATTTATCGAGACATAACCCGAGAACTCAAAGGAGACGTAAGGAAGACCGTTGGCTTTCTCAGGAATAACGGTTTCTCGTGCTGGACGAACAATGGGTATTTCAAGGCAAGATGCGTTCTTGCCTATTGCGGCGACCGATCGGCGTTCATTGGCTTTCGCAAGGAACTGATGACAATCGGCGTCACTATAACGGAACGCGGCGTAAATACTTCTGTTGTTCATCAGCCCTCAGCCTGCCCTCGCACAGAAGCGGCACTTCAAGGGACGCAAGAAAGATTGCTGACGGGAGGAAAAATGCATGGCGGAAAATAGCGGCGTCCGGTTCTCGATCATCGAATACGATATTGAAAGCATTTCGCGCTTTGTGCCCGGACAAATATCGCATCTCGGAATACGAACTGAGATAAATGGCCTGGTGGTTGGAGAATCGAATTTCGGTTCCTTTCTCAACGGAGACTATAGGTCCGCCGGGCGTCCACTCGATCCCCGAGATGTCCTCGGGGGGGAGACGAGATAGGAGTTGATTTGCCCTCGACGGTAGCGGGCGGTACCAGCGTCGAGGCTGCTCTCGGAACGGCCTTAATTTCTCAGATAGAAGCATTTGCACGCGACCTTTACAGCAAGAAAGTCGCCTACGCGCTAACCCCCAATCTATTAGCCCGCGAAGCCAACTCCAACTCCGCCGCCGCCTACGTCATGCGAATGCTCGGAATTGATCCGAATTCGCTTCCCTACCAGGGCAACCCCGTGGGCCTCAATGTCGACTTGTCTAACCGGCGGTTCGAACTTCCGTCGCCGGGCTTCTATTCGGGTCGCGCCCACGCCGAGTATTTGGATTGGCAATACGGTGGCGTGGTGCCGTCCCCAACACCTAGACCAAGCGATATCGCGCCTTCGTTGACGCCCGCTCCGCAGCCGTCCGGCGTGCAGCCGCTCCCTGTTCCCTCGTGGCGCGAAGTTTTAGAAGAACACAACAGCGGAGGCACATGATGTCTAAACAGACTCTCCACTGCAGTATATACTTTGGTGGTATATGAACGCGATGACTAAGAAGATAAACACAATATTCAATTTCGTTTTCGTCGCAATTTGGGTTGCAATATTTTTTGTCCTATCAGTCCGAGATTCGACGAAATTTGGTGGACACATTGAGACAATCTTTCAGATTCTTTCCGTGCTGATGGTGATAACGGCACCATTTTCCTTATTTAGTTATATACTTACCAAGCTATATCCTTTCGTAATAAAAGACAGTGTGATGAAAACAAGACTTAACAGAAATCCTATACAACTCCTAATTTGGCGTGAGGTATTGGAGGCGCACAAGGACAACGAATTGTAATTCATTCTGGAACGCAAAACGCGATTGTTTACACTCTACTCAACCTTGTTGAGGGTGACTATGGCGTCATGTACTTACGTTCGGCGTTTATGGCGGTTTCCTGGCTGACGGCCTGAATTTCGGGGAGAAATTGGTTCAGCATCGGTTTGTGTCCGGCGGCTATGCGATCGGCAATATCGAGGAGAGAGCGGTAGGTTTGCCCGGCAGGCCCCCATTGTCCGACTGTCATCGGCTCATATCAACGGAGCTCGATGTGATTTCGAAATGGTGCTCGGCACGCCCACTGGAAGGCAAGACAGAATGGCAGCCAAGCGCAGTTGAGGATATCACATTGGAACGAACATCTGGAAATAAGCGACGGCTATTGGTAATCATTTCTGCATCAATACTAGTTTTTTCTGTCTATATATATGGAGAGAGTCTCAATGATAGCAGATCTCCGGAGGATCAGACGCTAGCTAAATTGGAGCGATACTTGTCTGAATTTGGGGAGTCCGATAGAATTATTTACGCAACATGTTATAGGTTCGAGGAGACGGAAAATGACCCCATGCCTAATGTGAGCTTCTTCGTGGGATGCGAAGTAAAGGACCCACCTTTTTCAAAACCGGTTATCCTCACGGCGGCATTCGGACTGCGCGGTCGAGTTGAATTTTGGGACGTATCGAGGGGCGAGAAATGACGGAGACGGCTTCGGGAAAAAACCTTCGCAAAAGCTTGGGGTGGGAAGATGCTCAAGCGCATTGGGAAGCCGGTAACGTGCCACCGTCTATGTGGATATGTACTCACATATGGCTTACGGCGGAGGCTCGTATTAGCGGAAAATATGGCAGCATTCCCGTGGGATACGAGATGAATACGCTCGATGTGATTTCCGAAATAGTGCTCGGCACGCCAGCTGGAAGGCAAGACCCTCGGGCGGCCGTCCTCCCCCTCACGGCCGCACAGATCCGGCTCGTCTACGACGAGCTCGCCATTGCCCCGTCAGCCGAATGACCATCATGGAAAGAGACG
Organism: Sinorhizobium meliloti; assembly: GCF_035610345.1. The sequence goes on along the minus strand of NZ_CP141212.1, from coordinate 1,294,176 downwards.
AGTTCGCCGGCTGATCGTCCGAAATGCGCCAAGCAACTTATTTGCGCATAATGCAGTATCCAATGGGCCGGGCGGACGCTTTGCCTCCCGAAACCTGATCACAACGAACGCCCACGGACAATGGACGCTCACTCTTTATGGCGACGACGGCCGCGACATCTTCGACCGCTCGCAGCGGATCGAGCTGGCGACGGATGCCGGCGGGTCGCTTGGCATCAGATATGTCAGGTATTGGCTGAGACCAAACGTTGCGGCGGTACCGGCGCCCTCCCCCTGTTCATTCTCCCGCTCCCGCACGCGCACAAGGAGCAGAAGTCCTGCGCCACAACTTATTTGTCCATAGTCCAATCTCTATGCTCAATACCATTGAGCGTTGCGGACTTGGCGTTTCGCCTGCGACGTTGGGCTGCCTAAAGGTGCTACAATGCAGCAAACCGGAAGTTTTGCGGGAATAAAGACGAAGAGATGCGTCATCGATTTGGGCCCGCCAAGGGCGGCTAAGGACCTTGTTCACAATGCGAGGAAGCTTGCAGCAGCAGTTCTGCTTGCAGTCTTCCACGGGACCGTGGCTACAGTCTCCGCTGGCGACCTCGACGACGTCAAGCAACGTCTGCTAGCGGCGAGAAAACACGATGAGATGGATCGCATTTATCAAAGCATAGAGCGCAAGCTGGGAGGCAACAGACCAAAAATCGTTGAATTTTTACGAGCTTCCGGATTTTCGTGCTCCGTGGGTAGCGTACCGACTGCGAAATGTGTGTTTGCGTATTGCGGTGACAGGCGGTTCTTTCGAAGAGAACTGATGACGATAACAGTGGGAATGGTCGGCAGAGACGTGACGACCTCAGTGGTTCATCAGCCGGCAGAGTGCCCTCCCACAAACGCGCTTCTTAAAGAAAAACAAGAATACCTTCTAAGTGGAGGAGACACACGGAAATAATAGAGATCTATTTCAGTAATTGAAATGAGATCGGACGCAATCGAGCCTCCAGCACTCCAACTGGAAGGCAAGCCCCTCGGGCGGCCGCCTCCCCTCACGGCCGCACAGATCCAACTCGTCTTCGGCGGCGGGTGATATTGAAGCGGTCGCCTCCGACGGCAACACGCCTCGCGAGCAAAGGCCAGAAAAGCAACTTATTTGCGCATAAGGTCGGTTCTGCGCTTTGGTTCCGGCCGTAGAGCACGAGACGCTCTGCAATCGTCACGGTCGGAGCCATGGGCATATTTCGAGCGCGCAACATTTTCATCGCACTTTCCGCGCTTGGCGCGATTTGGCTCGGTTGGCTGGTCGCCAACGAATACGCCCTTTCATATGCAAGCCAACACTACCTGGCCAACGGGGTAGTACGCATCGAACTGCCGGGTGGGCGCAAGTTCGATATTCCCGAGCGCTACATGTATTGGGAAGGCTATGTGAAGCATGGCCGCTGGCCCAAGCCCAAAGAGGGCCGCGTCAAGGTTGAATCGTTCAACTTCGATGCGCTCCTGCCCGATTTGCGGCCCTATCGGGCGGAGGATGACGAGAAATGGCAGGAACTGGGGTACGGCGACAAATTGCATGTCTATGTGCACCGCAAAGACTTTGACGCAACGTCCTGGCGTCACGCGTATGAAAGCGCACTGGACAGTGTGGAGCGTGGCTATGCCAAGAGAATGGCTGACGAAAATGGGCTTATCAAGTTTCTGAACCTGAGCGGCAAGGAAGGAGACTTGAAACCTTACGACACAGTATACTTCACTGCAGGCTTCAAAATCATAATTCGTTGCATCTATCCAGGACGAATAACCTCGCCGGGATGCAGCTTAGATTACATCGATGGCGATCACCACAACTATATAGGATATGCTTTTTCCCTGAAATACATGCCGAACTGGATGACGATACACAGCAATCTGTTGCTGCTCATTGCGCAATTCGAGCGCGATGGGAATTCTGATTCTGTCAAATAACTCGGAGCCCGACCGTGGTCCTTGCCTTCAATGATCAACAACGAGCCAAATTGAAGACCTTCGCTTCGCTCGGCGATTATGTCGGCGAGTGGCAATATCTGCGTCGATCAGCGATGCCTAGGCGGATGACGCTTATACCGAGGTCGGTTAAGCACATTGTTCCCAATGCAAGGAAGCTCGCCGCAGCAATACTGCTGGCAGCCTTCCAAGGGACGGCGGTCACAGTCTCCGCCGGCGACCTCCACGACGTCAAGCAACGTCTGCTTGCTGCAAGAAAACATGCTGAAATGGACGGAATTTATCGAGATCTACACCGAGAATTTAGGGGAGATGTAGCGGGCATTGTTGGCTTTCTCAAGAAGAATGGTTTTTCTTGCTGGACTGACGATGGGTATTTCAAGGCTAGATGCGTTCTTGCCTATTGCGGGGACCGGTCCGCATTCGTTGGTTTTCGCAAGAGGCTGATGTCTGTGGATATCCTCATTACGATACGCGGTGCCGATACAGCTGTTGCACACCAACCTATTGCGTGCCCGGGGGCAGCAACTGCGCTTCGCCAAATACAGGAAAAAGCACTGACGGGAGAGAATATGCATCGCCGAGAATAGACAAGTTTCAGTTCTCGATCATCGAATGCGAGATCATGCGGAGGAGAGACGAGTTCGCCGGCCGCCGAATGTAGGGAGGCGACTTATTTGCGCATAATTCTGTATCCATGCTTGGTCTTGTCCGGGGCCGAATGGCCCCCGGCGAGTAGGGACGGTATCCACACGGCTTATGTCACCTGAAGTGAGCAGTCAGAGAAGTCCTTTTGTCCTTCGAGCGGCCGACGACATCGATGATGTCCGATTTCGACGAGCATATCGCCTATACTTTCGGTATTTTCCGTTTTTCATCTATGCCCTCTATGCTGCGTCAATACCGTTTCCCGGAGAATGGCTAAATTTAAAATGGGCGCAACGATTAATGCTGTACATTCCAAAATTTCATGTAGAAGTTTCTAATTTTAAAGGATTATCCGTCAACGACATCCGGTATTATTTAACAGCAAACTGTTTTCTGTACCTCTTCACATTTTTGTGCATCGTTTTTTCCACACTTATAAATCTTACAAAGGGAAAGAAATATCCACTGTCTCCTGATCAGGCTCAAGAAATACGGTATAGGCACTTCATCTCTCCCATAACTGTATGCATCGTCTTCCTTTTCTTCATTCCGCTTCCGGTCTGGATGGATGGTCGGAGGGGGGAGCTACTGCGCAATCCCCCTACATGCCGCTGATCAGCGCAACCTTCTTGGGATTGCTCGGGATGGCGTGTGCGGCGGCATCTCTCTGCATTGGCCGCGCGCGGGGACGAACGAGAAACACCCACTCTCAATATGATCATAGGATCGGCAGAACTCGAGGAAAAACCAAATAGGCTCCGAGGGATGACTACCTGCCCATGACCTCGTTCCTGCTTGGTACGGCGAGGGTCGGTGAAATCGTGGAGCACCGCCGTCGGCGAGACGGAGGCGACCGACGCTCTGGGGAATTTTATACATACGGTATATTCGGTGACCGGCCGCTCTTCCGTCCAACGGTGAACCGGACGTTTCACGCTTGACGAGACCAAGACCTCAGCAAAACAAAGAGCTTCGTTCGATAAGACGCGTCAAAGGTGCCGAAAAGCGAGAGACAGCTTATTTGCATATAACCATCGCGCATGGTTCACCTGCCTCTATGTTCGGCGCGCGGATGAATCGGGGTCAGCGTAAGCGTCAGCCGATCACTGTTCGCGGCGATCAGGCGAGCTTCCGATCAGAACCCCGTAGGGTATAGAAATGCTGCTCATTATCCCACAACATCTTTATTTTGCTAATATAACAGATGCAATATAAACCTAGGATTCACACCAATAAATGGTCGCTTTAAATGAGTAGACATCTAAACATATTTCTTAGCATTTTATTTTTATTCATGTTGTTTTGCATATATGTTCTAGTTGATCTAACAAAGATCTTTCCAACCTATATATTTTATTTCAAGGTAATCTATTTTTCAATAGTAATATCTATGTTTATATTATTTCCATTCAGTATCCTTACACTATTGTTATCTATCGGATGCAAAATACACATAAATGATACATATTACTTAAATAAAATGAAAAAAAGCCCAATACGCTACCTTGTTTGGCAAGAAATACGGGATGAGATCGAACGGAACGGGAATTGACGAAATGGGCAACGAAATCAAATACCGGGCACCCGTCGCTATGCCGGCATCGACATTATATCCGACGTAGATTCCGTAGGTCAGGATCTGTCCATAGATACCGCCTGAAATACAAATCTGTATCCTTTCGTAATATAGGACAGTGACTACGGGACAGAAGTGCTGGAGTTCTCTATGGTTTCGGCGTGAAAAGACGCGCCATGAATGCAAGTTCTCTTATTTGATCATTGACTAGGAAATTGTATCTCCTACAGAGGACAGCCCGACCGACCGACATAAATTAGGTAAATCCACTTCCCATGGAGAACGATAAGAACCCAGCTTCAAGGTTCGAGGAACAGATGAAGATTGAGGTCAAACACCTCAAACGTTCAGCGCTGCTCATGATTATTCCAACAATATTCGCGATCGCGGGAAGGTTCATATTAGTCTCCTATCCGAACACCGCGTGTGCAATAGCAGAGAATTCCGCACTACTTGCATTTTGGCCACAGAACCTGTTGTTACATGACCAACTGTACGCCAGCCAATACACGCCGCATGAAAAATGCACGTTCTTTGCAATGCAGTCGATATTTGCCGCCGGATGCTACATTTGGCTTCTTTTTAAGATCGTGGATGACATCCGTCGGAAGGACACAATATTCATATCCGGATTTTTGAGAGTATCCTTAGTAGGAATTACTATAAGCGTAATTTCCTTTTTTACATCGAGTTTCAAGCAATACAATTCCTTGTACTCTCTAAGTCTATCACAATCCATTGAGATAAATATATGGAAGAACATTCCTCTTATCTGGCTCTTTGTTTTCAGCACGGGAATTTTGATCGAGAGGGCCTTAGCCTACGGCCGATCACGGTCATGAATTGTGACCAACTTAACCATGGAGCAGAGCCTTGATAAACAAGGTATAAACATTTTTCCGCATAACGGAGCCTGTTTATGAAAATAATTGAGGCAATTGAATGACGCAAGCCTATTTATTTATAGGATTATTTTGATGCTATCGTTAGTTATTATTAACTACTTTGTTGAATATTCATATCCTGTGATTCTTTGGAATTTCATTCTTGATAGTATTTGAAAACGTTATGAGATATTCTTTCTTCGTGGAGGGGACCGATGGGATTCGGATCCGGTTAGTTTGAATCTGATGGTCGTTTTAAAGTTTGCGGATACGTCTGGAATGGATTCGCCAGGAGCAACTGAATGCAAGAGGCGGCAAGTAACACTACCGATTGGGCCGGTTGGAGCACCGCTGGGTGGGCAGTTGGCGCCTGTATCGACAGGCATTGCCAGGAATCGCTCAACATGGCGAGTCAGGGTTGGAGTCGGCAAGCCGCATAACCGGCCGGATGTCCGCGATGATCGACGCGGTGATTTTTCGCGAGGCCGACGCCGAGGGGTGCAGCGGCAGGTGGGCGAATCCACGAAGACTTTATCGCACAGGGCACGTCGTTTTTCGGCAGCGGGATGTTCCCGGCTATATGCCGGGCGGACGCTTTGCCTCCTGAAACCAGATCAAAACGAGCGGCGACGGACAATCGACGCTGACCCTTTGTGGCGACGACCGTCGCGACACCTTCAACCGCCCGCAGCGGATCGAGCTGGCGACGGATGCCGGCGGCGGCAGGCGCCGCATCGTCAATAACTTCGATGCCGGCGAGTCGCTTGGCATCGAAATGCCAAGTATTGGCCGGGACCAACCGTCGCGCGTAAGGAGCGGAAGTCCTGCACTACAACTTATTTGTCAATAATCCAATTTCTATGCTCAATACCATTGAGCATTGCGGACTTGGCGTTTCGCCTGCGACGTTGGCCGACCAAGGGCGGCTGCGGCCCCATTATCCATTGGCGAACAGAGTGGACGATATGTGGCTATGAAAATCCGAAACTGCGTCGCCACCGCCTTAGTTACAGCTACGATGCTCACGGCGGCTTCGCCTTTACATGCAAGTGAGCTTGGAAACGTCACAGAGCGTTTGCTGGCAGCGCGAAAGCAAGAAGATTTCGCAGGCTTATACAAAGAGATAGACAATAATTTTGGTGGAGACACGGAGAAAATCGTTGCCTTTCTCAAACGCAGCGGCTTCTCCTGTCAATTCGGAACAATTTTATTCAAAGCAAAGTGCGTATTTGCTTATTGCGGCGATCGATCGTTATTTCCTCCTCTTCGAAAAGAATTAATGACGATAGACATAATCTTCGACAGAACCGGAGAGGTTCGGACTGGGGTTGCTTACAATCAGACAACCTGCCCGGACACCGCAACCCTTCTCCGAAGGAAGCAAGACGAGTTATCGACTGGGACGACTCCGCGTCGCGGAAACGAATAGCATCGTTTTCTCTATTATTGAGTATGATATCAGGTTCCTTTCGAGAGTGTCGCCCGGGCAGACATCTCATCTGGGCGTCCGGGTGGAGATCGATGGCCAAGTGCGGGAATGGAACTTCGGATCGTTTCGCAATGGGAAATATGAGCCGGCGGGCGTCATCGGCGATCCCCGGATGTTCTCGGGGAAATGAACCGACCCATGGGCATGCCGTCCACGATTGCCGGCTCGGTGAGCATTGAGCCTGGACTTGGGCTGGCGCCGATCGACCAGTAAGAGCCTTTGCGGACGATCTGTACAACCGGCAGATAGCTTACGGACCGACGCCCAGCCTATTAGAAAGGAAAGCCAACTCCAACTCCGGCGCCGCCTTTGTCATGCCGATGCTCGGGATTGATCCCCAATTCTCTTTCCAATCAGGGCGACCCCGTGGGCTTCAATGTCGACTTGTCCCGACCGGCGGCTCGCTTTCCGTCGCCGGGTTTCTATTCGGGTTACCAGCGAATTCGTCTTCACCGAATGGGACAAGTCGGCGGGTGATATCGAGGCGGTCGTCTCCGACGGCAACACGCCTCGCGAGCAAAGGCCAGAAAAGCAACTTATTTGCGCATAAGGTCGGTTCTGCGCTTTGGTTCCGGCCGTAGAGCACGAGACGCTCTGCAATCGTCACGGTCGGAGCCATGGGCATATTTCGAGCGCGCAACATTTTCATCGCACTTTCCGCGCTTGGCGCGATTTGGCTCGGTTGGCTGGTCGCCAACGAATACGCCCTTTCATATGCAAGCCAACACTATCTGGCCAACGGGGTAGTACGCATCGAACTGCCGGGTGGGCGCAAGCTCGATATTGCCGAGCGCTACATGTATTGGGAAGGCTATGTGAAGCATGGCCGCTGGCCCAAGCCCAAAGAGGGCCGCGTCAAGGTTGAATCGTTCAACTTCGATGCGCTCCTGCCCGATTTGCGGCCCTATCGGGCGGAGGATGACGAGAAATGGCAGGAACTGGGGTACGGCGACAAATTGCATGTCTAAGTGCACCGCAAAGACTTTGACGCAACGTCCTGGCGTCACGTGTATGAAAGCGAACTGGACAGTGTGGAGCGTGGCTATGCAAAGAGATTGGACAACGAGAACGGGCTTATCAAGATTCTGAACCTAATCGGCAAGGAAGGCGACCTGAAGCCTTACGAGGTGACGTACTTCACTGAAGATTTCAAAATCTTAATCCGCTGTAGCTATCCGGGCAGGGATCCTTCCCCAAGTTGTAATGTTAGGTTTATTGACGAAAATAAGTATAACTATCTAAATTACTATTACAACACAGAATATTTTCGAGATTGGAATAACATCCATAAAAGCCTCATCAGCCTCATCGCGCAGTTCGAGCGCGATGGGAATTCTGATTCTGTCAAATAACTCGGAGCCTGACCGTGGTTCCTTGCCCTCAATGATCAACAACGAGCCAAACTGAATACCTTCGCTTCGTTCAACGATTATGTCGGCGGGTGGCAATATCTGGCGTCAATCGGCGATGCCGCTTACAATTCGGTCGGCTTCACTCTGCCCGCCACCTCTCCCCGCAAGCGGGAGGACTCTCGGCGTCACTCTGCCCTCGGCCGTTCATGGAAGTGGCGGGCCCGGGCCTTCGATATCGGCACGCACGACCGAATAAGCCGCTACCCGCCCCGATACTGCTCCTCCGTCACATGCTCGAGCCAGTCCACCGCCTTGCCGTCGAGCGCCTCCTGAATTGCGATATGCGTCATTCCAGTTTCCGGCGCGGCGCCATGCCAGTGCTTTTCTCCCGGCGGGAACCAGACGACGTCGCCGGCGCGGATCTCGCGCGGCTCCCCGCCCCAGCTCTGCGCGAGGCCGCGGCCTGCGGTGACGATCAGGGTCTGGCCGAGCGGGTGCGTGTGCCAGGCGGTGCGCGCGCCGGGCTCGAAAGTCACGGTCGCGCCGCGTACCCGTGCGGGTGACGGCGCCTCGAAGGCCGGGTCCACGCGAACGGAGCCGGTGAAATATTCGGCCGGGCCGTGCGCCGAGGGTCTCGATCCGCATTCGAAGATATCCATTGGAGCCTCCTTTGAGGGACTTCGCCGGGCCAGCCGACGGGTGATGCAGGGGCAAGGCGCATTCAGCTTATCTCTTTCCGGCAAGCGGCTACAACCGGTGGATCGTCACGCCCGGGCAGGCGCTCCGCGCAATGTCGCAAAGGTGCTCGTGGTGGGTCAGATAGATCACCTGGCCGACATCGGCCATTTCCGCCATCAGCTCGAAGGCGCGGCCGGCGCGGCCGTCGTCGAAAGTTTCCATGATATCGTCGGCGATGAAGGGCAGCGTTTCCCGCGTCGCCGCGACCTCGTGGTAGCCGGCGATCCTGAGCGCGAGATAGAGCTGGAAGCGCGTGCCCTTGGAAAGGTCGCGGGCGAGCTTCGATCCGCCGGCGGCGGTATTTGCTATGAGGAATTCCTGGCCCTTGTCGGCTTGCGTCGAGAGACCGGAATATTCGCCGCCGCTGATATGCATGAAGGTTCGCGAGGCGCGTTGCATCATGGCGCTGCGGTGGCGCTCGCGAAACAGCCTGAGCGCCTGTTCGGCGGCGATCACGCCCGCGCGCAGCCGGAGATAGCCGATCGCCTTGCTCTCGATGTCGAGAAGCAGCGTGCGCCGCCGCTGTTCGAGCTCCGCCACCCGGTCGCCGCCCTCGACGGCGGCAAGCGCCCTCTCCCGGGTCCTGACATCGGAGTGCAGCTCGCTGACATCCCGGTCGGCCGCCTCGATCGCCTCCTCCAGCCGCGCCAATTCCAGCCCGAGCTCCCGGTCGTCGAGTTCGGCGAGCAGCGCTTCGGCCTCGGCGGCGCTGGCGACGCCGAGCCGCGCGGCCAGATCGCTTTCCATTTCCGAGCATCGCTGTCGCAGCCGCTGCTCTTCGCGGGTGGCTTCCAGGCAGGCGGCCGCTTCGTCGAGGGTCCCGCAGCCGAAAAAGTCGAGGACCCTCTGCCTGTTGGCGCCGTGAAGTCGCTCCTCGGCGCGCAGCGAGTCGAGGCTCTCCTCCATGCGCTCGATATTGCCCTGAAGCGCCAGACGGCGCTCCTCCTTCTGAAGTGCGGCGGCAACGCGGTCGCGCACCGCGGAAAAGAGCGTGAGGACATCGCCGGCCCGTTCTTCGCCCAGTGCGGCGGCCACGCCGACGACGTTTTCCGTGAAGGCCGCCTGATCCCTGCGCATCCCCGCCACGCGATGATCGAGCTCCGCTTTCTTCTGCATCAGCTTGTCGAGGTTCTGAAGCACGGCAAGCACGGGACCGATTTCCTGCGGCAGCGGGCGCTCCACCTGCCGGGAAAGCCACGTACCGGCGAGCGCCTCGTCCCATTCCCCGCACCAGGATGCCATCGCACCCTCCGCGGCCGCAAAAGCGGTCCGCCGCTTTTCGAGCGCCTCCGAGGCGCGTTGGAGCTGCGCCACGGCATTCCGGCAAGCAGTGGATGCGGCCTCGGCTCGGGAGGAGACAAGTTCCGCTACCGCGAGCAAGGCGTCGAGGCGCTCCGGCAGCGCATCGCTCATCCCGAGCCGCGCCAGCTCCGCCCGAAGACTGCAGACCGCCGCCGTCTCTTCGGCGACCGCCCGGTCGCGCTCCTTCAGCGCAGTGCGAACTTCCATGCGCAATTCGAGCGCGGATGCGCGGGCGGCAAGCCACGCCTCCAACTGGGGCAGCCCCGTTATGCAAGGCAAGCCACAGGCGCGTGCGGCGGCTTCGATCTCGGCGCTCAACCTCCGCCGCCGCTCCTCCGCGGCTTTCCTTTGCACCTCCAGCGACTGCAGGCGGGCGCGCCGCTCGGTCACGGCAAGCGTCAGGGCGCGTATCTCGGCCACGCGCTCCGCCTGGGCAAGCCGAAGCGCCGTGGTTGCATCATGCTCGTGCAGTGCCGTCTCGAATGCGATCGCCGTCTGCTCGTCCAGACCGGCACGATGGCGCTGCCAGGCAGTATTGCGGCGGCGCCTCAGTTCGCAAACGGTCTCGTCGTCCACGACGCCGCCATTGGCCGCAATGGCGGCAAGGCGCGCCTCGTCTCCGGCCTGGCGTTCGCTTTCGTCGGCGATCCTGTCGCCGAGGCGCAAGCGCCGCTCCGCCTCGGCGTGGTCCTCGGCCCGCCACGCTTCCACGACGGGCGGTGCCGGAGCGGGAAGCGCGGCCAGATCGTCGATCGTGCCGGCGAAAGGCCGCAATTCATCCAGCCGGTCGCATATGGCGGCATCGATCCGGTCGATCTCCCTTGCCGATGACTGCTGGCGCAAAAGGCAGTCGCTCTGCCGGAGGAGATGCACGCGTTCGGCGAGGAACGCCGGGTCGGCCGTCCCCTCCTTCAGCCGGGCAACTTCGCGCTCGGCGTCGCCGTGGTTCCCTTCCGCGGTTTCCATCTCCTCTCGCGCCGCTGCCAGCCTTTCCGAAAGGCTTGCGTGCCGGCGCACCAGATCCTGCAGTCGGACGGCGCGCGCCGCCGGCAGCAGGAGCGAGGCCAGATCGGGATTGCCCGCCTCGCCCAGGCGGATCAAACAGGCATCGATCTCGGCGGCCGTCTTCGCCAGTTCCTCCAGACGAGCCGGCATGTCGCGGTCCGCCGTGAGATAGCGGGCTTCGAGTGCGGTTTCGCGCAGAGCCCCGAACCGTTCCGCGATCGCCAGCGCCTGCTCGTCGCGAGGCAGCCCGGCAAGCTCTTCGCGCCGCCGGGTGAGTTCCTCATGCAATTGCCGGAGCCGCGCGGCAATTTCCGCATCGCGGCGGCGAAGAACCGGCAATTCCTCCTGCCACTCGGCCGGCGGCACCGGCAACGGGTCCCGCCCGGCGAGCTCCTGCCGTACGCCGCGAAGCCGCGCGAGAAGCGGCAGGGCATCGCGCTGAGCCCGCATCCGGTCCCGGTCGGCACGCAACTCGTTGCGCTGCCTCGCCGCTGCCTCGTGGCGTGCGCGCATGCTCGCCAGGGCCTTGCGGAGTGCTGCATATTCGCGTGCATTCACGTCGACCGCGTTCCGCTCCGCCTTCAGTGCGTCGAGCTCCGCCTTCAATTCGGCAAGCTGGTGCTTGCGCGCCTGCGGGCGGAAGAAAGAATCCGCTTCGGCTCGAAGCCCCGCAAGCACGGCGGTGCTGTCCGGCAAACCGGAACTCGCGGAAAACAGGAGAGACCCCAGCTCGCCCTCGCTCTTCAGTATGGCTTCCCCGCCCTCTTCGATGCTGTCGTCGTCGAGCGAGAACATCGTGCTGTAGGTCGCCCGGTCGATCGAGCCGAGGGCTGTGGAAAACAGGCCATCGGGCAGCGGCTGCTCGTCGGGGCCGATCAGGCTGTTGGCGTTGCGCTTGATGCGGTAGGCGTGATGCAGGCGGTTACCGGCGGCGACGATGCCGCCGATCCGCATCGTCTGATAGGGATGCAGGAAGCCGTAGGGGCTCGAACGTTCGATGCCGAAGACAAGGTCGAGGAAGCCGGAAAAGAGGGTCGACTTGCCGGCTTCGTTCGGGCCGTAGATGAGGTGAAAATCCGGCTCGCCCAGCCTCGCCTCGCCGAAATCGAGATGCCGCTCCGTGAATTTTCCGTAGCGGACGAGCTCCAGTCGCTGAAGCCGCATCAGTCGATGCCTCCGGCGCCGGCACGGCCGTGAAGATGCGCCAGCACATCCGCACTCCCCGCAAGTGCTGCCTCCAGCGCCAGCCGCTCCAGCGCCTCCTCGTCGCTCGCCAGCACCTGCCTGAGTTCAGGCGGCAGTTGCTGCAGGAGCTCCTTGGCAACTCCGCTCAGCTCGCCGCGAAAGCCGAAGGAGGGCAGAACGTCGTTTTCGACGAGTGCCGCCAGTTCGCCGACCGGGTCGGCCGCACTTTGCTCCGCATTGCCGATTGCCTGGCAGCCCAGTTCCGTCTTCTCGATCCAGCATCCGCCGATCCCGGCCGCGATGTTGACGATCTCCGCTTCCAGGAGATCCGCGTCGCGCCTGAGGCGCCAGGCAAGCGGCGTCGCGCCGGTCAGCGTCAAGCGCAGGATCAGATTGTCCGCCGCCATGTTCTTTCGAAGGCGGATCAATTCACGGCCCACCGCATCCAGCATGTCGCGCCAGTCCGCAATCCCGCTCACGTCGATCTCGTGTCGCTCGAACGCGGCGGTGCCGGTCGGCCGGTCATCCAGCGCAACCAGCCCTTCATCGTCGATCGTCACGATCGTGACGCCCTTCGTCCCCGCTTCGTTGATGTCTCGGCCCTGCGGCATGCCGGGCATGACGATGCAGGGCTTTTCGCAGTGCACCTGCCGCTGATGGACATGACCGAGCGCCCAATAATCGAAACCGTGCCGCTGAAGCTCGGCGACGCTGCAGGGCGCGTAAGGGTCGTGGGCCGCGGATCCGGAGAGACTGGTATGCAGCATGCCGATATTGATGCCGCCGGCGACCGGCGGATGGAACTGGGGCAGCAGGCTTTCCGGCGCGTGCGGATCGGCAAAGCTCACGCCGTGGATGTGCACCGTGCGGCCGTTCGCAAGCGTCTTGACATGTACCGCCCTGCTCCGGCCGGCAAATACATGCACCGAAGACGGCAAAGTGAGTTCGCGCGTCACCTGCGACTGGGCATCGTGATTGCCGCGAATGATGAACGTCCGGATGCCGGCCTCGTCGAGCCGCCGAAGCTCGGCCGCCAGGAAGAGCGCCGTGTTCATGGAGGTCTGGCTGCCGTCATAGAGATCGCCGGCGATCAAAAGCGCATCGACCCTTTCGGCAATGCAGAGATCGACGATGCGGACGAGCGCATCGCGCGTCGCGCTTCGAACGAGGCCGGCAAGCTCCGCATTCCGGAGTGCCAGGCTGCGCAAGGGCGAATCGAGATGGAGGTCTGCGGTGTGAACAAATCTGAAGGGCATGGCCGGGCGGACCATGACCCGGCGCCGCCGCTTTCGTCAATGGCTGCAGGACCGGGTATCCACGGAATGCTTGAACGCCGGCAGCGTTACGACGCGCCGGCCGACAACTCTTCGCTTCGCAAACAACGGCATCACGACCAGGGAGCGTTTCTTGTCGCCGCCGGTCATTCCCAAGTTTTAGGTGGTTTTGGTCGACAAATGCGGCAATTGTGACTATCAATAATGTCACTGCCATTTCACATGGCCCCTCATAATAACTCATAAGGTCATGAAGAAGACATTCGAGGTTTCCGATAAGCTGTTCGAGCTCTACCATCGCGTTCATCGTCTGGTGAACGAGTCCATGACGGAGGAAGGCGTATCGCTTGCCAGGAGCAAGTTCCTGTTCTTCCTGAGCAAGCTCGGACCCTGTCGGTCTACCGACATAGCCTGTGCGCTGAATTTCGCTCCGCGAACAGTGACCGAGGCGATCGACGGACTGGAACGCGACCGTCTGGTCATGAGAAAACCCGACCCCGAGGATCGCCGCGCAAAGATCGTCTCCATAACAGAGACCGGCCGGGCCGTTCTTCAGGCTGCGGAACATCCGCGCAAACAGCTCATCGAAGAGATCTTTTCGGCGCTCGATGACGAGCAACTGGACCAGTTGTACGATATCGTCAGCAAACTCGTCGAGAAAACCGACGATATCCGCAAGCGCAAGGAAGAAGCGGAAGCCACGGAGATTGCCGTCGCGCGCTGAAGCCCGTTTCTAGAATCAGGAGGCCGGGACATCATGTCCCGGCCTCTTTCGTTTTCTCCGTATCGGACGCTTACATGGCGTCCATCGCGCCTATGGAGAAGAACAGCGTTTCGCCGGAGGAGTCGTCGACGCCGTCATTGTCGGTGACAACATAACCGTTGCCGGCCGCGTCGATTGCGAAGCCTTCGACCTTGTCGACGACATAGCCGTTCAGCGACTGCAGGTCCGGAATGAGGTCGCGCACCTCTTCCTTGTTCACGACAGGCAGTGCCCCGCCGAGTGCCGCGGGTTTCATATCCGCGAGCGCGACGCGGTAGAGCTTCTTGAGCTTGGCGGCTTCGCCGACCAGATTGTCACGCTCGAGGATATAGGCGTAGGCTCCATGAACGGAAATTTCCGACAGGCCGACCCAACCTTCCTCCGCCTTTTCAAGCGGATAGCGCACGGCGCCCCATTCCTTGCTCGACGGCTTGTAGGAGACGAGCTTGACGAAGCCCTTCTCGTCATCCTTCCATTCGCGCTGCACAGCCATCCAGAGAACCTGGTCGTCCCCCTCGCCCACGACGGCCACCCCTTCGAAGCCGTAGCGGATCTCGCTGGCGCGCAACTCCTCCGGTAGTGCGATCTCCTGCTTGATCTCGCCCTTCTTGTTCACATGCAGCAGCGCATGGCTGTAGAGCTTGTCGGAGTTGCCTTCCGAAGCGAGCCAGAAGCCGCCTTCGCCGTCAGTGGCGATGCCTTCGACGTCGAGCTTCTGGGCGGGAGCGCCGTCACGGGTGACCGGCAGGGCTTCCGTGATCAAAGCGGGCTTCTGCGTAGCGTCGATCGTGAAGATGGTCGGCTGCGACGAGTAGACTGAATCATTGACCGCATGCAGGAAGCCGGGCTTGTCGGCAGCGGCAAGGCCGGAAAGCGCCCCGAAGCCGATGGGTAGCCCGTCCTTCTCCACGGAACGGATCTGCGGATAGGCAGCCTCCCCTTCCCCGCGCTCGTAGATCATGACATGCGCCCGCGCCCCGCCGTCTTCGACGAGATCGACCTCGTTGGCGGTCGCAAACAGGTTGCGCCCGGGAATGGCGACAGCGCCCTCGGGGGAAACGCCGGAGGGCAGAAGCTGCACGAGCTCCGGTTCGCCGCCCGTATCCTTGTAGACGCCGACGATCGAGGCCCGTTCGGAAAGAACGAAGAAAAGCTTGTCTTCGCCGAATTGCGCCATTTCGAGCCCTTCCGGTTCGACGCCCTTCGCCGAAGAACGCTTTTCCGGATAGTGGCCGATCGACGCGATAGCGTGTTCGAAGGCTGCTCCCGACTCGTAGAGGACCTTCCCGGTCGTGTCGAAGATCGTGAAGCCGCGGCTCCCGCCCTCATAATCGCCCTCATTGGCGACGACCAGGCGATCGTCGTCGAGCCACTTGATCGCATCGGGCTCGCGCTTGCGGCCCGCCTGCTCGCCTGTAAAGGCGATGGAGCCGTCGCGCTTTGTGTCAATACCTTGGAGATCGACCGTGCCCGCAGGGAAATGCGTCTTCACGGTTGCGGACTTACCGTCGATGATGACGATGTGGTTGTTCTCCTGGAGGGTGAGCGCAATCTCGTCCCGGCCGTTGAAGGCTACGAATTCCGGCTCGGGATCGTCGCCGGCGACCTCGGCGAGACCGGTCAGCGTCACATGCTTGATGGTCGCGCAATCGGCCGCCCCGTCCTTCAGCGACAGGATCACGAGATCTCCTGCAGGCATCTGAGGGATCTGCCCGTCATTGACGTCCTCGTCGCGCTCGTTCTCGATCGCGATTGCGGCAAGCGTCCGATCCTTGTTCACGGCCACCGAGTCCGGCTGGCCACCGAGATCGCAGGTGGCATCCACCTCCCTGCCGGCAATGTCGACCACGGCGAGCACGCCGGATGGCTTGGTAAAGCTTTCGCTCGTGTTGACGGCAACGAGCGCTTTGGCACCGGCTACCGCAACCGAAGTCGGCTCCCCGTCGAACGAGACGATACCGCCTGCCTCAGGCGCCCTGGCGTCGGTGATGTCGATGAAACCGATGCGTTTGCCGGGACTGTCGGAATAGATCAGCGTATTGCCGTCTTCGCTTGCGGTGATGATTTCGGCCGATGTCGGGGCGTTCCGCTCGGCTCCCTCGGGCAAATTCGTGGCCACCGCAAAGGATGCGATGCGATTGAATACCTGTTCGGCCTGAACGACCGACGCCGTCGATGCGGCAAGTGCCGCGGCCAATGCCGTGGTGATGGAAATTGCTTTCATCTGTCCCTCCTTGTCGCGGCACGCCGTTGCGCTACCGCGTGCGTCCGAAAACGTCGGACGGGAGGCTTTTGCAACTGTCCTGTAACAGCCGGATGACAGGGAAAGCCGGAATGAAAAGAGGCCCGGATGACCGGGCCCCAATCAACCTGCCGAATGCCGCCTGGGCGGTATCGCGACAGATGGAACATGAACCAGTAGCGGACGGAGGCACCCGCCGCTCCATCGGTAAATTAGTTGACGGCGTCCTTGAGGCCCTTGCCGGCCGTGAACTTCGGCACGTTGCGTGCCGGGATGTCAACTTCCGCACCCGTCGACGGGTTGCGGCCCTTGCTGGCTTCGCGGCGCGATACGGAGAAATTGCCGAATCCGACGAGGCGGATGTCGCCGCCGTTCTTCAGTTCGCCCTGAATGGTCTCAAAAACTGCATCAACGGCAGAAGACGCATCTGCCTTCGAGAGTCCGGCCTTGTCGGCTACGGCAGCCACGAGCTCATTTTTGTTCATGTTTCCACCCCTTTCATGCTGGTTCGAAACGACTGTCTTCTTAAGGCGGGGCTGCGAAAGCAATGCCCACGTCTTGCCATTCCCAATTGCGCCTAATCCCTTGGAATGCAAGGGTTGCAGCGTGCTTTTACAACAAAAAAGACCGGCAGAACGCCGGTCTTCCTTGTTTTTCTGGCCGAAGGGCGCAAGCGGGACACACTTGTCACCCTATCTGCACTGCCTCAGTGGGCAATCGAAGTGCCCGCTTCGTCCTGCGAATCAACGGATGGCAGGGCGGCCGGCTGGCTTGCCGGGTCCCATTCGATGGGCTCCGGAAGCCGCAGCAACGCGTGCTCGATCACCTCGCCCATCCGCGAAACGGGGATGATTTCGAGGCTGTTCTTGACGTTGTCAGGGATGTCGGCGAGGTCCTTGGCGTTCTCCTCGGGGATCAGCACCTTCTTGATGCCGCCGCGCAGAGCTGCCAGCAACTTCTCCTTCAAACCGCCGATCGGCAGCACGCGTCCACGCAGGGTGATTTCACCGGTCATCGCCACGTCCTTGGAGATGGGGATACCGGTCATCACCGACACGATCGCCGTCGCCATGGCGACACCGGCCGACGGGCCGTCCTTCGGGGTCGCGCCCTCCGGCACGTGGACGTGAATGTCGCGCTTGTCGAACAGCGGCGGCTCGATGCCGAAATCGATCGCGCGCGAGCGGACATAGGATGCCGCCGCCGAAATGGATTCCTTCATCACGTCACGCAGGTTGCCGGTAACCGTCATGCGGCCCTTGCCGGGCATCATCACGCCTTCGATCGTCAGCAGTTCGCCGCCGACCTCAGTCCAGGCAAGACCGGTGACCACCCCGACCTGATCGTCACGCTCGGCTTCGCCGTGGCGGAAGCGCGGCACACCGAGATAGTCGTGGATGTTCTCGGCCGTCACTTCGACCTTCTTGGTCTTGCCCTTGAGGATCTCCGTCACCGCCTTGCGCGCCAGCTTCATCAGCTCGCGCTCGAAGTTGCGGACGCCCGCTTCTCGCGTGTAGTTCTGGATGACCGCCATAAGAGCGCCATCCGTGACGGAGAACTCGTTCGTCTGGAGCGCATGGTCGCGGATCGCCTTCGGCAGAAGGTGCCGCTTGGCAATCTCCCGCTTTTCGTCTTCGGTATAGCCGGCAATGCGGATGACTTCCATGCGGTCCATCAGCGGCGGCGGAATGTTGAGCGTGTTCGCCGTGGTGATGAACATCACGTTGGAGAGGTCGTATTCCACCTCCAGGTAGTGATCCATGAACGTCGAGTTCTGTTCCGGATCGAGCACCTCCAGAAGCGCCGAAGACGGATCGCCACGGAAGTCCTGGCCCATCTTGTCGATCTCGTCGAGCAGGAAGAGCGGGTTGGACTTCTTCGCCTTCTTCATCGACTGGACGACCTTACCCGGCATGGAGCCGATATAGGTCCGCCGATGGCCGCGAATTTCGGCCTCGTCCCGAACGCCGCCCAGCGCCATGCGGATATATTCGCGGCCGGTCGCCTTTGCGATCGACTTGGCGAGCGACGTCTTGCCGACGCCGGGAGGGCCGACGAGGCACAGGATCGGCCCCTTGATCTTGGACGAACGGGCCTGCACCGCCAGATATTCGACGATGCGTTCCTTTACCTTGTCCAGACCGAAGTGATCGGTATCCAGCACCTTTTCGGCATGGTTGAGATCGGTCTTGATCTTCGACTTCTTGCCCCAGGGCAGGCCCAGCAGCCAGTCGAGATAGTTGCGCACGACCGTCGCTTCCGCCGACATCGGGCTCATCTGGCGCAGCTTCTTCAGCTCCGCATCGGCCTTTTCACGGGCTTCCTTGGAGAGCTTCGTCTTGGAGATGCGCTCTTCGAGTTCGGCCATCTCGTCACGGCCGTCCTCGCTGTCGCCGAGCTCCTTCTGAATCGCCTTCATCTGCTCATTCAGGTAGTACTCGCGCTGCGTCTTCTCCATCTGGCGCTTGACGCGCGAACGGATGCGCTTTTCGACCTGAAGAACCGAGATCTCGCCTTCCATGAAGCCGAGCGCCTTTTCGAGGCGCATCTTCACGCTCGTCGTCTCCAGCATTTCCTGCTTTTCGACGATCTTGATCGACAGATGCGATGCGACGGTATCGGCGAGCTTCGAGTAGTCTTCGATCTGGCTCGCGACGCCGACGACTTCCGGCGAAATCTTCTTGTTGAGCTTCACATAGCTTTCGAATTCGGAAACGACCGAACGGCTCAGCGCCTCGATCTCGACCGGATCCTCGTCCGGTTCGGGCAGCGCATGGGCCACGGCCTCGTAGAAATCGTCACGCGGCGTATAGCGATCGATCTCGGCACGCGACCGTCCTTCGACCAGAACCTTCACGGTTCCGTCGGGGAGCTTCAGAAGCTGCAGCACGTTTGCAATCGTGCCGACTTTGTAAATGGCGGCGGGTTCCGGATCGTCATCCGTAGCGTTGATCTGGGTCACGAGCATGATCTGCTTGTCGGTACCCATGACCTCTTCGAGTGCACGGATCGACTTCTCCCGGCCGACGAAGAGCGGCACGATCATGTGGGGGAACACCACGATGTCACGCAGCGGCAGAACCGGATAGGTCGCGCTTTCAGTCGCCGGAGACGTTTTGTTCGTCATATCATTTCCTTTCCGTCCCGATGGTCGGGCCCGTTTCCGGGAGCCTCTGCGGCACTCCCGGCTGTCACATTTCGTACATGAAAGTGGAGTGCAAGAGAGGCCTTTTCAAGGTACGGCGCAATCCCCGCCTTCATGGATAATCCCCGACCTTTAAGCTCGGATGCTGTTGCAGACCTTGCGAGCTGCCCGGATATCGCGGCCTGCAAATGCGCATCCATTGAATCTGCGCATCATCGCGTTGTTGCGGCACTTTAGCAACAATCGATTAGTGCGATCACCATGATTTTGAACTGAAACATTCGAGGGAACGGGCCCGAACGGCGGCTGCAGAGCCGTCCTAGAAAATGCCGGTTCGCCGGCACGATCGCAACGGCGTCACATGAAAAAGCCCCCACGCGGGGGGCTCTTCAAACAATCGTGAGCGGCGAGCGCGCCCGATAGAACGCGCTGCGCTTGAGGCTCAAGCCGAAACGTTGGTCTTCTCCTCGGAACGCTCCGAGTAGATATAGAGCGGCCGCGCCGTTCCCTTGACGACCTCGTCCGAAATGACGACTTCGCGAACGCCTTCCAGCGTCGGCAGTTCGAACATGGTGTCGAGCAGGATCTTCTCCATGATCGAACGCAGGCCGCGTGCGCCGGTCTTGCGGACGATGGCACGGCGGGCGATCTCACGCAGCGCGTCCTCGTGGAAGTTCAGTTCGACGTCTTCCATCTCGAAAAGCCGCTGATACTGCTTGACCAGAGCGTTCTTCGGCTCCGACAGGATCTGGATCAGCGCATCCTCGTCGAGATCCTCGAGCGTCGCCAGAACTGGCAAGCGCCCGATGAATTCCGGGATCAGGCCGAACTTCACCAGATCTTCCGGTTCGAGCTCGCGCAGCACCTCGCCGACGCGCCGGTCTTCCGGAGCGCGCACCGTCGCGCCGAAGCCGATCGACGTCTTCTCTCCGCGGGCGGAGATGATCTTGTCGAGGCCCGCAAAAGCGCCGCCGCATATGAAGAGGATATTCGTCGTATCCACCTGCAGGAACTCCTGCTGCGGATGCTTGCGGCCGCCCTGGGGCGGGACCGATGCGACGGTACCTTCCATGATCTTCAGAAGCGCCTGCTGCACGCCCTCGCCCGAAACGTCGCGCGTGATCGACGGGTTGTCGGACTTACGGGAAATCTTGTCGACCTCATCGATGTAGACGATGCCGCGCTGGGCGCGCTCGACGTTGTAATCGGCCGCCTGCAGGAGCTTGAGGATGATGTTCTCGACGTCCTCACCGACATAGCCGGCCTCGGTCAGCGTCGTCGCGTCCGCCATCGTGAAAGGAACGTCGATGATGCGAGCGAGCGTCTGCGCCAGATAGGTCTTGCCGCAGCCGGTCGGCCCGACCAGCATGATGTTCGACTTCGCCAGCTCCACGTCGCTGCTCTTTGCCGCATGGGCTAGGCGCTTGTAGTGGTTATGCACGGCGACCGACAGGATACGCTTGGCCTGCTGCTGGCCGATGACGTATTCGTCGAGGACCTTGATGATCTCCTGCGGCGTCGGAACGCCGTCGCGGGACTTGACCATCGAGGTCTTGTTCTCTTCGCGGATGATGTCCATGCAGAGTTCGACGCATTCATCGCAGATGAACACGGTCGGTCCGGCAATCAGCTTGCGGACTTCATGCTGGCTCTTGCCGCAAAACGAACAATAGAGAGTATTCTTCGAGTCACCGCCGTTGCTACCGCTGACCTTGCTCATTTCCACTTCCTTCCAGCACGCCGGACACCTTCGGAAAGATATCACGGACACTCAGTTCGCCTTGCACGTCGGCTCCAGGCGCCGCCCAAGGCTCTTGGGAGTACTCACCGTTCCGGGCGGAGGCCCGATCACCGGTTGCAACGACTCTCCCCATCAAATCCGAATGCTATGCTCCTTGTTCCAACATAGCATTAAGGATTCATATTAACGGCTTTGCCCCTTGGATAAAGCCCCTTCGCCATTACAAATGTGTCACAATTACATCTGTGGCGACACAAAAGCCCGTGTTCGAACCTATTCCATGCCCTCGACCGCATCGCGCGACGTGATCACCTTGTCGATCAAGCCCCAGTCGAGCGCCTCGTCCGCACTCATGAAATGGTCGCGGTCGAGCGTCTGCTCGACTTCTTCGTAGGTGCGGCCGCAATGCTTGACGTAAACCTCGTTCAGCCGGCGCTTCATCTTGAGAATGTCGCGTGCATGCCGTTCGATGTCGGACGCCTGGCCCTGGAACCCGCCGGAGGGCTGGTGGACCATGATGCGCGAATTGGGCGTTGCGAAGCGCATGTCCTTGTGGCCGGCGGCAAGCAGCAGCGAGCCCATCGACGCCGCCTGACCGATGCAGAGCGTCGAGACCGCCGGCTTGATGAACTGCATGGTGTCGTAGATCGCCATGCCCGCTGTCACGACACCGCCCGGAGAGTTGATGTAGAGAGCGACTTCCTTCTTCGGGTTTTCCGCCTCGAGGAACAGCAACTGTGCGCAGACCAGCGTCGCCATGTGGTCTTCGACAGGCCCCGTCAGGAAGATGATGCGCTCCTTGAGCAGTCGCGAATAGATATCGTAGGATCGCTCGCCGCGATTGGTCTGCTCAACAACCATCGGCACCAGCGCCATGGCCGTATCAACTGGATTTCTCATATCGAACCTTCATCAATCGGGACCGCATCCCTTCGCGGACCGGAATCATCGGATAAGCCTCAGACCTTACATAGAGTGTCAATGCCCTTCACTTCAAGACGCGAACATTCGATAAACTGAATAGTCGCGGGCCCGCGGTCCAGAGCTTTTTATCGGCCTGGCGAATTGGCGGTAGAACAATTTTCCAATTCTTGATGCCGTCGCGCATGCCCCCGGGCGCCTTCCTCACAGGCATTCGCAGGAGCGCGGTAAACGACTGGTAAATTCCGACGCCTTTCAAAGCTGGGACTCCAACGGCAGAAAGCGGATCACGCCGGCGATCAGCCGGCGGAGAATGCTTGCGTCCGGCTCACGCCGCAGCAGCCGCAGGGAGCCGTTCGTCCGGTCCCGCCACGCGGGCCTGCCGTCCTTAAGCATCAGGCGATAGCTTCGCTCCGGCGCCGTTTCCTCCTCGAAGATCGACTGAAGCTCGGCGGCGAGCGCCTCGTCGGAGAAGACGATGCCCATCTCGGTGTTGAGCGACGCGGAACGCGGATCGAAATTCATGGAGCCAACATAGCCGCAGAGGCCATCGACGACGAAGGCCTTGGTGTGAAGGCTCGCGTTTCGCGCTCCGAACAGCGACATACGGTGACGATCGAAGAAATCGCCGCGCTCCTTGAGCTCGTAAAGCTCGACACCGCCGTCAAGCAGGCCCTTGCGATACTTCACGTAGCCGCCATGCACCGCCGCGACGTCGGTTGCGGCGAGCGAATTCGTCAGCACCGCCACCCTCGCGCCCTTTCCCGCGAGCAGCGCCAGCACGCGCGTCCCCGCTGCGCCGGGGACAAAGTAAGGCGAGATGATCCGCAGATCACGCCTGGCGCCCTTGATCAGCGGGAACAGTTCGCGCAACAGCCAGTTCTGCCGCTTCTGCATCAGCGCCTTTTCCGGCGGGTCGAACGCCATGCGCATATCCGCGCTGCGATGGAGGGTCCGGCTCCCCCAGTAGGGGCCGGGACCCGCGTCTGCGACCTTTTCGAGGTAGAAGCGCGCGGCCGCCGTGCGCGCCAGCGCGTCCAGCGCCTCTCTCAGCGCCGGAAGGTACTGCTTGCGCGGCGTCCTGAGCGCGGCGATCGGCAGCACCGACGTGCTGTTCCAGTAGAGATCGAACATGGCCGTCGCCTGGTCGACGACCGGCCCCGCCATCCAGACGTCGAGGTCACGAAAGTTCGACAGTTCCGCCGCGTCGAAATAGGCATCGCCGATATTGCGCCCACCGGATATCGCCAGCCGGCCATCGGCGACCCACAGCTTGTTGTGCATCCGGCGCGTAGCACTGAAGGCCCGTATCGCCATTTCGAACCCGCGGCGGAAGCGGTCCGTTCTTGCCCGGCTTGGATTGAAGAGCCGCACGTCGACATTCGGATGTGCGTCGAGCGAAATGCAGAGACGATCATGGATGCCTGCATTGATATCATCGAGCAGCAGGCGGACGCGAACGCCGCGGTCGGCCGCCCGGATGATCTCGCGCGTCAGCAGAAACCCCGTCAGGTCGTCCTTCCAGTAGTAGTATTGCAGGTCCAGGCTGCGCCCCGCCCGGCGGGCCGAAAGCGCCCGCGCAACGAAGGCTTCGATGTTATCGGAAATGAGCGCGACCACGCTCTCGCGGGGTTGGGCGGCACCCAGCAGCGGGCCAAGGTGCCGATCGATGCCCGTCTCGTCTCCGCCGATGGGGAGCGCGAATGATGGTTCGATCCGCGGCCTGCGACCAAACCAGCCGTAAACGTAGAGGACCGCGACCAGGAAGAGCCCGCAGAGCGCTACGAGAAAAAGTGCAATCCACGACAACATCAGACGCTGCCCTGCCGCATGTTTCACCGGAGCCGATCAAGGATGAAACATGCGGAAACCAAAGTACGACGGCGACCAGCGCGCCCCACTATGGAGCGCGTGCGACACCGCTATCCCTGCCCCGCATCGGCCAATCGGGCTTCCTCACCTTCGGGGCCGTCCTTCTGGACAACCTTCAGATCGATCGAGGCCTTGACGGGCAGATGGTCCGAAGCCACTCGCGCCAGGGGCGTGTCGTGCACGGCCACCGAGGTTACAAGATGATGCGGATTGCCGAGCACCCGGTCGAGCGGCAGCAGCGGAAAGCGCGAGGGGAAGCTGGCAACGGCTGAATGCGACGGGTCGAATATCGGACTGAGGAAGCTGAGCGAGGAGCGTTTGCCCATGCGCCATTCGTTGAGGTCGCCGATCAGCAGCGTCGGACGGCCGGCGCCGTCCGCCGTCGCCTTCAAAAGCGATTCCGCCTGGCGCGCCCGGGAATGACGCAGCAGGCCAAGGTGAGCGGCGATCACCCGCAACGGACCCGCCTTCAGGTCGAGATCGACGACGAGGGCGCCGCGCGGCTCGACGCCCGGCAATTTCAGCTGCCGCACGTCGGAAACCGCACCCTCACGGATAAGCAGGACGTTGCCATGCCATCCGTGGCCCTTCTCGCTGAAAGGCGAAATCGGAACGGAGACAAGATGCGCCTCACGGCGCAGGTGCTCGAGATCGAGGAGCCCCGCGCGCTCGCCGAATCTCTGGTCGGCCTCCTGAAGCGCGACGATATCCGCACCGATCTCCGCGATGACCTGCGCAATTCGCGGCGGGTCGAAGCGCCCGTCGGTGCCCACGCATTTGTGGATATTATAGGAAGCGATCACGATGTCGCCGCGGTTCACTGCGGCATCACGGTTGACGACCGTCGGCCGCCGCTTTCGTATCGCTGCCATGATGCCCGCGGATAGATTGCCTTGCGTCTTTGCCATGCCGCTCCCTGCTTGCTGCCGCATCATGCTCAAATAGGTCGGGCGGTGCTACCGGAAAAGTAGCTAGCGGCGATGTTGTTCCTTCCGGTGCCGAAGGCACTTGCAGTCGGCCCTCATGGCGCAATAGAGATGCGGATCGCCATCCGATCGCAGCATTCGAAGAGTCGATATCATGTCCATCGCCCCCGGTATCACCATCGACGGCCCCGCCCGGCGCGTCTCCCTGGACGTCCGCAACCCCCGCTTCTTCCGCAATCCGCTGCCGGCGTACGCGGCGCTCCATGCGCAATGTCCGGCCTTTTTCTGGGAGGAGCCGCAGCAGTGGTTCTTTGCGGGCTACGAGCAGGTGAACAGTCTATTGCGCGACCGCCGCTTCGGCCGACAGATCCTGCATGTCGCCACCCGGGAAGAACTCGGCATGCCGAAACCGAAACCGCATCTGAAGGCTTTCGATGCGCTGGAGGAACACTCGCTGCTCGAACTGGAGCCGCCGGCCCATACGCGGCTGCGCACGCTCGTCAATCGCGCCTTCGTCTCCCGTCAGATCGAACAGCTCAGGCCGGAAATCGAGGCGCTCTCGCATGCTGTGATCGACGGCTTCGAGAAGGATCGCCAGACCGAGCTGTTGAAGACCTATGCCGAGACGATCCCGGTCACCATCATCGCGCGGATGCTCGGCATCCCGGTCGAAGCGGCGCCGCGTCTGCTCGACTGGTCGCACCGCATGGTGAAGATGTACGTGTTCAATCCCAGCCTGGAAACGGAGTTCGACGCCAACCAAGCATCGGCGGAGTTCGCCGACTACCTGAAGGGAATCATAGCGGAGAAGCGGGCGAACCCCGCCGACGACCTGCTCACGCATATGATCACCTCGGAAAAAGACGGCGAGCGCCTGTCGGATGCGGAGCTGATTTCGACCACGGTCCTCCTTCTGAATGCGGGCCACGAGGCGACGGTTCATCAGATCGGCAATGCCGTGCACACGATCCTGCAGTCCGGCCTCTCGCCAACCGAGCTTTTTTCGGACGAGAAGACGACGGAGCGCACGGTGGAAGAGTGTCTGCGCTTCGCCGCGCCCTTGCATATCTTTCAGCGCTACGCGCTCATGGATATCGAGCTGGAGGACGGCATCGCCCTCAGGAAGGGGGACAAGATCGGCCTCATGCTGGGGGCGGCGAACGTCGATCCGCACAAATTCTCCTCTCCCGATACGTTCAGGCCGGATCGCAACGAAGGCGCCAACGTCTCGTTCGGCGCCGGCCTGCATTTCTGCATCGGCGCACCGCTGGCACGGCTGGAGCTGCAGATTTCCCTGCCGATCCTGTTCCGGCGGCTTCCCGGAATGCGGCTCAGGAACGAGCCGCCGGTCAAGGATGCGTTCCACTTTCATGGTCTGGAGCGGCTCGATCTGGTCTGGTGAGCGGCGTCAGACGCGGATCACGTAGTCCTTGCGAGTCGTTTCAACGACTTCCCAGGTTCCCTTGAAGCCGGGTCTCAACACCAGGCTGTCGCCGGCTTCGAGATGAAGGGGCTCCCCGCCCTCTTCGGTCACGATCGAATGACCGGAGAGGACGTGGAAATATTCCCACTCGTCATAGACGATCCGCCACTTGCCGGGCGTGGCTTCCCATATGCCCGCATAGAGCCCGCCGGCCTCCTCGATATTCCAGGTGCGAAATTCCGGATTTCCAGAAATCAGCCTGTCGGGCGCCGGCGCCCCGATCTCAGCCTCGACGCAAGACGGATCGAATTTCAGCATATGGCTCATAGAAGCCTCCACGTCCTGCCGTGCCTCTCAGGCCTTGCCGAGCGCCTGTTCCAGGTCGGCAATGATGTCGGCCACGTCCTCGATACCGACCGACAACCGGATGACGTCGGGTCCGGCGCCTGCGGCGATCTGCTGCTCCGGCGTGAGTTGCCGGTGCGTGGTCGAGGCGGGGTGGATCACGAGCGAACGCGTGTCGCCGATATTGGCAAGATGGGAGAACATTTCCAGTGCCTCGACAAAGCGCTTTCCCGCCTCGTATCCGCCCGCGAGCCCGAATGTGAAGACGGCTCCCGCCCCCTTCGGCGAGTAGCGCTTCTGCAGCGCGTGGTTCGGATCGCCTTCGAGCCCGGAATAGCGGACCCAGGACACCTTCTCATGCCCCTTCAGCCATTTGGCGACCTCCAGCGCGTTGTCGCAATGGCGCTGCATCCTCAGCGGCAGCGTCTCGACGCCGGTCTGGATAAGGAAGGCGTTGAAGGGCGAAATCGCCGGACCGAAATCCCTCAGACCCAGTACCCGTGCGGCGATGGCGAAGGCGAAGTTGCCGAAGACCTGGTGCAGGACGATGCCGCCATATTCCGGCCTGGGCTCCGAGAGCAGCGGATACTTGCCGGATTTCGACCAGTCGAACGTACCGCCGTCGACGATGATCCCGCCCATCGAATTGCCATGACCGCCGATGAACTTGGTGAGCGAATGGACGACGATATCGGCGCCGTGTTCGAGCGGCCGCATCAGATAGGGCGTCGCCATCGTATTGTCGACGATGAGCGGCAGTCCATGCCGCCGCGCGACGTCTGCGATCGCGGCTATATCGACGAAGGTGCCGCCCGGATTGGCGAGGCTTTCGATGAAGATCGCCTTGGTGCGTTCGTCGATCTGCGCATCGAAGCTCTCGGGCTGCGCCGAATCGGCCCAACGGACCTGCCAATCGAAGGCCTTGAAGGCATGGCCGAACTGATTGGCCGACCCGCCGTAAAGCTGTCTGGCGGAAACGAAATTGTCACCCGGCCTCATGATCGTATGGAAAACCAGCAGCTGGGCCGCATGCCCCGAGGAAACGGCCAGGCCGGCGGTCCCGCCTTCGAGCGCCGCGATCCGCTCCTCCAGTACCGCCTGGGTCGGGTTCATGATGCGGGTATAGATATTGCCGAATTGCTGAAGGCCGAAAAGTGCCGCCGCATGATCCGTATCGTTGAAGACGAAGCTGGTCGTCTGGTAGATCGGCGTCGCCCGCGCGCCGGTCGTCGGGTCCGGCTGGGCCCCGGCGTGAATTGCAAGCGTGCTGAACCCGGGTCCGGATTTCATCGTCGTTCCTCCCTCACTTATTAACGATCAACCGATCAGTCGCGGATATTCGATTGCCGGGCAGCGGTCCATGACGACCTTGATGCCTGCGGCCTCGGCCTTGGCCGCAGCTGCATCGTCGCGGACGGACAGTTGTCCCCAGATGACCTTGGGCCGGGCCGGCAGCGACAGGATCTCGTCGACGAGCGCCGGCAAGGCCGAAGCCGCACGGAAGACGTCGACCATGTCGATCGCCTCCCCTATTTCCGCGAGGCGCGCTACCACCGGCTGGTCGAGAATCGTACCGCCCGCATGGCCGGGATTGACCGGAATGACGCGGTATCCCTTGCGCAGAAGAAAGGCCATGACGCGATAGCTCGGCCGCTCCGGCTTCGGCGAAGCGCCGACGAGCGCGATGGTCTTCGTCTCGCGCAGGATGTCGGCAAGATAATAATCCGGGTAGGCATCGTGGTGCATGCTTGTTGTCCGCGCATGTTTATCATGCGGAGCGATAGTTGGCGTGGAGCGGCCGCGAGTCAACCAAGGCACCTTCCCCGGCCATGCATTTGCACCGTTTCGTTGCGATCGATCTGTAATTCCGGTTGCATTTCGGCAAATGCGAGCCCACAACCGGCTTTCCCGCCCAATCACCCCGCCGAGGTTCATCTTGCCGCCGGACGTCATTGCGCTCGTACTTCTCGGAGCGCTGCTGCACGCGACCTGGAACGCGCTCGTCAAGGCCGGCACGGAAAAATCGCTCGACGCCGCCATGGTGTCGCTTGGCGGCGCGGTCGTGGCGCTCCCCTTCCTGCCCTTCCTCCCGATGCCCGGTTCCGAGGCCGTGCCCTACATTCTGGTTTCGGCACTTTTCCAGTTCGCCTATTTCCAGCTGGTCGCAGCCGCTTATCGCGCAGGCGACATCGGGCTGGTCTATCCCTTGATGCGCGGCGTCGCTCCTCTTCTCGTCGCGGCGACGAGCAGCGTCGTCATCGGCGAGAAACTGAGCGGCGGCGCGATGGCCGGCATCATGACGATCTCCGCGGGCGTGCTCACGCTCGCCTTCGAATCCCGCAAGGGCGGCAGGCACGCCATCGTTCTGGCACTGCTCAATGCCTGCGTGATCGCGAGCTATACCTATGTCGACGGGATAGGCGCCCGCATTTCCGGCAATGCCATATCCTACACGCTCTGGATGGCATTGCTGCCGCCGGTCCTGCTCTTCGGCTGGGCCTTCGCCCGGCGCGGCGTCAAGCCGGTCGCGCGGCATGTGAGCCGTCACTGGTGGCGCGGGCTTGTCGGCGGCGCCGGATCGATCGGCTCCTATGGCCTTGCGCTCTGGGCGATGACGAAAGCCCCGGTCGCCACCGTCGCCGCCCTCCGCGAAACGGCGATCCTGTTCGCCGTCGTCATCTCCGTCGTGTTCCTCGGAGAGCGCGTCAGCGCCTGGCGCATCATCGCCGCCTGCATCATCGCGCTCGGTGCCTTGCTCCTCAGGCTCGCCTGAGGCCCAGGACCTAAAGCGCGTCGCGCTCGTTACTGCATGTCGTTATCCCAAAACCGCTGCACACTTTTGGGCGACATGCACTATTCCTCTTTCCATTCCGGCATGCGCTTGCCGAGAAAGGCACCGATACCTTCCTCGGCATCGCGGGCGAGCATGTTCTCGACCATCACGCCGACAGCGAAGTCGTAGGCGTCGGCAAGCGGCATTTCCGTCTGACGGTAGAAAGCCTCCTTGCCGATCTTCAGCGCCTGCGGCGACTTCGAGGCAATGATCGACGCATATTTGTCGATGACCTGGCGCAGATATTGTTGTGGGACGATGCGATTGACGAGACCGAACTCCTTCGCTGTCCCGGCATCGATCGTCTCACCGGTCAAAAGCATCTCCATCGCCTGTTTGCGATGGGCGGCGCGCGTCAGGGCGACCATCGGCGTAGAACAGAAAAGACCGATATTCACGCCGGGGGTGCAGAAGGTCGACGTGTCGGTGCAGATCGCGAGGTCGCAACTGGCGACGAGCTGGCACCCGGCGGCGGTCGCGAGGCCGTCGACTTCGGCGATGACCGCCTGCGGCAGCCTGGTGATCGTCAGCATGACTTCGGCTGCGAGGCGAATCGTTCGCTCGAAGAACGCCCGGCCGCCGTCGGCGTCGGCCCGGTGGGCGGTCATTTCCTTGAGATCGTGCCCGGCGGAGAAGAGCTTCCCGGTCGCCGCGATGACGACGACCTTGATCTCCTTCGAGACGGCCGCTTCTTCGAGTGCCGCCAGCAGTGCTTCCATCAGGGCGATCGAAAGCACATTTGCCGGGGGATTGTTGAGGGTAAGCCGCAGGACCGGGCCATCTAACTCGCGCAGCAAGGGTCCGTTCGACTCTTCTTTCCTAAATGAAACGACGTCCGCCATGGCTCTCTCCCATATCGAAGTTCGTGTCGTGGTACGCCGCCGTCGGCGCTCTTTCAACCCCGCGCTCCCGACTGACCTATGACTGCCTTAGACCAATTTCCGGCTTGCACGGCGCTCCAGGACGTTTTGTAACGGGTGCAACCGAGGCAAGTAACACGGGAGAGAACGCGATGACCTTGCAGCCGGTCATGACCGTCGAGGAGCTCAACCGCTTTCTCGACACCGATTTTCCGCAGGTCCACACCGACGGAAAGGTCTTCGCGGTGACCGAGACCGGACCGGGCTTCGCCACGATGCGGCTCGACCCGAACGAGCGCCACATCCGTCCGGGCGGTACTGTCTCGGGCCCGACGCTCTTCGCGCTGGCGGACGTGTCGGCCTATATCGCGCTCATCGCACATATTGGTCCGGTCGCGCTTGCCGTCACCACCAGCCTCAACATCAACTTCCTGCGCAAGCCGGAACCGGAACCACTCGAATGTACCTGCCGGATTCTCAAACTCGGCAAACGGCTGGCCGTTCTCGACGCCTCGATAAAGACGGTAGCAAGTCCCGATTTGATCGCGCATGCGACGGCGACCTATTCGATTCCGCCCCGTTGAGGTGCGGTATAATAATACCACACTGGTAACTATATGAATTTGCTTCATCTTCTTTCACGGTGCGCGGAAAGTCGGCCTTGACCTTGATGGCGAGCTTCCTTATAAGCTGCCCCAGATCGCGGTCCGACTGGGCTGCCGTCTTTTTTGCCCTCATCGAGGTCAAAGCAAGCAACAAGAAACGCCCGGCTTCGTTTCCGGGTCCAAACGAAAGAGTTTAGATATGGCAACCTTCGTTCAGAAGCCTGCAGAGGTGGAGAAGAAGTGGATCATCATCGACGCCGAAGGCCTCGTTGTCGGTCGCCTCGCTTCCCTTATCGCAAACCGCCTGCGCGGCAAGCATAAAGCCACCTACACGCCGCATGTCGACGACGGCGACAACGTCATCGTCATCAATGCAGAGAAGGCCGTCCTCACCGGCAAGAAGTACACCGACAAGAAGTACTACTGGCACACCGGTTACCCCGGCGGCATCAAGGAGCGCACCGCGCGCCAGATCATCGAAGGTCGCTTCCCGGAGCGCGTCATCGAGAAGGCAGTCGAGCGCATGGTTCCGCGCGGCCCGCTCGGCCGTCGCCAGATGAAGAACCTGCGTGTCTACGCCGGCTCGAACCACCCGCATGAAGCACAGCAGCCGGCCGTCCTCGACGTCGCCAAGCTGAACAGCAAGAACACAAGGAGCGCCTGATAATGGCTGACCTTTCCGCTCTCAAGGAAATCGCCACGACCGCGGAACCGGCTGCTCCGGTTCACGTCAAGAAAGTCGACGCCCAGGGCCGCTCCTATGCGACCGGCAAGCGCAAGGACGCCGTCGCCCGCGTTTGGATCAAGGCCGGTTCCGGCAAGATCACCATCAACGGCAAGCCTTTCTCGGACTACTTCGCCCGTCCCGTTCTGCAGATGATCCTGCAGCAGCCGGTCGTCGCGGCAGCCCGTGACGGCCAGTTCGACATCGACGCGACCGTTGCCGGCGGCGGCCTTTCCGGCCAGGCCGGTGCCGTTCGTCACGGCATTTCCAAGGCCCTCACCTACTTCGAACCGGGCCTGCGTCCCGTTCTGAAGCGCGGCGGCTTCCTCACCCGCGACAGCCGCGTGGTCGAGCGCAAGAAGTACGGTCGTGCCAAGGCACGTCGTTCGTTCCAGTTCTCCAAGCGCTAATCGCTTGCAGACTGCACTTTCGAAGGCCGGGCTCGTCCCGGCCTTTTTTCATGTGCATCCATAGCGTCCCCGTGCACATGATTTTTTGACGCCGGGCTCTTGCCTTGCCCCGATCGATTGGCCAACGTCCCGCACATCTGTCGGGAGAACAGCATGGCCAACAAGTCGATCGACCACGCGATCACTGCAAAATCACTGACGGCGGCGGCCTCCGATCCGACGCATGCCGGCATCCTTTCCTTCATGCGGCGGAAATACACCAAAGAGCTCAAGGGTGTGGAGGCGGTCGTCTGGGGAATCCCGTTCGATGCGGCGACGTCGAATCGCCCCGGCGCGCGCTTCGGGCCACAGGCGATCCGACGCGCATCGGCGATCTTCGACAACGATCCGCAATATCCGTTCCAGCGCGACCTGTTTGCCTACATGGCGACGATCGATTACGGCGATTGTCTGCTCGACTACGGCAACCATGCGAAGACTCCCCAGACGATCGAGCGCGAGGCGTCGAAAATCCTGAAGTCCGGCGCCTACCTGCTGACCCTCGGCGGCGACCACTTCGTCACCTATCCGATCCTCAGGGCCCATGCAGCCCTGCACGGACCCCTCGCCCTCGTCCAGTTCGACGCCCATCAGGACACCTGGCCGGACGAGAAAGGCCGCATCGACCATGGCTCCTTCGTCGGCCGCGCGGCACGCGAGGGACTGATCGACGTGGAACGCTCGATCCAGATCGGCATCCGGACGCATGCTCCGGACGATTGCGGCCTTCGGATCGTCTACGGCGACGAGCTCGAGGAGATGCGCGCCGAGGAGATCGCCGATACCATCATCCGCCATGTCGACAGCCGCCCCGCCTATCTGACCTTCGATATAGATTGCCTTGACCCGGCCTTTGCGCCCGGCACCGGCACGCCCGTGGCCGGCGGCCCGTCAAGCGCAAAGATACTGTCGGTCCTGCGCAAACTCGGCGCGCTTCATATCGCCGGGAGCGACGTGGTCGAGGTGGCGCCTGCCTACGACCACGCGGACCTCACCGCCATTGCTGGCTCGACCATCGCCATGTATATGCTGGGCCTGCGTGCCGAGTGGCTGGCGGAGAGGCGCGGCTGATCGAAGCGGCGGCGCGCGCCCAAGAAATTGATTCAATTCTATGCCAGACTGATTCCGGAAACGCCGCTAACGGACTGCAGGAGCAGGAAAATCATGAAACCGAAGATCTTTATCGATGGCGAACACGGCACGACGGGCCTGCAGATCCGTGTGCGCATGGCCGGCCGTACGGATCTCGAACTCCTGTCCATTCCGGAAGCGGAGCGACGCAATGCAGCGATGCGCGAGGATCTCCTGAACAGCGCCGATATCGCCATCCTATGCCTACCGGACGACGCCTCGCGGGAGGCCGTTGCCATGGTTGCCGGAAACAATCGCGTGCGCATCATTGATACGTCGACCGCGCATCGCGTCGCGCCCGACTGGGCCTATGGCTTTGCCGAAATGGACAAGGCGCAGCCCCAGCGGATCCGCGACGCGCGCCATGTCGCCAATCCCGGCTGCTACCCGACCGGAGCGATCGCCCTGATTCGCCCTCTGCGTCAGGCGGGCATCCTGCCGGACGGCTATCCCGTCACCGTCAATGCGGTTTCCGGCTATACCGGCGGCGGCAAGCAGATGATCGCGCAGATGGAGGACGACAAGAATCCGGACCACATCGACGCGCCGCATTTCCTCTACGGGCTTACGCTGAAGCACAAGCACGTGCCGGAAATGAAGATGCACGGGCTTCTCGAGCGCGCGCCGGTCTTCAGCCCTTCCGTCGGCAAGTTCGCGCAGGGGATGATCGTGCAGGTGCCGCTTTATCTCGAGGACCTGGCAGCCGGTGCAACGCTGGAAACGATCCATCGGGCCCTCGTCGACCATTATGCGGGACAGTCGATCGTTGACGTCGTGCCGCTTGAGGAGAGCGCCAAGCTCGCCCGGATCGATGCGACGGAGCTCGCCGGCAGCGACGCCATGAAGCTTTTCGTTTTCGGTACCCAGGGTGGAGCGCATGTCAATCTGGTCGCGCTGCTCGACAATCTCGGCAAGGGCGCCTCGGGCGCCGCCGTCCAGAACATGGACCTGATGCTGTCCGCCTGACACGGCGAGTCGAGACGAAAACCCCGGCAGCGTTCCTGCCGGGGTTTTCGTTCGTTCGATCGCAGGCAAATCAGTCGCGCATTTCTATCGCCGTGTCTGTCGGATAGGTGCCGACGAAACCGCGCCAATGGGCGATCGCGAAGCCGAGCACGACGAGGGCGCCGCCCTGATGCAATACGCCCCAGCCGATCGGTACCTGCAGAAGCAACGTCGTGATGCCGATTGCCGCCTGCACCGTCACCAGCGCGAACAGGAGTACCGAGCGGCGGGCATGTGTCGTCTCCGGCGCGGCGCGGAGGGATGCGATCATGTGCCAAAGCGCCAGTGCGAACAGCAGATAGGCGCCGAGACGGTGTACGAACTGCACCGTCTTCGGATTTTCGAAGAGATTGATCCAGGCGGGCTGCTGCACGAACAGACCGCCCGGCACGATCGCCCCGTCCATCAGCGGCCAAGTGTTGTAGCTCAGACCCGCATCGAGACCCGCGACGATCGCGCCCAGATAGATCTGGAAGAGGCTCATGATCGCGATGGCCGCCGCCATGCCTTGCGACCTTTTCGTCGGATGCGCGTCGTCGGAATGCGGACACAGCCCCCGGTAAATCCACATGCAGGCGGCAAAGATCAGGCAGGCGATGGTCAGATGCGTGGCAAGCCGGTACTGGCTGACTGCGGTCCGTTCCGCCAGACCGGAGGATACCATCCACCAGCCGATGAATCCCTGAAAACCGCCGAGCGCCAGGATTCCGAGAAGCGGCAGCCGCAGACGCCGCTCGATCCGCCCCGTGATCCAGAAGAAGAAGAACGGCAAAGCGAAGATCACCCCGATGCCGCGCGCGAGCAGCCGGTGCGCCCATTCCCACCAGAAGATGGTCTTGAACTCGTCCACCGTCATGCCTTTGTTGATCTGCTCATATTGCGGAATGCGCTGGTAGAGGCGGAATTCCTCCTCCCATTCCTCCGCGGAGAGCGGCGGTATGACGCCGTGGACGGGTTTCCACTCGGTGATCGACAAGCCGGATTCGGTCAGCCGCGTCGCCCCTCCGACGAGCACCAGTGCAAACAGAGCGAAAAGAACGGCGGCGAGCCAGCCGCGGATCTGCCGGCGGTTGCGCTCGGTTCTGCCGATCTCTTTGAGCAGCATCTGTTCTGTTGCCAATTCGGCGTGGGCCATGGCACTTCCTCATCTGTCGCCGGAAACGGTACCGCTGTGCCGGCATTGCCGGTCAGGACGGTCTCAAAGCCGTTGATTTGCACCAGAGTGCCGTGCAAAACAAGGCCGAACCCTTTGCGGCATGCCGTCGCGGGCCGCCCGAGTGCCAACGCTGCCGCCACCGAAAGATCGAAAAATGCCCGTACGCCTCCGAAAACTGATCGGTACCGTCCTGCTCATCATCCTCGTCGTCGTCTACGCACTTGCGGCCGTTACCTTCGCTTCCCTGCTGCTCGGCGCGTCTCCCTGGTGGGTGCATCTGCTTTATTTCTTCTTCACCGGCCTGCTGTGGGTCCTTCCCGCCATGCTGATCATCAAATGGATGGAAAAACCCGCCGCCGATCACTGAGGTTTCCGGGCATGAGAATCGCGGTGATTTCCGATGTTCACGGCAACGACCTCGCGCTCGAGGCCGTGCTTGACGACATCGACGCACAGGGCATCGACGAGATCGTCAATCTTGGCGATCATCTGAGCGGCCCGCTGAATGCCGCGCGGACAGCGGAGATCCTGATCGGCCGCCGTACCGCTGCGATACGCGGCAATCACGACCGCTATCTTCTCACGCTCGACCCTGCCCGCATGGGATTGTCCGACCGCTCCGCCCATGAAGAACTCGATGAGCGCCACCTCGACTGGCTGGCCGCTCTGCCGGCGACCCTCGTCTATCGGGACGCTCTCTTTCTCTGCCATGGCACGCCGACGAGCGACGAGGCCTACTGGATGGAAGCGCTGACGGGCGACGGCATCGTTCACATGGCGCGGCGCGCGGAGATCGAGCGCTTTGCCGACGACATCGAGCACCCCGTAATCCTCTGCGGCCACACGCATGTTCAACGTGCCCTGCGGCTTTCGGGCGGGCGGCTCCTGGTCAATCCGGGCAGTGTCGGATGCCCGGCCTATGGCGACGACCGGCCAGTCGCGCACAAGGTCGAAACCGGTTCGCCGGATGCCCGCTACGCCATCGTCGAGATGGCATCCGGCGACTGGAACGTCACCTTCCGCTGTGTCGGCTACGATCACATGGCGGCGTCGCTCCTCGCGGCCGAACGCGGCCGCGCCGAATGGGCAACGGCGCTCGCGACCGGATTCCTCGACTGAATTCTACCGGCCGCTTTGCCAGCATTTCCAGCGGCCGCCTGTTCCGGCTTCATATTCTCCTAACCCTGTTGTCTGCCGGGCACGCGCGTGCCTGCCGGATTAATCAGATCTATCAGAATTCCCGTTTCAATGGCTGCATCACGCATGCGGATCGACAATGATGGCAAGTTCCGATTTCACCCTTTCACCGGAAGCCAGCGCCGGGCGGTATCTTTCGGCCGCGAGCGTCGCCCGTGAAGGCAGCGCTGCCGGCCGGATCACCATCTCCGTCCACGCGGACATGGACGAGATCGAAGCGGAGTGGCGCGCGCTTGACGGAAGCAGCGGCAATTCGCTGCACCAGAGCTTCGACTGGTGTGCGGCGTGGACAAAGACGCATGGCAGCGAACTGCTGATCGTTCGTGGTGCGGCTGGCAGGGAGCCGCTTTTTCTCCTCCCGTTCGAGATCGAACGCGGCCGGCTTTTCCGCGCGGCGCGCCTGATCGGCTCGGAGCACAGCAATCTCAACACCGGCCTGTTCGGCCCCGGCATCGACAATGCGCCCGCTGCGGAGCTCACGGCAGCGCTCACCGGCGGCATCGGTCGCCAGCTCCGCCGTTTCGCGGACGTGATCGTGTTCGACCGGACGCCGCAGATCTGGCGCGGCGCGCCGCACCCCCTCGCCGCTCTGGCCGGCATCGAGAACCCGAACGCCTCCTTCCAATTGCCGCTTCTCGGCACGATCGAGCACACACTCGCCCAGATCAATGCCAAGCGGCGGCGCAAGAAGATGCGCATATCCGAAAGGCGCCTCGCCGAGATTGGCGGCTATGATTATGTTATCGCTCGCGAAACGCAGGAGGCCCACGCCCTGCTCGAGACTTTCTTCCGCCAGAAATCCGCCCGCTTCGAGACACTCGGCCTGCCGGATGCCTTTCGTGATGCCCAGACGCGCGCCTTTTTCCATGCGCTGATCGATGCCCGAGCGCCCGAACCCCTCCTCGAACTCAATGCGATAAGACTGAGGGGCGAATATTCTGGCCGAATTCTCGCGGTCGCCGGTCTCTCACGCAAGGGCGACCACGTCATCTGCCAGTTCGGTTCGATCGACGAGGAAATCGCCGCGGACGCCAGCCCGGGCGAGTTGCTGTTCTACAGAATGATCGAGCGCCTCTGCGCGGAAGGCGTCGCCGTCTTCGACTTCGGCATCGGCGACCAGCCTTACAAGCGGTCGTGGTGCACGGTGGAAACCCCGTTGCGCGACATCGTTCTGCCCCTCACGTTCCGCGGTCGGCTGGCCGCCGGCGGTTTCCGGGCGATCGCCGGGGCGAAACGGTTGGTCAAGACCAACGAAACGCTTTATGCCTTCATTCAACGGCAGCGGCGGCGGCAGACATCGGCTGCAAGCCCGGATGAACCATGACGTTATGCAGCGCGGCGGTCGGGAAAATCGGGGCCGTCCTGCCCCTTCCCGGTCATCAGCACGACGTCGCGATATCCGGCTTCCCCGAAACTCATCAGCATCTCGACGATCTGGTCGTCGCTGATCGACGGTGCCGACAGAATGATCTCGGTGCCCTCGTGCCGTGCCACCTTGGCGACGGCCTCCGCATCGGCCGACCCGCATTCGATCAGGACGAGATCGTAGGCGTTGGCGAGCGCGTCGATGATAATCTGCAGCCGGTCGATGCCGCGCATCGCCGCATGAGGATCGGCGTCGCCATGGGGTATGATATGTGCTTGGGACAACCTGTCCGAGTGAATCGACTCGGAGAAGGCGACTTCGCCCATGAGCAGATTCGTAACCCCGGCAAGGTCCTGCGATTGTGCCATGAGCCGCGTCGGACAGGCCGAACCGGAAAGGTCGATCAGCACGACTTTCTGCTCGTCTTCGGCCAGAACGCGCGCCAGCATCACGGTGGCCGTCGATCCCTCGTCGCCGCCCGGGGATACCGAGACCGCGATCCGCACGCCATTGGCACGAAGATGTTCGGCCACCGACTCGATCGAAAAATCGTGCTTCGATGCCGCATTTCCATCGCCGCCGTTTTCCTCAGGCGCAGGTTCCGCCGGGACGAGGGCAGGTGCGGGAATTTCTTCGACCACGCCAGCGACTGAAGGCATTTCTGCGGGCTGACGCGGGGCCGGTGCTTCGGGGAGCGAGACCGGCCTTAGCGCCCGGCCGCTGAAAAGTTCGCCGAGCATGACGACGACGCAACTGACCAGGAGGCTGGCAAAGGCAGCGACGATCGTGATCGGCAGCACCTTCGGAAAGCTCTGGGCGGTCGGGACCACGGCGCGCGAAATCACGCGTGCATCGGCCGGAGTTGCGTTCGCAACGGTACGCGACGTCGCCTCGCGGTATCGGGCGAGATAGGTTTCGAGCAGTTGGCGCTGCGCCGTCGCCTCGCGCTCGAGCGCGCGGAGCCCGACCTCCTCCTCGCCCGCCTGCGCCGATTGCGCCTTGAGCGTGTTCATTTGCTGAACGAGCTGCTGCTCGCGCAGTTGCCCGACCTTCGCCTCATTTTCGAGGCTCGCAAGAATCTTCCGCGTCTCCGACCGGATCTGCCCTTCGATCCCTTCGAGCTGGGATTTCAGGCCCTTCAACCGCGGATGGCCGTCGAGCAGTGTCGTCGACAGGTCGGCGATCTGCGCCTGGACGTTGGCGCGGTTCTCCTTGAGACGCTGAATCATCGGCGAACCGACGATGTCGGCAAGCGTGTCCGCCGGACGGCCGTCGGCGAGCGCCGTCCGCATACCCTCGGCGCGCGCAGCCGTGTTCGCCCGCTCCGACCGCACCCGTGCAAGCTCCGTCGAAATGTCGGTAAGCTGGCGCGTGGCAAAATTCTGCGTCTCGCCGGTCGGAAGCAGGCCAGACTCGGCGCGGTAACCTGCGACCTTCGCCTCCGCCTCGCGCACCTTCTCGCGCAGGTTGGCGATCTCCGGCTCAAGCCAGCGGCTCGCCTCGGAGTTCGAGTCGAGCTTGGCTCCGCTCTGCAACGAGAGATAGACATTGGCCATTTCGTTCGGAATGGCGGCTGCGAGCTTCGCGTCCTTCGAGGTGAAGGCGATGGCGATCACACGCGATTTTTCGACCTGATAGACCTGCAGCTTCTCTTCGAACTCCTTCAGCACCCGTTCTTCCGGCGGCAAATCGAGAGGATTCTTCTTCAGACCCAGCATCACCAGGAGATCGGACGCGGCAGAAGGCCGTGCCGAGGGATCGAACTCGTCGAGTTCGTGAAGCTTCATGTTGCGCGCGACCTGCTTGATAAGGTCCGCCGAACGCAGGACCTGCACCTGGCTGAGGATGCCCGACTCGTCGAACATCCGGTCGGAGCCATTCTGCGAAACTTGATTGGTGCCGCTGAACTCGGGCTCACGCGACTCTATCAGAACGCGCGTTTCGCCCTCGTAATCGGGATCGACCATCTTGGCAGCCGCGAAGGCGACGGC
Organism: Sinorhizobium meliloti; assembly: GCF_035610345.1. Next base: position 1,254,060 of record NZ_CP141212.1, on the reverse strand, counting down.
AGCGGCCCCGACCGTGGCGAGCAGCACCCGCACGCGACGTTGCCAGATGGCGCGAAAAAGCCCGCCGAGATCGATATCCACATCCTGCTGTCCGCCGATGCCCGACATGCCTGCACTCCAAAGCTTTCTCGTTTGGCGGGAAGGTAAACGAACATGGTAACCCAAGGGTTAATTTCCGCTCAACCAGAGGGTGGCATGCGCCATGACGGGAAGGGCATTCGATGCGGGAAATTCTCGTGGCGGATTTACCGGCCATTAACCCTAACGGATCGATAACATCGGCCAACGGTGATCGTTTCCGGAGCCCCTGACCGCATGTCGACCGCAGCCAACAAGAGAACAAGCGTCTTCGCCGTGGCGATCCTGTCGGCGCTCGTCGGCGGTTGTACGAACTACCAGCCCGCCCCCAAGGGCTTCAGCCAGGCCACAGTGCAGCCCTATCGGCTGGACAGCGGCGATCGCCTGCGCATCAACGTCTTCGAACAGGCAAGCCTCAGCGGCAGCTATACGGTCGATCAGGCCGGCTATGTCGCCTTCCCGCTGATCGGGGCCGTTCCGTCGCGCGGGCATACGCTTCCGGAACTGGAGGGGATGATCGCGGCGAAGCTCCGCCAGGGTTTCCTCAAGGATCCGGACGTCACGATCGAGGTCGACCGCTACCGCTCCGTGTTCATCATGGGCGAAGTGGGACAGGCCGGCCAATACGCCTACGTTCCGGGGATGACGGTACAGAATGCGATCGCCGTCGCAGGCGGCTTCACGCCACGCGCCAACCAGGCGACCGCCGACATCACCCGCAAGATCAACGGCCGCATCATCACCGGACGCGTTCCGGTAACCGACCCGGTTCTCGCCGGCGACACCGTCTATATACGCGAACGACTGTTCTGATCGCCATGAGCGAACGCCCCTTGCGCATTCTGCATTGCTTCAGATCCCCGGTCGGCGGCATATTCCGGCACGTGCGCGACCTTGCCGAAGCGCATGCGGACGCCGGACATCAGGTCGGAATCCTTTGCGACAGCACCACCGGCGGGGCCCACGAGGACGCGCTCTTCGAAGAGGTTCGCCCGCATCTGGCGCTCGGCATCATCCGTGTTCCAATCCATCGTTCGATCGGGGCATCGGACGCCGCGGCGCTTTGGCGCGGCTACAAGGAAATCAGAAGTTTGCAACCGGATGTATTGCACGGCCACGGCGCCAAGGGCGGCGTGCTGGCGCGCATCGTCGGTTCAGCCCTGCGGGTCAACAAGTATCGCGTAGCCCGCCTCTATTCGCCCCATGGGGGCAGCCTTCACTTCGAGCGCCGGTCCCTGGCTGGTTCGCTCATTCTGCGCGTCGAGCGCCTGCAGGAACGCCTGACCGACGCCCTCGTCTTCGTCTGCGAATACGAACGCCGCACCTACGGCGCCAGGGTCGGCCCTCCACTGGCGCGCAGCGAGCTGATCTATAACGGCATCGACGATGCGGAATTCGAACCGGTCGAGACAGGACCGGGCGCTGTCGATTTCCTCTATATCGGCATGATGCGGGACCTGAAGGGTCCCGATCTTTTTATCGAGGGATTTGCCGCAGCCGAAGAGATCGCCGGCCGCAGGCTTTCCGCCTTGATGGTCGGAGATGGCCCGCAGCAGCGGCAATACGAAGAAATGACCCTGCGCATGGGTCTCGCCGATCGCATCCGGCTGCTGCCGGCAATGAGGGCGCGCGAGGCTTTCGCTCTGGCCCGCAAGGTCGTCATTCCCTCCCGCGCAGAATCCATGCCCTATATCCTGCTGGAAGCGCTCGCCGCCGGAAAGCCCGTAATCGCGACCCGCGTCGGCGGCATCCCGGAGGTTCTCGGGTCCGATAGCGAGGCGCTCGTCCAACCCGGCGATGCGGGGGCGCTTGCCCGTCTCATGGCAGACGCCATCCTGGACGCCGGCTGGGCTGCCCGGACGATGCCCGACGCGGACCGGTTCAAATCCCGCTTCGCCGCATCGGTGATGACCAGACACGTGATGCAGCTTTATCGAGACCTCACCGAGGAATCGCTTGTGCCGCAGGGGCGGCTGCGTACAACGTAAGCGTTTCTTAGTGGCTTTCTGCTATCCGGGCGAAGGACTTCAGCGCCGGAAAGCGACCATGAACCAGTTTGACAGGCCAGAGAGCTTCAACCCCGAAGCGTTTCGCAAGAAGGTCTCGGAGATCCGCAAGACCACCACCGAACAAAAGAACGGGGCAGGAGGAAATGCGGGGCTCAACCCGCTGGCGAAGCAGATCGCCCTTCAGTTCCGTGCAGACACCTACACACCGGCGATGATCATCGGACTTATCCGGCTTCTCGACTTCTGCGCACTTTTTGCCATCGGCTACGGCATCAATGCACAATATGTCGCGCCGGCGCTGGAGCAACTGCCGGTCTATCTCCTCATCCTCGCCGGGGGGCCGGCGCTCGCCGTTGCCGCCATGCAGGTCGCCGACGCCTACCAGGTGCCGGCACTGCGCGCCTGGCTAAGGATGACGCCGCGCGTCCTCGGTGCCTGGACGGCTGCGTTCGGCGTGATTGCGCTTGGCCTTTTCTTTCTCAAATCGGGCCACCTCTATTCGCGGTTCTGGATCGGCGCATGGTTCCTCGCCGGCGGGTTTTTCCTCGTCGCGGAGCGCGCATTCATCGCCTATTCGATCCGTCACTGGTCGAGAAACGGCACCATGGAACGGCGAGCCGTCATCGTCGGTGGCGGGCAGCCCGCGAAGGACCTGATCCGGGAGATCGAGCATCAACCGGACAACGATATCCGCATCTGCGGGATCTTCGACGATCGAGACGAGCGCCGGTCCCCGAATGTGATTGCCGGCTATCCGAAACTCGGGACGGTGGACGAACTGGTCGAATTCGCCCGTCTCGCCCGCATCGACATGCTGATCATCTCGCTGCCGCTGACTGCGGAAAAGCGCATCCTCGCACTCCTCAGAAAGCTGTGGGTGCTTCCGGTCGACATCCGGCTCGCGGCGCACGCCAACAATCTCCGTTTCCGCCCACGCAGCTATTCGCATGTCGGGCAGGTCCCGATGCTCGACATCTTCGACAAGCCGATCGCCGACTGGGATTCCGTCGCCAAGCGCTGCTTCGATATCTTTTTCAGTCTCGTGGCGCTCGCTTTGCTCTGGCCCGTCATGCTCGCTGCCGCCGTCGCGGTGAAGGTCACCTCGCCCGGTCCGATCATCTTCAAGCAGCACCGCCACGGCTTCAACAACGAGACCATAGAGGTCTACAAGTTCCGCTCGATGTACACGCATATGAGCGACCCGACCGCGCGCAACGCCGTAACCAAGAACGATCCTCGCGTAACCCCCGTCGGACGCTTCCTGCGCAAATCTTCGATCGACGAATTGCCCCAGTTCTTCAATGTGCTGAAAGGCGAGCTCTCGCTCGTCGGGCCACGTCCCCACGCCGTGCTCGCGCAGACGAAGGACCGAACCTATTCCGATGTCGTCGAAGGCTATTTTGCCCGCCACCGCGTCAAGCCGGGAGTGACCGGCTGGGCACAGATCAACGGCTGGCGCGGTGAGATCGACAACGACGAAAAGATCCGGTTCCGAACGGCATTCGACCTCTACTATATCGAGAACTGGTCGCTGCTGCTCGACCTGAAGATTCTCATCCTCACGCCGTTTCGGCTGCTGAATACGGAAAACGCCTATTGACCGCCGTCACCGCATCGCGGCCGGCTATCCTTCGCCCGCAGCTTGCCGCGATTTCGCTCGTCGGCTCCTGCCTGGTGACGATCGGCGTCTTCCTGTCCGGGTTCGTCATCGCCGAGCCCGCGCCCTACGAGATCTTCATGGCGGGGCTCATCGGCCTCTGGGCGCTTTTCGGCCTCAGGATCTCCCGTGCCACGGCTCCGCTCACGGTCCTTCTCGCCCTGTTCATGATCGGCGGCATCCTGTCGCTGACGGTGATGGCCGACCTTGGGACCGGTCCGATGTATATGGCCGTTACCGGCTTCCTCTGCCTCACGGCGGTGTTTTTTGCGGCCATCATCGAAGAGAGCTACCAGCGCCTGCCGCTCATCCTCAACGCCTGGGTGGCAGCCGCAGTCATCACCGCCCTCCTCGGCATCCTCGGCTATTTCGGCGCGATACCGGGTGCGGCGAACTTCACGCTGTACGATCGGGCAAAGGGAGCGTTTCAGGACCCGAATGTCTTCGGACCGTTTCTCGTAGCCCCCACCCTCTACCTCCTTCACGGCCTGCTGACGCAGCCGATCAGCCGGGCGCCCTTGAAGATCGCCGGGCTGCTGGTGCTCACGCTCGGCGTGTTCCTCTCCTTCTCGCGGGCGGCCTGGGCTCTCGACCTCTTCTGCGTCGTCGCTCTCGTCTTCGTCATGCTGCTTAAGCAGCGCAGCGGTCTCTTCCGCCTCCGGATTCTCGTGCTGACCCTCTCCGGCGCCCTGTTCGTGGTGGCAGCACTCGTGGTCGCCCTGCAGTCGGACCAGGTTGCCTCTCTCTTCTCGAGCCGCACGCAGCTCGTTCAGGATTATGACGGCGGACATCTCGGGCGTTTCGACCGGCACCGGATCGGCTTTCTGATGGCCATGGAAAAGCCGCTCGGCATCGGCCCCATGGTGTTCAGCACCATGTTTCCTGAAGACGAGCACAACGTGCTTCTGAAGAGCCTGACATCCTATGGATGGCTCGGCTTCGTCGCCTATGTCACGCTCATCCTCTGGACGCTGTCGCTCGGCTTTCGGTTTCTGCTGCTCGAGAGGCCGTGGCAACCATATCTGATGATCGCCTGGATCACGCTTATCGGCCATGTCGGCATCGGCAACGTGATCGACACCGACCACTGGCGCCATTTCTACCTGCTTCTCGGCATCCTCTGGGGGTGCGCCGCGCTCGAATATCGCCATAGAAGGCAGATCCGTTCCGGAACGACCGCATGACCACGGGTAGCGAGCCGCTCGACGCCCCTCTGCGCCTGCTCGAGGTACTGGAACCCAGCGGCGGCGGGTCCGGGCGCCACTTTCTCGATCTCTGCCGCGGCATGCATGCGCGCGGTCATCATGTCGAAGCGATCTATTCTCCTGTTCGGGCCGAAGACGGTTTCGTGCGCGAACTCCAGGCACTCGGCCTTCCCGCCATTCACGCCGTCGGCATGTGCCGGGCGCCCGCCCCCTCCGACTGGTCCTGCTTTCGCGCCATAAATCGCATCATCCGCACTGCCGGGCCGTTCGACGTCGTTCACGGGCACAGTTCCAAGGCCGGAGCCCTGACGCGCCTGCGCCTGCCGGGAAGGCACGTACCGCGCGTCTACACGCCGCATGCCTTCAGGACGATGGATCCGACGCTCGGCCGCAGCGGCCGGATGATATACGGGGGCATAGAGGCGCTTCTCGCCCGTTTCTTCACCGATCATCTCGTCACCGTCTCCGGTGACGAACTCGCTCATGCGCTGTCGATCGGCATTTCGAGACAGGGCATGTCCGTCATCGTCAACGGCGTCGAGACCCCCTCGACCGGCATGGCGCAGACGGTGCGCGCCAGCTTCGGCATTCCACCTGACGCCTTCGTTTTCGGCTTCATCGGCCGGCTCTCGGCGCAAAAGGCCCCCGAGCGTCTCATCAACGCCTTCGGCAAGGCCGCGACGGCGATCAGGAACGGTCACCTTGTGCTGGTCGGATCGGGAGAATTGGAGGAAGAGGTCCGCGCCGCGATCGCCGCAAGCGGTTTGCAGAACCGCATCCATCTGACCTCGGCCTTTACGGGCCCTCAGGCGGTGCCGGCATTCGATCTCCTCGTCATGCCGAGCCGCTACGAGGCAATGTCCTATGTGATGCTCGAAGCCGCCGCCGCCGGCCGGCCGATCATCATTTCCGACGTCGGCGGAGCCAGAACGGCCGTCGATCACGGAGAGAACGGCTACGTCGTTCCGAACAGCGAGGACGCCTCACCGCTTGCAAAAGCGATGATAGCGGCGGCCGACCCGGATATGTTTCGACGCCTTGCCAGCGCGGCTTCGGCACGCCGGGACCGTTTTACACTGAAACGCATGCTCGACGAGACGGAAGAGGTTTACCGGCGAATGGCAGCGCAGCGACGCCGACAGCAGCCATAGGATCGAATCAGCCCAGATTTGGCCACAGACGTTCAGTACATTCCATTACACTTTATTAGGCATTTATAATTCTATTTATATTGTATGGGGGCAATCATGGGACCGGTAACACTGGTACTAACGGTGTGCCTTATCTCGGCGCCCGAAAAATGCCGTGAGGAGCGCCTGCACCTGGAGATCCAGGAAACGTTGATGCAGTGCATGTTCCGCTCCGTAATGTATGTCAGCCACTGGTCGGGACAGCATCCAGCTCTTAGTGTCAAAACATGGCGATGCGAGCTTTCAGTGGCGAACAGGAGCACTTAGGCGTCCTACGACGCACCGGAGCAGCTGCGGTGCATGCTCGACAATGAAAAATGGATCGGGGCCAAATCAGCCGTTGCCGACGCGGGAGCAGATTTCGATGAATTCTCAAACGCGGCGAGCCTATATTGATCGCTATATCGCAACACATTAGAGATGTCTTTAAAATAGCCCTCGCCAACAGGAGGGCACAGAGATGGAGAAAACTCGGGCCGAACTGCCTCAGAGCGACGAAGACAGACGCGAGTTTCTAAAAGCTTGCGGCCGATTCGCGGCAGTCACGCCACCTGCTGTGACCATGTTGCTTTCTGCCAGCCTCACCTCGGATGCCATCGCTGCATCCGGCAGCGGCAGCTCGAACCTGGGAAAGGGCGGCAGAGGCGGGAATAGTGCAAAGGGCGGTAAGGGCGCCAATGGCATAAAGGGCGGCAAGGGCGGAAACAACGCAAAAGGGAAAGCCAAACCCGGCAAATAATGTGCAGCCCTCCAGCACTCAAAGATGAACGCCACGGTGGCTCTCGTCACCTGCTACAGCGTTCGAAGGCCCCAGATCTGCATGGGTCGTCCAATCGCCGAGTACCAGCCACGTAAGCGGCATCACCGAGCACCAGCTGCTGCAACGGCTGTTGACACGGCTCGGCGATCAGCGGGCGAAAGAGGCACTCGGTGACGATCGGCAGGGTTGGTGGCCGGACGACGATCGAGGCGACGGCGGCAACCCGCTCCTCCAAACCGAAAGATGGCCTGACACAAATAGAGCTGCAGCGGGGGACTTGCTGCAGCTCCGGTCGCGACGTGTCATCTTCTAGCTGGGGCGCATTTGCCCTGTTCCATTCAAGGGAACCGCTTCGAACGTCGCTTGGACATATTGTACTCTCAGCGGAACAGGAATCAAGGGAAAGCGCCTGTTTTGCCAGCGCCGGGGCTCACGCTTTTCAAGGCCGGGAATGGCACTCGCCCCATCGCCCGAGGGCGATGTTCCGATAGCCCTGCCAGCGCTTCCCGCCGACGGCATATCGGACCTTGGTCGGGTTTATCGATGGCAAAGGTCTTAGCCAGGCGGCCGAGCGAAACCTTTCAGACCGAATTGGAGTTGTCACCGTCGAGCGGCCCCCAGCCGCTTGGGTGAGTGATGACCTCAGAGCTGTAAAGATTGTCCCTTCTCCGCAGCTCTGAGGCTCCCACTCCCCAGCGCATTAGGAATTGATTGATGCAAGACAGAGACGACTACGCGTTGCCGGAGCAAAGTGCCTCACGCGACGAGAACAAGGATTCTGACACTCCAAAGAAAACGATGGCGCAGCGGCGGAAGTCAGTTGGAGTGACCCGCGGAGCCGATCACAGTCGCCTGAAGGCCTTGGAGTATCTCGGCAGAAGGTGGTTGTCACATCGATGACAGAGTGAGAGCAAGCGGACTTACTCTCCCCGAAGCAAAAACACAAAGCGCCAGTCGGAACCATCTATGCGGCCGACCGTTAAAGCCCGTCTCCGGACGGAGCGGCAGCGTCCTCATCTCCTCCCTCGCCCCGAGGATGCTGCCACTTCCGGGCAACTTTGAGCACACGCTGGCACAGCTCGATCAACGCCGCAACCGAGCGTCGTCTCGAAGGAGATGGGGAGGAAGAAGGGCAACCGGTATCCGATCACCTATAGCGGGCTCAAGATGCAGTGGAAACGAATCAGGGCGAAAGCCAAGATCCAGGATTGCGCAAGGGCGCCCATCGTATCGCGTTGAAACCAAAGCGGAAATGGTCGGAGCGGCGGGATTCGAACCCACGACCCCTTGACCCCCAGTCAAGTGCGCTACCGGGCTGCGCTACGCTCCGACCCGCTTGGTTACAAGCCCGCTCTCATTAGTCGGAACACACGCCCGGCGCAAGGGGGAAAATGGAGCTCGCCCATCACAGGAGGCCGCCGACTGTAGCGGAAGCGGCAAGACAACAGTTTTGTGATTTGGATCGATGTCCCGTGCTGGATAAACTGCGCCTGCAAACCACAGGAGAAGCCCGATGAAGAGCATTCTCGTACTTGCAGCCGCCTTCGCTTTATCGGCGACGGCAGCGTCAGCCGATTGCCTGGGCCATTCCAATACCACGGCATCGATCGATAAAGTCGACAAGGAGATCACGACCGCGAGCGTGGCAAAGGCCGAGCAGTCGACCTCTGACGATCTCCTCCTGAAACAGAAGAATGCACAGCAGTCGACGGAAGAAGCGGCCGAATAAGTTGATCACGACCGAGTTGGGCCTCGGCACTGCTTTCGAGGCCCCCTTCCCGTGTCTTCCCTACTACCGAACCTGATCGAGCAGACGCTTGCATTCCAGGAGGTCGTAGAGCGCTTCCTGCAGCAGCGCCCTGTCTTCCTTGCCGACCGACGTCTTGCCGACGGTTATCTCGGCATCGTCGCCTCCGGTGCCGAAAGAGAAGAAACGCCGGCTCGCCGGTGCCTTCGGACGGCCGACGATCTGGTCCTCCTCCGCCACGCCCGCCTTGGGCGGCGCCGGCTCTTCGTTGCTGGAAGCGGCAAGCGCCTCGACGGTCGCAAGATCCCCGCTCGCGATGGCGGCGACGAATTTGTTGCCGTTGGCTTTCAAAAGCTTCTGCACACCCTTGATCGTATAGCCGTGATCGTAGAGGAGGTGGCGGATGCCCTTGAGCAGGTCGACATCCTCGGGGCGATAATAGCGGCGCCCGCCACCGCGCTTCATCGGCTTGATCTGCTGGAACCGGGTTTCCCAGAAACGAAGCACGTGTTGGGGGAGATCGAGTTCGTCCGCAACCTCGCTGATGGTGCGGAAAGCATCCGGGCTTTTCTCCATGTGGTCCCCATCTCCATAAGGCGCGTCGGGATCTGAACCGATTCCTGCGACGTGTTTTACGTCCTCTGTCTGCGTATCCGCCATCCAAATCGCCGCTAGGACCAGCGCTTTCAGTGTTTCATGGAAAGACTGAAACCCTCTAAGTCCTTGAAGCTCCGCACTTCCGTACGGAAAACCGCTAAGCACTTTCCCGGCAATGCTTCGGGCGGCGCTTACTCGCCGCGCAAGATCGGCTACGCGACGCACGGATCGTCAGGCGATGATTACACGAATCATGCCTATTTCAATGGCTTATGGATGGGTTTTCAACCACATTTGTGGTGGTCAACGGCGCTTCAGCCGGCCGGGTTGGACGGTTTCAACTTGGACTTGCGGCTCAGATGCGCCTTCAGGACCCGCTGCTTCAGGACATTCGAAGCCTTGAAGGTCATCACCCGGCGCGGAGAAATCGGCACTTCCTCGCCGGTTTTCGGGTTCCGGCCGATGCGCTCGTTCTTGTCGCGCACCTGAAACGTTGCGAAAGAAGACAGCTTCACGCTCTCGCCACGCACGATTGCGTTGCAGATCTCGTCGATGACAGTTTCCACGAGTTCGGCGGACTCCGTGCGAGACAGACCCACCTTGCGAAAAACCGATTCAGCCAAGTCTGCCCGCGTTACTGTTTTTCCGCTCATCTTCCCCCACCGATGTCTGGCATGCCGATCAGCGATTGAAGACTATTGCCCTTGTCTTTTCCGGTCAAGCGCCTGCCGTAATTCATTATTTTCTTACCAGCGAAGAAGAACGGAGCCCCAGGTGAAGCCCCCGCCCATCGCCTCGAGCATTACGAGATCACCCTTCTTGATCCGGCCGTCGGAGGCGGCGGCATCAAGGGCAAGCGGAATCGACGCCGCGGAGGTGTTGCCATGCAGATCGACGGTAACCACAACCTTTTCGAGAGGGATGCCGAGCTTCTTGGCCGAGCCGTCAATAATGCGGCGGTTGGCCTGGTGCGGAACCAGCCAATCGATGTCGTCGGCGGTCGTCCCGGTTGCCTCGAAAGCCGCCTCGATCACGTCGGTGATCATGCCGACCGCATGCTTGAAGACCTCGCGCCCTTCCATCCGGAGATGGCCGACGGTGCCCGTCGTGGACGGCCCGCCGTCGACATAGAGCTTGTCGCGGTGGGCGCCGTCAGAGCGCAATTGCGCCGTCAGAACGCCTCGATCAGCCTTCGTGCCGGCCCCCTCCTGCGCCTCCAGGACGATCGCACCGGCGCCGTCGCCGAAGAGCACACAGGTCGTCCGGTCGGTCCAGTCCAGAAGTCGCGAAAAGGTCTCAGCGCCAATGACCAGCGCGCGTTTGGAGAGACCGCCGCGAATATAGGCGTCAGCCGTCGCGACCGCGTAGACGAAGCCGGAACAGACCGCCTGCATATCGAACGCCGCACCGTGCCGCATGCCGAGGCGGTTCTGGATGTTCACCGCGGTTGCAGGGAAGGTGTTGTCCGGAGTGGAGGTCGCGACGATGATCAGGTCGATGTCGTCGGGCGTCAGCTCGGCTCTCGCGAGCGCCGCACGCGCCGCCGCCTCGCCGAGAGAGGCGCTCGTCTCCTCCTCGCCTGCGATATAGCGCTGGCGGATGCCGGTCCGCTGCACGATCCATTCGTCGGACGTGTCGACCTTGGATTCGATTTCCTTATTGGTCATCACTCGCTTCGGCAGTGCTGCCCCGAAGCCGCGCACGACAGAACGGATCATCTACTCAAACCTCATCATTCATGCCCGCGGAAGGGCTTCGGACGGCTGGGCGCCATGATACCGTGCCAGATCGGTCTCGATCTTCGCCTTCAGGCCGTTCTTCACCATATCGTATCCGACGTCGATGGCCGCGGCGAAGCCCTCGGCATCCGCGCCACCATGGCTCTTGATAACGATGCCGTTGAGACCGAGGAAAACCCCGCCATTGACCTTTCGCGGATCCATCTTCTCGCGGAGCCGGTCGAAGGCTCCCTTGGCGAAGACATAGCCGACCCTTGCAAGAAGCGTGCGCGACATCGCGGCGCGCAGATATTCGGCGATCTGACGCGCCGTCCCCTCTGCTGCCTTCAGCGCGATATTACCGGAAAAGCCCTCGGTCACCACGACATCGACGGTGCCGCGGCCGATATCGTCGCCTTCGACGAAGCCGTAATATTCGATCCCCTCGACGTCGGCCTCACGGATCAGGCGCCCGGCCTCCTTTACCTCTTCCTGGCCCTTGATCTCCTCCACGCCGACATTTAGAAGGCCGACGGAAGGACGCTCAACTTCGAAGAGCGCCCGGGCCATTGCGCCGCCCATCAGGGCGAAATCCATGAGTTGCTGCGCGTCGGCGCCGATCGTAGCGCCGACGTCGAGAACGATGCTTTCGCCCTTCAGCGTCGGCCAGATGGCGGCGATCGCCGGCCGCTGAATGCCCTGCATCGTCCTCAGACAGAAAACCGACATCGCCATCAGGGCGCCGGTGTTCCCGGCCGAGACGACCACATCCGCTTCGCCGGCGTTGATCGCGTCGATAGCCTTCCACATGCTCGATTTGCCGCGTCCGCGCCGAAGCGCCTGGCTCGGCTTTTCATCCATGCCGACGGCAATCTCGCAATCATGGAACGTGCTGCTCGCCTTGAGCTTCGGGTGCTTGGCGAGCAGTTCCACGCACCGCGCTTCCTGGCCAAAAAGAACGAACTTTATGTCCGGGTGACGTTCGAGCGCTCTCGCTGCGCCCGGGATGACGACTTCAGGACCATAGTCGCCTCCCATCACGTCAAGTGAAATTCTGACCACGCGTGTCTTATCCTTTTTTCCCGCCACGCAACATGTTTCGCCCCTCAAGCATCAAGCGGCGGCGATCCATGTTCCTTCTGAAGTGGGGCCGGCATGCAATGTCTCGGCGTAGCGGCCCCCTTGGCTGGAGTCGGGCCAAAATACTGCTTTTCGTCGGCGTGACAACCGAATTGTAAGCCGGGGCTCAGCCGTTTCAATCCTTTTTCCAGTCCTTCAGCACCGCGAACGGGTTCGGCCGTTCGTCGTCCGCGGCGGAGCTTTCGATGCGTTCGCCGAAAGCGGCGCCCGGCTTGCGCGGATAGGGATCGATGGCGAGCGCGACGTGCTCGCTGACGACCACGCCGGCATCGATCGTATCGCCTGTGAAGGTATCGGGCAGGTCGGGTCCGTCCGGATCGACGATCATCTCGCCGCCGTCGGCGTCGGCCTGCCGCGCGAGACGTGATCCCTCGGGTACGAGGATCGCATCCACCGGTTCCCGGATATCAGACTCGACCGGCTCGAGCGTCACGACGCACGACTGGACGATATGCGCACGAACCTCGCCCTTGATCTTCACACCGTCCTTTTTCCAGCGCGCAATCTGCAGGTCGGCGGCAAGGGAAGAGACGCCTTCCACGCGCCAAAGCTCGGCAAGAGCCCGCAGTTCGGCATCGTTCGCCGACATATGCACGGTCACAGGATTTGCCGAAATATGCCCCACCTTCACCGGGTAGGAGAATGCCGGTTTGCTCTCTTGCTTCATGTTCAGACCCTTCCTCGCGCCGGCACCGCTGCAGGGCGGCGGTCGGCACGCTGCCATTTGATCGACGAACGATCGCGGCGCTTTTACGTTCCGGCCGGGGGGATGCGCAACTGACCCGTCTCGACGGCCTCTTCCGTGGTATCCGAGAGTACGGACTCGACCGCAAGGAGGTAGGAGGCGAGGCCCTGCATGGACGGCGCGTCCTCTACGTCGGCGTGAAAATTGCGCCGCAATGCGGCCGCCAGTGCGCCGGCGTCGCGTCCTTCAAGGGCCGCCGCGTAGGATTCGAGGCGGCCGTAGAACATGCCGGCAAGTTTCTTCATCTTCTTCGGCACGCTCATGTCGCCGACGCCGAGCTCGCGGATGGAATGGTCGACATCCTCGAAGAAGGCGTCGACAATCTCCTGCGCGATCTCCTGGCCGGCTCGCGCCGAGCTGCGCGTGCGGCGGAAATAAAGGATCAGAATCGCTGACAACATCTCGAAGCGCCCCATGACCGTGTCGGGCACATCGAGGTCGGTATAGAGAAACGGTTGGCGCGCCGCCGCGGTCAGTGCCGCATATTGGCGCTTCACAATCGCAATATTGCCGCTTTTTTTCTTGAACAGTCCAAAAATCATCACAGAGGCCGGCTGGCTTTCTCGAAATCAGGGGCAAGCGCCCATGATCATGTTGCATGATAGCCGAAGCTGGTTTACCGAAGCGGGCACGAATTGCAATGGCCGATCTGCCAATCGTTACTCCAGGGGAGCAGTCCTTGACGAAGCGGTATTTGACGACAAACCTCAAAGTCCTGGGCCGTGCCGTGCTCGTGGCTTCCCTGTGTACTACCGCCCTTTCTGCCTGCATGTCCGCGAATGTGGGTGAAGTCCTGCATCAGGGCTATGTCGTCGACCAGGAAACGCTGGCACTCGTGCCGGTCGGATCGAGCCGCGAGCAGGTGCTGCTTTCGCTCGGCACGCCTTCGACCACCGCGACATTCGACAATGAGGTGTTCTACTACATCTCCCAGACCCGTAAGCGGCCGGTCGCCTTCATGAAGCCGAAGATCATCGATCAGTCGATCCTCGCCGTCTATTTCGACAAGGAAGGCACCGTCAGCCAGCTCGCGCACTACACGTTGAAGGACGGGAAGGTCTTCGACATGCTGTCGCGAACGACGCCGACCGGCGGCAAGGAATCGAGCTTCCTCGGCCAGCTCCTGAGCGGCCCCGGCGCCGGACAGGCCGCCGCGCGCAACCTGTTCAAGGACTTCGGCAAGTAACCGAGCCGCAACGGATCAAAAAAGGCCCGCGAGACCAGGTCCCGCGGGCCTTCCGTTTTTCAAGACGCCTGCGTCAGGCCAGGACGGCGAGCAGGAGAAGGGCCACGATGTTGGTGATCTTGATCGCGGGGTTGACCGCCGGACCGGCCGTATCCTTGTAGGGATCGCCGACGGTGTCACCCGTCACCGAGGCCTTGTGCGCTTCGGATCCCTTCATGTGGCGGGTGCCGTTGCGGTCGACGAAGCCGTCTTCGAAGCTCTTCTTGGCATTGTCCCAGGCACCGCCGCCGGACGTCATCGAGATGGCCACGAAAAGGCCGTTGACGATCACGCCGAGGAGCGAGGCACCGAGCGCCGCGAAGGCAGACGCCTTCGAGCCGGAGATCAGCAGCACGCCGAAATAAACGACGATCGGCGCCAGCACCGGCAGCAGCGACGGGATGATCATTTCGCGGATCGCCGCCTTCGTCAGCATGTCGACGGCCCGGCCATAGTCCGGCCGATCCTTGCCTTCCATGATGCCGGGCTTTTCCTTGAACTGACGACGAACCTCCTCGACGACGGCGCTCCCGGCACGGCCGACGGCGGTCATTGCGATGCCGCCGAAGAGATAGGGGATGAGACCGCCGAAGATCAGCCCGGCGACGACGTAAGGATTGGACAGATCGAAGGAGATCGTCCCGACGTCGGCGAAATAGGGATGCTTGTCGCCATTGGCGGCGAAATAGGCGAGGTCGTTGGAATAGGCCGCGAAGAGTACCAGGGCACCAAGCCCCGCCGAACCGATCGCATAACCTTTCGTCACGGCCTTGGTGGTGTTGCCGACGGCGTCCAACGCGTCGGTCGACTTGCGCACCTCGGGCGGCAGATGCGACATCTCGGCAATCCCGCCGGCATTGTCGGTCACGGGGCCGAAGGCGTCGAGCGCTACGATCATGCCGGCAAGACCGAGCATGGCGGTCACGGCGATGGCCGTCCCGAAGAGGCCGGCGAACTGGTAGGTCGCGATGATGCCACCGACGATGACGATTGCCGGCAAGGCCGTCGATTCGAGGGACACGGCGAGACCCTGGATCACGTTGGTGCCGTGGCCCGTGACCGAGGCCTGCGCGATCGAGTTCACAGGCCGCTTGTTCGTCCCCGTATAATATTCGGTGATCACGACGATCAGCGCGGTGACGATAAGGCCGATGATGCCGCAGAGAAACAGATTCCAGCCGGTGATGTCCATGCCCGCGACCGTTCCGATCGAACCCCATCCGATCGTCAGCGATGTCGCCGCGCCAAGGCCGAGGATCGACAGAGCGCCCGTAACGATCAGCCCGCGATAAAGCGCGCCCATGATCGAGGCGTTTGCGCCGAGCTTGACGAAGAAGGTGCCGATGATCGAGGTGATGATGCAGGCCGCGCAGATCGCCAGCGGATAAGTCATGACGGTTGCGAGCATCGGGGTCCCGGCGAAGAAGATCGATGCCAGCACCATCGTCGCCACGACGGAAACCGCATAGGTCTCGAACAGGTCGGCGGCCATGCCGGCGCAGTCTCCGACATTGTCGCCGACGTTGTCGGCGATCGTCGCCGGATTGCGCGGATCGTCCTCGGGGATACCCGCTTCTACCTTGCCGACGAGGTCGCCGCCGACATCGGCGCCTTTCGTGAAGATGCCGCCGCCGAGACGGGCGAAGATCGAAATCAGCGACGCCCCGAAGCCGAGCGCGACAAGCGCATCGATGACCTCGCGCGCGGCCGGCTCATGCCCCAGGCCTGCGGTGAGTATGAGATAGTAGACCGAGACGCCCAGGAGGGCGAGGCCGGCCACCAGCATGCCGGTGATTGCACCGGATTTGAATGCGATGTCGAGACCGGAGGCGAGGCTGACCGAGGCGGCCTGGGCCGTACGGACGTTGGCCCTGACCGAAACATGCATGCCGATGAAGCCTGCGGCACCCGAGAGCACCGCACCGATAAGGAAGCCGATGGCGGCTGCACCCGACAACAGGACCCATGCGGCGATGAAAACGACGACACCGACGATGGCGATGGTTGTGTACTGACGCGTGAGGTAGGCCTGCGCCCCCTCTCTGATAAAACCTGCGATTTCTTGCATGCGGGCATTCCCCTGGTCGGCGGCAAGCACCGACCTTGTCGCCCAGATGGCGTAGACCACCGAAAGCAACCCGCATGCGATAACGCCCAACAATATGGTCATTTCGCACTTTCCTCCGTTACAACCTGCGGGCTCATCCCTGCCGCAGGCCCCTCTCCGCGAATCACACGCCGCCTCCTCAAGCGACGCGTTTTCGCGGCGCGGCCAGAGTGCTGTTGCCGATGTGGATCGTCAAGCCCCTGAAATCGCCCGCATGCGGGCCTTTTTCAGGGTCCGGGAAGCATTCGGATAAACCGGCTTTCAGGCAGTGGCTTGCTTTCCCGCCCTCAGGAGCGGGAGAAGGAGAAGAAGGCAAAAACCGGCCACTGGCCAGACAACCGCGCTCAGCATGTCCCAACCATAGGCGGAAAGCACCTTGCCGGAAGCGAAGGAAGAACAAGCGACGGCTGAGAAGAGAACGATGTCGTGAAAGCCCTGGACCTTGTCTGCCTCATGCGGCCGGTAACTCTGCGCGACGATCGCCGTGGAGCCGATGAAACCGAAATTCCAGCCGAGGCCGAGCAGCGACAACGCGCCCCAGAAATTCCAGAGTGCGACGCCGAGGTGAGCCACGGCAGCGCAGGCCATCAGCAGGAGGAGACCGCATGCGACGATGCGTTCGGCGCCGAAGCGGCTGATCAGCCAACCCGTGACGAAACTCGGAGCGAACATCGCAAGCACGTGCCATTGGATTCCGAGCGTCGCGAGATCGCTCGAAAAGCCGCAGCCGACAACCATGGCGACGGGCGCGCCCGTCATCATGAAGGTCATCAGGACATAGCTGGATATCCCGCAGATCATTCCCGTCATGAAACGCTGGCTGCCCGCAATCTCGCGCAGCGGACGCGCGGGAGGCTGCTCATGATGGGTCGATGCCGATGTGTGGTCCGGCAGCCGTAGCGGCACGAAGAAGAAGAGCGCGGCGAGGCAGACCGGTACGAGAGCGACGAAGGCGCCCGCGAACCACACGGGCGCAAAGTAATCGCCCGCGAAGATGACGATCTGCGGTCCGAGGATCGCCGAGACGATGCCGCCTCCCAGAATCCAGGAAATCGCCTTGGCCTTGTAGAAGGAGGGCGAAGCGTCGGCTGCGGCAAAGCGGAGCTTCTGCGTAAAGCCGTTGGAAGCGCCGAGCACGGCGAGGCCGCAGGCGAAGAACCAGAAACTCTCCCGGAAAAGTGCAGCCGTGGCGAGTACGCCGCCGAGCGCAGCGATCGACGCACCGGCGATGAAGGCGAAGCGCCGGCCAACGAGTCGCGACAACACCGCAACGAGTACGACGCCGAGCGCCATGCCGAGATTGTAGGCGGTGAGCGGCGCCGTCGCGAGCGACTTGTCTTCGCCGAGCAACTGGTGGCCGGCAACCCCGCCGACGGCAAAACTGATCGGCCCGACAACGCCGAGCAGTGCCTGCGCCACGGTAAGCAACTGCACGTTGCGACGCGCCTCGCGGAGGACCGTTCGGATTTCTGCCGGCTCGGTGGCCATCCGCTTACTTTCTCTGGTCGCCGCGAACTTGTTTGGCGATCCGGTCGAGGACGGCGTTGACGAGCTTCGGCTCTTCGTCCTGGAAGAAGGCCTTGGCGATCTCGACATATTCGGTCACGATCACCGGAACCGGCACGTCCTTTCGCTCCAGTATCTCGAAGGTGCCGGCGCGCAGGATTGCGCGAACGGTGGAATCGAGCCGGGAAAGCGCCCAATCATCCTGAAGCGCCGAGCCGATCAACGGATCGAGCTTGCGCTGGTCGCGCACGACGCCCGCAACGATCGAGCGAAACCAGGACGCGTCTGCCCTGAGATAGGTGTCACCGTCCAGTTCCTTGCCGAGGCGATGTTCCTCGTATTCGGCGACGATCTCCAGGACGCCGGTCCCGCCGACATCCATCTGATAAAGCGCCTGAACGGCTGCAAGGCGCGCGGCGCCACGCTGGTTGACCTGTTTCAGCGGCTGATCCGAAGGGGTGTTCGTCACTTCTCTGCGCCCAATCTTTGCTTCAGTTCAATCATGGTCAGGGCGGCGCGCGCGGCGAATCCGCCCTTGTCGCCTTCCGTACGGCGGGCCCGTGCCCAGGCCTGATCGTCGTTTTCGACCGTCAGAATGCCGTTGCCGAGCGCCAGGCTCTCGCTGACGGCGAGATCCATCAGCGCGCGCGCGGACTCGTTGGCGACGATGTCGAAATGGTAGGTTTCGCCGCGGATCACCATGCCGAGCGCAACGAAGCCGTCATATTCCGCCCCGCCTTCGTCGGCGCCGTCGAGCGCCATGGCGATCGCCGCGGGAATTTCCAGCGCCCCCGGAACCGTCACAATATCATAAGTGGCGCCGGCCGCATCCAGCGCATGTTTCGCTCCATCGAGGAGCGCGTCGGCCATATCGTCATAGAAACGCGCTTCCACAATCAGCATGTGGACGGGCTTGATCTTCGCCATGGATCACCTGTCTTGAAAAATTCGGACCGGACTTGGCCGGTGCAGGCGGCGGTCAAACCATGCCCGGCACGGAATGGCAAGTAAATTCCGTTAACCGAAGGGCATTTGCCGTACCGCAATCTTCGATATTGGTGGAGCCGAACAGCAAACCCGCTTGTAACGGCGCCAACTGTCTCTAATCCTTAAGCGCGCCCAGACCGATTCCGCGAGGTCGAGCCGGGCATGCGACGCGACCAGGAGGACGACTGCGATGACGGACGCGCAAAAGCCCATCGTCAATCCGAAGAACCTGAAGCTCGACCACTGGCGCCGTGGCTCGTTCTTCGAATCCAGCGACGTCTCTTTCGGGTCGCTTCTCGGCCTCAAGGATATCGGCATAGGCTACGGCGAGGTTCCGCCCGGCAAATCCGGGTGTCCATTCCATAACCACCATGTCGAAGAAGAGCTGTTCATTATCCTCGAGGGGCAAGGTACCTATCGTTTCGGCAGCGAACGCCATGCGGTCGGACCAGGCGACATACTCGGAGCCCCCGCTGGCGGCCAGGAGACCGCGCATCACCTCATCAATACCGGCACCGTCCCGCTCAAATACCTGTCCATTTCCACCATCGCAGCGACCGAAATCTGCGAATATCCGGACTCCGGCAAGTTCCTTGCCCGGACCCGGCGTCCGGGCGAAAGCCAGGCGTCGTTCGACTTCATCGGCCGCGCGCCCTCGGCGGCCGACTATTGGGACGGTGAACCGGGCTTCTGAGAACTCTACTCCTTCCCCTGTCAGAACAAGCGGAGCGACAATGCACAGCGTCCCCACGATCGAGACCGAGCGGCTATTCCTGCGCCCCTACCGGCGCGACGACTTTCCTTCCTATTGCGCACTCTTCGGCGACGAGGAAGTGACCCGCTATACCGGCGGCGTGCCTTACACCCGCGAACAGTCCTGGACGCGATTCCTGCGCCAGGTCGGCATGTGGCACTACTTCGGCTTCGGCTTCTTCGCGATCCAGGACAAGCAAAGCGGCGCCTTTATCGGAGAGGCCGGCTTCCACGAAGCGCATCGCCAGATCACGCCCTCGCTGGAGGGAACGATGGAGACGGGCTGGGCGATTTCACCGAAAAACCACGGCCGCGGACTGGCGACGGAAGCCGTGACCGCCGCCCTCGCCTGGGCCGACCGTCAGTTTCCCGTGCTGAGGAAGACCTGCATCATCGAACCGGGCAACCAGGCTTCGATCAATGTCGCCCTGAAACACGGTTTCAAGGAATTCTGGCGCACGACCTATAACGGCCGGCCGATGGTCATGTTCGAAAGGCGGCCGAAGGGATCGGAAGCTTAGGCCGGAAAAAGTATGTGGGGTTTTCCGCCCGCTGAAGGAAGCTTTTCGAAGGACTGCAACCTCTCCTCTTCCTCATCCCTTATGTGGACGGCTCCCCCTTGCAAGTGTTTTTTGCAGATTTTTTGATCGGATCGCTTGCTTCCATATGTTCGGCCTTTCGGTGTGGCCGCACAGGGCCACTGGCCAAGATGGTTTCCGCAACGCCTGTGCCAAACAGTGCAACGGCCATGGAAGGCCATTGGGATGAGCGGCGTGTCAGGCGTCTTGGGAATCGATCGATCGCACCATCTGCTTGTTCTCTTGCAAGTTCACAGCATCAGCCGGACACGGGCGGCTTTGTGTTGCGCGCCCATGGCGGCCAATCTCTATGCGGCCTGCGGCTGCTCTTCCATCCTCCGATAGGTTTGGCCGCTTACCATCAGCTTCCAGGCGATCCGGGCGATCTTGTTGGCGAGCGCCACGGCAACAAGCTTGGGCTTTTTGCGTTGCAGCAGTCCGGTGAGCCATTGCGAGGCATGCCGGCTTCGGCCGGCTCTGACCTGTTGAAGAAGAGAGGTCGCCCCAACCACCAGAACGCTTCGCAGCATCTCGTCGCCGGCACGGGTGATCACCCCAAGCCTCGTCTTGCCAGCGGTCGAATGATCCTTGGGCGTCAGTCCCAACCAGGCGGCAAACGCCCGGCCGGACTTG
This sequence comes from Sinorhizobium meliloti, assembly GCF_035610345.1. Next base: position 1,233,425 of record NZ_CP141212.1, on the reverse strand, counting down.
AACAGCCGGGCATCCGGGGTTTTCAGCATCAACAGCGTTGCGCCGACCGGACCGACACCGGGAATTTGCGCAAGGCGCAGGCTGCATTCATCGGCGCGGTGCAAATCCAGCAGCTCTTCCTCGACCTTCTTTATCTCTTGAAGCAGACCGCGATATTCATCGCCATGCATGGCAAAAACCTTTCGCGCAAGAACGGGCAGCGATGGGTCCTGCGCTATGCGCTCCAATAGCGGTTCGATCCTGCACATGCCGGTGGCCGCGACGATGCCGAACTCCATGGCAAAGCCGCGAATGCTGTTGGCCAGTTGTGTCCGGTTGCGGATCAGCCTCTCGCGCAAGCCCACCAGCATCAAGGCGGCCTGCTGCTGCGCCGTCTTCACCGGAACAAACCGCATCGTCGGCCGGCTCATCGCCTCGCACAATGCTTCGGCGTCCGCCGCATCATTCTTCCCGCGCTTGACATAAGGCTTGGCCAATTGCGGCGCGATCAATTTCACCTCATGGCCGAAGGAACGCAGCAGTCGGGCCCAATGGTGGGAACCACCACACGCTTCCAGCGCAATACTGGTCGGTGCCGCCTTCTGGAAGAATTTCACCATTTCCTTGCGCGTCAGCTTCCGGCGCAGGATCGGTTGCTCGGCGGCGTTCACTCCATGCAACTGGAAAACGCTCTTTTCGCGGTAGAGACGCCCGTTACCGGGCGCCCCCCGCTCAGATCCCGGCGAGCCCAATTAAGGCACCGGGCTCCTACCTTGGGTGTTTGACGGCGAAGCGCACGTCGGGCCATGGATGAAGGATACTTGGCTTGGGGAGCCAGTGCTCTGCCACTTTTGTGGTTCGACCCCATGTGAATCCGTCCCTCTGGCTACGCCGCCGAAGCGTGCGCCTCCAGAGTTCTTCCACATGGTGTCGAAACGCGGCTAGTGCGCGCGCGTTTGTCGGCACCGCGAAGTAGGCGAAATGCCCGCTCACGATTTGCCTTAGCCATTTCCCCTGTTCGGGTATGGGCCAGTGCAGCCGACGCCACAACTCCTCCTTTATGGTCCTGAGCTTCGTCCGCATGCGGTCGCCGCGGGTCTTCCGTTGAAGCTGGAAGCGCCCGCTGCGCGATTTGCCGCAGATGAACGTGAACCCGAGAAACATGAAGGTCTCCGGTTTACCGAGGCCGCGCCGCTTGCGATTAGCCGCCGCAAAGCGACCAAACTCAATCAGGCGGGTCTTGTCCGGATGGAGCGACAGTTCGAACTCCTCAAGTCTAACGCGCATTGCATCAAGGAAGCGACGGGCGTCGTCCTCGCGCTCGAAGCCGACCACCACGTCATCGGCATAGCGCACGATGACCATGTCGCCGCCGGAGGCGTGCTGTCGCCAGCGTTTCGCCCACAGATCGAGTGCGTAGTGCAGGTAGATATTGGCTAGGAGCGGTGAGATCACCGAGCCTTGACCGGTCCCCTTGTCATCTACGCTCAAGACCCCGTCTTCGAGAACACCCGCCTTCAACCATTTCTGGATCAGGCGGATGATGCGCTTATCACCGATCCGATATTCCAGGAAGCGAACCAGCCATTTCTGACTGACCGCCCCGAAGAAGTTCTGGATGTCGGCGTCGATGATCCAGCTCACTTTCCGATGGTCGATCGCAACACACAAGGCGTCCAACGCATCATGCGGTCCCCGTCCGGGCCTAAACCCGTAGGAAAAGCCACAGAAGTCGCCTTCATAGATGGCGTTGAGCACCATGACGGTCGCCCCTTGGACAATTTTGTCTTCCAGAGCTGCGATTGCCAGCGGCCGCTGCTTCCCATCTGCCTTCGGTATAAACGTCCGGCGTGAAGGCTGCGGGCGGTACGCTCCCCGTTGGACCCGCGCGTGCAGATCGATGAGCCGTGGCTCAAGCTCTGCCTCGTAGTCCTGCCATCTCATGCCATCCACCCCGGGGGCGGCCTTGCGCCTAAGGGCGTAGAACGCTGTCCGGAGTGCATCAACATTGATATGGTGAAGGAGCGCTGTGAACCTTTCCTTCTTCGTTGCCCTTGCGGCTTTCCGTACGCGATCCAACGACTGGGACATGCGAGCCCGGCCCTGTGTCCGGTGCATGCGTTGCTGTTCCGCGTTCCCCTTGGTCCCCGGCCTTGGCTCCACCAACTCCGCCACCGGTCGTCCGGCTTTGTTCGTCGGCTTCAAAGCTACTATGCCGAAGTCAGACTTCTCTGCATCGTTCATCAGCGGCTACGACTCCTCGCCTTCCCACTGCGGACCATCCACCCGTACGTCGGGTTGGGTGGCCAATCCAGAGATCTCCCGGTTCCTGTACAAGGAGCTTCCGTGCATGCCAGGGTCTCAGACCACGCCGGGTCGACTGAGCACTCGCGTAACGTGCTCAGTCGTATTGCCTTCCGGGACGTCAACGCCGTCGGCACCCGGGATTTTGGACTTTCGCGGCTCCATGGCTGGCCTACACGCTCCCCTACCGACGCTTCGCCGACACCCTCACGGTTGCCTGCGCACGGCTTGGGGCCGACGTGGGTTGCTAACCCTTCATCGTGGTGGACTTTCACCTCCTACTCCTTGCCAGTCTCCCGGCGCACTGACGTATCCATGCCAATTCGGATAATCTGCTCCACGGACGGTCTCCCTCGATTGATGTCTTAACGACTCACTCTGGCACATTGCGATGCCGTTGGGAGCCGTCCACCCCAACAGTGCTCGTCACAGGGATGAGAGCAGCGCCGCGTCCGCGGCGCGGGAAGCGTTCTTTCAGCCCAAGGACTTGGTCTGGCTGGATTCCTGTGACAAGCACAGGAATGAGGAAATCAAACAAGCGGCCGCGGTGGCCCATTCTCAACAGGCGTTAAAGCACTTCCAGGAAAGCTTCCTACGGCGCCGCGCGGATCGCAGAAGCGGAAGATGAACAATTCTTAATTATTTTCAGCCGTTTACGCCACCGAAACGGCCACATTCCGGTCCACTTTCATGACCGTTGGCACGGCGCGAGATCCCAGTCGGACGCGAACAAGGCGCAGTACCAACCAGTCGAAACGGTCCAGCTTTCTTCGCTGCGGGTGACATCACCCGTAAACGACCCGTGCTGGCCTGCAGGCTGCGCCTCAGAGAAGCAAAACGGCCGTGGCAGATCTACGGACCGATCGTCACCGGGGGCAGCCGCAAAACCAAAGGAGCATGACAATGAACAGCATTGCGAAAATCTCCGTCATCGCCACCCTCTCCGCCCTTACCTTCGCCGGCATCTCCCAGGCGGCGAGCGTCGAAATGAACTGGCCTGACCGGATCGACCAGACCGTGCGCACCTTCAAGGGCGACAATTTCCGCGTCGTCGATGTCGACACGTTGAGCCGTCTGAATCAGACCCGTATGCGGGTCGACGAGTCGACACCGGGGCAGCGCGCCGCATTGCGAGCCGCCGTCGAAGCCAACAGACCGCTGCTCGCTTCGCTCAGGGCACGCAATGTCGAAATCGACAACGTCGCCGCGGCGACGCAGGCGGCCGATGGCGGACTGACGATCTATCTGCGCTGATGTTTTCGGCCGGCTGCCCGACAAACTCGTCCGCCCCCATTTCGGGGGCGGACTTTTTTGACGGGCGATTTCTTTCGGCCGGACGTTATTCGTCCTTGGGAGCCGGGAATTCCGCCAATCGCGCCGCGTAGCGCGCCATCGTGTCCACCTCGAAATTGACGAGATCACCGGACTTGCGTTCGCCCCAGGTCGTCACTTCGAGCGAATGACGGATCAGCAATACGTCGAACTCGACGCCATCCACCTTGTTCACGGTGAGCGACGTTCCGTCGAGCGCCACCGAGCCCTTGGGGGCGACGAATTTCGCGAGATGTTCGGGTGCCCTGAGGCGGAAGCGCACGGCTTCCCCCTCCGCTTCGACCGCGAGGATCTCCGCCTTGCCGTCGACATGGCCGGACACGATGTGGCCACCCAGTTCGTCGCCGATCTTCAGCGAGCGCTCGAGATTGATGCGCGTCCCCTCCCGCCAGTCGGCGATCGTCGTCAGCCTCAGCGCTTCCTCCCATGCCTCGACCTCGAACCAGCGCTCGTTGCTGCCCGCTTCCGGCAGTGACGTGACGGTCAGGCAGATGCCGGCATGCGCGATGGAGGCGCCCAGATCGATGGTCTGAGGGTCGTAATTGGTGGCGACACGAAGCTTGATGCCTTCCTTGAGGGGTGAAGCTTTCTCGACCGTGCCGATATCGGTGATGATGCCTGTGAACATTCAGCTTTCTCTCTCATAGTCCTCGAACAGATCGTCGCCGTATCGCGCCGTGCGGCGAAGTGTGAAGCCCTCCGGCACCGACGTCCTCTGAAATGGGGACGGAATGCCGCCTTCGCCAATCGCCGGCGGGCAGGTGAAGAGCAGGATTCGGTCCACCAGATCCGCATCGAGAAACGAACGCGCCGCCCGGGCCCCACCCTCCACGAGCAGGGAGGAGATGCCCCGGGACGCAAGTGCGGCCAGGAGGTCGGGGATGGTATCGGCGTTCAGCAGCTCGGCTCCTGCCGCTTCGAGGCCAGCTCGCCTGGCGTCGTAATCGACCTCTCTCTCCGCGAGCGCAGAGAGAGGCATCTGCGCGCCGCCTGGCTGCCCCTCATCCGCCCTTCGGGCACCTTCTCCCCGTATGCGGGGAGAAGGGAATCCTGCATCACCCGCAACGACAATCAGCGGAACGTCGCGCGCCGTGCGGACCAATTTCGAGTCGAGCGGCAGATCGAGGCGGCGGTCGAGCACGATCCGGATCGGAGAGCGCTCCTCCAGTCCCGGGATCCGCACCGTGAGTTGCGGATCGTCGGCAACGGCCGTACCGATACCCACAAGAATCGCGTCCGTCTCGGCTCGCAAAATCTGCACCTGGGCGCGAGCGACGGCACCGGAAATCCTCACCTGCCCCTCGCCTCTCCGGCCGATCATGCCATCGGCGGAAACCGCAAGTTTCAGAGTCACATGCGGACGTTTCTTCCGCTGACGCATGAGGTAGGCCTCGAGCACGCGCCCGCCCTCTTCATGGAGCGTGCCGATGTCGACGGCGATCCCCGCATCGCGCAGCATCACCACCCCGCGGCCGGCAACGCGTTCGTCGGGATCGAGGATGGAAACGACGACACGGGCGATCCCCGAAGCGATCAGCGCATCGGCGCAGGGCGGGGTCTTGCCATGATGCGAACAGGGTTCGAGAGTGACATAGGCGGTCGCTCCCCTCGCCTGTTCGCCGGCCTCCGCAAGCGCCTGTGTTTCCGCATGCGGCCGCCCGCCCGGAGCGGTCACGGCTCGGCCGACGATCGTGCCTTCGTTGACAATGATGCAGCCGACCGAGGGATTGGTGGAAGTCAGGCCGAGATTGCGTCTTGCAAGCCGCAGCACCGCCGCCATGAAACGTTCGTCTTCACGTGTCGGCTCGCCCATACCCCGTGGTCTCCGGCCTATTCGCCCGGGTCGCGGGCAATCTTGGCGCTTATCTCGGCAATCACCTTTTCGAAATCTTCCGCATGGGAGAAATCGCGATAGACAGACGCGTAGCGCACGAAGGCAACGTCGTCGAGGCTCTTCAACGCCTCGAGCACCTGAAGGCCGATTTCCTCCGAGGGAATTTCGGTTTCGCCCGAGCTTTCGAGCCGGCGGACGATGCCCGACACCGCCCGTTCGATCCGGTCGCGATCCACCGGGCGCTTGCGAAGCGCGATCTCGAAGGAGCGCAACAGCTTATCCCGGTCGAAAGGAACCTTCCGACCGGTCTTCTTGATGATCATCAGCTCACGCAGCTGCACCCGCTCGAAGGTCGTGAAGCGGCCGCCGCAATCCGGGCAGATGCGGCGGCGGCGAATGGCGTTCCCGTCCTCTGCCGGACGGGAATCCTTCACCTGACTGTCTTCGGAACCGCAATAGGGGCAGCGCATGCAGCCGTCCGATCACATATAGCCGTACATCGGGAAGCGGTCGGTGAGCTTGATCACCTTCTCGCGCACGCCAGCCTCGACTGCGGCATTGCCCTCGTCGGAATTGGCGACCTTGAGACCGTCGAGCACCTCGACGATCAGTTCGCCGATCTCCTTGAACTCCGCCTCCTTGAAGCCGCGCGTCGTACCGGCCGGTGCACCGAGGCGCACGCCGGAGGTGACGAAGGGCTTTTCGGGGTCGAAGGGAATGCCGTTCTTGTTGCAGGTGACGTAGGCACGGCCGAGAGCAGCTTCGGCACGCTTGCCGGTCGCGTTCTTCTTGCGCAGGTCGACCAGCATCAGGTGGTTGTCGGTACCGCCCGAGACGATGTCAAGGCCGTTGGCCTTCAAGGTTTCGGCAAGGGTGCGGGCGTTCTTGACCACCTGGGCCGCATAATCCTTGAAGGAGGGCTGCAGCGCCTCGCCAAGCGCGACTGCCTTGGCGGCAATCACATGCATCAGCGGACCACCCTGGAGACCGGGGAAGACGGCGGAATTGATCTTCTTGGCGATTTCCTCGTCATTGGTAAGGATCATGCCGCCGCGGGGCCCGCGCAGGGACTTGTGCGTGGTGGTCGTCGCAACGTGGCAATGCGGGAACGGCGACGGATGCTGGCCACCGGCCACGAGACCGGCAATGTGCGCCATGTCGACCATCAGCCACGCGCCCACCTCGTCGGCGATCTCGCGGAAGCGCTTCCAGTCCCAGATGCGGGAATAGGCCGTTCCGCCGGCGATGATCAGCTTCGGCTTTTGCTCGCGCGCCTTCTTGGCCACCTCGTCCATGTCGAGAAGGTGATCGTCTTGGCGCACGCCGTAGGAAACGACGTTGAACCATTTGCCCGACATGTTCACCGGGGACCCATGCGTCAGGTGGCCGCCGGAATTGAGGTCGAGGCCCATGAAGGTGTCGCCCGGCTGCAGCAGTGCCAGGAAGACCGCCTGGTTCATCTGCGAGCCCGAATTCGGCTGAACGTTGGCGAAGTTGACGCCGAAGAGCTTCTTGGCGCGTTCGATCGCGAGTTCCTCGGCGATATCGACATACTGGCAGCCGCCGTAATAGCGCTTGCCCGGGTAACCCTCGGCATATTTGTTGGTCATGATCGAGCCCTGCGCCTCGAGCACGGCCCGTGAAACGATGTTCTCGGAGGCGATCAGCTCGATCTCATGGCGCTGGCGACCCAGCTCCTTCTCGATTGCACCGAAGATCTCCGGATCGCTGTCGGCGAGAGAGCGGGTGAAGAAAGCGTCGTTGGTCTGTGAAAGCATCGGCTCGAGGCTCCTCTGAAGGGTGGCTGTTCTTTAGCTTCCTCGCACGCGGAGAGCAATATCCGCTATGCGGATTGCGTCATTTCCGCCATCCGCCGCGCCGGGTTCGCACAGCCGTCTCAAATTGAAAAAGCCGCGCGTTCGTGGAACGCGCGGCCTGTGATGAGGAATGCGGCTTCTCTGCTTATTGCGGCAGGGCGTCTGCGTCGATGGGACCGGCAGATTGCTCGATCCCCGTCGTCGTTTGCAGCGCGAGTTCGGCCGCACCGTCGCGCTGGTAGATATCGTCGCGGAACTGGACGACACGGTCTTTTGCCGACCAGGCGGTTATATAGGTGAAGTAGACCGGGACCTCTTCGGCAAGCTTGATCGGCGTGTTGACGCCGGACTTGATCGTCGCCTCGATCTGCTGACGCGCCCAGCCGGGCGTTTCCTTGAGCAGCCAGGTGGAGAGGTCGCGCACGTTCTGGACGCGCACGCAGCCGGACGATTCGAAGCGCATCAGCTTGTTGAACAGGCCTTGCTGCGGCGTGTCGTGCATGTAGACGGCGTGCTCGTTGTGGAAGTTGATCTTCGTCGAGGACATCGCGTTGATCTTGCCGGGGTCCTGGCGGAACATCAGGTTCGGCGCCTTCTCGGCCTGCCAGTCGATGGTTTCCGGCGACACTTCGTTGCCGTTGCCGTCGAGAAGGCGGATCGCGTTGCGCTCGAGATAGGTCGGATCCTTACGCATCAGCGGCATGATATCCTTCTGGATGATCGAGCGCGGCGCCGTCCAGTAGGGGTTGAGAATGACCTCGTAGATCTTTGAATTGAGGATCGGCGACTGGCGGTCGATCTTGCCGACGATGGCCGTATGGCGCAACGCGACGCGGCCGTTCTCCACTGCTTCGATATAGGCCGCAGGGATGTTGACCATGACGTAGCGCCGTCCGAGGTCGCCGGACATCGACTGGAGCCGTACGAGGTTTGTTTCGAGCTGGGCGAGCCGGGTCGAGGCGTCGACGTTCATGGCCTTCAGGGAATATTCGCCGATCACGCCGTCGGCCGGAAGGCCGTGGCGCGCCTGGAAGCGCTTGACCGCGCCGTCGACGTAGGAGTCGAAGGAAGAGGAAATGCCGGCAGACTGCGGCAGATCGCCGGAGACCATCAGGCGCTGACGCAACTGCTGGACGGAAGGATCGGTAACGCCGATTTCGAGCCTTTGGGTGCTCGCAGGCGTGACCATCGGCCAGCCTCCGGCGGATGCGATCTGCTGATAATCGAAGATCGCCTGCTGCAAATGTGCGATCGTTTCAGGGCCGAAGACCGGCGTGTTGGAGAGGACCGCAGTAGCCGTGCGCGAAGCCTTCGCATCGAACTGGTCGTCCCAGGAGCCGCGGCGCGGCGAATTGATGATTTCGTTCAGCGCATCCTGGGCGCCGGCGGCGCCTGCCCATGCGGCGGCACCGAAGGTTGCGGCCGAGCGCAGAAATGCGCGGCGCGAGAAAGCATCAATTCCGTTCTTTTTCGACATAGTCCCACCGTCTCAATGCGCCAGAAGCGCGCTGCCCGAGCCCTAAAGCGCATTACGCGATGCGCTTTACGTCTTTGCATTCATGCAAGTCGCGTCCCAAAACCGATGTGCGCTTCTGGGCGACATGCATTAGCACGGCTATGGTTAACAAAGGTAAACCCGCGTGCCACCCGGCCCTCAAATCGCTTCACGTTCCCGCGAACAAGAGCCGCCCCGGCAGGCGAGCCGCGCAACCGACTTCCGTCACATGGACGCAATTGCGCATCTGCCGCACCCAGCGTCGCTGTCACAGCAATATGGCCAATTCGTGTCTCCGCGCCGTCGGCGGGGCGTGGCGCTGCAACTCCATGGCGTGAAATGCAGCAAAGGTCGGACACGCAGGGATTGCGTCCGACCCTTGAGACTGGAGGGGTATGCCCGATTAAAGGCGATAGAGGATTTGATCGTTCCAGAAGCGGTCGAGACGCTGCAGGAGCTTATTCATCTGGGTGAACTCGTCGCTGCCGATCCCGCCGACCTTCTGGATCGAACCGATGTGGCGCTCATAAAGCTTGGCGACGGTTTCGGCGATCTCCTGCCCGTCTTCCGTGAGGCTGATGCGAACCGAACGGCGGTCGACACGCGAGCGTTGGTGGTTGATCAGACCGAGATCGACGAGTTTCTTGACGTTGTAGGAAACGTTCGAGCCCAGATAGTAACCGCGGGAGCGAAGTTCGCCGGCGGTCAGTTCGGAGTTGCCGATGTTGAACAGGAGCAGAGCCTGGACGGCATTGACGTCGCTGCGTCCCTGACGGTCGAACTCGTCCTTGATGACGTCGAGCAGGCGGCGATGCAGGCGCTCGACGAGGTGGAGGGATTCCATGTAGAGACCACGGATGGTTTCTTCCTGCGGGTCTCTGGGCGCAACAACCTGCGGCTTCATCTTGGTGTTCATTTTCGTGCCTCACTGTTTCGTTTGGCGGTGTCTCTTTGTCTTCCCGCCTTGAGTGAGACCCTATCGAATACGTATAAAATTCTACTTAAACCGCAGCCTTAACATGAACTTACCGCCGACCGAGCCTGTCTCAGGGTGAATCAACCCTTACCTTCCGCACCTGGCGCAGCCGCTGATAGAGCAGCGCGGCGCGGAAAAGCACGAAAGTGACGGCGACGGATCCGTGGAGCACGATCAGCAACGGACGGTGGCCGAGGATGCCGGGATAGAACTTGTCCATGGCGATCTCCGTCGCGGCGGCAACCACCCAGACGACCGGCCCCCAGGAGACCAGAAGCCAGAGCCCAATGGCGGCAACCGGGTAGACGACTGCAAGGGCCGTGGCGGCCGCGCGCCACTCCGGCGACAGAAGATCGAAACGGCCGGCGCCGCTATGGGAAAAGCCGATCAGCATGGCCCAATAGCTCAATGCGAACCAGAAGCAGGACGCACCGACCAGGCGCAGGAACCAGGCGAAGAGCACCTCGGTGAGCGACGGTTTCGGCACGTGAACAGAATCATGAAGCATGGCCGGCAAGATAGGCCGGGCGTCTGCGAACCACCAGCGCGAAGGACGGGAATGCGCCGCGATGTACTCGACGGGCGGAAGAAATGCCGCAGGCCAATGGCTGGCTATGCGGGTTTTCAACCCCTGAAGGCGCGTGATAAACCGCCTTCACGCACGATCAGGAAAGAGGGACGCGGCGCGATGAACGACAGGACAAATCTTGTGGACAGGATCACCGGACACCGCCGCATGCGCCGCAACCGCAAGGCGGATTGGACGCGCCGGCTGGTCCGGGAGAACCGACTGACGGTGGACGACCTGATCTGGCCGATCTTCGTCGTGCCCGGCAGCGGCATCGCCGAGCCGATCGCTGCGATGCCGGGCGTCAACCGCATGAGCGTCGACAAGGCAGTCGAAGCGGCGAAGGAGGCGGCCGGCCTCGGCATCCCGGCTATCGCCACCTTCCCCAATATCGAAATGGCGCTTCGCGACGAGACCGGGTCCGACAGCCTCAACGCCGACAATCTGATCAATCAGGCGACGCGAGCGATCAAAAAGGCCGTACCCGACATCGGGATCATCACCGATGTCGCGCTCGATCCGTTCACCAGCCACGGGCACGACGGCATCCTGCGGGGCGGCGAGATCGTCAACGACGAGACGGTGGAGGCGATCGCCAGGGCGGCGGTCATTCAGGCCGACGCCGGCTCCGACATCATCGCGCCCTCCGACATGATGGACGGGCGGATCGGCGCGATCCGCGAGGCGCTCGACGCTGCCGGCCACCAGAATGTCGGGATCATGTCCTATGCGACGAAATTCGCCTCCGCCTTCTATGGCCCTTATCGAGAGGCGATCGGCACGGGCGGTCTGCTCAAGGGCGACAAGAAGACCTATTACATCGATCCGTCGAACGGCACGGAGGCGATCCGCGATGCGGCACTCGATGTGGAGGAAGGCGCGGACATGCTGATGGTGAAGCCCGGCCTGCCCTATCTCGATATCTGTTGGCGGATGAAGGAAGCCTTCGGCCTGCCCGTCTTCGCCTATCAGGTTTCCGGCGAATACGCGCAGATCAAGGCTGCCGCCGCCAATGGCTGGATCGACGGGGAGCGGGTGATGCTTGAGACGCTGCTCGCCTTCAAGCGTGCCGGTTGCGACGGTATCCTCAGCTACTTTGCCGTCGACGTAGCTCGCATTCTTGCGAAACGCTGACGCCGGCAGCAGACCGGCCAGTGCATTGTTTTACCGCATTCGCTCCCCATATCTTGGGTGGATAGCAATTTTGGGGCACGCGCATGAGCATGCATAATGAAGAACTGAGGCTTCCGAGCGAGGACTGGCGCGCCTACCAGGGCGTATTGTCACGCAGGATATTCGCCTTCATCATCGATTACCTGATCGTCGCGCTGCTGTGGATACCGGCGGCCGTCGTGGTCTTCTTCCTCGGCATACTGACGCTCGGCCTCGGCTTTCTCCTCTACCCGGTCCTCTTCGCTTTGGTGGCGATGCTCTATTTCGGACTGACCGTCGGCGGCCGCGAGCAGGCATCACCCGGTATGAGGATCATGGGCGTGGCGATCGCCCGGACGGATGGTCGGCCAATGGATTTCCTGACGGCAATCGTCCATCTGGCGATATTCTGGATCGCCAATGCGCTGTTGACGCCGCTCATCCTGCTGATCGGCCTCTTCACCGACCGTGGCCGGCTGTTGCACGACCTGCTGATCGGCACCGTGGCCGTTCGGCGCGACATGTACTGACGGGTCCGTTACGCCGAACGAGTGTGTTGACGTTTTCCATTCTTCGGCCATGCTATTACGATGAGCAACCGCACGAAGAGTGATCCGCCCGCTCGATGAACACGCAGACCGCACCGTCTCCTCAGTTCTACCTGACCGCACCGGCAGCCTGTCCCTATCTGCCGAACCAGATGGAACGGAAGGTATTCACGCATATGGTGGGAGAGCGGGCGCCGGAGCTCAACGACCTGCTGACGCAGGGCGGTTTCCGCCGCTCGCAGAACATCGCTTACCGCCCCGCCTGCGAGACCTGCCGGGCGTGCATTTCCGTGCGCATACTCGCCAACGAATTCGCGCCGACGCGATCCATGCGCCGCGTGCTTGCGGCCAATGGCGACATCGTCTCCGCGGAATATCCGGCCGAGCCATCGAGCGAGCAGTACAATCTCTTCCGGCGCTATCTCGACTGTCGCCATCAGAAAGGCGGCATGTCCGACATGTCGGTGCTCGACTACGCGATGATGGTCGAGGATACCCATGTGCACACGAAGATCATCGAGTACCGGTTGCGGGTCGAAGGCGACGGCATCAACGACAAGGCGGGAGGCCCCCTGATCGCCACGGCGCTCACAGACCGGATGAGCGACGGTCTCTCCATGGTCTATTCCTTCTTCGATCCGGCTCTCTCCGAGCGTTCCCTCGGCACCTATATGATTCTGGATCATATCCGCCGGGCGAAAGAACGCGGTCTGCCGCATGTCTATCTCGGCTATTGGGTCAAGGGATCGCGTAAAATGGGGTATAAGACAAAGTTTTTGCCGCAAGAGCACCTTATGGCCCGCGGCTGGGAGCGCTATTCTGGCGAGCACGATTCCACCAAACCCGCCACGGATTGAAAATTGACCCCATCCACTGACGCCGCCCGGCACCGGCGCGGCCTTGCCATCACCGGCCTCGGCGGCCTTGCGCTCTCCTTCGACATTCCGCTGATCCGGTCGGCAGATGGCGAGGTCTGGTCGATCCTTGCCGTGCGCAGCCTCTCGACCTTCCTCGCCGCGCTCGCCACATGGGTGGTGATCAACCGCCTGCTCGGCCGCCGTGTCGCCCTGATCCCGGGAAAGGCCGGCCTGATCGCCGGTCTCTTCTACGGCATCAACTCCTTCACTTTCCTGCTCGCCGTATTCAATACGTCGACCGCGAACGTCGTTTTCATCCTGGCGTTCACTTCGATGTTCGCGGCAATCCTCTCCTGGATATTTCTTGGGGAGCGCCCCTCCAACGCCACCTTCCTGACGATGGCGGTCATGCTCGTCGGCGTCGGTGTGATCGTCAGCGACGGACTCGAAAGCGGGCATCTCTTCGGCGACGCGATGGCGGCATCCTCGGCCTTCCTGCTCGCAAGCGCGATCACGATCAGCCGCGCCAGCGGCCGCGACATGTCGCTCGTGCCGCTGACGACGGCGGTCTTCCCGGCGATCGCCGGCTTCATGCTTTTGCCGTCCGGCGGCCTCGCGATCGCCGAACCCGCATACATCCTCTTCAACGGACTGGTGATGATCCCGCTTGCCTTCTTCTGTCTGGCGACGGGGCCGCGCTACCTTTCCGCGCCGGAAGTCGGCATGTTCTACCTGCTGGAGACCATTCTGGCGCCGATCTGGGTATGGATCGTCTTTGCGGAGACGCCGACGAACCGAACGCTCCTCGGCGGCACGATCCTCATTCTCGCTTTGCTCGGCCATTCGTTTTGGCAGATGCGGATCAAGGCGGCCAGGGCGCGCATCGCCTGCGTGGAAATTGCGGGATAGGATAGCGCCTCATCCGCCTGCCGGAGGAGGCGCGCTTGCACCGAGGATGGATGCCAAGCGACCACTCCACGTCGCTGTTCGGGCTCCTATCGCTGTTCGGGCGACCCTTCATCCCTGGAGGATTCCTGCATCTGCGACTGCATCGCCCAGAGCTCGCGATTGGTGTCGATCCACTCCGCGGCAATCTCGAGCGGCGCAGGATCGGCCTTGACGAGTTCTTTCCCGCCATTCCACCGCCGGGCAACCAACCCGGCTGTCTCCAGAACGGCAAGATGCCCCGAAAGGACGTCCTCCCCGATGCCGATGGCCGCAGCGATACTCGCCGCAGGCGTCTCGCCGGCAAACAGGACTTCGAATATGCGGCGGCGCATCGGATCGGCCAGCGCCAGCAATGTATCGTCAAGAGCCGAGGTCATCGCGTTCATCTCGCCGCCGCATGGTTGCTCGAATCGGAGCCGATCTAGGGGACATGCAGGAGATCAAGGAATTGCAGCGACATTCGGGATAGCGAGGACACCGGCCCGGGGCTATCCACCAACATTGATCCACGAACGCTCCGCCCTTGCAAGCCCGGTATTACCGATCTAGCCGCTGAATTTGCCGCTCCGTGGGAAGCCCTTCGGGACGACCCTCCCGGCGCCGGCGCGATCCCCCATCCACTCGATCAATTCGTCCCTGGTCTTGGTGAAGACACGGCCGGCGCTGTCTTCCCAGCTAAGCCCTTCGGCGATTGCGAAAGAACGGATATCTGAAACGCCGCCATCCTTGTAGCGCTGGAGACGCACGCCCTTGCCGCGTGCCATCTCGGGAACCTGGACCAGCGGGAAGACGAGCATCTTGCGGTTCTCGCCGACGACGGCGAGATGATCGCCCTTGACCGGAACGACGAGCTTGGCCTCGTCGGGCATGGTGACGTTCATCACCTGCTTGCCCTTGCGCGTGTTGGCCACGATATCGCTCTCGGTGACGACGAAGCCATTGCCGGCCGTGGAAGAGACGATGAGCTTGCGTGCCGGATCGTGCACGAAGGCCGTCAGCACGTCCTGGTCGTTCTCCATATCGACCATGATGCGCAAGGGTTCTCCGTGGCCCCGCCCGCCGGGCAACTTGTCGCCGCCAAGCGTGTAGGCCTTCCCGCCCGTCGTGAAGATGAGGATCTTGTCCGTCGTCTGCGCGGAGAACGAAACCTTCAGGCCATCGCCATCCTTGAACTGGAGCGAAGACGTATCGCCGATGTGCCCCTTCAAGGCCCGGATCCAGCCTTTCTCCGAGATGACGACGGTGATCGGCTCTTTTTCGATCATCGCCTGCTGAATGGCTTCGACATCCGCGTCAGGCGCGTCGGCGAAGGTGCTGCGGCGCTTGCCGAGTTCGGTCGCCTTGGCGAATTTCTTCTTGACCTCGCCGATCTCCCAGGCGACCGCCTGCCACTGCTTGTCCCCAGAGGCGAGCAACGCCTCGATTTCCGCCTTCTCTTTCGACAGCGCGTCGAACTCGGTGCGGATCTCGAATTCTTCGAGCTTGCGCAACGAGCGCAGCCGCATATTGAGGATCGCTTCGGCCTGGACATCGGTGAGCCCGAAGCGCTCGATCATCACGGCCTTCGGCTCATCCTCCTCGCGGATGATGCGGATGACCTCGTCGATGTTGAGGTAAGCGATGAGATAGCCGCCGAGAATCTCGAGCCGGCGATCGATTGCGGCGAGCCGGTGGCGCGAGCGCCGCTGCAGGACCTCCCGGCGGTGCGCCAGCCATTCGCTGAGCACCTCGTTGAGTGCCATGACGCGCGGTACGCGGCCCATCGACAGCACATTCATGTTCAGCGGAATGCGGCTCTCGAGTTCGGTCAGCTTGAAGAGCGATTCCATCAGGATATTGGCATCGACCGAGCGGCTCTTCGGCACCAGCACGACGCGGACGTCCTCGGCCGATTCGTCTCTGATGTCCTCGAGAAGCGGCAGTTTGCGTGCGATGAGCAGTTCGGCGATCTTTTCGATCAGGCGGGACTTCTGGACCTGATAGGGAATTTCGGTGACGACGATCTGGAAGCCGCCGCGCCCAAGATCCTCTACCGCCCAGCGTGCCCGGACCCGAAAACCGCCGCGGCCGGTCCGATAGGACTCGGCCATGCTGGCGCGGCTCTCGACGATCACGCCCCCGGTCGGGAAATCCGGCCCTTCGATGCCGCCGCGCTGCGGATTGGCCGGATCGAACAGCAGATCCTCCACCGTCGCATCCGGATGTTTGATGAGATGGAGCGCCGCGTCGCAGAGTTCATGCGCATTGTGCGGCGGGATGGAGGTCGCCATGCCGACGGCGATGCCGGACGCGCCGTTGGCGAGCAGATTCGGGAAGGCACCGGGAAGCACGGTCGGCTCCTGGTCCTCTTCGTTGTAGGTCGGGCGGAAATCGACCGCGTCCTGGTCGATTCCCTCCAGAAGGAGGGCTGCGACCTCGGTCATTTTCGCTTCGGTATAACGGTAGGCGGCAGCGTTATCGCCGTCGATATTGCCGAAGTTGCCCTGGCCGTCGACGACCGGATAGCGCTGGGAGAAGTCCTGCGCCAGGCGCACCAGCGCATCGTAGACCGACTGGTCGCCATGCGGGTGGAACTTACCGATGACGTCGCCGACGATGCGGGCGCATTTCTTGAACGAGGAATTGGGCCGCAGGCCCATCTCGCTCATGGCATGAATGATCCGGCGATGGACCGGCTTCAGGCCGTCACGAACGTCCGGCAGCGCGCGGTGCATGATGGTCGACAGCGCATAGGCGAGATAACGCTCTTCCAGCGCCGCCTTCAGGTCAACCGGCTGAATGTTGTCGTCCCCGCCAGACGGCGGCAAAAGGCTTTGTCCCATATGTCCTTGCTACCTCAACAGGCGCGGGACGGCAAGAATTCCGGGCTATGCCACTGTGGAGAACGTCACCGGCGGGTGATCCCTGCCCCGCCCCCGCACGAGTTTGCACTTGGCGGCAGAACGGCGCTTGCGTATCGTCCCGGCATGATCGACGCAATCAGAACAATTTCACAAGGAACTCCAATGATACATACGCGCAAAGTCCGCCTGATGCTGGCCAGCGCCGCCCTCCTTACCCTCGCCGGACCGGCCATGGCCCTGGACGGCGCGGACATGATGCAAAAGCTCAATGCGGCGACGTCGCCCAACGGCACTTCGGTGACCTACGACAAGGCGGAGGCCGACGGCGACGTGGTGACGGTCACCGGCATGAAGCTGCAGGTGGTGGCAAAGCCCGGCACGTCCATCGACATAGGCGAGGTGACGTTCGAAGGCGTCGAGGAAAAGGACGGCGGCTACTATGCCGAAACCGTCTCCTTCCCGGATATCGCTGTCAGTGACAAGGATTCAAGCTTCTCGGTCAAGGACATCTCTATCGGCGGCCTGTCCATTCCGGGCAACGCGGCCGGTACCACGATCGATGACATCCTGCTTTACGAAACAGCCGGCACCGGCCCTATGACCGTAAACGTCAAAGGCAAGAACGTCTTCACCGCCGAAAGCACGGAAACCAATCTGACGCGGCAGGAAAACGATGCGGGCTTCGACTTCGACGCGACGCTTGCCGGAATCAAGGCGGATCTGTCGCAAATCGAGGATGCCAAGACCAAGGAAGCGGTCGAGAAGCTTGGGCTGACGACGCTCGATGGCGGAGTCACGATGAAGGGCAGTTGGGAATTGGAAACCGGCAACCTTGCCCTCGACGAATACGCGCTGGACTTCAAGAATGTCGGCCGGCTGAATATCGCCATGGACTTGTCCGGCTATACGCTGCAATTCATGAAGTCGTTGCAGGAGGCAGCCCAAGCGGCTGAGGCCAACCCGAACAAGAAGGAAGCCGATCAGGCGATGGCACTGGCGATGCTCGGCCTGATGCAGCAGCTTACCTTCAATAGCGCCTCGATCCGCTTCGACGATGCATCAATCACGAAAAAGGCGCTCGACTACGCCGGCAGCCAGCAGGGCGTCACCGGCGAACAGCTGGCGCAATCGCTGAAGGGGCTCGTGCCGATCATGATGGCGCAGCTCAATATCCCGGAGCTGCAGAACCAGGTCTCCAGCGCCGTCAGCGCCTTTCTCGACAATCCGAAGAGCCTGACGATCAGCGCTGAGCCGGAAAAGCCCGTGCCGTTCCCGATGATCATGGGGGCTGCAATGGGGGCTCCCAACACCGTCCCGTCCGTGCTCGGCGTCAAGGTGACGGCGAACGACTGATGGCGCTTATGGCGCGGCCACATGCTGACCCCCGGCGGCCTTGTCGCCGGGGTTTTTTTCATCCGCCCGATCGATGATATGATGCATGCTTGATGCTCGCACGCGATCGCCTATCTATTTTTTGCGTGCCGACAGTTCGCATTCCCGACCGACCAAGCGGAAGGAGGACGCCATGGGACTGAAGCATTCGGATATCACCGCCATCCTCGGCCCTGTCGACGAAACGCTGATGGCTGAACTTCTCGCGACGGGCGCGACCGCGAGTGAACTTGCCGAAGCAATAGCATGGGTCAACAACGACGAGGCGCTGATCGGCGAAGGCCGCCACCTTCCGGCCGGCCGCGTTGCGGCGCTGATCGATATCCTGACGCCCGCCGACGACGAGGAGTGAATGCAATCGGCAGCGGCGGGGAGCACGGCATGCCCTGCTCCCCGCCGACACGCGGCGCTCCAGGAGGAGCGTGCCGGCGGGACGCGAAAGAAGCACGAAGACATTCGGGAATTCCGTGTGGAGGGAGGCATAAATGGCTGCCAAGGAAGTCAAATTCACCAGCGATGCCCGCGATCGGATGCTGCGCGGGGTCGACATCATGGCCAACGCGGTGCGCGTGACTCTGGGACCGAAGGGACGGAACGTCGTCATCGACAGGTCCTTCGGTGCACCGCGGATCACCAAGGACGGGGTTTCGGTCGCCAAGGAAATCGAGCTCGAGGACAAGTTCGAGAACATGGGCGCGCAGATGCTGCGCGAAGTGGCGTCGCGCACCAGCGACATCGCCGGTGACGGCACCACCACGGCCACCGTACTCGCGCAGGCTATCGTCAGGGAGGGCGCCAAGGCCGTCGCATCGGGAATGAACCCGATGGATCTGAAGCGCGGCATCGATCTTGCCGTCGAGGCGATCGTCAAGGAACTCAGGAACAATGCCCGCAAGGTCTCCAAAAATGCCGAAATCGCCCAGGTGGCGACGATTTCGGCCAATGGCGATGCCGAGATCGGCCGTTACCTGGCCGAAGCGATGGAAAAGGTCGGCAATGAGGGCGTGATCACCGTCGAGGAGGCCAAGACCGCCGAGATCGAACTCGAAGTCGTCGAGGGAATGGAATTCGATCGGGGATATCTGTCCCCCTATTTCATCACCAATCAGGAAAAGATGAGGGTGGAGCTGGAAGACGCCTATATCCTGCTTCACGAGAAGAAGCTCTCCAACCTGCAGGCGATGATCCCGATCCTCGAATCCGTCGTCCAATCCGGCAAGCCGCTCCTGATCATTGCCGAAGATGTCGAGGGAGAGGCGCTCGCCACCCTGGTCGTCAACAAGCTTCGCGGCGGCCTGAAGATCGCTGCGGTCAAGGCCCCGGGCTTCGGCGACCGTCGCAAGTCCATGCTGGAAGATATCGCGATCCTGACCGGCGGCACCGTGATTTCCGAGGAACTCGGGATCAAGCTCGAAAACGCCACGATGGATACCCTCGGCCGTGCGAAACGCATCATGGTGGAGAAGGAGACGACGACGATCGTCGACGGCGCCGGATCGAAGGAGGACATCGGCGGCCGCGTCGCACAGATCAAGGCGCAGATCGAGGACACGACTTCGGACTATGATCGGGAGAAGCTGCAGGAGCGGCTTGCCAAGCTCGCGGGCGGCGTCGCCGTCATCCGCGTCGGCGGCTCGACCGAAGTGGAGGTCAAGGAGAAGAAGGACCGGGTCGACGATGCGCTGCATGCAACGCGCGCGGCGGTCGAGGAAGGCATTCTGCCCGGCGGCGGCGTGGCGCTGTTGCGGGTCGTGAGTGCGCTCAACGGTCTTGCGACCGCCAATGACGACCAGCGCGTGGGCATCGAGATCGTCCGCCGCGCGATCGAGGCACCCGTGCGTCAGATCGCCGAGAACGCCGGCGCCGAGGGATCGATTATCGTCGGGAAGCTGCGCGAGAAACAGGATTTCGCCTTTGGCTGGAACGCACAGACCGGAGAATTCGGCGATCTCTTCCAAATGGGCGTGATCGATCCGGCGAAGGTCGTGCGCGCCGCGCTTCAGGACGCTGCCTCCATCGCCGGTCTCCTCGTGACGACGGAAGCGATGATCGCCGAGAAACCGCAGAAGGACGGGCAGCCGCAGATGCCGCCTGGCGGCGGAATGGACTTTTAAGAAGCGTCCACGGGCGACGCAGGCGGCGAGCGCCAGCAACGGATGCCGAAGGCGGAGCGCCCCGCGAGGCGCCTTCGCCTACTTGCGAGGCCGACGAGGGGCGAAGTTCCGTTCGATGTGCGCGTTCACGCCGGTTCTGTATCGATGCCCGCCTCGGCCAGATCCTTGAAGCCGCCGATGTTGTAGACGTCCGAATATCCCATGTCCTGCAGGGTCTTGCCCGCAAGAGCGGAACGGCCGCCGGAGGCACAATGCAGAAGGATGGTCTTGTCCTTCTGAAAGACCGGATTGTGGTACTGGCTTTCCGGGTCTGCCCGAAACTCCAGCATGCCCCGCGAGACGTTTACCGCCCCCTTGATCCTGCCGGTTTGCTGGACTTCTGTCGGATCACGGACGTCCACGATCAACACATCACCGGCGCGCATCTTTTCGGCCGCCTCGGCGGGAGACAATTTCGGGACTGCACCGTTTGCTTCCGCGAGCAGATCCTTGACGGTCTTGATCATTGTTCCCCTCCAACCGATGGTTTGCACGGAAAGGAAACGCCTCGAAACATCCGCTGTCAAGGCGAGCGTCACGGAGCGCGTTCCGGGACTCTCTCCTCGCGCGCTTCGAAACAGGAACCGGACCAAAGAAAAACCCGGCGAGATCATCGCCGGGTTCGTTCGGTCTCGAAGAAGATCAATCCTTCTTCTGCGGGATCGGTCGGATCGAGAGTTCCCTGAGTTGCGCAGGCGTCGCCTGAGAAGGCGCGCCCATCAGCAGATCCTGGGCCTGCTGGTTCATGGGGAACAGCGAAATCTCGCGCAGGTTCTTGGCGCCGACGAGCAGCATGACGATGCGGTCGATGCCGAAGGCCATGCCGCCATGCGGCGGGGCACCGTACTGGAACGCACGGTAGAGACCGCCGAACCGCTCTTCGACGTCGGCCTGGCTCAGCCCCACATTCTCGAAAGCCTTGACCATCAGTTCCGGCGACTGGTTACGGATCGAGCCCGAGGCGATCTCGAAGCCGTTGCAGACCATGTCGTACTGGAACGCCTTGATCGACAGGAGATCGTCGCTCGAAAGCGCGGTCAGACCGCCCTGCGGCATCGAGAAGGGGTTGTGGGCGAAGTCGACACGCTTTTCCTCCTCGTTCCATTCATAGAACGGGAAGTCCACGATCCAGCACAGCTCGTAGCGATCGCGGTCGACGAGGTTCAGTTCCTCGCCGGCCCTGGTGCGAGCCTCGCCGGCGAATTTGTAGAACTTCGCCGGCTCGCCGGCCACGAAGAAGCAGGCGTCGCCATCTTCGAGGCCGAGCTGCGTGCGGATCGCGTCGGTTCGTTCCTCGCCGATATTCTTGGCCAGCGGACCGGCGCCTTCGAGCTTCTCGCCCTCCTTGCGCCAGAAGATGTAGCCGAGACCCGGCTGACCCTGGCTCTGGGCCCAGGCGTTCATACGATCGCAGAATGCGCGGGAGCCGCCGGTCTTGGCGGGAATGGCCCAGATCTCCACCTTCGGATTGGAGGCGATCATGTTGGCGAAGACCTTGAAGCCGGATCCGGCGAAATGCTGCGTGACTTCCTGCATCTCGATAGGGTTGCGCAGATCCGGCTTGTCGGAACCGTATTTGCGGATCGCCGTGTCGTAGGGAATGCGCGGGAACTTGTCGGTCACCGGCTTGCCGCCGGCAAAGTCCGAGAAGATCGCCCGGATCATCGGCTCCATGGCGTCCCAGACGTCTTCCTGCTCGACGAAGCTCATTTCGAGGTCGAGCTGGTAGAACTCGCCGGGCAGCCGGTCGGCGCGCGGATCCTCGTCGCGGAAACAGGGCGCGATCTGAAAGTAACGGTCGAAGCCGGCGACCATCAGAAGCTGCTTGTACTGCTGCGGCGCCTGCGGCAGCGCATAGAAGTTGCCGGGGTGGATGCGGCTCGGCACCAGGAAGTCACGCGCACCTTCCGGCGACGAGGCCGTCAGGATCGGCGTCGTATATTCGGTGAAGCCGATGTCGCCCATCCGCCGGCGCATGGCAGCGATGATCTCGGTGCGCCTGACGATGTTCTTGTGCAGCGTCTCGCGGCGGAGATCCAGGAAGCGGTATTTCAGGCGCACGTCTTCCGGATAGTCCGGCTCGCCGAACACCGGCAGCGGCAGTTCCTTGGCGGCCGAGAGGACCTCGATCTCGCGGGCATAGAGTTCGACCTCGCCGGTGGGCATGTTCTTGTTGACCGTATCGTCGGTGCGCGCCTTAACGGCACCGTCGACGCGAATGACCCATTCGCCGCGCACGGTCTCGGCGGTCTTGAAGGCCGGCGAATCCGGATCGGCGACGACCTGGGTCATGCCATAATGGTCGCGCAGGTCGATGAAGAGCACACCGCCGTGATCGCGGACGCGGTGAACCCAGCCGGAAAGGCGAACGGTGGAGCCGACATCCGACTTGCGGAGGGCGGCACAGGTGTGGCTGCGGTAACGGTGCATCGTATAGTCCCGGAATTGCTTAAAGGCCGCGCAGCTCGCAGAACGGCGCAGGGCGGCAGGTCAAAGTTGGGCGGAAAAGCGCATGATGCGCCGGTTTTGTCAAGGCCGCGGCGCGCCGGCGGCAGGAGCGCTGGCCTGGTCGTACAAGTTGCCCGCGTCGACCACTGCCGCAAGGGGTAGCGTGCAAATTTGGACACGAGTGGTCACAAATTGCTACTGTTCCCGCGCGTCAGCCACGGTTAAACAGGGGCAAGGGTCGCGTATCGCGCGAGTCGCGGCCGCAATCGGATCCCTTCTGTTCCATGTCCCAGATTCGCCCGCTCATCCCGCTGCTCGTCACCGCAGGCATTCTGATCGGCGGCAACGGGTTGCAGGGCACGTTCATCTCCTTGAGAGCGCTCGAAGAAGGCTTCTCGACCTCGCTGATCGGCGTAATCGGCGCCGGCTACAATGTCGGCTTTGCAATCGGCTGCGTCTACGTCACCCGCATTCTGAGGGCGATCGGCCATATCCGCACCTTTTCGGCGATGGCAGCCATCGCCTCCGCCGCTGCGATCGCCATGGTGCTGGTCATCGATCCGTGGTTCTGGTTCCTGATGCGGCTCGTCGCCGGCATCTGCTTCGCGAGCCTCTTCGCTACGGTCGAGAGCTGGTTGAATGCCAGCGTCACCAACGGCAACCGCGCGCGCACCCTATCGATCTATCGCCTCGTCGATCTCGGCTCGGTGACGGCTGCACAATATGCAATTCCCGGCATCGGAATCGGCGGCTTCGAGCTTTTCGCCATCATCTCGATGGCGCTGACGCTTTCGCTCGTGCCGATCTCCTTTGCCGACCGGTCGAGCCCGGTTGCACCGGAAGCGATACGCTTCGACGTGAAGGCGCTCTGGAACATCTCGCCGCTGGCCACCATCGGCTGCATTGTCGTCGGCCTCACCAATGCCGCGTTCCGCTCGCTCGGCCCCATCTATGCGCAGGAGATCGGCCTTTCGGTGACGGCGATCGCGACCTTCATGAGCGCCGGCATCATCGGCGGCGTCGTGCTTCAATATCCGCTGGGATATTACTCCGACCGGATCGACCGCAGGCTGATCATCCTGATCGCCACCTTCGGCTCCCTTCTTGCGGGGCTCTTCCTCGCCTTCGTCGCCGGGAACGACGAGTGGTTGAACTTCGCCGGCATCTTCGCCTTCGGCGCATTCGCGATGCCGCTCTTCTCGCTCTGCTCCGCGCATGCCAACGACCATGCGGCCGAAGGCCAGCATGCGCTGGTTTCCGCCGGGATGCTCTTCTTCTGGTCGCTCGGAGCCATCATCGGGCCGCTCCTCGCATCCTTCCTGCTCGAGATCTTCGAACCGCCGGTGCTCTTCATGTATACGGCAGCAATCCTGGCGCTCTTCATGGCCTATACGATCAGGCGCATGACTGCGCGCAAACCCGTTCCAGCCGAGGAAAGGTCGATGCCGTTTCGCAGCCTTCTGCGCACATCGTCCTTCTTCAACAAGCTTGCGGGCGGCCAGACGCGGAAAGAGCCTTGATCCAACAGGGTGGCAACGAGGCGTGGGCTGCCGAATTGCTGAAAGTGAAAATCAGGTTTAATAACGGGCCGGATCATTTTTCGGAGGCCGATCGGCTTTGCCCCTTCTTCCGGAACAGACAAGCAAGATACAGATGCTCAATCGCCGAATGTTTCTCCAGGGTTCAGCCGCACTTGGCGGCGCCTTCGTGCTCGGCGCCGGCCTTGCCGCGCGGGCGGGCGCAGCGCCCGATCCGCAGATCCTGACGGCGCGGTTCACCGAGGCACAGATAGCGGCCGGCGGCATCACGCCCCGGGTCATGACCTATGATCCCCGGGTCATCCTGCATGATCCCCGGGTCATCCTGCATGATCCCGGCAACCCGGCAAGCGCCGCCATGCCGCCCGTCTTGAGGATGCGCAAGGGCGAACCCTTCGCGGCGAGACTGGTCAACCGTCTCGACGAACCGACAACCGTTCATTGGCATGGCCTGAGGATCGCCAATGCGATGGACGGCGTGCCGGAAATGACGCAGCCCTATGTCTATCCCGGCGACGGATTCGACTATCTCTTCACACCGCCGGACGCCGGCACCTTCTGGTACCACCCGCACTGCAATACGCTGATGCAGATGGGGAGCGGCCTGACCGGCGTGATCGTCGTCGAGAACCCGGAGGATCCGATCTTCGATTCCGAGATCGTTCTCAACCTCAGGGACTGGCGGCTCGGCGCCGGCGGCGAGTTCATCGCCCCTTTCAAACCGCGGGATGCGGCGCGCGGCGGAACCTATGGAACGGTGAGAACCGCGAACTGGCAGCGCGAGCCGGTCTACGACGTTCCCGCCGGCGGGCTCGTCCGCGTGAGGATCGCCGCAACCGACGTCACGCGCATCTACACGATCGGGCTCGAAGGCGCTGAGGCCCGGGTGATCGCGCTCGACGGCAACCCGGTCGAAATCCCCTTCGCGCTCGACCGGCTCGACCTCGGCCCCGGCCAGCGCGCCGACCTTGCGCTTCGCATGCCGCAAAGCGAGGGCCAACGGGCAAGGCTTGGCAATTTTCGCGGCTCCAGCCCCTGGACGATCGCAGCCTTCCGGGCAGTCGGCACTTCGCTGAAGCGGGACCTCCGGGATGTCGCACCCCTGCCCGCAAACCTCATTGCCGAAGCCGACATTTCCACCGCCAGGCGCATCCCGATCGAACTGACTGCAACGGCCGAGCACGAGCCGGCCCCCTCGATCTGCGGCTCGCTCGGCTATACTTTCTGGGCGATCAACAAGGTACCTTGGCCCGGTGACACGCCCGATCCGGTCGCCCCGATCGATGAACTCAAATTCGGGAAAAGCTATGTCCTGGAGATCGCCAACCGCACGCCGCATGCCCATCCGATCCATCTGCATGGGCTGAGCTTCCGCGTTCTCGCTTCGAACAAGCGGAGCCTGTTGCCGCCGCCGACCGACACGATCCTGCTCTTGCCGGACGAGCAGGCGCAGCTCGCACTGGTCGCGGACAATCCCGGCGACTGGGTGTTCCATTGCCATATCATCGAACATCAAAAGACCGGGATGTCGGCTTATTTCCGGGTCGCCTGACAATTTCCATTGTGACAGGTGCCGTGAAACGGTACACGGGGAAACTCAAAGCCGCATTTTTGCCACAGTGATTAAAGCCCGATGATTCAAACGACAGCAGATCTTGAGGCTGCCTGCCAAGAGCTGGCCCGTTCAAGCTATATTACGATCGATACGGAGTTCCTGCGCGAAACCACGTTCTGGCCGGTGCTGTGCCTCATCCAGATGGCAAGCCCGGATATGGCAGTGATCGTCGATCCGATGGCACCCGGCATCGACCTCGCCCCGTTCTTCGCGCTCATGAGCAACCCGGATGTCGTGAAGGTGTTCCACGCCGCCAGGCAGGACATCGAGATCGTCCATCATCTCGGAAACCTCATTCCTCATCCGATCTTCGATACGCAGGTGGCCGCGATGGTTTGCGGCTTCGGTGACAGCGTTTCCTATGATCAACTCGTCAACCGCATCAAGAACGAGCAGATCGACAAGTCGTCTCGTTTCACCGATTGGAGCCGCAGACCGCTCACCGACAAGCAGCTCGACTATGCGCTGGCGGACGTGACGCATCTGAGGGATATCTACCAGTACCTCACCAAGGAACTGGATCGCGAGGGACGCTCCTCCTGGCTTGCGGAGGAAATGGCGATCCTCGAAAGCCGGGAAACCTACGACCTCCACCCCGACAATGCCTGGCAGCGGCTGAAGATGCGGGTGAAGAAGCCCATCGAGCTCGCCGTCCTGCAGAAGGTGGCGGCGTGGCGCGAACGCGAGGCGCGGGCCCGCAACGTGCCGCGCGGGCGAATTATCAAGGATGATGCGATCTATGAGATCGCGCAGCAGCAGCCGAAGGATGCCGAGGCGCTCGGACGCCTCAGGACCATTCCCAAGGGCTGGGAACGCTCGAGCGCGGGGACGGCCCTTATCGAGGCCGTCGGCGAAGCCTTGGCGATCCCGAGGGGCGAGCTGCCTCGTCTGCCGCGCCAGAACCACGCACCCGAAGGCGCTGCGGCAGCGAGCGAGCTGCTCAAGGTGCTGCTGAAACTCATCTCCGAAAAGGAGGGAGTCGCGGCCAAGATCATCGCCAACAGCGACGATCTCGACAGGATCGCAGCAGAGGGCGAAGACGCCGACGTCGCCGCCCTCAAAGGCTGGCGGCGTGAGCTCTTCGGCATGACGGCGCTGAAACTCATCAATGGCGAGGTGGCATTGCGCTTTGTCGACAAAAAGGTCGAGGCGGTGGAAATCGGCGGTTGAAGACCGCCGCTCGACGACAATTTTCCGCCCGAATCTGAGCTTAGCCGAGTCGTTTCGACGGCTGCTCGCCGCAAAACGGCGCCGATCAGCCGTTTCTACATGCCGAGCGGGACCGCCGGCCCCGCATGCTTCAACTGCATGTGTCCTTTGAGGACAAAACATGTAGCAATTCCATTTTCTCCAGCGACCTTTGCGTGCCTGATAACACGTGCGGCGCTGTATATTCTCGTTTTCGAGGCTGTCACATGCGCTGGAGATTTTCCACGCTCGAGATCATCCTGTTGCTGCTCGTCGTCGCCGGGAGCGGCATGGCCTATGCGTGGGTCGTCTACGGCGGCGGCGGTCTGATCGGCGCAACCTATGCGCTTTTCATGTGCATGCCGATTCTCGCCTTTGAACGGCACATCATCTTCCGGCGCCTTTACCGGAGGATCCACGGATCGCCGACGCCGGCGTTTCTTCTCTCGTCCCTCGCCGTCTACTTCATATTCGTCAACGTCGGATATGCAGCCGCCGGGCTGCTTCTGCACGTCGCCGGCGTCATGCGTGAAAGCAGGACGGACGCGATGCTGCCATCGCTCAATGTGCTGGTGTACGCACTCGCGACCTCCGGTCCGATCATATTCGTGCTCAGGGTGCGCGAATTGCTCGGCCGCGATATTTTCCTGAGCCTCCTGACTGGGCGATACCGCAAGCCGGTGCAGGAGGAACGCGTGTTTCTTTTCATCGATCTCGCCGGATCGACATCGCTTGCCGAGCGCTTCGGTGACCTGCGCATGCAGGAATATTTGGGAAAGCTGTTTGCAGCCATGGCTGATCCCGTGCTGCGCTATGGCGGATCCATCGACGACTATGTCGGCGACGCTGCCGTGATCACCTGGCCTTACGATCGCGCTGTCGCGGATGCAGCCTGCATCCGCTGCGTGTTCGAAATTCTGGAGCAGATCGAAGCGGACGCCCGTCGCTGGCGAAAAGACTACGGCGAGGTGCCGCGCCTGCGTGCCGCTCTGCATGGCGGCACGATCGTTGCCGCGGAGATCGGCGTCGACAAACACAAGATCACCTATTTCGGCGACACCGTGAACACGACGGCACGCCTGGAGGGCCTGTGCCGAACGCTCGACCGTCAGGTCTTGATCTCAGCCGATCTGCTGCGGCGCTTGCGCCCGCCCGTCTTCGTGCGCGCCGAGGATCTCGGCGAGCATGAGGTCAAAGGTCGTGGCCAGAAGCTCGCGGTTCTGTCGCTCACGGCCGGTCCGCTCAGCGGCGACGGCGCCATGGACCCAGACGGGAAGCCCGTTAGCAGTCCGTCCGTCGGGGCATTCACCTCGCTGTAAGACAAACTTCAAACAGCTGTCATCGAAGCCGCCTATCGGGTTCACCTGCACTCCAACCCGAGGTGAACTTATGACGAAACCCATCCTTGCCGCCATGGCGTTAACCCTTCTGGCGTCGAGCGCCGCGCTTGCCGAGGAAAAGGCCTTTCCTGCAACGCTCGAGGCGCATGCGATCCTTCCCGCAAACACCATTATCGCCGCGCCGGCGGATGCCGCGGAGTACCTCAAGACCTCGGGCAAGTTCTCGACCGCCGACCGCAAGCGCGCCGCCGAACTCGGCAGCGTCGCGGGCAAGGATGGCGTTCGCCCGACCGGTCTGTCGCTTCCCTTCAACGGCCAGCCGATGCAGGGCTTCTCCGGCATCAAGGCGATGGAGGACGGCACTTTCTGGAGCCTTTCGGACAACGGCTTCGGCAACAAGCTCAACTCGACCGACGCAATGCTGATGCTCCACCACCTCAAGATCGACTGGGACGCCGGCAAGGTCGAGGCGTTGAAGACCCTGTTCCTGTCCGACCCAGAGCGCAAGGCGCCCTTCCCCATCGTCATGGAAGGCTCGGCCACCCGCTACCTCACGGGCGGCGACTTCGACGTCGAATCGATCCAGCCGGTGGCCGACGGCTTCTGGGTCGGTGAGGAATTCGGACCCTACATCCTGAAGTTCGACCTTGACGGCAAGCTCACCGATGTCATCGCGACCGTTGTCGACGGCAAGCCCGTGCTCTCGCCGGACAATCCGGCACTGACGCTGCAGGGAGATCCCTCCAAGAAGGCACCGGACTTCAACCTGAAGCGCTCCGGCGGTTACGAAGGGCTGGCACTTTCGAAGGACGGCGCGAAGCTCTACGGACTGCTCGAAGGCCCGATCTGGGCGGACAGCGAGTCGGTGGAAGAGGCGGAGGGCCGGCCGGCGCTGCGGATCGTCGAGCTTGACGCCGGCAGCAAGGCCTGGACCGGGCGCAGCTGGCTGTATCCACTCGCCGAAGGCGGCGAAGCAATCGGCGACTTCAACATGCTCGACGAGAAGACCGCGCTGGTGATCGAGCGCGACAACGGCGCCGGCACCGTCGACAAGGCCTGCGCGGATCCCAAGAACCCGCAGCCGGATTGCTTCGCCGTCGGATCGAAGCTGAAGCGTGTCTACAAGATCGCCATGAGCGACGAAAACGTCGGCAAGGCCGTGCACAAGATCGGCTATGTCGACCTGCTGAAAATCGCCGATCCGAACAACCGCAAGCGCCAGGGCGGCGGCGAGGGCTATTACGACATGCCCTTCGTCACCATCGAGAATGTCGATCGCGTGGACGAAACGCATATCATCGTCGGCAACGACAACAACCTGCCATTCTCCGCCGGGCGTTCGCTCGACAGGGCGGACGACAATGAATTCGTGTTGCTCGAAGTCGGCGAATTCCTGAAGGCCGAATAAGTGGCGCAGTGCCGCGCATCGTCAGATGCGCGGCACCCTGCTGTGGCAGGAACGAGCCGGAAAGGGTTCAGCGCTCGAAGGAGAAGGCGAGCTTCTTGCCGGTAAGCTTACCGAGTTGCTGGAGCCGGCCGTCGAGGCGTTCGCCCTCGAAGTCGGCATAGGCTGCCGGGACGACGAATTCGAGATCGATGTCGGGCTTCGAAGATCGCCGGAGCGTGAGGTGGCGCGCCACACCCGGCATGGAGGCCGAAAAGAGATAGGCGACGCGCAACAATCCGCCCAGGAGCTTCGCCAGCTCGAGCAGGCGCGGCGTCGTGATGCCTGCGAGCGGGCTCGTGGCGCCGTCGTCGTTAAGCCCCTCGAAGCGGTAGTAATTCGCGAGCGCGATATAGGCCCGTCCCGCATGCGTGATGCCGGTGAACGCCGAGTGCGCAATGATGTTCAGCGCCTGCAGACCGCGATAGTCCGGATGCGCCCGCCAGCTGATATCCGCCAGCAGACAGGCGGCCTGGCGGTAGCGCCTCTCCTCTTCCGTTTCTTCGATGCCGAAGAACGACACGAGGCGGCCGGTCCATTCGGCGAGCTCTCGCGCATGCTCGGGCGAACGGGCCCGAAGGATGGCGAGTTCGTTGGCAGCCGTCAGCAGCGGGTCCTGCTGGCGTTCCTCACTGGAAAGCAGCGAAAAGAGATACCCTTCGCGGACGCCGAGCGCGGAAAACGAGATGCGCTCGGGCTTCATGATGGAGATTGCCTCGTGCATCGTCACCGCACCGAAGGGCAACAGGCTCCGGCGGCTCTTGGAAATCGTCGCATAGGCGGAGGGCTTGATATTCTTCGGCTCCATCACTTCGGCAAGGATCGCCAGCGCCTCGTCATAGGAGATCTCGTAACCCTGCATCATGTGCAGCGGGTAGTTGTGCATCTCCATGTGCAGCTTGGCGATGGCTCGCCAGGTTCCGCCCACGGCGTAGAACGTGCGTCCGGTCCCCTTCTTCAGGACCTCGGCGTCTTTCATGACTTTGCGTACCCAGGTCCGCGCCTTGCTGAGCGAGCCGCTCGAATGTTCGAAGAGGCGGATGCCGCCCAGAGGCAGCGTTATGCCCTTGCCGATCCGCTTGCCGTCTACATCGACAAGCTCAAGCGAGCCGCCGCCGAGATCGCCGACGACGCCATCCGGCTCATAGTAGCTGCTGACGATGCCCATCGCCGAGTAATGGGCCTCCTCCTCCCCGCTCAGGATCTTCACCCTTTGCCCGAGGATGGCTTCCGCCCTTTCGATGAAGGCCGCTCCGTTGGTGGCCTCCCGCGCCGCAGCGGTCGCGATCACATACATCTCGGTCGCGCGCGCCTGGTCGGAGAGTGCACGAAAGCGGTGCAGCGCCCTCAGCGCCCTCGTCACGCTTTCCTCCTCCATGCGGCCGGTCGCATCTATGCCCTTGCCGAGGCCGCACATCACCTTCTCGTTGAAAAGCATTGCCGGCGAACGGCTCAGCCCTTCATAGACGACGAGACGAATGGAGTTGGAGCCGATATCCACAACGGAGACCGGGCGGATGCCGGGCAGACGTCCCTGCGCTTCAGATTCGACCATGCAATTCCAGTTTACTTGTGCCAGCCGCTCTTCCAGCCGGC
Organism: Sinorhizobium meliloti; assembly: GCF_035610345.1. The sequence goes on along the minus strand of NZ_CP141212.1, from coordinate 1,202,058 downwards.
GATCAGCTTCGGTGCACTGGATTTCAGAGCCTCACCCCGGCCCGAAAGGCTCGGATTGGTCATGAAATAATGCTGAGCGTTGAACGGCTCGGCGTCCTTGCCGACTTCCATGCGGCGCGAGGTGCCGTCCGGAAGAATCTCGTAGCTCTGCTGGTTGTCGATGAGATTGCCCAGCATGATCTGCGAAAGAACCTGTTCGTGCACAGTGCGGTTGATGAGAGGAACGAGCGTCTCCACCCGCCTATCCAGATTGCGCGGCATCATATCCGCCGAGCCGATATAGACAAGCGCATTCTCCGATGGAAGTCCATGTCCGTTGCCGAAGCAGAAAATTCTTGAATGCTCCAGGAAGCGACCGACGATGGACTTGACGCGGATGTTGTCGGAGAGCCCGGGCACCTGCGGCCTGAGGCAGCAGATGCCGCGCACGACGAGATCGATCTCGACGCCTGCGCAGCTTGCCTTGTAGAGCGCATCGATGATTTCCGGGTCCACCAGGGAGTTCATCTTCATCCAGATCGACGCCGGCCGCCCGGCTTGCGCGTGGACGATCTCCTCCTCGATGTGCTTGAGGATGCGCGGACGCAGCGTATGCGGTGACACTGCGAGTTTCATGCCCCCTTCAGGCTCCCCGTAGCCGGTGATGAAGTTGAAGATGTTCGCCATGTCGTGAGCGATCACCGGGTTGCAGGTGAAGAACGACAGGTCGGTATAGATTTTCGCCGTGACCGGGTGGTAGTTTCCGGTGCCGAGATGGCAATAGGTCCTGAGCTTGCCCTCCTCACGGCGCACGACCATCGACATCTTGGCGTGGGTCTTCAACTCGATGAAGCCGAAAACCACCTGGACGCCGGCGCGCTCGAGGTCGCGCGCCCAGCGGATATTCGCCTCCTCGTCGAACCGCGCCTTGAGCTCGACAAGCGCCGTCACCGACTTGCCGGCCTCGGCGGCATCGATCAGCGCGCGCACGATCGGGCTGTCGTTCGAGGTTCGGTAAAGCGTCTGTTTGATCGCGAGCACGTCCGGATCGCGCGCAGCCTGCAGCAGGAACTGCACGACGACATCGAAGGATTCGTAGGGGTGGTGGACCACCATGTCCTTTTCACGGATGGCGGCAAGACAGTCGCCCGCATGTTCGCGCACACGCTCCGGGAAGCGCGGATTGTAGGGCTCGAAGCGCAGGTCCTCGCGCGGCGCCTTGGTGATCTCCGAAAGCGTGTTCAGCGCCAGCAGGCCCGGCAGGACCGCGACGCGATTTTCCGGGACGCCGAGCTCCTGCACGACGAACTGGCGCAGCGAAGCCGGCATCTCGGAATCGGTCTCGATGCGGATCACCGACCCGCGACGGCGGCGCTTGAGGGCGGTCTCGAAAAGACGGACGAGGTCTTCGGCTTCCTCCTCGACTTCGATATCGCTGTCTCGAATGATGCGGAACGTGCCCGACCCCTTCACCTCGTAGCCCGGGAAAAGCCGGTCGATGAACTGGCTGACGACATCTTCGAGGGTGATGTAGCGGATGACGTTCTTGACATCCGGCAGGCGAATGAAGCGATCGAGCGCCACCGGCAGGCGCAGCAGCGCCGTCATCGGGTCGCGCCCGGTCTTGCTGACGAGCTGCAGGCCGATGGAGAAGCCGAGATTCGGAATGAACGGGAACGGGTGCGCCGGATCGATCGAGAGCGGCGTCAACACGGGGAAGATCGCCTGGTCGAATTCGTTCGCGAGCCAGCTGCGATCCTGCGCGGAAAGCGAAGCCGGACGGACGATGAGGATATCTTCCTTGGCGAGATATTGCTGCAGGACGGCAAGCGATGCCTGCTGCTCCATCTGCAGATTGTCGACTTCCGTCAGAATGCTCTCGAGCGTTTCCGCCGGCGTCAGGCCGTCCGGGCTACGCAGCGAAAGCCCGGAACGGACCTGGCCCTCCAGACCCGCGACACGAACCATGAAGAATTCATCGAGATTGGCGGCGGAGATCGACAGAAAACGGACGCGCTCCAGAAGGGGGTGCGCCGTGTTCAGCGTCTCCTCGAGGACCCGGCGGTTGAACTGAAGCCAGGAGAACTCGCGGTTGACGAAGCGCTCGGGGCTCTTGAGAAGGTCCAGCGCTTCGGCCGGCGCCTCACGCTTCTGCTCAGCAGATGCCTCGTGTTCCGTGATTGCAGACGTTGCGCTGTCCATGCCTGTAAAGCCCCATTACTCCGAACGACGAGCTACCCCAGTTTGACGACGGAACTGTGACAGTCAATCGGAGAGGCTTGTATTTGCAAGCTCTTCCAGAACTTCCGCGGCGAGCGCACGGGTCGGCCGCGTTCCACGCGCAAGCGCCAGGTGATCTATCCGCTCGACGATGGTCTGCGCCGCCTCCAGCGAGCGTTCCATGCGCGCGACGACATAGCCGACCAGGCGCTCGTCCACGAGGAGCTGGCGGTCGGCAAAAAGCTTGGTGAGCACCTGCCCGAGCAATTCGTCGTCGGGCTCGCCGATTTCGACCACGGTGGCAGCCTTGAGGCGCGACTTGAGGTCAGGAAGTCGCACCGGCCATGACATCGGCCATAGCCGAGACGTCATCAAAAGCGCCGTACCGTTCTGTCGCACGCTGTTGATGACATGGAAGAGAGCCGTATCGTCGAAGCCCTGGCGGTCGGCATCCTCGAAGAGGACCGGCTTTTCCGCGGCGATATCGGCAGCGTTCGAGCCGGCGAAGGGATGTATCGGCTCCGCCCTCGCCTTTTCGCGCCAGATGCCCGCAAGATGCGATTTGCCGGAACCGACCGGCCCGCAAATGATGACCACCGGCGACGGCCAGACGGGCCAGTGATCGACGATGGAAATGGCTGCGCTCAACCGGTCCGAGACGAGCAGGTCGTCGCGACCGGTTGCGGGCGCATGGTCGAAGACCAAAGGCAATTGTTCGGACAGATGTCTCTTCATGCATTACCCGTGAGCATTCACCTTTTGCAGCTACGCACGTCCGCACGGAAAACCGCTATGCACTGGAAGTGCTCTAGCCGTTGCTCTCCGGCTCCTTGTGAACGGCTGTTCTATGCCCGTGATAGAGATCGCTATCAAGGTACCGCTGGATGCCGAAGCGGACAAGCACACCGATCGCGGCCGCTGCGGGCACCGCCACGAGCAGGCCGACGAAGCCGAAGAGCGCGCCGAACGCAAGCAGGGCGAACATCAGCCAGACCGGGTGCAGCCCGACGCTTTTGCCGACCAGTTTCGGCTGCAGAATATTGCCTTCGAGAAACTGGCCGCTGAAGAAAACGGCGAGAACCACAAGGATCCAGACATAGTCCGGCCAGAACTGAACGAGCGCGACGCCGAGCGCAAGCACGAGACCGACCAGCGATCCCACATAGGGGATGAAACTGATCATGCCGGCGAAGAGGCCGATCAGGAGGCCGAAATTGAGGCCGACCATGCTCAGCCCGATCCCGTAGTAAAGGCCGAGGATCACGCAGAGAGAGCCCTGGCCGCGTACGAACCCGGCAATGGTCGTATTCATGTCGCGAGCGATCTGCCGCACGACCTCGACGTAATCGCGCGGTATCCAGCTGTCGACCCTGTCGACCATCCGGTCCCAGTCGAGCAGCAGATAGAAGGCGACGACAGGGGTGATGACGAATAGGGACAGGATATTGAGAAGTGCGAGGCCGGAATTCCAGATCTGCTGGAACAGCGTGCCGAGGAAGCTTGCGCCTTGCTCTAAGAGCTTGGCCGAGTTCTGCTTGATGGTCGTCATCTGGCCGGCGAGCCAGTCCGGTAACAGCGTCGACTGGCTGTCGGTCAGGAACTCCTGAAGCCTGGTGATGTAACCCGGCATTTTCTGAATGAATTCGGCGGCTTGCGTGACGACCAGCGGAACGATGATCATCAGCGACAGCGCCAGCACGACGACGAAGGCGACCAGGATGGCGATCGTCGCCATCAGCCGGCTCAGACCGAGCCGCTCCAGGCGATCGGCTACAGGATCGAGAAAATAGGCGAGCGCCATGCCGGCGAGAAAGGGCAGAAGGATGGAGCTGAACACCAGCAGGAAGGCAATGAAGGCGACAAGCACCAGCAGCCAGAAAAAGATCTGGCGCTGAAGTCCCATACTGCTGACCCGATCGCCCATGACGGCCCCCGTTGCGCGCGGCACACCGCACCTTCCGCGTCGTTCGTTCGCACGAGATAGGGCTTGGGGCGCGCCAAGGTCAAGTCCGGCGGCGGTCACGGGACAAACGGCCTGTGACCGGCAGAAGGCGCTGACCACAGGCAGATTCACGAAAAAAGCAGGATCGGGCGCGCCTCCGCGCTTGCACTCCTCGCTTCTCCGTGCCAATCGCATCCGCAATCAGCGACGAGCCTTGGAGAGCGAGCATGAGCCAGTCGGGAAAGAACGGCCTCACCTACAGCGACGCAGGTGTCGATATCGATGCCGGCAACCTGCTGGTCGAGAAGATCAAGCCGCATGTCCGCTCGACCCGGCGCCCCGGCGCCGATGGCGAGATCGGCGGGTTCGGCGGCCTTTTCGACCTGAAAGCCGCCGGTTTCAGCGACCCGGTCCTCGTCGCCGCCAATGACGGCGTCGGCACGAAGCTCAAGATCGCGATCGACGCCGACAAGCATGACACGGTCGGCATCGACCTCGTCGCCATGTGCGTGAACGATCTCGTGGTGCAGGGCGCCGAACCGCTGTTCTTCCTCGACTACTTCGCGACCGGCAAGCTCGATCCCGACCAGGGCGCCGCGATCGTCGCGGGAATTGCCGCCGGCTGCCGCGAGGCCGGATGCGCGTTGATCGGCGGCGAGACGGCCGAGATGCCGGGCATGTATTCCGGCGGCGACTACGATCTTGCCGGCTTTGCCGTCGGCGCAGCCGAGCGCGGGCAGCTTCTGCCTGCCGGCGACATCGCTGAAGGCGACGTCATCCTCGGGCTTGCCTCCTCGGGCGTGCACTCGAACGGCTATTCGCTGGTGCGCAAGATCGCTTCGCTCTCGGGCCTTGCCTGGGATGCTCCGGCACCTTTCGGCGAAGGCACTCTCGCCGACCTCCTGATGACTCCGACGCGCATCTATGTGAAACCGCTCTTGAAGGCGATCCGCGGGACGGGTGCGATCAAGGCACTGGCCCACATCACCGGCGGCGGCTTCCCCGAGAATATTCCGCGGGTGCTGCCGAAGCATCTTGCCGCCGAGATCGACCTCGGCGCGATCAAGCCGCCGGCCGTCTTCTCGTGGCTCGCAAAGACCGGCGGCGTTGCCGCCAACGAGATGCTGCGCACCTTCAATTGCGGCGTCGGCATGATCGCCGTGGTTCCGGCGAGCGAAGCGGAAAAAGTTGCGGCTGTGCTTGCCGGCGAAGGCGAAACGGTCTTCACGCTCGGCCGCATGGTCGCACGCGCCGAGGGCACACCCGGCACGATCTACAAGGGCAATCTCGCCATATGAGCTTGATGACCGGCAAGAAGAAGGTCGTCGTGTTCATTTCCGGCGGCGGCTCCAACATGATCGCGCTGGCGAAGGCTGCCGCCGCGCCGGATTTTCCGGCCGAGATCATTGCGGTGATCGCCGACAAGGCGGATGCAGGTGGCCTCGACAAGGCGGCCGGGCTCGGCATTCCGACCTTCGCCTTCGTTCGCAAGGATTTTGCGAGCAAGGAAGCGCACGAGGGAGCAATCCTGGCCGAGCTCGACCGCCTCCAGCCGGACGTGATCTGTCTCGCGGGCTATATGCGCCTTCTTTCTGCGGCCTTCATCCAGCGCTACGAGGGCCGGATCCTCAACATCCACCCGTCACTGCTTCCGCTCTTCCCAGGGCTCCACACCCACCGCAGGGCGATCGACGCCGGGATGAGGATCGCAGGCTGCACCGTGCACTTCGTGACGGAGGGTATGGATGACGGGCCGATCGTCGCCCAGGCGGCCGTACCGGTCGTTTCCGGCGACACGGCGGATACCCTCGCCGCCCGCGTCCTTACCGTCGAGCACAAGACCTATCCGATGGCGCTTCGGCTCGTGGCTGAAGGCAAGGTGCGGATGGAAGCCGGCCGGGTGGTCAGCCATGCCGTGGGCGAGGCAACGGGTACGCTCATTTCCCCCGTCATCTGACGCAAGCGGGTCATCTTCCCATCGCCAGCCGCCGGTCGAGCGCATCAAGGACGCGTCGTGTCAGAGCGGCATAATCGCCATCGAAATGATGGCCACCCTGGATGGGAACCACCTCGATACCGGAGGATTTCAGATCCGGGCAAGCGTCGTCCTCCTCGTCGGTGCCGTAGATGCACTGAACGAGTGGCGGCTCGATCGCCTTGATGTCGTCGACCGGGTCGCCGGCATTCCCCTCCCCATCGGCGCCGAGCCAGCCGAGGACGGAGATCTTGTAGTCGGCGCGATGCGACAGTGCCATGAGCGTGACCTGCCGTATGCGTGCGCGGGTCGCGGGCGCAAGCAGGTTGTATGTGCGCGGCAGGATGTCGGCGCCGAAGGAATAGCCGATCAGCACTACGTTGCGGACGTTCCACCGCTTGCCGTAATAGGTGATGACACGGGCGAGATCGTCCGCCGTCGCCTGCGGCTGGCGCTCCGACCAGAAATAGCGCAGCGAATCCACCCCGACGACGGGCACGCCCTGCTGCTGCAGGGCATTGCCGACCTCCTTGTCGATGTCGCGCCAGCCGCCGTCGCCGGAATAGATCACCGCCATGGTATCGCGCGTTGGCTTCGCATCGAGAACGGTCAGGGGGAGCCCGAACGGGTTGTCCCCGTCGTCCTCCTGCTGGATGTACCCGGCGAGCGTGCCGGAGAGTGCGGCATAGACGTCTTCGTCGCTCGCCTGGACTTCGACGTCCGGATGCTTGGCCGCGAGAGCGGCAACGTGCTCGCGCCCGGCGGGCGACGCGGACGGCGAAGAGATTACGGTTACCGGGTCGGGTAAGGCGCCATCGGTCAGGCCGTAGACCATGCGGTCGCCTTTTCGAATTTTTTCGGCCGGAGTGCAGAGCTGCTTCGTCAGGGCGATACCCTCTTCGGGATCGACCGCGAGCGTCCGGCCGATGGTCGCTGCGGGCGACTGTGCGGCGATTGCCAGCGCCATGGCGCCGCCGGCGCCGACGCCGGCGACGATCGGCGGCCGATAGGCGCCGCTGCCGGCCGCGCGCTGCACCTGCTGACTCAAGGATTCGATGTCCGAAACGGTGTAGACGCAGTCCCCGTCATCCCTGGCAAGGGCTGCCATATAGGCCTTGAGGTCGATGCCGATGACGAGCGCTTTCTCGCTCGAAAGCTTTCGGGCCACGGCATCCTCCCTCTCAGTCCAGCCGCCGGCGTCCGAAAGCAGCACCACGGCGCCGGAAGGCGCCTCTTTCGGGAACAGGATGTGCGGTGCGGGGATCAAGCCGGTGTCGAACTTTGCCGAGTCTTCGGCAAAAGACGGAAGGGATGCAGTGCCGGCAATCAGGGCCGCCAGGGCTGCATGCTTCAATATCCTTTTAATGGGGGTCATTTCCCGATCACTCCCTTCAGACCGCCGCCGATCAGGAATGTCGCATCCATCAGCGCCAGGATCGGGTTGAAGCCGCCGCTCGCCACCAGGTAGCGCGGTTGCCACTGCGGGTGAAACTTGGACTTGAAGGCACGCAATCCCTTGAAGTTGTAGAAGCGCTCGCCGTGCTCGTAAAATGCCCGGCCGGCGCGGTCCCATACGGGCGCCAGCCGCCGCTCCGACATTCCCGACAGCGGTGCCATTCCGAGATTGAAACGCCGATAGCCTTCGTTTTTCAGATATTCCATCAGTTGCGCGAACAGGAAATCCATCGCCCCTTTCGGCGCCTCGGGCGAGAAACGCATGAGGTCGACCGAGCCCTCCTCCTTCGTGCCGGTGATCAGAATATTGGAGAAGGCCACGATGCGACCCTGCCATTTGAGGATCGCAACAGGCTGCGCCGTCAGATATCGCGGATCGAAGGCGCCGAGGGAAAAGCCCTTTTCCCGCGCATTGTGATGGGCGAGCCAAGCATCGGAAACGGCCTCGAGCTCCGGAAGGATCGGCGACACCTCCGCAGGCGCGACGACCGAGAACTCCAGCCCGTCGCGAAGGCCACGGCTCACCTGCTGGCGCAGGTTTGCCCACTTGCCGCCCTTCATCTCGAAGCGCGTGAGATCGACCTCGGCAAGTTCGCCGAGGCGGAAGGCTCGCAAGCCCGCATCCGCGTAATGGGCAAGCCCGTGCGCCGAGACCTGGTAGAAGACGGCCCGGCAACCATTGGAGCGCGCCGCCTCGATGAACTGCCAGATCAGGTCCGGCCAGGCATCCACGGGCCCGACCGGATCGAACAACGCAATCCAGGAACGCGCCCAGCGGCCATACATGATGAAGGCCCGGCCGTCGGCGGAGAACATGATGCTCTTGTCACCCATGCGCACGAGGTTGGCATCGGACATGTCCTGCGCGTCGACGATGGCGATAGCCCGTTCCATCTCCTGCCGGCAGGCGGGCGCAACCGCCGCAGCGGCCGGGCGCATCAGGCTCCAGGTCGCTACAGCACTTGCGCCGATCGTCACTCCCAGAAGGGCGCGGAGCCCGCGCGGCGCCTCGGCGGAGAATTCGAACTGCCACCAGAGCTCATGGCTATATGCGACGTCGCGATAGACGAAGAGCAGGACGACGAATGCGCCGAAACAGATGACGCCGAGCGCGGTAAGCCACGGCAGCGTCAGCGCCTGTCCGAAAAGCGAGGCAGGACGGTTGAAGAGCCGACGACTCGCGAGCAGCCCGACAAGGAGGAAGGCGAGCATGCCGGCTTCCCCGAGCGCCACCGCCTTCACCAGGGAAAGCAGGATTGCGGCCAGCGCGATCGCGATCGATGCCCACCAGGCGCCGTCGAGACGCAGCGCCAGCCCCCGAGCGACGATGAACAGCGCCAGCCCCAACAGGCTCGCCAGGAAATGCGCGCCTTCAATGATCGGAAGGGGCACGTAATTCGCAAGAAAGTCCAGGTTCTCGTCCGGCGTCGGCGTCACGCCCGAGAGCACCAGCATCAAGGCGAGGACGAGCGCCAGCGTGGCAAGCAAGAGCGGCGTCATCCGGCCGCCGGCGCGGCGAAGGCTGGAGGCTGCCGGGTGGCCCGCCAACTGGCGGAGTTCGATGCCGATCATCACGACGATGGCGATGAGCAAGGGCAACAGGTGGTAGATGACGCGGTAGAGGACGAGTGCACCGAGCACCGCGTCGACGCCGGCTGCGCGGCCCAGGCTCGCAACGATCACCGCTTCAAAAACGCCGAGCCCCGCCGGCACGTGGCTGAGCACCCCGAGGCCGACCGCCACGGCGTAGATCGCCAGGAAAGCGGGCCAGCCCACCGTCCCGGCGGGCAAAAGGACATAGAGGACGCTCGCCGACGCAGCGAGATCGAGCGCCGTCACGAGGAACTGGCGCGACGATGTCCGTGAGTCCGGCAGACGCAGGACGAGGCGGCCGATGCGGACCTCGCGACCGCTGCGGGCGGCGACCAGCACCGCCAGCAAGCCGGCAAGGACGAAGGCGGCGATTGCCCGCAGCCATGCCGCATCGATCCCGGTCAACGGCGCCACGTATTCGCCAACGGCAAGCAGGCTCAGGCATGTGACTGCCGCGAGCCCCAATCCGAAGGCGAGCGTGACGAAGGCGATGATACGGGCGATCTCCTCCGGTTCCAGTCCAAGGCGCGAATAGGACCGATAGCGGATTGCGCCGCCGCTCAGCGGACCGAAGCCCGCCGTGTTGCCGACCGCATAGGCGCAGGCGGCGGTGAGCGCGACGGCGGGATAAGGGAGCTTGCGTTCGATGTAGTCGAGCGCGCTGACGTCATAGAAGGTGAGTGCGAGGAAGCTCAGGCCCGTGAACAGGATCGCCGTTGCCACCGATCGCCGGCTTGTTTCCGACAGCGCCGACACGACATCGTCATATTGCACCTCGGCCGTCAGGTGAAAGATCGCCGCCCCGAAGAACGCGATCACGAGGAGTGTGCCCAGCGCGGAGAGATAGCGCTGGTTGCGCTTCAGAAAGAGCATCCATGCGCCCCGCGGCCGCTGGTCTTTCTCTTCAAACTCTTCAGAGGAGGACGCCATTGGATCGCCCGTGTCGTTGAAGGAGACGACAAGGACTTACCGCAGCGTAGCGCGATCAAACAGTGAAATATCGGTAATGTAGAATATTGCAGAGTATCAGGCGATTACTTGGCCAGAGAGGCACGGTTGAGCATAGCCCACTGCAGAAGCATGATGGTTTTCGCGTCGCAGATCTCGCCGGTGCCAATCCCCGCGACGGCTTCGTCGAAGGAAATTTCCAACACCTCGATGTCCTCGCCTTCATGCGCAAGCCCGCCGCCCGCCGCGACCTTCTTCGATATATCGATGAGACCGAGGAAGAAGCTCGTGCGCTCCGTAATGGAGCCGGGGCTCATATAGGCATCGAAGAGATGCATAGCCGTTTCGATGCGGTAGCCGGTTTCCTCCATCGCCTCGCGGCAAATGGCGACTTCCGGGGTTTCGCCGTCGAGGAGGCCCGCCGGCGCTTCGAGGAGATATCCCTTTTCCCCCTGCAGGAAAACCGGCAGGCGCAGCTGGCGGACGAGAACCACCACCTGCCGCTCCGGATCGAAGAGGAGGATCGTTGCGGCGCGACCGTGGTCGTGGACTTCACGCACGAGGCGCGCGGTGCTGCCGTCGGACATTTCCTGCTCGATCGTGATCTGCTCGAGATTGATGAAACCATCCCAGACCGTCTTGCGATCGATGATCCGGAAGCGCGGGTCTGCGTTTTTGATCATAAGAAATCCTTGAAGGCCTGTTGAGATTCGGGCTACCCGCCGCCGCTTGTTCGATCGCCTGTGCTCGTCACAGGGATCCAGCCGGACCAAGTCCTTGGGCTGAAAGAACTCTTCCCGCCCCGCAGATGAGGGGGTCCATAAAATCATCGTGATCTGGAGAGCGGCGGTCAGGTCCGCCGCATCCAGACCCGGTTGTCGTGGAATGCAGCGCCGCCATAGGGTGCCACGGCATCGGCACCGGTCAAGACGTTGATCCCCTCCCCGTCCAAATGGGCGCCATTGGGCCAAAGCCCTTCGGCGATGACGACGCCGCGGCGGGCACCCCCTCCGATCTTCGCGTGCAGGCGAATTTCACCACGCCCGTTGCCAAGCCTGACGACGTCGCCCTCGGCGATACCGAGTTCGGCCGCATCCTCCGCATGGATCATGACTTCCGGCCGGCCTTCCTTCTGGATCGAGGACGGGGTTTCGGCAAAGGTGGAATTGAGGAAGGACCGCGCCGGCGACGTCGCCAGCCGGAACGGATGCCGCTCGTCGGCCACCTCGATGAGGTCGACATGATCTGGGAACTCGGGAAGTTCACCGTGCGGCCCCTGAGCCCCCATCGCCTCCGGTGGCCGGTTCGGCGCGGGCGTACCGGTCCAATCCGCCTTGAAGCGGAACCTGCCGTCCGGATGCGCGAAACCGTTGAGGAAATGCGCCTCCTCGAAAGCCGGCTGGCAATCGAGCCATTTCCGCTCCTTCATCTCGTCGTAGCCGATGCCGTAATTGGCGAGCAATCGATCGATATGCTGGCGTTCCGTCATCCCGAAGCCGGGACAGTCTGCGACGCCGAGACGCTTTGCCAGCTCTTCGATGACGAAAAGATTGGTGCGCACGGTCGGCGGCGGCTCGACGACTTTCGGCCCGAGCAGAACATGCTGGTGGCCGCCACCGCGATAAAGGTCGTCGTGCTCGAGGAACATGGTGGCCGGCAGGACGATGTCCGCGACTTGCGCGGTGTCCGTCATGAATTGCTCGTGCACGGCGACGAAGACGTCGTCGCGCAGAAAGCCGCGCTTCACCAGCCGCTGCTCCGGCGCGACATTGACCGGATTGGTGTTCTGGATGAGCAATGCCGTCACGGGACCGCGATGGCGAAGTGCCTCGGCGTCTCCGGTCAGCACGCGGCCGATCTGCGACTGGTCGAGCATGCGCACATCCGGATCGTGAAGGGTGCTGCCGACGAGCTCGCGCTTGTCCAGCCGGAAAATGTCGTTGTTCGAATGGAAGGCACCGCCGCCCTCGTGCTTCCAGGAGCCGAGCACCGTGGCAACGGAGGCTGCGGCATGGATCGCGACGGAACCGTTGCGCTGGCGGGTGAAGCCGTAGCCGAGACGGAAATAGGTCCGCGGCGTCGTCCCGACGAGTCTCGCGAAAGCTTCGATCTCCTCCACCGAAAGCCCGGTGATCGCGGAAGCCCATTCCGGTCCGCGCGTCTTCAGATGCGCTTCGAGCCCCGCGGGATCATCGGCGAATTCAGCCATATAGGCGCGGTCCGCATGACCGTCGCGGAAGGCGACGTGCATGACGGCGCAGGCGAGCGCCGCGTCGGTGCCCGGCTTCAGGACCAGCCCCATATCGGCCTGCTTGATCGTCGGATTGTCGTAGACGTCGATGACGACGATCTTGGCGCCGCGCTCCTTTCGCGCCTTGACCGCGTGGGTCATCACGTTGACCTGCGTCGCAACCGCATTGGTGCCCCAGATCACGACGCAATCGGACTTGGCCATCTCTCTTGGGTCCGGTCCGCGCAGGGTACCGGTCGCCATGGTGTAGCCGGTCCAGGCCATGTTGGTGCAGATGGACCCGAAGAAGCCGGAATAGCGCTTGGCGTGGCGCAGCCGCTCGATGGAGTCGCGCTGCACCTGCCCCATCGTGCCGGCATAGAAATAGGGCCAAACCGCCTCCGAGCCGTGTCTCTGCTCGGCTTTGACGAACTGGTTGGCGATCTCGTCCAGGGCCGTCTCCCAGGAAATCTCCTGCCAACGCCCCTCGCCCTTCGCACCGAGCCGGCGTTGCGGCACCATCAGCCGGCCAGGATGATAGATGCGCTCTGCATAGCGGGCGACCTTGGCGCAGATCACCCCCGCCGTATAGGTGTTTTCCGCCGCGCCGCGTACGCGGCCGATCCGGCCCTCGGCGGTGAGGTCGACCTCCAGAGCGCAAGCCGAGGGACAGTCGTGCGGACAGACCGAATGGCCGATGGTTTTTTCTTGTCTGATAGGGGTCGCAACGTTCATGGCTTTTCTATATGGCATGGCCAGGGACGCTCAAAGCCCCATTCGCCATTCATCGAAACAATTGATCGCGGCCATCGGCAACGCTTATGAACTACCGGCACATCTACCACGCGGGCAACTTCGCCGATGTCCTGAAGCACGCGGTGCTGGCACGGCTCGTCACCTACCTGAAGCAGAAGGACAAGGCCTTCCGCGTGCTGGACACCCATGCGGGGATCGGCGTTTACGACCTTTCGAGCGAGGAAGCGCAGAAGACCGGCGAATGGCGCGAGGGCATCGGAAGGCTGATCGAGGCCGAGCTTCCCGCCCCGGTCGCCGCCATTCTCGAACCGTATCTTTCCGCCGTTCGCGACCTCAATCCCGAGGGCGGCCTCATGCATTATCCGGGATCGCCGAAGCTCGCTCGCATGTTGTTTCGCCCGCAGGACCGGCTGTCGGCCATGGAACTTCATCCGGAGGATCACGAGGCGCTGCACCGGCTCTTCGAAGGTGATTTCCAGAGCCGCATCACCCGGCTCGACGGCTGGTTGGCGCTGGGCGCACATCTGCCGCCGAAGGAAAAGCGCGGCCTCGTTCTCGTCGATCCTCCCTTCGAAGCCGAAGGCGAGTATGAGCGGCTGGTGGACGGGCTGGCCAAGGCGTACCGCCGCTTCACCGGCGGCATCTACTGTCTCTGGTATCCGCTGAAGAAGGGCGCGCCGATCAGGGATTTTCACGAGTCGCTCAAGGCTTTGGAAATCCCGAAAATGCTTTGCGCCGAACTGTCGGTGCGCAGCGATCGCGTTACCACGGGACTCGCGGGATCCGGCCTCGTCATCGTCAACCCGCCCTTCACGTTGAAAGGCGAACTCGACATTCTCCTACCCTATCTGAAGACACAACTCGCCCAGGATCGTTTCGCTTCGGGGCGTTGCTTCTGGCTGCGCGGCGAGGCGCCGCTCGATCGAGGGCCTTGACGGATAAGGTTCTGTGGCTTCAATCTCTTACGACGACTCAGGGAGGTAGCCATGACTTGCAAGCTTGCCGCAATGCTTCTCACCTCGCTTTCCCTCGTTGCCGGCGTGGCCAGCAGCGCGGTCGCCGCAGACTTTGCGGAAGTTCCCGTCGCCCGGCACACCTACGACGTCGGCGTTTGCGGCAACCCCTCCGTCCTGGGTTTCATCACCCGGCGCTTCGACTACAAGGCGGCGAACTATCTGCGCGCCAACATCGCCATCGCCGAGATTCGCGAAATGGGTCAAAGCCGCTTCGAACCGCGCGATTACACCCATCTGGTGGAACGCGAATATTGCTACGCGACCGCGGTGACCACGGACGGCGTTCGGCGCCCCATGTGGTATCTGATCGAACGGCCATGGGGCTTTGCCGGCGTCGGGTCCAATATCGAGTTCTGCGTCGGGGGTCTCGACCCATGGTATGTCTACGGCGCCAACTGCGCTTCGCTTCGGTGATCGCAGCACCTAACGCATGTGGCCCAAAAGTGCGCAGCGGTTTTGGGACAACGACATGCATCGGTACGAAAAGCTGAAGCGCATCTCACGAACTCGATCGAATGCGACGCGTTTCAGGCTGCTGCCGACAATCGTCGTCCTTGGCACGCTTGTCGGCTGTAGCGGTGAAGAAGGCAGCCAGACTGCCCCGAACGCCTCGGATGATTTGGCGAAACGTGCGTCAATGGCGCCTGTGCCCGTCGGCACGGGTTTCGACTTCTATGTGCTTTCCCTCTCCTGGTCGCCGACCTGGTGCGACGCCAACGACCCGAAAGGCAAGTCCGACCAGTGCGAAACCGGCCGCGGGCATGGCCTGATCGTACACGGGCTCTGGCCGCAGAACGAAGGCAGCTATCCGGAATATTGCCGGACGCGGCACTCGGATCGCGTGCCCGAATCACTCGGACGGCAACATTTCGATCTCATCCCCTCGATGGGCCTTATCGGCCACCAGTGGCGCAAGCACGGCACCTGTTCCGGCCTCAGCCAGAGGGATTATTTCGCGGTCACGCGGGCCGCGCATGAGAGGCTCGCCATTCCTTCGGAATTGACGGCTGCGGACGGCGCGGAGAACCTCTCCGTCCAGGCGATCGAAGCGGCCTTCGAGAAGAAAAATTCCGGGATGACGAGCGAGTCGATCGCTGTTACCTGCGAAGGAAGGTTACTCGAAGAAATCAGGATCTGCTTCGACAAGGAACTGAAATTCAGGGCTTGCCCTCAAGTCGACCGACAGGCCTGCAGACGAGACACCGTCTCGTTGCCTCCAGCACCATGATGGAAAGACATCGCATGAAGATACTCTACTCGCCCGCCTCCCCCTATTCGAACAAGGTCCGCATGGCGGCTCATCATGCCGGAATCGCGGCGGAAAGCGTTCTCACGGAAACCAATGCCAATCCGCCGCAGCTGATCGACAACAATCCGCTCGGAAAGATTCCGACGCTGATCACTGACGACGGCCTGGCAATCTACGACAGCCGCGCGATCATGCATTTCATCGATCGCGAAACCGGGGGCAAGCTCTATCCGAAGAATCACGAGAAGCGTACCCGGATCGAGATCTTCGAGGCACTTTGCGACGGCATTTGCGACAGCCTGCTCGCGATCGTCTACGAGAAACGCTTCCATCCGCCTGAAAAGGTGCACCAGCCCTGGATCGACCGGCAATGGGAAAAGGTGGAACGGGGCCTCGACTACCTCGAAGCAAACCTGCCCAAGACCGGAGGGAAGCTCAATGCCGGTCATTTCGCACTCGCCGCCACGCTGCGCTACATCGAACTGCGCTTCGCCGGCGAATGGCAGAAGGGCCGGCCCAAGCTCAAGAACTGGCCTGCCAAATTCGAGAAGCACTTCCCGGATTATTCGAAGTTCAAGGCTTGAGCATCGCGAAGCTTGCTCTTGCTTGCATCGCCCCTCATCCGGCCTGCCGGCCACCTTCTCCCGCAACGGGGTGAAGGAGACTCGTGGCGCGCGCCGCAGGATGCGGCTCAAAACAAAAAAGGCCGGGGTTAGCCCGGCCTTTTTTCGATCGCGTTGGACGGATCAGAACTTGACGCCCATACCGAGTTTGACGCTGTGCTCGTCGTAGCCGGACGAGACCGTCGAACCGCCGGCGCGGAAGTCCTTGGAGCCGTAATCCGTGTAGCGGTATTCGGCACGCGCGGTGATGTTGTCGGTGACGAAGGTTTCGGCGCCGACACCTGCGGTCCAGCCGACAAGCGTCTTGTCGTCGGAGCCTGCCGGAGTCGAAAGCTTTGCATTGCCGAGTGCGACACCGGCCGTGCCGTATACGAGAACCGGGTTCAGGTCGACACCGACGCGACCGCGGACCGAGCCGTTGACACCCTGCTTTACGCGGCGGCCGCTGGAGCGGGCATCGTTCCCGGTGTAGTTTACGTCGGCCTCACCGCCATAAACCATCTGGCCGTCCTGAACGTTGTAGCCGCCATAGAGACCGCCACCGAAACCGACCGACTTATTGTTGCCGGTCGCATCGGCCTCGCCATGGTGCCAGTCGATGGTGCCGCCGACATAGGCGCCGGACCAGTTGCGCACCGCCGGTTCGGTATATTCGGCAGCCGGAGCAGCCGGAACTTCGTCGACCACGTCAGCGGCGTGGGCGGCCTGGAAAGCAACGAGGGCCATGGCCGAGGCCATGAGGGTGGTGGTGAGCGTACGCATACTATTCTCCTTTCGAACCGGCGTTCCGTTTTAGGTGTTTCCCGGCGGAACACCGGACATCTGTAATTAACCCGCCCGGTTGACCCGAAATTGATCAGGAAATGAGGAATCTCAAGAGCCAAAATGTGAAATTTTAGTGGCGGCAACGCGACTGAAAAGCGATGTTGCAGCGCAGACACAGGAGTTTTATTAACCATGATTCAGGATTAACGAAAGATATACTATAGCAATACAAACTAATGCAAATTACGGCTTCCGCGTTAATTTTTCAGAAATGAATCCTCCGGCGAGAGTTTCGGCGAGCGTTTCCAGTCTATATCTTCTGCCACTCGGCATCAGGATTCGAAGAACGGGACGAAACGTTGAAAAGGACACTCAAGGCGGCGCTCGTTACCGGCGGCGCCCGACGCATCGGCAGGGCAATAGTCGAGGATCTGGCGGCGCACGGTTTCGCGCTCGCCATTCACGCGAACGGATCGTTCGCAGAAGCGGAGGCGCTCGCCGAGAAGCTGGGAAAGACCGGCGCGAGGGCGGTCGCACTCAGAGCCGATCTTACCGAAGTCGGCGCTGCCTCCGGGCTCATCGCGCAGGCAACGGCCCTGCTCGGTCCGCTGGATCTCCTCGTCAACAATGCCTCGGTGTTCAACAAGGACAGCCTCGCCGAGTTCGACGAAGCGGTATGGGAGCGGCACTTCGCGCTGCATGTCAAAGCCCCCTCCCTGCTCGCCCGCGATTTTGCCCTGCAGCGGCCGGTCGACGTCTCCGGTCTCATCGTCAATGTGATCGATCAGCGCGTCTGGTCTCCAAATCCGCGCTTTTATTCCTATATGTTGTCGAAGTCGGCGCTGTGGACGGCAACTCAGACGATGGCCCAGGCGCTCGCCCCCGACATTCGCGTCAACGGCATCGGACCCGGGCCGACGCTGCCGAACGAGCGACAGGATCCGCGTGATTTCGAGGCCCAGGTCGAGGCGCTGATCCTCAGGCGCGGTCCGGCGCTCGATGAATTCGGACGTGCGATCCGCTTCCTTTTCGACACGCCGTCGGTTACCGGACAGATGATTGCACTCGACGGCGGCCAGCACCTTGCCTGGGAGACGCCGGATATTCGGGAGATAGTGGAATGAACGGGCAGACGCCCACCGATGGCGGCATCCTTTACGACGCCACGGAGACGGACGACGAAGACGATCTGGTCGAAGTGACCGAGCCCGAACGGCCGGCGCCGGCAATAGGATGGGCGGAGAGCCTGCCGGAAGCGGCGGGCCTCAAGGGAGCCGAACTCATCCAGGCCTTCGTCAAGCGCCTGCCGAACGGGCCCGGCGTCTACCGGATGCTCAACGAGGCCGGCGACGTGCTCTATGTCGGCAAGGCCCGCAGCTTGAAGAAGCGGGTGAGCAACTATGCGCAGGGGCGCGGCCACTCGAACCGCATCGCGCGCATGGTTCGCGAGACCGCACATATGGAATTCGTGACGACGCGGACGGAGATCGAGGCGCTGCTGCTCGAAGCGAACCTCATCAAGCGCCTGCGCCCGCGCTTCAACGTGCTTCTGCGCGACGACAAGTCCTTCCCCTATATCGTCGTCACCGGCGATACGCGAGCGCCGGCGCTCTACAAGCATCGCGGCGCGCGCAGCCGCAAAGGCGACTATTTCGGCCCCTTCGCCTCGGCCGGAGCAGTCGGACGCACGATCAATTCGCTGCAACGCGCCTTTCTTCTCAGAACCTGCACGGACAGTGTCTTCGAAACACGCACGCGCCCCTGTCTGCTCTACCAGATCAAGCGTTGTTCCGCGCCGTGCACGAACGAGATCAGCGATGCGGACTACGCGGAACTGGTCAGCGAAGCCAAGGACTTTCTCTCCGGCAAGAGCCAGGCGGTGAAGGCGACCATTGCCTCCGCCATGGCCGAGGCTTCGGAAAACCTCGATTTCGAGCGTGCCGCGCTTTACCGCGACCGGCTGGCCGCGCTGAGCCACGTCCAGAGCCACCAGGGCATCAATCCGGCCGGCGTCGAGGAAGCGGACGTCTTCGCCATTCATCACGAAGGCGGCATCTCCTGCATCCAGGTGTTCTTCTTCCGGACGGGGCAGAACTGGGGCAATCGCGCCTATTTTCCGAAAGCCGACCCTTCGATTCCGCCCGCCGAGGTGCTCAGCGCGTTTCTTGCACAGTTCTATGACGACAAGCCCTGTCCGCGGCAGGTCCTGCTCTGCGCCCCCGTCGAGGAACAGGAACTGCTTGCACAGGCGCTCAGCGAGAAATCCGGCTACAAGGTCTCGATCCTCGTGCCGCAGCGCGGAGAGAAGAAGGATCTCGTCGAGCATGCGCTCGCAAACGCCCGCGAGGCGCATGGCCGCAAGCTCGCCGAAACCGCTTCGCAGGGGCGCCTGCTCGAAGGTTTTGCCGCAACCTTCCAACTCCCTTACGTGCCGCGCCGCATCGAGATCTACGACAACTCGCATATCATGGGCACCAATGCGGTGGGCGGCATGGTGGTCGCCGGCCCGGAGGGCTTCGTCAAAGGCCAGTACCGAAAGTTCAACATCAAATCGACCGACATCACGCCGGGCGACGATTTCGGCATGATGCGCGAGGTCATGACGCGGCGCTTCTCCCGTCTCCTGAAAGAGGAGGGCAAGCCGGATCGGTCCGCAGAGCCGGGTGAGGATGCCGGTTTCCCCGCGTGGCCCGACGTCATCCTGATCGATGGCGGCCAAGGGCAGATGACGGCGGTTCGTGCGATTCTCAAGGAACTCGGCATAGAGGACAGCGTGGCGGCGATCGGCGTGGCCAAGGGCGTCGACCGCGACGCCGGCCGCGAACGTTTCTTCGCCGAAGGCCGGGAAAGCTTTACTCTGCCGCCGCGCGACCCGGTCCTCTATTTCATCCAGCGCCTGCGCGACGAAGCGCACCGCTTCGCGATCGGCTCGCATCGGGCTCGCCGGAAGAAGGAAATGGTCAAGAATCCGCTCGACGAGATCGCCGGAATCGGCCCGACGCGCAAACGCGCGCTCCTCACCCATTTCGGAACCGCCAAGGCAGTCTCCCGCGCCGGCATCAACGACCTGATGTCGGTAAACGGCATTTCCGAAACGGTCGCCCGTATCGTCTACGAGCATTTCCACGAAGACGCCGCCAAATGACGGCGCGGCGCGGTTCAGCCTGCATTCAGGCGAAATCCGCCAATTATGACAGGCGTCACGCAATGATCTGTTGACCTTATGGTCGCAAAGTCATTCTGTACAGCTGAACCCGGAGGGGATGAGGAAAGGCATTCGGCGTTTCCGCCCGCATCCCGCTTCGACCACTAGAATCGATCGCGCCGAGACCCCAGATGGCGGGAAATGAGGACTGTCGTGTCCAGAGAAACCGAATCCATGCCAACGCCCATAGCCTATAGCATCCCGAATCTGCTGACCTATTTCCGCATCCTGATCGTGCCGCTGATCGTCTTCTGCTTCTTCATCGAAGGACGGCTTCACAGCTCGGACTTCGCGCGCTGGACCGCGCTTATCCTCTTTGTCGCGGCTTCGATCACCGACTTTTTCGACGGCTATCTCGCCCGCATATGGAAGCAGACCTCCAATATCGGCCGCATGCTCGACCCGATCGCGGACAAGCTGCTGGTCGCCTCGATCCTGCTGCTAGTGGCCGCCGACGGGACGATCGCCGGCTGGTCGATCTGGGCTGCCATCATCATCCTCTGCCGCGAGATACTGGTTTCCGGTCTGCGCGAATATCTTGCAGCTCTCAAGGTCAGCGTTCCGGTGACGCGGGTTGCCAAATGGAAGACGACGATCCAGATGGTGGCGATCGCGTTCCTGCTCGCCGGTCCGGCCGGTGACAAGATCGTGCCCTATGTGACGGAAGCCGGGATCCTGCTTCTGTGGATCGCCGCGGCCATCACACTCTATACCGGCTACGACTATTTCCGCGCCGGCCTGAAACATGTGGTCAACGAATGAGCACGGTAAACCTCGTCTATTTCTCCTGGGTTCGCGAACGCATCGGCAGGCCTGAAGAAACACTGGACCTGCCGGAGGATGTCGTCACGATCGCCGATCTGCTTGGCCATCTGAGGACCCGCGGCGAGGAGTATGCCGCGGTGTTCGAGCACGCGAACGTCATCCGCGCGGCGATCAACCAGGAACATGTGGAGCACGGCGAGCCGATCGCCGGCGCCCGCGAGATCGCCCTCTTCCCGCCGATGACGGGCGGCTGAGATCATGGCTGCCCCGGTCACCGTGCGCGTCCAGCGCGACGATTTCGACATCGCCGCCGAAGTCTCGGCGCTTTGCCGTGGGCGGACTGACATCGGTGCGGTGGTCACGTTTTCGGGGCTGTGCCGGGACGAGGCCGGAGCCCTCGGCGCCCTCGAGCTCGAGCACTATCCCGGCATGGCGGAGGCGGAGATCGAACGGATATGCGAGGAAGCGGTCGAGCGCTTCGGCCTGCAGGCCGCAACCGCCATCCATCGCTTCGGCCGCATGGAGCCGGGAGCGAACATCGTCCTGGTGGTAACCGCCTCGCCGCACCGGCAGGCGGCATTCGATGGCGCGAATTTCATCATGGATTTCCTGAAGACCTCGGCCCCTTTCTGGAAGAAGGAACATCGCACCGACGGCAGCGCAGGCGATTGGGTCAGCGCGAAGGATGCGGACGACGCGGCGCGCGATCGCTGGACGCGTCGCTGATCTCACATCGCCTAGCGGTTCATGGAATGATTTTTTCCCGGCGCGTGATCGCGAGCACGATCACCAGAAAGCCGAATATGGCGAAGTCCCGCCAGAGGATGGGTCCATAGGCGCTCCACAAGGTCTCCATGAGGCCGATGCCGGCTGCGCCCAGTGCCGCGAATAGCGGCGAAGCCTGCCCGCCGATGGCCGCGATGAACAGGACCTTGACCCCGAAGGTCAGGCCGGTGCCGAAATCCATGTTGCCGTAATAGGAAGCAGCGAGAATCCCGCAGAACGAAGCGATCAGCGACGCCACGCCGTAGGCGGCGACATAGACCACGCCGGGATCGATACCGCAAAGCGCGGCGGCCTTGCGATCCTCGGAAACGGCGCGCCAGTAGCGGCCGGCGTAGGAACGGGTCAACAGCCAATGGCCGCCGGCGACAAGGGCCACCATGAGCGCGGTATTGACGAGTTGTACGACCGTCAGCGCGACCGGAAAGGCAGGATTGGGCCAGAACACCACCACGTCGTTCAGGAAGGGCGGCAGCCAGAGGCTTCTGGTGTCGGAGGCGAGCCGGGCTGTTTCCATCAGCACCAGCAGGCTTCCGAGCGAGGCGACGACCACCGCGTTGGCGGAGGAAAAAGCCAGGGGCCGCATGATGTAGCGGCCGGCAACAAGGCCGGCACCTAGCCCGAATGCGAGCGCCGCTGCCGCCCCCAGCGCGAGAGCCGCCGGCAGTACCAGCCACAGCCGGCTCCAGCCGACATCGGCGAAGAGCACGAAGATTTGCCCTGCAAAGGCGAAGAGTGCGCCATAGGTCAGATCCGCCCGGCGTGTGACGGCAAAGGCGATGGCGTATCCGAAGGCGAGCGCCGCATAAAGCGCGGCCACGGGCACGGCATTGGCGATCTGCTGCAGAAAATAGGCCATGGCACATCCGCGTGATGACAAGCGTACTATAACTGGTAAAATAGCTTTTACCAGTTAGGATTTTCGCATGAGCTTCACCTGGACCGCACATCGATTCTCCGGCGGCGCGCTCGCACTGGACGTCGCCAATTCCGTGGTCCTGCGCTTCGACGCGGAGCGCCGGATCGATCGCTTCGACGATCCGGCGGCGATCGACAGCTTCGCCGAGGCCGCAAATCTCTACGGCGCCGAACGGAGCCGTTTCGGCACGCTCGTCCCGGCTAAATCAGAGCGCCGAAATGCGTTCATCGGACTGCGCGAGGCGACCGACCGCCACTTCCGCGCGCTGGTGCGGACTGAGGATCGGCCGGACCTCCTGGCCGATCTGCTCGAGGCGATCGCCACCGTCCTGCGTCAACCCGCGGACACGGGCAAAGGCACGCCGCTCGATGTGGCCACGGCGCATTCGGCACTTGGTCTCATTGCCGGACCGGAGAGGGAACGCCTCAAAATCTGCCCCAACTGCGCGTGGCTGTTTCTCGACCGCAGCCGCAACCGAAGCAGGACGTGGTGCGACATGGCGGTTTGCGGCAACCGCACGAAGGCCAGGCGTCATTATCGCCGCAGCAGGGAGGAACCGAAGCCATGAAGAGAGCCATGATATCCGCTCTGCTCGCCGCAGCGGTCGCTGCCGGCTGTCAACGCGAAAGCGGCAGGGATCCGCTAGAACTGACCGGCAAGATGTTCGTGTTCAACTATCGGCTGGCCTATGCGACCTATATGGTCACCCTCAACAAGACGGAGCCGGTTCCGGATGGGAGCACTGTCGTCGCAACCTTCGAAAACCCTGCCGGCGGCAATCCGCTGACCCTTGAACGGCGGCTTTTCCCGAAGCTGAACAAGGTGGTGCTGGAAAGTCCGGACATCACCTGCGTGAAGAAGCAGAGACCCTATGCCGTGACCATCGAGGTCAAAGGGCCGGACGGGACATCGCTTCAGAGATTGGAGACGACTGTCATTTCGGACATCGATCAGGACGTGATGCCGGCGAAGCCCCTTGTCGAAGGTCCGGCCTACGACAAGAACCCGGAGGTCTTCAAGGACGGCAAGGCGCCGGCGCGCTTCGAGACCGCCAGTTGCCCGACGTAAAAAGCCGGAGCGTCGCCGCCCCGGCTCGAAAATCACGTCTCTGCTTTATCGCTCAGCCAACGATCTCGGTGCCGGAGAACCAGTAGGCGATTTCCTCGGCAGCCGTCTCCGGGGCATCGGAACCGTGAACCGAGTTTTCGCCGATCGAAAGAGCGTGGACCTTGCGGATCGTGCCCTCGGCGGCGTTAGACGGGTTGGTAGCGCCCATGACTTCACGGTTCTTGGCAATGGCGTTTTCGCCTTCGAGAACCTGGACCACGGTCGGGCCGGAGGACATGAATTCGACGAGCTCGCCGAAGAACGGGCGCTCCTTGTGGACGGCATAGAAGCCTTCGGCTTCGCGGCGGCTCATCCAGACGCGCTTCGAGGCGACGACGCGAAGGCCGGCATCCTCCAGCATCTTGGTGATGGCGCCGGTCAGGTTGCGCTTCGTCGCATCCGGCTTGATCATCGAAAAGGTACGTTCAATCGCCATTGGCTCAATTTCCCTTGCTCTTGAGAAGTGGCGGTTCATTAGCCGCCAATTCCGCGCAAAACAAGGGGGCGCGGCGATGATTCGCCCCCTCGCTCTGCAGTTTCACGCCGCTGTCACGCTGCGGCCCAAGCCGTCGTGAAGGTCGAGGCAGCGCTCGAACCAGTCGGTGACGACGTCGCCTGCGGCAAGCAGGCAGCGTGGCGAAGCGATACGCGCCCATTGCAGCGCGCCGAAGACGATATAATCGGCAAAGAGCGGCCCGTCGCCGCCGAGGAACGGCTGAAACTTCAGCATGTGGCGGAGCGGTTCGAGCTTCGCCGAGAAGGTTTCGAGGTCTCCGCGCCCGGCCTCGGCAACCGCCTCCAGCGGCCTTCCGAAGCGCTCCTCGCGGCTCGCCCGGAAATATGCCCGGTCGATCGGGTCGAGGCTGTCATGAATGTCCATGATCGCGATACGTCCGATCGCCGGATGCAAAACCGTTTGCGACCAGCCCTCGACAAAGCGAGCCATGGCCTTTCCGCCTTCGCCGGAAAACAGCGGGGGACGATCGGGATAGGCCTCTTCGAGATAGAGAGCGATATCGAAGCTGTCGCTGACGAGTTTCTCCCCGTCGCGCAGCAGGGGAACGATCTTCGTCGCCCCCTGCTCCAGCCTTGGAATCTCGGTGAAGCCGACGGGCGCGATGTCGAAGGCTAGGCCCTTGTGCGCGAGCGATAGCTTCGTCTTCCACACATGCGGCGAAAAGGGGCGGCTCCTGTCGGTTCCGGAGAGTGCATAGAGTTTGCGTGTCATTCAGGCTCCTGTATTTCGCTACCGAGGCACATAAGGGGAGCACCGCTTGCGGATCAAATCACTTAATTTCATCAGTAGCATTCGACACCCTGATACGGATTCGCGATAGGTTGCCGACCACACGAGGAGCCGACCACACGAGGAGATTGCCGATGCTCGACCACTACCGGATGTTTGCCGACTACAATCGCTGGGCGAACCGGCGTGTCTACGCTGCCGTCTCGGAACTATCGGATTCGGAATACCGGGAGGACAAGGGAGCCTTCTTCGGCTCGTTGCACGGGACGCTGAACCATATCCTCGCGGCGGACCGGATCTGGATGAAGCGGTTTACGAAAGAGGGCGAGGCGCCGTCGCGACTCGACGCCATTCTGCACGAAGATTTCACCGGACTGGCGGCGGCGCGGGCGGCCGAGGACGACCGCATCATTGCCTGGGTCGACAGCCTCGACGAGGCGCGCCTTGCCGGGCACTTCACCTACTCTCCGCTCACCAATCCGGTCGAGGTCACGGAGCGGCTCGCACGGACGCTCGCTCACTTCTTCAACCATCAGACCCATCATCGTGGCCAGGCGCATGCGACCTTGACCGCGCTTAGGCACCCCTCACTGACGCTGGACCTGGTTTTCTTCCTGCGGACCGAGGGCAAGAAGTGGGCCGATTGAAGCGAGGCCGGAGCCGCCCTCCGTGGCAAGCGAGATGCGCCTGTCTCGGGCACCGGCGAGCCACGCGATAAGTCGACCCTGCCCCAGCCAGGCGGCAATGCCGAGCGCGATGCCCCCCAGGATAGAGCAGAAGGCAAACGCCAACGGCGAGAGCAAAGGCCGGATCGGCAGCAACAGCAACTCCGGCACGAAGCGGTGCAGGATGTAGATATGAAAGCCCGCTGCGGAAAGCGGCAGGATCAGCCGCGTACCCCATTGCGGCATGCGAATGCGCGGCAGGAAGAGCAGCGCCGCCAGGACGACGATCTGCAGCAGATATTTGACTTTCGTCCCGATCCAGACGCCCTCATAAAGTCCGAGGAACAGGAAAACGCCTGTTCCTGCCAGCATTACCATCGAGCGTTCTTTCCACGTTTCGGCAACTGCCGCACACCAGCCGAGCACCGCCATGTAGAAGATCCATGGAAGGGTGAATATCTGGCGGTTGCCGATATCGACGAGAAGCGGAAACGCCATCCGCGCAGCGAAAGCCGCGGCGAACAGCGCCATGCCCACGGCAAGAGGTCTCCTGGCCGCGGCGTGCCGGACGACCGGAACGGCAAACAGAGCGCCAAACACCAGCAGCATCTGACAATAGGCTTCGATGAACCAGTAAAGATAGGGCACCATGCCGTGGCGCCCGGGGTCGGCAAAGCCGAAATTCCCGACGAGAAAGACCGACGCCCAGGGTACCTGGCCCCAGGCGAGCGTGTAGCCCGCCACGATCAGATAATAAGGGACGAGAATCTGGACGAGCGGCCGCAGCAGCTTGTCTATCGCGCCGGAGAGCAGTGCGCCGCTCTGGAAGCGCGCTAGACCGAAGCCGGCGAGAATGACCATGGCAGCCGATCCTCCCGGAATCGGCCAAAGCGTCTCGTGGTGGACCACGACCAGCAGGATCGCCAGCGCCCGGATGAGCAGATCCGCGCCGATCCGGCGGCTCCTTCGATCGCGGCTGCCGAGGGCGGCGAGTTCGCCGATCGAGAGTTTTTCCCAGGCCTCCGGCAGTTCTCCGAGCCTCCTCTCGAGGCCGATCGAAAGCTGGACGAAACGGAGCGAATCGCCACCAAGCGACAGAAAACTGTCCTCCCGTCGAACCTTCTTCGGATAGAAAAGCTGGGCAAAAAGTGCCTCGACGTCCTCCTCTTCCGAACTGCCGCACGTCGCCGCGGCCGGCCGCTTGCGAAGGGCCGGGTAATCGATCTTGCCGGATGTCAATCTCGGCAACTTGTCCAGGCGGGAAGCCCCTAAATGCATCAAGGTCAAGCCGCTCGCCTCGACGAGCAGGCGGCGAACTTCATCCGGATTGCGGTTTCCCACATAGTAGGCATGAATTTCGGTGTCGCTGCCGACCACGGCCGCGGCGACGCCGTGCCGCTCCAGGGCCGCCTCCAGACTGTCGTGACCTATTCGGAGGCCGGCAATCTTCGATATCCGCTTTGTTCGTCCGACGATCCGGAAGAGCCCGTCCGCATCTCTTATGGCCAGATCGCCGGTCCGCAATTCCGACAACTCGGCCTCCCGCGCGAGATCGGCGCGTGACGACGCGTAGCCCATCATCACGTTCGGCCCGCGATAGACAAGCTCGCCAGGCTGATCGGCGCTGGAGATTATCCTTCCACCGTCGTCCTCTATCGTCAGGCTGCCACCCGGGATGGCGATGCCGATCCGGTCTTCCCTGCCCCGGAGACGGTCCGGCGGCATATAGGCCATGCGAGCGGTTGCCTCTGTCTGGCCGTACATCACGAAAAGGCACGCGTTGCGCGCGGAGAGATGCTCATTGTAGCGGCGAACGAGTTCCGGCGCCAAACGTCCGCCGGCCACAGTCATGGAGCGCAGCGCCGGAAAGTCCCGCGCCCGGAATCCCGCCTTTTCCAGGAGGTCGTAGGAATAGGGGACTCCGGCAAAATTGGAGCTGCCGCTCTGCGCAAGGTCATCGAGGAAGCCCTCGTCGAGGATGGAACAGCCCGGCATGTAGACGCTCGCGCCCACGGCGAGGTGGGCGTTAAGGACGGAAAGCCCGTAGGAATAGTGGAGCGGCAGGATGAGGCAGCCTCGGTCCGCTTCCGTCAAACCGAGATATTCCGCGATTGATCGCGCATTGGACTGGATATTCATGTGCGACAGCCGCACCCATTTTCCCTGCCCGGTGCTGCCGGACGTCGAGAGCAGGACGGCAAGTTCGGGATGCGGCGCGATCGCATCTCCCGCCAGCCGCTCCATGCGCCAGCGATCGCCGAAGCGGCGGTAGCAATATTCCGGTTTGAAGACGTCGCGATCCTTGGCCATGGAAGCGGTGCCGCACAGGGCGACCGCGTGGCCCGCCTCGAGTGCTGCGAGATAAGCGACGATAGCGTGTTCGGAAAGATCGGCCTCGATTGTGACCAGGCCGCGATCGCCGCGCCACCGAGAAGCGAGCCGCTCGATGCGCTCGGCAAGTTCGCTGTAACTCACGATCCGCCCGCCGCGCAAAAGCAGCGCCGGCCGGTCGCCCCGCGCAGCAAGACTTGCAACACCGAACGGAGACACCGAAACTTTGCCTGAGCCGCCCAAAACCACCTCCATTTTAGCAAGGCGGCATATTATTGCTGACTCCAATCGTCAAGTATAAAGGGCGAAGCGGAGAGAGGACGTTGTGCGAAACGGTTTTGCGCGCGGAGTGCGCCGTTTGAAAAGGCCACCCCGGAGCACGAAAGGCCCGGTTCGGGGGAACCGGGCCTTTCGTTCGGGCGGAGCCAGAGGCGCGTGGGAGGCCGCGCCCGCTCCGTGACTCGTCGGCTGTGGCCTTAGCGGCTGAGGCCCTGGTAATATTCGCCTTCACCGCCGGAAACGACCTTCGGCTGCGGAGCATAGCCGACGGAACCGGTGGACGTACGGTCGAGGGAGCCGTCGGCACGGCGAACGGCCGTCTGGTCACCGGCTCGCGCTGCGCGTTCGGTGTAGAGCGGCTTGTCGCTGACACCCTGATAATAGCTGCCGCCGGCAAAGGCTGCGGATGCACCGCCGAGAACGGCTGTGGCAACAAGGGTGGCGGCGAGAGCAGTATGGATTGCGTTCCTCATGATCATCACTCCTGATCGGTCGTTCGCTTGAACGAAGGTTTCGTCGCGACCGCCTTGATCGGCACCATTCCGGACGCGGTGGCCTCGCCGATGGCGCCCGGTCCGATCAAAGGGTCAGGAGAGCATTCTCGTGCTCTCCGTCCGAAGATGTGGGGCCTCATGATGAGGATGGGAAGTATTGATTATCGGAACACGTTGTCCATGAATCCATAACAATCCGAACTTGAAAATGCCTTCGGCATCCTTATTCGAGCGATCGCGAGAGCAGTGGCGCGAGCCTCTTGCCTTCCCGAAAAAGTCCGGGCAAAAGGCCCGGATGATCCAGATATCCGGCCTCTCCGCCCGCATTGCGGGCCGTCTGCTTATCGACAACGCTTCCGTGACGCTTCCGGCGGGCACGAAGGCCGGGCTCGTCGGGCGCAACGGCGCCGGCAAGTCCACACTGTTTCGGGTCATCACCGGCGAGCTTGCGGCGGAAGCCGGCGGTGTTTTCTTGCCGAAGAACGCGCGGATCGGGCAGGTCGCACAGGAAGCGCCGGGGACGGAAGAGCCTCTGATCGAAATCGTGCTCAACGCCGACAGGGAACGCACCGCGCTCATCGCGGAGTCGGAGACGGCGATCGACCCGCACAGGATCGCCGAGATCCAGACGCGGCTCGCCGACATCGGCGCCCATTCGGCGGAAGCGCGCGCGGCAAGCATTCTCGCCGGTCTCGGCTTCGACCACGAAGCGCAGAAACGCCCCGCCTCCTCCTTTTCCGGTGGCTGGCGCATGCGCGTGGCGCTTGCCGCGGTCCTTTTTTCGGAGCCCGATCTGCTGCTCCTCGACGAGCCGACCAACTATCTCGACCTCGAAGGAACGCTGTGGCTCGAGGACTATATTCGCCGTTATCCGCACACCGTGATCATCATCAGCCACGATCGCGACCTCCTGAACACCGCGGTGAACGCGATCGTTCACCTCGATCAGAAGAAGCTCACCTTCTACCGCGGCTCCTACGATCAGTTCGAGCGGCAGAAGGCGGAAGCGGACGAACTGCAGATGAAGGCGAAAGCCAAGAACGAGGCGGCCCGCAAGCATCTGCAGAGCTTCATCGATCGCTTCAAGGCCAAGGCTTCCAAGGCCCGTCAGGCTCAGAGCCGCATCAAGGCATTGGAGCGGATGGGCACCGTTGCAGCCGTGATCGAAGACCATGTCCAGGGCTTCACCTTTCCGGACCCGGAGAAGCAGGTGGCCTCGCCCATCGTCGCCATCCAGGGCGGCGCGGTCGGCTACGAACCGGGCAAGCCTATCCTGAAGAGGCTCAATCTGCGCATCGATGCGGACGACCGGATCGCGCTTCTCGGGTCCAACGGCAACGGCAAATCCACCTTTGCGAAGTTCATCGCCGGACGCCTCCCCGCGCAAAGCGGCGAAGTGCGGATCGCCCCGGGGCTGAAGGTGGGCTTCTTCGCCCAGCACCAGCTCGACGATCTCGTGCCGACGCAGAGTGCCGTGGAGCACGTCCGCCGCCGCATGCCGGAAGCGCCGGAAGCGAAGGTGCGCTCCCGCGTGGCGCAGATGGGACTTGCAACCGAGAAGATGGACACCGCGGCCAAGGATCTCTCCGGTGGCGAAAAGGCGCGGCTTCTTATGGGCCTTGCCGCCTTCGAGGCGCCAAGTCTGCTTATCCTTGACGAGCCCACCAACCATCTCGACATCGACAGCCGCAATGCACTGATCGCCGCCCTCAACGACTTCTCCGGCGCGGTCATCCTCATTTCGCATGATCGCCACCTGATCGAAGCGACGGCCGACCGGCTATGGCTGGTGCGCGAAGGAACCGTCACGAACTACGACGGCGACCTCGAGGACTATCGCGGGCTGATCGTCGGCGGGCCGAAGCCCAGGGACGACAAGCCCAGGGTGAACGGATCGGATGAGGCGCTCTCCAAGGCAGACCAGCGAAAGGTGAATGCGGACAGGCGAGCCTCACTGGCACCGCTCAGGAAAAAGATCAATGAGATCGAGTCCTTGACGGCCAAACTGGAGAAAGTGATTCAGGCCCTTGATGCCGAGCTTGCAGATCCCGCGCTTTACGAGAAGGCCCCGGCAAAAGCGGCTCAGCGCGCCAAGGAGCGCGCCGATGCCGTCGAGAAACTTGCTGCTGCGGAAGAGCAATGGCTGGAGCTGTCGGCGGAATACGAGGAAGCGATGGCGGGATAATCAGCCCGGCTGCTCTCGATCACGATGTCTTTAGGTCGGGTCGACCTAAAGACATCGGCGGAAATGGCACAGTTTTCCTCATCCCGCTCTAGCCGAGCTCGAAGGTCGTGATCCCGTAAATCCGTGCAAGCGGCAGATCCGGTGCCGGTCCGCGATACATGCGGGCGGTCTCGAAAACCGGCTTCATGTTGTAGCGCGTGCAAAGTGCTCGGGCGGACGCATTCGGCTCGGGAACGTCCAAATAGATCCGTTCCCCGCCGGTGCCGGTTGCGAGCTTGCGAAACAGGAGATCCGCACCGGTCTCGCTGTCGGCGAGCAGCGGACCGATCTTGTAGCCTTCGCGGCACTTGCGGATCGTTCCGTACCCGGTGATTGCGCCGTCTCGCAGCAGGACCACGCTTCTGCGCGTCTGCAACTGCTTGGTCCATTCGCGCAGAAACGGCTCGCGCCGCGTTGGATTGAACCTCATGTCATAATCGATCAGCGTCGCCGAATGCACCGGCGCCACGTCGACAAGCTCGGGGCCGGGCGGCTCGGTCACGTTCACCACGCCGCCGTAGCGTATGTTCGCGTGCGCCCAGCCGAAACCCGATTTCCGATAGTTTCCCTGCTGGCCCACGACCCCGTCGAGGCCGATGGTCCGCCCCTCGGCCCTTGCAATCGCCCACTTCCAGAGATCTAGGCCGATGCCCCTGCCCCGATACGCCTCGTCGGCGATGAAAAAGCCGAGAAACGCGTAACCGCTGCCATAGCGCACGAGCGAAATGGCAGCGGCAAGCCGCTCTTCCTCGACCGCGACCCAGTAGCCTTCTGGATCGGCGGCCCAGAAAGCATTGCCGTCGTCAGTACCGGGATTCCATCCCTCCCTGGCGGCCCAGTCGATGATCGTGTCGAGCTCGGCCCGTGTCGCAAGACGAATATGTGGCATCTGAAATCCTGACTTCGGAGACCCCCCTCGAGAGGCAAGAAGACGGACAAGATAGATTTGGGTTCCATCTTGTCCACCCAAGCGGCTAGGCTAATTTTTGCAACGGGATGCCGGCTTGTCGGCATTTCCCAATCTGCTAAAAGGGTGCGGAATAAATCATACTAATCAGGGCGGAAAACACCATGTCCCCAATCAACATTGCCATCGTTGGCGTCGGCAAGATCGTGCGCGATCAACATCTGCCGGCGCTTGCGAAGAACGCGGACTACCGCCTGATCGCAGCCGCGAGCCGCCATGGAACGGTGGACGGCATCGACAATTTCAAGTCGATCGAGGCCATGCTCGAGGCCGTGCCGGGGGTCGAGGCGGTTTCGCTCTGCATGCCGCCGCAATACCGCTACGAGGCGGCGCGTACCGCACTTGCCGCCGGCAAGCATGTCTTCCTCGAAAAGCCGCCGGGCGCGACTTTGAGCGAGGTCGCGGACCTGGAGGCGCTGGCGGACGAGAAAGGCGTTTCGCTTTTCGCGAGCTGGCACTCGCGTTATGCGCCGGCGGTGGAGGCGGCAAAGACGTTTCTGGCGTCGACCGCGATCCGCAACATCCGGATCATCTGGAAGGAAGATGTTCGCCACTGGCATCCGAATCAGGAGTGGATCTGGGCAGCCGGCGGGCTGGGCGTCTTCGACCCCGGCATCAATGCACTCTCGATCATGACCCACATCCTGCCCCGGCCGGTCTTCATCACCTCCGCGACACTCGAATTTCCCGAAAATCGCGACGCGCCGATCGCCGCCACGATCGCCTTCAGCGATGCCGAAAAGCTTGATGTCGCTGCCGAGTTCGATTGGCGCCAGACAGGCAAGCAGAGCTGGGACATAGTCGCTGAAACCGATGCGGGCGAGATGGTCCTCTCCGAGGGCGGCGCCAAACTCTCGATCGACGGCAAGATCGTCCACGAGGAGCCCGAGCAGGAGTACCCCATGCTCTACCGGCGTTTCGCCGAGATCATCAAAGCCGGGAGATCGGATGTCGACCTGGCGCCACTCCGGCACGTGGCCGACGCCTTCATGCTCGGCCGACGCAAATTCGTCGAGGCATTCCACGACTAAGGGTGGCGTGTGCGGACATGGTGCTGTTGCCCTCGCCGCCGTTGCTGGATGCCCCTCTCCCCGGTTAAACCCGAGGGGGACGAGTACGACGCTGCCGCGAGTCTCTTTCGCACCGCCTGCGGGGAGAAGGTGGAAGGCAGGCCGGATGCGGGGCAACCGGTTCCGGCCTGATTCGCGTCGATCACGCCTTCTTTTCCCATCTTCCGTCACGGTTCTGCTGCCAGTAGGTGAGATTGTGCCCCTCGCCCTTTAGCCGCTTCCACTGATCGCGCGCCGCCTCGAGCTGCTGCTGGTCGTAGCCGTCGAACATGAAAACAACCCGCTCATATTCCGAAACCGGCGGCGGCTCGGCGCCGTCGACGACAAAGCGCACAGTCGCGGCATTCCGGTTGCCTTCATCGGCGACGACGAGAATGGGTTGCTCCGCCGCGAAATCGCCGGCGTCCGTCCCGTGCGGCAGGAAGCTGTCGTCCCGATAGACCCATAGATGCGTATCCAGCGCATCACGCCTTTCGGCGTCGATCGTCTGCACGACCACCCGCCAGCCGCGCTCGATGCTCTTGTCGAGCAGCGGCGGCAGGGCGTCTTCGAGCTTCGATTCCGTCAGGTGGTAAAAAAGGATCTCGGTCATTCCGATCTCGGGCCAACGGTCACGATTCGTAGTTCGCGCGCACCAGCTGGTCGAGGAGACGAACGCCGAAGCCCGAGCCCCATGACTGATTGATCTCGTCGGTCGGCGAGCCCATGGCGGTGCCGGCGATGTCGAGATGCGCCCAGGGGGTGTCCTTGACGAAGCGTTTCAGGAACTGCGCCGCGGTGACAGAGCCGCCGTGCCGGCCGCCGGTGTTCTTCATATCGGCGAACTTGCTGTCGATCATCTTGTCGTATTCCTTGCCGAGCGGCATCCGCCACAGTCGCTCCTGCGTCGCCAAACCGGCGGCGAGCAACTGCTCTGCCAGCCGGTCGTCGTTCGAAAACAGCCCCGCGTAATGATTGCTGAGCGCTACCATGATGGCGCCGGTCAGCGTTGCCAGATCGATCATCAGCTGCGGCTTGAAGCGATCATTGCAGTACCAGAGGGCATCGCCGAGGACGAGCCTGCCTTCGGCGTCGGTGTTGATCACCTCGATCGTCTGCCCGGACATGGACGTCACGATGTCGCCCGGCCGCTGGGCACTTCCGTCCGGCATGTTCTCCACGAGCCCGATGATACCTATGGCATTGACGGCTGCCTTGCGCGCGGCAAGGACATGCATGAGGCCGGTCACTGCCGCCGCTCCGCCCATATCGCCCTTCATTTCCTCCATGCCGGAAGCAGGCTTGATCGAAATGCCGCCGGTGTCGAAGACGACCCCCTTGCCGATGAAGGCGACCGGCTTTTCCTTGGCCCTTCCACCCTTCCACTGCATGACCACCAGCCGCGGTGGACGGGACGAGCCTTGCGCCACGCCGAGGAGTGCGCCCATGCCGAGCTTCTTCATCTCCCGCTCGGTCAGGATCTCGACATCCACGCCGAGTTTTTCCAGTTCCTTCGCGCGCGCCGCGAACTCGACGGGGCCCAGCACGTTGGCGGGCTCGTTGACGAGATCGCGCGCCAGAAACACGCCTTCTCCGACCGCCTGGGCCGTCGTGAAGGCCTTTTTCGCTGCGATCACCGTGCCGGTGACGATGGTGACCTTGACCGGTTTCTGCGCCGCCTTCGGCTCGTCATCCGATTTCCGGGTCTTGTAGCTCTCGAAGCCGTAGGCATTCATTTCCATGCCAAGGGCGAAATCCGCAGCTGCCTTGCCGGTGACTTCGAGCCCCGGCGCATCGAGGAAAACCGTGATCTTTTCGGCAGACCGCGATTTCGCAGCCGCGGCGCCACCGGCCTTCAGCCAGTCGTGATCGCCGACTCCGCCCGCGTCCCCGAGGCCGAGCAGGACAATCCGATCGGCCGGCGAGCCGTGCGGCGCAATGACGTCGAGAGTCGAGAGCGCCTTTCCCGTGAACTTCCCGATCTTCGCCGCCTTCGGCAGGACGCCCTCCGGATCGACGACAGCCGCCCCGGCCGCTTCCTTGGCGCCCGCAACCTGCAGGAGTATCGCGACGCCGCCGGCCGGGCGGTGGGATTTGCTGAAAGAAAACTCGAATTTCATCGGCATGCAGGACTCCAGGCACTTTCTGACGGTGGCGCCCGGCCTGTTACCGGACGGCTACAGTGACCGACATTCGCGACGTCGGCGGTGATCGAAGCTGTGGGGCGCACCCTTCTCGCTTTTCAGGCGCTTGGCAAGATGCTCGCACATGTTTACATGCGGTTAACCGAAATTCTTCGGCTTATATTTTCCCTGTTGTCGCAGATTCCGATTCGCGGCACGGGGACGAAGACGGCCACCTCGGCCGGCAAGAAATTGCGCGCTCGTCAGCAACCGAACGGCATACGAATTTGAGCAGGACCTTGGACCGGATACGGCTATGAAGCTCATCGAACGCTACATATTCCGGCGCGCCACGATCATGTTCCTGGCGACGCTCCTGCCGTTGATGGGCATCGTGTGGACCACGCAGGCGCTCACCAATGTCAACCTCGTTACCGACAGCGGTCAGTCGATCATCGCCTTCCTGAAGCTCGCGACGCTGATTCTGCCCTCGGTCGTGCCGATCATCCTGCCCTTTGCCCTGGTGATCGGCGTGACGCAGACGCTGAGCGCGATGAACACCGATTCAGAGCTTACGGTGCTCAGTGCCGCCGGCAGTTCGCGCATGTCCATCATCCGGCCGGTGATGTTTCTCGCGGCAGGACTGAGCGTCCTCTCCTTCGCCATCGACAATTTCGTCGAGCCTTATTCGCGCGTTGCGGTACGTAAGATGATCGCGACGGCCCATGCTGATCTGCTTGCCTCCGTCGTCCAGGAGAACGCATTCCGCAAGATTACCGACGGGCTTTACGTTCAGGTCGGCGCCCGCCGCAGCGGCGGCGTGCTGCAGGGCATCTTCGTCGCCGATGCGCGCGATCCGAATTTCGAACTCGTTTACTATGCGCGCGAAGGAGCCGTCGACGAGGAACGCTCCGCGCTGGTGATGAAGGACGGAGAGGTCCACCGCAAACTGCCGGACGGCGACGTTTCCATCATCAAGTTCGACTCCTACGCCTTCGATCTGACCGACCTGACCAGGATGGCGGGAGAGGCCAATATCCGCGCCAAGGACCGCGATCTCTTCTATCTGCTTGACCCCGATCCCGACGACGAAGCCTACAAGAGAGCTCCGCGCGCCTTTGCGGCGGAGCTGCACCGGCGCTTCACCGAATGGACCTTTCCGCTGCTCTTCGGCCTCATTGCACTCGTCGTCAGCAGCGATGCCCGGTCGCATCGCGAAGCACGCGTGCACCCGATGGTCAGCGCCCTTGGAGCGGCTCTGGTCATCCGGTGGATGACGTTCTACGCGGCCAACAGCGCCGAAGATTCGGTATGGTTCGTACCGCTCATGTATCTGATCCCGCTGGTGACGGGAGCGCTTGCCATACAGCAGCTTGCCAGCAACCGGCGCCTCGACATTCCCATGACCTGGCAGGAAAAGCTCACGGACCTCATGGTCAGGCTACGGCTCGTGCGGCCGGCGGGTGCCGACGGGGAGCAGCCCTCATGATTTTCAACACGCTCGGACGCTATTTCTTCAAACGTTATGCACGCACCACGTTTTGGTTCCTCGTCGGCATTTTCGCGCTGATCTTCATCATCGACTTCAGCGAACTGACCAGCCGCATGTCGAACCTGCCACATTACACGGTGTCGGGCGCGCTGCTGATGACCGCGTTCCGCATTCCGACGATTCTGCAGCAAACGGTGCCCTTCGTCGCGCTTTTCGCGGCGATGGCGGCGTTGATCTCCCTTAACCGGCGCTATGAACTCGTCGTAACCCGGGCGGCGGGCATTTCGGTCTGGCAATTCCTGCGTCCGTTCGTCGTCGGCGCCCTGCTCTTCGGCGTGCTTGCCGTGGTCGTGATCAACCCGCTTGCCGCCTGGGGAACCAAGAAGGCGGAAGCGCTGGAGGCGGAGTGGGGCTCCACCCGTTCGGCCGCCGCGAACTCGATTCCCTGGCTCCGGCAGATCTACGACGGCACCGACACGATTATCGGCGCACGCTCCGTCCAGAACGGCGGCACCGAGCTGATCAACGTGACCGTTATCCACTTCGATCCACAGGGCGCAATCACGCTCCGGCAGGATGCGAAGTCGGCGAAACTCGAAGATGGTTACTGGCTTCTTAACGGCGTCGTCGAGACGGAGGTCGGGCGCCTGCCGCGTCGTATGGAAACGGCACAGCTTCGCACCAACCTGAAGCCGGATTTCGTCCAGGAACGTCTGGCAAAGGCTGATTCTATTCAGTTTTTTGACCTTCCGCGGAAAATCGAAGTGGCACGGTCCTTCGGCTTTTCCACCAACAGCCTGGAAACGCAATTTCACTCTCTCATGTCGCTGCCGCTGCTGCTCGTCGCCATGACGCTGATCGCCGCCTGCGTCTCGTTAAAATTTAGCCGGTTCAACCAATCTCGATCGGTGATTCTCGGTGGAATCCTGTCGGGCTTCGTGCTTTATGTCGTCACCGTGCTTGTCAAAGCATTCGGGAGCAGCGGCATTGTGCCTCCGTTCGTTGCAGCCTGGCTGCCGGTTGTTGTAGCAATGGCGCTGGGCTCGACGATTCTACTGCATCAGGAGGATGGCTAGTGGCGGCAGCCAACCGCAAACGCATGAAGCTTACCAACGCTGCCCTGCTTGCAGGCGTGGCGCTGCATATGCTTGCCATCGGAATGAATGCGCCAGCCAAGGCGCAGGACGCAGGGACGCGAATCGACGAACTGCAGCCGAATATTCCTGCCGACGCCAAGCTGCTGCTGACCGCCAATGAGCTCGTCTACAATCGCGACACGGAAAAGGTGACCGTACGCGGCAATGTGCAGATCGAATACGGCGGCTACAAGATGGTGGCCCGGCAGGTCGATTACGACCAGAAATCCGGCCGCATCCTCGCGACCGGCGACATCCAGCTCATCGAGCCGGGCGGCAACATCGTTTATGCCGACAGAATGGACGTCACCGACGACTTCGGCAACGGCTTCGTCCAGGCCCTCAGGATCGAAACGACGGATCTGACGCGCCTGGCGGCGGAAACCGGCGAAAGACGCAATGGCGAGGAATTCATCCTCAACAAGGCTGTCTACACCGCATGCACGCCGTGCAACACCAAGCCGGAACATCGCTCTCTGTGGCACATCAAGGCCCAGCGAATCATTCAGAACGGACGCACCCGTACCATTCGGCTCGAGCACGCCTATTTCGAGCTCTTCGGCAAGCCGATCGCCTACATTCCGGTGATGGAAATCCCGGACCATACGGTCAAGCGCAAGAGTGGCTTCCTGTTCCCGCAGTTCCGCTACACGCAAAAGCTCGGCGCCGGCGTAGGAGTGCCCTACTACTGGGCGATCTCGCCCTACATGGACGCGACGATCACCGGCACCGGGCTGACCCGCCAGGGTTTTCTCCTTGAAGGTGAGTTCCGGCAGCAGTTCCACAACGGCCTGCATACGCTGAACGTCGCCGGCATCAGCCAGCTGGACAGGGAGCAATTCACACCGGGAACCGTGGACGCGCTGGAAACCAATCGCGGCATGATCGCTTCGCGGGGCAAATTCGAGATCAATCCGCGCTGGAGCTTCGGCTGGAACGTCCTCGTCCAGTCGGACAACAACTTCGCCAAGACCTACGATCTGTCGACCTTCGACGGCACGACCTATGTGAACCAGGCTTATCTCACGGGCCTTGGAAAACGCAATTATTTCGACCTGCGGGCCTTCTATTTCGACATTCAGGATGCCGACCCAAACAGCCTCGACGAAAACAAGCAGCCGATCGCGCAGGTCCTCGACTATTCCTACACTGCACCGGAGCCGATCCTGGGCGGCGAACTCAACGCCGATTTCAACCTTACCAACATCAAGCGCAACCGGCTCGACAGGATAAACGTGCTGGGGGTCGAGCGCTTCC
Source organism: Sinorhizobium meliloti (assembly GCF_035610345.1). Next base: position 1,163,265 of record NZ_CP141212.1, on the reverse strand, counting down.
GCGGCCTCGAGGGTACCTCGCACAGGCTCACCGGCGAACTCGAATGGAAGCGAACCTTCATTGCGCCCGGCGGACTTGTGCTGACACCGCTGCTCGCGGCACGCGGCGATGCCCTCGGCATGAATGTGGATGACCCGGTCGGTTACACCGGCAACTTCAGCAGCAGCGATGCCGAGACCCGTAGAATGTTGACCGCCGGTCTCGAGGCACGCTATCCGATCCTCTTCGCTGGAGAGACGAGCACCCACGTTCTCGAGCCGATCGGGCAGCTGTATGCGCGTCCGGACGAGCAATATGCGGGCGGACTGCCGAACGAAGACGCGCAGAGTTTCGTCTTCGATGCGACCAACCTCTTCGATCGCGACAAATTCTCCGGTTACGATCGTATCGAGGGCGGTACGCGCGCGAATATCGGCCTGCGCTATACTGGAAGCTTCGACAGCGGCTTCGGCCTGCGCGCCATAGCCGGCCAGTCGTTTCACCTTGGCGGCCTCAATTCCTTCGCGACGGACGATCTCGTCAAGGTCGGGGCGGATTCGGGCCTCGAAACCGACAGTTCCGACTATGTCGCCATGTTGGGTATCGATGCCCCGTCCGGTCTGATGGCGAGCCTCTCCGGACGGCTGGACGAAAGCGACTTCTCGCTGCGCCGCGCCGATGCAACGGTCGGCTATCTCGGGCTGAACTGGCAGGCCGCTCTCACCTATACGCGGATCGAAGCGCAGCCGACCTATGGCTCACCGTTCGATCAGGACGAAATCCAGACCGCTGCCGCCTACCGATTCCACGAATATTGGTCGGTTTTCGGCGCGGTGACCTACGACATCGACGCGGGCGTCGTCTCCCGCAACGGCCTCGGCATCACCTATGACGACCAGGACACGCTGTTCTCGATCGTCTACAAGCAGGAGCGGGACACCGACAGTTCGCTCGCGAACGATTGGTCGATCGGCGCCCGCATCAGCTTCCGCACGCTCGGTGACGTCTATGTCGGCGACACCAAGTTCGACGAACTGGACTACTTCTAGAGCGTTTGAAACGGCGCACTTCCGGACGGAAACCGTTCTACGTTTTTCCTGGAAGTGCTCTGAAGTGGCCATGTTCCACCCTTGCCGCATTGGCCCGATCGGAATCGACTTTCGGAAAGGACGGTTCCATAAGTTGAAGCGTCCTTCCGGCGTCCGCTCGAACGCACGGCGCTCCGGCGTGAATCGATCATGCGGTCTTGTCATTGTTTGGCCGCATGTATTATGCATTTCCCTCGCATTGACACCTATGACGCCCCGCGACTTGCGGAGCGCGCAGAGCTCGCCGTAGCAAGGTCGGCAGTGTGGCAACTGAAGCCGCCGGCAACGGGAGGCAGAACGAACAGGGGAATGATGATGGGCGGGAAAAACGCGATCGTGAGGTTGCTTTCGGCGGTTGCACTGGCGGGTGCGCTGAGTGTCGCAGCGGGTACGGCTACCACGGTAATGGCGGCGAGTACCGTCGAGGTGGTCGTCAACGGCACCGTGATCACCTCAGGCGACGTAGCCAAGCGGGTCGCTTTCCTTCGGCTTCAGCGGCAAAGCGGCGGCGCGGCCGAAGCCAAGCAGCAGCTCGTCGACGAGGTACTGAAGCGCGCCGAAATCGCGCGCGTTCAGCAGTCCGTCAGCACGGATGAGGTCGATGCCGCCTTCGCGCGTTTCGCTGCCGGGAACAAGCTTTCGCCGGAGCAGCTCGGCAAGATCCTTGACCAGGCCGGCGTCGGCATCGATCATTTCAAGCAGTATATCGCAGTCCAGATGAGCTGGCCGCGTGTCGTCAACTTCCGCTACGGCAGTGCCAGCCGCCTTTCCGGCGGCGACCTCGTCAAGCGCATGATGCAGGGCGGCGGCAACAAGCCGGTCACGACGGAATATTTCCTGCAGCAGGTCATCTTCGTCATTCCCGAATCGAAGCGCGGCGCCATCACGGCGAAGCGGCAGGCTGAAGCCAATGCCTCGCGCTCGCAGTTTCCAGGTTGCGACACCTCAAAGGCCTTCGCGGCGAACTACCGCGACGTCTCGATCCGCAGCCTCGGCCGGATTCTGGCACAGCAGCTGCCCGAAGATTGGAAGCCGCTCGTCGAAAAGGCCGGCGACGGCATGACGACGGGTACGCGCGTTACCGAAAAAGGCGTCGAATATCTGGCAATCTGCAAGAAGCGTCAGGTCAACGACGATGCCGCCGCCGAGATCGTCTTCCGCGCCGAGGATCTCGGCAAGAAGAAGGCCGAGGGGGAAGACCCGAACAGCGCCAAATATCTTGAAGAACTGCGCTCGAAGGCGCAGATCGCCAACAAGTAACGAGCCGGTATGAGCGAGACGAGCATCGGGCCGGTCGCCCTGACCATGGGCGATCCGGCCGGGATCGGCCCGGACATCAGCCTCTCCGTATGGGCGAAGCGGGCCGATCGGGCGACGCCGCCGTTTCTCTATGTGGGCGATCCGGCGGTACTCGCCGCCCGTGCCAAGCTCCTGGGTCTGACCGTGCCGATATGCGAGACCGATTGTCTCGGGGCCGTCGCCGCATTCCGGCAGGCGCTGCCCGTTTGGCCGGTCCGCTCCCCTGCCCCCGTCGTTCCCGGTAATCCCGATGCGGCGAATGCTTCCGCCGTAACCGATGCGATCGACACCGCCGTCCGGCTCGTGCTGGCGGGAGAGGCGTCCGCCATCGCCACCAATCCGATTGCCAAGGCAGTGCTCTACGAGGCCGGGTTCCGCTTCCCGGGCCACACCGAATATCTCGCGGATCTCGCCGCGCGCGCAACGGGCGTTGCCGCCCTGCCGGTGATGATGCTCGCCGGACCGAAACTGCGCGCGGTCCCGGTCACGATCCATATCCCGCTCAAGGACGTTCCAGCCGCGCTGACGCCGGAGTTGATTTACGAGACCTGCACGATCACCGCGGCCGACCTCAGGAGCCGTTTCGGCCTGCCGGCGCCGCGCCTGGCGATTGCCGGTCTCAATCCGCATGCGGGCGAAGGCGGCGCGCTCGGCCGCGAGGACGATGCCGTCATCCGCCCCGTCATCGATCGGCTGCGCGCCGAGGGGCTGGACGTCGTCGGACCCTTGCCGGCGGACACCATGTTTCACGATCGCGCGAGAGAAAGCTACGACGTCGCCATCTGCATGTATCACGATCAGGCTTTGATACCGGCCAAGGCGCTCGGTTTCGACGACAGCGTCAATGTCACGCTGGGCCTGCCCTTCATCAGAACCTCTCCGGATCACGGAACCGCTTTCAGTCTGGCCGGGAAAGGGATCGCGCGCGAGGAAAGCCTTCTTGCGGCACTGCGGCTTGCAGAAGAACTTGCCCGCAACGCCGGCAGGGCGAAGCGCTGATGGCGGCTCTCGACGGTCTGCCGCCGCTACGCGACGTCATTCAGCGCCACGGTCTCGACGCGAAGAAGGCGCTCGGCCAGAATTTCCTCCTCGATCTCAACCTTACCCAGAAGATCGCGCGCACCGCCGGTCCGCTGGAGGACGTGACGGTGATCGAAGTCGGTCCGGGTCCCGGCGGCCTTACACGGGCGATCCTCGCTCTGGGGGCCAAGAAGGTCGTCGCGATCGAGCGCGATTCGCGCTGCCTGCCGGCACTCGCCGAGATCGGCGCCCATTATCCGGGGCGGCTCGACATCATCGAGGGCGACGCCTTGAAGGTGGACTTCGAATCGCTTGTCGACGGCCCGGTGCGCATCATCGCCAATCTTCCCTACAACGTCGGCACACAGCTTCTCGTCAACTGGCTGCTGCCAGGGCACTGGCCGCCCTTCTGGCAATCCCTGACGCTGATGTTCCAGCGCGAGGTCGGCCTCAGGATCGTCGCCGGCGCCGATGACGATCACTACGGCAGGCTCGGCGTCCTCTGCGGCTGGCGTACAAAGGCGCGTCTGGCATTCGACGTGCCGCCGCAGGCCTTCACACCGCCGCCCAAAGTGACGTCGACGGTCGTCCATCTCGAGCCTGTCGAAGCTCCGATCCCCTGCTCGCCCGCGGTCCTGGAGAAGGTCACCCAGGCAGCCTTCGGCCAACGGCGCAAGATGCTCCGCCAGAGCCTGAAACCCCTCGGTGGCGAGGCGCTGCTTGCGAAGGCGGGCATCGATCCGCAACGCCGCGCGGAAACCCTGACTGTGGAAGAATTTTGCCGACTGGCCAATTGTCTGTAGAGCCGGACGCTTGCGACAGCGCAGGAGCGAGCCCGCAGTCGCCGGCCGTCTTCCCCTCATACGCCTGCCGGCACCCTATTCCCGCAAGGCGGCCGAAGGGATAAGCAGCGCGCTCAGAGTGGATTTTCCGTCAGCAGTCCGTTGACGAATTCGAAGAGGCCGGGGCGCCGGTCGCGGCGAAGGCGCTCGGCTTCGACGATCGCCCTGACGGAGGAGAAGGCCCGGTCGAGATCGTCGTTGACCACGATGTAGTCGTATTCGCGCCAGTGCTCGATTTCGGCGCGCGAATTGGCCAGCCGCGTCGCGATGACCTCTTCACTATCCTCGGCGCGCCGATGGAGCCGCGACTGCAGCTCCGCCATGGACGGCGGCAGGATGAAGATCGATACCACGTCGCCCGCCATTTTTTCCTGCAGCTGCTGGGCGCCCTGCCAGTCGATGTCGAAGAGCATGTCCCGCCCTTCGCCCATCGCCTTCTCGACGGCGTCACGCGGCGTGCCGTAGTAATTGCCGTGCACTTCGGCCCATTCGAGCAGCGAGTCCGTTGCCCTCAGTGCCTCGAACTCTCGGATCGACTTGAAAAAATAATGCCGCCCCTCGATCTCGCTCGGCCGCCGCGAACGCGTCGTCACGCTCACTGAAATGCTCAAGTCCGGATCGGCTTCGAGCAGGTTGCGCGCGATCGTAGACTTCCCCGCACCTGAGGGCGATGAAATCACGAGCATCAGCCCGCGGCGAGCGATCTTGATGGGCGAAACGGTCGCCGGTTTCATATCCTACTCCAGATTCTGAACCTGTTCGCGGAACTGGTCGATCACGACCTTCAATTCGATACCGGCGGCAGATACGGCAGCGGCATTCGATTTCGAACAGATGGTATTCGATTCTCGGTTAAATTCCTGTGCAAGGAAATCGAGCTTGCGTCCGACCGGCCCGCCCTTTGTCAGGAGGTCGCGGGCAGCGCCGATATGGGAACCCAGCCGATCGAGTTCCTCCCGAAGATCGGCCTTCGTCGCAAGCAGCGCGACCTCCGCATGCAGCCTTTCGCGGTCGATGCCGGACGCGTTGGCCATGATCACCGAAACCTGCTGCGCCAGCCTGTCGGCGATCGCCTGCGGGCTGCGGGACGGATCGTTTTCGACTACCGCGGTCAGCTTCTCGATGCGCTCCACCTGGCCGAGCAGCACCTGCCCGAGCGCCTTGCCCTCGTCTTCCCGCATCGTCCGCAGATCGGCGAGCGCGCCTTCCAGGCCGGCGAGTATCTCCGCGTCGCGTTCCGCGCGCTCGTTCTCGCTCTCCTCCGGCTCGCGGAAGTCGACGATGCCGCGTATGGAAAGCAGCGTATCGAGTTTGAGCGGCGCCGGATCGATGACATCGCCCAATCGTTCGCGAAGCTTCAGGACGGCGGCGAGCGCTTCCTCGTTGAGAACTGCCTCCGCCGAAACTTCCGTACCGCTCAGTGAAAGGCCGACCTGCAGGTTCCCTCGCGAGAAGTACTGCGAGGCGAGACGTCGGCAGTCGGGTTCGATACGTTCCAGTCCCGGCGGCAGGCGAAGCCGCATGTCGAGACCTTTGCCGTTGACCGAACGGAGTTCCCAGGCCCAGCGATACCGTCCGGTGCTCCCCTCTTTCCTGGCAAAGCCGGTCATCGATTGGAGCGGCATCGTTTCCTCCGTTGGCAGTGATTCGTTAAAGTGACAACGATTTCTGTACCTCCGAGGGAGGCACGACATTGTCGTTGAGGGAAGCACTATGGCGACAGCGCCGAACTCCGCAAGGAATATCCGCGCGGCGGCGAGCCCGTCCACATGAGGCTGAAGCGCGCCGCATTTAATTCATGCGGCGCGCCTCAGGTTTTGCTTTCGTGCATTGTCGTTATCCCAAACCGCTGCGCGGTTTTGGCGACCTGTATTATTGCTGGGTTCCGGTCTGCGTGACGGCATCCTGTGCCGCCTCGATGGCCTTCGCCGCCTCCGCTGCCCTCTCCGCCTCGATCTTGCGCCAGCGCCGCACATTGGCATTGTGCTCGTCGAGCGTCTCCGCAAAGACGTGTCCACCGGTGCCGTCGGCGACGAAGTAGAGTTCGGGCGTGCGCGACGGATTGGCGACGGCTTCGAGCGCCGCCCGGCCCGGATTTGCGATCGGCGTCGGCGGCAGACCTTTGATGAGATAGGTGTTGTACGGCGTCTGCTTGTCGAGGTCGGACCTCAGGATCGCCCGGTCGGCGGGTTTGCCTTCGCCCCCGAAGATGCCGTAGATGATGGTCGGATCAGACTGCAGCCTCATGCCCTTTTCCAGGCGATTGATGAACACGGAAGCGACCCGCGGTCGCTCGTCCGCGCGGCCGGTCTCCTTCTCCACGATCGACGCAAGAGTTACGAATTCCTCTATGGTCGACACGGGAAGATCCGGATCCCGCTTCTCCCAGATCTGCTGCACCAGCGCCTTCTGGGCAGCGGCCATCTGCTTGATGATCTCGTTACGGTCGGTTCCGCGGGTGAACTTGTAGGTGTCCGGCTTGAGGGAGCCTTCGGGCGGCAGCTCCGCCGGCAGATCGCCGACAAGAACCGGATCGTCGGCAAGCCTGTGGAACATCTGCTTCACGGTCAAACCCTCGGGCAGCGAGACGGAGTAGAGGATCGACTTGCCGGATTTCAGAAGCTCCATGATCTCCTGCATCGATGCATGCGCCTTGATTTCGTATTCGCCGGCCTTGAGCGTGTCATTGCTCAGATAGGCTTCCGAAACGAACCGGAATACGCGGCTGTCGGTAATGATCTCGTTGCGCTCCAGGTTGCTGGCAATCTCGCTGATGCCCGCGCCGCTGCGAACGATGAAGTTCTTGTTCGCCTCCAAGGGACCCGGCTTCTCGTATTCGTGCATGGCATAATAGACGGCCCCGGCGGCCGCGAGTGCCACGAAGACGACCACAGTCATGACGAAGTTGAGAAAGATGACGACTTGGCTGCGCGCCTTGCGTGAACGCTTCGGCGGATGGGGAACTCTTTCGGGACGCAGCGCTTCGTTGGCCGACTTCGGAATGATCGGCCCGTTGCTCCCGGTTTCATTGCGGCCGAATTGCACCGCGCTGTTATCGTTTGAGTCGCTCACGATTATCCCGATTCCGAAATTCGCAACCTTTTCAAACCGCCGCCGGTGCGAATTTCGGATTAGACCGGCGACCAGTGAATGTTACGGCGGCCTCTGCGGCTCCGGTGAAAGAACGGCCTGCCCTGCGATGAATATCCTACATTTACCAGATGTGGCTTGCGCGAACATAGCCCTTGGCGGCCCCGAGTCGTCGCCACTCCAGCGACAGCTTGTAGCGAGCATTGCGGCAAAAAGCGGGATCGCGGGTCGATGCAGATCGGAAGATCTGCCCGAATTCCGCTTACCTTGGCAACCCGTTTCGCAACACGCCCGCTCGAGGGATCAATGGCCGGTGTAACGGCGCAGAATCAGCGACGCGTTGGTGCCGCCGAAACCGAACGAGTTCGACAGGGCCACATTGATCTCGCGCTTGCGCGCGACATGCGGCACCAGATCGATCTTCGTCTCGACGGATGGGTTGTCGAGATTGAGCGTCGGCGGGGCGATATTGTCGCGAATTGCGAGCGCCGAGAAGATGGCCTCGACCGCGCCGGCCGCTCCGAGCAGATGCCCGATGGCCGATTTCGTCGAGGACATGGAGATCCTCGAAGCGCTGTCTCCGACCAGCCGCTCGACCGCGCCGAGCTCGATCGTGTCGGCCATCGTCGATGTTCCGTGGGCGTTGATATAGTCGATGTCAGCAGCCGTGACGCCCGCGCGCTTCAACGCCATCTGCATGCAGCGGTGAGCGCCTTCGCCGTCTTCGGACGGAGCGGTGATGTGGAAGGCGTCGCCGGACAGGCCGTATCCGATCACTTCGGCGTAGATCTTGGCACCGCGCGCCTTTGCGTGCTCCAGTTCTTCCAGAACGACGACGCCCGCACCTTCGCCCATGACGAAGCCGTCACGATCGGCGTCATAGGGCCGCGAGGCCTTTTCAGGATTGTCGTTGTGCTGGGTCGAGAGCGCCTTGCAGGCGGCGAAGCCTGCGAGCGATATCCGACAAATCGGAGATTCCGTACCACCGGCAACCATCACGTCCGCATCCCCAAGCGCGATCAGCCGGCTGGCGTCGCCGATTGCATGCGCCCCGGTCGAGCAGGCCGTCACGACGGAATGGTTGGGACCGCGCAGCTTGTGGCGGATGGAAACCTGACCGGCTGCGAGATTGATCAGCCGGCCGGGAATGAAGAACGGGGAAATACGCCGCGGACCCTTGTCGCGCAGGGTGTAACCCGCATCGACGATACCTTCCAGCCCGCCGATGCCGGAGCCGATCAGGACGCCGGTCGAAATCTGGTCTTCGTCGCTTTCGGGTTTCCAGCCGGCATCCGCCAGCGCCATATCGGCAGCGGCCATCGCATAGACGATGAAAGGATCGACCTTGCGCTGTTCCTTGGGCTCCATCCAGTCGTCGGCATTAAACGTACCGTTGCTGCCATCGCCGAAGGGAATGCGGCAGGCAATCTTGGCGGGAAGGTCCTCGACCTCGAACTCGGTGACCTTGCGGGCTGCATTGTCGCCGGCCAGAAGACGCGCCCAGCTGACTTCGGTTCCGCAACCCAGAGGAGATACCATGCCGGTACCGGTGATAACGACACGTCTCATACCCGTGACCCACCCTGACTGTTCAATTCAACCGCCGGACCGGACCACGCGACGATCGCGACCCGCGCATGCATTGCAAATCTCGTTACAGCGTCGTGAAGACGCGCAAAGGTCGCTTTGACCTTATGGTTCCTTGCATGTTCTTGTCCCTGGACGGACTCCAATCAGGAGACATGCAGTAGTGACGACCAGAGGGAAAGGCGGGACGCTTTACCGATCGCAACCCGCAGTGAATGCAGGCCAGCCCACTGCCCCAGGGCTGAACGGGCCGCGAGTGCGGCCCGCCAATAACTCAAGCCAGAAGGTCAGGCCTGGGCTTTCTCGATGAACTTGACGGCGTCGCCGACGGTGAGGATCGAATCTGCAGCGTCGTCCGGGATTTCGACACCGAATTCTTCTTCGAATGCCATGACCAGTTCGACGGTGTCGAGCGAGTCCGCGCCGAGGTCATCGATAAAGCTTGCGCCTTCGCTGACCTTTTCGGCGTCGACGCCAAGATGATCAATAACAATTTTCTTCACGCGTTCTGCGATATCGCTCATGTCGGAGTTCCTCGACCTTATGTTTCTCTACGGCGCTGTTACCGGCACCGGCACTCTATCACGCCTGATAGACCAAGTTGGTCCAACGGGCAATCCATCCAACCGAAACCGCGGAAACCTAGGGCAACAAGAGCTGCCGGACACCTGGCCGGAACGGTCGACTGCGCGCAGTCATGGCCCGATTAACACGGTTTATGCCTGCCGCAAAGTGCGAAAATGCCCGATATTCCCTTGGTCAACATTGATTTTCAGGCATTTGGCACAAACAAACGAAGAGGCTGATCGGAGCTCGCGGCACAGGCCGAAGACCAAGGTACCGCACACTCCATCGCCTCGTCAGATCATCGCCATGCCGCCGTTGACGTGGATCGTCTGACCGGTGACGTATCCCGCTTCGTTCGAAGCGAGATAGGCGACGGCGGAGGCGACCTCGGCTCCGCTTCCCATCCGCCGCATCGGGATCGCAGACATGATCCCTTCCTTTTGCTTGTCGTTCAGCTTGCCGGTCATCGCGCTTTCGATGAAGCCCGGCGCGACGCAGTTGACCGTGACGTTGCGGGTGGCGATTTCCTGTGCAAGCGACTTGGAGAAGCCGATCATGCCGGCCTTCGAGGCACAGTAATTCGCCTGCCCCGGATTGCCGGTGACGCCGACCACCGAAGTTATGTTCACGATGCGGCCGAAGCGACGGCGCATCATCGGATGCGTGAGCTCCCGCGTCAGCCGGAAGACGGCCGTGAGATTGACTTCGATGACGTTGTCCCAGTCTTCGTCGCTCATGCGGACGAAGAGCCCGTCCTTGGTAATGCCGGCATTGTTGACGAGGATGTCGACGCCGCCGAGATCGGCCTCCGCCTTTTCACCGAGCGCCTTGACTTCCGCGCGGTCGGAGAGATTTGCCGGGAATATCTGAACCCGTTCGCCGAGGGTGTTGGCAAGAGCTTCGAGCTTCTCGACGCGGGTACCATGCAGTCCGACGACGGCGCCCTGAGCATGCAGCATGCGGGCGATTTCCTCGCCGATACCACCGGAAGCGCCGGTAACGAGAGCCTTGCGGCCTGAAAGATCGAACATGGATTTCTCCTTATAGTAGGGCGCTCAGGCCAAGAGGACGGCAAGCGCCGCATCGATATCGGCGGGCGAATTGACGGCGATGCCGGTGACGGTCTTGTCGATCCTCCGGGCAAGTCCCGTCAGGACCTTGCCCGAGCCGATCTCGTAAAGCGTCGTCACGTCATGGGACGCAAACCACTCGACCGTCTCGCGCCAGCGCACCTGCCCGGTCACCTGCTCGACAAGCAGGCGTGCGATGTCGCCCGCATCGCTTACCGGCGCGGCAAGCACGTTCGCGACGACCGGCACCACGGGATCGCGCTTCTCGACCGTTGCGAGCGCCTTGCGCATGGCTTCGGCGGCCGGTGTCATCAACGCGGAATGGAAGGGGGCGGACACGGGCAGCATCAGCGCGCGCTTGGCACCCCTTTGCGATGCGAGAGCCGCGGCCTTCTCCACAGCCGGCTTCTCGCCCGAGATCACCAGCTGGCCGCCGCCGTTGTCGTTGGCGATCTGGCACGAGCCGAGCGATGCGGCGTCGCGGCAGATCGCTTCGACATCGTCATGCTCCAGACCGATGATCGCCGCCATCGCGCCCTTGCCGACGGGCACGGCCGCCTGCATGGCATCGCCGCGAATGCGCAGAAGACGCGCCGTGTCGGCGAGCGAGAAAGTACCGGCGGCACAGAGCGCCGAATACTCCCCGAGCGAGTGGCCCGCAACGAAGGAAACCTTGCGCTTGAGATCGACGCCCTTGGCCTCGAGCACGCGGATGACCGCCATGGACACCGCCATCAGCGCCGGTTGCGCATTCGACGTCAGCGTCAGCGTGTCCTCAGGCCCGTTCCACATGATGTCGGAAAGCTTATCGCCGAGCGCCTCGTCGACCTCGGCGAAGACGGCGGCAGCCTCCGGAAAGGCCTCGGCCAGATCCTTGCCCATGCCGACGGCCTGGCTACCCTGACCGGGGAACGTGAATGCGGTGCTCATCAAGAGTGCCCCTTCCATGGGTCGCGGCTGGTTCGGAGCAAGCCAGTAACCGTGACCGTTTCAATTGCGCGGGCGGGTGCAGATGATCCGCCCGGACCTTTGGCGCCGCCCCGCATTTTCCTCTCCATTCACATTCCTGAACCGCAAGTCAAGCGCGGAAGCCGCGCTTCGCCGGTTGGTTACGGTCTTTTGCCCTTGATCTTCGCCAATCAAGGCTTAAGTTTGCCCCGCTTTGCCGCCGCGCCGTTCCGGAACTTCCCGGGCTGCGGCCAACCGTCATTTCCAAGGCGGAGCGCCTTCCTCCCATGGGCGCTAACCCGCCCCACAAGGAACGTCATGCGCTACAACAAACTCGGCCGCACCGGCATCAAGGTTTCGTCCATCTGTCTCGGAACGATGACGTGGGGCTCGCAGAACACGCCGGCCGAGGCCCATGAACAGCTCGACTATGCCTTCGATCATGGCGTCAACTTCATCGATACGGCCGAACTCTATCCGACCACACCGCTTTCAGCGGAGACCTACGGCAACACCGAGCGCATCATCGGCGATTGGCTGGCCGCACGCGGCCGCCGTGACGACGTGGTGGTTGCAACCAAGGTCGCCGGCTCCGGCCGTGCCTACATCCGCAATGGCGGCCCGGTCACCCCGCAAGGGATCGCCGAAGCGGTCGATGCGAGCCTCGCGCGGCTCAGAACCGACTATATCGACCTTTATCAATTGCACTGGCCCAACCGCGGTCATTACCACTTCCGAAACGCCTGGTCCTATGATCCTTCCCACCAGAACAAGGAGGAGGTTGCAGCTGATCTCAAGGCCATTCTGGACAAGCTCGGCGAACTCGTCAAAGCGGGCAAAATCCGCGCGGTCGGCCTTTCGAACGATACGGCCTGGGGCGCGATGAAGATGATCGACCTCGCCAACAGATACGGCTTCCCGCGCGTCGCAACGATCCAGAACGAGTACAGTCTGCTCTACCGCAGCTACGATCTCGATCTAGCGGAAGTGTCGCACCACGAAGATATCGGCCTGCTCGCCTATTCGCCGCTGGCGGCCGGGCTGTTGAGCGGAAAATATCTGGACGGGGCCAGGCCGGCCGGATCGCGCCTGTCGATCAACGGCGACCTCGGCGGCCGCTACACGCCGCATCAGGAGCCCGCCGTCGCCGCCTATGCCGCACTCGCCCGCGAACACGGTCTTGACCCCGCTCAAATGGCGATCGCCTTCTGTCTCACGCGCCCCTTCATGGCCTCGGCCATCATCGGCGCCACGTCCATGGAGCAACTGAAGAATGACCTCGGCGCCGCCGACGTCACTCTCTCCCAGGACGTGATGAACGGCATCCGGCGGCTGCACCGGCTCTATCCGGCGCCGATCTGAAACACTCTCCCGCCGGAGCGGCGGCTTCATGCCGCCATCTGGCGGCAGCTCTCGGCACAGCGCCTGCAGGTGTCGACGCAATCGCCCATGTCGCCGATGCGCTCGCAGTCGTCCGCGCACTCCGCGCAGATCTCGGCACATTCGCCGCACAGGTGCTTGTGGTGCGGCGTCCCCAGCAGCATGAAATGCGCCGCGTCCCTGCAAATTTCCGCGCAGGCCATCATCAGCCGGAAGTGCGGCGGCTCGGTATGCTCGCCGCCGGTCTCCAGGCAATGCGTCATCGCCGTCGAAAGGCAGACGCGATAGCAGGCAAGACAATTCTCGATGCATTCCTGCATCTTCGGATCGAAGGGGGCCATTTTCTTCTCCCGGATGGGTGGAAGCCCACTCAACAGCGCAAGGGCGCTTTTGTTCCGGATGAGTGCAGCCGGGAGGCCAATCCGACGAGAGCGCTTGCATTTCGGGTGAAAACCCGTATAAGCGCGCTGTTCGAAACGCCCGGTCTTCTGGCTGGTGGCTGAACGGAGGGCCGGTTTCCATTCGGAAACCGCGAGGAATGTAAGGCATTCCGGCCTCCCGTGTCTCCGCTCTCGACCGTCTCGATACAACACTTTCTTGCCGGCTCTTAGTGGCCTTTAAGAACAGTCGTTGAGGCTTAGCCGCCGAGGTCCGGGCTGATTAACGCAAGAAAGGCAAGCCACAATGGCTCTTTATGAACACGTATTCCTCGCTCGGCAGGACATCACGCCGCAGCAGGTCGACGCTCTGGTCGAGCAGTACAAGGGTGTCATCGAATCGAACGGCGGCAAGGTCGGTCGGGTCGAGAACTGGGGCCTGAAGTCCCTCACCTACCGCATCAAGAAGAACCGCAAGGCTCACTACGTCCTCATGGACATCGATGCCCCGGCACCGGCCGTGCACGAAGTCGAGCGTCAGATGCGCATCAACGAAGACATCCTGCGCTACATGACGATCGCCGTCAGCAAGCACGAGGAAGGCCCGTCCGCGATGATGCAGAAGCGCGACCGCGACGATCGTCCGCGCCGCGACGGCGACCGCCCGGACCGTGGCGGGTTTGGCGACCGTGGTCCGCGTCCGGACCGTGGCGACCGCGATGACCGTCCGCGCCGCCCGCGCGAAGACCGCGCTTAACAAGAAGCTTTAGGAGATAAAGACAATGGCTGAAGTTTCTTCCGCTCCGGTACGCCGTCCGTTCCACCGTCGCCGCAAGACCTGCCCCTTCTCGGGCGCAAACGCTCCTCGGATCGACTACAAGGACGTCCGTCTCCTGCAGCGCTACATTTCCGAGCGCGGCAAGATCGTGCCGTCGCGCATCACGGCCGTTTCCCAGAAGAAGCAGCGCGAACTCGCCCAGGCGATCAAGCGCGCCCGCTTCCTCGGCCTGCTGCCCTACATCGTATCGTAAGGCGGGCCGGCGCTCCGTTGATCGGTTGACTCAACGGAAACCAGCTCTGATCGAGGCGCGCTTTCAAGGGTGCCTCGATCCCTCCCTTCCGCGGTGGGCGCGGATCGGAAACGCGCCGGAACGGCGCGCAAATCCCATGTTGGGGCAATGGCCGGACGGCCGCCCCTAACTGCATCTCAAGCAGGACAGCGAACGTGAAGAACTGGAACAGGACATCGCTGCTGACCGGCGTTCTCGCCGGCATTACCGCCGCCCTCTTGTCGATGGGCGCGAATACGCAGTCGTCTCTTGCGATCGTTCTCTACGCCGCCTCCGCGCTGCCGATCCTGATTGCGGGTCTCGGTTGGGGAAACGCCGCCGCCATCGCTGCCATCGTGGTCGCGGGCGGGGCAGCAGTGGCACTCGTGTCACCCTATTTCGCACTGCTGATCGTCGTCGTGACGCTCGTCCCGGCCGGCTGGCTCAGCCACCTCTCCAATCTTGCGCGCCCGGCTTCCGAACTCGGCGGTCCCGAGGGTTCACTCGCCTGGTATCCGCTCTCCGACATCCTCGTGCATCTTGCCGGACTGGTGACGGTCGGCATGATCATCGTCGGCTATATCGTCGGATACGACGCGAGCGTCTCCGACATCATGGTCGATATGGTGGTCGAGGCGATAAAGGCGCAGGAACCGCTCTACAATCCGGATGCCGCGGCGATCGCTCAGCTCAAGTCGATATTCACGCTGGCGCTGCCGCTGGTGCAGGGTGCCATCTGGGTATTGATGCTGTTCGCCGCCTACTATCTCGCGACCCGCATCGTGCAGCTGTCCGGCAAGGCGCTTCGGCCGCGGGAGGACGTTCCCTCTTCGCTCAGGATGCACCGCAACGCCATCTTCGTTTTTCTCGGCGGCCTGGCCCTCACCTTCTTCGGCGGGGCGCCGGCTGTGATCGGTGCGCTCGTCTGCGGTACCTTCGGCGCCGGCTTCCTGCTGTCGGGCTTCGCCTCTTTTCATTTTCGCACGCGCGGCAAGTCCTGGCGGCTTCCCGTGCTGTGGATCGCATACCTGTCGGTGTTCGTCTTTACGATTCCGGCTTTCTTCTTCCTCCTGTCCGGCTTGATCGATACGCGCCGCGCCATCGCACTCACGCCCACGGGAAAAAACTGACCAACGAAACGAACAAACTGAAAGGAAATCAAAATGGAAGTCATTCTCCTCGAACGCATCGCCAAGCTCGGCCAGATGGGCGAAACCGTAAAGGTTCGCGACGGCTTCGCGCGCAACTACCTGCTGCCGCTCGGCAAGGCGCTCCGCGCCAATGCCGCCAACAAGGCCCGTTTCGAATCCGAGCGCTCGACGCTCGAAGCCCGTAACCTCGAGCGTAAGTCGGAAGCCCAGAAGGTTGCCGATTCGCTTGACGGCAAGTCCTTCATCATCGTCCGTTCCGCTGGCGAGACCGGCCAGCTTTACGGCTCGGTTGCCGCCCGCGACATCGTCGAGACGCTGGCTGCCGAAGGCTTCAACATCAACCGGAACCAGGTCGACCTCAACCAGCCGATCAAGGCTATCGGCCTGCACAAGGTCACGCTGCACCTGCACGGGGAAGTCGACGTGGCGATCGAAATCAACGTCGCCCGTTCGGCCGAAGAAGCCGAGCGCCAGGCCAAGGGCGAAAGCCTGACCTCGGCCGATGCCATCTACGGCGTGGACGAAGACGCCCTGAAGCCGGAAGATTTCTTCAACCCGGAAGCCGAGATCGAGTCCGAAGAAGAATAAGTCCCGAGCGGACCTCAAGGAAAGAAGCCCGGATCCGATCGGATCCGGGCTTTTTGTTTGCGGGCGATTCCTTGCGGAACCTGGAATTGCCCTACCCGGCGGACGCGATCGCCGCCTGAGGTTCGGCCGCCTTGTCGACCCTCACCACCACCGAAAGCCCGGGAGCAAGGCGGTCGGCCATCGGCTGTTCGGGATCGACGGCGATGCGCACGCCGAGACGTTGCGCCACCTTGGTAAAATTGCCGGTGGCGTTATCGGGCCGGATGATGCTGAATTCCGATCCGGTAGCGGGAGAGAAGCGCTCGATGTGGCCTCTCAGCACCTGCCGGTTCAGGGCGTCTACCGAAATGGTGACGGGCTGACCAACCCGCATTCCGTCAAGCTGCGTCTCCTTGAAGTTGGCGACGATCCAGACGTCGTGCGGCACGACCGAGAGCAGCTGTGTGCCGGCGGTGACATATTGCCCGACACGGGCACCGATCTCGCCCAGCCTGCCGGCACGCGGCGCAACGATCCTGGTGTTGTCGAGATCGATCTCGGCGAGTTCCACAGCCGCCTCGGCGCCGGCTACCGAACCCTCGAGGCCGGCGCGTGCGCCGAGCGTCGTCGCAAGCGACTGGCGCGAAACCTCGAGATTTGCAATCGCCTGTTTGACGCCCGCGTCCGCCTGCTCGAACCCAGCCCGGGCCTGGTCGGCGTCGCTCCGCGTCGCGACACCTTTATCGGCGAGCGGACGAATGCGGTCCCAGGTTGCTCTCGCCGTTGCCAGAGCCGCTTTGGCCCCGTCGAGCTGGGCCTCGCTCGCGGCGATTCCGGCCTTTGCCGATAGCTCCTGTTCGAACGAATTCGCCAGTGCCGACCGTTGTGTCGCAAGCGTCGCTTTTGCCTGCGCAAGCTTCTGGACGTAAATCCGGTCATCGATCCTGACGAGGAGCTGACCAGCCTTCACCTCCTCGTAGTCGCGCACCGGCACCTCCGCGACGTAGCCGGAAAGTTGCGGGCTGATGGTCGTGACATAGCCGCGGACATAGGCGTTCTCCGTGGTTTCGACGGAGCTCGCGAAGGGCGGCAGACGCCAGGCGTAGAGGACGAGCGAAAGACCGGCGAGGCCGGCAAGAAATACGATGAGCGTTGTAGGAGAGCGGAAGTTTTTCAACATGATAACGACTTCATTGTTCAAGATATGGCCGCCGGCACGGTGTCGGGATCGCGCCCGGCAAGCCGTTTGACAGCGATTTGGATGAGCAGCACCGCGAGCGCGAAAAGCGCTATGATCGCCGCCAGCAGGAAGGCATCGTTGTAGGCGAGGATGTTGGCCTCGCGGGTGATCGTCTGCCCGAGCAGGGCAACGCCTTCCCCGTTCAGCAACGCCCTGTCGCCGATTGCCTTGGCGTAGGCGCCCGACAGCTGCCCGATGCGCTGCGCGACCAGAGGATTGGTCAGAACGATCTGCTCGGCCAAAATGTTGGCGTGGAACTTCTCCCGCAGTGTCACGAAGGTTCCGAAGGCGGCAGCGCCCATCAGGCCGCCGATGCTCTGCGTGAACAGAAAGACGACGATAAAGCTCAGGATGTAGCTCGGGCCTTTCGCGAGTGCCGCCGTGAAACCGCGGGCCATGGCCGGCGGCAGGAAAAGGGCCGTGCCGGCGGCGACCAGCGCCTGGCTCACATACATTTGTTCCGGACGCGTAAGGCTCGTCGCATGGCTGTCCATATAGGCGCCGCCAGCGAGCATGCCGAGGGCGAACACGTGGATGACGTCCGCGTGCCCCGGCTTCATCAGCGCCGCACAGAGCAGACCGCCCCCGAGCGATGCGGCCAGAATGATCCAGTAAAGTGTCGCGAGCTGGTCATACTGCAGGCCGAGCAATTGGTAGAAGTTGGTGGCGATCGCCGACTGCTCCGAGGCGACGAGGCGGAAGATCAACAGTACGGCAGCAAAATGCACGATCTCGCGCGAGGCCAACCAGCGTATGTCGATCAAGGGCTGCTCGCGATTGAGCTCGATCAGGACGACGGCCGTGAGGGTAACGACCGCCAAGGCGAGCAGCATGCCGAGCCAGGGTGCCTCGAACCACCAATAGAGCCTCCCCATCGCGAGGACGACGGCAACGCAGCCGAAGCCGACGGCGAGCAGCAGGTAGCTGAGGATGTCGGTACGCTGGATGACTTTGGCATGAGGCACCGGCGTCAGCGGCAGCAGATAGATGACCGGCAGCGCGATCAGCGCGAGCGCCATTTCGAGCGTGTACAGCCCGTGCCATTGTCCGATCTCGATGAGCCGCGGCGAGATCAGCCGCGTGATCGGAGCGGCCAAGGTCGTGCATGTCAGGGCGAGTGCAAGGCCAACCGTCAGCTTGCGCGCCGGCGGAAAGGCTTCCAGCATATAGAGAAAGCCGAGGCTCGACATCGGCGCGGCCGCAATGCCGCTGATGAAGCGGACGACGACCGCCGAATGAAGGTCCGAGACGAAGACGTTCATCAGTGAAGCGATGACGAAGCCGACTATGCCGATCTCAGCGAAGCGGCGAAGACCATATTGGGCGCGAATCTTCACGAGAGCGGCCGAAAGGCTGACATTGGGCGCCATGTAGGCAGCCGCAAGCCAGGCAGCCTCCACCGACGTGGCCGAAAGCGACCCCTGGACCTGCGCAAGATTGGCCGACGCGAGATTCAGGCCGAGGCCCTGCGTCAGAAAGAGGAGAGCGGAGCCGGCGATATAGAGAGCCGATCTACCGATGCGCATCGAGTCGGGAGCGGCAACGGCATTCATCGATCGCCACTCCGCCCGATCGACTGGATGTTCGTCGCGATCTTGCAAACGACCTTCAGCGCGACGGCGATTTCCTGTGGCTGCAGCCCGCCCAGGACCTCCTCGCGGATGTCGCTCGCGAGCTTCTGAATCTCATCCGCCACGGAGCGGCCGATGTCCGTCATATGGATCTGCTTCGCACGCCGATCGGAAAGCTCGACCCGGCGCTCGATAAATCCCTGCTTTTCCATGCCGTCGAGAAGGCGAACGATCGTCGGCGTCTCGATATCGAGCTCTTCGGCCAACTCGCGCTGATTGAGACCTTCTTTCCTGGCGAGCGCGAACAGCATCCGCGCACGCGGCAGCGTCAGGCCGCGCTCCTTCACCCGCGCGTCGAACACCGACCGCAGTTTGCGATTGACGGTCGCAAGTGCGTCGAACAGTTCACGATTGTCGCTTGGATTCGGCATTTAGTATCGTTTCCATATTACTAGCATGCTAACTATCTGGACACTATTTAATCCGGCCATGGGCATTTTTCAAGATGCCCATCGAGGACGCGGGGACGCGAATCAGGTAGTTTTTACCCATGGCCGCTGCGTCAACCAGTGTCGCGTGAGAATGTATTTTTTTACAACTTCTCCCTTGCCTCCCTGTGGATCAGTCGAACAACGGGCAAAGGCGACAGGCGGGGTTGTATGGCACGCCACTGTTGCGTGCCTGCACTAGACGCGACGGGCAACAGTCAGCAAACCGGGTGCCTCACGGGATCATAAGCGGAAACGGAAAACGATGAACGACGCAGCGCGAAAGCTCGCCCCTTTGGCCAAGGATCAGGCGGAACAGCATTATCGCGAGGCGCCGAACAATCTGGAAGCGGAACAGGCCCTGCTCGGCGCCATTCTCGTCAATAACGACGCCTTCTACCGGGTGTCGGACTTCCTCAAACCCGTACACCTGTATGAGCCGTTGCATCGCAGGATCTTCGAGATCGCCGGCGAAATCATCCGCATGGGCAAGACTGCCAACCCGGTGACGGTCAAGACCTTTCTCAAGGCCGACGAGAAGGTCGGCGACCTGACGGTTGCGCAATATCTCGCGCGCCTCGCCGCCGAAGCCGTGTCCATCATCAATGCGGAGGACTATGGTCGCGCGATCTACGACCTGGCGCTCCGCCGGTCGCTGATCACCATCGGTGAAGACATGGTGAACATCGCCTATGACGCACCGCTCGACATGCCGCCGCAGAGCCAGATCGAGGATGCCGAACGGCGCCTGTTCGAACTCGCCGAGACCGGGCGCTACGACGGCGGCTTCCAATCGTTCAACGATGCGGTCGCGCTCGCAATCGACATGGCCGGACAGGCGTTCGAGCGGGACGGTCACCTCTCCGGCATTTCCACCGGCATCCATTCCCTCGACGGGAAGATGGGGGGACTGCAGCGTTCGGACCTGATCATCCTCGCCGGCCGTCCGGGCATGGGCAAGACCTCCCTCGCGACGAACATCGCATACAACATCGCCGCCGCCTACGAACCGGAGGTACAGCCCGACGGCTCCTTCAAGGCCAAGAACGGCGGCGTGGTCGGCTTCTATTCGCTCGAAATGTCGTCCGAACAGCTCGCTACCCGTATCATCTCCGAGCAGACCGAAGTCTCCTCCTCGAAGATCCGCCGCGGTGACATTTCGGAAGCGGATTTCGAAAAGCTCGTCGCCTGCTCGCAGATGATGCAGAAAGTGCCGCTTTATATCGACCAGACCGGCGGTATCTCGATCGCCCAGCTTGCCGCGCGTGCGCGCCGATTGAAGCGGCAGCGCGGCCTGGACGTACTCGTGGTCGACTACATCCAGCTCATGACCGGTTCGAAGAAGTCGGGCGAAAATCGCGTACAGGAAATCACCGAGATAACCACCGGCCTCAAGGCGCTCGGCAAGGAACTCAACGTGCCGATCATCGCGTTGTCGCAGCTTTCGCGCGCGGTGGAAAGCCGCGAGGACAAGCGGCCGCAGCTCTCCGACCTGCGTGAATCGGGCTCGATCGAACAGGACGCCGACGTGGTTCTCTTCGTGTTCCGCGAGGAATATTACGTGAAGAACATGGAACCGCGCGACGAGTTCGATCCGAAATACGAAGAGTGGAAGATGCAGATGGAGAAGGTGAAGGGCACGGCCGACGTGATCATCGCCAAGCAGCGCCACGGACCGACCGGCACCGTAAAGCTCGCCTTCCAGTCGGAATTCACGCGCTTCTCGGATCTCGCCGATCCGTCGTTTACGCAGTACGAGCACTGAGGGGCGGACTTAGAGCATTACAATGTTTCATCGAAACACTGAAATGCTCTAAGTCTCTGGTCCAACGCACTTCCGGACGGAAAACGGGCTCTCTACCCCACGAACACCCTCGCAACCGCCACGGCGATCACGCCGGCCGCCAAGGCGGCCAGCAGCGGAAGCCTCGTGGCGACAAGCGCTGTCGCGAGGGTTGCGAGCGTTTCGGCCGGCCCGGTGACCAGCGCCGTCGGCGCGATGACGGCCATCAATACGGCCGGCGGAATCGCCTCCAGCGCCCGCTTCTGCTTAGGACCTATCGTGACGAAACGGATGAGGACAAGACCGCCGATCCGGGTCAGTACCGTCGCAACGGCCATCGCGAGGATCGCAAGAAGCGTGTGCGGATCGAGCGTCATGCGCGGGCCTCCTGACGTTCCCCGGTGAAGAGCGCCGCGATGACGCCCGCCCCCGCGCCGGCTGCGATGTACCAGACTCCGGGGAGGAATTGGTGCGCGAGGACCGCGGCCGCAGCGCTCGCAGCGAGAACCGCGCCGGTCTCTCGTCCCTTCCAGAAACCCATGACCAGGACGATGAAGACCGCGGGAAACGCAAAATCGAGACCGAGCGCTTTCGGGTCTCCGAGGAACGCGCCGGCGAGCGAGCCGGCAAGGCCGGCAAGCACCCAGACCAGGTAGAACGGGACCGCGAGGCCCGCATACCAGGCGGGCGTGAGGCGCGACTCACCGGCTCGGACCTCGGCCATGGCCCATATCTCGTCGGCAAGGAGAAGCATCGCGGCATATCTCGCCGGCCCCGAGAAGGCCGGCATCTTCGTGCCGATCGACGCGCTCATCAGAAGATGGCGGATATTGACGAGCAGAGCCGAAAATCCGAGGGCCGCCCAGGAGGCAGGATGAGTCCAGATGTCGAGCGCGACGAATTGCGAACCGCCGGCGAAGACCAGAGCGCTCATCATCACGACTTCAAGGGGCGACAGGCCCTCGGTTGCGGCGACGGCCCCGAAGACGAGCCCGATCGGCATCACCGCCACGATAAGCGGTGCCATCGCCCTGAAACCTCCCCAGAATTCCTCGACTGTCCGCACCTTTTTCACGCCAGGGATCTCCCGCACCTGCAACACCAATCTTCTGAAATTGCGCACTTCCGGAGGGAAAACCGTTACGCGCTTTTCCTGGAAGTCCGCCAGCAGGTAGCCCGGCAGAAGACACACGTCTTGAACGAAAGTGATCAGCCTGAGCGATAGGTGCCCGGCGTGACGCCGGTCCGAGCCTTGAAATGGCGGCTGAAATGCGCCTGATCGGCAAAGCCGCAGTGATAGGCGGTGTCCGCCGCAGACCAGCCCTTGCGCAGAAGCGCCTTGGCTTCCCTCACCCGCTTGTCGGTGAGAAAAGCATGCGGGGTAATGTGAAATTCCTTTCGGAAGGCGCGAATCAGATGGGCGCGGCTGAGCCCCGCCAGCTTCGCAAGCTCCTCCAGCCCGATATCGTGCGTGTAATTTTCAACAAGATAGTCGCGTGCCCGGTGCACGGCTGAACTCTCGCGCGTCTGCAGAGGGACGATGATAGCGTTGCCGTGGCGCTCGAAGAGCCTCGCCAGGAACCCGAACATGCTTTCGTCCGCTTCCAGCGTACCGACCTTGCCTTCCAATGCGCGGTGCGCACGATGAAAGCCGATCGCAAGCTCTCTATCGGTGAGAAGCAGCCGCGAGAAGGACGGCGTTCCCTTGAAGGAGCGGCCGGTCACATCCTCGAGTATCTCCACCAGCAGGTCCGTGGATGGATAGATCATCCGGTAGCGGTAGCCTTCATGACCCGGATGCCCGTCGTGGATTTCATCCGGATTGATGAGATAGAGATCTCCCGGGCCCGTCTGCGATCGTTCCCCCTTGATCGTGCTGATCTGGGAACCCGCTTCGATCGCACCTATGCTGAAGGTGTCGTGCGCGTGGGGGGCGAATTCGTGTGTGATGAAGGTCGCGCTCAGGCACTCCATGCCCTTGAAGCGCGGGTCGCGCCAGAAACGAGTCCGCTCGGCTCCCTCGAGCGGCATGGCCTCGATGGCCTTTTCCTGTGAGATCGTTTCCATCGGCCGATCTTATCGGGCGAGGAAAGGCTCGTCTTGCATAAAAGTGCTTTCGGCCGGAGCATTGCGTCGGCGGTTTGCGGCACGGAGCACTTGGATGTATTGCTGCGGGTATCACCCACGCAGAGTTCCAGTATGCAAAGCCCCGAGTTTCTTTCCGCCTCCAGCAGGCTCACCGTCGACCTCACCGCGCTTGCCGACAATTGGCGGGCGATGAACGAGCGGTCCGGAAGAGCCCGCACCGCCGCCGTTCTGAAGGCCGATGCCTACGGCCTCGGCGTCGTGCATGCCGCACCGGCTCTCTATGCCGCCGGCGCGCGCGATTTCTTCGTGGCCAGCGTCGAAGAAGGGGCCGAGCTTCGCCCGCTTGTTCCGGATGGGCGAATCTACATTCTCGCCGGAATGTGGCCCGGCAACGAGGAACTCTTCTTCGAGAACGATCTCGTGCCGATCATCAACTCGGAGGAGCAGCTGGCGGTCTTCATGGCAGCGCTTTCCGAACGGGGCGACCACCCCTGCGTTCTCCACGTCGACACGGGCATGAACCGGCTCGGCCTGTCGCCTGAGGAGGCTGTTGCCCTCGCCCACGACCCTGCGCGGCCTGCGAGTTTCTCGCCGGTCCTCGTCATGAGCCATCTCGCCTGCGCCGACGATCCTGGACACCCGATGAACCGCTATCAGCTTCAGCGTTTCCGCGAGGTTACGGCCGCCTTCGAGGGCGTGCCGGCAAGCCTCGCAAATTCCGGCGGCGTGTTCCTCGGCGCGGACTACCACTTCGATCTCACCCGGCCCGGTATCGCGGTCTATGGCGGCGAAGCGATAGACGGCGCCGTCAATCCGATGAAAGCGGTCGTCACCGCCGAAGCGCGCATCGTGCAGGTCAGGACGGTTCCATCCGGCGAAACGGCAAGCTACGGCGCCTCGGTCCGCTTCGGCCGCGACAGCCGCATTGCGACGGTCGCGATCGGTTATGCCGACGGCTACCACCGTTCGGTTTCGGGCGGCGGCGTCACCCTCAGACAGGCGATGCCCTCGGGCGCCTTCGGTTTCCTGCATGGTATGAAGGTGCCGCATGTCGGGCGGGTGACTATGGATCTGAGCCTGTTCGACGTCACTGACCTGCCGGAAACGGCCGTGCGTGCCGGCGATTACATCGAGGTCTTCGGGCGCAATGTCGCCATCGATGACGTCGCGCGCGCCGGCGGCACCATCGGCTACGAGCTGCTGACGAGTCTCGGCCGCCGGTATCATCGGACCTATGTCGGAGGCGCTTGAACAAGGCGCAAAGGAATATCGTCCTTTCAATCAGGAATTCGCGGCATTATGTGACCGCCAAGAGTGATTCTCGGGCGGCGGCAATTCCGCCATCCGCCCGCAAACATCCGAAAGCCGACATCCATGGCGAAAGCCCGCACCCAGTTCGTCTGCCAGAATTGCGGCACTGTCCATTCCCGCTGGGTGGGCAAGTGCGACGGTTGCGGCGAGTGGAACACGATCATCGAGGATGACCCGACGGGGGGGATCGGCGGCGGTCCCATGCGCACGCCGAAGAAGGGGCGTCCCGTCGCACTTACCACGCTGTCCGGAGAGATCGAAGACGCGCCGCGCATCCACACCGGCATTTCGGAACTCGATCGCGTGACCGGCGGCGGCTTCGTTCGCGGATCCGCACTGCTCGTCGGCGGAGATCCGGGCATCGGCAAGTCGACCGTACTGATGCAGGCGGCCGCGGCACTTGCCCGCCGGAAGCATCGGGTGATCTATGTCTCGGGCGAAGAAGCGATCGCCCAGGTCCGCCTGCGTGCTCAGCGGCTTGGCGCCGCCGACAGCGACGTGCTTCTTGCGGCCGAGACGAATGTCGAAGATATCCTCGCGACGCTTTCCGTGGGCAAGCGCCCGGACCTCGTCATCATCGATTCGATCCAGACGCTTTGGAGCGACATCGTCGACTCCGCCCCCGGCACGGTGACGCAGGTCCGCACCGGCGTGCAGGCGATGATCCGCTTCGCCAAGCAGACGGGCACGGCGGTCGTGCTGGTCGGCCACGTGACGAAGGAGGGCCAGATCGCCGGCCCGCGCGTCGTCGAGCACATGGTCGATGCCGTCCTTTATTTCGAGGGCGACCGCGGCCATCATTACCGCATCCTCAGGACGGTGAAGAACCGCTTCGGACCGACCGACGAGATCGGCGTTTTCGAAATGTCGGACAAGGGCCTGCGCGAGGTCGCCAACCCGTCGGAGCTGTTTCTCGGCGAACGCAACGCGAAATCGCCGGGTGCCGCGGTCTTCGCCGGCATGGAGGGCACGCGGCCCGTGCTTGTCGAGGTACAGGCGCTGGTCGCCCCGACATCGCTCGGAACGCCGCGCCGCGCGGTGGTCGGCTGGGATTCGGCCCGCCTTTCGATGATCCTCGCCGTGCTGGAAGCCCATTGCGCCATTCGCCTCGGCCAGCACGACGTCTACCTCAATGTCGCGGGCGGCTATCGCATTTCCGAACCGGCGGCCGATCTCGCTGTGGCTTCCGCACTGGTTTCGTCGCTTGCCGGGCTTGCCCTGCCGGCCGATTGCGTCTATTTCGGCGAAGTCAGCTTGTCGGGTGCAGTCCGGCCGGTTGCGCATACCGCCCAACGTCTCAAGGAAGCCGAGAAGCTCGGTTTCTCCCAGGCCGTCCTGCCATCTGCATCGACCGAGTTGCCGAAGAACGGCAACGGCCGCTGGAGCGAGATGGAAAGCCTGCCGGATCTGGTGGCGCGTATCGCGGGATCGCGGCGTGCCCTGCAGCAGACGAGTGACGAGGACTGACGGAATAGCCGCGCCCTGGAGCATCAACAGGATGTGCCGCCTGGCGATTGGCGGTGAAGTCGGAGTAAGGACAACATGCCCATCACAATTCTCGACGGTATCGTTCTCGGCGTCGCGCTGTTTTCGGCCATCCTCGCAATGGTTCGCGGCTTCTCGCGCGAGGTTCTGTCGGTGGCGAGCTGGGTCGGCGCAGCCGCCGCGGCCTATTTCCTCTATCCGCATCTTCTGCCCTACGCCAGCCAGTACACGACCAGCGGAACGGTCGCGATGATCGGCTCGGCGGCCGTGATCTTCCTGATCGCACTGATCATCATCTCCTTCATCACGATGCGGGTGGCCGACTTCATCATCGACAGCCGCATCGGCGCGCTCGACCGCACGCTCGGCTTCCTGTTCGGAGCCGCTCGCGGCATTCTGCTCGTCGTCGTCGCCATGCTGTTCTTCAACTGGCTGGTGGCGCCGCAGCAGCAACCCGTCTGGGTGACCCACGCGAAGTCGAAGCCGCTGCTCGACAATCTCGGCAATCAGTTGGTGGCGCTGCTGCCGGAAGAGGCCGACGCCACCATTCTCGACCGCTTGCGCGGAAAGGATACGACCGGCGAAGGCGAAGGCGAGACGCCGCCGGCTCAGACGGAACAGGCGCCCGGCGAAGAAGCACCGGCGACGAACGGCTGAGATCGACAGGAAAGTTTGCGACAAAGCCCGCTGTGCGGGCTTTATCCATTTGGAATGACGCTTGTCAGTGTTTTCGGGTAAGATCGCTTGAAGACTGGCGGCCCGATCACGATATGCGCACCGGCACGTAGCAAAGGCGAATTGCGATGACCGATCTCAGATCCAGCGAAATTCATGACGAACTCGACGGCGACACCCTTCATGAGGAGTGCGGCGTTTTCGGCATTCTCGGGCATCCGGACGCCGCCGCGCTGACGGCGCTCGGTCTGCATGCGCTCCAGCATCGCGGGCAGGAAGCCGCCGGCATCGTCACCTTCGACGGGCGGCAGTTCTATTCGGAGCGCCGCATGGGTCTCGTCGGCGACCATTATACCGATCCCACGACGCTCGCGAAGCTGCCCGGTTCGATGTCGATCGGCCATGTACGCTACTCCACCACCGGTGAGACGGTCCTGCGCAACGTCCAGCCGCTGTTTGCCGAGCTGCAGGAAGGCGGAATCGCAATTGCGCACAACGGCAACTTTACGAACGGGCTGACGCTCCGGCGCCAGATCATTGCAGACGGTGCCATCTGTCAGTCGACATCCGACACCGAAGTGGTGCTGCATCTGATCGCGCGGTCGAAACACGTCTCCTCCAGCGACCGCTTCGCCGACGCGATCGCCCAGGTCGAAGGCGGCTATTCGATGCTGGCTCTGACGCGCACCAAGCTCATCGCCGCCCGCGACCCGAACGGCATTCGCCCGCTCGTCATGGGCGAACTCGACGGCAAGCCGATCTTCTGCTCGGAGACCTGCGCGCTGGATATCATCGGCGCCAAGTTCGTTCGCGATATCGAGAACGGCGAAATCGTCATCTGCGAGATTCAGCCGGACGGGTCGATCACCATCGATGCCCGCAAGCCGCAGAATCCGCTGCCGGAACGCCTTTGCCTTTTCGAATACGTCTATTTCGCCCGGCCGGATTCCGTCGTCGGCGGCCGTAACGTCTATGTCGCCCGCAAGAACATGGGCAAGAACCTCGCCATCGAAGCCCCCGTCGAGGCGGATGTCGTGGTGCCCGTCCCGGATGGCGGTACTCCGGCTGCAATCGGCTACGCGCAGGAAAGCGGTATCCCCTTCGAACTCGGCATCATCCGCAATCACTATGTCGGGCGGACCTTCATCGAGCCGACGCAGCAGATCCGCGCCTTCGGCGTCAAGCTCAAGCATTCTGCGAACCGGGCGATGATCGCCGGCAAGCGCGTCGTGCTCGTCGACGATTCCATCGTCCGTGGCACCACGTCGGTCAAGATCGTCCAGATGATGCGTGACGCAGGCGCGCGCGAGGTGCATGTGCGCGTCGCGAGCCCGATGATCTTCCACCCGGATTTCTACGGCATCGATACGCCGGACCGTGACAAGCTGCTCGCCAACCAGCATGCCGACCTCGCCTCGATGTGTCGCTTCATCGGCGCCGATTCGCTCGAATTCCTCTCCATCGACGGGCTTTATCGTGCCGTCGGCGGCGAGACGCGCAACCCACAGGCGCCGCAGTTCACCGATCATTATTTCACCGGAGACTACCCGACCCGCCTTCTCGACCAGGGGGCAGCGAGCAACGTTCGCAAACTCTCGGTTCTCGCAAGCAACGGATAACGAACAACAACATGACGCCCAATCTGAAAGACCGGATCGCCGTCGTCACCGGCGCATCGCGCGGGATCGGCTATTTCACTGCTCTTGAACTCGCCAAGGCCGGCGCCCACGTCGTCGCCTGCGCCCGCACCCTCGGCGGCCTCGAAGAACTGGACGACGCGATCAAGGCTTTCGGCGGTTCGGCAACGCTCGTCCCCTTCGATCTGTCGGACATGGCCGCGATCGACAAGCTCGGCGGTGCCATAAACGAGCGCTGGGGCAAGCTCGACATCATGGTCGCCAATGCGGGCGTCCTCGGCACGATCTCGCCGATCGGCCATGTGGAAGCCAAGGTCTTCGAAAAGGTGATGGCCATCAATGTCACCGCGACCTGGCGCCTGATCCGTTCGCTCGAACCGTTGCTCGTCCGTTCGGATGCCGGCCGCGCCCTCATCCTCTCCTCGAGCGCGGCGCACAAGTGCAAGCCCTTCTGGGGGCCCTACTCCGCCTCCAAGGCTGCGGTCGAGGCGCTGGCACGCACCTGGGCCTACGAGACGCAGCGCCTGCCGCTGCGCATCCTCAGCGTCGATCCGGGCGCCACGCGCACCGCCATGCGGGCGCAGGCAGTGCCCGGCGAAGATCCCGAGACCCTACCGCATCCCTCCGAGGTGGCTCAGGCGCTGTTGCCGCTGCTCGGCCCCGAGCAGACCGAGACGGGAAAGCTCTTCATTGTTCGGGAAAAGAAGATCGTCGATTACCGCATGCCGGAATAAGCCGGCGGCGCTTCCCCGCATCCGGCCTGCCGGCCACCTTGCACGTGGGGCGAAGGTGATTGGCGCTGATGCTCCGCCCCCGGCGGGCATCCGCGCGCGGTAACCTTTCAGCTATTCGCTATCCCCCGGCAAACCGTCGTTCCCGTGGCCACCCGGCCAGTCGCCATATTTGCGCTGCCAGGATCGGGCACCGAAGGGCAGGCTCACCAGATAGGCCACCGCAGTCACCACCATCGTCTCCCAGGTATAGGTCATCAGCGTCGCCACGTAGAAGACGACGACCAGGATGACGGGAAGGACCAGATCCCGGCGGACGCGGTTCTCCGACTTGCCGGACCAGACAGGAAGACGGCTGACCATAAGGAAGGCGATCAGGACCGTATAGACCGACGCGATCAGCGCAAACGTCCTTTCCGGCGCAAGACCGAGCAGGCCAAGATAGACGGGCAGCAAAACCAGCATCGCACCGGCCGGCGCCGGAACGCCGACGAAATATTCCGACTGCCAGGACGCCTTGACCTGGCGCTCCGCCATCACGTTGAAGCGCGCCAGCCTCAGACCGACGGCAATGGCGTAGATCAGCGCCGCAATCCAGCCGAGGGAACGCGCCTGATCGAGCAGAAACACGTAGAGGACGAGCGCGGGCGCGACCCCGAAATTGATGATGTCGGCAAGCGAGTCCATCTGGACCCCGAAACTCGAGGTCGCCTTGAGAAGACGCGCGATGCGCCCGTCGATGCCATCGAGGAAAGCGGCAAGGAGAACCATCGCAACCGCGAGCTCGAACCGATTCTCGAATGCCAGCCGGACGCCCGAGAGGCCGGCGCAGATCGCCAGGACCGTGATCATGTTCGGGACCATCAGCCGTAGCGGAATCTCCCGCAACCGGGGCCCGCGGGCCTTGTCGTGGGTGCCTGTGGCGTCCACGTGCTCAGCGGCGGGCTGTTCCGGGCTTCCTGCGGATTGTTCGTGGCGGGGTTCTTCCATGACCTGTCCTCACGCGCGCCGGCTGATGACCGGGCCCTTCGCCGATCCGAATTCGGCGAGCACCGTCTCGCCGCCGGTGGCCGTCTGACCGACCGTCACGCGCGGTTCCGCACCGGCAGGCAGGAACACGTCGAGCCGCGAGCCGAAGCGGATGAGGCCGAAACGCTCGCCCGCCTCCAGCGACGCGCTCTCCCGCGTCCAGCAGAGGATGCGGCGGGCCACGAGACCGGCGATCTGGACCACGCCGATCTGGCCGTGTTTCGTTTCGACGACGAGACCGTTGCGCTCGTTTTCCTGACTTGCCTTGTCCAGCTCGGCATTCACGAACTTGCCGGCACGGTAGGCGATCCGGCGTACCGTGCCGCTCATCGGCGCACGGTTCACATGGCAGTTGAAGACGTTCATGAAGACCGAAATGCGCAGCATCGGCTCCGATCCGAGGCCCAGTTCCTCAGGCGGCGTCACGGTGGCGACCGACGATACGGTGCCGTCCGCCGGGCTGATGACGAGATCGTCGTCGATCGGCGTCATGCGCTCCGGATCGCGGAAGAAATAGGCGCACCAGGCGGTCAGAACGAAGCCGATCCACATCAGCGGCTCCCAGAGGAAGCCGAGCGCCAGCGACACGACAAAGAAAATCGCAATGAAGCGGTAGCCTTCCCTGTGGACCGGTACGAGCGTGTTGCGCACTGTGTCGATCAAACTCATGAACTCTACTCTCCATATTTGCTTTGCGACGTGAACTAGCGCGAATCGGACAGCCCGGCAATGTCGTGGCCGGGAGATAGAGGACTCGCGGTAACCTCATTGCGGTCAGAGCGCCGGCATTCCCCGGTCGACGATGCCGAGATCGTCGCTCTCACGCACGCGTTTCAACTGTTCTTCGGCCTGCGTTGCCTCGCGCTGGCGGCTCCACATGGAAGCATAAAGACCGCCGCGGTCGATCAGTTCGCCATGGGTGCCACGTTCGGCAATGACGCCGTCCTTCAGGACGATGATCTCGTCGGCGTTGATGACCGTCGACAGGCGATGGGCGATGACGAGCGTGGTGCGATTGCGCGACACGATATCGAGCGCAGCCTGGATTTCCTGTTCCGTCTTCGTGTCCAGAGCCGAAGTCGCTTCGTCGAGGATCAGAATCGGCGGCGCCTTCAGGATGGTTCGCGCAATCGCGACGCGCTGCTTCTCGCCGCCCGAAAGCTTCAGGCCGCGCTCGCCCACCATGGCGCGGAAGCCTTCCGGCAGGTCGCGGATGAAATCGGCGATCTGCGCCGCCTCGGCGGCTGCCTCGACCTCAGCATCGCTCGCCGTCACCCGGCCGTAACGAATATTGTAGGCGATCGTATCGTTGAAAAGCACAGTGTCCTGCGGCACCATTCCGATCACGGAGCGCAGGCTCTTCTGGGTGACGTCACGCACGTCCTGACCGTCGATGGTGATCGAGCCTTCCTGGACATCGTAAAAGCGGTAGAGCAGCCGCGACAATGTCGACTTGCCGGCTCCTGAGGGGCCGACGACTGCGACCGTCTTTCCGGCGGGCACATCGAAGCTGATCCCTTTCAGGATCGGCCGTGCCGGATCATAGGCGAATTGGACGTTCCTGAAGGCGATTGCGCCTCTATCGATCTCGAGCTCCTTCGCGTTCGGCCGGTCGACGACCTCCGCCCGAACGTCGAGCAGATCGAACATGTGCTCGATATCGGTCAGGCCCTGGCGGATTTCGCGATAGACGAAACCGATGAAGTTCAGCGGGATCGCGAGCTGGATCAGCATCGCGTTGATGAAGACGAAGTCGCCGATGGTCTGTTCGCCGCGCTGTACGGCGAGCGCCGATATCGTCATCATCACCGCCGTGCCGGCACCGAAAATCAGCGCCTGGCCGAAGTTCAGCCAGCCGAGCGACGTCCAGACCTGCGTCGCGGCCCGCTCGTAACGCTCCATAGACTTGTCGAACCGCTTCGCCTCCATCTCCTCGTTGCCGAAATATTTCACGGTCTCGAAATTCAGGAGCGAATCGATCGCCTTGGTGTTCGCATCGGTGTCGCTGTCGTTCATCGAGCGTCGAATGGCGATGCGCCAGTCGCTCGCACGCACCGTGAACCAGATGTAGAGCCATACCGTGACAGCGGTCACCAGGAGATAGGTGAAGCCGTAGCCCCACCAGAAGATCACCGCCGTCAGCAGGAACTCGATGAGTGTCGGTACGCTGTTGAGGATCGTGAAGCGGACGATCGTCTCGATGCCCTTGGTGCCGCGTTCGATGATGCGCGAAAGCCCGCCCGTGCGCCGCTCGAGATGGAAGCGCAGCGAGAGCTGGTGCATGTGAACGAAGGTCTTGTAGGCAAGCTGCCTGACGGCATGCTGGCCGACACTGGCGAAAAGCGCGTCGCGCAACTGGTTCAGGCCCGCCTGCAGCAAACGCGCGAGATTATAGGCGAGTACCAGCATGACGGCGCCGGTCAGGAACTGCGGCAGGAAACCGAGCGCGTCGGGCTTGTTGTTGAGCGCATCGGTCGCCCATTTGAAGAAATAGGGGACGAGGATGAGCACCATCTTGGCGATCACCAGGATCACCGTCGCCCAGACGACCCTCAGCTTCAGATCGATCCGGTCCGCCGGCCACATGTATGGCCACAGATTCGCTATGGTTTCGATGGGATTGGCGCTGTCGGCGGAAACCGTCTTCTTCTGGGGCACGTCTCAGTCCGCTTCATGATTTGATTGACGAAGACATGCGGGCGAACCGCTACGTCGCGCGCCTTCATCCCGCACCAGCTTCAATGAAAAGCGGCGCCTTTTTGGAGGACGCCGCTTTTCCTGACAGATAGGTCCACCTCCCCGCCAACGCAATGGAAGTGCCGGCAAAAGACAAACTTAGAGCGGGATGAGGAAAACTATGTGCGGATTTCCGCCCGCATCCCGCCCTTGGGAGCGATCACGTCAATGCTTTGACGTCGAACCGACCTCAAAAGCATCGTGATCTAGTGTCGCATATGCTTGCGGTGGATTTCCCGCGATTCTTCCTCCGACAGCATCTCGTCCGGAACCCCGAAAACCTGGCCCGGTCGGATCAGATCCGGATTTTCGATCTGTTCGCGGTTGGCGAGATAGATGGTGGTGTAGCGCAGACCGGCACCGTAGACGCGGCGCGAGATCTGCCACAGCGTATCGCCGCGGCGGATAATCACCGACGTCTTGCTTTCCTTGAGAGGTGCCTGCTCGATGGTGGCCGGCTGTTCCTTCGCCGCATCCGAAGCCGGCGCCGCCGCCTGTTCGATCACGGTTGCATTTGTCTCGCCCGCTGCCGAAGGCTCCGGCTGCTTCGAGGCATCGCTCGCCTGCACCGCCAAGGGTTCGGCGGATGCCACCGAGGTGCCGACATTCTGGCGCGTCAATGCGTTCCCAAGAGCGCCATCGACCTTCTCCACCGCCGCTGCGACGCTTGACGGGTCCTGCGGCGCAGCCTTGAGCGCGTCCAGCGCCGTTGTCGCCGCCTTGGACGCTTCAGCGGCGGCTGCCGCCAGATCGGCATCGGAGCCGTCGGCCGGCTTGAATTCGGCCAGCGACTGGAGGGCGAATTCGGTTGCCGAGCGGGCTGCGGCGAGCTGCTCCACGGAGGGCTGCTTCCCGTCGGCAAAAAGCGCTTTCAAAAGGGTAAGCGCCTTGCCCGCTTCCGCCTTCAAACGGTCGAGACCCGTCGTGGGTGCTGCAAGCGTCGAACCGGCGATGGCGGCAACCTGCGCGCCCGCCGGCCTGTCGAAGGGAACGGAGGCGCGCATCGCCACCTTGCTCGCATCTTCGTTCATCATATCGGCGCGGATGATATGGCTGCCGACCGAGAGCTCGATCGAACCGTCGACGACGAAATGTCCCTTGTCATCGGCTTTCACCTCACCCAGCAGCTCGTCGTCCGCGTAAATGCGGACAAGGGCACCGGGCTTGGCGTTGCCTGCGACATACATCATGCCGCCTTCGATCTCGACCGCAGTCACCTGCAGCCCGGGAATGGTTGCCGGTGCGGCGGGAGAAGCGGAAGCGCCGCCGGGCTCGCCAGCCGGTACCGTGCCCGGATCGGCGGCTGCCTGCATCGGCTTCGGCTCGGCTTCCGGCGTCGTGATCAGCCGGCTCGCCTTGCCCGCCTTGGATACCATCGCCAGCAGCTGCCCGCTCGAATCCTTCGGTACCGAAACAGTCGCAACCTCCTCCGACGTCTTGCTGTGTCCGCCTGAGCCGACGCTTCTGAGCGTCAGCTGGTGGTCGCCTGCCGAGAGCGGCTTGTCGAAGACGGCGGCAAAATCGCCGCCCGCGCCGACATTGGCGGTACCGACGACCGTGTCGCCGCTCAGGATCTCGAGCTTCGTGCCGGGCTGGGCTCTGCCCGCGACGACCGTCGAGCCGTCCGGTTCGACGCGCAGGACGTCAAACCCCGGAACCGTCCAGTTCGCCACCGGGTCGGAGGCGGCCGCATTGCTGCCGGAGGCCGCTGTCGCTCGTTGTGCTGCGTTGCCTTGCGGGGCGGACGGATCGGTCTTCGTCGCCGCCGCCGTTTGGCCGGGCTGCTCGCCTGCGCCCGATTGGGCCACCGCCCCCTTGTCGCTGTCACGCAGATTCGGCTGAACCACAAAGATCATCAATGCGGTCGCGATTGCCAGGACGCCAAGCGCCACCCAGCTGGCCTTATTCTTAATCATGCCACTCTCCACAGGGCGGAGCGCCTTGATGCTCCCCGCATGCCCCATCGGCCGGCGCTGCGACGCCAGGTGCATTATAGCGCAACCGCAGCACACTGTCCGAATTCTTCAATGTATTACTGAAATTGCTAACGTTTCTTATAGTTCTATACAAGCGCTCACTATGATTCCGGCGCTCGACAGCCGGAGATTTTTCGTCCATTTTCCTTGACCCGTGCTGCACTGCAATCTCTGGTGGGACCATGAACGAGGAAACCACGCCGATTCTATCCGTTTGCGTTTATTGCGGTTCTCAGCCCGGGCGTGACGAAGCCCACATGCAGGCCGGCCGCACCCTCGGCAAATCGATCGCCGATCATGGCCTGCGCCTCGTCTATGGCGGCGGCACGCGCGGGATCATGGGCGCCGTGGCGAGCGGCGTGCTTTCGTCCGGCGGACACGTGACCGGCATCATTCCCGAATTCCTGATGGACAAGGAAGCGACGCGTCACTCGCTAGGCCAGCTGAACGAATTGATCGTTACCGCCGACATGCATGAGCGCAAGCACAAGATGTTCGAGCGCGCCGACGCCTTCGTCGCCCTTCCGGGCGGGATCGGCACGCTCGAGGAGATCGTCGAAATCATGACCTGGGCGCAGCTCGGCCGCCACAGGAAGCCGATGGTCTTCGGCAATGTCAACGGCTTCTGGGATCCGATGCTGCAGCTGATCGACCACATGCGCGGCCAGGGATTCGTTCACACCGCGCATCTCGTGCAGCCGCTGGTGATCGACCGTGCGGAAGACATCATCCCCGGCATCCTTGCCTCGGTCCGCGCCAACGGGCGCGAAGGCGAAGCCGAGATCATCGCCAGGCTCTGATCCAGATCGGGACGAGGAAAAGTGTGGGCGGGTTTCCGCCCGCATCCCCGCTCTAAGTTCTTAGAATCGATCACGTTCATGGCTTTAGGTCGATCCGACCTGAAGTCATCGTGATCTGACTCTGCCGATTATTCGGCCGGCGTCGGTTGAGCCGCGCGCCGCGCCCTGCTCTCCGCAAGCATCGCTCCCGAATAGATGAAGAGCGCGGCCCAGATCAGGGCGAAGGCGACGAGTTTTGCCGTTCCAAAGGGTTCGTGGAAAACGAAGACCGCGATCAGGAAGATCATCGTCGGAGCGATGTATTGCATGATCCCGATCGTCGAAAGCCGGAGCAGCTTCGCGCCATTGGCATAGATCATCAGCGGCACGGCGGTGACGATCCCGCAGGCGAGGAGCAGCAGGACATCCGTCATGTTGGCGTCGCCGAGGAAGTGGCCCTGCCCCGTCGCCTCGAGCCAGATGACGTAGCCTGCAGCCGGGATGCTGAGCAGCAAGACTTCGAGGAAGAAGCCCTGGTTCGGCCCGACCGGCAGCGTCTTCCGGAAGAACGCATAGAAACCCCAGGAAAAGCACAGCCCGATCGAAACCCAGGGAAGACCGCCCGCGTCGAAGGCAAGCACGCCCACGGCGAGCGCGGCGAGGCCGATCGCCACCATCTGCGCCGGATTTGGCCTTTCCTTCAGCAGCAGCGCACCGAGGAAGATGGAGAACAGAGGGTTGATATAGTAGCCGAGCGCGGTCTCGATGGCCCGACCCGCCCCGATCGCCCAGACATAGATGCCCCAGTTGACCGTGATGAGAGCCGCCGTGATCGTGGCCATCATCAGCACGCGTGGAGAGCGCAGCGCTACCTTCACGTCCTGCGTGCGGCCGAGCCACACGAGCACGAGGCCTGCGAGCGGTACCGACCAGACGATACGATGCGCCACCACTTCCGCCGCAGGGATATGCGACACCGCCTTCATGAAAAAAGGCAGGAAACCCCACAACAGGTAGGCTGCCAGCGCGAAGGCGAAACCCTTCGGGGAATCGACATTCTCTGCGGGCAAATTCGCGTTCGGCTCGGCCATGATTTTGATCCTGAAATTCCACCGGAGCCGAGCGGGAAGTGCTCCGGTCGCAATCGACGGCCAACCCTCTCGGGAGCAATTGCCGTCAGTCCTCCTGCGTCCTACTCCAACGGACGGTGATGCACCAATTCATTTCCGTGAACCGATGGATGAACGGCGTTGATACGACGGAACCGGACATCCCGCGCAACCCGAATTCATCGTGATCCAAACTACTCGGCCGCGATCGATCCGACCTGATCGCGGTTTTTGAGCAGCTTGTAGACGATACTGTCCATCAATGCCTGAAATGAGGCGTCGATGATGTTGTCGGACACGCCGACCGTCCACCAGCGCGCCCCTGAGCGATCCGTCGATTCGATCAGAACGCGGGTGACGGCCTCGGTGCCGCCGTTGAGGATGCGCACCTTGTAATCGGCAAGTTCCAGATCGGCGATCTCGGACTGGTACTTGCCGAGATCCTTGCGAAGCGCGAGGTCGAGCGCGTTGACCGGGCCATGCCCTTCGGCGACCGACATCATCGTTTCGCCGTCGACGATCACCCTGACCACGGCCTCCGATACCGTCTTCAGCTTGCCGTTCGCGTCGAAGCGGCGCTCGACCATCACGCGGAAGCTCTCCACCCGGAAGAAGTCGGGCACGGTGCCGAGAATACGGCTCGCGAGCAGCGTGAAGCTCGCATCCGCACCTTCATAGGCATAGCCCGTCGCCTCGCGTTCCTTGACGATCGAGATCAGCTTGTCGAGCCGCGGATCGTCCTTGGAGACCGTGATGCCGCGCCGCTTGAGGGCATTGATGAAATTGGCCTTGCCTCCCTGATCGGAGACCATGACCTTGCGCAGGTTGCCGACGCTTTCCGGTGCGACATGCTCGTAGGTCCTCGGGTCCTTGAGCAAGGCGGAGGCGTGAATGCCGGCCTTGGTGGCAAAAGCCGAAGCGCCGACATAGGGAGCCTGGGGATCGGGAGAGCGGTTGAGCAATTCGTCGAAGGCATGGGCGAGCTTGGTCAGCTCCTGGAGCCTCTCGGCATCGACTGCCGTCTCGAAGCGGTTCGAATAGGTTTCCTTCAGGGCAAGCGTCGCAATCAGCGTCACGAGATTGGCGTTGCCGCAGCGTTCCCCGATGCCGTTGAGCGTGCCCTGGATCTGACGAACGCCGGTTTCGACCGCAGCCAGCGAGTTGGCCACCGCCTGCCCCGTGTCATTATGCGCATGGATGCCGAGATTTGCACCGGGCACACCCGCCGCAACCACGGCCGAGACGATCTCGCGGATCTCGCCCGGCTGCGTGCCGCCATTGGTGTCGCAAAGGACGACCCAGCGCGCGCCCGCCTCGAAAGCCGTTTTCGTGCAGGCGAGCGCATAGGCGGGATTCGCCTTGTAGCCGTCGAAGAAATGCTCGCAATCGACCATCGCCTCGCGCCCGGACTCGACGACCGCCTTCACGGATGCGCGGATATTGTCGAGATTTTCCTCGTTCGTGCAGCCGAGCGCCACCTCGACATGATAATCCCAGCTCTTGGCGACAAGACAGATCGCATTGCTCTTGGCGCTCAGCAGCGCGCTCAGTCCCGGGTCGTTGGAAGCGGAGACGCCGGCGCGCTTGGTCATGCCGAAGGCCACGAAGGAGGCCTTGTCGGTGCGCCGGCACTTGAAGAACTCCGTGTCCGTGGGATTGGCGCCGGGATATCCGCCCTCGACATAGTCCATGCCGAATTGATCGAGCAGCGTCGCAATCGCGATCTTATCCTCGACGGAAAAGTCGATGCCCGGCGTCTGCTGCCCGTCCCGAAGCGTCGTGTCGAAGAGATAGATGCGTTCCCTGGTCATGTCTCGGTTCCAACGTACAAATCACTGATCGATTGCGGGTTCTTCGCACCCGCTCTATTCGGCCTTGCCGGCAAATTTATCGGTCGCCCCGATGAGCCGGTCGAGAATGCCCGGCTCCGAATAGGCATGTCCCGCCCCCTCGATGAGGTGGAATTCGGCATGCGGCCAGGCCTTATGCAACTGCCAGGCATATTTTGCCGGGCATGGCATGTCGTAGCGGCCATGCACGATCACGCCCGGAATTCCGTGGAGCTTATAGGCATCGCGCAGCAATTGCCCGTCTTCCAGCCAGCCGGCATTGACGAAGAAATGGTTTTCGATGCGGGCGAACGCGTGAGCGTATTCGTCCTCCTCGAAGGGCGTGCTGGTGTCCGGCTCCGGCAGAAGCGTGATCGTCTCCCCCTCCCAGATACTCCAGGCCTTGGCCGCGGCAAGCCGCGTCGCGCGGTCCTCGCTTGTCAGGCGGCGGTGATAGGCTCGCATCATCTCGTGGCGTTCTTCCGGCGGGATCGGTGCGATGAAGCGTTCCCACTTGTCGGGGAACATTTCCGAGACGCCGAACTGATAGTACCAGTCGAGCTCGGCCTTGGTCAGGGTGTAAATGCCCCTGACGACGAGTTCGCTTACCCGCTCAGGATAGGTCTCGGCATAGGCCAAGGCCAGAGTCGAGCCCCAGGAGCCGCCAAAGACGAGCCACTTGCCAACCCCGCAAAATTCCCGCAGCCGTTCGATATCGGCCACGAGGTGCCAGGTCGTGTTGGCTTCGATCTCTGCATGCGGCGTCGACCTGCCGCAGCCGCGCTGGTCGAACAGCATCACATCGTAGAGCGACGGATCGAAGAGCCGGCGGTGGTTCGGCGAAATCGTACCGCCCGGGCCGCCGTGTAGGAAGACCGCCGGCTTGGCGCCGGGCGTGCCCGCCCGTTCCCAATAGATCGAATGGCCGTCGCCCACATCGAGGTGCCCGGATGCATAGGGTTCGATTTCGGGATAGAGGGTACGCAATGGAGAACTCACGATAGATCTTCCTCGGGCGGCCAGTGCACCGTGTCGTAGTCGGGGTGCTGGCGGTTGGATTCCAGGACTATGAGGTGGCGCTCGGCGGCCGCTTCGCTGCCGTCGTCGGTCTCTGTTTCGGGAAGCTGCGGCAGATGCGAAAACCAGAACATCCGCGACTCGACGCCGGACTGGTAGACCGGCTGGACGTCATCCGGATCGTCGAGCGAACCGAGCGCGATGTTCAGGAAGCTCGCATGCGGCATGTCATAGAAGAGCGGCGTCCCGCAATCGCGGCAAAAGCCGCGGCGCACGAGATCGGACGAACGGTACCAGGCGGGCTGGCCGCGCACGATGCGGAAATCTTCGCGCGCGATATTGGCAAGCGGCAGAAAGTAGTTGCCCGCCGCCTTCTGGCACATGCGGCAATGACAGATATGCGGATCGTCCAGCGTGCCCTCGGCGCGGTAGCGCACCGCGCCGCACTGGCAGCCGCCGGTGAAGATGCGTCCGATCATCGTGCCCAGACTCCGCCCGGAGGCCACTGCTCCGTCTCATGGTCCGGATGCTGAAACGAGATGATCTGCTCCTGCCGCCCATAATAGTCGGCATCGTCGTGAACCGGCTGCTCGAAGATCGATTCGACCCAGGGAAGCCGGGACCGGTAATTGACCTGAATTTTCGGCGCGAGATCGGAGCGGTCGTCGAAGGCGCCTATGGCGATTTCGAGGCCGCCGGGATGCCGATAGGTCATCGGCGTACCGCATTTCGGGCAGAAGCCGCGATCGATATTGACGGATGACTGGAAATAGCTCGGCTCGTCACGGGTCCACTCGACCCCGTCCTTCGGCGCCGTCACCAAGGCGGAGAAGAAAGAGCCGAACTGTTTCTGGCACATGCGGCAATGGCAGATCGAGGGACGCCCGAGCTCTCCGTGGATGCGGAAGCGAACGGCCCCGCACTGGCAGCCTCCAGTCCTGACGGTATTGCTCATCCTTTTTCCTCCGGTGGCCAGGTTTCGGTGTCGTGGTCGGGGTGCTGATAGGAAACGAGGTCGGCAAGAACGGAGACAGCCTCGGCGTCGGCCATGGTCTCTTCGCCGGGCAGCTCGGATACATGATCCACATAGGGCAGTTTTCCTTCGACGCCCCATTGGATGGTCGGCACGATGCCTTCCGGCCGGTCGAATGCAGCGATCGCGAGCGCCATCCCGTCCGGGGCCTCGTAGGTCAGCGGTGTTCCGCAGTCGCCGCAAAAGCCGCGCCAAACCACATTCGAAGACCGGAAGCGCTTGCGCTCGCCGCGGGTCCATACGAGCTTCGCGCCGCGTACGGAAACGAGCGGCAGGTAGAAATTGCCGCTCGCCTTCTGGCACATGCGGCAATGGCAGACGGAAGCATCGCCGAGTTTTCCCTCGACGCGGAAGCGGACGGCGCCACACTGGCATCCGCCCATATGGATCTCGTCAGCCATCTCGCCCTCCTCTTTCCTCCGGCGTGCCGGCAGCGCGAACATCCTGAAACTAGACCTGAGACCGCTTCACCTCCCAGGTGGTCACTCTTTCGCCGGTCTCGGGATCCTTGCCGTCCTTGAGCTGGATGCCTCTCGCCAGGAGATCGGCGCGGATGCCGTCGGCCTGCGCGTAGTTCTTGGCCTTCAGAAGCTCCAGACGCTCACGTACACGGCCATCGATCTCGTGAACGACCGCCTCGTCGAGTTCGACCTCCTTCGGCACCACCCCGAGAAGCGCCGCGCTCGCGGCGAAGGCCCCGAGATGGCGCGTATCGGCGGAAGCCTTTTGCGCCAATGCATGCAGCGCCTGAACGGCCGCCACGGTGTTGAGGTCGTCGGCCAGGGCGGTGACGACGGCCGGATCCGCCTCGCCTGCAGCGTCGCCGTAGACCGGCCATTTCGACAGCAGATGCTCGGCCTCCTCCAGCCGCTTGATCGAGAAGTCGATCGGTTCGCGGTAATGGGTCATCAGCATTGCCAGCCGAAGGACCTCGCCGGGCCATTTGCGGCCGCCGAATTTTTCCGTGTGAAGAAGCTCGTAGATAGTGATGAAATTGCCCTCGGACTTCGACATCTTGCGGCCTTCGACCTGCAGGAAGCCGTTGTGCATCCAGACATTCGCCATCATCTCGGTGCCGTGGGCACAACGCGACTGGGCGAGCTCGTTTTCGTGATGCGGGAAGATCAGGTCGATGCCGCCGCCGTGGATGTCGAACACGTCGCCGAGATAGCGCCCGCTCATCGCCGAGCATTCGATGTGCCAGCCCGGCCGCCCGCGGCCCCAGGGGCTGTCCCAGCCCGGCTCGTGCTCGGCGGAAAGCTTCCAGAGCACGAAATCGCCCGGGTTTTTCTTGTGCGCTTCGACGGCGACACGGGCACCGGCCTGCTGCTCGTCGAGATTGCGCTTGGAAAGCTGGCCGTAATCGTCCATCGACCGTGTATCGAAGAGCACCTCTCCCTCGGCCTCGTAGGCATGGCCCTTGGCGATCAGCTTTTCGATGATTTCGATCATCCCGGCGATGTTTTCGGTCGCGCGCGGTTGCACGGTGGGCTCGAAGCAGCCGAGCACCGCCGCATCTTCGAGGAACTGCGTCTCGGTCTTCTCGGTCACATGCCGGATCGCCTCGTTCAGCGGCAGCCCGGGATAGTCGCGCAATGCCCGCGCGTTGATCTTGTCGTCCACATCGGTGATGTTGCGAGCATAAATGACGTGATCCGCGCCATAGACGTGACGAAGCAGCCGGAACAGGACGTCGAATACGATGATCGGCCGTGCATTGCCGATATGGGCATAGTCGTAGACCGTCGGGCCGCAGACATACATGCGGACGTTCTGAGGATCGATCGGCCGGAATTCGGCCTTTTCCCGCGTCAGCGTGTTGTACAGTTTCAAAATCGGCATTCCGCCCATCCCAGATCTCCAAGTCTGCATGCTGCCGTCGCAATATAATCGCCGGGTGGCCCCGCGCGTTTGTCATCTTGGATTTTTGGAGACGAAAACGGCCAGGCCAGCGGTTCGCTAGCGAATAATCTTCCGGCAAATAATGCAGATAACCGTTTTCATGGCGACCCTTATCGCGCGTCACCCGGCGCCGGTCAAGAGGCGAGCCACGTGCAAGCGAAAGTCGGCATTCTGCAACCATGACGGCCATGGATTTGTCACGATTTGGCTTATCTGGAAATCGTCAGAGGGGAAGGAGATACGCCAATGCAGCCCGGCACGGCATCAGGTCCTGTTTCCCGAGGAACAACAGGGACATGGTTTTCGTTGAAAATTCACGAGGGCTAATGCTCCCGATAGGGAAAACACCAAGGAAGACATGCAATGAAGGCCGCCAAAATTGCCGAACGCAACCCGCCGCCATCCGATCTGCTGACGAAATACCGCCCACTTGGCCTGAAGGCCGTCCTCGCAGCCGCGCTGCAAGTCAGGGCTAAACCGGCTGACAAGAAGATCGCGAAGCGTTCGGCTTAGTTCCGACCTGGGGCAGCGCCGCGCGTCCCCTTCGCCCCGCTTGCGGGGAGAAGGTGGCCGGCAGGCCGGATGAGGGGCGGTCCATGGCTCAAAACAACGACATCTGCCCGCCATCATCCCGGTCGTCGGAGCGCCCCCTCTTCGGGACCGGCGCTATCGGCGTGACCTCGTCCTGGAGCTCAGGGCCGGTGTTGGCGACCTTGTTGACCTTGTCCGACACGGGGATTGCTTCGAAATAATCCTCCGCCGCCGGCACCATGAGGTCGGCCACCTCGCGAGGTTCCTGGCTCTTGCAATCGAGCCAACGGGAAAAGTCTTCGGGCTGGATCACGACCGGCATGCGGTCATGGATGTGACTGACGGCGCCGTTCGCATCGGTGGTGAGGATCGCCGCGGTGTCGACCTCCGAACCGTCGGCGGAAGACCACGTCTCCATGAGCCCGGCAAAGGCCACGATCCCGCCCTTTTTCGGCCGGACCCAAAAGGCTTGCGAGGCCTCCCGGCTGCCCTTGACGGGGCGGCGCCATTCGTAAAAACCGGACGCCGGCACCAGCACACGGCGATGGCGCATTGCGGCGCGGAAGGCGGCCTTGCCGATCGCGGTTTCGGCCCGAGCGTTGATGAGCAGCGGAAACTTGCGCGGGTCCTTGACCCAGCCTGGCGTGAAACCCCAACGGACGAGCACAGCCTTGCGTTCCGGCAGGTTGCTGCCCGGTTCCGGCCGATCGGAGGCCACGATAACGACTATCGGCTGCGTCGGCGCGATGTTGAAGCGCGCAGGAAAGCCCTCCGCTTCAAGCAGGCCAAACAGTTCCAGCAATTCCTCCGGCGTGGCCGTAAGCGCAAAACGTCCGCACATGACATCGATGTGGCACTTCACGTAGTATGGGTCAACGACCAAGGTGATTTTCGATTCCATGATAACGAAGCAACCCGAGCGCGCCTCCTCCGCCATTCTCGAACGGAACGGCCGCTATCTTCTTGTCCGGCGGGCCAATCCGCCGTCAGCCGACATGTACGCGTTTCCCGGCGGCAGGGCGGAGCCCGGGGAGACGCCTGCGCAGACGGCATTGCGCGAACTCGCCGAGGAAACGGGCATCAGCGCCCGCGATCCCGTGCTCTTCGAAATCTATGACCTGCCCGGTATAGGCCCGCAGGAGCGTCACTTCCTGCTCTCGGTCTTCACCGTCCAAGCCGATCCTGATTTGGTCGCGATCGCCTGCGATGATGCCGCCGGCGTTGGCTGGTTCACACCGGAGGAGATTTTCACCTTGCCCATTCCGGAAAGCGTGCGCGACTGCGTGGAAAAGCTGGCTGCCGGCGGGCCAAGGCGTATTCCTGAGGCGACGACCGGCGTCAGTTCGGATTTGAGGGGCGCATGACCGATAAACGGCTCCCGTTCAGACTGTTGCTGCTGACAGGCATTCTCCTCGCCACCGCCGCGGGCGTGGCGGCTCAGGAAAAGCAGCCTGCCCAGCAGACGGCCGCTCCTTCCCCGGCGCAGGAGGAAAAGCCGACCCCGTACGACCGGCGGTTGATCCGCCTCGCCGAAATTCTCGGCTCGGTGCATTATCTGCGCAATCTCTGTCTCGACCAGTCCGAGGACGGCTGGCGCCGCTCCACCCAGGAACTGATCGACAAGGAGGCGGCCGGAGAGCCGAAACGGCGCGAGCGCATAACCGCCGCTTTCAACCGGGGCTATCGGACCTTCGCCTCGGTCTATACCAGGTGTACGGAGCCCGCGACGCTCGCGGAAGAACGC
Organism: Sinorhizobium meliloti; assembly: GCF_035610345.1. The sequence goes on along the minus strand of NZ_CP141212.1, from coordinate 1,118,557 downwards.
TACCGTGCCGAAGGTGCAACACTCGTTTCGGAAATCGTCGCCCGCTTTGGAAATTAGGAAGATATTAACCTCTTTTTCCCTGACCCCGTGTCGTTTCGGGAAAAGGCTGCTAAGTTTGTTAAGAGAGTGATAAGAAGTAGCCGGCCTGTCTGCCCGTTCAGTTGCGGTTCAGCGGATAGGCGTTAGGTTAGCCAGTGCACGTAATGGAAGCCGCATGGAACGAATGATGGAACCAAGCCTGACAGACATCGACGACATGATCGTCCACGAGAAGATGCAGGCGGCGCTCGAGCACCAGAACGAGGCTTGGGCGGATGGCATGGCCGACGGCATCGAGCCCGAAATCATCGCCGATGCGGCGATTGCGCTGGCCATGCGCGAAACCGTTCGGCTTCATGGCGAAGAAGGTGCCGAGGCAATGCTTAATTCGCTTCGCGAGCGCATGCTCGCCGGAGAATTCTCGCCAGAGCGGACGATTCAGTAACATCAGGACTGCCCGATGAACCGGAACCCTGCAAACCGGGCCCTCCCGGTTGGTCTTGTCGTGTTGCTGCTGGCGAGTGCGACGATGCCCCCTGCGCCCGCGTTCGCGCTCAGTGAGTTTCAGGGCGCCCCTGCCCCCATTGCCGGCGAACAGAACGCAGCCCCAGGCGACGAGGCCGAAGAGTCCGCGCCGGAAGAACGGGCCCCCCTCGAAATTCCGATGCCAGACCCTCTCGTCGACAGGACGGCCGTCGAGTCGAAGGACGATGAGATCGCCGCGCCTGACGTTGTGGAGCCTGTCGAGGTCCTGACGGATGTTTCGAAGATCCCGGTGCCGGTCGCACGCATGCGCGAACTGATCGTCGAGGCCGCGGCTTCGGGTGACATCGAGCGGTTGCGCCCGCTGCTCGGCAAGGGCCCCACCCAGACCCAGGTTACCGCCACCGCCGGGGAAGACGACCCGATTGCCGCACTCAAAAGTCTTTCCGGCGACCAGGACGGCATCGAAATTCTGGCCATCCTCCTCGACGTCATGTCGACGGGCTTCGTGCTTGCGGACAAGGGTACTCCCGAGGAGGCCTATGTCTGGCCCTATTTCGCCGAGAAGCCGCTCTCGTCGCTGACCGCCCCGGAAAAGGTCGACCTCTTCCGACTGGTGACCGCCGGCGATTTCGCCGGGATGGAAGAGTTCGGCACCTACAATTTCTACCGCGTCGGCATCACGCCGGATGGAAAGTGGAAGTTCTTCGTCGCGGGCGATTGAGCGCTTCTCGTGCCGGAGAGACGGAAATGCTGGCAGTTCCCGCTCGGCATGCTTGCCCTTCCCCGGCAGACGTCCTACCTCTTCGGAATAGAGAATAGGACTCGACATATGCCCATGGTTTGCCTCGACGGCCGCGCAATCATTCGTGTCTCCGGAAAGGACGCGGAGACCCTTCTTCAGACGCTGATCACGACGGATATCGCCTCATTGACCCCGGACGAGGTCAGGCCCGGCGCGCTGCTGACGCCGCAGGGCAAGATCCTTTTCGATTTCCTGATCTCCCGCGACGGCGAAGCGTTGCGTCTGGAGACGACGGAGGATCAAGCCGAAGCGCTCGTCAAGCGCCTGACGATGTACAAGTTGCGATCGGCAGTGGAGCTGTCGCTCAATTCGCCGGCACCGGTCACGGTCGTGTTCGGAGAAGATGCGCCGGCCGAGAGCTATCGCGATCATCGGTTCGAGAAGGCGGGCATTTCCGCTTTCCGCCTCTATCGCGACATGCCTGCAGCGGAAGCGGGCGTCGCCGATCTGGACCGGCTCAGAATCACGGCGGGCGTCGCCGTTGCCGGCCGCGACTACGACCTGCAAGATGCCTTTCCGCATGATGTTCTCATGGACATGAACGGCGGCCTTTCCTTCCGCAAGGGCTGCTATGTCGGGCAGGAAGTCGTTTCGCGCATGCAGCACCGAGGCACTGCGCGACGCCGCCTCGTCATCGTCGCCGGCGAGGCGACGCTGCCGCCGAGCGGAACCAACATTTCCGTCAACGGACGGCCGATCGGTTCACTCGGCACCGTACTGGATCGGGACGGCCTGGCGATCGTCAGGGTCGACAAGGCAGGCGAAGCGATCGCCAAGGGTGAGGCCATTCTTGCAGGCGATGTGCGCCTTACCCTCACGCTCCCCGCCTGGACGGGGCTCGTCTTTCCGAGCGAGGCAGGCGAGGCGAGCGCATGATGAGTGCGCGTGCGTGGCAGCGTATGCTTTCCGGGCGGCGGCTCGATCTTCTCGACCCCTCACCGCTCGACGTCGAGCTTTCCGACATCGCCCACGGACTCGCCCGCGTGGCGCGTTGGAACGGGCAGACTTCCGGCGACCACGCCTTCTCCGTTGCCCAGCACAGTCTCGTTGTCGAGGAGATTTTCCGCCGCACCAATCGCTGCGATGCCCAGGATTGCCTGATGGCCCTGCTTCACGACGCGCCGGAATACGTCATCGGCGACATGATCTCGCCGTTCAAGGCCGTCGTCGGCGGCGGCTACAAGACCGTGGAGAAGCGCCTGGAGAATGCGGTCCACCTGCGCTTCGGGCTTCCGGCACATACGCCCAGGGAGCTCAAGGAGCGGATCAAGAAGGCCGACCGTATCGCGGCCTATTTCGAAGCGACGGAACTTGCCGGCTTTTCCGCAGAGGAGGCCCGCAAGTTCTTCGGTCAGCCGCGCGGCATCACCCGCGAGACGTTGCTGATCGACCCTCTGCCCGCGGTCGAGGCGCAGCGGCTCTTCGCCACGCGCTTCAATGCGCTGGAGTCCGAACGCGCCAAGGCGAGACAGGAGGCGTGACCATGACGGCAATCGTCGTCTCGCCGCTTCAGCGCATCGCGGAAATGGCCGTCCGGCACGGCTGCCGCGAAATGCTGAGCCTGCTTGCGAAGGGTCAGAATTTTCATCGCCCAGCCGTCATCGACCATGCGAAGCATCTGACGATCGGCGTGAACGACATCAGCTTCGCCGGAACGGGCGACCTGATTGCGCCGCAGGAAGAACACGTTCATCGGATCATCGATTTCGCCCGCCAATGGGACCGGACGCGGCCGATGCTCATACATTGCTGGATGGGCGTCTCCCGCTCGCCTGCGGCCGCGCTGATCGCCGCACTCGCCGTCGAACCGGACCAGGACGACCACGCGCTCGCGAAGCGCCTCCGGCTTGCCTCGCCCTATGCGACGCCGAATGCGCGGCTCGTGGAAATCGGCGACCGGGCGTTGTCCCGCAAGGGTGCGCTCGTCGCCGCAGTGCGAGCCATCGGCCGCGGCGCGGATGCCGACGGCAATGCTCCGTTCATCCTGCCCCTGCAAGACGTGCAACATGCCGGGTGAAGCGCAGCCGGTCACGGTCGAGATCGGGCTCAATGCCGTGATCGTCGCGGTCGTCAGTCGCAGCCCGCGCATCCTCGCGGTCAGCGAGGCGGACGGGGACGCTCGCGACAGCCTGCCCTTCGGCCCGTTCGATCCGGCCCGCCACCGCACTTTCGAGGCCAGCCTGCGGGCCCGCGTCGAAAAGCGTACGGCGCTCAAGCTCGGCTATATCGAGCAGCTCTACACCTTCGGCGACCGCGGGCGCCAGCGTCTGCCCGGCGAAGAAGGCAAGCACATGGTGTCCGTCGGCTACCTGGCGCTGACGCGCACGGACGCGGAGAACAACGAGAGGCTGGCCGAAGCGGGCGCCCATTGGCGCGACTGGTACGGCTATCTGCCCTGGGAAGACTGGCGTCTCGGACGTCCCGCGATCCTCGACCAGACCATCCTGCCGGCGCTTGTTCGCTGGGAGTCCGGCGACGAAAAGCCGGCCTCGGCGCAGCGTCGTTCACGAGTACGCCTCGCCTTCGGCCTTGACGATTTTCCCTGGGACGAAGAGCGCGTGCTGGAGCGCTACGAATTGCTCTATGAGGTGGGTCTGGTGCGCGAGGCCGTGATCGACGGCCATTGCCGCGATCCGGAAAATCCGGCGGCAGGACTGGCGATGCGCCACGATCATCGCCGGATCGTCGCGACCGCTGTCGCGAGACTGCGCGGCAAGCTCAAATACCGGCCGGTGGTCTTCGAGCTGATGCCGCCGGCATTCACCCTTACCGATCTGCAGGCAACCGTCGAGGCGATTTCAGGCCGCCATCTCCACAAGCAGAACTTCCGCCGGCTGGTCGAAGGAGCGGAGCTCGTCGAGCCGACGGGAGAGACCCTGGCATCCACCGGTGGCCGTCCGGCCGCACTCTTCCGCTTCCGCCGCCAAATCCTCGACGAGCGGCCCGCGCCCGGCCTCAAGGTCGGCGGCCGCTGATCCTTACACCGCGTTTGTGTTTTGCCAAACCCGCGGCGCACCGGGCGAGATGCACTATTTCACCACCGCGCAGGCCAGCCGGTCGCCGGCATCGCCGGAGGGCTGACTGCGGTTGTCGTCCGAATGCATGTGGATCACCAGGGCTCGGCCGCGAAGGGCGGTGGCCTTGTCGTCGAGAGACACGAAGCTGTTGAAGACCTGGGCGCGCAGGATGCCATCGGCGCCGACATACTGGTTAGGCATGTCGCCGGCATGCGGGCCATTGGAAGCGAGGAAGCCGTGCTCGGAATTTTCATCCTCGCCGGCAAAATGCTTTCCCGCCGACTCGAACCCGTCCTTGGGATCGCAGCGTCCCATTTCGTGAGCGTGAAAAGCGACCCAGGTATCCTTCGGCAGGCCGCTTATCTCCATCTCGATCAGCACGCCCTTGCCACCTGCCGTCAAAGTGGCCCGCCCGATGTCGGTGCCGTCCTTGCCCACGAACTCGGCCGTCGCCGTTTGCGAGGATTGTTGTGCCGAAGCGGCACCCGCCATGCCTGCCGCACAGGCGATCGCGATCATCGTTCTCATCATCGGAGTTCTCCCTCTCACTCGCGGGTCGATAGAAGACAACGCGCGGCTGCCGGGGTCGTTCCGCAAAAACGCGGCTGAGTTGCAGTGATCCGGCGAATTGAGCTAAATCGACACGTCCAGACCGATGTCGAGCGTCGGTGCGGCCATCGTGATCTTCGATGTCGAGATGTAGTCGACGCCCGTTTCGGCGATTGCCCGAATGGTTTCGATCTTAACGTTTCCCGACGCCTCCAGCCTGGTGCGGCGCAGGTCACCGGCATAGGAAGCGGCGGACAGTTCCCAATGTGCCGCGTTGATCGCGACGGCCTCGCGGAGCAGTTCCGGCCCCATATTGTCGAGCAGGACCACGTCCGGCGAGGCGGTCAGCGCCTCGCGCAACTGGGCGACGCCGTCGACTTCGACCTCGACCTTGACGAGATGGCCGCAATAGGCCCGCGCGGCGCGGACGGCGCCGGCAACACCGCCGGAAACGGCGATGTGGTTATCCTTGATCAGCACCGCGTCGTCGAGGCCGTAGCGATGATTGGAGCCGCCGCCGAGGCGAACGGCATATTTTTCGAGAGCGCGAAGGCCGGGGATCGTCTTGCGCGTGCAGCAGACCTTGGCGCCCGTATGGGCGATCTCGTCGGCGAACGTCGCCGTGTAGGTCGCGACCCCCGAGAGATGCATGAGAAAGTTGAGCGCCACCCGCTCGGCCGAAAGGAGTCCTCGGGCACGGCCGGAAATTCGCGCAATCGTCGTACCTGGCGCCACCCGGTCGCCGTCCGCAGCGAGCGCGTCGAAGCAGATCGATGGGTCGACCAGGCGGAAGGCGGTTCGCGCCAGTTCCAGCCCGGCAACCACGCCCGCTTCGCGCACGCTCATATTCGCGGCGGCTGTCCGCTCCGGCCCGATCGTCGAGAGGGTGGTGATGTCACCGGCCCGGCCGAGATCTTCCAGAAGGGCCGCTTTCACCTGCTCCTCGACCATGAGAGCGGGCAATTCCGGGCGAAGGGCGGTCATTATGTCGTTCCTGCGGTTGGAGTAGCTTCTAAGTTTGCGTTTGCCGCCCTCATGCCGGCTCGCTCTCGGCCACGTCCGCGGCCAGACGCTCCGCCTGGGCAAGCGTCAGATAGGTCCGGCGCCGCCATTCCGGCCGCTCGTCCGGGCAATCGGCCCGAAAATGACCGCCGCGGCTTTCCGTCCGTTGCAGGGCGGCGATCGCGATGAGCTTGGCCGTGGTGACGATATTGGCGAAGCGCAGGCGCTTGTTCGCCCTCTCGAGTTCCGCAATCCCCCGGATCGCCCGGGTCAGGCTTTCGCGCGTACGCACGACCCCGACGCAATCGCTCATCAATTGCCGCAGCACCTTGAAAGGCGGGCTGTCCTCGACCGTCACGGGATCGTCGTTCTCGCCGGCATTGTCGCCCCAGGCAGTCAGCTTCGGGGCCGGCAAGCTGCCCTTGATATTTTCCGCGATCCGCGCCGCGAAGACGACCGCCTCCAGCAGCGAATTCGAGGCAAGACGGTTCGCGCCGTGAACGCCGGTCGATGTCACTTCGCCCGCCGCCCAGAGGCCGTCGATGGAGGTACGCCCCTCCCCGTCCGTGAGCACGCCGCCCATGTGGTAGTGCACGGCAGGCGTGACGGGGATCGGCTGTCTGACCGGATCGATGCCCGCTGCCATGCATGAGGCGTAGACGGTCGGGAACATCTCAGGAAAATGCCTGCCGACGGCCTTTGTGCAATCGAGGAAGGCGCCGCGTCCGGCCTGGACTTCCGCAAAGACCCCGCGCGAAACGATATCGCGCGGCGCGAGCTCTCCATCGGGATGGATGTCGAGCATGAAACGGCGGCCTTGCGAGTTCACAAGGCTGGCGCCATCTCCGCGCAACGCCTCGGTCGCAAGCGGCGCCGGGTCCTTGCCGATGTCTATCGCGGTCGGATGAAACTGGACGAACTCGGGATCGGCAATGATGGCGCCCGCCCGCGCCGCCATGCCGACGCCCTGGCCGCATGCTTCCCATGGATTGGTGGTGACCGCATAGAGATGGCCGACACCGCCCGAGCAAAGAACGACGGCGCGCGCCGGGAAGGAAACGCGGCTCTTCGACTGGCCGGCATCCGGCCGCGCGATCACACCGGAGATGAACCGGCCCTCGCGCACCAGTTCCTCGACCACATAGCCCTCGATCACCCGGATCGACGGGGTATTGCGCACCGCGGCAATGAGCGCCTCCATGATCGACTTGCCGGCCATGTCGCCCTTGACGCGGACGATGCGCCGCTCGGAATGCGCGGCTTCCCGCGAAAGCAGGAGCTTTCCCTCGAGGTCGCGGTCGAAGGGCACCCCGAATTCGAGCAAATCGTGGATGCGGGCCGGGCCCTCTGCGACCATCATGCGCGTCATCTTCTCGTCGACGATACCGGCACCGGCCGCAACCGTGTCGGCGACATGCTTCTCGAATGTATCGCCCCTGCTCATCGCGGCGGCGATGCCGCCTTGCGCCCAGGCCGAGGAGGCGCCGTAGCCGATCGGTGCGGCGGCAAGGATCGTAACGGGACGCGGCGCCAGTTTCAGCGCGCAGAAAAGCCCGGCAAGGCCGCCGCCGACGATGACGATGTCATCGATTCCGTTGAAGGACTGCGGGCGGAAATGGTCGGTCAGCATGGCTCGATAACTCCTCCACGGGCCTGCGCCGGGTTTGCCCCGGCATTGATCACTGCTTGAGGTTCACCATGCGCTCGACCGCCAGCCGCGCGCGGTCGGCGATCGCCGGATCGACCAGAACCTCTTCCGTCATGTCGAGCAAGCTGTCGAGGATCTTCGGCAGCGTGATGCGCTTCATGTGCGGACACAGGTTGCACGGCTTGACGAAATCGACGCCCTTGACCTCCGCCTGGATATTCGAGGCCATCGAGCATTCCGTCACCAGCAGCACCCGTTGCGGCCGCTTGTCCTTGACGTAATTGATCATGCCCGAGGTGGAACCGGAGAAATCGCAGACGGCGATGACATCGGGGTGGCATTCCGGATGGCCGACGATCTCGATGCCGGGATTGGCTTCCTTGTAAGCCAGCAGTTCGGCTGCCGTGAAGCGCTCGTGCACCTCGCAATGGCCTTTCCAGGTCAGGATCTTCTTATTCGTCTGGCGCGCCACGTTCATCGCCAGATACTCGTCCGGGATGCAGAGCACGGTGTCGGACTCGAGGCTTTCGACTACTGCCAGCACGTTGGAGGAGGTGCAGCAGATGTCGGTTTCCGCCTTTACGTCGGCCGAGGTGTTGACATAGGTGACGACCGGCACGCCCGGATAGCGTTCCCTGAGGAGCCGCACATCCGCTCCGGTGATCGAGTCCGAAAGCGAGCAACCTGCTCTCGCATCCGGAATGAGCACGGTTTTTTCCGGATTGAGCAGCTTCGACGTCTCGGCCATGAAGTGCACGCCGCACTGGATAATGATCTCCGCGTCGACCTTGGTAGCGTCGCGCGCAAGCTGGAGCGAATCGCCGACGATGTCCGCCACGCAGTGAAAGATGTCCGGCGTCTGGTAATTGTGGGCCAGGATGACCGCGTTGCGTTCCTTCTTCAGCCGGTTGATCGCATGAACGTAAGGCGCATATGCCGCCCACTCGAACGCAGGAATGAAGTCCTTGACCTTTTCGTAAAGGTGCTCGGTCTCGCGCGCGATAGCCGGGGTGAAGGCGAGATCCGGCTTTTCGATGACGCCGAAGCGTGCCGCAGCGCTTGCAAAGGCCGGAGCGGGCGCCGCTTCCTTGCGAAGGTCAAGAGTGGTCATCGGGCTCTCCTCTCTCGCCGTTTCCGGCAATTTCTAATTATGCTCAAAATGAGCATAATTAGATCAAAACAAAAGCGGCTGAGCCGCCGGAACTGATTTAGAAAGTTTTGTGACAGATTTCAAGCGCGCAGGGTGGAAACGACACGCCCGCATATCGCACGGGCGCATCGCAACATTTTGGCGATCAGGCCATTGCCGGGCGGGCGACGGCACGCTCCTCGATCGGCCAGTGCACGATGGCCGCGAACACTCCGAGCGCAACGCCCACCCACCAGACCGGATCGTAGGATCCGAACTGGTCGTAGAGATAGCCGCCCATCCATACGCCGAGGAATGAACCGATCTGGTGCGACAGGAACACGATGCCGCCGAGCAGGCCGAGATGCCGCGTGCCGAACATGATCGCCACCAGCCCGTTGGTCGGCGGCACCGTCGAGAGCCACAGGAGGCCCATGGCGACCGCGAAGACGATGACCGATGTCGGCGTTTGCGGCAGCAGCAGGAAGGCCGAGACGACGACTGAACGGGCCAGATAGATCAGCGCCAGGAAATAAGGTTTCGAATAACGCTGGCCGATGATGCCGGCCGAGAAAGAGCCGATGATGTTGAAGAAGCCGATCAATGCCAGCGCGATTACCGCATAGCGGGCGTCGATTCCGATATCGCCGATATAGGCCGGAAAATGTGCGGTGATGAAAGCGACCTGATAACCGCAGACGAAGAAACCCGAGACGAGCAGAAGATAGCTCTTGTGCCCGAGCGCTTCCTTGAGCGCTTCCACGACTGTCTGCTTGAACAATGCCTCCGGCTGGCGCCCGGAAGAGGCATTGCCGCGCAGCGGAATCGCAAAGAGCGGAACGAGCAGCATCATGAGGCCGAGATAGACGAGGCTGTCGGACCAGCCATAGGCGGAGATGAGACCTTGGCTCAGCGGCGCGAAGAGGAACATGCCGGCCGAGCCGGCTGCGGTGCCTATGCCGAAGGCGAGCGAGCGCTGCTCGGGCGCGACGTTGCGGGCAAAGGCGGAAAGCACGATGCCGAAGGAACCCGACGCAACGCCCAGACCGACCAGGACGCCGCCGCCGATATGCAGCCAGATCGGCGCATCCGCGAAGGCCATCAGGATCAGTCCCGCTGCATAGACGAGGCCGGAGAGCGCGAGCACGCGCCAGGTGCCGAACTTGTCGGCGATCGCGCCGAAGAACGGTTGGCCAAGGCCCCAACAGAGATTTTGAAACGCCATTGCCAGGCCGAAGGTCGTCCGGTCCCAACCCTTCTCGGCAAGCATCGGCAGCTGGAAGAACCCCATGGCGGAGCGCGGACCGAAGGTCAGCATCGCGATGATGGAGCCGGCGACGATGATGAGCCACGGCAGGCCGCTGCGCTCCGCCGGACGGGTGACTGCGGGAGAAATGGCAGACATGGGCAAGCTCCTGATGATGAGGGGCCATCCTATGGCGGCGACGAGCCCGGGGGAAACCAATTATATTGAGGGTGGCATCACAGGAATTGATCCGCCGGCCGCTCGCACGTTTTCGCACGGCCGCGTTTTAAGCCGGCTCAGCGCACCTTCATCGGCCAGCGCTCCTCGCGACGGCGGAGGACCTCGACCGCGTCGCCGAGCCTGATAAGGCCCTCCCCCCGCGGCACGGCGTTCCAGCCGAAGAGCACGCCGGGCACGCGCCGGTCCGCAGACATGCGCTTTATCGAAAGACCCTGGATCGGGTTGCCGCCGACGCGTTCGCCGGTCGTCTGATCCTGCGTCGTCATGATGCACCGGGCGCAGGGCTTTACGAGATCGAAGGTAATCCCGGCAATCTCCAGGCTCTCCCAGAAGTCCTCGGCCCAGGCCTCGTCGCAATCGATGACGATATTGGTGCGGAAGCGCTCCATGCCGACCGGCTCCTGCCCCTTTTCCATCAGGGTGCGGTTGAGGTCGGCGAGCGAGCCCGTTGTCGTAACCAGAACCGGGAAGCCGTCGGCAAATGCGACGGGGGCCGCCGCTCCCGCCCATTCGGCGCCGACGAAGCGCTCGGCCTCATCGTCCATGCGGACGAGCTTAACGGGGCGCCCGAACCAGCCGGACAGCATGTCGTTTGCAGCACCCCCGGCGACCGCCGCATTGACGTCGCTCGACCAGACCCGGACATCGAGGCGGTCATTCGGGTCGAAGCGAACGGAAAGCTCCTTGCCGTTCATCCGCAGGCGCACACCGCCGGCGACATGCTCCGCCTCGACCTGCGCAAGCGCCTGCAGCTCGCGCTGCGTGATGAAATGTCCGTCGGGCGCGACCAGCATGAAGCGCCGGTCGCCGGCGAGCCCATCGAGATTGACGGTAACGGCCGTTTGCGGCACTGCGCGACCGCTCTTCAGGGGATGGATGTTCAGGCCGGTTACTTGCATGTCAATTTTCCGAATTCAGATATCGAGTCAGGCCGTTGCCAATCTGATTCACCGGGACGTGCCAACCCATTGAAGCTTTTAGATTTCATCCAGCATCATGGCAAGCACGCCGCGAAGCCGCTCCTGCCGCTCGACAGCCAGCCGCCGCCCCGCTGCGGTCTGAAAATTCTTCGCCAGGCGGAAGAGCTTCGCCTCGAAATGGTCGATCGCGAAAGCCTTGTCGTCGAGCGGCCGGGCTTCGGCCAGGGGATCGAGGGGATCATAAAGCGCGCTGTTCATGCGCCCGGCGATGTAAAAGCAGCGGGCAGCGCCGACCAGGCCGATGGCATCGAGCCGATCGGCATCCTGCAGGATCTGCGCCTCCAGCGTTTCCGGCGGCAGATTGGCCGAAAAGCTGTGTGTCAGAACGGCGTGGGCGACGGATGTGATATCGGCCGCACTCCAGCCGAGCCTCTCGAGGATCTCGGACGCCTTTTCGGCCGCCAACCGAGAAGCCGCTGCACGCTGTGGCGAATTTTTTTCGACCGACACGCAGTCGTGCAGCAGCACGGCGGCGGCCAGCAGGCGGGCGTTGCCACCCTCCTCCGACTGGATGCGGAGAGCGTTTTTCCAGACTCGGATGAGATGCGAGGCGTCATGGGAACCATCGTCCGCGGCGAAGGCATGCGGGAGGAGTTCGCCGGCGAGCCGGTCATGGGGTGCGAAGGCGGCCGCGAGTGCAGGAAGTCGGCTCATGCGCGGTGAGCCCCGTTGCCAGCGGTGCTCGACAATATCTTCTGGTAGAAGAGCCCGATACCGATCAGTACCGCCCCCAGGCCGATGAAGGACAGCGCCCGCAGAAAGCCTTCGAGATTGGACATGTCGACCAGGAATACCTTGAGCACGGCGATGAAGACCAGCACCGCCGAGGCGATACGGATGCTCTTGGCATTCATGCGCGAGCCGACCACGAGAAGCAGCACGCCGAGAACCAGCCAGACCACCGAATAGGTGTAGGTTTCACCCTGCAGGAAGCCCTTCCAGTCGGCGACGTTCTGCCCTTGCCAAAAACGGCGCACACTGAGGCTCGCCCAGGCGAAGGCGAGAACGGCGCCACTGACGGCGAGCGCCGCCACATAGGGCAGCGGGCGACGGCCCCGCGCATACCGGGCAAGCCCCGCATAGCCGATGGCGGGGAGCAGATAACCGATGAGGAGCAGGTCGAAGAACGGAACGCTTCCAAGCAGTTCGCCGCTGAAATACGGGTTCAGGCCGACGAGGTGGGCGGCAAGCACGGAAAGCATCGACAGGACCCCGAGCGCCATGCCGCCATAGCGGAACACCGGACTCGGCGACCTCCCGTCGAGGGTCATGAATATCCCGGAGGCGCCGATCGCGAGAAGCGTGTAGATCGCCTGCTCACCGAGTGTCGGGACGGAACTGTCGAGCACGCCGCGGTTCATCGCGTGGCGAACGAGGATCGCGACCGTCAGAAGCACGAAAAGGCTCGCCAGCGCCTGCAGCAGGTTGCGCACCCGCACATCCGGCAAGGTCCTCAGGAAATAGGCGGAGGCGACGAGCAACAGCGCCGGGATGCCGTAGCCCGGGAGCAGCGCATTGAAGACCGGCACCGTTCCGAGGCTGCCCGGCCCGACGATCGTCGGCTCCCAGGCGATCCGCGCGAGAACGACGACCGCGCCGGCGACCGTCACCCAGGGAAGAACCGGCCAGGAGCGAAGACGCGTCGCGAAGCTGTATGCGGCCCCGAGGAAGGCGATCGCCAGTGTCGTCACCAGGCCGTCGGTCCAGGCGTGAAGCCCGATGACGAGAAGACCGAAGGAGCCGAGCGCCAGCAGACCGCCGGGAACGTCGGCTTCCCCCGCCTCTGTGCCCCGGCGATCGAGCCATTCGACCAGCGCGAGAAGCAACAGCCCGCCGGCGAAGGCGACGAGGCCATGCGGCAGGTCGAAGGTGAAATTGCCCGTCATCAGGAACGACATGGCCAGAAGCGCATTTGGCACTGCCGCGGCGAGACCTGCCCAAAGAACGACGAATGGCCGATTCCCCGCCGGGCGCCGGGCAAGCACGAGGGCGCCGAAGAGGACGAAGAGCGCCGAAAGTATCATGGCGCTCAGCATGGCCGTGCGGCCAGGGACGACGATCTCGGGCGGCAAATCGGCCAAAGACGGATCGAGATAGGACAGAACACCACTGAGCGCAGTCAAGCTCCAGGTGCCTGCGATGGCACCGAAGGCGGCGAGCAGTCCCCCATAGACCGCGTTTGGACGCAAGGAGCCTGCAGCGGCAAGCGCCGCGACGACGACCACAAATTCGGTCACCGGGAAACGCTGGGCGTCGACGGCCGGGCTGATGAACAGCAGCGCGAGAACGGCTGCGACGATCGCCGCCGAGATGGAGATGGCAAGTCGGGGCGGCTTGAAGAGCCGCTCCCAGGTACCCGCCGCCGCCGGCGCTCCGCTCGGCTCCGCGTCCCGCTCGCCGAGACCCGGCCAGATCAGCGCGACACCGGCGATCATCACCAGGAGCGAGAAGGTAACCGGAGGCGCCTCGAAAGGCGTCGCGAGCGCGACATAGGCAAGGCCCCAGAGACCGAGGCCGGCATTGGCAAGCGTCGGAACGACCGACCAGCGGCGCAGACGCGACGCGGCAAGCGTGGCGAGCCATGCGGCCGCAAGGAAGCCGAACAACACCCAGGGGCGCGGCTCTCCGCTGGAGACGAACAGGGGCGTCAGAAGCGATGCGAGAAGACCGAGGCCGGCAAATGCCTGACCGTGCAGCAGCGACAGCCCCACCGTCGCAAGCGAAATCACCGCCAGCAGAATGAAAGCGGCTGCAGTGCCGATGAAGCCGTAGATGCCATAGGCGGCATAGACGACGCCAAACAGGGTGACGGCACCGGCAGCGGTCAGAACGCCCGGTATCATCGCGTTGCGGAAGCGGTCCGCGACAGCAGGCACGGCGCGCCGGCGGATCACCTCGCCGGCTGCTCCGAGCGCGACCCCGAACAGCGCGGCGAGGGTCAAGCGGACCGTGGGGCTCAGCAAGCCGGCATCGATCGAATACTGCACGAGGAAATAGCCGCCGAGCGCCAAGGCGAGCCCCCCGACCCAGACCGGCCACCTCCCGCCGATCCGGCTCTCCAGGCTCTCGGTCCGCGCTGCCGCAGCCGAGGGTACCGCCGGTGGCGCGGCCTCCTCGTCGAGGCTTTCGGCAGCACCCCTGGTTTCGTCAGCAACGGTGTGAGCGTCCTGCCGCGCCCGCGCCCATGGACCGTCGGCCATCGCCTCGGGCTCGGCAGCCTTTGCAACGTCAGCCTCAGTCCTCACGGATTCGATATCCGGAGAGCCCTGTTCCGTCGACTCTCTCCCGAGCCGCGCGAGTTCCGCCTTCAGGCTCTCGATTTCACGGTCAAGGCGCTCGGCCGTCCTGCGGCCGCCGAGGAAAGCAGCGAGCGCCATCACGAAGGCTAGAAGAGCTATGGCCTCGAGCATCAGTTCCCCCGGCATCACCACGATCAGGATCGATTCGGACAACGTTAGCGCGAAACGGGCGCCGAAAATATCCTGCGGCAGATATCCGCGGATTATGCCGACGAGCTCCGTTCCCCCCTCAAGGGATTTCCCGACATGGCGGGATGACGCTCGTTGAAGTGCGCGTCACGGCAAACCGGTTTCGAGCGTCAGCAGTTCGTCCAACGTTTGGCGGCGGCGGATCAAGGTGTGCCTGGACTCTTCGACGAGCACCTCCGGTGCATAAAGCCGGCTGTTGTAGTTCGACGACATCGTCGCGCCATAGGCGCCGGCGCCATGGAAAACCAGATGATCGCCGACCTCGACTTCGGGGAGGTCGCGGGGCAGCACCGTCCCGGTTTCGGTCTGGGTGAAGACGTCGCCGGATTCGCAAAGGGGGCCGGCGATGATCGACGGCAGCGTTTGAGTCCGCTCCGGAATGGCTGAAATGCGGTGGTAGCTGCCATACATGGCGGGCCGGGCTAGTTCGCTGAAGCCGGCATCGACGAGCACGAAGCGGTTCCGCCCCATGGTCTTGACGGCGCGGACCTCCGAAACGAGCACGCCGGAGTCGGCAACAAGGTAGCGGCCGGGCTCGATTTCGAGCCTGACGGCGTGTCCGACTTGCGCCTCGATCTCCAGCCGCGCCGCATTCCAGAGCGAAAAATAGTGGGCGGGCTCGATCTCCTCTTCCTCCTCCCGGTAAGGTACGGAGAGGCCGCCGCCGGCGGAGACGGCTTCGATATCGGCGCCCAGATTGCGGCAGAGGTCCACCATTGCCCCGCAAACCCGTTGCAGGTGACCGTAATCGACACCCGAGCCGATGTGCATGTGAAGGCCGACGAGCGTCAGCGCATGGCGGCGCACGAGCGCCATGGCATCCTGCAACTGCTCGAACCAGATGCCGTGCTTGCTGCTTTCTCCACCGGTATTGGTCTTGTTGCTGTGGCCGTGCCCGAAACCCGGATTGAGGCGCAGCCAGACGCGATGGCCCCGCGAGCGTTCACCGAGTTGCCGCAGCATGTCGATGGAGCCGGCATTGACCTCTATCCCGTCGGCGACGACGCGCTCGAGGGTAGCGCGGTCGAGGAGATCGGCAGTGAAAACGACGTCCGCCGTGCCCGAGATATTGCCGACGGCAAAGCCGGCCCGCTTCGCCCGCTCGATTTCCCCGAGCGAGACGGCGTCGACCCGCACACCGGCCTTGCGCATCTCGTCAAGGACATGAATGTTCGAACAGGCTTTTTGCGCATAGCGCACGACATCGAAGGCGGAGAGCTGCGCGATGCGGCGGCGGATGGCCGAGGCGTCGTAGACCCAGAGCGGCGTACCGTATTCGCCGGCAAGCGAGATCAGCGTTTCGTTCGAGAGGGGCATGGTGTCTCTGGAAATTGGAGTAATGTCGGGGAGCGGAGCGGCGGGGCTGCACCGCTCCGGGCATGGTGCGGAAGCATATCGCCCGGTCTAGCGTTTCGCCGCCCGCAAGGCTTGATCCAGATCGGCGATGACTCTTTCCGCAGAATGCAACCCGACACTCAGGCGGATCGTGCGATCGCTGACGCCGAAGCGGGCGAACACGTTGGTTTCCGGCGAGATGCTGAGCGCAGCCTTGGCCGGCACGACGAGGCTTTCCGGCCCGCCCCAGCTCACCCCGATGCGCACCAGGCGCAGCGCATTGACGAAGGCCGCCACGTCTATGCCGTCCGAGACCGTGAAGGAGAACAGGCCGCCGAAGCCGCGGAAGGCGGCCTTTCCGGGATGGTCGTAGAAAGCCGGATGCAAGACGCCGGTCAGATCCTCATGCGCCTGGAGCCAGGAAGCCACGGCAAGGCCAGCCTCGTGGTGATGGCGCATGCGGAACGGCAGGGTTTCGAGATTGCGCAGTACCAGCCAGGCTTCGAAGGGTGCGAGTTTCGCGCCGGTATAGGGATAGATCTCGCCATTGATCCGGTCGATATGCGCCTTCGAGCCGGCGACGAGGCCGGCAACCGTATCGCTTTGCCCGCCGAGATACTTTGACGCCGCGTGAATGACGAGATCAATTCCGAAATCGAGCGGGTTCTGGTAGAGCGGCGTCGCCCAGGAATTGTCGACGATGGTCACGACGCCGTGACGGCGGGCGGCCTCGCCGATCGCCTTCAGATCCTGCAGTTCGAAGACCATGGAGGTCGGGTTTTCCAGATATGCGAGGCGGGCGCCGGGCAGCGCGGCGACCATCGCCTCCGTATCGGTACCGTCGACATAGTCGACGAGGATTCCGAAGCGCTTCAGCACCTTCTCGAAGAAGCGGAAGGCATCGCTATAGACGTGCCGCACAGTAACGATGCGGTCGCCCGGGCCGACGAAGGCGAGCACCGCGGCGGCGATCGCCGCCATGCCGCTGGAAAAGGCGCGGGCATCCTCCGCGCCCTCCATATCCGCGATGCGGCGCTCCAGCAGGCGCACGGTCGGATTGTCGCCGCGCGAATAGATCGGCTTCTTCGAGCGGCCGGCAAAGACGTCCTCCAGTTCCTCGTAGCTGTCGAAGAGGAAGAGCGATGTCTGGTAGATCGGCGGCACGGCGGCATCGAACGGATCGTCGCGTTGCGGCAGCAGCGCCTCGGCATTGCGATAGGCGTCGACTTTCAGGGGCTCGTTCATGGTGTTTCCTCTTATGTCAGGAAGGGCCGATAGATGGATCGGCGAGACGCGGGGCCATCGCTCGGGGTATGGCGGACCATTCGTGCCGGGCGACAAAAAGGCCGAGCACGGCGGCCAGGACGGCTGCCGCCGCAGGCGCGGCAGCAACGCCGGCGAAGCCGGCCCATAGCGGCAGGATAATAAGGAGCGGAATGAGCAGGTAGCCTTGCGGCGCGAGCCCGACGAGGGCCGAAAGCCCGGCTCTCCCCCGCGATTGCAGCAGCACGAGCAGCACGGACTGGAACGCGGCCAGCGGAAAGACCGGGAAGAGCGCGCGCAACCAGGTTGCGGCCTCGGCGACAACCGCGGGGTCGCCGGTAAAGAGCCGCGCGACCGGTTCAGCCGCAAAGAACAGCAGCGCCGCATAGAGAAATGTCGCCGGGATCGTCAGGGCCAGCATGAAGCGTATGACGCTCTTCAGCCGCGCGGCATCGCCCGCGCCGAAGGCATGACTCACGACGCTCTGCGCGCCAAGGCAGAAGCCGAGCACGGGAAGCTGCCCGAGCGTCATCATCCGCACGGCGATGGCGGTCGCCGCAACGCCGGTATCGCCGCCATGGACCGCCGACTCTCGCATCAGGACGAGGAGGGCGACGCCGGTGGCGAGCGTCGTCGCGGCGGCGGGCACGCCGATTTTCCCGATCGGCCCCAGCAGGGACCAGCGGATTTTACCGCCGAGAAGATCGACTTTGCCCCATCTGCGCAGGAAATAGACGGCATAGCAGGCCAGCGCCGCCGTTGCGGAAAGCAGCGTGGCGAGAGCCGCGCCGGCGGCGCCAAGATCGAAGGCGAAGATGAAGATCGGGTCGAGCACGACGTTGAGTGCGAAGCTTGCGATCAGCACGATCATGGAAAAGCGCGAATTGCCTTCGGCAATCGCGATGAAGTCGCAGACCACCTGCAACAGCCCGAGCGTCAGTCCGAGTGCGAGCATACGGCCGTAAGCGAGGGCTGGCGCGAGCAGAGCCTCGCTTGGCCCGAGCGCGCCGGCAAACGCCGGTAAGCCGAGATAAATCGGTACGGAGAGGGTGATGCCGAGGGGCATCGTCGCCGCAAGCGCCGTCACCGCGACGGCCGCTGCCCCCGTGCGGTCGCCGGCGCCGAGTCGGCGCGCCAAAAGCGTCGCGAGGCCGATGCCGAGCCCTTGGCCGGTGGCGCCCACCAGGAGAAAAAGCGGCATGACGAGGCCGACGCCTCCAAGCACTTCCGGCCCGAGGGCGCCGAGGAAGAGCGCGTTCACCGCATGATGCCCGGCATTGGCGGCAAGGCCTGCCACCGCCGGCAGCGCGACCGCCAGAACGAGCCGCACGAGGCGCGGATCGTTCAAGTCCACGGCGGTTTTCATCACGCGGCGTCTCTGGCGAGCGATCCGAGGGCGGGCAGGCCGTCCGGCCCGCCGAGGCCAGTGAGATCGGGAAAAAGCAGCCGATCCATGAAAAAGCGCTCGCGCAGCAGCATGACGAGAAGCGCCTTCTTATGAGGGAACTGGACGTGCTTGACTTTGGCGAAGCCGGAACGGTCCAGATTGCGGATCTGCTGGCGGTGGTGGTGGATCGGCTCGCCGACGATGCGGCGGGTGCGCGCATCGGCGAGGAACATGTAATGCATCAGCGAGGGCAGCCAGGCGCTGACGAACGCCTTGCCACGGAAATCGTCCTCGCCGATCGCCACATGCCAGCCGCGATCATAACCATCGGCCTCGTAATGCGGGCCAATCCGGTCCTCCTTGGCCCAGTAGAGTTCGAAGTAGCCGAAGGGCACGTCGCCGAAGGTTCCGATCAAGGGCAGCGTGCGCGGATCGGCAAGGCGGCCGGCGATGAAATCTCGATGGTAAGAGAGTTCGCCATTGTCCTCCCAAATCGCCGCCACGCGGGAATCGTTCATCCAGCGATGGAAATGCGGCAGATCCGCCTCGACATCGGCGACATGGAAGGCGAGGTCAGTGTTCAACCAGGGAATGAAGCGGCTATAGACGCGGCCCGCGGGTTTCGGCGGGCGCTGCGGATGAAGCGCGCCGTTCGTCAGCGTCACAGCTTCGGGATAGGCGGCGGGAACGCCTCCGAGCCACGGCCTTGCCAGTTGGAAGAAGGTTTCCGGCCGCGCGAGCAGCCGCTCGCCATGGCGTTCGAGCGCGCCGGTGCGAAGGAGGTCCTGCACGAAACTGCCATCGGCAAACTCCACCTCAACGGCGCTCAACGCCGGATTGCAGGCGAGGACCGATTCCAGAACGGCGCCGACGATATCGGCGGCAGCAACCTGCGAGACCGGCAAAGCCTGGAAGGTCAGCAGGCGGGCGGACGGGCTGGAGAGCGAGCCCGACGCCACCTCTTCTCCCTCGTGCTCGACGCGAAAGCCGCCAGGAGCCTCGCTCGGCAGGACACGAAGCGGCTGTCCGTAAGCAAGCGTGTGACTGAGCGCTCCCGTCGCCGGCAACTCAAGGCCATCGGGCTTCTCCCCCATCGTTTCGCTGACGGCGACATAGGCATTCATGGTCTTCTCCACTTTCGAAACGCGGGGCCGGCCAGCGGTCCACGCGCGGCCGATGGTTCGACAATGACGAATGAGGCCACGTCGAATTCAGATTATTTTCAGCTTTTTTTCTGAATTCGCGCGCGGCTCATTCGTCATTGGTTGGCGTCGATGTAACGGCTGGCCGGACGACAGTCCATCGGCGCGCTAAAGGCGCGCATATAGGGCAAAAGAGCTTCACGATCGCGAAAATCACGAAGCCGATACTATACCTATATTCGCGCCACATAATACATTTCGATTCCATCGAGAGAACGGCGAAGAAATGACAATTCATGATCGGAACGCCAAGGCGGCAAACGACTTCGCTCCCGTAGCGAAATGTTCGCTTTCGCCGGCGCAATCGCGAATCTGGCTCTTGTCGGAGACGGGCAACGAAGCCGTCTACGGGCGGCAAATTCTCGGCGTTACCTTCCCGCCGGTCGCCCTTGCGACGGCGCGCGAGGCACTGGCCCTCCTGTCGCGACGCCACCCCCTGGTCACCACGCGTTTCGAAGCGCGCGCCGGCGGCGCGGTGCAGCAGGTGCGGACGAGCGGCGAGGCTGTCGCCGTGCTGGAAGTGGCTGGCGCGGGCGATCCCTACAGGGTGCTGTCCGAGGCCGCCGCGGCGGAAAGGAACCGCCCGGTCGATCTTGCGGGTGGCAATCCGGCACGCTTCATCCTTGCCACGGAGAACGGTCTGGCCGTCGGCGCGGTGTTTTCGCTGCATGCCGTGCTGGCCGATACGGCGACGCTCGACCTTCTCGCGACGGATTTCTTTCGCTTTCTCGGTGGGGAGGCCCCCGCGGCTACGGACGGCGGAGCCGTTGCGGGCTGGATGGCCAGAAACGGTGCGTCGCGCGTTCCGGCGCAGGCTCTGGTCGATTTCTGGTTCCAACGGCTGACGGCGCAGGACAGCGTTGCCGTATTGGCTCCGCAGGCCGCGACAGGGCAGGATCGCCTTGAGGAGACCTGGGCCGAACACCTGCTGGTACTGCCCGTCTCCCGGGAACAGTCGATCGACGAAACGACACGCCGCGTTCTCGGCGCCCTCGGGATCGCCCTCCGCCGGCATTCCGGTCACGGCGCGCAGCGCATCGGCCTCGTCGCCCGGCCTTCCGCACCCGCCGTCGCCGCCCGCAGCGAGGATGTGCTGATCCTGACGGCCGCGCTCGGCGGCGACATGACGCTCGCGGATGCCCGTGCCGCCTTCGAAACGGAGATCTTGACCGCCGCCGCACGGTCCGTGCCCTTCGAAGCGCTGGCCGACGCGCTGCTGCGCCGTGACGAAGCCTTCGACACGACCAGCCTCGCCAGGACGCTTCTCGACGTGCGCCCGCCCTTCCGCTTCGCCGGGATGGACGGCGTGCGCACCATTGCCGAACCGCCGGCCCGCCGGGATGCGGAGCTGGTGGTGACCGTCCGCCGTCTTTCCGACGAGACGCTGGGCGTCAGCTTCGGCTTCGATCCGCAGAAACTCGATCGCAAGCAGGTCGCCCGTTTTGCCGATGATCTGGCGATTGCCCTGGCGCGGCTCGCCAGCCATCCGGACGAGCCGATCAAATGCATCCCCTTCGTTTCACGCGAAGAGCTGGACCGGCTTTCCGCACCCTATCCGGATACGCCCGCGCCCGATGACGGCACGCCCATCCACGAGGTCATTTCGGCCGAAGCCCGGCGCCGGCCGCATGCCTTCGCCGTAGCTCAGGGCGAGCGTTCGGTCACCCATGGCGAGCTCGAGACCGCCGCCAACCGGCTGGCCCATCGCCTGATCGCCCTAGGCATCGGTCCGGAAAGGCGGGTCGCCGTGGCGCTCGAAAAGTCGATCGATGCGATCGTCGCCATTCTCGCCGTGCTGAAATCGGGCGGCGCCTTCACCCCGGTCGAGCCGGATCACCCCGAAGCGCGCAACCGGCATATCCTCACCGCGCCCGGCCTGTCGCTCGTCATTTCCCGCACGCGGCATATCGCCAACCTGCCGGGCGACATCGGCACGCCAATGCTCAATCTCGACGCGACCGACCTTTCCGGCGAGGCCGAGACCGCGCCGGCCACGGTCATTGCGCCGGACCAGCTTGCCTATGTGATCTACACCTCGGGCTCGACCGGCGTGCCGAAGGGCGTTGCCGTCGAACACGGGCCGCTGGCGCATCATTGCAAGGCCACGCTCCGAATATACGAAATGAGCGAGGAGTCTTGCGAGTATCCCGTGCTGCCCTTCACCTCCGATGGCGGCCATGAACGCTGGATGGTCCCCCTGATGGCCGGGGGCGGCGTGGTGCTCGCCCCCGACAGGCTGGCAACGCCGGAAGACGCCTTCGCCATGATGGTCAGGCATGGCGTCAATAATGCCAGCCTGCCGACCAGCTATGTGCGCGGCCTTGCCGAATATGCCGGGGAGAATGCAGACATTCCCCGCCTGCGGCTCTATTCCTTCGGCGGCGAGGCGCTGTCGCAGGCCGTGTTCGACATGATCACGGAAAACCTCCAGGCAAAACTGCTGATCAACGGCTACGGTCCGACCGAGACGATCATGACGCCGATGATCTGGAAGATTCCGGCCGGCACGCGCTTCGAGGGCGCCGTTGCGCCGATCGGCCGCGGCGTCGGCGACCGACGCATCTATGTGCTCGACGCCGATCTCGCGCCCGTGCCGGTCGGCGTCATTGGCGAGATCTATATCGGCGGCAGCGGCATCGCGCGCGGCTATCTCGGCCAGCCGGAGCTTACGGCGGACCGCTTCATCCCCGATCCGTTCTCCGGGACGGGACGGCTCTACAAGTCCGGCGACCTCGGCCGCTGGCGGGAGGACGGCATCGTCGAATTCGCCGGCCGCGTCGATCATCAGATCAAGCTGCGCGGTTTCCGCATAGAGCCGGGCGAGATCGAAGCCGTGCTGCGCTCCGACCGGCGCGTCGCCGAGGCCGTGGTGCTGCTGCACAGTGAAGGCGGGCGCAGCTTCCTCGTGGCCTATGTGGTGCCGTGTGAGGGCGAGGCGCTCAGCGCCACCGACCTGCGGCGCGTGGCCGTCGCCGCCCTGCCCGACTATATGGTGCCGCAGACCATTATGCTCATCGACGCCCTTCCCATGGGCCCGAACAGCAAGCTGGACCGCGCCGCCCTCCCCGCTCCGCGCATCGAACGGGCGCTTTTTTCGCCGGCAACCGACAATGAGACGGCGATCCGCGAGGTCTGGCAGGATGTTCTCGATATCGGCGAGATCGGCGTGACCGAGAACTTCTTCGACATCGGCGGGCAATCCCTGGCGGCGGTGCGCATCGTCTCGCGCTTGAAGATGCGCCATCCCGAATGGCCGCTGTCGATTGCCGACATGTTCAACCACCCGACCATCCGCGACCTTGCGCTCGCCGTCGAAGGCGGACGCGATGAGGCGGGTGTCGATGTCGTCTATCTCCGCCGCAACGGCGAAAAGCCGGTGCTCTATTGCTTCCCCGGCCTTCTCGTCAGTACCCGCGAATATATGCGGCTGGTGGACTATCTCGGCCCGGACCAGCCGGCGACCGGCTTCATCTGCTACTCGCTAACCGAGACGAAAACGCTGAGCACCCGTGTCGAGGACATCACGGCGCGGTATGCGGAGGCGGTGCGCCGGCAGGCGCAGGGCCGGCCCTGCGCCTTTCTCGGCTGGTCCTGGGGCGGCCTGCTGGCCTATGAGGCGGCGCGCCAGCTCGGCACCGACATCGATCTCCGCATGATCGGCATGGTCGACGTGTGCGACATGGACGAGGAGTTCACCCTCGGCGTCATGCCGCGCTTCGCCGAGGATGTTCGCGAGCGGACCAATGCCGCCGTGAAGCAATGGCTCATGACAACACCGATGCGCGAGGACTGGAAGCGCCTCTTTGCCGCCATGGATGCGGAGGTCTACGAACAGTTCCTCTCCCATATCGTCAAGAACAACGTCACCCTGCCGACAGATGGGCCGGATATCGGCTCGGAGGAGCACACGTTCTGGATCCTCATCGACAATGCGATGATCTTCCGCAACTACCGCCTCGCCCCGTCCGATTTCCGCATTCATGCCTTTGCCGCGGAAGACTCCCTCACACGCGCGCTCAACGTCATCGACTGGCGCCGCTATTCGCCGAACGCCACCGTGTCGGAGATCGTCACCGGCACAAACCATCTCACGATCATCGGCAAGACGCCGTTCCACCAGCGTTTCGCCCGTCGGCTGGACCAGGCGTTCTCGGCTTCCGTCCTCTAATGCCTCATTCTGGAGTTCCATCATGACTTCCCATGTGCTCGACCTCGCCGGGGCCGGTATCGGACCGTTCAACCTCAGCCTTGCCGCTCAGCTCGATTCGATACCCGAGCTTTCGGTGCGCTTCTTCGAGCGGCGCGCCGCCTTCGCCTGGCATCCCGGCATGATGCTGCCGGGAGCGGAAATGCAGACCTCCATCCTGAAGGACCTGGTGACCGCCACCAATCCGACGAGCCCCTGGAGCTTCCTCGCCTATCTTGTGGCGCACAAGCGCTTCTATCAGTTCATCAATGCGGAATATGAAGCGGTGCCGCGCAAGGAATTCGCCGACTATCTCGGCTGGGTGGCGCGCGGCCTCTCTTCTCTCCGCTTCGGCACCAGCCTGCGCGACGTGCATCTCGACGGCGACCGCTTCGCCATCGCCACCGACAACGAGACCGTGCATGCGAAAAACCTTGCCGTCGGTGTCGGCAAGCTGCCGTCCCGGCCGGCATGGGCCGAGGCTTTGCCGAAGTCGATGACCTTCCACAGCAGCGAGGCCGTCTCGCGGCTCACCGAGGTGAAGGCCGGGCGGATCGCCGTCGTCGGCGGAGGTCAGAGCGGCGCGGAGATCGTCGATGCACTCATGGAGCGCAACGATGTTTCGGCGGTGCACTGGATCAGCCGCCGCCCGAACTTCGAGCCGCTCGATGCCACACCCTTCACCAACGAGCTTTTCACGCCGAGCTACATGGAACGTTTCCATGTCCTTCCGGAGGAGTTGCGGCTCATCCACACGCGCCGGCAGGTGCTCGCCAGCGACGGTGTTTCCGCCTCGACGCTGAAAAAGCTCTATCGCCGGCTCTATGAACGGCAGTTCGAGGCCGGTCAGGGCGTGGATCACGGGATTTCACTGCGCCCCTTCCGCGACGTCGTCGCGGCCGAGCAGGAGGGTTCCGGAATTTCCCTGACCATGCGCAACGGCTTCGACGGGAACATCGAGACGCTGGCCGTCGACATGGTGGTGCTCGCCACTGGTTATCGCTTCGTGCTTCCCGAATTCCTGCATTCGCTGGAAGATCGCATTGCGTTCAACTCGCTCGGCGAGCCGGTGCTGGAGAGCGATTTCTCGCTCGCATGGGACGGTCCGCGGGAAAACCGCATCTTCGTGCTCAATGCCGGGCGCCACAGCCACGGGATCGCCGAACCGCAGCTCAGCCTCGCCGCCTGGCGCAGCGCCGTCATCGCCAATGGTCGGACGGCAGCATTTCGATCTCACGCAGATCGACCCCGTCGTGCGGTGGGAAAGCGAGGGCGGGCCGGCGAGGCTGCCGGCGCATCTGGGCCAGGCCGCCGAATAGGTGTCCGCGGCCCTCTTGGAAGGCGCGAAGGGGCGGGTGGAACTGCATTGCCTGCATTTGCGCACCGGGTGCCCCGCTCCCGACAACGTACTCAGCCTCGCAGAGAGGCAGCGTGCGGCCGCTTTTCGCTCGAGCGAAGCGGCCCGCTTGTTCGTTGCAGGTCGCGTCCTTTGCCGAAATATCCTCGCCGAAGTCATCGGTTGCGCGCCAGAAGCTCTCGCCATTGCACTGTCGCCCGAGGGCCGGCCCTATCTGCCCGGCCATCCCGGGATCGATTTCAATCTTTCCCACACGACGGGGACCGTCGCACTCGCGGTGTGTCTCAACGGTCGCGTGGGTATCGATATCGAACGCGCCGAAGGACATGGCGAGGCGGCGATGCGGGATCTCATGCCCCTCATTCTTTCCGAGGAGGAAGAGGCAGATCTCCGGCAGCTGCCTCCGGGGGAGCAACCGACTGCCTTTCTCGCCCGGTGGGTGGCCAAGGAGGCGGTCTTGAAGTGCAGCGGTCGTGGTCTTCTCGACGATCCCAGACGTGTGACGATCGAATCCGGAGGTTCGATCTCGAATTCATGCAACCGTCCCAATGAGGCTGGCGGCGGATGTCGATTCCATGCGGGTCGGGACTATGGTCACCTGTGGGCCGTCGCAACCGAAAATCCGGTCGAGAGGCCCCTCTGGCACCATCACCACGCGGGCGACCGTCTCAGAAGAGAACGTCGATGAGGCGGCCGGTCGAAAGATGTTGACCGACAGCGGTGAGGCTCTGCATCTTCATCAATATCTTGACTAAAAGAATCATGTTTTATAATTATCGTGAAAAAACAAGGGAGATTGAAATACAGCCATGATTTCAACGGGGACCCGACATGATTGCCGACAGCAACCCGCAGTCGACGTGCAACGAACAGCTCCAATCGGCTCTTGAGGCCTATCCCAAGCTCCTCTCCATCGCCCGCAGGATCACCGGCTGCCCCGTCATCGCTGAGGACGTCGTCCAGGACGTCCTGCTGCAGCTCGTCTCCAAGCCGCTCAACCATGACATAGCGGCGCCGATCTCTTACGTGATACGGATGGTACGCAATCTGGCGACTGACCATATGCGGCGGCTGCGCTATGAGAGAGGCCTGTTTATGGAAGAGGACGTCGGCGGCAACGCAACCGCCTACGGCAGTCCGGAAGAACGCCTGCGGGAAGCCGAAGCCTACAGGGCATTCTGCTGTGTGGTCGAGGCCATGCCGACGCGCACGCGAAAATTCTACGAGGACCATTATTTCGCGGACGTCCCGCAAAAGACCATAGCCCGGGAGGCGGGCGTTTCGTGCGCGCTCGTCTGTGGCCTGCTGCGCGAAGCGCATACCCGCTGCCTTGCCGCGCTGTCGGCCGAAGCGAGCCAAAGCCGTCGCTATCGGCCGAAGCAGACATCATGAAGGCCGATCCCGCCGAAAGCCGGAACCGGCTACATTTCCTGGCGGAAGGCGATCTGCACGGCCCGGTTCACCGCAACGGGAAGAACGGACATGTGGTTTTCGCCGGCGTATTCCTCGAAACGGCCGACGCCTGCGAGTGCCGGCAACGCTTCCCAACGTTCCGCCATGGCGCGAGCATATTCCACGGTTCGCGTTTCCAGGGCTCGGGCGAGGCGCTGCCCCTCGTCGGGCCTGCCCTTGTGAAAGGGGGCGATGCATCGCTCGCTCTCATATTGCCCGGCCGAAAGATGAAGCTCCAGGCCCGGCGGCACGTCTGCGCGTTCCAGAAATGCCCGTTCCGTCACGAGAATGGCCGCATCCTCCCAGAAGATCGCCGGGCTCGCCGCGATCCAGCGCCGGAAGGCCCGGGGTCTGGTAAACAGTGCGTGGAGCACGAACAGACCGCCGAAGGAATGGCCGAAAAGCGACTGGCGAGACCGGTCGATCGGTACCTGCTTTTCGACCCAGGGCTTCAACTCGTCTTCGATCGCCGAGAGAAAATCGGCCCCTCCCCCGGTCCGGACATCCGGCGTATCCGGGAAGAAGGGCGGATAGGTCCGACCGGGCGGCGGGCTCAGGTCCCAGGAACGCCGCACAGGATCGTAAGCCTCGTCGGAGGGGTAGCCGATCGCAACGATCACGCCGTCACAGATGTTCGTCCCGCTCGGATAGGACATCTGCACCTTCTGAGCGTCGACGGCCGTCGCGAAGCAGGCGTTGCCGTCCGTGAGATAGAGAACCGGCCAGCCCTCCGGCGGCGCCGGCCTCGCCGGACGATAGAGAAAAATCCGGTATGGCTGGTCGACATCGCCCAAGGTCAGATCGGCGAATGTGGCACCGGCGATCGCCACGGGCGATGCGGCAAGTTCGGATGATGAATGGGGCATGATCTCTCCGGACGGCCGACGGCAGGGCGATGCCGATAAAGTTGACTGAAATTGACATATTATGTGAATCGAAGCCTGGCAAGAGCGGCGAAGCTCGCTGAGACGCGGACGGATTGCCCGCCCCGATGCCGCAAAATTTCTGCCGCCATTGCATCCAAAACCCGGGCCGAGCGCACAATCTTCAGGCGAATCTAAAAAGTTGACTAAATTCGTCATGTATTCTTGACGCCGGCGAATCCTGCTGTATAGGGTACGCCATCACTGTCGAAAGCTGCGGGGGTGGAACACCGAATGAAGCCGAATTCAGATAATGCCTTCAATACCTTGAAAAGATACAAGCCTCATGTCTGGCGCACCGCCACCGCATTGGCCGCAGTGCTGGCCGTGAACGGAAATGCGGCGGCGCAGGAGGCCGTCCCCGGCGCGGCCCAAAGCGGCGCGACGCAGCTGGATGCGATCGTCGTCGACGGCGCGACCAAGATCCCGACGACCCTGGTCGAGACGCCGCGCTCCGTCTCTCTCATCAGCCGCGAGGAACTCGACAAGCGCGCCGTGCAGGATATCATCGAGGCGGTGCGCTATTCCGCCGGCGTCGTGACCGGCTCATACGGTTTCGATCCGCGTTTCGAGCAGATCACCATCCGCGGCAACGACATCACCACGACGGGTGACTATCGCGACGGACTGCGCCAGCCCTATCTCAGCTATGCCATGCTTCGTAACGAGCCCTATTCACTGGAGCAGGTCGAGGTCATCAAGGGCCCGATCTCCGTGCTTTACGGCGCGGGCTCGCCCGGCGGCATCGTAAACAAGACCTCGAAAATGCCGACGGAAGAGACGATCCGGGAAGTCGGCGTCCTCTACGGCACCGAGAATCGCATCCAGGGCATGTTTGACTTCGGCGGACCGCTGAGCGAGAACGACGATGGCCTGCTCTACCGCGTCGTTGGTCTGGCGCGCCGAGGCGAGACCAATTTCGACATTGCCGACGACCGCTACCTCATCCAGCCGGCTCTTACCTGGAAGCCGGATGAGGCAACCTCCTTCACGATCTACGGCCTAGCGCAGGCCGATGAGACCGATGTCGATGTCGGCGCGGTCATCGGCCCCGACGGTAGGATTCACGACCTGCGCGGCAGCGACCCCGATTACGACTTCCAGAAAGTCCGCCAGCAGCAGATCGGCTACCGGTTCGAACACGAATTCGACAATGGTCTTACCTTCCGCCAGAAGCTGCGCTATTCCCACCTGAAATTGTGGGGGCGCTATCTCGGCATCACGGATTGGACGGGCACGGTTGGCCATCGCACGCCCTACTCGCTCGGCGACGAGCTCGACGTCTTCCAGGTCGACAACCAACTTGAATACAAGTTCGATACGGGCCCGGCTTTGCATACCGCGATGCTCGGCGTAGACTACAGCAATGTAAAATCCGCCTTTGGCTTCGGTGCGGGCAGTTCCGATCCGGCCTACGATTTCGACATCGAAAACCCGACCTGGGGTGTTTCCGGTCCGACGCCTGCCTATAGCAGCCTCAGCGACAGCCGGATGCGCCAATTGGGGGTCTATGTCCTCGACCAGATCGAACTGGACAAATGGCGCTTCACGCTGGGCGGGCGGCAGACGTGGGTGCAGCAGGACAGGGATTCGACCGACGTTCCCTCGGCAACGACGGCATCCGAGAGCCTCGACAAGCACGGCTTCTCCGTTCAGCTCGGCACCGTCTATCTCTTCGACAATGGTCTTGCGCCTTTTGCCAATTACGCGACCTCCTTCGATCCCGTGACCGAGAAATCGCGAAGCGGCAGCATCCTGCAGCCGACCGAGGGCGAACAGTTCGAGCTTGGCGTGAAATATCAGCCGCCGGGCACGGACATTCTTCTCTCCGCAGCGCTTTATCATCTCGTCGAGAAAAACAAGCCGATCGCCGTCGATCCCCTGAATGGCATCTATGAATCGCTTGGCGAGGTCACGAACAAGGGTCTCGAGCTGGAGGCGCGGGCGCATGTCGCCGATGGTCTCGATCTGATCGCAGCCTATACCTATAACAATTCCGAAGTCACCGCCGGCGAGAATGTCGGCAATGCACCTGCCGTCACGCCGCGGCATACCGCCAGCCTCTGGGCGGACTACACCTTCCAGGAGGATACGTTCGCCAGCGGCCTGACGGTCGGCGCCGGACTTCGCTTCACCGGCGAAAACTATGCCGAAATCGAAAACACCAGCAAGAACAAGGCGAACGTCTATGTGGATGCCTCCCTTACCTACGATTTCGGGGCGCTCGACAAAGAGTTCGACGGCCTGACGGGCAACGTCGCCGTCCGCAACATCGCCGACCGGCGCGACACGGTTTGCAACAGCGGCTATTGCTATCTCGGCCAGGGCCGCAACATCACGGCCTCTCTGAAGTATCGCTGGTAGACGAAAGGCGGACAGACGGGGAGCAGCATTCGCCGCGGCTTCCCAACCGTTGCTCCTGGAAGGGCGAACGGACATGTGCTCCATGTCGGCTGCGGCATCAAGGCTCCGATATGGCCACCCCTCACGCGAGGCGCATCACAAGAAGTTGCGCCCGAGGCGCGGAAACGCCGGCACCGACAGGTATCTCCAACTTTCCCAGCGACCGGCCAGCATGCTCTTCCGAAGCCGGCGTCGCGGCATCGCGACCCTCTGCAGCAATCTCTTCATCCAATTGTCGCAGAGCTGTCATGAACTCGCTGGTAAAGCGAGACCGGGACGCCCGGGAGATCGGGCGCGTTTACCGTCTCAATGGGGAGAATTGCCATGGACAAATATCTCGGCCTTGCCGAAGAAGCCGAATTCAAGACGCTGACGGAGCGCAGGGAAGAACTGGAAGACGTCGGCCATAACTGTTCCACCAACCCGACCATGGGCGACATCATCAATCGCCGCTTCTCGCGCCGGTCGTTCATCGGCGGCTCTCTGGCCGTGGCTGCCATATCCACGACGGTAAGCCCCCTCGCCCTGCTGACGGCTGACGAAGCACGGGCAAACGGCGAAGCGTCGCGATTCGCCTTCAAGGAAATCGAAGCCGGTGTCGACGAGACCCATCATGTAGCCGAGGGTTACGACGCCGACATCCTGCTGCGCTGGGGCGACAAGGTCTTTGCCGACAGCCCGGAATTCGACCCGCTGAACCAGACGGCCGAAGCCCAGAGCCGGCAGTTCGGCTACAACAACGACTATGTCGGATTCATTCCGCTCGAAGGCAATCCGGACCACGGCCTGCTGGTCGTCAACCACGAATACACCAATGCCGAGATCATGTTCCCGAACTTCGCCCGCGTCGAAAAGGTGACGGAGGACGGCAAGGAGGAGGACAAGGTCGTGCTCGGCGAGTACACCAAGGACCTCGTCGATATCGAAATGGCCGCCCATGGCGGCACCGTCATCGAAATCCGCAAGGTCGACGGGAAATGGCAGCCGGTCCTCGACGGCAAGTACAATCGCCGCATCACGGCCACGACCGAGATGCAGCTTTCCGGCCCTGTTGCCGGCCACGAGCGGGTCAAGACCCCGTCGGATCCGACCGGCAGGAAGGTCTTCGGCACCATCAACAATTGCGCCGGCGGCGTCACCGCCTGGGGCACCTACATGATGGCCGAGGAAAATTTCAACGGCTATTTCGGCGGCGAACTCGCCGAGGATCATCCGGAATTCAAGCAGATGAAGCGTGTCGGCGCGCCGGGCGGGCAGTATGAATGGTCGAAATTCTACGACCGCTTCGACGTATCCAAGGAGCCGAACGAGGCCAACCGCTTCGGCTGGGTGGTCGAAGTCGATCCGCTGGACCCCACCTCCGTCCCGAAGAAGCGCACCGCGATCGGACGCTTCAAGCACGAGGGCTGCGAGTCGATCGTCAACAAGGATGGCCGCGTCGTCCTCTACAGCGGCGACGACGAACGCTACGATTATGTCTACAAGTTCGTGACGAAGGGCACTTACAACCCTGACGACCGCGCCGCGAACATGGATCTCTTCGACGAAGGCACGCTCTACGTGGCGAAGTTCGACGAGGACGGCACGGTCACCTGGATGCCTCTCGTCCACGGCGAAGGGCCGCTGACGGCCGAGAACGGCTTCGCCTCCCAGGCCGACGTGCTGATCGACACCCGTTTTGCTGCCGATTCGCTCGGCGCGACCAAAATGGACCGGCCGGAGGACGTTCAGCCCAATCCGAAGACCGGCAAGGTCTATGTGATGCTGACCAACAATACCAAGCGCAAGGAGGACGAGATCGACGCCGCCAATCCGCGCGCCAAGAATGCCTTCGGCCACATCGTCGAAATTTCGGAAACCGACGGCGATTTCGCGTCAACGAAATCCCGCTGGGACGTCCTCCTGAAGTGCGGCGATCCCAGCGTCGCCGAGGTCGGTGCCTCCTTCTCCACCGCGACGACCAGGAACGGCTGGTTCGGCATGCCGGACAATTGCGCCATCGATGCCGATGGCCGTCTCTGGGTCTCGACCGACGGCAACAACGAAAAGGTCACGGGGCGCACGGACGGTGTCTGGGCCGTGGAGACGGAAGGCGAAGGCCGCGGTACCTCGAAGCTGTTCTTCCGGGTGCCGGTCGGTGCAGAAATGTGCGGCCCGAGCTTCAACCCGACGAGCGACACCTTCTTCCTCGCGGTTCAGCATCCGGGCGATGCCGGTCTCGCAACTTACGAGAAGCCGGCGACGCGCTGGCCGGATTTCCGCGACGACATGCCGGTGCGCCCGGCCGTCGTCGCCGTCACCAAGCAGGGTGGCGGCAAGATCGGCTGAAGCGTTCGGAGCGCCACACGCTCTGCGACCTCCCATCCCTGTGCCCGTCACAGGGATGGGAGAAAAAGGCATCCGCCACCCGTCGCCACCGCGGTCGCCTTCTCAAAAACGCTCAAGCCTCCGACGATGCGGCCTTCAGCGCCTTCAGCGTCGCGTGGACGAACCCGTCCCGCGCCGACGCGGCGTCGACGCCCCGCGGCTCGTAAACATGGCGGTTGAGGAAATAGGCGGTAAGGCGGAAGGCGGCGGCAAGGCTTTCGTGATCGGCAGCTCTGCTTCCTCCCGATAGGAAGTCCGGGAGGGCGAGCATGCGATCGGCGTAAGGGGCACCCGCTTCGCGGCAGATCGCGCGGCCCGATTTCGGCGATACGAAGACAAGGTCGCTTTGCGCACCCGTCGCCCCACATTGAGAAAGATCCAGGCCGAAGCCGAGATCGTTCAGCACCGCGAGTTCGAAGCGCACGAACAATTCGCCGGCGTCTGCCGGGTCTTGGAGGTGATCGACGATGACGGCGAGCGCCTCGTAGAGATGGGGATGCGGGTCGCGCTCCGGCAGGAGCCGCAAGAGTGCGCCGATCGCCTGAATTCCGTAGACGGAAGTCGCCGTCTCGATCAGCCTCGCGGCACGCAATTGCAGCGGCTCGACGCGGAATTCGCCGAGATGCTCGTCCAGCCTCGCCCGCCAGCTCACCTCCACGGAATTGCCCGGCTGCAGCACCGGCTGCATCGCACGCGAGCGGCCCGAGCGCACGAGCCCGAGATGCCGCCCGTGCCCGGGCGTCATCACCTCCGCGATGACAGAGCTCTCGCCATGCCGCCGGATGCCGAGAATTATGGCTTCATCGCTCCATTGCATGAAAAAGGCATACACCCGCCGCCGAAACCGGAGCAAGCGAAGAAACGCGCCCGGTTTCGAGCCTCGTCCGGTGCGGCGGAAGCAAACTGTAGCCTTTCCGCTACACTTGCCGTGCGCCGCAAATCTATTGTCGTTTTTGCCGCATTGCGACGCCTTTCAATGCGGGTTGCGAGGCCTTAGACGTGCCTCCTCAAGAATGACAGTCAGCAGGAACAATTCGACTATGTGTGTGTCCGGGAATCGCGCCAGCCGTCTGATGCAGCTTTGCGCCGCTTTGGCCCTCTCCGCCGCGCTGGCGGGTTGCGTGAGCAGCAGCCAGCCGGTCCGGCCGAAAGGGCCGGATCCCTATTTCGTGGCAATGTATGGGGCGAAGCCGGATGAGACGTTTCCGCTTCCGGCCACCGACATCAGCAAGGTCGAACCGCGTTTTCTGCGGCAACAGGTGCCTTACGTCACGCATGAGCCGCCGGGTACTGTCGTGATCGACACGGAAAACCGCTTTCTCTATCTCGTGCAGGGCGGAGGCATGGCGCTTCGTTACGGCATCGGCGTCGGCAAGGCCGGGCTGGAATTCGAGGGCGAGGCGCGCGTCGGCCGCAAGGCGGAATGGCCGCGCTGGACGCCGACATCCGACATGGTCGCGCGCGAACCCGAGCGCTACGGACCGCTCGCGGGAGGCATGGACCCCGGCCTGCGCAATCCGCTCGGACCGCGCGCGCTCTATCTCTACCAGGGAAACCGCGACACGCTGTTCCGCATCCACGGCACCACGGAGGCCTGGTCGATAGGCAAGGCGGTCTCGAGCGGCTGCATCCGCCTGTTCAACCCGGATATCATCGACCTTTACAGCCGCGTGCCGGAAGGCTCGCGCGTCGTCGTGCTCCAGGCGGAACCGCCGATGAGCCAGCCGATGGATGCACCGATGTCGACCGCCGCCGACGGCACCGGGTCGCTTTCCTTCTAGAGCATCTCCAGGAAAAGTGGGTAAACGGTTTTCCGCCCGGAAGCGCGTTGGATCAAATGCTTAGAGCATTTCAGTGTTTCCATGAAACACGTTGAAATGCTCTCACTCGCTTACCAGGCATCCGGCTCGCGCACGAGGTGCACGATATTGGCGGGGTTCATGATCCATCCGCCGCGAAAGCCCTCGCCCAGTTCCTCGACCTGCTCGCAGCGCACGACCTTGTGCGCTGCGAGACGATCGAGGGCTGCCTCGTGATCTTCGGTAAAGAGTTCCAGCCATATTTCCGCCTGGCTGTAATGCGGCGCTTCGTCTATCCACAAACGATTGGGGCCGAGAACGAAGCCTTTCGCCGGTGCCTTTTCGTCGAAAGGCGCGAGACCGACGACGTCGCGGTAGAAGGCGATCACCGCTTCGTATTGATGGCTCGGAACTTTCATGGCGATGTTGATACCGCCCTTGATTTCGGTGGACATCGCCCCCTCCTACAGTTGCGGTTCGAGTGCCGGCTTGCCGGAGAGTTCGCTCACATAATAGCCCTCCCGCAAATTGATGCCGTATTCGACCCAGGCCTTCATGCAGGCGAGCATCTGCGACCAGCCCTCGCAATTGAGATAGGAGCTCTTCTGCCCCTGTTCGTTTTCCCGCCAGCCGCTCTCGGCGATCGTCACCATGGTGGCGCCGTCGTCGAGCGACTGAAAGCGCATTTCAACCCGCGTCTGGTAGGGAGACTCGCCCTCACCGGTCATGGCATCCCAGCAAAAGACGATCCGCTCGTTAGGCTCCACGGCCTCGACCCTGATGGGAACCTCGCCCCACCACGTCACGGTGGTACCGGCAACCAGCGGTCCGCTGATGCCGCCGAGCGTTACGAAATAGCGGCTGAGCTGATCCGGGTTTACCACCGCGTCGAAGACCTGCTCGACGGGACGGGCAATACGTCCATTCACACGAAATTCGAATGCCATGACGTCCTCCTCACGATTGTATCGGTGGATAATATGTTATAAAAACATAACATGTCAAACGATTCGAAAGACGATGCGGTTTTCAAAGCGCTGGCGAACGGCCTGCGGCGACGGATGCTCGACGCGCTGAAGGAGAAACCGCAAACGACGGGCATGCTCTGCGAGCTCTTCCCGAACCTGGATCGCTGCACGGTGATGCAGCACCTGAAGGTTCTTGAGGAGGCCGATCTCGTTCTCGCCAGGCGCGAGGGCCGCGAGCGGTGGAACCACCTGAACGCCTTGCCCATCCGTGCCGTTCACGATCGTTGGATCAGTCAGTATGCCGGCCACGCAATGTCCGTTCTGACAGCCCTCCAACGTGAGCTCGACGAGCCCCGCGAGTGACGGAATTGACTTTTCATCGGCCGGCTTTCTGCGTATGAACTGTGGAGTGGGGCAAACTGGGGGAAATCGTCATGCGTTACCTCATCACCGGCACTGCAGGATTCATCGGTTTTCATGTTGCAAAACGACTGATCGACGAGGGGCATTTCGTCGTCGGATTCGACGGCATGACGCCCTATTACGACGTGACGCTGAAAGAGCGCCGACACGCGATCCTTCAGCGCTCCAACGGCTTCAAGGCGGTGACGGCCATGCTCGAGGACAGGGCCGCACTGGACCGCGCGGCGGAGCTTGCCGAGCCGGAAGTCATCATCCACCTCGCCGCCCAGGCAGGCGTCCGCTACAGCCTCGAAAACCCGAAAGCCTATGTGGACGCAAATCTCGTCGGGTCGTGGAACATGCTCGAGCTCGCCAAGGCGATCGCACCGAAGCACTTGATGCTCGCCTCCACCTCTTCGATCTACGGCGCCAACGAGAAGATCCCGTTTGCCGAAGCGGACCGGGCCGACGAACCCATGACGCTCTATGCCGCGACGAAGAAGTCGATGGAGTTGATGGCGCACAGCTATGCGCATCTCTACAAGGTGCCGACCACCGCCTTCCGCTTCTTCACCGTTTACGGCCCCTGGGGGCGGCCGGACATGGCGCTCTTCAAATTCGTCGACGCCATAGACAACGGCCGGCCGATCGACATTTATGGCGAGGGCCGGATGAGCCGGGACTTCACCTATATCGACGATCTCGTCGAAAGCATCGTCCGGCTGTCGCATATTGCGCCTTCGGAGGAGAACCGGGTGGCACCGGAAAAGGCCACGGACACGCTTTCGCGCCATGCGCCGTTTCGCGTCGTCAATACCGGCGGTGGCCAGCCGGTAGAATTGATGACCTTCGTCGAAACGGTCGAGAAGGCTGTGGGGCGTCCGGCGATCCGCAACATGCTGCCGATGCAGCAGGGCGACGTACCGCGCACCTTCGCTTCGCCGGACCTGCTCGAAGCCCTGACCGGATTCAAGCCGTCCGTTTCGGTCGAGGAAGGCGTTGCGCGCTTCGTCGAGTGGTATGAACAGAATTATCGCCGTGCACCCACGACCGTCTGATGGTAAAACAAACGATATTTGTGCGAAGCGCCTGCTTCCGCACGCAATTGCAATTTGGTTTTTCTTTACTTTTTTCTCGATGACATCCTTTTATTAGATAAAACTTAATTGATCAGCGTTCTCAAGAACAATCAAAGGAAAAGCGAATGAAAATCACGATGATCGGTGCCGGCTATGTCGGCCTTGTTTCCGGTGTTTGCTTTGCGGATTTCGGCCATGACGTCGTCTGCGTCGACAAGGACGAAGGCAAGATCTCGGCGCTGAAGAAGGGTCAGATTCCCATCTTCGAACCCGGGCTGGACCATCTCGTCGCCAGCAACGTCGCGTCCGGGCGCCTGAACTTCACCGATGATCTCAAGACCGCCGTGGCCGCCAGCGACGTCGTTTTCATTGCCGTCGGAACGCCGTCGCGGCGCGGTGACGGACATGCGGATCTTTCCTATGTTTACGCAGCTGCACGCGAAATCGCTGCCAACCTTCAGGGCTTTACCGTCGTGGTGACCAAGTCCACGGTTCCGGTCGGTACCGGAGACGAGGTCGAGCGCATCATCCGCGAAACCAACCCTGCGGCTGACGTCACCGTCGTCTCCAACCCGGAATTCCTGCGGGAAGGCGCCGCGATCGAGGATTTCAAACGGCCCGACAGGATCGTCATCGGGGTCGACGGCAGTGACGGTCGCGCGCGAGAAGTAATGACGGAGGTCTATCGGCCGCTCTATCTCAATCAGTCGCCGCTCGTATTCACGACACGCCGCACGTCGGAACTGATCAAATATGCCGGCAACGCCTTCCTGGCGATGAAGATTACCTTCATCAACGAGATTGCCGATCTCTGCGAGAAAGTCGGTGCCAATGTGCAGGACGTCGCCCGCGGCATCGGGCTGGACGGCCGCATCGGGTCGAAGTTCCTGCATGCCGGGCCGGGATATGGCGGCTCCTGCTTCCCCAAGGACACATTGGCGCTGGTTAAAACCGCGCAGGACCACGACACCCCCGTGCGGCTCGTCGAAACCACGGTCGCCGTCAACGACAACCGCAAGCGGGCGATGGGACGCAAGGTGATCGCGGCGGCCGGCGGCGATATCCGCGGCTCCAAGATTGCAGTCCTCGGCCTGACCTTCAAGCCGAATACCGACGACATGCGCGACAGCCCTGCGATCGCGGTCGTTCAGGCGTTGCAGGACGCAGGCGCCCGCGTCACCGGCTACGACCCGGAAGGAATGGAAAACGCGCGCAAGCTGATAGAGGGCCTGGACTGCGCGAGCGATCCCTATGAAGCGGCGGCCGAGGCGGATGCTCTGGTGATTATCACGGAATGGAACGAATTCCGGGCGCTGGATTTCGACCGTTTGAAATCCGCCATGAAGACACCCCTGCTCGTCGATCTGCGCAATATCTATCGCAAGGACGAGGTCGCAAGGCACGGCTTCCGCTATGCGAGCATCGGCAGGCCGGACTGACCGGCACCGCACCGTCGCATTCAATGGTCAGCAGAGGGAAGCTGCACGGGCTTCCCTCTGCGCGTCTCGCGCAGGAGGCTGGCGGTCAGGCCTTCGGGCCGACCTGGATGACCTGTTCCCAGCTTTTTCCGGCAAGGAAGACGCAGCTGCGGCCGGAAACATCGGTCACGATCAAAGTCCAACTGCCGCCGTCGGCCGCATAGAGTTCCATGACCGCTTGCGGATTGATCTGCCCGAACGCGGCCTGCTTTTCTTGATATTGTCGAGCCAGCAGCTCGATGACCTGCGAACGCTCAGCGCAATTCACAACGGCCTGTGAGTCTGCCGCATGGGGGTAGGCTGTCACTGCGGCCGTCAGAAGGACGGCAAGAGAAAGGCCGCGGACCACATTGCGTACCATGACGCACCTCCTTTAGCCGGGAAGCCCCGGCGGAAGAGGATTTCCGCTGACCTGTTCCGCCGTATACCGGCATTCGATGGTCGACACCTTCACGAGACGGAGCAATGTCGCCATCTGAAAAGTGTGACGGAGGCGGGTTACATCTCAGTTGGCTAAATTATCGAACGCAACCTCAGCCATCACACGAGCATCGATGCTCGGGTAACGATCCTTCCATGCGGGCCGTTCCATCGAACGCTCTCATTTTTTCTTCATCGCCGCCATCAGCGCCGCACCGAACGCGCCCTGCGCCGGCTCCTGCGGTGTTTGCGACCGAGCCGTCCCGCCCCGGTTCCCGCCCTTCGGTGTCGCCCCTCTCGGCTCGCGGGGCGTATCGGCGCTACCTTCCTTTCGCATGGAGAGCCCGATGCGCTTGCGCGCGACGTCGACCTCCGTGACGCGGACCTGCACGACGTCACCCGCCTTGACGACCTCATGCGGATCCTTGACGAAGCGGTCGGCCAATTGCGAAACGTGGACGAGGCCGTCCTGGTGCACGCCGATATCGACGAAGGCGCCGAACGCTGCGACATTGGTCACCGTGCCCTCGAGCCGCATTCCGACTTTCAGATCCTTGATGTCGTCCACGCCTTCCGCGAAGGTGGCCGTCTTGAAGCTCGGGCGCGGATCGCGACCCGGTTTCTCGAGTTCGGCCAGGATGTCCTTGACCGTCGGCAGGCCGAAGCGCTCGTCGACGAAAATGCGCGGATCGAGTTTTTTCAGCTCGGCGCTGTCTGCCATCAGCGAGCGCACGTCCCGCCCGCAGGCTGCAACGATCTTCTTGGCAACGCCATAGGCCTCCGGATGCACCGCAGACGCGTCGAGCGGCTCGGAACCGTTCGGTATCCGCAGAAAGCCGGCGCACTGCTCGAAGGTGCGGGCGCCGAGACGCGGCACTCTCAAAAGTTCCTGGCGGCTGGCGAAGGCCCCCATCGCATCGCGGTGCGCGACAATTGCCTCGGCCGAGGACTTGCCCAGTCCGGAGACACGCGCCAGGAGGGGCGCCGAGGCGGTGTTGAGATCGACCCCGACGGCGTTTACCGCATCCTCGACAACGGCGTCGAGCGAGCGGCTGAGCTTCGACTGATCGACGTCGTGCTGGTACTGGCCGACGCCGATCGATTTCGGTTCGATCTTGACGAGCTCGGCCAGCGGATCCTGCAGCCTGCGGGCGATCGAAACGGCGCCCCGCAGGGAAACGTCGAGGCCCGGAAACTCGGCAGCCGCCGTCTCCGAAGCGGAATAGACCGATGCACCCGCTTCGGACACGATCACCTTGGTGGGCTTCGGCGCCGGCATGGCAGCGAGCATGTCTGCGACGAGTTTCTCCGTCTCACGGCTACCGGTGCCGTTGCCGATCGCAATCAGTTCCACCTTATGCTTGCGCACGAGCGCCGCAAGCTCTGCCTGGGCGCCGCGAATGTCGTTCTTCGGCGGAAAGGGATAGACCGTGGCGGTGTCGAGCAGCTTGCCTGTGCCGTCGACCACCGCGA
Source organism: Sinorhizobium meliloti (assembly GCF_035610345.1). The sequence goes on along the minus strand of NZ_CP141212.1, from coordinate 1,078,437 downwards.
CCTTGACGCCGGTGCGGATCCCGGGATCGAGGCCCATGGTCGCGCGCGAGCCCGCGGGTGCGGCGAGCAGCAGGTCCTTGAGATTGCGTGCGAAGACGCGGATTGCCTCTTCTTCGGCCCGCTCGCGCAGCTCGCGCATCAGGTCCAGCGACAGCGACAGCGAAAGCTTGACGCGCCATGTCCAACCGATGACCTCCAGCAGCCATCTGTCGCCGGGCAACCGATCGCCGACATTGTAGGCCGCCGCGATCATCCGCTCGGTCGGCCTGTGCGAAGGCGCGGCCTCCTGATCGACCACGATATCGACCGAGAGGACCTCTTCGTTCCAACCGCGCAGCATCGCCAATGCGCGGTGCCCGGCCACCGTCGCCCAGCGCTCGGAGTGGTCGAAATAGTCCGAGAATTTGGCGCCGGACTCCTGCTTGCCGTCCACGACCCGAGCACGCAGGAAGGCTGCCTCCCGCATATAGTTCCGCAACCGCCCGAGAAGGTCGGCGTTCTCGGTCATGGCCTCGGCGATGATATCGCGGGCGCCGTCGAGTGCGGTCTTGACGTCCGGCACATCGGCGGTGAGGAAGGCGGCCGCGCGTTCGGCCGGCGCGATCGAGCGATCGGAAAGAATTGCTTCGGCCAGTGCACCCAGCCCACGTTCGCGTGCGATTTCCGCCTTGGTGCGGCGCTTCGGCTTATAGGGCAGGTAAATGTCTTCGAGTTCCGCCTTGGTAACCGCGCCGGCGATCTTGCCTTCGAGCTCGTCGGTCATCTTGCCCTGGCCGCGGATCGAATCGACAATCGACGCCCGCCGCGCTTCAAGCTCGCGCAGGTAGGTAAGCCGCTCCGACAGGACGCGCAGTTGCGTGTCGTCGAGACCGCCGGTGACTTCCTTGCGATAGCGCGCGATGAAAGGCACCGTCGCTCCGCCGTCCAGCAATTCGACTGCCGCTGTGACCTGGGCGGCGGTTGCCTTGATTTCGCTGGCGATGATGGCGGCGATGGGCTTTGCGGTCGTGACCATTCTCTCGTTCCGTTTCCTGTTTCGGCCGGACCATACTGGCGCAGACCATCAAGGCCAAGTGAAGGCCGATGGCCGCCCGGGCGAACTCCACAGAAGATCAGGAGACGGTGCCGTCGTGGGGGCGGATGAGGAGGCTTTCGCCCGCCCCCTCAGACCGCGACGAGTTCCAGCCGTTCGCGGGTCTTTTCAAATTCCAGCAATTCGCGCTCCTTGATGGCGATATAGTCGCGCGACACCGGCACTGTCGCGAGTGACGGCGAGAGCTGGAGCTGGAAGACAAAATGCTTGTCGTAGAGGAAGGCCGTTTCCGAGGCGGCGAGATAGAACTCCCACATACGGAAAAAGCGCTCGTCATAAAGCCTGACCGCCTCGTCCCGCTGCGCCAGGAAACGCTCGCGCCAGGCCCTGAGCGTCCAGGCGTAATGCAGCGGCAGAATCTCGATGTCCTTGACGAGCAGCCGGTTGCTCTCGACCCGTGGCAATACCTCCGACAGGGCGGGAATGTAGCCGCCGGGGAAGATATACTTTTCGATCCACGGGTTGGTCGCCCAGGGTTTGTAGATCTGCCCGATCGAATGCAGCAGCATCACGCCGTCCGGCTTCAGCAGTTCTTTCATCTTGCGGAAGAAATTGCCGTAATTGCCGATGCCGACATGTTCGAACATGCCGACGGAGACGATGCGGTCGAATTGCCTTCCCTGCATGGTGCGATAGTCCTGCAGCTCGAAACGCACCCGGTCCGAAAGCCCGCGCCTTGCGGCGCGTTCGCGCGAGACCTTCAACTGCTCTTCGCTGAGCGTGATGCCCGTGACTTCGACCCCCGACGACTCGGCGAGGTACATCGCCATGCCGCCCCAGCCGGAACCCACTTCCAGTACCTTCTGGCCGGGCTCGAGCAGCAGCTTTGCCGCTATGTGCCGCTTCTTGGCGCGTTGCGCCTCGTCGAGCGAGATGCCCGGCGGATGGAAATAGGCACAGGAATATTGCCAGTCCTCGTCAAGGAAGAGATTGAAGAGCTTGCCGTCCAGATCGTAATGGTGGGCGACGTTGTAGCGGTTGCGGTTTACCGGCAGCCGGCTCTTCATCTGCTGGCGAAAGATGTGTCCCAGCGCGACGATCGAATTGGTGAAGGTTGCCGCCTTGTCGAGATCATTGCTCTTGACGATGGCCAGCACGTCGAAAATATCGCCCTCCTCCACGAGAACGCGACCGTCCATGTACATTTCGCCGAATTTCAGCCCTGGATCGTGAAGAACGGCTTTTTCCGCTCCGGCATCAGCGAAACGGATGGCCGCCGGCTTGCCCGTACCATCGCCCAGAACCACCTTTTCACCCGACGAGAAAACGACCGTCAGCTTGCCTTTCTCGACAAGCCGGCGAAGTAGATTCAACAAACCCGCATTCATATCCTACCTCAGCTCAGACCTAAACGAACCATCGGTTCCTTCACAGGGGGAGCGGGTGAGCGGCTGGTCGGCTTCAGGGCAGACATGCGGCAGCTTGGAAGCGGGCGGCCACATCCGGAAGCGGCGAGAAACCGGCTCGAGCGCGACCTCACGGTTTCCGGCGAGTCCTCGCGAAACAAGGCAAGGACCAGCTGCGGGAATTCGTCAGGCCAGCCCATCGGGCTCCTATCCATCAGAACTTCCATTAACTTAGCTGTGTTCGGCGGTTATTCAATGGGGCTTTTTTGTGGCCCCTCAAAGATTTGTTTGCTTAGCAAATTCGAAAGCACTGGGACAAGACCATCAGCGGGCGCAAACCGGTGCATCGAGGCTATTGCTCTCGTCCCTTCGAAACGAGCTCTCCTCGGATGTTGCGGGGCCGCTTCCGGGCGCCTACCTGCGCTTAGTGGTGGCCGACCGGTCACGGACCCGGTAACAGAGTGGTGCCGGTCCTTGTAACACTCGTACACCAACCGGTAACATCGTCACGCCACATTGTCGCGGCAAGCCCGTCGCGAGAGGAGGATACACGATGAAGAAGATCGCCGTGGTTGCGCTCATCGTCGTCGCCATCGTCTGGCTTCTCAACACGTCGCTTCTGGCGCCGCCTCCCTCCGGCAATGCAAAGATCCTCGCTCATCGCGGCATCCACCAGGTTTTTTCCTCGGAAGGTCTCGACAACGACACCTGTACCGCCGAGCGCATCGAAAAGCCGCGCCACAGCTATCTCGAAAACACGATTGCCTCGATGCGCGCGGCGATGGAGAGCGGCGCCGACGTCGTCGAACTCGACGTCCACCTGACACCGGATCGCCAATTTGCCGTGTTTCACGACTGGACGCTCGACTGCCGGACGAATGGGAGCGGCGTCACCCAGGACACTCCGATGTCCGAGCTGAAGACACTGGACATCGGCTACGGCTATACGGCCGACGGCGGCAAGTCCTTCCCCTTCCGCGGCCAGGGGGCTGGCCAGATGCCGACGCTGACGGAGGTTTTCAAGGCCCTGCCCGAGGGCCGCTTCCTTATCAATTTCAAGAGCGAGCGGCGGGAGGAAGGAGCGACCCTCGCGGTCCTCCTCCGGTTCCACCCGGAGTGGCGCAAACAGGTGTTCGGCGTCTATGGCGGCACCGCTCCGACGCAGGAAACGCTCCGGCTGGTTCCGGGGCTCAGAGGCTATGATCGACAATCCACGATCGCCTGCCTTGGCCGCTATGCCGCCTATGGCTGGACCGGCATCGTACCGGACGCCTGTCGCGATACGCTGATCATCGTGCCGAGTAATTATGCAAGTTTTCTGTGGGGCTGGCCCGACCGGTTCGCGGCCCGCATGCGGGCCGCCGGCAGCGAAATCATCCTGCTTGGCCCTTACAGCGGAGGCGATTTCACCTCCGGCATCGACAGCACCGATGATCTCGCTTTCGTTCCCGAGCGCTTCTCCGGCTACGTCTGGACCAACAGGGCGGAAACAATCGCTCCCCTTCTCGGAAAGCGCCCCGGCGCAGCGACCGACCAGGCCAATCGACAGTAGCCGAAGCGCGCAACAACACATGTCGACATATGGATTCTCGCGGACTATGCCGCCTTTGCTGCTCTCGCCGCATGCTAGGCCGTTGGATGCGCATGATCACGGTTCCGCATCAGTCATCCGTCGCCAAGGCATTCCAGGAAGGCTGGTAAATCGGCTGCGGAGCTCGAACGCCGCATGACGTTGAAGAGCGTCTGACGTCCTTCCCGCTATTTCGGAAAGTCGAGCCCCATTTCGCGGAAGCGTTCCGGATCGTCGCCCCAGTTCTCGCGCACCTTGACGAACAGGAAGAGGTGCACCGGCTGCTCGAGAATTTCGGAGATTTCCTTGCGCGCGGCGGTCGAGATCGCTTTGATCGCCTCGCCGCCTTTGCCCAAGGCGATCTTCTTCTGGCTGTCCCGTTCCACGTAGATCACCTGTTCGATGCGCACGGAACCGTCCTTGCGCTCCTCCCATTTCTCCGTTTCCACGTGAGATGCATAGGGAAGCTCCTGATGCAGACGAAGGAAGAGCTTCTCGCGGGTGATCTCGGCGGCGAGCTGGCGCATCGGCAGATCGGAGATCTGATCCTCGGGATAGTACCACGGGCCTTCCGGCAGCGTCTCGGCGAGATAATCCATCACGTCTTCGCAGCCGGAACCCGTCAGCGCGGAGATCATGAAGGTGCGCTCGAACGCGACCACTTCGTTCGCAGCGGCCGCAAGCTTCAGCAAATCCTCGCGGCGAACCTGATCGACCTTGTTGAGGACGAGAACCTTCGGCTGATGTACCTCCTTCAGGCCCTCGAGGATCGCCTCCGCGTCACCCTTGATCCCGCGCTCGCTGTCGATCAGCAGCATGATCAGATCGGCGTCCTTGGCTCCGCCCCAGGCCGTGGTGACCATGGCGCGGTCGAGCCGACGCCGCGGCTTGAAGATGCCGGGCGTGTCCATGAAGACGATCTGCGCGCTGCCGTGGATCGCAATGCCGCGGATGATCGCCCGCGTCGTCTGCACCTTGTGGCTGACGATCGACACTTTCGCGCCGACAAGGCGATTGACCAATGTCGACTTGCCGGCATTCGTCGCCCCGATCAGCGCCACGAAGCCCGAGCGCGTCGGCACTGCGCCGGCGGCCGTATCCTTTTGAGTATCCGTCATGATATCCGTCAATTTCCGGCAGAGCGCTTCTGCCACACACCTTCGCGTTCCAGCAATTTCATCGCGGCGACCTGCTCGGCCCCGCGCTTGGAACGATCGACCCCCGTCTCCGGCGCGATCCCGTCGACCTCCACCGTCACGGTAAAGCGCGGATCGTGATCAGGCCCGGAACGGTCGTCCGTCCTGTATTTCGGTGCGACGCCGAATCTGGCATGCGCCCATTCCTGCAGTTCCGTCTTGGCGTCCCGCCTGGCGCCGTCTGCGCTTGCGGCTCGATGCGTCCAATGCTCGAGCACGAAACGTCGCGCCGCGTCGAGGCCGCCATCAAGATAGATCGCGGCGATCAGCGACTCTACCACATCGGCGCGCACATTCATCATGTGCTTGCCCGTGATTTTCTTCACATCCGAGCCGGTGCGGATGAATTCGTGCAGCGAGAGCTCATCCGCCACCTTCGCGCAGCTCTCCGCGCTGACGAGCTGGTTCAGACGCACCGAGAGCTCGCCTTCGTTGGCATCGGTGAAGGTCTGGAACAGGAGTTCCGCGACGCAGAGCCCAAGCACCCGGTCACCCAGGAATTCGAGCCGCTGATAGTTGATCGCGCGGCCGCTGCGAGCGCTCGAATGCGTCAGCGCCCGGTCGAGACGTTCCTTCTCGGCGAACCGGTAACCGATCGCGGCCTCGAGCCGCGCCCGGTCCTCCCCGTTCAACGAGCGGCCCTTCATCAGTGGACGACCTTGAATAAACGATCGTAACGCAGGTTCGCCGGCCATTTCCAGATCTGCCGGAACGAGGTGTCGTTGCCGAGCGAGAAGAAGATCAGGCTGGCGCGGCCGACAAGGTTTTCAGCCGGCACGAAGCCGACGTCGAAACGGCTGTCGGCGGAGTTGTCCCGGTTGTCGCCCATCATGAAATAATGACCTGCGGGGACGATGAATTCACGGGTGTTGTCGCCGCGCGAATCGGGGAACTGGTCGAGCGTGTCGTAAGTCATGCCGTTGTCCATCGTCTCGCGATAGACAGGAACATCGCCGCCCGTGTCGTACTGATCGTCAGCGCGGAACGTGCCGTCCGGCACCCGTTCGATCGGCTTGTCGTTGACGTAGAGAATGCTGTTCCTGACCTGGATGCGGTCGCCCGGCAGGCCTACAAGGCGCTTGATATAGTCGATATCGGGATTGGGCGGGAACCGGAAGACCACGATGTCGCCCCGCTCCGGTTCGCTCGCAAAGATCCTGCCGCTGAAAAGATCCGGCGAAAAGGGCAGCGAGTATTTCGAATAGCCGTAGGCGAACTTGTTGACGAAGATATAGTCGCCGACAAGGAGCGTCGGCATCATCGAGCCGGAAGGGATCGTAAAGGGCTGAAAGAAGACGGTGCGGATGACCACGGCGAGGAGCAGCGCCTGGATGATGACCTTGACGTTCTCCCAGAGACCGCTCTGCTTCGCTTCTGTCTTTTCTGCCACGCTCAGTCTTCCTTGTCATCCTGCCCGGGGGCACCGGGCCTAACGCTTCAACGTTCGTCTGCGCCCGAACTCAAGCGCACGCCGCCCCGCAACTGATGCTATATGTCGCGGGAATGCCGTGCTTCAAGCGACCGCGGGCCGGTCTTCGGCAAGTGCTCTAAACCGTTCCCTCGGCGGGGGCAACCGGGAGCGCCTCGATAATCACGAAAGCTTGAGCAAGCGGGAAGTCGTCGGTGATGGTCAGATGGATTGCGGCGCGGTGGCCGACCGGCAGCAATTCCTGAAGGCGCGCGGCCGCGCCACCGGTCAGCTGCATCGTCGGCTTCCCGCCAGGCAGGTTCACGACGCCCATATCTTTCCAGAACACGCCTTGAGCCAGGCCGGTGCCCAGTGCCTTGGAACAGGCCTCCTTTGCGGCGAAACGCTTGGCATAGGAGGCCGCACGATTTTTGCGGCCCTCGGATTTGGCGATCTCGATATCGGTGAAGCACCGATTGACGAAACGCTCGCCGAAGCGTTGGAGCGAGTTTTCGATGCGCCTGATATCGATCAGATCGCTGCCGATGCCGATGATCATGTCGGATGTCCAAATTTGTGCGCGCGGGCCTGCCGGCGCCGCTTCTGGAAGAGGCGGGCCGTCTGAAAGGCAAACGGGTAGAATATCAAGGCGCCCGCCACTGAAAGAGGGAGCGAGCCAATGAGCATCGGCTTGAAGACCGGGCCCCACAGGCTTGCAAAATCGAGATGTTCGATCATCCGCATGATCTCTTGGCCGCCGATCACCTGAGCGGCTTGCGGCTGCGTGAGCATCGTGCCGACCTCGTAGGAAGCCGTCAGGATGACCGGTATCGTGATGGGATTGGCGAGCAGCGTCGTGATCGCGGCTGCGATTAGATTCCCGGAAAACGCCGACGCCAGAAGGACGGCGAGAACGATATGCAGGCCGAAGAACGGCGTCAAGGACGACGCAGCACCCGCCGCCACCCCGACGGCGATCGAGTGCGGAGACGAGTTCAGCCGGAGAATTCGAAGGGCAATGTAGCGCGGAGCGCGCGTCAGCCCCTTGCGCGGCCAGAAGAAAGCGCGAAGCCTCTCGGATAGTGTGACCGGTTTTCTGCGCCTGAATAACATTATGCCGTCATGATCGCATTCGAAACCGCCGCCGGCGCAAGACGGACCGCCCGCCTTACGATGGGCGCAAGATAGGCGCCGCACACGCCGTGTGCAAGCTGCTGCATGTTTCCTTCAATCCTTGAAGACTGAGGCGTGCGGCAGATCAAAGCGTTACAGCCGCAGGACACGCAGCGTCGCAAGGCGTCAGACTGAGAGATAAGGCAAGAGAGCCATTCGTAAAACGCATAGCTCAGGCTACCGCCGGGCGCAGCAGCCGTGGCGCGCCTTTCGGGCGCGCCGCATTCGCGATCAGAAGCCCTTCCGGAAAAGGCCGCGGTCGATCTGACGCTGACGGTATTCCAGGTCGATCCGGTCGACGGAGCCATTCAGATAGGCGGTCTCGCGCTCTTCGATGCTCGGAATGTGCAGGGCACGGGTGATTTTCTTCAACTGCTTGAACATGGCAAACCCCTTTCGTTCACCTCCCGATGCGAAAGATAGTTCACCAGCCGAACCACCACCAGTCCCGCGAAGCGTCGGCAGCCATGCAACGAATGCATGGCGCGGCTCATCATTGTTACGAGATGCTTATTTCTGAGGCAGATTGCACGGAAACCGGCTACTCGAAGAGGCGCTTGACCATGGATATGCTCGGCAGCTCCTTGAGCTGCGCCATCAGATGGTTGAGCTGACGCAGGTCCCAGACCTCGAGATCGAACTGCAATTCGCTGAAGTCCGCGGCGACGCGCCCCATGGAAAGCGAACGGATATTGACGTCGGTGGTCGCGATGGCCTGTGCGACCTCTGCCAGCGTGCCGGGTTCGTTCAAGGCGCTGACCGCAATCCTCGCCATGAAACGGCTGTTGTTCGCCTCGTCGAGATCCCAACGAACGTCGATCCAGCGCTCGGGCTCTTCATCGAACTTCTGCAGGATCGGCGACTGGATCGGATAGATGGTGATGCCTTTGTCCTTGTCCATGATGCCAACGATGCGATCGCCGGGAACGGCGCCGGCCGGACTGAAATGGACCTCGGCATTGCCGGAGAGGCCACGGATCGGCAGGGCTTCCGGCCCCTCCGCCTGCTCGGCGGCGGCCATTTCCTTCGACCGCTCCGGCAGCTTGAAGATCATGCCCGCGGCGCTGCGCATGTTGAACCAGCCGTCGTCGGCGCTGGGCTTCACGGTCACGCGCTCGTCCTGATGATCGGGAAACACCGCGCGCAGAACGTCGAGCGAGGAGAGTTCGCCGCGCCCGACCGCGGCGATGGCGTCCTCGACGTCCTTCTGTCCGAGCCGGTGCAGCACCGGCTTCAAAGCCTCGCGCGAGAAGGTCTTGCCCGCCCGTTCGAAGGTGCGCTCGAGGATGCGATAGCCGAGGCCGGCATATTGCTTGCGGATGGCGGCGCGCGTCGCGCGGCGGATGGCGGCCCGCGCCTTGCCCGTGACGACGATCTCTTCCCAGGCCGGCGGCGGCACCTGAATACCCGAGCGGATGATCTCCACCTCGTCACCGTTGTTGAGCCGCGTCACCAGCGGCATGATGCGACCGTTGATCTTGGCCCCGACGCAGGTGTCGCCGATATTCGTATGCACGGCATAGGCAAAGTCGATCGGGGTGGCGCCACGCGGCAGCGCTATCAGTTGCCCCTTCGGTGTGAAGCAGAAGACCTGATCCTGGAAGAGCTCGAGCTTGGTGTGCTCGAGAAACTCCTCCGGATTGTCGCCCTCGGCGAGCGATTCGATCGTGCGGCGCAGCCAGGAATAGGCATTCGATGTCGGAGTGCGCGTCAGGTCGCCGGAAACGGTGTCGCGATCCTTGTAGAGTGCGTGGGCCGCGATACCGTATTCGGCGATCTCATGCATGCGCTTCGTGCGGATCTGCAGTTCGATGCGCTGGCGCGACGGGCCGATGATCGTCGTGTGAATCGATTGATAGTCGTTCTGTTTCGGGGTCGAGATGTAGTCCTTGAAGCGTCCCGGCACGACACGCCAGCGGGTGTGCACGATACCGAGCGCGCGATAGCAGGACGGGATGTCGTTGACGATGATGCGGAAGCCCCAGACATCCGAGAGCTGCTCGAAGGAGAGCGATTTCGACTGCATCTTGCGGAAAACCGAATAGGGCTTCTTCTGGCGCCCCCTGACCTGTGATTCCGTGAGCCCCTCGGCCTGAAGGAGCTCGCTCAGTTCCTCCTCGATCTTCTTGATCAGCCCCTCATTGCGCTCGGAGAGCTCCTGGAGGCGCCTGGTAACGGTCTCGTAAGCCTCCGGATTGATGTGGCGGAAGGACAGGTTCTCCAGCTCCTCGCGCATGTCCTGCATGCCCATGCGCCCTGCCAGGGGCGCATAGATGTCCATCGTCTCCTCGGAGATGCGTGCGCGCTTTTCGGCCGACATGTGGTCGAGGGTGCGCATATTGTGGAGGCGATCGGCAAGTTTGACCAGGAGCACGCGGACGTCGTCCGAAATGGCGAGCAGCAGCTTCCGAAGATTTTCCGCCTGCTTGGCCTTCTTGGTGACGAGGTCGAGCTTCTTGATCTTGGTGAGGCCTTCGACCAAGGCGCCGATATCCTCGCCGAAAAGATCGTCGATCTCCTGCCGCGTCGCGGTCGTATCCTCGATCGTGTCGTGCAGCAGCGCGACGGCGATCGTGGATTCGTCCAGATGCATTTCGGTCAGGATCGCCGCCACTTCCAGGGGATGGGAGATGTAAGGATCGCCACTTGCCCGCTTCTGCTGCCCGTGCTTCTGCATGGCGTAGACATAGGCCTTGTTCAGCAGCGCCTCGTTGACGTCGGGCTTGTATTTTTGCACGCGCTCAACGAGCTCGTATTGGCGCATCATCCGCTAGCGGCTCCGTGAAATCAGGCAAATAAAAAAGTGCGCCAATCATATGAGTGGCGCACTGCTTCGATAACACGTCGGAACGTTGTTCCGGAACGAATCTCAGTAGTCGTCGCTCTTTTCCGGAGGAACGAGGCCTTCGATGCCGGCCAGCAGTTCTTCTTCGGACATGCGGTCGAAGGTCAGCGCTTCCGGCTGGTCTTCCTCTTCGGCGGCCTCAGCGAAGGCAGGCGCTGCTTCCGTCTGGGCGAGCGATGCCGGATCGGGTTCCGGTTCGTCCACTTCCACATGCTTCTGCAGCGAGTGGATCAGGTCCTCCTTCAGGTCGCCGGGCGACAGGGTTTCATCGGCGATCTCGCGCAGTGCAACGACCGGATTCTTGTCGTTGTCGCGGTCGACCGTAATCGGGGCACCCTGGGAAACCAGGCGTGCGCGGTGGCTGGCAAGAAGGACGAGTTCGAAACGGTTTTCGACCTTGTCGATGCAGTCTTCGACGGTGACGCGGGCCATAGCCTGTCCTTTACGACTCAAGAGATGCGGCGGCATTGCCGCGGCAGGTTTAACGACGCGAAACCGGAACGTCCGCTGACATGCGGCTCCATCAGCTCCGATTTCTGGAATTAGGCGTCCGATACATTCAAAACGGCATAAGTTCAAGTTTTTCCTGCATCCGGCTCACGTCATCGCCCGGAGCATGATAAAATGCCGCGTCTGTGGAACGCTCCCATAGGGTCACAGACATTGCCTGTATTTCGTGATAATTTCGAATACGTATCCAGCAACAATTATAGATTGAAAATGTGGACGAACTGCAGCAACTGCTAAAACTAGCTATAGGCGCCGCGCCCTAGTTGGAATAATGCGTTGGCATGACCACATTATTTGCAGATAAGTGAGCTTTAATTTAATCCGCCAATTGTAAGCGTGACGCTCCGCGGGGTTGGTCCGGTCACTGTGCAGGGTACGGAAAAAGGAAGTAACGATGTTCGATCCTCGCGAGAAAATCGCTCTTTTCATCGATGGCGCCAACCTCTACGCCGCGTCGAAGAGCCTCGGCTTCGACATCGATTACCGCAAGCTGCTCAAGGCCTTCCAGAAGCGCGGCTACCTGCTCAGGGCCTACTACTACACCGCACTCATCGAGGACCAGGAATATTCGTCGATCCGCCCGCTGATCGATTGGCTGGACTATAACGGCTATAAGGTCGTGACAAAGCCCGCCAAGGAGTTCACCGATTCCCTCGGGCGCCGCAAGATCAAAGGGAATATGGACATCGAGCTGGCGATCGACGCCATGGAGCAGTCCGAATCGGTCGACCATTTGGTGATCTTCTCCGGAGACGGTGATTTCACGACCCTGGTCGAAGCGTTGCAGCGCAAGGGCCGAAAGGTTTCCGTGGTCTCGACCATGTCGACGCAACCGCCGATGATTGCCGACGACCTGCGCCGTCAGGCCGACCACTTCATCGATCTCGCGACGCTCAGAGGAGAGATCGGCCGCGAACCGTCCGAACGCGTTCAGCGCCCTGTCGAGCCGGTCGCCGACGACGTCGAGCTTTAAAGCCTGTCGGGATTTTTCCTCGTCCCTGTCCTTGTCACAGGGACCCGGCCGGACCAAGCCTTGGCTGAAAATGGCTTTTCCGCGCCGCAGACACGGTTTCCGCCCGCATCCCGCTCCAACTCATTGGAATCGATGACCTTCGTGGTTCAGGTCGACCCGACCTGAGATCATTGTGATCTCGTCTGCCGGATGAAGAGCAAATACCCCAGAGATCGACGGGACTCAGCCGCGCTCCTTGAGGAGCCTGTTCTTCTGCCGGTTCCAATCGCGTTCCTTGGAGGTCTCTCGCTTGTCGTGCAGCTTCTTGCCCTTGCCGAGCGCCAGTTCCAGCTTCGCCCTGCCTCGCTCATTGAAGTATATCCGGAGCGGTATCAGCGACATTCCCTCGCGGTTGACCGCACCTTGCAGACGGTTCACTTCCCTCTTCGACAGGAGCAATTTGCGGCGGCGGCGCGTCTCGTGATTGAAGCGGTTGGCCTGCAGATATTCGGGCAGGTAGGAGTTGATGAGCCAGATCTCGCCGCCTTCGTCGGTCGCGTATGATTCCGCGATATTGGCCTTTCCCTCGCGCAACGACTTGACCTCCGTGCCGGTCAGGACCAGACCGGCCTCGTAGGTGTCGACGATCTCGTAGTTGAAGCGGGCCTTGCGATTTTCCGCGACAACCTTCTTGACCGTGCGTTCGCTGCCTTTCGGTGCCATCAGTTCATCAGCCCTGCATGCCTGAGCGCCGCGTCGATAGCCGACGCCGTGGCCGGCTCAAGCGCCGACAGCAACGGCGAGCGGACGGTAAAGCTCATCCGCCCGAGACGGTTCAACGCATATTTGGCGCCGCAGACGCCCGGCTCAAGGAAGATGGCCTTGTGCAGTGGCATCAATTTGTCCTGAAGCTCCAAGGCCTTGGCATAGTCGCCGGCAAGGGTTGCCTCCTGGAATTCGGCGCACAGGCGCGGAGCGACATTGGCGGTGACGGAGATGCAGCCGACGCCGCCATGCGCATTGAAGCCGAGGGCGGTCGCATCCTCTCCCGAAAGCTGCACGAAAGCCTTGCCGCAGCCTATGCGCTGCTCGGAGACCCTCTCGATCTTTCCGGTCGCATCCTTCACGCCGATGATCGTGGGATGGGCCTTCGCCAGTGCCGCCATGGTCTCGACGCTCATGTCCACGACGGAACGGCCGGGAATGTTATAGATCACGATCGGCAGCTTCACGCTTTCGGCGATCGCCGCGTAGTGGGCGAAAAGGCCCTTCTGCGTCGGCTTGTTGTAATAGGGCGTGACGACGAGGATCGCGTCCGCACCGGCCTTTTCCGCATGCTGCGCAAGCTCGATCGCTTCGATCGTGTTGTTGGACCCGGCACCGGCGATGACCGGTACGCGCCGCGCCGACGCCTCTACGCACAGTTCCACGACCTTCTTATGCTCGTCGTGGGAAAGCGTCGGAGATTCACCCGTGGTGCCCACTGGCACGAGGCCGTGGCTGCCCTCTTTTATCTGCCACTCCACATGCGCGACGAAACTATCCGCATCAACCGAGCCGGCGGCGGTGAACGGCGTTACGAGTGCGGGAATGGAACCCTTGAACATGCACAACTCCTGACGACCGAGGGCGTAGAATACGCTCACGCTTTGGCCGCAATCGACGGTTAAAAAACTGCCGCACCATAATCATGTGACGTGTCTGCGGCAAGCGCTGAGAGGATGCATTTCGCTTTCGTTTCCGCGCAAACGCCGCCCGTGGGCGGGACCGCAATGGGGCGCCGGGTTTCGGGGATCACGCATGCGCCGGCCGGTCAGCAGTCCGACAGATATGGCTGGGTTTTCGCTGATCGATCGGCTGTAAATGGAGCGGCAATGAAGTCGAGGGATGGGGGACCGCGGGGCTCGTGATGCGGCGAACAATTTTCCTGCCGGTCGCCGCCATGATCGGTGCGGGGATGCTGGCTTTTTCGGCCGACGCAGCCGAGGGCCGGATTCCTGTACCGACGAGCAAGCCGGATGCTGCCGGCAAGATCGGCAGCATCGCAACCGGCGAACCCTCGTCTATCCTCGGCGCCAATCTGAAAAGCGGTCTCGATGCCCTCTCCGATCGGCAGCCGGAAAAGGCGATCGCCGTTCGCGACCGCATGCCGGCAGGAACGCTCGACCGCCATATCCTGGCCTGGGCGATCGCGGTGTCCGGACAGAGGGGCATCCCCTCCTATGATATTGCCGAGGCGCAGCGGGAACTCCAGGGCTGGCCGGGCCTGAAGTCGCTGCGCTCGCATTCGGAACGGGCGCTTTACCGCGAGAACGCTCCCGCCGCCGATGTGATTGCCGCCTTCGGTACCACCCGACCGGAGACGGCTGAAGGGGCGATCATCCTTGCACGCGCACTTGCAGCGGTGGGGCAGAGCTCGGCGGCCGCCACGCACCTGCGCGCATTCTGGCTGAGCGAAGCCCTGGACAAGGACACCGAAACGAAGATCCTTTCCGCGTTTTCCGATCTTTTGACGGCGGAAGATCACAGGCAGCGGATGGAAATGCTTCTCTACCGCGCCCGCATAGACCAGGCCGAGCGGTTCAGCGATCTCGGCAAGGCGCAATCGCTGTTCCGCGCCTGGGCCGCAGTGACCCGCGGCGGCAGCAACGCTGCCTCGCTCATCGAAGCGGTGGACGCTTCCTGGCGCAGCAGGCCTTCCTACCTCTTCATCCGCATCGAGCATTTACGCAAGCAGCAGAAATACGCCGAGGCGGCCCGGCTTCTCGACCAGATGCCGAAGGACGACGGCGCCCTCGTCAATCCCGGAGAATGGTGGGTCGAGCAACGTATCGTCAGCCGCGGCTTGCTCGACGCCGGCGACTTCCGCGGCGCCTACCGCATCGCCGCCAACCATGCGGCAAGGCGCGCCACGGACCGCGTCGACGCGGAATTCCACGCGGGCTGGTATGCGCTTCGCGGCCTCGAGGAACCCGAGACGGCGGCGCGTCACTTTCGCAGGATCCTCGAGGCATCGAGCCGGCCGATCTCCGCCTCGCGCGCCTGGTATTGGCTGGGGCGCGCCGCCGAAGCGGGCGGCCCCGGCGACGCGCGCGCGTATTTCACCAATGCGGCGCGCTACCCGGCCACCTTCTACGGGCAACTCGCCGCCGCACGCCTCGGCCAGGCGAAACTCGATATGAGCTATCCCTCGCCGACGGAGCAAGACCGCATCCGGCTGGAAGGGCGCGAAGCCGTTACGGCGATCGGCCGGCTCGAAGCTGCCGGCCATGGCTGGCGCGCCGACAGTCTTTATCGGGCGCTTGCCGAGGAACTGACCAGCCCCGGCGAACTTGCGATCCTGGCGGAGCGGGCCGAGAAGGCGGGCAATCACCAACTCTCGCTGCAGATCGGCAAGATCGCCTTCGGGCGCGGCATCGAGGTGGCTGCCCTTGCCTTTCCGATCGGGGTCATTCCGCCGAGCGCCGATATCGACGGGGCAGGCAAGGCGCTCGCCTATGCCATCGCCCGGCAGGAAAGCGCTTTCAACCCGGCCGCTGTTTCGGTGGCGAATGCCCGGGGGCTCCTGCAACTCCTTCCCGGCACGGCCAAGGCCGTCGCCAGCCGCTATGGCCTCGCCTATTCGAAGGACCGCCTGACGAGCGACGCCGGCTATAATGCGACGCTTGGTGCCCATTACCTCGGCGAACAGATCGACAGCTTCGGCGGTTCCTACATCCTCACCTTCATCGCCTATAATGCCGGCCCGCGTCGTGTTCCTGAGTGGCTCGCCCGCTATGGCGATCCACGCGGAAAGCCCATCGACGAGGTCGTGGACTGGATCGAGCGCATCCCCTTCGAGGAGACGCGCAACTATGTCCAGCGGGTGATGGAGAACTACCAGGTTTATAAATCGCGGCTGGGACAGGATACGGACATCGTTGCGGATTTGAGGTTGGGACGCCGTTTGCCTTGAACCGGAGCTGCGGGGGGCAAACCGGACGGTCGCGCCCGACTGCCGGTCCCCGCGGTAGCTCTGCCGAGAGAGGATCACATCATCGTGATCCTTCGGCGGCGTCCGGCACAAAATACGATTTCGGCCATTTTCCCTTTGAAGGGATTACTTTCTCCTGAGAGGAAATGGTGAGGCCAATGAAGACCTTAGCAATTGTTGCCCTGTCGCTGGCCACGGCCATCAGCAGCGTTCCGCCCGCAGAGGCATTTCCGATCGTTCCGGCACCGAAGACGCAGGCTGCCGACGTGCAGTTGGCGCAGTTTCCGTACGAGCGCGGGGAAGCGCGCAAAGGCCGCTGCCGCGACCGGGACTGCCGGCGGATGGGCAACTGGCGCGGTTATCGCGGAAACCGCCATTACAGCAATCGCTACCATCATCGCCGCTACTACCGCGACGACGATGATGATCTCGGAGCTTTCTTTGGCGGCCTGGCCGCCGGCGCGATCGTCGGTGGCGTGTTGAGCCAACCGAGATATGCGGCTCCGAGGTATTACGGCGGCGGCAATGCACATGTGGAATGGTGCTACTCGCGCTATCGCTCGTATAGAGCCTGGGACAATACATTCCAGCCCTATAACGGTCCGCGGCGCCAGTGCTATTCACCCTATAGCTGACGCCACTGCGCGCAGACAAACCAAGGCCTGTTGAGAGTCAGGCCATGCGCCGCCGCTTGTTTGATCGCCTCATCCCTTGTGCTCGTCACAGGGATGAGGTAGAGAGGGTGCGACCTCTCGGCGCGTTTCATAAACCGTGAAGATAGCGAGGCGGCACGGCAGGTTCCGGGTCACGCCCGCGTACAGCGTACCGCTTCGCTTCGATGCGAGAATGTAGACGTAACCTTCCATCTCGGTCCCTCATTCCTACGCTTGTCACAGGAATACAGCCCTACCAGTCCTTGGGCTGGAAAGGCTCTTCCGCGCCGCAGACGCGGCGCTGCTGGATTCCTGTAACAAGCACAGGAATGAGGTGGAGAGGGTGCGGTCCTCGGCGCGTTTCATAAACCGTGAAGATAGCGAGGCGGCGCGGAGGGCCCAAGTCACGCCCGTATACCACGTCCCGCTTCGTTTGGACGCGAGAATGTAGACGTAACCTTCATTGCGTGACAGGTTGACCGTTCCCTCGCATATTCGCAACGGAAGTTGTAGTAGCCGCACATCCCGGTCCCTCATTACTGTGCTTGTCACAGGAATCCAGCCAGGCCAAGTCCTTGGGCTGAAAGAACGCTTCCCGCGCCGCAGACGCGGCGCTGCTCTCATCCCTGTGACGGGCACAGGGATGAGGCGATCGAACAAGCGGCGGCGGGTGGCCGAATCTCAACAGGCCCGAAAGCGCGTGGCATGAAGTTCTATTTGAACGCGACGCGCCTCCCCTCACCTTCTCCCAAATTGAAGGAAAGACGGTGGCAGTGCTGTCCTCGCCGGACCGCCCAATCATAGGATTTCTTTCCCACGACTGACTGGAGGTCAGAAATGAACATCAAGAGCCTTCTTCTCGGCTCCTCTGCTGCTCTCGCAGCAGTCTCCGGCGCCCAGGCTGCCGACGCGATCGTCGCTGCCGAGCCGGAGCCCATGGAATACGTCCGCGTCTGCGACGCTTTCGGCACGGGCTACTTCTACATCCCCGGCACGGAAACCTGCCTCAAGATCAGCGGCTTCATCCGCGTTCAGGGCGAATTCGGCCGCGACGAAGTTAACGACCGTTCGGACTGGGGTACGCTTGACAAGCCGCGGAAAGACTATGTTGGCGGCACTTCCGATTGGGACATGTTCTCCCGCGCTTACATCGCGTTCGACTCGAAGAGCGACACCGAATACGGCACGCTCACCGGCTTCTTCGCCGCTGAGTTCAACGCCGACAACGACACCGACGAAGGCGACAGCTTCATCGACGTCGACGAAGCCTACATCCAGCTCGGCGGCTTCAAGGCCGGCTTCTTCTACAGCTGGTGGGATAAGGGTCTGAACGGCGAAACCGACTCGATCGGCGAGAACACGGAATTCAACTCGATCGCCTACATGTATGACGGCGGGACGTTCCAGGCTGGTGTTGCGATCGATGAACTTGAAGGCACCTCGACCAAGCCTAACGGCATCGGTGTTGAAGGTATCGTTTCCGCTTCGGTCGGTGGTGTAAGCTTCGACTTGCTCGGCGGCTACGACACCGAGTACGAAGAAGGCGCGATCCGCGCACTGCTTTCGGCCGATGCCGGTCCGGGTACATTCCAGATCGCCGGCATCTGGGCATCCGACCCGAACGCTTACTGGGCTGACTCGGAGTGGACCGTTGCTGCGTCGTACCGCTTCAACGCTTCCGAAAAGCTCGCAATCACCCCGGGCGCACAATACTGGGACGCTCTGAACAACGGTGCTGGTGGCTTCGACTCGAGCGAAGAACAGTGGCGCGTCGGTGTCACTGCCGACTACAAGATCACCGATGGTCTCGCCTCGCGCTTTGCCATCAACTACACGGATGCAAGCAACAAGCCCGACGCTGTCAGCGGCTTCCTCCGCCTGCAGCGGGACTTCTAATCTGACCTAGTCAGGTTCAAAAAAGCCCGCAACCCAACATTGAGTTGCGGGCTGTTGCTGTTCTGCAACGAATGTGCGCCGCCAAGGCGTTGAGATTGTTTGACTATAAGCACTGACTTGATGGTCAGTGGTTTCTTGGCTCGTTCACGGAGAATGGGGAGGAAACGGCAAACGTGACGTCGGACGCTGAAAAACGAGCGAGTGACCTTGGATTCCCTGGAATGGGGTCCGGATACGAGGTCAATTATAGCTTCGGCCGGCAAGGTCCCATGGGAGTGGTGAAGGAAGCCACGCTCGCCGAATTGCTTCAGCGCTATGCCGACATCCTGTGGGACGAAGGCAAGCACAAATACAATGTGAAGGCCTTCGTCGGAGAGCTGGACGAGATTCTGCTCGGCAAGCGTTTCTCCGTCTTCTCGCAGGAGATGCTCGACGGCCTCATCGGTGCGCTGCGAAAGCGCGGCAACAGCAACGCGACCATCAACCGGAAGATGGCGGCGCTGCGAAAGCTGCTGCGGAAAGCGTACAAGATGGGGGATGTACACAATCTACCGGAGTTCAAGCGCCAGAAGGAGAAGGCGGGGCGCCTGCGCTTTCTGGAGGCAGACGAGGAGGAACTGCTCTTCCGGGAGATCGCGAGCCGGTCTGAACTATACCTTTATCTCTCGATATTCCTGGTGGATACGGGTGCGCGCCTGGGCGAGGCCATCGCTCTCAAATGGAACGACATCCATGAGGGCCGGGCGACATTCTGGGTCACCAAGTCGGGCCGCAGCCGCACGGTCCCGCTCACCTTGAGGGCAAAGGACGCCCTGAAGAAATGTGCCGACAGAGCCCCGGGGCCCTTTTCGAGAATTGATCAGCAGAAGTATCGCGCCGTCTGGAACGCTGCAAAGGTGGATGCGCGCCTCGGTGACGAAGAAGACGTCGTTCCGCACATCCTGCGGCATACCTGCGCCTCACGCCTGGTCAGAGGCGGGATCGACCTTAGACGGGTTCAGATGTGGCTTGGCCACCAGACGCTCGAGATGACGATGCGCTACGCCCATCTCGCCTCCCACGACCTCGATATGTGCGTGCCCGTCCTGGAGCGGCACCTCAAGTAAATCGCGGAACGCGCCGCAGTAGCGCGGCACTCACAAGGCTATTCCCTAAAAGAGAAAGCCCGGCTTTGAGCCGGGCTTTCCTTCCACTGACCGAGGTCAGGTCAGATTAGAAGTCACGCTGCAGGCGGAGGAAGCCGCTGACGTAGTCTTCGTCGTTGTCCGCATCGGTGTAGTTGATCGTGAAGCGGGTAGCGAGACCTTCCGTGATGTCGTAGTCGGTCGTGATACCAACGCGCCACTGATCATCGTTGCCGAAGCTGGTGTTCGAGTCTTGCAGGCTACCCCAGTACTGAGCAGCCGGAGTGATGTGGAACTTGTCGGTAGCGTTGAAGCGGTAAGACGCAGCAACGGTCCATTCGGAGTCTTCCCAGTAAGCGTTCGGGTTGGACGCCCAGATGCCGGCGATCTGGAAGGTGCCCGGACCGAGGTCTGCGGAGAGCAAGCCGCGGACAGCGCCTTCTTCCCATTCGGTGTCGTAGCTGCCGAGCAAGTCGAAAGCAACGCCGCCGAGCGTAGCGGAGACGATACCGGTGATACCAACGCCGTTCGGCTTGGTGCTCGCACCTTCGAGTTCGTCGACCGAGATACCGGCCTGGAAGGTGCCGCCATCATAGATGTAGGCGAGCGAGTTGAACTCAGTGAAGTTGCCGAGCGAGTCGGTTTCGCCGTTCAGACCCTTATCCCACCAGCTGTAGAAGAAGCCGGCCTTGAAGCCGCCGAGCTGGATGTAGGCTTCGTCGACGTCGATCAGGCTGTCGCCGACATCGGTGTCGTTGTCGGCGTTGAATTCAGCGGCGAAGAAGCCGGTGAGCGTGCCGTATTCGGTGTCGCTCTTCGCGTCGAACGCGATGTAAGCGCGGGAGAACATGTCCCAGTCCGACGTACCTGCATCGCCCCAACCCTGACGATCGTTGACTTCGTCACGACCGAATTCGCCCTGAACGCGGATGAAGCCGCTGATCTTGAGGCAGGTTTCCGTGCCGGGAATGTAGAAGTAGCCCGTGCCGAAAGCGTCGCAGACGCGGACGTATTCCATGGGCTCCGGCTCGGCAGCGACGATCGCGTCGGCAGCCTGGGCGCCGGAGACTGCTGCGAGAGCAGCAGCGGAGCCGAGAAGAAGGCTCTTGATGTTCATTTCTGACCTCCAGTCAAAAGTTTAAAACGGGTCTGGGTTTTTTGCTGAAGGACAGCGTTCCCTGCCCCATCCCCAATGTTCAAGAAGTCGGACGATCAACCGCCCTTGCTTCCGGAGTTGAAAATACAAAACCGGGTGGGGCGCGCAACGACCAACTTACCAGATCGACTCCTTTGCCCTGCCCTTCCCTGATCCCTGTTGCTGAAACGACACAAAATCGCCCCAGACGGCCCGAGGAAATTAACAGACCGTTAAGAAAATCCTTTAGCGACGAGGGGTTAGCGCAGGATGTCGGGCTGTGATCTGTGTCGGAAAGGGGCAAAAAATGGCCGGAAAGGGGGTCGAAACCGGGCGAAGCCCCTGCCCAAGTCCTATCTTTTCGAGAGCCATCGACGCGTCGATCCCGGGCCCGCGCATCGAAGTCGGGCCGCTTCCCGGCCGATTCACGGAAGAATCAGCGCACAGGGATTCGCGAATCGAGAAGCACTCACGAGCGCAGTCGGAATGGCTGCGCCGGCTCCACTCTTTACCCGGTGTTTCAAAAAATGAGCTGATTGGCCATGACGGTGAGTGCCGTCACGCGCTGCATGTCGCATCCCCGGCGCCGGGGCCATCGTCGGTCGCTTTCGACAACGGAGATGTGCCCCGAAGGGAAACTGGCCGCGACCGATGGTGATGATCACCACGTTCGCTCTATAGCCCTATAATCCGCCCTCTCCTATGAACACACTTTCTATGATTGCATCGGCTGCGCTGACTTGAGCAGGGCGACAAGCTGGCTCTGCTGGTTGGTGCCAGTCAGATCGAGAAATTGCTGGGCTTTCCGTGACCATTCCCCGGCAGGCCGGCCGGGTACGACCTCGGACGACCTGCTTGATGAACTGCTCGCCCTGATACCGGATAGCCCGACGCCGGGGTCGAAATCGAACCTGAAAACAGTACCAGAAAATGGTACTTGGCACTCCATGAAAAAGTGTGACAGAGCCACGCTGGAACTGATCTTCGCCCGCCCGGTCAACGGCTCGATCCACTGGGCCGACATAGAGGCGCTGTTTGTAACCCTCGGGGCGGAGGTCAGCGAGCGGGAAGGTTCGCGGACAGGCGTGTTCCTGTTCGGCGAAGTGCGCGTCTTTCATCGCCCGCATCCTTCACCGGATACGGATAAAGGTGCGGTTGCCAGCATCCGTAAATGGCTGGACGAACACGGAGTAAAGCCATGAACAATGTCGTCGAAATCAATGGCGAGAAGGCGGTCATCGCTTTCGATCCCGAGATTCAGATGCTGCGCGGCGAGTTTGTCGCCCTGAATGGCGGGGCCGACTTCTATGCCGAGAGTGTCCACGATCTGATTGAGGAAGGCCGCAAGTCGCTGGCCGTCTATCTCGAAATGTGCCGGGAAAAGGGTATTGAGCCTCGCCGGAAGTTCTCTGGCAAGTTCAATGTCCGCCTCACCCCTGACGAGCATGCCGCAGCAGTCATTGCTGCCGCAGCCGCGGGCAAGAGCCTGAATGAATGGATCGTCGGGACCATCAGGGAGGCCGCTGAATAACGGCAATGCTGCGCGTAGGAGCGCGCATCGGGCCGAACTAAACGGTTGGCCTGTTTGAAGGAGACAGAACACGCTTCGAGGTTGGCGAAGGCGAGGCTCGCATCATGGGACCGAAGTCCCGGCTGCTACATACGCTTACGGCGGGAAGTGACGTACACTCAGTGCCCACTCAAGGACTGAATGGCGGAGAAGAAGGGATTCGAACCCTCGATACCGTTTCCGGTATACTCCCTTAGCAGGGGAGCGCCTTCGACCACTCGGCCACCTCTCCGTTAGCGCCTGACTAGTGTCACCGCGTTTCCAATGCAAGATTTTTTTGTCGAATTTCGGGAAATCACCCCATTTTCATCCGCTTCGGCGCGGTCACCACCCGATCGGGATATGGTGAAATCGTGTTGCCTGGGAGTAAGAGTTGGGAGAAGCCCCTTCGAGGCGGCTGTTCTTCTGCCGATTCTTCATCGCATCGATTCCGCTTCGCCTTCTTATGCGATAAGTTCCGCCGGCATTTCCGAACGGAGTACGTTTTACCAACATGTCCGCATTCTCACGCTTCACGCCACTCGTCCAATCCCTGCCGGCTACCGTCCCCTTCGTTGGCCCTGAGGCGCTCGAGCGTCAGCACGGCCGCGAGGTCGCGGCGCGCATCGGCGCCAATGAGAGCGGGTTCGGCCCGGCACCATCCGTGTTGCTGGCCATTCGTCAGGCGGCCGATGAGACCTGGAAATATTCCGATCCCGAGAATCACGATCTGAAGCAGGCGCTCGCCGGCCATCTTCGTGTCCCAGCCGCCAATATCGCGATCGGAGAGGGAGTCGACGGCCTGCTCGGGCAGATCGTGCGCCTCGTCGTGGAACCGGGCATGCCGGTCGTGACCTCTCTCGGCGGCTATCCGACCTTCAACTATCATGTCGCAGGACATGGCGGACGGCTGGTCACGGTCCCCTATGCCGGCGATCGGGAGGATATCGATGGATTGCTCGCCGCCGCGAAGCGCGAGAATGCGGCGCTCGTCTATCTCGCCAATCCCGATAATCCGATGGGCAGCTGGTGGCCCGCCGAACGCGTGATCGCCTTTGCGGACGCTCTGCCGGAAACGACACTCCTCGTGCTGGACGAAGCCTATTGTGAAACGGCGCCGCGGGAGGCAATTCCTTCGATCGAGAGCCTGATCGACAGGCCTAACGTCATACGCACGCGCACCTTTTCGAAGGCCTACGGACTGGCCGGGGCCCGCGTCGGTTACGCGCTGTCGACGCCCGGGACGGCTCAGGCCTTCGACAAGATCCGCAATCATTTCGGAATGAGCCGAATCAGCGTGTCGGCAGCGATTGCCGCACTGGCCGACAAGGAATACTTGAAGGAAGTCACGCGCAAGATCGCGAATTCACGGGAGAGGATCGGCCGGATCGCTGCCGACAACGGCCTCGTCCCTCTTCCCTCAGCCACGAATTTCGTGGCTGTCGACTGTGGAAAGGATGCGGCCTATGCGCGGGCGATCGTCGATCGGCTGATGGGCGATCATGGCATTTTCATCCGCATGCCCGGGGTCGCGCCGCTGAACCGCTGTATCCGCATCAGCACTGCGCCCGCAACCGAACTCGATCTCCTTGCGGCCGCGCTTCCGGAGGTGATCAGGAGTTTGGCTGCCACCTGAACCGGCGGCAACCGCCACGCATCAGTGCATCGTCATCCATTCGCGTGCTGCGCGCAGCGCGGCGGCGAGATCCGCCTTGCTCATCGTCGCCGCGAGGTCGGCTCGCAGGTCGGCCGCACGGTCCGAGCCCCTGATCGCGGCGATGTTCAGCCACTTGTGCGCGGCTACCAGATCCACGGGCCTGCCGCGGCCCGTCGCATAGGCGAGGCCCATCTCGCACAGAACGTCGGCGCGGTTGCCGCCGCCGATGGCGTCATCCGAAACGATCTCAATGTTAAAGAGTGCCATTTTTCTTGTCCCTGTCTTTTCTTCGTTTGAGCGAAGCGGCCCGCCCGTAGGGGCGAGCCCGGCTTCAGCTGGTATTCCTGGTCCCTGTTTCATCGAGCCTCTTGGCGGGCTTTCCGGGAAATCGCGCCGTCTTCTGCAGCGTCGCTTTCCGGTTGGTCGGCGGCTTGTTTCGCCGCTCGTCTTATGAATGTGAATATGCCTGACGGCCTTCAATGGCCGCTTAAAATCCATGCTTAATTTGACGCAAACAAAGTCCAAATACTTGGTAAACTTGGGTTTTCGTTAAGCATCGCAGGCCCTGCAAAGGCACGCATTCGCCTCGAATTTTACGAGAATTTCACGTTCGGATTTCAACTGAACGCTAACCATGAGAACAACTGCCCTTTCAAGGACGGCGCCACCGCGCGCGCAACATGCCCCTTGGAAGGCATGGCAACGCCCGGATATTTACCTTTACGTACGCGTAATATACTGTCTGTGCCGGAGTGATCTTCATCCGCCCGATAGCCCGTGCGGCAGCAGGAGTTCGCGCTCCACAGGGAACAAGCACGCGGCAGGACCGAAGAGCCTGCCGACTTCGGAGGAAATTGCATGATTCGCACATTGCTCGTCGCAGCAGCGCTTGGCTTTGCCGCAGCCGCCCCGGTCCACGCTGCCGAACCGATCCTCGGCAAGTGGAAGACGGCGAGCGGCTCCACCGCGGAAATCGCGGTTTGCGGCACAGCCTTCTGCGTCACGCTGAAGACGGGCAAGCACGCGGGCAAGCGCGTCGGTTCGCTGTCCGGAACCGGCGGCAGCTATAGCGGCGTGGTCACCGATCCCGAAAGCGACAAGACCTATAGCGGTACGGGATCGGTGGACGGCAATCTGCTGAAGATGCGGGGCTGCGTGCTGAAGGTGCTTTGCAAATCGCAAACCTGGACGCGTCTTTAAGCCTCCGCAGCAAGAACCCGGGCGGCGCTGCACCAGATACGCCTATGGAGGGGCATTGTTCGCCCCTCCCGCGCCCCCGCATTAGCGGGCGCGCTGGCCGAATAGGACCTTCTGCGCCTCTTCGTCCTCGGCGAGGCTTTTCTGGCGAGCCCGCTCTTCCTTGCCCACTTCGATGGCCGCCTTCACCGCGGGGCGCGCAAGTACGGCGTCGAACCAGCGCTTCAGGTTAGGGAATTCGTTGAGGTCCTGGCCCTGGTTCTCGTGCGGAATCACCCAACCGATCGCGGCCATGTCTGCGATCGAGTAATCGCCGGCGAGGAACGGCCGGTCGGCGAGCCTCTTGTTCATCACGCCGTAGAGGCGGTTCACTTCATTGGTATAGCGGTCGATGCCGTAGGCGATTCTTTCCGGGGCATATTGCCGGAAATGATGTGCCTGCCCCGCCATCGGGCCGAGGCCGCCCACCTGCCAGAAGAGCCACTCCTCTACCTCGACGCGGGCGCGCTCGTCGGACGGATAGAACTTGCCGTATTTGCGGCCGAGATACTGCAGGATCGCTCCTGATTCGAATACGGAGATGGGCTCGCCGCCCGGACCGTCCGGATCGACGATCGCCGGCATCCGGTTGTTCGGCGAGATCTTCAGGAAGTCCGGCTGGAACTGATCGCCCCGGCCGATATTTATGTACTTGACGACGTAGGGAACGCCGAGCTCCTCCAGCATTATGGTGATCTTCCAGCCGTTCGGCGTGGGCCAGTAATAAAGCTCGATCGGAGCGGTCATCGCGTCTCTCCTGATTTGTCGGAAGGACAGACTTAGGAACACGACGGCTCAACGGCAAGGCCGCAGTCCGACGCGCATTCGTTTAAGTGCATGATCGTTCTCCCTAAACCGCTGCACATCTCCGGCGCTGCTTAGATGAACGCCAGATGAACGGACGTCTCAGCCAGAGTTCAGTTTGGTTGTGCGAAAAGACAATCAATCGATTTGAACGTGTCTCGCTTCAACGGACGGAACCATGGACATTCTCGCTCGCCGCCTCACCATTATCAGCCTGCTCATGGTCGTCTTCGCGATGACGCTTGCCGCCGCAGTCGGCGCCGACACGGAACGCCGCCGCCAGAACACCTATATCGGTTCGCTCACGGATTGCACCGCTCACACGGCGCAATACTGCCAAGCCAAACTCTGAAGGAAGCTGTGGAATGGCCGCGCTCGTCTCCTCTGCCATTCTCTCGCTCAGGCTCCTGATACTCGCGGGCCTGCTGATCGCTCCCATCGGAGCGGTCGCTTACAGCAAAGCCGCCGGCTACGGCATCGGCAAGAACGGTGCCGGCTTCGTTCTTTTCGTCACCCTCCAGCGCCAGGCGATG
Organism: Sinorhizobium meliloti; assembly: GCF_035610345.1. Next base: position 1,051,784 of record NZ_CP141212.1, on the reverse strand, counting down.
AGCTGATTTCGAGACGCCGCCTTCGGTCCTTGCATATCGGTTGAAAGTGCGCTCCTCTCCTGATCGGGAGGACCTGTAAGCCATGCCCGCATACGCTATCTATTTTGCCGCAGCTCTTGCCGAAATCGCCGGATGCTTTGCCTTCTGGTCCTGGCTGAGACTTGGCAAATCCACCCTGTGGCTCATTCCCGGCATGGCTTCGCTTGCGCTTTTCGCCTGGCTGCTGACGATGGTGGACACGGCAGCGGCGGGCCGCACTTATGCCGCCTATGGCGGCGTCTACATCGTCGCGTCGCTCTCTTGGCTCTGGCTTGCCGAAGGCGTCCGGCCGGATCACTGGGACATGACGGGCGCCGCCGTGGCGCTCGCCGGCAGCGCGATCATTCTCGCAGGGCCTCGCTGACGTACAACGTGCGGCGCTGTAGAACAAAAAACAGCACTCTTGTCGTTTGCTTGTCGAAAGGGGCTGCATATAATGCGACATGAACAAGCGAATCTCTTCACACTCCGTCCTCTCCGTCGCCACCCCTGAACCCTTCGAGCCGCAGCTCTTCGACGATGCGACCCAGGCCGTCGATTGTCTGGAAGCGCTCTACGAACGCAACACTCGCTTCCTCTGCGAAGCCTTCGAAGGTCTCGGGAAAAGCGGCAGGCCCCTCACTCGTTTCCGCGCCTGCTATCCGCAGGTCAGCATCGAGACGAGCAGCTTCGGACACGTCGATTCGAGGCTTTCCTTCGGCTATGTCAGCGCGCCCGGCGTCTACACGACGACCATCACCCGGCCCAAACTGTTCCGGCACTATTTGAAAGAACAGCTCGGCCATCTCATGCGCAACCACGGCGTCGCCGTCACGGTGTCGGAATCCTCGACACCGATCCCCCTCCATTTCGCCTTTGGCGAAGGGGCGCATGTCGAAGCGTCTGCGGCCGACGGCATCGACATTCCGCTGCGCGACCTTTTCGACGCGCCGGATCTTACGACCACCGACGACGAGATCGCCAACGGCTCCTACGAGCCGGGTCCGGGAGAGCCGTCGCCGCTCGCGCCCTTCACGGCGCAGCGCATCGACTATTCGCTCGCGCGCCTCAGCCACTATACCGCGACCAGCGCCAGGCACTTCCAGAACTTCGTGCTTTTCACGAACTATCAGTTCTATGTCGACGAGTTCTGCGCCTGGGCGCGCCAGCAGATGGCGGAGGGCGGCAACGGTTACACCGCCTTCATCGAACCAGGCAACATCACCACCCCCGCGGGTGCCGACCGGCCGGATGCCGACTATTCGCTCGCCCGCCTGCCGCAGATGCCCGCCTATCATCTGAAGAAGAAGGGGCACGGCGGCATCACTCTCGTCAATATCGGCGTCGGCCCATCCAATGCCAAGACGATCACCGACCATATCGCCGTGTTGAGGCCGCATGTCTGGCTGATGCTCGGCCATTGCGCGGGCCTGCGCAACAGCCAGCGGCTCGGCGATTACGTGCTGGCGCATGCCTATATGCGCGAGGATCACGTGCTCGATGACGACCTGCCGGTCTGGATTCCCTTACCCGCACTGGCCGAGGTGCAGGTTGCCCTGCAGGACGCCGTCGCCGAAGTGACGGGCTACAAGGGCTACGACCTCAAACAGATCATGCGCACGGGTACGGTCGCGACGATCGACAACCGCAACTGGGAACTGCGCGACCAGCGCGGGCCGGTCAAACGACTCTCGCAGGCCCGAGCCATCGCGCTCGACATGGAATCGGCTACCATCGCCGCCAACGGGTTCCGCTTCCGCGTTCCCTATGGGACATTGCTCTGCGTGTCCGACAAGCCGTTGCACGGCGAACTGAAGCTGCCCGGCATGGCGAGCGCCTTTTACCGAACCCAGGTGAGCCAGCACCTGAAAATCGGTATCCTGGCCCTGCAGAAGCTGGCGGCGATGCCTTCCGAGAAGCTCCATTCACGCAAGCTCAGAAGCTTCTACGAGACTTCGTTCCAGTAGAGCCCGCATCCTGTCGCTCAGAAGCGTTTCACGCTTTCGGCCGCAGGAGGAGCGACAGCAGCGTGCCGACCACCGCCGACACGATGACCATGAGGTGGGCATTGACACTGGCGCGGCCGAGCGTCTCGAGCGTCGCGTGATCCGCTCCGAAGGAAACCGCACCGGCGACGATCGCCGCTGCGTAGGTTCCCACACCCGCCGGCGCGTGCACCGGCAGGACGGAAGACAATTCGCCGCCGAGCGCCCCGCCGAAGGAGGCGGCGAGCGGAGCGACCCCCATGATCGCGAGCACCCAGGCGAGAACGACGACCTTTACCGCCCAGTTCAGCATCGTCATCGCCCAGGCCCGCAGGAAAGCGGGAATGCCGATCGGCAGGCCCGCCTCCACCTCGTCCAGATGCGGACCGACCTTCGCCGGCGCGAAACGGCGCACCGTGGTGAGAGCTTTCTCCTTCATGAGAAAGAAGGCAAGAGGCGACAGAAAAGCGATAAGCCAGAGAACCCAGCCGATCGCCCCTGGGCCCCGCCCCACCACCAGACCCACCGCAGCGACGGTCAGCAGGGCATGCAGGTCCAGAAGCCGCATGACGAAGAGCGCCGCGGTACCACGCACCAGCGGCACACCGAATTCGCTGCGCATGAGCAAGGGAAAGCTCGTTTCGCCCGCTCTGAACGGCAGCATGATGTTGAGCAGATTGTGAACCTGGGTCACACGGAAGAGAGACAGAAACCGGCTCCTGGTTTCGCCCGGGAAGTAGTCGTGGATCCGATAGCAACGGATGAGATAGGTGGCGACGAGAAGCGCTAGCGCCGAGAGCACCGGCACGACGCCGATTTCGGCCCATTGCCGCAGCAATACCGGCCAGCCCCAGACCCACTCCACGAAGACGGCATAAGCCGCGATTGCCGCAGCGGAAATCAGTGCGAGACGGTTGCGCGCGAGCCACGGCCGCCGGCTGCGCTCCCAGTTCGTATTCATCGAGACCGTTTTCCTGTATCAGCAATGCGATTCGACATTGGTTATAACCTCAGAAATATGCAAGAAAACCTGCCAGCCCACCGGAGACTGCCCTCTTGAATCGCATCGAAGAACCCGTGAAGCCGATGACCGAAGTCCTGGAGGGTGTCGAGCTCTCCATAGTCGTGCCGGTGTTCAACGAGGAGGAGAGCGTCGGACCGCTCGTCACGCGCATCCGGGCGGCAATGGCCGGGTTCCTGAAGTCATGGGAACTCATCCTCGTCGACGACGGCAGCACGGACCGAACCCTGCCGAACGCGCGCAAGGAGCTTTCACACCCCGACCTGCAACTGAAGATCATCGAGCTCCAGAAGAATTTCGGCCAGACGGCCGCAATGCAGGCGGGGATCGACGCGGCGTCCGGCCGGCTGATCGCGACGCTTGACGGCGACCTTCAGAACGATCCGGCGGACATTCCCAACATGGTCGCGGCGATAGAAGAGCGCGGGCTCGACCTCCTTGTCGGCTGGCGGCAAAACCGACGCGATGCACTGATTCTGAGGAAGATCCCATCCTGGTGCGCCAACGTTCTGATCGGCAAGATCACGGGCGTGAGATTGCACGACTATGGCTGCAGCCTGAAGATCTACCGCGGTTCCATCATCAAGCAGGTGAAGCTGATGGGGGAAATGCACCGCTTCATTCCGGCCTGGGTGGCGGGTGTCGTGCCGAGCAGTCGGATCGGCGAGATGCCGGTGACCCATCACGCGCGGCATTACGGCAGCTCGAAGTACGGGATCTCGCGCACGTTCCGGGTTATCCTCGATCTGCTCGCGGTCTTGTTCTTCATGCGCTACAAGGCGCGGCCCGGGCACTTTTTCGGCTCCATCGGCCTGGCTGCCGGCGGTCTCAGTGTGCTGATCCTTCTCTATCTAGCGATAGACAAGTTCATCTTCGGCAACGACATCGGCACCCGTCCGATGCTGATCGTCGGCGTGATGCTGTTCCTCTCTTCGGTCCAACTGATCACCACCGGCATTCTCTCGGAGATGATGGCGCGCGCCTATTTCCGCGACGATGAAATGACGAGTTACATCGTGCGCCAGACTTTCGAGCGGGAGCAGCCGCGTGCTTGAAGCGGTCAATCGACGCCCTGGAGCGGTCGTCCTGGCGGTCGCCGGCTATTTCCTGCTGTGCATCATCCTGCGGGTCTTCGTCTCGAGCTCACTGGAAATCGACGAGGCGGAACAGGCATTTCTGTCTCAGTTCCTCGCCCTCGGATACGGACCGCAGCCGCCCTTCTACAATTGGCTGCAATATGGACTGGCAGAGGTGATCGGGACCTCGCTGGCGACGATGACCATCCTCAAGAACGGGCTCCTATTTCTCTGCTGTCTGTTCTACGGCCTTGCGGCACGGCTGGTATTGACCGACCGCCGTCTGCCCCCGATCGCAATGCTCGGCGTTCTTACGCTGCCGCCGATCTTTCTACTCGCACAGCGCGATCTTTCCCACACGGTCGCAGCACTCTTCGCCGTCTCGCTCTTTCTCTACAGTTTCCTGAAGACGCTGAAGCGGCCCAGCCTTTTCTCCTATATTCTCACCGGCGTTGCGGTGGGTATCGGCCTTATGGCGAAGTACAACTTCGTCCTCGTGCCGGTCGCGGCGATCGTCGCCGTTTTGCCGGAACGGGAGCTGCGGGCGCGGATACTCGACTGGCGCATTCTGCCGGCGATTGCGGTAGCAACGCTCATCGTTCTGCCCCACGCCTACTGGGTGCTGCAGAATTTCGGTTTCGCCTCGGGTGGGACCTTGAACGAGATGCGGGAGCGCGAGGCGGAGGGATTTCTGCTTCAGGCCTTTTACGGCGTCTACTCGCTCGGCTCCGCCATCATCGGCGGCAGCCTGGTGCCGCTGCTCGTATTCGGCCTCGTCTTCCGCGGCAAGTTCCGCGCGATCTGGCAGGCGGAAAGCCAGTGGAGCAGGATCGTCGGGCGGATGCTCGCCATTTGCCTGATCGCGATCCTGCTGGTCGTACTCGGCGTCGCCGCCACGCATGTGCGCGAAAAATGGCTGGTCCTCTTTCTCGTTCTCATTCCGCTTTATCTCTGTCTGAAGATCGAGGCGGCGAATATCGACCTTACAGACAGCCTCAGGCGCTTCTTCCTGCTGGTCTTAGTCATCGCGCTGGGCGCACTCGTGCTCGTGTCGGCGCGAGCCGTCGTGCGGCCGTGGTTTGGTGACTATTCGAGGCTGAACATACCCTACGCCGCATTGGCCGAAGCGGTGGCACAGGCAGAAGGCCAGCCGGCGCTTATCCTCGCCAATGACAAGCAGATCGCGGGAAATCTCCGAATGCAGTTCAGCGGAGCACAGGTCACGATGCCAAGCCCCTCGAATGCGCTTCCGGTCGATATGTCGAAAAGGCCCCTTCTCGCGGTCTGGCATGACGACGCACAGCCGGAAGCACCCGTTCCCGACCTGTTGCGGAACGCTCTCTCCGCACTTGGCATTCCGGACGCGGCCGCGGCACCGCGCCACCTCGCGCTGCCCTATCTCTACGGGACCGGCGAGGATCGCTACAGCTTCAGCTATATCTGGGTCGCGGAATAGACGCGCGGGAAGCCGCTACACGGGGTTCCCGAAATTGCTCTCCTGCGACCCGACCAGCAGCTTCAATTCACCGGGGTGAACGCGCAATGCGACCTTGCCGCTTCTGATCGGGATAAGCTCGCCGTCGATGACGCAGTTGATCTTCCGATCCACCTTCGGAAAGTGCAGGTCGACCGTCAGAGCGCTCATCTCGGTGATCAGCGTGCTGCTCCTGAACTTTCCGCGCAGGATGTCGAAGGAGAGCTTCGCCACGCCCGCAGGGCTTAGCGGCGGCGCCGTGTAGAAGCCCAGGTGGCCGCTTGTCAGGTCTTCCGCATACATCAGCGTGTCGTGGCCGAAATGGTTGTTCGAAACGGAAATCGCCGAAACATGCCGGCGCTCGCGGTGCCCGTCCGCGTCGAATTCGATCTCGAAATCCGGCGGGTTGAAGATTACCCCGATGGCGGCGCGTACGCTGGCGCTGATCTTCCCGAGTCGCGACGCGAACCGATAGGACTGACGATAGCGCACCATGCGGGCGTGGAGCCCCATCGAGAACTGATGCACGAATGCGCGGCCGTCAGCGCTGCCTATGTCGGCATCGATGATTCGGCCATTGGCCAGCACCTCCGGGACCTTCCAGATATCGAGCGGCAGCTTCAGGGAGCGCGCGACGAGATTCATCGTCCCGGCGGGAACGATGCCCAGCGGCATGCCGGTTTTCCAGGCCACGCCTGCCGCCGCCGAAATCGTGCCGTCGCCGCCGCCGGCGACGATCGCGTCGAGATCGTCCCGTCCGCAAGCCGTCTCCAACGCGTCCCGCATCTCATCCGCTGCGACCACTGCGATCTCGATCTCGTGGCCGGCCGCCCGAAAGTCCTCCTCGACCTTCCTGCTGTAGGCATCCATGTCCGTCGTACGGAAAGTTCCCCCATCTCGATTGAAGATGGCTTTGACTTTCAAGGGCTGCTGCCTCCGTCATGCGAGTGCGTTCAGCTTCTCAGATAAGAGCGGCAGCGGGGGTTTCCAGAGCTGTGCGACGAAAAGTGCAGGCGGCCTTATCGCCGGCCGCTTCGGCGTACGGAAGTTTCAACGAAGCGATCAAGCGCGCTTGAGTTCTGGCCCCGAGCGGGATTCGAGCGGCTTCAGTGTCATGCGATCGCCGTCGCAGAGGACATTCTCGTCGCCCCAGGCTTTCAGGGCCATGATCACCGGTTTCAGGCTTTCTCCCCTCGGCGTCAAGGCGTAGTCGACACGCGGCGGAACGACCGGAAAGACCGTACGCGACAGAAGCGCCGCCTCCTCCAGCTCACGCAACTGCCTGGTCAGCATACGCGGCGTCACGCTCGGCAGCCTCCTGCGCAGTTCGTTGAAGCGCAGGACGCCTTCGCTCATCAGGTGATAGAGGATGACGCCCTTCCATTTGCCGTCGATGAAACTCAAGGTCGACTCGACCGGGCAGCCCGGAAATGTGTTCGTCAGCTTCGCGCGCGGCCGGGACATACGGTATCCTTTTCGACACTATAGGCCAAATTTGTGCATTCTTGTGTGCATTGAGCATAGGGGCCATGTAGCTCCTGTTCAATTTAAAAAGGAGCATTCCATGCGTGCCGTCGCCTACAAGACACCGCAACCCATCGCCAACGAGACCGCGCTGATGGACGTGGACCTGCCTGTGCCGACGCCGGGGGAGCGCGATCTCCTGGTGGAAGTCAAGGCGGTTTCCGTCAACCCGGTCGATACCAAGGTGCGCGCCGGCGTTCAGCCGGAGCCGGAGCAGCTGAAGGTTCTCGGATGGGATGCCGCCGGCGTCGTCAAGGCGGTCGGCCCGAAGGTTACGCTCTTCAAACCCGGCGACGAAGTGTTCTACGCAGGCGCCATCGGCCGGCCCGGGACGAATGCGGAGTTTCACCTCGTCGACGAGCGGATCGTCGGGCGGAAACCGCATTCGCTCGATTTCGCGGCCGCCAGCGCCTTGCCGCTTACGGCGATCACCGCCTGGGAGTCGATTTTCGATCGGCTCAGGGTCAATGATCCCGTACCGGGAGCAGCGAACGCGGTGCTGATCATCGGGGGCGCCGGCGGCGTCGGCTCGATCGCCATTCAGTTGCTGCGCGCTCTGACCAATGTCACCGTCATCGCCACCGCTTCACGCGCCGAAACCCGCGAGTGGGCCTTGAAGCTCGGTGCCCATCATGTGCTCGACCACAGCCGCCCGCTTGCGGCCGAGGTAGAGCAGCTCGCCCTCGGCGCGCCGGCCTTCGTGTTTTCAACGACCAACACCGACAAGCATGTCGACGAGATCGTCAAGCTGATCGCGCCGCAGGGGCGCTTTGCGCTGATCGACGACCTGGCGGTCCTCGACGTCATGCCGTTCAAGCGCAAATCCGTCTCGATCCACTGGGAAATGATGTTTGCGCGTCCGCTGTTCGGGACCCCGGACATGATCGAGCAGCACAATCTCTTGAACAGGGTCGCGGAACTGGTGGATGGCGGCAAGATCCGCACGACCTTAACGGAGACGCTCGGCCCCATCGACGCGGCAACGCTCAGGAAGGCGCATCAGATGATTGAAACCGGCCGCACGCGCGGCAAGCTGGTGCTCGCCGGATTCTGATCCGGTGGCGATGTGGGCCGTCTGCAAGGCCCCTCCCCAACCCCTCCCCACAAGTGCCACAAGTGGGAGGGACTGGGGAGGGGAAGATCTTTGGTGCTTCTATCCGTGAATGATTTCGCGGTGGCGCTGGAGCCGGCGCCCGTAAGCCTGGCTCACCCGGTCGAAGATGATGGCGATTCCGACGATGGCGAGGCCGTTGAAGATGCCGAGCGTGAAATACTGGTTGGCGATCGCCTTCAAGACCGGCTGACCCAGGCCCTGAACGCCGATCATCGAAGCAATGACGACCATGGCGAGCGCCATCATGATGGTCTGGTTGATCCCGGCCATGATCGTCGGCAGCGCCAGCGGCATCTGCACGTTCTTCAGCTTCTGCCAGTTCGACGAGCCGAAGGCGTCCGCCGCCTCCAGCACATCCTTGTCGACCAGCCGGATTCCGAGATTGGTGAGGCGGATCATCGGCGGGATCGCGTAGATGACGACGGCTATAAGCCCCGGAACCTTGCCGATGCCGAGAAGCATCACGACGGGAATGAGGTAGACGAAGCTCGGCATCGTCTGCATCACGTCGAGCACCGGATTGACGATGTTCTGGAAACGATCGGAACGTGACATGATGATGCCCATCGGTATGCCGATCGCTATCGACAGGACCGTACAGACGAAGATCATCGAGATCGTCTTCATCGTGTCGTCCCACATGTCGAGATAACCGATGAGGAGCAGGGTACCGACGGCGCCGGCAACGATCTTCCAGTTGCGGCTGGCAAACCAGGCGATCACGGCAATCAGTATGAGAATGATCGGCCAGGGCGTTCGTGTCATGAACCGTTCGGCGTGGATCAGGAAGAACTGGAGCGGGTCGAAGAACGATTCGATCGCGTCGCCATAGGCGCGTGTGAAGCTACGGAACCCTTCGTCGATTATCTTCTTCAACTGCCGAAGCCGATCGTCGTCCATGTGCGGAAATTTGGTCAGCCATTCCATGTGTCGATTCCCCTTCGCACTCTTTTGGGCGGCTTATGGTTGTTATTGCTTTGCCGCCTGCCTCTTAACGCTAACGCGCGGTGTAAACGATGAAGCCGCGCAATCTTATTCTCAAACCGACATGCGGTGAACGAAATCTTGCGCCTTCCTTCGAAAACTACGCAGCAGAAAACAAAAAACGGCGCGCTTTTACGCGCGCCGTTCATTCGAGGCGAGTCGATCAGAGGGCAGCCTTGATCTTTTCGGCGACTTCGGGCGAGACCCACTTGGTCCAGAGGTCCGGGTTTTCCTCGAGGAAGTGCTTCGCGCCTTCCTCGCCGCTCGCCTGATTGTCGGTCATCCAGGCCATGAGCTTGTTGACCGTGTCGTTCGTCCAGGCGCGGGTGTTGAGATACTCCATGGCCGGGCCGGCGCGGTCGGCGAATTCCTTGGTTACCAGTGTCTGGACCTTGTCCTTCGGCCAATCGTTCTTCTTCGGATCCGGGCAATCCGCAACCGTATTGCAGCGCTTCCATTCGGCCATGTCGTTGGGGACGCCATGCTCGAGCTTGACCATCTCGTACTTGCCGAGCAGCGCTGTCGGGGCCCAGTAGTAGCCGACCCAACCCTGCTTGCGCTCATAGGCCTTGGCAATCGAGCCGTCGAGGCCGGCCGCCGAGCCGGTATCGACCAGCGTGAAGCCCGCCGCCTCGGCGCCATAGGCCTTGTAAAGCTGCGTCGTCACGACCGTGCCGCCCCACCCTTGAGGACCGTTGAAAATCGCGCCCTTGTTCGGATCCTCCGGATCGGGGAAGAGTTCCTTATGCTTCAGGACGTCGTCGATCGTCTTGATGTCCGGGTTGGCATCGACGATGTACTTCGGAACCCACCAGCCCTGTACGGCGCCATCCGAAAGCGCGACTGCGGCGCCTACGAGCTTGCCTTCTTCGAGGCCGCGGTTCACCACGTCCGGCAGCAGGTCGACCCAGCCCTCCGGCGCGATATCCGGCTCGCCCTTCTCGATCATCGACGTGATGGTCGGCACCGTGTCGCCGACGACGAGCTCCGCACTGCAGCCGTAGCCTTCGGTCAGAATGAACTTGTCCACACTCGCCAGGACTTCGGCGCTCTGCCAGTTCATGTTGGCAATCGTCACATCGCCGCATTCCGCCGCCGATGCCGCGCTGCCGAGTCCCAAAAGACCGGCGGCCAGGCATGTCGTTGCAAGAAGTTTCTTCATTTCGGCTCCCTCTGTTTTGGCGGTGTCTCTATGGCGGACTGCCAGCCTCACCGCAGCTGCTGACAGTGAACGGAACAAGCACGCGCCCCGATCCGATGCCGGGGCGCGACAGCTCGCGGGTCAACCGATACCTGTTCGGACCGGTACCGCCCACATTGCTATCGTGTCTTTCCGGCGAACACTTTCCCATTTGCGTCAGCGGCTGACATTCCTGCCGTTTGTCAAACTACACAAATAATTGATGGGTTTAACCCCCTTTTTTAAATTCATTTGCCGGCGACCCCCATCATCCACGTCGGAAGGTGGACGACTTATAAGGACATGCGAAAAGGCCGGCGAACGCTCGCCGGCCTTTCCAGAAGTGCAATTGCGTGTTCGGACAGGGGCGTTCGACCCGCCTCTCCGAACATGTTCGGATAGACCGGCCCTTCGCCCCCTTCTCATCACGGGAGTCCGTGCGGGCCTCCCTCTCCGAACATTCACATGTTCGGATAGACCGGCCCTTCGCCCGCTTCTCATCACGGGAGTCCGTGCGGGCCCGCCTCTCCGAACATTCACATGTTCGGATAGACCGGCCCTTCGCCCCCTTGTGGCGGCACCCAGTTGATGTTCTGGTTCGGGTCCTTGATGTCGCAGGTCTTGCAGTGGACGCAGTTCTGGGCGTTGATGACGAAGGTGGGCTCGCCGTCCTTCTCCACCCATTCATAGACGCCGGCCGGACAGTAGCGCGACGACGGGCCGGCATAGACCTCGTATTCCGAGCGTTTCTGCAGATCCCAATCCTTCACCTGAAGATGCACCGGCTGGTCCTCCTCGTGATTGGTGTTCGATAGGAACACCGAGGAGAGACGGTCGAAGGTCAGCACGCCATCCGGCTTCGGATAGTCGATCTTCTCGTGCTTGGCGGCCGGCTCGAGCGATTGCGCATCGGTCTTGCCGTGCTTCAGCGTGCCGAAGAAGGAGAAGCCGAAGAGCTGGTTGGTCCACATGTCCAGACCGCCGAACGCCACGCCGACCGCGGTGCCGAACTTCGACCAGAGCGGCTTGACGTTGCGGACCCGTTTCAGGTCCTGGCCGATGGCGCTCTCGCGCCAGCCGCGCTCGATCTCGATCGGCTCGTCATTGGCGCGGCCGTGGGCGATCGCCTCGGCGAGTTTCTCCGCCGCGAGAATGCCCGACAGCACCGCATTGTGGCTGCCCTTGATGCGCGGCACGTTGACGAAACCGGCCGAGCAGCCGATCAGAGCCCCGCCGGGGAAGGAAAGCTTCGGCACAGACTGGTAGCCGCCCTCGGTAATGGCGCGTGCGCCGTAGGAGAGCCGCTTGCCACCCTCGAAGGTGCCGCGGATCGCCGGATGCGTCTTGAAGCGCTGGAACTCCTCGAACGGATAGAGATATGGGTTCTTGTAGTTGAGATGGACGACGAAACCGACGGCGACCAGATTGTCCTCGAGGTGATAGAGGAAGGATCCGCCGCCGGTCTTCATGCCGAGCGGCCAGCCGAAGGAATGCTGCACGAGGCCGGGCCTATGATTTTCCGGCTTCACCTCCCAGAGTTCCTTCAGGCCGATGCCGAATTTCGGCACGTCGCGCCCCTCGTCGAGCTTGTATCTGGCGATCAGCTGCTTGGCGAGCGAGCCGCGCACGCCCTCGCCGATAAGGGTGTACTTGCCGAGCAGCTCCATGCCGCGGGCGAAGTTCGGCCCCGGCTCGCCGTTGCGCTCGATGCCCATGTCACCGGTGGCAACGCCGATCACCGCGCCCTCGTCATTGTAGAGGACCTCGGTTGCGGCAAAACCCGGATAGATTTCGACGCCGAGCGCTTCCGCCTGGGTGGCGAGCCAGCGACAGACATTGCCGAGCGAGACGACGTAGTTGCCGTGATTGTTCATCAGCGGCGGCATCAGGAAATTGGGAAGGCGGACCGAGCCGGCGGGGCCGAGAAAGAGGAACTGGTCGTCGGTGACTTCCGTCTTGAACGGGTGGTCCGATTCGTCGCGCCAGCCGGGCAAGAGCCGGTCGATGCCGATCGGGTCGACCACGGCGCCGGAGAGGATATGCGCGCCCACTTCGGCGCCCTTCTCCAGAACCACGACCGAGAGTTCCGGATTGACCTGCTTCAGCCGGATCGCCGCCGCAAGACCAGCCGGTCCCGCCCCGACGATCACGACGTCGAATTCCATGCTCTCGCGTTCGGGGAGTTCTTGTTGCTCGGTCATTACACTCTCCAGTTCTGCCGGTCTTCTGCCGGCTCCGTTCCCGGCCAAATCATCCCGTCATGACAAATGCCGTAAACCTTGTCGAGCCGGGATGCGACAGACTGTCTCTGCATTTGCGCATGAGTTCATGAGATTACTATGTTACTTGAACGTAAACGTAAATCCATCTGGGCGGATCCGGCCGATGGGCAGCTTGCTTTTGCAGCGCTCGCATGCGAGGAGGCCCGCCCCACCCCGCAAGCCGCATCACCGACAAGACGGAGACGATCATGGCATTCGCCCTAGGCCTCGACTTCGGCACGACCAATTCGGTACTGGCGCAGGCCGACGGCGCCTCGACGCGCTCCATCGTCGTGGAAAGCCCGATCGGGAGATCGGACACGACGCGCACGGCGCTCTCTTTCCTGAAGGATGCCGGTCCCTCGCCCTTGAAAGTCGAAGCAGGACAGGCGGCAATCCGCGAATTCATCGACAATCCGGGCGAATGCCGCTTCCTTCAGTCGATCAAAACCTTTGCCGCGAGCGCGCTCTTCCAGGGCACGCTGATCTTCGGCAAGCGCTACGAGTTCGAGGACCTGATGCAGCGTTTCCTGACGCGGCTCAAAGACTATGCCGGCAGTAACTGGGAATCCACCTTCAGGCGTGTCGTCATCGGCCGTCCCGTGCAGTTTGCGGGCGCCAATCCGAACGAGAAACTGGCCCTCGAACGCTATAATCGCGCGCTTACCCGCATGGGTTTTCCCGAAGTCCATTACGTGTACGAACCGGTCGCGGCCGCCTTCTATTTCGCGCGCAACCTCGATCGCGACGCGACGGTGCTCGTCGCCGACTTCGGCGGCGGCACCACCGACTACTCGATCATCCGATTCGAGAGCCAGGCCGGTCGACTGACGGCAACGCCGATCGGACATTCCGGCGTCGGCATCGCGGGAGACCATTTCGACTTCCGGATTATCGACAACATCGTCTCGCCGCTCATCGGAAAGGGGAGTCTGTTCAAGAGCTTCGACAAGCTGCTTGAGGTGCCGTCGAGCTACTACGCGAATTTCGGCCGCTGGAATCAGCTTTCTATCTTCAAGACCTTGAGAGATTTCACCGAATTGAAAAAACTGGTGCGCGCAAGCCTGGAGCCGGAAAAGCTGGAGTCCTTCGTGGAGCTCATCGAGCATGACGAAGGCTATCCACTCTATCAGGCGGTCTCGGCCACCAAGATGCGGCTCTCGCAGGCTGAGGAGACCGAATTCGCCTTTGCGCCGCTGGGCGAGCGCGCACGCCGTACCGTTCACCGGGAAGAGTTCGAAGCCTGGATTGCGCCTGACCTTGCCCGCATCGAGGAGGCGCTTGACGAGGTCCTTTCAACGTCTGCGACAACACCGGACGGGATCGACAAGGTGTTTCTGACCGGCGGGACATCCTTCGTGCCGGCGATTCGCCGTCTCTTCGAGAACCGCTTCGGCAAAGAACGCATCGAGAGCGGCGGCGAGCTCCTGTCGATCGCCCATGGCCTGGCGCTTATCGGCGAGCGCGACGACATCGCGGCCTGGACAGCGGCGGCCTGAAGGCAGTCCCTGCCACCACAGATTTGAGGAACGTGCAGTGGACCACGCCCACCGATCTGTTACATTCGCCCCATGATCTCGGCCAACGACCTCTCCCGCTCCGAACTCGCTGCCCTTCTCGCCTTCCATGCGGAGGCGGGTGTCGAGTGGCTCCTCGAAGACGAACCGGTCGATCGGCTCGCTGAATTCGAGGCGATGAGAATCAGGCGCGCGCAAAGCCGCGCCGTGCCGCAAACCAGCGCGACCGCAGTCGAACCGCAGCAGCCTGCTCCCCTTGCCGCCCCCTCGCGCGAGCGTCGCCCCGCGCCTCCGGCATCCCCTCCGGTGGTTGCGATACCGGACGAGCAGGCCATCAAGGAGGCGCAGTTCGTCGCCGATGCCGCGCGATCGCTGGGAGAGCTACGCACGGCCATGGAGGCCTTTGCCGGCTGCAACCTCAGGAACAGCGCCCGCAACCTCGTCTTTGCCGAAGGCAGTGCTGCTTCGGGTGTCATGATCATCGGTCCGATGCCCTATGCGGATGACGACCGCGACGGCCGCCCTTTTGCGGGGCGGCACGGCGAGATGCTCGAACGGATGCTGTCCGGCATCGGCCTCTCGCGCGAGGACGTGCTTCTTGCCAATGCCGTGCCCTGGCGGCCACCGGGAAACCGCGTTCCGAGCGCTCGCGAGGCGGATATCTGCCGGCCGTTCATCGAGCGTCAGATCGCGCTGGCCGAACCCAAGCAGTTGCTTCTGCTCGGCAACTTCACCGCCCGCTTCTTCTTCGGCGGCGAAACGATCCATCAACTGCGCGGCGAATGGCGGGAGCTCACCTTTGGCGGCACCGGCATTCCAACGCTCGCCACCTTGCATCCGCAGGACCTTGTCGCCGCTCCCGTCAACAAGCGCTTTGCCTGGCTGGACCTGCTGGCGTTCAAGTCGCGCCTCGGCTGATACAACTGCTCGATTTATGAACAAGGTGTGAAAAAAGCCATGCGATTTGCGCATGTCTGAGCGGCGTTTTAGCGCATTGCAAAACCCATGCTGCACCGCAATATAGCACGACGGGAGGAATGGATAAGGATTTGAACCATGACTGCCCGCTATCGCCCGATTCACAGCAGCTTCGAGACGCTCCGCTACGCCGGTGCCTCCTCGCGCGCGCCGTTCAACAGCTTCGGGTCGGCTGCCAACGAGCAGCTGACAGCAATCGGTCTCGCGCGGACGACCCGCCCGGCTCAGATCTTCGCCGAATTCATCCAGCGCTGAACGCCCTGCGCCGGAAAGACTGCAGGAGAGAACGATCATGTCCAAGGCGCTCGACGGCATTCGCGGTCTCGTCGACACGATCTCCGACATTCGCACCGCCGTCCGCGCGTCTCGCGAATACAGCCGCCTGAGCATCGCCAGCGACGGGCGCCGCGCCGATCACGGCGCGGCGAGCCAGTTGCTGCCGAGATAGGGCTCGTTTGGGTCCCGGATCGACCTGAAACCAACGTGATCGATTCCAATTGGTGGAACGCGGATGCGGGCGGAAATCCGCACACACTTTCCTCATCCCGCTCCAGCCTTTCCGGCTGCGCCATTTCGCCATTCCCTGTCGCAATCGACAGCGCCCCGGAACTTCGTTACAGCCACTCTCGATTCGTTTTGACGGAGTGACGAAGTTCATCGGCCGAGCCGAAACGAAGCCGCTCCTTAATCCCCTCTCCAGGAGCGCCGATGCTGGCGAACTTCGCTTCCGTTTTCAGCCTGATGCTCTCGACCTTCCTGATGATGGTCGCCTTCGGGCTGCAGAGCTATGTCATCCCTGTACGCTCCGTGGCGGAAAGCTGGTCGACCCTCACCATCTCGATCTTCGCAACCGGCTACACGCTGGGGTTCACCCTTTCCTGCATCGTCACGCCTAAATTCGTCCTGCGCGTCGGCCATGTCCGCGTCTTCACAGCCCTGATAACGCTCCTTTCCATCGCGATACTGATGTGCGGGCTCGTCGTCGATTGGCGCGCCTGGATCGGCTTCCGTGCCGTGTCGGGCTTTGCGATTGCCGGAAGCTATCTCGTCATCGAGAGTTGGCTGAACGAGCGGGTGACGAACGACAATCGCGGCCTGCTCTTCTCGCTCTATCTCATCACCAGCATGGTCGGCACGATCGGCGGACAGTACCTGGTGCCGCTCGGCGATCCGAGCAACACCTCCCTGTTCATCCTTTGCGGCGTGCTGTTCTCGCTCGCCCTGCTGCCGACCGCCCTTTCCTCCTCGCCGATGCCGGCCCCCCCGGCACGGGCAAATTTCGATATCCCCGCACTCTATCGCCGCTCGCCGGTCGCCGTCGTCGGCGGCTTTCTCGCCGGTGCGCTCTCGGGCGCGTGGCTCAATCTCGGCGGCGTCTTCACCCAGAAGATCGGCCTTTCGACCGGCGAGGGAGCGACACTACTCGCGTCGCTTCTGGCCGGCAGCGCGATCTCGCAGGTCCCGATCGGCCGCGCCTCGGACCGGATGGACCGGCGCATCGTCATGGTTGCCTGCGGCATCGCCGGCGTCGTGTCGTGCCTTGCCATGTCCGTTTCGATTGCGAGCAGTCCCCCGGTTCTCTATGCACTCGCCGCCTGCATCGGCACGGTCCTCTTCCCGATCTACGCGCTGAACGTCGCGCATGCCAACGACCTTGCCCGCCCCGACGAATATGTGGAGATTTCATCCGGGCTGATGATCACCTACGGCCTCGGCACGATCTCCGGTCCGCTGATGGTCGGTCCGGTCATGGACCGGTTTGGCCCCGTCGCACTGTTCATCGCGCTTGCCGTGTATTTTGCACTCTACAGCGGCTATGCCGCGTGGCGCATCCTTCAGCGCGAGCAGCATGACGGCCTCGTCGCGAAGACCGATTTTCAGGCGACCACGGTGCTGCCGACCCCCGGTCCCGACGTCACCGGTCCGCTCGCACAGCAGGACGCAGGCGAACTCATCGAGGACGATACCGTTCCTGCCTGGGAGCAACGCGCCGAGTAGCACATCCCTTTATCCCTGCGGCGTCACGTGCTTGCGCGCGCCCTTGCGCTCCAGTCCCAGCCGATGCTCCCGGTAGATGATGAAGATGCCCGCGCCGACGACGATCGCCGTCCCGGCAAGCATGGTCAGGGTGGGCACATCGCCGAAGAGGAAGTAGCCGATGACTATGCCGAGCACGATCGACGTGTATTCGAAGGGAGCGATCGTCGACATATCGGCGTGGCGGTAGCTTTCCGTCAGCAGGATCTGCCCGACGCCGCCGCAAAAGCCGGCGATCGTCAGGAGAACGAAGGCCTGCCAGGAAAGCTCGGACCAGCCGAAAGGCAGTGTCGCGAGCGAGAACACCGCGGCCGAAAGGGAGAAGTAGAGGACGATGGTGTGCGTGCGCTCCTTCTGCACGAGCTTGCGCACGAGCACCATCGCCGTTGCCCCGAGCGCTGCCGAAAGCAATACGGCGACCGCACCCTTGGCCTCGGCCGACCCGAAGCCGCCTTCGTTGAACAGCGTAAGCCGCGGCCAGGAGATGATAAACACGCCGACGAGCCCGACAAACACCGCAGACCAGCGATAGAGCCGCACGATCTCGCCCAGAAAAATTGCCGCGAAAGCGACAGCGAGCAGCGGCATGGCATAGCCGATCGCAATCGCCTCCGGCAGCGGCAGATGGACGAGGCCGTAAAAGCCGCAACTCATGGCGAGAATGCCGACAAAGCC
The DNA here is from genome assembly GCF_035610345.1 of Sinorhizobium meliloti. The sequence goes on along the minus strand of NZ_CP141212.1, from coordinate 1,033,940 downwards.
GCGCACCAGGTGTCCGGTGATATCATTGGTCCTGAACGCGTCCCTCAATGCGCCACGGCATGCCAGAAATCCAAGGATCGGCACCATCGCAAAAGCCGAGCGATAGAAGGTGATCTGGCCGGTGGGGATGTTGTCGCCCGCAGCCTTGATGCAGGTCGACATGCACACGAAGACGACGACGGAGAGCACCTTGAGCACAATCCCCTTCATCGGGCTCACATCGTCCGCATCCATGAAACGCAACTTTTCAAACTGACATCGGCGAACCGGTCGGAAGGCCAACAGAAACGGGAGGACGCGGCGGCAAGGCCGCGAAAGGACCACGCCACCTTAGCCGTGCTTGCGCAGCATGTTGGATCAAATTTCGTGATGGAGCTGGTTTTTTCGTGATGAATTCGCCCGCATATGCAAAGCTTGTTGCCAAGAAAGATGGGTCTGCAGGTTATTTAGCAAGCCCGAAAAAATCGTCACGGATTTAGTTCTTGTTAGTGCCGCTCCGATAAACCTTCGGTCAATAAGAGGCGGGAGTGGCCCTGCGTTTTTGCTGCCGGATGTACTGTCGCCGGCACCACATTCGTGCGTAAATCTCGGATCTTGGCTTTTCACCATCACGAGCGCCCTCTACAAATCAAAAGAGCAAGAAGGCGTAAGCAGGACTGACCATGCGGACAAACACTGGCCAGATCGTTCATCTGGAAAACTACCGGCCGACCGATTTCGTACTCGAGAGGGTGGACCTGACTTTCGAACTCGACCCGAGGGAAACGAAGGTCGAGGCGCGCATGATCTTCCATCGCCGCGAAGGCGTCAGCCCCTCTGCACCGCTCGTTCTCGACGGCGACGAGCTCACCATGACCGGCCTGCTGCTCGACCAGGAAGCGATTCCCGGCACGCTCTATGAAGCGACGGACGACACGCTTACCATTCGTGGCCTGCCGGAAGCGGCGCCCTTCGAGATCACCGTCACGACGGCCTTGTCGCCTGAGACGAACACCAAGCTGATGGGCCTCTACCGCACGAGCGACGTCTATTGCACCCAGTGCGAAGCCGAAGGCTTCCGCCGCATCACCTACTTCCCGGATCGCCCCGACGTGCTGGCGGTCTATACCGTGAACATCATCGCGGACAAGGCTTCCGCACCGCTCCTGCTTTCGAACGGCAACTATCTCGGCGGCGCCGACATGGGCGACGGCCGTCATTTTGCCTCCTGGTTCGATCCGCATCCGAAGCCGAGCTACCTGTTCGCGCTCGTTGCCGGCGATCTGGGCGTCGTCGAGGGCACCTTCACCACCGCTTCCGGCCGCGACGTCGCGCTCAAGATCTATGTCGAGCACGGCAAGGAGCCGCGTGCCGCCTACGCCATGGATGCGCTGAAGCGGTCGATGAAATGGGATGAGGAAGTCTTCGGCCGCGAATACGATCTCGACATCTTCATGATCGTTGCCGTTTCCGATTTCAACATGGGCGCCATGGAGAACAAGGGGCTCAACATCTTCAACGACAAATACGTGCTCGCCGATCCCGAGACGGCGACCGATGCGGACTATGCCAATATCGAGGCGATCATCGCCCACGAATATTTCCACAACTGGACCGGCAACCGCATCACCTGCCGCGACTGGTTTCAGCTCTGCCTGAAGGAAGGCCTGACCGTCTATCGCGACCACGAGTTTTCCGCCGACATGCGTTCGCGCGCCGTGAAGCGGATCGCCGAAGTGCGGCACTTGAAATCCGAGCAGTTCCCAGAGGATGCCGGCCCCCTCGCCCATCCGGTGCGCCCGACGCAATACCGCGAAATCAACAATTTCTACACGACGACGGTCTACGAGAAGGGATCCGAGGTCACGCGGATGATCGCGACGATCCTCGGCCGCGACCACTTCAAGAGGGGAATGGACCTCTACTTCGAGCGTCACGACGGCCAGGCGGTAACGATCGAGGATTTCGTCGCCTGCTTCGAGGCTGCGAGCGGCCGCGACCTCAAGCAGTTCTCGCTATGGTACCATCAGGCCGGAACGCCGCTCGTCACCGCTTCGGGCACCTATGACGCCTCCAGCCAGACATACACGCTATCGTTGGAGCAGACCGTTCCGCCGACGCCCGGGCAGAGCAGCAAGGCACCGATGCATATCCCGCTCCGCTTCGGATTGCTGCTTCCGGACGGAAGCGAGGCAAGGCCCTCGGCCGTCTCCGGCGCCGAGATCACCGGCGACGTACTGCACCTGACCGAGCGCAAACAGACGATCACTTTTTCCGGCATGCCATCCGAGCCGGTCCCCTCCTTCAATCGCGGCTTCTCCGCGCCCGTCAATCTGCACCTGGCGCAAAGCGCCGAGCACCGGGCGCTGATCGCACGCCACGAGACCGACCTCTTCGCACGCTGGCAGGCGCTGAACGCGATGGCCCTCGACAATCTCGTCAAGGCGGCAGCGGAAGCGCGTACCGGCCAGGCGGTTGCCTGTGACGATGCGCTCGTCGACGCCCTGCTTGCCGCAGCCGGCGACGACCGACTGGAGCCGGCGTTCCGATCGCAAGTGCTGTCCCTGCCGAGCGAAACCGACATAGGCCGCGAAATCGGCGGCAACAACGACCCGGATGCCATTCACGCCGGCCGCCAGGCTATTCTGGCCGCCATCGCCACTGCCGGCAAAGACACCTTTGCGCGACTGGTGAACGAAATGTCCCTGTCCGGCCCGTTCCGTCCCGATGCCGACAGCGCCGGGCGGCGGGCGCTGCGCAATTCCGGGCTCACCTACCTCGTCTATGCCGACGGAAAACCGGAGAAAGCCGCTGATGCGTTTCGGTCCGCCAACAACATGACCGACCTCAGCCATGCGCTGACGCTTCTTGCGCATCGGTTTCCGGGCGCCGAAGAGACGGCGGACGCCCTGGCCGCGTTCAAGAAGCGCTTTGCCGACAACGCGCTGGTCATCGACAAGTGGTTCGCCATTCAGGCGACGATTCCCGGAGCATCGACGCTCGACCGCGTTCGGGCGCTGATGTCGGATCCTCTCTTCAATGCCAGCAATCCGAACCGCGTTCGCTCACTGGTCGGCACATTCGCCTTCGCGAATGCCACCGGCTTCAACCGCATCGACGGTGAAGGCTATCGTTTCCTTGCCCGGCAGATTCTGGACATCGATGCGCGCAACCCGCAACTTGCGGCGCGTATTCTGACGTCGATGCGCTCCTGGCGGTCGCTCGAAAAGATCCGGGCCGGCCACGCCCGCAGCGCGCTCGAGGATATCGCGCGCGCCTCCAATCTTTCCGCCGATGTCAGCGACATCGTCGACCGCATGCTCAAAGACAAGCACTGACCGGAGCACCGGCACACCGCCGAACACGACGGTTTCAGGTCGGATCGACCTGAAAACCGTCGTGGATCTGGCCCGAAGTCGGCTCTAGCAGTCCGGCTATCATTTCCCAACGATGAAATATGGTTAACAAATCTTTACCGTTACCTCTGGACAAGGCGAATCGCCCTGTGATTCATTGAGTCAGATTCGGGCGAGCGGCGCGCCGAATCACTGAAACGCCCGCTTCCGGGAAACCGATAAAGACGGGACCGACGTTTCGGACTGAGAAGAATCAAGCGTTCCTTGCGGCATGGTCGCGTGCGGATCGCTTTTCGAGGACGACAAATTGGATAAGATGGCGGACGCGCGACGGGGAAGCGCAGCCGAAGGGCGGTTGCGACTCAAGTTTCCGGGCTTTTCGAGCCTCGAACGGGAGTTCATCGAGCAGGCAAAGATATTTGCCGAACCGGCCTCGCAGAAGCTCGCAATGGCAGAGCCGATGCTCAAGCGGTCCATCCCGGTCCTCATTATCGCTTTTCTTCTCATCGTGGCGATCTCACGGATGTCGGGCATCATGGACGAGCATGCCCGCATGGAAGCCTCCTCCCGCCGGACGGTCAGCCTCGCGGCCGCAGCGGCAGCCGGTGTTTTCCAGACCGGCGGATCGGAACTCTTCGCCGATGGCCGCCGCTGGGAGGTCGAACGCCGGCTCACCGAACTTCTGCCTGCCGAAATCCTGGACGCCGGAATTTTCCTGCTGACGGTCCGCAGAGACGGACGCGTCTTTGCCGGGACGCAGGATGGCGTCCATCTCATCGGGCGCACGCTCTCCGCAATCGCTCCCGAGGTCGCGACGCTGCAATATTACGGCGAGGGTGCCGGCGTCGTAAGAGCGTCGATCGACGGCATCGAGCATTTCATCGCTCTCCGGCAATTGCCGGATTCCGGCGGCGCGGTTCTGGCGGCAACGTCGATCGCCAGATTCGAAGCGGCCTGGCGCGACGAAATTTCACTCAACGTCACGCTGTTTGCCGGCGTTTCGGCAATCCTGATGGTCGTCCTCTATGCCTATTACATCCAGGCAAAGCGCGCCCGAGATGCCGATGCGGTCTTTGCCGAGTCGAACCTGCGCGTCGAAACGGCGCTCTCGCGTGGACGCTGCGGCCTCTGGGATTTCGATCTCGACAACCGGCGCCTCTTCTGGTCCCGCTCGATGTACGAGATGCTGGGAATGCCGGGCGACGCGAGCGTGCTTTCGTTCGGCGATGCCGCCCGTCTCATGCATGTCGAGGACCGGGGCATATACCGGGTCGCTCGGGCGATCGCGAAAGGCAACGAGCGCCAGATCGATCAGGTGTTCCGGATGCGCCATGCGGATGGCCACTATGTATGGCTTCGAGCGCGTGCCCAGGTGATCCGCACCGTGTCGGGCCGGACGCATCTGATCGGCATTGCGATGGACGTCACCGAGCAACACAGGCTTGCGCAGCGTTACGCCGAGGCCGATCAGCGCCTGGCGGACGCGATCGAGTGCACCTCGGAGGCCTTCGTGCTCTGGGACAAGCACGATCGCCTGGTGATGTGCAACACCCATTACCAGCAAGCCTGGCAGTTGCCCGACCACGTGCTGGTACCAGGCACCGAACGCACGATCGTCCATGCTGCGGCGGCAAGGCCCGTTGTCGAAAGGCGCGTCGCCGATCCGGACCGGAGCAATCACTCGCAGACGAGCGAGGTTCAGCTTGCCGACGAACGCTGGCTGCAGATCAATGAGCGGCGCACGCGCGACGGCGGGCTCGTCTCGGTGGGCACGGACATCACGCTCCTCAAGCGGCATCAAGTTCGCCTGCGCGAATCGGAGCGGCGGCTGATGGCAACCATCGGAGATCTGTCCGCCTCCCGCGTAACGCTCGAGCAGCAGAAGGCCGAACTTTCCGTCGCCAACGCGAACTATCAGGCGGAGAAAGAGCGCGCCGAGGCCGCGAACCGGGCAAAGTCCGAATTCCTCGCCAACATGTCGCACGAGCTGCGCACCCCGCTGAACGCCATTCTCGGCTTTTCGGAAATCCTGCAGGACCAGATGTTCGGCCCCCTCGGCTCGGAGAAATACCACGAGTATTCGCGCGACATTTTCGAGAGCGGCAAACATCTGCTCAACGTCATCAACGACATACTCGACATGTCGAAGATCGAGGCAGGCCATATGCGCATCACGCGCGAGCGGATCGATCTCGCGCCACTCATCGAGGAGACCCTTCGTTTCACGGCGATTCCGGCAGAGCGAAAGAACATCCGCGTGGTCCAGCAGATATCCTCCGGCCTGACGATGTTCGCCGACCGCCGGGCGATGAAGCAGGTCCTGCTCAATCTCCTCTCCAATGCGGTCAAGTTCACCAATGAAGGCGGCCGCATCTCCTTGCGGGCGCGCAAGGTGAGGGGCGCCGTCACGCTGACGATCGCCGATTCCGGCATCGGCATTCCCAAGGGCGCGTTGCAGAAGATCGGCCAGCCCTTCGAGCAGGTGCAGAGCCAATATGCCAAGAGCAAGGGCGGCTCCGGGCTCGGGCTCGCCATATCCCGTTCGCTGACGCGGCTTCACGGCGGGACGATGAAGATCCATTCGGCAGAGAATGTCGGCACCATCATATCGGTCAGGATTCCCGACCGCGGCTGACTACGTCCGCTTACGCTGCCGCGACGACCCCCTGGAAGATCCGGCGCACGGCCTTCGAGAAACGGCGAATGTCGGCTTCGAGATGCGTCAGATCCGGATAGTCTCCGGCACGGCAGACGAGATCCACGAGACCGGCCGGCGCTTCCTTCGGGTCGAAGTCGCCGTCGATGCAGAGGCGCACGAGCTGCGACAGCTCGGTGAAGAGCACGAGCGCTTCGGCGGCCGTATCGAGATCGTTCGCATTCATCATCCCGGCGCCGAGCGCCTTCAGCGCCTCGAGCGTATGCGTGCCGGCAGGAGGGGACGTCACTCCCCTCGCCGGCGCGATCAGGGCGAGGTACTGGGCGATGAACTCGATGTCGACCAATCCGCCGGGAATGAGTTTGAAATCCCAGATGTCCTTCGGCGGCTTCTCCTTGTCGATCAGGCCGCGCATCTCCTCGACGTCCTTGCGGATCTTCGCGATGTCGCGCTTTTCAGTGAGGATCTCGGCAAAGATCGCCTCCGCTTCGCCGACGAGGCTCTCGTCGCCGCAGATGCAGCGCGCCCGCGTCAGCGCCAGATGCTCCCATGTCCAGGCTTCCGTTCGCTGGTACTTGGCGAAGGCGGTTATGCGGGTGGCGACCGGCCCCTTGTTGCCGGAGGGTCGCAGCCTCATGTCCACGTCGTAGAGGATGCCCTCGGCGGTCGGGGCGGAAAGCGCGGCGATCAGCCGCTGCGTGACCCGCGTAAAATAACGCACCGGATCGAGCGGCTTGGCGCCGTCGGACTCGAGCACTTCGTCGTCGTAATCGTAGAGCAGGATGAGGTCGATGTCGGAGCCGGCGGTCAATTCGTGACTGCCGAGCTTGCCCATTCCGACGATTGCGACCCGCCCGCCGGGGAAACGTCCATGCGCCGACCGGACCTCCTCCAGAACCGCATCGAGCGCGGCGGCAATGATCAGATCGGCAAGGTCGGTGAGTGCGCGCCCCGCCTGAAGGCCGGTGATCGCGCCTGTGAGCAGGCGGATACCGATCAGGAAGCGCTGCTCGGCGGCGATGATGCGCAAGCGGTCCAGCACCTCCTCATAGTGCCGGCCTGCGCCGACGAAGGTCGCGATGCGCGGCGCCAGATAATCCCTGGTGGGCAGTTCGGCAAGCAGCCCCGGCTCCAGCATGCCGTCGAAGACATGCGGCTTGGCGGCGATGATGTCCGCCAGGCGCGGTGCCGACGACATGATATTGACGATCAGCGACAGGAGGCCGGGATTGTTGCCGAGCAGCGAGAAGAGCTGGATCCCCGCGGGCAGACCGGAGAGGAAGTGGTCAAAACGCAGAAACGCTTCGTCCGCCCGCCTGCTTTCGCCGAAGACGCGCAGGAGCTCCGGCGTCAGTTCCGTCAGCCGCTCGCGCGCCTCGACCGATTGCGTTGCCCGATAGCGCCCGTAGTGCCAGGTGCGGATGATATTCGCTATGTCGGACGGCCGCTGGAAACCGAGCTTCTTCAGCGTTTCGAGCGTATCCGGATCGTCCTGCTGACCGGTGAAGACCAGGTTTCCGGTCTCGGTGGATAGCTTCGCCTCCTGCTCGAAAAGCTGCGCATAGCGCCGCTCGACTGTGCGCAGCACGCGCGAAAGCGCATTCGAAAAGGAAGCCGTATCCTCGAAGCCGAGCATATAGGCGACCCGTCTGAGCTCCGGCTCGGTCTCCGGAAGGAGGTGAGTTTGCTCGTCATGCACCATCTGGATGCGGTGCTCGACGTCGCGCAGGAACCAATAGGCATCGGTAAGCTCCTCGGCCGTCGCCGCGTCGATCCAGCCGCTCTCGGCGAGCATCCGCAGCATCGCTTCCGTTTCGCGCAGACGCAGCGCGGGCGTGCGGCCGCCGGCGATCAGCTGCTGGGTCTGAACGAAGAACTCGATCTCCCGGATGCCGCCGCGCCCGAGCTTGATGTTGTGTCCCTTCACGGCGATTTCTCCGTGCCCCTTATGGGCATGGATCTGCCGCTTGATCGAGTGAATGTCGGCAATTGCCGCATAGTCGAGGTACTTGCGGAAGACGAAGGGCGTCAGTTCCTTGAGGAAGCGTTCGCCCGCCTCCAGATCGCCCGCGATCGGCCGCGCCTTGATGAAGGCGGCCCGTTCCCAGTTCTGCCCCCTGCTCTCGTAATAGAGCATTGCCGCCTCGACCGGGATGGCAAGCGGCGTGGAGCCCGGGTCTGGCCTGAGCCGCAGATCCGTGCGGAAGACATAGCCGTCGCCGGTTCTCTCCTGCAGGATGCGAATCAAGCGCCGCAACAGCCGGGCGAAGGTTTCCGGAGCATCGTCGCGATTGGCGATGATGCCCGACTGCGGATCGTAGAAGACGACAAGATCGATATCGGAAGAATAGTTGAGCTCGCCGGCGCCGAGCTTACCCATTCCAAGCACGACGACGCCGGAGGCGGTAGACGGCGCGGAACTGTCCTTCAACACGAACTTGCCGCTTTCATGCGCGCCGAGCAGCAGATGATCGATCGCCGCCGAAACGGCCGCCTCTGCAAAATCGCTGAGCCACCGTGTCGTCTCACGGCCACCGAAAAGCCGCGAAAGGTCCGCAAGCGCGACGGCGAAGGCGACCTCGCGCTTCGCCCGTCTCAATCGCGTCATGATCTCGGCGTCCGGCAGCTCCGCCCCGGGTGCATCGCCCCGCCAGGACGCCCTTGCGGCCTCGATCCTGCGCTTCAAAAACGCCGGCAGCGCCTCGGATAGCAATGCTTCGAGGATCGCCGGGTGGCTACGCGCCGTATCCCGCAGGAATGGCGAAAGCGCGAAGGCGGCAACGAGAAAATCCTTGAGCGGCGCGTCCGAGGCAATGAGCTTGGCAATCTGCTCGCTGCCTTTCGCCGCATCCTTGAGTACGGAAAGGGCGGCTTTGGCGTCCGCCTGGCTCGCCGGGCGAATCGCCACCACATCGATATCGGACAAAGACCGCTCGATCGCTTCCGCCATGCACAATCCCCCCTTCGGTTCCCGTCATGGGTTTATCAGGTCGCAATCGCCGGGAAAACCATGCGAACCGCCAGGCCCCGACCGTCCTCCTCCGTCGCCGACAGTTCCAGCGAGCCGCGGTGCATCTCCATGACGGCCTCGACGAGCGAGAGGCCGAGACCCGTCCCCGGCTTCGACCGGCTTTCGTCCAGGCGAACGAAACGCTTGACGACCTCCCCGCGCATATTCTCCGGAACGCCGGGCCCGTGGTCGGCAACGGTCAACACGACGTGACGAGCGCTCCTCTTCAATTCAACCCGTATCAGCGGATTTTCGGCACCTTCCGCATATTTGATCGCATTGTCGATCAGGTTGCCCAGCGCCTGGCTGATCAGTTCGCGGTTGCCGGAGATCGCCGCCCCCGCCACCGCCTCCGCTTCGATGCGCATTTCCTTGTCTTCCGCCAGCGGCTCGTAGAGTTCGACGCAATCCGCCACGATCTGCGCCAGGTCGACCTCGTTCATCTCGGCGACGGCGGAGCCGGCTTCGACGCGGGAAATCATCAGAAGCGCGTTGAAGGTGCGAATCAGCTGATCGGACTCGGCGATGATCTGTTCGAGCGCACCGCTCTGGTTGCCCCCCTCGGTATCGGCGAGCGCCGCCTCTGCCTTGTTGCGCAAGCGCGTCAGCGGTGTCTTGAGATCGTGCGCTATGTTGTCCGAGACCTGTTTCAGTCCTTCGTTCAGCTTTTCGATGCGCTCGAGCATCGCGTTCAGCGATTCCGAAAGACGGTCGAACTCGTCGCCGGAACCGCTCGTCGGCAAGCGTTGCGAGAGGTCGCCGGCCATGATCTTGGTGCTCGCCTCCGACATGCGGTCGATTCGGCGCAGGGCGTTGCGGCCGATGCCGAACCAGATCACCAGCGCACCGAGCCCCATGATGCCGAGCGCGACCATCAGCGCCTGACGGACGAGCGCACGGAATTTTTCGGGTTCCTGCAGGTCGCGGCCGACGAGAACTCTCAACCCGTTGTCGAGCATCAGGACCTGGGCAAGGGCGACATGCCTGTCGGCGCGGCTCTCGTCGGTGAAGCGGCGGTAACGGAACGGCTCGGATTTCCATCCTTCGTCATCGAGCAGCCCCGGCTCCAGCGCGGCCACGTTTCCGGCGAGGATCTCTCCGTTCGGACCCGCAATGACGTAGAGATTGGCTCCCGGCTGACGTGCCCGGCGCTCGAGCGAGCGAAGCAGCCCGTTGATGCCGGCCCGGTCGTATACGCCGGCGATCTGCGCCACTTCGGCGGCGATCGCTTCCCGCGTCTGTTGCTGCAGGAGGCGCTCCGACATGCCGGTCACGTAGAAGACGAGGAAGGCCGCACACAGGGAGAAGAGGACCAGATAGAGCGCAGAGAGCCGGACTGCGGTCGTCCTGAACAGCACGCCTACCCTGCTCATGTGTCCGTGGTCCGGTCGTCCTTGATCATGTATCCGGCGCCCCGGATCGTCCGCAGCAGGGGAGGATCGAAATCCTTCTCGATCTTCGAGCGCAGGCGCGAGACGTGCACGTCGATAACATTGGTCTGGGGGTCGAAGTGGTAGTCCCACACGTTTTCGAGCAGCATGGTTCTCGTCACCACCTGCCCGGCATTTTTCATGAGGTATTCGAGCAGCCGGAATTCGCGCGGCTGCAACGATATCTCCTTGCCCTGCCGCCGGACTGAATGGGACAGGCGGTCGAGTTCGAGATCGCCGACGCGATAGACCATGTCCTGCTCGGGTGCGCCCTTTCGGCGGCCGAGCACCTCGACACGCGCGAGGAGCTCGCTGAAGGCGTAGGGCTTCGGCAGGTAATCGTCGCCGCCGGCACGCAGACCGGTGACGCGGTCGTCCACCTGCCCGAGTGCGGAGAGAATGAGCACGGGCGTGTGGATGTCCTTGCGCCTGAGTTCGGTGATCAGCGAAAGACCGTCGCGGCGGGGGAGCATGCGGTCCACGACGAGAACGTCATAGGCATTCTCGCTCGCCATGAACAGGCCGGCCTCGCCGTCGCTCGCGTGATCGCAGACGATGCCTGCCTCACGGAATGCCTTGGCCAGATAGGCAGCGGCCTCCAGATCGTCTTCAACAATCAGAATCTTCATACGGGTGACCATAGTCCCGGACCTCCGTTCGTCTCAACCGGTTTCAGCCCGCTGCGGCTGACGGGATTTGAAACACCAAGCGCCGCGACATGTTTTCGATGTCGCGGCGCCTTCCAAGTCGGAGCGGGGTTCGGAAAGTCCGCGCCCCTTCCTGCGGCGTCTCAGCCCTGAGCGATGGGGAGTGCGACGAAGCGGCTGCCTTCCTGAGCCTCGATCTGGAACAGAGCCTTGGTCCGTCCATCCTTCTTGGCGTTGTTTATGACCTTGAGAACGTCGTCCGCCGATTTCACGTCCTGATTGTTGACGGAGACGATCTTCTCGCCTTCCTTCAGGCCGCGATCGCTGGCGGCGGAGTCCGGATCGACGGACGTGATCGTGACGCCACTGTCGTCGTCCGACGGGGTTACCGTCAGGCCGAGGTCTGCCAGCGCCTCCTCGCCTGCCTGACCTTCATCGGGCTGCGCTTCGCTGGGCGCCGGCGTTTCCTTGGAATCGCTCGGCAGCGTGCCGATTTCGAGCTTGACCGTCTCCGACTTGCCGCTACGCCACAGCGTGACCTCGGCGGTGGAGCCGGGGCGCAATGCCGCGACCCGACGGGCAAGATCGCGCGGATCCTTGACCGGTTCGCCATTCAGGGCCGTCACGATGTCACCGTTCTTGATGCCCGCCTTTTCACCCGGCGAGCCTGCCTGGGGTTCGACGACGAGGGCGCCATTCGCTTCGGACAGGCCGAGCGACTCGGCGATGTCCTTCGTCACCGGCTGTATCTGGACACCCAGCCAGCCGCGCGAAACCGTGCCGTCCTTCATCAAGGAGTCGACGACGTCTTTCGCGACCGTTGCGGGAATCGCGAAGGCGATGCCGACATTGCCGCCGGAGGGCGAGAAGATGGCCGTGTTGATGCCGACCACTTCGCCTGCGAGGTTGAAGGTCGGGCCGCCGGAGTTGCCGCGGTTCACCGCTGCATCGACCTGCAGATAGTCGTCATAGGGGCCGGAACCGATATCGCGTCCCCGGGCGGAGATGATGCCCGCGGTCACCGTGCCGCCGAGGCCGAAGGGATTGCCGACGGCGACCACCCAGTCGCCGACGCGGACCTTTTCGTCGTCGGCGAACTTGACATAGGTGAACTTGCGCTTGTCGTCGACCTTGAGCACGGCGAGATCGGTCCGGCTGTCCTTGCCGACGAGCTTGGCATCGAGCTCGGTACCGTCGTTCAATATGACGGTGAAGGCCGAGCCGTCGGAGACGACATGATTATTGGTGACGAGGTAACCGTCCTCGGTGATGAAGAAGCCGGAGCCTTGCGCCCGCGGACGGAGACGACCCTCGCCGCGGGGGCCGCGACGGTCGCGCCAGCGATCCGCGCGGTCGTTGTCACCGGGACCGAATTCGCGGAAGAAGCGCCGCAGCGGATGGTCTTCGGGCAGATCCTCGAAGCCGCGGCCGCCGAAATCGAAGGTGAAGTTGCTTCCATCGTCGCTGACGCGCTCACGTGCCTGCACGCGGACGGAGACGACCGCCGGAGAAACGGCGTCGACGACGTTCGCGAAGCTCGGAACAGCCGGAGCGGGCACGCTGACGGCTTCGGCGAAGGACTTGGTAACCTCTGCCGGGAGGCCGGTGGTCAGCAGCACGGCCGCGACACCCGCAACCGTCGTTGTCTTCAGCACTGTCTTCAAGGAGGGCCGGGAAGTTTTGATCGTGGACATTCGCTTTGCCTTCTCTCTTTCAGGAAGCCCGCCTGCAGGGGCAGGCGGCTTCGAAACCTTTCTCCGAGCCGGACCAACGGCGTGACTGCCGGAGATCCGCTCGTCTGGCTGTACCTTAGGGAAACAGCCTGTGTCGAAAGATGTAACGGGTTGGACCTTACTGAGTTCTGTCCGGCAGATGAATTTTTGGTAATGTTCCGCTCGGCCCGGCAAGCTGCCGGAGTCCCTGCGCCGGGTGGTGCGCCGCAAAGCCGGGAATCCCGCTCGAGATCAGGGCCGCAGGAGCTTGTCCAGCGCTTCCTTTTCCTCGGCGGAAAGGGGTGCGCCGGGAATCCTCGCGGCGCGGCGCCGCCCCGCCAGGACGAGGGTGATGATGCCGGCCACGAGAAGAATGGCGGGCATGCCCCACAGCACGAGCGTCTTGGCCTCGAAGCGGGGTTTCAAAAGAACGAATTCGCCATAGCGCGAGACGACGTAGGAGATCACGGCCTCGTCCGTATCGCCGTTCTTCAGCCGCTCGCGCACGAGCAGCCGCAGATCCTTGGCGAGTTCGGCATTGGAGTCGTCGATCGACTGGTTCTGGCAGACCATGCAGCGAAGCTGGGCGGAAATCACACGGGCACGCGCCTCTAGCGCCGGATCTGCGAGCACCTCGTCAGGATTGACGGCATGGCTCGGAACGACCGAGGCAAGGAGAAGGAAGAGCGCGAGCAGCAGCCGCCTGATCATTCCGCAGCTCCCATCGCCAGCGCCTTTCTGGCACGCGCCGGTGCGCCCACGCGAAGGCGCCGATCACTGAGCGAGACGATGCCGCCAGCCATCATCACGAGCGCGCCGCCCCAGATGCAGAGAATCAGCGGTTTCCACCAGATGCGGACGACGATGCCGCCATCCGCCATGTCGTCGCCCAGCGAAACATAGAGCTGACTGAGGCCGAAGGTCCGGATTCCGGCTTCCGTCGTCGGCATGCGGCGCGCGGAATAGAGCCGCTTCGACGACCAGATATCGGTAACCTCGACCCCGCCTCGGCTGATGGTGAAGTGGCCGGCCTCCTCGGTATAGTTCGGCCCGCGACCTTCACGCATGCCGTCGAAGCGCAGGCTGTAGCGCCCGACGTCGACCACCGCGCCGGGCTTCATCTCGACGACCGTTTCCGTTTCGAAAGCCGTGACCGTGACTATCCCGATAAGGGTGATTCCGAGCCCGATATGGGCGAGCGCCGTGCCGAAAGCCGAACGCGGCAGTCCCGAAAGCCGTCTCCAGGCGACGCCCGCCGCCACTTTGCCGAGACCGGAGCGCAGAACCAGATCGGTAAGCGCTCCCAGGATCAGGTACACGCCGAGGCCGAGGCCGAAGGGTGCCAGGACCGGGCCGCCGTGTAGCGTGTAATAGCAGATCGCAGCGGCGAGCAGGCCCAGGGCGGCAGCCGCAAACAGACGTTGCGCCGCACCGGCAAGGTCGCCGCGCTTCCAGGCAAGCAGCGGACCGAAGGGAACGACGGCGATGAGCGGCAGCATCAGCAGACCGAACGTCATGTTGAAGAACGGCGCGCCGACCGAAATCTTGTCGCCGGTGAGCGCTTCGAGTACCAGCGGATACAGCGTGCCGGTCAGCACCGTCGCCGTGGCCGTCGTCAGGATCAGGTTGTTCACGACGAGCGCACCCTCGCGCGAAACCGGCGCGAATATTCCCCCGGCCTTGAGATGGGAGGCACGGAAGGCAAAGAGCGAAAACGCACCGCCGATGAAGACGACCAGAATGGCGAGAATGAAGACGCCGCGGGTCGGGTCGGTGGCGAAGGCATGGACGGATGTCAGCACGCCGGAGCGCACCAGGAACGTGCCGAGCAGCGACAGCGAAAAGGTCATGATCGCCAGCAGCACGGTCCAGATCTTCAGCGCCTCTCGCTTCTCCATGACCAGGGCCGAGTGCAGAAGTGCCGTTCCGGCAAGCCAAGGCATGAAAGAGGCGTTTTCGACCGGATCCCAGAACCACCAGCCGCCCCAGCCCAGCTCGTAATAGGCCCAATAGGAGCCCATGGCGATGCCGGCGGTAAGAAAGGTCCAGGCGGCGAGTGTCCACGGCCGCACCCATCGCGCCCAGGCCGCGTCGATCCGCCCCTCGATGAGGGCTGCGACCGCGAAGGAGAAGCATACGGAAAAGCCGACATAGCCGAGATAAAGCAAGGGCGGGTGGATCGCGAGCCCGATATCCTGCAGCACGGGGTTGAGGTCCCTGCCCTCGCCCGGTGCCGGCACGAGCCGCGCGAAGGGATTGGAGGTCAGCAGGACGAAGAGCGCGAAGGCCGTCGCGATCCAGGCCTGCACCGCAAGCACGTTCGCCTTCAACGTCTCCGGCAGGTTGCGGCCGAAGAGCGCCACCATCGCGGAAAAGAAGACGAGAATCAGCAGCCAGAGAAGCATCGAGCCTTCATGGTTTCCCCAGACCCCGGTGATCTTGTAGATCAGCGGCTTGAGGGAATGCGAGTTCTCCCAGACGTTCTTGACCGAGAAATCCGATGTCACATAGGCGAATGTCAGCACCGCGAAGGAGAATGCCACCAGCAGGAAGCAGACGAGCGCCGCGTTTGCTGCCAGGCCCATCAAGGAAGGGTCGCCGCGCCGCACTCCCAGGACCGGCAAGACCCCCTGGATGATCGCGGTCGCGAGCGCCAGGACCAGTGCATAGTGCCCGAGTTCGATGATCATCGGATGTTTTCCTCCCCGCCGAGCGTGACGCCCTGCGCTTTGAGGCGGTCGGCGACATCCTTCGGCATGTATGTCTCATCATGCTTTGCGAGGACGGTGTCCGCAACGAAAACCGGGCTGCCTCCGACGAAGGCTCCCTCGGCCACCACGCCCTGGCCCTCGCGGAAGAGGTCGGGCAGGATGCCCGTATAGGTCACCGGAACGGTCGCAAGCGTATCCGTTACCGTGAATGTGATGGTCCTTCCCTCGCCGCGCTTTACGGAGCCCGCCTCGACAAGTCCGCCGAGGCGGATGCGCGTCCCCGGTTCGACGCCGGCCTTCGCAAGATCGCCCGGAACGTAGAAATAGGCGACCGCCTGGCTGAAGGCGAACATGACGAGCAGCACCGCGGCCGTCAGAAATGCCACGCCGCCGCCGATTATCGCCAACCTTTTCTGCTTGCGTGTCATTCAGCCTCTCCGCCCGCGTCGATCCCCAGTTCCCGGGCCAAGGCCAGCAACTGCTTTCCCTGCTCGCCCGTTTCCGGGAAGGCCCTCAGCCCGTCATGCAACGCAATTTTCGCCCTGTCCCTTTGGTCGAGCACCACATAGGAACGGATCAGGCGCATCCACCCCTCCAGATTGGCCGGATCCTCTTTCAGGCGGCTTGCCAGGCTGTCGACCATGCCGCGGATCATCGCCTGCCGGTCGCCGGCATTCATTTCTTCTGCGGCGGCGATATCGCCGGGAGCCGGATTTCCGGGCGCGGCAGGGCCTGGACCAGCCGGAGCGGCGGCGAGCTCCGCGATATGCTGGTTCACCAGAGACAGCCAGGGCGCATCGGCCGGTGAGCTCTCTGCGAGCTTGCGGAAGGCTGCGAGCGCTTCGGTGTGCTTGCCCTCCTGCTTCAGGCCGAGCGCGAGGTAGAATGCGGAGCGCGGATCGTCGGGGTCGAGCGCCAGCGCCTTTTGCAGCGCGTTCTGCGCCTCGGATGTGACCAGGCCGCCGGCCTGCGCCACGAGAGCCTCGGCGTAGCCGCCCATTCTTGCCGGGGTTGGCCCGAGCAGGCGGATCGCGCGGTCGTAGGCGGCGACGGCGTCATCCACGCGGCCGTGGCGCATGTAGATCGGCGCCAGCAGGTCCCAGCCGGCGCCGTCCTGCGGATTGAGAGCCAGGTGGTTTTCGGCCTTCGCGATCAGGATGTTGACGTCGTCGCCGGGATCGGCAAGGCGAGCCGCGAGCGGCTGTGCCGGCACACCGGGGCTGCCGGTCGTCAAATAGAGACAAAGGCCGACGGCCGGAAGACAGAGGAAAATGAAAGCCTGCGCCAGGCGGTTGGATAGAAGCCGCTTCGGCGTGCGCTCCGCCACAGCCTGATCCGCGGCACTGGCGGCCAGCATGCGGCGGGCGATCTCGGCCCTGGCCAGCTCGGCCTCCTCGCTTCCGATCAGACCGGCCTCCCGGTCCCGCGCCAACTCGCCGAGCTGATCGCGATAGACTTCGATGTCGTGACTATGGCGAGACGGCAGCGGCTCTGCCGCCCGCATGAGCGGCAGAAGAAGCACGGCTGCGACAGCCGCCGTCAGAATGGCGACGAGGATCCAGAACAACATGCTTGGGGAATACTATGAGGGCCATGTCATTCCAACTCGAAAACCGGCAATGACGTATATTTGAGGCGTTTCGCCGCAAGAATGCCGCCGCGCAAGGAGAATCCGCTCGCCCAAAGCAGCCCCCGCGATTCAACACCTTCCACGGTTCGCGATATTTGAGGGCGGTGCCGCTCAGGTGAGCGGCGTCCAGCTTCCATCGCTGTTGCGACAGGCGGCGCCGCGTGCCGTGGTCTGTTGGCTCTTGACGGTCACCGTATGGCTGTACTGACGGCAATTCTGCGACCCGACCTGATAGGGTGCGGCAGCGACGACCGAGCCGCTGACGCCCCGCCCTTGCCAGGCGACGGGCTGCCCGCCCGGCGCGGCTTCGAGGGCGCGATACTCGGCCTCGAGCGCCCGCTGCCGATCCGACTTGCCGAGCTCGACGCCGCCAAGACGCGAAACGACGCCACCCTGCAGGGCTTCGATATAGGTGGCGGACGATGCAACGCGGGTGGAAGCTGCTCCGAGTCCGGCAACCGCCCCACCCTGACCGGACGAGGTCGTGCCACAGCCGGCGAGGGCTACACCCGAAGCCACCACCGCTATCCTGCCGCGTGACGCGAAAGCTCGCGTCATTTCTGCGTAATTCCTCATGATACGCGCTACTCATTCCTCTTGCCGGTCGCCAGTCGCGCCTCGGGAATATCCATCGAAACGGCTGGCTCGGGTCGAGTTCTTTTTGCACCACCTGCGGGTGGAGGCAACCGCCTGCCGTCAGCGCCGGCATTTTCAGGTCCGGGTGTGACCGCCGGATCACGATCGTCCCGCATCAGTCGTTTCCGACCGGCGCTCAGACCGCGGCCGGCAGTACGAGCGTGGCGCGCAACCCTCCCACATCGCGACGGCTGAGCTCCACGCTTCCCTGATATTCACCCACGATCTCGCTTACGATCGAAAGACCGAGCCCGGTTCCGGGCTTGCTCTCGTCGAGCCGCTTGCCGCGTTTCATCGCCACCGCGATCTGATCGGGGTCGAGCCCCGGTCCGTCGTCGTCGATCTGGAGCACGATCCACTGGCGGCCCGGCTCCCTTTCGCGCGCATCTTCGGGGGCCGGCTCAACATTCAGCGAAATCCTATCATGCGCGTAACGGGCGGCGTTTTCCAGCAAGTTGCCGACCGTTTCCTCGACGTCCTGCTGTTCCATTGCCAGCACCAGTCCGGGCGGATTGATGGAGAGGCTGAATTGCTTGTCCGGGTTGAGCCGCCGCATCACCCGCATGATTCTTTCCAGTGCCGGCTGGGCTTCGGTCCGCGCCAGAATCGACCCGCGCTGGGCGGCAATCCTGGCGCGGCTGAGATAGGACTGCACCTGTGTCTGCATGGCGTCCGCCTGGGCCCTGACCAGCTCGCCGTGTGGCACCTCCAGCACTCTCGCCTCGTTGAGCAGCACGGCGATCGGCGTCTTGAGCGAGTGGGCCAGATTGCCGACCTGCATGCGCGCGCGTTCGACGATACGCCGATTGCTGTCGATCAGCGCGTTCACCTCGTTGGCAAGGGGTTGGATCTCCCGCGGGAACGCGCCATCCAGCCGTTCGCTCTCCCCCGTGCGGATCTTTTCGAGCGAGCGGCGTACCTGATCGAGCGGCTTCAGGCCGAACAGGATCGTGAGCGCGTTAACGCCAAGGCCGCCGAGACCGAAAATGGACAGGGCGATCGTGAGGTTGCGCGTGAAGCGATCTATGTCGGCCTCGAGGACATCGCGATTGCCGGCGACGCGGAAGCGGGCGGCGTGGCCCTGAATGTCGAGAACGACCTCGGTTTCGGCCACCTCCACCGCGTTTCCGAACGGATCCGTGGTGGTGTAGAACCGCTCGTAGCGGATATCGAAGGGGACCTCGTCGACGCTGACGATCGGCAGTTTCGCCGTGCCGAGCGAAGTCGATATCAGCGGCGGCGTGTCGAATTCGCCGATCGGCTCGACGATCCAATACCAGCCCGTCTGCGGCTGGGAAAAGCGCAGGTCGCCAAGCTGCGGGCTACCGGAGAGCGCGGCCTTCTCGTCGACAGAGATGGAGTTGATGACGTTATAGAGCTGCGCCCGCAGCAGGTCCTGAAAGCCGCGCTCGGAGCCCTGCCGATATAGGGCGGAGATGACCACCCCGATCACCACGAGGGCAACGACGGCCCAGACGGTCGAAACCGCCAGAACGCGCGCCGTGAGCGATCTAATGGCCATTGCCGGGTGCTTGCATGCGATATCCGAGGCCGCGCACCGTTTCGATCAGATCATTGCCGATCTTCTTGCGGAGCCGGCCGATGAAAACCTCGATCGTGTTGGAATCGCGATCGAAGTCCTGATCATACATGTGTTCGACCAGCTCGGTGCGGGAAACCACCTGTCCCATATGATGCATGAGGTAGGAAAGCAGACGGAACTCGTGCGATGTGAGCTTCAGCGCCACGCCTGCGACGGTCGCCTTGGAGCCCTTGGTGTCGAGACGGACGGGGCCGCAGACGATCTCGGAGCTTGCGTGCCCGGCGGCCCGCCGGATCAACGCACGGATGCGGGCCAGCACCTCCTCTACGTGGAAAGGCTTCGCCACATAATCGTCCGCGCCGGCATCGATGCCTGCGACCTTGTCGCTCCATCGATCGCGGGCGGTCAGGATCAGCACCGGCATGGTCTTGCCGTCTGCGCGCCACTTCTCGAGAACGGTAATGCCGTCCATCTCCGGAAGGCCTATATCGAGAATCACCGCATCATAGGGCTCCGCATCGCCCAGATAGTGGCCCTCTTCGCCGTCATAAGCCTGGTCGACGACATAACCGGCCTCCTTGAGAGCGTCGGCCAGCTGCCTGTTCAGATTGGTATCGTCCTCGACGATCAGAATGCGCATTCTCGTCCACTTCCCTTGCCTTCGGGTACCCCGAAAAAGCTTACATAGGCACTTTCACCGTGACTTTCTTGGGGCGCCCTCCGTTGCCCGGGATGAGCACCGTCACCACGCACTGCCCATCGCCGGTCGGCTGGGCAGAAAGCAGCTCGCCACCCGTCTGGGCAACCACCTGCGCGGCGGCCGCGCTGCAATCGCCAGCCACGCGGACGACAACCGCAGGCATGTTGACGGCAGGCGGAGAAAAGCCTGCGAGGCCTGCGGCGAGCGCGGCTATGGTCAATGCTGAAGACATGAACGCACTTTCGACTTGGGAAGCACTATGCCGGAATCATTAACCGATACAGGCTGAATGGCAAATGAATGTCGGCCTTGTGGATCCGCGGACTCGCGTCCGGCGGTTGTCTGATCTCTGATACGGGAATCGACCGTAGATTGCAGAAGTGGGGCGAACAAGTCTTTGGGACAGCTCGGCGTGGGCATCAACGAGACTGCTGCCACCTTTCTGTGGATCGGCTGGGAAATTAATCGATTTAAATTTTTTTCAATCGTTTAAATGCTTTAAACCGCTGATTTACAAAGTCTTTATCCTGTGGAATCGTCCGCCCAGTCCAATAGTCTCGCCCAGAGGAGGTCCGGATGAAGACACTCGCGAACAAGCCGCCGGTATCACCGCAATCCAGAATCCCGCAATCGCTGCTCGAGCGGTTCGAGAACGAGTGGCGCGAAATGCGCACGGTCGGCGAGGCTGCACAGAAGACCGTTCCTCCCGCAGAGTGAATTGCCCCGGCGGCCCGGCGCCGCCGGATTTTTGCCAATCGGCAATTCCGTGCTACTCTCCTTCCATGCTGTCCGAAGAAATCGAAAAGCTGGCCCTGAGCCTTCCGGGAACGCAGGAAAATGCCCATTTCGGTGCACGGGATTTCCGTGTGGGCAACCGGATTTTCATGACCCTGCCGGAAGCCGGTCGCGCCGTATTCAAGTTCACGCCGGACCAGCAGCGAATGCTTCTGGAAATGGAGCCCGGCGTCTGCGCCGCCGTTCCCGGCGGCTGGGGCGCACGCGGCTGGACATCCTTCTATTTCGTCGGTGCCGACGACGAACTCGTTCGCCAGTCCATGGAAACCGCATGGCGCAATGTCGCGCCGAGAAGCCTCGTCAGCAAAAACGGCCGTCACTGACGCGACGGTCCGCGAAGTCGCTGCAGCACTCTGAGGCGTGCCCTAATCGGCCGGTTCCCTGCCGACCTCCAGTGGCCAGGTCACGAGATAATCTTCATAATCTTCGATGTCGATGCCGTCCTCGGCAACGGTGCGTCCGCGCACGGATATGCCGGCCGCATGCACGGTCTCCGGATCGCCGGAGACGAGCGGGTGCCACCAGTAGAGATCCCTGCCTTCGGCAACCAGACGGTAACCGCAGGTCGGCGGCAGCCAGCTGATTTCGCGCACCGCTTTCGGCGTCAACTGAATGCAGTCCGGGACGGTTGCCTGGCGATTGTCATAGTCCTTGCAGCGACAGCTTTCGCCATCCAGCAGGGTGCAGCGGATCGAAGTCCAGGCGATCTCGGAACTGTCCCAATCCTCGAGCTTGTTGAGACAGCAGAGCCCGCAACCATCGCAGAGGCTCTCCCACTCCGCGCCGGTCATCTCCTCGAGACCTTTCGTCTTCCAGAAAGGCATTTCGCCCATAAAGTCACACTTTCGTAAAATCCGAGCCAACTTTGAAACTTCGCAGAAAATTGCCGGTTTTTTAAGGCGGGTTGCGCGATATGCAAGTAGATTGGATTGCCGCCCCGTGCAAATATCGTCATGAGGCAGAACCTTCGGGACATGAAAGCCGTGCAGGAACCGAGGAAAGAGGACAACCGGCCGAAAAGGCGACACATCTTTCTTCGGATCGATTCCTGGATCGATTCGACCGTATGGAGTGCAGGATTCCGGCTCGGCGAGTGGTGGGAGGACACCACCATCTTCTTCCGCCGTTTTCGCGTGCGCGGCTGGAAAAGAGCGTTCTTCGAAGTGCTCGGCGAGGGAATGACCCTCGGCGCGGCGGGCTCGGTGCTGATGCTGGCGCTCGCCCTTCCCGCTTTCGAGGAAACCAAGGGCAACTGGCGGGCGCAAAGCGATTTCGCAGTCACCTTTCTTGACCGCTACGGCAACGAGATCGGCCACCGGGGCATCATCCACGAGGACTCCGTCCCGATCGACGAGCTGCCGGATCACCTCATAAAGGCGGTCCTCGCCACGGAAGACAGGCGTTTCTTCGACCATTGGGGCATAGATTTTCTCGGGCTCGCACGCGCCATGACCGAGAACGCTCGCGCCGGCGGGGTCGTTCAAGGCGGCTCCACACTCACGCAGCAACTGGCCAAGAACCTTTTCCTCTCGAACGAAAGGACGATCGAGCGGAAGATCAAGGAAGCCTTTCTTGCCGTCTGGCTCGAATCCAACCTGTCGAAGAAGGAAATCCTCCGCCTCTATCTCGACCGCGCCTATATGGGCGGCGGCACCTTCGGCGCGGCAGCGGCGGCTCAGTTCTATTTCGGCAAGGCGATTACCGACGTCAATCTTGCCGAGTCGGCGATGCTCGCCGGTCTCTTCAAGGCGCCGGCGCGCTATGCCCCCCATGTGAACCTGCCGGCGGCGCGTGCCCGCGCCAACGAGGTCCTGAGCAATCTCGTACAGGGCGGGCTGATGACGGAAGGACAGGTGATCGCCGCCCGCCTGACCCCAGCCTCGGTGGTCGATCGTGCTCAGGTCAAGGCACCGGATTTCTTCCTCGACTGGGCCTTCGAAGAGGTCCAGCGCATTGCCGCTCCCTTCGCGCAGCATTCGCTGATCGTGCGCACGACGATCGACATGGGGCTGCAGCAAGCAGCCGAGGAAGCGGTCGAATCGGGCCTCAGGCAATATGGCGAGAGCTACAAGGTCAAGCAGGGCGCTCTCGTCATGGTCGAGCATGGCGGCGCGGTGCGGGCGATGGTGGGCGGCCGCGACTACGGCGAAAGCCAATTCAACCGCGCCACGCGCGCGCTGCGCCAGCCGGGGTCGTCCTTCAAGGTCTATACCTACGCTGCCGCGATGGAAAAGGGCATGACGCCGGAAACCATCGTGGTGGACGCGCCAATCACCTGGCGCGGCTGGTCGCCGCAGAACTACGGCCGTAAATATGCCGGCCGGGTAACGATGATGAACGCGCTCGCCAGATCGATCAACACTATTCCGGTCCGCCTCGCCAAGGACAAGCTCGGTACCGAAATCATTGCCGAGACCGCCAGGAGAATGGGCGTCGAGACCCCGGTTCGCACCGACAAGACCATGCCGCTCGGCACCTCCGAAGTGACCGTGCTCGACCAGGCGACGGCCTATGCGGTCTTTCCGGCGGGCGGGTTCCAGTCGCAACGCCACGGCATCAGCCAGATTCTCAACTATGACGGCGACATTCTCTACGACTTCGGGCGCGACGCGCCGCCGCCACGCAGGGTTCTGAGCGAACAGGCGGTCTCGTCGATGAACCGCATCCTGACGCAGATTCCGGTCATCGGCACGGCGCGGCGCGCAGCCCTCGACAACGGGATCGTCACCGGCGGCAAGACCGGAACGACACAGGCTTATCGCGACGCATGGTTCGTCGGCTTCACCGGCGACTACACCACGGCCGTCTGGTTCGGCAATGACGACTATACCTCCACCGATGAAATGACCGGCGGCTCTCTCCCGGCGATGACCTTCAAGCGGCTGATGGACTATGCCGAACAGGGGATCGAGCACCGCGCGATTCCGGGCATCGAAATCGCGCCCGCGAAACCGGCGAAGGAGCGGGTCGCCGAAACTGCGAAGCCGGACGAGAACGCCCTGCCGCCGCTCGTGCGGCCGCGGTCATTATCCGCGGACGTAACCCGGCTCTTGAAAAAGATCGGCGACACATTCGAGAAAGCGCAACCGCTCAAGGCGCGCGAAAGGCCCGGCGGCAAGGTTGCCGTGCTCGAGCCGACGGATCGCGGCGTGAACATACGGACCATGCCCGGCACGACAAACAATTGACTTTGCAGTCAGAAATCCGTTCTCTGGCGAACAGGCCGAGCGGCGCCCCTACGAGCGCCGACAGGGTAAACGACGCAACATTCGATAGAGCCGCCACTTGTTTCGAGTTCCCCTCCTTGTCGCTCTTGCCCTCATCGTCGCGTTCGGCGGCGGAATCGGGACGGCCGTATGGGCGCTGAAGGCGACCGTCGGTTTCGGCTCGATCGCGATCGGTCCCTGGATCGCTTTTCCCGAAGCGCAGACCGTCTCCGCCGATCCCTATGCCAAGGCGCACCGCGCCCGGGCAGGCGAATTGCTCTATGGCGGCGCCGAGGGACTGGCCTTTACCGCGCTCACGGACGATACCGGTGCGCGCCTCTCGGCCGCCTGCTCCTATGACATTTCGGGTATGACACCGCCGGCGCGGTTCTGGACCCTTTATGCGGCGGCGGCCGACGGGACCGCGCTGTTGCCGGGGCCGGACCTGCCCTCCGCAATCAATTCCTGGACCGTCCTGCGCGCCGAGGACAGCCGCTTCGTCATCCACGTTTCCCCGGTTGCCCAGCCCGACAACTGGCTGGCGATACCCCGGACGGGCAGCTTCGCGCTCGTGCTGACCCTTCTGGACACGCCGACGGCAGGGTCCTCCGGCTTGATCGACCTCGCAATGCCGAAGATCGCAAAAACCGGGTGCGGGCATGCGTAGCATCATCTTCGCCATTCTCGTCGGTCTCGTCGGAGCGGCGCTTCTTCATATCGTGATCGTGCTCGCCCTGCCCCAGTTCACCGGCCGCGATGCCTATACGCGCGTGCTCGGCCTGCTCGAAATGGACAGCTTCTTTCCGCTGACCGCCGAACCGGGGCCGACAGGCCTGAACAACGCCGACCCCTTCCTGCGTACGGCCGTCTGCAGCTTCTCGGTGGCGGACGCTCCGGCTCGCTTCGTCGGGCGCGGCGACGTGCCCTTCTGGTCGCTTGCGATCTTCGACAGCGGGTCGAACGAGGTCTTCAGCATGAACGACCAGACAGCCGTCCATGGCGATCTCGATCTCGTGGTCGCCACACCGATCCAGCTCGTCGAGCTGCGCAAGTCGCCGCCCGAAGCGCTGGCGCAATCGATCATGATCGAGATGAAGGACGAGGAAGGTTACGCAGTTCTTCGAGCCCTCGCACCTCTCGACAGCTTCGAGGACCTGGTCCGCACATTCCTTGCGGAGTCGAGGTGCGAGCCCTTCCAGCGGTAGAGGCGAAGGTAACGGCGATTTGGGGGAACTGAAATCGAAGTGGTCGAAGTCGGACGGCGAACGAGCGCACCGCCCGGGCGGGCGCTGCCGACGCTTTGCCCGCGGGTTTACTGCTTCTTGGCCTGGCGGCCAGCCGGGGCAGTTGGCTGCGGTCCGCGGCCGTCCAGCCTTTCGTAACGGATTCCTGTGAAGAACAACACCTTGGCGCCGCCCTTCCCGACAGGACGCCGTCGAGGGCGTTTGACGATCCGGTCCTGCATTCTGATTACGTCTGCCATGCTCGTCTCCATAGTCTCACGAGACGGATGAACTACCGTACAGATTTCACCCTGCCCGTTTTCGGGCTGACGCATTTTCCGGTGCCCGGACAGACGCGCCCTTCTCAGTCACTCCTTCTTCCGGTCACCCGGATGTCGTCCGTTTCGGCATAAGAGGCGAGGCGATAATAGCCGCCTTGTGCCGATTGAGCCACAGCCTGGTTAACCGTTTGTTAATCCAGACCATGACGCATTAACCTCGCGCAATCCTCAATCCTGGGGGATTTGCAAATCCGGCAATCCGTCCGTCAGCGCCTTGCAATCAAACCGAAAAGGAAAGCTACACCCGCGACCGTCAGCAATGTCGAAATCGGTTCTTCCCGAACGCGCTCCCGGACGCGCTGCGTCATCAGTTCCGCTTCCCCCTGCACGACCGCCTTGGCTCCGGTGCCTATGGCCGAGACGGTCTCCGTCAGCCGGGCGATCTCTGCCTTCAGTTCCTGGACCTGGGATTCCAATTCTGCCTGTGCGCCGGACGCCCGCGTTTGGGCACCCGTCTCTGCACCGACTGCCGCCAGATTCTTCTCCGCCATCTCTCCGCTCCTTGCCATTCCGGTATCACCCTTTGCGCGATTTCAACGCGTCGAGGCCGGATTGGTTCCCATCAGGACGACGCAAGAAACAGCGGCTCTAGGAAGGGCGGCGACGATCGCCGCCCACCCTGGAGTGAAGCGGCCGAATCGCCGCGCCTACTCTTCGCAGCGGAAATCGCCGCCGTCGCATTCCGCGATCGTCCTCTGCCCGTGGTAACGGCGCTCGCGGCGCGACTGTTCCCGTTCAGCGCCCTCGATCCCCCGCCGCCAGCGGCCATCGTCACGGCCGCGCTCCGATTCCCATTCGCGCCGCTCCCTTTCCCGGTCACGCTCCCAGTCTCGGCGTTCCCGCACCTGGCGGCGATCCCATTCCGGCCGGTCGCGTTCACGCTCGCGATCCCAATCGCGGTCATGCCTCCAGCGGTCGCGATGGCGATAGAAATCCCGGCCGCGGTAGTTCCGATCCCAATAGCTGTCGAACTCGAAAACGACCGTCGGAATGCCGAGCGGACGGTAGTATTCCGGCTCCACATAGACCCGGCTGCTGCGATAGGCGGCCTGCACGTATCGGCCTGCGACCCATCCCCGCCCGCCATAGAAGGAAACGTCGCACCAGGGGCTTTCCGACAGGCAGCCGTGAATTTCCACCGATTCGCCGACCGGAATGACCGTTACAGCCGGATAATATGTACTCGGTCCCGAGCGCATATTGACATTGGCAGTGGCAAAACCTTCGGCCGCCGATGCGGCCGCGGGCATGAGCAGCAGCGCAAAGGCAGCCGCTGCCCGCAAGAATATTTTCTTCACAAATCAACTCCCACATGAGAGGCCGCAGCCCGACTCGCTTCCGGCGTTTGCCGTCAATCGGATCAAATAGGAGCGCTTGTGGACTTTTTATGGCTGAGGAACGCGGCCTCCGCTGCCGGGGCGGCTCGTCACCAGAATGACGCAAGCCTGAATAAAGCCCCAACGTCCATAGTTAATGCTGCGCTAACGATTTCGATCTAGTTTTAGACACGTGTGTCGTTCCGAGCCATCGGAATGCCGTCATGCTTTGCGTTTTAGGATATGTCGTGACAAACCGGTTTCGTGAGTTGGAACGGCCGCAGACGGGGCGGTTGAAGGACGTCGTGCTGATGGCGACCGTCACCGGCTTCGAGAGCCTTCGGATTCCAAGCAGGTCCGACATGAAGCAGTTTGCCGAGCTGTTCGAGCCGCTCTTCCTCGGCTCCAGCAACGAGGCCCGCCGACAGGCGGCGGCGGCACTATCCCAATGCCCGCACGTGCCGGAGCCGGTGGCCCTGCTGATCGGCAGCATGCCCATTTCGATCGCCGCCGCCTTCCTCGCCCGTGCGACAGCGATTTCCGACGGCGTGCTCATTTCCATCATTCGCCAGCAAGGGCCGGGCCATGCGAACGCCATTGCCCGTCGGGAGAGCCTTTCGCCTTCGGTGATCGACGCGCTCGTCGAGCATCATCAGTCCGCTCCTCTCCCCGCACGTCTTCACGACGGCGCCAGTCGCCCGGCGGCGAGCGATCCGCAGCCGGCTGCCGCAGCCGCCGATCGCGAAGAAAAGCTGCGCGCGGAAATCAAGGCGCTGGCGCGCGTCGGATCACAGGAGAAGAACGGCACCTCGTCGATCCAACCCGTCAGCGAGCTGCATTGCGCGCTGCTCGTCCGTTTTGCGCGCAATGGCGAAGCGACCCTCTTCTCCACGGCCCTGGCAGACGCGCTCGGAGCAAGCCGCGCACTCACCGACCGGATATTGCTCGATGTTTCCGGCCAGCAACTCGCCGCGACGCTTGCAGCTCTCGCCTTCCCGGCGGACGAGGAAAGCCGCGTGCTCGAGGCGCTCTATCCCCATCTTTCCGAAAGAATCGGCGGCGGCACCCGCGCCGAAGCGCTGATCGGAAGTCTCGACCGGCAGGCGAGCGGCGAACGGGTGGCGTCCTGGGTTCGCGCCGATGCAAACGGGCCGAAGCCAGAACGGCATGAGAGCCTGCTTGCGGATAATCGAGCCGCGGACCCGCGCCGGCACGACGCGCAACCGATTGCGCGTCAAAGCAAGGCCGTCCAACCAAAGCGAGGCTTCGGCCAGTTCTAGATCCGTTGATCGTAGCCGATCAAAGGACAACGACATCCAGCAGCTCAAATTGCTACGGGCGCGGGAGGAGTTCTTTCAGCCCAAGGACTTGGTCTGGCTGGATTCCCGTGACAAGCACAGGAATGAGGAGAGCGAGCAAACTGCGGCGGGTGTCCCGAATCTCGACAGGTCTCAAACCAGATCGAACAGATCGCTGCAGTCGTCGAGTTCCAGCTCTACGATCCAGCAGTCCGGGTCGAAGCGGATTTCCGAGGAAAGCGCCCGTTCGACGGCGTCGGCCTCGGCGCCTCGCAATCGCACCTCGAAGCGGCGCGACGTATCCCCTTCCTCATCGAAGAAATTCTGCGGCGCCGGCGCATAAAGCGTCTCGTAGCCCGATCGTCCGCGCTGCCGGATGAAGATCGCGCCGGCATCCTCCGCTCCCTTGCGCAACACAGCCGCATACCCGCCGCGTCCAAAGGCGTTCCGCAAAAGCGAGGAGACGAAAATGTGGGACTTCAGGCGCATGCACAGCTGATACACGCGCCACCGGCGAGATGCAAACGGAGCGGTCGACCGGCAGTGGTGCGCAACTGATCCTCTTGCTCTGGCCGTCAGAGCGCTCCGATTTCCTTAAGCTTCTTGAGAACCTTGGGGTTGGGCTCTCCGGTCTGAGGAAGACGATAGTGTTTTTCGAAATGGCGGATGGCGGCGCGTGTCTGATCGCCGGCAACGCCATCGACGACGACATCCGCATAGGCGAGATTGCTCAGCCCCTTCTGGATGTTCATCACCATTTCGCTCGACACGGGAACCTCCGTGCGGGAGCCGAGCGCGTTCTCCTTCTCGGCGCTGCGGATGGCAGCGGCGACCGGATCCGCCTCGGCCGGAACAGTCTTCGGGTCGGCATAGGGCCGGTTGGCGGGCGTCGCAACTGCCGGCGGGGAGCCGCCGGCGTTGCGCAGCGCCCGAAGCAGATCGTCACTCGGCGCACCCGTCTCCATACGGCCGGCTTGCTTTTCGAAGCGGAGGATCGCCGCCGAAGTCTTCGGACCGCTTCGGCCGTCCGGCGCTCCTTCGTAGAAGCCGAGCCTTGCCAGTTCCTTCTGGATGTCCGCAATCAGCGTCGAGACCGTGCTGCCGGGCGCATCCGGTGAGTCCTGCGCCGGAAGCGACGCCTGCCGTTCGTTGGGCCCGTCCGTTGCCGCATCGCCGGCTTTCGCGTTCCCCTCCCGCTCTATGACGAAGGTGGTAACATCGCGCTGCTCGACCGGCTCGCCTTTGGCAGCCGCAAGGCGTTCGGCCACTTCGGGACTGACGAGGGGCACGCGGGTACGCAGAAGCGGCGAGGGATGAGTACCGTTCTGGTACCACATGGCGTTTGCGGCGACGAAACTGAAGACGACGGCAAAGATCGCCGACCCGCCGGCGCTCACCGGATGGCGGGAGATCAGGCGACCGGTGAGCACCAGACCACGGCCGACGACAGCGAGTCCGCGCAAGGCCAGACCCGCTCCGCGCCGCGCCGCCCGCTTGCGCTCAGGCTGTTTTCGCTTGCGCGGCGCCATGTCCCCCTTCCCTGTCAATTTCTCCGGTGTGGAAAGCCTCGGAGAGCGCCGGCACTCCGGTTTCGCTCTTTCCGTCTGCGTGCTGCTTCAATCGCGGCGGAAACTCCACTGTAACGGGCGCATCCGCGCACTCCCTTTCTGCCGCACCTGCGGCATCGCTGGGAATGGTTACGACGATAACGGTACCCTCCCCCTCGGCGCTGCGGATCGCAAAATCGCCGCCATGCAGTTCGGCAAGTCCCTTGACCAGCGAGAGGCCGAGTCCGGTACCCTCGTAGCGGCGGGTATAGTCATTCTGAATCTGGACGAAAGGTTGGCCGAGCATTTGCAGCTTGTCCGCAGCGATCCCGATCCCGGTGTCGCTGACCGTCAGCTTCAGCATGTTGCCTTCAAGTGCGGCATCCACCGTGACAAGCCCGCCGCGGTCGGTAAACTTGATGGCGTTGCCGATGAGATTGATGAGGATTTGCTGGAAGGCGCGCTGGTCCGCATTGATCTCGCCGACGGAACGGGTGACGCGGCTCGTCAGCCGCACGCCTTTTTCGCGCGCCTGGTGCGACAGCATGGCCTCGCAGGCGGCGATCGCCTCGGCGACACGGAACGGTTCGAGGAGAAGCTCGTAACGGCCCGCTTCGATCTTGCTGATATCGAGCATCGTGTTGACGACCGAGAGAAGATGCGTGCCGGATTGATGGATCAGCGACACGTATTCGCGCTGGCGATCGTTTTCGAGCTTGCCGAAATATTCGCCTGCAAGCACGTCCGAAAAGCCGAGGATGGCATTGAGCGGCGTGCGCAATTCATGGCTGACGGCCGCAAGGAACCGCGTTTTGGCATCGTTGGCCGACTCGGCATGTGCTGCCTTGGCGGCCGCCTCTGCCTGCAAGCGGGCCTCTTCGGAAACATCGCGAGACTGGGCGACAATCGCAAGGAGATTTCCTTCAGCGTCTCGAATCGGCGTCATCTCGCAGTAGATATGTGCGAATTGAGCGCCATCCGTCGACGTCCGTTCGAGACGGATGTCCACGGCAGAGCGCTCGCTGTCCAGGCGCAGCGAATCAATCGCTCTCAGGAAGGCGATGCGATCCGACACATGGATCTGCTCGATGAAGCCGCGCCCATGCGGATCGCGCATCAGTTTCAGATACTCACTCGCATCGCGGCCGTGGACGGACAGGACGTGGCCCCGGGTATCGTGGACGGTCACCAAACCCGCAAAGAGATTGTATGCCGCATTGAGATCGGGCAGTTCCGGTGCAGGCGCGAGTTCCACCTCGCCGGCCGCCGGGAAATCGCGGCCGCTCGCAATGGCTGCAGCCGCGGCCAGCAGGGACGCCGAGGCCCAAAGCGCCGCTCCCGCCGGCAGCGCGGCGGATACGGGCAATGCCAGGGTCAGCGCGAGCGGGACGATCGGCAGCGCGGTCAGGGATACGGCAGCGACGGCACGCAAGCGTCTGAAGTCGTGACGCGCAATTGCTGGGCCCAGGCCGCCGCGCGGCAGCCAGGGTGCGGCCGCTTCATCCACAAAGGATGTCCATCTGCCAGCCATGTCACGCAATAAACTCACGCCTTGCCCTGCCGAATTTGTCGTTCTTGCGAGGCAATTTCGGACCGTTCCGCGTCGTCGCGGACGACCGCCTCGTGATGACCCGAATCTCGCACCCCTGACTTAATGAAAGAATAAACGGCCGCTCTCCGGAGGCGTCCGGGGCGACCGAAAGTTCCCGATTTGAGGCAATCCGAGCGAGCATCGTCAGATGTGGTTAACGGTGCGTAAGCAGCGGATTTTCGTGGATTTTTCGGCTCGCGTTAACGATTTGGGCAGGCATCGCCACTATCCGGTGCCGGGAACGCGAGGCTTGAGGCCGAGACCTCAGCCACGAGCGTTAACGACGGCCGCTGAAATGCAGGGAAAAGCGTCTGCACGAATATGCTGATCCCTGAATTTCAATAAAATTTGAAGCAAATACCGTTGTTTCTGGAAAAGCGGCCTTGTGATTCCCGCGCTAGTTTCGAAGCGTAAACACCACGGCCGGAGCCGAAGGCAAAAGAGGATGGCGCAAGATGTGGTTTCTCGTAAAGGCGACGTTCTGGTTCTCGCTGGTGCTGGTGCTGCTGCCGTTTCTCGATCCGTCGAGCAGCGAGAAGCTCGAGCACGGCCCGAAGATGGAGATCGGCGGCACATTCTCTGCCGCGAACGAAGCCTTCCAATATATAAGCGCGATCTGCGTAGAGAAGCCGGACGTCTGCGAGAAGGGTGCGGAGACTTTCGTCGCCCTCGGACATCGCGCCCGCGAAGGCGCTCGCATCGCCTATGAGTTTCTCAACACCCAGTTCGCGGAAGGCGACGCCGCCGCTCCCGACGTCAAGGTCATGACCGGTACCGTCGCACCGGCAGAAAGTGTCCCTTCGGCGGAAGCGACGGAGAAGGCCGAACAAGCGTTCAAGCGTATGCCGGTTCCGGAACACCGCCTCGATCCCGGTCCGGCTTCCGGGAAGTAAGCCCTGCCGCGGAGAAGGCAAGACTGATCGTTGGGGCGTGGCAGCGCGGGGAAACGCGATTGCCTGTTCTCTTTGCGGCCCGCCTCTCCTATATGAAGGTGAAACGATGCGCCCGAACTGCGATTGAAGCAGTTTCACGCGGACTGCGCTACGCAGCGGGCGCCGAAAGCCGGACATAGCATGACTTCACTTGACCAGATCATCGACGACTTTGCATTTCTCGACGAATGGGAAGATCGCTACCGCTATGTGATCGAACTTGGCAAAAACCTGCCCGAGATGCCGGAAGCCTCGAGGACGAGCGAGAACAAGGTGCAGGGCTGTGCCAGCCAGGTCTGGCTCGTGACCCATGCGACCGGCGATACTGAAGACCCGCTTCTCACCTTCGAGGGAGAATCGGATGCGCATATCGTGCGCGGCCTCGTGGCAATCGTCCTCGCCATCTTCTCCGGCAAGCGTGCTTCGGAAATTACCAAAACCGACGCTCTCGACATCTTCGGCAAGATCGGCCTCATCGAACACCTTTCCTCGCAACGCGCGAACGGCCTGCGCTCGATGATCCGGCGTATCAAGAGCGAAGCCGAAGGACGCCTGCCTGCCTGACCGGTGAAGAGTCAGAGCACTTCCAGGACAAGTGTGTAACGGTTTTTCGTCCGGAAGCGCGTAGCTTCAACGGGTGGCAGCGTGTCAGTGTTTGAATGAAATACTTAAACGTCCTGAAAAAGCCGGCCCGAATGAACCGGCCGGCCTTTATGACACAACTCAGGCGTTGCGCGTTCCCGATGGCCCCGTGGGGCCGCCCGGATCACTTGCCGCGGCGCTTCCGACGCTGTCCCAAACCCATTTCCTTGGCGAGCCGCGAGCGTGCTTCCGCGTATGCCGGCGCGACCATCGGATAATCCGCAGGCAAATCCCACTTGTCTCGGTAGTCTTCCGGCGAAAGGTTGTGGTGCGTCATCAGATGCCGCTTCAACGACTTGAAGGTGCCGCCGCATTCGAGACATGTGATCTGGTCGTCCTGCACCGACTTTCGGACCGAAACCGCGGGCTTCGGCTTTTCCACCGGGACGACCACCGGTGCAGGAGCCGTGGTGTTGTTGAGAGCCGAATGCACGTCGGCTATGAGCGTCGGCAGCTCGGCAACCGGAACCACGTGGTTGCTTACATAGGCGGCAACGATCTCCGCCGTAAGCTCAACCAGGAGTTCATTGCTCGCACCGAGCGAAGTCTCTGTCATTTCTTTCTCCTATCGGAATCCAGCGACGAAACCTGAAACAGAGTTCCAGGGGGAGGATGTACAAAATGCCGTCAATCAGCGCTTGCCGCCTC
Source organism: Sinorhizobium meliloti (assembly GCF_035610345.1). Next base: position 1,000,391 of record NZ_CP141212.1, on the reverse strand, counting down.
GGAACCGACCGCGATCTCGCAATGGAGACTGCGGTTCTGCCGCAACATCAAGGCTCGAATTGCGAGAGGGAAGAACCGTCACCAAGGCGCCAAAGCGGCCGACACCTCAAAGCAACGGACAAGCATCACAACTCAGGCTGGAATTTCATCTCAAAGTATTTTCCACGACGACACTTTGCATTTACTGCATTAACACTGATCTGCCAAAAGTCCAAACATAAATTTATCGGCATGCAGCAACTTTATTCCGAGTTGCTAAAATTGTCACGCTCGGCAAAATTGTCCTCAAATACAGAGTCAGAAATGCTGCCCGTCAATGCCCGCGCGGCTCTTCCTTATGGGGAAGCTGATCTATCACCGATCGTTTTGTCATCCTGTAGCCCGCTTGATGCGCGGCTTTTGCCAATAGATGGGCCGAGATCGGTGCCGTCAGCACGAAGAAGCCAAATCCCGCAAGTGCGCGCACGAAGACGGCGGCATCGAGCGAATGCAGCCCGGCCGCAAAGAGCAGCAGACCCGAACCGACGGTACCGGCTTTCGAGGCCGCATGCATGCGGGTGTAAAGGTCGGGGAAGCGGATGAGGCCAACCGCGGCAAGCAGCGAGAAGCAGGCGCCGACAATCATGATCAGCGCAACGAGGTAGGCGATGATTTGCAGAACCATCAACGCGCTCCCTTGCGTTTGCGGCGCCCAGCCTGTCCCGCGCGCGAGCGCGTCGACGACGGCTTTGCCTGGGCCAGGTCAGTTGCGCCCGGCGTCATGCGCTCCGGCGAGAGACCGCGCGCCAGGATGAAGCGGGCGAAAGCGACCGTCGCAAGAAAGCCGACGAGCCCGAGGGCGATCGCGATATCGATGTAGAGATAGTAGCCGGTTCTCACGGCGATCACCGCGATCAGGCCGATCGCAATCGCCACCAGCATATCGAGGCCCAGCACCCGGTCCGGAAGCGTCGGCCCGCGAATGATGCGCAGCACCGTCAACAGCAGCGCGAGAGAGAGAAGCACGAGCGCCACGCCGGAGGCCGCGCTCAGGACTGCAGCGGGCGTCATCGTTCGAAGGCCTCCCGAATTCGACGTTCGAAGCCGCCGGCGATGTCTCGCCGTAGAGCTCCCGGGTCGGCGCAATCGAGCGCATGGACGTAGAGGGTCTTGCGATCTTCGGAGACATCCACCGACAGCGTACCCGGCGTCAGCGTGATCAGATTGGCGAGCAGCGTTATCTCGAAGTCAGTCCTGAGCGCGAGCGGATAGGCAAAAATGCCAGGCTTCAGCGCCATGTTCGAGCGGAGAACCAGAATCGCGACCTTCGTTGCGGAAATCGCGAGCTCCTTGAAAAACAACAATGCGAGCAACAGCAGCCGCAACGGTCTCAGCGGGTAAGCCACCGGGCGCAGCTCACGCCGGATCAACCAGAGCGACAAGGCGCCGGCCGCGAAGCCCAGCAGGAGGTTCGCGGGCGTGAAGCTGGCGCTGATTGCTCCCCAGATAAGCGTAAAGACCAGGTTGGTCAGCAGGAATTTCATTGCGGACCTCCTGCGGGAAAGACTGAATTCAGGTAAGCGGACGGCTCTGCAAGACCGGCTGCGGCGCTCTGGATCATCGCAAGCAGCGGTTCGGGATAGAGGCCGAGCGCAAGCGCCAGAAGCGTAAGTGCTGCAAGCGGACCGAGGGCCGTCGCGGACAGGGGGGCCGGGCCGGCGGCCGCCTCGGGTATTGCGCTATCTCGCCAATAGGCCAGGAGGAAAAGGCGGCCGGTCGCAATCATGGTGAAGAAGCCGACGAGAAGGAGCGCGGCGGCAAGCCACCAGGCGCCGATATCGATGGCCGCCTTCACCAGCATGACCTTCGGCCAGAAGCCGGAAAAGGGCGGCAGCCCCGAAATGGCGAAGCACAGCATCAAGGTCAGCGCCGCAAACCCCGCATGCTTGCGGTAAAGGCCCGCAAGCGTTGCGATCGAGCTGTCTGCACCGAGGCGCATGGCGATCCCGGAGGCGAAATAAAGGCCCGTCATCACCAGCATCGAATGGAGCGCGTAGAAGATCGCGCCGCCAATGCCGCCTGGTCCGCCGATGGCTATGCCCGCGAGCATCGAACCGATGCCCGAAACGACGAGGTAGCCGAGAAGGCGACGAAAATCCGTTTGCGCGAGCGCGCCGAGAACGCCGACCATCATCGTCAGGGCACCGACGAGCGCCAGTACGAAGCTCAATTCCTCCCTTTCGATCGGGAAGAGCATGACCGTCACCCGGATCAACGCATAGATACCGACCTTGGTGAGCAGGCCGGCAAAGAGCGCCGACACGACGACGCGAGGGGTATGGTAGGAAGCAGGCAACCAGAAGTTCAAGGGAAACGCGGCCGCCTTCATGCCGAAGGCGAGAACATAGAGTCCGACCAAAGTCATCAACGGCGCATTGACGCGCAGTTCGTCGGCCTTACGCGCGATGTCGGCCATGTTGAGCGTGCCGAACACGGCGTAGAGGAAGCCGGTAGCGGCCAGGAACAGTGTCGTTGCGACCAGGTTCAGAAAGCCGTACTTCACCGTCCCGTCGATCTGCCCGCGCTCGGAGCCGAGGACCAGAAGCCCGAAGGAGGAAATCAGCAGGACCTCGAACCAGACATAGAGGTTGAAGATATCCCCCGTGAGGAAGGCTCCCGATACGCCGGCCATCAGCAGCATCAGCAGCGGATAGAAACCATAGCGCCGGCCGCTGTCGTTGATATCGGACAGCGAAAAGATGCCGGCCGCAAAAGCGACCAGGGCCGCCACCAGGGCAAAGAGCGCACCGGTCAGGTCAACCGTGAAGGCGATACCGAACGGCGGCAGCCAACGCCCCATCACCATGGTCGTCGGCCCGTTTCTTGCGACGTGATCGAGCAGCGCCACGTCGATCAAAACCAGAACGGCCAGGCTCGCAAGCGCTATTGCGGGCTGGAGGCCGGCCCAGCGACGAAGCATCACGAGGAGCGCGCCGACGGCCAGGCACCAGGCGACGGGCAGAACGACGAGCCATTCGACGGCAGACGCCGGGGTCAGCATCAGGGCTGCGGAAAGGTCGACGGAGGCGGGGGTGGAAACGGCCATGGTGCGTCAGTATCCCAGTGGCGGCGCCGGCTCGTTCACCGGTTCCGCAACACGCATCTCGTCCGTGTTGTCTGTCGCGAGGTCTTCATAGGCGCGCCAGGCGAGAACGAGGAGAAAGGCGAAGAAGGAGAAGGAAATCACGATGGCGGTCAGGATCAGCGCCTGCGGCAAGGCATTGGCCGCCGGACCGGAAAGCACATCGGCACCCTCCGCTATGACCGGCGGTACGTCGCGCGTCAGGCGGCCGCCGGTGAAGATCAGAAGGTTTACCGCATTTCCCAGGATCGCCACGCCCAGGAGGACGCGGATGATGGATTTCGACAGAAGCAGGTAAATGGCGACGGTGAAGAAGAAAGTGACCAGCAGGGAAAACCAGGTCTCCATCAGGCGCCCCCTCTTTCTTCAAGCGACAGCGCGATCGAACTGATGGCACCGACGACGACCAGGTAGACCCCCGTATCGAACAGCATGACCGTGGAGAGCGGAACTTCGACGCCGAAAAAGGAGGGATATATCCACAGCCCGGTCATGAACGGCACCCGCGCGAAAAATGACGCCAGTCCCGCCAAGGTCGCGGCGAAAAGGCCGGCGCCCGCGATAGCCATCGGGTGGAAGAATATCGCCCGCCGCACCGTCTCCACACCGTGGGCGATGCCATAGATCGCCAGCGCCGAAACGGCGATCAACCCGCCTATGAAGCCGCCTCCGGGCTCGTTGTGGCCGCGCAGCAGCACAAAGATCGAAAAAAGCATCATCAATCCGGCGAGGAAGGGCGCGACGGTCCGAAAAATGATCGACTTCATACCGGCTCCTTCGTGTTCGCTTCAGCGGCGGCGATCTCGCGCGTTTCGCCGCGTCTCAACGATCCCGCCCGCAACCGCACGAGGGAAAGGATGGACAGGCCAGCAACCAGCACGACGGCAATTTCGCCGAGCGTATCCGTACCGCGGAAGTCGACGATGATGACGTTGACCACGTTCGCGCCGTGCGCGATCGATTTCGAATAGAGGTTGAAGAATTCCGTCAGCGTCGAATCGAACGGCACACCGGTAACCCGGAGGAGGAAAAGGCCGAATCCGATTCCGCAGGCGAGCGCGATCGTGAAGTCGGGAAGCTTCTGTCTGAGTGGTCGGTGATCGGAGGGAGACAGCCGCAGCCGGGTCATCACCAGTGCCAGCACGACGACAGACAGCGTCTCTATCATGAACTGGGTGAAGGCGAGATCCGGAGCGCCGTAAAGCAGGAAGAGCATCGCAACGGCGAAGCCCTGAATTCCGAGCGACACGATCGCCGTCAGCCTGTCCGCGGCCAGCACCACGGCGAAGAGGCCAAGCACGGCGATCGCCATGATCGCGAATTCGTGCAGCGGGACGTCGCCCGGAAAGAAAGGTGCGCGCGGGAATTCGCCATAGCGCAGCGGCAATGCGAGCATGACGGCGGCGACGAGCAGGAAGGTTACGGTCATGTAGTTATCGAGACGGCCGCCCTGCAAGCGCCGGGTCGCGGCGACCGCAAACCGCACGAGGCCGCGTATGAACTGGTCGAAGCCTCGATCCGGTCCCCAGCCGATATCGGCAAGGATCACCGCCATGGCCGCGCGCAGCCGCGTCAGATTGAGGAACAGAACGACGCCGACCGCCAGCGTCACCACGGAGAGCAACAGCGGCACGCCGATATGCGGTGCGAGCGATATCGTCACGGTTCTCGGCTCGCCGGCAACGGCCGAGGCCATGGGCGAGGTCACGAACCGATGAACGAGGCCCGACATCAGCGCGATGAAAAGGCCCATCGCAGCCAGGATAGCCGGGCCGATCCAGAGGAGCGCCGGTGCTTCGTGGGCATGCTTCGGCGTATCGACCTTAGGGCCGAGAAACGGTTTTAGAGCGATCGCGAAGCCGACGGCGAACATCAGGCCGTTGCCGAGGATGGTCAAGGCCGCGAACACCATGGACCGACGGTCGAAACCGGAGAGTGCGGCGTAGATTTCCTCTTTCGCAAGGAACCCGAAAAAGGGAGGCAGGCCGCCCATCGACAGGGCCGCCGCAAGAGCTATGGCGAAGGTCAGAGGCATGGCGCTGCGCAGGCCGCCGAGCTTCGTCAGGTGGCGCGTACCGGTTTCATGATCGATAATGCCGGCCACCATGAACAGCGCCCCCTTGAACAGGGCATGCGCCACCAGGTAAAGCACTGCGGCTTCAATGGCGTAGGGCAGGCCGAGCCCGGTCAGCATCACCAGAAGACCCAGCGACGACATGGTCGTATAGGCCAGCATCATCTTCAGGTCCGTCTGGCGCACTGCCAGGGCGGCTCCGGCGACGAGCGTCGTCACGCCGAACAGCGGCAACAGCACCTGCCACTCCGTCGTGCCGCCGAGCACCGGGTTGAGCCGCATCAGAAGATAGACGCCCGCCTTCACCATCGTCGCCGAGTGCAGATAGGCCGAAACGGGAGTCGGCGCTTCCATGGCGTTCGGCAGCCAGAAGTGAAACGGAAACTGTGCCGACTTGGTGAATGCGCCGCCGAGGACGAGGAGCAGCGCCGCGAGATAGAAGGGGCTCTGCTTCAGTTCGTCTCCGAAGGACAGGAGCAGCGAAAATTGCGTGACGCCGCTGACGTTCCACAGGATGAGGAGCCCGGCAAGCAAGGCAAGCCCGCCTCCCCCGGTCACGACCAGAGCCTGCAAAGCCGCGCGGCGCGCCGCCTCGCGGCCGTGATCGAAGCCGATCAGCAGGAACGAAGTGATCGACGTCAGCTCCCAGAAGACGAAGAGCATCAGGAAGCTGTCCGAGACGACGAGGCCCTGCATCGAGCCCATGAACATCAGAATGAACGAAAAGAAGCGGCCCTGGTCGGGATGCCCCTTCAGATATCCGCCCGAATAGAGGACGATCAGTGTGCCGATGCCCGAAATCAAAAGTGCGAATGTCAGTGACAAGCCGTCGATCAGCCAGGAGAAGCTGACGTTGAAGGATGGTATCCAGATATAGCCGCCGGTGACGATCTCGCCGGCGGCGACTTCCGGAATGAAGCCTGCGAGATGCATGAAGACGGCGAGTGGCGCCAGCGCCAACAGCCAGGCGGCATTCCCGCCGAGAAGCCGGGTCAGGGCCGGCGCGACGACGGCCGCGGCAAAGGGAAGACCGAGGGCCAGGAATGTCAGGGCCGCGGCATCCATCGTATCGACACGCTCCTTCTCTTTGATCTTTCAGTCAAGCTTTAACCGGACATAGAAGATGGTCGGGCCTGCCTCAAGGGAAATCGGCCGGGGTGTGAGGTTATGCCACGTTTATACTGTGTAGAGGGCAGCGGCTTCGTCCCGACCCTGATCAGTATCCTGTCCAAAACGCGGAGCTCCTGGCATCGACCCGCATTTGTGCCCAAGCAGAACCCATCCTATATATTCGCTGCAATCGAAAGGAGCGCAGCCATGTCCGAAAACCGGATGCCGAAGATTACGAAGACGAACGAGGAGTGGCGGGCAGCGCTGACGCCCGAGCAGTACCGCGTCACACGCGAACATGGCACCGAGCGACCCTTCACCGGCCCCTTCCTCGACAATAAAAGGCATGGCACCTACAAGTGCGTCTGTTGCGGCCGCGCGCTGTTCCGCTCGGATACCAAGTTCGATTCCGGCTGCGGCTGGCCCAGCTATTTCGCCCCGGTCGATCCGGACGCGATCTCTGAATATGTGGACCGCTCGCACCACATGGTCAGAACGGAGATTCGCTGTGCCGATTGTGACGCCCATCTCGGCCATGTCTTTCCCGACGGGCCTCCACCGACGGGCCTGCGCTATTGCCTGAACGGCACCGCGATGACATTCGAGGAGGATTGACCACGGGCCTGTTTCGGCGGCACTTTCCAGCATGCGTGTGGTCTACCGCATGCCCTTAAAGCCGGAACGTTTTGAAGATAAGATGGTGCAGCAGTTCAAAGCCGTTGCGGCGGCCCTCGGCGTCCGGAACAAAACGCGCGGCGCGGTGAGGAGAAGCGGCAGGTCGAACGAAGCCTAGAGGACGCCCCGCATGCGCCGTGCCTGTATCGCATCTCTGCTCCTCGTGACGCTTGCCTCGCCCGCTGTCGCCGAGGACGACTGGCACCCTTACGCCAATCCCCGCTTCGGTTACACGGTCGACATCCCGCCCGGATTCGAGATGGGCCTCGAGGCCGATAACGGCGACGGTGTCAGATTTCACGCCGATGACAACGGTGCGACGCTCATGGTGTTCGGCACCCATCCGCCGGATGGCGACTTTGAAACCGACGTCGCCGAAAGGATCGGCTACGAGAAGCAGGACGACTGGCGAATCATCTTCTCGCGCGTCACGTCCGCCTGGGCGAGCTTTTCCGGCGCCCGCGAGAGCGACGTCTTCTACACGCGGGCGATTGCGCTCTGCGACGGCAGCGCCGCCTATTTCAGGCTCCAGTATCGGAAGAGCAAACTGACCAGTTTCGATGGGGTCATCTCGCGCATGGCCTCGGCACTCAGGCCGTCGGAAGAATGTCAGCCTGCTGCAGACTGAAGCTGCAGCTCTGACTCCAAGCTTAAGAAACGGCGGCGCTGCTGATGCAGGTTAGGACTGCGGAATAGTGCACAGCAGCTCCCGTGACGACGAAGCCGTGCCAGATGGCGTTCTGGAAGCGCAGGCGCTCCCAGACATGGAAGATGACCCCGACCGAATAGATGACGCCACCAATGACGATCAGAGTGAGCGTCGTTGCGCTCAAGGCGGTAAAGAGGGATTTCGCGGCGAGCAAGCCGCTCCAGCCCATTGCGAGATAAAGCAAGATCGCCAGCCGATCGAAGCGCCCGGGCAGGAGGCACTTCATGGCGATGCCGGCGGCTGCGATAAGCCAGATGGCGACCAGCATCGAGAAGAGGAACGGATCATCCCAGCCGCGCTGCAGAAACGGCGTGTAGGTTGCAGCGATCAGCACGAAGATTCCGGAGTGGTCCAGCCGACGCAGCAGCCACTTGGCCCGGCCGACCGGAAAGAGATTATAGACGAATGAGATGGACAGAGCGGCGATGAGCCCGCCGCCATAGATCGAAGCCGCGGCCAATTGCCCGGACGTGCTCCAGACGGTGGCGTAAAAGATCAGGGCGGTAACACCGACGAGCGCCGCCGAAAGGCCGATCCCATGGACGATTGCGTCGGCGATCATCTCCGATCGGTCGTAGTCCCATTTGACGCCGGCAACCTTCACGCGGCCCCTCCCGCTCCGCTTCCGATATCCGTGCAGCCTGCAGCAGCAACGAAATACCTCATGATCGATCACGGCGAATTCGAACGGTCCGTAACGCCGCACAAGACCACTGGTTCGGTTCATCCTGCCACAGGGCAGCGGCGCGGCAAAGCACCAGGATCGGGCGAAAGGATCAACTTTTGCAACGCATTACAACAAATACCGCACCCTCCGCCGGAGCGTGCGGCAAGCGGCTTCCTCTGGAGCAGGTGGGAGCTTTGGGCGGCTATCTCCCGCCGGTCGCGATCTCGGCGGCGCAGGTCTGACAGAGCGGAGCATGCGGCACGGCGCGCAGCCTTTCCGGGGATATGGGGTCGCCGCAACGCACGCAAATGCCGAAGGTCCCTGCTTCGATGCGGTTGAGTGCAGCATCGATCGCGCGAATCTCGCCCTGGCCGGCCAGGCCGAGTCCTTCCAGGACCTCATCGCTCTCCCGTTCCGTTACGCGATCCGGCACATCGGCATTCATCGGCTGCTCGAGATCTTCCTCTATCTGCACCAACCGGCCATGAAGTTCGCGTTTGCGGCGCAAAAGCTGTTCGCGAAAGTCGTCAAGCGCATACTTATCCATTGCGTGACTCCTTCGGATCGCGGCGCAGGGGGCCTGCACCGTGCCGTTTATTCCCAGTGTTACCGGTCGACGAGAACCGCGCAGGGGCAATGGCTGACGACACGGCTGGCGGTCGACCCGATGAAATAGTCGATCAGGCCCGGGCGGTGGGACGCGATGATCACCAGGTCGGCCTTCTCTTCCTCGGCCAGTGCATTGATGCTGCCGGCAGCTCCGCCGGTGCGGATTTCGACGCGTCCGTTGATGCCATGCTTGGTTTTCAGCGCTTCCAGGGTCTTGACCGCGTGCTTGCGCGATTCCTCGATCATCTCCAGCGGAAAATCGACGATCATGTACCCTTGTGCATAGGCGTTGAGATCCTCGACGACGTTGAGCAGAATGATCTCTCCCCCCTCGTCGATCAGTTTCTCGGCGATGCCAAGGACGGACTCGCCGTGCTCCAGTTGATCCATGGCGATCGGCACGATGATCTTCCTGTACATGCTGCTACGTCCTTTTCCTATGTTACCACGTCGCACGCCGAATGCGACGGCCGCTGGCTCCCGATAGAGACGGAAACCACATCACGTACGCCGTCCTGCGCCGGACCGACATCGAACGGTGACGGCTGTACGGGCCTTGACTTGGATCAAAGTGACCGCCCCTCTGCTCCCATCGCTCCCACCGTTAAAGGTAGCGCGGCCGCGACGACTGTCAACGTTTGTCGAACACAACATCAAGTAATATAAGAGCTTCCGCCTACCTGTTCACGTACTCATATTGGATTGAGGGCAGCAGATCACAGTCTCGGGCGTCGCCCTCCCGCTGTCCGAAAGGCGAATAGGATGAAGGACACCGCACAACCGAAGCTGCAGGCCAGCGTTCCCGCCGATCACGCGACCGCGATGCCCGCTTATGTCGATCGGTCGCATCTTGTCGTCAGCGACCTGGAGACGGTCTCGTCCTGGTACCAGCGGATAATCGGTCTGTCGCCGATCGAGGCGAACAAAAGCGGCGTGACGCTCGGCGTCGCCGGAAGACCGCTCCTGACATTGACGGGCGACGGCAATGCCGTAAGGGCTCCGCGAAGTGCACCCGGTCTCTTCCATCACGCATTCCTGGTTCCGGACCGCACCGAGCTCGGACGCTGGCTCGTGCACGCCGCCGAAAACGGGGTGCAGTTGCAGGGAGCCTCCGATCACCTCGTCAGCGAAGCGATCTATCTCGCTGATCCGGAGGGTAACGGAATCGAGATTTATCGCGATCGCCCGCGCGCCGAATGGAATTACGGAGCGGACGGCATGGTGGCAATGAACACGCTGCCGCTCGATCTGCAGGCACTCTACCACGAGGTGCCGAAAAACAGCTGGGACGGCTTGCCGGCCGGCACCACGATCGGTCACATTCACCTCCAGGTCTCGGATATCCCGCAGGCGGACGATTTTTTCCGCAATGGCCTGGGGCTCGACCTCATGGCACGCTACCCTGGAGCCAGCTTCTTCGCGACCGGCAAGTACCATCACCACGTGGCGGCCAATATCTGGAATTCTCGCGGAGCGCCGAAACGCCAGGGCAACATGACCGGTCTCGCCGACTACACGATCCGCTTCCGGGACCCGGAGGCCCTCGACGCGGCGATCCAGAAGCTCGATGCGCTCGAAATAGCGAGGGACAGGCAGGGCGACACGCATTGCCTCACCGACCCGTGGGGCATCGGCCTCAAACTCGTCGCCTAGGCTCGGCGGCCCTTTCCGCTTGATCGCCGCGCTGGTGCCCTCTATCTCATTGTCTCCCCATACGGCGCCGCACGTCTCGTCAGACGCGCAAGAGGTCGCTGTAGCGCATTAATCTGCTGCCTGTTTTCCCCTCCGGAAGACATGCAGCAGGACCGATCCCGGAGACATGCCTTGTCCGTATTCAAGAACCTGCCCGCCGCACCCGTCGCCCCGAAAAAGCCGGCGACGGATACCCGCCACGGCCTGACCCGCACCGACGATTACGCTTGGCTCAGGGCCGAAAACTGGCAGGCCATGTTCAAGGATCCGTCGATCCTGGATCCCGAGATCCGCCGCCATCTGGAGGCGGAGAATACCTATATGAACGCCGCGATGGCGGACACGAAGGATCTGCAGAAGACGCTGTTTGCCGAAATGCGCGGGCGGATCAAGGAAGACGATTCATCGGTTCCGATCAAGGATGGCCCTTTTGCCTACGGGACGTCCTACGTCACCGGCGGCGAGCATCCGCGCTATTTCCGGATCCCGCGCGAGGGTGCAGCGGGCGACGAGACGATCCGCCGGGTGCTGCTCGACGGCGACAGGGAGGCTGAAGGGAAGGCCTATTTCCGTATCGCCGGGCTCGACCATTCGAGCGATCATTCCCGCGGAATCTGGGGGTACGACGACAAAGGGTCGGAATATTTCACTTTGAAGGTGCGCGATCTTTCGACCGGCGAGGACCTCGAGGACCTGCTCGAAAATACGGGCGGCGGCGGCGCCTGGGCGCCGGACGGCAAGAGCTTCTTTTATACCGTGCTCGACGAGAACCACCGGCCATCGAAGATCTTCCACCACGTCATCGGCACGCCGCAGTCGGAGGACCGGCTGGTTTATGAGGAGCCCGATGCCGGCTTCTTCATGTCTGTCGGCGGTTCGCTCCTCGACGATTTCATCTATATCGACATCCATGACCACGAGACGAGCGAGTACCGGCTCATCCCGACCAGCGACCTTGCCGCGGAGCCCAGGATCGTGGCGGAGCGCGTAACCGGTCTTGAATATTCCATGACCGAAGGCGGCGACGTCTTCTACATTCTTACCAATGCCGACGGCGCCAAGGATTTCAAGATCATGGAAGCGCCGGTGGAAGCGCCGCAGAAGGAAAACTGGCGCGAGGTCGTGCCGCACAAGCCGGGAACGCTGATCCTCAGCCATATGGCCTATGCCCGGCATCTGGTCTGGCTGCAGCGCCGCAACGGGTTGCCGGAAATCGTCATCCGCGACCGCCGAACCGGCGAGGAACACGCCATCGCATTCGCCGAGGAGGCATATTCTCTGGGGCTTTCGGGTGCGGCCGAATACGACACCGACATCATCCGCTTCTCCTATTCGTCGATGACGACGCCTTCGCAGCTGTTCGACTACGACATGCAGACGCGCAAGCGCACGCTGCTCAAGACGCAGGAAGTCCCCTCCGGGCACGATCCGGACGCCTATGTGACCCGCCGGGTATTCGCCCCGGCGCATGATGGCGAGCAGGTGCCGGTCACCCTGCTCTATCGCAAGGACACACCGCTCGACGGATCCGCCCCTTGCCTGCTTTACGGCTACGGTGCCTACGGCATCACCATTCCCGCCAGCTTCAACACCAACTGCCTGTCGCTCGTCGACCGCGGCTTCGTCTATGCGATCGCCCATGTCCGCGGCGGCAAGGACAAGGGCTTCCACTGGTACGAAGACGGCAAGATGGCGAAGAAGACCAATACGTTCAAAGACTTCATCGCAGCCGCCGATTATTTGAATCAGGAAAAGTTCACCTCCTACGCGAACATCGTCGCCGAGGGCGGCTCGGCTGGGGGCATGCTGATGGGCGCCATCGCCAATATGGCGCCGGAGAAGTTCCGCGGCATCATCGCCGCGGTGCCCTTCGTCGACGTGCTCAGCACGATGCTGGACGACACGCTGCCGCTGACACCCCCGGAATGGCCCGAATGGGGCAACCCGATCGACAGCCCGGAGTTCTACGACATCATCGCGAGCTACTCGCCCTACGACAATGTCGGTGCCAGGCCGTATCCCGCCATTCTGGCGCTCGGAGGCCTGACCGACCCGCGCGTCACCTATTGGGAACCGGCAAAATGGGTGGCGAAACTGCGCGAGGAGACGACCGGCAGCGAACCCATCCTGCTCAAGACCAACATGGACGCCGGCCACGGCGGCGCTTCCGGTCGCTTTCAGCGGCTGGAGGAGATCGCCTTCGAATATGCCTTCGCCATCAAGGTCGCAGGCAAGGCGTAAGGGGAAGAGCCGGTGCCGGTCTATGTAGCACTGCTCAGGGCCGTCAATGTGGGCGGCACCGGCAAGCTGACGATGGCGGACCTGAGGGCCGCCTGCGATGGGCTCGGCTTCGCGGGGGCCAAGACCTATATCCAGAGCGGCAACGTCGTTTTTCGCTCTGACCTGCCTGAGCCCGCAGTGCAGGCGAAACTCGAACAGGCGCTGGCGGCGAAAATGGGCAAGGCGCCGGGAGTCTTGCTCCGCAGCCGCCGCCAACTGGAGGACGTCGCCGCCAGGGCGGAGCGGTTTCTCGATGCCAAGCCGAACTTGCTGCTGATCACCTTCCTGCCGGAGCCGCCTCCCCGCGACGCGCTCGACAAGCTGGTGGCACCCGATGGAGAAAAGGTGCGGATCGACGGGCGCGAAATCTATATCCACTATCCGAATGGATCCGGACGATCGAAGCTGAAGCTTCCGGCGCTCAGACCGGGCACGGCGCGCAATCTCAACACAATACGCAAGCTGGCGGAAATGGCCGCCGCGATGGAAGTGGGTTCCTGACGTTACAGCGAGACGCCGACACCTGTGCATACTCTGCTGCGCCCCTGCCAATTTGGCAGGAGAACAAACGCAAGGAGGGATAAAGGTGGAGGACTTGGCCAGGTACAGACACGATCTGCCGCTTGTACGGGGCGGCATGTTCTTGAGCGACGGTGGCATGGAGACCGCGCTGATCTTCCAGGAGGGGATCGAACTCCCGCATTTCGCGTCCTTCGTCCTGCTCTCGACGGCGGAAGGCCGGCGGCGGCTTCTGCGCTACTACACGCGCTATCTCGAAATCGCCAGGCGCCACGGCACCGGCTTCGTGCTCGATACCGCCACATGGCGCGCCAATGCCGATTGGGGTGAAAAACTCGGCTACGATGCGGCGGCATTGAGAAAGGTCAATCAGGATGCCGTTGATCTCCTCACGGGGTTGCGCACCGAGTACGAGCGGCCGCAGGCTCCGGTCGTCCTCAATGGCGTGATCGGCCCGCGCGGCGATGGCTATCAGGCGGGCCGGATTACGGCCGACGAAGCGGAGGACTATCATTGCGCCCAGGTCGCCACCTTTGCCGACAGCCAAGCAGACATGATCACGGCCGTCACGATGACGAATACCGAGGAGGCGATCGGGGTCGTCCGGGCCGCCAGGGGCCATGACATGCCCTGCGCCATCTCCTTCACGGTGGAGACCGACGGCCGCCTGGTTACCGGTCGCTCGCTACAGCACGCGATCGAGACGGTGGACGCCGAGACCGGCGGTTATCCGCACTACTACATGATCAATTGCGCCCATCCGACCCATTTCGAGAATGTGCTGGAACGGCAGAGCGCCTGGGTCCGGCGGATCGGCGGCATTCGCGCCAATGCCTCGACGAAGAGCCATGCCGAACTCGACGAGAGCGAGACATTGGATGCGGGCGACGCGTGCGACCTTGCAGAACGTTATCGTTCGCTCACCCGCCGCCTGCCGCATTTGCGGGTGCTCGGCGGCTGTTGCGGTACCGACCACCGGCACATGGCGGCGATCTGCGAGGCGTGCCTGCCACGAGCTGCGCTCAGTGCCTGATCGCGACGGCCCCTTCGCACGAAGGAGCATATAGGCGTCCAGGCCGAAAACTCGCGAAAAGCGCGAGGCTCGTGTAGACTTGCTGCGAAAGGGCGGCCGACTTCCGGCGTGCCGCTGTATCGCGATGAGTTCCGTTCCAACGCAGCCAATTTCAAAGATGACCGCATTCCGCTTCGACAACAGCTACGCCCGGCTGCCGGCCAATTTCTACGCCCGTGTGGAGCCGACGCCGGTCGCGGAACCGTGGCTGATCAAGCTCAACCGACCGCTGGCCGTCGAGCTTGGGCTCGACTCCGAAGCGCTCGAACGCGACGGCGCGGCGATCTTTTCGGGTAATCTCGTCCCCGAAGGTGCCGAACCGCTCGCCATGGCCTATGCGGGCCACCAGTTCGGCGCTTTCGTGCCGCAGCTCGGCGACGGACGTGCCATCCTGCTCGGAGAGGTGACCGACGCCGGCGGACGGCGACGCGATATCCAGCTCAAGGGAGCCGGCCAGACGCCCTACTCCCGCCGCGGCGACGGACGGGCGGCGCTCGGGCCTGTCCTACGCGAATATATCGTCAGCGAGGCGATGCACGCGCTCGGCGTGCCGACGACCCGTGCGCTGGCCGCCACGGTCACGGGTCAGCCCGTCTACCGCGAACAGATCCTGCCGGGTGCCGTCTTCACCCGGGTCGCGGCAAGCCACATTCGTGTCGGCACGTTCCAGTTCTTCGCGGCACGCGGCGACATGGAGTCGATAAAGACGCTCGCGGATTATGTGATCGACCGTCATTATCCGGAGCTGAAGAAGGATGAGAAACCCTATCTCGCGCTCTTCAAGGCGGTCGCGGCGCGTCAGGCTGCACTGATCGCGCGCTGGCTGCATGTCGGCTTCATCCATGGGGTGATGAATACCGACAATATGACGATTTCGGGCGAAACGATCGATTTCGGCCCCTGCGCCTTCATGGACGTTTACGATTCGAAAACGGTGTTCAGCTCGATCGATCAGTTCGGCCGCTATGCCTATGCCAACCAGCCGGCGATCGGTCAGTGGAACCTCGCCCGCCTCGCCGAGACGCTGGTGACGCTGTTCGATCCCGTGGCGGACACGGCCGTGAACCTCGCCAACGACGCTCTTGGCGAATACGGGAGTATCTTCCAGAACCATTGGCTCGGCGGCATGCGGCGCAAGATCGGCCTGTTCACGGACGAAGACGAGGATCTCGACCTCGTTCAGTCGCTGCTGACGCTCATGCAGAACGGGAAAGCCGATTTCACTCTCACCTTCCGCCAGCTGGCGGCATCCGCGGAAAACGCGGCCGCCGATACGGAGCTTGCAAGCCTCTTCGAAGAACCGCAGGCACTCTCACCCTGGCTCGGGGATTGGCGCCGAAGGCTCGAACGCGAACCGCAGCCGGCGAGCGAACGCGCGGCCGCGATGCGCGCCGTCAATCCCGCCTTCATTCCGCGCAACCACCGGGTGGAACAGGCGATCGATGCGGCAACGCAAGACGCGGATTTCTCGCTCTTCGAAGCGCTCGTCGAGGTGACCTCCCGTCCCTATGAGGACCAGCCGGGCCGCGAAGCCTACGCCGCGCCACCAAAGCCGGGCGAGGAAGTGCTCCAAACCTTCTGCGGCACCTGACACTCCCTGTCGATCGTCATGAGACCATGTCGACAATCTCGGTCTCCGGCGGATTGTGGCCATTGAAAGGCACGCGTTTTGCGTTAACTTCGAAATAGCGCACCGACCGGGCTCCGCACGGAGCCGCGCCTTCGTCATCGGCAATGCGCATTCTCCTCCAGGCCCGGCCGGGCCTGCCCGCGGAATCAGTCGTGCCCACGCACGTCCTCAACTCGGGAGTTCTACTTGATGCTCATCGTCCTGACCGCCATCGTCTTTGCCGTGATCGGCCTCGCCCTCGGTGCGGGCGGAACGCGGCTCCTGCTGCTCGGCGGCAGCCCTTACTACCTCGTCGCTGGCCTGGGCTTCCTGCTCACCGCGTTTCTGCTCTTTCGCCGACGCGCCGCCGCGCTCTGGGTCTATGCGCTGGTCGTCCTGG
This sequence comes from Sinorhizobium meliloti, assembly GCF_035610345.1. The sequence continues at coordinate 983,854 of NZ_CP141212.1, read as the reverse complement.
GCTCGCTTGCCTGGGCGGTCTGGGAGGTGGGATTCGATTGGTGGCAGCTCGGGCCTCGCGGCGGCGTGATTATCCTGCTCGGGCTGTGGTTGCTCACACCCTGGATACGGCGCCCCCTCGGCTTCGTCAGCCCCACGGGCGAGCAATACGGCGCGCGCGCCTGGCCGCTCGCCCTGGCCAGCCTTCTATCGATCGGCGTTGCGCTGTTTTCGATGACACAGAACCCCCACGACATCAGGGGCGATCTGCCGGGCGAGGTCGTGGCAAACCCGAATCTCGGGGGCAACGTGCCGCCGGGCGAATGGCACCAATACGGGCGCACGCCCTTCGGCCAGCGTTATTCCCCGCTCGACCAGATCCGCCCGGAGAACGTCTCGAACCTCCAGGTGGCATGGCAATATCAGACCGGCGACGTGAAGCTGCCGGAGGACGTCAGCGAAACCACCTACCAGGTGACGCCGCTGAAGGTGAAGGACACGCTCTATGTCTGCACACCGCACAACTGGGCGATCGCGCTCGACGCCGCCACCGGCCAGGAGAAGTGGAAGTACGATTCGAATTCCGGCATGAACCCGGACCGCCAGCACCAGACCTGCCGCGGTGTCACCTATTGGGCCGATCCGGCCGCGGCGCCCGGCAGCCCCTGCGCCGAACGGGTGTATCTGCCGACGTCCGACGCCCGCCTGATCGCGCTCGACGCGACGAATGGAGAGGTGTGCACCAGCTTCGCCGATAACGGGGTCCTGCACCTGGAGCAGGGCATGAAGTACAACCCGGCCGGCTATTACTATTCGACGTCGCCGCCGGTCGCCGTCGGCGACAAGATCATCATCGGCGGTGCCGTCAACGACAACTATTCGACCATGGAGCAGTCGGGCGTGATCCGCGCCTTCAACATCAACACCGGCGCCCTCATCTGGAACTGGGACAGCGGAAATCCGGACGTGACGACGCCGCTGCCTCCGGGTGAAACCTACACCACCAATTCGCCAAACAGCTGGTCGGTCTTCAGCTATGACGAGGGGCTCGGCCTCGTCTACATTCCCATGGGCAACCAAGTACCCGACCAGCTCGGCATGGGACGCAGCGAGCATGTGGAGAAATATTCCTCCTCCATCGTCGCCCTCGACATCAACACGGGCGCGGTTCGCTGGGTACGGCAGACGGTGCATCACGACCTTTGGGACATGGACGTGCCCGCCCAACCCGCCCTGCTCGACATCACGAGAGAGGACGGGACCGTCGTGCCGGCACTCGTCGGACCGACCAAGCAGGGCGACATCTATGTGCTCGACCGGCGAAACGGGGAGCCGATTATCCCGATCGAGGAAGTACCCGCGCCCGGCGGCGCGATCCCAGAGGATTTTACTGCGCCTACCCAGCCCGTCTCGGGCCTCACCTTCATGCCCCCGCCGCTCATGGAGCGCGACATGTGGGGGATCAGCATGTTCGACCAGCTTGCGTGCCGTATCGAATTCAGATCGCTGAAATACGAGGGGCGCTACACGCCGCCTTCCCTCGAGGGGACGATCGTCTATCCCGGAAATTTCGGGACTTTCAACTGGGGCTCGGTCGCCGTGGACCCGGAACGCCAGGTGATGTTCGGGATGCCGACCTATCTCGCCTTCACCTCGCGGCTCGTTCCGCGCGACCAGATCGCCCCGAAGGGCGAGGGCGAAAAGGGTAGCGAACAGGGCCTCAACCGCAATGAAGGCGCACCTTACGGGGTCTTTATGGGTCCGTTCCTCGGCCCGCTCGGGATTCCCTGCCAGGCCCCGCCATGGGGGTATGTCGCAGGCGCCGATCTCAGAACCGGCAAGATCGCATACAAGCATAAGAACGGCACGGTCTACGACATGACGCCGCTGCCGCTGCCCTTCAAGCTGGGCGTACCGGGCATCGGAGGACCTATGATAACCAAGGGCGGTCTCGCTTTCCTGGGTGCCGCGGTCGACAATTACTTCCGGGCTTACGACCTGACCACGGGTGAGCAGCTCTGGGAAGCGCGGCTTCCTGCCGGCGGCCAGTCGACGCCGATGACCTATACGGTCGGCGACAAACAATATGTGCTCATCGTTGCGGGCGGACACGGTTCGGTCGGCACCAAGCCGGGCGACTATGTCATCGCCTATACGCTGCCCTGACGCACGAACCGGAATGTGCGCGCCCGCATGGGCGTTTCGGAGGACTGCAATCTCATCTCTCTGTGCTTGTCACAGAGATGAGGCGATCAAACAAGCGGCGGCGGGCGGCCGGAATCTCAACAGGCCTTAGGCCATGTCGGCGACGATACTGCCGATATCGGCGAAGACAGGGTTCAGGTCGTCGAGCGGCGCCTTGGCCTCGCCCATGTAGACGCAGATCAGGATCGGGCCACGGCCCTGCGGCCAGGCGACGGCGATATCCGAAACGGCACCGGTCATACTCGTTCCCGTCTTGTCTCCGATCCGCCAGTCCTTGGGCAGGCCCGCCCGTAGCCGCGCATCGCCGGTCTTGTTCGCAACCAGCCAGTCGATGAGCTGCTGGCGCCCTTCTTGCGAGAGGACTGGACCCAGGACCAATTTCCCGAGTGTGTCGAGCATGGCGGCCGGTGTGGTGGTGTCGCGCGGATCGCCCTTCCTGGCCTCGTTCAGCTCGGGCTCCGTTCGGTCGAGCCGCGTGGTCTCGTCGCCGATCGAGCGCAGCCAGGACGTCAGGCCCTCGGGTCCCCCGAAGCTTTCGAGCAGCAGGTTGCCGGCGGCATTGTCGCTGATGGTGATCGCCGCCTCGCAGAGTTCCGCGACCGTCATGCCGTTGCCACCCACATGCTTTTCCGTCACCGGCGAGTGAGGCAGCAGGACCTCCTTGCCGAAGGTGATCCGCCGTTCGAGCTTTTCCTCCCCGCGATCGACGCGTGCCAGCACGCAAGCCGCCGCAAGCGCCTTGAAGGTCGAACACATGGCGAAACGCTCGGCCTCCCGGTGCCCGAACGAGATGTTGGTCTCGGTGTCGAGCACGGCAACCCCGAGGCGTCCGCCGGTGCGCTCTTCAAGCCGGCGAAGTCGTTCCGTGACGTCTTCCTCCGCCCCACCGGCCGCATTCGCGGGCGTTCCGAGCACGAATGCCGGATAGAGCATCGCCGACGCGGCCAGCATTGCTCGGCGGGTAATGTGCAAAGGCATGTCTTCCTCCGTCTGTGGGGCTCAAGCGCCGAGACATAGCTAAATTATTGATCTGGAATATTATTCCTGTCGATTCCGACGGTCGAATCGCTAAAGGGCGATTGCGGCGGGCTTGTGCCCGAAGCTGCGCTCTTCGACACGGAACGAACCCCGGATGCCGCTTTCAAGGCTTGATCGGCGGCAGCTCCCTGTCCATATAAAGCTCTAGAGACTAGAGGATAAGGAAGCGGTGTGACGGTTTCCGTCCGGAAACACGCAGTTTCAAAGTGTTGGAGCACTGGGCCATCGCATGTATACGATCGGCGATCTTTCCCGGCGGACGGGCGTAAAAATCCCAACCATTCGCTATTACGAGCAGATGGGTCTGCTCGCGGCGCCGGAGCGCTCGGAGGGCAATCAGCGGCGCTATGAAAAGCACGAGCTCGAAAGGCTCGCCTTCATCCGCCACGCACGCGACCTCGGACTTTCGATTGAGGCGATCCGGGACCTTCTGGCATTGAGCGAACATCCGGAACGCCCCTGCGGCGAGGCGGACCGCATCGCGACCGAGCATCTTGCCTCCGTGCGGGAAAAAATCGCCCGGCTCAGAAGGCTGGAGCATGAGCTCGAGCGCATCGTCGCCTGCCATGGCGATCACACGATCGGCGATTGCCATGTGATCCGCGCGCTTGCCGACCACTCGCTGTGCGGAAACGAGCATTGAAATTCCTCGTTGACAAATTCCGGGATTTGGACAATCTACGCGCATGATCAAGAACGCGCCCATTTCCAGCGTATATTTTTGGCTGTTCCGATAGGAGCGGCCTGCTGATCATATTCAACAAGGCCGCCATCAGGCGGCTTTTGTTTTCACGGCACCTGATGGCGGAAGAGAACCATTAGGAGCCGAGAATGCTGCAGACCGTCACCCCTACCCTTCAGCCCGTTCCGTCGGCCCGTGCGCCGATGGTGACGATCCGTTGCGCCAAGCCACGTGATCTCGCCGAATTGCGCGAGATGGTCGCCGAGCTTGCCGCCCATCACGGCGATGCCGCAACCGTCACGCCCGAACAGCTCGAGCGGGATCTCTTCGGACGCACGCCCTGGATCACGGCGCTGGTCGCCGAAGCCGGCGGCGCGTTGATCGGCTATGCCGTTCTCGTCCCGCAATACCGGGCGGCCGAAGGTGCCCGCGGCATGGAAATGCACCACCTCTTCGTCCGCCCCGGTCACCGCGGCACCGGCATCGGGCGCCACCTCGTGGCCAAGGCTCGCGAGCAGGCGAAAATGGCGGGCTGCGACTACCTCTCGGTCAGTGCCGCCACCGGAAACTTCCAGGCGCACCGTTTCTACGAGTCCGAGCGTTTCGTACCGCGCCCGGTAACCGGCATGCGCTACCTGCAGAGACTCGGGTGACGGAGGCCGCGGGTCGCTCCGGTTTACAGCGCCGGCAGCGCCTTGAGATAGGCCGCGATCGCATCGCGGTCGGAGGCCGGCAGCTCCGCCATGTTCTTCTGGACCTCGACCATCGAGCCGCCGACCGTGTCGAAATCCGGCGTGAAGCCGGTTTCGAGATAGGAGGCGATGTCGGATGCACTCCAGCCCCCGATGCTTTTCGAAGACGGGGTGATGTCGGGAATTCGGCCTTCGCCTTCGGGATTGGGTGCGCCGGTGAGCCACCGGCCCTCCTCGAAGCCGCCAAGCGCATCGCGCGGCGTGTGACATTCGCCGCAATGACCAGGGCCCTCCACGAGGTATTGCCCGCGGGCGAGCTTGGTGTCGGCGGTATTGACCTGAGTACGCGGCTCCGCGTTCAGATACAGCAGCTTCCATGCTCCGAGCGCCTGGCGGACATTGTAGGGGAATGCCAGGTCGTGCGGAGGTGTCGCGTTGCCGCTCTTCGGCAGCGTCTGCATGAAGCCCCAAAGGTCGTTCACGTCCTTCGCGGTCATCCGGATATAGGAGCCGTAGGGGAAGGAGGGATAGAGATGCTCGCCGTCCTTTCCGACGCCGCGGGTCATCGCGTCGCCGAACTCCGCAAGCGTCCAGTTGCCGATGCCAACGGTTTCATCGGGGGAGATGTTGGGCGGATAAAAGGTGCCGAAAGGGCTCTTCAGGGTGCGGCCGCCGGCAAGGACGAGCCTCTGGTCGTCCTTGGCGCCCGGAGCGGCGTGGCAGCTGACACAGCCGCCGGCCCAGAAGATCCGTTCGCCATTGGCGAGATCGGGCTCGCCGAGCCCCTCCCAATGAGCGGCGTCCCAACGATCGGGCTTGGTCAGCCACCAGGCGAGACTCCCTCCCGCCACCACCAGCAGGACCAGACCAGAAACCAGATACCTCGCGCGCCGGCCCATGGGCTCCTCTTGAAATCACGAATGCGGATGACAACGGCCGGAGGGCTTTTCGACCTGCTTGCGGAGAGATCGCGCCGGCGAACCGGCGCGGTTCAAATCGGGTTGGAAGAACCGTCTGATCGTCAATTCTTCTTCAGGCGGTAGGTCTCGTGACAGCTGCTGCAGTCCTTTCCCAGAATGCCGAGCGCGGCGCCGACACCGGCCTGATCTGCCGGCAATTGGGCAAGGATCTTTTCTGCGTCACCGCCGAGCTTGGCGGCCTTTTCCTTGAAGTCCTCCATGTTCTCCCAGATTTTCGGACTTGCTTCGGTTTCCATTCCCGTTTCGGAGCCGGCCGGGAAGTGATTCGGGAAAACCTTCACCGTCTCGCTTATCGTCGCCAGAGATGCTTTGACGATCTCGGCGTCATAAGGCTTTTCACCCTTGGCGATGCCGCTGAGTTCGCCCGTGGCCTTTCCCACCTTTTTCATCAGCTGCTGACGCACCGCCTGCGGCTCGTCGGCCGCCGTCACGGCGGTCACGCCCAGGCCCGCCAGGGCTGCGGCAAGCATAAGAGCTCGTATCTTCATCATGTTCTCCGGTCTGACCCGCTTCCGCGGCGTGGTGTTCAAGCGCCGGCATGATGGCATTTTGGGTTTTCTACGGAAGTAACTTTTTTTTGATGTGCTTGTCGATTCAGCACAATTCCCGACGCAATACCTGGCTGCGTGGCGACGCCTTCAGATATTCAAATATGATTACAGAACTCATCTTTATACTTGTTCGACGGCGTCTCAAACAGCCCCGCTCCAGCCATGCCATACCGTGAAGATGGCGATGACGACGAGGAGGAGACCGGCGAGCCGGCCGATGGTCACCGTGGCACCGGGGCTGCCCACGAGGAAATCACGCCCGCGGCCGGCGGCAAGTGCAAGCCCGCCATAGACCGCAAGCTGCGTCAGCGCGATCATCACGGCCATGACAGCCGCCTGGGACCACACCGGGCCGAACTGCGGCTTGAGGAACTGCGGGTAGACCGCAAGCATGAAGAGATAGGCCTTGGGATTCATCAGGCTCGTCAGGGCGCCCTGCCGAAAACTCGCCCAACGCGACAGCCGTGCCCCTCCTTCGACGCCGCTGATGGTGATGGAACTGCGCAGGAGCGAAAAACCGATCCAGGCGATATAGGCCGCGCCGGCAGCGAGCAGCAGGTTGAAGAGCTGGGGCACCAGATGCAGGACGACGCTGACGCCAAGGGCTGCATAGAGCGTGTGCAGCACGCCGCCTGCCACGATTCCGGCCGTTGCCGAAAGCCCGGATGCGCGCCCGCCGGTCATCGCATTGGCGAGGACGAAAACCATGTCCATGCCGGGAACGATGATGATGCCGAAGAGCAGGGTGAAAAAGAGCCAGAGGTTTTCCGCATAGGTCATGTCAGTTGCTCACCCGATTTCCGTGCTATCCCAGGAGCGGATTGTTTAGTTTCAACCCGTTGGCGCGTGTTATATCTCTCTCCTACTGACAAGGTCGTGTCAGGAGTGAGCAGGTAGAGGCCGCTTCATGCGCAAGGCGTCGCGTCTTTTCGAAATCATCCAGATGCTGCGGCTCGCCCGTACACCGGTGACGGCGGCGCAAATCGCCGACGCGCTGGAGGTGACGCCCCGCTCGATCTACCGGGATATTGCCGCCCTGCAGGCGATGCGCGTGCCGATCGAGGGCGAGCGTGGCATCGGCTATATCCTGAGGCCCGGCTTTGACCTGCCGCCGCTGATGTTCTCGATCGAGGAGACGGAGGCGATCGTGCTGGCGCTTGCGCTTCTGGCTCGCACGGGCGACGAGGAGCTGAAGGCGGCGGCACGGCGCGTCAATCAGAAGATCACCGGCGCCGTGCCGGAACCGCTGCGCAAGGCCTTCCAGTCACAGGCGCTGCACGCCTGGGGCACGATCGCCTCGCCGCCGCCGGCGGTCGACTTGGCCATGATCCGGCGGACGATCCGTGACGAACAGAAGCTGGTGCTGGACTATCGCGACGAGCTCGGGCGCGCGACCGAGCGCACAGTACTACCGCTTGCGCTGATCTATTATTCCGAACACGCGATGATGGTCGCGTGGTGCGAATTGCGGCAGGATATCCGCAACTTCCGCGCCGACCGCGTTGAACACTGCGAACCCGCCGACGCCTATTTCCGCGGCGAAGGCAACCGGCTGAGGCAGATGTGGATTGCGGGATGGCAGGCGAATGCGGTTCGGCCGCTCGAGGCGGCGGACGGGTAGAAAACTGTGACGAGATGGCCGCTGAAAACCGCCCCTCAAAACGAAAGGCCCGGCGCAAGCGCCGGGCCGATTTCCCGCTGGTAGAAGCAGCGCTTACTTTGCAGCCGCTTCGTACAGCTCGAGGACGTAATCCCAGTTGATGAGATTGTCGACGAAGGCTTCCAGGTATTTCGGACGCGCGTTGCGGTAGTCGATGTAATAGGAATGTTCCCACACATCGACGCCGAGGATCGGGGTTGCGCCGTGGACGAGCGGATTTTCGCCGTTCGGGGTCTTGGAGATTTCCAGCTTGCCGTTCTTAACGGAAAGCCAGGCCCAGCCCGAGCCGAACTGACCTGCGCCGGCAGCAATGAAATCGGCGCGGAACTTGTCGTAGCCGCCAAGATCCGATTTGACCGCCGCATCGAGCTTGCCGGGCAGGCTGGTGCCGCCGCCGCCCTTCTTCATCCACTTCCAGAAGTGAACATGGTTGTAGTGCTGGCCGGCATTGTTGAACAACGGCTGGTTGGTGCCGTAGGATTTCTTGACGATATCTTCCAGCGAAAGATCGGAAAGACCGGCTTCCTCGGCGAGCTTGTTGCCGTTCGTCACGTAAGCGAGGTGGTGCTTGTCGTGATGGTATTCGAGCGTTTCGCGCGACATGTAAGGCGCAAGCGCATCGTAGTCATAGGGAAGGTTCGGCAATTCGAAAGCCATTGTGGCATCTCCTCTTGGCATGGATTTCGTCGGGGAAATCTGTCAGCGGAACATAGGCACCGCCTTGCAGGGAGGCAACCGATGCAGCGCCAAAATTTCGCTAACCCACGCAAAATACTTTCATTGCTTTCGTGACTTCCGCCTTCGCGCGCAAGCGCCTCGACGCGCCGCCTTGCGGTCCTATCTTACGTTATCGAGGGCATGTGCCCAACCGTGCACAGGAGAAGACGATGGAATTTCACCAGGGACGGCTCATCGACCATGTGCATCTTCGCGTCGGGGACCTCAGGGCGAGCAAGCGGTTCTATCAGGCGGTGCTCGGCGCGCTTGGCCACCAGCCGACCTACGAGACCGACGAGTTCTTTGCGTTCGACGAGTTCTTCGTCGACGCGGCGGAGGATTACCGCACCCGCGTCCACCTCGCATTCCAGGCCTCGGGCCCCGATGCGGTGCAGCGGTTCTACGATGCCGGACTGGCCAATGGAGGCACCGACAATGGACCGCCCGGAGAGCGAAGCTACCATCCGGGCTATTATGCCGCGTTTCTCCTCGACCCGGACGGCAACAATGTCGAAGCGGTCTATCACGGACCGAACACGCGCTCGTCCGCGGATGTGGTCGTCCGTCCGCTTGAACCGTGACCTTCGAAGAGTGACTGGCGATGCCTCGCGCGTTCAGGGCGGCGGAGAAATAACGGCCGGCTAAACTGAGAGGAGATTACTCTCCTCCGGTCGCGTGCGCCCAGTCCATGTAGAGATCGCGCGCCTTCGCCGCGACCGGACCGGCCTGCAATTCGCGCTGCTCGAGGCGGGTGACAGGCAGCACCTTGGAATAGTTGCCCGAGGTGAAGATTTCGTCGGCCGCTTCGAAATCGGCCATGGTCAAGCTGGTTTCAATCACTTCATGGCCTGCCTCCCTGAGAAGGGCCATCACGCGCGAGCGGGTGATGCCGGCGAGGAAGGTCCTGTTGGCGGCCGGCGTAAAGACGACGCCGTCCTTCACCATGAAGATATTCGAGGAGCCGGTCTCCGCGATGTTGCCGAGCATGTCGCGCACCAGCGCATTGTCGAAGCCGCGCGAACGTGCCTCGTTGAGGATGCGGGCGTTGTTGGGATAGAGGCAGCCGGCCTTGGCATCGGTCGGCATGCATTCGAGCGTCGGCCGGCGGAAGGGAGAGAGCGTCAGCGACGAGCCGGCACGGCCATTGCCCATCGGCGCCTCGAAAAGGCAAAGCGCGAAGCGTGTCGAATCAGGATCCACCGCAACGACGCTCCAGGACCCGTGCTCGCCCCAATACATGGGCTTCACATAGACCGCCGTCTTGCCGTCGAACTTCTTCACGCCTTCCCAGGTCAGTCCCTCGATCTCCTCGGCCGACATCGTTGGCTTGAGACCCAGAGCCTCGGCGGAGCGGTTGACGCGCCGGCAATGGAGGCCGAGGTCCGGCGCGATGCCGTCGAACCAGCGGGCGCCGTCGAATACGGTCGAACCGAGCCACATCGCATGGGATGTCGGGCCGATCAGCGGCGGGTTGCCGGCAAGCCATTCGCCGTCGACAAAGGTCCAGGTGGTGGATCGTGGGGATGTATCGACGGCCATCGGTGCCTCCTTCTTTCTTCACGCACTTCCGCTCTAGCCGGAAAAAGCAGCATGAGGGTGAATGGGTACATCAAAAAATGTCATGGCGTCCATTCTGGAGCCCTCCCGGGCGACGTGTCAGAATGATGAAAACGCCCCAAGGGAGAGATCTCGATGAAAGCGATGTATTACGATGCCTTCGAGAAGATGCCGGTGATCCGGACGCTTCCCGATCCGGCGCCGACCGAGAACGGCGTCGTCATCAAGATCGAGGCGACCGGCCTTTGCCGCAGCGACTGGCACGGCTGGATGGGGCACGACCCGGACATTCGTCTTCCGCATGTGCCGGGCCACGAACTGGCAGGCACGATCGCGGCGACCGGGCGCGGGGTCCTCCGCTACAGGATCGGCGACCGGGTGACGGTACCCTTCGTTTCGGGTTGCGGCCGCTGCTTCGAATGCAGCTCCGGCAACAGCCAGGTCTGCGAAGCGCAGTTTCAACCGGGTTTCACCCACTGGGGCTCGTTTGCGGAATATGTGGCGATCGACTTTGCCGAGCAAAACCTCGTGCATCTGCCCGAGAACATGGATTTCGCAACGGCGGCGAGCCTCGGCTGCCGCTTCGCGACCTCTTTCCGGGCGGTCGTCGACCAGGCCCGCGTCAAGGGCGGCGAGTGGGTGGCTGTGCACGGCTGCGGCGGTGTCGGCCTCTCCGCAATCATGATCGCCGCCGCACTCGGCGCCAACCCCATCGCCATCGACATCTCGGAGGAGAAGCTCGCCTTCGCCCGGACGCTCGGGGCGGTCGCCACCATCGACGGCCGCGAGACGGAGGACGTCGCGGGAGCTGTCAGGGAACTCACCCGAGGTGGCGCCCACGTCTCGCTCGATGCGCTCGGCTCGCCCGTTACCTGCTTCAACTCGATCAAAAATCTGCGCCGCCGCGGCCGGCACGTCCAGGTCGGGCTTATGCTGGCGGAGCACGCGACGCCGCAGATTCCGATGGCGCAAGTGATCGGCCATGAGCTGGAGATCTATGGAAGCCACGGAATGCAGGCCTGGCGTTACGACGCAATGCTGGCAATGATCACCGCCGGGAAACTGAACCCGAAGCAGTTGATCGGCCGTGAGATATCGCTCGAAGAGGCGGCGCCGGCGCTGGCTGCGATGGACCGGGCGACAGACCTCGGCATCAGTGTCATCACGCGGTTCTGACCGGATTTCGGTTGCGTGCCGGCGCTGCTATTCTGCCCGCAACCCGAGACGAATCAGGAGGCACGTCATGGCTCTTGCGGTTCAGGCTATCGAGAGCGCCTATTATCGGCCCCTACTCGACGCGAATCCGGCGCATCCGAACGGTTGGCCGTTGCGCCTCATCGTGAGCTCGCAAACCGAGGCGCGGCACAATCGCGCGCTATGGGCGCCGACGCATCTCGTCTCCATCCGAGCGCCAGCGACGCGTCTGCTTTCGATGATCGACCTGCCGCCGGAGCGGCATCTGGAACTCCGCTTCGGCGACACCATCGACCCGGATGCGCCGGATGCCGCGCGTCCGGCGGCCATCGAGGCGACATTTGACTTCATCGACAGCCTGCCCGGAGAGGCGCACCTGCTGGTTCACTGCCTCAGAGGCATCGGACGTTCGACAGCGCTGACCCTCGGCGTTCTGGCGCGCTATCTGGGACCGGAGGAGGCTGCGGCAGCGCTTCACGCGCTGCGCCCGGAGGCGAAACCGAACCGGCACGTGCTCGGCCTTTGCGACGCGGCCCTCGGCCTCAAGGGCAAACTTGCGAAACAGGCGCTGCGTTTCCCGGCAAAGGTTTGGAAAGATTGAACGAAGGCGGGCGACGAAGACATTGTGCGGCGCACAAAGTTTTGACATGATGCGCGCAAAAGAATGCTGAGGCACAGCGTCTCCGACGCAGTGCCTCAAGCCCCTGCCCGGCGGCTACTCGCGCAAAATGGTGAAAACCTCCGGCGCGCCGCCCGGACGGTGGATAGACGGGAGAACTCGATGTCTTACGCCGCCTATGTCTTCGATGCCTATGGCACGCTTTTCGACGTGCATGCGGCCGTACGCCGGCATGCCGATGCGATCGGGCCGGACGGCCAGGCCTTTTCGGAACTCTGGCGCGCCAAGCAGCTCGAATACTCCTGGGTGCGCTCGCTCATGGGCGCCTATGTCGACTTCTGGGAATTGACCGAGCAGTCGCTCGACTACGCCTTTCAGCGCTTCCCCTCAGCCGATCCCGGGCTCAAAAAGCCGCTTCTCGATGCCTATTGGGCGCTCGACTGTTATCCGGAAGTTCCCGCGGTCCTCAAGGGATTGAAGGAACGTGGCGCCCGCATCGCCATTCTTTCCAACGGTTCGCCGGCCATGTTGGCCTCGGCCGTCAAGAACGCCGCACTCGATATCGTCATCGACGACGTTTTCTCGGTCGATGCCGTCAAGGCGTTCAAGACGGCACCGGCTGTCTACGACCTGGTGACGACGAGCTACCGGCTCTATCCGCAGGCGGTCTCGTTCCAGTCCTCGAACCGGTGGGATATCGCCGGCGCCACGAAATTCGGCTTTCGCACCGTCTGGATCAACCGGGCCGACGGGCCGGATGAATACAAGGACCATGGTCCTTCGCTGATCCTCCCCTCGCTCGAAAGCCTGCAATTCGGCGTATGAAGGAGCCCCGCCCATGGCCTGGTCTGCAGCGCAATATGCCAAGTTCGAGGACGAACGGACGCGTCCGGCGCGCGACCTGCTGGCGCAGGTACCCGATCTGCCCGCCGGTCCAGCCTTCGACCTCGGCTGCGGCCCGGGCAATTCGACCGAGTTGATCCTCGAACGATTTCCGGGCAGCCCGCTCACCGGCATCGACAGCGACGATGACATGCTTTCGGCCGCCCGCACCCGCCTGCCGGGCCTTCGCTTCGAAAAAGGCGACCTCGCCGCCTGGGCGCCGCCGGCGGAAAGCGCGCTCTTCTTTGCCAATGCGGTCTTCCAGTGGCTACCGGAGCATGTCACGCTTTTCGAGCGGCTCATACTGGCGCTTGCGCCCGGCGGAACGCTTGCCGTGCAGATGCCCGACAATCTCGATGAATCGTCCCATCTTCTGATGGAGGAAACGGCAGAGGAGGCCGCCTTCGCCCCGGCCTTCGCGGGCCGCACCATTCGGCGCAGGTCCCTGCCCTCACCCGCTACCTATGTCGAAAGGCTCACCTCGAAGGAGGTCCGCGTCGACGTCTGGCACACTGTCTACTATCACCAGCTCGCAAATGCGAACGCGATCGTCGAATGGGTGAAGGGCACGGGATTACGCCCCTATCTGGACGCGCTGCCCACCACTCAGCGGGCGGGCTATCTCGCCGCCTATGCCGAAAAGATCAGGAAGGCCTATCCGGCGATGAAAAACGGGCGCGTGCTCCTGCGTTTCCCGCGGCTTTTCATCGTGGCGACAAAAAATCGCTAGAGCGCGAGTGCGTGCGGGTTCTCGCCGCTCCGACAGGCGCGGCCCTGTTTTCCGGACAAGCTTGAAGGCGCGCCTTGCGCGGACAAGTATAAGGAGATCGCGCTTCGGCCCGCCGGGCGCTCGCAGTGAAGGAGTTCTCAATGCATGCAGTCAGTTCAAATGGCGCCAATATTCCCGCGCTCGGCTTCGGCACATTCCGTATGTCCGGAGCGGAGGTGCTTCGCATCCTGCCGCAGGCCCTGAAGCTCGGTTTCCGCCACGTGGACACCGCACAGATCTACGGCAACGAGGCGGAAGTCGGCGAGGCCATCCAGAAGTCCGGCATTGCACGGGCGGACATCTTCCTGACCACGAAGGTCTGGGTCGACAACTATCGCCACGACGCCTTCATCGCCTCGGTCGATGAGAGCCTGAGAAAGCTGAGAACCGACCATGTCGATCTGCTGCTTCTGCACTGGCCGGGGAGCGACGTGCCGATGGCCGAACGCATCGGCGCCCTGAACGAGGTGCGGAATGCCGGGAAAGTACGCCATATCGGCATCAGCAACTTCAACGCCGCGCAAATGGAAGAGGCGACGCGTCTCAGCGATGCGCCGATCGCCACGAACCAGGTCGAGTATCATCCTTATCTCGACCAGACGAAGGTCCTCCAGACGGCGCGGCGGCTCGGAATGTCACTCACGGCCTACTATGCCATGGCCAACGGCAAAGTGCCTGCCGACCCGCTGCTTGCGGAGATCGGCGGCCGCCACGGCAAGACGGCGGCGCAAGTGGCGCTGCGCTGGCTCGTGCAACAGCAGGACGTGATCGTGCTTTCGAAGACGGCGACGGAGGCGCGGCTCAAGGAGAATTTCGCGATATTCGACTTCGCGCTGACACGGGAGGAGATGGCGGCAGTCCGCGAGCTTGCCCGCCCGTCCGGGCGGATCGTCAATCCGCAGGGTCTTGCTCCCGAATGGGATGCGTGAGGTGAAGGCCTTTAGAGGCCCCCATGCCGCACCGCGGCCGTTACCCCCTCTGGCTGCCGGCCAGAGGGGGTAACGGCCTGCCTGCGCATCAGAGCAATCAGACGAACTGGCTGAGGCCCGGAACGGAGGCGACCACCTCGTCGACGACTTCCTCGCCCGCCTTCTCCTTGGCAAATGCGATCGTCTCTTTGGCGAGCGCCGTGATCTCTCCCATGCCAAGACCCTGGCTCATCAATTGCTGCCCCAGCGCCATGACGCCGCCGCCGCCGATCGCCGACATCAGGCCGCCAAGTAGGCCGCCACCACCGCTGCCCTCGCCATTGTACTGGGCGACCAGTTCGGGCGCACCGGGGATCGCCTCGATCATCTGGGCGACCGGGCCTTCGGCTGCCTCACGCTGCAGGAAGCCGAGGATCATCCCGACTGCCCTTTCCGCCGTTGCGGTCTCGATTCCGACATTTTCCGCCACGCGCGTGACCAGTTCACTCATGGAAATCTCCTCGATCGAATTTTGACGTTAACGTCAAGGTAAATGAACGATGCCGGAATGACAAGAGCATCGAAACGGACGCCGAATACCATATTCCGCCGCCTCGCAGCATCGTTTCACGGGGCTCGGCAGATGGCAATCCGGCCTTGTTCGCGCCCGCAATCATGTTGCCGGGAACAAACGCACCGCCTATAACAGATGCACGCTATGTTTCGATGACCGACTTTGTGCGACATGCGGGAAATACCCGCTTTCATTGATAAAATTGACAAGACGGAGATGAAGCCCCCATGCTGCAGGAAGGCAAGATCTATATCGGAACCAGCCGCAAGCCGGACGATACGATCAACAAAGGCGAATATCTGGAGCTGAAGTTCGGCAATCGCCACGGGCTGATCACCGGCGCCACTGGGACCGGCAAGACCGTGACGCTGCAGATCCTGGCCGAGGGTTTCTCGAATGCGGGCGTTCCGGTCTTCTGCGCGGACGTGAAGGGCGACCTGTCCGGTATCGGCGCGATGGGCGAGCCCAAGGACTTCCTGCTGAAGCGCGCCGAGCAGATCGGCCTCGAGCCTTACGATTTCCAGGAATTCCCGGTGATCTTCTGGGATCTCTACGGCGAGAAGGGCCACAGGGTCCGCACCACCATTTCCGAAATGGGCCCACTTCTTCTGTCGCGGCTGATGAATGCGACGGACCCGCAGGAAGGCGTGTTGAACATCGCCTTCAAGATCGCCGACGAGGGCGGCCTGCCGCTGCTCGACCTCAAGGACCTGCAGGCGCTGCTCAATTACATGGGCGAGAATGCGAGCGAGCTTTCCAATCGGTTCGGCTTCATCTCCAAGGCCTCCGTCGGCTCTATCCAGCGCGAACTCCTGATTCTGGAGCAGCAGGGTGCGGAGCATTTCTTCGGCGAGCCGGCGCTGAAGATCACCGACATCATGCGGACCACAAATGACGGGCGCGGCGCGATTTCGGTGCTTGCCGCCGACAAGCTGATGATGAACCCGCGTCTCTACGCGACCTTCCTGCTGTGGCTCTTGTCCGAGCTGTTCGAAGAACTGCCCGAAGTCGGCGATCCCGACAAGCCGAAGCTGGTGTTCTTCTTCGACGAGGCACATCTGCTCTTCAACGATGCGCCGAAGGTTCTCGTCGAGCGTGTCGAGCAGGTCGTCCGCCTGATCCGCTCTAAAGGCGTCGGCGTCTTTTTCGTCACGCAGAACCCGCTGGACGTACCGGAGACGGTCCTCGCCCAGCTTGGCAACCGCGTCCAGCACGCGTTGCGCGCCTATTCCCCGCGCGAACAAAAGGCCGTCAAGACGGCTGCCGACACATTCCGCCCGAATCCCGACTTCAATTGTGCCGACGTGATCACGAATCTTGGCACCGGCGAGGCTCTGGTCTCGACGCTCGAGGGCAAGGGATCGCCGTCGATCGTCGAGAGAACCCTGGTCCGGCCGCCTTCGTCGCGCCTTGGCCCGCTCACGGATGCGGAGCGGCAGAAGGTGGTGGACGTGAGCCCGGTGCGCGGTCTCTACGACGAGGACTTCGACCGCGACTCGGCTTATGAGATGCTTGCCAAACGTGCAGCCAAGGCAGCGGAACAGGCGGAGGCTGCCCGGCAGGCAGAAGAAAAACCCGCCGAGGAGACTTCCGGCGGCAGCCGCTGGACCCTGCCCGGCTTCGGCGACGATGCGGCCGAAGCGCCTTCCGGCAAGCAGGCCCGGCCGCGATCGTCCGGCTACAAGCGGGAAACCATCATGGAAGCTGCGATGAAGTCGGTCGCGCGAACGGTTGCGACCCAGGTGGGGCGAGCCCTTGTGCGCGGAATACTCGGCAGTCTGAAGCGCTAGATCACGATAGTTGAGACGCGGGATGCGGGCGGAAAACTGCACATAGTTTTCCTCATCCCGCACTAGAAAAGCCGGGGAGCATCGGCCATGGACGTCAAGGATTCGAATGGCGCCGTTCTCAAGGACGGCGACAATGTCATCCTGATCAAGGATCTGAAGGTAAAGGGAACTTCCGCCACGCTGAAGCGTGGCACGTTGGTCAAGGGCATCCGCCTGACGGACGATCCGGACGAGGTCGAATGCCGGGTAGAAAAAATCAAGGGACTGGTGCTGCGTACCGAGTTTCTGAAGAAGGCGTGAGACCTCCCGATCGATCCCCGACACTTGCTTGCGGCGGAACTGCCGGGGCAGGCCGAAGCCCGGGGTTACGGGCTTCGGCTATCTGCAACGGTCCTATCAGGCCACCGTCAGCTTAACGTCGACATTGCCCCTGGTCGCGTGGCTGTAAGGGCAAACGATATGCGCTTTCTGGACGAGGTCTTCCAGGACCGCCTTTTCCACGCCGGGCGACGAGATTTCCAGCGCCGCGTCGATAAAGAAGCCTGTCCCGTCGTCGCGGGGTCCGATGCCGACAGTGCCCGTCACCGTCGTGTCTTCCGCAAGCTTTACCTTCTCCTTGCCGGCGACGAATTTCAGTGCACCGAGGAAGCAGGCGGAATAGCCGGCGGCAAAGAGTTGCTCGGGATTGGTGCCGCGCGCGCCGTCGCCTCCGAGTTCCTTTGGAACGGTCAGCGTCACGTCGAGAACGCCGTCCTTGCTCTTGGCCTGACCGGCGCGGCCGCCGGTCGCGGACGCGGTAGTGCGGTAGAGGATGGGCATGACAGTCTCCTTCCTTGTGGTTGCCGAATTTATATATCGCAAGATTAAATAGCGCGCAAATTAATTTTGCAAATTGCTTTGCCGGCGTGAATTTGCGACAATGACATCATGACGAGGAAAGCGGCAAAATTCGACGCAGATTCCGATGAGGTGCTGGCGCTCGGCCGCCAGCTCTGTTTCGCCGTCTACTCGGCGGCGCATGCCTTCAATCGCGCCTACAAGCCGTTGCTCGACCGCTTCGGGCTGACCTATCCGCAATATCTCGTGCTGCTCACGCTCTGGCAGCAGGACCGCATGACGGTGAAACGAATCGGCGAAGAACTGGGCCTCGATTCAGGCACCCTTTCGCCTCTGCTCAAACGGCTGGAAGCAGGCGGATATGTCCGCCGCGTACGCGATGCGGCGGACGAGCGGCAGGTGATCGTCAGCCTGACGGATGGCGGCCGGGAGCTGAAGGCCGAAGCCTTCGGAATTCTGCGCGACATCGGCAGTGCATCAGGCTGCAGCCTGGAGGAGGTCGGCGAATTGCGCGACGCGCTGCACAGGCTGACGCAGCGGCTGGCCGGGAGTCGACACGAAAGCTGACAAGAGCACCTGAAGGAAAAGTGTGTACCGCTCTCCGTCCGGAAGTTCGCGTTCAAAGGGTTGAGTAGGTCGCGAACTATTCGCAAGCCGCTGTATGTCCTTGTCGAGCCACGGTCTCGGACGCCCACATCTACGGTTAGACCCGCAACGTCTCCCCCGCCCCCGGAGTTGTCGGGCAGGCTACGTACATCATGAAGACGCACGGCCTTGAAAATCCGAGCGTGATCGCGTACATCTTGAATGTGTACGATATACAAGGACAACGGAGATGCCCCGAGCTGCCGTAGATGACAATAAGCGCATGAATCTGCGGGTCTCGCCGGAAACGAAGGCCAAGCTCGTGCGCGCCGCTGCGTTGCGCGACACCGATCTAACCAACTTCGTTACGCAGACCGCCTTGCGTGAAGCCGAGGCCGTGATCGAGGCGGCCGATGTCGTGCGCTTGTCTGCGCGCGATCATGCGCGTGTGCTCGAACTGCTGGAAAATCCCCCCAAGCCCAACGCGAAGCTGCGGGCAGCGATAGCGGCGTTGCCTGATACTCTATGACGCTGCCGGTCTGGAACGAGGAAGCAATCGCGAAATCGCATGACCGCCAGTCCTTCGACTGTGGCGATCCCGCCATGAATGATTTTCTTCGACGCTTTGCGCGTCAAAGCCACGAACAGAATGCCTCAAAAACCTTCTGCGCGATCGATGTCGCCACGCCTAACCGCGTGCTCGGCTTCTACACGTTGGCCCCTTCTGCCGTGAAGCGCGACGACGTGCCGGCGTCGATGACGCAGGGGTTGGCCCAGCACGAGGTCTCCGGGTTTAAGCTGGCGCGGATCGCCACCGATGTCAGCGTAGCGGGTCACGGCCTGGGCGGTCAGCTTCTCGCCGCCGCGGCGCTTCGCTGCTTGCGGGTCGCGTCCGAAGCCGGCGGCGTGCTGCTGATTATCGACGCCAAAGGCGAGCGTGCTGCGCGATGGTATGCCGGCTACGGAGCAGAGCCGCTTCAGAACCGGCCGCTCACGCTGGTCATGCCGCTGGTCACCTTCGCCGCCGATCTCAAGGCCAAGGGTCTTCTCTGACGGTCGTTCCAGCCTGTAGCTTTGGGCGGTCGGTTGCGGGTTGCTTATCGCCCATCCGATCGGGTGATGACGCAACGCTTTCGCTGGTCATCAAAACGCAGAAAGAAGCGATTTTCGCTGCCGAAACGAACGGCCCCTTCGTTACGCTCCCGGAAAGGCCGTCAGATGACGAGGATCGGCGCCTTGTTGCGCACGCGATCGTAAAGATCGATCACGTCCTGATTGACCATGCGGACGCAACCGGAAGAGACCGCCTTGCCGATCGATTGCCATTCGGGCGTCCCGTGGACGCGATAGAGCGTATCCTGGCCGTTCTGAAAGATGTAGAGAGCGCGCGAGCCGAGCGGATTGTCGAGTCCCGGCGGCATGCCGCCATTATCGGCGGAATATTTCGCCAGTACCGGCTGACGGGCGATCATTTCGTTCGGCGGCGTCCACTTCGGCCATTTCTGCTTCCACTGGATCAGACCGCGGCCCGACCAGGCGAAGCCTTCGCGGCCTAACCCGACGCCATAGCGCATCGCCCGCCCGCCCGGCTGGACGAGGTACAGATAGCGGTCGGCCGTATCGACGACGATCGTGCCCGGGGCCTCACCGAAGGGATCGCCGACCTCCTGGCGATAGAAGCGCGGATCGATCTGTCTGAAGGGCACCTCCGGGATGAGAAAGCCGCCATCCTCCCGCGCCGCATAGATCTCCGCGTAATAGGCATCCTGCGGCGGCAGGCCGATCGGCCCCTCGCCGACCGGTCCCTCGAAGATCCCGCCCGGCGGCCCGTTCCAGCGGCTTTCGAGCGCAGGATTGCGGTAGACCGGCATCGTCTGCTCGCGGAAGCGGTTCGTATTCATCGAAGAGGTGCAACCCGCAAGTCCGGCGGAGGCGATTGCCAAGCCGGATGTGCGGAGAAACTGACGTCGGGACAAAGCTGGCAGTGATGACATCTAACTCTAACGGGGTTGTGCTGCACGGAAAGAGTCCAGGTGCTCCATTCCGAGGGCCGGATCAAGGTGCTTCGAAAGTGAATCGTTGCGAAGCCGTCTCGAATGGTTATCGGCAAGTCGGAATGGGACGCAAGCGGAAACCGCTCCCTGTGGCACCAGATTGCATTTACGGCCGCTCGCGAACATCACGGCCGCTGGAAGAAAGCAGCGCTTCGAAATCCTCGCCCGACAAGGGCTGGCTGAAGAAGTAGCCCTGGATCTCGTCGCAGCCGCTTTCTTTGAGAAACTCGACTTGGGCCTTTGTCTCGACACCCTCGGCAATGACGCGGAGGCCGAGCTTCTGTGCAAGCGAGATGATCGCGGACGTAATCGCCATGTCGTCGGCATCGTCCGGAATGTCCGTCACGAAGGACCGGTCGATCTTCAGCCGGCGCACCGGGAAGCGCTTGAGCGCGCTGAGGCTCGAATAGCCTGTCCCGAAATCGTCGATCGCAAGGTGCACGCCGATCGCCTCCAGCGCATGCATCGTGGCGATCGCCCCCGGCACGTCCTGCATGATCAGACTTTCGGTGAGCTCGAGTTCGAGGTAACGGGCCTCGAGGCCGGTCTCCTCCAAAACCGCCGCCACACGCGCCGCCCAGTTGCGCTCGCGGAACTGCCGCGCGGAAACGTTGACGCTGACGATCAGCGGCGGCAGACCGGCGTCCTGCCAGGCCTTCAGCTGGCGGCAGGCGGCGCGCAGGACCCAGTCTCCAATCGGGACGATCAGACCGGTTTCCTCGGCGAGCGGAATGAATGCCGCAGGCGAGATGATGCCGCGCACCGGGTGCTGCCAGCGCAACAGCGCCTCCGCAGCGAAGATGCGGCCGGTCTCGAGGCTCATCTGCGGTTGGAAATGCAGCAGGAACTCCTCCCGCGCAAGCGCCTCGCGAAGCTCTTCTTGCGACTGGAGTTTTTCATGGGCTCTGGCGGCCATCGCCTCGGTGAAGACCTGGATGTTGTTGCGGCCGAGCTCCTTGGCGCGATACATGGCCATGTCGGCATTGGCGAGAAGTTCGCCCGCCGTCGTGCCCTGGTTGGGGAAGCAGGCGACGCCCATGCTGCAGTTCACCTGCAGGGAGCGGCCCTGCAACTGCACCGGCATGGCGATTGCAGCGCGGATATCCTCCAGCCGCGACAACACGACGTCCCGCTCCTTCGGCAGGCCGTTAAGGAGGATGATGAACTCGTCGCCGCCGACGCGCACGACGGAATCGGACCTGCGCACGGCACCCCGCATGCGCCCGGCTACGACCTTCAGGAGCTCATCACCTGTGGCGTGCCCAAGGCTGTCATTGATCAGTTTGAAATCGTCGAGGTCGAGAAAGGCGAGCACGGCCCATTGATCCCGCTCGCGGATCTCCTCGAGCATGCCGGCGACCTGCTCCTCGAAAAGCACGCGGTTCGGCAGCCCCGTCAAGGCGTCGTGATGGGCCATGAAACCGATGCGGTCCTCCGCCCGCTTGCGCTCGATCGCTATTCCGGCGAGATGAGCGGCCATGGCAATCAGTTCCTGCTGCTGCTCGCTCGGCGCTCCAACCTCCTGCGCATAGAGCGCGAATGTTCCGAGCACATTGCGCTCGCGCGACAGGATGGGCGTGGACCAGCAGGAGCGGAGGCCGGAAGGCCTCAGGAGAGGCGCGTATTCCTCCCAGAGCGGGTCGGCGAAGACGTCGGAAACGATCACCTGTTCGCCGCACCAGGCAGCCGTTCCGCAGGAGCCGGCTGCAGGGCCGATCTCGACGCCATGGATGGCAGCGCAATAATCCGCGTCGAGGCTGGGGGCAGCGCCGTGCAGGAGATGCCCGCCATCCTCCGAAAGGAGCAGGATGGAGGCCTTGATCCCGGGCAGCAGCGCTTCGATCAGCAGCACCAGCTCGTGGAAGAACTCACCAAGGGGCCTGCCCTTGGCGATCATTTCCAGCAACCGGGCCTGACCTTCGAGCAGGCGCTCCGCGGCCTTGCGATCGCTGATATCGCGCGAGATGCCGACGATACCAATGATCCCGCCGCTCTTGCTGCGCAAAGGCACTTTCGAGGTCATCAGCCAGCGATCGCGGCCCTTGGTCACGATGGCGCGTTCCTCGATGCCGAAGATCGGTTCGCCGGTTTCCAACACGCGCCGCTCGGTATCGGCGACGGCCTGGGCGAATTCGTGCGGGTGCAGATCGAAATCGGTCTTGCCGACGAGGTCCCGCAGGCTTTCAAGGCCGTTGTCGGCGACCGTCGCCTCGTTGGCGATCAGGAAGCGCCCCGCCGTATCCTTCGCATAGATATAATCGGGAACGTGGTTGATCATCGCTTCGAGCCAGTAGTGGCGGTCGGCCATGTCGGGTTCGGGCGGAAAAAGACGCGCGACCTCGTCGGCAAGGCGGCTGCCGGCATCGATCAGCCGACGCGTCTGCGCATTGTCGTCCGCGTTCAGGTCGGCATATCGGATGCTGCGGGACGTTTTTCTTGCCAAGCGAAACCTCCGAAGGAGCGGCGCTCGCGCAGATTTAGCGAAAAGAGGTTATGCTTCCCTAAATTCCACAGCGAAAAATCGTCTAAAGGTTGCGCAGAGCCACTTCGCATCAAAAGAATTCATGCGACCTATCATTGCCGACGGCTTCTGCCGAGGACGGCGATGGCCTACAGCATGACCATGCAGGAGTTACAGCGATCTTTGCGCGTCTGTCCGACGCGCGCGCTGCAAGGAGCTGAACGACAATCGGAGGACGCGGGAAATGCTGACGATCTATGGAGTTTACCGTTCGCGCGCGTCGCGCAACTACTGGATGGCGGGGGAACTCGGCCTGCCCTTCCGGTCGGTGCCGGTTGTCCAGGCGCGCCGGGTCGCCGATCCGCTGGCCGCGGATGCCCCCCTGAATACGAAGTCACCGGGCTTCCTCGCCATAAACCCGATGGGCCTCATACCCGCGATCGAGGATGACGGGTTGGTGCTGACCGAGTCGCTCGCCAACAATCTTTATCTCGCCCGCAAACACGGCGGACCACTGGCACCGGCCGATATCCGGGAGGAAGGGCAGATCGGCAACTGGACGATGTGGGCGGCGACCGAGGTCGAGCCGCATGCGGTGAAGATCGTTCTCGCCTATGACAGCGGGATCGAGGACACGCCGGAAGGGCGGGCGGAGATCGCGGCCTGCGCCCGCTCCCTTGAAAAAACCTTTTCCGTACTCGAAACGCACCTCGCCGATCGCGACTACGTTGTGGGTGACCGCTTTACCGTCGCGGACCTCAATCTTGCGGAGGTTTTCCGCTACACGATGAGCCAGACGGACCTTTTCGAAAGGCACCGCCAGGTCAAGGCCTGGCTGGCGCGCTGCCAATCCCGCCCCGCCTTCAAGGCGATGATGGAGGAACGGCTGAAGGAACCGGAATAAGGCACCTGGCCGAGTGAGCGAAGGGTCTTCTCATCCCGCCATCGCCGCGAGCTGCCGCATTCCGTCCTCGACTTCCTCGCGCACCCAGCGCTTGAAGGCGGCAGCACCCTTGCTTTCGCGGCGTGAGACGGAGGTGACGAAGTAGTGCCCGAAGCCGGTCTTGGCGCGAATGCCGAACGGCGCCACGAGAGACCCCCTCAGCAGCGCGTATCCGGCAAGCGTCTGCCAGGCAAGCATTACCCCCTGCCCGGCAATCGCCGCATCGAGCGCCAGGGAAGCGTCGTTGAAGGTGTGACGCACCGTCATGGCCGCACCGGTGAGGCCGGCGGTCTTGAGCCATAGTTCCCAGGAAAACATTGCGTGCGCATCGATCACCGCGGGCAGCTTCAGCATGTCCGCGGGCTCACGAAGTCCGGCGGCCAGTGCCGGCGAGCAGACCGGGAAGACCTCCTGCTCGAGCAGCAGTTCCGATCGCACGCCCGGCCAGCGTCCAGCCCCGACGCGGATGCCGAGATCGACATCGGAGGTTTCCAGATTGGCGAGCGTCGTGGTCGCGTCGATCCTCAGCCGGATATCCGGATTACGCTCGGCGAAGCGGTCCAGCCGGTAGACGAGCCAGCGCGCCGCAAAGACCGGCGCGACCGACACCGTCAATACCGAATCGTCACGACGGCGTGCCTGCGCGACTGCCTCGGCGAGCTCCCTGAACGCGCTCGACAATCGCGTCAGCAGCGCGCGTCCGCTATCCGAAACCACAAGCCCCCGCGGCGAGCGCTCGAAAAGCGTACGACCGAGTTGCGCCTCGGTCTTGGCAATCTGCTGGCTGACTGCGCCGGCGGTGACGCCGAGCTCCTCCGCCGCAGCGGCGAGCGAGCCCAGGCGGCCGACCGCTTCGGCGGCGCGCAGTCCGTTCAGGTGAACCGTATTCAGGTCTTTCATATAGTTTTTCTAAACCGCTGCCGTCGCAATCTCAATTGCAAACTTCGACAAAGAGGTGGATTCTCCTTCAACAGGTTAAAGGGTTGGGCGGCCGGCGTGACCGGCCGCGCTACTCCAATCCGAGCTGAACGGTGACGACATGCTGAAGGTTTTCTCAATACTGAAGCGCCCCGCGGCCTCGTCCGACAGTGTTCGAGGACTCGCCTCCGACTGGACGCGCGACCCTCTCCAGCATCCGGATCTCTTCCGTATGGGTGAACGCGAACTCGCGGATCTGCCGTTCCCCGGATGGCCTTGGCCGCGCACTGGGGCGGAGAACCTCTGCAACTGAGGGCGACCAACGCCCCTTTCAACGCTTCGGCTCTGCCGATCCCGGCCGATTGCCGTTACGACTGCACTTCGGCCAGAACCTTGGCGACGGCCGGACGCTCGGCCATCCGGTTGCGATGGTCGAGGATCCGCGGAAACCGGGCCGGATCGACACCGTCCGACTCGAGCCAGCCGGCGATGGTGAAGAGATAGGGATCGGCGACCGAATAGGCGTCGCCCCTGACAAAGGGGCCGACGAACATCGTGCGCTCGATCAGCGCGAAGCAGTCGGCCATGTTCTGCGGCACCTTGGCCTTCATCGCCTCCTGCGCCGCCGGGTCGTCTGCCCACCGCGCGGCCCGGCGCGAATGGGCATGAGCGACGTGAACCGTCGAGCAGAGATAGCTCAGAAACGACTGCAGCCGCGCGAACTCGAAAGGATCGTCAAGCGGCGCAAGCCGCGCCTTCGGGAAGCTTTGGGCGATATAGGCGAGAATGGCCGGCGTCTCCGTCAGGATACCGCGGTCGGTCACGAGGGCGGGCACCCGCCCCTTGGGGTTGATGGTGAGGTAGTCCGGCTTGGTCTGCTCGGCTTTGGAAAAATCGACCCGATGCACTTCATAGCCGGCACCGGCTTCCTCTAGCGCGATGTGCGAGGCAAGCGAGCAGGTTCCAGGCGTATAAAACAGTTTCAGCATCGTTCTTCCTCCCAAATTGCGCGGCTGACAGCGGCGCCGAAGCACAGAAGATCGAATCGCCGCGATTGACAAGTCCTGAGCGAGATCGCGTCAGGCGGCAAAGGCTTCCGTCACCCGTACGTCGCCGACGTGCATTCCGTTCCAGTTGCGCATCGCGTGATTGGCCTGAGCCATCAACGCCTCATGGATTTCGTCATCGTCCGAAAAGAAGCGCGCAAGCGTCGCGGCGACCATCGCCTCGGCGGCCCGGGTCGTGCCGTCCTCGCATTTCAGCGCGATGCCGATACCCTTTTCCGGTATTGCCGCACAGAATACGCCCTCGGCGCCGGTCTTCGCAAAAATGCGGCCGGGAGCCGTCTTCATCAGCCGCGTGCAAGCGCGCTTGGTGCCGGCGACGTAGAAGGGTTCGGCCATGCAGGCGTCGATGAGACGCTTCGAGGCCCGCGCCCGCTCCGTCCCGAGGCCGACCCCGCTCGCCATCCTGGCAAATCCATGAGCAAGTCCTTTCATCGAGAGCGCGTAGGTGGGGATCGAGCAGCCGTCGACGCCGCAATTGTCGCGATCAAGAATCGCTCCCGTCAGCTCCGCCATGACGCCGCGGATTTCCCGCTGGATCGGGTGGTCATAGCCGATATAGCCTTCGACCTCGGTCCCGGAATGGCAGCAGGCGCAGACGAAGCCCGCATGCTTGCCCGAGCAGTTGTTGTGGAGCGCGCTCGGCGCTTCGAGTGAGCGGGCCTGGGCGATCAGCGTCTTCTGGTCGGAGGACCAATGGGCGCCGCACTCAAGCGCCTGGACGTCCCGCCCCGCAGCCGCCAGCATTTTGGCGGCGAGCGCTACATGTTCCGGCTCCCCCGAATGCGACGAGCAGGCCAGCGCCAACTCCCGATCGCCGAAACCGTAGGCGTCGGCGGCACCGCTTTCGATCAGCGGCAGGGCCTGCATTGCCTTGCAGGCGGAGCGCGGAAAGATATGAGCATCCGTTTGGCCAAGGGAAAACAGCATCTTTCCGTTGCCATCGACGGCGACGATCATGCCCCGATGGCGGCTTTCGACCAGATTTCCGCGCGTTACTTCGACCAGAACCGGATTCGACATCGGCTGCCCTCAATTTTCCAAGTTTCGGATATGCATCTATCAGGAATCCCACGGCAGAAAAGTCACCGCAGATGAAATTCCTCCGCAAGCTCTTTCTCGTTTTCGCCGTCGTCTACCTGCTTCCGGCGCTCGCCTCGGCGGGCCTGTGGTACCTCAAGGAGCGGCCGCAGAGCTGGCACGACGCGGACTGGTCGTCGTCAGGTATTCTGGCGGATGCGGCTGCGAGCCCGCAGGCGGCGATATACGTCTTCTCGGCGACCACTGGAGGCATGAAGGGCGCGGTGGCAAGCCACGCCTGGATCGTCACCAAAGACGAAGGGGCGCCTACCTATAACCGTTATGAGAAGGTCGGCTGGGGCAAGCCGATCCGCAAGAACGCCTATGCGGCCGACGGACGCTGGTATTCCAACGAGCCGCGCATCGTCGTGGCAGTCAGCGGCGAGGAAGCCAAGCGCCTGATCCCCAAGATCGAAACGGCGATCGAGGCTTATCCCTATTCTTCGCCGGGCGCCTATCGAATCTGGCCCGGGCCCAACTCCAACACTTTCGTCGCCCATGTCTTGCGATCGGTGCCGGAGCTCGACGTCGTGCTGCCGCCGGATGCGGTCGGGCGCGACTATCTGCCGGAGGGGAAACTGTTCCATGTCGATGCCGACGGTCGCGACCTGCATGCGACGCTTTACGGCCTCGCCGGCGTCTCGGCCGGCTGGCGCAGCGGGCTGGAACTGCACTTCATGGGACTGGTGGCGGGCTTCGACGTCGCGCGGCCCGGCATCAAGATTCCGGCACTCGGCCGCTTCGGAATCTGAGGGGATGGCACGTTGGCGGAAAACCGCAAACATTTTTCCTCATCCCGCTCCATAGGAAAAGGGCCGCCCTGCGGCGGCCCTTCCATGAGCTTTGGCCTCACAATGGCCGGGTGCTGAGACCCTAAGGAAGGCGGCTATCAAGCCGAGGGCTGCCTCGACTCCTTCACCTCTCCCATGTCCATTACGAGGTCCGAAATCTCATTAGACATTGGATCACCTTCCTTTCTGTTCGTTGACGTTGATCCCAACGTAAGCGATCTTTGGGCCAATACAAGGGCGACCATCGTCTTATTGTCTTTTGCTATCCGATCCGCATCACGATCTTGCCGATATGATCGCCCTGCTCCATCAGCCGATGAGCGCCGGCAATCTCGGCGAAGGGCAGGATCGCCTGGATGACCGGCGCAACTTCGCCCCCATCCAGCAGCGGCCAGACCTTTTCCGCCAGCCCGTCGCGGATTGCCTGCTTCTCGGCGGCGGTGCGCGGCCGGAGCAACGAACCCATTATCTGCAGGCGCTTCATGAGAATTGGCGCAATGTTGGCGTCCTCCACCCGGGCGCTACCGAGGAAGGCGATGATCGACAGGCGCCCGTCCTTGGCCAGGCTGCCGATGTTGCGATCGAAGTAGCGCCCGCCCACCATGTCGAGAATGACGTCGACCCCGCGACCGCCAGTTTCTTCCAGCACGACGGCCCTGAAATCCTCCTCGCGATAATTGATCGCACGTTTCGCCCCGAGTGCCTCGCAGGCCTCGCACTTTGCAAGGTTGCCGGCGGTCGCGAAGACCTCTGCACCGAGTGCCTTGGCAAGCTGGATGGCGGTCGTGCCGATACCGCTGGATCCTCCATGGACAAGGAACGTTTCGCCGGCCTTCAGGCGGGCCATGTCGAAGACGTTGGCCCAGACCGTGAAGAAAGTCTCCGGCAAGGCTGCCGCCTTCGCGGCATCGTAGCCCTTGGGCCAGCGAAGGGTCTGCGTGGCGGGAACGGCGCAATATTCCGCGTAAGCGCCGCCATTGGCCAGAGCGCAGACCTTGTCGCCGGTCGAGAAGCCGGCCGCTCCCTCGCCGAGAGCAACCACTTCGCCTGCAACTTCGAGCCCGAGTATGGGGCTCGCCCCAGCGGGCAGCGGGTAGTCTCCCTTGCGCTGCAGGACGTCCGGCCGATTGATGCCGAAGGCTTCGACGCGGATCAGAATGTCGCCGGGCCGGACCTCAGGCATCGCCCCCCGCGCCAGCACCATATTCTCCGGCCCTCCGGGGCCAGGCAGATCGACATAGGTCATTTCTGTCGGAAGGGTCATGACGGCATCCTCGCAAAACGGTTCCGCCTATACCTATAGCCCTCTTGCCGTTCGGGAAAGTTCGTCGTGCATCCTCTGCTCAGGTCCGGTCGAGGGGCTCCATGACGAGGCCTTCTTCGCTCGCCTTGGCGCGCGCCTTTATCTCCGCAATCCGCTTGCTCACGGTCTGTCCGTCCGAGAGGACAAGGCCTTCCGGAAGCAAAAGCACCGCGATCGAACAGCGCATCAGGGGGAAAGCCTTCGTGGTGCCGTCGCGGCCATATCCGCTGATCCGTCCCGCCGACAGATGCTCGGGCGAATAGAGCTGGCGGACGTCCGACCGAAAGTCGTCGATCAGACGTGAAAGGACGCCCCGTATATCCTCCTCGGTAGAACCGTCGATGCCGACGAAGAAATCGTCGCCTCCGACGTGACCCAGGAACTTCCCTTCGCCAATGAAGTGGCGCCGCAGGAGCGCCGCAAAGAGCGTGATCGCGAGATCCCCCTTTTGGAAGCCGTAGGTATCGTTGAAGGGTTTGAAATCGTCGAAGTCGCAGTAGCAGAAGTAGCGGGCCTGGTCGCCGTCCAGGATCGCGTGCTGGACATAATCGCGGATCGCGCGATTGCCGGGGAGGCCCGTCAACGGATTCTGCTCCTGGGCCGTCTTCAACTGCTTCTCGTTGATGATCTTCAGGAGCGACGAAGCGGAGAGAATGCCGGCATAGCGCATGTTCTCCGTGAGGATGACGCAGTCGCTCCCGTTCATGCCGGCGAAGATCTTGAGCATCTCGTCGGCGGGCGTGTCGAGATCGGCGATCGGCGCGGGCGTGACGAAATGCGAGATGCGGCGCTGATAGAGGCGGTTCTTCAGGAGGTCGCGGCCGAAGGGATGATAGATCATCTCCTTGACGTGATACTCGTGCAGGATGCCGCGCGGTTCGCCATTGGCATTCAGGACCGGAAAGAAAGCCTGGCGTGGATTGAGCCGGAAAAGGTCGAACACGGAATCGAGGTCGTCGCTCTCCCTCGCTGCCGGAAGCTGCTCGATCTCCTTGCGGATCAGGATGCTGTCAAGGGTCGCAGACGGGCGCCGAGCGCCGGCCGCCGGTTCGAAATGAGCGTAGGCGGCCTGCAACTCCGTGACGTGCGTCGTCGGTCGGGCGATGAAGTAGCCCTGCATCAGATCGCAACCGAGATCACGGCAGACGAGAAACTCCGCCTCCGTCTCCACGCCCTCGGCGATGACCCGCGACCCGAGCACATGGGCCATGTTGACCGTATGCCGGACGAGGTGCCGCTTGCGGGGGTCCTTGTCTATATCGCAGATGAAGTGCCGGTCGATCTTCACATAGTCGACCGGCTGGTCGCAGAGCAGTTTCAAGCCGTTGAACCCCGCACCGAAATCGTCGATCGCGAGCTTGAATCCCGCAAGCCGCAGCTGCCGCACGAGCGCGGAAAAATCAGGCATTTTGCTGCTGTCGAAACGTTCCGACAGTTCGAAGCAAAGGGAGGACGGCGCGATATTCGCACGCTTCAAGTGATTGACGAGGCGATCGACGATGTCGCCCTCGGCGCCGACGAGTCTCGCGTCGAAATTGAGAAAGAGCGTGCGCGCCGAAAAGTCCGGGAGCGTGGCAAACGCGGCGACGGCGCGGCTGTTGATCAGGTGCTCGAGCGCGAGCAACTGCCCCGCGCTCTCGGCCCTGTCGAGCAATTCGACCGGCGAGGCAAAGCCCAGGCGCTCGAAACCGCGCATCAGGGATTCATAGCCGAACACCGCCCCGGTCGCCGCTTCCACGATCGGCTGGAGGGCATTTTCGATGACGAGTTTGGCAAGGGTCACGATCTGGTCGTCGCCGAAACGGCGAAGTGACAGGATTTCTGCGGGGGCGGCCGACATGCCGGGCTCCAGGGATAGGACACACAAACGTGCGCCAGCATCGGAGCCAGGCGTCAACGAAATCTTTCGCGAATGTGAAAGTTTGATGAAGCTTCGGAAAAGCCTGCTCAGCCCCTTGCGAGAACCCCGAAGGCGATCGAGGCCAGCCCCTGCATGACGAGATCGACCGCCAGGAAAAGACCCAGTATCCAGAGGCTGTCGACCGGCCAGCCGGCAGCGATGATGAGGCCGGCTAGCAGGGTCACGAGGCCGCCGATGACCATCCACCCCCAGCCGCCAAGAGGACGAAGCCTGAACCCTACCCAGATGCGGGAGCAACCGGCGGCGATCAGCGCCACCGCCAGCAGAAATGTCAGCACCGAGGAGGCGAGGACAGGATTGATGAAAGCGAACAGGCCTGCCGCAGCATAGAAGGCACCGCTCAAGATCCAGTAAAGGACACTTCCCCAGTTTTTGACCTGAAAGGCGTGGGCGAGGTTGAGCAGGCCGCCGATCAGCATGATGAGACCGACGTAATAGACGGAGGCGACTGTCGCCATCAGCAGGTTTCCGAAGGCGATGCCGCCGCACATGATCAGAAGCACGCCGAGTGCGACGAACCACCCCCATTTTCCGGCAAGGGCCTCTCTGCCGGCGGGATCGAACGCGTGAACCATTTCAACCTCCAGTCATGCCTATGCGCATGGACGCCTCCCGCTGATTGAGCCGGATTTCCAAGCAAAAAGAAAGAGAAAAGCTCAGGATTTTTTTATTGATTGATGGATCAATCAAAAATAAGCTAGAGCCAGAGGAGTTCGAAGATGCCCAAGGTCGGAATGGAGCCGGTGCGCCGCAAGGCGCTGGTCGATGCGGCGCTGCGCGTGATCGGCGACCAAGGGACGCTCGCGGTCACCATGTCGGATATCGCGCGGACGGCCGGCGTTTCGCCCGCGCTCGCGCATCACTATTTCGGCAGCAAGGAACAGTTGCTGATCGCCACCATCCGCAGCCTTCTCGGCAAGCTGCGCGACGACGCCGTGTCTGCGATGAAGGCGGCCTCGACGCCGCGCGCAAAGGTGAGTGCTCTGATCAGCGTGAGTTTTCGCGCCGATCAGTTCGCGCCGGAGACGGTCGCAGCCTGGCTCGCCTTCTATTCGGAGGCGCAACGGTCGGAGGAAGTGCGGCGGCTGCTGGTGATCTATGCGCGGCGACTGCGCTCAAACCTGCTCGCGGGTCTGAGAGCGCTCTGCCCGGCAGATGACGCGGAACGCATCGCCGAGGGCGCCGCTGCGATGATCGACGGGCTCTACATCCGGCAAAGTTTGAAATCGGCGCCGATCAGCATCGAAGCCTCGGTGGCGCTCACGGAAGATTACGTGAATGCGCATCTGAGGGCGAGCGACGGGAAAGGCTCCCCTCCCCGGGTTTGCTCCGAGGATTAGCCCCTCCCTCCCGGCGGGCAGAAGGTGGCGGCAGCCGCAGCTGACAATCGCCGACCGGCCAAGCAAGACGAAGCAAGAATTCGAACCACGAGGAAACGATCAAGTGACCACCGGGAAGCCGAATATTCTGATCATCATGGTGGACCAGCTGAACGGAAAGCTTTTTCCGGACGGGCCTGCAGACTTCCTGCACGCGCCCAACCTGAAGGCGCTGGCCAAGCGATCGGCCCGTTTCCGCAACAACTACACCTCGTCGCCACTATGTGCCCCAGCCCGAGCATCCTTCATGGCCGGGCAATTGCCGAGCCGCACGCGGGTTTATGACAATGCCGCCGAGTACCAGTCGTCGATCCCGACCTATGCACATCACCTGCGCCGGGCCGGCTATTACACCGCGCTTTCCGGCAAGATGCACTTCGTCGGACCGGACCAGCTGCACGGCTTCGAGGAGCGGCTGACGACCGATATCTATCCCGCCGATTTCGGCTGGACGCCGGATTACCGCAAGCCGGGCGAGCGCATCGACTGGTGGTATCACAATCTCGGCTCCGTCACCGGCGCCGGGGTCGCCGAGATCACCAACCAGATGGAATACGACGACGAGGTGGCATTCCTCGCCAACCAGAAGCTCTACCAGCTTTCGCGGGAAAACGACGATGCGAGCCGGCGCCCCTGGTGCCTCACCGTCTCCTTTACCCATCCGCACGACCCCTATGTCGCGCGGCGCAAATTCTGGGACCTCTACGAGGATTGCGAGCACCTCACGCCCGAGGTCGACGCTATCCCCCTCGACGAGCAGGACCCGCATTCGCAGCGCATCATGCTGTCCTGCGACTACCGGAACTTCGAGCTGACGCAGGAGAATGTCCGCCGCTCTCGCCGCGCCTATTTCGCCAACATCTCCTATCTCGACGAGAAGGTCGGCGAACTGGTCGACACCCTCACGCGGACGCGGATGCTCGATGACACCCTCATCCTCTTCTGTTCCGACCACGGCGACATGCTCGGCGAGCGCGGCCTCTGGTTCAAGATGAACTTCTTCGAAGGCTCTGCGCGCGTGCCGCTGATGATCGCCGGCCCCGGTATCGCACCCGGCCTGCATCTGACGCCGACCTCGAATCTCGACGTGACGCCGACGCTTGCGGACCTCGCCGGCATTTCGCTCGAGGAAGTGAAGCCCTGGACCGATGGCGTCAGCCTCGTGCCGATGGTCAACGGCGTCGAGCGCACCGAACCGGTGCTGATGGAATATGCGGCCGAGGCCTCCTATGCGCCGCTGGTCGCCATTCGCGAGGGCAAGTGGAAATACATCCACTGCGCACTCGATCCGGACCAGCTCTTCGACCTCGAGACCGATCCGCTGGAGCTCACGAACCTCGCAGCGAAGCCGCGCGGACCTGTCGACCAGGCAACGCTTACCGCATTCCAGGACATGCGCGCCGCCCATTGGGACATGCAGGCCTTCGATGCTGCCGTACGCGAAAGCCAGGCCCGCCGCTGGGTCGTCTACGAGGCGCTGAGAAACGGCGCCTATTACCCCTGGGATCACCAGCCGCTGCAAAAGGCATCGGAGCGATACATGCGCAATCACATGAACCTCGACAATCTCGAGGAGTCCAAACGCTATCCGCGAGGAGAATGAGATGAGAGCCCAACCGAAAGCCTCGCACTTCATCGACGGCGAATATGTCGAGGACACCGGCGGCACGGTGATCGAGAGCATCTATCCGGCGACCGGCGAAGTCATCGCCCGCCTCCACGCGGCAACGCCTTCGATCGTC
Source organism: Sinorhizobium meliloti (assembly GCF_035610345.1). The sequence continues at coordinate 949,980 of NZ_CP141212.1, read as the reverse complement.
GAAAAGGCGATCGCAGCGGCGAAGCGCGCACAGCCGGAATGGGCGGCGATGAGCCCGACCGCGCGCGGGCGTGTCCTGAAGCGGGCCGCCGAGATCATGCGCCAGCGCAACCGCGAGCTTTCCGAACTCGAAACGCTCGACACGGGCAAGCCGATCCAGGAAACCATCGTGGCCGACCCGACGTCCGGTGCCGACAGTTTCGAATTTTTCGGCGGCGTCGCGCCCGCCGCACTCAACGGCGATTATATCCCGCTCGGCGGCGACTTTGCCTATACCAAGCGGGTGCCGCTCGGCGTCTGCGTCGGCATCGGCGCCTGGAACTACCCTCAGCAGATCGCCTGTTGGAAAGGTGCGCCCGCACTCGTCGCCGGCAACGCCATGGTCTTCAAGCCTTCGGAAAACACCCCGCTCGGCGCACTTAAGATCGCCGAAATCCTTATCGAAGCGGGTCTGCCGAAGGGCCTCTTCAACGTCATTCAGGGCGACCGCGCGACGGGCCCGCTCCTCGTCAACCATCCGGACGTCGCAAAGGTGTCGCTCACCGGCTCCGTGCCGACCGGAAAGAAGGTGGCCGGCGCCGCCGCCGCGGAACTCAAGCACGTCACCATGGAGCTCGGCGGCAAGTCGCCTCTGATCGTCTTCGAGGATTCCGATCTCGAAAGCGCGATCGGCGGTGCCATGCTCGGCAATTTCTACTCGACCGGCCAGGTCTGCTCCAACGGTACCCGCGTCTTCGTGCAGAAGAAGATCAAGGAGCCCTTCCTCGCCCGTCTCAAGGAACGCACCGAAGCGATCGTCATCGGCGACCCCCTGGACGAGACGACGCAGCTTGGGCCGATGGTCTCGGCGGCGCAACGCGACAAGGTCTTCTCCTATATCGAGAAGGGTAGAGCGGAAGGGGCGCGCCTCGTCACCGGTGGCGGCATTCCCAATAATGTAAGCGGCGAAGGGACCTATATCCAGCCGACCGTCTTCGCCGACGTCACCGACGGTATGACGATCGCGCGGGAAGAAATCTTCGGACCGGTCATGTGCGTGCTCGACTTCGACGACGAGGCGGAAGTCATCGCACGTGCCAACGCCACGGAGTTCGGCCTATCGGCCGGCGTCTTCACCGCGGACCTCACCCGCGCCCACCGGGTCGCCGACCGGCTCGAGGCCGGCACGCTCTGGATCAACACCTATAATCTCTGCCCGGTAGAGATCCCCTTTGGCGGGTCCAAGCAGTCGGGCTTCGGACGCGAGAATTCGGTCGCGGCGCTGAACCACTATACCGAGCTCAAGACCGTCTATGTCGGCATGGGGCCGGTCGAGGCGCCGTACTGAGCTTTGCAGTTATGTCCTCTCCTCGGGTTTGACCCGAGGACTAACCTCTCCCCGCGCGGGGAGAGGGGACCGGCGCGGCATATCCCTCTTTCCCTCGCGCGCGGGAGAAGGCGGCGGCAGCCGGATTGAGGGCCATCCCAGAAGCAAGAAAGACCACGCTCATGCAGGCAGATTTCGTCATCATCGGTTCCGGCTCGGCGGGCTCGGCGCTCGCCTATCGCCTGTCGGAAGACGGCAGGAATTCGGTCATCGTGCTCGAGTTCGGCGGCTCCGATGTCGGCCCGTTCATCCAGATGCCGGCGGCGCTTGCCTGGCCGATGAACATGAACCGCTATAATTGGGGCTATCTCTCCGAACCCGAGCCGAACCTCAACAACCGGCGCATCACCGCGCCGCGCGGCAAGGTGATCGGCGGCTCCTCCTCGATCAACGGCATGGTCTATGTCCGGGGCCATTCGGAAGACTTCAACCGCTGGGAGGAACTCGGCGCCAAAGGCTGGGCCTATGCGGACGTGCTGCCCTATTACAAGCGGATGGAGCATTCGCATGGCGGCGAAGAGGGCTGGCGCGGCACCGATGGGCCGCTGCACGTCAAGCGCGGCCCGGTCAAGAATCCCCTTTTTCACGCCTTCATCGAAGCGGGAAAAGAGGCCGGCTTCGAAGTCACCGAGGACTATAACGGCTCGAAGCAGGAGGGCTTCGGGCTGATGGAGCAGACGACGTGGCAGGGCCGCCGCTGGTCGGCCGCTTCCGCCTATCTGAGGCCGGCCCTCAAACGTCCGAATGTCGAGCTCATCCGTTGCTTCGCCCGCAAGGTCGTGATCGAGAACGGGCGGGCGACGGGCGTGGAGATCGAGCGGGGCGGACGGATCGAGGTGGTGAAGGCCAACCGCGAAGTGATCGTCTCCGCCTCCTCCTTCAATTCGCCGAAGCTGCTGATGCTTTCCGGCATCGGACCGGCCGCCCACCTCAAGGAGATGGGAATTGACGTGAAGGCCGACCGACCCGGCGTCGGCCGGAACCTGCAGGACCACATGGAATTCTATTTCCAGCAGGTGAGCACGAAGCCGGTTTCACTCTATTCCTGGCTGCCATGGTTCTGGCAGGGTGTCGCCGGTGCGCAATGGCTCTTCTTCAAGAGAGGCCTCGGAATTTCCAACCAGTTCGAGTCCTGCGCCTTCCTGCGTTCGGCACCCGGCGTGAAGCAGCCGGACATCCAATACCACTTCCTGCCGGTGGCGATCAGCTATGACGGCAAGGCGGCGGCGAAGTCGCACGGCTTCCAGGTGCATGTCGGCTATAACCTGTCCAAGTCGCGCGGTGACGTCACCCTTCGCTCGTCCGATCCCAAGGCCGACCCGGTGATCCGCTTCAACTATATGAGCCATCCGGAGGACTGGGAGAAGTTCCGCCATTGCGTTCGGCTGACGCGCGAGATTTTCGGGCAGAAGGCTTTCGACCTCTATCGCGGCCCCGAAATCCAGCCCGGCGAAAAGGTGCAGACAGACGAGGAGATCGATGGGTTCCTGCGCGAGCATCTCGAAAGCGCCTATCATCCCTGCGGCACCTGCAAGATGGGGGCGAAGGACGATCCGATGGCCGTGGTCGACCCCGAAACCCGGGTTATCGGCGTCGACGGGCTTCGTGTCGCCGACTCCTCGATCTTCCCGCACATCACCTATGGCAACCTGAACGCCCCCTCGATCATGACCGGCGAAAAGGCCGCCGATCATATCCTCGGCAAGCAGCCGCTCGCCCGCTCGAACCAGGAGCCGTGGATCAATCCGCGCTGGGCGGTGAGCGACAGGTAAGTTATTCCGAGAGGAAACCTATCCAGCGCCCGGCAAGGACCGCACCGGTCCAGATCGACATGGAAAGCAGCGCTGAAAGGCGGACCCTCGGGGAGAGCGGCCCGCCTTTGATTGCGTCGCGCCATTGCGGGGTCAGGTGCAATGTGGCGGCGTTGAGTACGCCAAGCACGAGCAGCGTCATCTTCGTCAGGAAGGCGGGGTTGCGGGCATACTCAACCGGGCGAACGCTGAAGAGACAGAAACCGGTGGCGATAGCCAACGCGATGCCGATCGCAGCCGCGCGTGAAAGATAGGGTCCGACCACTGCGATCGGCACGTCGCGGAAGAAGCCGAGCAGCCGCAGGTCGAGCGGCAGGATCGAACCGACGATTATCCCGATCGAGAGTATGTGGGCGGCGTTCACGAAGATGTAGAGCACCGCGGAGCGCCGTATCGCCAAAGCGAAGGGCAACGCCCCGATCCACGTCAGCGCCTCCTCCATCAATTCGTCCGTATGCGCTCCGGATAGATGTCGTAGACCTTGCCGGCGACGGTGATCCGCACGGCCTTCATCCTCTTCTCGTTCCGGTCGAGCGAGCGGTTGCCCAGCACCACGATCGGATCGCCGGCCTTGGCTACCCCCTCCACAAAGCCCGAACGCTGGGTGAGCCGCGGGTTGCCGAGTTCGACCCGCCAGGTGCCGTCATCCGTCGTCTCGACCTGAAGGGTCGGATGCGGCGGCGCCATGGAGATCTCGCGGATCGTCCCTGAAAGCTCGACCTGATCGGCCTCCGCCCAGGACCAGCCGTGATGCGCGTAGGCGCCCGTCACCAGAAGCAGGCTCAGCAAACCGGCCGCGGGGAGGCGTGACGACAAAGACGTAGCCATCGGCATTTCCTTCTCCTGCGTTGATGATGCCTGAACATGGAGCACGCATGGGGCAAGAACAGCGCGCTCACCGATTGTTGAACGGCAGGGTCTCGCGATCCTGCACGGGCAGACTCCCGATTTGTGTTCGAAGGGCATACTCGCTAAGAGAACATGATGCCTTCGGCCTACACCAAATCGAAACTCCTCCGCCGGTCCAGAGTCCTTTGGGGATCCTACGGCGTCTGGCGGCCAAGACTGGTCTTCTGGGTCGGCGCAATTGCGATCGGCGTGATCAGCGTCGCCTTCGCCGAAGCTGCCGATTGGGCCCAACACGCCTTCCGCCGGCTGACGGATGCCGGGCGGTGGAGCTTTCTGCTTCCCCTGCTCCTCACACCTGCGGTTTTCGTCCTCTCTGCCTGGCTCGCCATCCGCTTCTTCCCCAATGCGCAAGGTAGCGGCATCCCGCAGGCCATCGCTGCAAGGCATCTGCATGGCGAGGAAGAGCGCTCGCGCCTGCTGTCGCTGCGGCTTGCCTTCGGGAAGATCCTGCTTACGGTCCTCGGGCTCTTCGGCGGGGCATCGATTGGTCGCGAAGGCCCTACCGTCCAGGTCGGCGCCTCGATCATGCTGCAGGCCGCCCGCTGGGGCGGAATGGCTCACGCGCGCGGGCTCATACTTGCCGGCTCCGCCGCGGGGATCGCGGCTGCATTCAACACACCGCTGGCGGGCATCGTATTCGCGATCGAGGAAATGAGCCGGACCTACGAGTCTCGCGCAAACGGACTCGTTCTGACCGCAGTCATATTGTCCGGCCTCGCGGCCCTGAGCCTCTCCGGCAACTACACCTATTTCGGCACCAGCTCGACGACGGCGAGCGGCGCCAAAGATTTCCTGCTCATTCTCGCCTGCGGAATAGGCGGCGGGCTTCTTGGCGCCGCCTTTAGCGCGGCCAGCCTTCGGCTGACGCGGCGTATCCGCCGCTGGGCGCAGCCGGCTCCCGTGAAGCGCATGCTCATGCTGGCTGGCGGATGCGGCGTCGCCACCGGCATCGTCGGGGTCCTGTCGGGTGGTGCCACCTTCGGAACCGGCTACGAGCAGGCGCAAGCGGCGGTCGCAGGTGAGCCGCTTCCCTATTTCTTCTTCCTGGGCAAGCTGTTCGCGAGCTTCGCGGCGATGATCTCGGGTATCCCGGGCGGCATCTTCGCCCCCTCTCTTGCGATCGGCGCAGGACTCGGCAGCACGATGAGTTCACTTTTCGGCACCAGCATCGCCTTGGGAGCCGTGCTCGGCATGGCCGGCTATTTCGCCGGCATCGTCCAGGCACCGATGACCGCCTTCGTCATCATCATGGAGATGACCGGCAACCATCAGGGCGTGATCGCGCTGATGGCCGCATCGATGCTTGGCTATGTCACCGCCCGGCTCGTTTCGCCCGAGCCGCTCTATCACGGTCTTTCGAGAACATTCATCGCCCAGAGCATTCTCCTGCGCAGGAGCAGCGCGAAAAGCGAAGCCGCACCTCAGTGAGGCACCGGCCACGGGCGCCTTTTTCAAGGCCTCTGGGGATCAGAGAGATATTTGCTCCGTTCGCGCGGCATTAGAAACCGCTATTTCTGTCCATTGTCATGAACGGCTGCCATATTCCGTGCAAATTGCAACAGGATGCAGCCATGACGACGCAATCCCGCAAAGCAGAAGTGGCGGTCGACGCGGAAGAGTTTGCCCTCGAGGCAGAGGCCCAGGCCATCAACGACGAGCTCGAAGGGCTGGATCTTTCCGGCCGTCTGGCATTCATCGCCGGGCTGGAAGGCCGCGCGGTCTTTACCACTTCGCTCGGCATCGAGGACCAGGTCATTACCGCCGCGATCGGCAGCAACCATCTCGATATCGAAGTCGCGACGCTGAAGACCGGCCGTCTTTTCGACGAGACCGTGGCCCTGATCGACAAGACCGAGGAGACCTATGGCATCCTCATCAAGCGCTATTATCCCGAGAAAGCCGATATCGAAGCCTATGTGGCGCAATACGGCATGAACGGGTTCTACGAAAGCGTCGAAGCCCGGCACGCCTGTTGTGGCGTGCGCAAGCTGAAGCCGCTTGCGCGCGCACTCGACGGGGCAAGCTACTGGATTACGGGCCTGCGGCGCGGGCAGTCGGGCAACCGTGCCACGACCCCTTTCGCTGAAGCCGACGTAGATCGCGGGCTCATCAAGATCAATCCGCTCGCCGACTGGGACATCGAGACGATCCAGGCCCACGTCGCGGCAGAGGCCATCCCCGTCAACCCGCTGCACAGCCGCGGCTATCCGTCGATCGGTTGCGAGCCCTGCACCCGGGCCATCAAGCCCGGTGAGCCGGAGCGCGCCGGGCGCTGGTGGTGGGAGAACGATGAGAAGCGCGAATGCGGCCTGCATGTGCCGGAAGCGGCTTCCTCGATCATCCCCAACGCCAGCAACGCGGCCTGAGCGCCACGCGCGCACCCGAAGACCACGATCTTCCCCGGAGTTAGCAATGCCCCACACTCTTCCGGAAACGGAACTGCATAATCCGCAGAGCACGAAACCGCCGCTCGATCCGCATCTGAAGGCGCTGGAGAACGAAGCGATACATATCTTCCGCGAGGTTGCGGCCGAATTCGAGCGCCCCGTAATGCTTTACTCGATCGGCAAGGATTCGTCGGTCCTGCTGCATCTTGCGCGCAAGGCCTTCTATCCCGGCCGCATCCCCTTCCCGCTCCTGCATATCGATACGGGCTGGAAGTTCCGCGAGATGATCGCATTCCGTGACGAGATGGCCGCGAGATACGATCTCGATCTCGTCGCCCACACCAATCCGCGCGGCGCAACCGAAAACGTCACGCCGTTCACGCACGGATCGGCGCTCTATACCGACATCATGAAGACCGAAGCGTTGCGCCAGGCGCTCGACGCGGGTCAGTACGACGCCGCATTCGGCGGCGCGCGCCGCGACGAGGAGGCAAGCCGTGCCAAGGAGCGCATCTACTCCTTCCGCACGCCCGATCATCGCTGGGATCCGCGCAATCAGCGCCCGGAACTCTGGAACGTCTATAACGGCATGATCCGCAAGGGCGAGAGCGTCCGCGCCTTCCCTCTGTCCAACTGGACCGAGGTCGACATCTGGCGCTACATCCAGGCGGAAGAGATCCCGATCGTTCCGCTCTATTTTGCCAAGAAGCGCCCCGTCGTAGAGCGCGACGGCATGCTGATCCTCGCCGAGGATCCTCGCCTCGAGCTGCTTCCCGGCGAGGTCAAGCGCGAGGAAGTCATCCGCTTCCGCACGCTCGGCTGCTTCCCGCTCACCGGCGCGATCCGCTCCGAAGCCGACACGCTCGACGACATCATTGCCGAACTTGAAACCGCGACCGTCTCCGAACGTCAGGGCCGCGCGATCGATCGCGATCAGGCCGGTTCGATGGAAAAGAAGAAACGCGAAGGATATTTCTGATGACCGCACCGGCAGCAGCGAACGCAGTCCTGGATCAAACCGTCGTATCCCTTCCGATGCAGGAGACTGCGCGGGTCGTGCGCGACACGCGCCCCCTTCGCCTCATCACCTGCGGCAGCGTCGACGACGGCAAATCGACACTGATCGGCCGGCTGCTTTGGGACACCAAGGCGGTCAAGGAAGACCAGGCGGCAAGCCTTCAGCGCGATTCCGGCGGCAAGCAGAACGACCTCGGCCTTCCGGATTTCGCTCTCCTGCTCGACGGCCTTCAGGCCGAGCGTGAACAGGGCATCACCATCGACGTGGCCTATCGCTATTTCGCGACCGACAAGCGCTCCTTCATCGTCGCCGACACGCCCGGCCATGAGCAATATACCCGCAATATGGCGACCGGCGCTTCGACCGCCGACCTCGCGGTGCTGCTCGTGGACGCGCGCGTCGGCCTTTTGGAGCAGACCCGCCGCCACGCGACGATCGCGACGCTGATGGGCATCCGCCAGTTCGTGCTCGCCGTCAACAAGATCGACCTGACGAATTACGACCGCGCCCGCTTCGATCAGATCTCGCACGAGTTCCGGGAGCTGGCCCTTTCGCTCGGGGTGCGCCAGGTCACCGCAATCCCGGTCTCGGCGCTCAAGGGCGAGAACGTCGTCTATGACGGCCGCGCTTCCATGCCCTGGTATGACGGCCCGACGCTCATCGAAATTCTGGAGCTTGCCACGACCCGCTCCGCCCAGACCGTCGGCTTCCGCCTGCCGGTGCAGCGCGTATCGCGCCCGGGAGAGAGCTTCCGCGGCTATCAGGGCACGGTTGCCGGCGGCTCGGTGAAGCCGGGTGACTCCGTCGTCATCCTGCCGTCGGGCATGGTCGCCAATGTGAGCAAGATCGTCACCTTCGATCTCGTGCGCAATGCGGCGGTGGCCGGAGACGCGATCACGCTGGTGCTCGACCGCCAGGTGGACGTTTCCCGCGGCGACGTGATCGCCTCGATCGACAGCCAGCCGATGACCGGGCTCGCCTTCGATGCGCAACTCGTGGCGCTGCAGCCGGAAGGCATCCAGCCGGGCAAGCGCTACTGGCTGAAGTCCGGCAGCCGCCGCCAGCGCGTGCAGGTGCAGCCGGTCAGCCAGCTCGAACTCAAGAGCGGCAAGTGGAACCACGCAGACGAACTGCCGATGAACGCGATCGGCAAGGTGCACCTCGCCTTCGACGAACAGGCGATCTTCGACACCTATGAGCAGAACCGCACGACCGGCGCCTTCATCCTGATCGACCCCGACACCAACAACACGGTGGCGGGCGGCATGATCACTGCCAAGCGCGCCGCGCTCGGGGGCATCCATGCCGAGGAAAGCCGGGTGATCCTGTCGCTGCCGGCAGATCTTGCCGATCAGCTCATGGCAACGGAGCTCTTCGCCGCCCGCCGCGAAGACGTGGAGGTGCGCCGGATAACCGCCGCGAAGGCGGTGGGTATCATCGACTCGATCGACGGCTGACGCTCTTACCGTTTGCCTATCAGCAAAGGGGCCGCATGGCCCCTTTTTGCTGCTCTGATCGGTAGACGGTCGGAGTGCAGGCACGCGCTTCTAAGGTGGAGGCCGTCAATACGGTCAGGCCCGCCGCTCGACCGTAGCGAGGTCGATCGTCAGCGGCTGTGGATCGGCATGATTCCAAAGCTGGTAGCCGACTACACTGCCCAGAATGGCGGCCCAGACGACAATTTCGCGCAGAGTGAAGATAGGTTCCTTCGACATCGCTGCCTCACGGGTTTGCGTTTGAAGGATATTCGCTCCGATTGTTCACTCCGATAAGACGGATTTTCAGGAACAACCCGTTTCTCTGTGAACAATAAAGGTGCGGCAAAGGCATCGGCCGCCGCAATGTGAGGGCGAGCCGGCAAACCGGCAGAAAGCCGGAAAAAAGATACGGTTGGGGGAGATTTACAGCTGGTCGGAGTGGAGTGATTCGAACACTCGACCCCCACGTCCCGAACGTGGTGCGCTACCAGACTGCGCTACACTCCGTGACCAGCGGCGCCTCTATAGAACAGCATTTTTGATTTCACAAGCGCCTATCGCAAAAAAGACCGCGCTGAAGGTGAAAATGTTCCGGCCGCCGGCACGTCCCATCTCATAAGCGATAGGGCGTTTCTGCAACGCTCTCCAATTTCCTCTGCGGCAATGCTCCGAGCCGATTTTCTTTCACGGCTTTTAGCGCTAGAGCCTCGGCGGACTGCAAGGAAAACCGGGGATTCCGGCCCTTCCGCGCCGCAGGTTTCAGGACATATCTAAGGGACAGACACATGAATTTCCGCATGATGACGGCGGGCGCCCTCGGGCTGCTTCTTGCCGGCTGCACGACGACGACCGGGATCACGAGAAATGCGGTCGAAGCACGCTGGCTCGGCCAGCCGGCGGGGCCCTTCTTCGCTCAGTTCGGCCCACCCATTTCCGACGTCGAAGCGGGCGGCGACACCGTTTATAGCTGGAAGGGCGGTTACAAGACGCGCAGGATCCCGGCGGAATACGAAAAGACCGCCGACGGCAAACGCGGCAAGCGCATCTCTGCCGCGCGCACGGAATATCTGAGCTGCTCCGTTCAGCTGACGGTCTCCTCCGACTACGTCATCCGCGCGATCCGGATCGCCGGCGACCGCAAGCGTCCGAACGGGCCGAGCTGGTGCGAGGAGTTTTTGGGCGGCGCAAAGGCTGAATAGTCAGCTCGAACCGTCTCGGCTACCCCCCGGGCCCGCTGCCGAAAGCCAGCGGGCCTGCTTCGTCATCCGGGACTGCCTTTCATACTCATTCGCTGGCGGCCTCGGCCGCACTCTTCCGACGTTTCGCGCGCGTTTGCCCCGGCCGAGACGATGCTGCGGCCGGCGCTGCGGCGCGGCCATCGAACAACTCGCGGACCAGCCCCTCGATGCTGGCGAGATCGCGAAGATGGATGTCGCGCTGGCCGAAGGGCATTTCGATCTTTTCCTCGCGGAAGCGTTTGGCGATTTCGAAACGCATATCGCTCGCCGCCCCCGCATCGGCGTTGATGTTGCCGACGTGGCAGAACAAGGTGAACTGCAGGGCATCGGCTCCGAAATCGGTGAAGGAAACGAAAGGCTCCGGAATTCTCAAGACGCGCGGATTGTCCATGGCGATTTCCAGCAGAACCCGCCGCACCTGCTCCGGGTCCGATTCATAGGAGACCCCCACCGGAATCTTCAGGCGCGCCGAGAAGTCGCCATGCATCCAGTTGACCACCTGGCCGCTGATCAGGTCGGCATTGGGTACGATCACCGTCACATTGTCGAAGGTCTGGATCTGGGTAGCCCTGACGCTGACGCGCTGGACGATCCCCGTATTCGGGCCGACCTCGATGCGGTCCCCGACCTTGAAGGGCCGTTCGGCAAGCAGGATGATCCCGCTGACGAAGTTGTTGACGATGGACTGCAGGCCGAAACCGATGCCGACGGACAGGGCGCTGGCGACGATTGCGACGTTCTGGAGGTTGAGACCCGCATAGGAAAAGGCCACGAGACCCGCGATTGCAGCGCCGACATAGCCCACCCCCGTATGGATCGACGTCCTGAGGCCGGTGTCGAGGCTGGTTTGCGGCAAAAGGCGGCCGTCGAGCCACCTCTGGAAACCGCGCGTTGCGACGATCACGACGACGAAAACGACGATCGCGCCGAGAATCGCAGAAGGCGAGAACGAAAATCCGGCGATCTCGAATCCGAAGAAGGCGGAGGTGAAGGTGCCGACCACATCCTCCGACTGGATGCCCCAGGGCGCGAGAAGGGCCATAACGGCTACCATGATCACGATCAGGCGCGCGAACCCGGCAAGGATCACACCGATCTGGCTGATCGTGTTGGGCTTCAGGCCGATCGCCTGCCGCATGAAGCCGCCGATCCGTGTCTGTACCGAAAAGCCGTAGGAAATCGCCTCGTCCGCAAGACGCAGCAACAGCACGAGGCTCATCAGCACCGCCGTCGTGAAGACGATCTGCAGCGCGGCGAAGCGCCCGAAAGCCACGAAGCCGGCGAGCGGCGCAATAACGGTGAGCGCGGCGACCGCCCAGGTAACCGGAATGAGCAGGCGCCAGGCCGAGCTCGTTCCCTGCGGATTCTCGTCATCGTCTTCGCGCGCGACAAATCTGAGCGCGACCATGGCGAGAATGCCGAGCGCGATGGCACCGAGGCCTTGGGCCGCGACGGCAAAGGAGAGGGGCGCATGGGTCGCCTTCAGGAACGCGTCGAGGGCAAGGCCGCCGACATTCACCACAGCCATGGCCACTATTATCGGAATCAGCCGCTCGGCCGCCGTGTCCGTAACCTCGACGAGCCGCCAGCTGGGCCGTTCCGGTGCGAGAACGGCGATCGATAGTCCGTAAAAGAAGGATGCGAAGGTCAGCCCGAAAAGGACCGGCCGCAGGACCGTCGCCAGATCCGCCGGGAGAACCTTCAGAATGGACATGGCTTGGTAGAGCACGAAGAAGGCGACAGCCGGGATCAGCAAGTTCGCAAGCGTGATGGCCGCCGCTGCGGTCGCCTTGGCGAGCCCCGACGGGTGGAGAACCGAAGGGTCGCGGCTCGTGCGCCGAGTAAGCCAGCGCCGGCCCGGCGACAGGAGAAAGGCGGCGAAGCCGATCACGACCACGAGAATGCCCGCGGCCGAACGGCCCGTGCGTTCGACCAGGGCGCCGAACCAGTACCCGACGACGCGGGACTGGTCTGCCAGCGTCTCCGGTGTCGCGGCGGCCAGATCGAACCAGAAGGAAGGATCGGCAAGGCTCTGCGAGCGCTGCAGAATGGAGCTCGTAAAGAGGGCCCGCCGCCGCTCTCCGATCGTGTCTATATCCTGCTGGCCGCGAAGCGCGATGAGATCGGCCTGCTGGACGACGCCCTGCAGGCCGGCCGCCTCCGACTGTAGTTGCGCCTGTTCGGATTTGATCGCTTCGGTCTGGTTGCGGGCGGCCTGCTCGTCGGCCGGCTTCAACTGCTCGATGCGCTGATTGACGAGCTGCAATCGCGGCTGCAGGGCTGCCTTGAGCCCGGCGGCTTGCATGGGAATCTTGGCGATCTGGCTGCGCAGCTGTGAAAGAGTGACGTCGTCTATGCGTTCGGCCTGGAGCGCGGCCTCCACACGCTCCAGCGTCGCTTGCCAGGCATCGATGCGTGCCTGCTCCTCCGGAAAGGCTTTCGGCGGCACCTCCGGTAAGGCACTACTCTGGCCCTGCACATCGGCTGCTGCGCCGGCTTCCGGCTGTCCGCCGCTGTCCTGGGCAAGGGCAGCCGGTGCAAATGTCAGCAGGAATGCGACGAGAAGCAATCGAAGCAATGTGCTGACCGAACGGGCCTGATCCAAAGCTCTTTCGAAGGTTGGGCCCGTCGCGGATGTGCGACGAAGAAGGAACCGCATGCTCGTCATTATCAGTCCTATTCCGGTGTTCTGCATCGTGCCTCTGCCGAGCGCGGTGGAGCCGAGCCCGGGGTTTGCAAAGGCGCACCATAAGGTTGCCGACCGGATTATCCAACCTCACCCCGCCGATTTGCGCCGGCTATCCGGCCGGGAGCGCCTCGCAGACGCCGGCACGACGGCCGCATTCCGAACGGAGACACCGCTCGGAGATTCGACGCGTCGGCTTCGCCGGCAGCCATTATCGGCATATTGCAGGAGGTTGTTGCCCGCCTCGATCCGTCCGCGTCCGAGGCAGCCCTTACGAAATTTCCGCCGCGCAAATCTCGGCCGTCAGGAGGCGAGGCGTTGCGCCATCACAGGGTGCTTGCGAGATTCTGTGCTTTCTCTGCGAGGCACTTGTCACGGTTCTCGAAGTCGTATTCCAGGGCGATGAACGATACGTCCTCGCCGATGCCCTGGACTCTCAGCTTTATATATTTGATCCCGTCCTTGAGTTTCGAACCATGCGCGACGGACCATTCGTAACTGTGCATCCGCTCGTTCTGCGTTATGGACATCACCCAGTCACGCCTTTCATGCCAGCGTGGACCTGCCTTCAAGTGCTCGAAGCGCTTTCCCCTGCCGTAAATATCTTCGAGTTCCTGTACAATCTCTTCGAACTTCGATCGAACGTCCGTTCCGAACCGATCCTTCCTGAACATCATCGATCCCGCACTGACACGGCAAACACCAAATCTTTCGCTGATTTCTGCTGCGTATACTTCGAAATCGGGGTGACGCCTCGGGACGGAACGAAGATTATATATGCCGCCGTGTGGCGCTACGTTTCTTAGTTCAAGAGCATTTTTACTCTGCCCCTGCTCTATGCCGAATGGACCTGCGCACGCGTCATATACGATAATCAACGATGCAAGGCAGTGTGCGACATTGACAATAATCGCTTTCATCTTCGCTATCCCCAGCGCGAATACACCTACAGGAAATAGGCGAATACGTTTCTTGTCAATCATAAATACTAAAATGCATTTCAGTCCTCGATGAGACCGCCAAAAATATGCATTATTTTATATAACTTATAAGGGTATAAGATTTCTGCCGAACCCGCATTTTCTCTGGGACCTATTCCCCAGGGGCGCCAAATACGTCTGAATATGACTGCCGCAGAAGAACGGTGCTTTTCGGTCTTCATGCCGGTAAACCGAATTACCGTCGGCAGCTCTGTCGTCGAGCGCATCGACCACGCCGTCATCTTCGGCAAGGTATAGGTTCGGTGGTGTGAAGTGTGGCTGGGGCGCCTGGATTCGAACCAGGGAATGGCGGTACCAAAAACCGCTGCCTTACCGCTTGGCTACGCCCCAACTAAACTGGCAGGTAATCTCCTCGCCAAATCGAGCGCCTGATTAGCAAAGCTCGTGCGCGCTCACAATGCTTAACTTCGTTTGGCGCGCAGATTTATCGCTCGCGGTCCGGCAGCAATCTCAGGCCCGAACCGATGTTTCCTACGCCCGGCCTTTGGCCTATGGTCGCGCCGACCCCTAAAACTCCCGAGGGTGACGTGCAAGCGGGAGGCCGAGTGGATGACAGGCCAGGACATGCAAGCTCCGGAATTCGACCTCGATTTCAAGCCCGCCTATGGCGAACCGGTGAGCGTAGCCGAGAACGTACAGCGCATCACGGTCAACAATCCCAGTCCGTTTACCTTCCACGGCACGAACACCTATATTGTCGGCCGAAGTTCGGTCGCGATAATCGACCCCGGCCCCGAGGACGAGGCACATTTCCATGCGCTGATGGCCGCACTCAGAGGGCGCGAGGTGACGCATATCGCCGTCAGCCATACCCATCGCGACCACTCTCCGCTCGTCGGCAGGCTCGCCCGGGCAACCGGCGCGATGGTCGTGGGCGAAGGACCGCACCGGGCAGCCCGGCCGCTGCATGCCGGCGAGGTCAATCCCTTCGCCGAAAGTTCGGACATGGACTTCGTGCCCGATGTCGCGCTTTGCGACGGGGCACACGTCGAAGGCGACGGCTGGAGCCTGACGGCGGTAGCGACGCCGGGGCACACGGCCAACCACATGGCATTTGCGCTCGATGGAACCGGAATCCTCTTTTCCGCCGATCATGTGATGGCCTGGGCGACGAGCATCGTCGCGCCGCCGGACGGAGCCATGGCCGATTACATGGCCTCGCTCGACAAGCTGCTCCAGCGCGACGATCGGATCTACCTGCCAGGCCATGGCGGTGCGGTCAACGAGCCTGCCTCCTTCGTGCGGGCGTTGAAGGCGCATCGCAGGATGCGCGAGCGCGCGGTGCTCGAACGCCTGCGTGCGGGCGACCGGCAGATCGCCGAAATGGTCAAGGTGATCTATGCCTCGACCGATCCGCGGCTGCACGGCGCTGCGGCACTCTCGCTGCTGGCGCATATCGAAGACCTCATCGAGCAGGGGCGCGTCGAAACAGAGGGGCCGCCGTCGCTCGCCAGCGCATACCGGCTGGCGTGACGCGGTTGGATCGCTGAAAGGCGCAATCCGCGGCAGAAAACCGCGCGCACTCTCTAATCGCCCGCGATCCCCAGGAGCTCGGCGTCGAGGTCGCGCAGGAACTCCTCGGCGAACATGGCTCCCATGCCGAGGTCATGGCGGCCGTAGCGCGAAGCCACGCGCAGATCGACGAAGGTCGTTTCCGCCTCTTCGCGCAATCTGATCAGCACGTCGAATCGGAAGCCGACCACAAGGCTCCGCCATTCGCCTTGCAGGACGACGTCGCTGGATCGCCGTCCCGGTATGCCGTCGTCGACCAGTTGCGTGGGTCGAGCGGTTGGAACGGGGATGACGTTCGGCCCGGCATTCGCATCCCCGCCTGCCTCGGGTCGTACGGCGAGGTCTTCGAGGTCCGCCCGCGCGTTGTCGGCGCCGAACTCAGCAGTGATGGTGATCCGCGTCTGCTCGACGACCTTGCGCACGCCCTGGAATACACGGTCCAGCGCCCCTTCGTAGCGCCGGCCCGTAAGCCCCGGATAGGCTTCAACCTGCGCCTCGCGGTCTTCCCGCGTCACCGGACGCTTGCGCCCGAGCCAGCTTTCCCCTGATGCCGGCGTCCTGATCCAGGGCGGGGGCGTCGAGGTATCGGTACTGACCTCGTAGAGCGCCGGTCGCGTCAGGTATTGCACGGCCCCATAACCGAGGAACCCGAGCGGAACCGCCGCGTAGAAGAGCGCCGAAACGGAAGCGGCCCCGCCGATCGCTGCCACCTGCCAAAGACGCGTGAGCCCGACCGTTGCCAGCACGACGCTAAGGAGAGCCAAGCCCCCGGCGATCAACGCCAGCGTCAGAAAGTGCGGCGTCGTCAGAGGACCGAAACGATGCGACAGCAGCGACAGCAGAAAAACGATGAAGGCGATGCGGGCGATGCGGCGCGCCCAATGTGCCGCGTAGGAATAGGGACGCTCGTACCGGACAATCATCTAACGGAATCAATCCCCGAGGCGGAAAAGGACCTCGCCTTTCTTAGACCATGGCTCGGGTAGTGCAAACCCCGTATCTTTCCCCCATCGGCGATGGAGATCGCCCCATGGAGGCCAAAGAGAGAATGCGGGCGGCGAATATGGCGGCGCCACTCACACGGGTGCCGCAAATTTGCCATTCTCGTTAACCACCTATTCAGGTTTACTATTTGGCCGGACACACGGCGCTGTAGCATTTGGAGGCATCGGCCGTCGTCGCCGGCAAGAGGCGCGGCAAATCAACGGAGAGACATTATGGCCGCACAGCAGTCTACCATGGAGATCGCCATCCCCGCCCCTCCGCCCCCGGTCGGCGAAGCCGCGATGCCCATGGCACTTCTCGAGTTGGAGCTTTCGCTCGATCGCTTTTCCGGCGACAAGGACGATTTCGTCGGCTTCACACATAAGGTGGCTCACGACATCGGCGCCGAGCTGCTCTTCGTTCTGCCGGCTTCCGGTCTCGTCGACGATTGCGTGACGATCGCCGCGATACGCCACGGCCAGGCGGAGGATAAGACACCGATAATCCTGTTCATCTGTCTCGCTCAGGACGGCACCACCATCCGCGTCGAGCAGCCGAGCGAGCATACCGCCGGTCTCAAGAGCTTCGCCAACTCCTTCGTCGGCGTCCTCGAGCGTATCTGAACCGCACTCCGTGGGGCGATTGACCAGCTATGCGCAACGGGCGCATGATGTCGACGAGTTGAATCGCGCCCACGGATTTCGTCTTATGCGTTGCATTATCATGCCTGTCGTCCAGCGGAATGCCATCGGACTCTGTCCCCGCGAATGGGTGCCGGTCAGGAGGCAAGGATGACGACGATGACCATGAGACTGCTTGGCCTTGCGGCCGTGGGGCTGGTGCTTGCCGCGTGCCAGTCGATGTCGCCGCAGGAACGTCGAGCGAGAGACGAAAATACATGCGCCTCCTACGGCTTCAGAAGGGGCACGGATGCGTTCGCAAACTGCCTGCAGCGCATAGATCTCGATCGTCGGGCGGAAGCGCGCGCTTTCCGGTACGACAACGACGTCTTCCTGCGCGGCCCCTATTACTGGCACTGACCGGCGAGACGGCCCACAACTCCGGACGAAGATCGACGACCGTCAGCTCGCCGCCAGAGCTTGAACCTCGGCGACCTCGCGGCCGTTGATCGTCGCCTGTGCGGCCGCAAGTCTCGCGATCGGCACTCGGAACGGCGAGCAGGAGACGTAATCGAGACCCGCTTCCTCGCAGAAGCGAATCGAGACGGGATCGCCGCCATGCTCGCCGCAGATCCCGAGCTTCAAACCGTTCTTGGTCCGCCGGCCCCGCTCCGCCGCGATCTGGATCAGTTCGCCCACGCCCTCGAAATCGAGCGAGACGAAGGGATCCTGCTCGATAATGCCCTTCTGCTGATAGGTGGCCAGGAACAGGGCTGCGTCATCGCGCGAAATGCCGAAGGTGGTCTGCGTCAGGTCGTTGGTGCCGAAAGAGAAAAAATCTGCCGATTCGGCGATCGTGTCCGCCCTGAGGGCCGCCCGCGGCAACTCGATCATCGTGCCGATCAGATAATCGATGTTCACGCCAGCCTCGCCGACGACCTCCTTGGCGACCGCCTCGATCCGCGCCTTGACGTAATCGAGCTCGGCGCGCAGGCCGACGAGCGGCACCATGATCTCGGGAACGACAGCAGCGCCGGTATCGTGGGCAGCCTGGACCGCCGCCTCGAAAATCGCGCGCGCCTGCATCTCGGCGATTTCCGGATAGGAGATCGCCAGTCGGCAACCGCGATGCCCGAGCATCGGATTGAACTCGTGAAGTGCATCGACCCGCTGACGAAGTTCCGCGGGATCGATCGTCAGCACGCGCGCAACCTCTGCGATTTCCTCGTCGGTTTTCGGCAGGAACTCGTGCAGCGGCGGGTCGAGAAGACGGATCGTGACCGGCAGGCCGTGCATGATCGAAAAGAGCTCGACGAAATCGGAGCGCTGCATGGGCAGAAGCTTGGAAAGTGCTGCCCGCCGCCCTGCTTCGTCTTCGGCCAGGATCATCTCGCGCATCACATTGATGCGGTCGTCCTCGAAGAACATGTGCTCCGTACGGCAGAGTCCAATGCCTTCAGCGCCGAAGGAGCGGGCGGCGCGCGCATCCGCCGGCGTCTCGGCATTGGTGCGCACGGTCATGCGGCGGCTTGCGTCGGCCCATTGCATGATCTTGCCGAAGTCGCCCGAAAGTTCCGGCTGCAGCATGGGGATCTCGCCCTTCAGCACCTGGCCGGAGGAGCCGTCGATGGTGATCACGTCGCCCTTCCGCAGCGTGACGCTCGCGGCGATCAGGAGCTCGTTTCGCTGATCGACGCGGATGCTGCCGGCGCCCGATACGCAAGGCGTACCCATACCGCGCGCGACGACCGCCGCGTGGCTGGTCATGCCGCCGCGGGTCGTCAGTATGCCTTCAGCCGCATGCATGCCGTGAATGTCTTCAGGACTCGTCTCGACGCGAACGAGGATGACCTTGCGGCCTTCCTTGACCGCCTGCACCGCCTCGTCGGAGCTGAAGACGATCTCGCCCGTGGCGGCACCCGGCGAGGCCGGCAGGCCGGAACCGATAATGTCACGGCGGGCATGAGGGTCGATCGTCGGATGCAGAAGCTGGTCGAGCGAAGCCGGATCGATGCGCGCCACGGCCTCCTCCTTCGAGATCAGCCCTTCCTCGGCCATGTCGACGGCGATCTTCAGCGCCGACTTGGCCGTTCGCTTGCCGGAACGCGTCTGCAGCATCCAAAGCTTGCCGCGTTCGATCGTGAACTCGATGTCCTGCATGTCGCGGTAGTGGCGCTCGAGCGCGTTGCATATCTTTTCGAACTCGGCAAAAGCCTCCGGCATCAGCTTTTCCAGTGACGGCTTGTCCGAACCCGACGCGATGCGGGCCGCTTCGGTGATGTTCTGCGGCGTGCGGATGCCGGCGACCACGTCCTCGCCCTGAGCATTGACGAGAAACTCGCCATAGAGCTCTTTCTCGCCCGTCGACGGGTTGCGCGTGAAGGCGACGCCCGTCGCCGACGAATTGCCGAGATTGCCGAAGACCATGGCCTGGACGTTGACGGCCGTGCCCCAGCCGGCCGGTATGCCGTGAAGGTGCCGGTAGGTGATGGCCCGCGGGTTCATCCAGCTCGAAAAGACGGCACCGATCGCGCCCCAGAGCTGAATTTCCGGATCCTGGGGGAAAGGCACGCCGAGCATCTCCTCGATCGCCTCCTTGTAGCGCGAGATCACGTGCTGCCATTCGACGGCGGAAAGCTCCGTGTCCTGCTCGTGACCGAGGCGCGCCTTCTCATCCTCCAGAACTTCCTCGAAAACCTCGTGGTCCACCCCCATCACCACATCGCCATACATCTGGATGAAGCGGCGGTAACTGTCCCAGGCAAAGCGCGCATCGCCGGCGTCGTGACCGAGCGCATGCACGGATTGATCGTTGAGGCCGAGGTTCAGGACCGTGTCCATCATTCCCGGCATGGAGGCGCGCGCGCCGGAACGGACCGACAGAAGCAGCGGGCGGTTCGTATCGCCGAAGACGCGCCCGGTGATTTTCTCCATCCGCGCGATGCCCTCGCGGACCTGCTCGCGCAGACCCTCGGGCATGCAGCGGCCCTTCTCGAGATAGCTGTTGCAGGCAGCGGTGACGATTGTGAGCCCCGGCGGCACCGGCAGGCCGAGATTGCACATCTCCGCGAGGTTAGCCCCCTTGCCGCCCAGCCGGTCGCGGTCTTCCGCGCCCCCTTCGGCCTCTCCCGCACCGAAGGTATATACCCATTTCGCCATGCCTGTTCTCCACCCGAAACAGTCGCCGACCTAAAATCATGAACGTGATCGAATCTAAGAAGTCAGAGCGGGATGCGGGCGGAAAAGCGCACGCACTTTTCCTCACCCCGCTCCAGACCATCTACAGTATATGCTCCGGCCTGAAAATGCACTCGGCGAAGATTTTGTTGCAGTGCACCAAATTGGAGGGCCGCCATCAGACAGCTTCGCGCAGCCGCTCTGCCGTCTGCAGGTCTACCGAGACGAGCTGCGAGACCCCCTGCTCCGCCATCGTGACCCCGAACAGGCGGTTCATCCGGGCCATGGTGATCGGATTGTGGGTGATGATGACGAAGCGGGTCTCGGTGGAGGCCGCCATTTCGTCCATCAGGTTGCAGTAGCGCTCGACATTGTGGTCGTCGAGCGGCGCATCCACCTCATCGAGAACGCAGATCGGGGCCGGATTGGTGAGGAAGACGGCAAAGATCAGCGCCATGGCAGTCAGCGCCTGCTCGCCGCCGGAAAGCAGCGTCATCGTCTGCGGCTTCTTGCCGGGCGGCCGGGCAAGGATTTCGAGCCCCGCTTCCAGCGGGTCGTCGCTTTCGATGAGCTGCAGTTCCGCCGTGCCGCCCCCGAAGAGATGGGTGAAAAGCCGCTGGAACTGCACATTGACCACGTCGAACGCGGCAATCAGCCGCTCGCGGCCCTCGCGGTTGAGGTTCTGGATGGCACTCCTCAGCCTGCGGATCGCCTCGATGACGTCGTCACGTTCCTTGAGCAGCGCCGCGAGCCGCTCCGAAAGCTCCTTCTGCTCCTCGTCGGCGCGCAGGTTGACGGCGCCGAGCCTTTCCCGCTCGATCTTCAGTCGCTCGAGTTCCCGTTCCACGCTGCGCATATCCGGCAGTCCTTCGTCGGGGCCGAGGCCGGTAAGGCGCATCACTTCATGGGGGGCGCAGGACAATGCTTCGAGGATGCGCGCCTCTATCTCGACACGCCGCTCCCGCGCAGAAACGAGCCGCTCTTCGGCGCGGCCGCGCTTTTCGCGTACCTCTGCAAGCTCCGAGAGCGCGATGGCGGCCTGGCGATCCGCTTCTCGCTGGTGGTTTTCCGCCTCGGCGAGTCTGTCGGCCGCCTCCCGGCGCGACGCCTCCGCCTTTTGCAGCTCGTTCATCAGCGCGCGGCGCTTGTCGTCGAACTCGTCAGGCGCATCGAGCAGTTCCTCGACCTCCTCGCGCGCCTCCGCCTCGCGCTCGCGAAGCGTCGCAATGTGATCTTCGGCGCTCGCCGCCCTCGCTGCCCAGGTCTCTCGCTCCCCGGCGATGGCCGCAAGCCGCCTGAGGCGCCCGTCGTTTTCGCGTGCGAGACCGTCATGTGCGGCGCGAGCTTCGGCCGCCGCCGCACGGTCGGTCGCGACTTCGGCCGTCCGATTGCTCAGCCGCAGGTCGAGCTCTGCAAGGTCCGGCTGACCGGCAGAGGCCTCCCTGGCCGCCTCGATCGCTTCGGCGATCTCCTCGGCCTGCCCCTCGATCTGGAGCTTCGTCTCGGCAAGCACCGCGCGGCGCCGGGCAAGATCGCCGGAGGCCCGCTCGGCGGCTGCCAAGGCATCGCGCGCCTCGGAGAGCTGCCGTGCAAGCATGCGTTGCGCCTCGCGCGAAAGCCTCAGCCGCTCATCCTCGGCGCGGATGTTCGCTGCGGCAGCGGCAAGATGCGCCTCCGCCTTCAGCAAGGCCTCGCTCGCCTCCTCCGCTGCACCTTCCAGTTCGGAAAGGCGGTTCTTCTGGGCGAGCCTCAGGGCCGCAGCACTCGGTGCTTCCGAGCCGGTAACGTGGCCGTCCCACCGCCAGACGGCGCCTTGCCTCGTCACCAGCCGCTGGCCGGCCCTGAGGAGCGGCAGCAGTCGCTCCGCCTCCTCGTCGCTCTCGATGATCCCGATCTGCCGGAGCGCTCGTCTCAGCGCCTCCGGTGCCTGGACGAAATCGATCAAAGGGAGGGCGCCAGCCGGCAATGCGGGATCGTTCGCATCGTCGCCGGGCATGCGCCAGTGCGCCGGCGCCGCCTGTTCCAGGGGCGAATCGAGGTCGTCGCCAAGAGCCGCGCCGAGCGCCGCCTCGAAGCCGCGCTCGACTTTCATCTCCTCGACGACGGCCGGATAGGTGCTGCCGCCGGCCGCCTCCAGCATGCGCCGGATCGTTCGCGCTTCCGTCTCGATGCCGTTCAGCCGCGCCCGGGCCTCGTCGACGGGCGGGCGCGCGGCGGCTTCGTCGGCGCGCGCCTCGGCGAGTCTCTCTTCGACGGCGGCGACGGCGGCCTCGGCCTCCTCCAGCGCCGCCTCCGCCAGCTCCACCTGCCCCCTCTTCTCGTCCGGATCGGGGAGTCGCGCCCTCTGACCGTCAAGCTCGTCGACTTCGCGCCCCTGATCCGCAAGCTGGCGTGCAAGGCGCGCCTGCCGCTCGGAGAGATCGCGCAGCGCTCTCTCGATCTGGTTGCGCGCGGCTTGCGCCTCGGCGCGCTCGGCCGTAATGCGGGCGAGACCGGCTTCGCTCGCCGCTAGCTTTTGATTGGCCTCGTCGAGCCTTTCACGCGCCTGAGCGCCGCGATCATCCGCCTCGGCCAGCGCGTCTCGCAGATCTTCCTCCTCCTGATCGAGGCGGGCGAGAATGCCGGCATTGTCGGCGACCAGCCGCTCTTCGCGGGCAATGTCCTCCGCAAGTTGCGCCAGTCGCCGCTGCAATTCCTCACGGCGGCGCAGGATCCGGCCGGCATCCTCCTCGAGCTGCGCGCGAGCGATCTGCAGGCGCTGCAGCCCGGCAGCGAACTTCGCCTCGCTTTCACGCAGTTCCGGCAGCTTGAGGCTCGCGATCGCCTGAGCCTTGGCGGCTTCCATCTGCGCCTGCGCCTTCTCGGCGACGAGCGCAGTGATCTGGTTCAGCTGGCTGGTCGCCTCGGCCTCCGCTTCCTTGGCCTGCACCCAGCGGGTATGGAAAAGGATCGCCTCGTGCCGGCGGATTTCCGCCGACAGCATCTTGAACCGGTTGGCCTGGCGCGCCTGGCGCTTGAGGCTCTCGATCTGGCTTTCGAGCTGCGAGGTGACGTCGTCGAGGCGCTCGAGATTGGTTTCGGCCGCCTTCAGCCTGAGTTCCGCCTCATGCCGGCGCGAATGGAGACCGGAAATGCCGGCCGCCTCCTCAAGCAGTTGCCGGCGCGCCTGCGGCTTGGCGGCGATCAGCTCGCCGATGCGGCCCTGGCCCACCATCGAGGGCGAGCGCGCACCGGTGGACGCATCGGCAAACAGCAACTGCACGTCCTTGGCGCGCGCCTCCTTGCCATTGATGCGGTAGACCGAGCCCTGCTCGCGCTCGATACGGCGCGTCACCTGTATCTCGTCGCTGTCGTTGAAGGCTGCGGGCGCGGTGCGGTCGCTGTTGTCCAGGTAAAGGCCGACTTCGGCCGTGTTGCGCGCCGGGCGGTTACCGGATCCGGAAAAGATCACGTCGTCCATGCCGGAGGCACGCATGTTCTTGTAGGAGTTCTCGCCCATCACCCAGCGGAGCGCCTCGACGAGGTTGGACTTGCCGCAGCCGTTCGGTCCGACGACCCCGGTCAGGCCGCGCTCGATGACGAATTCCGTCGGTTCGACAAAGGACTTGAAGCCGAGCAGGCGCAGCCGGGTGAATTTCATGAGGGACACGCTGGGGTGGACGGCGGCGCATACCCCCCTCTGCCCTGCCGGGCATCTCCCCCACAAGGGGGGAGATCGGCAAGGAGCAAAGCCCCGCATACGAGACCAGCGGTTGAAGGAGACATTGCCACATGCCAATCTCCCCCCTTGTGGGGGAGATGCCCGGCAGGGCAGAGGGGGGTGAGCCACGAACGCCTCACTCGAACGCCCCCTTCCCGATCACCCGGACAATATGCTCGCAGACATTGTCGATGTCGCGCAGCACGTCATCGTTCCAGAAACGCAAAATCGTCCAGCCATCCGCCTCAAGACGCCGAGTACGCTGCCGGTCGTAGTCAGCACTTTGAGGTCTCGCATGCTGCGAACCATCGACCTCGACGATCAATCGATGCGCGGCACAGGCGAAATCCACGATGTAACCGGCGATCGGAACTTGCCGGCGAAAACCAAGCCGCATCAGCCGATGCGCACGCAGTTCATTCCAGAGCTTGGTTTCCGCCTCCGTCATGGCATTGCGCATGCGGCGGGCGTTGCCGCGAACTTGCGGCGACATGTCAGCGTGAGGCATGGCGAAGCCCCACCGACCGGAGACAAAAAACGGGCGCACGGCTGCCGCCGTCGCCCGTCGGAATTAAAAGCGAAGGATCAGAGCTTGCTGTCGATGAGGGCCGACATAACGTCAACCGACATGTCCCCCGAATAGTGCTCACCGTTGACGAAGAAGGTCGGCGTCGACTTGACCCCGAAATCCTTGGCGCCCCTCTGCATGACTGCATTCACATCATCCAGAAGTTTCTGGTTCGTCAAGCAGGCCTCGAAGCTCTCCTGTGTAAAACCGGCGAGTTTCGACAATTGCAGGAGTGCATCGCGGCCGTTCTGCGCAGCCGCCCACTGCTCCTGCTGCTTGAACAGCATGGAAACCATCGGGAAATACTGCCCCTCCGGCGCACAGCGCGCCAGCATGAAGGCGGCTGCCGCGCGCGGATCGAAGGGGAATTCGCGGACGATGAAGCGTACCTTGCCGCTGTCGATATACTTCGCCTTGATCGCGTCGAATGTTTCGTTGTGGAAATTTGCGCAATGCGGGCAGGTCATCGACATGTATTCGACGATGGTGACCGGCGCATTGGCTTCTCCGAGCGCCATTTCCGGCAGCGCTCCGGGCTCCAGGAGCTTCGCCATGTCGACGCTGCCCTCCGACTTCGGCAACTCGACCTTGGCGGCAGGGGTTGAGGCCTGCGCCACTTCGGTCGCCGGCTTCGCCTCGCTCGCGGCGGCAGGCGCCTGAGACGTCGAGGCGGTGGTCGTCGCATCGGTGCTCGCCGTGGTCTCGGCGGGCGTCGTTGAAGCCGCCTCCTTCTTTTCATCGCTGCAGGCTGCGAGCGCCAGAGCGAGCGCTGCAACGGCGACGCCGCTCAGCAGGCGTTTCGGAAGGCTTGTTTGGGAAGCGGACATGGACAGGACCCGTGTTTTACTCGAGGGAAATTGAAGCGTGATTTCGATAACTTGCCACATGCGGGGCGACAAGAGGGGGTGTTTCGACAGCGTTCAAACAATCGTGACCGTCATCGCCGCGGCGTCGACAGAACGGCAGTGCCGAGCCGCTTCAGCGCCGCCTTCAACGCGTCGCTTTCGACGCCTTCCACCATGGTTTCGAGCCGCCGGGCAGCCTCGCCGACAAGGGGCAGCGGGCGGCTGTAGCGCTTGGGCGGCGGTGCGACCGGCTTCTGGACGATGCGCAACTGACCGATTGCGTGGAAACCGAAGAAGCCGTTGATGCGCTGGATCAGCTCGCCCTGGGCATGGGTCAGGAAAAGCGCCCGGGCGCCTTCGCACGCGACCGTCAGCACACCCGGCTGGTATCCGCCTTCGCCGGCGATCTCGGAGGCGCGGCGCGGCCAGGCAATTCTTTCCGGCCGGGTGCAATCGGCAAACTCCGCACCGGCGATTTCGTCCCACGAACCGAGCAGCATCGTGTTGATGCCGGCCCGCTTCGCCAGCACCGGATCGATCAGGCCGTTGGCAACTTCGCTGATCTGAACGACGCCCTTGCGGGCCTTTCTCTCACTCACGGAACGACTTTCTGTTTGCAATTTCGATCGAACCTTGCGGCTCAAGCCGGCATCGGCCAAGTATAGGCCGCAAAAGGATCTCCCTGCAAATGATGCGCGATCTTCCACAGGCGGCGAGCGCCGCACTTCTTCTCGAATGGTACGATCGCCACCACCGCGACCTTCCATGGCGGGTCTCGCCGGCAGCGGCGCGGAAAGGTGCGGTTGCCGACCCCTATCGCGTCTGGCTGTCGGAGGTGATGCTTCAGCAGACGACGGTCCAGGCAGTCAAAGCCTATTTCGAGAAATTCCTGACCCTGTGGCCGACGGTCGGCGACCTTGCCGCTGCGGACACCGAGGATGTGATGAAGGCCTGGGCCGGCCTCGGCTACTACGCCCGCGCGCGAAACTTGAAGAAATGTGCCGAAGCGGTCGCCCGCGATCATGGCAGCCGTTTTCCCGATAGCGAAGAGGGGCTGAAAGCGCTGCCGGGCATCGGCGACTACACCGCCGCAGCCATCGCCGCGATCGCCTTCAACCGGGCAAGTGCCGTTCTCGACGGAAATGTGGAGCGCGTGATCTCGCGCCTCCATGCCGTCGAGACGCCGCTGCCCGCGGCCAAGCCCGAAATGCGGGCCCTCGTCCACGCGCTGACCCCGGCTGACCGGCCTGGCGATTTCGCGCAGGCGATGATGGATCTCGGCGCCACGATCTGCACGCCGAAACGGCCTGCCTGTTCCCTCTGTCCCTTTCGCGCTGATTGCCGGGCCCTGAAAACAGCCGACCCGGAGACATTTCCGCGCAAGGCAGCCAGGAACGAGAAGCCGCTGCGCCGGGGTGCGGCCTTCGTCGCCGTCGACGGCTTCGAGGCGGTCTATCTTCGCAAGCGCCCCGAAACGGGCCTCCTCGGCGGCATGACAGAAGTGCCAGGCACGGACTGGACGGCGCGCCGCGACGGCGACACCTCGATAGACGCTCATCCCTTCCCCGCAGCGTGGGAGCCGTGCGGGACCGTCAACCACGTCTTCACGCATTTCGAGTTGCACCTTTCCGTCTTTCGGGCCAGGGTCTGGCGCGCCAATGTCGGAGAGGTGCGGACCGGCACGAGCGGATGGTGGGAGCCGCTCGCCTCGCTCAAGGCGCAGGCGCTTCCGACTGTCATGAAAAAGGCAATCGCCAAGGCTATACCGCACGCGTTCGAAGCGGGCTAAATGCAAGGCGGAGCGCTTTGCGGCCGCTCCGGCCCAATTTCCGTCGCAAGCCAAGGATCGGCAGGAATACCAATGAGCAGCATCGATATCCGCCACATCGTTTTCGACATCGGCAAAGTGCTGATCCATTACGATCCGAACCTTCCCTATTCGCGCCTCATACCGGACGAGGCGGAACGCAACTGGTTCTTCGCCAATGTCTGCACGTCAGACTGGAACATAGAGCAGGATCGCGGCCGCTCCTGGGAAGAGGCGGAGGCACTCCTCATCCGCAACCATCCCGAACGGGAAGATCACATCCGCGCCTTTCGCCGACACTGGCATGAAATGGTGCCGCACGCCTATGTGGGGACGGTCGCCATCATGGAAGGCCTGATCGCCGACGGCTGGGACGTCACGATGCTGACCAATTTCGCCTCCGACACCTTCCGGGAGGCGCAGAAGCTTTATCCCTTCCTGACCCTGCCGCGCGGGGTTACGGTCTCCGGCGACGTGCGGCTCATCAAGCCCGATCTCGCCATCTACCGGACCCACGCGAAGGCCTTCGATCTCGATCCGGGGGCGACGCTCTTCATCGACGACAGCGCCGCCAATGTCGAGGGCGCGCAAGCGGCCGGCTGGCACGCGGTTCAGTTCACCGGCGCAGAAAGGCTGAAGGCCGATCTGGCGGCCTACGGTATCCAGCCTTCCGAGGCGGCACCCTCGCTGACAGCGGCCGCCGTGCTGTAATCGGCCGACGCCAGAATTGATACAAACGCCCGGAATCCTCTTCGGATTCCGGGCGTTTAAAGCGCTCATCCGGGACTGAAGGTACAAAAACCGGAGGGGGGCGCTTATCGAAGACCCAGGCGGAACTGGTTGATCAGTTCAGTTTTGCCAGGTCGTTTCGAATGACGGATCTGAGCTCGTCGATCGGTTTCAACGCGCTTCCCTCCTCGAAGTGCCAGAAGGTCCAGCCGTTGCAGGCATCGAGGCCCTGCACTTTCGCGCCGAGGCGATGAATGGATCCGGCCTCGCCGCCGGACGCAAGCGTGCCGTCGGCGCGAACGATCGCGCTGTAGCGGCGCTTCGCATCCGTCAGAACCGTGCCGGGCTTGATCAACCCGCTTTCCACCAGAGTGTTGAAGGCGACGCGCGGCTCCGCCTTCTTGCCGGTCATGACCGAGAGCGTGGCCTTGCCGAGCGGCTCCACGGCCGCGATACGTTCGGCGGCGGCGTCGATATAGTCCTGCTCGCGCTCGATGCCGACGAAGTGCCGGCCGAGGCGCTTGGCGACCGCCCCGGTGGTGCCGGAGCCGAAGAACGGGTCGAGCACGACGTCGCCGGGCTTGGTCGAGGCCATCAGAATGCGGGCAAGCAGCGCTTCCGGCTTTTGTGTCGGGTGTACCTTCTTACCGTCGTCTCCCTTCAGCCGCTCGGAACCGGAGCAGATGGGGAACAGCCAGTCGGAGCGCATCTGAACGTCGTCGTTCGCCGCCTTCATCGCTTCGTAGTTGAAGGTATAGCCCTTGGCTTTGGCGTTCGGCGTCGCCCAGATCAGCGTTTCATGTGCGTTCTGGAAGCGGCGGCCCTTGAAGTTCGGCATCGGATTGGTCTTGCGCCAGATGATATCGTTCAAGACCCAGAAGTGCAGGTCCTGAAGGATCGCGCCGACCCGGAAGATATTGTGGTAGGAACCGATGACCCAGAGCGTGCCGGTGGGCTTCAGGACACGCCGGCAGGCAAGCAGCCAGGCCCGGGTGAAAGCGTCATAGGCTTCGAAGGAGGCAAACTGGTCCCAATCGTCGTCCACTGCATCGACCAGCGACTGATCGGGCCGGTGCAACGTGCCGCCGAGCTGAAGATTATAGGGCGGGTCGGCGAAGACGACATCGACCGAATGATCGGGAAGCGCGTTCAGCGCGGCCACGCAATCTCCCTTGATGATGCTGTCCAGCCAGTTCAGCGGACGGGCGGCACGGGAGATTTCGGCAAGCGAAACAACTGATGACATTGGCAACTCGCAAATACGCTTACTCGGACTGACGATAGGCTTATGGTTACCGAAGATGGTTACCAAAGCCTGAAGGCGCCGGAAAAATCTGCGTCGCTGCAGGGGCCATCGTCCAGGCGGCGCCGTCCGGGACTTGCCGGCCCGCGATACTTCGACTACCATCGAAGTATGAAGGAAGGTCCGGACATAGCTCTTATCGGCTCGTTGATCGGCGATCCTGCACGCGCGAACATGCTGACCGCTCTGATGGGCGGCCAGGCGCTGACGCCGACGGAGCTCGCAGCCCAGGCCGGCATCACGCTGCAGACCGCCAGTTCGCACCTGGCCAAGCTGGAGGCGGGCGGCTTGCTGACACAGCGCAAGCAGGGCCGGCACCGCTATTACGCGCTGGGCGAGGACGAGGTCGGCCTCATGCTCGAAAGCCTTATGGGTTTTGCCGCCGGGCGCGGCCTGACGCGCTCGCGGCCCGGACCGAAGGACCCGGCACTGCGCAAGGCACGCGTCTGCTACAACCATCTTGCCGGCGATTACGGCGTGCGCATGCTGGACAGCCTGATCGCCGCCCGGCAGATGGAAATGACGGGCGACGACGCTCTGGCCCTGACCGATGCCGGGCGTGTCCGCATCGAGTCGCTCGGGATCGACTACGCCGCGCTCAGGAAATCCAGGCGGCCGATCTGCCGCACCTGCCTCGACTGGAGCGAGCGACGGTCGCATCTCGCCGGCTCGCTCGGGGAGGCGTTGCTGACGCTCTTCATCGACAAGGGCTGGGCGAAACGGGAGCAGAGCAGCCGGGCGGTTCGCTTTACGGCGCCAGGCGAGAAGGCCTTTCTCGAGCTCTTCCCGCGGTGATCACGACGATTTGTACCGTCGGCTGCAGCGATTGTGAGTTGAATCGGCCACAATCCCCGGTTCTCCATCGCCTGCCCCAGGTTGAGCTTTGATCCGCCATCGTATAAAGCTGCGAACACCGTTTCCCGCGCCGCTTTTCAGCTCCTCCCCTGCCGGCGGCGCCTTTCTCCCAAGGAACCGATTTATGACGGGTATCGACCTCATCATCTTCGACTGCGACGGCGTGCTCGTCGATTCGGAAATCATCGCCTCGGAAGTCGAGGCCGGACTGCTGACGGAAGCGGGCTATCCGATCAGCATCGAGGAAATGTCCGAACGCTTTTCCGGCATGACCTGGCGCGACACGTTGCTGGCGGTCGAGAAGGAAGCAAGCATTCCGCTCTCCGCCTCCCTGATCGACAAGGTCGATGCCATTCTCGACATGCGGCTTGCCCGCGACGTCAAGATCATCGAAGGCGTGCGGCCGGCACTCATGCAACTGACGCTTCCGCATTGCATCTGCTCCAACTCCACTTCCAAACGGCTTGCGATGATGCTCGGCAAAGTCGGAATCAAGGATCATTTCGGCAAGCACATCTATTCCGCGCGCGATCTCGGGCCGGATCGCGTCAAGCCGAAGCCGGACATCTTCCTGCATGGGGCCGCACAGTTCGGCGTCGATCCGGCACGCGTTCTTGTCATCGAAGACTCGGTTCACGGCATTCATGGCGCCCGCGCGGCGGGCATGCGCGTCGTCGGTTTTACCGGCGGTTCGCATACGTTCGCAGCCCATGCGGACAAGCTGACGGAAGCCGGTGCCGAAACGGTCATCTCGCGAATGGCGGCGCTTCCCGGAGTAATCGCCGCGCTCGCGGAATGGTCGGAGTCCATGACGGCTTAGGGGGGACGGCTTAGGGGGACGGCTTAGGGGGGAACGGCTTAGGGCGGGCGAGGATTCCATGCCGCATTGAAGCCGCATGGACTTCCTCCGAGAATCGGCCGATTTTCAGACTGCGCGCGGGCATATCAAGCAAACCCCCAGAAGGGGGAATTTTCCAAGGAGGAAACACAATGCGTCTTTCACGATTGACCGGAATGGCCCTGGCGGCCAGCGTCGCGTTTGCGCCGCTCGCCCATGCTGACATCACCATCGGAGTCATCACGCCGCTCACCGGTCCCGTTGCGGCCTTCGGCGAGCAGGTCAAGAACGGCGCCGAAGCGGCGATCGAAGCGATCAACAGCGCCGGCGGCGTCAATGGCGAGAAACTTGTCGTCAAGATCGTCGACGACGCGGGCGAACCCAAGCAGGCCGTCTCGGTCGCCAACCAGCTGGCGGGCGAAGGCATAAAATACGTGGTCGGACCGGTGCTTTCCGGCACCTCGATGCCGGCATCCGACGTGCTGGCGGAAAACGGTATCCTGATGGTCACGCCGACGGCAACGACCCCGGACCTGACCACCCGCGGCCTGTGGAACGTTCTGCGCACCTGCGGACGCGATGATCAGCAGGCCGTGGTCGCCGCCGACTACGTCGTCAAGAACTTCAAGGACAAGCGCGTGGCGGTCCTTCACGACAAGGGAGCCTATGGCAAGGGTCTTGCCGACGGCTTCAAGGCTGCGATCAACGCAGGCGGCATCACCGAGGTGGTCTATGAGGGCCTGACGCCCGGCGAGAAGGACTTCGGGGCGATCGTCACCCGCCTCAAGTCCGAGAACGTCGACGTCGTTTATTTCGGCGGCTATCACGCGGAGGGCGGGCTGCTCGCTCGCCAGATGCATGACCAGGGCGTGAAGGCGCAGCTCCTCGGCGGCGACGGTCTTTCCAACACCGAGTTCTGGGCAATCGGTGGCGAAGCCGCATCGGGCACCGTCTACACCAATGCCAGCGACGCCACCCGCAACCCGGCCGCCGCACCGGTGATCGAGGCCCTCAAGGCCAAGAACATCCCCGCGGAAGCCTTCACGCTCAACGCCTATGCCGCCGTGCAGGTTCTCAAGGCGGGCATCGAGAAGGCGGGCTCGCCCGACGACGCGACTGCCGTTGCCACCGCCATCAAATCCGGCGACGCGATCGACACGGTCATCGGCAAGCTGACCTACGGCGAAAGCGGCGACCTCACCTCGCCAAGCTTCTCGCTTTACAAGTGGGAAGGCGGCCAGAGCGTCGCGGTCGAGTAAGCGGCCGCTGAACGGAGTTGAGCTCGCCCCTCATCCGCCTGCCGGCACCTTCTCCCCGTCTTACGGGGAGAAGGGACAAGCGGCATCGCCTCCGCATCTTCAACGTCAAGAGAGAGCTGGGAGCGTGCCGCTCGCGTCCTTCGCCCCGCCTGCGGGGAGAAGGTGGCCGGCAGGCCGGATGAGGGGCGGGTATTACTTGGTCCTGTACGGACCTTCGTCAAATCCTACGAAGACCTTCGCTTCGGCGCCGGCGCCGGCAGGAAGCGTCACATCGGCCTTGGTGAAAACGAACTGGGTGGTGGCGCTGCCCGCCGGCACTTCGACCGGGTATTGAGTGAGCTCCGAATAAAGCGTCTTCTCGCCATCCGTGGCGGCGACGCGGATCGGCAGCGTCACCCTGCCCGGCCCGCCGGCGGGACCGGCGACCACGCGACCCTGCACCACGACCGTCATCGTCAGCTTGTCCGGGCTCTGCACGCATTGGCGCGTCGTGTCGGCAAGCGAGGCCTGATAGACGATCTTGCTCGGATCGTCCTTGGCACCCTTTGCATAGGTGCGGTAGGAGGAGGTACCGTCCCGGAGGCTGATCGGCGGGCAGGCCGCCTGGATCACCGCAGGCGTCGGCGCCGTCGCGCTTCCGCCGGCGTCGATGGCGCCACCCGATTGCGTCTTGTTACAGCCGGCAGCGGCCAAAAGAAGGGATACTGCGAGAACACGGCGAGATACTTTGCCAGACACGTTGCACAACCTCTACTGAACGGACGAACTCCCAAACCGCGATGATTTCGGCCTATAACAAAGCCAAACTCGCCGCGGCCGGCTTCAACGGGCGAGAGCTCGAGACCGCCTCGGGTCAACTCGAGCTCAGGGCCGAAAACGGCTGGAGGCCTTTCTTGACCTTCGGGCATCGTCTATATCAGCGGCGAAATCAAAAATCGACCGGTCCACGCTCCCCAACCGAAATTTCCGAAACCGACGTGAAATTGCCACGGTGACAAGAATGGCCGCGCGATTTGCCAGGGACTGACGCAAAAGCGCCTGCAGCGCCGCGCGTCTCATTCAGACGCGCAAACGACGAAGGATGACGACGGTGAAGTATATTTCGACACGGGGAGAAGCGGCCTCTCTCGGTTTTTGCGATGCTCTTCTGGCGGGACTTGCCCGCGACGGCGGACTTTACCTGCCGATGGAATGGCCGGCGCTCTCGAAAAAAGAGATCCGGGCGCTGCGCGGCAAATCCTATCAGGAGATCGCCTTCACCGTTCTCGAACCCTTCACCAATGGCGAAATCCCGGCGGCCAAGTTCCGCGAGATGATCGACGAGGCCTACGCCACTTTCCGTCATCCGGCCGTAGCACCCCTGGTCCAGACCGGACCGAACGCTTTCGTGATGGAGCTCTTTCACGGTTCGACGCTCGCCTTCAAGGACGTCGCCATGCAGTTGCTCGCCCGGCTGATGGACTATGTCCTTGCCGAACGGGGTGAGCGGGCGACGATCGTGGGAGCGACTTCCGGCGATACCGGCGGCGCCGCGATCGACGCCTTCGCCGGCCGCGATCGCACCGATATCTTCATCCTCTTTCCGCAGGGCAAAGTGTCGCCGGTGCAGCAAAGACAGATGACCACGTCCACGGCATCGAACGTGCACGCGGTCGCCGTCAAGGGCAATTTCGACGATTGCCAGAACCTGGTCAAAGCCATGTTCAACGACCAGGCCTTCCGCGACCGCGTGAAGCTTTCCGGCGTCAATTCGATCAACTGGGCGCGTATCATGGCTCAGATCGTCTACTACTTTACGACGGCGGTCGCTCTCGGCGCGCCTGACCGGAAGATCTCCTTCACCGTGCCGACCGGCAATTTCGGCGATATTTTCGCAGGCTACGTCGCCAAGCGCATGGGTCTGCCGATCGACAAGCTGATCATCGCCACCAACGAAAACGACATTCTGGCGCGCACCCTGAAGAACGGCCGCTACGAGATGCGCGACGTCAAGGCGACGACCTCGCCTTCGATGGACATCCAGATCTCGTCCAACTTCGAAAGGCTCATCTTCGAGGCGAACGAGCGCGATCCGGCGGAAGTCCGCGCAGCCATGGCGAGCCTCAGGCAATCCGGCTCGTTCACGCTCGGCGACGCAGCGCTGAAAAAAATCCGCAAGGAATTTCGCGCGGGCCGCGCCTCGGAGAAAGATGTGGCGAAGACGATCCGCAAGACCTTCGACGAAACCGGCTATCTCCTTGATCCGCATACGGCAATCGGCGTTTTCGTGGCAGCCAAGCACGAGAAGAACTCCGCCCCGATGGTCACCCTTGCGACTGCCCATCCGGCAAAATTTCCCGCCGCAGTAAAATCGGCAAGTGGTATTGACCCCGCGCTTCCGACGTGGCTTGCTGATCTCATGACTAGGGCGGAGCGTTTCGACATCCTGGATCCGGAGCTCAAGAGCGTCGAAACCTTCATCGGCGAGCGTACCCGCGTTCGGGAATAGAGCGAAAGATCACGGATGATGAAAGTTGAGTGCACCCGGCTCCCTTCCGGGCTGACGGTGGTTACCGAGCGAATGCCGCATCTGGAAAGCGTGGCGCTCGGAGTCTGGATCAAGTCCGGTTCGCGCAACGAAACCGTGAATGAACACGGAATTGCGCATCTCCTGGAGCACATGGCTTTCAAGGGCACGAGGCGGCGCAGCGCCCGCCAGATCGCCGAGGAAATCGAGAATGTGGGCGGCGAGGTCAACGCCGCCACCTCGACCGAAACGACTTCCTACTATGCCCGCGTGCTCAAGGACCATCTGCCGCTGGCGGTCGATATCCTCGCCGACATTCTGACGGAATCGACCTTCGAGGCGGACGAGCTCCGTCGCGAGAAGCAGGTCATCCTGCAGGAGATCGGCGCGGCGGACGACACGCCGGACGACGTCGTCTTCGATCGCTTCGCCGAGACCGCCTATCGCGGCCAGACGGTCGGCAGGCCGATCCTCGGCACGCCGGAAACGGTGATGTCCTTCAGCGCGGATCAGATCCGCCAGTATCTCGGCCGCAACTATACGACCGACCGCACCTTCATCGTTGCCGCCGGCGCCGTCGATCACGACACCATAGTGCGCCAGGTGGAGGAGCGTTTCGCCTCCCTGCCCGCCGAACCCGTTTGCGCTCCCGTCATCGAGACCGCGCGCTACACCGGCGGCGACAGCCGCGAGAGCCGCGACCTGATGGACGCGCAGGTTCTGCTCGGCTTCGAAGGCAAGGCCTATCACGCGCGTGATTTCTATTGTTCGCAGATCCTTGCCAACATCCTCGGCGGCGGCATGTCTTCCCGCCTGTTCCAGGAAGTGCGCGAACATAGAGGCCTCTGTTATTCGGTCTACGCCTTCCATTGGGGCTTTTCCGATACCGGCATCTTCGGCGTCCATGCGGCAACGGGCGGAGAAAACCTGCCGGAATTGATGCCGGTGATCGTCGATGAATTGCGCAAGTCGTCCTTGAGCATCGATCAGCAGGAGATCGAACGTGCCCGCGCACAGATCCGGGCGCAATTGCTGATGGGCCAGGAAAGCCCGGCCGCGCGTGCGGGACAAATCGCACGGCAGATGATGCTGTACGGCCGGCCCATTCCTAATGAGGA
Organism: Sinorhizobium meliloti; assembly: GCF_035610345.1. Next base: position 914,266 of record NZ_CP141212.1, on the reverse strand, counting down.
GCTGATGGAACGCCTGTCGGGCATCACCATCGAGCGCCTGACCGACCTGGCCGGCCGCCTGTTCTTCGACACGGTTCCGACGTTGTCGGCCATCGGGCCGCTCGGGCAGCTCGCTCCCTTGAACGACATATTGTCCTCGCTGACCGCTAAGGCGGACGCGATACATGCTGCGGCGAGCTGACCGGCCGTTGCCGGTCGCATGCCTTCCTTCAACGTCCTCGTTTTCCTTGTACAATTCTTAAAATCGGATTCGATTTGGGCGTAAACTTGTGCAACGTTTCGCATTGAGACAGTGCCCTGAAGCGCGTCGCGTTCGATCGGACTCAACCGACGCGCATTAGGGCATTGTTCTCGTGCAGGTCGTCCCAACCGCCGCATATTGTCTGGGCGACATGCATTCGGTTCGACCGAACTGCGGCGGCGCCGACGCGGTATTGGCCTGGAGGCATAGATGACAAGATCGGTTTTTCGGTTCCTTTCGCGGCAGCCGGATACGGTCGAGATCGCCAGCCAGCATTACCTGCTCCGCCTCCCCCGCTACGCCGACTACCGGCAATGGTATCGGTTGCGCAGCGAAAGCCGCGCCTTCCTGGAGCCGTGGGAGCCTACCTGGCGCGCCGACGAAATGACCGAAGGCGCCTTTCGCAGCCGCGTCAATCGCAACGAGCAGGAATTTGCGTCCGGTCAGGCCGTACCGCTCTTCCTCTTCCACAGGCCGGACGAAACGCTGCTTGGCGGTCTCACCATCGGTCATATCCGCCGCGGTGCTGCGCAGAACTGCATGATCGGCTACTGGATGGGCCAGAAACATGCCGGACAGGGCCATATGTACGAGGCCTTGAAGCTGACGATCCCCTACATCTTCACGGGGCTCGAGTTGCACCGTATCGAAGCAGCCTGTATTCCAGAAAACGCTCGGAGCATCCGGCTCCTTGAAAAGGCCGGCTTTGAGCGTGAAGGCTATTTGAGACAGTATTTGAAGATAAACGGGCAGTGGCGGGACCATTTGATGTTTTCGCTCCTCTCCGTCGATGCCGTACCCAACAGGAATTTGCCCCTTTGATGCCCCTGACCCGTAAGCCGCTCGCATGGCCAGCCGCAAGGCTGGCGGCGTTTCTGGTCGCACTCGTCGTTTTCGCCCTTGGTCTTGGCGGCGGCGTTGCGCATGCGCTCGAGCCGGTGAAGATCTCGCGCGAGGACACGGCGCTCGACCTTACCGCCACGACGGAGATCTACAGCGGCAGAGGCGATGCCTTTCAGGTTTCGACCGCTCCCGGCACGGACGGCATCGTCAGACGCATCGAAGTGCGTTCCAGCACGGAAAACCACCAGGGCGACTGGGCCGTGTTCGCGCTCGCGAATGTATCGGAAGAGCAGCTCGAACGCGTTATCGTCGCACCGCATTTCCGGCTCGTGAATTCGAAGCTCTTCTGGCCCGATCTCGGCTCGCAGCGAATACTCTCGATCACGCCGAGCGAGGGTTTTGCGCTGGACCGGCAACCGAGCGAAGAAGCGGATGTCTTCCGGATCACGCTCAATCCGGGTGCGGTCATCACTTTCGTTGCCGAACTCACCACGCCGGAGCTGCCACAGATCTATCTTTGGCAGCCGGACGCCTACAAGGATACCGTCAACGCCTTCACCCTGTACCGCGGTATCGTGCTCGGCATTGCCGGGCTGCTCGCGGTGTTCCTGACGATCCTTTTTGTCGTCAAGGGCACGTCGATGCTGCCGGCCACCGCCGCGCTCGCCTGGGCCGTGCTTGCCTATATCTGCGTCGATTTCGGCTTCCTTTCGAAGCTCATCACCGTGACTGCCGACGACGAGCGCATATGGCGAGCGGGCACGGAGGTGTTCCTCGCAGCCGGTCTCGTGGTCTTCCTGTTCACCTATCTCAATCTCAATCGCTGGCATCAGCATCTCGGCTACGCGACGCTCGCATGGATTCTCGGCCTCGGGCTGCTCTTCGGCGTCGCCGTCTACGATCCGGCGATCGCCTCCGGCATCGCCCGCCTGTCCTTCGCGCTGACGGCAACCGTCGGCATCGTGCTGATCGCCTATCTGGGCTTCAACCGTTATGACCGCGCGATCCTTCTCGTTCCCGCCTGGCTGTTGATCCTTGTGTGGCTGTTCGGCGCCTGGCTCGCGGTGACCGGTCAACTCGCCAACGACATCGTGCAGCCGGCACTCGGCGGCGGCCTCGTACTCATCGTGCTTCTGATCGGCTTCACCGTCATGCAGCACGCCTTTTCCGGCGGGGCCTATCAGCTCGGCCTGTTCTCCGATCTCGAGCGCCAGGCGCTGGCACTCACGGGATCAGGCGACACCGTCTGGGACTGGGACGTGGCGCGCGACCGGGTCGTTACCATTCCCGATATCTCGCACCAACTCGGGCTTTCGCTCGGAACGATGAACGGGCCGGTGCGCAATTGGGTGCCGCGGCTGCACCCCGACGACCGCGACCGTTTCCGCGCAACGCTCGACGTGCTGCTCGAGCATCGCCGCGGGCGGCTCAACCATGAATTCCGCGTGCGCGCCGAGGATGGCCATTATCATTGGCTCTCGATCCGGGCGCGCCCGGTGCTCGGCGCCAATGGCGAAATCATCCGATGCGTCGGAACCATCAACGACATCACCGAACAGCGCAATTCGGTCGAGCGGCTCCTGCACAACGCGCTTCTGGACAATCTGACCGGCCTGCCGAACAGACAGGTCTTTCTCGATCGCCTGCAGGCGATCCTCCTGATGGGCGACGGCAGCAACTCGATACGCCCGACCGTGCTTGCCATCGATATCGACCGCTACAAGCAGGTCAACGACATGCTGGGGATCGCCGCCGGCGACAACGTCCTCATCGCGCTGACGCGCCGCCTGCGCAGGCTTCTGCGCCCGCAGGACACGCTCGCGCGTCTCGGTGGCGACCAGTTCGGCTTGATCCTCATGTCCGAACGCGATCCGCCCAAGATCGCCGACTTCGCCGATGCGGTCAGCAAGGCGATCATGGTCCCGCTCAACTACGGAAATCGGGAGATCAACCTGACCGCTTCGATCGGCCTCGTCTCATGGCTCGATCAGGAGCAGAGCGCTGCTGGACTGCTCGACGATGCCGAGCTTGCGATGTTCCGCGCCAAGAAGGCGGGCGGCAACCGGGTCGAACCGTTCCGTCCGGCTTTCCGGACCTCCGGCTCGGACCGCCTACAGCTCGAAGCCGACCTGAAACGCGCCATGGAACGCAAGGAGCTTTCCCTCGTATACCAGCCCATCGTCCGCCTCAGCGATGCCGAAATCGCCGGCTTCGAAGCGCTCATGCGCTGGGAGCATCCGAAGCGCGGAAATATTTCGCCGACTGAATTCATCCCCATTGCGGAGAATTCCGACCTGATAAACCAGCTGGGTCTGTTCGCCTTCGACAAGGCCACGAGCGATCTTGCCGAGTGGCAGGCGCAGACCGGCGACCTGCCGATCTTCATCTCGATCAACCTGTCGAGCGCGCAGCTTCTGAACAACGAACTCTATGACGACATGCGCGCGATTCTCAGCAAGAGCCGCTGCGATCCGGCGCAGATCAAAATGGAACTGACGGAATCGCTTGTCATGGAGAACCCCGAGCAGGCCAGGCTCGTGCTTGAAAAGCTCCGCGAAGCCGGGCTGCGGCTTGCGCTCGACGATTTCGGCACCGGCCACTCGTCGCTCTCCTATCTCACCCGCTTCCCTTTCGACACGATCAAGATCGACAAGGCGCTGGTCCGCGATCCAAGCGACAAGCGCGCGGTCATCCTGCGCTCGGTGATCACGATGGCGCGCGAGCTCGACATGCGGGTGGTCGCGGAGGGAATCGAATCCGAGGAGGATGCGATCCAGCTCGCGCAGATGGGCTGCGACTACGGTCAGAGCTTCCTGTTCGGTCCGCCGGTGGGATCGGAATCGATCCTGAGGCTCCTGAAGGAGCGATTTCCGCTGATGAAGCGGGCGTGAGGCATCTGCCCTCTCATCGCCCATTGGGTGAAGGGACAAGCGGCAGACTCCTCCTGCTGCCGCTAGCGGCTTGAGAGATGATCGAGCGACCGCCGGTTGCCGCTTCCCCCCGCCTGCGGGGAGAACGTGCCGACAGGCGAATGAGGGGCAATCAAGCGTGGCCTGAGTCCGTCGAGAGCATCGCCGGGCTGACACCCATCAGGGCCAGCGCTCTGTCGTACTTCTCGTCGAGGTCCCGGCTGAAGATCAGCTCCTCCTGCGCAGGGCAGGTCAGCCAGCCGTTCTGGGTGATTTCGGCCTCCAGCTGGCCTGGGCCCCATCCCGCATAGCCGAGCAGCATGGTGGCCTTGAGAGGTCCCTCGCCGCGCGAGATCGCCCTGACGATGTCGAGCGTCGCCGTCAGGCAGATGTCATCACTGACGGGAATGCTGGAGTCGCTCAGATAATCGTCCGAATGCAACACGAAGCCGCGCCCGGTCTCGACGGGGCCTCCCGCCTGGATCTGGAACTCGCGCGTAGCCGACGGCAGGCGGATGGCCTCATCCGGGTCCAGAAGCTGCAGGTGCAGCAGAACATCCGGGAAGGTCAGGCGCTGCGGACGATTCAGGATGAAACCCATCGCCCCGTCTTCCGAATGGGCGCAGACGAAGATGACCGTCCGGGCGAAATTGGTGTCGAACATGCCGGGCATGGCGATCAGGAATTGACCGTCAAGGAAGCCACGTTCGCGTATCGTATTCAGCACGTTTTTCGCCATGATGATGATAGCCTATCAATTCGCGACGAAATGAAAAGCGCTTCTACGTGGCGTTCGCCGATATTTGCGCCCACGCAAGCGACACCCTGTCCATGCTCTCGTCTTGCCGATCAAGCAATTATGATCGCAGCGGCATATCGGGACCGCTGGAGACCAAGGGCGAAACGCGATACAGCTTGGCCATGACCCGACGCTCGACCCCAATGAAGATGGCCCAGCGCATCGCGACGGCAAGCCTTCTCCTCGCTTTTTTTCTGCCTGCCCAGTCCTATGGAGCCGCCAGCGAATGGGTGACGTCGCCCGGCGGCGCTTTCCGCATTGTCGCTTCGCACCCGAACCCGGATGGTATCATTCCCGCCATTCTCGAAGTTCGACTGAACCCCGGCTGGAAGACCTATTGGCGCGATCCCGGCGCAAGCGGCATACCACCACAAGTGACCATCGATCCCTCCGGCGGCGTCTCGCTGCGGTCGATCCGCTTTCCAGTGCCGAAGACGTTCGGCGAAGGGCCTGGGCGCTACACCGGATATGACGCGCCGGTGGCTTTCCCGCTGATGCTCAGGAAGACCGGCAACGGCGGCGACGTCACCATCCGCGCCTCCGTCTTCCTCGGCATCTGCGAAGATATCTGCATCCCCGTGCAGGGCGATGTGACCCTTGCGCTCAAAAGCGGCGAGTTCGACAATCCGCTCGACGGTGCGCGCATCGAGAAGGCGCTCTCCGCGCTGCCGGAACAGCCATCCGAGAACTTCAGGGTGGTCACCTCGAAATTCGATGCGTCCGCCGGCAAGCTACGGATTGAGTTCGTGTTGCCGCCGGATGCGGCTGCCGGGTCAGCCGATCTCTTTCTCGCCGGACCGTCGGGCGTCTTTTTCGGCGTGCCGGTTATTCACGATGCGCAGGGCGCCGAGCGCCGGGCCGACGTTCCGGTGAAGCTCTCCGGCAAGGACAAGACCGTCGCGGGAAAGCCGATCACGCTCACCCTGCGCGCGGGCAGGCGCAGCATGGAAACGACGCTTGCGTTTGATTGAGCCGACCCTATAGTCCTGCGAAACACCGCTGCTGCATAGAAACGAGGAGATACCAGTGACCATTGCCGTCGGAGACAAGCTGCCCAACGCCACCTTCAAGGAGAAGACCGCAGACGGCCCGGTCGAGGTAACGACAGAGCAGCTCTTCAAGGGCAAACGCGTGGTTCTTTTCGCGGTGCCGGGTGCTTTTACCCCGACCTGCTCGCTCAACCACCTGCCCGGCTATCTGGAAAATCGCGACGCCATTCTTGCGCGCGGCGTCGACGATATCGCCGTGGTCGCGGTCAACGACCTGCATGTGATGGGCGCCTGGGCGACCCACTCCGGCGGCATGGGTAAGATCCATTTCCTCTCGGACTGGAATGCCGCCTTTACCAAGGCGATCGGCATGGAGATCGATCTTTCGGCCGGCACGCTCGGCATCCGCTCGAAACGCTATTCGATGCTGGTCGAAGACGGCGTCGTCAAGGCGCTGAACGTCGAGGAAAGCCCGGGACAGGCGACCGCTTCCGGTGCGGCCGCGATGCTGGAGCTGCTCTGATTCTGAAGGCGCACTGCGTGCATCTGCCCCTCATCGGGTCAAGCCCGAGCGGAGGGGCAGCCGCAAGTGAAATCACAGCCTCGCATTATATCCCATTCGAATTCACTTCACCGCGTCGGCGCGACGCGCTCTTTTGAACGGTTCCATGCCCTTGCGGGCGAGTTCGTCGGCGCGTTCGTTCTCCGGGTGACCGGCGTGGCCCTTCACCCAATGCCAAGTCACGTTGTGACGATTCCTCGCCTCATCGAGCGCCTGCCACAACTCGCCGTTCTTTACCGGCTTCCGGTCGCCGGTTTTCCAGCCGTTGCGCTTCCAGCCGTGTATCCATTTGGAGATCCCGTCCATGACATATTTGCTGTCGGTATGGAGATCGACCTCGCAAGGCTGCCTGAGCGCGTTGAGGGCAGAGATCGCCGCAAGAAGCTCCATGCGGTTGTTCGTCGTCTCCGCCTCTCCGCCGGACAATTCCTTCTCCACGTCGCCGTAGCGCAGGACCGCGCCCCAACCGCCCGGCCCCGGATTTCCCGAGCACGCACCGTCGGTAAAGATGTCGACGTGCTTCATGCCGAGGCCTCTTCGCGTCTGAGGCCGTATTCGGCGCTCGAGACGATGGCGCGGTGGAATCGGATCTTCGTCAGATATTCGAGCGGATCTTTCTTGACCACAAGCGCGCCCGGCGGCGTCGTCAGCCAGTCATAGAGGCGCGTCAGGAAAAAGCGGAGTGCGGATCCGCGCGCAAGCAGCGGCAGCGCCTCTACTTCTTCCGCCGTCAATCTCCGCACGCTCTCATAGCCGGAAAGCAGCGCCATGCCCTTGGTGATGTTGTAGGAGCCATCCTTCTCGAAGCACCAGGAGTTCAGGCAGATGGCGACGTCGTAGGCGAGGAAGTCGTTGCAGGCGAAGTAGAAATCGATAAGGCCGGAAAGGCGATCGCCGAGGAAAAACACGTTGTCCGGGAAGAGATCAGCGTGGATCACGCCTTTCGGCAGATCCTTCGGCCAATGCTCCTCGAGAAAGGCGAGCTCCGTCGCGATCTCGTCCTTGAGGCCGGCTTGAACCTCGTCGGCACGCGCTTCGGAGTTCCGCCATAGCGGTCGCCAGCCTTCGACGGAGAGCGCGTTGGGGCGCTTCAGGGCAAAGCCCTCGCCCGCCTGGTGCATCGATGCGAGCGCCCGCCCGACTTCGCGGCAGTGCTGCGCCTCGGGCTTCCTCAGCCACATGCCTTCCAGAAACGAGATCACGGCCGCAGGTCTTCCGGAGAGCGTTCCGAGAAGCTTGCCGTCGGCGCGTGGAAGGGGCAGCGGGCAGGAAAGCCCCCGCTGGGCGAGGTGATGCATGAGGCCCAGGAAAAACGGCAGATCCTCGGCGTTTACCCGCTTCTCGTAAAGCGTGAGGATATAGGCTCCTTCCGTCGTGTGGAGAAGGAAGTTCGAATTCTCCACGCCTTCGGCGATCCCCTTGTAGGAGGTCAGCGATCCCACCTCGTAGGCGGCGAGAAAACGGATCAGCTCGTCTTCCGTGATATCGGTATAAACTGCCAAGGCGCGTTACTTTCCAGAGATGCGAATTGCGAGATATTAAGCGGCTAGAGCACTTCCAGGAAAAGCGTGTGACGGTTTTCCGTCCGGAAGCGCGTTGGTTCAAATGGGGAGCATTTCAGTGTTTCCTTGAAACATCGACATGCTCTGGCCGAGCTACTCGCCGTTGACGAAGGCCATGTCGGCCCCCGTGAGTTCGACGTGCCGGAGCTCGCGGTTGACGAGAAAGTGCTCGTTTTCCTCCACCGTGTCGGCAAGCTCGACCGTGGCATCGTAGCGCTCGCGGAACGCTTCGATGATCTCGTTGACGATCACCTCCGGTGCGGAAGCACCCGCCGACAACCCGACCATCGAGATATCCCCCACCGTCGCCCAGTCGATTTCGGAAGCGCGCTGGACGAGAACGGCTTTCTTCGCCCCTGCCCTCAACGCAACTTCGACGAGGCGCTTCGAGTTCGATGAGTTGGGTGCGCCGACGACCAGGAAAAGGTCGCAGCCGGGCGCCGCCTGCTTCACCGCTTCCTGCCGGTTCGTGGTGGCATAGCAGATCGAATCGGCCGCAGGCGCCGTCAGGTTCGGAAAGCGCTCATGCAGCCGTTTGATGACGCCGGCGGTGTCGTCGACCGAGAGCGTCGTCTGCGTGACGAAGCCGAGATTGTCCGGGTCCGGCGGCATATAGACCTCCGCATCCTCGACGGTCTCGACGAGGGAGACCGCCCCCTCCGGCAATTGTCCCATGGTGCCGATAACCTCCGGGTGTCCGGCATGGCCGATCAGCACGACGTGGCGTCCCATGCGATGATGGCGCATCGCCTGCTTGTGCACCTTCGAGACGAGCGGACAGGTGGCGTCGAGATAGAAGAGATTGCGCGCGTCCGCATCGGCCGGAACGGATTTGGGCACTCCATGGGCGGAGAAGACCACGGGCTGCTCGCGGTGCTCGGGCGGGATCTCGTCGAGCTCCTCGACGAAAATCGCCCCCTTGGCTTCGAGCCCCTCCACGACGTAACGGTTATGCACGATCTCATGGCGGACATAGACCGGCGCGCCGAACTCCTTGAGCGCGAGCACCACGATCTGGATCGCCCGGTCGACGCCCGCGCAGAAGCCACGCGGCCCGCAGAGGCGGATGGTGATCGGGGTTTTTGCTGCTGCGGATGGGGCCATCATGAAAACGCCAGTGGAACGAACAAACCAGATGTCGGCATGCGCCATATATAGCGGCAACGACCGGGCACACAAGGAAGAACCGGCGCGCCCTATCGCCTGCGCCGATAGACGTAGATGCCGCTGACGGCGACGAGGGCGGCTGCAAGGCCGTACCAGGTTAGCGCATATTGCAGGTGATTGTTCGGCAGATCGAACTGGGTCACGCCGCCGATCGGAAGGCCGCCGGGATTTTCCGATGCATCGGCATCGATAAAGAAGGAAACGACGCGATCGGATGCGATGCCGGCAGAGTCCGCCATCGCATCGAGGTCCTTCCAGTAGAAGATGTTCTTGGCGGCGTCGTTGTCCGGTACCAGCGACGACGGCTTTCCGGAAAGCTTCGGCCGCGCCAGGCCGTCGATCGCCACGCTTCCGGCGATCTGCCCTTCGGCCCGCGTGGAGGCGTCCTTCTTTTCGAAGGGGACGAAGCCGCGGTTCACGAAAATCGCCCGGCCATCGGCCAGCATGAGAGGCGTGAAGACGTAGAAGCCGGTACGGCCTTCATGGGTGGCGAAGAAATGGCGCTCCTTGCTGTGGTCGTACACGCCGGACACATGCACCGTCCGATAGTCGATGTCTTCGCCGGCCGCGGCCATGGCCTCGATCTTGTCGAGCGAGACGGCCGGCGCCGAACGCCGCTCGGCAATTGCACCGATCAGCGCCTCCTTCCAATGCAGCCGTTGCATCTGCCAGGTACCGAGCGACACGAGCACGGCGAAAGCGGCGAGCACCAGGACAACGCCCGCCAGACGGCCGGCGCGGCTGTGCGGGGCCGGCATGCGCTCGTCAACCACGGTCGATTTCACCCGGGCGTGCATTGTTTCGGTATTGCAGATTGATGAGCACGCCCTTCAGCAGGCGCGTCAGCGCCAGGCTCAAGATGGTTGCAAGCGGAATCCACAGGAGGAAATGCAGCCAGAGCGGCGGGTTGACGTTGATCTCCATCCAGAGCGCCGCGCCGACGACGACGAAGCCGACGATCAGGATGACGAAGACGACCGGGCCATCGCCGGAGTCCGCGAAACCATAATCGAGCTCGCAACTGCTGCAAGCCGGCCGAACCTTCAGCAGGCCGTCGAAGAGCTTTCCCTGGCCGCAGCGGGGGCAAAGACCCTTGATTCCCGTCATCACGGGATCGACGGGCGGGTAGAGCGCCTTGTCTTCGTTCATGGCGTGGTCACGATCGCGGTATTGTCGGGAACCATGTCCCGGATTTCGTCCATCTCGGCATTGGTAACGGCAATGCAGCCATTCGTCCAATCGAACATCTGCGTCAAAAACGCCGGCCAACCGAAATACCATATGTTCAAACGAAACGGGGCGACCTCTCGGCCGCCCCCGTCATCAACAAAGCAAAAACGGCATCAGCCGTGGGCGATCGGCGCGCCCCAGCCACCCCAGATGTAGATGGAGAAGAAGAGGAACAGCCAGACGACGTCGACGAAATGCCAGTACCAGGCCGCCGCTTCGAAGCCGAAGTGGTGCTTCGGCGTGAAGTCGCCCCGCAGAGCGCGCAGCAGGCAGACGAGCAGGAAGATCGTGCCGACCAGCACGTGGAAACCGTGGAATCCGGTCGCCATGAAGAAGGTCGCACCGTAGATCGAATCCTTGAACGCGAACGGCGCGTGCGCATATTCGTAGCCCTGCACGTAGGAGAAGAGAACGCCGAGCAGGACCGTGAGCGTCAGGCCGTAGACGAGGCCCTTGCGGTCGTTGTGCAGCAGCGCATGGTGCGCCCAGGTCGCCGTCGTGCCGGAGAGCAGCAGGATGACGGTGTTGTAGAGCGGCAGGTGCCAGGGATCGAGGACCTCGATGCCCTTGGGCGGCCAGACGCCGCCGGTGAACTCGGCGCGCGCGGCCTGGATCGCTTCGCCGGGAAAGAGGCTGGCGTCGAAGAATGCCCAGAACCAGGCAGCGAAGAACATCACCTCGGAAGCGATGAACATGATCATGCCGTAGCGCAGGTGCAGCGACACGACGCGGGTATGGTGGCCCTCATGCGCTTCCTTGATGGTGTCCGACCACCAGCCGAACATGGTATAAAGGATCAGCGCCAGACCGATGAAGAAGACCCACGGGTTGGCGAACTCAAGCCCGAACAACTTGAACGAGCCGCCGGAGAGATAGCGCATGTAGCCGACGCCGCCGAAGGCCATGACGAAGGCTCCGATGGAGGCAAGCAGCGGCCACGGGCTCGGGTCGATGATGTGATAGTCGTGTTGCTTCTGATGCGCTCCGGCCATGTCGATAACCCCCGATAGTCCTCTCTTGTCGCCGCCCGGCATAGCCGAAACGGCGCGCATGTCAAAGTTTGTTTTCTGCCTTCGCCTTCACTTGCGCGACCGGCTTGGAGGGTTCGCGCGGATAGAAGGTGTAGGACAGCGTCAAAGTCTTGATGCCCTTCGTCTCGACCGGCTTGACGATCTCCGGATCGACGAAGAAGACGACCGGCATCTCCATTTCCTCGCCCGGTTGAAGCGTCGTCTCGGTGAAGCAGAAGCATTGCACCTTGTTGAAATAGGCACCGGCCGCCATCGGCGTCACGTTGAACGTCGCCTGGCCCGTCGTCGGCGTGGAAGCCAGGTTCTTCGCACGGTACATGATCTGCACCGTCTCGCCGATCCTGATGTCGATATCCCGTTGAACCGGGACGAACTCCCAGGGCAGTCCGGCAGCGACGTTGGCGTCGAACGTAACCTTGACCTTCTCGTCGAGGATGAGGTCGGATGCCTGCTCGACCCGCTGCGTCGTGCCGTTGTAGCCCGTGACGCGGCAGAACATGTCGTAGAGCGGAACGGCGGCATAGGCCATGCCGATCATGCCGGCCACAAATGCAAGGCACGTGCCGACGATCATGCCGTTCGAGCGTTCCTTCCGATCTGCCTGTCCATTCTCCGCCATGCGCAACGCCTTCAATTCACCATGCCGCCGCCGACCTTGACCAGCGTGACGACGTAGAAAATCGCGACCAGGGCCGCCAGCACGATACCCAGCGCGATGTTGCGGCCGCGGCGGGACTTCTTCTGAGCCTCGTTGAGTTCGACGGTTTCCATCAGACAATGCCTCCAAGCCAGATCCGGGCGATCGCGTAATCGACCAGAAGCGCCGAGAATATCGCGAAAAGATAGGCGATCGAGAATGCGAAGAGCTTCTTCGCCGGTACCATGCGCTTGTCGCCTTCGGGCATGCGCAGCACACCCAGCGAATACCAGACGAAGCCGAGCCCCATGGCCGTGGCAAAGGCTCCATAGCCGAGGCTCGCGAAGCCGAGCAAGGTGGGACAGACGCCGCTGATCGCGGTGAGCACGGCATAGATGACGATCTGCCGCTTGGTCGTCGCCTCGCCGCAGACATTCGGCATCATCGGCACGCCGACCGCGCCGTAATCGCCCATCTTGAAGAGAGCCAGGGCCCAGAAATGCGCCGGCGTCCAGAGAAAGATGATGAGGAAGAGCACGATGCTCTCCACCGACACGCCGCCGGTCACGCAGGCCCAGCCTATCATCGGGGGGAAGGCCCCGGCGGCTCCACCGATGACGATGTTCTGCGGTGTCGAGCGCTTCAGCCACATCGTATAGATGGCCACGTAGAAGAAGATCGTGAAGGCGAGCAACCCGGCTGCGAGCCAGTGAACGGCGAGCCCGAGGATGATCACCGAGAATGCCGACAGGGTCAGCCCGAAGGCAAGCGCCTCCTGGGGCAAAATCTTGCCGGCCGGAATCGGACGCTTGGCCGTGCGGCTCATCACCGCGTCGATATCCGCGTCGTACCACATGTTCAGCGCACCGGAAGCGCCGGCTCCGATGGCGATGCAGAGAATGGCGGTGAAGCCGATGAACGGATTGATATGGCCGGGGGCAAGGATGAGCCCGGCGAATGCGGTGAAGACGACGAGAGACATGACGCGCGGCTTCAGGAGCTCGAAATAATCGCGCGCAGAGGCCTCGGAAAGTCGCGGTGCGCCTTCCATGCCAACTACCTCGTGATTGTCGATGACCGTCATGTCCGTACCTTGAACTTGCTGCGGCAAAAACAGCCGCGTCACGCCGGTATCCCGGCGGGGAGAAGCCGCCGAAACCGGCGGCTTCTGTTCGTTACCCGTCACTTGATCCGCGGGAGCTGCTCCCACTGGTGGAACGGCGGCGGCGAAGACAGCTGCCATTCCAGAGTGTTGGCGCCTTCGCCCCAGGGGTTATCCCCCGCAACGCGCTTCTTCGCGAAAGCTTCGGCGACACAGAAGAGGAAGATCAGCACGCCGACCGCCGCGATGTAGGAGCCGTAGGACGAAACCATGTTCCAGCCGGCAAAGGCGTCCGGATAGTCGATGTAACGGCGCGGCATGCCTGCGAGCCCGAGGAAGTGCTGCGGGAAGAAGATCAGGTTCACGCCGACGAACATCACCCAGAAATGCAGCTTGCCCAGGAACTCCGAGTACATGTAGCCGGTCATCTTCGGGAACCAGTAGTACCAGGCCGCGAAGATGGCGAAGACGGCGCCGAGCGACAGCACGTAGTGGAAGTGCGCCACCACGTAATAGGTGTCGTGCAGCGCACGGTCGAGGCCGGCATTGGCGAGCTGAACGCCCGTCACGCCGCCGACGGTAAACAGGAAGATGAAGCCGATCGCCCAGACCATCGGCGTCGCGAAGCGGATCGAGCCACCCCACATCGTCGCGATCCAGGAGAAGATCTTCACACCCGTCGGCACAGCGATGACCATCGTCGCGAAGACGAAGTAGCGCTGCGTCTGGAGCGACATGCCGACCGTGTACATGTGGTGCGCCCACACGATGAAGCCGACGGCGCCGATCGCGACCATGGCGTAGGCCATGCCGAGATAACCGAAGATCGGCTTGCGCGAGAAGGTCGAGATGATGTGGCTGACGATGCCGAAGCCCGGCAGAATCAGAATGTACACTTCCGGATGACCGAAGAACCAGAACAGGTGCTGGAACAGGATCGGGTCACCGCCGCCTTCCGGCGCGAAGAAGGTCGTGCCGAAGTTGCGGTCCGTCAGCAGCATGGTGATCGCGCCTGCGAGAACCGGCAGCGAGAGCAGGAGCAGGAAGGCGGTGATCAGAACCGACCAGGCAAAGAGCGGCATCTTGTGCAGCGTCATGCCCGGAGCGCGCATGTTGAGGATGGTGGTGATGAAGTTGATCGCGCCGAGGATCGACGAGGCGCCGGCAATGTGCAGTCCGAGGATCGCGAGATCCATCGCGGGCCCTGGCATGCCGGATGTCGAGAATGGCGGATAGATCGTCCAGCCGCCGCCCGCGCCATAGGCGCCTGCAGGGCCTTCGACGAACATCGAAAGGAGCACCAGCAGGAAGGCCGGCACGATCAGCCAGAACGAAATGTTGTTCATGCGCGGGAACGCCATGTCCGGCGCACCGATCATGATCGGCACCATCCAGTTGGCGAAGCCGCCGATCAGCGCCGGCATGACCATGAAGAAGATCATGATCAGCGCGTGAGCGGTCGTGAAGACGTTGAACATGTGCTTGCCGCCGTCGATGGCAGCATCACCCTCGAAGCCATAGACCATCTGGGCCAGACCGTGGAAGATCTGGATGCCCGGCTCCTGCAGTTCGGCGCGCATGAAGACCGACAGCGTACCGCCGATAATGCCGGCGATGATCGCGAAGATCAGGTAGAGCGTACCGATGTCCTTGTGGTTGGTTGACAGGAACCAGCGCTGAAAGAAGGTCAGCGGCTTGTGCGCGTGGTCCGCGTGGCCATGATCGGAATGATCATGGCGTTGATCGTGATGAACGGCTGTTCCAGCCATGGTCAAGCTCCACTTCCGATTACTGTGCGGCGTTGTCGGCGACGTCAACGGCCTTGGCCGCGCCGTCTACGGACGCCATGAGCGCCTTGTTCGCTTCGCCGACATTGGTTGCGGCGGCGGCGAGCCAGGCGTCGTATTTATCCTGCGCAACAACGCGGACGGCGATCGGCATA
The DNA here is from genome assembly GCF_035610345.1 of Sinorhizobium meliloti. The sequence continues at coordinate 899,252 of NZ_CP141212.1, read as the reverse complement.
TAGGCGTGATCCTTGCCGCAGAGCTCGGAACACTGGCCGTAATAGAGACCTTCGCGATCGGCCTTGAACCAGGTTTCATTGAGGCGGCCGGGAACCGCGTCGATCTTGACGCCGAAAGCCGGCATGGCGAAGGCGTGAATCACGTCGGCAGCCGTGACGAGCAGGCGAACGGTCTTGCCGACCGGCACGACGACTTCGTTGTCGACGGCGAGAAGACGCGGATACTGCGCCTTATCCTCCTTGCCGAGGCCCGCACGATCCTCGTCCTTCAGGAGCAGGCTATCGAAGGAGAGCGGGTTTTCGCCGACTTCATATTCATAGGACCAGTACCACTGGTTGCCGGTCGCCTTGACCGTCAGGTCCGGATTTTCCGGAGGCGTGAGCTGCGCGGTCAAAAGCTGGAATGAGGGAATCGCGAGGAAAAGCAGCACGATAACCGGGCCGACCGTCCAGATGACTTCGATCAGCGTATTGTGGCTGGTCCTCGACGGAACAGGATTGGCACTCTCGCGGAACTTGACGACCACGATGACCAGCAGCAGGAGAACGAAAAGTGTGATCGGAATGATGAACCACAGGGTATAGTGTTCAAACCACGTGATTTCTTCCATGATGCCCGTAGCAGCCGCCTGAAAGTTCGTCTGCCAGTCGACAGGCTTGTCAGCAAAGGCGCTCGAAGCAAAAAGCAGACAGGCAAGCGCTGCCAGAACTGCATAGGCCTTGTTTTTCACAATTACGTCTCCCCAATGCGCTTGATCAGGATCAAACCCGGAACGCAGAATCCCTGCGATACTGAAGCGCTTCAAACCACAGTTTGACCAGCGCCGCAACATCTGTCCAAGCAACCTCGTGCGGCATTTTTGCACAAAGCGGAAGTTTTCGCACAGGAGACCTCGCAACCGGTCGAAAGCCCTCCCACGCACCGGCGCCCGCGCGCGGGCCGGTATTCGCCGCCCCTTTGCGGGCAGCCACGCTCATCGACGGAGACAAGGCGGCCCTCGGCAGGCCTATTTCATGCCGGGAGGGCCCAATTTCGGCCATATGACACTGGAATGTAACGACCAGGGCTTTTCATTTATCCTCGCGCGCTTCAAGAATAGCCCTAATGATTCGAGGTTTTTGAGGTTTACATGGGCCTGTCCCTCTTCTCCCGGCTGCCCGCCCTGGCCGCGCTCGCAATTGCCGCCTTCGCACTCCCCGCAGCAGGCTTGGCCCAGCAATCCAACGCAACGCCGGGCACGGTGAAGTCAAACCACGGCGCGTGGTCGATCGTCTGCGACCAGCCGGCGGGCGCCTCGGCCGAACAGTGCGCGCTGATGCAGAACGTCATCGCCGAAGACAGGCCGGAAGTCGGCCTCTCGGTCGTCGTGCTCAAGACCGCCGACCGCAAGGCGAAGATCCTTCGGGTGCTTGCGCCGCTCGGCGTGCTCCTGCCGAACGGCCTCGGCCTCAATGTCGACGGCAAGGACATCGGCCGCGCCTATTTCGTGCGCTGCTTCTCCGACGGCTGCTACGCCGAGGTCGTGCTCGAAGACGAGCTCCTCAAGACCTTCCGCGCCGGCGCGACGGCGACCTTCATCGTTTTCCAGTCGCCCGAGGAAGGCATCGGCATCCCCGTCGACCTCAAGGGCTTCGACGAAGGCTACGACGCCCTGCCGTAACGGCAGCTTTCTTCAAAGGCGAGGAAGCCGCGTCCGGTGACGCGGCTTTTATTTCGGGCTCTTCCGGATTTACAGAATCTCGGTCGCGGCGATCTTGATGCCGAAACCCTCCAGGCCGACGTAATGCCGCTCGCGCGATGAAAGAAGGCGAATGGAGGTGATGCCGAGGTCTTTCAGGATCTGCGCGCCGAGGCCGATCTCCAGCCACTCGCTTTCACGCTCCTGTGCCTCCGAGTGGGCTTCCCTCTCGTGCTTGCCCTTTCGCGCGGTCTGCGAAATTCCGACCCCCACCGAGCCCTCTCGCAGATAGACGATGACCCCCCTCCCCTCAGCGGCGATGCGCTTCATGATCTCGTCGATCTGGCGGCCGCGGCCGAAGACGTCGGCTCCGACGTTCTCGAGGTGGAGGCGCACGGGAATGTCGACGCCGTCGCGAATGTCTCCGAAGACCACGGCCAGGTGCTGCATCGTATCCCAGGGCAGCGAATAGGTGTGGCCCTTGGCCTTGCCGTAGGGCGTGTCCATCTCGAAGGAATGGCCCTGCTCGATCAAGGTCTCCTTGCGCTGGCGATAGGCAATGAGATCGGCCACGGAGACCTGCTTCAGGCCATGCGTTTCGGCAAAGGCTTCGACCTGCGGTCCACGCGTGACCGTGCCGTCATCGTTGACGAGTTCGCAGATGACGCCGATCGGCGGCAGGCTCGCGAGCCTGCAGAGATCGACGGCGGCCTCGGTATGGCCGGAGCGCATCAACACGCCGCCCTCGCGCGCCACCAGAGGGAATATGTGGCCGGGCCGGACGAAATCCGTCGGCCCGACATTCGGATTGGCGAGGTTCCTGACCGTCAGCGTACGGTCGTCGGCGGAAATGCCGGTCGTGGTCCCGTGCTTGAAGTCGACCGAGACCGTGAAGGCGGTGGTGTGGGCGGAGTCGTTCTCCGCAACCATCGCATTGAGGTTGAGGCGTTTTGCCTCCTCGCGCGGCATCGGCGCGCAGACGATGCCGGACGTATGGCGCACGATGAAGGCCATCTTCTCAGGCGTGCAGTGCACCGCCGCGACGATCAGGTCGCCCTCATTCTCGCGGCCGCCGTCGTCGGTGACGACGACGATCTCGCCTGCTTCGAAGGCGCGAATGGCTTCGACGACGCGCTTCTGGTCGTAGGACATGTCTTGTCTCCGCGAATATCCTGTTTGGTGCATTCCCCGACGGAAAACCGCTGCACACCTTCCTGCAGCGCCGCTTGTCTTTCAGAAACGCGAAGGCCGCTGCAGCAGTCGAGTTACTTCAGCCGGCCGGTCTGGCCGCGGTCACGCAGATAGTGATCGGCGATGGCGCAGGCCAGCATGGCCTCTCCGATCGGCACCGCCCGAATGCCGACGCAGGGGTCGTGACGGCCCTTGGTGCGCACGTCGACCTCCTTGCCGTCGCTGTCGATCGAACGGCGCTCCGTGAGAATGGACGAGGTCGGCTTGATGGCGAAGCGCGCAACGACCGGCTGCCCGGTCGCGATCCCGCCCAGAATGCCGCCGGCATTGTTGGACAGGAAAACCGGTTCGCCCTGCGCTCCGATGCGCATCTCGTCGGCGTTCTCCTCGCCGCTGATCTCGGCTGCGGCGAAGCCGTTGCCGATCTCGACGCCTTTGACCGCGTTGATGGACATAAGATTGGCGGCGATATCCTGATCGAGCTTGGCATAGATCGGCGCGCCGATGCCGGCCGGAACGCCTTCGGCAACCACCTCGACCACGGCGCCGATCGACGATCCCGCTTTACGGATGCCGTCGAGATAGTCTTCCCAGACGGGCACAATCGCCGGGTCGGGTGCGAAGAACGGATTGTTGTTCACTTCCGCCCAGTCCCAATTGGAACGGTCGATCCGGTGCTTGCCGATCTGGACGAGTGCACCGCGGACCACCAGGCCCGGCACGACCTTGCGGGCGATGGCGCCCGCCGCCACGCGCGCAGCGGTCTCGCGCGCCGAGGAGCGGCCGCCGCCGCGGTAGTCGCGGATGCCGTATTTCGCATCGTAGGTATAGTCGGCATGGCCGGGACGGTAGCGCTTGGCGATCTCGGAATAATCCTTGGAACGCTGGTCGGTATTCTCGATCATCATCGAGATCGGCGTGCCGGTCGAAATCATCGTCTCGCCGTCGTCATCGAGCATCACGCCGGAAAGGACCTTCACAAGATCGTCCTCACGACGCTGGGTGACGAAGCGCGACTGGCCGGGCTTGCGCTTGTCGAGCCAGGCCTGGACTTCGGCGAGCGTAAAGCGAATTCCGGGCGGACACCCGTCGACGACACAGCCAAGTGCGGGACCGTGGCTTTCGCCCCAGGTCGTGACGCGGAAAAGATGACCGAATGTATTGTGCGACATGGCGGCTACCGAACTCCGGATCGCAAAGGGCCGGTGAGCCGCCTCGCGTCTATTCCAATTACCCCGGAGCCGCAGCTGGCCCGCTCCGAGGGCCACGCGAAAGACGCGCGTGCCCTCTCTTAGTGGAAAGCGGGCACGCGGGAAAGTCCTTCTGCGGCGGCGGCTGGCACCCGTGCCGTCTCCCCTGCCCCCAGGCTCGGCGCCTTGAGGAAGGTGCCGCTAAATTCCCGTGGAAAACCGGGAGAGTTCGGCTGCCGCCGAGCCGCTCCGCCGCTTTCACGGAAACATCGGGTTGCAATTCGCCGAACCGGCCTTCACCCTCCCATGCGGCGGGCAACTGCATCGAAAAAGCAACGACATAGGGCTACTTTTGCCACAATCGGGGATCAAAGCGTGAGAACAACAAAATTCGCAAAATCATTGATGAGGGCAACAAGGATGCGATTTGTCATTGCCACGCTCATGGCCACCGCAAGCCTGCTTTCGCCGCTCTCCGCGCTTGCCGAGAGTGCCGATGTCGAAGCCGTGATCACCAGCGTCGATACCGACCGGCTGAGCCTCTCCCTCGATGACGGCAAGAGCTATCAGGCGCCCGAGGAGTTCAACTTCGAGGGGCTGGAGGCCGGCGTCAAGGTGCTTGTCTTCTATACCGAGGTCGACGGCAAGCGCGTCATCAACGACCTGGAGATTCTTCAGTAGGTTTGTGGCGTCAGAGCCAGCCTATCGAGCCATCCAGGATTTTCAGCAGGCGGTCCTGCGGGATCGCTGCAGCCGCCGCCTCATCGGCATCCATCTCCCCAAGCAGCTTGAACAATGCCCTGATAACGCCGCCATGGCTGACGCAGACGGTAGGCCGCGTCACGCTCCTGAGCCAGGCACCGACACGCCAGGACAGGATTTCGTAGCTTTCGGCGTCGGGACCGGGCGGGATGAAATCCCATTTCGCGACGCGCCTCTCTGCAATCCGCTCGGGCACGAGCCGCTTCAGTTCGGGAAGCGTGTAGCCTTCCCAGTCGCCGAAGGACACCTCCTTCAGACGCTCGTCGGTGCGGTAGGCCGAGGGATCGAGATCCATCGCCCGCCGAAGACGCTCCATGGTTTCGCGCGTACGGCCGAGCGGGCTGCTGACGAAATCGAAGTCGGCGGCGCCACTCCCGAGGAACCTCCTCAGCGCGACGCCGTTCCCGGTCGCCTGCTGCCGTCCGGTCTCGTTGAGGGGGATGTCCTTCTGACCCTGAAGGCGGCTCTCCGCATTCCAGTCCGTTTGTCCATGGCGAACCATGTAGATGAGCACAATGTCCACTCCGGGCGAGCCGCCGCGATCCCTGCCGCACATTCCGCAAACCGCAGCCGGTTTGAGGATAGAACATGCAGCAGTTCAAAGTGCGACAGCCGCCATGCGGCCGAAGGACGCATGGCGGCTGTCGAGCAAAGGCTGTCAATCCTTCACAACGCTGATGTCCGGCGCGTCAACGGCCTTCATGCCGACCGTGTGGTAGCCGGAATCAACATGATGGACTTCGCCGGTAACGCCGCTCGACAGGTCGGAAAGCAGGTAGAGGGCAGAATTGCCGACCTCCTCGATCGAGACCGTGCGCTTCAGCGGGGCGTTGTATTCGTTCCACTTCAGGATGTAGCGGAAATCACCGATGCCGGACGCAGCAAGCGTCTTGATGGGACCGGCGGAGATCGCGTTGACGCGGATGCCGCGGTTGCCGAGGTCGACCGCCAGGTAGCGAACGCTTGCCTCGAGGGCCGCCTTGGCGACACCCATGACGTTATAGTGCGGCATGACCTTCTCGGCGCCGTAATAGGTGAGCGTCAGTATCGAGCCGCCGTCGTTCATGACGCGATCCGCACGTGCGGCGACCGCCGTGAAGGAATAGACCGAAATGTCCATCGTACGCGCGAAGTTGTCGCGGCTCGTATCCAGGTAGCGCCCGGTCAACTCGTCCTTGTCGGAAAAGGCGATCGCGTGCACGACGAAATCGATCTTGCCCCACTTCTCTTCGAGGGCCGAGAATACGGCATCGATCGTGGTGAGGTCGGTCACATCGCAATGGCCGGCCATGAAGGCACCAAGCTCCTGCGCCAGCGGCTCGACGCGCTTCTTCAAAGCGTCGCCCTGCCATGTCAGCGCGATCTCGGCCCCCGCCTCGGCCAAGGCCTTCGCGATGCCCCATGCAATCGAGCGATTGTTTGCGACGCCCATGATGACGCCGCGCTTGCCATTCATCAGACCCGATGCCTGAGCCATGGAATGTCCCCAATACTGTCTGCCTCCACCAGCTGCTGCCGGTGGCAAAATTTCATGAATGCCAGGATGCCGCGCCTCCTGCAGCGGGTGCGGCAATTGTCGAGCATTGCCTATGGCATAGGCGCCACAGCGGTTCAAGCAGGAGGCAGATCAGGAACTGTTAGTCCCCGTAATATTGGTTCAGCTTGTCAGAAAAGCTTCATAGAAAGAGGCCGTCACGCTGGGATCGCATGAGGTCCGTCACCTTGTCGTCCGGTTTTTCGTGCAGCACCACCCGCAATTCGACGACCAGGTCGCCGCTGTCCCCGTCGGCCCCGCGCAAGCCTTTTCCGGCGATGCGGATCTCCTTGTCGGAGCCCGACCACGCCGGCACCGTCACCGTGAGCGGTCCGTTCGGCGCATCGATCGTCGTTTCGCAGCCGAGAACCGCGCTCTGAAGATCGATCGGCAATGTGGTCACGAGGTCGAGACCGCGGGTCCGGAACGGGCCGTCCTGGCGGAGGCGCAGGGTTGCCACCACATCGCCGCGCGCCATCCCGGCAACGCGGTAGCCCTGCTCCTTCAGGCGGATCGCCTGGCCGTCCGCAGCGCCGGCCGGGATGGGGACCTTCAGCAGTTCTCCGTCCGGAAGCTCCACCGGCACCCGCGCGAGATTGATCACGTCCTCGACACTGGCGTGAACGTCGACGGCAAGATCCGGCACCTTCTCGGCCGTCTTCGCGATGCGTCCGCGAATACGCTGAACGATCGCCGCGACCAGATCCGCCGCCGGCATGATCGAGCGACGGGCAAACGCGTCGGCTTTCGGCTGCTCTTGTTTTGCTTCGGCGGCGAGCTCGGTTTTGGCTTCCACCGGCGCGCGTTCCCTTTCGGCGGGACGCGCGGAGGATTTCGGCCTGGCGGCCGCGGGCTGCGGCTCGACGCCGAATATGCGCGAAATCGCTTCCTCGGCCGTTTCGGTGCCGACAGGGTCCTCCGGCACCTCCGCGCCTCGCATCTTCTCCTTCATCGTCTCCATGCGACGAAGCTCCGCCTCGCGCCGCGCCCAGTCGTAACGGCTTCTGCGCACCGGATCGCGAAGCAGCTCATAGGCTCTGCCCGCTTCCGCGAAGCGTTCGTTGGCGGAAGGATCGTCCTGATTGTGATCGGGGTGGACCGCTCTGGCGACGGAGCGCCAGGCCGCCTTGATTTCCTCTTGCCCGGCGGTGCGACGCACACCAAGAATTGCATAGGGATCGCGCATGGCTGCTATCGTTTTCTCTACTCGGCGGTCCTTCCCCGGATGCCCGCCTGACACCTCACGACGAGCGAAGAGGGTCTGCGAGACCTTCTCCGTCACCGGGCGATGATCGGGCGAAGTTGCTAACTATCGGTTAGTCGGAAGCGGGGACGCGGTGCCGAAAACATCGTCCGGGACGCTTCGCGGCCGCTTTGCGGCAATATGGTTAACCTGCGATTTCAGCTCCGCGGGCCGAAGCTCGTCAGGTACCATTCCCCGTTGCCGAGCTGGCAGGTGTTGCCATCGAACTTGGCAATGCCCTCGAAGGAGTGCCGGGTCGTGGTGAAGCGGCGGCAACGCATGCCCGAGGCATGGTCTTCCTGGATGCTGCTGATGACGCCGGCGCTGCCGGAATTTGCATTTGCCCAGGGGATGGTGCTGTCCTTGCCCTGACTGATGTCGGCAGCGGTAACGAGGTCGCGCACGGCTATGGCATCGGAAAGGCCGTCGGATGTCTTCGCCACCGGCACGGTTCCGGTCGAGACCGAACGATCGACGCCCGATCCCCCGAAGACGTCGAGGCCCGCGCCCATGCACCCCGGCAGGGCGAGAATCGTCACGCAAATTGCCGCGCTGCGCAGCAATGCGAAGGAAAGACCCTTCTTGCCATCGTTCCGCTTTGCTATGTCTTGCACGGCATTCCTGTCAGACTCGCCAGAGCGCACCACGTCCCGAGGAAGTCCGCAGGCAGGCTCTGACATTATTACGATGCGGAAACGCCACTCGGCTCATCCCGAAGCGTTCCCGCGCCAGACACACGGCATTGGAAAACAATATGACCGCGAACGAGTTAACAACCGGTGACTTCACGGAAGCAAGCGAGCCCTTTTCCCTTTTTGGCACATGGCTGAAGGAAGCCGAAAAGAGCGAGGTGAACGATCCGAACGCCGTCGCCCTTGCGACCGTCGACCCGGATGGCATGCCCAATGTACGCATGGTCCTGCTCAAGGGGTTCGACGAACGCGGCTTCGTCTTGTACACGAATTTCGAAAGTCAGAAAGGCCGGGAAATGCTCGTGATCCCAAAGGCGGCCATGTGTTTCCACTGGAAATCGCTGCGCCGCCAGGTGCGTCTGCGCGGTCCGGTCGAAGTCGTCTCCGACCAGGAAGCCGACGAATATTTCATGAGCCGGCCCCGCGGCAGCCGCATCGGCGCCTGGGCATCGAAGCAGTCCCGGCCGCTCGAAAGCCGCTTTGCGTTGGAGAAGGCCGTCGCCGAATACACGGCGCGGCATGCGATCGGCGAGATTCCACGTCCGGACTACTGGTCCGGATTCCGCATCCGTCCACTGTCGATCGAATTCTGGCACGACCGTCCCTTCCGGCTGCACGACCGTGTCGAGTTCCGCCGCGAAACGCCGGACGGCGGTTGGACGAAAGTGCGGATGTACCCCTGACGGAAAGACGCTGCCACCGCGCCTCAAGCTGCCTGGCGGGCAAAGAGCCGGAACGGGATGCCGGAACCGAGCGCGGTCACATAGCGCGCGGCCTGGAAATGGCCGTTGAGCGAAATGCGCGGCAGCGCATGAGGATTGGCGGCCTCGGACAGCATGCCGGGCTGCGTCGTCACCGCCATGGCAAAACCGTGTTTAGCCGCCAGCCGATGATCGCGGGGCGAAACCGCGAGCCTGTCCCCATAGGGATAGGCGAAGCTCGTGGGCCGGCGACCGGTGATCGTCCCGACGCGTTCGGCGGAGGCTGAGATTTCGCGGCTGGCCTCGTCGTCGCCAAGCCGCGCAAGTGCGCGATGACTGATCGTGTGTCCGCCCAGGCTCGCAAGCGGGCTTCGGATCAGGCTCCGAAGACCCACTTCATCCAGCGTCAAACGCTCGGTGATGGCCAGCGGATCGATGCCGTGCTCCTGCGCGGCCCTGTTTAGTGTCGCGAGCGCATGGGCCTCATCGCTGCCATGGACGTAAGCGGCGATCCGATCGAAGGCGGCCTGCTTCTGCGCAAGGTTTTCGCTCGCCACCGCTTCCTCACCTGCGCCGAAATCGAAGCGAAACCTGCGGCAGACGGACAGAAGATCGGCGAGCGTTTCCCACCAGAGCGTATGGCTGCGGTCGATGTAACCGGCGGTGACGAAAACGGTGAAGGGCACGCCGTGGCGCTCGAAGACCGGCAGGGCGTGATCGAGATTATTGCGGTAGCCGTCATCGAGAGTGAAGCAGGCGAAGGGCCGGGTATCGGCGGAAGCAAGGCAGGCGGGCAGGTCGTCCAGCGGGATGAAGCGATAGCCGTCCCGCTTCAAAGTCACGATCGCCTCTTCGAGGAATTCCGGTGAGATTTCCAGATGGGCGTTGGGATCGAAAGCCCGCGCAACCCTCGGGCGAACATGATGCAGGGTGAAGATCGCCCCGCGCCCGCGGGCCGCCCCCATCAGCCGTGCCCGCGCAAGCAGATGCGCAGCTTCGAGCCCGCCGGTGATAGCGGCGCGCTTGGCATGGTAGCGGACCAAACCCGCAAAGCCGTGTTTCATCTTCTTCCGTCTTCTCAAATCGTCCTGTCGAGCGTGGACGGGCGTTGCGGCCCGGACGGTAACTTCTGCGGGGTTAAGCCTTGCTGAATCGGCCGGGCGGTGCGAAAGAGCGGGCCGCCTTTTGTGCGGCGAGGTTGCAACGACGCCTCGAGCCTGTCAAAACAGCGTACCGCGTCGATATCGGCCGCACATCTCTATGAGGGGGAGTTCGATGACGAGCTTTCGATTGGCTCTGGCGACGATCGCCGTGCTTTTCTTCGGTGCCGTTCAGGCAATGGCAGGCAACGCCTCTCTTGTCGTCGACGCTCGGACGGGCCGGGTTCTCTCTGCCGAAAACCCCGACACGCTCCACCATCCCGCGTCTCTCACCAAGATGATGACGCTCTACATGACCTTCGAAGCGCTTCACCGCGGCCAGATCGCCTGGAAAACGCCTGTGCCCATGTCCGCGACCGCTGCACGCAAGCCGCCGACGAAGCTCGGCGTCAAGGCCGGCGGAACGATCACCGTCGAAGAGGCTGTCTACGGCATGATCATTCGTTCGGCCAACGACGCGGCGGCAGCGATGGCCGAACGGCTTGGCGGTTCCGAGGAAGGCTTTGCGAGAATGATGAACGCAAAAGCGCGCCAGCTCGGCATGAACCGCACATTCTTCGTCAACGCTTCGGGTCTGCCGGCAAGCGAACAGGTGACCACGGCTCGCGATATGGCGCGGCTCGCCGTTGCCCTCATGCGACACTATCCGCGCGAGTACCGCCTGTTCTCGGTCCAGAGTTTCGCCTTCCGCGGCCGTGTGATCCGAGGCCACAACAATCTGATGTATCGATACCAGGGGATGGACGGCATCAAGACCGGCTACACGCGGGCCTCCGGCTACAATCTCGTAAGCGCGGTGAGCGACGGCAACCGCCGCATCATCGGCGTGGTGCTCGGTGGGCGAAGCGCGCGAAGCCGTGATGAGAAGATGGCGGCGCTCCTCGACCAGCACCTGGGCAGGGTCTCCTCGCCCGGCCGCCCGATGATCGCAGCGGCAAGCGCACCCCGCCTGGCCGACGTGGCGAGCTTGCCTGGCGTTTCCTTGTCCTATGTGGGTACCCAGCCCCCGGTCGAAGCTGTCGCCGCAGCGCCGACGGAAGCTATCGTCCCGGCGGACCGGCCAACCGCAGTGGCGGCCGCGGGCACGAAACCACCGGCGAGCGGCTGGAGAATTCAGATTTCCTCCGCACCGACCGCGGAAGGCGCGCGCAAGATGCTCGTCGAGGCACAATCGGCTGGCGGCGCGGCCCTTCTCGGCGCCGCCCCCCACACCGAGGCCGCAGGCTCGGGCGGAGCCTATCGCGTAGGTTTCGTAGGCTTCGCCAGTCGCGAAGCGGCGACGACCGCCTGCAGCATCCTGAAAAAGCGTTCCTATGACTGCGTCTTGCTTCCTGATGGGGGGTGAGTCCGCAACAGCTGAAAGAACGCTTCCCCCGCCGCAGTGGCGGCTGCCCTCACATCCGTAACAAGCACAAAGATGAGGGCACGTTGTCAGGCCTGCGTGCCGCCGACGGTGATCTGATCCATGCGCAGGTGTGGCTGGCCGACGCCGACCGGCACCCATTGGCCGGCCTTGCCGCAATTGCCGATGCCGGTGTCGAGCTTCGTATCGTTTCCGACCATCGTCACCCGCTTCATCGCATCCGGACCGTTGCCGATCAGCATCGCACCCTTGACGGGCGCTCCGACCTTGCCGTTCTCGATCAGATAGGCCTCGGTGCAGCCGAAGACGAATTTGCCTGAGGTAATATCGACCTGGCCGCCGCCGAAGGAGACGGCATAGATGCCCCTCTTCACCGACGAGATGATTTCATCGGGCGTGCGGTCGCCGGCAAGCATGTAGGTGTTGGTCATGCGCGGCATGGGCACGTGGGCGTAGCCCTGGCGGCGGCCGTTTCCGGTCGGTTCCATGCCCATCAGACGGGCGTTCTGCCGGTCCTGCATATAGCCGACGAGCTTGCCGTCCTCGATCAGGACATTGTAGCCGGACGGCGTTCCCTCGTCGTCGATCGAGATGGAGCCCCGCCGCGCTTCGATCGTGCCGTCGTCGACGACCGTCACGCCCTTCGCAGCGACCTGCTCGCCGAGCAGCCCGGCGAAAGCGGAGGTCTTCTTGCGGTTGAAATCGCCCTCCAGGCCGTGGCCGACGGCTTCGTGCAGCATGACGCCCGGCCAGCCGGAGGCAAGCACGACATCCATGGTGCCGGCCGGCGCATCGATCGCCTCGAGGTTCACGAGCGCTTGCCGCAAAGCCTCTTCCGTCCCGCTTTTCCAGTTTTCCTCGGTTATGAAGTCGCCGAAGCCGCGCCGTCCGCCGATACCGAAGGAGCCGCTTTCCTGACGGTCGCCCTCGCCGACCACGACGGAAATGTTGATCCGCGTCATCGGCCGGACATCGTGGACGCGGTGCCCGTCGGCTCTCAGAATATCCACGACCTGCCAGCTCGCCGCGAGCGTCGCGGTCACCTGGCGGACCTTCGGCTCCTTGGCGCGCAGATAGGCGTCGATCTCCTGAAGCAGCTTGACCTTGGTCTCGAAACTCGGCTCGCCGATGGGGTTCTCGTCGCCGTAGAGCTTTTTGTTGGTGCGCTGCGGGGCTGCCGCGTAGGAGCCGGAATAGCCTCGGGTCACCTGCTCCACGGCGTCCGCCGCCCTCTTCAGGGCCGCAAGCGACAGTTCGCCGGCATGGGCGTAGCCGACGGCTTCGCCGGCGACGGCCCGCAGACCGAAGCCCTGGTCGGTGTTGAAACTGCCGCCCTTCAGGCGGCCATTGTCGAAGGAAAGCACCTCCGCCTGCGCATGCTCAAGGAAGAGTTCGCCGTCATCGGCGCCGGCAAGCGTCTCGGAGAGAACCTTGCGGACCGTCGCCTCGTCCGCATCGAAGAGGCTCATCAGGTTGGTGTCCATGGTTCTGCTCCCTGCCGTGAAGGATTGGGTCGTGAAACTTACTGGCTCCATTTAGGGAGCGCCGGCCCGCAAGCCAAGAAAAAACAAAGCACGAAAAATCGGTCAGGAAAGGGCAGCGTTCCAGCCATCGAGCAATTTGACCTGCTCGACGCCGGCAAAGCGGGCGATGCGGTCGAGTTCGGCCATAAGCTTTTCCATCCGGCCCGAAGAGGGTTTGACGCCGCGCTCCAGCCAGAGGCGCCGAACGTCGAGGCTTCCGCGTTTGCGATCGGCCTTCATGTCGATGCGGCCGATCAGCCGGTCGCCTTCGAGCAGGGGGAAGACATAATAGCCATATTCCCGCTTCGGCTCCGGTACGAAAACCTCGATACGGTAGAAGAAATCGAAGAGCCGTTCGGCCCGGTTCCGGTCGCGCAGCAGCGGATCGAAGGGGCTCAGCACCCGGACGCGGGCGGGCGGGTCGGGAATGTCGCCGAGCCCGTCGGGAAAGCCGGCGAACGCAAAGGACGGGCGCGGCTTGCCACCATTGGCAGATTCGATGACGATCTCGCACAGTTCGTCGCGATGGGCAGCGACCCAGTCCTTCGCCTCGTCCGGCGATACGAGATCCCAGAAGGCGGCGATCTCGCCGTGGGTGGCGAAGCCCAGCCGCTCGAGCGCGCTGCGGCAGGCCCAGTCGATGAACTCCTCATGCGCGACCTCGCCGTCGTAATGGCGAGCCGGAATGACGCGTTCCGTCAAATCATAGACCTTCTGGAAATTTTCGCGCCGGGCGATCGCAAGCTTGCCCTGACGCCAGAGCACCTCGAGAGCCGTTTTCGACGGGTGCCAGTTCCACCAGCCGCCGGATTCATGGCCGTCCTCCTTAAGGTGGCGCGCCATGACGGCGCCATTGTTCGCGATCCTCGCATAGGTCTCCTCGCAGCCCGCGTCGAAGTCTTCTCCGCGCCATTTGCGCCAGCGCTCGCGGAGCGTTTCGCTCTCCCATTTGAAGCGATGCTTCCAGTAGACGAAGAAGGTGCTCGGTATGATTGAAGCGTCGTGGGTCCAATGTTCGAAGAGCTCGCCGTCCTTTTCGAGAAGCTCGGCCAGATGCTCGCGGCGATAGGTCTGATTGCGGGAAAAGAGAATCTGATGATGGGCCCGCTCGACGGTCGCTATGCTGTCGACCTGCACGAAACCGATGTCGTGGATCAATTGCAGCAAGCCGTCCTTGCCGAGCGCGCGATGCGGCGCGGCCGAGAGCCCCTGCTTGGCGAGAAAGATGCGCCGGGCATCGCGATTGGAAAGGCGAATCGTCATGAACAGAGAGTAGGCTTTTATTCCCAAGTTTCAAACGTGAGTCGGCAACAGACGTGTTGTCCACACTACATTGCCCTTTACGATCGACTTGTCCTATAGAGCGATCACGCAAAACATCGCGAGGACCGACGCTTGGAAATCCGCTTTACCGATTGCTCGGTCAGCTTCGGCGAACGGGTCGCGCTTCAACCTCTGAGCCTTGCCCTCGATGAGCGGCGGGTCGGCGTCATCGGTCTCAACGGCTCCGGAAAGACCACATTCGCACGGCTGATAAACGGGCTCGTCAAGCCGACGACCGGACGGGTCAAGGTCAACGGCCTCGACACGGTCGAGGACGACAGGGCAGTGCTCGCCGAAGCCGGCTTCATCTTTCAAAATCCGCAGCACCAGCTGATCATGCCGATCGTCACCGACGATATCGCCTTCGGGCTCAAGAACCGGGGGCTGCCTGCGCATGAGATCGCGTCGCGGACCGAGGCAGTCCTTGTACGCTTCGGCGTCAGCCACCTCGCACGAAGGCGGGTGCACGAGCTTTCCGGAGGCGAAACGCAACTCGTCGCCATGGCGAGCGTCATCGTCACCGGGCCGAAAATTCTGATCCTCGACGAGCCGACCAATCAGCTCGACCTCAGAAATCGCCGGATGGTCGCCGAGACGATCGACACGCTCGACGAAGACACGATCGTCATCACCCATGATCTGGCGCTGGCCGAGAGCGCCGAACGGGTCCTGCTCTTTCACGAGGGCCGCCTTGTTGCCGACGGTGGGCCGGCCGAAAGCATCCGGCGCTATCACGAGGTCGCCGGATGCTGACGAGCCTCTATGTCGAGGGAGGTAGCTGGTTTCACCGCGTGCCGGTGCGCGCCAAGCTTGTCGCGCTCGCCGTCTTGAGTATCGCGCTCTTCGCGACGGACTCACCCTTCCTGCTGCTGCCTGCCTTTCTCCTCAGCGGTTGGCTTTATCTCTCGCTCGGGCTGAAACCGCGCGAAGCGCTGTCGCGCGTCGGTTTCGTTTTCTTCACCATTCTGATCCTTGCCGCGGTCAATCTGTTCCTCGTTCCCGTGCCGCAAGTCGCGGCGCTCGTCTTGCGGCTGATGGCGCTCGTCCTCTTTGCAGCCGCGGTCACGGCGACCACGACGATCGGCGCTTTCATGGACGAGGTAACGATCCTCCTGAAGCCGCTGGAGCGCCTCGGTCTCTTGAGGGCGGCAGATGTCGGTCTGGCGCTTGGCCTCGTGCTGCGGTTCGTGCCCGACATCTTCGCCCGGTATCAGGCACTCGCCGAAGCGCATCGGGCACGCGGACTGCCGGTCCGGCCGTTGACCATCATCGGCCCGCTGATCATCCTGACGCTGAAAGATGCGGACACGATCGCGGCCGCCATTGACGCGAGGGGTTTTCGCCGTCAATAAATTCGCATTTTCTAATAAAAGGTAGGGCTATATGAACACCAGAGACCTCGTCCTCGTTGCGCTTTTCACTGCCATCATCGTTGTGCTCGGCCTCGTACCGCCGATCACGCTCGGCTTCATTCCCGTTCCGATCACGGCGCAGTCGATGGGCGTGATGCTCGCCGGCTGCATCATCGGCGCGAAGCGCGGCGCCCTCGCCTTCCTCCTGCTCATCCTGCTCGTCACGATCGGACTGCCGGTACTTTCCGGCGGCCGCGGCGGACTCGCCGTCCTGGCCGGCCCCTCGGGCGGGTTCATCTTCGGCTGGGCAGTTGCCGCCTTCGTTACCGGCCTGATCGCCGAGCGCTTCGTCCAGTCCACGAATTCGGAAGCGCGCCAATTTGTCGGCTTCTTCCTCGCCTCGGTCCTTGGCGGCATCGTCGTGCTCTATGCGATCGGGGTTCCGTGGCTCTCTGCCGTTACCGGCACGCCTCTGATGGCCGCCGCAACCGGTTCGCTCGTCTTCATTCCGGGCGACCTGTTGAAGGCCGCGATCGCGACGCTCGCCGCCCGGGCCGTCTACGCCGGCTATCCGCTGCTGCCGGCGCGCGTCTGACGCAGTGCCGCTCTCCGAGGCAGTCGCGATCCATGCGAGCGAACGCCCGTCTTCCCCGGCCTTCCGCATGGAAGGCCGGGTTTTCACCTTTGGCGACCTTGCCGCGGAGGCCGGACGCATCCTCTCGGCCATTCACCGCTCGGGTGCGCAGGCGACAGAAGAAAGCATACTTTCCGGGCGCGTGCGGCTGGTCGCGCTCGAAACGGGAAATCACCCGCTTTTTCCCGCCGCTTTCCTTGCCGCGACCGCGGCCGGCCATTGCGCCGCCCTGATCGACCCGCATCTGCCCGAGATCGCGCGCCAACGGATGAAAGAGCGCCTGCGGCCGGAGATCGTCATCCGCGCCGAACGCGATCTCTTGCGCATCGACGTGCCGTCGGCAGGACAAAGCCGTCTGCTGCAAGGCGCCTCCGATGCTCCGCCCGCAATCCCCGCCGGCTGCGGCGGTGATCCCTTTCTCGTGGTCTTCACGTCGGGGACGACCGGCGATCCGAAGGCGATCATCCGCGACCGCCGGTCCTGGCGGGTGAGCCTTGAGACCGGGCAGAGCTTTTTCGGGCTCGGGCCGGAGACAACGACTTACGCTCCGGGACCGTTGGCGCACGGCCTGACGCTTTACGCGCTCGCGGAGACCCTGACGGCCGGAGCCGAATTCGTGGGCGCTCGGCACTTCGAGGCGGATCAGGCTTTGGCCACGATCGCGGCCACCGGGGCGAAACGGCTGGTGCTGGTGCCGACGATGCTGCGGCGGCTCTGCGAGCGCGCGGCCGGTTCGCCGTTGACATCGGTCAGACGGATTACCGTCGCCGGAGCCAAGCTCACGCCGGCGGATCGGGAAGCGGCGACACGGGCTTTTCCGGAGGCTCAGGTCACGGAATATTACGGCGCCTCGGAACTCGGCTTCATCAGCGTTTCCCGGCCGACGGACAGGCACACGCCGACCGCAGTCGGAAAGGCCTTTCCCGGCGTTCGCCTGGAGATCCGGGACGAGAAAGGCGAGCGCCTTCCCGCAGGGGAAACGGGCACGATCTTCGTCGAAAGCGAGCTCATATCCGACGGTTACATCGCGGGCGGCGACGGAGCGGGATTCCGCCGGCAAGGAAAGCTCGCGACGGTCGGCGACCTCGGTTTCCTTGACGAGGGCGGCACGCTGCACCTCATCGGCCGGGCGGGCGGGATGGTGGTCTCGGGCGGGAACAACATCTATCCATCGGAGGTGGAGATCGTGATCCAGGGAGCCGGCGGCGTGAACACGGCCCTTGTCTTCGGTCTCGATCATCCGGATCTCGGCAGCGAGCTTGCGGCGGTGATCGAGCCCGGCGCCGGATTCGACCATGCGGCACTCGAACGTCATCTTGCCGCCGCCCTGCCGCGCTACAAGCGCCCGCGCAGAATGTGGCTCTGCCGGAAGATGCCGATGACCGCCTCCGGCAAGGTCGCGGCGGGAGAGCTTCGGCAATGGATCGCGGAGGAGAACAGTGCCCTTGAACGCCTCCTCTGACCCCGATCGCACCCCGGTCGTCATCGCCGCACTGCGAACGCCGGTCGGCCGCGTCAACGGCAGCCTTGCCGCGATCGAGCCTGCAAGCCTTGCCGCCTTGCTGATCGAAAGGATCATTGCGGATACTGGCATCGACCGGGCAGAGATCGACGACGTGATCGTCGGCAATGCCGCCAACAGTGCCGGCAATCTCGCACGTCTCGCCGCGCTGGAGGCAGGATTGCCCGTCGCAATTCCGGGCGTCACCGTCGACCGTCAATGCGGCTCCGGGCTCGAGGCGATCGTCCTTGCGGCTCGGCAGATCCAGGCCGGCGCGGGTCGTTTCTATCTTGCCGGAGGCACCGAGAGCGCCAGTCGCGCGCATATCCGCCTTCGGCCCCCGCTCACGCGCGGCGAAGAGCCACAGCCGGTCCAGCGCGCGCGGATGGCGCCCGATTCGATCGGCGATCCGGATATGGGCGTTGCAGCGGAGTACGTCGCCACGGCCTGCGGCATCTCGCGTGAGCGGCAGGACCGGTTTGCGCTCGAAAGCCACCGACGCGCCGTCGCGGCCGAAGCGGCAGGCCGGTTCTCGCGCGAGATCGTGCCCGTGCCGACATCATCAGGGCCTGTCGCAAGGGATGAGTGCCCTCGTGCAAACGCATCTGGCGAGACGCTCTCGCGACTGAGGCCGGTTTTCGTTGCTGGCGGCACCGTCACCGCCGGCAATGCCTGCCCGGTCAATGACGGCGCGGCGATGGTACTGATGACGAACCTCGCGGAGGCGCGCAGGCGCGGTGTCGCCTTCGGTCTCGTCCTCACCGATGCGGCGACGGCCGGCGTCGAACCGAAGCTGCTCGGCCTTGGCCCCGTCCCCGCCATGGCGAAGCTTCGCGCGCGCAATCCCGCGCTCGATGTGGCCCGCGTCGATTTCATCGAATTCAACGAGGCCTTCGCCTCGCAGGTTCTCGGGAGCCTCGACCAGCTCGATATCGCACCCGAACGCGTCAACAGCGACGGCGGCGCGATCGCGCTCGGCCACCCTTATGGTGCTTCCGGCGCCATTCTCGTCGTCCGGCTGTTCTCGCAGATGTTCGCGGCCTCCTCCCCGGCGGAAGGGCTGGCCATGATGGGTATCGGCGGCGGCATGGGGATCGCCGCCCACTTCAGCAGCTACGGACCGGATCAGGCGGCATAGCCGGCGAGCCATTCCCGGGTTGGGGCGGGCAGCTGTACCGGTTGATGGCGGGCACGGTCGACGGCCACCCAGACGATCTCGACCTCGGCGGCAAGTTTGTCGCCGGTCTCGACGCGCACGGCAAAACCTATGGAGCTGCCGCCGATCTTCGCGACGGTCACCGTAAAGCGCGCGGGATCGTCGAAGCGCAGACCGCGATGGAAGATGCAGGCGGAGCGGCGGACGAGATAGGCCGGTTCTTCCGCAATTGCCGGCCGGTGCCGCCAGAGATTGGCAAGTGCGGCCTCCGCATGCGCATAATAGGCCGCATTGTGCATATGGCCGTGCATGTCTATATCGCGGAACGGAATGCGGACTTCCGTGACATTTTCCCGCTCTGTGCCGTCCATGCGAGGCTCCCCGATGCGCTCCACACTCGTTAGACAGTTTGGCGACCCCGGACAAGTCATCGAGGTCGTGGACGCACCCCGCCCTGCCGCAGGCGCGGGCGAAGTCGAGATCGAAATATCGCTCGCGGCAATCAATCCTTCGGACCTGATCCCCGTTACGGGCGCCTACAGCGCGCGCACCGTCCTGCCTTTCGTCCCCGGCTTCGAGGGCGTCGGCATCGTCAGGCGCGTCGGGCCGGACGTGCAAGTCATCAAGGCCGGAGATCGGGTCGTCCCGATCGGCGCGTGCGGGCTTTGGCAGCAATTCCTCCTCCGCCCCGCCGAATGGTGCTTTCGCGTGCCGGACGGGATCGAAGACGCGCAGGCGGCGATGAGCTATGTCAATCCGCTAACGGCGTTGAGGCTTGTCGAAGCGCTGCTGGAGCATTTCGGATCGCTCGAGGGCATGGATGTCGGCGTGACCGCTGCGGGCTCTGCCATCGGCGGCATGCTGATGAAGCTGCTTGCGCTCGAAGGCGCGGTGCCGACGGCCATGCTTCGCAGCGAGAGGAGACGCGGCCGTCTCGGCGAGGCACACCGGATCCTGGTGGCCGACAGCGGCGATCTCCTCATGGACAGCCAATTCGATGCGGTGCTGGATGCCGTCGGCGGCGCGCTGGCGGGCGAACTGATCGGGCGGTCCATCCGCCCCGGCGGGACCTTCATCCAGTATGGAGCGCTCAGCGGCGCACCCGTGCCTCAGACGGCGATCAGCGGCCGGCCCGACATACGTTTCGCCTTTCTTTGGCTGAGAACCTGGGTGCATTCCGCCGGCCGGGAGGCACTCGAAGCCGCTTTCCTGCGCAGCTTCGCCGGGCTGCAGAGCGGCCTCTTTGCCAGCCCTGTTGCCGCCACCTACCCCTTGAGCAGGCTCGCCGACGCCCTTGCGCATCAGGCCGACCCGGATCGCGACGGCAAGATCCTGCTCGATCCGCGCTGTTGAAAATCGGCAGTTTCGCGTCGCGCGCCATGGATTTTGACAGGCATGCGCACTAGTTTCGCCGGATGACCACGCATCTCTACGAAAATCCGGTCTTCCTGAAGCACGAGGTCCCGGAAGGGCACCCCGAACGGCCGGATCGGCTGAAGGCCTTGAATCTTGCGTTGGAGCATCCGAATTTCGCGGATCTGGAGCGGGTCGAGGCATCGAAGGGTGACGAAAATCTGGTGTTGCTCGCCCACACGGAAGAGCACCTGCTGCGAATCAAGCGGGACATCCCGGACGAGGACATCAACCAGCTCGAGGCCGATACCTATGCAGGCCCGCAAAGCCTCGAGGCCGCGTTGACCGGCATCGGCGGTGCTGTGGCGGCTGTCGACGCGGTCTTCGCCGGGGAAGCGGACAATGCCTTCGTCGCAGCCCGCCCGCCCGGCCACCATGCCGAGAAGAACAGGGCCATGGGCTTCTGCTTTTTCAACAATGTAGCGATTGCCGCACGCCACGCGCAGACGGCGCATGGTGCCGAACGCGTTGCCATCGTCGATTGGGACGTCCACCACGGCAACGGCACACAGGACATTTTCTGGGACGACCCGTCGGTGCTCTTCTGCTCCACGCATCAGATACCGCTCTATCCCGGCACCGGTGCCAAGGACGAGACGGGCGTCAGGAACAATGTCGTCAATGCGCCGATTTCGCCCAATAGCGGCAGCGAGCATTTCCGCGATGCCTTCCGTTCGCGCGTGCTGCCCGCGCTTGAGAATTTCCGGCCCGACTTTCTTCTGATTTCCGCCGGCTTCGACGCCCACCACCGCGATCCATTGGCCCAGATCAATCTGGTCGGCGAAGATTTCGACTGGGCGACGGGTCGTCTCATTGACGTTGCCGGCAGGAGCGCCGGCAACCGCATCGTCAGCCTGCTCGAAGGCGGCTATGACTTGCAAGGCCTGGCCGAGTCGGCCGGCCTGCATATTCTGAGATTGATGAGAGGGTAATTCATGAACAACAATGCGCAACCGGACGTTTCCGCCCTCTCCTTCGAGCAGGCCGTCGAGGAATTGGAACGTATCGTTTCGGCGCTTGAACGCGGCGACGTCGCACTCGACAAATCGATCGAGATCTACGAGCGCGGCGAGGCCCTGAAGAAGCACTGCGAGGCCCTGTTGAAGGCGGCAGAGGACCGTATCGAAAAGATCCGCCTCGACCGCGCCGGCCGGCCGCAGGGAGTCGAGCCGCTCGACGCGGAGTAGTCTTCATTCCAGGCGAGATTCGCCCCTCATCCGGCCTGCCGGCCCTCCCCGCAGGCGGGGCGAAGGGACAAGCGGCACGCATCGGTGCAAACCCGCTTGCGGGACTCGAAACAGAAACACTCCGTCTCCCGATTGCCGCTACCGAACCGGAAGCACTGACGGTAATCTTCAGTGAATGCCATCAACCGGAGCGCCTGCCATGTCCTTCTTTCCCGGTCCCGATCCGCTCGCCGGCGACAAGCCCGCCTGCGACGCAATCGAGCATCTGATCATCCCGCGTACCAGCGATATCGGCGGCCTGCAGGTCAGGCGGGCGCTGCCGACGGCAAAGCGCCGGCTCGTGGGTCCTTTCATCTTCTTCGACCGGATGGGCCCGGCGCTGCTGCGTGCCGGCCAGGCGATCGACGTCCGCCCGCATCCGCATATCGGCCTTTCGACCGTCACCTACCTGTTCGACGGCGAGATCAAGCACCGCGACAGCCTCGGCACCGAAATGGTCATTCGCCCGGGCGACGTGAACCTTATGACCGCCGGGCGCGGCATCGTGCATTCGGAGCGCTCGCCGGAAAACCAGCGCGGGCACGAACGCTCTCTTTCAGGACTGCAGACCTGGCTGGCGCTGCCCGACGCCATGGAGGAGATCGATCCGGTCTTCGCGCATACCGAGGAGCGCATGCTGCCGCATCTTGCCGACGGCGGGGTTCGCGCGCGCGTCGTCATCGGTCAGTTCGAAGGGGCGGCTTCGCCCGTCTCCACCTTTACCGATACGATCTATGTCGACCTCATGATCGAACCCGGCAAGAGCGCGCCTTTCGCGGCCAACTGGGAAGAGCGCGCGCTCTACATCCTTGCCGGCGAAGCGATCATCGCCGGCGACCATTTCGACGACAATCAACTCCTCGTCTTTCGTCCCGGCGACGAAATCACCATCACCGCAGGGCCTGCAGGCTGTCATGTGATGCTCTTCGGCGGGGCAGCGCTCGGCTCGCCGCGCCATATCTGGTGGAACTTCGTTTCCTCCTCCAAGGAGCGGATCGACAAGGCAAAGGAAGAATGGCGCACGGGACGCTTCGATATCGTGCCGGGAGACGAGGAAGAGTTCATACCCTTGCCCGCAAGCTGACCCCGTTAAGCTCGTTTTCAGGCATTGGTTCGCGATGCGGCGGAAAACCGCGCAGGTTTTCCTCATCCCGCTCTTGGTTGAAGCCGCAGGAAAGCCTAATTTTGCATTCAACGGCGATTACCTCTAAGAAAGAGCCGTTCCGACGACCCAACAACAAATGCGCGCGCCTAGCTCCGGCGCGCATGAGGCATGCAGCGTGACACAACTGCCAACCAATCCGATGCCGGCAACTCCCCTGCTCGATAAGGTCGAATATCCCGACGATCTGAAGAAGATCGACGACAGGGATCTGCCGCAGCTGGCGGCCGAATTGCGTGCCGAGATGGTCGATGCCGTGTCGCGCACCGGGGGGCATCTGGGCGCGGGCCTCGGCGTCGTCGAACTGACGATCGCCATCCACAAGATCTTCGACACGCCGCATGACCGCTTGATCTTCGATGTCGGACACCAGTGCTATCCGCACAAGATCCTGACCGGCCGGCGCGATCGCATCCGCACCTTGCGCCAGGAAGACGGGCTCTCGGGCTTCACCCGGCGGGCGGAAAGCGAATACGACCCCTTCGGCGCAGCGCACTCCTCCACCTCGATCTCGGCCGGTCTCGGCATGGCTGTCGCCGCCGAACTCGACGGCAAGAGCCGCAATGTGATCGCGGTGATCGGCGACGGCGCGATGTCGGCCGGGATGGCCTTCGAAGCGCTTAATAATGCCGGCGCGCTCGATGCGCGCCTCATCGTCATTCTCAACGACAACGACATGTCGATCGCACCACCGACGGGCGCGATGAGCGCCTATCTGGCGCGGCTCGCCTCCGGGCGGACCTATATGGGCATTCGCGAGGTCGGCAAGAAACTCACTGCCTATCTCGGCAAGACCGTCGACCGGGCGATCACCCGCGCGGTGGAGCATGCCCGGGGCTACGTCACCGGCGGCACGCTCTTCGAGGAGATGGGTTTCTACCATATCGGCCCGATCGACGGACACTCCTTCGACCACCTGCTTCCGGTCCTGCGCAACGTTCGCGACAATGCGAAAGGCCCGGTCCTGATCCATGTCGTCACGCAGAAGGGCAAGGGCTATCCGCCAGCCGAAGCCGCGGCCGACAAGTATCACGGCGTCAACAAATTCGACGTGATTACCGGGGCTCAGGCGAAAGCGAAGCCCAACGCCCCCGCCTATACCTCCGTCTTCGCGGACGCGCTCACGCAGGAGGCGACCCTCGACGACAAGATCGTTGCGATCACTGCCGCCATGCCGTCCGGGACGGGCCTCGACAAGTTCGCCTCGGTGCATCCCTCGCGCTGCTTCGATGTCGGCATAGCCGAGCAGCATGCCGTGACCTTCGCCGCCGGCCTTGCGGCGGAGGGATACAAACCCTTTGCAACGCTTTATTCCACCTTCCTGCAACGCGCCTATGATCAGGTTGTCCACGACGTGGCCATCCAGGGTCTGCCGGTCCGCTTTCCGATCGACCGCGCCGGCTTCGTCGGCGCCGACGGGCCGACCCATGCCGGCTCCTTCGACACGACCTATCTGGCGACACTGCCGGGCTTCGTCGTCATGGCGGCGGCCGACGAGGCGGAGCTGAAGCATATGGTGCGCACCGCCGCGGCCTACGACGAGGGTCCGATTTCGTTCCGCTATCCGCGCGGCGAAGGGGTCGGCGTCGAGTTGCCGGAGCGCGGCGAGATTCTTGCGATCGGCAAGGGCCGGATCGTCAAGCAGGGAAGCAAGGTGGCGCTGCTTTCCTTCGGCACACGTCTCGCCGACTGTCTGCTGGCGGCGGAAGACCTGGATGCAGCCGGCCTCTCGACGACCGTCGCCGACGCCCGCTTCGCCAAGCCGCTCGATCATGATCTGATCCGTCAGCTTGCCCGCCATCACGAGGTTCTGATCACCATCGAGGAAGGGGCGGTCGGTGGCTTCGCAAGCCACGTGCTGCAGTTCCTCGCGGAAGAAGGCCTCCTCGACGGCGACCTCAAGGTACGCCCCATGGTCATGCCCGACATATGGATGGAGCAGGCAAAACCGGAAGCGATGTACGCCCGTGCCGGCCTCGACCGCGCCGGCATCGTGTCCACCGTCTTCAAGGCGCTCGGCCAGAAGCACGGCGTCGGCCTCGGCGCCGCCGGCTGAGCCGAGCCGTCCAAGAGTTCGCTTGCATTGCGCGGCGGGACGCGCGATGACGGCCCATGTCCCAAGATACACAGATGACGATCCGCCTCGATCAATTGCTCCTGAACAGGGGCTTGGTGGCCAGCCGCGCACGCGCACGCGACGCGATCCAGCGGGGAACCGTGAAGGTCGACGGCCGCACCGTGACCAAGCCGGCCTCGACCTTCGCGCAAAGCGTTACGCTCACCATTGACGATCCGGCGCAGGATTATGTTTCGCGTGCGGCACTGAAACTCGTCGCGGCGCTCGATCACTTCGGCCTCGATCCATCGGAGCAGACCTGTCTCGACGTCGGGGCCTCGACCGGCGGCTTTACCGAGGTGCTGCTGAAGCGCGGCGCCGCGCATGTGGTCGCCGTCGATGTCGGCCACGGTCAGATACATCCGCGCGTCGCCGAAGACCCGCGCGTGACGAACATCGAAGGCCTGAATGCCCGGTCCATGACCCGCGGCGACGTCGGTGAACGCGCCATCAATTTCATCGTCTCGGATGTCTCCTTCATCTCGCTGAAGCTGGCGCTGCCGCCGGCCCTCGGCCTGGCGGAACCGGGCGCCTGCTGCATCCTGCTCGTCAAGCCGCAGTTCGAGGCCGGCCGCGATGCGATCAGCAAGGCCGGGCTGCTGAAGGATCCGGAGAGCGCTCCGGCGGTGGCAGCCGAACTCGAGCGGTGGCTTGTCGAAGACATGGGCTGGCGAAGCCTCGGCCTGATCCCCTCGCCCATTGCCGGCGGTGACGGCAACAGCGAATTTCTTCTGGCGGGGCGCAAGCCATGAGCACCGGGATCGTGACCATCGATCGTCTCGGCGCCCAAGGCGACGGCGTCGCTCGGACGGAAGCCGGTCTCGTCTTTGCACCGTTCACGCTCCCCGGCGAGACCGTCTCGCTCGCGGTCAACAAGGCGAGCGGCACGCTGATATCGCTGAAGGAGGCCTCCCCGGAGCGGGTCGAGCCGCCATGCCGGCATTTCGGGCCGGACGGTGTCAACGGGACGTGCGGCGGCTGCACGCTGCAGCACGCATCCGACGCGCTCTACCACGCCTTCAAGCGCAATCTCGTCATCGACGCCTTGAGGTCGAAGGGACTGACGCCGGAGGTCGCCCCGCTGATCATCGCGCGGCCCGGCGATCGCCGCCGTGCCGTTTTCACCGCCCGGCGGACGGAAAAGGAACTGCTGCTCGGCTATAACCAGATGCAGAGCCATCATATCGTTTCGATCGGCGAATGTCCGATCACCAGCCCGGGCATCGTCTCGCGGCTGGCGACCATCCGCAAGATCGCCGCGGCCATGGCGTCGAGCGCCGAACCGTTCCGTATCACCGTGCTCGAAACCGATACGGGCCTCGATCTCGCCTTCGAGGGGGTGAAACTCAGCGACCCGCAGCGGCGCTCGACCGTCGATGCCGTTCTTGGCGAGCGAGGCATCGCGCGCGTCAGCTTGAACGGCGAGATCGTCGTCGAGCCGATCAAGCCCGCGATCGATTTCGGCGGTGTGACGGTTTTGCCGCCGCCCGGCGCCTTCACTCAGGCGACACGGCCTGCCGAAGACGCGATGGCGAAGCTGGTGCTGGCTCACGTCGGCAAGGCGAAGCGCGTTGCCGATCTTTTCGCCGGCATCGGCACTTTTGCGCTGAGGATTGCACGAACGGCACGCGTTCACGCGGTCGAAGGCGACGACAGGGCCGTGAAGGCGCTGGATTTCGCCGCACGCAACACCCAGGGGCTGAAGCCGGTGACCGCCGAGAAGCGCGATCTTTTCCGCCGGCCGATGATGGCGCAGGAATTGAAAGCCTTCGACGCCGTGGTCTTCGACCCGCCCCGCGCCGGCGCCGAAACGCAATGCCACGAGCTTGCCCGATCCGGCGTGAAGAAGGTCGCCGCCGTCTCCTGTAATCCGGTGAGCCTGGCGAGGGACCTTTCGATACTGACCGCAGCCGGTTATCGCATTACCGGGGTGACGCCGATCGACCAGTTCCTCTGGTCGGCGCATGTGGAAACGGTAGCGACGCTCGAAAAATGAAAAAGGCCCGGCAACGAACCGGGCCTTGTTGGTTCAAGCTGTTCCACGGAAACCGCTGCACGTTCCCCGGGATTGGCGTCAGGCCGCGCGGCGGCGGCTCGCGGCCTGGTAAGAGGCCGCTTGCGTCTCGCCCAGTATGAACTGGGAGAGCAGCGCGTTGAGCGCCGCTGCCTCGGATGCGAGACCGTGACTGGCGGCCGTCTGCTGCTCGACCATCGCGGCGTTCTGCTGCGTGCCCTGGTCCATCGTGTTGACGGCCGTGTTGATCTCCTGGAGACCGGTCGACTGCTCGCGAGTCGCGGTCACGATTGCGCTTACGTGCTTGTTGATCTCCTGCACCTCGGCGACGATCGCCTGCAGCGCCCGTCCGGTATCGCCGACCAGCGTCACGCCCGAATGCACCTGCTCGCCGGAGGTCGTGATCAGCGCCTTGATTTCCTTGGCCGCATTGGCCGAGCGTTGAGCGAGCTCGCGCACCTCCTGGGCGACGACCGCGAAACCCTTGCCCGCCTCGCCTGCCCGTGCCGCTTCGACGCCGGCATTCAGCGCCAGGAGATTGGTCTGGAAAGCGATGTCGTCGATGACGCCGATAATGTTCGAGATTTCTCCTGATGATTTCTCGATGGCATGCATGGCCTCGACCGCATTCTGCACCACTTCCCCGGACTTCTCCGCACCGGCACGGGTACGGGCGACCAGCGCACCGACTTCCTCGGCCCGGTGGGCGGAATCGCGGACGGTCGTGGTGATCTCCTCGAGCGCAGCGGCCGTTTCTTCGACGGATGCCGCCTGCTGTTCGGTTCGGCGTGCGAGGTCGTCGGCCGCCGAACGGATTTCGCTCGCACCCGCGTCGATCGCGCGGGCATTCGCGCCGACTGCGCAAAGCGCGTCGTGCAGCTTGGCGACCGAGTTGTTGAAGTCTTCGCGGAGGCGATCCAGGCGATCGGCAAAGGGACTGCCGATCCGATAGGCGAGATCGCCGTCGGCCAGCCGTCCGAGACCCGTTGCCAGCGCATCGACCGCATGCTGAACCTCGGCTGCATCGCGGGTCTTCTGCGCCTCGCGCTCGAGGCGCTCGCGCTCCGAAAGCGACCGGTTGGAATCGGCCTCGTCTTCCAGGCGCTTCCGTTCGACCGCATTGGCGCGGAAAACGGCGACGGCCGCCGCCATCGACCCGATCTGGTCGCGCCGCTCCTCACCCGGAATCGTAACGTCGAGACTGCCGGCTGCGAGCTTCTCCATGGCGCCGGTCATGTCGGTTACCGGACGGATGACGAGGCGGCTCAGAAGCGTCGCGAGGAAGGCGATCATGGCGCCGACCGCCAGGATCGTGGCGATCGTCGCGGCGACGCGGAACTGGCTGATCGCCGAATAGGCGACATCCGCATCGAGCGCGAAGCCGACATACCATTCGACCGACGGGAGCCCCTTCACCGGCACGAAGCTCACGAGCATCGGCTTGCCGTCGAGTTCGGTGTGCATGATCCCGGTGCCGATCGCCGGCGTATCCGCCGGGAAGGCGTCGGCGAGCGTCTTCGTCACGAGCTTGGCATTCGGATGAACCAGTATCTGGCCATCCTTGTTGGCAAGGAACGCAAAGCCTTCGCCGCCGACATCGATGCCGTTGACCATGGAAACGAGGGCCTTCAGCGAGAAATCGCTGCCGGTCACACCGTAAAGCTTGCCTTCGTGCTTCACCGGCACAGCGGCGCTGATGATCAGGTCGCCGCTCGACGCGTCCACATAGGGTTCGGTGAGGACGCGTGCATCGGCTTTCACCGCCTGCTGATACCAGGGGCGCTGGCGCGGATCGTAGCCGTCGGGCATCTTCGAATCCGGCCAGATCATGAACCGGCCGCTCTCGTCGCCGACATAGGTGGAGATGAATTCGCCGGTCAGCACGTCGTTCTTCAGGACGCCCTGAATGGCCGCTTCGTCAGCCACCCGGCCGGCAGCGTCCGCCGCCATCGCGGTCAGCGTCACACGGCCGTTCAGCCAGTTGGCGACGCTCTGCGCCGCCTGATTTCCGGAGGAAGCGATATCCTCCTCCACTGCTTTCGTGGTCGTGGCGCGCTGGAGGCTGTCGATATAGACGGAAAAGCCTGCAAAGGCGCCGACGACGACGCAGGACGCGGCAACGAGAATGCGCGTCATGAGATTCGATCGTTTGGACAAGGTGGGGCTCCCTGAAAGAGGCGGCAACGCCGCCGGGATGAGCTCGCGATGATCTTCCCGGGCGCGACGGATCGGCCGCTGAGCGACTTGAAGGACGGCGGGAAAACGATGGGACATGCCGCAAAGGCGGAGCCGGCAATGCTTCATGCGGCCGGGGTCTCGCGTGCCGCACAATTCCTGCGGCGCCGAGGGAGACCTACTGCGGCTGGACGCTAGCGGGAGCTATTTAAGAAGCGATTAAAATTGATCCATGCAAAGTCGCGATGGCTGGAAGCGACCTGGCGAATTGCCGCCTACCGGCGCATGAAGGCCTCGAACGCGGCGCGCGCCTCGGCGCTTTTCAATTGCGCGGCAAAATGCTTCGCCTCCTCCTCGATCCGGGCAAGCACATCGCTGCGATCGCCGCGAATGAGGTCGCGGGCGATGCGCAGCGCTTCCGGCGGTTTTTTTGCCAGGCGCGCTGCAGCTGATAGCGTTTCCTCCTCGACGGCGGTCTCTTCCACGATCTTCCAGATAAGCCCCGCCTCGCGCGCACCGGCCGCGTCGAGCGGCTCGCCGGCAGCAAGCAGGGCAAAGGCGCGCTGATGGCCCATGATGCGCGGAGCGCTCAGGCTCGAGGCCGCTTCCGGAACGAGCGCCAGATCGACGAACGGCGTCTTGAACACCGAGCGGGCCGAGGCGACCGTCAGGTCGCAATGAAGGTGGATCGTCGTGCCGATGCCGATGGCCAGTCCGTCTACGCCGGAAACGATCGGTTTCGTCGCGCCGGCAAGCGCCCGCAGGAAGTCCAAAACCTCGTCCCCCATGCTGCCCCCCATGGCGAAGGCGAGGAAGTCGGCCATGTCGTTGCCGGCCGAGAAGCACCCTTCCGTTCCGAGGAATGCCATCGCGCGGATGGCGGGATCCGTTCCGGCGGCGGTCAGCGCCTCCGTCATCCTGGCGTACATCTGGCGCGTGATGGCGTTCTTCTTCTCCGGCCGATTGAACCGGATAAGCTGAACGCCGGGATAGGCTTCCGGCCGTTCGACGAGCACGTGGTCGGTCATGGGTTTCCCTCAGTCGAGTATGGAACGGGCTGCGGCGAGACTTTCCGCCCCGTTGACGACACGGTCCTTGAGCGCGCTCGTCTCCGAGAGCAGATTTTCCGCTGCGAAGCGGCAAAGCGCAACGCGCCGATCCTGCCTCCCGTCACCGGCTTCGGCAAGACCGCCTTTGGCGAGATAGACTCCGGTCAGCACGAGGCCGAACAGGCGCTGATAGGCAGTCGCACCGGCGAGCGCCTCGGCGAGCTTTCCGTCGCGAAGCCTCGAAAGCAGCCAGTCGGTCGCCCCTTCGAGATCCGCAATTGCCGCATCGAGCCGTGCGGTCGTCTCGCCGAAACCTTCCCCGTTCGACGCGGCAGCGGCAGCGGCGACCTCTCGGAGTTCGGCGATGAAGCCGCGCACCTGTGCGCCATCGGAGAGCGTCAGCTTGCGGGTGACGAGGTCGATCGCCTGAATGCCGTTGGTGCCTTCGTAGATCGGCGCGATTCGGGCGTCGCGCAGATAGCGCGCGGCCCCGGTCTCCTCGATGAAGCCCATGCCGCCATGGACCTGAATGCCCATCGAGGCGACGTCGACGCCGGCGTCGGTGGCGAAGGACTTGGCGATCGGCGTCAGCAGGCTCGAACGCTCCTGCCAGTGGCGGGCTCCCTCCCCTTGCGCGGCATGCGCCATGTCGACGGCGTGGGCGCAGGCATAGGCGATGGCGCGCGATCCCTGCGTCAGCGCTTTCATCGTCAGCAGCGTGCGGGCGATATCCGGATGCTCGATGATCGGGCTCATGCCATCGCCGCTCCACCCCGGCGCGCGGCCCTGCGTGCGCTCCTTGGCGTAGGCGATCGCCTTCTGGGTGGCGGCCTCCGCGATGGCGACGCCCTGCATCCCGACCGCGAGCCGCGCATTGTTCATCATCGTGAACATGCAGGCGAGACCGCGGTTTTCCTCACCGATCAGATAGCCGATCGCCCCCTTCTCGCGGCCGAATTTCCCGTCCCCGTAGATCATGGTGCAGGTCGGCGATCCGTGGATACCGAGTTTGTGCTCCAGCGAGTGGCAGAAAACGTCGTTGCGCTCGCCAAGCGAACCGTCCTCGTTGACGAGGAACTTCGGCACGAGAAACAGCGAAATGCCCTTCGTTCCGGACGGCGCATCGGGCAGCCGCGCGAGTACCAGATGGACGATATTGTTGGTGAAATCGTGCTCGCCCCAGGTGATGAAGATCTTCTGCCCCAGGATGCGATAGGTGCCGTCGTCGCGGCGCTCGGCGCGGGTCTTCAGCACGCCGAGGTCCGAGCCGGCATGCGGCTCGGTCAGGTTCATGGTCCCCATCCATTCGCCCGAGACCATCTTCGGCAGGAAGGTCGCCTTCAGAGCGTCGGTGCCGTGCTTCTCGAGCGCTTCGATGGCGCCCATGGTAAGCGTCGGCGCAAGGGCGAAGGCCATCGAACCGCTGTTCCACATTTCCATGGCGGCGACGTGCAACATGTGCGGCAGGTTCTGCCCGCCGAAAGCTTCCGGAGCCGTCAGGCCGTTCCAGCCGCCGGCGATCCAGTTGCGGTAGAGCTCCCGCCAGCCCTCCGGCGTCTTGACGGCGCCATCGACGAGCCGCGATCCCTGCCGGTCGCCCACCTCGCCGAGCGGCGCCACCTCTTCCGAGGCGAAGCGCCCGGCCTCGCCGAGGATCGCGTCCACAAGGTCCTCGCCGAGTTCGCCGAACGTCCCGGCGTCGAGCACCTCGGACAGGCCGGCGACGTGTTTCAGGGTGAATGCGATCTCGTCGACCGGTGCCTTGTACATGGTGCTCCTCCCTGCATCCGCCGCCGTCCGCAGCCGGCGCCTTTTAGATGCGCAGCAGACTAATCATTTTTACGTGAACGTCAACGTCAACTCGCCACGGGCGGCTGGCGGTTACGGCCAGGGAAACTGTAACAAAACTGTCATGGGCCGCGAATAGAAGCCGACTCGACCGCTCCGGGCCGAGGCACTCCGATGAACCTGATTTCACCCGAAATACCGGGCCTCGTCTGGGCCTACCGGTTCGCACCGGGCGAAAGCCGGTGTCAGCGCATAGCTGCCGATTCGCCCGTTGAAAGCCTTAAGGCAGGCGAAGATTGGGTCTGGTTGCACCTCGCGCTCAGCGACGCGCGCACACCGGCGCTGATCGAGCGCATCGGCAATCTTCCGCAGGAGGCAATCGCGACCCTTACGAGCCACGACACGCAGGCGGCGATCACGGTCGCGGATGACGTCGTGCACGGCACGCTGGTCGATTTCGAGCGGACATTCGACGCGGTGACGCAGACGATCGGCTGGCTTCATTTCGCCGTCAGCGACCGGATGATCATCACCACGCGCCTGCATCCGCTAAGGAGCATCGACCGGGTGAAGGCGGCCGTGGAAAAGAGCTCCAAATGCAGCCGCCCGATCGATCTCTTCGAAATGCTCGTCGTCGAGTTCCAGCGCACCCTGATCACGCTGGTGTTCGAATTGACGGAGGAATTGAACATCATCGAGGACCATGTCTATGGCGAGGCGGGACACAGGAAACAGCCGGGGCTGGCGCCCTTGCGACGGACCGTCGTGCGGCTGCACCGGCACTTAAGGACCGTGCTCGCCCTGCTGCGCCGGGCCGGGGCACTGGAAGAGGATGAGGTGCCGCCGGGCTTCATCGACGTGACCGAGAGGCTCTCCGATCGGCTGGAATCCGTCGACCGCGATGTGTTCGCTCTTCAGGAACGCGCACGGCTGCTGCACGAGGAAATCGACAGCAAGATTTCCTCGGAAACGAACCGCCATCTCTATATCCTCTCGCTGATGACAGCCTTCCTTCTGCCGCCGACGCTGGTGACCGGCTTTTTCGGCATGAACACGGGGGCGCTACCCTTCTCCGAGGGCAGCGGCACCGTTTTTGCGGGAATGTTCATTGCCTCGTCGATGGGCGTTGCCTGGCTCGTGCTCAAGCGCATCGGCATTATTTGAGCGAAGCGGACCGATCAGCTATAGGGAGAATAGCACTGCCGGCGCGGGCCGTTATAGGGCTGATAGCTGTTGTCGTAAGCCCTGTAGGAGCGATAGCGATCATAGCACCATTGGATATGCCGGCTGCCGTAGCGCACCGGCGGGCGAACGGCGGGACGGCGCTCGATCACGATGCCGGGTCGGAAGGCAGCCCCCGGGTACCACCAACCGCGGTAATAGCGATAGCCGGGCCGCTGATAGCGGTACCCACGATAGCCGTTATAGTAATAGAAGTCGCCATACCGATAATAACCGCGCCGCGGCGCGTACTGAACGTCCGTGACGGCGCTCTCGACGGCAACCCGCGGGGGCAGAGGCGTGAAAGCCTGAGACGGCACCGCCGATGCCGCCAGCGTCATCGCTGCAAGCGCGCCCGAAAGCCATTTCAGTGACATCATTTCCTCCTGCCTTCGATTTCATGTACAACCGGCCCTTGCAAGGGCGACATACCAAGACTAGGGCAGAAGTCGCCGGAAGCAACCATCGCGCGCGGATGCAGCAAAGGAAAAATCTCGCCGTCGATACAATCCTGGGCGGAATCGGGCCGTCGACTTTGCCTCTTGAGGTCGGTGTACAGAAGCGTCCGCCTCGCGCAGATTGAGGCCGGGGCTGAGATTTACGACCTCTTAACTCTAAGTCGGCAATCTCAGAGAATGGAAAAGCGGGGAATCTCGATCATAGGGATGATCTTGCGCCTGGCGGTCCTCATGGGCCTGACCTTCGCGGCGGCGAACGCACGCGCGAGCGAAGTGGAGCCGTGGAAAGAGCGGCGCAACGCCCTCATCGTCGACGCTTACGAGTTGAACAGCATCGACTGGGAAGCCATGCTGAAGGACAAGCGGATAGCGGGCTTCATCGCGAAGGCTTCCGACGGCCTGCCGGAAAGCTACACCTGTACCGGTGACCACGGCGGCGATACGGTTGCACACTGCAAGACGATGTGGCGCAAATATGCGGTCAGCCGGGAACTCTATCAGACGCGCCGGATGATCGCGCGCTCGCATGGCCTGCTCTGGGGCGCCTATCATCTGGCAAGGCCCGGCAACCCCGTCGATCAGGCGAACCACTTCATCGACTATGCCGATCCGCGCGACGACGAGCTGATGGTGCTCGATATCGAAGGGATCGATCCGGAAAAATACATGTCGCTCGAAGACGCAGCAATCTTCGCCGGCCATGTGAAGGCCCGGACGGGGCGCTATCCCGTCCTCTATACCAACCACGCAACCGCGAAACACATTGCCGCCAACCGCTTCAAGCATCGGCTTTTAGCGCGTCTTCCGCTCTGGTATGCGCGCTATAAGCCCGATATCCGCAAAGTCTTTCCGATGGGAAACTGGGACCGCTACGCGCTCTGGCAATTCTCGTCGGCGCATAATTGCGGAAAGAAGCGTTGCCCCTATCGGGTGCCCGGCACCCTCGACGATATAGACGTGAATGTCGCAGCGATGAGTGCATCGGCACTGAAGAGAATCTGGCCCCACGGCGCGCTTCTTCCGGAGAAGCCGCCGGTGCTCACCGTTATCGCCTCGGCCACCGTCGGTACGATCCCGGCGTTGAATGCAAGTGCAACGGCCGCTCTTTCGCGGCCGCTCGTGATAAGCCGCGCCGAGGCGGAGAGCGGATCAGGGGCGGGCGCCGACGAGACGGTTACCGGCTCCATCGCCGTCAGGGCCGCCGAGGCACGCCTGCCCTACCAATCCGAGCGGCGGTAACTCAGGCCTCGATCTGGACGTCGCTTGTCGGCCGCGAACAGCAGGCGAGGATGTAGCCCTCCTCGATCTCATCGTCGAGAATGCCGCCATTGTGGTTCATCTCGACATCGCCGGCGATCTTCATCACCCGGCACGTTCCGCAGATGCCGCCCTCGCAGGCGGCCCCGATCCTGACGCCGTTGGCCCGGGCCGTCTGCAGAATCGTCTGGCCGGGAACGGCGGTCGCCTCCTTGCCGCTCATGGTAAAGGTCACCCGCGCCGCACCGGCCCCGGCATCGGCCGCCGGCCCCGCCCGAATTGCAAGCTCCTCGGCCGCCGGCGCCGCGGCGGGCTGGAAGCTCTCCTGGTGATAGCCGGCCATGTCGAAGCCCGCCGATTCCAGCATCGCCCGAACATTGCCCATGAACGGCTCGGGCCCGCAGCAGAAAACGGTTCTTTCCATGAAATCCGGTGCGAGCATCGGCAGCTTCGCCGCGTCGATGCGCCCGCGCAGACCATGCCAGCCATGCCGCGCCTCATGCCCCTCCACGAGGAAGCCGAGATTGAGCCGCGGCATCTGACGCGCGAGAACTTCGAGCTCC
This sequence comes from Sinorhizobium meliloti, assembly GCF_035610345.1. The sequence continues at coordinate 863,806 of NZ_CP141212.1, read as the reverse complement.
GTTCTGAAGAGGAGATCGTCCGGGCGGCGGGCGCAGGAAATGAAGGTGACATCCGTTTCCGGTGCGCAGTCGGCCATCCAGCGCGTCATCGACATCATCGGCGTGACGCCCGACCCCGCCGAAATGAAGAGATACTTTTCACCGGGATGACGGACGAAGCTGAAATCGCCGAGCGGCCCGAACGCCTTGAGCATCATGCCCGGTTTCAGATTGTCGAACATCCAGCGGGTGCCGATGCTTCCCGGCTGCGCCTTGACCGTGACCGCGACCGAAAGCGGGCGCGAGGGCGAGGATGACAGCGTATAGGTGCGCATCACCGGCTCGGCCGAGACGGGCAGTTCGAGCGTCACGAACTGCCCGGGCAGGTAGCGGAACCAGGCCGGCTTGTCGGAGCGGAAGGTGAAAGTCATCACGTCGGCGGCTTCGGCTACGGCCGACGTGCACTCCAGCATGTGCTGACGGTCTCTCCAGGGATCGAGCTCGTCGAAATGGTGAAAGGAGCGAGGCATTTCCATGGTCATGCCACCCGCGAGAGCTGCGTGGCCCCGCCCTGAAGGCGGTCCAGCATGAAGTTCGAATACCACTCGACGAACTGCATGACGCCGCCCTCGTGTTCGGCCGAATATGGACCCGGCTCATAGGCCGGCGAGCGGATCCCGAACGCGTTTTCCTCGACTATCTGCCGGTCCTGGTCGTTGGTCTCCGTCCAGACGTGCGTCAGCTCGTCTATCGTATAGTCGACGCCCTCCACCGCATCCTTGTTGACCAGCCATTTGGTCGTAACCTGTGTCAGTTCCGGCCCGAGCGGCAGAACGCGGAAGGTGATCGCATGATCGCCCAGAATGTGGTTCCAGGTCGTCGGATAATGGAAGAGGAGCAGCGTGCCGATGCCATCGGCGTCAAGCCCGGCGGAGAGCTGCCTGCGTACGGCCTTCTGTCCGGACATCGTATAGCTCTCGGCGCCGTTGATCAGCGGCATTCTCGTCATGCGGAACTGGCCGGTGGGCGCGATCCTGAAAGCGCTCGGAAGGCCCGCCGCCTCGCATTTCTGCCAATGGGCGCCGATTTCCGGGTCGTTCATCGCCCCCTGGACACCGGTGACGGTCGGCGCTTCGGGATAGGTACGGCAGAGTTCCGGATGATTGGCGGCGCAGTGGTAGCACTCGCGATTGTTCTCCCAGACCAGCTTCCAATTGCCCTTCTCGACGATCGTGCTCTCGAAGGCGACCTTCGTTTCCCCGAGGCGGTGCGGCGCGAGATAGGCCGCGACCGTCTCGCGGAACGGCCGGAAGTCCATCGGTTGTTCGGCAAGGCTGATGAAGATGTAACCGCCGACGGTTTCGCAGTGGATCGGCTTAAGACTGTGTTCGGCCGGGTCGAAGCCCTCGGGCATCTGCCGCGCGAAGAGCAGGCGGCCGTCGAGCTCGTAGGTCCACTGGTGGTAGGGACAGACGAGTTTGGCGGATGAGCCTTTGTGCTGCGTGCAGACGCGCGAGCCGCGATGGCGGCACGAATTGTGCAGTGCCCGCACCGCGCCCTGTCTGTCTCGAACGATAACGACCGGGTAATCGCCGACCTGCACCGTGAAATAGTTCCCCGGCCGCGGGACTTCACAATCATGGCCGATGAACAGCCAATCCTTGTACCAGATCTGCTCCAGGTCCTGGCGATAATAATCAGGATCGACGTAGAAGGCGCGGTCGAGGCTGTAGCCATCGCGACGGGTCTTCAGCTTGCGCAGCATTTCGGTCTGAATTTCCATGCCCTTATCCTCGTTTTCCGCCGTTTCGGAGAGGCAGGACTGGAACCCGCGCCGGCCGCATGGACCCGCAACGCAATTGGCTCCGATCCGGCTGCCCGCCGCAACCAGCTACGGTCTGTTTCTGCTTCAAGGCTGGTTTCCGGGCTCTGGAGCTGTCCGCAAGGGACCTGCCCGGCGCCTTCCCGGACGCTGTGTCCAGTGGCCTTCTGCCGTGGCTGTTCGCTCCACCACCGTTGCGGGGGCAGCGCCGGGATTTGACCGGCTTCCCAATTCTCCGCCTTCCCTTCGAGGCAGCACCTTGAGTGTCCTCATCTAAGCCTCAGGGCCGGTCCGGCAACTGCCAATAGACGACATCCGCTTCCAGAAAGACGACAGCCATTCGCGGCGCAATCGGCACGATTGGCAGACGGATATTATCCATAACAAACAAGGAAGTAGGTGAATCTCCGCGCAGCCGGCGGATTTTTCGGCAGCGCCGTTCATGGCGCGAAGGCGGCTGGCCATTTTACGACACGGCCCACCGACACAAGGTCTGATCGATGCTCGCACGGCCGCAAACGAACCAATTCGTTAACTGTGATGATTTACGTTCGCTACCATCAACCCGCTTTCGGACAGGACGGCGCGACGACGCCCATGGCAAAACTCCGATATTACGACGCTGCCGACAAGGCGGCCGCACCGGCGAAAGCCAAGGCTCACACCGAGTTCCTGCGGACCGGCCGGATCGATAGACGCCGGTGGATGGCGAACGAGCGGCAGTATCTGAGTTATGCCGAGGTTGCGCAGCAGACGGCGCGGAAGCTGACGACGGCGGGCGAGACGACCCACAGCCGAATCAACGGGTTTCATGCCTCGATGCAGTTCCCGAAGATGGTCTACCATCGCACGCTCGCCAACAGTCCGCATCTCGGCTACTGCCACGTGACCGCCGCGAAAACCTGCCTCGCAAAGGGACATGAGATCACCTGGTCCTTTTATCTCGCGAACTTCTTCTGCGACCTCGGGAACGAGACCCATTTCTTCGACCGTATCCAGCCGGGCTATTCGCGCATGTATTTCGCCGTCGCGATCGAGCCCGATGCCGGCGAAGGACGGATCGTCGTCAACCGCAACGTGCGCGGCAACGGCCTGATTTTCCGGACGCAGGATCCGAAGGTGGCGCTGAAGAACGTGCTGATGCTCGGCGCACGCGACGAAGCCTTGCGGCGGATCATTCGCAGCCTTTGACCAAGAAAATCGTTCTGTTTTTGCAATCGCTCCGTTAAGGAAGCGACGGAAAGGATCAGAACGCCATGGCCGAGATCATCGACACGCGCATCGAACCGGAGCGGGCAATCGAGACGGCTTGCGCAGTTCTTTCGGACGGGGAACCCGTGGCGATCCCCACGGAGACCGTATACGGCCTTGCTGCCGATGCCACGACCCCCGATGCGATCAGCCGCATTTACGAGATGAAGGGGCGGCCGCGGTTCAATCCGCTGATCTGTCACGTCTCCGATCTGGCGATGGCGGAGGCGCATGTGACCTTCGATCCGGTTTCGAGACGTCTGGCCGAGGCTTTTTGGCCTGGCCCCCTCACGCTGATCCTGCCGCAGCGGCGGGAAAGCACCGTGCACACGCTCGCATCCGCCGGTCTCGATACGCTCGGAATTCGGATGCCCGACGGGTTCTCGCGTCGGGTGATCGCCCGATTCGGGCGGCCTTTGGCGGCGCCGAGCGCCAACACCTCGGGCAAGATCAGTCCCACCAGTGCGGCCCATGTGCAGGCGGATCTCGGCTCCAGGCTGAAGCTCATCCTCGACGCAGGCCCGGCCGCGATCGGCCTTGAATCGACCATCGTCAAGGTCGAGAACGGAAAGCTGCGGCTGCTGAGGCCCGGGGGGCTCGACGCGGCAGAGATCGAAGCTTTGACCGGTCTTGCCATCGAGCGCCCGGAGACCGCCGGCGCTGTCATCGAGGCGCCCGGCATGCTCGCCTCGCATTATGCTCCCGGTGCCGCTGTGCGCCTCAATGCAGATGAGGTCCGGAAAGGAGAGGCCCTCATCCGCTTCGGCGGAAAGGCACTTCCCGGTGAAGGCGATGCCGCAATCGTCCTGGATCTCAGTCCGGGCGGCAGCCTGCGGGAAGCCGCGGCCAATCTTTTCGATTATATGAAAAAGGCGGATGCCAGCGGCGCCGCGACCATCGCTTTCGGCCCGATCCCGAGCGTGGGGCTCGGCGAAGCGATCATCGACCGGCTGCAGCGCGCGGCCGCGCCGCGGGGCTGATGGCCAGCGGCACGCTTGAAGCAACCACGTGATCCGAGGCAGGGCCATGACCACCATACTTCCATCTCCCGAACTCATCGCCTCCTTCGTCGACATCGTCGGGCCCGGCAATGCCCTCACCGCACCCGCCGACACGGCCCCCTACCTGGTCGAGTCCCGCGGGCTCTATCACGGCACGACGCCGCTCGTGCTCAGGCCCGGCTCCGTCGAGGAAGTTTCGCTGGTCATGCGGCTTGCGAGCCAGACCCGAACGGCAGTCGTGCCGCAGGGCGGCAACACCGGACATGTGGCCGGCCAGATTCCGCGCGAGGGCAGAGCCGACGTGGTCCTTTCCCTCGAGCGGCTGAACCGCATCCGCGACATCGACCCGGTCGGCAACGTGATCGTGGCCGATGCCGGTTGTATTCTGGCGGATATCCAGAAGGCCGCCGATGACGTCGACCGGCTTTTTCCCCTGTCACTCGGCTCGGAAGGCTCTGCCAGGATCGGCGGCAATCTTTCGACCAATGCCGGCGGCACTGCCGTGCTTGTCTATGGCAATATGCGCCAGCTTTGCCTGGGGCTGGAGGTCGTGCTTCCGACCGGGGAGATCTGGAACGGGCTCAGACGCCTCAAGAAGGACAATACGGGCTACGATCTGCGCGATCTTTTCATCGGTGCCGAGGGAACGCTCGGCGTCATAACCGGCGCCGTTTTGAAGCTCTTCCCGAAACCGCGGGGCCACCAGGTGGCTTTTGCCGGCCTCAGAAGCGTCGAGGACGCACTGGCGCTTTTCGATCGGGCATCGAGCCTCTGCGGGCCGGCCCTGACGGGCTTCGAACTGATGCCGCGGCTCGGCATCGAGTTCACCACCCGGCACATCGCCGGCGTTCGAGATCCGATGGAAACGACGCATCCGTGGTACGCGTTGATCGATATCTCCACCTCGGATACCGCCGAAAGCGCGGAGCGGATGGTGCAAGACCTTCTCGAAGCGGTCATCTCCGACGGTCTCGTCGAGAACGCCGTCATTGCCCAGAACGAAGCGCAGCGCAGAGCCCTCTGGCACATGCGCGAAAGCATGTCGCCGGCACAAAAGCCCGAAGGCGGCTCGATCAAGCATGACGTTTCGGTCCCGGTATCGAGCATTCCGGCCTTCATGACGGAAGCGGATGCGCTGGTCTCCAAGGCCATTCCCGGCGCACGCATCTGCGCCTTCGGCCATATGGGCGACGGCAATATCCACTACAACATCTCCCAGCCCGTCGGCGCGGACAAGCAGGGCTTTCTCGACCGGTGGCGCGAGATCAATGCGATCGTTCACGCCGTCGTGCTCAAGCATGAGGGCTCGATATCTGCCGAGCATGGCATCGGCCAGTTGAAACGCGACGAACTCGCGGCGATCCGCTCGCCGATCGAGATCGAGCTCATGCGGCGGATCAAGCACGCTTTCGACCCGGCGGGGATCATGAACCCCGATAAGGTGCTGCGCGAGGATTGAGGCGAGTAACGACGCGTGCCGGTCCGGCCGCCGTTAAGCCCTACCCGCCCTTCCTGAGCTGCGACAGTTGGAAGAGCGTATCGGCGCTGATGCCGATATTGCTGCCGCTGCCCGAGAGCACCACCACGGCCGGATCGACTTCCATGTTGTTCTCCAGATCGTAGAGCACGGTGAAGCGCGCGAGGAGCTTCTTCAGCTCGGCCGGATCGCTCAGCTTCTCTAGCTCGAGGTTCTTCTCGACGATCTTTGCCTGCTGGTCGATGTCCATGGAACTGAATTCGTCGGGCAGGCTGAAGATCGTGCGGAACACTTCGGCGAGCGCATCATCGGCCAGGAGATCGTAAGCGTCGACGAGCGAGCCTGCCTGGCGCTCGAAATAGAGTGCCAGGCGGACACCTGCATTGTCCTCGCCGGCCTGTTCTTCCAGCGTCTGGTGCAGATACCGGTCGAGGGTCTCGTAAAGCCCCTGCCGCGTGACGATGACGCTCTTGTCCTCGCGCAGCACGTTGCCGCCGCGGTCGAAATTGAACGAGGTGACCAGGGCGATATAGGCCCCGGAGTTCTGCTGCTGATTGATGAAGCTCTTGGGATCGTCCAGATCGGAGGTGAAGATGTCGCGAAGGAAATCGACGGTGACATTCTCGGGATCGATGCCGTTTGCCGCGAGAGCGAAATCGACCAGGCGGGAATCGGCCAGAAATTCGTCGAGAGAAGAGAGTTTGGCGACCTCGGCCGTATAATATTCGGCATCCGCTTTGGCCGTGGTCTTGTCCTCCTCCGAGCCAAAACGGGACTTGTTGACGATGTAGGTCTTGGCGGTCTCCTGAATCAGCGTCTCCGACTGGGCCAATGCCGGAACGCCGATGTCGCCCGATGTCGTAAAGTTGAACAGCTGGGCGAGCTTCAGGTAACGCTCGTCTTTCAGCGTGTAGACGAAGCTTTCCGGATCGGTGAGATCGCTGGTCAGAACCCGCTTGATCGTCCGTGCGCTTTCGGCGTCCGGATCGAGACCGACCGCTTGCAGCGCGAAATCGTAGATCGAAGCCGTGTCGATGAAGTCGCCGACGGACGCCATCTTCTCGACGGCAAGCTTATAGGCGCCGATCGCCTTCGCGTCCGCTGCGTCGTCCTTGTCGTTGTAGCGCGTCATGTAACGGCTGGAGGTGAGTGTCGTCTGTTCCGTGGTCTGCGCCGCATCGCCCGCCGCGAGCGTGCCGTCCGCCTGGAAGTTGAAGGCCCTGGCGAGCGCCTTGTAGTTCTCGTTCCCCTTGCCGATCGTATTGATGTAGCTGTTCGGGTCGTCCGGATCGCTGGTCAGGATATTCTTGATCGTCGCTGGCACGATGGTGACCTCGTTGAGATCGAAGGCCGTGCGGATGTAGTTATAGAGGCGCGTATCGGCGACAAGCTCGCTGACGGTCGTGATGCTCGCGATCTTTTCCTCGAAATAGGCCTTGTTCAGGAGCGCTGCCTGGGGGGTGATCCGGGGATTGCTGGAGACGTAGAGTTCATTCATGGTCTTCTTGTGCGCGGCGGTCTGCGCCGATCCCGCGGCCACCGTGCCGTCGGCGTTGAACTGGAAAGCCGCCGCCATCGCCAGGTAATTGCTGACCGTGGAAATCGACTTGTTGTAGGTGGCTATCTTCGCCCGGAGCTCCAGCTTTTCCGCCTCCGTCGTGCCGCTCTGCTGGAGCTTCGCCTGGGCGTCGGCTCTGGCGGCCTCGAGTTCCGACAGTCTGGGTTCGAGCACGGTTTTCTCATAGCTGCCCGGATCGTCGGCATTGCTGGAGAGAACGTTGCGGAGCGTTTCACGGGAGTACGTACTCTCGTCGATACCGAAGACCGTGAAGACATAGGTCCGCAGACGCTCATTGTTCAGAAGCTGATCGACGCTCGTTACCTTGTCGATCATGACGTTGTAGTAGCGCGTCTCTTCCTTCTGGGTTTCCCCGATGCTGGCGATACTCGTATTGTAAAGGCCGATCATCTCGTCGAGCTGCGCTTCGGTCTGGGAAACCGCCGTTCCACCGCTGAAGCTGAACGCCATCGTGAATTCGCGGTATCGTTCGTCCGTCAGCTTGTTGGCAAAGCTGTTATCGTCGGACAGGTCGCTTTCGAGCACCTTCCTCATGAAGGCGACCGACTCGATCATATCCGCCAGGCCATAGGCCTTCATCGCGTAGGAATAGAGGCGGAAGTCGGCGAGGAACTCGTCGACGGAGGCCACACTGCCGATGTTCTCCCTGTAGTACTGCGTGTCGCGGGCGACGATCGTCTGCTCCGACACGCGCTTCAGGCTGAGCTTCATGTCCCGTGCGATCAGATTGTAGTCGAGATAAGTCGAAACCATGCGTCGCCCGCCAGCAAGGAACGGGGACCGCCGGCGCGCCGACATCCCCTGAAACCACTCCGATGATGGCGAAGATCGCGCAGCATGCTTGTGTGTGGCTTTTGCCGCTGGAGCGGATGAGAAAAAACGTGTGCCCGTTTTCCGTCCGCATCCCGCCCTGGCAAAGCACATCGAAAATGCCTGCGGTTTCATTGACGAATGAGAAACCTTGCGGCCTCGGCTTTTGCTAACCATCGGAGACAGCAAAGTTTTTTTAACCGCGAATTTTAAGCCGCCCGGAACGGAGCCCGCCTATCCTCCGCCCCTAGAGGACGAAAAGTCCCGAGAGGAAAGTCGGAAACGGCTCTCAAGGAAAAACAAGGGCGATATGAAATGCGCAATACACTCTCTCAGCCGGCTTGGGTCGGAAACACGCTCAGACTTGACCCGAAGCGCTTTCCGCAGCAAGCAAGCTACGTGCTGCGCGGGCACACGGGGAATGTCAGCATCAGCCTTGACGAGCGTGGCGCTGTTCTGCGCAAGGTGCTACCATTCAGCGGCCTGCCGCTTTCGATCGCTCTGCCGGCGCGAGCTTTCAAGGGTGTGGCGGCACGGGCAATCGACCATGGCGACGGGGAGGTTACAGTGACGCTCGAACTTCATCACGATGATCCGGATCTCTGTATCCCGCTGCTCGTGGCTCATGATCTTTCGGACATCGCAGCCGATTGGCGCGCCTGGGCCGAAGCCTATCGCATTCCGATGCTCATGGTGGAAGCCGACGGGGTCGCGCGGCCGCTCGAGGAACATATCGGCGATGTTCGCACCGCTCCCGCAAAGCCGCGCCGCCGCCATTCCTTTTTCGCCGAGCGCCGGCCGCGCTTTCTCGTGCGCCGCTCCACCGGCAGTCTCGGCATCCAGATGAAGATCGACGGCCGCGAAATCATCGCCCGGGCGTGACCGCAGCGTTCCAAGTTACAAGACAACGATCAGCAAGCCGGCCCTTCGACGCTCCGCGCCTTAGGGCCGGCTTCTGCGTTCAAATGAGCCGCACGAGAAGCGAGAGCACAACTCCAGCAAAGATGATCAGGCCGACGACGCCGTTGAACTTGAACAGCGCGAGACATTGTAGCGGATCGTGAATGTTCAATACGAGAATCTGATAGGCGAGCATCACCGCGGCCACCAGAACCCCGACATAGGCGAAAAATCCGGCGCCGGCGGACAGGAAGGCGAAAAGCATCAGGAAAACCGCAATCCCGTATAGCCCGATAAGCCAGGGCCGCGGGTTGTCGCCGAAGCGGCGGGCGGTCGAGCGAACGCCGATCAGCTCGTCGTCCTCCCTGTCCTGATAGGCATAGATGGTATCATAACCGATGGTCCAGGCGATGGCGGCAACGTAGAGGATGATCGCAGCCAGGGAGAGGCTGCCGAATTCCGCGGTCCAACCCATGATCGCGCCCCAGGAGAAGGCGAGCCCGAGGAAAAACTGCGGCCAGTCCGTGAAGCGCTTGGCGAAAGGATAGATCGCGACCAGCGCCAGCGAAAGGAAGCCGAGAAAAATCGTGAAACCGTTGAACTGCAGCAGCACGACGAGGCCCACAAGGGCCTGCAACAGCATGAATGCCTTCGCCTGAAAACGGGTGACGCGGCCGGAAGGCAGCGGTCGGGAGCGCGTACGTGCCACTTCCATGTCGATGTCGTGATCGACGATGTCGTTGTAGGTACAGCCGGCGCCGCGCATGGCAATCGCTCCGACAACGAACAGAAAGACATGGAAGAGAAATCGCCCAGCCGAAAAGCTGCCGAGCGATGCCGCCGTTCCGGACGCCATGGCCGCCGACCAGAGGCACGGCCACAAGAGCAATTGCCAGCCGATCGGCCGGTCCCAACGCGCGAGCTGCGCATAGGGCCACAGCGCTCGCGGCAGAACCCGATAGACCCAATTGTTGGACGGAGCGTCGTGCACGCGGCCGGAATCGATGGAAGAACTGTTCATGGCCTCTGTTTGGCCCCGCAAAACCCGCCGGTCAAGCGCTCCATTTCATCCCACCGCATCCAGGCCGACCCGTCAGGGGAGCGTGAAATCGAAGCGATAGGTCGCGGTCACCCCGACGAGGAACTGGTCGGGGCTGCCGCGCTCGCGTACGAGGCTTGAATCGGCGGCAGCGCCCATCAATCGCCGATATTCGGCATAGACACCCGCTTCGAGCTTCTCGGTCGCCATCCAGTTGATCTCCGCCCCGAACCCCGCGGAGTGAATACCGCCACCCGGATCATAGGTGCCGAGTCCCGAAGCAGCGGATTCCGCTGCGTTGACGCCATAATAGGCGTCGAAATAATCGCTTGATGCCGCCGTCAACCGCGGTCCGGCGGAAATGCGGACGGTTTCGCCGAGATCGGCGAAGGCATCCGCCGCGACGTCGGCGACGACCCCGTGATGGCTGCGGATACCCTGACGTATCTCGGCGCGAAGGCGCATCCAGTCCGTGGGGTAGACTTCCGCGAAACCGCCGATTTCGCCGCCGAATTTCGGATGGTCGAGGCCTTTAAGATCGCTCGAATCGTCCTCGTCACGCTCGAAAATCAATTTGCCGACGGCGCCAGCGCGAAAATGTCCCTGGTCGAGCAGGGCGTAGGACATGTTGTCGTTGCGCGACGAAAAGCGCACGGCGCTGCCAGCCTTGCCGAGCGAAACGAGCGGCGCCGCCTGAAGCATGCGCTTCGAACCGCCTTCATACTCCGGACCGAGAAAACCAGTGGCGCCTATCTTCAGATACCAGTCTCCAGACCAGGGGTACCGGCGTTCTTCGGCGGCAACGACTCCGGCTGCAAGAAGAAAAGCCTGAGACGCAAGAAAAACAACACGAGTTCTCATCTATACTCCGAAGAATAATTTATTGGGCTGGCAAACCCAGGACGTGACTCAAGCACGTATAAGGGGTGTCTACCCATTCATACAACGCCTTCTTATCTTCGGCAAGTCCATGAGATTCCGTTAATCCGATCTGTTCAGCTTCGGGATTCATACCGAACCGCGGCTACTTCGCAGTTTGAACTAAGGCCTGTTGCGATTCACTTCGAGTTTATGACGGCTGCTGCAAGATGAATAATGGCGTTGAAGCTCTGGTCGGCTTTGTCGGCGCGCATGGCGATGCGCGTGAATTCCTCGAGCACCGACCGTGCGCTACTGCATGTTGATCGTAGCCGATCAAAGGACAGAAACAGCAGCAGCTCAAAGGGCTACAGCGACCTTTGCGCGTCTCATAAGACGCGCGGCGCTGTAGGAAACGTATCGGAGAACTGCAACCTCTCCTCCCCTCATCCCTGTGCTCGTCACAGGGATCCAGCAGCGCCGCGTCTGCGGCGCGGGAAGAGCCTTTCCAGCCCAAGGACTTGGGCTGGCTGGATTCCTGTGACAAGCACAGGAATGAGGACCGGGGATGTGCGCCTACCACAACATTCGCTTGCGAATATGCGAGGGGATGGTCAGCCTGTCACGCGATGAAACGCGCCGAGGGACCGCACCCTCTCCGCCCTCATCTCTCTCTGTGCTCGTCACAGAGATCCAGCAGCGCCGCGTCTGCGGCGCGGGGAATGAGGAAATCAAACAGGCCGCCGCGGGTGGCTCGAATTTCAACAGGCCTTGGCGCATTTCAACGAAAATTGCCGACGCCGTTCAGGTCCGCTGGTCACGCAGATAGACGCTCGGCGGCGCACCCAGCATGCGGCGGAACATGGTCGTGAAAGCTGCGACGTTCTCGTAACCGGCGTCGAGCGCCACCGTGGTGATCGGCTCGCCGTCCGCAATGCGCGGCAGCGAGGCGAAGATGCAGGCATGCTGGCGCCACGTGACGAAGCTCACGCCCGTCTCCTGCCGGAAGAGCCGCGTGAAGGAACGCCGGCTGATGCCCATGCGCGCCGCCCACGCGTCGATATTCGCGGATGCCGACGGCGCCTCCAGAAATTGCCGGCAGAGGGCTGCAAGCTTGCGGTCGCGCGGGAAAGGCAGGCCTAAAGGTCGCTGGTTGAGCCGCGGTATTTCCGTGAGCAGCAATTCCATGATCAGGCTTTCGCGCCGTTCCGACGATGCTTCGTTCCCGGCGCCGACGAGTTCGTCGATGAGGCTGCCGACGAGCGCGCTCATTTCCAGGACGAGGGGCCGGCGCGCTTCGCTTGCCTCCGGCGGGATGTAGATGGAATGCATACGCACATCGCTGACCATCTCGGCCGAATGCTCGATTCCCGCGGGAACCAGCAGGGCGTGTCCCGGGGGAATCATCCAGCGTCCCTCCGACGTATAGACGAGCACCACCCCCGAACGCGCCCACCAGAGTTGCGTCCGGCTGTGGCTGTGGGAGGGCACGGTGAGCCCGCAGGCGTAGTCCCTCCCGATCGCGAGAACGGGCGCGTTCGCCTTCTCGATCCATTCCAGGCTTCTGAAATGGTCCGCGTCCGGCAACTTTGGCAGGTGATGTCGGTCGGATTTCGCCATATGGCCCACTCTCGAAAGAACTCGACCAAATCACAAAAGCAGGCCAGCGACAACCCGTCTAGAGATGGCCGAAAAGGCTCCGTTGGCGAGCCGCCCCCTAAGGAAACATTCTCCATGGCAACGGTCACGTCGGCGGGCACCATCAGCCCGGAAAAGACAGCATTTTCGGTCATCCTGGCGGTCAGCTTCTGTCATATGCTGAACGACATCATGCAATCGCTGCTGACGGCGCTCTATCCTTTGCTCAAGGAAAACTACGCGCTCGATTTCGTCCAGATCGGCCTTCTGACGTTCACGTTTCAGGTGACGGCGTCGATGCTGCAGCCGGCCATCGGCATCGTGACGGATCGTTGGGCGCTACCCTATTCGCTGCCGTTCGCCATGCTCTCGACCTGCATGGGCCTTCTGCTTCTCGCCAATGCCGATCACTTCTGGATGCTTCTCTTGGCTGCGAGCCTGATCGGCATCGGGTCGGCGATCTTCCACCCCGAATCCTCCCGCGTGGCCCGGCTTGCGTCGGGCGGCCGCCACGGGCTGGCTCAGTCGCTGTTCCAGGTCGGCGGCAATGCCGGAAGCGCGCTTGGCCCGCTGCTGGCCGCATTCATCGTGCTCCCTTTCGGCCAGGGCAGCCTGGGCTGGTTCTCCATCGTCGCCATCACCGGGTTCTTCGTGCTTTCCTGGGTGAGCATGTGGTACGTCCGCCACCGCCGCGCGACCATGAGCCGTCCCGTCCCCAGCCGCGCGCTGCCCTTGCCGAAGGCGCGGGTCCTGTGGACGATCGCGATCCTCGTCCTGCTGACGGCTACGAAGAACGTCTATCTCACCAGCATCTCGAGCTATTTCACCTTCTTCGTCATTGAAAGGTTCGGCACCAGCGTACAGCAGGCGCAGCTAATGCTGTTCCTCTTCCTCGGTTCGGCGGCCGCAGGAACCTTCCTCGGCGGCCCGATCGGCGATCGATACGGCGCCCGCTTCGTCATCTGGTTCTCGATCCTCGGCGTCGTTCCTTTCACTCTTCTGCTGCCTTATGCGAACCTGTTCTGGACGGGCGTGCTGAGCGTCATCATCGGCCTCATCTTTTCGTCCGCTTTCTCGGCGATCGTCGTCTTCGCGCAGGAACTCGTTCCGGGCCGGGTGGGGCTCATCGCCGGCGTTTTCTTCGGTTTCGCCTTCGGCGCCGGCGGCATGGGCGCCGCGGTCCTCGGCGTCTTCGCCGATCGGCAGGGCATCGAGTTCGTCTATAAGATCTGCTCCTATCTGCCGCTCCTCGGGCTGCTCACCGTATTTCTGCCGAAGCTGCCGGCGCGATGAACAGGCGTGCGGGCGCCTCGCGCCCGCACGATCTTGCTCCGGACGTAAGCATTCCTCAATCATTGCCGGATAGCGTCCGGCGATGGGGGTGTGCAGGGGCAGAGAATGAACGCACGCAGGGCTATTTCCGTCTTTCTGGCGACACTGCTTTGCGCTTCTGCGAGCCGCGCCGAAACGCTCAACCTGCTTATCTGGGAAGACTATATCGCCGAGAGTCTCATCGACCGCTGGACCGAAAAGACGGGCGTTTCCATCCGCCAGATCAATTTCGACAGCGACGATGCCCGCGACGAGATTCTTGCCGATCCGGGCCGTAACATCGATCTGGTCATCGTCGATGAGAACGGCGCGACGCTTTTCGGACGGAAGGGCATCATCGAGCCGCTCTCCGAGACCAATCTGCCCGCGCTCGCGGACTATGCGCCGCAATGGCGCAAATCCTGCGCCGGTTACGGCCTTCCCTACTTCTGGGGCACGGTCGGCATCCTCTATCGCTCCGATGTGGTTACGCCGCCACCGACATCCTGGCGTGACATGATGCGTCCGGCACCGGCGCTGCAGAAGCACATCGCCATGTTCGCCGACCACAGCGAGATTTTCGTGCCACCGCTGATACTGCTCGGCGCCTCCGTCAATGCCGACGACACGGCAACGCTGAAGGCCGCATTCGCGCTCCTGAAGACGCAGGCCCCATCCGTGCTGACCTACGACTACGTCGTCACCTCGATCCAGGATCCGGCCTTGGCCGGAAATATTTATCTGGCGCTGGGCTATAGCGGCGATCAGCATGTGCTCAACAGTAAAGCCGGCAAGGCGGGGCTATGGCGCTACGCGGTCCCGAAAGAGGGCACGCTGTCGTGGCTCGACTGTTTTTCCGTCACGGCCGCATCCCCTCGCAAGCAAAGGGCTCTCGAATTCCTGAACTTCATCGGATCGCCGGAGGCCGCCGCTGCCAACGCGATCGCGCTCAACATGCCGACTGCAAGCGGCGCGGCTCTCAAGCTCCTTCCGGAGACCATGCGCTCCGATCCGGAAATCTACCCGCCGTCCGAAATCATGGCGAAAAACCAGCATCACCAGGAATTGTCCGTCAGGTCGATCGAAGCGCGCCGGCGAATCATCAACACGTTGGCGAACTTCCAGTGACCCTCGGCAAGCGTGCGCTCATCCTCATCTTTCCGGTCGTGCTGGCGGGTTATCTTCTCGCGGCTCTCTCCGTACACGTCGCCCAGAGCCGTTCCATCCGCGCACTCGAGCACGCCAAGCTCTCACAACGGCTCGAACATGCCGCCTCCGTCTTCCAGAACGAGGTTCGGCGCAGCCGCGGTGCCCTTAACGCGCTTTTGAGCGGCAACGCGCTGCGGCAATACGTGGCCGAAACCGACAAGAAATATCGCGCCAATGCGCTCGGTGTGCGGCTGCAGGAGAGCCTGACCTCGCTGTCCGACGACCCTGCGGGGTTTATCTCCCTGGCCGTTCTCAACAGCAAGCTGGAAGCGGAGTACTACTTCGAGAACAGTTGGGATCCCTTTGCGGAAATCGATCCGGCACAGCTCGATCTCGCGCGCCAGTTGCTCAACGGATCGAAACTCGGCGACTGGAGCTATGTCGACTCCGCCGGCGACCGGCCGCGGATCGTCTATTCGCTGTTCGTCGATCCGGTAACCTTTGGCCGGCCGGCTCCCAGCAACAGGGCAAATGCGCTGCTGATGCAGGTTGCGGTACAGCCCGACCGCTTTCTCAGGCTGCTGGCCCCGCTGAAAAGGGAATATGGCGCCGATATCGTCCTCCAGCCGTGGCCGCTTGCCGTGACCGACGATCTGTCGGCAAGCGTTCCTCTCGGGCCCGCCTTGCATGCGACGCTGACGGTTTCTGATGCGCATTTCGAAGCCCAGATGATGCGGCAGAAAGTGCTCCTCGCCCTCGGCGCTTTGGCCATGAGCCTCTTTTCGATCTGGCTGATCATCGTGCTCATCCGCCGCTTCATCACGGGCCCGATCGCAACGCTCGATACCAATGTCATGGCGGTGATGGCCGGCGCGCGCGCGGAAATCGCCGAGGTGGACGAGGCCGGTGAAATCGGCCGTCTGACCCGAAACATCCGGGAGATGCATCGACAATCCGTCCAGTCGCTCCAACTCGTGCAGCGGAGTTCCTGGACCGACACGTTGACGGGCATCAGCAACCGGGGACGCTTCAACATGCTTGCCGCGCAGGCCGTCCAGGAGGCTGTCGCATCCGGCGAGAAATGCAGCCTGCTTTTCATCGACATCGACAACTTCAAGTTCGTCAACGACAAGCACGGCCACGATGTCGGCGACGAGCTCTTGAAAACGCTCGCCGCCCGGATCGCACGCGACGTCGGAGCGATCACGCGCAGGCGTGGACAGGAGCCGGCCATCCTCGCGCGGCTCTCCGGCGACGAGTTCGCGGTTCTGTTGCGTTCGCAGCTCGGCGACGGCGCGGTGCGGGAGGTTTGCGGCGCGATCCTCGCCCTGTTTTCGGACGGGTTCGAGCTTTCCGGCAAGCGTTATCCGGTCACGGCAAGCATCGGCGTTGCCGCATGTCCTGATGATGCGAGCTCGGTCGCGGAGCTGATCTCGAATGCCGACGCCGCCATGTACCAGGCGAAGAGCGCCGGCAAGAACCGGTCCGCCCGCTTCTCCCGCGCGCTCAACGACAAGCGCACCCGCCAGCGGCAGATCCAGGATGAGCTGCGCGCGCTCGATCCCGACGAGCAGTTTCACCTTGTCTACATGCCGATCGTCGACGCCGGCGGAAAAGTCACCGGCTGCGAGGCTCTGTTGCGCTGGCATTCGCCGGTCCTGGGGCATGTGACGCCGGACGAATTCGTTCCGATAGCCGAGAGCTCCGGTCTGTTCACGAAAATCGACTGGTGGGTTATCGACAAGGCGATGTCGGATTGCCACCAGCTGAAGGCGCTGTTCGGCCCCGATACGGTTCTGGCGATCAACATCTCCTCGGCCGAACTGCACTCGAAGTCGATCAACGACCATTTTTCGGACTGCCTCGCGCGCCACGGCCTGGAGGCGCGATCGATCGACATCGAGCTCACCGAAACGTTCGCCGTCCAGATCAGCGATCAATTGCGCCTGAACATGGAAGAGCTCAGGAGCAAAGGCTTCCGGCTCTCGATAGACGACTTCGGCGCCGGCTACACATCGGTTCAGCAGATCATCGATTATGCCGCCGACACGATTAAGCTCGACCGGGCGCTCGTCTCCAACCTGGCCGCTTCGCGATCGCTGGCGGTACTCAAAGCGGTCGTCGCGCTGTGCCACGCGAAGGAGATGACCGTGGTCGGCGAAGGCGTCGATACGCCGGAAAAGCTCGCCATGCTGACGGCGGCGGGCTGCGACCGCTTTCAGGGCTATCTGATCAGCAAGCCGCTCCCGCTCACCGAGCTGGCGATCTGGGCGCTCTCCCGGGTCGCGCTCGCCGCAGACAAGCCGGCTGACGACGACGGCTGGCCGGTGGCTGCAAGCCGGCGCTGACGTTACTCCCGACAGAAGCACGCCGGCTGGCACCAGGAAATTTGCAGCGCGGGCCGCTTTTTCCTTGACCTCGTCCCGCCTGCCGTCTTAACCGCAGCGCAACAATTCCTGACGGCGAGGATGGCGATGAAGGTTCTTCTGATCGGATCGGGCGGCCGCGAACATGCGCTTGCATGGAAGATCGCGCAGTCGCCGAGGCTGACCAAGCTTTATGCCGCCCCCGGTAATCCGGGCATCGCCGAGGAGGCCACGCTCGCAGACCTCGACACGGAAGATCACAAGGCCGTCGTCGATTTCTGCAAGACCCATGCGATCGATTTCGTGGTCGTCGGTCCCGAAGCGCCCCTGGTCGCAGGTCTTGGCGACGTGCTTCGCGCGGCCGATATTCCCACCTTCGGCCCTTCGGCCGCTGCGGCCCAGCTTGAAGGCTCCAAGGGTTTCACCAAGGACCTCTGCGCGAGATACGGGATCCCGACGGGGGCCTATAAACGCTTTACCGATGCCGCGTCCGCCAAGACCTATGTCCGCCAAGAGGGCGCACCGATTGTCATCAAGGCCGACGGGCTTGCCGCCGGCAAGGGCGTGACGGTGGCGATGAGCCTCGACGAGGCCCTTGCCGCAGTCGACGAATGCTTCGCGGGCGCCTTCGGCGCGGCCGGCGCCGAAGTGGTCGTCGAGGCCTATCTCGACGGCGAGGAAGCGAGCTTCTTCTGCCTTTGCGACGGCAAGAGCGTGCTGCCGCTCGCCTCCGCGCAGGATCACAAGCGTGTCGGCGACGGCGACATCGGGCCGAACACCGGCGGCATGGGTGCCTATTCGCCCGCGCCGGTCATGACCGCCGAGATGGTGGAACGGACGATGAAAGAGATCATCGAGCCCACCGTCCGCGGCATGGCCGAAAGCGGTCATCCCTTCGCCGGCGTATTCTTTGCCGGCCTGATGATCACGAAAAAGGGCCCGGAACTCATCGAGTACAATGTCCGCTTCGGCGATCCCGAATGCCAGGTGCTGATGATGCGGCTCGAGAGCGACCTCCTGCCGCTGCTCTACGCGGCGGCCACCGGAACGCTCGGAGAAACGAAAGCGGAGTGGCGCGACGACGTTGCTCTGACCGTGGTGATGGCCTCGCGCGGCTATCCGGGCGCCTACGAGAAAAATACGCCGATCGAGGCCCTGCCCGACGCGTCCGCCGCGACCAAGGTATTTCATGCCGGAACCGCAATGAAGGAAGGCGGGCTGGTCGCAACCGGCGGCCGGGTGCTGAACGTCACCGCCACGGGAAAGACCGTCGGCGAGGCGAAGGACGCAGCCTATGCGGCGGTTCGCGGCGTTCGCTGGGAGAACGGCTTCTATCGCAGCGACATCGGCTGGCGGGCGGTCGCGCGCGAGACTGCCTGACGGCTTCAGCGAGCGGCGCTGCAGGAAAGGCCGTATCGTTCAAATTTTATGATTTCTCCTGACCGGAAGGTAAGGGGAGACCGCTATTCTCACCTTGACCAATCGAGGAGAGATCAATGCGTTCCCTGCTGATCACAGCCGCTCTCGTCTATACCGCCGGTCCCGCGGCAGCCTCTTCGATCGACAACATCACCTCCGGCGAGGCTGTCAATTCGAGCGTCGCGACGGTTTCCTGCGCGGCCTGCCCGCCCTTGCAGCCAAAGAGGAAGCCTTCCTACGTCGTCCCGGATCTTGCGCCGGGCACGGATCGCGTGGAGCTCAAGGAAATCCATGGAGAGGTGAAGTCGGTGCGCACGGAGGCGTGGCTGGGCGGCTCGCCGGTCATTTTCGTCAACGATGCATCGGATGTCGCGATCCGGGCCGCGGGAATGCAGACCGGCGAACCGGCAGCGGCCGACGTCTCGGCAAGCACCCTTCGCACCCGGATTGCGGAAATCTCCATCGACCATACCGCAAAAACCGCCGCGGTTGCTGCCTCCATGGCCAGCGGCGGTTCACGGAAAATTGATCCGGCTATTTTCGATCTTCGCCTAGATTGATACCATATTATTAACGTTCCCTGCCCCAGTCAGTCGACGTTCAAGGCTGACGGGCAAATTCGCTGCAAAAGCGAGAGGTTGCGCCCCTGAGAGAAGCAGGGGCGTAATCTTTAGAGCGATACCCCAACTTCGTTGCCGGCATCGCCGACCCTTGCGACCAAGGTCTCTATCTCACGATCGGAATAGATTTCGATGCCGTTGGCCCGCAGCAGCGCGGCCGTCACGCCCTCACCCGCAATACGCTCGCCGCTGAACCGGCCGTCATAGATGAAGCGGGAGCCGCAGGATGGACTGCCGTCGATCAGCAGGGCAAACCGGCAATTCGTCTCGCGTGCCAGCGCAAGCGCATTCTCCGCTGCGCGACGAAACTCCGACGTCACATCGCCGCCCGTCTTTTCGAGGACGCGCGTCCTGCCGGCGAGCACGTCGGCGCCCGTCCTGCCGCCTTCGATCTCGGCCGGCGGACGCGGCACCGGCATGCCGGCCGACATTTCCGGACAGATGGTGACGAGCCGCCCTTCCTTCCTCCAGCGATCGATCGCCGGGTGAATGAGCGGCTTCGATGCGCCGTCGTAACGAACGGCATGTCCCATGAGGCAGGCACTGACGAGAATCCTGGCGGTCATGGGCTTTCATATCGGTCGGTCGTCAACGCGGCAACCTCTGCAGTGCAGAGCGCTTCGAGTTACCCCGATATCTTCGAGAAGTCCGCCACCTCACCCGTCGCCGAGCGGATGAGGCCCAGGAGCGCGAGGCGGTTGGCACGGATCGCCTTGTCCTCGTCATTGACGAGAACATCGTTGAAGAAATCGTCGACCGGCTCGCGCAGTTTCGAGAGCGCCTCCATGGCCGAGCGGAAATCCTCCTTGACGATCGCGTCGCGCGCATCGTCCGACGCGACCTTGATCGAAGCGTGCAGCGTCCGCTCGGCATCGAGCCGGAACAATGCTTCGTCGACGCTCTCGGCGACTTCCGTACCCTTCTTCTCTTCGGCAGCGAGAATCTGCGTCGCACGTTTCGTGCCGGTGAGCAGGTTCCTGCCCTCCTCGGCCGTGATGAAGGCGGTCAGCGCCTCGACGCGGCGGGCGATCATCAACAGATCGTCCGCATCCGACGCGAGCACCGCATCGATCAGATCGTATCGCGCGCCGAGATCGCGCAGGTAAACCTTCAGGCGATCATGGAAGAAGGCGAGCAGATCGGCGGAAATCTCGGCTGCGATATCCGGACGCTGTGCCTTCAGGGCGGCGAGCGCCACATCGAAACAAGGCAGAAGCGGCAGCCGCGCACTTCCCTCCAAAATGAGCCGGATCACGCCGAGTGCCGCACGGCGCAGCGCATAGGGGTCCTTGGAACCCGTGGGCTTTTCGTCGATTGCCCAGAAACCGACGAGGGTATCGAGCTTGTCGGCAAGCGCCACCGTTACCGAAACGGGATCGGTCGGCACACGGTCGGATGGTCCCTGCGGCTTGTAGTGATCCTCGATCGCATTGGCGACGGCCGCGCCTTCACCCTGCAGAACGGCATATTTGTGGCCCATGATGCCCTGCAGCTCCGGGAACTCGCCGACTGCCTCGGTGCGAAGGTCCGCCTTGGCGAGCACGACCGCGCGATCGACGGAGGCGGGATCGGCACCGGTGAGCTTGGCGAGCGCTGCGGCGAGCGAGCGGATTCGGACGACACGATCGCCTTGCGTGCCGAGCTTGGCATGGAAAGTCACGTTCAGGGCGTCGAGCTTCGCCATGCGCTGGTCGAGAGGCTTTTTCAGATCTAGGCCGAACTTCTCGGCAGACGCCGTCAGCGTTTCGAGATCCGGCAAATCGCCCTGGTCGCGCTTCCAGAAATGCGCCGCGTCGGAGAGCCGCGCACGCACGACCTTGCCGTTGCCGTGGGCGATCTCCTTGCCGCCGTCCTTCGCCTCGATGTTCGAGACGAGAATGAACCGGTTGGACAGCGTTTCGGCGCCGGGCTTCCGCGTGACGAAGCATTTCTGGTTGGTCTTGATCGTCAGTCGGATGATTTCGGACGGGATTTCGAGATAGCTTTCCTCGAAGCTGCCCATCAGCACCCTCGGCCATTCGACGAGACCGGCGACTTCCTCCAGGAGGCCCTCGTCTTCAACGAGCTCAAGGCCGTTGGCGAAAGCGATGTTGTGGGCGTCGGCCGAGATGATCTCCTTGCGGCGCTCCGCATCGATCACGACCTTCGCCTTTTCAAGCTTCTCGGCGTAGTCGGCGAAGCGGCGGACCGTGATCGCCTCCGGCGCGTGGAACCGGTGGCCGTAGGTGACGTTCGAGGCGACGATGCCATCGATTTCGAAGGGGATCACCTTCGTCTCGTCGTGTTCCGCGCCGAACGTGCAGACGATCGACTGCAGCGGCCGGACCCAGCGAAGACTGCCCGGTTTGGCCGAAGCGGCACCGGAGCGCATGGATTTCGGCCAGGGAAAGTCGCGGATGATCGCCGGCATCACATCGGCGATGATCTCTTCCGCATCCCGGCCGGGCTTTACGACGTGCGCCACATAGAAATCGCCCTTCTTCGGGTCGTTATGGACATGAGCCTCGCTGATGGAGGAGAGGCCCGCGGCGCGGAGAAAGCCTTCGATCGCCTTCTCGTTCGCGTCGATGCGCGGGCCCTTGCGCTCCTCGCGCAGGTCGGCGGAGCGCGCGGTCAGGCCGCGGATGTCGAGCGCCAGCCGCCTGGGCGTCCAGTATTCGCGCGCGCCTTCATAGGTGAGCCCCGCCTCAACCAGAGCGTCCGTCACGAGCTTCTTCAGATCGCCGGCCGCCTTGCGCTGCATGCGGGCGGGGATTTCTTCGGATCGCAATTCAATAAGGAGATCGGGCATGGATTCGAGACTTCGTTCTGTTCCGGAAGGTTGCGGCGGACTTAGCAAGCTCTGGCGAAAATGTCATCACGGCCGGCGAGGAAATCCGCTGTCACCAGCCGCCACCGCCACCGCCGCCACCGCCACCGCCGGAAAATCCGCCGCCGGAAGAAAAGCCCGAGGACGAACTCTTCGCAGGCGGCGGCAAGGAAGACGTCATCGTATCCGCCATCGAACCGGCGAAACCGCCGATCGTGTCGGTGAAGGATCCAGGCCCGAAGCTGTCGCCGTGATACCAGCTCGGCTGATAGGCGGCTGCCGCCGCGCCCGCCGAAGCCGCAAGCAGCCAACGCTCGAAGGTCTCGCTCCAGGGCTTTTCCACACCGAGTGCGACGGCATAGGGGAGCAGGGTCTCGAAATGCCGCGGCGACATTTCCGGCGCGCCCTGCATGTTCAGACGGTCTTTCTCGGCGAGCGTAAGATATTGCCTGAGCCCGTCGATGCCATCCATCATGCGCGTGCCGAGCGGCGTCGGCGCGCCCATGAGGTAATAGAAAAGCCCGTTGACGAGGACGATGCCACCGATGGCGAAGAACAGCGGCAGGTCGCCCGGATCGCTGGCCGAAAAGACGAGCGCGGCGAGAATGCTCGAGAAAACCGTGAACAGCACGAAGCCGATGAAGGCAAGCACGACGATCGACAGAATGCGGCGTGCGAGGCTCGAGCCGCGCCGGAGCGATTTACCGACCGAAACGGCGAAGGCGGAAATGAAGACGGCGAGGAAGACCGGGACGATGACGAAAGGAACGCTGTCCTCGCTCAGGTCGCCGAAGACGAACAGCACCGCGAGAGTGACGACCGAAAGCACGATGCCGCCAACCACGTATCCGGTATTGGCGCGGTAATACTTGCCGCGATGCTCGCGCTCCATCGCGCTACGGAAGCCGGAGCCCGCCGCCTGGATCTTCTTGCCGTTCGCCCTGTCGATGGTGAGCTTGCCGCCGGCCGCGTCCACCGCTTTCATCAAGGCCGCTTCGCCGGTCGGCAGCTTCTCGCCGTTCTTGCCCGTGGCGGTGATGACGACCGCCTTCTTCAGGTCTTCGAGGATGACATGCCCCTTGACCGCAAGGTTGAGCGCCGCCGCGGAAAGCGCTGTCCATCCTTCGCCGGAAAAGCCCTTGTTATCGATATAGTTGACGAGCGCGGGCGAGACGCCGTGCGGAGGGTCCCAGCGCGGGACCATGACGCCGCGGGCCGGGTCGCGGCCGACACGCACCCAGGCGCGCCCGTAATAGAGCAGGACGAGGAGGAGGCCGGACCCGGCGATGACCAGAGTCATGTGATCGCGCAGCCACCAGATATTTTCCTGGGAGGCGGTTGGCCGTTCGATGCTGCCCTTGGGCAGCTTGATCGCGACGGTCAATCCCTCCTGCGGGCGCAGTCGGCGCGTGGTCGCGAAGAAGATCTCGTCGCCCTCCTCCACCGCGCGCGCGTCCTTTTCGGTCGCGCCGTAGCCGCCGGTAAAGACATCGAGCGCCTCCGCCTTCACGCCCTTCGGCAAGGTGACGGTGGCGGTCGCCTCCTCGATCGGGAATGCCCATTCGGTTCCGGTCACGTTCCAATAGAGCTCGTCGTGGTCGTCGAAGAAGCGGATCTGCCGGCTCGTCTCGTAGGTGATCTGAAAGGTGTGTTCGCCATGCGGCAGGAGCACGTCGGCGCTTCCCGTATAGATGCGGATGCCGCCGCTGATCGATTCCGTGCGGTATTCCTCTTCGTCGCCGTCCCGCTCGACGGAGAGAAGGTTGAAGTCGACCTTGCTGCGGCCACCGCGCTCGTCGACGAAGGTCAGCGGAAAGTCGCGGTAGATGCCGCGCCGGATACGGTTGCCTTCGACATTCGCCGTGATCGTCTCGGTGACCGTGAGCGTGCCGTCTTTCGCGACCTCTATGACCGAATGGTAGGCGGAGATGAACTCTTCCGCCGCCGCGACGAGCGGCGCTGCAAGAACGAAGGTGACGAGCGCAAGCGCCGCGAAAAGCCGCCTCATCGGGATTT
Organism: Sinorhizobium meliloti; assembly: GCF_035610345.1. The sequence continues at coordinate 839,762 of NZ_CP141212.1, read as the reverse complement.
CCCTTTTTCAGGCCCACCGGAGCACTTCCAGAGAAGTATTTAACGGTTTTCCGTCCGGAAGTGCGCGGTTTCAAACCGATAGATCGTTTTATTGATTCAGTGAAATTGATCTAGAACTTGACCGAGGGAACCGCGCGGTCCGCCTCGTTGGTGATCTCGAAATAGCTGGCCTTGACGAAGCGGAAGGCGTTGGCGATCAGGTTCGATGGGAAGCTCTCGACCTTGACGTTGAGATCGCGCGCTGCGCCGTTGTAGTAGCGCCGGGACATTTGGATCTCGCCCTCGATCGTTTCCAACGAACGCTGGAGTTCTGCGAAATTCTCGTTGGCCTTCAGGTCCGGATAGGATTCGGCGAGCGCGAAGACGCGGCCAAGCGCCTGCGAAAGCGCGCCTTCGGCCGCGGCCCGCGCCGCGACATCGCCTTCCGGCACCGCCTGAGCCCGGTTGCGCAGCGTAACGACCTCCTCGAGCGTCGACTTCTCGTGAGCGGCGTAACCCTTCACCGTCTCGATCAGATTCGGGATGAGATCCGCGCGCCGCTTCAACTGCACGTCGATGCCGGACCAGGCCTCCTCGGCCATCTGCCGCGCCTTGACGAGGCCGTTATAGACGAAGACGAGATAAAGAATAACGGCGACGCCAATTGCCAGCCCGATCATCAAACCCTCCTTTGGATCACGGCGATCCTACTGCATGTTTTCTTAAATTCTATTCGATTCAAGAACAAACCTGTCAGCAATTCAAAGTTCTACAGCGGCCGATCACAAGACCGCCCCCAGCCCCTGCCGAACGGGTGGTGCCGACGTCTGCAGCCTCAGGCTGTTCCACCGGTAACGGCAACGCGTCGGCGGATGCTCGATAGTCTATCCATCGAACAACCTCAACGCTTAGTGCCGCCATGAACACCCCCGTGAGCTTCATCAACGTGATCGCCTTTGCCGCCCTTTTCGCGACCCATGCAAGCGCGGGTCCGATCGAAAGGCCGAGCGGTGTGCGCCGCGCGCTGCAAATCTATGCCGGCGAGTTGTCGAGCGTCAGAGCGCCGGCGCCGAAGTGGCGGCTCGACGGGAGCGAGCACATCTGCTCGCAGCGATCGGACCCGCTTGCCCCGCCATGCGGCTGGAGGACCTCCGCGACCTCCTGATCAGGCCGCTTCCCTGTTCCAGTTGGCGCCGCCGGCCTCGGTCAGCAGGAAGGCTTCGCCGCAGGCTTTCGCGAGCGTACGCACGCGCAGGATGTAGCTCTGGCGCTCGGTCACCGAAATCACGCCCCGGGCATCCAGAAGATTGAAGACGTGGCTCGCCTTGATGCACTGGTCATAGGCGGGGAAGACGCATTTGTGCAGGCGGTTGTTGCTGGAGTCATCAGGCGCACCGGCGGCCAGCAACGCCAGGCATTCCTTTTCCGCATCGATGAAATGCTGATGCAGCATCGCCGTGTTGGCGTATTCGAAATTGTGCCGCGAATATTCCTGCTCCGCCTGCAGAAAGACATCGCCATAGCTGATCTTCTCGGCGCCCTCGCGGCCGTTGAAGTTGAGGTCGTAAACATTGTCGACGCCCTGGACATACATCGCTAGGCGCTCGAGGCCGTAGGTCAGTTCGCCGGAAACCGGAGAGCATTCGATGCCGCAAACCTGCTGGAAATAGGTGAACTGCGACACTTCCATGCCATCGCACCAGCATTCCCAGCCGAGGCCCCAGGCGCCGAGCGTCGGGCTCTCCCAGTCGTCCTCGACGAAACGGATATCGTGCAGCAGCGGATCGAGGCCGATCGCCTCGAGCGAGCCGAGATAAAGCTCCTGCAGATTGGAAGGGTTGGGCTTCAAGATCACCTGATACTGGTAATAGTGCTGCAGCCGGTTGGGATTTTCGCCGTAGCGACCGTCGGTCGGGCGCCTCGACGGCTGCACATAGGCGGCGCGCCATGGCTTCGGCCCGAGCGCCCTGAGGGTCGTCGCCGGATGGAACGTGCCTGCGCCGACCTCCATGTCGTAGGGCTGAAGCACGGCGCAACCCTTGTCGGCCCAATAGTTGTGCAGCGTCAGGATCAGAGCCTGAAAGGAGCGCTTCGGGTTCATGTGGTCCGGGAGGGGTGCAATCGTCATGGGATCCGGGTCCGAATTCGTCAAGATTTGCGGGGACAGGTGCCATGCCGCAGGGCGAGGGTCAAGCGCCTTCACCCGCCGGTATTCGGTCAGGCAGCCTCACTCGTCGTCGCGCTTCAGGCGGTACTCGCCGGTCTCGGCGTCCTTGACGAGCGTGCCGTTTGCGCCAGTCTCGCGCTGCCGGCGCAGGCGCTCACGCTGACGCGTCAGCTTCTCGGCGTCCGCGACGAACTTGCGATAGCCGATCCAGGCGATGACGGCGATAATCAGAAGCAGGATGATCTGCGGCATGGTTCCTCCTCTGCATATCCCTCCGATGGAACGATGGCGCGAGGGGATGCAGCAAATCGCAGTGTTAGCGCGCTCATGCGGTACTGGCCAGATGCTGCCGCGAGACCGTTCTTCAAAAACACACGCTCACGCAAGAAACGGGGCCGGTTCAAAGACCGAAACGCGCCCAGAGCGCCCGTTCCTCGACGGCGTCGACAAGACCTGCAGCCGCCGTTGCGACGAGCGGCCCCGCGATTGCTCCGGCTACGGCTGCTCCGGGCTGACGTCGCCCGAAGAGGCTTCGGGCCGGCTGGATCAGCTCGAGCCGCGCTTTTTCTCCATAGCGCTTCTTCACCTCGCCCCGCATGTCGCCGAGAGCATCGACCAGGCCGAGTTCCTGGCCACGTTGCCCCGTCCAGAACAGCCCCGAGAAAAGATCGGGATGGTCGGCCAGGAGCGAACCGCGCCTGCTCTTGACCATCTGAATGAAGATGTCGTGGATCTCGAGCTGCAGGCCTTTGAGAAATTCGATGTCACGCTCCTTCTCCGGCTGGAAAGGATCGAGAACCACCTTGTTTTCGCCCGCCGTGTAGACCCGTCTCTCGACGCCGATCTTCTTCAGGAGATCGGGGAAACCGAAGCCGCCCGAAACGACGCCGATCGAGCCGACGATCGAGGTCGGATCGGCGATGATCTCATCGCCGGCCAGTGCGATCATGTAACCACCGGAAGCCGCCACGTCCTCGACGAAGATCAGCACGCGCTTCCTCTTCTCCTGCGCGAGATCGCGGATGCGCTGATAGATAAGACGGGACTGCACCGGCGAACCGCCCGGAGAGTTGATGGAGATGGCAACGGCCGGGGCCTCTTTGACGGAGAAGGCCTTTTCGAGCAGCGGCGCAACCGTCGCAAGATTGAGAGCCGGGCGGAGCGGGCTGCCGCCGGCCATGATTGCGCCATGCAGCCTGATCGCCGGAATCGTCACACCATCCCTGCGGAAGCGCTTCGGCATCAGCTTTCTGAAGAATCCGGCCATTTCAACTCCTGCCCGCTGCAATCTCTGCATATCTTCTTAAATCCTAGCCGATTTAAGAACAAAGACATGCAGCAATCCAAATCGTCGTCGTGCATGTATGCATTGGCGTCGCAAACGCAATGCCCTGCTTACGGTTAATCATCGGCGATGATAGGCCGCGCGGCCGTTGTTGAGATCGTCGACCTCGGGCGAGAACCGGTGGCCCTCCCCGTGCATCACGAGCGGCGCGCGCAGCGCCAGCCGCTTGCGGCTCTGCTTGATCGCGGATACGAGGATGCGCACGGCATTTTCGCCTGCCCGCGGCAGAAGCGGGGTGATCTCTATGCCGCCGAAGCGGCGGCCGCAGGCTTCGATGATCCCGGCGATCGATTCGGGCCGGGCGATCAGGGAAAGCTGCCCGCCCGGCTTCATGATTGCTCCGGCCGTTTTGATCCACGCTTCGAACAGGTCGCCGCTCATTGCATGGGCCTCCGCCTTCAGCCGGTCGGGCGTCCTGCGATCCGCGGCGTCGTTGAAGGGTGGGTTCATGATCACGTGGTCGAATGTGTCGTCCGGGAGACCCGCGGCCGCGCGCGCCTTGCCGCTCAGCGCGACATCGGCTTCGAGCACCGAGACCCGGCCGGCAAGATGCGCGTTCTCAGGCAATGCGAGGCTGCGGCGCGCAAAATCCGCCATGACCGGCGAACGCTCGACCAGCAGCACTTCGGCCTCCTCGATCCGCGACGCGACGGCCAGGCCGGCCGCACCGGCGCCGGCGCCGAGATCGGCGACGCGGCACGCGCTGCGGCAGGAAACGAGGGATGCGACCAGCATCGCATCCATTCCCGAACGGTGCCCCTGACCCAGAGGCTGGATCAGGTGGAACCTGCCGCGGTGGAAAGCATCCACCGTCTCCGGAATTCCCGTCATGCCGCTTTCCGCCTCGCGGAAGGGCCGCAGCCGATCATTGCCGCAATTCCCGTTCAAGGCCCGCATCGATCAGAATGCGCCGCGCCCGGTTGGCATCGTCCTCAGCGACCAGGAAGCGCCGCGGCAGGAGGCCGAGCGATCCTTCGAGTATGCTCATGTCCTGATCGGCGATGAAGCATCCGATCCCGGCATCCTTCATCAGGCTTTCCGCAAAGGAAAGAAGGACGGCATCATTGGTGCGGATCAGCTCTTTCATCCGGCTCTATTTTCCTGTCTTAAAGCTGCGGGCGGGACAATTCGCCTCTTGCCGCCCGAAGCCCCTCTTTCTATTGTCGAACCCGCAACGAAACAGGAGTCCGGGCGTTGGGCGTAGTGATACCGCTGGAAGACAATAAAAACAAACAGGCATCTGTGAAGCCGCTTGTCGACCTGACGCTGTCCGACATGGAGCGGGTCAACCAGCTCATTCTTTCCAAGGCGGGTTCCGACGTCCAGATGATCCCGGAAGTCGCCAACCACCTGATTTCCTCGGGCGGCAAACGGCTCCGGCCGATGCTGACGCTCGCAGCCGCTTCGATGTTCGGCTATGAGGGCGATGGTCACATCAAGCTCGCGACCAGCGTCGAGTTCATGCACACGGCGACCCTTTTGCACGACGACGTGGTCGACGAGAGCGATCTGAGGCGCGGCAAATCGACGGCGCGGACGATCTGGGGCAATCAGGCAAGCGTGCTCGTCGGCGATTTCCTGCTCGGGCAGGCTTTCCGCATGATGGTCGACGTCGGCTCGATCGATGCGCTCGACGTCCTTTCGACCGCCGCATCGGTGATCGCGGAGGGCGAGGTCCTGCAGCTTTCGGTCGCCAAGAACATGGAGACGACCGAGGACGACTATCTGCAGGTTATCCGCGCCAAGACAGCGGCCCTCTTCGCCGCCGCCTCCGAGGTCGGGCCGATCGTCGCAGGCGGAAGCAAAGCCGACCGCAACGCGCTGAAATCCTACGGCACCAATCTCGGCCTTGCCTTCCAGCTGGTCGACGACGTTCTCGACTATGGCGGAACGTCGAGCGATCTCGGCAAGAATGTTGGAGACGATTTTCGCGAAGGCAAGATCACGCTGCCTGTCATTCTCTCCTATCGCCGCGGGACGCCGCAAGACCGGGCGTTCTGGCGCGAGGCGATCGAGGGCGGCGCAAGCGACGCGGCAAATCTCGAAAAGGCGCTGGGTCTCATCCGTCGCTACGGCGGCCTTACGGATACGATCGCCCGTGCCAAACACTACGGTACGATCGCCCGCGACGCGCTCGCGCCGCTGCCGGCTTCCCCATGGAAATCGGCGCTCGTCGAGGTGATCGATTTCTGCATCGATCGGGTAAGCTGAGCCACTTCATGTTTCCTTGCATCGCGGCCGATCCAAGGGCAGAAACATGCAGCAATTCAAAGTGTTGCCGCGAGGCTTACGCTTCCGGCACGGGACCCGGCGCCGCAGCAGCGGCGGACGAAGACCTCTCCGGAGGATTTTCTTGCCGCGCTGCGCCAAAAAAGCCATTCTATTCTTGAAGACTTGCGCCCGATTTCCAATCGGCTCCGGGCCAACCAGCGGTGGCGTCTCCAATCGTACCACCGGCAATGAAAGGTTTGATATGCGGCAGAATACATTCCTTCGCCTTCTCAGCGGCGCGGCAATGCTGGTTCTTGCAACGGTGACCGGCAACCAGCAGGCCTTTGCCGAGGAGAAGGCGCCGGTCGAAGACGCCGAGCCTTTCGACATCAGGAGCGTCAACACCTTTGCCGGCGCATTCCTTGCGGCGCGCACGGCAGACGTCGATCGCGACTTTGCGGCGGCAACCGAACTCTATCGCACCGCACTCAGGTTCGAGCCCGGCAATAACGATGTCAAGCAGCGGCTGATGATCACGCTGCTGATGAGCGGCAAGTTCGATGAAGGCGCCAAGATCGCCGAAGAGCTGAAATCGGATCCCGCCGTCGAAAGGATCACCACGGTGGTCCGCGCGATCGAAGCCATCCGCAAGCGAGAATACCGCAACGCGCAAAAGCTCTTGAACTACGACGGTCCGAACGATCTCGACCGGCTGATGAGCTCGCTGCTTTCCGCCTGGGCCAAGTTCGGCCAGGGCCGACCGAAGGAAGCGCTGGCGCAGATCAAGAATTTGGATGGCCCGGAATGGTTCCGGATCTTCAGGAACTATCATGCGGGGGCGATTGCGCTTGCGGCCGGCGACAAGACGACGGCGCGCGCCCGGCTCAACGACGCCATTCTTGACCGAGAAGGCGGCGGCGCCGCGCCGGACACTTTCATGCGGGCCGTCGAGGCGCTGGCGCGATTCGAAGCGCGCGAAGGCAACAAGCAGAAGGCGTTGGATACGATCGCTGTCGGCGAAAGCCTCGTCAACAACTACACTCCGCTCGAGGCGCTGAGGAAGAGTGTCGAGGAAGGGAAGCCGCAGGAGCAGCAGGTACGCAACGCCGTGCAGGGTGCGGCCGCCGTTCTCTTTTCGATCGGTGGCGCGCTCAACCGCGAAGGCGCGGAAGACATCGTTTCGCTCTACCTTCAGACGGCGCGTCGGCTCGACCCGGAAAGCGCCGATATTCTCGTGATGCTCGGCGGCATCGCCGAAAACCTCAAAAAGCCGGAAGAGGCGATAGCGCTTTACAAGAGCGTGCCGGAGAGCTCGCCGATGCGCCGCCTTTCCGAACTTCAGCTTGGCCTCAGCCTCGCCGGCATCGGCAAGGTAGACGAGGCGAAAAAGCATCTCAAAGGGCTGATCGACGTCGATCCCAAGAACATCCGCAACTATCTCGCCTATGGCAGCGTGCTTTCCGACGCCAAGGACTACAAGGAGATGGGCGAGCTTTACGACCGTGCGGTCGCCGCGATCGGCCCCGTGCCGAAGAGGAGCGACTGGACCGTCTTCTTCCAGCGCGGCATTGCCTACGAACGCCAGAAGCTCTGGGAAAAGGCCGAGCCGAACTTTCGCAAGGCACTGGAGCTCAACCCGGATCAGCCGCAGGTTCTGAACTATCTCGGCTATTCCTGGGTCGATATGAACATCAACCTCGAGGACGGGCTTGAGATGATCCGCAAGGCGGTCGAGCTCAAGCCCGACGACGGCTATATCGTCGACTCGCTCGGATGGGCCTATTTCCGCATGAACCGGTTCGACGAGGCTGTGACCGAGCTCGAGCGCGCTGCCGAACTGATGGCCGGCGACGCGACGATCAACGACCACCTCGGCGATGCCTACTGGCGCGTCGGCCGCAAGCTCGAAGCCGTGTTCCAGTGGAATCAGGCGCTGGAACTGAAGCCCGAGGAAGCGGAAATTCCGAAGATCAAGGCGAAGATCGAAAACGGTCTGCCGCCGCTTAAGGAACCGGTCCCGGCCGCGGCGGATGCCAAGGAAATACTGCCGAAAAAGACCGAGGCAGCGCCGGACAAGAAGTCCTGACCGTAACATGCAGGCAGACGGCATTCCGGGCTTCGCACTGACCTTTGCGGCGCCCGCCAAGATCAATCTCGCGCTGCACGTCGTCGGGCAGCGCGCCGACGGCCACCATCTGCTGGAAAGCCTGGTGACCTTCGCCGAATGTGGCGACCGGGTCGGGCTGACCGCGGCGGAAAGGGACCGTTTCACGGTGTCGGGCCGCTTCGCCACCGACCTTTCATCCGAGGGCAATGGTGGTAATCTCGTGCTCCGCGCCCGGGACCTGTTGCGGCGCGAGCTTTCGGCGCAGGGTGGAATGGCCGGCCCGGTTCATCTGCATCTCGAGAAGAACCTGCCGATAGCATCGGGGATCGGCGGCGGCTCGGCCGATGCCGCCGCGACTCTGCGCGGGCTGCTGTCGCTCTGGGGCGCGACCGTCGAAGCGGCAAGGCTCGACAGCCTTGCGCTGCAGCTCGGCGCGGACGTTCCGATGTGTCTCGACCGAGGCCCCCTCGTCGCGAGAGGCATCGGCGAAGAGATCACGCCTTTTCCCGAGCTGCCGCCCTTCGACGTCGTCCTCGTCAACCCCCTCGTCGCGGTCTCCACGCCGGTTATCTTCCGATCGCTCGTCAGGAAGACCAATCCTGCGCTGGTCTTGCCTGAGGATGCCCGCTCGACTGCCGAATGGCTGACGGCCATGGCGGCCATGCGGAACGATCTGGAGCCGCCGGCACGTGCGCACGAGCCGATGATCGAAACCGTCTCGAACGCACTGCACGATGCAGGCGCCGCGCTCGTGCGGATGTCCGGCTCAGGCGCCACCTGCTTCGGACTGTTCACGGGGACGAAAAGCGCCGAGCGTGCCGCTGAGACCATTTCCGCCGACCACCCGCGATGGTACGTTCAGGCGACGCGAACCGCGGGAAAATCAGGATAACGCCAAATGCCCGGCCTCGATGAAAGACGCCCCTTCATTCCCATCGGCATCGCCGTGCTCACGGTCTCGGACACGCGCACACGCGCGGACGACAAGTCCGGCGATGTGCTCGAAGCAAGAATACGGGAGGCCGGCCACCGGCTCGAGGCGCGGACAATCGTTCCCGACGAGCGCGAGAAGATCTACGGACAGGTAAAGGCCTGGACGCTCGATGCCGCGATCGACGTCGTCATCACCACCGGGGGCACCGGCTTCACGGGCCGCGACGTGACGCCGGAAGCGCTGGAGCCGCTCTTCGAGAAACGCATGGATGGCTTTTCGGAGGTGTTCCACCGGATCTCTTACGAGAAGATCGGCACGTCGACGATCCAGTCGCGAGCCACGGGCGGGGTCGCCAACGCGACGTTCATCTTCGTCCTGCCCGGATCCCCCGGTGCCTGCAAGGATGCCTGGGACGAAATCCTGAAGCAGCAACTCGATTACCGGCACATGCCGTGCAATTTCGTCGAGATCATGCCGAGACTCGACGAGCACCTGAAGCGCGGCTGACGAAATTCGTGTTCCGTTTGGAACAGCCCAGCGCCCAGAATCCCGTTAGTTTGCCTTCGTCGGCTTGGCTCGAAGCGGGCAAGGCAAGCACCGTTTAATTGCTTCGAGCGAATGTCCGGCCTCTTTTCTGGGGCAATATCGGGAAAAGAGAGAAGGCTACGACGTGCTGCCCGTTCGCAACGGTGGGCCTGCATGGCAAGACATTTTCACAGACGATTATTTGCATAAACAAGGTCATTTGAGAGCCACTTTGGGGGGTACCGCAAGGTACGCCCCATTCTTGCTTCGGAGAAGAGGCTCAGCTCGGGGCTGCCACCGGCATATGACGGCTTCTCGTCGCCGGAGAAACCCCATTCCTGTTTACCGCCTCGGAGCCCCTTTTCCCGGTTTTCACTAACGACGCAGGCGCGCCCCTCGAGGCTCCGCGCCGCGACCCCGCGCGGGTAAGGAGGAGGTCATGGGAACGGCAGAGCATACATATTCGAAAACGGATTGGCCTGAGGCCGAGATTCCGCTGGGGCTGCGGGCGCTCTACGAAAGGCGGCGGAAGGATGAATGGCAGGCAACGGTGGACAGGCTGAACGCATTGCGCCAGTCCTTCGCGGAGCAGCGACGGCATATCATTGCACCTGAACTGCGCGACAGGATCAAGAATGTTGCAAGGTCGGGCTTGCGGGATGATCCGCGCGGCCCCGGTCTTCGATACAGGTCGTTCGTGGAGGCCAGGAATGCCGACCTTGATCTGAACGCGCTCAAACGGCTTCATAAGCGCGCCTATAGCGACGTCGGCGCGTTGGTGAAGAGCCCTGAAGCCTTCCACCGCAACGAAACGGTGGTCGGCAGCGTGACCGACATCTTCAAACAGCCACCGATCGTGTACGTCGCGCCCGATCCGGACAAGGAAAAGCTGTTTCTCCCTCCCTTTGGAGGTTGCTGGGACAGACTCGATCAGAATCAGGCAACCGGCGACGGAGCAATCGTGGAGAACAGTTCCTATCTGGACTGTGCCGGCCGGTTTGGATCGAAACTGATCGCCCGCAACAGCGATGCCTCCGACGTGGATCTTCTCTGTGCCTATCGGGAGAACGGCTATCTCGTGCCGTTCAAGACGCTTCGCACCGGGATACTGCAAGTCAAGGCCGACCTGTCGGCCCTCATCTGCCGCCATCACATTTCGACCTACGACGAGTTCGGGTGGTCCGACTTTCACGCGACGACGCGCGGCCGCCTCGTGTTGGCTGTGTTCTGGAACTGGGAGGATGTCGAACCGGCGAACGAGGTGAGCGACCAGTGGTTCGCCTCGGGCCTCGACTGCAGCGGCGATGGCGAGAGCTTCCCCGGCACCTCAATCCAGGCCGTTCCTGGGGAACGAAGAATCATCAACCTCTTCACCGAGATGGCCTTCCCCGCTGGCCGCGAGCTCTGGATCTATGTCGGCGTGGCTGATCGCATCTGGGCACTCCTCAATGACGTCAGCATCGACATTTCGATCGACTCGGCCTGGCAATTGAACTCGCTTGCAGTCCGCTCGCTCTGACAACAACGATGCCATTCGGGCCCCCGACACCTCGGTCGGGCCCGAATGGACAACCTATCGCAAGCTCACATCTTGGAATCAGGCGTCCGATGCCGTTCACCGGTCGACCGGTTCTCCATTGCGACCCAGGCTGGGACGAGCTCGGTCGCAAGTTTGCGGGCAGCTCGTCCGCTCGTAAGGCCGCTGAGCGGCATGTTGCCGCGCGCAGCCGCGACCGCATCACCCTTCGGCATCAGAAATCCGGATTCCAGCGGCGGCGACCTGTGCGCCAGGCGCTTGAGAAGCGGGCGCTTATGGATTCGCGAGGGAGAAAACTGCGCCGGGCTCCTGTTCAAAGAGACGTATTCGGCCAATTCATCCACCCAGCGACCGATGGGGCGGGCACCAGGCTCCAGCAGCATCAGCCACTCGCCGCGGGCCGAACGAAGGACATCGCCGAGATCCCAGTCGAGGCAGAAGCGGCAGCCAGCCGCATCCGCGATCCTGGGAGAGCCGTCGGTCGATCCGTGGTCCAGGATTATGACATCGCTGACGAGCCCTTCCACCGCACCGGCAACGAGCGCCGAGAGCGTCTGTGCGAGCTCCGCTTCGTTGTCCTTCGTTTCCATGATGACCGTCAGCATAGCCGTTCCTACCGCATCGCAGCGCAGATTGCTACAAGCGCCGTTCCGCACAGGGTGCGGGATGATCACGGACCTTCCCCGGACGTGTGCTGAATATTTGTTCTTGATTTGTTCCATCTTCTGCGCTAGGAAAATAATCAGCACCAAGCGAACCGAACATGGTTCCGGGAGGTTTCGATGAACGATCTGTCTCAACTCAAGCAGGGCGTCTATGCGCCAGGCAACAGCGCGGATGTGGCGGAGGCCCTCGTCGCCGGAACCGGCATCAGAATCGACGTCGATCGTCGGCGCGGCCGCGGTGCCGCCCTCAACATCTCCGGACGCTTCGAGCCGATGACGCGCGAAGTCTTCGATGACGGGTGGCAAACCCTCGAGGAGCTGCCGCCGTTCAAGACCGAGGTCCAGATAGAAAAGCCGAAGACCGCGATCACGCGCAACGATTCTCCCGATATATCTTTCGACCGATCGATCAATCCCTATCGTGGCTGCGAGCACGGCTGCATCTACTGCTTCGCGCGGCCTACGCACGCCTATATGGGGCTCTCGGCAGGGCTCGATTTCGAAGCCAAGCTCTTCGCCAAGCCGGACGCGCCACGTCTTCTCGAGCGCGAACTGGCGAAGCCGGACTATAAGCTCCGTCCGATCGCGATCGGCACAAATACCGATCCCTATCAGCCGATCGAAAAGGAATGGCGGATCATGCGCCAGATCCTGGAGGTGCTCAAGGACGCCAATCATCCGGTCATGATCGTTACCAAATCGGCCATGGTGACGCGCGACATCGACTTGCTGGCGCCGATGGCGGAAAAGGGGCTTGCCCGGGTCGGGATTTCCGTAACCACGCTCGACCGGAAACTGGCGCGCAGCATGGAGCCGCGCGCGTCGACGCCCACCAAGCGGCTGGAGGCGCTACGCGCAATTTCCGAGGCAGGCATTCCCGCTGGCGTTCTGGTCGCGCCGATCATTCCGGCGCTGAACGACCACGAGATCGAGCGCGTGCTCGATTCGGCGAAGACGGCCGGCGCGTCGGATGCGAGCTACGTCCTCCTCCGGCTTCCGCTGGAGGTGAGCCCCCTGTTCCGTGATTGGCTTCTCAGAAACTATCCGGACCGCTACCGGCATGTCATGTCGCTCATCCGTTCCATGCGCGGCGGCAAGGATTACGATGCCGAGTTCGGTAAACGAATGAAGGGCAGCGGACCTTACGCCTGGCAGATCGGCCGTCGTTTCGAGCTTGCCGCCAAGCGGCTCGGCCTCAATCTGACGCGCCGGCAATTGCGCAGCGATCTCTTCGTGCCGCCGCTCGGGATGGGGGTTCAACTGTCGCTGCTTTGAGGCAGACCTTTTCGACAGGCCATCGCACCGGAGATTGAAGAATCGTCGCGATCTCGACCGCCGATGTGCCTTAAAACTTCCAGTGTCCGCCCTTTGCCTCGGGGGCGGTGCTGGTCTTCCCCGGCAACCGCCGCAAACCGAGCCGGGGGCTTGAAGGGAATCGGGCGAGTATGCCAATGTCGCCCGCATGACACGCAGCAAACAGCCCGATTCCCCTCTTTTCCCTCTTCCGCCGGCCGTTCCGGATTTCGCGTTCGAACGCGCGGCGCAGCGCGACGGTCTCTGGCCGGTGGCGGGCGCCGACGAGGCCGGGCGTGGTCCGCTCGCGGGCCCTGTCGTCGCTGCGGCTGTCATCCTCAATCCGGAGGCGATCCCGGCGGGCCTCAACGATAGCAAGCTCTTGAGCGCGGAGCAGCGCGAGGCGTTGTTCGAGGAGATTCTGGCGACGGCGACGGTCTCGATCGCCTCGTCCTCGTCGGCCCGCATCGATACGACCGACATACTGAAAGCCAGCCTCGATGCGATGCGCCGCGCCGTTCATGGCCTGGAGCTGGCGGCCCGCATCGTTCTCGTCGACGGCCGCGACGTCCCTCCCGGGCTTACCTGTCACGCCAAGGCCATCGTCAAAGGCGACAGCCGCTCGGTGTCGATCGCCGCCGCATCGATCGTTGCCAAAGTCACCCGCGACCGGATGATGGCCCGGGCCGATGCAACCTTTCCCCTCTACGGCTTTGCCCATCACGCGGGCTATGCGACGGTGAAGCATCGCACCGCGATCGAAAGCCACGGCCCCTGCTCCCTGCACCGCATGAGCTTCCGCCCGTTCCGACAACTCTAGTCGACCCCGGCCCTGGCCTTTGATCGGGGGCGTAAACCGGAAGCTTTCTTCCGCGCCGCGCAAAGCGGCTCCGCCGCCCTGATCCACGCTGTAGGGATGAGCGTCCCTCCCGGCAAGGGCTTGGTCGACACGATCACAACCGCTGAACCCGACCGGGGGATGTCGGAGACAACCTCCCATGCGCGCAACGAAAAAACCCCGCCGAAGCGGGGCCCTTGAATCTCGGTCGAACCGACTCTCAGTTCAGGCGCGACTTGACCTCGCCGAGCGCCTTCTTGAAGAGCGACTCCTGAGCGCCTGCGTCGGCCTTGCTCGCGATCACTTTCTCGGCTGCGCTGATTGCCAGGTCTACGGCAGCAGCACGAACCGCATTGATCGCATCGCTTTCGGCCTGCTTGATCTTCTGTTCGGAAAGTGCCGTGCGGCGCGCAACATATTCTTCGGTCTTCTGCCTTGCTTCCGCCGTCAGCATCTCTGCTTCGCGCTGGGCAGCGGCGACGATGCTCGCGGCTTCCGCCTCGGCATCCTTGCGCTTGCGCTGATATTCGGCAACGAGGCTCTGCGCTTCCTCGCGCAGACGCTTCGCTTCCGCCAGTTCGTTGCTGATCTTGTCGGCGCGGGCGTCGAGTGCCTTGCCGACCATGCCCGGAACCTTGAGATAGGCGATGAGGGCAAAGAAGAGAATAAGGCCTACGAGGGCATAGAAAGTCGCATCAAGAGCCATTGTTCTCTTATCCTCAGTTGCCGGCCGAAGCCTTGAACGCCGCAGCGATCTCGGCCTTGGTGACGGTTCCGCCGATCAATTGCTTGACCACGGCCGTTGCAGTTTCCTCGGCGATGGCGCCGACATCGGCAAGCGCTTTCGACTTGATGTCGCCAATGCGCGCCTCTGCGGCGGCAATCTTCTTCGCGAGTTCGGCTTCGACACCGTCGCGATCGGCCTTGGCCTTCGTCTTGGCAGCTTCGCGTGCGGTGTCCGCAATCGAATGGCCTTTTGCCCTTGCGCCTGCCAGTTCCTGCTCGTAGGCGGCGATGGCCGCATCGGCCTCGCCCTTCAGACGAGATGCCTCGTCGAGGTCCTGAGCGATCCGGTCATGGCGCGTCTCGAGGATACCGCCGATCCGGGGGATGATGACTTTCGACATCAGGAGATAGAAAAGCCCGAACGTAATCGCGAGCCAAAGAAGCTGCGAAGCGAAATGGGTCGAATCGAAGGGCGGGAACACGCCGGAGCCATGCTCGCCTTCGTGGGCCACACCCGTTTCGGTGTGCACCTCACCGGCCGCAGCGGCATCGTGTGCTTCGGCGCCTTCGGTGGTGGATGACTGGGCGTATGCCGCGGTCACAAACATGCTCACCTCCAGGTGCACTCAAGAATATGCGCGGCCGCGGCCTTTCGGCCGCGGCCAAAACTTCTGCCGATATCAGACGGCGAAGAGGAGGAGGAGTGCAATGAGCAGCGAGAAGATGCCCAGAGCTTCCGTAACGGCGAAGCCGAATACGAGGCGGCCGAACTGGCCGTCAGCTGCCGACGGATTGCGCAGAGCGCCGGACAGGTAGCTGCCGAAGATGTTGCCGAGGCCGAGAGCCGTGCCGGCCATACCAAGGCATGCAAGACCTGCACCGATGTACTTTGCTGCTTCCGCTTCCATGATTGACTCCTTCGAAATGGTGTTGCGGCTTAGGATTTGCGCTTCCGGCGGCAAGCCGACCGGAAACCAGCGACTGTTTATTCCTTAGTGGCCTCCGGGGTGGACCGCATCGTTGAGGTACATGCAGGTCAGCACCGCAAAGACATAGGCCTGGAGGAAGGCGACAAGGAATTCAAGACCGGTAAGGGCGACGGTCATGATGAGCGGCAGGATCGCGCCGCCGATGCCGAGCGCTCCAAAAGCGCTGAGCGATGCGACGAAGCCTGCGAAGACCTTCAGCGTGATGTGGCCCGCCAGCATGTTGGCGAAAAGACGGACCGAGAGGCTGATCGGACGGGAAAGGAACGAAATGATTTCGATCGAGACGACAAGCGGCAGAAGCGCGCCCGGCACGCCTTGCGGCACGAACAGCTTGAGGAAGCCGAAGCCGTGCTTGTAGAAGCCGTAGAGAAGGACGGTGCCGATCACGAAGACCGCAAGCGCGAAGGTGACGATGATCTGGCTGGTGACGGTGAAGAAATAGGGGACCATGCCGAGCAGGTTCGCCGTCAGGATGAACATGAACAGCGAGAAGACCATCGGGAAGAATTTCATCCCGTGACTGCCGGCGCCCTCGCGAAGCATCGAGGCGATGAATTCGTAGGACATTTCCGAAACCGACTGCATGCGCGTCGGGATCAGCCCACGCTGCGACGTCGTCAGATAGAGGAAGCCCGCGGCCGCACCCACGGTCGCGACCATGAACAGCGACGCATTGGTGAAGGAAAAGTCAATTCCGCCAATCTCGATCGGGACAATCTTGTTGACCAGGAACTGGTGGGTCGGATCGTTTGACACCGCGCTTCTCTTTCGTTTTGCCCGCCCGCGAGCGGAAATCCTGTTCTTCCCGGCGACGTATCAGACGCCGCCATCCTCTTTGTCCGTGCCCGGCTCGCCCTTCCGCTCATCGGGCTTCGCCACCACACCGGCGGAACGCAGCACGTTCAACACGCCGGCACAGAAGCCGAGTAGCAGGAGGACGATCATGCCCCACGGCCCTGTACCCGCAAAGTGGTCCAAAAGATAGCCCAGAAACGCCCCGACCAGGATGCCGGCGATGAATTCGCTCGAAAGCTTCATCGCCGCCGCGTACCCCTTGCGGCTTTCATCGGCGCGCCCATCCGCCCCTTCCGAGACATCCGCCCGCTTCTTGGACTTGATGTCGTCGCCGAGGCGCTTGAGCCGCGCTTCCAGACTTTCTTCCGGCTTCTCCGTCACATGGCTCCCCTTTGCACCCCCACGCGGTCGAACGCGATCTCGGTCATACAAACGGCCGCTGTTCAAGCCACGCTTCGGCCCCATTTGAAGTCGCGCGCAACATAGTTTTAGGCACCCGCATAGTCAAGGCATGCGGGCACCTTCGACGTGGACAATATTCTTATTTTAATTCAGAGACTTAGCAATAAATCCGGCAAGCTGCGACAAAGGTGCAGAGGGAATCGCCGCCAACGGCGGGGTCACGCCCGCGGCTCCGGCGGCTGGCAGGGGCGCGGAGGCGGCCACGCCGTCAGCTCCAGCCGCCGCCATAGGTTCTGTAGAAGATGTGCAGTCCGATCTTGCCGACCCGCTTCATCGTCTTCGCCCAGGCGGGATTCACATAGGTGGCGTGATAATGGGTCGCCGAGCCGACTTCCGACAGCCATATCCTTCCGGAGGTAACCGCCAGCGCGACTTCCTTGGCCGTCTTCCAGTGCGATCGCGAATAGATCAGGTCGCGGATCATGTCGCAGGCGAAAGAGAACTGGCAGCGGTTGCGCCAGGCCTTGTTCTGGTAGACGACGCCGCAGATCGTCTTCGGGTAGGTCGGATTTCGGACGCGATTGAGAATGACCTGCGCCACCGCGGCCTGGCCCTTGACGGATTCGCTGCGTGCCTCGAAATAGATTCCCTCGGCCAGACAGGTCTGCTCTTCCTTGCTGAAGACGGTGGGCGGCAGCGGCGTTGCCGCCCAGGCATGATCGTCGGGCGCGATATCCGGAATGAAGCGCCCTGCATTTTCGTCGTTCCGCAGGATCGAATCGAAGGGTGATTCACGCGCATAGTCCGGCTCGGGCCGGACATAGGCAGTCGCAAGAATGTCGGGCTTGTCGTTGGTGACGAGCTTGGCCAGCATCGGCGAGAGGCCCGGTTCCGGCTTCGGCGGCGTCTTGCGGTAAAAGACCGTGGCGATCTCGATCTCCTTGCCTTTGATCTTCGGCTTGGCGAAGACCATCTTCTCGGGGCCGTCGAGGGCCGGGCCGATAAGCGAGCTCGTGCGCTGAAGGATGGACCCGGCGCTGAAGTCCTTGGGCGGGGTCACCGGCGTTACCGCGACGATTCGCCCCTTCTTCAGCTTCCGCGTCACGCGATCCTCGTCCGGCGTCCCCTGGTGTTTCGATTCGGCGGTCAGCGCCACGCGGCCGCCTTCTGGCAAGGTCATGCCGGCGCCGCCGTCGAGCGCACCGGTGGTGATCGGGTCCGTGAAGACCATCTCGACTTCGTGGAGAGAGCCGGCCGGCGAAGGAGTGAGATAGGTGCGCCAACGCTCGCCGCCGCGGTTGATGCCGGACAGAAACGTCGCAATGTCCGAGTAGGCGACCGCCGAGGGAAAGCCCAGGAATACGGCAAGGCCTAGGATCGCCGGGGCGCGCCAGGCCGAGAACGAAAACCGAAACTTGTCACGCAACTTCCAACTCTTACGCACCGGTCGGCTCCAGGAACTCTTTCTCAAGCACGCGCTCTCGCAAGCCGGCGATGAGCCAGCGACAAGATTCCATGCAGGACGCTAGGGTTTGGAAGCGGCCGGCCGGCTCGCCGGGACCGCTTCGCTTGAGCCTTGAAAATGCGGCATTAACCTTGATGTTTGGTTAATGCGGACGCAGTGAAACGGATCAGATGATCACGTGAGAGCCGAGTTCGACCACCCGGTTCGTCGGCAGGCGGAAATAATCGGAGGGATCGATCGCAGCATTGGCGAGTGCGATGAACAGACGGTCCTGCCAATGCGGCATGCCGGACTGGGCGTCGGGCACAAGTTTGCGGCGGCCGAGATAGAAAGAGGTGGACATGATGTCGAATTTCAGGCCCGATTTTCTGAAGAGGCCCAGCGCCTGAGAGACATTCTGCGTCTCCATGAAGCCGAACTTCATTTCCAGCAGAGTGAAACGCTCCGACAACCGCCGCGCGCTGACCCGCTCTTCCCTCGGCACCTTCGGCGTGTTTGCCGTCCGGATCGTCAGAATGAAGTTCTGCTGATGCAGAACGTGGTTGTGTTTGATGTTGTGCAGCAGGGCGGCAGGAGTCGATTCCGGATCGCTGGTCAGGAATATCGCCGTGCCGGTCACCGACACCGGCGCGTGCTCGCTCTGGCGCTCGACCGATTTGATGAAGCTTGCCAGCGGAATGTCGATATGGCGGGTCTTGGCGTGCAGGATTGCTGTGCCGCGCTTCCAGGTCCACATGATGACGATGAAGGTCGCCGCAATGAGGATCGGCACGTAGCCCCCGTCGTGGATCTTCAGCATGTTGGCGCCCAGGAAGACGAATTCCAGCGCGAACAGGGGCAGCAGCGCACCCGCTGCCCACCAGCTCGGCCAGTTCCACCGCATACGCAGGAATTCGAAGGAAAGCACCGTGGTGACCACCATCGCACCGGTGACGGAGATGCCATAGGCGGTCGCGAGCGCCTCGGAGGAGCCGAAGAGGAAGACGAGCGCCATGACGCCGAACATCAAAAGCGTGTTGACGTTCGGCAGGTAAATCTGGCCCGTATGGGTCTCGGACGTATGGAAGATCGCCATGCGCGGCAGGAAACCAAGGTGGATGGCCTGGCGCGTCAGCGAAAAGGCGCCGGTTATGACCGCCTGACTGGCGATGATGGTGGCCGCTGTCGCGAGAATGACGGCGGGCAGCAGCGCCCATTTCGGAAACATCAGGAAGAAGGGATCGGACATCGCCTCCGGGTTCTTCAGCACGAAGGCGCCCTGCCCCAGATAGTTCAGCGTGAGCGCCGGGAAGACCACGGTGAACCAGGCCCACTGGATCGGCCGCCTGCCGAAATGGCCGAGATCGGCGTAAAGCGCCTCGGCACCCGTGACCGTCAGGAAGACGGCGCCGAGTACGACGATACCGACATAGCCTTCGTTGAACAGGAAGGTGACGGAATAATACGGGTTGAAGGCTCTGAAAATCGACAGGTCGTCGGAAATATGCACGAAACCGATCGCGCCCATGACGACGAACCAGATGAGCGTTATCGGGCCGAAGAAATTGGAAACCGCGGCAGTACCCTTGGACTGAACGGCGAAGAGGAGCAGGAGGATGACCACGGCGATCGGAACGACGTAGTCCGAAAGGGCCGGGGTCACCAACTTCAAACCCTCGACGGCCGAGAGCACCGACAGTGCCGGTGTTATCATCGCGTCGCCGATGAAGAGTGCGGCGCCGGCAATGCCCATGAAGAACAGTATCGCCGTGTGACCATTGGCGGTCTTCATGAGCAGCGCAAGCAGGGAGAGCGTGCCGCCCTCGCCCTGGTTGTCCGCCCGCAGCAGGAAAAGCACGTATTTTATCGTGACAATGATCGTCAGCGCCCAGATCATCAGCGAGATCAGACCGATAATCTCGACGTCCGTCACACCGTCGTGCGCGACGGGGCGCAACGCCTCGCGGAAAGCATAGAGAGGGCTGGTGCCGATATCGCCATACACGACGCCGACGGAGCCAAGCGCCAGAACCAGCAGGCGGCGGATATTCTCCACCCCAGGTGTAGCGGGAGCAGACAATTGAGACATGTTGCTCAACAGGCCCTTAGAGCCAGCCTTTCCAGCGGAAGAAGAAAAAGGGGATCACGGCCGAAAGTACCATGGCCGCAAGCGCCCACGGATAGCCGAACTGCCATTCAAGCTCAGGCATGATGCGAAAGTTCATGCCGTAGACAGAAGCGACCAGCGTCGGCGGCAACAGAACGACCGAAGCGATCGAGAAGATCTTGATGATCGCATTCTGCTCGACATTGATCAGGCCGAGCGAGGCATCGAGCAGGAAGGTGATATTTCCAGAGATGAAAGCCGTGTGTTCCGAGAGCGACTGGATGTCCCGCGATACCGTACGGCAAAGTTCCCGGCTTTCCTTGTCTGCTTGAACGTCGGGAACCGTATAGACGAAGGTCAGCAGCCTGGAGAGCGAAGCGAGGCTGTCGCGCGTTTTCGCAACAAGCCGGTGATGGCCCGCGACGTCGCGCAGGCGTGCTTCGAGAAAGTGCGGTGGCCGGTGCCGCCGGCCAGACGCCTTGTCGCCGAAGACCTGGAGCGCCAGATCGTCGATCCTGTCGACGGCCTGCTCGAGAATTTCCGCCGTCCTGTCCACAATCGTCTCGAGCAGGCGCGTCAGAATCACCGCGCCGTTGCGGCAGCCGCCGGGGATACGATGCATGCTGGCCTTGAACAGGCCGAAGGCCCTCGGCTCGGCATAGCGGACGGTGACAAGGCGCTTGCCTGCCAGAATGAACCCGACATCCGTCAACCCCGGCATTTCCGTGTCGCTTCGATAGACGAGCGAAGCAGTCATGAAGACGGCACCGTCGTCCGTATAAAGCCTGCTCGAAGGTTCGATGTCCCTCAGATCGTCCCGCGTCGGAATGGGAATTCCGAGCAGTCCCTCGATCATCAGGTCTTCCGCCTTGGTTGGCTCGACAAGATCTATCCAGACGAGATCGGGACGCAGGGCCGACGGCGGTTCGGCCGTAGAGAGAGCGACCGCTTCACCGTTGACACAATAGCCTGTGATCATGCGGCCGCCTTTTTCATGCAGCCGACGACGATGAACCTTGATGATTTCGCAGGATCAGCCGCCACACGATTTTCCACAAAGCAGATTCATCCGATGAAGGATTTCAGCCGTTTCGACGCCGCATGATGGCAGTCGGGTGACCAAAGTCTCCGGCGATGGCAGTGGCTCGCTTTGACTTGCCTATACGAGCCAAGGGGATATGACTCAACCCCGGCGCAAAATCAATGGCCTTCGGGGATCCGGTGCTTCCCTGTCGGATGTCTCGGTCGCGCCGCACTGAATTCCCCGGCATGTCGCTTGGGCATGACCGCGGCGAAGCGCTATTCGAAGACGATGTTCGGCATCGCACGGCTTTTGTCCTGCCGGGCAGCGGTGACCTCTCCCCAGACCCGCGCCGCGATGTCGCGATAGACGCGCGCGACCTCGCCATCGGGCTCGGACGCCACGAGAGGGGTTCCCGCATCGGAGGTCTCCCGGATACCCATGGTCAGGGGCACCTCTCCAAGGAACGGTACGCCGATGCGCTCGGCTTCCTTGCGCGCGCCGCCATGACCGAAGATGTCATAGCGCCTGCCCGTATCGGGTGCCACGAAATAGCTCATGTTTTCGACGATCCCGAGAACCGGAACCTCGACCTTGCGGAACATGGCGAGACCCTTGCGGGCATCCACGAGCGCCAGGTCCTGCGGCGTCGACACGATGACGGCGCCTGCGAGCGGCACCTGCTGAGCCATCGTCAGCTGTGCGTCACCGGTGCCGGGAGGCATGTCCACGACCAGGACGTCGAGGTCCCCCCACGCCACCTCGCGCAACATCTGCAGGAGCGCCGACTGGATCATCGGGCCGCGCCAGATCATCGCGACCTCCTCGTCCACGAGGAAGCCCATCGACATGACTTTCAGGCCGTAGTTTTCCATCGGGCGGATAAGCCGCCCCTCGATCTGTTGCGGGCGGCCGGAAATCTTCAAAAGCCGCGGCATCGAAGGGCCGTAGATATCCGCATCGAGGAGCCCGACCTTCAGCCCGTTTGCCTGAAGCGCCAACGCCAGATTGACGGAGGTGGTGGACTTGCCGACTCCGCCTTTGCCGGAGGCGACGGCGATAATGGCGCCGACGCCGGGGATGCCCGCCTTTGGTGCCGCACCGCCCGCCCGCTGCGCCGGCGCATGGCCCGTCGGGGCCGGCCGGGGCCGCTCCACCGGGCCCTTCTGCGGCGCGGCCTTGCGGTCGGCAGTCAATGCCACCATGGCGGCCTTCACGCCGGGAATCTCGCGCACGACTCGTTCGGCGGCCGCCCGCATCGGTTCGAGCTCCTTCGCCCGATCCGCCGGCACGGTGATCGAGAAGTAGGCCTTGCCGTCGGAAATGAACACATCGGACACAAGGCCGAGGTCGACGATGTTTCCTTCCATATCCGGACCGCGGACGGTCCGTAGCTTCTCCAAAACCATTTCCCGGGTGACATCCGGCATGTCGGCCTCTTGCTCTTTCGTTGGCGCGCAACGCTTTCGACTGCTGTATCGCTAGCCCAAATCGCACCCGATTTAAGGAACTGGGTATTAGATAGTCGAGCCGGGGCACTTCGCCAATGCGACAGGTGGGAAAATGAGAGGGCCGCCAACCGATCATCGTGTCCGTACATCCGGGATCACGGGCGATCGGCGGCGGCCCTTGTCGCGACCTTCGTGGGCGCTGTCTTATTATGGTCCCCTCTGGACCCGGAACTGAATATGCACAATGCGTGCCAGTTGGAGCCTTCCGGAAAAAACCAGAGTTTCCAATGAGTTGCTCTTCATCTATGGCGGATGCGCAAAAGACTGCGCTGCTCATTTCCTGAGCAGGCGCGCCATTTGGATACGAAATGCTCGCAGATGCGCCGGCCATTGCTCCGGCCGATGGGGCTGCCGGCTAAAGCTGTTAAGATCGAATAACCGCGGCGGCTTGTTTGATTTCCTCATTCCTGTGCTTGTCACAGGAATCCAGCCAGACCAAGTCCTTGGGCTGAAAGAACGCTTCCCGCGCCGCACACGCGGCGCTGCTCTCATCTCTGTGACAAGCACAGGAATGAGGGTGGAGGATGACTCTCATCAGGCCCTAGCTGATATAGCCCTTTTTCATCGCCTTCACGACCGCCTGCGTGCGGTTCACCGCGTCGAGCTTCTTCGTGACGTGGTTGAGGTAATGATTCACCGTGTGCTCCGACAGGCCGAGGATACCGGCGATTTCCGAGCTGGTCTTGCCGGCAGCCGTCCAGCTCAGGCACTGGATCTCCCGTTCGGAAAGAACCGTGTTGGTGTTCTTCCAGACAGAGCCGATCTCGGCAAGCCGGTTATAGACGTGAATTGCGATCATCTGCAGTTCCATCGCCGCCGTCATCGGTAATTCCGCTTCCGGGCCCATGAGGATGACCGCGCCGCGGCCACCTTCGGCATCGTGGACCGGGAAGTAATTGGCTTGGAATATGCCGTTGTCGCGCAACATGGCGATGTAATCCGCGGCAGAGTCGGGCTTGCCTCCCTCCCTCTCCCAGTCTTCAAGCTTGATCTGAAACGGCGTCGTCGTCTCTCTCAACCGTCGCACCCCGGTGCTGAAGCGCAGCATCGAAAGGCTGTCATATTTGTTGAGGAGCTCCGCCGGCATGTTCGAGATCACCGTGGTGGCGGAGAGCCGCTCTACCTCGACTGCAGGGATCGAACAGATGAGAAACGTCTTGAAGCCGAAAATCGGCGTAATCCGCCGCATGTAGCGGATAATGTCGAACTGGGTCTCGAGCCTTGCTATCTCAGGCGCGAAATCGCCGCCCCGGGGCAGATCGATATCAGTCGTCCCCCTCGTGATCATCTCTTGCATCGGTGCGGTTCCATCGCAGTCATCGACTATCAAATAGCCCGAGCGGCCGAGCAATGCCAACAGGTGATTGACGATCATCACCTCTGACGCGCAAAACCCTGTGCATTTCGACCGTGCCGATGAACGCCGACGCCGCCTTCAGCCGCTCGCGCCGTAAGACGGCCGTGTCGCGTTCGCGTGCCTCCATTTCCCGTGCTTGTCACAGGAATGAGAGAGTAAAGGGGCTCTGTTCATGTCCCGCCCGGCGTCGATCAATTGATCAAGCCCGCGCGTATCGCCTTGGCGACAGTTTGGACGCGATTGACCGAATCGAGCTTGCGTGTCGCACGGTTTAGATAGTGGTTCACCGTATATTCCGACAGTGCCATGATGCGGGCCATCTCCACCGTCGTCTTGCCAGCCGCGGCCCAGCGCAAACACTCGATCTCGCGCCGGGAAAGGCTGCCCGGGCCGCGTCGGTCGCGCGTTCTGACTTCGCTCAGCCGGCTGTATAGAAGGCCGGCCCAGAGGTTCAGAGCTTGCATCTCGTCGTCGGACACGGCGGACCTGTCACCGCCGAAGGCGATGGCGGCGCGGTGACCCGCGGCATCATGGACCGGCAGATACACCCCGCGCGGCATGTTCGCCTGTTCGAAAACGCATATGGCAGCTTCGCCCTTTCCGTCCACACGCCCGCGCGCCAGCAGATGAGCATCATAGGTGAAGGGAATTGTGCTGCGCCGCAACCGCTGTATCACGGGACTGCCGTCGATCAGGCGGGCACTGTCATAACGCCTGAGGAAATCCATCGGCCAGGTCGTCATGAGCGCCTGCGCAGTGAGGCTGTGGGACCCCGACTCGGGAATGGCGAGGACCATGAAGCCTCGAAAACCGAAACCTTCCGACACCCGGCCGAGCGCGCTCCGCACATCATCCTCGCTGTCGATCGACCCGCTGACAGCGTGACCGTCAGGGAGGACCAATGAGGATATATCCACGCTGAAATCGATCATCTTCCGCCCGCCTCTCACATCCGCGTTCCAGCTGGAGCATGACGCTCGCGCTGTCATACCCACGCCTTCGCTTCCACCAGAATTCCGCCCGATGCAACCAGCCGTGGCAGCAGACCGGCATTGAAGCTACTTATCTTGAACGTTTTCGTCCAGTCGAAACTTCTAATTTACCGTAAAGCGGTCCCGCGCACTTTTTCGTGGAAAACATGCTGTAATCCTTAACCGTCACGGCGACCTTGCTCGTCCGGCAGGTCACGCGGCGCCGCAGCCCCCTTTTCCCGCCCGGGGCCAAGCCGGATCCGGACCTCTTCCTCGATCTCTGCCGCCACCTCGCGCACGTCCTGCGCCCAAGCGGTCAGCTGCTGCAGGCTGACCCGATAGGAGGGACCGGTCACGGAGATCCCTCCGACCAGGTCGTGTTCCGGAACGCTGATCGGGGCGGCCACGCAGCAGATCTCCGCCTCGTGCTCCTCCCGGTCGAAGGCATGGCCGTCGTGCCGGATTTCCTCGATCTCGGCAAGGAGCGATTCTATCGAACGATGCGTTTGCGCCGTGAACGGGTGAAACTCCATTCCGGTCGATATCCGCTGCAACTCGCCTGCGGGAAGAACCGACAGAGCCGCCTTGCCGATACCCGTACAATAGGCCGGCGACGCCTTGCCGATCTGCGAACTCATACGGACGGTCTGCCGGCTTTCCACCTTGTCGACATAGATGATCTCGGTCTCCCGCAGCACGCCCAGATGCACCGTCTCGCCGGTCAATTGGTGCAGGTGCAGGAGATAGGGGGCGGCAATCTCGCGAAACCGGTTCCCCGACCAGGAGCGATAAGCGAATTTCAACAGGCGAAGCCCGGGCTCGTAGGACAAGTCCCGGCGCTGCACCAGCAAGCCCTCTTCGACGAGATGGCCAAGCAGCCGGTGCAGGGTTCCGCGGGGCTGACGAACGGTCTGCAATATATCCGTGAAGCGCTGAGGGCGGTCGGCCATGGCTACTGCCTCCAGCACGGCCATTGCCTTGCCAAGCGTGCCGGTGCCGACGAGGTCACCTTCCATGTCGTCTTCTTTCTTCCGCTTCATTCTTATCCGCTTTCCGCTGCGCTATCTTGACAGGCTAAAAGCATTGGCGCGATAATTCCATATAATAAAACACAGTTCCGGATATTGGAACAACCAATCCCGCAGCCGCGGTATCAGGGAGAAGCCATGACCTTGCCGAGCAGCCAGTTTCCTGATCTGCGCGATCGCGGAGTTCTGGTCACCGGCGGCGGCTCCGGCATAGGAGCCGCACTGGTGGAGGCGTTCGCCCGGCAAGGCGCCCACGTCGCCTTCGTGGACATCGCAGCGGAAGCGAGCCTGGCGCTCTGCGAGAAGGTCGCGGCGCAGACCGGACAGGCGCCGCATTTCATCCAGGCAGACCTTCGCGATGTCGAGGCCGTACGGGCCGCAGCCGAGGAGGCGGCCGCCAAACTCGGCTCCGTCCGTGTGCTCGTCAACAACGCCGCGCGCGACGACCGGCAGGCGCTCGAAGCGGTGACTGAGCAGAGCTGGGACGAAAGCCTTTCCGTCAACCTCAGGCATATCTTCTTCATGTGCCAAGCGGTCGCGCCCCACATGCAGCGGCAAGGCGGCGGATCGATCATCAATTTCTCCTCGATCGCCTTCATGCTCAATATGCCGGAAATCCCCGCCTACTCTGCAGCCAAAGCCGGGATCATCGGCCTCACCAAGTCGCTCGCCGGCAAGCTCGGGCCGGACAATATCCGCGTCAACGCGATCCTGCCCGGCATGATCGTTACGGAACGGCAGCGGCGGTTGTGGCTCACGGAAGAATCGATCGCACGGATGCAGGAAAGGCAGTGCCTCAAGCGCATGCTGGTCGCCGACGATCTCGTCGGCCCATGCCTCTTTCTGGCGTCGGACAGTTCGGCGGCGATGACCGCACAGACCATGATCATCGATGGAGGCGTGTTTTGACGACGGCAGGCTATTATGCCGCAGTGGATTGGGGAACATCGAGCTTCCGCCTGTGGATCATCGGCGAGGACGGTGCGGTGCTGGCCGAACGCCGCAGCGCCGAGGGCATGACGACGGCCGCAAAGACCGGTTTTCACACGATTCTCGGCGGCCATCTCGCCGCGGTCTCCGCGCCTGCGCATCTGCCGATCATCATCTGCGGCATGGCAGGCGCCCGTCAGGGCTGGAAGGAGGCCGGGTATATCGAAACCCCCGCAGCACTCGCCGAGATTGCCGGCCGTGCCACGGCCATTCCCGATGTCGACCGCGACATCCGCATTCTCCCCGGCCTCGCCCAGCGCGACCAACGGCATCCGGACGTCATGCGCGGCGAGGAGACGCAGCTCCTCGGCGCTGCCGGGCATCTCGGCGCCGGCCGCCATCTCGTCTGCATGCCCGGCACGCACAGCAAGTGGGTTCGTCTTGCCGACGACAGGGTCGAGGGCTTTTCCACCTTCATGACCGGCGAGCTCTTCGACACCATCTCGCGCCACACCATCCTCAGCCACGCGGTGGCAGAAGCGGAAAGCTTCGCGACCGGGAGCGCAGCCTTTACGGATGCAGTAAGCCGCACGAGGGAGAACCCGGCGCTCGCAACCAATCTGCTCTTCTCCGTTCGCGCCGGGCAGCTTCTGCACGGCACCGGCGCCGCCGACGCGAGGGCGCAATTGTCCGGGACCCTGATAGGCCTGGAGATCGCGGGAGCGCTCGCGGCCTCGGGCACGGTGGACGGCGTATGCCTCGTCGGCTCCGGTGGGCTCGGCACGCTTTATCGTACTGCCCTCGAAAGCCAGGGCCTCAACGTCCGGGCCGTCGACGCCGATGAGGCGGTGCGGGCCGGTCTTTCCGCAGCCGCCCGTGCGATTTGGCCTTTGTGATAGAAAGAAAGAACATGGACAGAATCCCCCTGCCCCCGATGAAACGCCCGCTGATCGCGATCCTGCGCGGCCTGAAGCCGGAGGAGGCGGAAGGCGTGGTCGGCGGCCTCATCGAAACAGGCTTCACGGCGATCGAAATCCCACTGAATTCGCCGGATCCGTTTCGCTCCATCGAGACGGCCGTCAAAATGGCTCCGGCCGGGTGCCTTATCGGCGCCGGTACGGTGCTGACGACGGCCCAGGTGGAACGCCTCGCCGATGTCGGCGGGCGGCTGATGGTGAGCCCCAATGTAGAGCCGGCAGTCATCCGGCTTGCTGCGACGAAAGACATGGTGACGATGCCAGGCGTTTTCACGCCGACGGAGGCATTGGCCGCCGCCGCCGCCGGAGCCAGCGGCCTCAAGTTCTTTCCGGCAAGCGTGCTCGGCCCCTCCGGCATCGCGGCGATCCGCGCGGTGCTGCCGGGCGACCTCGAGATCGCGGCGGTCGGCGGCGTGTCCGAGGTCAATTTCTCCGACTATGCAGCGATCGGGATCCGCAGCTTCGGGCTCGGTTCGAGCCTGTACAAGGCCGGGATGAGCGCCGGGGAAGTGCGGCAGCGGGCCATTGCCACGCTCGCAGCCTATGATGCCGTCTATGGAGGCCAGCAGTGACCGATCTCGTTCCCTTTTCCGGCCGAACCCTTTCGGAAGCCGCGTGCGAACTCGGCGAAGGCCCCACCTTCGACCCCGACACAGGAACGGCCTGGTGGTTCAATATAACGGGCCGCGAGTTGCATGAGCTTCATCTCGAAAGCGGACGGAAGGCGATCCATCCCCTGCCCTTCCTCGGCAGCGTGCTTGCGACGATCGATCCGCTACGGCAGTTGATCGCCTCGGATCAGGGCCTTTTCGTGCGCGACACCGAAAGCTCGAAGCTACGCCATTTCGCGACGCTCGAGGAAAAGCCGGGCAACCGCTCCAACGACGGACGCGTCCATCCCTGCGGCGCGCTTTGGGTCGGCACCATGGGGCGCAGCGCCGAGAAACATGCGGGTGCGATCTACTATGTGGCCGGCAGCCGCGTCACGAGGCTCTATGGCAACATCACCATTCCCAACGCGATCTGCTTTTCCCCGGACGGGGCTACCGCCTATTTCACCGACACCGACGTCAACCAGCTGATGCGCGTGGACATAGATCCGGCGACAGCGCTCCCGACCGGCGATCCGGTGCTGCTTTCGGACGAAAGCACGAGCCCGGGCGGCGTCGATGGCGCCGTCTGCGATGCCGACGGGCTGATCTGGAACGCCCGGTGGGGCGCAAGCGCCGTGGAGGTCTTTAAACCCGACGGCCAGAAGGTCGCCCGCTACGCCGTGCCGGCGACGCAGCCGAGCTGCCCGGCTTTCGTCGGCGCCAGGGCCGAACGTCTGCTGGTGACCTCGGCCTGGCAAGGCATGGACGACGCCGCGCGAGCAGCCGACCCCCAGGGCGGGAAAACCTTCGACCTCGGGATCGAGGTCAAAGGGCGCTTCGAGCCCGCATTCCGACTTTAAATCCGCCGAACAACAAAGACTGGCGTCGCGCCGGCGAAAAATCATACAATTGCTCCATTGCGCTGAATCGCGGTGGAAGGAGTGCTCGGATGAGCGACAAGAAAAAAGAACTGAGAAGCCGTCACTGGTACGGCGGCACGCACAAGGACGGCTTCATTCATCGGTCCTGGATGAAGAATCAGGGGTTTCCCGACCATGTGTTCGACGGCCGGCCGATCATCGGCATATGCAACACCTGGTCGGAGCTCACGCCCTGCAACAGCCATCTGCGTATTCTCGCCGAAGGGGTGAAGCGCGGCGTCTGGGAAGCGGGGGGCTTTCCGGTCGAATTTCCGGTGTCGTCGCTCGGGGAGACGCAGATGCGTCCGACCGCCATGCTCTTCCGCAACCTGCTCGCAATGGACGTCGAGGAGGCTATCCGCGCCTATGGCATCGACGGGGTCGTGCTTCTCGGCGGCTGCGACAAGACCACCCCGGGCCAGCTGATGGGAGCGGCCTCGGTCGACCTCCCGACGATCGTCGTTTCCTCCGGCCCCATGCTGAACGGCAAGTGGAAGGGCAAGGATATCGGGTCGGGCACCGATGTCTGGAAGTTTTCGGAGGCGGTGCGCGCCGGCGAAATGAGCCTGCAGGAGTTCATGGCCGCCGAAAGCGGCATGTCGCGCTCGCCGGGCGTCTGCATGACCATGGGCACGGCGACGACGATGGCGTCGATCGTGGAAGCCATGGGCCTGTCGCTTCCGACGAACGCCGCCCTGCCCGCGGTCGACGCCCGCCGCATGGCGCTCTCGCACATGACCGGCAAGCGCATCGTCGAGATGGTTCACGAAGACCTCAGGCTGTCGAAAATCCTGACAAAGGAGAACTTCGAGAACGGCATCATCGCCAACGCCGCCGTCGGCGGATCGACCAATGCCGTGGTCCACATGCTGGCGATCGCCGGGCGCGCGGGTATCGACCTCTGTCTCGAGGATTTCGATCGGGTGGGCGGTCAGGTGCCCTGCATCGTCAACTGCATGCCCTCAGGCAAGTATCTGATCGAGGATCTCGCCTATGCGGGCGGCCTGCCGGCCGTGATGAATCGGATCCAGCACCTGCTGCATGCCGACGCACCGACGGTCTTCGGCGTTCCGATCAGCAAATATTGGGAGGGCGCGGAGGTCTATAACGACGACGTCATCCGCCCGCTAGACAACCCGTTGCGTGCGGCGGCGGGCATTCGCGTGCTGAAGGGTAATCTTGCGCCCAACGGTGCGGTGATCAAGCCGTCTGCGGCAAGCGAACATCTGCTCGCCCACGAGGGGCCGGCCTATGTCTTCGACACGATCGAAGACCTCAGGGCCAAGATCGACGATCCCGACCTCCCGGTCACCGAAGACACGATCCTCGTGCTCAAGGGTTGCGGACCGAAGGGCTATCCCGGCATGGCGGAGGTCGGTAACATGCCAATTCCGCGCCGGCTCGTCGAAAAGGGCGTGCGCGATATGGTGCGCATCTCCGATGCGCGCATGTCCGGCACCGCCTTCGGCACCGTCGTTCTTCATGTGAGCCCAGAAGCCAATGCCGGCGGGCCCCTGGCGATCGTCAGGACCGGCGACCGGATCCGCCTCGACGCCCTGAAAGGCGAGCTGAACCTGCTCGTCAGCGAGGAAGAACTGGCGGCCCGCATGGCGGCCTGGCAGCCGCCCGAACAGAAATGGCATCGCGGCTACTACAAACTCTATCACGACACGGTGCTGCAGGCCGACAGGGGCGCGGACCTCGATTTCCTCGTCGGCAAGAGCGGCAGCGAGGTTCTCCGCGAAAGTCACTGATCGAGCCTTCGCCCCCGGACCCCTGGAGCCATGAAGGCGTCCCCTGCGAAAGGCAACCGGAATGCGAGCTTCTGCGCCGCGTGTTCACCCGAGCATGCGGCGCAACCGCATCGAGCGCACACCAATGGAAGCCTCGTGCCAGCCAGCTCGGCGTTCACTTTTTCCGGAACAGTTTGCGTTGCCGGACGTTGCTTGAGTGTCATCGGCGCAGCATCCCTGGCCCAACTTGAGGCTGCGCCTGGATCACGGTGATGACATCGTGATCGATGCCAAAGGGCTGGAAGGGAATGCGGGCGAAAAGCGCACGTAATGCCCTCTAGCCGACAACGTCAACGAAAGGCAGTCTGACATGAAAGAGAGACTTATATCTTCCGTTGCCGCTGGCGCGCTTCTCGTGGGCGTTGCCGTTGCCCCGATGAGCTTCGCACAGCAAACCACGACGCCTCCGGCTACGGCACCTGAAACCCAGACCATGGAACCCGCCCCGGCTCCGGCTACCCCGCCGGCCGCCGACGAGCAGGCGCAGACACCGGATACGGCAGACAAGACGACCGATATGGCGGCTGGTGACGCCAGCTACCTGACGGAGCAAGCGGAAGACCAAGTGTCCGCGAATACCTATATCGGCCAGTCCGTCTACAATGCCAGCGATGAAAGCATCGGCGAGATCAACGACCTGATCATCGAGAAGGAAGGCGGTATCGCTGCTGCCATCGTCGGAGTTGGCGGCTTCCTCGGCATCGGGGAAAAGAACGTCGCAGTTCCGTTCGACAAGATCGCGATTGCCGACCAGCCCGATTCGGATGACATCAAGCTGACGACCACCGAAACGGCCGACTCCCTGAAGGCCGCGCCGGAGTTCAAGACGAAATCGCAGGTAATGGCCGAGCGTAACGCCGACCAGCCGGTCGATACGTCGACGACTTCGGCAACGGGTACGACGCCGGCACCGGCGCCTGCGGAACCTGCCCCCCAGCAGTAAGCCGTAGGCTCTAAAACGAACAACAGGAGCGGCGCCCATGGCGCCGCTTTTCGTCGTCGGGTGGCAACGCGTTGGAAACGCTCAGTACCACGCGTCGGCCATACCGTTCTTGCGCGCTGCGACATAGTCGTTCAGCGCTTCGTCGATTGCCGCATCCAAGGGCGGCGCCTCATATTCGGCGAGAGCCTTTTTCCAGCTCCTGTTCGCGCGCAGCGCCATGTCGGTTTCGCCCTGTTCCACCCATTTCTCGAAGGGTTCGTTATCGGAAAGGGCGCTGTCCCAGAAGGCGGTCTGATAATTGCGCATCGTATGGCCGCAGCCAAGGAAGTGGCTGCCCGGGCCCACTTCCAGGAAGGCGTCCATGGCGAGCGTATTGTCGTCGACAACGACGCCGGCAAGATAGGAATGCAGCGCCCCGCAGAAATCCATGTCCATCATGAATTTTTCGTAGGACATGGCCAGCAGGCCGTCGGCGAAGCCTGCCGAGTGCAGGACGAAATTGGCGCCGCAATGTACGGCCGACAGCATCGACATGACGCCTTCCTGCATCGCCTGTGCATCCGGGCGCTTCGAGTTGGAGAAGTTTCCGGCGCAGCGCAACGGCAGGCCGAGCCGGCGCGCGAGCTGGCCGATGACCATGCTGCCGATCGCCGGTTCCGGCGTGCCGAAGGTCGGCGAGCCCGAGCGGAGCGACATCGAGGAAAGAAAGTTTCCGAAGATGACGGGCGCGCCCTTGCGTTCGAGCTGCGTCAGCGCACAGCCAGCAAGCGTTTCGGCATAGGATTGCGCAATCGCCCCGGCATTGGTCACCGGCCCCATCGCGCCGCCGAGGATGAACGGCACGATCACCGCGGCTTGGTTGGCGCGCGCATAGGCCCGCAGCGACTTCGTCATCGTGCCGTCCCAGACGAGCGGCGAGTTGACGTTGACATTGCCGAGAATGACACAGTTGCCGTCGACGAATTCGGCACCGAAAAGAATGCGGGCCATTTCGATCGAATCCTCGGCACGTTCCTCCGAGGTAATCGACCCCATGAAGGCGCGGTCAGAGTATTTTATGTGGCTGTAGACCATGTCGAGATGACGTTTGTTCACCGGTACGTCGCACGGTTCGCAGATGGTGCCGCCGGAGTGGTGCAGCCAGGGGCTCGACTGGGCGAGCTTCACCAGATTGCGGAAGTCCTCGATGGTGCCGTAGCGCCTGCCCTTGTCCAGATCCATGACGAAGGGGGAACCGTAAGCCGGAGAGAACACCACGTTGCGGCCGCCGATCTCGACGCTGCGGGCAGGGTTGCGGGCGTGCTGCGTGAATTGCGCCGGCGCCGAACGGACGATCTCTTTCAGCATCCCGGGCTCGAAGGTGACGCGAAGGCCTTCGATTTTGGCCCCGGCGCGCCGCCAGTGGTCGAGCGCCACCGGGTCGTCGCGAAACTCGATGCCAACTTCTGCGAGAATGCGGTCGGCCACCCCTTCGATCCGCTCCAGGTTCTCCTCGCCGAGGATGTCATAGGTCGGTATATTGCGGGCGATGTAGGGTACGCCGAGATTCTTGCTGCCCTCGCGTCGCTGCGGTCGCCCGCTCCGGGTCCGTTTCGGCGCCTCGCCGGTTGCTTCCAACACTTCCATGGTCGATCTCC
The DNA here is from genome assembly GCF_035610345.1 of Sinorhizobium meliloti. The sequence goes on along the minus strand of NZ_CP141212.1, from coordinate 806,017 downwards.
CATCATTTGCAATGATGGTATTGACGAGAGAGGCTATTGTAACGCAGGAAAAATTCGACGCTTGATATAAGTGGTACTTATGGAAAACCTGCGCCGTCTCCTACCGTCTGCCGCAAGCCTCATCGTCTTCGAGGCAGCCGGCCGGCATCAGAACTTCACACGCGCTGCCGGTGAGCTCGGAATGACTCAGGCAGCGGTGTCCTACGCCATTCGAGGACTCGAGAACCAGCTGGGCGTGCCGCTGTTCCACCGTGTGCACCGGGCCGTCGAACTGACGGAGGCGGGAGAAAAGTTTCACGCGGATGTCTCGGTCGGCCTCGCGCGGATCCAGAAGTCGGCCGAAGACATCCGCGCCAAAGGGCGCGAGACCAATGTGACGCTGGCGGCCTCGACGGCCTTCACCTCCATGTGGATGCTGCCGCGGCTAGCCCGGCTGCGCGAAGACCTGCCGGAGATCGACCTTCGCATCCAGACAAGCGTGCGCGACCTCGATCTGGATGAGGAGCCGATCCCGCTCGGCATTCGTGGCGGGGACCCCAGCCATTGGCCGCGCTATCACGCGGCGGTGCTGGCCGATGAAGTCATTCAGGCCGTGGCGACACCCGCCTATATCGAGACGCATGGGCTGCCGGCAACGCCCGCGGACCTCATCAGGCACAATCTTATCCACCTCGAAGAGCCCGTAAGGCGGGCCTGCGACTGGACCGAATGGTTCGCGAGCGCGGGCCTTGCCTATCCGGCGCAAGGCAAGCGGCTCGCGATCAACGATTACGTGCTCGTGATCCAGGCCGTGCTGGCGGGAGAGGGCATTGCGCTCGGCTGGGAGCATCTGACCGCCCGGCAGGTGCGCTCCGGCGCGCTGGTGCCGGTCGGGGGGCATGTGCTGAGGACGGGCCAGGCCTTCTACGTCGTCTGGCCGCGGTCACGCGAACTCAACAGTCAGGCGCGCCGCATCCGCGACTGGCTTTTGGAGGAGGGCCTCCGCGACCGTTCGGGGGCCGGAACCGCAAGCGGGCATGAGGCGCTTCAGCGCGCCGCCGCCATATCCGGGTAATGCTCGGAAAGGTAACGCAAGGTGGCATCGGCATCGGCGGGCTTGCCGTAGAAATAGCCCTGTCCCAGGCCGCAGCCGAGCGCCTTGAGCTTCAGCGCCTCGGATGAATGCTCGATGCCTTCGGCGACCACGGCGAGTTCCAGCCCCTCGCACATCGAAACGATAGCCTTGACGATATGTTCTGAAGTCCGGTCGGTGGAAATCCCCGAAACGAAGGTCCGGTCTATCTTCACCTTGTCGAGGGAAAAATCCCTGAGCCGCCCGAGGCTCGACTGGCCCGTTCCGAAATCGTCCAGCGACACGCGCACGCCGGCCGCTCTCAATTCGGTGACGATCCTCTGGGCAGTGCCGGCGTCGGCCATCGCAGCGGTCTCGGTGATCTCGAGTTCGAGGCGCCGGGGATCGAGGCCCACCTGAGCTGTGATTGCCAGGAGCCGAGCGCTCGTCGCCGGATCCATCAGCTGGACCGAGGACAGGTTGAAGGACAGGAAGAGGTCCTCCGGCCAGGACAGGGCAGCCCGCGCCGCCTTGCGCAGAAGCATTTCGGAAAGCGCGTCGATGAATCCGCGCTCTTCCGCGAAAGGCACGAACACCGCCGGCGAGACATAGCCGAGGTCGGCGTCGCACCACCGCGCCAGCGCCTCGAAACCCACCGGACGGTCGCTGCGCAGATCGACGATCGGTTGAAAGTGGACATCGATCCCACCGGCGATGATCGCATTGCGCAATGCCTGCTCAAGCTGCGTCGCGTGCTTCATCTCCTGTGCGATCTCTTGCGAGTACACGGTGATCTGTCCGCGGCCGCGCCGTTTGGAGCGGTAGAGCGCGGTATCGGCGCTCTTCAGCAAGTCGTCGAACGTGTCTCCGGCAAAGGGATAGACAGCAAAGCCGAACGAGGCCGAGAGCCGAACGTTCCGGTCGCCGAGTGCGAAGGGCGAAGAGAGCACTTCCTTTAACATCTGGCCGCGCTTCTCCGCACTCCTTCGTTCAAAGACCAGCGGCAGGACGATGGCGAATTCGTCATCCGCGGTACGCGTCACCGTCGCGCCCTCGGGAACGCAGGCCTTCAGCCTGTGCGCCACCTGGCGCAGGATCTGATCGCCGGCCTCAGGGCCGAAGAGGTCGTTGATCGGCTTGAACCCGTCCAGATTTGCAAGGGCGATGGTAAAGGGTGCGGGATCGCTTGCCCGTTCGGCCGCGAGGGCGCAGACGGTTTGCTTGAGGTGGCGTGCATTGCCGAGCTCGGTCAATGGATCGACGAAGGAGGCACTATACGGCCTGTCCCGCTTCGCCCGATCGATACCGAGCTCCTGCAATGTCATTGTGATCCGCTCCGACCAGAACCCGAAACGCGCCTTTCGGCCGCCGGCAGGTGTTTCCGCAGCAGCATCTCGATCATATCCGGGCTGACCGGCTTCATGATGTGGTCATCCATTCCCGATGTCCTGCAGCGCTCGAGGTCGATATCGATCGCCTGGGCGGTCACGGCCACGATCGGCGTGCGACGGCCCGTGCCCTTCTCGGCCTGTCGAATGGCAATGGCGGCTTCAAAGCCGTTCATCACCGGCATGGAGACGTCCATCAGAACCAGGGCGGGCTGGAGTTCGTGCCAGAGGTCCACCGCTTCTCTTCCATCCGCGGCGATCCGGTGGGAAATCCCGAGCCCCTCCAGGATCTGCGCGAAGACGAACTGGTTGACGTGGTTGTCCTCCGCGACGAGGACTTCCACCGTCGGCGCATGCGTCGCGGGCGCGAGATCGCGGTCGAGCGCAATCCCCCATTCGGGCTGCATCAACGGCGAACGCGCGTCGCGGGCGCGGACAGCGAAGATCTCCGCAAGCAGGATCGTCGCATCCATATCGCCCGATACCTCGACCCACGTACAGGCGCGCCAGGAGGCGAGAGCGCGATGCTTCTCCGGAAAAGCGGTGTCGAGCAGAAGAAGGTCGATCTCCAATCCGCGGGCTTCGGCAGCCAGCGCGAAGGCGTCGAGTTCCCCGCCATTGCGGACCGCACAGGCGTCGAGCCCGAAGCCGCGCAGCCGCGCCACGAATCGCTCTTCCATGTCCCGGTCGGCGGTCGCCAGAAGTACGCGCAATTCCCGAGCCGGCAGCATGTCGATCTTCGATCCGGCGTGGGCGAGTTGCTGCAAGTCGAGCGACCGGAAGGGATCGTAGAAATTCTGCGCAGGCGTGAAGATGCTATAGTCCCGGATCTGCAGACCGGTGTCGCCGCCTTTTTCCGAGCCGTCATACCAGACGGCGATATCGGTGACGTCGGTCATGCAGGTGACGACGAAATGGCGGCCGGGCAGGCCGATACGATATTTGCGCGTCACGACCCAAAGGTCGCTGCCGTCGGCGCGAACGATATGCTCCGCCTCCGAATGCGGCATGCCTGTCTCCAGGACGTGGCGGTCCGACCGTTCGAAGTGCTCCGCAAGCTCCGTTTCTACGAGGTCCGAGGCGGAACGTCCGAGCATGGCGTCCGGCGCGAGATCGTGGATGACGCAGAAGGCCTTGTTTACGGCGATGTAGTGGAGGTTGCTGTCCTTGACGCAGATGGGATTGGGCTGAGCGTTGAGGATCTCTTCCGTCAGGGCGATCCGCTGGAGATCGGTCCGGGCCTGCTCGTCGCGCTTCTTCTGTTCGGAGACGTCGCTGACGGCGAGAAGGCCGATACCGCTCGACAGCCGCCGCTGACGCAGAGAGAGCCAGCGCGTACGGCCGGCCCTCTCGACATTCTCGTAGCGTTCCCGCCAGTGGAGCGCCATCTGCTCGGCGATCCAGTCTTCGCGGTTCGGCCTGTGCCGGCTGGACTCCGGTAAGGTTCCGGGGCGCACGCCGGTATCGTATACCGCCCCCAGAAAATCGCGCAGCCGCGTCCCGGGAACCAGCATGGCGGCTGGCACCGGGAAAAATTGCAGTATCGAGGCGCTTGCGAAGGTGATGGTGTCGTCCCGGCCGAAAACGAGCAAGGCGGCGCCAAGCGTTTCACCGCTTGCCTCAAGAATGATCCTGCTGATGTCTGCGCCGCCCGACGCCACATCATTCATCGCGCTGCCCTCGTTCCCGCTACAGCGCCAGTCGTCCTTGGACGCATAACGGGTGCTGTAGCACTCTGTCCGCTGAACGGCCTTCCCGGCCCGGCTACGGTCCGGCCAACCGATCAGCAGCGGTTTCATTTCGGGACATGCTGGCCGCCTTTGAGGCATCCTTTTGAAGGGATGCGGGCGGCGTCCAGCAACGCCGCGGTGCTCCAGAGGCAAAAACCCGACGATCATTCAGGTTGCTGTGGAAAATTGCAGCAGAACGTTAAAGCCCGATTAAGTCGCAATCCCGCTTTTTGCAGGTGCCGGCCGGCAGCCTTGGAGAAGTGTGCGCGCGGGGCTTTCCCTCCCTCTCCGAATCCTGGAAAATAGGGCATGGCCATCAAGCAACTTTCTGAAACGCTCATCAATCAGATCGCCGCCGGCGAAGTCATCGAACGACCGGCGAGCGCCGCGAAGGAACTGATCGAGAACGCGCTCGATGCGGGCGCGACGAGGATCGAGATCGCGACCGCCGGTGGCGGCAAGACGCTCCTCAGGGTCACCGACAACGGCATCGGCATGTCGCCGGCCGATCTCGAACTGGCGATCCGCCGCCATTGCACCTCCAAGCTCGACGACAGCCTCGCCGATATCCGGACGCTCGGTTTCCGCGGCGAAGCCCTGCCCTCGATCGGATCGGTCGCGCGCCTGTCGATCACCACGAGGACGGCGGAGGCCCGGGAAGGCGCGGCGATCACGGTCACCGGCGGCAGGAGCGAGCCCGCCCGTCCGTCGGCCGCTATCGTAGGCACCGTGGTCGAGGTGCGCGACCTCTTCTTCGCGACCCCGGCGCGGCTGAAATTCATGAAGTCGGAAAAGGCCGAGGCGGCTGCGATCTCGGAAGTCGTCCGGCGTATGGCGATCGCCTTTCCGAGAGTGCGTTTCGTGCTTTCCGGCTCCGATCGCACGACGCTCGAATTCCCAGCAACAGGCGACGACCGGCTGGCGCGGATGGCGCAAGTGCTCGGCCGCGACTTCCGCGACAATGCCATCGAGATCGACGCCGAGCGCGAGGATGCGCGGCTGACGGGCTTTGCCGGCGTGCCGACCTTCAACCGCGGCAATTCGCTTCAGCAATATGCGTTCGTCAATGGCCGGCCGGTCCAGGACAAGCTGATCATGTCCGCGATCCGCGCCGCCTATGCCGAGACCATTCCGCAGGGGCGCTACCCGATCGCGGTGCTGTCGATCACGCTCGATCCGGCTCTCGTCGACGTCAATGTCCATCCGGCAAAATCGGACGTGCGCTTCCGCGATCCCGGACTGATCCGCGGCTTGATCATCGGCGCCATCCGCGAGGCGTTGGCGCGTGAGGGAGACCGGGCGGCGACGACCGGGACCCATGGGCTGATGCGCGCCTTCCGTCCCGAGTTCCACCGGGCAGACCGGCCGCAGGAACCCTGGACGGCCGCCGTCTCGCCCTATCGGCCGCTGCGCTTCGACGAGGCCGCGCGGAGTTTTGCAGAAGCACCCCAGGCGGCCTTCTCCGATTTCGCCCAGCCGTCCGCGCGCAGCGCCGCCGCCGTCGAGGCGACGCGCGCCGACGATGGACGGGCGGTTTCCTTCCCGCTTGGTGCCGCCCGCGCCCAGCTTCATGAAAACTATATCGTCGCCCAGACCGACGACGGGCTCGTGATCGTCGACCAGCACGCCGCCCATGAGCGTCTCGTCTTCGAGACGATGCGAACGGCGCTCCACGCCCGCCCGGTACCGGCGCAGGCGCTGCTGATCCCCGAGATCGTCGACCTGCCGGAAGACGATTGCGACCGGCTGATTGCGCATGCGCAGGAATTCACGCGCCTGGGACTGGCCATCGAGCGTTTCGGCCCCGCGGCGATCGCCGTCCGCGAAACGCCGGCGATGCTCGGAGAAATGGACGCCGCCGGACTGGTTCGCCAGCTTGCCGACGAGCTTGCGGAATGGGATACGGCCGGTGGGCTCGCCGGCCGGCTCGAATATCTCGCCGCCACCATGGCCTGCCACGGCTCGGTGCGCTCGGGCCGCCGGTTGCGCACCGAAGAGATGAACGCTCTGCTTCGCCAGATGGAGGCCACGCCCGGCTCCGGGCAGTGCAATCACGGCCGGCCGACCTATATCGAGCTGAAGCTGGCTGACATCGAGCGGCTTTTCGGGCGGAGCTGAGACCCTGCTGGAACCATCTTCCAAAACCGCTGGTTTTTTGCAGAGCGCCGCGATAGATCAGGACGTCCACGATTAGACGAGGCCCGTTCAGGCATGATGAACCGTTTTGAAGGAAACTCCTCCCGGGAGGCGAAAATCCGCTATCTCGACGGAGACTTCCAAGTCGTACTTGCCGGCTCGCACGTGATCTGTGCCGTTACGGGCAAGCCCGTTCCGGTCGATGAACTCAGGTACTGGAGCGTCGCGCGCCAGGAGGCTTACGCCGACGCGGATGCCTCGCTCGAAGCGGAACGACGCGCCGGCGGCCTGGCGGGTCAGGCTTGACTAACCCGTCTTGCGCTCGCGCAATCGGCGGGCGCGGGCGGAGGCAAGTGTCGCGTCGATGATAGCACCCGGCGCTGTCGGATCGTCGAAGCGCACCTCGATCTCGATCACGCGGCTTTTCGCGGCCAGTTCCCCTGCCCGTCCGTGTCCGGGCTCCAGGCGAACCATGTCCTTGGCGGTGGTCACCAGCGTATAGCCTCGGCTTGCGGCACGGTCGATCAGATCGGCAATCTCGTCTTCGGAGAAATGGTGGTGATCCGGGAAGGTCCGGGTCTCTTCGATCACCGCGCCGGTCTCGCGAACGGTCTTGAAGAACTTTTCCGGATCGGCGATCCCGGCCCAGGCAAGGACCTTGACGCCGTCGAGCGGCCCTGTATCCGTGCGCACCGTTTCGGCCACATAGACGGGCTTGCCGGCCCGTGCCGCCTGGCGGACGAGAGAATCGGCGGCGGAGCCGTGGCCGAGTTTCAGGAGAGCGTTGGCATGGCGCAGCTGATTGCCGATCGGCGCCCGAACCGGGCCGGAAGGCACGAGATGGCCATTGCCGATGCCGCGGCCGGAATCGACCACCAGAAGGGCGAAATCGAAGACGAGCCGGGCACTCTGGAAGCCATCATCCATGATGATGATATCGGCGCCTTCCGCAGCAAGCTTGCGTGCACCATCCACCCTGCGTCGACAGATCACGGTGAGGGCCTCGCGGGCAAGCAGCAGCGGTTCGTCGCCGACGTCGCGCGCGCGATGGTGCTCGGGGTCGACCACCGTCGTGACGTCCAGCGACCCGCCATAGCCGCGGCTCAGGAAAGCGGGCTTCAGGCCCCGCGCCCTGGCGGCACGTGCAATCGCGATCGCCGTCGGGGTCTTTCCGGCTCCGCCGACGGTGAAGTTGCCGATGCAGATCAGCGGCACGGCGGAGGTCGCCCGGCGCGCCCGGTCCATGCGCATCCCGGCGATCCGGCCGTAAACCCAGGAAAAGGGCCAAAGAGCATAGGCGCGCCAGTCGGCCTTGGTCCACCAGAACGGGGGCGCTTCTGAAACCATCTTTACCCGTAAATATCCGTGCGGCCGCTCCTGCACATCGAAGGCAGGAAGGGCAAATCCAGAACTTTCCGCCGCGGGCATCGGCCGTGAGCGGTGTGACCGGCGACAAAGAACGTCAGAACGGAGAAAAAGGCAAGCCGATCAGTTCGTGAGCACCGCTTCCAGCTCGGTAATATCGGCGAGGCAGTGGTCGCAAGACGCGGCAAGCGACTGGCGCGATCCGGTGCCGGTCAAAACGGCAACCGTCATGCCGACGCCGGCACTGCGGCCCATATGCATGTCGTGATTGTTGTCGCCGACTACGGCCACCTCGTCGGGTGCAAGCCCCGTTGCGGCGCAAAACCCGAGCACCATGCCGGGCTCCGGCTTTGTGCCATAGCCGCTATCGTAGCCGGCGACGTAATGAAGGTAGTCCTCGAAACCGAAGCGTCTGGCGGTTTCCCGGATCGAGCGCTCGTTATCGCTGGAGGCGACGCCGAGCCGGTAGCCTTTCGCGTGCAGCCCGGCAAAAAAGGACGCGAGATCGGTCACCGGCACGGCATAATGCGCGGATTGTGCAAAGAGCCCGTCGAACAGCGCCGTCAATTCTTCTACGGTAAACGGCGCGCCGGCGCCGACCATGCCGGTGGCAATCTCCACCGTATTCCCGGCCGCAAGCAGGCTGTCGGGAACGACATATCCGGTCTCCGGGTCCATCCCGCCCGCCTGAAGGAGGACACGCGCAAGGCTCTCATTGCCCTTGGCGGCGATCCGCGCCAGCTCGTAATTCACCGGCACCCAGCTCTTCACGTAGTCGAGAAGGGTGCCGTCCTTGTCGAACAATATGCCGGCGATCGGTTTCGTTGCGGGCATGGTCCCTTCCAGAGTCGAGGCTTCACGTTTCAAGCTTCGGGGCGCGGCTCCAGCCGCGCCTTCACCACAAGCGGGTTGATGTAGGGGTCGAGGCCCTTCATCGTCGCCGTCAGCGCGCCCCGCATCTGTTGCACGGTTTCGAGTCCGGCATCGATCATCGAGCGACGCATGTCGTCGTTGGCGAGCAGGTAGTTGACCCCCTTGGCGAGCATCTCCGTGTCGCGCACGATCTTGGCGCTGCCGTTCTTCGCGAGCATCTGGTAGGTCTCGCGGAAATTCTGCACATTCCCGCCGGAAAGCACCGCGCAGCCGAGCATGGCCGGCTCGAGCGGGTTCTGACCGCCCTCGGCGAAAAGCGAACGTCCGACGAAAGCGACTTCCGTCAGCCTCAGATAGAGCCCCATTTCGCCGATCGTATCGCCGAGTAGAATGTCGACTTCCGGTGTGACCGGATCGCCGCGCGTGCGGCGCGCGACGGTCAACCCCTTCGCGACCAGGGCAGCCTCGATCGCGTCGCAACGCTCCGGATGGCGAGGAACGATGATCGTCAGCAGGCCGGTTCTCTCCTTAAGCGCCTGGTGGACGGTCCCGGCCGCATTCTCCTCCCCCTCGAAGGTCGAGATCGCAGCCCAGGTCTTTCGTGCACCGATCTGCTGGCGGTATTCGCGCAGGTCTCTGGGATCGTGCGGCGGCGCGTCGTTGTCCACCTTGAGGTTGCCGGAGACCGTAACCGGGAGCGCACCCAGAGTGCGGAAACGCTCCGCATCGACATCGGACTGAGCGATGACGAGCGCGAGATTTTCGAAGAGAGCATCGGCAAGCGACGGCCGGCGCCTCCATCGGGCGAAGGTGCGGTCGGAAAGACGGCCATTGACCAGTACCTGCGGAATATGGCGCCTGCCGAGCTCGATGATCGTCATCGGCCAGATTTCCGATTCGGCGATGATCGCCAGATCCGGCTGCCAATATTCCAGAAAACGGCTCACCGCCGGCTTGAAATCGAGCGGCACGTACTGGTGCACGACGGCCGAGCCCAATCGCTCCGCGGCGACCCGCGCCGAGGTCGTCGTACCGGTGGTCAGCACCACGGCGATGCCGCGGCGGCGGATTTCCTTGATCAGCGGAGTGACTGCATTCGTCTCTCCGACACTGGCGGCGTGAAACCAGACGAGAGGGCCCTGGGGCCGCGGCGCACTAGCATAGCCATAGCGTTCGCGCCGGCGTGCCGGGTCCTCCTTGCCCTTCGCCGCGCGGAGCGCAAGATAGGACCAGAAGAAGGGATAGACGGCCGTTCCGAGCCAGCGATAGCCGGAAAGTGCCAGCCTTGCGCGCAGGCTGCTCATGAACGCTTGCCCTCCGCCGCGTCCGACGCCGACGGCATTACTTCGCTTCCGGATCGAGCAGGCGATGCATGTGGACGATGAAATAGCGCATATGCGCATTGTCGACGGTCATCTGAGCCTTGGCTTTCCAGGCGACATGCGCGCTCTCGTAGTCCGGGAAGATGCCGACGATATCCAGATTTTCCAGATCGCGAAACTGCACGTCGGTGAGCGTTGCCAATTCGCCGCCGAAGACGAGGTGCAGCCGTTGTTTTTTCTCGGAGTCGTGAGCCATCGAAATTCCATCTGTGTTCTTATTGGTGTTGGGGTGGTTTGCGGCATTCGCCCCTAAAGGTCAATGGGGCTCAAGCGGCCTGGAGGCGGCGAGCAACGCCGGCAGCGCGGTTCCCGAGGCCGCTCCCAGAACGCCGTGGGTGACAGTCGGGCGGTTGTAGGACAAAGGCTCGCCATCGAGACTGCAAAGCGCCCCGCCGGCCCGCGAAAGGATGAGGTCGGCGGCCGCCAAATCCCAATCGTGCGAATTCCGCTTGACGATCGTTCCATCGATGCGGCCATCCGCGATCATCGCAAGGCGATAGGCGAGCGACGGCACGTGCGACACACGCATCATCCTGTTGCGATAGGGCAATGCCAGCCTGCCCATGACATCCTCGGCCGCCGCCACCTTCAGCACCTTGCCGGATGCCGCCTCCCGCACGGCAATCGCCTTGCCGTTCTTCTGCGCTTCGCCATCGCGGGTCGCCTGGAATATCTCGTCGAGGGCGGGCGCATAGAGAACGCCGGCCACAGGCTGACCACGGTGGACGACGGCGACGCTGACGCACCAGAGATCCTTGCCGGCGATGAAGGCCCGGGTGCCGTCGATGGGATCGACGACGAAGACGGTCTCGCGGACGAGGCGGCTTTCGTCGTCGTCGGTCTCCTCCGAAAGCCAGCCATAGTCCGGCCGTGCGGCGAGCAGCCGCCCCTTGAGGATGTCGTTGGCGGCGAGGTCGGCCTCGCTTACGGGGGAACGGCCCTCATTTTTCCAGCGGACGTCCAGCGTCTTGCGGAAATAGCCGAGCGCAGTGTCGCCCGCCGCGACTGCAGCGGTAAGAATGAGTTCGAGGTCCTCGTCCCAGGCCGGGCGGATCGAATGGGCTGTTTCTGACATGCAAATCCTTACACGCGGCGCTGTAGTGCAACGCACCGCCCACATTCAAGTTCCGGCGATCGTCATGCCTTCGATCGCAAGCGTCGGCGCGGCGATGCCGAACTTCCTGTCGATGTCGTCGGCCGGCGTCAGCGCCATGAACATCTGCTTGAGATTGGAGGCGATCGTCACCTCGGAAACGGGATAGAGGATTTCGCCGTTTTCAATCCAGAAGCCGGAGGCGCCGCGACTATATTCGCCCGTCACCATGTTGACACCCTGGCCGATGAGCTCGGTGACATAGAAGCCGGTGCCGACGCCGCGGATCAGATCGTCGCGCGAGACGGAGCCGGGCTCGAGGGCGAGATTGGTGGAGGCCGGGCTGACCGCCGGACCGCCGCGAACGCCGCGCCCGTTGGTCTCGAGGCCGAGTTCCCTGGCCGCAGACGTGGACAGGAACCAATGGCGCAGCACGCCATCCTCGACCATCGACAATTTCGAGCCGCTGACCCCCTCCCCGTCGAAAGGACGCGAGGAGGCGCCGCGGACGATCAACGGATCGTCGGTAACGGCAATGCCCGATTTCATGATCTGCTTGCCCATCATGTCGCGCAGGAAGCTGGTCTTGCGGGCGACAGACGCTCCGTTGATGGCTCCCGCAAGATGTCCGACGAAGCCGCGTGCGACGCGCGGGTCGAAAACGACCGTCACATTCTTCTGCGTCACGACGCGGCGGGGGTTGACGCGCGCCGCCGCCCGCTCGCCGGCGACCCGGCCGATGTCCTCGGCAGTGCGGAGTTCATCGAAATAGAGGCGGCTGTCGAAGTCGTAATCGCGTTCCATCTTGGTGCCTTCGCCGGCGATGGCGCTGACGGAGCAGCCGAAACGGGTGGCCATATAGGAGCCGGAGAAACCATGAGACGTGACGAGCACGAGCCCGCCCATGCCGGCCGATGCGCCCGCCCCGCTGGAATTGGTGACGCCTGTGACCGAAAGCGCGGCTCCTTCGGCGGCGAGCGCCGCCTCCGTGAGTGCTTCGGTCGATACGTCCCGGTTGTCGAAAAGTTCGAGATCCGGATAGGACTTCGCCAGGTGATCGGGGTCGGCAAGCGATGCGTAAGGATCCTCCGGCGACGCCTTGGCCATCGCCACCGCACGCTCTGCCAGGACCTTCAAGTCGAAGCCCGGATTGGCGGAAACACTGGCGACGCGCCGCCCGACAAAGACCCTGAGCGAGAAATCGTCGCTCTCGGAAGCTTCCGTCGCCTCCACCTTGCCGAGCCGCACCGAAACCGAACGGGAGCGGCCACGCACCACCACGGCATCCGCGGCATCCGCGCCGGCGCGGCGCGCCTGATCGACAAGCTCGGCGGCACGTTGCTCGAGGACGGCGGAATCGATCGTCTCAGACATGATTTTGGCCTTTCATTCCTGTCCCATTTATTGTGCACTGAAGCATGCATCAAGGGCATCATCGTGATTCCCGCCCCAGCAGCAAAATGATATGCGGCGGAATACGCCCTCTCCCACGGGTCCCCCGGCCGTTATAGCGGAAGCACCGAGCATGGAAACGACAACGATAATCTATTCTCAGGCGCTGATGCTGCTTGCCGGCGCCGTGATCGCAGCGCCGCTGTTCAAGCGTCTCGGGCTCGGCACCATCCTTGGTTACCTCGCCGCCGGCATCCTGATCGGTCCCGTCGCCCAGCAAATCACGGAAGGCGAAGAGATTCTGCATGTCTCGGAACTCGGCGTCGTCTTCCTGCTGTTCATCATCGGCCTCGAGCTGAAACCGTCGCGACTGTGGCAGATGCGGCGCGACATCTTCGGTCTCGGTACGGCACAGGTCGTGATCACCGGGGCCGTTCTTTCGTTCCTGATCGCGTTCAGCGGTCTTCTCGGAGGCGCCGGCAGCGTCGTCGCCGGCTTCGGCCTGGCGCTATCCTCCACGGCCTTCGCCATGCAGATCCTGGAGGAGAACAACGATACCAACACGCGCTATGGCCAGCGCGCCTTCTCCATTCTCCTGCTCCAGGACCTGGCGATCGTGCCTCTGCTTGCGATCATTCCGCTGATGGCGGCGCAGGCACCGGAGGATACGACCACGCCGATCGAGGACTTCGCGATCGCCATCGCCGCCGTGGCCGCGCTTTTCGCCGCCGGTCGCTATCTTCTCAATCCGCTCTTTCAGGTGATCGCGCGCACCGGCGCGCGCGACGTCATGATCGCAGCCGCGCTTCTCGTCGTCATGGGCGCGGCGACGATGATGCAACTCGCCGGCCTTTCCATGGCGATGGGCGCGTTCCTTGCAGGGGTGTTGCTGGCGGAATCGTCCTATCGTCACGAGCTGGAGGCCGACATCGAGCCATTCCGCGGCATCCTCCAGGCGCTTTTCTTCATGGCGGTCGGCCTGTCGCTCGAGCTCCAAGTGGTGGCAGAGAACCTGCTGAGCATCATCATCGCCGTTCCCGTGCTGATGCTGGTAAAGAGCCTCGTCCTTTACGGACTGTGCCGGGCCGCCGGCTCACGCCACAACGACGCCGTGCGCATCGGCCTGCTTCTGCCGCAGGGCGGCGAATTCGGCTTCGTGCTCTTCACCGCAGCCGCCGCGGCCGGCGTCTTCTCGCAAGCCACGTCCTCCCTGCTCGTCGCCATCGTCACGCTCTCCATGGCGTTGACACCCGTGGCAGCGATGCTCTCCAGGCGGCTGATGCACAAGCAGGACGAACTGGCCGAGGAAATGGAAGAGGATTTCGAGGGCGCCGGCGCCGACGTGCTGATGATCGGTTTTTCCCGCTTCGCCCAGATCGCTTCGCAGATCCTTCTCGCCGGCGGCCGCGATGTGACGATCATCGACCATTCCGCGGCGCGCGTGCGTCAGGCGGCCACATTCGGCTTCCGCATCTATTTCGGCGACGGCACACGCCTCGACGTCTTGCGAGCGGCCGGAATAGAGAAGGCGAAGATTGTCGCCGTGTGCACGCAGAAGAAGGAGGTCACGGACAAGATCATCGATCTCGTCCATGCCGAATACCCGAATGCCCGCATCTTCGCGCGCTCCTACGACCGCCTGCACACGCTGGAACTGCGCGCACGGGGTGTCGACTACGAATTGCGCGAGACGTTCGAGTCTGGTCTGCTTTTCGGCCGAAAGACGCTCGAGGCGCTCGGCGTGAACGGCGACGAAGCCATTGGCATCATGGACGATATACGCCGCCGCGACGAGGCAAGGCTGGTGCTCCAGGAAGCGGAGGGCATCACCGCCGGCCGCGACATGCTGCATTCAAGGCCCGTCCGGCCGGAACCGCTGGTAAAGCCGAAGCGTGAAGTCACTCAGCCTGACGATGCTCTGCCGGATCTTGCCGACGAGACGCTGGAAAAGGCGGAGTGATATCAGGGCGTTCATGTTGTGGGTCGACCCGACTAAAACATCGGGGATCTACGAGAAAGGCCCTTCTGTCAGGGCCGAAATGACCTCCAGGGACTCTGACCGGCCCTACTGCCGCAATATGACGTGCGTTCTGGATATCAATGCGCCATCATGGTAGAATATTGAACGGTAGGAACCAGGAAGCATCTGATGGCGCTGAGCATCAAGGATATCGAAACCGAGCAGCTTGCCCGCACACTTGCCCGGCGGACCGGGGAATCCATCACGCTGGCCACCAAGCGTGCCCTCGAAGAACGATTGCGCCGAACCGACACCGCTGCCCGGCGCGCGGCCCTTCTGGAGGATCTGGAGGCCATTCAACGCCGCTGGAATGCCATGCCCGTCCTCGACGGTCGCAGCTCCGATGACATCATCGGTTATGACGAGGATGGACTCCCCTCATAATGGTAATCGACACATCCGCCATTGCCGCGATTGCCTTCAATGAACAGGAGGCCGGAAGTTTCCGCGAGAAAATCGCGCACGACCCGGTTCGGCTCATCTCCGCGGCAACCGCTCTGGAAGCAGCCATGGTAATCGAAACCCGGTTAGGCGAAGCTGCCGGCGCGGAACTTGACCTTTGGCTTTACAAGGCAAACGTGGAGATTGTTGCGGTAACCGCCGAGCATATGGACCAGGCCCGCCGTGCCTGGCGCCGTTTCGGCAAAGGCCGCCATCCGGCCGGTTTGAATTTCGGTGATTGTTTTTCCTACGCCCTAGCCTTTCTGACAAATGAACCGCTCCTGTTCAAGGGAAGTGATTTCTCGCAAACCGATATCCCGGCGGCGTAAGGCTCGCGCAGTTGGTCCTGCAGGAAGCAGAGGGTCACCGCCGGCCGCGACATGCTACATTCAAAGCCTGTCCGGCCGCAACCGCTGGTAAAGCCGGAGCGTGAAGTCACTCAGCCTGACGATGCTCTGCCGGATCTTGCCGACGAGACGCTGGAAAAGGCGGAGAGATATCAGGGCCTGTTAACACCTGTGCTAAGGCCTGTTGAGATTCATTTTGAGTTTATGACGGCTGCTGCGACATGGATAATGGCGTTGAAGCTTGTTTCCTTTGATCGTAGCCGATCTGTGCTTGTCACAGAGATCCAGCAGCGCCGCGTCCGCGGCGCGGAAGAGCCTTTCCAGCCCAAGGACTTGGTCTGGCTGGATGCCTGTGACAAGCACAGGAATGAGGAAATCAAACAAGCCGCAGCGGGTGGCCCGAATCTCGACAGGCCTTAGAGCGGGAGAAAAGCGCGTGCGGTTTTCCGCCCGCATCCCGCGTCTCCGACCGGGGATGTTTTCAAGCCGGTTGAACAGATCATTTGCCCCTCGGTCGCCTATATCCCCTTCTTCCACCGATCGATACGCTCTGCCAGCGCGCGCTTCACCTCGTCCTTGGTCCCGCTGGTGGCGGTAAGCAATTCCTGCGCCCGCAGGAAATCCAGGACGCGGAACCGCCCGACATCGGGACGCAGGAGAATATCCGGTGCGCCGGCCTGCATCTTCATCGTGATGATCGACTGCATCATCAACTGGGTCGCGCCGAACAGGCTGTCGATACGGCTCGGGATCGTCTCCCCGTCGCCATCCGGCCCGCCGACGACATCGACGGCGACGACGATATCCGCCAGTCCGCGCAGGTGATCGAAGGGGATCGGATTATAGATGCCGCCGTCGATCATCACGCGGCCGTCGATCTTCACCGGCATGAATACCGCCGGCAGGGCACAGGAGGCAGCGAGCGCCTTGTAGAGGTCCCCGCTTTCGCAGACCCGCTCCGTCTGCCCGTAATAGTCGGTGACGATGATTTTCAGGGGGATGGCCAGATCGGAGAAGCGGACAGGCACCGCCTCAGGCAGGAAGGCCTTCAGCACACGCTCTATATTGAACTGGCCGACGCGGAAGCCGCTCGTCACAGCCTCGGCAAGACTGGTCGGCCTCAATCGCCATAGGCGGTTGAGAACCTCCCCACGCCGGCCGACGGTCGAAAGCACGTGTTCACGGATTTCCTTCCCGCTCATGCCGGCGGCCACGCCCGCGCCCATGAGAGCGCCGATCGACGAACCGGCGACGACCGCCGGCCGAAGCCCCATCTCATCAAGCGCCTCGATGACATGGATGTGGGCAAGTCCGCGCGCGCCGCCGCCGCCGAGGGCAAGCGCGATGGTCGGCTCCCCCTCGCTACCCGCGGCTTTGCATATCGTGGACAGGTTCTGCTCCATCGCCACCTCCGTCATCGGCCATCCTGCACGAGGGGCAGGCCGAGATCACGCGGAATCTGAACAGCTCCAACCGACTTTGCGCCGGTCTCAGGCGCCTCGGAAACGCAGAAAATGCATGAGCGTATCGCCGAAGGCGCGTTCGTCGACCGATTCGAAACTTTCGGAGAACTGCGGCCGGACGTCCGCGCGCTCCTCCAGGATTGCAAGGGCACCCGGAACGAGCCAACCGCCGCGGGCGGCCGCGGCCAGAGCGCGTTCGCCGAGACCCCTGCCATAGGGCGGATCTGCGAACACCAGATGAAACGGCTCCATCGTCCCGACCGGTCCGAGATCCGTCGCGTCGCGGCGAAAGATCTTGGCCCGCCCCTGAAGGCCGAGCGCTTCGATGTTGATCCGCAGCAGCCCGCGTCCCTCGACCCCCTGCTCCACGAAGAGAGCCTGCCGGCAGCCGCGCGACAGCGCCTCGAGCCCGACGGCCCCCGTGCCCGCGAAAAGATCGAGAACGCGCGTTCCGTCAAGCGCCTCCGGATAAGCGTGGCTCAGGATGTTAAAAAGGCTCTCGCGCGTGCGGTCCGTGGTCGGACGGATATCGTCCGATTTCGGCGCGGCCAGCGTGCGGCCGCGAAATTCTCCACCGACTATGCGCACGGCCGCCTACTTCCCCCTGCCCTGCGGCCCCTTGCCCGGCGGCTTACCGCCGCCCGGACGACCGCCGGGCTTGCCTCCAGCGGGTCTGCTGCCGGCGGGTTTTCCAGCACGCGGGCCGGACGAGCGAGGGGCGGCCGGCTTTCCCGAAGCCGGCTTTCCAGCAACCGGTTTGCCGCCGGCGTTCGCACGTGGCCGGTCGCCGGCGAAGCTCTTCTTGCCGTCGCCACGCGGCGGCCGAGCGTTCTCCTTGCGTCCTTCGGACGAGATGCGGTCGTCGGCCGGGCGGGCCGCTCGCTCGCCGCTGGGCCGGCGCGGCGGACGGTCGCCATGGTCGCGGGATTTCCGCTCCGCGCTTTCGAGCGGTCGACGCCTCTCGAAGCCGCCGGCACCTGCGGCATCCTTGCGGCCGGCGGATTTACCCCCCTTGCCCTGGCGTTCCGCATCGAAGCCGCCCGCTGCTTTCGCCGCAGCGTCCTTCGGCCGGTCGCGCCGTTTGCCTTCCGCAGGCGCGCGCCGCGCCGCCTTCGGCGACCGCTCGTCCTCCGCTGCCTTCGGCTTTTTCTCTACGGTCGGACGCGCACCCGGCGCCATCCAGACGTTGGAAGAGCGGTTGCGCCGGACCGGCGGGCGCACCGGACGCTCCTCCGGCTTACCGCGGCTGCGGCCGCGTTCATTCGGGCGACCATCGTCGCGTCGGGTATCGAGACGGGCAAGAGCACGCTCCCGCTTGTCCTCGGCCTTTTCGCGCTTGTTGCCCCATTCCGCCTTTGCGTGGTTGGCGGGCTCCGCTTCAGGCTCGGCAGCAGCCGGCTGATCGTTATAGATCGGCGCGTCGAAATTTGCCTTGGCATCGGCGATCAGCCGAGGCCCCAGCTGCTCGCGCAGCGTGCGGCCGCGTATTTCCTGAACCTGACCGATCGGCAGCTCGCCGAGCTGGAACGGACCGTAGGAGATGCGGATCAGCCGGTTGACATCGAGGCCGAGCGCGCCGAGCACATTCTTGATCTCGCGGTTCTTGCCTTCCCGCAGGCCCATGGTGATCCAGACGTTCGAGCCCTGCACCCGGTCCAGCGTCGCCTCGATCGCTCCGTAGAGAACGCCTTCGACCGCGATGCCCTCCTTCAGACGGTCGAGCGCCTCCTGATCGATTTCCCCGTGCGCCCGCACGCGGTAGCGACGCAGCCAGCCGGTCGACGGCAACTCGAGCACGCGGGCAAGCCCGCCGTCGTTCGTCAGGAGCAGCAGGCCCTCGGTATTGATGTCCAGGCGGCCCACCGACAGAACGCGCGGCAGATCCTCGGGCAGGTTCTCGAAAACCGTCGGACGGCCTTCCGGATCGGCATTGGTCGTCACGAGGCCGCCCGGCTTGTGATAAAGCCAGAGCCGTGTCCGTTCGATGCCGCGGATCGGATGGCCGTCGACCTCGATCCTGTCGGCAAGGGTCGCATTGACGACCGGCGTGTCGAGCACGACGCCATTGAGGCTGACCCGCCCTTCCATGATCATCCGCTCGACGTCGCGACGCGAGGCGACGCCTGCGCGCGACAGGATCTTCGAGATGCGTTGCGGCTCGTCCGCACCGGCGGGCGCTGCCGGACTGTTGCCGGCTGCCCGTGCCGCAGGCTTCTCGCTGCCGGAATGAGGTTTCTTGTCGCGACCCTTGGCCTTGCCGCCGGGCCTCGTGGGCTTGTCTTTGGATGTCATTTGTGTTGCCTGCCTTTTGCGGCTGTCCTATCAGGTCGTAGGCCGTGGGTTAAGAGGAAATTATCGAACGAACGATGGCAGAAACGGCACGCTTCATGCAGGCGGCCCTTCAGGAGGCCCGAAAGGCGGCGGCACGCGGCGAAGTGCCGATCGGCGCCGTCATCGTGCTCGACGGCAAGATGATCGCCGCGGCCGGAAATCGCACCCGCGAACGCAGCGACATCACCGCACATGCGGAGATCGAGGCGATCCGCCAGGCGGCGGCCGCCGTCGGCGACGAGCGTCTTTCGGGAGCCGATCTCTATGTCACGCTCGAGCCCTGCACCATGTGTGCGGCTGCGATCTCCTTCGCTCGCATCCGCCGCCTCTATTATGGCGCGGAGGATCCCAAAGGCGGCGCGGTCGACAACGGCGTCAGGTTTTATGCTTCCCCCACCTGCCATCATGTGCCGGATGTCTATTCCGGTCTTGCCGAGCGGGAGGCCGCCGACATTCTGCGCGAATTCTTCGCCAGCCGACGTTAAAGATCACCTCGGCGAAAACTGTGTTGCGATTTCCCCGGGACCGCGTGAAGTGTCAGTCCGCTGCGAACGCTTCCAATCCCTTGCCGGCGAGCCGGTAACGCGTCCATTCCGACATGGGCTCCGCCCCGACGGCCTCATAGACGCGGATGGCTGGCTCGTTCCAGTCGAGCACGCTCCATTCGAAGCGGCCGCAGCCTTCCGCGACTGCCGTCCGCGCCAGGTGCTTCAGGAGCGCCTTGCCGGCGCCCGAGCCCCGAAACTCCGGCGAGACGTAAAGATCCTCCAGATATAATCCCTTGCGCGCCTGCCAGGTGGAATAGCTGTAGAACCAGACGGCAAAGCCCGCGGGCTTGCCGTCGGCCTCGCAGATCACGGCGCGCGCGACGGCATCGGCTCCGAAGAGCGACTCGTGCACGCGCTCGACAGTCGCCTCGACCTCGTGCGGCGCCTTTTCATAAGTCGCGAGTTCCGTGATGAAACGGAGGATCGTCGCAGCGTCACCGGGAAGGGCATCGCGAATGCTGATAGCCATGGCTTTGGACCAATTCTAAAACTTGGATGCGAACGGAGCCGCACGCAGTTTCTCATTCCGCTCTAAAACGGCCAGTACCACTTGCTTCCGGAGTTCTTGATCTGCGCCTCCTTCTTGCGGCGGCGCGCCTTGTCCTTTTCGGGCTCTCCGAGATCGGCTTCAGCCCCCTCCGGCAGTCGACGGTATTCGAGCGGCGGATCGCTCAGGAAACGGCGCTTGTCCGCATAGGCGCCCTGCTCGATCTTGCGCGCCTCGCGATAGGCCTCCTGCTGTTCCTTGGCGGAAAGACGGCGGCCGTTGGCATTCGCTTTTGCCAGCGGCGAGACGTAGTTGGGATCGTTCTTGTTGGCGTCCGCCTCTTCGCGCAGACGCGCGCGCGTCTCCTCGGGAGACTCGACCCAGGCCGGGTTGGCCTCGCGGCTTGCAAGCGACTGCTGCGGCTCGACCAGAGCGGTCTGCTGCTGTTGCGGCGGCAGCACCAAACCGGGGCGCGGCTGATACTTCACCGGATCCTTCTTCGCGGGAGCGAGGCTGACCGCGCTGCCTAGATCGTCGAGCAAATGCTCGCCGGCCGTCTTGTCCGTTCCGTAGGTAGGGCCGCCGATGCAGCCGGAAAGCACCAGACCTCCCGCCAGGATGGCGGCAATGCCGGCAGCCGCTCGCAACTCTCGCGTCATTCCCATGAGATTCCTTCCAGCCGGCCGCGCGTCGCTAAAACGGCCATTCAGCGCCCCATGGCGGAAAAATCCGCCAAATTTCGGGCAGGTTTTACCGGATGAAGAGCCTGAACGCAATTCACCCGGTAAACCGATCGATTACGGCTTGAAGCCGAGCTCCCGCAGGGCGGCCGCGTCGCGCGCGGAGACGTCCGGATAGAGCGGATCGGAGCCGACATCGGTGGTGATTCGCCAGGAGCGGGCGCATTTGCGGCCCTCGGCGAGTTTCGGTACGACGCTGACTTTCGCGACGTCCGGCAGCCTGAACGCATCCTCCGGGCCCTCGCCCCCGTCGACATCGATCCCCGAGGTGATGCAGATCTCGGCGAAGTCCTGGCCGTTGAGCGCCTGGAGCAGATCCGGATCGGCGACATGGACGACCGGCGCCGCCTCCAGCGAAGAGCCGATGCGTTTTTCCTTGCGCTCGATCTCGAGCGCGCCGGTCACCACCTTGCGGACTTCGCGGATCTTCCGCCACTTCTCGGCGAGCGCGTCGTTACGCCATTCCGCCGGGACCGTGGGGAACTGTTCGAGATGCACGGAAACGGCTTGCGGGTTGCGCGAAAGCCAGGCCTCCTCGGCAGTGAAGGGCAGCATGGGTGCAAGCCAGGTCACCAGGCAATCGAAAAGGGTGCGGATGACCTGCAGGGCCGCGCGGCGGCGCAACGACGACGGCGCGTCACAATAGAGCGCATCCTTGCGGATATCGAAATAGAAAGCCGAGAGTTCGACATTCGAGAAATCGATGAGCGCCCGGGCGATCCTCTTGAAGTCGAAGGCGTCGTAGCCTTCGCGCACCAGCCGATCGAGTTCGGCAAGACGATGCAGCATCAGCCTTTCGAGTTCCGGCATGTCGGCAAGCGCTACAGCCTCGCCCTTGTCGTGGGCGAGCGTGCCGAGCATCCAGCGGATCGTGTTGCGCAGCTTGCGGTATGCATCGATATTCGTCTGGATGATGGTCTTGCCGAGGCGCTGGTCTTCCCAATAGTCCGTCGTCATGACCCAGAGGCGCAGGATGTCGGCGCCGGCATCCTTCATCACCTCCTGGGGCGTGACGGTATTGCCCTTCGACTTCGACATCTTCTCGCCCTTCTCATCCATGGTGAAGCCATGGGTGATGACGGCGTTGTAGGGCGCGCGGCCGCGCGTCGCGCAGCTTTCGAGCAGCGAGGAATGGAACCACCCGCGGTGCTGGTCGGAGCCTTCGAGATAGACGTCGGCCGGCCATTTCAGGTCCGGACGGTCCTCCAGCGTGAAGGTGTGGGTCGATCCGGAATCGAACCATACGTCCAGGATGTCCGTGACCTGGTGCCAGCGGGCATGGTCGTGGTCGTTGCCGAGAAAGCGCTCTTTCGCGCCTTCGGCGAACCACGCGTCCGCTCCTTCCTTCTCGAAAGCGTCGAGGATGCGGGCATTGACCTCGTCGTCAACGAGGATTTCGCCCTCGTCGTCGGCGAAGATCGCGATCGGCACACCCCAGGCGCGCTGGCGCGAAAGCACCCAGTCGGGGCGCTGTTCGATCATCGCCCGGAGACGGTTCTGGCCGGCGCCGGGCACGAAACGGGTTTCGTCGATCGCGTTCAACGCGCGCGAGCGCAGCGTCGTGCCGTCGCCGAAATCCTTGTCCATGGTGACGAACCATTGCGGCGTGTTGCGGAAGATGACCGGCTTCTTCGACCGCCAGGAATGCGGATAGGAATGCTTCAAACGGCCGCGCGCGAAGAGCGCGTGACGGCCGATAAGGGCCTTGATGACGCGGTCGTTGGCGTCGCCCTTCTTGCCCTTGTCGTCTATGACGCGGCCGGCGCCGCCTTCCGCATCCGGACCGAAGCCGGGCGCATCGGCAGTGAAATAGCCGGCATCGTCGACCGGGAACGGGATCGTGGACGAGATGCCGCGTTCCTCGAGGACGCGCACATTGTCCATCCACGCTTCGAAGTCTTCGCGGCCGTGGCTGGGTGCAGTATGGACGAAGCCGGTGCCGGCATCGTCGGTGACGTGCTCGCCGTCGAGAAGGGGCACGTTGAACGCATAACCGCCACCCAGGCCGTGCAGCGGATGGGCGCAGGTAATCGCGGCCAGATCGGCCGCCTCCACATCGCGCACGAAGTTGAAGGTGACCTTCGCCTTGGCGGCCGACTCTTCCGCCAGGCGCTTGGCGAAGATCAGCTTCTCGCCCGGCTGCGGCCCGTAGTCGTTCTCGGCGGTCGCGACTTCATAGAGCCCATAGGCATAGCGTGACGAGTAGGCGATCGCGCGGTTGCCGGGGATCGTCCAGGGGGTCGTCGTCCAGATGACGACGAAGGCGCCGGCAAGCGCATCGGGGCCTTCGGTCACCGGGAACTTCACCCAGATCATGTCGCTTTCGACGTCGGCATATTCCACCTCGGCCTCGGCCAGTGCGGTACGCTCGACGACCGACCACATGACCGGCTTGGAGCCGCGATAGAGCTGACCGGACTTGGCGATCTTCATCAGCTCGCCGGCGATGCGCGCTTCCGCGTGGAAATTCATCGTGGTGTAGGGGTTTTCGAAGTCGCCCTCGATGCCGAGGCGCTTGAACTCCTCGGTCTGAATCCCGATCCAGCCGCTTGCGAATTCACGGCATTCCTGACGGAACTCGTTGACCGGCACCTCGTCCTTGTTCTTGCCTTTCTCGCGGTACTTCTCTTCGATCTTCCATTCGATCGGCAAACCGTGGCAGTCCCAGCCCGGCACGTAATTGGCATCGAAGCCGCGCATCTGGAAAGAGCGGTTGATCACATCCTTGAGGATCTTGTTCAGGGCGTGGCCGATATGGATGTTGCCGTTGGCGTAGGGAGGGCCGTCGTGCAGGACGAACTTCTCGCGGCCGGCAGCGGACGCGCGGAGCTTTTTGTAAAGCTCCATCTTCTGCCAGCGGGCGACGGTCTCCGGCTCCTTCTGCGGCAGGCCGGCCCGCATCGGAAAGTCCGTCTGCGGCAGGTAAAGGGTGGAAGAATAGTCGATCTTTTCAGCGGTCTCGGTCATGGTTTTCGCATTCGTGTTTTCCGCGCGGGGCAGTCACGCAGGCGGAAGGGTTCGGTAATCTCGAAGATGATGGGGGCGTTGAAACGCCGAAATCCCGGACCTTCCGGCGCAGCCTAGAGCGCGCGGAAAGCCGGGCCAATAATTCGCTGATCGACGATCACTCGATGGAACCGGGTCATTATGGCCGGTTCTTTAAGGCGTTTTCCGCCTTTTGAAAAGGTCCGCCGGCCGCGCATGCCCGAAATCTTTGACGCATCGGGCGGCATAGGGCCCTGCCGCCGCTCAGGCGAAATTGAGCCTGCGGTCGATCTCGCTCAGGGGCTGAACGCCCGCAAGCAGCGCGCGGGCCTCGCTCTCGTCCTTGCGCATCTGGACCATCAATGGCTCCAGACCGTCGAACTTGAGTTCGTCGCGCAACCGGCCGAAGAAGGATACGGCGCAGATCTCGCCGTAGAGATCCGCGGAGAAATCGAAAACGAAGGTCTCCAGCAAGGCTTCGCCGTCGCTGTCGACCGTCGGGCGACGGCCGAAGCTTGCGACACCGTCATGGAGGGACCCGTCCGCCCTCCGGAAACGCACCGCATAGATGCCGCTCTTCAGCTCCGCCTCGGGCGGCAGGCGCATGTTCGCGGTCGGATAGCCGAGCGTGCGGCCGAGCTTCTTGCCGTCGATGACCTCGGCTTCGACCGTATAGCGATAGCCAAGCAGCCCGGCCGCGTGCGAAACGTCGCCCTCGGCCAGCAGGGAGCGGATGAAACTCGAGGAAATGACGGCGGCGTTTTCGTCGCGGAACGCATCCACAAGCGTCACGCCGAATCCCTCGCGCTCCCCGGCCGCCATCAGGAAGGCCGGCCCGCCTTCCCGCCCCTTGCCGAAATGGAAATCGAAACCGGTGACGACATGGGAGGCGTGCAGCCATTCGCGCAGGATGCTATGAATGAAGTCGGAGGCCGAAAGCTCCGAAAAGCTCCGGTCGAAAGGATATTCGATGACGGCACCGAATCCCATTCCCTCGAGTATGCGGGCTTTCAGCGGCGCCGGTGTGAGGCGGAACACCGGCGCGTCGGGCCGGAATACGGTACGCGGATGCGGCTCGAAGGTGAGCACGAGCGCCGGAACGGCCCGCTTCACCGCCTCCTCCAGCGCGCGGTTCAGCACCGACTGATGGCCGCGATGCACGCCGTCGAAATTGCCGATCGCGACCACACCGCCGCGTAGATGTTCGGGCAGCGGATCGCGGGTCTCGTTGCGGTGAAAAACGGTCATGCCGATCGTCCCGTCATGCCAGCCGCGGCATCCACCATTTCGGCTGCGCCCCATTCTGCCTCAGGAAGGCCATGAGCCTCGCTTCGTCGGTGCGGCTTTCGTGCATGTATTCCTGCGCATGGATGCCCGCGCTGATGTAGAGCAGGTCGAAGCCGGCATCCTGCGCACCCTTGACGTCGGTCGGCATCCCGTCACCGATGGCGATGACGCGCGAAAGATCGAAATTACCCCTGGCGGACTTGGCCTGCGCGAGAGCGGCATGATAGATCGCGATATAGGGCTTGCCGGCAATGCGGGCCTCGCCGCCGAGCTCTTCATAGAGTTTGGCGATGGCACCGGCACAGGGGATGAGCCTATGCCCGCGCTCCACGACAAGATCGGGGTTGGCGCAGATGAACGGTATTTTCCGCTTGGCGAGCCCCGTCAGCGTCGCGCGGTAGTGCTCGGGCGTCTCGGTCTCGTCGTCGTAGAAGCCGGCGCAGACGATCGTCTCGGCCTCGTCGGCGGATACGATCTCGGTGCCGAGCCCTTCGAGCAGCGGCAGATCCCGGTCGGCTCCGATGAAGAAGATGCGTTTGTCGGCCGCCGCAATCAGCGCCTGCGTCACGTCGCCGGAGGTCACGATACGGTCATAGGCTTCGTCGGGGACGCCGAGGCCGCGGATTTGCACCGTAACGCCCGGATGCGGCCGGGGTGAATTGGTGATGAGAACGACGGTCAGCCCCTGGGCGCGCGCCTCGGCCAGCGCTTCGCAGGCGGATGCAAAGGCTTGAATGCCGTTGTGAAGCACGCCCCAGACGTCGCAAAGGACCACGTCGTAACGACCGGCGATTTCCCGAAAACTATTGATCCTGACGGCCATGCTGGCTTCCTGCAAACTCGGCTTTCCGGCTGACATCGCAAGGAAGGGGCAAGAATACAAGCCTCACGCCGAGAAAAACGCGGCACTTCCCAAGGATTTTAAAGCAATTCCAGGAAGCGGCGCGTCGAAGCTCAGGTCGGTTTTGCCGGCGCGCATGGCGATGCGCTTGAATTCCTCGCGTGGCGACTGCGCGGTCTCCGGCATGTTCCTTTGGCAGGAAACGGATCCTGCAGTCTCGCCTCTTCCAGGGATGAGATAATCAAACAAGCCGCGGCGGGGGCTCGGCGCTGTCAACGATCACGGCCGGCAAAAAATCTCGGAACCGATCCTTGACTCATTTCACGGCCACCCTTATCTCGGCTGGCGCTAGCACTCACTTGATAAGAGTGCTAACACCCATCCGGCGGGTCCATTCGCGACCCGCAGTGTCATTTGATCGAGGGATTAGACAATGGCAAGCACCAATTTCCGTCCGCTGCACGACCGCGTTGTCGTCCGCCGCGTCGAGTCTGAAGAAAAGACCAAGGGCGGCATCATCATTCCGGACACCGCTAAGGAAAAGCCGCAGGAAGGCGAAATCGTGGCTGTCGGTTCGGGTGCCCGCGACGAAAGCGGCAAGGTTGTTCCGCTCGACGTCAAGGCCGGCGACCGCATTCTGTTCGGCAAGTGGTCCGGCACCGAAGTCAAGATCGACGGCGAAGACCTTCTGATCATGAAGGAAGCCGACATCATGGGCGTCATCGGCTGATCGGCCGGCACCCCTTCAAATTCCGTAATTTGAAACCGGACCAGTTCCGGAGTTTCGAAACCAGGAGCTTTCAAAATGGCAGCTAAAGAAGTCAAGTTCGGCCGCAGCGCGCGCGAAAAGATGCTGCGCGGCGTCGACATCCTCGCCGACGCAGTCAAGGTGACGCTCGGCCCGAAGGGCCGCAATGTCGTTATCGACAAGTCGTTCGGCGCGCCGCGCATCACCAAGGACGGCGTTTCGGTCGCCAAGGAGATCGAACTCGAAGACAAGTTCGAGAACATGGGCGCCCAGATGGTCCGCGAAGTCGCTTCGAAGACCAACGACATCGCCGGTGACGGCACGACGACTGCAACCGTTCTCGCCCAGGCGATCGTTCGCGAAGGCGCGAAGGCCGTTGCCGCCGGCATGAACCCGATGGACCTGAAGCGCGGTATCGACCTGGCTGTCGCCGAAGTCGTCAAGGACCTGCTCGCCAAGGCCAAGAAGATCAACACCTCGGACGAAGTCGCCCAGGTCGGCACGATCTCGGCAAACGGCGAAAAGCAGATCGGTCTCGACATCGCCGAAGCGATGCAGAAGGTCGGCAACGAAGGCGTCATCACGGTTGAAGAAGCCAAGACCGCCGAAACCGAGCTCGAAGTCGTCGAAGGCATGCAGTTCGACCGCGGCTACCTGTCGCCCTACTTCGTCACCAACCCGGAAAAGATGGTCGCCGACCTGGAAGACGCTTTCATTCTCCTGCACGAGAAGAAGCTCTCCAACCTGCAGGCGATGCTCCCGGTTCTCGAAGCCGTCGTTCAGACCGGCAAGCCGCTCCTCATCATCGCTGAAGACGTCGAAGGCGAAGCACTCGCAACGCTCGTCGTCAACAAGCTGCGTGGCGGCCTGAAGATCGCTGCCGTCAAGGCCCCGGGCTTCGGCGACCGCCGCAAGGCCATGCTCGAAGACATCGCCATCCTGACGGGCGGCACGGTGATCTCGGAAGACCTAGGCATCAAGCTCGAAAGCGTCACGCTCGACATGCTCGGCCGCGCGAAGAAGGTTTCGATCACCAAGGAAAACACGACGATCGTCGACGGTGCCGGCCAGAAGTCCGACATCGAAGGCCGCGTCGCTCAGATCAAGGCCCAGATCGAAGAAACCACCTCCGACTACGACCGTGAGAAGCTGCAGGAGCGCCTTGCCAAGCTCGCCGGCGGCGTCGCCGTCATCCGCGTCGGCGGTGCGACGGAAGTCGAAGTGAAGGAAAAGAAGGACCGCATCGACGACGCCCTCAACGCGACGCGCGCTGCAGTTCAGGAAGGCATCGTACCGGGCGGCGGTGTTGCCCTGCTGCGTTCTTCCGTCAAGATCACCGTCAAGGGTGAAAACGACGATCAGGACGCCGGCGTCAACATCGTTCGCCGCGCTCTGCAGTCTCCGGCCCGTCAGATCGTCGAAAACGCTGGCGACGAAGCATCCATCGTTGTCGGCAAGATCCTCGAGAAGAACACCGACGACTTCGGCTACAACGCCCAGACCGGCGAATATGGCGACATGATCGCCATGGGCATCATCGACCCGGTCAAGGTCGTTCGCACCGCGCTTCAGGACGCAGCCTCGGTTGCTTCGCTGCTCATCACCACCGAAGCCATGATCGCCGAACTGCCCAAGAAGGACGCTCCGGCAATGCCGGGCGGCATGGGCGGAATGGGCGGAATGGACATGATGTGATAAGGCGACAGCCTTAGCACGATCCATCCGGATCCGAAGGGCGGCTCTCGAGCCGCCCTTTTTGTTTTATAATGCCGGAGCGCATGCGGCCGCGCTGGAGCATTTCAATGTTTCATGGAAACACTGAAATGTTCTGACCCTTTGGTCCAACGCATTTCCGGACGGAAAATCGTTACACACTTCTCCTGGAAGTGCTCTAAGTCAGCAATGCCTTCAGATCGACCTGCGGATTGGCGAGCAGCACACGGTCCGGCGTGGCGCCCGCCTCGAGAAGCTTCTTTCCCGTCACATAGGCCTTGGCGTCGTTGATAGCATCGACGGCGACCAGCTTGCCCTGGCGGAAATACCAGACCGAGACGCTGCCCTCGCGCTGGCCCTGGCGGACGAGCGTCTCGTCGTGGCCGAGGCCGAAGCCGGCAATCTGCAGTTTGACGTCGTACTGGTCGGACCAGAACCAGGGCTTCGGGTCATAGGGTTCGGTGCTGCCCGCGAGAACCGCGGCAACCGCTTCCGCCTGGTCGACGGCATTCTGCACGGATTCGAGGCGGATGCGCATGCCGTCCCACGGCAGGACGGCGCAGTCGCCCATGGCGAAGATCGTTGGATCTGAGGTCCGGCCATGGCTGTCGACGACAATGCCGTTTGCGGTTTCGATGCCGGCTTCGTGCGCCAGCGCATCATTCGCCGCCACGCCAATGCCGACGATCACGATATCGACGGGAATGACGGAGCCGTCGGAGAGTTCCGCCGCCGTAACGCGGCCGTTGTCGCCGATCAGACGATGGAGCCCTGTGCGTTCACGTATATCGACGCCGTGCGAGCGGTGAATTTCGCGGACGATCGCCGAGGTGGCGCCGGAGGCGACACGCTGAAGGATCCGGTCGGCCATTTCGATGACTGTGACCTCGAGCCCCGTGGTCCGGGCAACCGCCGCAGCCTCGAGGCCGATGTAACCTCCACCGACGACCAGCACCCGCCGGCCGGGCTGCATCTCCTCTGCCAGCCGGTCGGCATCCCGGAAATCGCGCACGACGAAAACGCCCGCGAGATCGCCGCCCGCCGCGGCCGGCAGCCGACGCGGCGTGGCGCCGGTCGCGAGGGCAAGCGTCTCATAGGCAAGTTTGGAGCCATCGCTGAGCGTCACGCGTTTGGCGGCGCGATCGATCGCCGTCGCGGCGGTCGAAAGACGTATGTCGACCTCGTGCTCCGCATACCAGGGCTCCGGCCGGTAAAGCAGGCGATCGAGGGTCATTTCGCGCAGCAGATATTTCTTGGAGAGCGGCGGCCGCTGGTAGGGCAGGCTCGCTTCGGCGGCAACCACGGTGATCGGACGCATGTCCTTGAGGGCGCGAAGCTTGGCGACCAAAGCGAATGCGGCTTGACCGCCACCGACAACAACAAGTCTTCCCGACACCTGCTCCATCCGTCTCAATCGTCTCTGCCCATCGCTATCCTCCCGGCCGGCACCCGGTCAATCTCCGGCGGAGGCCCCCGCCCGAAACTACTCCTTGCGCGGGATCTCCATGCCCTTTTGGGCGGCGGGGCGTGCCAGGCCGCGATCCACCCAGTCCATGACGTTCGGGAAGCTCTTATAGTCGAGCACCTCGGCGCCGCCATAGAATTTGCGAGCCCCTTCCACCCAAGGATAGGTCGCGATGTCGGCGATGGTGTATTCGTCCCCCATCAGCCATTGACGGCCCTCGAGCCGCGCTTCGAGGACGCCGAGAAGACGCTTCGCTTCGTCGCGATAGCGCTGAACCGGATAGGGGTTGTTGGCGACCTTGTCGGCGGCAAATTTGAAGAAATGGCCGAACTGCCCGAACATCGGTCCGATGCCGCCCATCTGGAACATCACCCAGCACAGCGTCTCGTAACGGCGGGCCGCATCCGCCGGGAGAAGCTTGCCGGTCTTTTCTGCAAGATAGATCAGAATCGCGCCGGATTCGAAGAGGCCGATCGGCTTTCCGTCGGGTCCGTTCGGATCGATGATCGCCGGAATGCGGCCGTTCGGATTGAGCGACAGGAATTCGGGCGACTTCTGCTCGTTGGTATCGAAGGAAATGCGGTGTGCCTCATAGGCCAGGCCCAGTTCTTCGAGCGCGATCGAGACCTTAACGCCGTTCGGCGTCGGGAGCGAATAGAGCTGGATGATATCGGGACTTTTCGCCGGCCAGCGAGCCGTGATCGGAAACGAAGAAAGATCAGCCATGACGGATGCCTCTAGGTGGGAAATCGAAAGGGTGTCTGCCGCCCCAACATAGGGAGCGTCGGTTGCATTTGTCAGGGTCGAAGGCAAATTTGCCGGTCTTCACCTTCGCCGTCCTCGCGCTCAGAGCACGGCCTGCACGGCAGCAACGATCCGGCCGATCACCGGATTGCCCTCGTGGGCGGCCTTGCGCGCCCGCACGAGGCAGGCCTCGGAGCGCAGGATCACGCCGTCAGAAAGGATCTTCAGATGGTTGGCCTTGAGCGTCGAGCCCGTCGAGGTGATGTCGACGATGATGTCGGCGGAGCCGGACGCGGGCGCGCCTTCGGTCGCTCCCAGGCTCTCGACGATGCGGTAGAGCTGGATGCCGTGGCTGCCCGAGAAGAAATGCTGCGTCAGACGCCAGTATTTGGTGGCGATCGCAAGCCGGCGGCCATGGCGGGCGCGGAAGTCCGCCGCGACATCGCCGAGGTCGGCCATGGTGTCGACGTCGTACCAGATCTCGGGTACCGCGACGACCACATCGGCGTGACCGAAGCCGAGCCGGGCGGCGAAGTCGACCCGGGTGTCGGCGTCCGCCAGGCCTTCGCGCACGAGATCCTCGCCCGTGACGCCGAAATCGACCGCGCCGCTGCCGATCTCACGGGCGATTTCCGAGGCGGACAAATAGGCGATCTCGACGTCGGCCCACCCTTCAACGCGGCCGCGATAGGACCGGTCGCTGCCGACTGCCGCAATCTTCATTCCGGCGCGTTCGAAGATCGCCGAGGCCTCATCCTTCATTCGCCCCTTGGAGGGCAGCGCAATGGTGACGGTCATTCCGCCCTCCCCGCAGCGATCACCTGTTCTATCCGGTCGAGCCAGAGGGAAAAGCCGACGGCCGGAATATGCTCGCGGGCACCGAGCAAAGTCAAAAGGCGGTCGAACCGGCCGCCGCCGGCGAGCACCGCCGGCGTGCCTTCGACCCCGATTTCGAAGACGAGCCCGGTGTAGTAATCAAGCGGCCGTCCGAAGGCGGCGCGGTAACGCATCAGGCCGGGATCGGCGCCGGTCCTTGCAAGCGCGGCCACGCGCGCGTCGAAAAGCGCCAGCGCATCATCGATCTTCAGGCCCGCCTTGCCGGCGAAGCGGTGGAGCGCCGCCGGAGCATCGGCGAGCGGCAGATCGAAAGCCAAGAACGCGCGCATGACGCCGAGCGCCTCCTTGTCCAGCCGGGTGGCGGCGAGTTCGACTTTTTCCTTCAGGCGCCGCGCTATATCGCGGGGCGAGCGGCTCGCATTGGTCGAATAGCCGGTCGCCTTCATCGTCTCGCCGATATGGGCGACGAGCCGCTCCTCGTCCTCGAGCATGCCGAGCGACGCGACGCGCTCGACGTCGTGACCGAAGACGCCGGGCGACTTCGGATCGGCGAGCGCCGCCAGGAGCCGTTCCAACTGCTTCTGATCGCCGAAGGCATGGATGAGGCGCTTCTGCCAGCCCCCGGGCAGGCCGCATGCGGCAATCACCGCTTCGAACACCGACTGGTCGCCGAGCGTCACGTTCAGCCGCTCGCCCGGCAACCGGTTGGCGAGAACGAACATAGCGTCGCCGACCACGCGGGCGTCGGCAGCGGCCGTATCCGGATCGCCGAGGTCTTCGATGCCCGCCTGGTAGAATTCACTCGATCCTTCGCGGCGCTGCCGGAACACCTCGCCCAGATAGGCGTAACGCTGCGGCGTGCCGGTTGCGGTCTCGATATGGCGGAGGCAGACGGGAATGGTGAACTCGGGGCGCAGGCAAAGGCTCTCGCCGGTCTCGCTCTCGGTCATGAAAATGCGCCGGCGCAGATCTTCGCCGGCCATGTCGAGGAAAGGCTCCGCCGGCTGGATGACCGGCGTATCGACGCGCAGCGTGTTCCGGCGCTCGAAATCTGCGAGAAGGTCGCCGGCAAAGGCGGGAAGATTGATCAGAGGCATTGCGGTCAACCCGCCCTTTTCCGGTCCTCGGCCTGTTCCGCCAGAATTTCGCGCACCTTCGCGACGAGTTCGCCTTCCGGGACGGAAACCTGCGCGACACGCGCCTCGCGCCAGGCGACATTATCCTCGATTTCGCCCGAAAGGCGCTTGCCTTCGATCAGGTCCTTGATCTGCACAACGCCGGAGGCGCGCTCGTCGCCCCCCTGAATCACGGCGATCGGCGATCCGCGACGGTCGGCATATTTGAGCTGGTCGCCGAAGTTCTTCTTGTTGCCCTGGTACATTTCGGCGCGGATGCCGGCATGCCGCAGATCCTGCACGAAGCGCTGGTAACGCCCCATGCTTTCGATATCGCGATCCATGACGCAAACGACAACCGGAGCGGTGACCTGTTCGGCGCCCAGCTTGCCCAGATTCTTGAGTGCCGTCATCAGCCGCGACACGCCGATGGAGAACCCGGTCGCCGGTACCGGCTGTCCCATGAAGCGCGACACGAGGCCGTCGTAGCGGCCGCCCCCGCCGACGGAGCCGAAGACGACCTGCTCGCCCTTTTCATTGGTGACGGCGAACTGCAACTCCGCTTCGAAGACCGGGCCGGTATAATATTCGAGGCCGCGCACGACGGAGGGGTCGATCTTGATGCGGTCCGCCTCGTAGCCGGCGCTGAGTACAAGGCTGCGGATCGTGTTCAACTCGGTGACGCCCTCGGCGCCGCGGGCCGTTCCGGCGACGAGCGCCGCCAGATCGTCCGCGCTGCTCGCATAGTCCGTGATCCCAACGAAGAAAAGGATCTTGCCGATCTGCTCCTCGTTCAGCCCGGCGCCCTTGGTGAAGTCGCCGCTCTCGTCCTTGCGCCCTTCACCCAGCAACAGCCGCACGCCTTGCGGACCGAACTTGTCGAGCTTGTCGATGGCGCGCAGCACCGTCAGCCGCGTATTCGTCTGCTCGACTCCGCCGAGACCGATCGCCTCCAGAACGCCGTCGAGTACCTTGCGGTTGTTGACGCGGATCACGTAATCGCCGCGGGCAATGCCGAGCGCCTCCATCGTGTCGGCCATCATCATGCACATTTCGGCATCGGCCTGTACGCCGGCGGCACCGACCGTATCGGCATCGAACTGCATGAACTGGCGGAAGCGGCCCGGGCCCGGCTTCTCGTTGCGGAAAACGTAACCGGCGCGATAGGTACGATAGGGAAGCTGGATTTCGTTGAAATTCTCGGCCACGTGACGTGCGAGAGGCGCAGTCAGATCGTAGCGCAGGCTCAGCCACTGGTCGTCGTCGTCGGTCAGCGAAAAGACACCTTCATTCGGCCGGTCGCTGTCGGGCAGGAACTTGCCGAGCGCGTCGGTATATTCGAAAAGCGGCGTCTCCACCGGATCGAAGCCGTAACGTTCGTAAACTTCGCGGATTTTCGCGATCATCTCGTCGACGGCGCGAATGTCCGCGGCCGACCGGTCGACGAAGCCGCGCGGCAGGCGTGCCCTGAGCTTCTGCGTTTTCTTCTGTTTTTCATTCATTGAAAGCATTCCGGACTTCAAGCTTGGTCGGTGCCTTCCCTACCGGATCATGGCAGGGGCGGCAAGGGCGGCGACAAGCCGCAAGACCGCGCGCGTGCGGCCTTGCGGAACATTGCGGCGTTGCATGCGTTCCTGCGCGAACGGCCCGATCACAATGCCGTGATTGTATATCTCGCAATTTACGCGTATAGGTTACGCAGCAGATCGAGGGCGACTATGGGGACTGAGCGATATGCTGAACTTCATGACACCGGGATCCGGATCCATAAAACCTTTGAGTCCGGAGACGCACAGAGCCTGGACCCGCCGCGTCTCGCAGGCGGGTTGCCTGGTGGAGCCATGGCGCTGCGACCTTTCCAGCGGCGCTTTCATGATAGGTTCCAAAACCGCTGCCCTCCTCGGTCTGCGGCGCAATCCCTGCGGCATCGTCGACCTCGTCAGGGCCTATGACAGAGGCGACCGGTCCACGATCCTGAACATTCTGGAACAGGCGACGGAAAGCTCCTCGTCCTTCTGCTTCTCGACCACCGTCCGCGGCGTAACGGGACATCCTTCGCCACTCTATTGCATCGGCAATTCGACGCTTACGGACGAGGGCGCAGAGGGTTCGCTCGAAGGCGTGTTCGCCCTTCCGGATAGCGACAATACGGACGCCTGACGGCGCGTGCCAATTTCCATCATCTTTGCATTTTGTCCGCCCCTGTGAGCGGCGGACTCGATGAAAGGAAACGAAATGGTCCTCAAACGATCTCTGTCTGCCCTGTTTCTCGCCGCTACGCTCGCTGCTGTTCCCGTGCTGGCGCAGGAAACCGACCACGGCAGCATGCATCACGGTTCGGCAGAGAGCGGCGCGGCGGGTGACGCGTCCCCGTCGAGCAAGGCCTTCGCCGAGGCGAACGCCAAGATGCACAAGGACATGGACATCGCCTTCAGCGGCAATGCCGATCTCGATTTCGTACGCGCCATGATCGCTCACCACCAGGGAGCGATCGACATGGCGAAGGTCGAGCTCGAACACGGCAAGGACGAAGCGATCCGCAAACTCGCGGATGACATCATCAAGGCCCAGGAAGCAGAGATCAGGATGATGAAGGAATGGCTGGCCCGCAATGGCGGCTAGATCACGATGCTTTTAGGTCAGGTCGACCTAAAAGCATGAACGTGATCGATTCCAAGAAGAGCGGCACGCGGGCGGCGCACAGTTTTCCTCATTCCGCTCTAAGGCCTGTTGAGTTTCGGGCCACCGGCCGCGCTTGCTTGATTTCCTCATTCCTGTGCTCGTCACAGGAATCCAGCCAGACCAAGTCCTTGGCTGAAAAAACGCTTCCCGCGCCGCAGACGCGGCGCTGCTGGATCCCTGTGACAAACACAGGGATGAGGGTGGAGAGGATGCAACCTCCGATACGTTTCCTACAGCGCCGCGCGTCTTAATGAGGCGCGCAAAGGTCCCTATAGCACTCTGAGCACGCAGCGATATTGACAGCGGGCGGCAAGCTCCTCTTCCATAGGCACAGGTGCCATGACGTCAAGAGGGGAAACGATGACGATACCACCCGGTGCATCTCCACAATTGTATAACGAAGACCTCGCGCCCGCCAAAGAACGCAACTGGGGCGCATTCTCCATTTTCAACGTCTGGACATCGGACGTGCACAGCCTGTGGGGCTACTATCTTGCCGCCAGCCTGTTTCTCTTCTGCGGCAGCTTTATGAACTTTCTCCTGGCGATCGGCATCGGCTCGCTCATCATCTTCTTCCTGATGCAGCTTGTCGGCGTTGCCGGCGTGCGCACCGGCGTGCCCTTCCCGGTCCTGGCCCGGGCGTCCTTCGGTATCTGGGGCGCGAACTTCCCGGCAATCGTCCGCGCCATCGTCGCGTGCTTTTGGTACGGCGCCCAGACGGCGGCAGCCTCGGGCGCCATCGTCGCGCTGCTTGTCCGCAATGAAAGCCTGCTTCAGTTCCACCAGTCGAGCCACATGCTCGGTCATTCCACCCTCGAACTCGTCTGCTACGTCGTCGTTTGGGGTCTTCAACTGCTGATCATCCAGAACGGCATGGAGACTGTTCGAAAGTTCCAGGACTGGGCCGGTCCAGCAGTCTGGGTGATGATGCTGCTGCTTGCGATCTATCTCGTCGTCAAGGCGGGCGGCTTCTCGTTCAGCCACACGATCCCGATGGACGTGTTGCTTGAAAAGACCAAGAATGCCGGCGTGCCCGGCGTACCGGGGTCGCTCGCCGCACTTGGCGCAGTGGCCGCGATCTGGGTGACCTATTTCTCCGCGCTCTATCTCAATTTCTGCGACTTCTCGCGCTACTGCCCGAGCGAACGGTCGCTGAAGGTCGGCAACCTCTGGGGCCTGCCGGTCAACCTCATCCTGTTCTCGCTGGTCGCCGGCGTTACAACCATCGCCGCCTTCAATGTCTATGGCGAGGTGCTGCTGCACCCCGACCAGATCTCGGCCAAGTTCGACAGTTGGTTCCTGGCGCTGCTCGCCGCACTGACCTTCGCGGTGGCGACTCTCGGCATCAACGTCGTCGCCAACTTCGTCTCGCCCGCCTTCGACTTCGCCAACGTCTTTCCCAAGCACATCGACTTCAAGAAGGGTGGCTATATCGCGGCGCTGATCGCCCTCGCGCTCTATCCATTCGCGCCTTGGGAAGGCGGGGCCGCGCACTTCGTCAACATGATCGGTAATACGATGGGCCCGATCTTCGGCGTCATGATGGTCGACTACTACCTCATCCGGAAGGGCCGCGTGGATGTGGAGGCGCTCTACCGCGAACACGGCGAGTTCCGCTTCGAGAACGGCTGGCACGTCAACGCGCTGATCGCCGCCGGCATCGGGATCGTCTTCTCCTCGATCCTGCCGGGGCTTACATCCGTCATGCCGGCATGGTGGGGCGTCTACGGTTGGTTCTTCGGCGTCGCCATAGCGGGTGCGATATACTACGCGCTCCGCTCCTTCAAATCGGCCAGGCCATACCCGGCCCAACCCTAGTAATTTACCTGCTATCAGCGAACATCGCCCTCCCATTGAATGGGAGGGCGATGTTCTTACCGGATGCGGCAATCAGGCCGCCGGACGTGCGAAGCGCCGGCGCAGGTCCTCTATCGGCGCGCGGCAGAAGCAGCCCTCGATATGGTCGTTGACGAGGCCCATCGCCTGCATGAAGGCATAGACGGTGGTCGGGCCGACAAAGGTCCAGCCACGCTTCTTCAGATCCTTCGAAATCCGCACTGAGGCCGGCGTCGTCGGATTGGCGATGAGGGTCTCGAAATCGACGATCTTCGGACGCTCGCTTCCATCGGGCTCATGCGACCAGAAATAGGCCGCCAGCGAACCGAATTCCGCGCGCAGCTCCTTCGCCCGGCGGGCATTGTTGATGGTCGACACGATCTTGCCGCGATGGCGAACGATGCCGGTATCGGCGAGGCAACGCTCGACGTCCTCCTCGCCGAACTCGGCGACCTTGTCGAAATCGAAGCCCGCAAATGCGGCGCGAAACGCATCGCGCTTTCTCAAGATCGTCAGCCAGGAGAGGCCCGACTGAAAGCCTTCGAGGCATATCTTTTCGAACAACCTGTGATCATCGGCGACCGGCCGGCCCCATTCTTCGTCATGATAGCGGCGGTAATCCTCCAGATTGCCGTGCCAGGCACAGCGATCAAGGCCGTCTTCCCCCGTAATCAAGCCCCTGGCTGCCATTTCGCCTCTCTCCATCGTTTCTCTTTTGTTCCATTTACCATTTGCAAACCACATCGATAAAGAGGCGAATAACCCTACCCAAAGCTTTATTGCCGAGGCCGCCCTTGAGCGCCGCACCGTTTACGGTTCGGTTGCGGACAGATGAGAGCATCCCGCCATTGCCGGAGCACTGGAACGCGCATGCGATTTCCCCAGAGCTCCGCCCCATTGAATTGAACGCAAGGGCCTTGGCGAGGCAACTCACCCGGGCTCCTCCAGATTGTTCCGGCCAAGTAGCGAGTCCGTCCGATGCTGAAAAAATCCCTTTGTTTTGCCGCATGCTTCTTTTCGATCCTTTCCGGGGTTGCAGGCGCACAGGATCGGTATCAAAACCGTCCGCCTGTCATCGTCAGCCCGGATCTGACCGCCCCCTGGGTGATGCAGCTGACGGGCAAGCGCGTGGTCTATCGCCAGCAGGTTCCCACGACCACCCGAAAGCGGGTCGAGCGGCGCGAGCTCAGCCGCCGCCCCGCCAACGCGGCCGTTCAGCCAGCCTCGATCGCGCGCAGACAGAAGCCGGCAAAGTCGAGAATCGATCCACAGTTCCTCCCGCAGATGGTCGCTTACGAGACGAAGGAGAAGCCCGGGACCATCGTCATCGACACCAACAACCGCTTTCTCTATCTCGTCACCGGCAACGGCGACGCGCGGCGCTACGGCGTAGGAGTCGGCAAGCCGGGCTTCGAATGGGCGGGAGAGCACAGGATCACGCGCAAGGCCGAGTGGCCCAACTGGACGCCGCCGCAGGAAATGATCGCGCGTGAGGCAGCGCGGGGCCACTATCTACCGGCCCGCATGGACGGCGGACCGGAGAATCCGCTCGGGGCTCGCGCCATGTATCTGGGCTCGACGCTCTATCGCATCCACGGCACCAATGCACCCTGGACGATCGGCTACGGCGTTTCCTCCGGCTGTATCCGCATGCGTAACGAGGACGTGGTCGATCTCTATGAGAGAGTTAAGGTCGGCACAAAAGTCGTCGTGATATAGCGACCATGGATGCACAATACTTCTTTTCCCTCTTCATCGCCGCAAACCGTGGTTTTGAAGCAACAGATGTTCCCTCAGATACAAGTCTCGTCGAAATCGTTGCACTATAGAATGTATCGCGGGCGCCCACTTGCGGTTAAATCGCGTGGCTTGCTTGCAACGAGGGTTCAGAGGGAAATCGTAATGAGACGTCATGTCACGGGGATGGCCGCGCTTGCAGTTGCGGCCGCTGCTCTTCTTGTCTCCGGAAACGCTTCGGCATTTACTCCGGCCGATACTGTCGGCGCGGGCGTAAAAAGTTCCGACATCATTCAAGTCGCCAAGCAGAAGAAGCCGCCTCAGAGATACTGGCGCACCAAGGTGCGCTTCCGCACGGACGAGGCTCCCGGCACCATCATCGTCGATACCAACAGCAAGTATCTTTATTACATCGACGGCCCGAACCGGGCGACGCGCTATGGCATCGGCGTCGGCCGCGACGGCTTCGGCTGGTCCGGTGTCGTCAAGGTTGGCCGAAAGGCCGAATGGCCGAGCTGGACGCCGCCGGCCGAGATGCGCGTGCGCGAGAGAGCGAATGGCCGCATCCTGCCGATCACGCAGCCCGGCGGCATCGACAATCCGCTCGGCGCCCGCGCGCTCTATCTCTACAAGGGTGGCCGCGACACGATCTTCCGTATCCACGGGACCAACCAGCCCTGGACCATCGGCCAGAACATGTCCTCGGGCTGCATCCGGATGATGAACGAGGATGTCGAACACCTCTATGAGCGCGCCGGGATCGGCACGAAAGTCGTCGTCATCGGCCCCGGCAGCAAGCCCGGCGACACCTATTTCGACGATCGCGGCGTCGACATTTTCCGCACCATTTTCGGCGGCTGACGGCCGCACTGGACCTCTCCTCCCCCGAGGACCAGCCCTCTTCCCGCACCCGGGGAGAGGGGACAGGGACCTTTCCGCGAGTCCCTTCTCGCGCTCAAAATGGGAGAAGGTGCCGGCAGGCGGATGAGGGTCCCCTGCTCACCCCCTGACTGTCACAACCCCGCCGGCTTTGGACCGCCATAGGCCCAGTCGAGCAGCTCCACCGTGTGCAGGATCGGTATCTCCGTGCCGCTGGCGATCTGCGTGATGCAGCCGATATTCCCGGTGGCGATCACTTCAGGCTTGGTCGCCTCTATATTTCTCACCTTCCGCGCCTTCAGCTTCGCCGAGATCTCCGGCTGCAGAATGTTGTAGGTGCCGGCCGAACCGCAACAGAGATGCCCCTCCGCCGGCTCGCGAACCGAAAAGCCCGCCCGTTTAAGGAGCTGCTTCGGTGCCGCGGTGATTTTCTGCCCATGCTGCATCGAGCATGCGGAGTGGTAGGCAACGGTGAGATTCCGTGCCCCCTGCTCCGGCAGGTCGAGGGTCGCGAGATATTCGGTGACGTCCTTGGCCAGCGCGGAAACCCTCGCCGCCTTCTCCGCATAGGCCGGGTCGAGCCGCAGCATATGGCCGTAATCCTTGATCGTCGTCCCGCAGCCGGATGCGGTAATGATGATGGCGTCGAGCCCATCCTCCTCCGCCGCCTTCAGCCAGACATCGATGTTGTGCCGAGCAGCCTTCAGCCCCGCCTCATCCCGTCCCATGTGATGGACGAGTGCCCCGCAACAGCCCTCTCCCGCCGAAACGACGACCTCGACTCCTTGGCCCGTGAGCAGACGGATGGTCGCATCGTTGATTTCCGGCCGCAGCACCGGCTGCGCGCAGCCGGTCAGAAGCGCGACGCGGGCGCGCGGCGTGCCTTTTGCCGCGTAGACCGCCGGCTTTGCCCCCCGCGATACCGGCAGCGCGCTCGGCGCCAGATCGAGCATGACGCCGAAGGTCCTGAGGAAGGGAACCCTCTTCAGCAATCCGGCGAGCGGGCGCGCAAGACCGGCAGCCCCGAGCGCCAGCCGGAACCGCGACGGATAAGGAAGAGTGGCGGCAATGACGGCGCGGGCGAGCCGGTCCTTGAACGGCCGCTTGTAGGTCTTCTCGATATGGGCGCGGGCGTGGTCGACAAGATGCATGTAGTCTACACCCGAAGGACAGGTGGTCAGGCAGGACAGACACGAGAGACAGCGGTCGATATGGGTGACGGTCTCGCTGTCTGCCGCACGGCCGTTTTCGAGCATGTCCTTGATCAGGTAGATCCGCCCGCGTGGACTGTCGAGTTCGTCGCCGAGAACCACGTAGGTCGGACAAGTGGCCGTGCAGAAACCGCAATGCACGCATTTGCGCAGGATCGTTTCGGATTCGGCGACATGCGGGTCGGCGAGCTGCTCAGGGGAGAAGTTGGTCTGCAACCGAGTACTCCATGTGGCGCCTTGCGGCCTTGGATCGCTTTGATTTCCGTCGGGCTGGCCGGAAATCGCCATGATCGATTCTCTTCGTCTTAGGCCGATCTTTTAGACCGCACGATGGCGAAAGGTCCCTTCGCCTAGTTCTGGACCAACGCGGCCGCGCGCCCTGGATTGAATATGCCCGACGGGTCGAATT
Source organism: Sinorhizobium meliloti (assembly GCF_035610345.1). The sequence goes on along the minus strand of NZ_CP141212.1, from coordinate 764,741 downwards.
GGGCGCGGATGCGTTCCGATAATTGTGCCACGGCCGGGGACTGCGGTTCGAAGGCCGGAATGCGGCCGCGCGCCTCCTCGTCGGCACGCAGAAGCGCCGCATGTCCGCCGCCGACCGCGCCAATATAACGGCGGAGCAGTTCCGCCTCCGGGTCTGCCTCCATGCGCAGCCAGACCAGACCGCCCTGCCAGTCGTAGAAGGCATCGACACCGGTCTGCAGGCGCAATGCGGCGACGAGCTGATGGCCCGCCGAAGGGGCGACCGATACGCGCCACAAAGGCCGTCTGGTGCCATCGGCATAAGGCTTCACATCGCGGATTTCCGTCCAGAGGGTTCCTGTCTGCGCCTCGTCGAGTTGCGAAATCCGCCCGAAGCGCGACAGTTTTTCGCCGAGCTTTTTCGCCCGAATGGCAACGGATGCCGCGAGGCCTTCGAGCCGGAGCACCGTTGCGGCGCCATCCGGCAATACGCCGTCGAGAAAGCGGCTGCGCACGCTTTCCGGCAGATGCGACGCACCCGAAACCTCCACCGGCTGCGCCATGGCCTCCGCCATCACCGCAGCGGCTTCCGCATCGTTCAGCCCGGAGACGACGACGGTCGCCGCCGCCGGCGGGAGTGGCTGCACCTTGAAGGTGACTTCGGTCAGAATGCCGAGCGTGCCGTAGGATCCCGCCATGAGCTTGACGAGATCGAGCCCGGTCACGTTCTTCATCACCCGACCGCCGGCCTTGATGAGTTCTCCCCGGCCATTGACGAAACGCACCCCGAGCAGGCTGTCGCGAGCGGCACCGGCGACGTAGCGGCGAGGCCCGGAGACATTGGCGGCGAAGACCCCGCCTATCGTCGGTTCGCCCGTCGTTGCGAAAATCGGCCGGTGGTCCATCGGTTCGAAGGAGAGCATCTGGCCCTTGGCGTGCAGTGCTGCCTCGACTTCGGCGAGCGGCGTTCCGGCAAGCGCACTCATGGTCATCTCGGCCGGGTCATAGGTGACGATGCCGGAAAGGCGCCTGGTCGAGAGCGTTCTGTCCGCACGCGTGGGATTGCCGAGACCTGCGCGCGTGCCGCCGCCGACTACGGCGAGCGTGACGCGCTCGGCCGCCGCGGACCGCACGACGGACGCGATCCCCTCCTCGCTTGCCGGCTCGAAATGGACGATCATGCCGCGGGCCGCCCTTCGAGCGGAAAAACCTTCGACGGGTTCATAAGCCATTGCGGATCGAAGGCGGCGCGCGCCGCCATCTGCTGACCGAGATCGGCCCTGCTGTACTGGTGCAGCATCAGATCGCGTTTCTCGATGCCGACGCCGTGTTCCCCGGTCAGGCAGCCGCCCGCCTCGACACAGAGCTTCAGTATGTCGTTGCCGGCAGCTTCCGCGCGGGCAGCTTCCTCCGGATCATTGATGTTATAGAGGATCAGCGGATGCATGTTGCCGTCGCCGGCATGGAAGACATTCGCAACGCGCAGGCCGTAGCCGGCGACGATCTCGCCGGTCCGCCTCAACACATGAGAGAGCTGGCTCAGCGGCACCGTTCCGTCCATGCAGATATAATCGGCAATCCGGCCGGTTGCGCCGAAGGCCGACTTACGCCCCTTCCAGATCAGTGCCGCTTCCAGAGCCGATTGCGATTCCTTGATCGTCATCACGCCGTGGCGGCGGGCGATCTCGATGATGCCGGCGAGCATGGCATCCATTTCGGCCTCGGAACCTTCCACTTCGACGATCAGCAATGCTTCGACGTCGAGGGGATAGCCGGCCTGGGCGAAAGCCTCGCAGATCTCGATCGCCGGCTTGTCCATGAATTCGATTGCGACGGGGATGATGCCCGATCCGATGATATCGGCGACGCAGCTGCCGGCGGACTCGGAGGAGGCAAACCCGAAGAGGACGGGCCGCGCTCCCTCGGGCTTCGCAATCAGCCGCACCGTCGCTTCCGTGATGATGCCGAGCTGCCCCTCCGAACCGCAGACGAGCCCAAGCAGGTCGTATCCCGGCGCGTCGAGCGCCTTGCCGCCGAGTTCGATCACGGTGCCGTCGAAAAGCACCATCTTGACACCCAGAAGGTTGTTGGTCGTAACCCCGTACTTCAGACAGTGCGCGCCGCCGGAATTCATCCCGATGTTCCCGCCTATGGTGCAGGCGAGCTGCGAACTCGGATCCGGCGCATAGAAGAAGCCGTCGGCCGAAACTGCATCGGAAATATTGAGATTGGTCACGCCCGCCTGAACCGTCGCCGTGCGGTTGAACAGATCGATATCGAGGATGCGCGACATCTTCGACAGACCGACGACGATCGCGTCCTCCTGAGGAATGGCGCCGCCGGAGAGCGAGGTGCCGGCGCCCCGCGGCACGATCGGAATGCCGTAGCGGCTGCAATATTTGAGCACCGCGGCCACCTGCTCCGTCGTCTGAGGAAGGACGACCGCGAGCGGCATCCGCCGATAAGCGATAAACGCATCCGTCTCGAAGGGCTTGAGGCCGCGCTCGTCGCTGATGAGGCCGCCTTCCGGCAACAGATCGGCAAGATCGGCGACGATTTCCCGCCGACGGTCGAGGACGGCCTGCCTTGGCTTAAGAAAGCCGATCGTCTCCGGCATGAGCGCCTCCCATTCACAGCAAAGTGGTATTTTTTGCTTACCACTAATGCATGTCGCCCAAAAGTGTGCGGCGGACTTGAGACGAGGACATACACAAGCAATGACCTCATCGCATCCCGCTCTAACCTTTTACAGGGCTGGACGGACACCCGGCAAATGTTAATGATCTTTTCGCCTTTGGAAACAATGATCAGGATTGATGACGAATCTAGGCGATCTCGAAATTTTTGCGCGGGTGGTGTCGACCGGCAGCATGTCGGCGGCGGGACGCGCGCTCGGTTTTTCCGCAGCCGTGATTTCCAAACGTATCAAGCGGCTCGAAGACAGGCTGGGCACGCGGCTCCTGCAGCGCACGACTCGGCAGATTTCGCTGACGGAGGCCGGCCAGGGTTTCTATGACCGCGTTCTCGGCATTCTCGCCGGTCTGGAGGAAGCGGAGGCCTATGCTTCGGGCCGCTCGTCCCAGGTCCAGGGGACTCTGCGCATTTCCGCGCCGACCTCCTTCGGCCGCATGCACATCGCACCGCATCTGACCGGTTTCATGAAGGACCATCCCGACCTGAAGCTGCACATCGTACTGACCGACGATTTCACCGACATCGTCGCAGAAGGTTTCGACCTCGCCATCCGAATAGGCGAACTCAGCGATTCGAGCCTCGTCGCCCGCAAGCTCGCGCCGGTGCGCCGGCTTCTCTGCGCGGCGCCGAGCTATGTCGCCCGTCATGGAGCGCCGACGGAGATCGGCGAACTCGCGCATCACATCTGTCTGCCGGCGCACAACAACGACAACTGGAAGCTGGAGGGCCCCGACGGCAGCCTCTCCTACCGGCCGGAGGGACCGCTCGTCACCAACTCGTCGGAAATCATCCGCGAAGCGGTGATTGCCGGTGCCGGCATCGCCCTGCGGTCCACCTGGGACATCGGCAGGGAACTTCGGGAGGGGCGCCTGGTTCAGGTGCTGCCGCAATGGGAAGGATCGCACAAGCTGACGCTTTCGGCGGTCTATCCAAGCCGGCAATTCCTGCCGGCCAAGGTCAGGCAGTTCATCGACTATCTCGCCGCACTCTACGGCCCGGTGCCCTACTGGGAGCAATAGTCTATCCGTGCTCGTCGTGATGGCGGCGAATGCGCCGCACCACCAGCCAGACCCCGGCGACCGCGAAGGGAACGGCGAGGCCCGTCAGGAGACCGGGATCAACGGGTATTTCATGACTGACGGCCTTGGCGAGGTAGCCGAAGAGCCCGACGACATAATAGGAAATCGCCGCCACCGACAATCCTTCGACGGTCTGTTGCAGGCGCAATTGCAGCTTGGCGCGGCGATCCATCGAATTCAACAGGGCGCTGTTCTGCCGTTCCAGTTCGACGTCGATCCAGCTTCTCAGGAGAGCCGTAGCGCGGGCGAGCTTGCGCGAGAGATTCGCCTGCCGCTCCTCGACCGACTGACAGGTGCGCATTGCCGGCGCCAGCCTGCGCTCGAGGAAGGTGCCGATGGTCTCGTAACCGGGCACCGGCGTCTCGGAAAGCGTGCGGATGCGTTCCTGGACAATGCCGTAATAGGCGCGGCTGGCGCCGAAGCGATAGAGGCTGAGGGCGGCACCCGCTTCGAGATCGGCGGCAAGGCGGGTGATCTCCGCCAGCATCTCGTCAGCCTCCTCGCGGACGTTTTCCTTCATGCGCTGCGTCACCGCCGTCAGGCCGTCCTCGGTGCGGCGGATCTCCGGCGACAGCGACTGTGCAAGCGGCAGGCCGAGAATGGCAAGCGTGCGGTAGGTCTCGATGTCGAGCAGGCGCTGCACCAGGGCGCCCGTTCCCGCCTCCGTCATGCCGCGATCGATGACCAGCACCTGGGTCAGCCCGTCGCCGTTCTGGCGAAAGTCGGTCAGGAGCACCGCCTGGCCATTCTTGGTTTCGCTGTAACAGAGGCTCGTGGGATCGAAAGCCGCGATCGCCTCGCGGGTCTCCGGCGTATCGGGACGAATTTCCAGACGAACTCCGGAAATCAGCGAGCCCGGGGGCGAAAAACCGTCGCCGAACGGATGGATCGGCACCTCGCCGCCGAAGCTTTCCGGCGCGGGCGCGTCCCAGAAATAGGTGGAGAATTCCGTGTGCCGCTCCCAGCGCAGCGTTCCCTGTCCCCAGGGGATCGCGTGGTGATTGGCGTCGCGACCGGGCGGGGCAATGCCGCGCGAGCGCGACAACTCGGACATCACGGCGTGATCGACGATCGACCCGCCCTCCGTCATGAAGGCGAGTTGAAAGATGACGCGCGGAGTCGTCACCAGTGCATAGGGCCGTGAATGGACCTCGCCGAGCGCCTGGGCGCGCATGGGCGCCACCGGAAATGCAAAACTGCCCTTTGGCATGAAGCGCTTCTTCCCCCTCACGCGTTCATCATCACCTTCTTATCAACGGATAAGGTAAAAAGAACAGGGCGCTTTGACGCAGTTCGATCTTTGTCAACACCGGCAGAGTGGACAATCAATTTGACCACTTGATGGGTCCTGTTAGATTGCCGAATGGAAGCGGAGGCCGGCGACACCTGTGCACAAAGCCCTTGGCGCTCCGGGAGACGTAGCCGTGACCGAAGACCAGGACGACCTTTATGCCCGCATCAGCCATGGCCGGACGGCCGACGAGGTGGTGCAGCAGATCGAGCTTCTGATCCTCGAGGGCGTATTACGCGACGGCGATCGCTTGCCGGGCGAGCGAGAACTCTCCAGGCGCTTCGACGTGTCGCGGCCGATCCTGCGTGAGGCGCTCAAGGAGTTGGAGGCGCGCGGTCTCGTCGAAAGCCGGCATGGCGGCGGCACGTTCGTCGCCGACGTGGTCGGCCAGATCTTTTCCAAACCCTTGATCGAGCTCATCGGACGCCACCACAAGGCGACCCAGGACTATCTCGAATACCGGCGCGAACTCGAAGGCTTGACGGCGGAACTGGCGGCGACCCGCGCAACCGACTTCGACCGCGACATTCTTACCCGCGTCATCAAACGCATGCGCGCCGCACACGAGAGCGGCAACTTCGCCGAAGAACTCGAAGCCGATATCGAACTGCACAATGCCATCGGCGAAAGCGCTCATAATATCATCCTGCTTCACACCCTCAGGGCCTGTTACAGGCTGCTGACCCAAGGCATCTTCTTCCACCGCAATTCCGTCTTCGACGCGCCCGGCGCACGCGACCAGCTTCTCGCGCAGCACGAGGCGATCTATGCGGCGATCATGGTCGGCGATCCGCAAACCGCCAAGGCGGCCGCGCAGAGCCACATCGATTTCGTCGCCACGGCAGCGCGCGAGGCCGAGCGCAGCGGAGAGTGGGTGCGCATTGCCCGCCTGCGCCTGCAGCAGCGTGATCGCGCGGGTTCCTGACCCGTCGCGCGCCCGACAAGCGCAAAAGTACGGATGGCGAGTGCCCCGTGGTAAAATTCCAGCCGATTTCCTAAATATGGTCATGGGACAGTGGTTCGGTCGGAACCGCGACTCCGCGCTTTGCGTTAGCTGGGTGATGCATAGTCCCGAAAAGGAAGAGCGTGAATCCGAATGAATGCGGCGCGTTTGACGAACGCATTTACAGCGGCATGCGACGGTTCATACTCGGGTCGCGCGGTAACCACTGATTCGTTGAGGAGTATCGGGAATCTTGAACTTTCTGCACCGGCTCGCTTCTGATGTGCAACTCATGCTGCGTCGCCCGGCGCGCATGCAGTATGCGGCGCTATGCTATCGGCTTGCCAGGAAGACGAATGCGCTGGAAATCCTGGTGATCACCAGCCGCGACACCGGCCGGTGGGTCATCCCCAAGGGGTGGCCGATGCAGGGCAAGCAGGCACACGAGGTCGCCGAGCGCGAGGCCTATGAGGAAGCCGGGGTGAAGGGCAAGGTGCAGAGGGCCGCCATCGGCGCCTACGTCTATCAGAAGCGGATGGACCACGGCTTGGAGATCTCCTGCAAGGTGCAGGTGCATGCGCTCGAAGTCGAGGATTTCTGCAAGAACTTCCCGGAGAAGGGCAGCAGGCGGCTGGAATGGGTCGACTATCGTGAGGCGGCAAAGCGCGTTGCAGAGCCTTCGCTGAAAGAGCTTATCCTCGAATTCGGCAAACGCCTCGGCCCCGACCCGGAGCAGCGGCCGAAAACCTCCAGCAACTGACGGCGAGGCGGAAGCCCACGGCACCCGCCCCGACGACTGGTCGGACACGCAAGCTCGCCGCAGGCTGCGACATGCCGGATCGGGTAACGCCCCGGCCGCCCCCCTCGCCCCCTCGTCAATTCCTCTTGAATACGCCCGTTTGTGCCGCTACTGGCGAATATTACAGTTGGAGAACAGCCATTGGCCAAGCCGCGACCGCGCCTCGAAAAGCTGACGCTCGACAAGGATCTCGACAAGTTCAGCCTTGCCGAGGAAGCGTCGCATCACGTCATGCGCAGATTGGCTGCTCCCGGACTTGCCGCTCTCTTCCTGGTCCTCAGCATGGGTTTCGCGGCGAGCTATTTCACCGGCGCCTCCGGTGCGGCCGTGGTGATTGCAGCAGCGGCGGTCGCGGGCTACATGGCGATGAACATCGGCGCCAACGACGTCACCAACAACGTCGGAGCGGCGGTCGGCGCAAAGGCGATATCGATGCCCGTGGCGCTGGGGATTGCGGCGGTGTTCGAGATCGCCGGAGCGCTGATCGCCGGCCGTAAGGTCACGCTGACCGTAGAGGCCGGGATCATCGACGGCACGCAGGTGGTCGGCGCCGAAGGGCTGGTCTGGGTGATGCTCTCGGCGCTTATCTCATCGGCGATCTGGATCAATATCGCGACCTACTCGCGTGCGCCCGTTTCGACGACGCATTCGCTCATCGGCGGCATTATCGGCGCAGGGGTCGCCGCCGCCGGGCTTTCCAGCGTCAAGTGGTGGGCGATCGCCGGCATCACAGCGAGCTGGACGATTTCGCCCGTGCTCGGCGGGATCATTGCCGCACTCTTCCTCGCCTTCCTGAAGGAGTTCGTCATCTACCGCGATGACAAGATCTCGGCCGCCCGGCGTTGGATGCCTGTCGTCCTCGGCGTCACTGCCGGTTCGTTCACGGCCTATGTCGCGGTCTTTGCAATCGACCATCTGGCTTCCGTTCCGCTTCCGACCGGCCTGGCGATCGGCGGACTGGCCGGGATCGCTTGCTATATCGTGTCGAGGCCGTGGATCCACCGCCAGTCGGAAGGTCTCGAAAACCGCAACCAGTCGCTTCGCAAGCTGTTCCGCCTGCCGCTCATCTTCTCGGCCGCCCTGCTCTCCTTCGCCCATGGCGCAAACGACGTATCGAACGCCATCGGCCCGCTGTCGGCGATCGTCTCGGCTGTCGACGGCGTGATCTCGACCGCGGATTCGGAGGCCCCCTTCTGGGTACTCCTCATCGGCGCACTCGGCATTTCGGTGGGTCTTCTGCTCTACGGTCCGCTGCTGATCCGCGTCGTCGGCGAGGAAATCACGCGTCTCAACCCTATGCGCGCCTTCTGCGTGGCGCTTGCAACCGCCGTGACGGTTCTGCTTGCCTCGGCTCTCGGCCTGCCGATCAGTTCCACCCACACGGCGGTCGGCGCCGTGTTCGGCGTCGGCTTCTTTCGCGAGTGGTACACGCGTCACTCGCAACGGCGGCTCGAATATGTCCGGCGCAAGACGGGCCAGACCGAATTCATGGAAAAGGGCGAGACGAACTTTGCGGAAGTGCGCCGCCGGCGCCTGGTGCGGCGCTCCCACTTCCTGACCATCGTCGCCGCCTGGGTCATCACGGTTCCCGTGTCGGCGCTGCTCTCGGCCTTTCTCTATCTCGTCCTCTCCGGTCTGTTTCTCTAGAAGGTACCCGATACCGATGCGCGCCAATTTCCGCATGCAGCGACTGTTCATCGAGAACCCGCTCCACGCCGGAGCGAAACATGAAGCCACCAGGGAGCAGTTCAACTATCTCATCAACGTCCTGCGCCTGGGTGAAGGCGCATCGCTTCTGGTCTTCAACGGCCGGGACGGCGAATGGCGGGCGGAGATAGCCATGCCTTCGCGCAAGCAGGCGGTTCTCGTCGCGGTCGAGCAGACGCGCCCTCAGCCCGCCCCTTGCGATCTCGTTTACCTGTTTGCGCCTCTTAAGGTAGGGCGGCTCGATTATCTCGTGCAGAAGGCGGTGGAAATGGGCGCCGGCGTGCTGCAGCCAGTCATGACCCAGCATGTCCAGGGAAAGATCGGCAGCCTCGAACGCGTTCGCGCCAACGTCATCGAAGCGGCGGAGCAATGCGGCGTGCTCGGCATCCCGGCAGTCGAAGAACCCCGCAAGCTCGAGGACCTTCTCATGGACTGGCCGCGCGACCGGCGCATCGTCTTCTGCGACGAGGGAAACGACAGCCAGAATCCACTGCCCATCCTCGAGGGAATTGCCGAACGCCGGCTGGCGCTTTTAATCGGGCCGGAGGGCGGCTTTTCGGAGGCGGAGCGGGATCTGCTGCGGAGCCGTGACTTCGTGACGGCGATCCCTCTCGGGCCGCGCATCCTGCGCGCCGACACCGCGGCAGTGGCTGCGATGGCCGTCATTCAGGCGACGCTCGGCGACTGGCGATGATGCGTCATCCGCTTGCTCCTAGTTTTTTTGAGGGCATCTTGAAAGAAATTGACTTGCGCCGCACTTGATTACGGTTCAAGCACTCCATCCGATCCTGCTGACCCCGCAGGAGCCGCCCAGGCAAAGAAGACGAATATGGCCCGAGACACTACCGACCAGACGCCGGTTACCTCTGTCGCTGAACTGACCGCCTATCTGGCATCCGGATCGAAGCCGAAGGAAAAGTTCCGGATCGGCACCGAACATGAGAAGTTCGCCTTCTTCAAGGCGGACAACAGCCCGGTGCCCTATTTCGGCGAGGCCAGCATCCAGGCGCTCCTGAACGGTATGGCCGAAAGGAACGGCTGGGAGCCGATCGTGGACGAGGGGAATGTGATCGGCCTTGCCGAGCCCTCGGGCAATGGAGCGATTTCGCTCGAGCCGGGCGGGCAATTCGAGCTTTCCGGCGCACCGCTCGAGAACCTCCATCAGACCTGCAAGGAATCCAACCAGCACCTTGCCGTGCTTCGGGAAATCGCCGAACCGCTCGGCATCCGTTTCCTCGGCATCGGCGGCAGTCCGAAATGGAACTTCGCCGAGACGCCGCGCATGCCGAAGTCGCGCTACGCCATCATGACGCGCTACATGCCCAAGGTGGGCAGCAAGGGCCTCGACATGATGTATCGCACCTGCACGATCCAGGTTAACCTCGACTTCTCCTCGGAAGAGGACATGCGGCGGAAGATGCAGGTCTCCCTGAAGCTGCAGCCGCTCGCCACCGCCCTCTTTGCGAGCTCCCCCTTCACCGAAGGCAAGCCGAACGGGCTGCTTTCCTGGCGGGGCGACATCTGGCGCGATACCGACAACCGGCGCTCGGGCCTGTTGCCGACGGCCTTCAAGCCGGACTTCGGCTTCAGCGACTATGTGGAATGGGCGCTCGACGTCCCCATGTATTTCGTCGTCCGCGACGGGCATTACCATGACTGCACCCATGTCACCTTCCGTCAGTTCATGAACGGGGCGCTGAAGGGCGAAATCGCCGAGTGGCAGCCGACGATGGGCGACTGGACCAATCATCTGTCGACTCTCTTTCCCGACGTCCGTCTGAAGCGTTTTCTGGAAATGCGCGGGGCAGACGGCGGCCCCTGGCGGCGGATCTGCGCGCTGCCGGCGTTCTGGGTCGGCCTGCTCTACGATGACGAGGCCCTGTCGGCGGCCGAGGAATTGACCCGCGATTGGGGTTACGAAGAGGTCCTGGCACTCAGAGATGCCGTGCCCGCAAAGGCGCTCGCGGCCGAATTCCGGTCGAGGTCGCTTTTCGATGTCGCGCGCGAGGTTCTCGCCATTTCGCGCAGCGGTCTCAAGCGCCGCAACCGGCTGAACGGCGACGGCATCGACGAAAGCCAGTTCCTGGCACCGCTTGACGAAGTGCTGGCGAAGAAGGCGACGCTCGCGGAAGACATGCTCTCGCTCTATCACGGCCGCTGGAACGAATCGGTCGAACCGGTTTTCGCCGACTACCAATACTGAGCGGACCCTCTACCCGGACGGAGCAGCCGACATGCTCCTTCCGCCCCCTATCCGGCGCTTCAGAAAAAGCGGTTTCCAGCCCTCCAATTCCCGTTATAGTGCAAGGACATGCGTCGCTCGTCCCGGGAGGAACGCCAATGGCACCGCTTTTTGACATGTTCGCGCAGGCGCAGAACGGCCACGCCATCGAACTGATGGCGAAACAATTCGGGCTCGCGCAGGAGCAGATGGCGAAAGCCACGGCCGCGCTGATGCCCGCATTTTCCACTGGCTTCAAGTACAATACGACGAACCCCTACGACTTCGGCGCGCTGCTGACGGCGCTCTCGACCGGCAATTACGCCCGGTATTTCGAAGACATGAGCCAGGCGTTCACACCCCAGGGTGTCGCAGATGGCAACGGCATTCTCGGCCAGCTTTTCGGCTCGAAGGAAATGTCGCGCGCGATTGCGGCGCAGGCGGCACAGATGACGGGGATCGGTCAGGAGATCTACAAGCAGATGCTGCCGGTGATGGCGAGCACGCTGATGGGCGGGCTCTTCAAACAGACCACGGGGCAGATGAGCGGTGGGCTCGCCGACAATCCGATGATGACGCTGATGCAGCAATGGATGGAGGCGACAGGCCTCGCCAAGAAGCCCGAACCGCAGTCCAACCCCTTCGACAATCCTTTCACCCAGGCGATGCAGGGCTTCTTCGGCATGGGCAAGCCGGGAGAAACGGGCAAGGCCGGCGATAAGCCGAAAGCAGCCGATCTTTTCGCCGACAATCCGTTCTTCAAGGCCTATGCGGAGATGATGCGGGGCGCCGACACGGCGCAGAAAGCGCCGGCCGATAACCCGGCCTTCGCCCAGTTTTCGCAGGCGATGAACAGTCTCTTCGACAGCGGGCTGGAAATGCAGAAGGAATATCAGAAGAGCATCGACGCCCTGTTCGAGAGCTACAAGGGCGGCTCGGGCGGCAAGGCCTAGCCGCCGGGATTGCCCCTCTCCTCGGGTTTAATGCGAGGACGAACCCTCTCCGCGCGACGGGGCACGCGCCCGACTGGCCTTCGCCATGATTTATTCCCAAACTGGAAACATGCCGACAAACTCGATGAGGAAAGCTGCGTCCGAGCACCGCGCCGCGCCTTATCGGACGCGCAAAAAAGCCCGGTACACGTCTTGGCATGTACCGGGCAAGGAGCAGGGTCTATTGGCTCATACCCTGCGGGGAACTTTTACGACGTGCCATCGGCACGATCCGAAATTCGCGGCATGATCCGCGCGAGGCGAAGATTTCGCAGATCATGCCGCACTGGCGCATCCGAGGCGGCGGGACGCGCCATGAGGGGTCAATCGTGGCGCACTCCCCTGTAGAAGAGGTTCGCCCGATTGCGTGAGGCGCGCGTCAGGTAGTTGCCCGGGTTTTCGAAGAAGGCCGAGGTCAGCGCCTCGCGCAGGTCTTCGCGTTTCAAACCCATGTCCAGCAACTGGCGATCGTCGAGATCCTGCAGGCGGGCAATCTGGCAGCGGTTTCGATAAAGGCGCCAGACGGCCGTCAGCACGCCGATGATGCCTGTTGTGCGGGCTGCAGGCGACTGCCTGCTCGCAACGAGGCCGAAACCGGAGGCGTGGTGGGTCGTGCGCATGACGGAACTCCTTTTCGCGGGCACGAAGAAACCCGTCCCCTGCGGGGAGGTCTTTCGCAGGGGCAGGCGGAAATACTTTTGGCGAACCGGCGACTATTTTGGCCGGAAAGATTGACGTGGTTTGCGGATTATCATTCGCAAATCCTTATTGATCAGTCCAACGAATGTTTTTAATGATATTCATCAAACAATCTTATAGGTATTCCGGCCATGTCCGCACCGCTCGATATCGACCAGCTGCAAACCTTCGTAGCAATCGCAGACACGGGCAGCTTCACCAAGGCGGCCGACCGTGTCTTCAAGACTCAATCCGCCGTATCGATGCAGATGCGACGCCTGGAAGAACGGATCGGCAAGCCGCTTTTCATGAAGGACGGCCGGGGCAACCGGCTGACAGTCGAGGGCGACAGGCTCCTCAATTTTGCCCGCCGGATGATCCGCCTCAACAATGAGGCGATCGCCTCCTTCGACGACAACCGCCTCGAGGGAACGCTGCGGATCGGCACACCGGACGACTACGCGGACCGCTACATGCCCGAAATCATCGTCCGCTTCGCCAAGACGCATCCGAACGTCGAGCTCTACATCATTTGCGAGCCCTCGGTGGACCTCGCGGAAAAAATGGCGAAGGGCGATCTCGACATCGCGCTCGTCACCCACAATCCGCGTGCGCGGGCTTCCGACGTCGTACGAACCGAGCCGCTCTGCTGGGTAAGCTCCATCAATCATCCGCTGCCCGAGAATGCGCCAATCCCGCTTGCGGTCGGCCGGCGCGACTGTCAGTGGCGGCAGGCTGCCTGCGCGGCGCTCGATGCGACCGGCAAGGAATATCAAATCCTGTTCACGAGTTGGTCCTCGACCGTCGTTGCCGCCGCGGTGCTCGCCGGCATGGCGGTCTCCGTCCTTCCGGAGTCGGCACTGCGACCGGGCATGAAGGTGCTGACGCTGGCCGACGGCTTCCCGTCACTGGCGCCGGTGCAGATCGGCATCATGAAGCGCCCCGGCCTTTCGCCGTCGCTGTCGAACGCGATCACCAATCACATTACCGCCTGCCTGGACAACATCACGCCCATCACCGTCAACGACGATCTCGAAGGCGATCTCAAGGGCTATCCCCGTTATCCGCGCCTCCGGCAGAGCCATATGCTGCCGGGCTGGTGAGCCGCTTACATATCTCCTCCAATGACGAAGGCCACGCCTGAGGCGTGGCCTTCGCGCTTGCCGGAACGGGTGCCGGACTACTCGGCCGCCGTGCTGATCGTGTCCGCCTCGTAGCCGTGGGCGGTCTTCAGCGCCCGGCGGACGCCCGCCTCGTATTCCGGGTGGACGCGGGCGAAATGAATGAGCTGCCGCTCGATGATCTCGCCCGGGACGCCGCCCATGGCGGCCGCGATGTTGGAGAAGAGGCGCGACTTCTGCCCCTCGTCGAAGAGGTCGAACAGCGCCCGCACCTGAATGTAGTCGTCATTGCCGACGCGGTGATCGTAGCGGGACATGTCGCCGTCTATTCTGAGCGGCGGTTCCTTGGCCAACGGCTGTTCGGCCGGTCCATTGAAGGAGTTCGGCTCGTAATAGGCGTCCGGATTACCGGTGCGGATGCCGCCATAGGTGTTCATCTGACCGTCGCGATGGTAGTGGTGAACCGGGCAGCGCGGCTGGTTGACCGGGATGTGCTCGTAATGCGTGCCGAGGCGGTAGCGGTGGGCATCCGCGTAGGAGAATATGCGGGCCTGCAGCACCTTGTCCGGCGAGAAGCCGATGCCGGGAACGATATTGGAGGGCGAGAAGGCTGCGTTCTCGATCTCGGCAAAATAGTTTTCCGGGTTGCGGTTGAGCTCCAGCACGCCGATCTCGATCGGCGGGTAGTCGGCATGCGGCCACACCTTGGTCAGGTCGAACGGGTTGTAAGGCGTCTTCTCCACGTCGAGCTCCGGCATGACCTGCACCTGAACCGTCCAGCGCGGGAAAGCCCCGTTCTCGATCGCGTAGAACAGTGCCTCCTGATAGCCCTCGCGGGTCTTGCCGATGACCGTTTCGCCTTCCTCGTTCGTGAAGAATTTGTGGCCCTGCTGGGTCTTGAAGTGGAACTTGACCCAGTAGCGTTCGCCCGCGTCGTTCCAGAAGGAATAGGTGTGCGAGCCGTAGCCGTTCATATGCATCGGCGTCTGCGGGAGGCCGCGGTCGGACATCAGGATCGTCACCTGATGCAGGCTTTCCGGCGACAGGGACCAGTAGTCCCACATGGCAGTGGCGGAACGCAGATTGGTCTTCGGATGACGCTTCTGCGTGTGGATGAAGTCGGGGAACTTGTAGGGATCGCGAATGAAGAAGACCGGCGTATTGTTGCCGACGAGGTCCCAGTTGCCTTCCCCGGTGTAGAATTTAAGCGCGAAACCGCGGACGTCGCGCTCGTGGTCGGCGGCGCCCTGTTCGCCGGCGACAGTCGAGAAGCGGGCCAGCATCGGCGTTTCGGCGCCGGGCTGGAGACATTTCGCTCTGGTGTATTGCGAGATGTCGCCGGTGATTTTCAGCGTGCCGAAAGCACCCCAGCCCTTGGCATGGACGACGCGTTCCGGAATGCGCTCGCGGTTCTGGTGCGCCAGCTTCTCGATGAGCTGATAGTCCTGCAGCATGATGCCGCCGCGCGGCCCTGCCGTCAGCGAATTCTGGTTGTCCGGCACCGGCGCCCCGGCGGTGGTGGTGATCGTCGGACGATCTGTCATCGCATCCCTCCTGTTTCGACGTTTCGGCTTCCGATGCTCGCTGAAGAGCGTGACGGCTGACGACAGCAGCCACGATCGGCATAGCGCATGGAATGCCTTGGCACTGGTTTCTCCCATCCCGGGACGATAATCTCCAATTGTATTTCCTGCTGATTACGATAAGATTTTCCTATCATGTTGACACTCAGGCAGATGCGTTACTTCGATGCCCTCGCGGCCACTCGCCACTTCGGCAAGGCGGCCGAACTCACCCATGTCAGCCAGCCGGCGCTCTCTGCTCAAATCATGGAGATGGAAGAACATCTGGGTGTGAAGCTGGTGGAACGGAGCCGCGCCGGCGTTTTCCTGACCGTCAAGGGCGAGGAAGTGCTGGCCCAGGTGCGTTCCATCCTCGCGGATGTCGGCAGATTGGAGGAGAGCGCCCGGACAAACACGGGCACTCTCGAGGGGCGGGTCCGCCTCGGGGTTATCCCGACGCTCGCGCCCTATCTCGTACCGAGGCTCATTCCCTACCTGCGCGAACGGTATCCGGCGATCGAGATAGAGCTGAAGGAGTCGCTTACCGACCGGCTCATCGCCGATCTCGGCGACGGCCGGCTCGATGCGGTCGTGGCGGCACTGCCGGTCGACGCGGACGGCATCGTTACCCGGGCGCTGTTTTCCGACCGCTTCTATATGGCCGTGGCGGAGAACGACCGGCATGTGCTCATGTCGCCGATGACGGAAGAGCAGGTGGATATATCGCAGCTGCTGTTGCTCGAAGAAGGCCATTGCCTGCGTGATCAGGCGCTGGCCGTCTGCAATACGGCCGGCAAACGGCAGCTCCTGAGTTTCGGCGCCACGTCGATGGCAACGCTTTTGCAGATGGTGGCAAACGGCATGGGAATGACACTCATCCCCGAGATCGCGATACCGAGCGAAGCCGCACGCAACGCGATCCGGATCGTGCCCTTCGCCGCCCCGGAGCCCTCTCGTGAGATCGGGCTCATCTGGCGGCGCAGCAACCCGCGGCCGCGCGACATGGACGCGCTTGCAAACGCCATATCGGCCTGCGCCCGGGAGATCTCACGGGACGCTGCCGCGGCCGGACGGGGCGCGGCGAAAGCTGCACCTCGTCCAGCCGCATGATCAAGCCAGCTTCGTCTTCAGGAATTCGACGGTCCGCTGCCAGGCGAGGTCGGCCGCCTCCTTGTTGTACCGCGCCGCCGAGGTGTCGTTGTTGAAGGCGTGGTTCACACCTTCATAGACGTGGATCGTCACGTCCTTGCCGTTTTCCGTCAGCGCTTTGCGGTAGGCCTCTATGCCGGCATTGATGCGCTCGTCGAGCCCGGCATAATGCAGCAGCAGCGCCGCCTTGATCTTCGGCACGTCCTCGGCCTTCGCCTGGGCGCCGTAATAGGCCACGCCGGCCTTGAGATCGGGTGCGTTCACGGCAAGCCTGTTGACGAGACCGCCGCCCCAGCAAAAGCCGATCGCGCCGACATTGCCGGTGCTTTCCGCATGGCCTTTCAGAAAGCTCACGGTGGCGACGGCATTCTCATTCGTCTCGGTTGCGTCGAGTGCGCTGATCATCTCCCGCGCCTTGTCCTCGTCGGCCGGTGTCCCACCGTCGGGCGACAGGAAATCGGGCGCAAGCGCCACGAAACCTTCGAGCGCCATGCGGCGCGCAACGTCTCTTATGTGTGGGTTCAGGCCACGATTCTCGTGAATGACGATGACGGCGGGAAGCTTGCCGGACGCATCGGCGGGTCTGACGAGATATCCCTTCATTTCGCCGTCGGCGCCGGGATAGGTGATGTCCTCTCCCTTGATGCGCTCGTCTGTCTCGGCAATCATTTCGGCTTTGGCACTATCGGCAGCCAGCATCGGCGCGATTGCGGCGGCGGCCGCAGCCGTACCCGCGAGCGCCGTCAATCTCTCCATGAAACGGCGGCGATCCAAAGTGAGATGCGTATATTCGTCATAGGCATCGATCATCGCCTGGGTGATGACAGGCTTGTTCATGACGCTCTCCCTGGGGCTATGGCAGATCAAATGTCGCTGTAGCAGGCGGCAGCAGACCACCCGGCGACAGGATAGGTCAGCGGCGCGGTCACGGACTTACAAAACTGCGTTACCTCAGCTCATCGCCATCCAGACGGAAAGCCATGTCCACATCGCGAAGAGCACGATGAAACCTGCCATGAACAGCGGCTGGCGAAAGCGAAGCCGATTGCTCGTGACGTGGATGAAGGCGTGAGCATAACGGAGCGCCACGAAAAGCCAGGCGAGACCAAGCGAGAGGAGATTGTCCGCCTCGGTGATGTAGAGCAGCACGCAGCAGAGATGGAAGAGAACCGGCAGCTCGAACTGGTTCGCGATGCTGTTTCGCACGATAAGGCTCTCGCCCGGCTCGCCGCGGTTTTCCCGGAACAGGGAAGCGTCGATCTCGCCCGACCTGATAAGCGATGCCCGACGCGTGGAGAGGAGCGCATAAAGCGCAAAGACAAGCGCGGCATGGGCCACCATCGGCCAGAATATTTCGAAGCCTGTCATCGATGCTCTCAGCGTCAGCAATGGACATGGCGGACGCCGGACGACGTCCGCCGATGATATCAGGCGCCGCCCGGGTAGTTCGGGCTCTCGCGGGTGATCGTCACGTCATGGGCATGGCTCTCGCGGAGGCCGGCGCCGGAGATGCGAACGAAGGTGGCGCGCTCCTGATAATCCTTGATCGTGGCCCCGCCGACATAACCCATGGAGGCGCGGAGGCCGCCGGCGAGTTGGTGCAGGACGCCGGAGACCGGCCCCTTGTAAGGCACCTGCCCCTCGATGCCTTCCGGCACGAGCTTCAGCGTGTCGCGGACTTCCGCCTGGAAATAGCGGTCGGCCGAGCCGCGCGCCATGGCGCCGACGGACCCCATGCCGCGATAGGCCTTGAAGGACCGGCCCTGGTACAGGAAGACCTCGCCAGGGCTCTCCTCGGTTCCGGCGAGCAGCGAGCCGATCATCACGGCCGAAGCGCCGGCGGCGATCGCCTTGGCGACATCGCCCGAATATTTGATGCCGCCGTCGGCGATGATCGGGATGTCCGCGGCCTGTGCGGCCTCGACGGCCGCCATGATCGCGGCGAGCTGGGGCACGCCGACCCCGGCGACGATGCGCGTCGTGCAGATCGAGCCGGGGCCGATGCCGACCTTGACCGCATCCGCGCCGGCGTCGATCAGCGCCTTGGTACCGTCTCCCGTCGCGACGTTGCCCGCCATGATGCGCACCGAGTTGGAAAGCTTCTTCA
Organism: Sinorhizobium meliloti; assembly: GCF_035610345.1. The sequence goes on along the minus strand of NZ_CP141212.1, from coordinate 746,420 downwards.
CCCGTGCCACCGCATCGAGCACGCGCTGCGAATGGCCGTGGGCGGTGTCGACGACGATCAGGTCGACGCCGGCATCGATCAGCCGCTCGGCGCGCTCGAAACCGTCGTCGCCGACGCTGACGGCGGCGGCGGCGCGAAGCCGGCCCTGCGCATCCTTGGCGGCGTTCGGGTTGAGCTGGGACTTTTCGATGTCCTTGACCGTGATCAGGCCGACGCAGCGTCCTTCGGGATCGACCACGAGGAGCTTCTCGATCCGGTGCTTGTGCAGAAGGCGCTTTGCTTCCTGCTGATCGACGCTTTCCTTGACCGTGATAAGGTTTTCCCGCGTCATCAATTCGTAGATCTTCTGGGAAGGATCGGACGCGAAGCGGACGTCGCGGTTGGTGAGGATGCCGACGAGGCGCCCCTGCTTCTGCCCGCCGAGGCCGCCGTTTTCCACGACGGGAATGCCGGAAATGCCGTGCGCCTTCATCAGTCCCAGAGCATCCGCAAGCGTCGCATCCGGGCCGATCGTCACCGGATTGACGACCATGCCGCTTTCGAACTTCTTGACCTGCCGGACTTCTTCCGCCTGTTCGGCGGGCGTCAGGTTGCGGTGGATGACGCCGATGCCGCCGGCTTGAGCCATGGCGATCGCGAGCCGCGCCTCGGTGACGGTATCCATGGCCGCCGAGAGGATCGGAAGATTGAGTTCGATGTCCTGTGCGATGCGGGTGGCGATATTCGTCTGACCCGGCATCACCTCGGAATGTCCTGGCTGGAGCAGAACGTCGTCGAAGGTCAAAGCCTCCAGACCGGTTGCCGTTTCGATGATGCGCGCCATGGCCAGTTCCTCTTCAAATAAACGAAAAATCCCCGGGGACGCTCAGCGACTTGTCCACCGGGTGACTTCAAGGCTTTTCTTGGAAGTTGGCGAGGGCTGGTAACACGGATATGCCGGAATGAAAATAGCCAAGGGGCCCAAATCTTATGGGCCCCGGCGAATTGTTGTCGCAGTGCAGCAAGCCGTCTCTTCATATGTCGAACTGATAGCTCGCCGGTACGAAGCGATAGCCCTGATCCTGGCTCTCGACGAAGCCGACGGACGGAAACGGCATATGATAGCCGATGAAGGGCAGCCGGTCGGTCGCGATCATGTCGAAGACCTTTTTTCTGCTCGCGCTGGCAGCCGCCTTGTCCATGTCGAAGCGAACCTCCCAATCCGGCCGCTGCAGCGACAGGACATAGTGGTTGGCCGTGTCTGCGGTCAGGATCATGGCCTTGCCGTCGGATTCGAGCCGATAGATCATATGCCCCGGAGAATGACCGAACGCAGCCATCGCAGAGATGCCGGGGACGACCTCCCCGCCATCCGCGACAAAGGTGATCTTTTCCGCCAGCGGCACGACCTTCGCCAGCACCGCCTTGTGCCCGTTTTCGGCGGGCGTGCCGACGCGGGCGCCGTCCTTCCAGAAATCGTACTCGACCTGCCCGGTCACATAGCGCGCATTGGCAAAAGCGGGCTTTCCACCCTCCGTCAGGCCGCCGATGTGGTCGCCGTGCATGTGGGTGATGACGACGACCGTCACCTGTTCCGGAGCATAACCGGCAGCTTTCAGGCCTTCCGCAAGCTTGCCCGTGCCCGCCTCGCGACCTCCCTCGCCAAGCCCGGTGTCGAAGAGAACGACCTCGGATCCGGTATCGACCAGAACCGGGGAAAAGCCGTTGACGAAGCCGCTGGTCGGCAGGAAATTCTGTTCCAGAAGTTTGGAGACCGACTCCGCAGGCTGATTGGTGCCGAAGATCTCGTGCGGCTTGTCCGCGGCGCGCGTCCCGTCGCTGATCACCGTCACCTTGAAACTTCCGAGCTTCAAAGTCCTGAAGTCCGCACTCATCGCCGTGCCGCCCTTTTCCGCCGTTTCCTGAGCACCGGCAATGCCTGCTAGCAGACTTGGTGCCGCCAATGCGCCCGCGCCTGCTGCGAACAGCGTCCGCCGCTTCAATTGAAAAGCCATCGTCATTCCCTCCTGTTGACCGGCGCTGCCCGCGCGCCGGTGATCACAGGCGAAAAGTAGTGCCTTGACAGAAATGGACAGGACGGATCACACGCATGTGATCTTCAATCTCCGGTTTCGCCCCGACAAAGCCATCGGAACCGCTTACCGGCGACCAGCGCGCTCGAGTTTCTGATGATTTTGTCCTCAAATCGATTTCGAATTAAGAACCAATGGGGCTAACGCCCGCAGTGACAGCCCCAAGGCGCCTTTCATGAACCGCATCGTCCCGTTGATCCTCGCCGTCGCTCTCTTCATGGAGCAGATGGATTCAACCGTCATTTCGACATCGCTGCCGGCAATCGCGCGCGATATGGGCGTCGGGCCGATCACGCTGAAGCTCGCACTGACCTCCTATATGGTGGCGCTGGCGATCTTCATTCCCCTGAGCGGCTGGATGGCGGACCGGTTCGGCGCCAAGCGAATCTTCCGCGCGGCGATCCTCGTCTTCATCGCGGGCTCCCTCTTCTGTGCGGTGGCGGATAGCCTCTTCGCCTTCGTCCTTGCACGCTTCCTGCAGGGCATGGGCGGCGCCATGATGACGCCGGTCGCGCGGCTCGTCCTCGTGCGCAGTGCGCCGCGCAGCGAACTTGTCTCGGCAATGGCTTTGCTGACGATACCCGCACTGGTCGGACCGCTCGCGGGCCCGCCGCTCGGCGGCTTCATCACGACCTACTTCTCCTGGCACTGGATCTTCCTGATCAACGTGCCGGTTGGGATTGTCGGGTATTTTCTCTCCGGCATCTACCTGCCCGAGATGGAGCGGCGAAATCCGCCCCCGGTGGATATCATCGGTTTCCTGCTCGGGGGCATTGCCGCCGCGGGCGTGGTCTTCGGGCTTTCGGTCATCAGCCTGCCGGCCCTGCCGCCGGCGATCGGTATCGCTTCCGTGTCGGCCGGCGTCGCCGCCTCGCTCCTCTATATCTTCCATGCGCGCCGGCATCCGGCGCCCGTGCTCGATCTCAAGCTCTTCCGCGACGGTGCCTTCCGCGCCGCGTCGATCGGCGGCACGATCTTCCGCATCTCCGTCGGCGCAGTGCCTTTCCTGATGCCGCTGATGCTCCAGGTCGGCTTCGGTCTCAGCCCGTTCCAATCGGGCCTCATCACCTTCGTCGGCGCCGTCGGCGCCATCACCACGAAGTTTCTCGCGCGCCGCGTGTTCGCTTTCGCCGGCTTCCGCACGACACTGCTCATCGCCGCCGTGATTGCGGCCGTCACGACTTTCGCCAACGGCTTCTTCACGCCGGCGACGCCCTATCTCCTGTTGATCTCCGTCCTGCTGATCGCCGGCTTCGCCCGCTCCTTCTTCTTCACCGGCGTCAACGCACTCTCTTTCGCCGACATCGACGATGCCGACGCCAGCAAGGCGACATCGATGAGCGCCGTGCTGCAGCAGATCAGTCTCGCCTTGGGGGTCGCAGTCGCAGGCGCCATTCTCGAATTCCAGACGGCGCTCAGCGGCAGGCCGCTTGAGCTCGAAGACTTCCACGTCGCCTTCATGATCATTGCCATCGCCAATCTTCTGGCGGCAATTCCCTTCGTCGCAATGGCGAAGAATGCCGGCGCCTCCGTTTCGGGCCATCGGCTGGCCGTGCGGGAAGTGGAAACGACGGCTGCCGGCAAGTGATCTGCTGCAGGCTCCGATCGGGCAGCGCTGTCCGGGAGGAAAGCTCGGCCCATTTTCCCTTCAAGCAAGCCGCATAACGCCTATTCCGGCCGCTCGCAGACCGCCGAAAGCTTGTTGCCGTCCGGGTCACGGACGTAAGCCGCATAAAAATTTGCATGGAAGGGACGCAGCCCCGGCGCGCCTTCATCGGTGCCGCCACCGGCGAGCGCCGCGGCATGGAAGGCGTCCACCGCCGCGCGGCTTTGCGCCTCGAGTGCCACCATCGAGCCGTTGCCGATGGTCGCGGCCTTGCGATTGAACGGGGTCACCACCCAAAGCCGGCAGCGGAAGTCACCCTCCGCGCCGTAACCAATCTCCACCTCATCCTCCTTGCGACGCTTGAGGCCGAGGGGCGCAAGCGCCGTGTCGTAGAAAGCGCCCGCCCTTTCGAGGTCGTTGGAGCCGAGGGTCACATATAGCAGCATGGCTCTATTCCTCCGCAGCACCCTCTGCCGGCTCGTCGGTCTTAAGCCCATGGCGGCCCTTGAAACCCTTGGCGAGCAGAAACATCTCGACCGATTCGGCACGGGAGGACGCCGGCTTCACGTGGACGACCTGGCGGAAGTTCTGCTTCAGCATGTTCAGGAGGTCGCGCTCGGTGCCGCCCTGGAAGGTCTTCGCCAGAAAATGTCCGCCCTCCGCGAGTACCTCGACGGCGAAATGCGCCGCCACCTCGCAGAGATGCATGGTTCTGATATGGTCGGTCTGGCGATGGCCCGTGGTCGGCGCCGCCATATCGGACAGGACGAGGTCCGGAGCTCCGCCGATCGCCTGCTTCAGCTTTTCCGGCGCCTCGGGATCCAGGAAATCCATCTGCAGGAAGCGGACGCCCGGGATCGGATCCATTTCGAGGAAGTCGATCGCCGCAACCCGCGGATCGGCATCGGTCGAGTTCGTCACCTTGGCGGCGATCTGAGACCAGCTTCCGGGTGCCGCGCCCAGATCTATGATGCGCTTGGCGCCAGCAAGAATCTTGTGCTTCTCGTCGATTTCCAGGAGCTTGAACGCCGCTCTTGCGCGGTATCCTTCGAGTTGCGCCCGCTGAACATAGGGGTCGTTGATGTGGCGCTCGATCCAGCGGCGCGAAGACGCCTTCAGCTTGCCCTTCTTGACCTTCTGTCCGAGCTTGCGGCCGCTGCGATTGCCGCCGATCGGGGATTTCGTCATGCGTCGGTTCCTTCGTGGCGCTTTACCCGTTCCTCGCCCGCCTGCGGAGAACCGAAGCTGCGCTGATGACGGCGCGGACGCCCCCGGCGCCAGGCCCCGTCATCCGCCATCATATCGGTCAGCAGCCCTTCGCGAAGCCCGCGATCGGCGACGCGCATGCGGCTCGACGGCCAGCGGCGGCGGATCGCCTCAAGGATTGCGCAGCCGGCAAGCACCAGATCGGCCCGGTCCGGACCGATGCAGGGGTTGGCGGCACGTGCGGCGAAATCCCAGGAGAGGAGGCGCGCCTGCATGGCCGAGACCTCGTCATCGGAAAGCCAGAGGCCGTCCACGCGGCGGCGGTCGTAGCGCGGCAGATCGAGATGCACGCCGGCAAGCGTCGTCACGGTTCCCGACGTTCCGATCAGGTGGAAGCCGCCGCCATAGGAGCCGCTTGCCAGCGCGTCGACGGAGGGGCTCTCGAAGCCGGCAAGCATGGCCTCGACCTCGCGCACCATCACCTCGAAACTCTGGGGCGTCACATGCTCGCCGCCGTGGCGCTCGGAAAGGGTGACGACGCCCACGGGCAACGAAGTCCAGTGGGTAATGTGATTGGCAAGCCGGCTCGAGCGATTTTCGCCTATCCGGATGACCGCAATTTCCGACGAGCCGCCGCCGATGTCGAAGAGCACGACGGACCGGGTTTCGCGGTCGACGAGCGACGAGCAGCCGGACACAGCAAGCCGCGCCTCCGTCTCGCGATCGATGATCTCGAGTTCGAGACCGGTTTCCTCGGCGACGCGGTTCATGAAGGCTTCGCCGTTGGCAGCCGCACGCGCAGCCTCGGTCGCGATCAGCCGGCGCCGGCGGATCGATCGGGCACCGAGCTTGGCGGCACAGACCTTGAGCGCTTCGACCGAGCGCTCCATCGCGTCCTCCGAAAGCCGCCCGCTGGCGCCGAGCCCCTCGCCCAACCGGACGATTCGAGAAAACGCATCGACCACACGGAACTGGCCCGGCCGGGTCGGCTGCGCGATGAGCAGCCGGCAATTGTTGGTGCCGAGATCGAGGGCCGCATAAAGCGGTGCCGGCGGCTCGCCCGGCGCGACGAATGGTGCACCGAGCCTCTCCGGTCGCGCCTGCTGCTGCGCGGCGGCTTCGCCGCTCCGCGGCCGCGGAGCATCGCCGGACCGCTCGCCCGGCCGTCCCGGCCGCAGGTTTGTCGTCGGATTGCTCGCGGAAGCAAGCGGCCGCCCCTGAAGGCCGCGCCGATGGCGCGCCTTCCTGTTGCGCTTTTGGGCGCCCCTCTTGTCGCTGAGGGCCGCATCCGACGCCGGCGCGCTTGCACCGGAGGCAGCGGACTGATCTTGCGGTCTTGCTGATTTCGAACGCCGGCGCCGTTTGCGCTTGCGCGACGGCTCCGCCTCGTTCAGTGCTGCGGGACGCCCTGCTTCTCCGGACGGACCGGATCCGCTGGCAATTGCAGACGGGGAACCGGACGGCTTGCGCCGCCGCCGCTTGCCCTTGCCGCCCCGCGACGCGCCCATGCGCCCCTCGCTGCGGCCTGCTGCCGACGCCCCGGATTCAGACGGCTTATCGCCGTGATCGGGGTCTTTCACTTGTCTCAACCATGGCGCCGCGCGAAGCCTGACGGCCGCTCAAGGCGCTCTCTCGATTTTGCGTTGGCGCGACTGTACCAGCGCCGCCTCCTTTCGCCAAACTTTTTTTGGAACCATAGCGGAGCCGGCGAGCCCGACCGCCCTTCCCCTTCCGGTTGCCGAAGACCGACGAATGACGAGCCCCTTATCAAGGCTCAACCCAGAAGCGGAAGGACACAGCCCGGCCGCATTTTTTTGGCAAAAGGTATTTGCATCGGGCGTTCTTTTGTTTATAAGCCCGCCACACCGACGCGGCGCCAACACACCGCCAGCGGCCTTGGGGAATAGGTTAACGGTAGACCAGCGGACTCTGACTCCGTTAGTCCTGGTTCGAATCCAGGTTCCCCAGCCAATTCTCCCTAAAAGCCCTTAATTCCTTGATTTTCCAGTCGTGCCGGATATCGTTTTGGCATTATTAGCGACCTGATGCCCAGAACTGTAGCCCAAAGGTGATGCCCACGCGAAATGTGCGCGGCGGCCTCGCCAGTGGCAGGCAAGGGCAAGATACCCATGGCAGTCCGCCACGACGTCGAAAATCTCACTGGCGAGCACGCGTCCCCATGTCGTTCGCGCGGTGCCGACCGGGCAGCCGTCTTTCACTCAACCCTCAACATGCTGATGGCCGAGCTGAAGTTGAAACAGAAGGAACCGATGTCCAAGGAGCAGTTCCAGAAACTCTGCGCACACGAGCGCGACGGAGCATTATCGGCATCGACCGCCTTTAGGATCACCGCGATTGCCTTGTCGGGATCGCCCGCCTGGTTGCCGTCGTTGGTTTCGCGATAGTGCCTGCGCGAGCTCGCTGCATATCCGGCATTTCGTTGGCCACCATAGTGATCGAACGCCAAGGAAATCGGTACGAAACGGTCCGGGCTCGACGATCAACACGCGGACGCCGAAGGGCTTCAGCTCTCCGGCGAGGGTTGACGAATGTTCCACCGGAACGTCGCAGGACGGGCAAGTCCCAGATATCGCTTGGCTCATCCAGAGTTTCCCCAACGCGAGACCCGTCCTTCGATCAAACAACCGCAACGTCCAGGGGCGCATGTGTAGGCAGGGCGTCGGGATCGCTGTTCTGCCCCGCGTGGTCGGCGATCAGATCGCAGGCATCCGCAGAATGGAACTGCCCAAGTCGCCGCCCGCGCGAGACATCTGGATGGGATATCATCGAGACCTACGACGTCTTCAGAGGCTTCGGGCCTTCATTTCCACCGTATCGGACCATCTCGTGAGTGTGACAGCAAGATGAGCGAGCCGGAGGCGATCAAGCCTGCCGAATCTCCAAGATGTCTACCTCTCGGCCGCAATCTCCTTGTGCCGTTCCACGACAGCACCCACGATCAGTTTCATTAGGCTTTCGACGAAGTGCTCCCTCAATCCGACATCATCGGCGATGTTCTTTAGTCGATCCATTTGCCGTCGCTCCCGCTCATCATCTGTCGCCGGCATCGCCTGTGCCGCTTTTAACTGGCCGACTTGCTCGGTACAGCGAAAGCGTTCGGCCAGGATATGAAGGAGAGCTGAATCCAGGTTGTCGATGGTCTTTCGGTAGGACGCAAGTTGCTCTGCCGTATCATGTGTCGTCATTTGAGTTCTTCCAAAGTGCTCTGACAGGCACGACGTGGGCCTGAAGAAATGGGACATCGAAAGTATAATACTGCGCTCTCGATATCTCTGGCTTTCAGATGGTCGCCTTACGCTCATACACCACCGAGCTACGGCACCTCACAGTTCTGCTCTGCGCATACCGCGACGCGAGACCGAAACACTCAGCCATATCGCCGAAACCAGGAAGTAGAATGCCCCGACACCAGCGTAGCCCGTGACCGTGGAGATAGAAGGCTCCTGCGGCATTTGCGCTTGAAAGATAAAGAGCGCGCCCGCTAACGCCGATTGGCCACCGCTCAATATCATCGCCCACTGACCGCCGTTTGTTTTCCAACGACGAACTGCAGCCCCAAGCTGCAGCAGCCCCGAAAAGATGGCCCATAGGCCGAAGGCGCCGAGGACCCAGTTCATGTTCATCATCAGCGCCAGGATCACCGCAATCGTCATAATCGAGCTCGCTGTGACGTTGATCACCTGGCTGCGGTTCACCGCAAAGCCACCGCTCCTCGCCGCATCAACGACGTTAGCGGCTGCATCCCAAGCCGGATAGATGATCAGCAGGGCGGCAGCCACTGCAAATGACTGCTGTCCGGCGGTCAGTGCAGCCGCAACCCACAGCACCGAGAACGCCGCCCGTGTAAAGTAATACTGCTTGAGCCATTGGTCATTGCCGCACGTGGCACTGGCTTTCTGTTCGTTCGACATTGGTTTCTATCCCTATCTTTGATTGATGAAATTGCTGGCGTGCGTTTTTCACAAGAAGCAGACATGCTCGCCAAATGGGGTGTACTCGTCCCACTCAAGTCGGCCGATCCGATCGCTTTCGCCGGAGAGTTTCGCGGATGCATCGTCTGGCATCGCACCATCATGCTGAGTATTGTGGGACGCAATCGTTGCCCCAGCACCCTGGCTGTTCTCCGAGCGTCCACGTTTTTCGAACGCCCCGTTGATCGCTCCTTGACGCTTTGCGACCCGTCGGCCGTCCGGATCAGAGAGGATTGAATTCGTTTGGCTGATCTCGGCCTGTCAATATCGCAGGATCGCCATTCGCACCGTAGTGACCCCAGTAGAGTTCAGGGTGAGCGTTGAAGATCTGCAGCCCGCTCAAGAGAAGGAAATTTAGGCAGAGCACGTTCAGCCACTGCGTGAGCCGTGTCACAATCGAGTGCCGGCGGATGAAGACCGTCCGGGGAGAGCGGATATTGTCATTGGAAGCTTGTGCGCTCATCTCAGCGTCTTTCGTCAGTGACATCTCACGGCTGCGGAGAAAGCAGCATCGACGTGTAGTCGCTGGCCGGAGCAGTGGGGCGGCGGCTCCGGGCAGCGACGGCGTGGCTTACATGGGCGGAACCACGCCATTCTTGCCGACAACCACCTGATGGGCGATGGGGCCGGTTGCAGCCTTTTCGGCAGTGATGAAGACGACGGCGCCAGGCACAAGATCGTCCTTGGCCGGCGCAGCAATGGTCACGACAGGCGTGCCGTCCGGAATGGCGATCTTCTTTTCCTTGCCGTGATAGGTCACGGTAACGGTCCGGCCATCGACGCCTTTGACCGCATCCGCGACCGTCGCATTCGTCATGCTGCTGTCGGGCTTGAGATCCCAGCCGTAGCTGCCCTCGCCAAGGCCTTTCATCGCCGGAGGGAAGATCAGGACTTCGAGTGCGCCATCGCCACCGCCCGCCTTTGGCAAGGATGCGATGCCGACAAAATCGCCCGGCTTGATGTCGGTCACCTTGGCTTCCGCGACACTCGCGACCTTCCAGTCGTCGGCAAACGCGACGTCGACAGTCTCACCCTCGCGGGTTTTCACCCTCAGTGTGGAGCCCGCATAGGTGACGATGCTGCCGCGCACGTGGATCGGCACGGCTTTCTTATCCTCGGCATGGGCGGGTGCCGCAAAGGCTGTCATGGAAAGGATGCCCATCAGGCCGAGAGCTAGGGTAGCGAAAAACGTCTTCATTTTATTCTTCCTACTAGTTGGTAGTTTCGTTGGATGCGATTATGCCTGAGGAGCGTAGCGACCGCAGGATCAGTGAGAGACTGTGGGCGTAAGACGATGGAGAGCAGGTTCGAGTATCATCGAGAATACTTCCGGTTTCCCGTAGGCTCTGGCCGACAGCATCGCCCCATAAACCGTCGCCAGAAATGCTTCGGCTTCGACGTGAGGCTCGCTGGCGAGGGTGAGGGTCCCTTGCCTGGAGCCACGCTCCATCACTGTCGCCAGCCAAGTAGAGATGAAGCGGAAGAATGCCGTCACCTCCTTTGCGACCTCCGGCGGCAGAGACGGCAGCTCGCTGGCAAGCAGCGCACAGACGCAGTACGGCCTGCTAGCATCCTCAATGCATTTGGCCCAGTGGTTTGCATAAACCTTGAGGATGTCGAATGCATCCGGAACGTTCCGCTCAAGGACTGCCACGGTTGCCTGGCCATCTTCGCGGTATCGCTTGACCAGCTCACGCACCAAATCGACCTTGCTGGGAAAATGGTGGTGAATACTAGCCTTACGAATCCCGACCACCTCTGAGATATCGGCGTAGCTGAAGCCATTGTAGCCGCCGCTCATGAGAAGATTTTGAGCGGAAGCCAGGATGTCGTCGGAGGTCGTAGAAAGATTGCTCATGCCGCCTGTCTACCTTCTAGTAGGCAGACGGTCAAGAACAGAATATCGCCTCGCGTCAGCCGTCGGTCGAGACCGTCACATCCTTCCACGCCTCGACTTCCTGTTGCAGACGCTCAATCCGTGCCGTCACATGCCTCAGCGCATCGCTGCCAAGAAGAAGTTGCGGCGGGGGATTGTCGGACTCGATGAGGGTCAAAACCGCAGCGGCCAGCTTTTGCGGATTGCCGAGCTGCTTGCCGCTCACGGCCTGACGCGCCTCGCGGATCGGATCAAACAGGCTATCGTAATCCGCAATGGAACGTTCCGTGCGGATCATGGATCGACCTGCCCAGTCTGTTCGAAACGAGCCGGGGCAAAGCGTCGTCACGTGGACGCCGAACGGCGCCATTTCCGAGCGCATGACCTCCGAAATGCCCTGCAGTGCAAACTTGCTGCCGCAGTAATAGGCGATGCCGGGCATGGTGATCATGCCGCCCATCGAGGTGACGTTGACGATAAAGCCGCTGCGGCGCTCCCGGAACCTCGGAAGAAACGCCTTGGCCACCGCGACGGCGCCGAACACATTCACGTCGAACTGGCGGCGCATCTCTTCGATGGGCGATTCCTCGAGTACACCCTCGTGCCCGTATCCCGCATTGTTGATCAGCACATCGACTGGACCGTGATCGTCCTCCGCTTGCTGAACCACGGCGGGGATGCGATCGAAATAGGTGACGTCGCAAAGGACCGGGTGAAGCGGCGGAAGGCTCTTTGCCAAAGCTTCGCGCGAAGCTTCAGAGCGGACGGTCCCGACAACCTTATGGCCAGCCTCGATTGCGGCAGTGGCAATTGCCAGTCCAAAGCCCGAGTTCGCCCCCGTGATAAAGAAGGTCTTTTGCGACATTTCTGAAACTCCTTGATTAACCGTTGATGTGACAGATAATCTGGAAATTTAGCGAATTCGATTGCGGATTATTTCAGATTCTTGCCAAATCCTATGAATGAAGAAAAACAGCTATCAGGACATGACCGGCTCATAGCACTCGCCGGGCAACTCGCACCCCGCCTCGGGTATAACAAAACAGCGCTCCATTGTGTGCGGATCCTGCGCACGGAGGCGGTGCTCAACGACATTCCCGTTCTTTATAAGCCAGGCGCTGTGTTCGTATTGCAGGGGAGCAAACATGGCATGCTAGGTGGGGAAATCTACCTCTACGACGAGGACCACTACCTTGCCGTCTCGGTGCCCGTTCCCTTCCGGATGACGTCTACGGCCAGTCCACAGCGGCCACTGCTGGCAATCTATCTGGAGTTCAACATGCAGATGGCGGCTGAGATCGCCATGCAGCTCGAAAAACTCGCCAATCCCGTAACCACCAGGCCGAGGGGGCTCTACTCCAGCAGAATGGATAGCAGTACAGAAGACGTCCTGCAGCGCTTGCTGATGGCACTCGGAAGCCCGGTCGAGGTCGCCGTACTTGGAGACTCCATCCTGCGTGAACTGCATTACCGGGTCATGTCGGGCCCGCAAGGTGGCGCAGTGATCGCGGCCCTGCAGCGGAAAGGGACGTCGGGAAAGCTGGTCGAGAGCGTGGCTTGGCTACGGGACAATTACGCAGGCGAAATTGCTGTCGCGGATCTCGCCAAAGCCGTGGGAATGAGCGTCCCTTCGTACCACGTTCATTTCAAAGACCTAACGGGCTCAAGTCCGATGCAATATGTCAAAGCTCTGCGGCTCCATGAGGCAAGGCTGATGATCGCCCGCCAGACAGGAACAATCGCGGAGGTGGCGGCTTCAGTTGGCTATGTCAGCCCGGCGCAATTCAGCCGCGACTTCAAACGGCATTTCGGGCGAACCGCATCGGAAGAGGTGAAGTGGGTCCAGCATCACCTAGGAGAACAGGTTTGACGGTCGCCTCTGAGGACTCCGCAGGCCGGCCGGTGGCGCAAGAGGCCACAGAGCTCCGCTTCATGTCAATGCTCAGGCGCTGATGCCGCCGTTGACGAGAATGCCCCAGGCAGCACCGGGGCCGGCGAGGAAGGCGACCGCCTCTGCGACTTCCCTGGTTTTTCCGTATCGAGCAAGCGACAGGCTCGGCAGGATAGCAGGTGCGAGAGCACCATCGGCAGGGGTACCTCCTGGGGGTTTACCTCTAGGTTACAACAGGGAGAAGACCTAGCCCGACCGGGAGGACGTCCTTGACGATAACGCTCCTAACACTGCCGTGTGAGTTGGATGTCCGCTCCTGGGGACTGGCAGCGGATGTCGGAACGGCTGTAATGGAGCGCGAAGCGGCCATCCGCGCGGTGGCCGCGGCAGCGTAAACTTCAGCCCGAAAGCGGAAATTATTTCCGCTTCAGACCCGTGTTGACTGATGCCCAAAGCCAGGGCACAAAAGTGGCATCCACGGTCGCTCGCTATGGGAAAACAGAGGGAATTTCAAAGCTTTTATTTAAAGCCGTTGATCGGATTTGGCGACACCCCGCAGATGCCGTACGAGACAGACAGCATCGATCGCATGATCGTCGCCCAAGTCGTGTGGCGGGTGACCACCTTGTGAAAAATGCAGAGGCTCCGGGCGTTTTTGAGCACCGGCACAAAAGTCAAATCGAACGGCTGTCATATGCCCAATGCAGCAGAGCCTGGCGCTGACGCGGCCGGCACCAGCAATCCCCAGGCTCGCAGGCTCGGCGAAGCTGAGCGACATGGCGGCGAATAGCTTTCCAACGGGCGATCTGTCTCTCGTCCTCGCCGGGCATGCGACGTCCTTGGTGATACCGACAGTACCACTGGAACCAGCCACGCGGATCGTCGGAATGTATCCATCCCTTGGCTCGCCAGACGCTGAGCGGTTGGCTGGCGTCGACACCGAACCAGTTGAGTGATGGGTCTTTGCGAAGCGGCGACAGCCGGGCCTCTGCAAACCAGCTGTTGGGGAATTCGTTACGGCAGTCGGTCATGTATTTGCCACCGAACACGCCGAGCGCAAGCATCTCGGCGGGTGTCAAGTCTGGCTGGAAATCGGGATGAAAGTCACGGCCAACGGGTGCAACGAGAGCGTACCGGTAGCCTTGCTGCATCCGATCATTCACGAGGATCCATCGGGTTCTCATCGGACGCCCTGCAACATTGGCTTCGAGCGGTTGCGCCGCCAGATCGACATGTTAAGTGCCGCCGCAAAACTCACCCAGGCGAGGTAAGGAGCAAGCAGCAAGGCAGCCACCGCATTCACGGGGTAAAACACTATAATTGTCGCGAGGATCGAGGCCCAAAGCAAGACGATCTCCACCACGGCCAGGCCGGGTCGGTGAAGTCCGAAAAAGATCGGCGTCCACGCAGCATTGAGCAGAAGTTGCACTGCATAGACACCTAGAGGCAGTGCTGCGCCGGCAATACCTGCCTCAATCAGTACGAGCCAGCCCGACAGTCCGATCGATACATAGAGAACGGTCCAGACCGGAGCGAACAGCCAGTCGGGCGGGCGCCATCTTGGCTTGTCGAGCTGCTGGTACCAGGCGCCCGGCCTGAAGATCACGCCGGGAGCCGCCGCAGCAAAGCTCGCAACCTCGAAGCCGGCCAGCAGAAGGAGGGAGGACATGTCCATCGGCAAAAGATGAAGGGAGCCGCCGACGAGGAAAGCGGGTCCCTCCCAAGTCCTATCGGTTCTGCCCGGCAGCGAAATTGCCGGAGCCCATCGTAGAAAAGAGGGGGATGATCTGCCAGGCGGCCGACAGCCCCACCAGAATGTAAACGATCCGGGCGAGCCCCGAGCCAGCCCCAAAGATCGCGGCCACGAGGTCGAAGCTGAATAATCCGACCAGCCCCCAGTTCAGGCCACCTACGATTAGGAGGATGAGAGTGAAAACGTTGATTAACTTCATGGTTCTTCTCCAGGTCGAGGGATGAAAGGTCAGCCCTCCGGCGGCATGATCACCTCGTCGATGACGTGGATGACCCCGTTCGAGGCAGCAATGTCGGCAGCAGTGACGGCGGCGTCGTTGACCTTTACGGTGGAGCCCTCGACTTCGATGTCGATCATTTTGCCATTTACCGACTTCGCTTGATCGAGACCGGCCACGTCCGCGGCCATCACCTTCCCCGCGACCACATGGTAGGTGAGGATGGCAGTAAGCTTTTGCTTGTTCTCCGGCTTCAGCAGGTTTTCGACGGTACCGGCCGGCAACTTGGCGAAAGCTTCATCGGTGGGAGCAAAGACCGTGAACGGACCAGTCCCTTTGAGAGTGGCGACCAGACCTGCCGCCTCGAGCGCTGCAGCCAGCGTCTCGAATTGACCCGCCGCAATGGCGGTGTCGACGACGTCCTTCTCCGCGGCGAACGCGCTGACGCTGCCTCCGAGCGTGATCGCTGCCGCGAACAAAAGGCTTCTCAACTTCATGGCAATCTCCTCTCGATCAGGGGTGCGAAATGCACCGCACCTTTTCATGTGGAGCAAACCGATTTTCTTTCTACTCAAATTTTCGTGAAAAGAACGCCAATTCTCTTGTGAAGATAATTCTCTTTGTGATAGTTTCACGACATGAAAAGGAGTTTGAGACGTGCTCTCTGACACACTGTCCAATGAGCTCCAGCGCTACGCAATCGGCCCTCGCATCAAGGCGCTGCGTCTGAGAAAGAAGCTGGGGTTGGTGCAGTTGGCCGGGCACACGGGGCTCTCGCCTGCGATGCTCTCAAAGATCGAGCGCGGGCAGATGTTTCCAACGCTGCCCACGCTGCTTCGGATCGCCATGGTTTTCGGCGTCGGCCTCGATCACTTCTTCAATGTCGACAAGGAGGAGCCGCTCATCGCGGTCGTCCGAAAGCGGCAGCGTCTCAAACTTCCAAGCCCGCCGGGCGAAAAGACCCCCGCCTTTCTATTCGAAAGCCTGGACTATCCCGCTTCCGACCGCCGCATGGAGTCGTTCTACGCCGAGTTTCCGGTCGATGCGCCGCCGTCAGAGCCGCATCAACATGGCAGCGCCGAATTCATCTACGTGCTCAGCGGTCGGCTTATAGTCAATGTGGATGGTAAGGAGGCAGCGCTGGATACGGGGGACGCTATGTATTTTGACTCTAGCGTTCCGCACAGTTACCGCCGTGAAGGCAAGGAAATGTCAACGGCTATCGTTGTGACTTCTTCGTAGGCGGCCGTCGACTGAATACTCCAGAAACTCATCCCCATGCATTGCCAACATAAGGATTCACGGAGGCCGGAAGCTGCACGTCTGCTATGGACAGGCGATCCCAAGGAGCTGCTGCGGTGCGCGAGCCGCAACCATGGGATCGGGCTCATGCCCTAAAGGTCACGCCTGTGACAGTTCGTACTGTCGAGAAGCTACAATAGCTTTCCAAGCATGTGAGCCAGTTGGTCCTGGGAATACGGCTTTGGCAGCCTGGCCACGTCGATTTCCACGCCCGACGGTAAGTCCGCGTAGCCAGAGGCCAGCACGATGGGTAACCCCGGCATACGGTCACGCGCCGCTTTCGCCAGTTCCGCTCCCGTCATGCCCGGCATCGAGTAGTCCGTGATTAACAGGTCGAAGGTGGCGCCGCCATCGATCAAGGCGAGCGCCTCCTTTCCTGAATAGGCTTCCACGACCTCGTGGCCGAGGTCAGCCAGCATGTCAGCCGAACTCATGGCAATCAGGACGTCGTCGTCGACGAGAAGGATCCGCTTGGGGCCGGCTTCGTTCCGTGGGCCTACTGCCGCGACCTCCTGCTTTTTTTCGTGACTCTCAGATGTCGACACCGGAATCCATAGTTCCGCAGTGGTCCCATGACCGAGGGCGCTTGTCAGCTTCAACCGGCCGTCCAACTGCAAGGCCAGTCCGTGAACCATGGAAAGACCAAGGCCTGTACCCTTGCCGAGTTCCTTGGTGGAAAAGAACGGCTCGATCGCCTTCTCTAGAGTTGCTGAGTCCATGCCCTGGCCCTGGTCGATAACCGACAGGAGGACATAGCGTCCGGGTGCAAGGGATTCCGATCCCGCGGGCTGCTCCGCTTCCTTCAGCTCGATCCGGATCGTTCCGCCATCCGGCATCGCGTCGCGGGCATTGACGGCCAGGTTGAGGAGGGCGAGCTCCACCTGGTTGGCATCGGCCGACACGGGCGGGAGGCGCTCCGGAGCGGCCACCTCTATGGCGATCCGGGATCCGACCGAGCGCTGCAAAAGATCCTCCATCTCTGTCACGAGTCCGGCGAGGTTAACCGGGCCCACCTGAAGGTCCTGCCTGCGGGCGAAGGCAAGCAGCCGCTGGGTAAGCGACGCGCCGCGCTGTGCGCCCTGCAAGGCTCCGTCGATCAGCCGCGTAGCCTTCGCATCGCCGGCAACATGCTTTCGGATGAGTTCAAGGTTGCCGAGCACCGCCATCAGGAGATTGTTGAAGTCGTGCGCCACTCCGCCGGTGAGCTGGCCTATCGCTTCCATCTTCTGCGCGTGGCGAAGCTGCTCCTCGGCCCGTTCCCGCTGACTGACCTCCGCCAGCACGAGCCTGTGCGCCTCTTGCAGCTCGCGCGTCCGCTCCGCCACGCGTTCCTCGAGCATCTCGTTGAGATGCCGCTGCTGTTCTTCGGCCTGCAGGCGCTCGGTTATGTCGGCTGAGACCCCGACCAGCCTGATCGGCCGCCCGGTGCGGTCCCGGTGGAGTTGCGCGCGGATTTCAGCGCCGTGCACAGAGCCGTCAGGCCAGACGGTCCGGTAGGCGATGGCATAGTCGGCCCCCGTTTCAATCGTGTTGCGCACCGCCTCCGTCATGCGTGCCAGGTCATCCGGGTGGATCGCTTGCAGCAAGTCCTCGTAGGTGAAGCCGTCCTCCGGCGCGCGGCCGAAGATTTCCCTGCAGGTGGGCGAGGTGGTCAAGCCGTTTGTGGCGAGATCGAGTTCCCAAGCCCCGAGGCGGCCGGCCTCCAGCGCCGTTTGAAGGCGACGCTCCCCTTCGTCCAGTGCCTCCATACGGGCACTCGCCTCGTATTGCCGGCGTCGCGCGCGCATCGCGGAACGCGCGACGCTGATGAATGTCGTCGGGTGGAAGGGCCGCTCGACGAAACTGACATTGCCGAGGACTTCCGATAGTCGGGCGGCGGCTGGGTTTCGCTCAGGACCACCGCCGCGCGCGGTGAGTATGATGAAGGGAAGGTCGGACCAACTCGGCTGCGTCTCGATCCACGAGACAAGCGGACGCAGGTCGACCGACCGCAACGCCTCTTCCGTCATCACGGCGAAGGCGGCGTTCTCGTTCAAGTCCGCCACCAGCGCGTCCAGGGTCGAGGCAATTTTTGCAGCCAAGCCCGCTTCCTGCAGCAACGCCGCCGCAATCTGCCCATCGCGGCCCAGCGGGGCGTGGATCAGGCCAAACACATCTCGCTCAGGAATGGGTGCCATCCTCGTCAAGTGTTTGCAAAAGGGGCTGTCGGTCTCCCACGAAAACAGGAACACCACGCAGGACTCCCTGGAACCCGGAAAGTGGTTCGCCGAGCGCCAACCCCTTTGTTCCGATCTTGTATTCGCGGATCGTATGCTCGTGTTGTCCGGTGCGCTTCTTGATCACCGAGATTGCTCGGCGAACCCGACCCTCCGCCTCGAAGTAGCGCAGCAGGATGACCGTATCTGCAAGGTACGTCACGTCCACCGGCGACTTCATGTCGCCGACGAGGCCGTGCTGCGCGACGGTGATGAAGGTGTTGGCACCCTGCCTGTTCAAATATTGCAGCAGCTCATGCATGTGCAGGATAAGTGCATTCTCCTCAGGCATCGCAGCCTGATAGCCGTTGATGCTGTCGATGACGACTGTCTTGGCGTCGAAGCTGGCTACCCTGTCCCTTACGCGCTGTGCGAACTCGCCGGGTGACAGTTCGGCGGCGTCGAGCTGTTCGATGTGGATCAGGCCCTCCTCGCGCAGGGCCTCCAGGTCGAGCCCCATCTCCTTCGTGCGGGCAAACAGCAGCCCCAGTTCCTCGTCGAAGACGAAGATCGCCGCCCGCTCGCCGCGCCGGATCGCAGCCTCTACGAACTGAAGTGCAAACAGGCTCTTGCCGGTGCCGGCAGGGCCGATCAGCAGCGTGCTGGAGCCGCGTGCGATGCCGCCGCCGAGGAGATCGTCGAATTCACTGATGCCGCTCGCCAGTACGGTCCGCTGAAAGCCCGACCTGTGCTCCGAGGCGCGCAGCCGCGGGAAGACCGCCACGCCGCCGGTCTTGATGATGAAGTCATGATAGCCACCGCGGAACGCCTGCCCCCGATATTTGAGAACCCGCAACCGGCGACGCTCAGACCCGTAGTCCGGAGCAAGCTGCTCAAGGTGGATGACACCATGCACCACGCTATGGACAGTCTTGTCCATGGCGTCGGAGGTCATGTCGTCGAGAAGCAGAACTGTTGCGTCCGAGCGCGAGAAAAAGTGCTTCAGCGCAAGGATCTGGCGGCGGTAGCGCAGCGAACTCTGGGCCAGCAGCCGGATTTCCGAGAGGCTGTCGATCACCACCCGATGGGGTTTCACCCGCTCGAAGGCTTCGAAGATAAGCTTTGTAGTCTCCCCGAGCTCCAGGTCGGAGGAGTACAGGAGGCTTTGCTGCTGGTCGGCATCAAGAAGGCTTTCCGGCGGAACGAGCTCAAAAATCTCGACCTGATCGCCGATGTCCTTCCCATGCGAGAGGGCACTGTCGCGCAGTTCCTCTTCTGTTTCCGAAAGCGTTATGTAGAGACAGCGCTCGCCAATGCTGGCGCCTTCGAGGAGGAACTGCAATGCGACCGTCGTCTTCCCCGAACCGGGAGCCCCTTCGAGCAGGAAGACGTGGCGGCGTGAGAGCCCGCCGGACAGAATGTCGTCGAGGCCCTCCACCCCGGTCTTCGCTTTTGCACTTGAACTGTCTGTCATACATCCTCCATGGCGGCCTATGAAGTAGAGTAAACGCGCTGGTTTCCTAGAGGGAAGACGTTGAAACCGGGAGATTCGTTCCGCCATCGCAGCCAAACTCAGCCGGAGCGGCGAGCGGTTGTGAGCGTCTGTTGAGCCTGAGGCAGAGCGGTCTGTTCGAGCGAGGCAGCAGGTGAGGTGACGCCGCAGCAGGTCCTTGGCGGGTCTACGCTCTCTCCCAAACGAACGCCGGCATCGAAGCGCTTCTCCACGATGTTGCGCATCCCGTTATCGCTGTAGAGCTCCACCTTGATGTTAGGGTAATCCGGCGCCGACACGGCTCGCCTCGATCTTTCTCCGCAAGCACCGGGCCTTCTCGCCGCATCGCTGAGGCTGTCGCGCATGAACGCGGGCGACAATGAACAAGTTGAGGCAGGCTTACTTCCGTACGACGCCTTCTATCGTGGTGCCGTGACGCGACTGATGAGATACACAATGGCTGTCGCCGAAGAAGGGAGCGTGAATTGACCGAAACTGCAAAGAACACGACCACATCGGCTCAAGGTCAGGCTTTGAGCCACGGTATTTCCTTTGGCGAGGCGCTCCGGGTCTGGGCACGCGTGGCGGCTTTGAGCTTCGGTGGCCCAGCCGGGCAGATTGCGATGATGCACCGCATCATTGTCGAGGAGAAGCGCTGGATTGGCGAGACCCGATTTCTACATGCGCTGAACTATTGCACTCTACTGCCAGGGCCGGAGGCACAGCAGCTAGCCATCTATATCGGCTGGCTCATGCACAAGACCAAGGGCGGTCTGGTTGCAGGGGCCCTATTCGTACTCCCCGGCGCCGTTGCCATCATGGTGCTGAGTTGGATCTACGCCCTCTTCGGAAATGTCGGCGCCGTTCAGGCGCTGTTCTTCGGATTGAAAGCCGCGGTTCTGGCGATCGTGCTCGAAGCGGTTCTTCGTATCGGCCGTCGGGCGCTCAGGAACAGCACCATGATAGCCCTTGCTGCCGGGGCATTCATCGCGCTTTTCCTGTTCCGCGCCCCATTCCCACTGGTCGTCCTCGCTGCGGGTCTCATCGGCTTTGTCGGCGGTCGAGCCGGCTGGGCTGCCTTTCAGGCGGGCAACGGACACGGAAAAGTCGGCAGCAGGCAAGTCGCTGATATCGAGACCGCGCTTGGCGAAGAGATTCCGCCCCATGCACGCCCCCCAATCAGTTGGTCGATCAAGGTTGCCGGTGTCGCTCTCTTTTTGTGGTTCGCTCCGGTGCTTGCACTTGCCGCGTTTTTTGGCCCAGGCAATGTCTTTACCGACATCTCGATCTTCTTTTCGAAGATGGCGATGGTCACCTTTGGCGGCGCCTATGCGGTTCTCTCCTATGTCGCTCAACAAGCCGTCGAGCACTATCATTGGCTGAAGCCCGGCGAGATGTTGGACGGCCTCGGCATGGCTGAGACAACGCCAGGCCCGTTGATCATGGTCACCCAGTTCGTGGGCTTCATGGGCGCCTACCGCGACCCCGGTCTGTTTCATCCGTTGCTCGCTGGCACGCTGGGCGCGCTGCTCACGACCTGGGTGACTTTCGTGCCCTGCTTTCTCTGGATTTTCCTCGGCGCGCCGTTCATGGAAACGATGCGCAGCAACAGGGCGCTGTCCGCCGCGCTGGCGGCAATCACCGCGGCGGTCGTCGGGGTCATCCTGAATCTGGCGGTCTGGTTCGCGCTGCACGTGCTCTTTCGCGAACTCTATGAAGCGCGCGGATTCGGCATGACGGTCGATGTGCCGGTTCTGAGTTCCGTGAACCTGGCCTCTCTCCTTCTGACCGTCGGCGCGATGGTCGCGGTGTTCCGGTTCAAAATCGGCATGCTGACGGTCTTAGCCGGCTGCTCCCTCATCGGCCTTGTCTATGGATTGTTCATGGAGTGGATCCAGCTCCTGTAACGCGATCCGGCAGCGCTTCGACTCGCAGATCGATGTTCCGACGCATTCATCCTATGTCATTGCGGTCGTGACCGAGGCGGACGCGCCGCGGCGGCAAGCTCACCTCGGTGCCGCGTAGTTCCTTGAAGACGTCGCTATAATCGCCGTACCCAGGCGCCCGGCATCAGGAACCCCGCCGCGGCTGGCCCGTTTTCATTCTGCCGAAAGGAGAAGACGATGAGTACCAAGGATACCAATGCGACCCCAGAACAGTCTGAACCAGCCGATATTCGTCAGCCGGCAAACCGAAAGAAGCACCGCGACGAGGAGTCGATCGCACCACCAACGGTCCAGCCTCCAGGGGCAAAGGACACGAGTGAGAAACCCGAAGTGAACCCGGTCACCGGCGGGGCGCTATAGCGCTCGCCGCGCCTATTTGACCACCTGCACGACGGTGCGGCTCTTCACATCCGCGATGACGCGCTTCTCGTTGACCACCGCAAAGCCATAGCGCCTGTCGGCCGGAACCGTATTGAGAAAGACTGTTTCAGGTACCGGTTTGCCAACGGATATCTGCTCCTGCAGCACAAGCGGCCGTTGCGGAAGCGGCTGCAGTTCGACGTATTGCGTCACGCCTGGGGGCGGTGGGTCGATCGCCGCACCCTCGACGGGTCCTGCGGCAGCGACCACCGTCGTACCGGCAGCGCCGATTTCGTTTGTGCTTTGCGCTTGGACAGGAGCCGCGGTCAAGAAAACCGCAACACCCAATGCAACGGAGCTCTTGACGAGGACAATTGTCATGAGAGCTACTCCAGCTACGAATCCCTTCTCGTGAAGAATCGCCTGCCGCGAGCTTTGTTCCGGCGTGTTGGCGGTATCGGACCTTGGTCCTACACGGGAAGGTTAAAGGTCCTAGAACCATTGCACGCTGCTCCTCGTGACGCATATCGCTCTGAGACGACCACGCGGCATCCTCGTCAGCCGTCCACGTCGTCTGAAGGTCCCAGAGTCAACGCGATTGTCCCTTCTAAACGCTCTGGGACCTTCATTGCCGTCCATCTCCGTGACCCTCTATGCGGAAACCCGGTTTGGCCTGCGCACGGCCCTCACCTTCCCGCTGCTTCCTCCGCCACAGAAAAAGCGATCGCCGCCATCGGATTCAAGGCCGGAAACGCCTGCACCCGGGGGCATTTCGAGCGTTTCGAGGACCTCTCCCGTTTCCGGGTCAAGGCGTCTCAAGTCGCTCTCGTCGCCCTCCCATGTGGCATGCCAGAGTTCGCCATCGACCCAGGTGACGCCGGTGACGACCCGGTTGGATTCGATGGTGCGGAGAATCTTCCCGGTGTCGGGATCCACCTGGTGGATCTTCCGCCCTCGATAATGGCCCACCCAAAGCGTTCCTTCCGCCCAGGCTAGGCCTGAATCACCGCCCTCGGCAGGCGCCGGAATGGTGGCAAGCACGCGGCCGGTCTCCGGATCGATCTTCTGGATACGATCTTCCGCAATCTGGAACAGATGCCGACCGTCGTAGGCCGTTCCCGCATGTGCGGCGACATCGATCGAGCGCACCGTCTTGCCGCTCTCCGGATCCAGGGCGTTCAGCCTGTCGCCGGACGCGAACCAGACGTGCCGGCCGTCGAAGGTGACGCCGGCCACCTGCTCGGTATTCGGGAAAGGTCCGTACTCCTGGAGAATTTCGGCTTTCGATCGTTTCATTTTTCCATCCTCGTCGCTGTAGGTGCCTCGCATCCTAGTCGCTCGGTAGCGGGCCCGGGAGTAACAAGACTGTCGGGAAGCCCGGGACGGGCGGGGTCATCCAGCGAAGCGCCCGTCCGCGGCCGAAGGACTGTACCTTGCCGGCCGACGCAAGCTGCTCGAGTGCGCGCTGCACGGTGCGCGGGCTCGCCCCGAGCGCAATCGCCAGTGCCGAACTCGACCACGACTCTCCGTCGGCCAGCAGGGCAAGGACCCCCGCATGCTGCTCTTCTACCGGTGGCGTCAACACGACGACCTCGCCCGCGCGGCGCGGCGAAAGCACAAAGCCCTGTTTCGTCGCCCACACCTGCGCCAGCGCATGAAGTTCCGTGCGGAGCCGTCCGATCTCCACGCGCAACCGGGCGCGGTGCGATTCGTCCGCATGTCTTGCCCGAAAGGCGCGTGCGAGGAGCGTGGCTCTCGGTACGTCTGCCGGCCAGGCTTCGCCGAGCGCGCGGGCAAGCGCGAAGAGCACCGGGCGCGTCGCGAGCGAGACGACCAGCCTTTCGTCCCGCACCACATTGCGGCAGGCATCCACCACGAGCGCTCCCGACGCGAGCAGCGTTTCCACTTCCTCGATGAGGAGAGAGCGCTCGCCACCGCTGCCGATCAGGCGCGCGACGGGCGCATCGAGCACGAGCGATGCGCTTTCGACCTCGGCCGTCAGTGCCGGGATATTGGCTTCGCGCGCGGCGCGTTCGGCTCGGGCGAGCGCTATCCGCGCGGCTTTCGCCTGCAGACGCCGTATGGCGATGCCGGCGACGACGAGTTCGCGGGCCGCCCGCGTCGCCGGGGGGAGCGTCATGCCGGAGTCCAGCTCTGCAAGCGCGCGTTCTGCCTCGTCCAGGCGGCCGATGAGAAGCAGGCGCCGGGCCTCGAGATTGCGCGCATGCGCTGCATTGACGTGATCGCCATGCGCTTCGAGCGTCGACCTCGCCGCTTCGAGCGTTTTCGTGGGCCAGCCGAGATCCCGCGAGACGAGCGCAATCTCGGCCTCGGCGACGATGCAGCGCGCGCGCGCCACCGCCTGTCTCTGGCCGAAGGCATGCGCAGCGCTTCTGAGAAGAGTCTTCGCCCGGCCGAAATCTCCGAGCTGCGCCATCGCAATGCCCCGAAGCGCGAGCGCATGCGCGTCGTCGCGCAAAGCCACGCGGTTCAGTACGCCGAGGAGATCGCCGGCCGCGAGCGCCCGTGCCGCAGCGGTGATCAGCGAGTCCATCGAAATCCCGTCACACTTGTCACTCTCACCATGCGATCTCCGGCTCTAGTCTGGGTTCCTGTCGGTCGAGCAACCCGCCCCCGGGCAATGTACGACGACAAATGGCCAAAGGAGAAGAATGATGACGGCACATGCAATCGGAACACGGGAAGAATGGCTGGCAGCGCGGCTCGACCTGCTCGAGGCCGAAAAGAACCTGACGCGGCGAAGCGACGAGCTGGCGCGGTGGCGCCGGGAGTTGCCCTGGGTACGGATCGACAAGGCGTACCGGTTCGAAACCGACGAGGGCGAGGCCTCGCTGCGCGACCTCTTCAAGGGGCGCTCGCAACTCCTCGTCTATCATTTCATGTTCGGCCCCGACTATACGGCCGGCTGCCCGTCCTGCTCTGCGATCGCCGATGGGTTCAACGGGATCGTCGCTCATCTCGAAAACCACGACGTCGCCTTCTCCGCGGTTTCGCGCGCGCCGCTTGCGAAGCTCAAGGCCTATAAGCAGCGGCTGGGATGGAGCTTCCCCTGGGCTTCTTCGGACGATGGCGACTTCAACCGCGATTTCTGCGTCTGGTTCACCGAACAACAACAGCGCGAGGGCGGCATCGAGTATAATTTTCGCCGCGAGCCGCCAATCCCCGAACAACCGGCATCTGAGCCGCTCGCGGGCAGGACAGTCCGGGATTGGGACCCGAGCGGCAGCGAGGGGCCGGTCGCACAGATTGCAGCCATGACGGGAACCGACGTCGCCACCTATACACGCGACAGGCCCGGCGTCAGCGCCTTCGCGCTCGAGGACGGAATCGTCTATCACACCTATTCCAGCTATGCGCGTGGACTGGATGGGCTATGGGGCATGTATCAGTGGCTCGACCGGGCTCCCCTCGGACGCAACGAGAACGGCATCTGGTGGCGCCGCCACGACGAATATGCCCAAAGGTGACCGTCCGATGCGGCTTGAAACGGGTACCGTCGTGCGAGGCCTCGGCGACTGGCTGGGCTTCGCCGCCGCACCGACTTTCGCGGTTATGGCGCTTCTGGCCGCCGGCGGCGATGCGGATATCTGCTCATCGATACAGGGCGCTTCGATACAGGGCGCTTCGCTGCTGAACGGGATGAGTAGCATGTATTTGCTGATGTCGGTCTTTCACCTGGCGCCATGGCTGAAGCTGATTTCCGCAAGACGGGAAGCGCCAACTGATCCGGCGCTTCCGCGGATCACTCCGCCGACTTGAACTGCAACGTGAACACGTTGCCTGCGATCTCGTCGGAGAGTGATTTCGAAAATTCCAGCGGCACGCAATTCTGCAGCGCCTCGGTGGCGGCGGTCACGAATGCCTGCCGCTGCTTTTCGTCGCCGTTCACCTTGATCGCAGTCGGCCGGGGCGGGCCCATCAACGTACCGTCGCCGCGGAACCCGAACCTAAGGGTGACGAAGGAATCCGTGAAGCCTTGCGGCGGAGTCCAGCATCTGCCAAGCGCGGCTCCAAGGTCGGCCACCGTATAAAGCGGTTCGGCATGGAGCCTTTCAGCCCCCGACACGGCAAGGATCAGACCAGTGCAAGCCAATCTCGCCATCTGCATCGTCTTCAGCCCCTATCCCAGAGGATGGTGTAGCGCGGGATGAGTAAGAGTGTGTGCGCTTTTCCGCCCGCATCCCGCTTCTCAACCTATTCGAATCGGCCACGCTCGTGATTTTAGGCCGACGCGGCCCAAGGTCGTTATGATCTAGCAGATTTGGAAGCGCCTGCAACAGGCCCGCATATCCCCCTGCCGACTGCGTTTCAGCGGTGCTTCGTTTTCAGTGCCGCATGGCTCGTGAGGCTGAGGAAGACGGCCAGGAACATGATGCCGAGGATCTTGAAGCCCTCCTCGACGAAAACCAGTCCGGCGAAGTGCTCCGAGACCGCGTCCACCAGGAAGGAACAGCCGAGCGAGGCGACGGCGGCGGCAAGAAGGACCCACTGAATATCCCGGCGGACAAACCAGGCGTGATAACAGAGCGTCGCCAGCAACAGCATATGGGGAACAAGGACAAGCGGCTCCGGGACGCCCGCCGTGGCAATCGCCTCGTGAAGCATCAGGAGATCGTCGATGCCCATCAAGCCGGAAAAGAGCCCGCCGGCGAGAAGCGTGCGTCGCAGATGCGGCGCGCCAAAGCCTGCGCCGGACCAATAGGCCTGGAGAGCCGCAATCCCTCCCGTAAACCAGAGAATGACGCCGAGATTGGAGACCAGGCCGAAATACTTCGGCTGCCCGGCAATCGCGTTGGGGTCGCGTACGAGGTCGTAGTAGTCGATGCCGAAAAGCCGATCGGCGATGACCATCGACGTCAACAGCACGATGCAGGAGCAGATGACGAGAAGGGCGTAGTGGAAATCACCCTGTATTCGCCTGTCGCGTGTCAGGGCTTTGGCCGTGGTGATGCCTTCGACATCCATCTCGATCCTCCGCAACAGCCCCAGCCATGCCACCGCGGACGGTCAGCTGCCTTTGTGACAGTTTTATGACAAGACGCGACCGGCGGTTGCGGATCTCCCGGCGAGGTTGCCGGAGACGGGCGGCACGGTTCCGAACACAACGGAACCTTGCAGGTTTTCGGACGTTAATCGTTGCGTCGTGTGCCCACCGGGGCGCGATGAGGCCGCAATTTACTTGCGGTGGTACGGAACCCCTCCCCTTAGGTCATGCTGATTTGGGGATCTATGCAAAGGCGATTTTGCAGGCGGGGTGACGGAGAGAAAGGATGTACGTCATGAACCAGCACGAAGAATTGCGGGATAAACCGCCGCTCGATCCCGCCACCGGCCAACCGACGCCGCGGGACCCGGAAGCGCCCGTGACCAGATCGCGCCGTAGCAGTTGGCCTTTGCTGGTCATCATTCTTGCTGGCCTGATACTCGCGCTGATCGCCTGGCTGCCCGCAGAGCTGACAAGGGACGCCGAGAACGAGCCGGTCGCGCCGAGCCAATCCGAGACGACTCCCGACGCCACCCCGCCGGCCGCCGCGCCCACGGATCAGGCCGCGCCTGCCGATCAGGCCGCACCTACGGACCAGGCGACGCCGCCCGCCGGAGGAACGACGGCGCCGGCAGCACCTGAGACCCAGACCCCGGCAGCGCCCGAGACGCCAGCTGCACCGGCAGCACCTGCCACGCCGGCCCAGCCGCAGAGCACTCCTGCGCAGTAGATCGACGAACGCCCCTTGTCGGGCGGGATGAAGTCGAGCGGGATGACGCGGTTTGCCGCGCCGTCCCGCACTTCTGCAATCAGATCCGCCCCGAGCGGTCGAGTGACGGAGCGCGTTCGTCTTTCATGAACGAAGTCTTTAACGACATCCTTGTCGATACCCAAACACCTTACTCAGTGATATTCGCGCGGCTCTTCGGCGCCATCCTGCTCGGCGCGATGATCGGCGTCGAGCGTGAAAAGCGGCAGCGGCCGGCCGGGCTCAGGACCCACATTCTCGTCAGCCTCGCCTCCGCGATCTTCGCGGTGGTCGCCATCGAAAGCGTGCACATGAAAAGCCTTTCCGGCCCCGAGGTGCGCATCGATCCCATTCGCGTCGTGGAAGCCGTAACCGCGGGAGTGGCCTTTCTCGCCGCCGGCATGATCGTCTTTTCGAAGGGTGAGGTGAAGGGCCTGACGACCGGCGCAGGCATGTGGCTTGCCGGCGCCGTCGGTCTCGGAGTTGGGTTCGGCTTCTGGCTGATAGCGGCCTTCGCCGCCATTGCGAGCCTCGTCGTGCTCTTTGTCCTCGGCCGGCTGGAGGTGGCGTTGCAGTGGAAGGCGCCGGACGAGTTCTTCGACACGGACGCTACGTCGCAGAAGAATGAAGATCCAGGAGAAGAAGACCGGCTACGAGACCGGGTCGATGTGCGCGAACGCTGATCGGAGCCGCCAATGGCCGCCCGATCAGCGCAGTTCGGAAATTGGGGTTGTCTGATACCCGCCCAAGGGGAGCGGACGGTTGTCGAAGACCGACCTACCCTCCTTCAGGCCATGAATGACAGCAACGGCCTTACGGGCTTCGTCCGGCGTCGCGAACAACTGGCCTTCCAGGGACCAGACGCTGAATTTCACGGCCATGAACCGCAATCGGCCGTTCTCCGGAATCAGCGCACCGACAGCCTCGCCGGCAAACTCCACCGTGTGCTTGCTCATCGTGTTTGAAACTCCTCCCGCGGCCGGGCAAAGCCCAAGCCGGCCGACGCTCGCGGTCAGCCGGAGGAGAAACACGCGAAGACCAGGTTGGTTCCGGCGCCAGAACAAAAAAAGCTATGACCATCGCCTCTCCTCATAAAGGCGCGGCCTCAAATCACCTTGTTGTAAGACAACTGACATGCACATGAGCTTTCGTCTCCGCCCGAATAAATCACTTGCCGTTGCAGCCGACTCAGGCCCGGCCGGCTTAACGCAGCGCCCGTTTGCGCGTTCCTGAGATCGGTCGCTCATATTTTTTGTTGACAGATGTCTGACAATTGCGCAATTTTTCATTCGACAGGACCGCGCCTAGGGCGAGCGGCCGGCAAGCCTCCTGGCGCCGGCCGAGAACAAGAAACGGCCTGCGGGAACGAAAACTTGGGACCGGATATGCACTCACCCAAAATAGGCGTGCAGGCTTCTGCACTTTCTGAACGCATCGACGACGCGATTGCTCGCCTCGCCCCCGGCGCGGAGCACCTTCTTGAGCAGCTTGTGTCGGTCAACAGCATCAATCCGGGCTTTCCCGGCATTGCCCGTGAAACCGTGATCGGCGGAGAGACGGCCTGTACGCGCCTCATCGGCGCCTATCTCTTCAACCTCGGCTTCGAACTCCATGACATCGCAGTCGATCCGCAGCGGGTCAATCTGGCGGCAGTATTGAAGGGCACCGGCGGCGGGCGCTCCCTGCTCTTCAACGGCCATGTCGACACGGTCGCTCCGTTCAAGCCCGAAGCCTGGATTTCCGGAGATCCGTGGAAGCCGGTACGGCGCGGAGAGGAGCTCTTCGCTCTCGGGTCCACCGACATGAAGGGCGGCCTTGCCGCTGCCTGTCTCGCCATCGCGGCGCTCAAGGAGGCCGGCGTCCTGCTGAAGGGCGACCTGCAGGTCCATGCCGTCGTCGGCGAAGAGACGATGGACCACGAAAACGGCACGACAGCCGTGATCAAGGCCGGCTTCCGGGCCGATGCGGCCATCGTTGCCGAACCCTCCTCCCAACCCGAGCCGCTGACGATCGCTCCCGTCTCGGCCGGCAACTTCAACCTTGAAATTTCGGTCAAGGGTCATGGCACCCATGCCGGCAACCGCGGGGCCGCTATCCGCGCCGGCGGCGAAGGCTCGAGCGCCGGCGTCAACGCCGTCGAGAAACTGATCAAGGTCGTGCAAGCGCTACAGGATCTCGAACAGGAGTGGGGTATCAGCAAACGCCATCCGGCCTTTCCGCCGGGGCTGTTTTCGCTCGTGCCGGGCGTGTTCCACGGCGATGTCGGTGTTCCGAGCGTCGGCTACATGGCCGACCACGCCTATGTCGGATACCTCGCCTGGTACGCGCCGCAAGAAGACCCCGAGGCGGTGAAGGCTGAAATCGAGCGCCATGTGCACCACGCGGCCCAACTCGACCCCTGGCTTCGCGATAACCCGCCGAGATTCACCTGGCGCAGCCACTGGCCTGCTGCAGACGTTCCGACGGATCACCCACTTGTAGACGTGCTCGTCGAGGCCCGTTCCGCAGTGCTGGGTGCCCTCCCCCCAGGGCGGGCCAAAACCGCTTCCTTCAATGCCGTAAGCGATGCGTCCTTCCTTCAGGCTCAGGGCATTCCAGCGATCGTGCTCGGCCCCGGGAACATCCGCTACGCTCATGCTGTCGATGAACGCATCAACATGCGCGAATGGCGAGAATGCGCCCGCATCTATGCCCGCGCCATCGTCGAGTGGTGTGGCCTCGCCAACTGACTGCTGCTGCTTTCGAACCGACACCCGCCATGGAGGCGGGCGGAAAGCACCGTCGGGTGGCGCCGACCGTGCAACGCGCACCTGAACGTTGTTGGAGCCCGACGAACCATGATCGCTTTTCTAGTCTGGAGACTGCCATGACAACCCCGATCCTCGCTGCTCGCAATATCGAAAAAAGCTTCGGGCAGATGCGCGCCATGCAAGGCGCAAGTTTCGATGTCCATGAGGGCGAAATCGTCGCCCTCATCGGCGACAACGGTGCCGGCAAATCGACCTTGACTAAAATTCTTTCCGGCGTGCTCCAGCCGGACAGCGGCGAGATCCTTGTCGATGGAAAGCCGGTCCATTTCGACAGCCCGCTCGACGCCCGCACACACGGCATCGAAACCGTTTACCAGGACCTATCGCTGGCGGTCGATCTCAATGCGGTGCAGAACCTCTATCTCGGCCGCGAGATCGCCGCCCCCGGACTGATGGGCCGCCTCGGCTTTCTCGACAAGACGCTGATGCGGCGCAGGGCCCAGGAGTCCTTTACCCGTCTGGGCGTGCGCGTTCCCGACCTGCGCGCGGCCGTCGCCAATTTCTCCGGTGGACAGCGTCAGGGCATCGCGGTTGCACGCGCGCTGATGTGGGCGAAACGGGTGGTGTTCATGGACGAACCGACCGCAGCGCTCGGCGTTGCGCAGACGCGCAACGTGCTCGACCTCATCCGCCGCGTTCGAGACACCGGCATCTCCGTCGTGCTCATCAGCCACAGCATGCCGGATGTCCTTGCGGTGTCGGACCGCGTCACCGTGCTTCGCCACGGTCGTCGCGTTGCGACCTATGCCACCGGTGCGGTTACCTCCGACGAGCTCGTCGCAGCGATGACCGGCGCCCTCGAACGCGAAGGAGCCGCGGCATGACCGTCGAAACCGCATCCGACCACACGACGACCAAGGACCAGCCTTCCATGCTGCATGACACTTCGCCGCCAAAGCCCCTGATCCGCCGGCTGTTGGACGGTCCGGAACTGATGATCTTCGGTTCGCTTATCATCATCATAGCGATCTTCACGGTCATGGCGCCCGCCGCGTTTCTGAGCGGTATCAACCTGCGGAACATGGCGATCGAGGCTTCGATGATGATGATCCTCGCCGTGGGCATGACCTATGTCATCATCGCCTCCGGTATCGATCTGTCGGTTGGCGCCGTGCTTGTCTTCTCAAGCGTCGCGTCGCTGATCGCCATGCGTGCAACTGGCTCGGATGCGTCCTGGGTGCCGGTGCTCGGGCTTTTCGTGTCGCTTGCCTCCGGAGCGATCTGGGGGCTCGTCAACGGCCTCCTCATCGCCAGAGCCCGGCTTACGCCGCTGATCGTCACACTTGCCAGCATGGGCATCGCGCTCGGGTTGGCCCGGCTGATGACCGGCGGCGTCGACCTGACCGGGGTGCCTCGATCAATCGTTACCTCGATCGGCATCGGCCGTCTCGGGGGCATTCCGGTCATCGTGCTGATCGCCTGCGTCTTTACGGCCATCGCCGGCATCGCTCTGCATATGACCCGCTTCGGCCTCTATACCTATGCAGTCGGATCCAACGAGCAAGGCGCGCGCCGCGCCGGCATCAAGGTCGATCGGCATATCGTATCGATCTATGTGATTTCCGGCGTTTGTGCCGGCTTGGCCGGCTATCTCACCCTCGCCCGCTTCTCGTCCACGACGATTTCGGGCCATGCCATGGACAATCTGAAGGCGATCACGGCTGTCGTCCTCGGTGGCGCAAGCCTCTTCGGCGGCGTCGGCTCCATGTACGGTACGGCAGCCGGGGTGTTCATCCCTGTCGTCCTGGCTTCGGGCCTGATCATCGTCGGCCTGCCGAGCTTCTGGCAGGAAGTCGCCGTGGGCATCGTCCTTCTCGCGGCCGTGCTGCTCGACCAGTACCGACGCCGCTCCCGCTCCTCCTGACCTCCAACCACAACCACAAGAGGGAACACAATGACGAAGATGACCAAGAGACTTGCTTTCCTGCTTGCCGCCACCACGCTGTCGGCAACAGTCGCCGCGGCTTCGGACGACATCAGCGTGTCGCTGGTTCTCGGCCAGCGGAACAGCGGCTTCCATGAGGCCATCGCCTGCGGCGCCCGCGCCGCCGCCGAGGAGCTAGGCGTGAAGGTCAACATCCAGGCCGCCCCGACTTACTCAGCTTCCGAACAAATCCCCGTATTGAACTCCGTCATGGCGACGAGTCCTTCCGCCATCGTGCTCGATCCGACGAGCTCGACCGCACTGATCGCGCCGCTTATGGAGGCGGCGGCCAACGGTGCCAAGATCGTTGCCGTCGACACCACCCTTGATGACCCCTCTGTACTGGCTGCCGTGGTGGGCACCGACAATGAAAGTGTCGGCCGGGAAACCGCCAAGGCGCTGGCGAAAGCACTGGAAGGAAAGTCCGGCAAGGTGGCGCAGATCAACAGCATTCCCGGCATCTCCACCGTCGATGCCCGGATCAGGGGCTTCGAGGAAGAGATCAAAAATCATCCGAACCTTACCTACATCGGAAATCAGTTTGCCAGTGAAGACATACCGAAGGCGCAGCAGGCCTTCGTGTCGCTCATGAGCGCCCATCCCGACCTCATCGGCGTCGTATCGCAGTCCAACAACCCGGCGATCGGCGTCGCCGGCGGCATTCGTTCAACCGAGACCGCCGACAGCGTCGTCGCCGTCGCAGTGGATGCCGACGATGCCGAGATCGAGGCCCTGAACGAAGGTCTGCTCGACGCTCTCGTCATCCAGCAGCCCTTCGAGATGGGTTATATTGGCTTCAAGCAGGCCGTCGCTGCCGTCAAAGGCGAGCCCGTCGAGACGCCGATAGGCACCGGCACCGTAACCGCGACCAAGGCGAACATCGCCGAGCCGGACGTCGCCAAATACCTCTACAAGGGAAATTGCATCTGATCGAAAGTTCAGGCGACAGGCGGGGGCCGACAATCTCCCCCCCGTCTTTTTATGCCTCTGGAGAGCCCGTGGTCAGTTGGAGGCACAAAGGGCGCTCCAGATCACGATGGTTTTAGCTCGGCTAAAGCTAAAACCATCGAACACACTCCTCCTCATCCTCTATGCGAGGAAGCGCTCCGGCCGATACGGCGCGATGTCGATTACGGGCTTCTCACCCGTCATCGCCTGTGCCAGCGCGCGGCCGGTGACCGGCCCTAGCGTCATGCCGTGATGCGCGTGGCCGAAGGCGAACCAGAGGCCTTCGTGTCGCGGAGCCTTGCCGATAACGGGCATCATGTCGGGCGTGCAGGGTCGCGCGCCCATCCACGGCTCCTCGTCGCGCCGCTCGGCGAGCGGGAAGAATTCGCGAGCGACCCGCTCCGCCCGCGTCAGCTGCACCGGCGTTTTCGGCGCATCGCGCAGTGCGAACTCGGCGCCGGTCGTCAGCCGGATACCGCGCAGCATCGGCGCCAGGAAATATCCCTTCTCGGCGTCGAGCACCCAGTTGTTGAGTTGAGCGCCCTCCCGGGCGCCGTAATGCATGTGGTAGCCGCGCTTCACGGCGAGCGGGAAATGGTAGCCGAGCTTTCGCGTCACCGTGTCGGCCCACGGCCCGAGCGCGACGACGACCTCCCGCGCCTCCAACGGGCCGTCCGGTGTGGCGACACGCCAGCCCGCCCCTTCCAGAATGTGCTCCAGTGTCGCGGCATCGCCCGAAACGAGCCGGCCGCCGAGCGACTGGAAGTAGGCGAGATATGCCTTGTTCAGGCTGTGCGGATCGCGGATCGACCACGGATCCGTCCAGCGCAGGCCGCCGGCGAGTTCGACCTGGATGGATGGTTCGATCGTCTTCAGCTCGCTGGTCGAAAGCTTCTGGTGATTGACTCCGAACCCGGCGGAAAGCCGTTCTGCGTCCTTATAGGCCGCGTCCCGCTCCTTTTCGGTGCGGAAAACCTTCATCCAACCATCCTTGCGAATGAGGTCGCCGGCGCCGGACGCGTCGATCAGGTCCTGATGTTCCGCGATCGAATGTTCGATAAGCGGTGCATAAAGATGAGCTATCTTCTGGTGCTGGGTGAAGCCCGAGTGCCACCAGTAGCGCGCGAGGAACGGCACGAGACTGGGCAGCGCACGGAAGTGATAGCTGGCGTCGATCGTGTTGTTCAGGGCGTAACGGAAAAGCGCTCCGAAATTGTGCGGGAAGCCGTAGGGGAAGACGCCCTCGCGCTGTATCAGGCCTGCATTGCCGAAGGACGTTTCCTCCCCGGCGCCGCGCCGATCCAGAAGCACCACCGACTTTCCAAGCCGAGCCAGATGGATCGCGCTGGAAATGCCGACAATGCCGGCACCGAGAACCACTACGTCCGTCTTCATGTGCAGATGCTCCTATCCGTCATGCCGCCGTGCCGCGTCACTTCACGACGACAACTTCCAGGGATTTCATGGGAGATGGTGTCCTGACATGCGCGGCGGATATTCGCATGAATAGCCAAGCGGACCCGGTAGGGCAAGGGAACAGAGCGTCACACCACAACTGGAAAGGGGTGGAGACTAGAGCTCCACCCCTTTTCGATCGGCACCAATTTTGCGGGCGGCAAGCCCCGCCTGGAGGCTCACGTTCGGCGGATGAGACCCGCTACGAGCGAGATCACGAGGAATATGAGGAACAGGAAGAACAGGACTTGCGCAATTCCCGCCGAAGCGCCGGCAATTCCGCCGAAGCCGAGGACGCCGGCGATGATCGCGACGATCAGGAACACGAGAGCGTAATAGAGCATCTGCTATCTCCTTGTCTGCGTTATCGAAATCGAAACGCGTGTCGGCTCGCCTTTGTTCCCGGGCCGGCCGTGGCTGGCGGTGCGGGGTTGTCTGCCCGGTTCAGAAAGCATTGATTAACCAAGAGAACCGCAAATAGAACGGAACTTATATTTCGCGTGCAAGCGAGAGGAACCTTCGAAAGCGCTTGGCGTTGTTCGGAATGAAAGAATCTCCAGGAAGACAATGAAGATACCATCGCGACATATCTGGAAGACCGTAAACGATGCGGGCCGTTATCAGGCCGATCTGCGTGATCGGAATCTCCATATCGGCAGGACGATGCGCGACCTTCAGCGGCACTCCGAGGAAAAGTACAACAAGCGGATCCAGGCGCTGCTCGAAACTCTGGAACGTGCCGAACGCCAGTCGCATAAATGACGACCGCTCCGTGTCCCTCCGGCAACAGGCATGCGCGCCGGCGTCATCGCGCGCGGAACAAAAGGCGCCAATCGGCGTTTTGGCGACAATAACAAGCGCCGCGGCGGCGGCATCCATGGGAGATGGGAATGCAAGCCTTGGCGGCGCCTGTTGTGACCACCCCTCCGGTGGGGACCGACGCTCAGATGAGCATCGCAGCGGCTCCAGCATGCCTCGGTGCGCATTTCCAACGAAGACTATGCTCGGCATCTCCAGCAGTTCTGTGTCAACCCTGAATAGGAACGCGTCATGAAGAAGTTACTCGTCGTCGCAAGCCTGATCCTTCCCTTGGCTGCCTGCACGCAAACGGAACGAGGTGCGGCAATCGGCGCTGCCTCCGGCGGTATCATCGGCGGTGCAATATCCAATGATGTCAGGGGAGCTGCGGTAGGTGCCGCTGTCGGCGGTGTCGCCGGTGCCCTTATCGGTCGTGCGAACGAGCCCGGCTATTGCGTCTATCGCGACCGCTACGGCCGCCGCTACACGGCGCGCTGCTGATACGGATAGCTCTTCGAGCCGCGCTCCTGCCAGCGCGGCTCGTTTTGTCGGTGGCCGCCAGCGTGAAAGCTGCGGCGTCACTCACGCGGTCGTTCTTCGGCCTCATCCAGACGGTGCAGAAGGTCCAGAAAGTGCTGCGGCACGGGTTCGTTCTCCACCGCCTGGTAGAGCGCCTTCAGCTTCGAAGCGATTTGGCCATGAGGTTGCGTCGTCTCGGCGCGGTCGATCCCCGCTGGCACGGCGCCTTTCTTTGAGGACTTCTTCATCTTCCCGTTCCGTGCGGGCTGCAGTTCCGCGCCATTTCAGATCCGCGGTACCCTGATGCGGCGCTTTTCGTGCCTGTCGGAATAAGCTTCAGCCAATCCCAAGGTCGCAGCAGCCGGTCGCCCAATTCATTTGCCGCGATTGTTTCTCAAGGCTTTCCATAAACCGGAATACGTGCTCAAAACATTTGAGGTATCCTGCTTGCGCCGTCGGCAAGATATGCACAATAGTTTAGGAAGGTCTAAATGCCACTTTCCACAAGGATTGCGCCCCACCTCCCCTATCTTCGGCGTTACGCCCGTGCCGTCACCGGCTCGCAGGCAGCCGGCGATGCCTATGTCTCTGCCGTGCTCGAAGCGCTGATCGACGACCTGGGGCTTTTCCCGGCCGCGTCGAACGATCGCATCGGTCTTTACAAGCTGTTCTGTTCCCTGTTCGGAAAACTCAAGATCGACCGAACCCAGCTCGCTTCGCCTTTCGCATGGGAGCAGAAGGCGGCTTCCAATCTCTCCCTCATCGCGCCGCCCCAGAGACAGGCATTCCTTCTCGTCGCCCTTGAGGGTTTCTCGACCGGCGAGGCAGCGGAAATCATGGGGCTGGACCACGGCGCCTTCGGCAAGCTGCTGACCAGCGCCTCGGAGGAGATTTCGCGCCAGATCGCGACCGACGTGATGATCATCGAGGATGAGCCTCTCATCGCGTTGGACATCGAGGACATGGTGACGAGCCTCGGTCACCGGGTCACCGGGATCGCCCGCACGCGCCGCGAGGCGCTTGATCTCTATCACCAGACATCGCCGAAAATGGTGCTCGCGGATATCCAGCTGGCCGACGGCAGTTCGGGCATAGACGCGGTCAACGACATCCTGACACAGGCGGCCGTACCGGTCATCTTCATCACCGCCTTTCCGGAACGGCTACTGACCGGCAAGAAACCCGAGCCGGCCTTTCTGGTGACCAAACCCTTCAACCCGGAAACCGTGAAGGCGCTGATCAGTCAGGCTCTTTTCTTCGACGAACATGCGCAGGCCGGAGCGAGCTAGAGCACTTCATGTTTCATGGAAACGGTGAAATGCTCCAACCCTTTGGTCCAACGCGCTTCCGGACGGAAAACCGTTACACGCTTTTCCTGGAAGTGCTCCAAGGCCTGTTGAGATTCGGGCCACCCGCCGCCGCTTGTTTGATTCCCTCATTCCTGTGCTCGTCACAGGGATGAGGTGAGGAAAGATTGCAGTCCTCCGAAAACTTTCCTACAGCGCCGCGCGTCTTATGAGACGCGCGCATGAAAGATCAGCCCGGCAACTGGCGTTCCGGCTGCGGCAGCAGGGTCTGCTCGAATATGATCATCGCGATCAGCGAAAGCGGAAAGGCGAGGAGCGCCCCGACAGCACCCCACATCCACGTCCAGAAAATGATCGCGACGAAGACCAGGAACGGGTTGATATCGAAGCGTTGGCCGAGGATGGCGGGCACCAGCAGATTTTCCATGGCGAGGTGAACGGTGAAGAAGGCGACCGCCGGGGCGATGGCCACGATGAGCGCATCATGCGTCATCAGCCCGCCGACGAGCAAAGAGAGGGTCATGAAGGTGACCCCGAGATAGGGAATGAAACTCGAGACGAAGGCGAACAGCCCCCAAAGCGGGGGCATCGCCAATCCGCCGACCAGCGCAATGACCATGGTTATGAAGCCCAGCGCCAGATAGATCAGGCTGGCGGTCGAGAAATAATGCGTAAGCGCATCCTCCAGGGCGTTCATGATCCGGATCGCGCTCAGGCGACCTTCGCGGCTGGGAAAAGCGAGAATGATCGTGCTGCGCAACTGAACGCGCCCCAGCAGGAAGAGCACAAGGGCGGCCAGGAAGATCAGGGTCTGCACCAAAGCGGGCGTCAGGCTTGCCGCCGCGCCGCCGATCAGCGGTCCCGCATTCTTGACGATGACGTCGGCGAAAGCCTCTTCTCCGCTGCCGCGGGCAAGCGCTACGTTTATCCATTCGAAGCGCTGCAGATAAGGCAGTATCCGCTCCATGAGGCCTTCGACCAGCCGCGGCGCCTCGCGCGCGACCTCGGTGATCGGCCAGAGGATGGCATTGACCAGGTATGACAGACCGAGCAGAAAGCAAAGTGCCAGCAAAAGGCCGCCGAACATGGGCGGCAGCCCGAACCGGGCCAGTTCATCGGCAGCGCGGCCGAGAACGATGCCGATGACGACGGCGAGCGTGATCGGCAGGAGGATCGCTTCCATCGCATAGACGACTGTCGCGCAGGCGATCACGAACAGTCCAATGACGCTCCAGGCGCCGGCGAGATCGATGCTGTCGCGTTTTCGGGCGACGATCGCCGATGCCTCGGCCAGCGCGAATTCCCTCTCCGCTTCGCGCTTTCGTCGACGCTCGGCCGTCGTCCGCCCGACTATGTCCATCGGCACCTACCTCTCAAACGCTCATGCGGCGAACAGCTCGTTCGCGAATGCGGGACGGAGGTGGCGCACTCCACCGCGGATGCCCCCCGCGAAGCGTTGCTCAATGTCGCTCAAGCGGGACAGGTGAAGCGTGGCGGAAAGCAGGCCAGGCCCACCGATGATGATCAGCAATGTATAGGCCACGCCCTGTGGCGTGCGCGGGAAGAGATCCATGCCGAATACCGGCACGTCACGACGGGTCGGGGCACCCGGTAGAGCATGTCTCATCCTCCTTGCGGAACGCACCCATAAACGCCGCAACTGCGGAAATCGTTCCTGCGCGACAAGCGTGTAAGGACGGCAGCAAAACGCCGTCGACCCAGGGGCCGACGGCGGGGAAAGTGGAGCGTATGTCTGCTTGCGTGAAACGTCTTAGAGAGCTGCCGTCACGATGACTTCGACGAGATATTCCGGGGTTGCGAGCTTTGCTTCGCCGGTCGCGCGCGCCGGCGCGTGGCCCTGAGGCACCCAGGCGTCCCAGACCGAGTTCATCTTGGCGAAATCCGCCATGTCGGCGAGCCAGACGGTCGCGGAAAGAATGCGCGTCTTGTCCGTGCCTGCGAGCGCCAGCAGACGATCGACCTCCGCCAGCGCCTGCTTCGTCTGGGTGACGACGTCGTCGCCGGCATTGCCGACCTGGCCGGCGAGATAGACCGTGTTGTTGTAGACCACGGCCTGGCTCATCCTCGAGCCGCTTTCGAAACGCTTGATTTCCATAATCCTCATCCTGGTGTTGGGCCGAACAACGGTCTGCCGGCATTTGGGTGATACGTATTTCCGCTCAGGCGGCATTCTTCCGGGCGAGCCGGGCCTTGATGCTGGCAACATCCGCCCGCGGCGTCGCCGCGAACAACGTCTTCGTATAATCGTGCTGCGGGTCGGAGAATACCGCGTCCCGGCTGCCATACTCGACCGCTTCGCCGTAATACATCACCATTACGTCATCGGCGATGTAGCGCACCACCGACAGATCGTGACTGATGAAGACATAGGTGAGCTTGAATTCGTCCTGCAGATCGGCGAGCAGGTTCAGAACCTGCGCCTGTACGGAGAGGTCGAGCGCCGAAACCGGCTCATCCAGAACCAGAAGCTTGGGATTGAGCATCAACGCACGGGCAATCGCGATGCGCTGCCGCTGGCCGCCGGAGAACATGTGCGGATAGCGATTGTAGTGCTTCTCCTCGAGGCCGACCTTCTTCAACATCGCCATTGCCCGCTCTCGGCGTTCGCCTGCCGGAACCTTGGTGTTGATGATGAGCGGTTCCGCGAGAATATCGCCGATCTTCTGGCGAGGATTGAGGGAGCCGTAAGGGTTCTGAAAGACGATCTGAACCTTGCGGCGCATCTCCGCCGTCAGCCCCTCGCGCGCGATGTCGACCGTCTTGCCGTCGATCGACAGCTCGCCCGCCGTCGCCGGGTCGATGAGCGTGATGATGCGTCCGAGCGTAGACTTGCCGCAGCCGCTTTCGCCCACGATCGCGAGCGTCTTGCCCTCGTCGACCGTGAAGCTTACGCCCTTCAGCGCATGAACGGTGCGCGCCGCACGGAACAGGTTTCCGGGAATATGATAGTCGCGCACCAGGTTGCGGGCTTCGAGAACATGGGTCATCGAGCAGCTCCCTCGAGCATCTGTTGCTCATTGAAAAGTTCGGAAATCGTCGGCAACCGGTCTCCCGTCGCATTCTCCGGCAAGGCCGAGAGAAGCGCGCGGGTGTAATTGCTCTTCGGCGACTCGAACAGCGAAAGGACATCGGCCTCTTCGATCTTCCGGCCCTTGTACTGCACGATGACGCGATCCGCCGTCTCCGCCACGACGCCCATGTTATGGGTGATCATGATGAGGCCCATGCGGTATTCCTGCTGCAGCTTCATCAGGAGATCGAGGATCTGCTTCTGGATCGTCACGTCCAGTGCAGTCGTCGGCTCGTCCGCGATGAGCAGTTTCGGGTTGCAGGCAAGCGCGATGGCGATCATCACGCGCTGGCACTGCCCGCCCGACATCTGGTGCGGAAAGTGCCCGAGGCGCTCGGCGGGGTCGGGAATGCCGACCGCATCGAACAGCTCGATCGCGCGGTTGCGCCGCGCTGCCCGGTCGAGGCCCATATGTATGCGCAGCACTTCCTCGATCTGGAAACCGACCGTGAAGCACGGATTGAGGCTGGCGATGGGCTCCTGAAAGATCATCGCAATGTCCTTGCCGACGATCTTGCGACGGTCGGAGGCCGGCATCTTCAATAGATCCCGTCCGTTGAAGGCGAGCTTGTCCGCGGTCACCTTGGCGGTCCAGGGCAGAAGCCCCATGGCGGCAAGCATGGACACGGATTTGCCGGAGCCCGATTCCCCGACGATCGCCAGGACCTCGCCCTCATGCACCTTGAGCGAGACGCCGTCGACGGCTCGGAACGGCCCGGACGCCGTCTGGAATTCGACGACGAGGTTTTCGATTTCGAGAAGCGCCATGTCAGGACCTCTTCAGCTTGGGGTCGAGCGCGTCGCGCAGGCCGTCGCCCATCAGATTGATTGCCAGAACGGTCACGAGGATAGCGAGGCCGGGAAGCGTCACGACCCACCAGGCACGGAGGATGAATTCGCGTGCTTCCGCCAGCATCGTTCCCCATTCCGGCGTCGGCGGCTGCGCACCCATACCCAGGAAGCCGAGTGCCGCCGCATCGAGGATCGCACTCGAAAACGAGAGCGTCGCCTGGACGATGAGCGGGGCCATGCAGTTCGGCAGGATGGTCTTGAACATCAGCCTCGCATGTCCGGCTCCGGCGACCTTCGCCGCCACGACGTAGTCGCGCGTTTTCTCCGTCATCACCGCCGCCCGCGTCAGGCGGACGAAATGCGGCTGGAACACCAGCGCGATCGCGATCATCGCATTGGTGAGGCCCGGCCCCAGCACCGCAACCAGGACGAGCGCCAGCAGGAGCGACGGGAAGGCCAGGATGATGTCCATGATCCGCATGATGACCGTGTCGATCCACCCGCGGAAATAGCCGGCGATGACGCCGACGAGGATTCCGCCCGTCAGGGACAGAACCGTCACGATGACGCCCACGAAGAGCGAGAAACGTGTGCCGTAGATGAGACGGGAGAGCATATCGCGGCCCACGGCGTCGGTCCCGAGCAGGAAAGTCGCGCGGCCGCCTTCCTGCCAGACGGGCGGGAGCAGCACCGCCTCGCGGAACTGGATGGTCGGGTTATGGGGTGCCACCAACGGAGCGAAGATGGCGAGCAGCACCAGGAACAGGAAGAAGAACAGGCCGATAACGGCACCGCGGTTCTCCGAGAAATAGTACCAGAATTCGGCGAGACGCGCCCGGCGCGTCGGATCGGTCGATATGGCGGTTGTCGCGGTAACTTCGGTCATATCGCTCTCCTCAGTGCCGGATGCGGGGGTTGATCAGGCCGTAGAGCAGATCAACGGCGAGGTTCACCAGCATGATGACCGCGGCTATGATCAGAAGCCCGCCCTGTATGACGGCATAGTCGCGCCGGAAGACCGAATCGACCATCCACTTGCCGATCCCCGGCCAGGAGAAGATCGTCTCCGTCAGGATCGCGCCCGCCAGCATCACACCGACCTGCAGGCCGATGGTGGTGACGACAGGGATCATCGCATTGCGGAGCGCATGAATGCCGACCACACGGAAGGTGGAGAGCCCCTTGGCACGTGCCGTGCGCACATAGTCCTCGGAAAGCACTTCGAGCATTGCAGAGCGGGTCTGGCGCGCAATGACGGCGAGCGGAATGGTGCCGAGAACGATCGTCGGCAGGATGAGGTGATTGAAGGCCGACTGGAACGCCCCTTCCTGGCCGGACAATAGCGAGTCGATCAGCATGAAGCCGGTGACCGACGGGAAGAAGAACATCAACGAGATACGCCCGGACA
This sequence comes from Sinorhizobium meliloti, assembly GCF_035610345.1. Next base: position 703,707 of record NZ_CP141212.1, on the reverse strand, counting down.
CCGGCGTCCACTGCAGAATGCCGGAGACCACGATGATCAGCAGCAGGCCCCACCAGAAGATCGGCATCGAGAAGCCGATGAGCGCGGTGCCCATGATGATCTGGTCGAAGATGGATCCGCGCTTGACTGCCGCGACGACACCAGCAGGTATGCCGACGACCACCGCGAAGATGATGGCGCAAAGCGACAGCTCGACGGTCGCCGGGAAGAGCTCCATGAACTGATCGATCACCGGCTTCTTGGTGACGATCGACGTTCCGAAGTCGCCCTGCAGAACGCCCCAGAGATAATCCAGGTACTGCATGACGATGGGGCGGTCGAAGCCCAGTTGGTGGGAGATCTCGGCGTGCCGCTCCGGCGACATGACCCGTTCGCCGGAAAGCAGCGCCACGGGATCGCCGGGAAGCAGGCGGATGAAGGAAAAGGCGATGATGGAAACCCCGATGAAAGTCGGGATCAGCACTGCCAAACGCCCCAGAAGGAATCGGAACATAGTCAAACCTCATGCCAACCGTGCCCGCATGAGTGGCGGCACTGGCAAAAAGGAAGAGGGGCGCTCGCCAGCGGCAAACGCCCCCTTCGGATCTGTCGATAAGATTACTCTACAATATCAACGCCGTCGAAAGCAAAGTCGCCGAGCGGGCTCTGCACGAAGCCTTCGACATTCTTGCGCATCGGGACGATGGAGAGCGAGTGGTCGAGCGTTGCCCAGGGAGCTTCGCGCTTGAAGATGACCTGCGCTTCCTCGTAGAGCTTGGTGCGCTCTGCGACGTCGGATGCTTCCTTCGCCTTCGTGACGAGGTCGTCGAACTCCTTGTTGCACCACTGCGCGCGGTTGTTGCCGCCGACGGCATCGCAACCGAGCAGAGTGTCGAGGAAGTTGTCCGGGTCGCCATTGTCGCCCGTCCAGCCGAGGATGACCGCACCGTCGCGGTCCTTCGCCTTGGACTTCTCGAGATATTCCGCCCATTCGTAGGAGACGATTTCGACCTTGACGCCGACCTTTGCAAAGTCCGCCTGCATCAGTTCGGCGGCGCGACGGGCGTTCAGCATGTAGGGACGCGCGACCGGCATCGCCCAGACCTTCATCGAAAGGTCCTTGACGCCGGCATCCTCGAGCATCTTCTTGGCCGCTTCCGGATCGTAGGTGTCGTCTTCGATCTGTTCGTTATAGGACCACATGGTCGGCGGAATCGGGTTGACCGCCGGCTGCGCCTGTCCCTGGAAGACGGCATCGACGATCGCCTGCTTGTTGATCGCCTTGTTCAGGGCCTTGCGCACTTCGACCTTGTCGAAAGGCGCCTGCGTCGTGTTGTAGGCGAGATAGGCGACGTTGAGGCCGGCCTGCTCCATCACCTTCAGGTTCGGATCGGCCTTCATGGCTTCCACATCGGCCGCGTTCGGATAGGGCATCAGGTGGCATTCGCCGGCCTGCAGCTTCTGAAAGCGAACGGCCGCATCCGTGGTGATCGCGAAGACCAGATCATCGATCTTCTGTTTTCCGCCCCAGAAGTCCGGATGAGCCTTGTAGCGGATGACCGCGTCCTGCTGGTAACCGACAAAGGCGAAAGGACCGGTGCCGAGCGGCATCTGGTTGAGCTGGTTCATCTTGTCTTCGGCCTGCAGCTTGTCGGCATATTCCTTCGACATGATCGACGCGAAGGGCATGGCAAGATTGGCGAGGAACGGCGCTTCCTTGCGCTTCAGCTTGATCTTGACCGTCATGTCGTCGACCTTCTCGACCGACTCGAGCAGTTCCGGCAGGCCCATGCCGGCGAAATATTCCCAGGAACCGCCGGTTACGTAGCCGTGCCACGGATGGTCGGACTTCCACTGGCGCTCGATCGAGAAGATCACATCGTCGGCATTCAGTTCGCGGGTGGGGGTGAAGAACTCGGTCGTCTGGAACTTGACGCCGGGACGCAGCTTGAAAGTATATTCAAGGCCGTCGTCGGAAATCGTCCAGCTTTCGGCGAGCCCGGGCTCGGTCTCCGTCGTGCCCTTCTTGAACTCGAGAAGACGGCTGTAAACGGTATGCGCGGCAGCGTCGAAGGTCGTGCCGGCCGTATAGAGGCCGGGATCAAAGCCCTCCGGCGACCCTTCCGAGCAGAAGACGAACGTTTTCGACCAGGCGGTGCCGGCCATCAGCGTGGCAATCGCCGTCGCTGCCAAGAGAGTAGTGAGCTTTTTCATGAGCTTGCTTCCCAGATTTGTTTTTGTTCTCGCAATTTATCTGACACGGCATGACGTTTGCACCCGGTCAAGGGCGGATGGAACGACATTTGGCGTCGCAATGCAATAAGTCGCTTTGGAATTTTGTCTATGCGAAAAATTCTTCCGCAAACAGAGCATGCGGAACTATCCCCGACTTTCGCCGGCAACCGCGGTTCCGGGGCGAGCAATGCGAGTCGCGAACTCTCAAGGGGAATGCAGATAAACTCTAAGCTGCGCTGTCGAAGGGAAACATTCGACCTCGAAAGTGCGCTACCTTCAAGGTGCCGAGATCGCCCGCCGGAAGCAAGACCTGTCGACTGGAAGCAGCAGTTCGCGGGTGAGTTGCCGCCAGCGTGCGCGGGTTTTCCGTCCCGCTCTCACGCTGCTTCAGGGCAGAGCCTCTCGGCCGCAAGCTCGCGGACGCGAGTGAACTCAGGCGGCCGAGGTCTGCGGGCGCACCGGCTCTTCCAGGCCCAGGAGGAAGTTGATCTGCGGCCGGGCCTTGACCAGGTCGTCGATCGTGTATCCCTGAAGCACTTCGAAAAAGGCGTTCAGCGCCTTGCGCAGCGCGGCGTTGAGGCCGCAGCTGTCCACCAGCGGGCAGTCGATCTCGCCCGCCTCGAAGCATTCCGCCATGGCGAAACTGTCTTCCGTGACTTTGACGACGTCGAAAAGTGTGATCTCCGACGCCGGCTTCGGCAGGCGGACGCCGCCGTTGCGGCCGCGCACCGTCTCGACTAGGCCGGCTCTCGTGAGCGGCTGCAGAATCTTGAAGAGGAACAGCTCGGATACGCCGTAAGCCCTCGCAATCTCGGGAATGCGGCTGAGCTTCTCGCCGTTCGCAGCACAGTACATCAACATGCGTACCGCGTAGTTGGTTTGCTTCGTCAGACGCATTTTTTGCTCCGGATTCGATAAATTCGTGCCTCATCATATAGGACGGATCGCAGTTTGGAACAATTCCAAAAAGTGGAAATATTCACGAAGGTTATCTCTTCACCTTTTCGCTGTTGACTGACGCGCCGGCGGACGGCAGAAATATGATTGAGTTAGTTAAGTTTAAAACACGAAAAAGGAGAGAGCACCATGCAAATTTCAAAAGCGCTGATCGGAGCGCTGTCCGTAGCGGCGACGTTTCTTGCCTCTACGGCGGTCCGAGCCGACGGAGAGGTCAACATCTACTCTTACCGGCAGCCGGACCTCATTAAGCCGCTTTTGGACGCCTTCACCGAGAAGACGGGCATTGCGACCAACGTGCTCTTTCTCGACAAGGGTCTTGTCGAGCGCATCCAGGCTGAAGGCGCAAACTCTCCAGCCGACGTGATCCTGACCGTGGACATCAGCCGCCTGACCGAAGCCAAGGACGCGGGCGTGACGCAGCCGGTGGTCAACGAGACCATCAACAAGGACATTCCCGACCATTTCCGGGATCCGGACGGCAACTGGTTCGGCCTGACGACACGCGGCCGCGTCGTCTATGCCTCGAAGGAGCGCGTCGCGCAGGACGACATCACCTATGAGGAACTCGCCGACCCGAAGTGGAAGGGCAAGATCTGCACTCGCGACGGCCAGCACTCCTATAATGTCGGCCTGTTCGCCTCCATGATCGCGCACCACGGCGAAGCCGAAGCGAAAAAATGGCTGACCGGCCTCAGGAACAATCTCGCCAAGAAGCCGGACGGCGGCGATCGGGACCAGGCCAAGGCGATCTTCGCCGGCGAATGCGACATTGCGCTCGGCAACAGCTACTATGTCGGCCTTATGATCACCAACGAGAAGGAGCCCGAGCAGAAGGAATGGGCTTCGGCGATCAAGGTGCTGTTCCCGAACACCAAGGACCGGGGCACGCATGTGAACATCTCCGGCATGGCGCTCGCCAAGAACGCGCCGAACAAGGAGAATGCCCTCAAGCTCATGGAATTCCTGTCGGAAGGCGAAGCGCAGAAAATCTATGCCGAACAGGTCTTCGAGTATCCGGTTCTGCCGGGCGCCGAACCATCGGACGTCGTGAAGTCCTTCGGTGAGATCAAGCCGGACACGCTGCCGCTTGCCGAAATCGCGGCAAACCGCAAGAAGGCCTCGGAAATCGTCGACAAGATCGGCTACAACGACGGCCCGCAGGACTGAGACCGACCATCGAAGCAATACGTGGACGGCGGGCGCATGCCCGCCGTTTTCGTGCCGGCTCCAGTGGGGCGAACGGTTATTCGCGCCGCCTCCGCGCCTCCTCGATCCAATCGGAGGGCCTCCCGAAGGAGGCCCCGGTCGAAGCAGGCGTTCGCTGCCGCGTTATCGCATCGTCGGTATCGAGAACTCGGCTCCATCCTTGATGCCGGACGGCCAGCGGGACGTGATCGTCTTCGTCCGCGTCCAGAACTTGATCGAGTCCGGCCCATGCTGGTTGAGGTCGCCGAAGGACGAGGATTTCCAGCCGCCGAAGGAATGGTAGGCGAGCGGAACGGGGATCGGAACATTGACGCCGACCATGCCGATATTGATGCGGGAGGCGAAGTCGCGCGCCGCATCGCCGTCGCGGGTGTAGATGGCGACACCGTTGCCGTATTCGTGCTTCATCGGCAGCGACAGGGCCTCTTCGTAATTCCTGGCGCGGACGACCGACAGGACGGGTCCGAAGATTTCGGTCTTGTAGATGTCCATGTCGGGTGTGACGTCGTCGAAGAGGCAGCCGCCGATGAAGTGGCCGTTCTCATAGCCCTGCAGCTTGAAGTCGCGGCCGTCGACCACGAGCTTCGCACCCTGCTCGATGCCGCTGTCGATCAGGCTGCGGATGCGCTGCTCCGCCTCCTTGGTGACGACGGGCCCCATATCGGCCTTTTCGTCGGTATAGGGACCGATGCGCAGGCTTTCGACCATAGGCACAAGCTTGTCGATCAGCCGGTTTGCGGTTTCCTCGCCGACCGGAACGGCGACCGAGATCGCCATGCAGCGCTCGCCCGCGGAACCGTAGCCGGCGCCGATGAGGGCGTTGGCCGCCTGGTCAAGGTCGGCGTCCGGCATGATGATCATGTGGTTCTTTGCGCCGCCGAAGCATTGCGCACGCTTGCCGTTCATCGCCGCCGTGCCATAGACGTAGCGGGCGATCGGGGTCGAGCCGACGAAGGAAACGGCGGCGATATCGGGATGCGTCAGGATCGCATCCACCGCGCCCTTGTCACCGTTGACGACGTTGAGGATGCCCGCCGGCAGACCGGCTTCGATCATCAGTTCGGCAAGGCGGATCGGCACGGAGGGATCGCGTTCGGAAGGCTTGAGGATGAATGCATTGCCGCAGGCGATCGCCGGGGCGAACATCCACATCGGGATCATGCCGGGGAAGTTGAACGGGGTGATGCCGGCGCCGACGCCGACCGGCTGGCGGATCGAGTACATGTCGATGCCGGGACCGGCGCCTTCGGTGAATTCGCTCTTCTGCAGGTGTGGAATGCCGATGACGAATTCGCAGACTTCGAGGCCGCGCACGATGTCGCCCTTGGCGTCGTCGATGGTCTTGCCGTGCTCGCGGGAAAGCATCTCGGCCAGCTCGTTCATGTTGTCGTTCAGGAGCTGGACGAACTTCATGAAGACGCGGGCGCGGCGCTGCGGATTGGTTGCGGCCCATTTGGGCTGGGCAGCCTTGGCGCTCTCGACAGCGGCGGCCAGGTCCGCGTCGCTCGCCAGCGCTACGGTGCCTTGAACTTCGCCCGTTGCCGGGTTGAAGATGTTGCTGACGCGACCGCTCGTGCCGGCAACGCGCTTGCCGTCGATGAAATGACCGAGTTCATACATGAGTGTTTCTCCTGACCCTTGATTGTGCCCTCATGATCGCACTACGATTTCAACAATTCAATTTCCGAATTTCAGGAACCGTTGTGCGCAAATTAAAGCCCATGAAAGCGTTCGCATGAACTGGGACGACGTCCGGGTATTTCTGGCCGTCGCTCGGACGGGCCAGATCCTCGCCGCCTCGAAAAGGCTCGGCATCAATCACGCGACGCTCAGCCGGCGGGTTACCGCGCTCGAGGAAAAGCTGAAAGCGAAGCTCCTCATCCGGCGTCCCAACGGCTGCGAACTAACGGCCGAAGGCGAGGTCTTCTTTGCCGCGGCCGAGCGCATGGAAACCGAGATGCTCGCCGCCCAATCGCAGGTCGGGCGGATCGATACGGCGATCGCGGGCACGGTGCGCATCGGCGCCCCCGATGGTTTCGGCGTCTCGTTCCTGGCGCCGCGTCTCGGGCGGCTCACGGCACGTTACCCGGAATTGAAGCTCCAGCTCGTTCCTGTTCCGCGCTCCTTCTCGCTGTCGCAGCGCGAGGCCGATATCGCGATTACCATCGAACGGCCGGAACAGGGGCGGCTCGTCTCGTCCAAGCTTACCGATTATACACTGGGCCTCTACGCATCGGCAGAATATCTTGGCCGCTACGGCACGCCCGGGACTGTCGACGATCTCAAGAACCATCGGCGGATCGGCTATGTGGAGGATCTGATCTTCACACCGTCGCTCAATTTCTCCAGCGAGGTCATGCGCAGCTGGAATGCCTCCTTCGAGATCTCCAGCGCCACCGGCCAGACCGAAGCCGCCCGCTCCAGCGCCGGCATCGGCATCCTGCATAACTACATCGCCCGGCAATATCCGGAGCTTGTACGCCTGCTCCCCCAAACGACGATCCGCCGCGCCTATTGGACGACCTATCACGAGAGCGCCCGCGACCTGGTGCGCGTGCGTACGGTCGCAGCGTTTCTACAGGAACTGGTGACGGCGGAGCATCAGATTTTCTTGTGACCGATGGCTGAGGCGCCGGAGCGCTTCAATGAACGTCGTCCGTCGAGAATCCTACCGCGGCGCAGCTTCCCGGTCGCGCGCGGCGGAATCCCGAACCTCTGCCGGCGTCCTGCCATAGGCGCGCCTGAACTCCTTCGTAAAGTGCGACGTGTTCACAAAGCCGACGTCGAGCGCGACTTCGATGATCGGTTTCCTGCTCGTCAGCAGGATCTGCCTTGCCCTGTCCAATCGCAGGCGACGGAAAGCGAGGGCGGGAGACATCCGGGCCTTTACGGCGAACAGGCGCTCAAGTTGACGTCTTGAGAGTCCCACCGAGGCTGCAAGCTGCTCGATGGTTATCCCGCCTTCGAGATGCTGCTCCATCGTTATCAGGACGGCCGTGATGCGGGGGTCGTTAAAATACTCGCAAAGCGGCCGTCGCGTCTGGATATCGGTCTGGGCACGTGCCTTCTCGATCTGCAAAACTTCAAGCGCGTTCCGCTCCGCATCGCGGCTGATGTGTCGCCGCACGAGGGCGGCGGCCAAATCGGCGGAACTGCTTCCACCTGCACAGGAGCCGCGCTTGCCCTCCAAGTTGAACAACCGGTCCGGCCGAACGTCGTTGTCGGGAAAACGCTCGCGAAACTGATGGTAGTGCAGCCAGCTGACACAGGTCTCATGACCCTTCATCAGACCGGCTTCGGCGAGGATGAAAGAACCGGTGCAAAGGCCGATCAAGGATACATCCCTGGAAGCCGCCAGCTTCAGAAATCGGATGGTTTCGAAATCGACTGGTTCCGGGACGGTAAGAAGCCCCCCGACCACCGCAATGTAATCGAATCGGCAGGGATCTACGAAGTCGGAGGTGGGGGCGACTTGAACGCCGCAACTTGACGCGATCAGGTGCCTGGTACTGCCCAGAACATGCCAATCGGCGTGGACCCGGCCCGACCGGTCGAGCTGGTCGCTCGCCAGGCGCAAGGTGTCGACGAACAGGGCGAAGGCCGATAGCGTGAAGGAACGAGCGAGGATGAAGCCGATCGTCAGCCGCCGAGCCGGCACGGCCGCCCCGCCCGCCGTTGCTTGAACAAAATATCCCATTTCGCTGCGGTTCCTCCTGAACGCACCAGGCGAGGATCAGCGCCTGTGGGTTCCGTTCCCGTCATGCTCGAGGGCGAGTCTTTTCGGGGTCGTAATGGGCGGGCCGTGTGACTTTCGCCGGCAGCCGTTTGGCATGGCCGTCCAATTTGCCGATCTCCACTTCCGTTCCGAGATCAGCGCTCCTTGCGTCCACACGCGCGAGCGCGATGTTCTTTCCCAGGATCGGCGAACGAGTACTGCTCGTAATCACCCCGATCTGCGCGCGTCCGATATGGACACAATCCCCATGGTTAACTTCGTCATTCGAGTCGATGTCGAGTCCCACCAGCTGGCGCCTCGGATGCTCTTTCCGCTCAAGGAGAGCTTCGCGGCCGACGAAATCGTCAGGCTTAGACTTCAAGGGAACGGTAAACGCGATGCCGGCTTCGAACGGGTCGGTTTCGGAATCAAATTCGTAATCGGCGAATATCAGCCCCGCCTCGATGCGGAGGATGTCGAGCGCTTCCATGCCCAAAGGCTTGAGGCCATGTTTCTGCCCCGCCTCCCAAACGGCGTCGAAGACCACCAGGGCATCGCGCGGGTGGCAGAAGACTTCATAGCCCAGCTCGCCTGTGTAGCCGGTACGGGAGACGACGACGGGGACTCCTTCGAAATGGCCTATCCGACCCACACAGAACCGGAACCACTCGAGCTCTCCGAGTGTGGGCTGGCCCGGGGGAGTCCAGATGATCTCCTTCAGAAGATCCCGGCTGCGCGGTCCCTGTACTGCGATGTTGTGCATCTGCTCCGTCGATGAGCGAACCCACACATTATAGCCCATCTTCTGCGCCTGCTCGCGCAGCCAGATGCCGCTGTAGTCGTCGCCGCAGATCCAGCGGAAGTTATTCTGTCCGAGCCTGAAGACGGTACCGTCGTCGATCATGCCGCCATTCGGATAGCACATGGCCGTGTACACGACCTGCCCAACCGCGAGTTTGCGGATGTCACGGGTCATGCAGTATTGCAGGAGAGCTTCCGCGTCGGGACCCAGCACCTCGAATTTACGCAAGGCGGAGAGGTCCATGACAGCGCATTTCTCGCGGCAGGCCCAGTACTCGCCGATCGGACCCTCATTGTTGAAGCGACTGGGCAGCCAGAAGCCTCGATACTCGGTGTAGTGGCGGGTCAGCGCCGAGAAGCGCTCGTGAAATCCAGTTTCCTGTGTCATCTGAGGGTCCGCGTCCGGTGTCTTTCGGTATGCGATCGCTCGCGAGAATTTGTTCTCGGGCGCATAGGTGCGAACGAGAATGTCCGTCGGGTTCCACCCGTTGCCCGAATCGATGTCGTCCGGGCAGGAGGAGGTCACACAAACAAGATCGGTCAGGGCGCGCAGCATGACGTAATCGCCTGGCCGCGACCACGCCTCGTCCGAGATGATCTGGTCATGCGCATTCATGCGGGAGTTATAGAAGAAATTGAGTGCCTCCCATCCCTTGCGCTTCGCGACACCATAGGGATCCAGGGCATGATTGAAATTGTCGGTGCAATTGATGTGCCCCGGATAACCCAAGTCGTCATATTGGCGGGCGTTGCACGCAGTCGCGAAAGCGTCATGGCGACCGCACGTGTCCTGGATCACCTCGACGAGCGGCTCGAAGTCGAACGCAAAGGCCTTCGATGGTAGGCCAGGCACCGGCAGAGCGCGGTGAGTGAGCGTTCTCGTGACGGTGGCATCGAGGGCATGCTCGATGCCATTTTCGAGTTTTCTGGCGGAGAAGCACTGGAAGTCAGTCATCTGCCTTCCGTCGATGTCCAGAATCTGGATGTATTCGCCGGCTTTGACGGTAAACGCCTGCGCCGTGGCAGCGCGTATACGCCTTTCCTGCAAGGGATCTCGTAGCGGATCGGGCAGCGGATTGTTTCCCGGCTTGTAGTTGATGAGCGTCGCTCGCCGGATAAAAAGCTCCAGATCGGTGGCGGTGTCCTGGCGTTCGAAGTCCATCACGCCACCGGGAGCAGCGACCCGCAGGACTGCATCCCGCTGGACGGTAAACTCGGCTTCCTCCCCGGAAGGCCCGGTCCCGAATATCCGCAAAGTGGGCTCGTTTCCAGGCACACCCAGAATGCGCGTGTCGGCCCGGCCATCGATGCCTGTCGCGGTCAACTCGGCAGCCTGAAGGCCCTCCTTGTCGACTATCCTCAACTGATCGCCGGGATAAACCTGCACGGTCAGAGATCCGCCGCCCCTGACGGCGTAACGTTCGAGACCGAGCGGCAAAGTGCGGATGCCAGGCCTCAGGATGCGGCTCGGCCGGGGTGGAAGTAGAGCAGTCATTGCGCCATCACATTCCAAGGTTGCGGTTTAGCTTTGCGGCCCATGCTCCGAGCAGACGATCGGCCGTGATCCCTATGAAAGCGATCCCAAGTCCGGCAAGGAGGCCGCGGCCCGTATCCGCACCCGGCAGAGCCTTGTAGATCTCCTGACCGAGGTCCTGTGATCCGATCAACGCGGTGATGGCCACCATTGCAAGCGCCATCATGATCGTCTGGTTGATACCCATGAGAAGCTCGGGGAACGCGATAGGCAGTTCGACTTTGACGAGACGCTGGAACGGCGTCGTTCCGCTTGCGATCGCGGCCTCGACAGTCGCCTGCGGCACGCGCTTCAGGCCTAGCTGAGCGAACCTGATCATCGGCACGCTCGCATAGGCGAGCATCGCGAGGACATTCGAAAGATCGCTTGTCTGAAACAGCATGATCACCGGAATGAGATAGATGAAGCTCGGGAATGTCTGAAGCGTGTCGCAAATCGTGTTGATGATCCCGGCTGCGAGCGGCCTGCGGGATGCCCAGATACCGATCGGGGTACCGATCAGGATGCTGAGCACCGTCGTCGAAGTGACGAGATAGACCGTCAACATCAGCGGCGTCCAGAACCCGGTCAGGAGCATGGTTCCGAGCAGCGCGACTGGAACCAGTGCGAGGCGAAGCCCGCCCAATACCCACCCGGTCGCCGCGAGACCACCCAGGACCACCGGCCACGGGAGCCATAGACAGAAATCGCGCAGAGGCAGAAGAACCCAAATCGTAATGGAGTCGCGGACCGGTTTCACATAGGCGAAGAGTTCGCGCGAGACCCATCTTACAGCCTGGTTGATCGGCGTGCCGTAGCTGAAGGTCAGGTCTTTCGGCAGCTCGAGGACCGCAGGGAAGAAAGGGGAAATGACGACGGATGCGATGAGAAGCGTCGCGAACGCAACAAGGTGCTTGTGACGGAATATCTCGCCCGCGGGGCGATGTGCCGGTACGCGGCGCATGAAGGCCCGGGACATTCGATCGAGCACGATGGCAATCAGCGTGATCGCGACCCCCTGCTCCACCGCCTTGCCGATCTGCAATTGCTGAAGGGAGAACAGGAGCTTTTGGCCGAGGCCAGCCGCACCGACCAGTGAAGCGATCACCACCATGGCGAGCGTCTGCATGACGACTTGGTTCACACCCAGCAGTAAGGTCTGCTGCGCAGCGGGAAGCTGTACCTTCCAAAGGAGTTGCCGCCTCGTGCAGCCGGACATATGCCCGGCTTCGATCACATCGGGCTGCACCGTGCGCATGCCGAGGATGGTGCAGCGTCCCATAGGGGGCAGCGCGAAAATGAAGGTCGCGATCAGTGCCAGAACTTGTCCGAAGCCGAACAGGACGACGACTGGACCCAAATAGGCCATGTGAGGCGTTGCCTGCATGATATCGAAGCAGGCATTCAGCACTTTTTCAAAGCGACGGTTGCGAAACGCCCATACGCCGAGGGCGAAGCCAGCTATGACGGCGAGTGGAACGATGACGATAACGATCGAAACCGTCTTCATCGCCTCCGTCCAGAGTCCGAAAATCGCCAGGTATGCCGCGGACAGGCCTCCAAGGAGCGCGAGTCTTCTGCCTCCGATCCAGTGGCCGAGTATCGCCATGCCTCCGGCGACGGCCACCCAGGGAAGCGGCGGCAGTCCCAGCGCGGTGAAGCCCCGATAGAGCAGCGCTTCCGTCAAGGCCAATGGTTGAGACAGAGCCCAAGCGATCCCGCGGGTGACGGGCTTTCCAACTTGAGCGAGCCAGACGAACGCGCCGGTGATCCAGCTCCGCAGCGGGATGACCAGGTCTGTCGGCCACTTGTCGAGAATCGGGATGTATTTCGCCGCGACGACAAATGCGAGGCAAGCGAGGATGGCCGCGATGAAGCGCTGGTAGCCGTTCGATGGCGGATTCGTTGCAATTGCTTGCCCGGACACCGGGGCAGAGTTCATTGCGCTCTCTCCGGATAAAGGGCCGCGATCATCGAGTGCCTGGAGACTGAACCGAGAGGCGTGCCATCATTTGCGATGACGGCGATCGGCGACTGGGACGACAGCACCTTCGAAGCCACCTCGTGGAGTTTGGCATCCGCCGGGACGGCGTCCTCCGCTGGCGGGCCGTGACTTCGATCGCAGATCGATCCTACCGTGATGATCTGATCCCGCGGCGCTTCGCGCGTGAATTCACGCACATAGTCGTTTGCAGGTCTTGCGACCATCTCCGCCGGCGGCGCCAGTTGCACAAGCTCGCCATCCTTCATGATGCCGATCCGATCGCCCAGGCGGGCAGCCTCGGCGAAATCGTGAGTGATGAATACGATCGTCTTCTTCAACATCTTCTGCAGACGCAGGAACTCGTCCTGCATTTCCCGCCGGATCAAGGGATCGAGTGCGGAGAACGGTTCATCCAGAAACCAGATATCCGGTCCCACCGCGAGAGACCGCGCGATGCCGACGCGTTGCTGCTGGCCGCCGGAAAGCTCGCGCGGAAAGTAGCTTTCGCGCCCTTCGAGTCCGACGAGCCGAATCATCTCGCGCGCTCGCTTCTCTCTTTCGTCTTTCGGAGTTCCCCTGACTTCGAGCGGAAATGCAACGTTCGAGAGGACAGATCGATGCGGCAGCAGGCCGAAGTTCTGAAAAACCATGCCCATCTTGTGGCGGCGAAGTTCGATCAGCTCCTTTGGACTCGCCTTCATCAGGTCCACGCCGTCGATCAGAACAGATCCGGTCGTCGGGTCGTTGAGACGGGTGATCGCTCTGACCAATGTGGATTTCCCGGAGCCGGACAGCCCCATGATCATCAGGATCTCGCCGGGATAGACATCGAAGGAAACATTTCGCGCGGCGCCGATGTATCCCTCAGTCTCGAAGTCCGCAGGCTGAGGGTTGTTGCCGTGTCTGGCCATGAACTCGGCCGGGCTTGCGCCAAACACCTTCCAGATGCTTCGACATGATATTTTCGGTGTAACCTGCATTCGAAACCTCTGCATGAGGGATGACGTACGGACTGGCCCGGCCGATCTGAGGGGCGGCTTATTCCACCCATGCCTTCCAGGTGGCCTCGTTCTCGGAGATCCACTTTTCCGCGGCTTCTTCCGGCGACATGCCGTCGACATCGACCATGGCTGCCGCCGCCGCGATCTCGGGATTGGTGAAGTTGACCTTCTTCACCACGGCGAATGCGCGGGGCCATTTCTTCTCGAATTCGGGTGATGCGGCTTTTTTCAGATAGCCGCTTGCGGGAGCGCCGCAGTCATAGATCGCGTCCGGGTTCTGACCCCAGGCCGGGTCCTTGAAGCAAGCCGCGTCGAATTCGGGGAATTCGACGAACTCGCCCTTGAACTTGGCCTCGATGAAGTTCGGGGTCCAATTGAAGAGAACGATGGGTTCCTTCCGATCGTAGGCTGATTGCAGCTCCGCCCAGAGCGTTGCGGCCTGCCCGACGGGAACCTCCTGAAAGTTCATATTGAGCGCCTGAATACGCTCGGCGTAGTGCTTGCCCCAGGCGGCCGGCGGACCGACAAAGCGTCCCTTGGTTCCGGTCTCGGCTGTCGCAAATTTTTCGGCGCATGCATCGAGGGCCTTCCAATCCGGCAAGCCCGGGCAAAGCTCCTTGACGTATTCCGGATACCACCAGTCTTCACGTGTCACAGCAGTGTGGGCACCGAGATCGACAAGCCCCTGTTGAAGTGCGTTGTTGAACGATTCGGACTGCGACCCTTCCCAAACCTCGACCTGGAAATCCATGTCGTTGTTGGCTATCGCGGTATACTGCAGCTGGCCATCGGACGACCTGTACTCCACTGTGTTTCCAAGGCTCTCGAGGAGTTGGCCCACAATGTTCGACAGCACGATCTGACTGGTCCAGTCGTTGGTGACGATCCGGATTGAATCGCTCGAATCCTCGGCGCTGGCAGTTTGCGGCATGGCGCTTGCGAGGGTTGCACCGACGAGCGACACCGTCGCAAAAAGCGTCAAAAGTCTCATTCTCATTCCCCTTTTTTGTGACGTTCGGCATTCTTGTGGCCGAACGTCTGGCTGCGGATTTCGTTTGTGCTGTCAGCCGAGCAGCATCTTCAGATGGTCGTTCAGGAAGCGCCCCTTCGGGTCCAGTTCCCTTCGTAGCGAACGGAAGTCCCCGGCGCGCGGATAGAGATGCGTCACATCGTCGGTGTCCAGAAAATGCATCTTCCCCCAATGCGGCCGCGAGTCGTATCCGCGCAGGATCTGGTCGACGTCCTTCAGAAACGCCCAGTAATCGATCCCCGGGCCCCCCGAGACGGAAAGCGTGATGCTGTCCTGGTGATGGAACGGGCTCATCCACGCCGGATCGCCGGCGGTGAAGCGATATTCGATCGGATAGATGCAGTTCGTATGCTTGTTGAGCATGAGATCGCGCACGGCTCTGACCGCTGCCTTGCCGTGTTCGAGGGGCACCGCATATTCGAGTTCGACGAAGTTGGGGACGTATTCGATGGGATAGACTTCCGAACTGTAGGCGATCTTTTCGAACTCGCTCTCCATGGGCGCCGCGTCGGTGATATCCATCACCTTCATTTCGCAGACATCGGCCAATTTGTTCGTGGACGAGACGGCCGAGGTATCCGGCAGGCAGTAGAGGTGACGGCTTTCCGTCGTCGGGCACCAGAAAAATCCGAAATGCCGGTGATTTGCGGCCAGTTCGTCATGGCGCTCCATGCAGGTCTCGAAGTCGTCACGCCACAGCCGCTCGTGCAGGTTATAGGCGTCCATGACGTTGAGCGTCATGGACGAGATGACGCCGAGCGTGCCGACCGAGACCTGGGCCGCGTGGAGCAGTTCTTCGTTGCTCCCATCGATGTCGAGAATTTCCCCGTTCGCCTTGACGATCCTCATCCCGGCGATCGAAGACGCCATGTTTCCGAGCTTGATCCCGGTCCCGTGGGTTCCGGTGGTAAAGGCGCCGGCCACCGCCTGGCTGTCGATATCGCCCTGATTGATCAGCGACAGTCCGTGCTGCTTCAGCGTCTTGCCCACCTCGTTGATGCGCGTTCCGCCTGCTACGGTAATTTGCTTGCGCGCCTTGTCGACGTTCTGAACGCCCCTGAGATTTGCCAGCGACAAAAGGAGACCGCTGGTCCCGACGACCGGCGTGAAGGAGTGGCCCGAACCCGAAACGCGCGCTCCGAGATCCCGCCTGTCCGCCTCTGCGACCAGCTCGGCCAGTTCGGATTCGGTTTCGGGCGAGGCCTTGTATTGCGATACGCAGTACTGATTGCCTACCCAGTTCCGCCAGACTCCACCTTTCTCGAAAGCCATGTTTCTCCCCTCACACCGCTGTAAAACAATTGTCGACGAACAGATGGGCGCCGCTGACGAAGCTTGCGTCGTCGCTCGCAAGATAAAGGGCGGCCTTGGCGACCTCGTCCGGCCGGCACATCCGCCCCTGCTGGGCGGCGATCGCCGCCTCGGAGACATCGACCCCGTAGCGGGTCAACTCCTCGACTTCCCTTTGGCCGTGCGCCGTCTGGATGAAACCGGGGCAAACCGCATTGCACCGGATGTTCCGATCCCTGAACTCCACGGCGACGGATCGGGCGAACATGTGGCACGCCCCCTTGGTCGTATTGTAAAGGACCTCCATCGGCGTTGCGGCCACCGCCGATATGGAAGAGGTGCAGACGATCGATCCGCCTCCGGCGTCGATCATCTGGGGAAGGACGGCGCGGGTCATGAGGAACATGCTGCGCACGTTGACGGCCATCAGCCGGTCCCACTCCTCGGCCGTGGTCTCCAGAAACGGCCGAATGACGATGGTGCCCGCGTGATTGAACAGGACCGTGATCGGTCCGAGTTCTCCCGAAACCCTCTCCACCGCTTGCGTTACCTGACGTTCGTCCGACACGTCGGCCGAGGCGAATGCCGCTCTGAAGCCCCCGCTGCGGAGGCGGGCGGCGATGGCCTCGCCATCGCTCTGCGGGAGATCCACGATCCCGACCGCTGCGCCCTCCCGAGCGAAAAGTTCGGTGGCGGCGAGACCACACCCCCCTGCCCCGCCGCTGATAAGCGCAATTTTTCCGTCCAGTCGACCAGCCACGTGCTCCTCCAGCCGTCGTCGTGCTGCCTGCCGGCGCGGACTGGAGGACGGCTCTCTCGGCGTCTTGATGTCCCGGTCGGCTAAGGCAGCTATGATGCTTGTTCCACTTGGTCAGATTGCCGCAGCGTGACGAAGCAGTCTATATTCCAAAGGTGATAAGGTCGGGGCCACATCCCCGACGCAACGAGGATCGAGTGCAGAAGACCGAAGTGCCAGACCTATCGGCCATTGCCACTGTCGTGGGACAGATCGGCAGGCCGACATTGCCGGACGCGCTGGACGACATGCTCGCGAGAGTGGCACCGTTCGACCTGTCGGCGATCTTCGGCTTCCCCTTTGATTCAAGGCCGCTGCTCTTGCACGACGGCTATCGGCAGCATGCCGAGGCCTCGGCGCTCAAAGCCTATCTCGACGGCGCATATCTGTTCGACCCTTTCTACACTGCCTGCACAGAGAACCTTCAGCCGGGGATCTGGCGAATGCGGGAGCTCGCCCCGGACGAATTCTTCGATTCCGAATTCTACAGTTCCAGAGAGGTTCACCCCTGCATCTCCATGCAGGCCGGCTCACTCGTGGAGGAAATCGGCTTTCTCATCCCGCTGGAGGGAGGCTTCAATGCCGTGTATTCGCTCATGCGTTCGCAAGGCCTTCCTTTTTCAGCCGACGAGGTGGAAAGACTGAAGCAGATCGAGCCCTTCGTTCGCGAAACGGTGCGCTCGCACTGGCGCGACGCGCGCGCGAATGACCGTCAGCTTCGTCTGGACGACCTCATGGAGACGGCCTTCGCTTCGTTTTGCGAGGATCGCCTTACTTACCAGCAGCGGCGAATCGTGCAGCTTATTCTGAGGGGGAACAGCAATTATGCGATTGGACAGATACTCTCCGTGACGGAAGGAACCGTCAAACTGCATAGGCAGAACATCTACAAGAGACTGAACATCTCGAGCCAGCGGGAACTTTTTGCGATGTTCGTGGAGCAGCTACTGCCCCCACTTCCTCCGGAAGCACGGTAATAACCTATCGGCTCTTTCGCCGTCCGGGCATTCGACCACAAACACGAGCCTTGCGGATCGTGGACCGGCTGGAAGGGTATGTCTTGAAAGAAATGGTACGGTTGGGTGGTCTCGAACCACCGACCTCAGGTGCCACAAACCTGCGCTCTAACCAACTGAGCTACAACCGCACTCGACAGGCGACTCCAATGTTATTCGGGTCGTCGCTTGGCGGCTCACATACGGTCACTCACACCGATTTGCAAGCCTTAAGTTCAGATTATCCAGCAAAAAGACCGGATGGCAAGCCACCCGGTCTTTGCTTCGAATCCGATTGAAACGGCGCGGCCGATCAGCCCTTCTTGAGGCTGGACATCGCCTTTTCCGCGGCATCCTTGCCGGGCTTGGCAACGTTCTCGGCGACCTTGCGCGTTGCTTCCTGCATCGTCTTCGCCTGCTCGACGGCAAGCTCTGCCTGCTTGCGGATGAAGGCGGTCTGCAGTTCGACGAGTTCGGAGAGCGACCTTACGCCGAGCAGAGCTTCCATGTGCGAGAGCGAGCTTTCGGCATTGGTGCGCAGCGCGTCGATGGCCTTGAGGCCGAGTTCGACGGTGCCCGATTGAGCGCTCTCGACCGTCGCTTCGACAGTCTTCGCTGCTTCTTCGGTCGCGGTCTTCATCTTGGCGTAGGCTTCCTTCGACTGCGCGGCGCCCTTTTCGGCGAACTCGCGGAAGCTGTCGGCAAACTTGGTCGGGTCGAAAGAGAGGGAAAATGCGTCTTCGGTCTTCCTGGTAGCCATTTCATGCGCTCCTTGGTGTGGCCCTCTTCAGAGGCGCCGTTTTGATTGATGACGGTTCTATAGCCGATTTTGTTGTGCGTTGCAATAAATTTGTGCATCGCACAATAAACGGTGCACATTAACCTTCCCCGCCGAAAGACGTGGCCGAGGCCGCACCGTTGCTGGACCCTCGCCGATGGGCTGGGTATTAATAGAGCGTTAACGCGCAAGCGATCCGTCAGTAGGTCTGCCGATGCCCGAAAGACAGTACCCCTTCATCGACATTGCCGTGCATGCACGGGTGCGGGAGCATTTTGCCCGGGGGGATGCGTCCGTCCTTTTTTCGAAGAGTGTCGCGCGGGTGCTATGGGCCAACGACCAGGGCGCAAAGCTGTTCGGGACGGCCTCGGTCTACGATTTCATCGATACCGACCTCGATCCGAGCGATCTTTCGCTTCGCCAGCTGCGCGCCGCCGCGGCGCAGCTCGCCGCCGTCGGGGACCGCCGGCAGCTTCTGATCCGTATGGCATCGGGCTTTCGCCGGCTTCCGCTCAACGCCGCCGTGGAGATGATCCGCATCGCACCCGGGGAAGAGGCAATTCTGTTCACCGCGCCGAACAACGGCAAGGCGCTTTCGGCCGAGGCCCGCGCCGAGGCTATGATTGCCGGGCTCGACGGCCCGGACACGCACATGGCCGTGCTCGATAGCGACGGGTCCATCATTGCCGGCTCGCCCGGCTTCGAGAGTCTTGGCCTTTCGGCGGATATTCGCCGAACGCTCGTTGCAGCCGCTGCGAACGACAAGGATCGCCTGATCAAGCGTCCGGTCGCGACGGAAAAAGGGCGCCTGCCGGCTGCAGTCGGCAAGATTTCGGACCACCCGGCCCTCCACCTGCTCTTCGCGGTGGAGGCAATCCTCGAAAAACCGGAGACCGGAGAGGCTGTCGGCGAAACAGCGCAGGAGCAGGCGATCCCCGCCGCACCTGCGCCGTCGAGCGAAACACGAGAGGCGGTTCCTCCGTCCGCGACACCGGCGGAGACGGACCAGGCGGAGGCGCCCGTTGAGGAAGCCGAGGCCCCGGAGGCGGCTGCAGCGAGAGAACACGAAGTGCCTGTCGAGAACGGCACCGCGGAGGATGCGCAAGGGGAGCTCGCTCCGAAGGACGAGGCCGAGGCGGCCGATCTCGCCGAGCCTGAAACGCCGCTTGAAGCCGAACCGGCTTCCGGCGAACCGGCTGGCGATGCGAATCGTGGCGGCGAAACCGCCGACTTTGCCTTTGCGGCCGGCGGACGGGCGGTTCGGTTCGTCTGGAAGATCGACGCGGAGGGACGTTTCAGCGAAATCTCCGAAGAGTTCGCGTCAGCCGTCGGCCCGAAGGCCGCCGACGTGATCGGCGTGACCTTCACCGATCTCGCCGACCGCTACGATCTCGACCCCGACGACAAGATCAACGAGCTTCTGCACCGCCGCGATACCTGGTCCGGCAAAACGATCTTCTGGCCGGTCCAGGGAACCAATCTCAAGGTGCCGGTCGATCTCGCCGCCCTTCCCACCTATTCCCGTTCGCGCGAGTTCGACGGCTTCCGCGGCTTCGGCATCGTCAGGGTCGCCGACGCCGTGCCGGACGCGAAGGCGGCCGGGCTTTCCCTCGACCGGCCGGCGCCGGCGCAGATCGCGCAGGCATCAAGCGACATGTCGGCTGAGGGCGCAGATGCGCCGCAGGCTGAGGCTGGCTCCAGGACCGGCCCTGCCGCCGGCAGTGGGAAAGATGCGGCCGAGGTTGCACCGGACGTATCGGAAGACCCTTTCCGCGGCGAACAGCCCGCGTTGCGGGTCGTCGAAACGACCGGACGGCAGGCCTCCGACAAGGTCATCGACCTCGACGAGCGCCGACCGGCGGGAGCCGGCGCGCTGACCCGCGGCGAGCAGGCGGCCTTCCGCGAGATTGCAAGGCAGCTCGGCGAGCATTTCGCCCCTGATCCGCTGCCGCAGGAGGGCAGATCCGAAGGCCGGCACGCAGCGGACGCCTCCCTGAGCACGCCGGCTGCCATGGAAGAAAGCCGACAGACGGAGGAAGCCGAGGCGCCAGGCGGACGGCACGATGCGGCGCCGGCGGGCGAAACCCCTGCTGCGGCAACGGAGCCCGGCCTCACCGCACGCAACGGCGCAGCCATGAGCAGCGAGATCCTCGACAGGCTGCCGGTCGCGTTGCTGGTTCACCACGGCGACGCCTTGCTGCATGCCAATGCGGAATTCCTGCGGCTGACCGGGTATGAGGATCTCGAAGCCTTCGAGCAGGAGGGTGGCCTCGAGGCCCTGTTCGCTCTCGGAAACGAGGCAGGCGCGGCAAAGCCGAACGGAACCATGACGCTGGTCCGCAAGGATGGCAGGCTCGTTCCCGTCGGCGCCCACCTGCATTCGATCCGCTGGGAAGGAAAGAGCGCGCTGATGCTTGCGCTGACCCCGGCCGGCGCAAGCGAAGCGGAGAAGCAGGCGCTCGAAGACGAAGGAGCGGCAGAAGCAAGCCGGCTCCGGATGGAGATCGACGAGCTCCGATCGATTCTGGAGACCGCGACCGATGGGGTCGTGGTCCTCGGACGAGACGGCGACATCCGGACGATGAACCGCTCCGCAAGCGCGCTTTTCGACTATGACGAGGCCGATATGCGCGGAAAGCCGTTCGCCGCGCTCTTCGCCCATGAGAGCCAGAAGGCGGTGATCGACTATCTCCAGGGCCTTTCCGGCCACGGCGTCGCAAGCGTGCTCAACGATGGCCGGGAAGTGATCGGCCGCGAGGCCGCCGGCGGCTTCATTCCGCTGTTCATGACCATCGGCCGGCTCTCCTCCTCCAATGGTTACTGCGCCGTCATCCGCGACATCACCCAGTGGAAGCGGACCGAAGAGGAACTTCGCAACGCCAAGCGCGCCGCCGAGACGGCAAATGCTCACAAGACGGAATTCCTGGCCCGGGTCAGCCACGAGATCCGCACGCCGCTCAACGCCATTATCGGGTTTTCCGACATGATGGCGAGCGAGCATTTCGGCCCCATCGGCCATCCACGCTATATCGAATATGCCGGCGACATCGGCCGGTCGGGACGGCATGTCCTCGACATCGTCAACGATCTGCTCGACATCTCGAAGATCGAGGCCGGCGAGATGGATCTCGACTTCGGCGCCGTTGATCTCAATGAGGCCGTTTCCGAGGCCGTGTCGCTGGTGCAGCCGCAGGCCAATAGCCAGCGCGTGATCATCCGCACCTCGCTGTCGGGCTCCGTGCCCGAAGTCGTCGCCGACGACCGTTCGATCAAGCAGATCGCCCTGAACATCCTCGCGAATGCCATCCGCTTTACGCCGTCGGGCGGCCAGATCGTCGTGTCGACGTCCTACGAGGCCAATGGCAGCGTCATGCTGAGAATCCGCGACACCGGCATCGGCATGACCCGCAACGAGCTCGACCAGGCCATGAAGCCCTTCCGTCAGGTCACGACCGGGGGCCGCAAGCGTGGCGACGGCACCGGCCTCGGCCTGCCGCTGACGAAAGCGATGGCGGAAGCGAACCGAGCGCAGTTTGCCATCACTTCCGCCCCGAACGAGGGCACACTGGTGGAAATATCCTTTCCCTCACAACGCGTCTTGGCCAATTGAAACCGAATGCTGTAAGGAAATGTTGACCTGAAGGAACCAGTTTGTCGGTTCTCGAAGGTTGAGGAAACTGCGGGCCGTTTCATCACTCTTCATTTCGATCGGCATTGCTTCGGACGGATCGTTTGCACTTCACCGCCAAAAGCCTCAAGCGGCGCTACGCCAGCTCCGGCACCGGCCTTCACCATCCGCTGCTCACCGGCTGGGCCGGACTCGCCTCCGCCGTCGTGCTCATGCCGATTCTTGCCATTGCGTGGCTCGCCATTTCCGGCGGCACCGCAGACTGGCCGCATCTCATCGAAAACGTGATCCCGCGCGCAACCGGTCGCACGCTTCTCCTGGTCCTGTTCACCGGCACCGCCACCGCCGTGATCGGCATCGTCACCGCCTGGCTGGTGGCAACCTATGAATTTCCGTTACGCCGCTTCCTTTCCGCGGCCCTGGTGCTGCCGCTTGCCATACCGGCCTATCTTTCGGCCTATGCCTTCGGGGAGCTGCTCACCTTCACCGGCCCTGTGCAGGGTCTGATCCGAGCCCTCTTCGGATTTCAGACGAGCCGCGATTACTGGTTTCCCGACGTGCGCTCCCTTGGCGGCGCCGTGCTCGTACTGAGCTCGGTACTCTATCCCTATATCTATCTCGCCTGCCGCTCCATGTTCCTCATGCAGGGCCGCGCCGCCGCGGACGTGGCCCGGACGCTCGGCGCCGGACCGCTGAAGGTCTTCTTTCGCGTCCAGCTTCCGATGGCGCGGCCGGCGATCATGATCGGGCTCACGCTCGTTGCCATGGAAACGCTGAACGATATCGGGGCGGTCGAATTTCTTGGCGTGCAGACCCTGACCTTCTCCATCTTCGATACCTGGCTCAACCGCGGCAGCCTCGCCGGCGCGGCGCAGATCGCCTGCATCATGCTGGTTTTCGTCATCGCGCTGATGATGGTCGAGAGGGCGGCGCGCCGCAGACAGCGCTTTGCGAGCCAGAAGACCACGGCCGCAGTTCACGACGCCGCGCGGCTGAAACTTTCCGGCTGGAAGAAATGGGCAGCGACGGCCGCCTGCCTTCTGCCGACACTGTCGGGCTTTGCCGTTCCCTTCCTCGTTCTGGGCGACTATGCCCTGAAACGCCTCGACCAGTTCCTGGCGCCGCGCCTCCTGAGTGCGCTGCTGCACAGCATCCTCGTCTCCGGCCTGACGGCGTTTGCGACCGTGCTCCTGGGTTTCGTGCTCGCCTATGCCGCGCGCACCGGGCGTTCGCGCATCAGCGATATCGCCGGGCGGCTCGCCTCCTTCGGCTATGGCGTGCCCGGGACGGTCCTGGCAATCGGGGTGCTCTTTCCGCTCGCGGCCCTGGACAACGCCATCGACGCCGAGATGCGGGGGCTTTTCGGGATTTCCACCGGCCTGCTCATGAGCGGCACCGGCTTTGCCATCATCTATGCCTGCACGGTCCGGTTCCTGACCATGGCGGAAGGGACGCTCGAGGCCGGCTTCCAGAAACTGTCGCCGCATCTGGACATGGCCGCACGCGCGCTCGGGCGCACGAGCGGCCAGACGCTGCGGGCGGTCCTCCTGCCGATGATGCGGCCCGCAGTGCTGACGGCCGCGCTCCTCGTCTTCATAGAGACGATGAAAGAGCTTTCCGCGACCATCATGCTGCGTCCGTTCAATTTCAATACGCTCGCGACGCTGGTCTACGAGGATGCCTCGCGGGCGAAGGTGGAAGACGCCTCCGTTGCGGCGATGATCATCGTCCTGGCCGGGATGGTCCCCGTCATCCTGGTGTCCCGGTCGCTCGAGCGCAGGTCATAGACGAATTCAGCTTTTGAGTTCCTCCAGCCCCGCGAAGAGGTCGAGAGCGTCCGGGTTCGCCAGCGCTTCCTTGTTCTTGACCGGACGGCCGTGCACCACGTCGCGCACAGCCAGTTCGACAATCTTGCCGGACTTGGTGCGAGGGATGTCGGCGACGGCGATGATCTTCGCCGGCACGTGCCGCGGCGAGGCGCCGGACCGGATGCGGTTCCTGATCTCCCTTGTCAGTCCTTCGGTCAGCTCGACTCCGGAGGCCAGCCGCACGAACAGGACGACGCGGACATCGTCCTCCCAGTCCTGGCCGATGCAGAGTGCTTCGGCGACTTCATCCATCTGTTCGACCTGGTTGTAGATTTCCGCCGTGCCGATGCGCACCCCGCCGGGATTCAATGTCGCGTCGGAGCGGCCGTGGATGACGATGCCGCCATGCGGCGTCCATTCGGCAAAATCGCCGTGGCACCAGACGTTGTCGAAGCGGTCGAAATAGGCGGCTCGATACTTCGAGCCGTCCGGATCGTTCCAGAACATGACTGGCATCGACGGAAACGCCCTGGTGCAGACGAGTTCGCCCTTTTCGCCGCGCACCGGCTTGCCTTCGTCGTTCCAGACATCGACGGCGAGGCCGAGGCCGGGGCCCTGGATCTCTCCGCGCCACACCGGCTTCAGCGGATTGCCGAGCACGAAGCAGGAGACGATGTCAGTCCCGCCGGAAATCGAGGCGAGCTGGACATCGGCCTTGATGCCGTCATAGACGAAGGAGAAGCCCTCCGGCGAAAGCGGCGAGCCGGTGGACGTGATGAGCCGCAAGGACGACAAGTCGTGCGTCTTTGCCGGAGTGAATCCACCCTTGCGCACGGCGTCGATATATTTTGCCGACGTGCCGAACACGGCAAAGCGTTCGGCGGCGGCATAATCGAAGAGCACGTTGCCGTCGGGGCAAAAAGGTGAGCCGTCATAGAGGCACAGCGTTGCGCCTACGGCGAGGCCCGAGGCCAGCCAGTTCCACATCATCCAGCCGCAGGTGGTGAAATAGAACAGCCGCTCGCCGTCCCTCAGCCCGCAATGGAAGCGATGTTCCTTGAGGTGCTGCAGCAGCGTTCCGCCGGCAGAATGGACGATGCATTTGGGTACGCCGGTCGTGCCCGAAGAGAACAGTATATAGAGCGGGTGGCTGAACGGCAGGCGCTCGAAGGCAAGCGGTCCGGCCTGGAATTCGGCGATGAAATCGGCAAGCGTCACCCCGCTATCGACGGTCGGCGCAAGCGCGGCACTGTCTCCGGCATAGGGAACGATGACGGTCGGCGCCCCGAGCGCCCTGGCCACCGCACGCACCTTCGCGTCCACGTCCTGCCGCTTGCCGTTATACCAGTAGCCGTCGCAAACGACGAAGAGCTTGGGGGCGATCTGGCCGAAGCGATCGAGAACGCCCTGCTCGCCGAAATCGGGCGAACAGGACGACCAGATGGCGCCGACCGAAGCGGTCGCAAGCATGAGGGCGATCGTCTCCGGCATATTCGGCATCATAGCGGCGACGCGGTCGCCGACGCCGATTCCCTGCGCCTTCAGCGCCTGTTGCAGACGCGACACCAGGGCGCGCAGTTCGTCCCAGGTCAGCCGATAGCTCACCTGGTCCTCGCCGCGGAAGATCAGGGCATCGCCGCTGCCCGACTTGCGCAGCAGGTTTTCGGCGAAATTGAGCTTCGCTTCCGGAAAGAAGCGGGCATCGAGCATCCGGTCGCCGTCGACGAGCGCCCTTTCTCCGCCTTCGCCAATCACCTTGCAATGCTCCCATACGGCGGTCCAGAAATCGCCGCGCTCGGTCACCGACCAGTCATGAAAGGCATCATAGTTAGAAAAGCTGCGCCCGAAGCGCTCCCCGCACCAGGCGATGAACTCAGCCATCGGGCTGCGCTCGAGAATTTCCCTGTCCGGAACCCATAAAGGTCGTTCTGCTTGCATGCTTTCCTCCACTCTTCGGACTTTCTATATCATGCTGCAGCGCGGAACAAACAGTGCGGATGCGGCTCCGCATGATCGCGACGGCGACATTTCCATGTCACTGGCATTTGCATTATGCAGGCCGAAGTCCTATCCAAGCGGCTTACCCGAGGCGATGGCAGTCCGACCGAAATGACGAGGAAGATGTTCCAGATATTGGGCGATTCGCGCCTGTGGGCGCGGCTTCGCCGGCGCCACCTCGTTTGGTCGGCCGCCATAGGCATCGCCCTCGCCGCCGCATACAATGCTGCGCTGCCGCTCGTGGTTTCGACGACCGAGGCCCGCGCGGCGATGGAGCGGATGCTCGACGACTGGTCGGGCGGGAAAAGCAAGATCAGCGGCGAGCCGGAAGTCCGGTTCTGGCCGGAACCCGTGGTGACGCTCCCCGCAACGACGATCGTCTCCACCGGACCCGAACCGCGCCCGCTTGCAGAGATCGGCCGCATCACCGCTTCGTTCAGCCTGCTTTCCGCACTTCGTGGCGAACAGGCTCTTGACGAGATCACGCTCGTCGATCCGGTCCTCACGCTCGAGCGCGGGGCCGACGGCGCGTTCAACTGGCAAAAACCGGACTGGCTGGTGCCGCCGGGCAATACCGTGCCGCGTGACGAGGCTCCCTTCGGAGACATCACCATCGAGAATGGCCGCTTCCGCGTTGTCGACCACATGGCGCCAACCGGTGAGGGCATAGACGTCGCGGGGATTTCCGGTACCCTCAAATGGCCTTCCTTCGGAGGGCGGCTGAGCGCACAATTCTCCGCGCTCATCGGCGGCGAAGCGGTGGGCTGGGCCTTCGTATGCGAGGAGCCGCTCGCCCTCTTTGCCAGGCGCAACGCCGCACTCAAGACATCGCTCACCTCGGCTCCGTTGACCTTTTCGTTCGAGGGTACCGGCAATTTCTCGACCCAGCCTTTCGCCTTCGGCCATCTGCAGATGTCCGCACCTTCACTGGCAGCGCTTGCCGCGTGGTACCGCGGGGCTCCGGATGCGGGATTGCCTCCGGGCGGGTTCAGTATCGATACGAGGGTGACCACCGGTGAGACGGCGTTGAAGCTCGAGGACCTGCAGCTGGCGGTCGGCGAAGCCACGGCGACGGGCGTTCTGGATGTGCAATTGCCGTCCGGCAAGGAGCCGCGCGTGGAAGGCACGCTCGCCTTCGACCGGATCGACCTCAACGGCTTGCCCCTGACAACGCTGAAGCCGGCGCAGGAGGACGACCGCGGATGGCGGATGGCTCAGGCTCTTGTCGGGGGCTGGCGTCTGGATGTCCGGCTGTCGTCCCAGGAAGTCCTGGCCGGTCCGTTGCACCTGACCGATGTCGCTGCCGGGGTGATGATCGATGGAAGCCGGGTTTCGCTCGACATCGGCGACAGCACCTATGCGAATGGCAGGCTGAGCGGCCGCGCCGTGCTCTCGGAAAAAGGGCTGGGGCAAGGCGGCAAGCTGCAGATGAACCTGAAAGACGCCGACTTCGCTGCCGTCCTCGACAGCTTCGGCCTCAAGGGTCCCGTTCCGACCGGCCGGGGCGTTCTCAGCATCGATCTTGCCACCGGCCGCCCCCTCTGGGAGACGGGGATCGCCGATGTCTTCGGCCGTCTCGATTATTCGCTCACCAACGGCAGGCTCGCCGATTTCGACGTTCACGCCTTCACCGATCTCGTGCGCAAGGGGGAATTCTTCTCCCTGTCGCAGGCAAGCGACGGCACGCTCGAGTTCCAGACGGCAGACATCGAGGCGACCTTCGGCAGCGGCACCGCGCGGCTGGACCGGGCCGCTTTCGTCGGCCCCGCCGGCAATATTTCGGTGACCGGCGTCATCCCTTATCGAAGCGGCAGTCTCGCCCTGGCGGGAACGCTCGCGGGCCCCGAGGCCGGCAAGGAGCCGCTGCAATTCTTCATCGGCGGGTCCTGGCCGAACGCAGTAATCTCACCGCTGTCGGTTCTCCTCAGTCCACAGTAACATCTTTGAGACAACGCACTTCCGGACGGAAAACCGTTACACAATTTTCGTGGATGCTTTGAAGCCTGTTGAGATTGGGATTCTCGCCGCGGCTTGTTTGATCTCCTCACCCCTGTGCTCGTGAGAGATGAGGAGGAAAAGAGATGGCACTCCTCCGAGCAGCCGTCACAAACGCGAGATGAACCCCAACACGCCCTCGCTCAACCAATCGCCGCGAAGGCTGCTCGCTCGTCCTTTTCGCGCTGGACTTCACGACGCTTCGTGACGATCGATGCGACGATCACACCCAAAGCGACGATGCCGATCAGGATCGTGCAGATGGCATTGATTTCCGGCGTCACGCCCAGGCGGACCTGGCTGTAGATCTTCATCGGCAGCGTCGTGGCGCCCGGCCCGGTCGTGAAGCTTGCAATCACGAGATCGTCGAGGGAGAGCGTGAAAGCGAGAATCCAGCCGGAAAAGACCGCCGGCGCGATCACCGGCAGCGTGATCGCGAAGAAGGTCCTGACCGGGGTCGCGCCGAGATCGAGCGCCGCCTCCTCGATCGACTGGTCGAAGCTCAGAAGACGCGACTGGACCACGACCGCGACGAAGCACATGGTGAAGGTGATATGGGCGAGCGTGATCGTCCAGAAACCGCGGTCGAACCCGATCGCCACGAAGAGCAGCAGCAGCGACAGGCCGGTGATCACCTCCGGCATCACCAGAGGCGCATAGACCATGCCGGAAAAGAGAACGCGGCCGCGAAATCGGGTGTAGCGCACCAGCGCGAGTGCCGCCAGAGTTCCGAGAACGGTCGCACAGGTCGCCGAAAGGAACGCCACCCGGATCGTTACCCAGGCCGCGTCCAGAAGGCCCTGGTTATGCCAGAGCCGACTGTACCATTTGGTCGAGAAGCCCGCCCAGACGGTGACCAGTTTCGACTCGTTGAAGGAGAAGATCACCAGGAGCACGATCGGCAGATAGAGAAAGCCGAAGCCTAGAACGACCGAGGCGATGTTGAAACGGGACCACTTCTCCATAGCTCACCTCCCCTCGCCGTCGGTTCTGGCCTGGATGTTCTGGAAATAGACGATGGGTATCACCAGGATCATGAGCAGGATGATCGCCACGGCAGACGAAACCGGCCAGTCGCGATTGGAATTGAACTCGCTCCACAAGGTCTTGCCGATCATCAGCGTTTCCGAGCCGCCGAGGAGGTCGGGAATCACGAATTCGCCGACAGCCGGAATGAAAACGAGCAGGCAGCCGGCCACGACGCCGGGGAGCGACAGGGGAAAGGTCACGCGCCAGAAGGCGGCGGCAGGCGTGCAGCCGAGGTCCTGGGCGGCTTCGGTCAGCGAATGGTCCATCTTCTCAAGCGCCGAGTAGATCGGCAGCACCATGAAGGGCAGATAGGAATAGACGATGCCGATATAGATCGCCCAATTGGTGTTGAGGATGATGAGCGGCTGATCGATCAGGCCGACCGCCGACAGAAACTGGTTGAGCAGGCCCTCCGGCTTCAGGATGGCGATCCACGCATAGACGCGGATCAGAAAGCTCGTCCAGAAGGGCAGGATCACCATCATCAGCAGCGTGGGTCGCAGCGAACGCGGCGCCTTCGCCATGCCATAGGCGATCGGATAGCCGATCAGGAGCGTCAGCAGGGTCGAGATGGCGGCGATGACGACGCTCGATATATAGGCGTTGAAATAGAGGACGTCCTCGGTCAGCCATATGTAATTGTCGAGCGAGAATTCGCCGAGCTTCTCCACGATGCCGGAAAGGCCGCCCGCCAGGTCGAAGACTGGCATATAGGGCGGCATCGCGACGGCCGTCTGCGACAGCGAGATGCGGAAGACGATGAAGAAAGGAATGAGGAAGAAGAAGAGGAGCCAGGCATAGGGAATGATTATGACCAGGCGGCTGACGATGGCTGAGGCGAGTTTCGCCATGGCTTCAATCCTTCAAAACGACGCCCGCATCTTCACCGAAGGAGATCCAGACCTGCTGGTCGTAGCCGAGCGGGTCCTCGACCGCCCGCGCCGCGTTGAGCGATGACGCCTTGACGACCTTGCCGTCCTTCAGCCGGATGTGAAAAACCGTCATATCGCCGAGATAGCCGATGTCCCATATCTCGCCCTCGGCGGCGTTCACCGGCGCATGCGCCGGCGGCTGTCGGCCAATTCTGATCTTCTCGGGCCGGATGGCGACGGCCGCCTTTGCGCCGTTTCCCGGTGTTTCCGGCGACGCCATCCGGACCGGTATACCGCCCGTCGTCTCGACACGTATATAGCCGTCTTCGGCCGAGGTGACCTTGCCGTCGAATATATTCACGTCGCCGATGAAATCGGCGACGAAGCGCGAATTCGGCGCTTCGTAGATCTCCGCCGGCGTCGCCACCTGGACGACCTTGCCGTGGCTCATGACGGCGATGCGGTCCGCCATGGTCATCGCCTCTTCCTGATCGTGGGTGACGACGACGAAGGTGAGGCCGAGTTCCTGCTGGAGGTCCATGAGCTCGAATTGCGTTTCCTCGCGCAGCTTCTTGTCGAGCGCGCCGAGCGGCTCGTCGAGCAGCAGCACCTTCGGCCGCTTTGCCAGAGACCGAGCAAGGGCGACGCGCTGGCGCTGGCCGCCGGAAAGCTGATGCGGCTTGCGCCTGGCGAACTTCTCGAGCTTGACGAGCTTCAGCATCTGCCCGACGCGTTCGGCGATGTCCGCTTTCGGCATTCCGTCCTGCTTCAGGCCGAAGGCGACGTTGTTTTCGACCGTCATGTGCGGAAACAGCGCATAGGACTGGAACATCATATTGACGGGGCGGCGGTAGGGCGGGATGCCCGCCAGGCTCTGGCCGTCGAGGATGATTTCGCCCGATGTCGGCTGCTCGAAACCCGCCAGCATCCGCAGGAGGGTGGATTTGCCGCAGCCCGAAGCGCCGAGCAGGGCGAAGAATTCGCGCGTGTAGATGTTCAGCGAAAGATCGTCCACGGCGGTGAAGTCACCGAACTTCTTGGTGACGTTCTTGACGGAAATGAAAGGCCTGGAGGCGGGGTCCGCCCATGGCGCGAAAGAACGCCGGATACTTCCGAGAGACTTCATCATCTATCCTCGAATGGCGCAGCCCATACGCAATGGCCGGCGCCGACACGTCGAGAGTTGAGCGCAGAAACATGCAGAAAATTGCCCGGATTTGAGGTCCGGGCAATTCGTTTTCCTACTGACCAGTGACGATCTTGGTCCAGAGCCGGGTCAATACCCTCTGCTCCTTGGCCTCGAAGGGCGTCGTGGTGAAGAGTTTCTGCATCACGGCATCGGATGGATAGATGGCGGTGTCTTCGAGCACTTCCTTGTCGAGGAACTCCTGCGAGGCCTTGTTGCCGTTGGCGTAGAACACGTAGTTCGAGGCCTTGGCGATGACTTCCGGCTTCATCATGTAGTTGATGAACTCATGCGCCTCGGCGACATGCGGCGCATCGGCGGGGATAGCCAGCATGTCGAACCACATCTGCGCCCCCTGCTCCGGGATCGAGTAGTCGACGGTCACGCCGGCCTTCGCCTCGGCCGCCCGGTCACGCGCCTGGAAGACGTCGCCGGAGAAGCCGACGGCGAGGCAGATGTCGCCGTTCGCGAGCGCGTTGATATATTCGGACGAATGGAACTTGCGGATATTGGGCCGGACCTTCATCAGCAGGTCGGCTGCCTTTTCGAGGTCCGCCTGGTCGTGGCTGTCGGGATTGAGCCCCAGATAGGCGAGCGCCGAGGGCATGATGTCGGTGGGCGAATCGAGGAGATGGATGCCGCAGTCCTTGAACTTCGCCGCAATCTCCGGGTCGAAAATGACATCCCAGTTCGGCTTCTCGTCCGTGCCGAGAATCTCCTTCATCTTCTCGACATTGTAGCCGATGCCGGTCGTGCCCCACATGTAGTCGACGGCGTATTCGTTGCCGGGATCGTACTGCGCGGTACGCTCCATGACCATGTCCCACATGTTGGAAATGTTCGGCAGTTTCGACTTGTCTAGCTTCTGGAACACCCCGGCAGCGATCTGGCGCTGCAGGAAATAGGCCGTCGGAACGACGACGTCGTAACCGGAACCGCCGGCGAGCAGCTTCGTTTCCAGAATCTCGTTCGAGTCGAACACGTCATAGACGACCTTGATGCCGGTCTCCTTGGTGAAATCCTCGAGGATACTGTCATCGATATAGTCCGACCAGTTATAGACGTTGACGACCCGCTCCTGGGCCGAAGCCAGCATGGTCGATCCCGCAAGCACCGCGGTGGTCAAGGTTGCGACGATGAGTTTGGACATGCAACTCCCCTCTTGATTATCGGCTCGGGACAGTAATTTCTTCTCCAGTGCCGTTACGCCCCGTCTTTTGATCGTGCCGATGCGGAGGTTAGGCATCTTTCTCGATAAGCTCAAGGAGTTAGAGCGGTTCCAGGAAAAAAGTGGTTCGCGGTTTTTCACCCGAAAATTCCCTCCTCTTACCGCACTCTGTCCTTGTCGCAGGGATGGGGAGCGTTTCGGGGAGTTGCTGGCGTCATGACGACATCTGCCTGCGGATTGCGTGCCATTTCGCGCGGCCTCACTGAAAGTCGAAGACGCTCAGCCCGGTGGCCATTTCGTCGAGACCGAGCGGTCGGGTGATCGGCGGTTCGGCGCGCGCCAGGCACCCCTGCCGCTCGCAAAGCCGGCAGGCCGGACCGATTGCGATCGCCGGCATGACTGCGGCGGCGCCATAGACCATCTCGTTCGCGAAGGCGGCCTCGCAACCGACGAGGATCGCGGTGCGCCGAACCCGTTCGTGGAAGGCGGCCTGCGGACCGTCGACGGTGCGTGCGACAGTGATGAATTCGGTGCCGTCAGGCATCCCGACGCGATCGACGAGAACCTGGCCGGGCACGGCAAAGGCAGCCTGGACGTTGAGCTTGGGACAGCCGCCGCCGAACCGGGCATGGGGAAATCCCTGCGCCCCGGCGCGACGCAACCTGTTGCCGGCGCTGTCGATCTCGATGAGAAAAAACGGAACCCCCGCCGCACCGGGCCGCTGCAGCATCGTCAGACGGTTGGCGACCTGCTCGTAGGAGACCTGGAAACGCGCCGCCAGGACAGCCAAATCGTATTTCATCCGCTGCGCGGCGGCGAGAAATGCCGCATAGGGCATCATCAGCGCATGGGCGGCATAGCGCGCGAGTTCGAAGCGGCCGATGCGCCGCGCTTCGGCGGTGGCAAAGCGGAACTGCTCGAGCTCGGCGGCAATCGCCTCATGGCAGGCGATCGAAGCCACCTCGATCGCGATCTCGCGCAGCTGATCGAAGGGCGACAGGCGTTCGGAGACGAAGAGGCGCATCGAGTGGCGGTCGAAGCGGCGGCGCAGGGTGGGCATCACGTGCACCGGCAGCGTCCGCACCGCCAGTCCGTGCTCCCTTCTGAGCCAAGCCTTCATTGCGCCTGAAAGATCGTCTCCGGGCGAGAGGCTTGCATGCAGGGCCTCCGCCGCCTCCTCTATGCGGGCGAAGTGATTGGGCCGTGCCTCGAACGCCTCGCGGACTTCGTCCATCGGCAGGCGCGTATCGGCAAGTGCCGCCATGTGTCCCTCGCCCGCCAGCAGGGCGGCGAGATCCCTCAGTCGCGACGCCTGTTCGCGGTAGGCGCGATGAAGTTTGACGATGCCGCCGGAGACGTTCGGCGCCGCTTCGGCGACCTCCACCAGCTCCTGGTCCCCCGGCAGTTCGCCGGCAAGCAGCGGATCGGCAAAGACCTCGCGCAGCTGCGCGAGACCGCTGCCCGCCTCGCCCTGGAGCTCTTCGAGGTCGACCTTGTAGACGGAGGCCAGTTTCAAGAGCAGTTGCACCGTCAGCGGCCGCTGGTTGCGCTCGATGAGGTTCAGATAGGAAGGAGAGATGCCAAGCGCCTCGGCCATGGCCGTCTGCGTCAGCTGAAGACCGTTTCGGATTCGCCTGACCCGCGGCCCGGCAAAGATCTTGTTCTCGGCCATTTGTAATTCCCTTTACAAGTTCCGCAACGATCCGCTTTGACATCTTTTACAACTTTACTTCCGCATACTGTCAAAGACAAGACAAGCTAACCCGTTTCTGGCCGCTATCTGCGGGAATTCGGTAGCGGGTTTATGCAGCGCAATGTAAAAACTGTCACATGATCTTTCGGCTTAGAGGCGCCGAAAGACGAAAGCCGAAGACGAAGCGATTTCACGAGGAGGCAAGTATGACTGATTTTTACAAGCTCGTTCCAAATGCGCCGGAGGGGCGCTTCGACGGAATCGAGCGGCCCTATTCCGCCGAGGACGTGAAGCGGCTCAGGGGCTCGGTGGAGATCCGTTATTCGCTTGCCGAAATGGGTGCGAACCGCCTCTGGAAGCTCATCCGTGAGGAGGACTTCGTCAATGCACTCGGCGCGCTTTCCGGCAATCAGGCGATGCAGATGGTGCGCGCGGGCTTGAAGGCGATCTATCTCTCCGGCTGGCAGGTCGCAGCCGACGCCAACACCGCTTCCGCCATGTATCCGGACCAGTCGCTCTATCCGGCCAACGCGGCTCCGGAACTTGCCAAGCGCATCAACCGCACGCTTCAGCGCGCCGATCAGATCGAGACGGCGGAAGGCAAGGGTCTCTCCGTCGATACCTGGTTCGCTCCGATCGTCGCCGATGCGGAAGCCGGCTTCGGCGGACCGCTCAACGCCTTCGAGATCATGAAGGCCTTCATCGAAGCGGGTGCGGCGGGCGTCCACTACGAGGACCAGCTCGCGTCGGAAAAGAAGTGCGGCCATCTCGGCGGCAAGGTGCTGATCCCGACCGCGGCGCATATCCGCAATCTGAACGCGGCACGGCTTGCCGCCGACGTAATGGGTACGCCGACGCTGGTCATTGCCCGCACCGACGCGGAAGCGGCGAAGCTGCTCACCTCCGATATCGACGAGCGCGACCGCCCCTTCGTCGACTACGATGCCGGCCGCACCGTCGAGGGTTTTTACCAGGTGAAGAACGGCATCGAGCCCTGCATCGCCCGCGCGATCGCCTATGCGCCGCATTGCGACCTCATCTGGTGCGAGACCTCCAAGCCCGACCTGGAGCAGGCGCGCAAGTTCGCCGAAGGCGTGCACAGGGCGCATCCGGGCAAGCTGCTCGCCTATAATTGCTCGCCGTCCTTCAACTGGAAGAAGAACCTCGACGACGCGACGATCGCCAAGTTCCAGCGCGAATTGGGCGCCATGGGCTACAAGTTCCAGTTCATCACGCTCGCCGGTTTCCACCAGCTGAACTACGGCATGTTCGAACTGGCGCGCGGCTACAGGGACCGGCAGATGGCGGCCTATTCGGAACTGCAGGAAGCGGAATTCGCAGCCGAAGCCAACGGCTATACGGCGACCAAGCACCAGCGCGAAGTGGGGACCGGCTATTTCGATGCCGTGTCGGTCGCGATCACCGGCGGCCAGTCGTCGACCACGGCCATGAAGGAATCCACCGAGCACGATCAGTTCCGCCCGGCAGCAGAATGAACGAGCGGGACGCGCGGCCCCCCTGCCCCGCCGCGCGTCCCCAACCAGACCTCGAAACTGAAGCGGGTCGAAGAAGTCCCCCGCACCCATCGCCCAAAGGAGCACTCCGATGACTGTACAGACACGCGTCAAGGAACGGGCCGAGGAACAATCGTCGGCCATGACACCGGAACAGCAGGCGGCGATCCGCATGGTCGCCAACGACCTGCACCGCCTCAACCAGGCCGTCATGAAGGCCGTGGACGCCGGCGTTTCCGTCGAACTGGTCCGTTCGGCCCGCCATCACGGCGGCGACGGCAACTGGGGCGATCTGCTGATCCCCGTCATCGTCACCCAGGGACGGCACTGATGGCTGTGCTGCAATGCCGCGCGTTCTGTCGGCCGCGCAACGGCCGCTGCAACGCTTTCGGCTTTTGCCGTCTTCTTCCTTCGATCGATTACGTTTGAAGGACACATGCAACAGCCCGGCATCGCCGAGGCCGGGCGATCGAAAGATCGTCCTTCTGCCTGCGAGATCGCGACGACCGCTGAAGAACCATCGTGCCTTATGTTGATGATCTGAGCCAGCCGGGCGCAGAACAGATCCTGCTCATGGCGCGGTGAGAATGGCCTCCTTTTCATAAGAAGGCCATTCTGGGCGTCGACGGCCGGCCATCGCACTCATTCAGCAACCGACCGTCGGCCTTGGACCTGTCGAAAACGCTCGTCTGCCGGATGCGCTCAGCGCGCAGGCGGGGGCACGATCGGGAACGCATCCCACAGGCTTGTATCGGTAACCTGTGTCAGAGAGACCTTTACAAGAGTGCTATAGAACGGCGGCAATCCGTCCAAGTAGGACTGAACGTCAGCAATGGTAGATGGCTGAATGAACTGGAAGTTGGGCCATCCCATGTCGGGAATTTCAGCCTCCATGGTGGAGCCATAGGCGCCAAGGTCGACGAGATCACGGAAGCTGTCATTCGGGCATCGAAGAAACAGGATCACCCCATATTTTGGGTGAAGCAGGTATTTTCGAGCATCCGCAACAGCTGTCGTTATCATCGTGTGCTTCAGTTGCTGATATTCGCGCGTGACGCGCATCCACGGCGTCAGGATAGGGGAGAGCGCCAGCTGGCCCGGCAAGCACAGTATCAGGTTTCCAAAGGCGTCGATCAGTGCCGCTACGTCACCATTTCCGCCATTTGCGATGTCTTCCTGTTGGGCAGCCTCTATAAATGGGATCAACCCCGAATCTGGTGTGCCTGGCACCGCCAGCGTGTAATCGAGTGCTTGCGGATAGATCGATTTGAGGCCGAGGACGATCGGGTTGTCCGGCGATAGCGTCGCAATGTTGAAGTCCGGGTCTGGAGGTTCGTCGCCGGAAATCGTTTCCTGAACCGAGGTAAGTGTCGCATCGAACAGGGCACGATTGATCGCCTGAGTATGTTCGTCGATGGACTGACCATCGAACAATGCCGGAAGCGGCGCCCCCGACTCTTCACGAGCGAAGCAGGTTGCGCCGGAGACGGCCGGATATGAGAACGTGTTCTGAAGTGTCTCAGGGTCCGTCACAGATGGAAAGGTTGCCGAAAGATCATAGTTGATCCCAGCGAACTCATCGTTGGCGGATATGACGGCCTTGAATCCCGCGCTCGCTAGTGAACCGGTGCACATGCAGCAAGGGTCGAGAGAGGTCACCACCATCAGATCCTCGGGCGATGGGAGCGTTGCCCCTCCATCTACCTGTTCGAAATACCAATCCACGAGTTGTCGTTCTCCGTGGGCGGTGGGGTCCTGCGTGACGCCGTCGACTACAACGTTGTTGTGGAGGGCATGAATGACTTCGCCGGTGCTGCATTGAATAAGGACGCCTCCCACGCTGAAGGTGCCCTGGCAGTAAGCGAGCATGGTCTGATCGGACGCCAACAAGGCTGCTTCATCAAGCGTCGCAACAGAACTATAATTGTTTTTCATAGCATTGCTCCTTCCTTGAATCACATTCAGCAAGGAGCACCCCTAGACGAACACGCAGTATCTACCAAATTATTCCATATACAAATTAAAATTCATCATAAGAGTCCCCTTACTTTCTACAAAGTTATTCATAATCCGCTTGCAGTCAATATGACTCTTGCATCCTTATATAATCAAGTTGGTGTGAAGGCGCGATTGCCCTGAAATAAACTTCCTGCTGACTGTAACTTCGGCATATTTTAGAAAACTTCACGTAGTCTATCCATGGCGTTTCGAACGCATTGCATGCCATTCTCGTCACGTATCCTCGATCAAAATTTTTTAATCTTGAGGAACCGCTTGCATTTTCATTCTAGTGATGCATAGATATGCGAGAAGGGTGGGGACCCTGGGCTGGAGGACATCATGAAGCTTACGATTGCACTGATAGTAGCGGGCATCATTCTCGGCACTGCGCCCGTGGCGTTGGCCGACGCCAGACCCGCCGTCATTTTTGATCTTGGCGGGAAGTACGACAAATCGTTCAACGAGGCTTCTTATGTAGGGGCCGAACGGTTTCGCGAGGAAACCGGGATTTCCTACAGGGAGTTCGAGCTGCAATCGGACGCGCAGCGGGAGCAATCTTTGCGCCGCTTCGCGCAGCAGGGACAAAACCCGATCGTCGTCACCGGTTTCTCATGGGGGCAGGCGGTCAAGGCAGTGGCGCCCGACTACCCCGACACGAAGTTCGTACTGGTCGACTCCGTCGTCGATCTTCCCAATGTGCGCTCGGTCACCTTCAAGGAGCACGAAGGCTCTTACCTGACGGGACTATTGGCTGCCATGGCGTCAAGGTCGAACAAGATCGGCTTCGTCGGGGGCATGGACATACCGATGATCCGTGCCTTTGCCTGCGGCTACCGGCAGGGAGCGAAATCCGCCGATTCCGACATTACCGTTTTCGAGAACATGGCAGGCACCACCGGCGCTGCCTGGCGCGATCCGGTCAAGGGTGGCGAGTTGGCAAAGTCGCAGATCGGTCGGGGGGCCGATGTGATCTATCACGCGGCCGGCGGTACGGGTATTGGCGTATTGCAGGCGGCCGCGGATGCCGGCGTCCTCGGTATCGGCGTGGACAAGAACCAGAACGGCCTGCACCCGGGCAAGGTCCTGACGTCGATGCTCAAGCGGGTCGACGTCGCTGTCTACCAAGCCATGATGGACGTTCACAATGGTACTTTCAGCTCCGGCATCCAGTCTCTTGGCCTGGCCGAAAATGGCGTTGATGTGGCCATCGATGAAAACAACGAAGCCCTGATCTCCGACGAATTGGCTGGCGCTCTCGATGCGGCCAAGAAAAGCATCATCTCGGGCGCGATTTCGGTGCACGACTACCGCACCGATGACACCTGCCCCTTCTGAGAGCGTCCGGATGACCAGTTACCAACTCGACAAACCTCCGTCGTCGCCCTCTCTCGCAATCGAGCTCATCGGGATATCGAAATCATTTGGCCCAGTTCACGCGAACAGGAACATTTCGATGGCCGTCACCAAAGGTACGATCCATGGGATCGTGGGCGAGAATGGCGCCGGAAAATCAACTTTGATGTCCATCCTGTACGGCTTTTACCAAGCCGATCACGGAGAGATGAAGATCAACGGAAAGAAGGTGACGATCCGCCACTCCGACGATGCAATCGCGGCCGGAATCGGGATGGTTCATCAGCACTTCATGCTGGTGAAACCCTTCACCGTCCTCGAGAACGTCATCCTGGGCGCCGAGGACGGCATTCGATTGCAACGCTCGTCCGCAAAAGCCCGTGACGTCCTGCAGGAACTTGCCGCCGCCTATGGACTCGAAGTTGATCCGGATGCAGTTGTCGGCGACCTCTCGGTCGGCCTTCAGCAACGGGTCGAAATACTCAAGGCGCTCTATCGTCAGGCCGAGATACTGATCCTGGACGAGCCAACGGGCGTCCTGACGCCGTCCGAAGCCGACCATCTGTTTCGCATCCTCGACAGCCTTAAGGCGCAAGGAAAAACGATCATCTTCATCACGCATAAACTGCGCGAGATCATGTCGATAACCGACTCGGTCAGCGTCATGCGGCGCGGTGAAATGACGGCAACACACCCGACGTCCCAGATGGATGTCGCGAAGCTCGCCGAGTTGATGGTCGGGCGGACTGTCGATCTGAACGTCAAGAAATCCGAAGCGCAACCCGGTGAAAATGTTCTTTCCATCCGTGACCTGACGGTCGAAAAGAACGGCACGGAGCGGCTTAAGTCGGTCTCGTTCGATATTCGCGCCGGAGAAATACTTGGGGTGGCCGGCGTTGCAGGCAACGGACAGTCCGAACTCCTCGAAGTCATCGCCGGCATGGCGCCGGCGAAGAGCGGGGAAATTCGGCTGAACGGAGCCCCCCTCGATATCTCGCGCGCGGGCTGTGCCGCAGAAAGGCGAAATCAGCGAATCGGCCATGTGCCTGAAGACCGGCATCGCCACGGTCTCGTCATGCCGTTCAGCATCTGGGAAAACGCAAGCTACGGCTATCACCGTGACCCTTCATTTACGAAGGGCTTTTTCTCGCTCCCGGGAAGGATGAAACAGGCGGCACGGGACTTGATCGAGGCCTACGACGTACGCCCGGACGATCCTTTCCTGAAGACAGCCAACCTGTCCGGCGGCAACCAGCAAAAAGTCGTCCTGGCGCGCGAGATCGGTCAGAACCCGGATCTCCTTCTGATCGGACAGCCGACGCGCGGGGTCGATATAGGAGCAATCGAATACATTCACCGAGAGATCGTTGCCCTACGTGACCGGGGCAAGGCGATTCTGCTGGTTTCGGTCGAGTTGGATGAAATCTTGGGACTCTCGGATCGAATTGTCGTGATGTTCGATGGCCGAATATCGGGCGAGAGGTATGCGGCTGATACGGACGAGCATGACCTGGGCATGCTGATGGCCGGTGTGAACCAGAGGGAGAGCAACGATGCTACCGCTTCCAAAGTGGGCTGACGGATTCTTGGTTCCGTTGTTGAGCGTTTGCCTCGCGCTCTTCATATCCGGTTTGGTCGTCCTGGCGATTGGAGAGGACCCTGTAAAGGCTGTCCAGATCATGGTAACCGGGGCTTTCGGCAGTACCTACAATCTCGGCTTCACCCTCTTTTACTTTACGAACTTCGTGTTCACCGGCCTGGCCGTGGCAATCGCTTTCCACGCAGCCCAGTTCAATATCGGCGGCGAAGGGCAAGCGTTGTTCGCGGGCATCGGGGCGGCGCTCGTGGGCTTGGGGTTGGGTGAGACCCACTGGCTCCTCGTATTGCCTCTGGGTATCCTTATCGCGTTCCTCTTCGGTGCGGCATGGGCGGCGATACCCGCCTACCTTCAGGTTCGTCGCGGCAGCCACATCGTCATCACCACGATTATGTTCAACTACATCGCCGCAGGTCTTTTGGTCGCATTGCTTAGCAATCTCCTGAAGCCGATCGGGGCGTCCGCACCCCAGTCACGTACCTTCGGTGAGGGCGCACATCTGCCGCGGCTGGACGAAGTCATTGGTTGGTTCGGCCTTGAGACACAAAGAATGGAGAGCAACGTCATGTTCTTCGTCGCTCTCCTCGCCTGTGCCGTGGTTTGGCTGCTGTTATGGCGTACGCACCTGGGTTACGAAGTCAGAGCCTACGGGCATAGCGAGAAAGCTGCGGATTATGCGGGAATATCCAGTTTCCGCATCGTGATGCTCGTCATGCTGATCTCAGGCGGACTTGCCGGGCTGATGGCGACGAACACTGTCCTCGGGCAGCAGCATTCGCTGGTGCTTGGATTTGTTGAGGGAGCCGGCTTCACGGGGATTGCCGTGGCCCTCATGGGACGATCTCACCCTTTGGGCGTGGCCTTGGCCGCTCTGTTGTTCGGCGCACTTTATCAAGGCGGTGCGGAACTGGCGTTCGAGATGCCCGCGGTACCGGCAAAGATGATCGTCGTCATTCAGGCTTTGATCATTCTGTTCGTCGGTGCGATGGAAAATCTGGTCCGCATTCCCCTCGCCCGCATCTTTGCCTTTGCTCAACTGTCGCGAAAGGCTTGACGATGGACCTCGACATTCTCATTCAAATCCTCGGCGCTACGCTGCGGGTGGCAACGCCAGTGTTGCTGGCCTGCTTGGCAGGCCTCTATTCCGAACGGTCGGGGATTATCGACATCGGCCTCGACGGGAAGATGCTCATTGCGGCCTTTGCCTCCGCGGCCACTGCGGCTATCGTCGGCAACGTTTGGGTCGCCCTGCTTGCAGCCGTGGCCGCGTCTTCGGCGCTTGGTCTCATTCACGGGTTCGCATCGATCAGCCTCCGCGGCAATCAGCTTATTTCCGGGGCTGCCATCAATATGCTGGCACTCGGAACGGCGTTTCTGCTGAGCCAGACGATGTTCGGAACGGGCGGCCAGACTCCCGGCCTCAGTGCCGACCAACGCCTCCTGGGAATACAACTCCCCTTCCACAGCGAATTAGGCACTTTCTACCAGCAGGTGATCTCGGGTCACAGCGTGATCGTATACCTGACTCTGCTGCTCGTCCCGCTGACCTGGTTGATCTTGTACCGAACGCGTTACGGTTTGCGGCTAAGAGCCGTTGGTGAAGCCCCTAACGCCGTGGACACTGCCGGTATCAGCGTTTCTCGACTTCGTTACTCGGCAGCATTGATTGCCGGCGTGCTGTGCGGGGTTGCCGGCGCGTATCTCGCTACGGCCCAAGCGGCCGGATACACCGACGGCATGACGGCGAACCGAGGTTTCATCGCGCTCGCGGCGCTGATCTTTGCAAAATGGCGTCCCTATCCAGCTCTGGGTGCGTGCCTGCTTTTCGGCTTCGTCGAAGCCGCCGGCTACCAATTGCATGGAAACCTCCGTTTCGAAAGCCGTGAGCTCGCAACCGTGGTCGAGTTCCTGGAAAGCTCGCTGCCCTACATCCTGACCGTCGTAATTCTTGCAGGGTTCGTCGGCAGAGCAACACCGCCTGCGGCAGGCGGAATACCGTATGCGAAGGAACGCTAGAATGAGCACACAGGAATCTTTGAAAGTTATAAATGCGCGGCTCGGCAAGCCCAAAGCCAGAATTGGTTTTATTCTCGGCTCGGGGTTGGGACATCTGACCGAAGCGGTCGACGGCATATCCATAAACTACGACGATCTGCCCGGCTTTCCGCAGGCCGGAGTGTCCGGTCATGCGGCGAAGCTTGTTTTAGGCAAGCTCGAGGGTGTCGACGTTGCCGTCCTCGGCGGGCGGGCGCATTTTTACGAGAAAGGCCAGGCAGATGCGATGCGCGTACCACTCGAGGTTCTCGCCGCCCTGGGAGCGAACCAGCTCTTCGCGACCAATGCATGCGGTTCGTTCCGAAGCGACATTCCGCCGGGCGAGCTCATGCTCATTGCCGATCACATCAACTTCTCGGGACGCAGTCCGCTGATCGGCGAGCCGACCGACAGTCGCTTCGTCAACCTGGTCGATGCTTACGACCCTGCAACCCGCACGATATTGATGGAAGTCGCGGCCAAGGAAGGCATCACTCTGAAGGAAGGAGCCTATGCCTGGTACTCCGGCCCGAACTTCGAGACGCCTGCAGAGATCCGCGCTCTGAAGATTTTGGGTGCAGACGCCGTCGGCATGTCGACGGTTCCTGAGGTCATTCTGGCCCGCTTCCTCGGGATGAAGGCCTGTGGAGTATCGGTCGTCACCAACATGGCTGCGGGTCTCGGTTATGAACAAATCAGCCACGAGCACACGAAAGCCATGGCACCGCTTGGCGCAACGAAGCTCGAGAAGCTCATCCGTGGCTTTCTGCGTCGTTTGTAGTCCGGAGCTTCCTCGGCCGATATTGGCCTGGTCAGGGAGGCCGATACGATGAAAGATGCATCTGGAGATTGGCACCAATACATCGTGGTAAAGGCGGCTTGGCTGTATTTCATCAGGGGGAGAAGCCAGTCGGAAATCGCTAAAGCGCTGAAGATATCCCAACCCAGCGTAGCTCGATTGATCGCCGAGGCGCAGCGGGATCGCATCGTTCACGTCTCGATCAACAAGCGGCCAAGCGAGTGTATCGAACTTGAAGTGGAGCTAAGCGATGTGTTCGGGCTTGGCAACTGCATCGTCGTACCTGTCGATGCTTCCGCATCGCATCGCTTCGAGGACGTTCTTCCGCCGGTCAGCAAGATTGCAGCGGCTTACCTCGCATCGGTGCTGTCAGACGAGGCGATCAAACGGGTGGGAATCGGATTGGGCCGGACTCTGGCTGCCAGCTTTGCCGAGATGGCTAGTGTCGAGCGCCCGAATTTGGAAGCGGTGTCGATTACCGGATCTCTGACGCGTTCGCTGGCGGCGAATAGAATGGATCCAATCCAGTTGCTTACCAGGAAGATACGTGGCGACGTATACTTCCTCCCGGTGCCTTACCTGGCCAGCAGCGTCGAAGAAAAATCCGTTTTCCTGTCCCAGCCGAGCGTTCAGCAACTGATGGAAAAGGCACGGGCATCGGATCTGTTCGTCGTCGGCATAGGCTCGCTTGGGAGAGAGGACCATTTGTTCGCGAATCAAGTCATCACCGAAGCCGAGTACGACGAACTCGTGCGCACGGATGCGGTCGGCGATCTGATGGGCCGCTTCTTCAACATAGATGGACAATTGTCCGAACTTGAACTCGGCGACAAGGCCGTCGGGATCTCTCCGATCGAGGTTTCGGGCCGCCGGGTGATTGCCGTCGTGTGCGGGGAGACAAAGACCGAAGCGACACTCGGCGTACTGCGGAGCGGACACGTCAATGAGCTTATCATCGACGAGCATCTCGCGCGGCAGGTTCTCGTCGGCAATCAAGGCTGAGCTCAATGGGACAGCAAAGAGCAGTTCTGATCGTCCTGGATTCGCTGGGTATTGGTGGCGCAACTGACGCGGACCGTTACGGCGACGAAGGCTCCAACACGCTCGGCCACATCGTCGAGGAGGCGAGCCATGGCAGAGCCGATCTCGCCGGCATTCGTCAGGGCCCCCTTATGCTGCCCAATCTGGCCGGGTTAGGGCTGTTCAAAGCAATGCAACTTGCCACTTGCGGCGAAGTCTCGAGCGAACCGGCTCGCGGAGCATGGGGCGTGGGCGTCGAGAGCTCGAAAGGCAAGGACACGACATCAGGTCATTGGGAGATTGCGGGAACTCCGGTCAACGGGGAGTTTCACTATTTTCCCGATCGGGTGCCTACGTTCCCCCCGGAGTTGATCGATGAGATTGCCAGGCGCTTCGGCCTGTCCGGCGTGATCGGAAACAGGCACGCATCAGGCACGCAGATCATCCAGGAGCTAGGAGCAGAGCATGTCGAGAGCGGTAAGCCAATATTCTACACTTCGGCCGACTCGGTGATTCAGATTGCTGCCCACGAAGCGACTTTCGGGCTGGACCGGCTGTACGATCTCTGCCGATTGACGCGGCGCTTGGTCGATCCGCTGATGGTGGGCCGGGTCATT
Organism: Sinorhizobium meliloti; assembly: GCF_035610345.1. The sequence goes on along the minus strand of NZ_CP141212.1, from coordinate 659,112 downwards.
GCCCGACCGTTCGTCGGGACGGAAGGTGCCTACATACGAAGCCCGAACCGTCGAGACTTTTCCATGCCGCCATTCGATGAAACGCTGCTCGACCGGCTTGTTCATGCGCGCCGGGCGGTGGTCGGTGTCGGAAAGATCAGCGACATTTTTGCGGGCCGTGGGATTTCGAAATCCCGAAAGGCGAATGGGATCGAAGGCACGGTGCTTGCAACGATACAGGCCTTCCGGGGGCTGCCGCCGGGAGGCCTGGTCTTCTCGAATATCGTCGAGTTCGACAGTGAATATGGGCATCGCCGGGACGTGGCGGGCTATGCACATGCTCTCGAAACGTTCGATGCCCTTGTCCCCGACCTCCTGAACGAACTCGGCGAAGGCGACCTGCTCATCTTGACCGCCGATCACGGCAACGATCCGACGTGGCGAGGGACGGACCATACCAGGGAACGAACGCCGATCCTCGTAGCCGGTCCGGCCCTGCGTCCCGGTTGCATCGGCATCAGGCGCTTCTCGGATATCGCGGCGACGATCGGGACCCACCTTGGAGTAGCAGCGACCGCCCACGGCACGAGTTTTGATTGGAAAGGGGAAAGCGACCTCCGTGCGTGACACGAGACCTACTGCACGACCGGCTTCAACTTGAGCTTGTCGAGCACGTCCTTCGTGGTGAGCTCGGGAGGTGCAGCGTGACATTCCGGAGGTTGCCGGAGATCGAGCCAAGTCAAAGGAATCAGAGCACAGTTATCCGGTTATATGCAGATAGGGGCTGCGTTTTTCGCATTGGCTCCATCGGCCAGGACGAGGAGCGGCATCTCATGCCGAATTGCGCGGCGGGCGCCTGCCGGCAAAAAGGTCAGTATGGCTGCGCAGGAAACGTGTCATCCGGTCTACGACGGTTCGGATGTCCCGCCTGTAGCGATCCTCGTTGTTCATGACGATCCACTGCCGGTGTCTGAGCGGCTCGATCTCGTCTCCCACCCGCTCGAGCAAGGGATCGAGATCGCCGACGAAACAGGGCAGCACCGCCCGTCCCGCGCCGGCTCGCGCGAGATCGAGCAATGAGCGAGGCCGTGTGACGGTTGCAACGATCCGGCCCGACGCATGCTCGTGCGGCCATCTCAGATAGGCCGATATTGCATCCTCTTCGGCGACTGCGACCCAGCGGTCCACTCCGCCCGGCGTGTTCTTCTGCCGGTAGGCGGCATAGGCGACTTCCCCCACCGGCCGCGCCGCAAGATAGCTTTCCTCCGGTTCGAAGGCGCGGATGCCGACATCGCTTTCGCGATAGGCCAGATTCGCTCGCGCCTCGCCGATCGTCAGAGAAAGGCCGAAAGCGTCCCTTTCCGTGCAAATGGCGGGAAAATTCTCGGCGATCAGCCAGGAGACCCATGTACCGGCCGCGATGCGGACAACGGTCGCCCCCTCGCCCTCCTTCTGCCAGCTTTCGACCTTGCGGGCCGCCGCCTCCATTTCCTGCAGCTGTTCGAAGAGAAAGCGGCCGTCTCCCGTCAGCGTGTAGCCGGTCTGGCTGCGGATGAAGAGCGAGCGGCCGGTGCGCTCCTCGAGCTCCAGCATCCGGCGGCCGACCGTCGCGGGGCTGAGCCCCGTCGCCTGCGCCGCCCCGGTCAACCCGCCGGTACGCGCCACCGTGACGAAGCAGCGGTATATGTCCCAGTCGGTGTTTTTCATAGCTGAAAAACATATGGGTAAATCGGCTGTATGTAAAACAATTCCGGATGCATAAAAAAGGGGATGCCCAAGACTGAAGGAGCATCACCATGGATATGATGGCAATGGCACTGCTGTTCGATATGGCTTCGAGGAACCGTCCCTGGGACGAGAGGTTCGAACCCCCGCCGCAGAGCCGCCGGCCGCGCTTCGCGAAACGCCTGCTTGCGGCAGTGTTCCGCAAGCGGCAACCGGCGGAGACAAGCGATGGTTGCGGCGGCAGCTTTACTGTTTCCTGCGCCGGCGGCGCCAAATGAAAGCGCCGCGCATCCGGGATGCGCGGCGCCCTTCGAAGCGTTTAAACCCGGTTAGGCCGCCCGGTAGCTGTGGTCGGCTGCGGCCGCCGGCTCGAGTCGGAACTGCTCGACGAGCATCATCAGCGTATCCGCCTGATTGGCGAGCGCCCGGCTGGTGCCGGTCGCCTCCTCGACCATCGAGGCGTTCTGCTGCGTCATCTGGTCCATCTGGTTGACGGAACCGTTTACCTCGTTCAGGGCCGCAGCCTGATCGCGGCTGGCCGTGGCGATCATCTCGACATGCTGGCTGATCGTGACGATCTCGGCGCTGATCGAGGCGAGCACCGCGCCCGTTTCCTTGACGAGACGTGAGCCGGAACTCACCTCTTCGGTCGATTTGTCGATCAGCCCCTTGATCTCTCGCGCCGCCTCGGCCGAGCGCTGCGCCAGTTCGCGTACTTCCTGCGCGACGACGGCAAAGCCCTTGCCCGCCTCGCCGGCACGCGCCGCTTCGATACCGGCATTGAGCGCCAGAAGGTTGGTCTGGAAGGCGATATCGTCGATCACTTCGATGATCTGCTCGATCTGACGGGAGGCCGCCTCGATGCGTCCCATGGCGGCGACGGCGCTGGTGACGACCGTTGCCGAACTGTCGGCGCTCCGCTTCGTATGAGACACGGCCTGGTTCGCCTCGTGCGCCCGCTCCGCCGAGGAGCGCACCGTCACGGTGATCTGGTCGACGGCCGCGGCCGTCTCCTCGAGCGAGGCGGCCTGAGCCTCCGTCCGTTTCGACAGCGCGTCGGCGGACCGATGCATGTCGGCGCCACCCTGCTGGATCGCCTGGGCATTGGCGCGAATCTGCGCCAGCGTGTCCTGAAGGCGGACGAGCGATCCGTTGAAGTCCAGCCGCAACTGTTCGAGGCGGCCGGCGAAGGGCACCTCGATCTGACGCGACAGGTCTCCCTGGGCCAGGCGTCCGAGTCCAGCTGCGAGCTCGCTCACCGCAAGATCGATCTGCCTGTCGAGCTCGCGCTTCTCCGCATCGTTGCGGCTGCGCTCGGCTTCCGCGCGGGCACGCTCTTCGGCGCTTTCCGCCTCGATGCGCACCTTGGAGAGCGCATTTTCCTTGAAGACGCCGAGAGCACGCGCCATGTCGCCGATCTCGTCGCGGCGCGTGCCGCCGTCGATCGACGTATCGAGCGCGCCGTCCGCCAACCGCCGCATGGCGGCCGTGATCTGGCCGATCGGCTTTTTCAGCGTGAGCGTGAGCGCGATACCTGCCAGAAGCGCGATCACGACGCCGGTGATCGTCGCCGCAACGGAGATCTGATTGGCTTCCGCGCGTTCGCTGCCGGCGGCGACCTTCTGCTGCTCGGCAAAACCGGTGAGATCGCTCCAGATCTCGTTGATCGCGGCGCCCGCGGCCTCGAATTCGACAGTGCGCTTATCCGAGATCTCGACCAGCGCAAGGCCATCCTTCTTCATCCCCTCGATGATCGGCAGAAGTGCGCCGGCGGCCTGATCGAAGAAGCTCATGCCGCTCGCGATGCCGCGCAGAGTGGTGAGGTTGGACTGGACCGCAAGGAACTTGTCGAGAAGCTTCTTGCGGCTTTCCTCGCTCGTCGTCCCGAGAAATGCCGCGGCGGCGATCTGGATGTCGGTAAGCGATGTGGAGAGCCTGCGTGTCGCGGTCAGCACCGACTCGGTGCCCGCGATCTTGCCATCGAGCTCGCTGAATATCTGCGTCGCCTCGCGCATCTTGCCGACCGAAGCTGCCTCCAATCGGAAACTGGCGGTGCGGAAACGGTCGACATATTTGGAAAGGCCGGCGAGCGTTTCAGGGCCGGGCGGCGCCTTGATAAGGGCGCCGATCGTCCCGGAAGCAGAATTGACGGTTTCGGCAAGAGATTTCTCGCCCTTCGGCAAAAGCACGAAGATATCCCGTTGCGTGCGGCCTATGGCCGGGTAGTGGCCCTCTGCGACCTTGAGCTTCTCCTCGACCGTTATCGCCCCGCTCACCTCGGTCGCGAATTCGGCATAGAAGCGGCTGGCGCGCATGAGTTTTTCGGCGTTGCGCAGCATCGTCTTCGCCGCATTCTCGTCCTTGCGCACCGCGTATTGCAGCCGGTTCGCCTCGTCGTTGATCTTCGCCTGTTCGGCCGCCAGGCGCTCCAGACCGGCCCTCGTCTCGGCCCGGAGCTTCTGCTCGCCTTCATGCAATGTCCAGAGCCCGTCGATGCGCGTCTCGATGTCGCTGGTCGCGGCAATGGCGGCAGCCAGCTCGTCTTGGCCGTTTCCGCCCGCAACCTGCGCCGCAGTTTCGGCCAGAACTTCCTTCTGCGTTACGATTGCATCCTTGAGCATCCGGCGACTTTCGTCGGTCGTCCGCTGCAGGAAGCTGTTCATCTGCGCATAGACGTCCTTGAAGCCGCTCAGCGTCTTGAGGACGCTGTTCGAAATCTCCATGCGGCCCTGCAGCAGTCCGGAGGCATAGAGTCCGGTTATCCCGACGGCCGAGATGCTGACGACGAAGGGCAGGATGAAGAGCAGAACCTTCGTCTGAATCTTGAAGCGGGCAAGTATCCTGTCGATGAACATGGAAAACACCTTGGCTACAGCGCGCGTTCGCCTCCCCGATGGCTCGAAGCGCTCCGGGGCGCGTCAGGTGAACGCACCAAAGGCGCTCGGGCGCCACCCGATGCGCAAACAGGCTGATGTTTTTCGGAAAGTCATGCGGCGCACGCCGCCAGCCCGCCAGCAGTCATTGCGGGACCGCGCAGCCGGCTTGGCGGCGAGGACCTGGCGGTGCTCATTTGCTCGCCATAATCGTTTCAAACGATTAAGAATTCCATAAGCGGAATTGGCCCCGTGCGGACGGAATACCGGTCGTCCGGCGTATCGACGGGGCTCGTCGGAAGCGACGCTTTAAAGCCAGGAAAAGAGAGCAACGGCCGTGACGGCAAACAGAGCGAGCGTCGCGAGGTAAGCCGTCAATTCGTTCTGCCCGCGGCTTTTCTCTGCGCGGGCTATGGCTATTGCACGGGGACGGCGGCGTTGCTGGTTCATGGCCTCTTGTCCTTGTCGCTGCAGCACCGAGCGTCTCGGGCGCGCAAAGGTCGCTGCAGCACTACGAGTTGCCGGCAAAGATGGTCTGCCTTTGCCGTTACGATCATGGTGCATCCATCCTGCGGCTGAAGAAAGTCCCCGAAATGGAAACAATGTGGTTTCCGCTTGTTGACTTCCGCTGCCTTCGCGGCTGTCGCGCCATGATAAACAGGTTCAGTAATTTCCGTTATATTTCCCTTAAGAATGGCTGAAGAAGCAAATCACCAATTTTGCCGCACGGTTACACGTCTTGACCGGCGACGAAGCCCGACGCCCAGGCCCATTGGAAATTGTAGCCTCCGAGCCAGCCGGTCACGTCGACACACTCGCCGACGAAGTAGAGGCCGGGGATCTCGTTTGCCTGCATGGTCCGGGAGTCGAGCGCACGCGTATCGACGCCGCCGAGCGTGACCTCGGCCGTCCGGTAGCCTTCCGATCCCGCCGGCTTCACCGCCCAGGCCTGGATGGAGCTGGAAAGCGCGTCGATAGCCTTGTCGGAAAGGTCGGCAAGCATGCGCCCCGTCAGCTTCGCTTCGTCCGCGAAGAACTGCGCGAGCCGGCGCGGCAGTATATCGGCAAGTGCCGTCTGGACTGCCTGGCGGCCGTTCGTCCGGCGCATTCCCTTGAGGATCGAGGCGATATCGATGTCCGGCATCAGCCGGAGGACGATCTCCTCACCCTCACGCCAATAGGATGAAATCTGCAGGATAGCCGGCCCGCTCAAGCCGCGATGGGTGATGAGGACAGCTTCGCGGAAGGCGGCCTTCCCGAACCGCGCCTCGGCATCGGCCGCGACGCCGGCAAGCGCCCCGAGCTTGGTGAGCTGCGTCTGGTCGAGTGTCAGGGGAACCAGTGCCGGGCGGGTTTCGGCAACTGGCAAGCCGAACTGCTCCGCGATGCGATAGGCAAGACCTGTCGCTCCCATTTTCGGGATGGACTTGCCGCCGCTTGCCACGACCAGCGAGGCGGCGTCGACCGCGCCGGCGCTCGTCGTCACACGGAACCCGGAGGCGGTCCTCTCAACCTCCCCGATGCTGGTTTCGAGCCTCAGTTGCACTCCCGCTGCCCTCATCTCCGCCATCAGCATGCGGATGATGTCCTTGGCCGAATGATCGCAGAAGAGCTGGCCGAGCGTTTTCTCGTGCCAGTCGATGCCATGGCGCTCGACCAAAGCCACGAAGTCCTGCGGCCGGTACCGGGCAAGCGCCGACTTGCAGAAATGCGGGTTGCCGGACAGGAAGTTCCTGGGGGACGCATGGATATTGGTGAAATTGCAGCGGCCGCCGCCGGAGATGCGGATCTTCTCGCCGGGCGCCCGGGCGTGGTCGATGACGAGCACCCGGCGCCCGCGCTTGCCCGCCTCGATGGCGCACATCATGCCGGCGGCACCCGCCCCGATGATCACCACGTCCTGCATTTGCGCCACGGAAGCTCCCTTCTGTTTCCGTATCCTCCTTTCCGGTGAGCAGGGCGAAAGTCAATCGCGTGCATCTAGCTAATTGCCGAACTGCGGCTATGATTGCGCTATCCGAAGCCAAACCCGGTGATTTATGTCTTCCAAGAGAAGTGTTGCCCAAGAGACAGCAAAGGTCAGCAAGAGTTCGAAGATACCCCTCGCCCTGCATGCCGCCCGTGGCGTGAAGACCTGGACCGAAGCGGTCGACTGGCTCAAGATCCGCGGCATCGAAGATATCGAGTGCATCACGCCCGACCTTGCGGGCGTCGCGCGCGGCAAGATGATGCCGACGTCCAAGTTCACGTCCAATACCTCCCTTGCCTTGCCCTCGGCGATCTACCGGCACACGATTTCCGGCGAATATCCGGAGGAGACCGGGCAATTCCGCTATGATTCCCGCGACAGCGACATCAAGCTCGTTCCGGACCTGTCCACCCTTTCCATCGTTCCATGGGAAAGCGACCCGACGGCCCAGGTCATCTGCGACATCGTCGGCTCCCAGGGCGAGCAGATCAGCTATACGCCGCGCAACGTGCTGAAGCGCGTCATCGAGCTCTACCGGCAGAAGGGCTGGAAACCGGTGGTCGCACCGGAGATCGAATTCTATCTCGTCGCCCAGAACGACGATCCGGACTATCCGCTGCGGCCGCCGAAGGGCCGGTCCGGCCGCTCGATCCTCGGCGGCCAGGGCTATTCGATCGCCGGCATCAACGAGTTCGACGAGCTCATCGACGACATCTACCATTTTTCCGAAAAGCAAGGCCTCGAGATCGATACGCTGATCCACGAAGAGGGGCCGGCCCAGCTTGAGATCAACCTCAGGCACGGCGATCCGATCGAGCTTGCCGACCAGGTCTTCCTTTTCAAGCGGACCATCCGCGAAGCCGCGCTTAAGCACGGAATCTATGCGACATTCATGGCGAAGCCCATGCAGGGCCAACCCGGCTCCGCCATGCATATCCACCAATCGGTGATCGATATCGAGACCGGCCGCAATATCTTCTCCAATCCCGACGGCTCACCCTCCCAGGCGTTCTTTTCCTTCATAGGCGGCATGCAGCTTTACGTCCCGCGGACGTTGTCGATGATGGCGCCCTATGTGAATTCCTATCGGCGCCTCACGCCGGACATGTCCGCGCCGGTCAACACCGCCTGGGGCTATGACAACCGGACCACGGCGTTCCGCATCCCTGTCTCGGATCCGGTCGCCCGGCGCATCGAGAACCGCCTGCCGAGCTCGGATGCCAACCCCTATCTGGCGCTCGCGGCCTCGCTCGGCTGCGGCTATCTCGGCATCATCGAGGGCCTGCAGGCGACACCCCCTACGGAACACACCGCCAATGAGGGCGAAATCGAACTGCCGCGAGGGCTGCTCGAGGCGGTTTCGCTGCTCGAATCGGCTCCCGCGCTGGCGGAGGTCTTCAGCGCCGAGTTCATCGCCATCTATGCCGGCGTGAAGCGTGGCGAGTTCGAAACCTTCATGCAGGTCATCAGCCCGTGGGAACGCGAGTTCCTGCTCCTGAATGTCTGATCCGGAATAGGTTTCCATGACCTGGCAAAGCCCGATTTCGCCCGGATATTCCTGGTACGAGGCGACGACTCCCGAGCGGCCCGCCTTCCCGGTCATGCCGGGCTCCCGCAAGGCCGACATCGCCATTATCGGCGGCGGCTATACCGGCCTGCAGGCCGCCTGCAATCTCGCCCGGAGCGGGACGGACGTCACCCTGATCGACGCCTGCCGCTTCGGCGACGGCGCCTCGGGCCGCAATGGCGGGCAGTTCGGCACCGGGCAACGTGTCTGGGCCGACGAAACGGAGGAGGTGCTCGGCCGCGAATGGGCGCAGCGGCTCTTCGATATGGCCGAGAACGCCAAGCGCTATGTCCTGGGATTTGCCGAAGAGCACGCGATCGACATCGAATTCATGCCGGGCCAGCTCTCGGTCGGCCACAAGGCAAGCCTCGAAAGGGACTACCGCAACCACGTCGAGGCGATGACCGAGCGCTACGGCTATCCGCACCTTTCCTTCATGGATCGCGAGGAAACCGTGAGCCGGCTCGGCTCCAGCCATTACCACTTCGGTATCCGCGACACCGGGACCGGCCACATCCACCCGATGAAGCTGGTTGTGGGGCTCGTCAGACAGGCGGCGCTCGCCGGCGCCAATCTCTACGAGGGAACGAAGGCGCTCAAGATCGAGAAGAAGGGCGGCGCGGTCGTCATCGAGACGACGAGCGGCACGATCACGGCCGACCGGGCGCTGATCGCCTGCAACGGCTATATCGGCAATCTCGAGCCCGTGACCGCGAGCCACGTCATGCCGATCCGCTCCTTCATCGGCGCGACGACGGTGCTGCACGGCCATGCCGGAATTCTGCCCGGGGGCGAATCGGTCGACGATTCGCGCTTCGTCGTACGCTATTTCCGAAAATCGAAAGACGGGCGGCTGCTCTTCGGCGGGCGCGAGGCCTACACTGCCGACAATCCGCGCGACATTTCGGCGCACATACGCCGGCAGATCTGCGAAATCTACCCGGATCTCGCCGATGTGGAGATCACTCACGCCTGGGGCGGCTCGGTCGGCATCACCATGCCGCGCCAACCCTTCTGCCGCGAGGTCATGCCGGGCGTCACCACGATCGGCGGTTACTCCGGCCATGGCGTCATGCTCGCCAATTATTGCGGCAAACTCTATGCCGAGCTCGCGCTCGGCAAGTCCACCGAGCTCGATCTGCTGAAGCAGCTCAAAATACCGGCCTTCCCCGGCGGAACGCGGTTCCGCTCGGCACTCCTGTTTCTGGCGCTCAGCTGGTACGCACTGCGCGACCGGTTCTAAAGGGAAGACCCTCCGAGATTCCAGACGGTGGGCGGAAAGTCCTTGAAATGCTGCATATTTCTGTTCCCCGGGCGGTGATGATATAAGGAACGGTGTGTCGGCAGCCGTGCGGCCAGCCATTTTGTTGCGGTGCACCCTAGCCATTTTAAATCGATTAGATTATACCAGCCCAGACCTCAACGAGATCGAGACATCCCATGAGCAGCCAGATCATTCCCGTCGAACCGTTTGACTATGTGGTGTTCGGGGGCACCGGCGATCTTGCCGAGCGCAAGCTGCTGCCGGCACTCTACCACCGTCAGATGGAAGGCCAGTTCACGGAGCCGACGCGGATCATCGGCGCCTCGCGCGCGAGCCTTTCCCATGACGAATACCGCAAGTTCGCGAGCGACGCCCTGAAAGAACACCTGAAGGCCGGGGAGTTCAACGAGGCGGAAGTCGAGAAATTCACCTCACGTCTCTACTACGTCTCCGTCGACGCCAAGTCCGAACAGGGCTGGGACGATCTGAAGAAGCTCCTGGAAGAGGGCAAGGACCGTACCCGTGCCTTCTATCTCGCCGTCGGACCGGCGATCTTCAGCGACATTTCCGAAAAGATCCGCGATCACAAGCTCATCACCAGGAACACCCGCATCGTCGTCGAGAAGCCGATCGGCCGCGACCTCGCTTCCGCGACGGAGCTCAACGACACGATCGGAAAAGTCTTCCGCGAAGAGCAGATTTTCCGCATCGACCACTATCTCGGCAAGGAGACGGTGCAGAATCTGATGGCCCTGCGCTTTGCCAACGCGCTGTACGAGCCATTGTGGAATTCCGCCCACATCGACCACGTGCAGATCACCGTTTCTGAAGCCGTCGGGCTCGAGAATCGCGCAGGTTACTACGACAAGGCGGGCGCGCTGCGCGACATGGTGCAGAACCACATCCTCCAGCTCCTCTGTTTCGTCGCCATGGAGGCGCCGACGTCGATGGACGCGGAGGCCGTGCGCGACGAGAAGCTCAAGGTGCTTCGCGCGCTGAAGCCGATCACCGCCTCCAATGTCGAGCAGGTGACGGTCCGGGGCCAGTACCGCGCGGGCGCATCATCCGGAGGCCCGGTCAAGGGTTATCTCGAAGAGCTCGACGGAGGCGTTTCCAACACGGAAACCTTCGTCGCGATCAAGGCCGAAATAAGCAATTGGCGCTGGGCAGGCGTGCCCTTCTATCTGCGTACCGGAAAGCGCATGGCGGGCCGCATGTCGGAGATCGTCATCACCTTCAAGCAGATTCCGCACTCGATCTTCGATCAGAGCGCCGGCCGCATTTCGGCCAACCAGCTGATGATCCGCCTGCAGCCGAATGAAGGCGTCAAGCAGTCGCTGATGATCAAGGATCCCGGACCGGGCGGCATGCGGCTGAGGAACGTGCCCCTGGACATGAGCTTCGCCGAGGCCTTTGCGGTTCGCAATGCGGACGCCTATGAACGCCTGCTGCTGGACGTCATCCGCAACAACCAGACCCTGTTCGTGCGCCGCGACGAAGTGGAAGCGGCCTGGCAATGGATCGACCCGATCCTCAAGGCCTGGGAAGCAACCGGACAGCAGGTGCAAGGCTATACCGCCGGAACCTGGGGTCCGAGCCAATCGATCGCGCTGATCGAGCGCGACGGCCGTACTTGGAACGACGCGATCTAGGGCCGATCATGAGCGCAAACATGCACATATTCGAAAATCCGTCCGCACTGGCCGAGGCCCTCGCGGATGACGTCGGTGCAAGGCTCGCCGCCGCGATCGCTGCGAGAGGCACGGCGAGCTTCGCGGTATCGGGCGGCTCGACCCCGAAGGCCTTTTTCCGGTCGTTGTCGCGTCGCGAGCTCGATTGGTCGAAAGTGACGGTCACCCTCGTCGACGAGCGTTTCGTGCCACCGGAAAACGAGCGCTCCAACCACCGCCTGGTTGCCGATAACCTGCTCAAGGACGGGGCTGCGCAGGCGCGTTTCGTTCCGCTCTATCACGCGGCCGAGACTGCGGAAGCGGCCGCGGCGATCGCGAGCGACAGGACGGCAAGTCTCGGCGCACCCTTCGATGTCGTGGTGCTCGGCATGGGAACGGACGGGCATACGGCCTCGTTCTTTCCCGGGGGGACGCGCCTTGAAGAGGCGCTCGACCCCACGACGCCGCGCGGCGTGATCACCATGGAAGCGGAAGGAGCCGGCGAACCCCGCCTCACCTTCACCTTCTCCAGCCTGCAGGATGCCGGCTATCTGGTGCTGCATATCGAAGGCAGCGGCAAGAAAGAGGTGCTTGCCCAGGCCCAGGCGCCCGGCGACGAGGCAGAGATGCCCATCCGGGCCGTGCTTCGGCGGGCCACATCGCCGCTGCAGATTTATTGGGCGCCCTGAGGCGACCCGGAAAGCGCCGCAACGCTCCCCGCACGCTGTGGCGCTCAAAGCCGATGATCGATGAAGAAAGGAGTCGTAAGACTCCGGAAGAGGATGTGTCCATGTCCGCCGATTCCCGCATAGCCGCCATTACCGCCCGCATCGTCGAACGCTCGAAGCCCCACCGCGAGCCCTACCTCGATCGCGTCCGCAGCGCTGCGACGAACGGACCGCACCGGACCGTTCTCGGCTGCGGCAATCTTGCGCACGGATTTGCGGTCTGTTCCCCCGCCGAGAAGGTGGCGCTTGCGGGCGACCGCGTCCCCAACCTCGGCATCATCACCTCTTACAACGACATGCTTTCGGCGCATCAGCCGTTCGAAACCTATCCGGCGCTGATCCGGGAGGCCGCGCACGAGGCGGGCGGCGTCGCTCAGGTCGCCGGCGGCGTTCCGGCAATGTGCGACGGCGTCACCCAAGGGCAGCCCGGCATGGAGCTGTCGCTCTTCTCGCGCGATGTCATCGCCATGGCGGCCGGCATCGGCCTGTCGCACAACATGTTCGACGCGGCCGTCTATCTCGGCGTCTGCGACAAGATCGTGCCCGGACTCGCGATCGCGGCGCTCACCTTCGGCCATCTGCCCGCGGTCTTCATCCCCGCCGGACCGATGACCACGGGCCTGCCGAACGACGAGAAGGCCAAGGTTCGGCAACTCTTCGCCGAAGGCAAGGTCGGCCGCGACGAACTCCTGGAGGCGGAGTCCAAGTCCTATCACGGCCCCGGCACCTGCACCTTCTACGGCACCGCCAATTCCAACCAGATGCTGATGGAGATCATGGGCTTCCACCTGCCCGGCGCCTCCTTCATCAATCCCGGCACGCCGCTTCGCGACGCGCTGACCAGGGAAGCGACGAAGCGGGCGCTTGCGATCACCGCGCTCGGCAACGAATTCACGCCCGCCGGCGAGATGATCGACGAGCGGTCGATCGTCAACGGCGTCGTCGGCCTGCATGCGACCGGCGGCTCGACGAACCACACGATGCATCTCGTCGCGATGGCCCGCGCCGCGGGGATCGTGCTTACCTGGCAGGACATTTCGGAGCTTTCCGATCTCGTGCCGCTGCTCGCGCGCGTCTATCCGAACGGGCTTGCCGACGTGAACCATTTCCACGCCGCAGGCGGCATGGGCTTCCTGATCGCCCAGCTCCTCAGGAAAGGCTTGCTGCACGATGACGTCCGTACCGTCTACGGGCAGGGGCTCAGCGCCTATGCGATCGACGTGAAGCTCGGCGGAAACGGCAGCGTCAAGCGCGAGCCTGCGCCGGAGACGAGCGCCGACCCGAAGGTGCTCGCGACCGTCGAGCGCCCGTTCCAGCACACCGGCGGCCTCAAGATGCTGAGCGGAAATATCGGCAAGGCGGTCATCAAGATCTCCGCCGTCAAGCCGGAGAGCCACGTCATCGAAGCTCCGGCCAAGATCTTCAACGATCAGGCGGAACTGAACGCCGCCTTCAAGGCGGGAAGGCTCGAAGGCGACTTCGTAGCCGTCGTGCGCTTTCAGGGGCCGAAGGCCAACGGCATGCCGGAACTGCATAAGCTGACGACGGTGCTCGGCATCCTGCAGGATCGCGGCCAGAAAGTCGCGATCCTCACAGACGGGCGCATGTCAGGCGCCTCCGGCAAGGTTCCGGCAGCGATCCATGTGACCCCGGAAGCGAAGGAAGGCGGCCCGATCGCACGCATCCAGGACGGCGACATCGTCCGCATCGACGCGATCAACGGCAAGGTCGAGGTGCTCGTCGAGGACATCGCGCTGAAGACGCGCGTGCCGGCGCATATCGACCTCTCCGACAACGAATTCGGAATGGGCCGCGAGCTCTTCGCTCCGTTCAGGCAGATCGCCGGCGCGGCCGACCGCGGCGGAAGCGTGCTGTTTCACTAGGGCCTGTTGCGATTCGTTTTGAGTTTATGACGGCTTCTGCGAGATGGATAATGGCGTTGAAGCTCTGGTTGGTTTTGTCGGCACGCAGGGCGATGCGCGTCTCATAAGACGCGCGGCGCTGTAGGAAACGTTTTGGAGGACTGCGACGTCTCCTCCCCTCATCCCTGTGCTCGTCACAGGGATCCAGCAGCGCCGCGTCTGCGGCGCGGAAGAGCCTTTCCAGCCCAAGGACTTGGTCTGGCTGGATTCCTGTGACAAGCACAGGAATGAGGGACCGGGGATGTGCGGCTACTACATCGAAGCGAAGCGGGACATACACGGGCGTGACTCGCGACCTTCCGCCCCTCACTATCTTCACGGCTTATGAAACGCGCCGAGGGACCGCACCCTCTCGACCCTCATCCCTGTGCTTGTCACAGGGATCCAGCAGCGCCGCGTCTTCGGCGCGGGAAGCATTCTTTCAGCCCAAGGACTTGGTCTGGCTGGATTCCTGTGACAAGCACAGGAATGAGGGACCGGGGATGTGCGGCCACTACATCGAAGCGAAGCGGGACATACACCGGCGTGACTCGCGACCTTCCGCGCCTCGCTATCTTCACGGCTTATGAAACGCGCCGAGGGACCGCACCCTCTCCGCCCTGTCCCTGTGCTCGTCGCAGGGATCCAGCAGCGCCGCGTCTGCGGCGCGGGAAGAGCCTTTCCAGCCCAAGGACTTGGTCTGACTGGATTCCTGTGACAAGCACAGGAATGAGGAGCCGGGGGATGTACGGCTCCTACAGCATTCGCTTGCGAATATGCGAGGGGATGGTCAATCTGTGACGCAATGAAACGCGCCGAGGGCGGTGGCTACTCTGAACTGTCTGCGCCGGCGACAGCGCTCCTTGCATTCGCGATCTACGCCGTTGGCCTGATGTTTGCGCGACGCGAGTGGCTTTTTGCAGCCGAGTAACCTGCCGAGACCATCCGCGCAGCGGTTCCCCCGGTCCCTTGCGACCGGAGGGCCGCGTCATTCTCAGCGATAGATGTCGAGCGTGCGGTTCCGATGGTTCGGATGGGTGCTGTAGACGAAGATCCGGTTGAGGTCCCGCTCGCTCAGGAGCCGCAGGAACCGCGCCTCGATGATGTTGTTGGCATGCACCCGCCTCAGGAGGCAGCCGATCAGGGGGATGCGGGCGCTCGGTATGTCGAGATAGAAATTCTGCGGCAGCTGGAACTGGGTCAGAATGCCGATCAGGGCGCTGCTCCTGGAGAGCTTGATGATCTCGCAGCGGCGCGACGAGAGATTCTGCATACCCTTTTCGGTGAATTCGATCCGCGCCTCGTTCCGCGTGTCCTCCATCGGGAAATTCGCCTCCCGATCGTACATGAATGACTCTTCCTTGTTGAGAAAGTGCCGGTTGATCACGGGGGCTGCACTGCTCATCGAACTCGCCTTTTCGCATTTCACTGCGACGACGCTAACCCATGAAATTTAACAGAGGGTTCAGGGCTGCAGGCCGAAAATGCCCCCGGCCCTGCAGCCGAACTACGCCCGATAGCTCTGTCCTTTTGTGTCGAAGAGATGCAGCTTCGCCTTGTCGGCCGTGAACCGCACCTTGTCGCCGCGGCCGACGCGGGCGATCCCCGGCATCTTGGCGATGATCGGCTCGTTTTCGACCAGTCCTTCGATGTAAAGCAAGGTCACCTCGCCCAGCGCCTCGACGATCGAGACCGTGCCCTCGAACAGGAAATCGTCGGTCTCGGTCACCTGCAGGTCTTCCGGGCGCACGCCGAAGCTTGCCGTCTTGCCGTTTTCGGAGGCATTCGTCGGAATGTCGAGCGTCACCGATTTTCCGCCCGCGAGCGTGACGGCGGTCTGTTGGCCGGTCGCGGTGATCGTCGCCGGGATGACGTTCATGGCCGGGGAGCCGATGAAGCGCGCAACGAAGAGATTTGCCGGCCGCTCGTAGAGTTCGAGGGGCGCCCCGACCTGCTCGATGTGACCGGCGGAGAGAACCACGATCCGGTCGGCCAGCGTCATCGCCTCCACCTGGTCATGGGTGACGTAGATCATGGTGGTGTCCGACAGCCGCTCGCTGAGCTTGGCGATCTCGATGCGGGTCGCCACCCGCAGCGCGGCGTCGAGGTTTGAGAGCGGCTCGTCGAAAAGGAAGACCTTGGGATTTCGGCAGATCGCCCGGCCGATCGCCACGCGCTGCCGCTGGCCGCCGGAAAGCGCCTTCGGAAGCCGGTCGAGATATGGGGTGAGCTGAAGCATGTCCGCGGCTCCACGCACACGGCGGTCGATCTCCTCCTTCGATTCCCTGGCGATCCGCATGCCGAAGGCCATGTTGTCGTAAACGGTCATATGCGGATAGAGCGCATAGGACTGGAACACCATGGCGATGCCGCGCTTGGAAGGCGGCACGTCGTTGACCCGCTCGCCGTCGATGAACATGTCGCCGCCGGTTATTTCCTCGAGCCCGGCGATCATGCGCAGAAGCGTGGACTTCCCGCATCCGGACGGTCCGACGAAGACGACGAACTCGCCTTCCTTGATGTCGAGATCGATGCCGTGAATTACGTCGACGGCCCCGTAGGACTTGCGGATATCTTTCAGCAGCAGGCCTGTCATGGCACCCTCCCCTCGGTTCTCAGGCCAGACGCGCGAAAAACGCGCCCCAGGCCGGCAGCTTGACCTCATGATCCAATATCCCCGTGACGAAGCCGTGGCCCTCGAGCGGCTCCAGCCGCTTCATCGGCAGTTCCTTTGTCGCAGCTTCGTCGCTCATGTTGAACAGGCAAAAGATTCTCTCATTGCCATGGCTGCGCAGGAAGCCGAGCAAGGAGCCCCTGGTCTCGACGAATTCGATCTCGCCCTTGGCCAAGGCCGGATGCGCCTTTCTGAAGGCGAGAAAGCGGCGGTAGTGATGCAGCACCGAGGCCGGGTCGCCCTCCTGCACGGCAACCGCCCGCGGAATGTGGCTCTCGGAAATCGGCAGCCACGGCCTCGCGCTGCTGAAGCCGCCATCGGGCAGGCTCTCCCATACCATCGGCGTACGGCAGCCGTCCCGGCCCTTGAAGTCGGGCCAGAACTGAATGCCATAGGGATCCCGGAGATCCTCATAGGCGAGCTCCGCCTCGGCGAGCGCAAGTTCCTCGCCCTGATAGATGCAGACGGTACCGCGCAGCGACATCAACAGGCTGGCGAGCAACTTCGCATGCGCGTGATGATAGGTAACGCCATCGGCCCAGCGGCTGACGTGGCGGACCACATCATGGTTCGAGAAGGCCCAGCAGGCCCAACCCTCAGGGGCGGCCCTCTGGAAGTCGCGCAGAACCTCGGCCACGCGCTGCGGCGTCAGCCGATCGGGCGCCAAAAACTCGAAGGCGTAGCACATGTGCACCTTGTCGCCGCCCGAGGTGTATTCGCCTGCGATTTCTAGGCCGCGCTGGCTGTCGCCGACCTCGCCGACGGCGGCGATCGCCGGGAACTCGTCCATCACCGCCCGGAAGCGCTTCAGGAACTCCAGGTTCTCCGGCCGGTTCTTGTCGTAGATATGCTCCTGATAGTTATAGGGATTGACCGCCGGCGCAGTCGAGGCGTTGCGGCGCTCCGGAACGAGCGCGGGGTTGTCGCGCAGTTCGCGGTCATGGAAATAGAAGTTGATGGTGTCGAGCCGGAAACCGTCGACGCCCCGCTCCAGCCAGAAGCGCTCGACGGCAAGCAGGGCCTCCTGAACCTCGGCGTTATGCAGATTGAGGTCGGGCTGCGAGGTGAGAAAGTTGTGCAGATAATATTGCAGGCGGGTCGGATCCCACTGCCAGGCGGAACCGCCGAAAATCGACAGCCAATTGTTGGGCGGCGTGCCGTCCGGCTTCGAATCCGCCCAGACATACCAGTCCGCTTTCGCATTGCTGCGGCTGGAGCGGCTTTCGACGAACCAGGGATGCTGGTCGGAGGTATGCGACAGCACGAGGTCGATCATCACCCGGAGGCCGAGCCGGTGGGCCTCGGCGATCAGCGCATCGAAGTCTTCGAGCGCCCCGAAGATCGGATCGACATCGACATAGTTCGAGACGTCGTAACCGAAGTCCCGCATCGGCGACGTGAAGAAGGGCGAAATCCAGATCGCGTCCGCGCCGAGCCCCGCAATGTGGGGCAGACGGGCCGTGATCCCCTGCAGATCTCCGATGCCGTCGCCATTGCTATCCTGAAAGGAGCGCGGATAGATCTGATAGATCACCGCGCCGCGCCACCAATCCCTATCGGGCTCGAGGATTGAGCTCGTCGTTTCGGTCATTGTCATGCTGTTCAGGATTCCTTGTCTGAAGTCGATCAGCCGCCCTTGACCGACCCAGCCAGCAGGCCGCGCACCAGGTAGCGTTGCAGGGCGAAGAAGACGATCAGCGGAACGACGATGGTGATGAAGGCGGAGGCGGTGAGAATTTCCCAATTGCCGCCGCGAGAGCCGAGGAGATTGACCAGACGCCCGGTCAGCACCAGCTTGTCGTCCCCCGCGCCAAGGAACACGATGGCGACGAGAAGGTCGTTCCAGGTCCAGAGAAACTGGAAGATGGCAAAGGAGGCGAGCGCCGGAAACGACAGGGGCAGAATGATCTTGACGAAGATATCGAAATCGCTGGCGCCGTCGACGCGCGCCGATTCCATGATCTCGCGCGGCAGGCCGGCCATGTAGTTGCGCAGGAGATAGATGGCGAGCGGCAGGCCGAAGCCGGTATGGGCGAGCCAGATGCCCATATAGGTCTTGGCGGACACGCCGAAGAAGGCGCCGACGCCGTTATAAAGCTGCAGGAGCGGAATAAGCGACATCTGCAGCGGCACGACGAGAAGACCGACGACGACGGCGAGCAGGATCGCGCGGCCGGGAAAGGGCATCCAGGCGAGCGCGTAGGCGGCGAAGGCCGCGATCAGAATGGGAATGACGGTTGACGGTACGGCGACGGTCAGCGAATTCAGGAAGGATCTGCCGATGCCCGCAGCACTCAGGACCTCGGCATAATTGTCGAGCGTGAAGCGCGGTGGCGTGGTGGCCGTAAAGAAGATCCGCTGGCCGCGCGAGCCCTCCATCCGCTGGTCCGAAACGATCTCGAAACTGCCGTCTGCCTGCACCGTCAGCTTTTCGCCGTCGTTGAGCTCGGCCGTTTCGCCGGGTTTGAATTTGGTGGGTTCGCGGCTGGAAAATCCGAAGGCGGAAACCTCTCCCCGGCCCTCCAGCAGGTTCCCGGCAATCACGAACTTGCCGTCGCGCTCGACCTGGTTCTCGGCCGAGGGCGCGCGGGCGACGGCGTTGCGCGACGAGCTGGAAAGAGCCGTCCACCAGCCGGAAACGGCGAGCTGGTCCTTGTCGCGCAAGGAGGAAATCAAAAGGCCGGCCGTCGGCAGGGTCCAGAGCAGGACCAGAAGCAGGACGGAAAGATGCACGGCCCAGGTGAGTGGAGAACGCCTCGACGGATTCATTTCAGTGCCCCCCGGATTCCCTGGTCGCGTTGCGGATGTTCCAGATCATGATCGGGACGACCAGGATCATGATGACCACCGCGATTGCCGCGCCCCGGCCGAAGTCGCCGCCGCCGCGGAACATCCAGTCGAACATGAGGTTGGCAAGCACCTGGCTCTGCCATTGCCCGTTCGTCATCGCGAGCACGATATCGAAAACCTTGAGGACCAGGATGGTGATGGTCGTCCACACGACGGCGATCGTGCCCCAGATCTGCGGCACCATGATCTTGAAGAAGATCTGCCAGCCATTGGCGCCGTCGATGACGGCCGCCTCGATCGTCTCCTCCGGAATGCCGCGCAGCGCCGCCGAAAGGATGACCATGGCAAAGCCGGTCTGGATCCAGATGAGGATGACCATCAGGAAGAAGTTGTTCCAGAAGGGCAGCGTGATCCAGGCCTGCGGCTCGCCGCCAAGCGCGACGACGATGGCGTTCAGGAGACCGATCTGTTCGGAGCCTGCGGCGCGGTAGTCATAGATGAATTTCCAGATGACGGCTGCGCCGACGAAGGAAATCGCCATCGGCATGAAGATCAGCGTCTTGGCGATATTGCCCCACCAGATGCGGTCGGTCAGTGCCGCAATGATCAGGCCGAAGAAGGTCGAAAGCGCCGGCACGACGAGAAGCCAGAGGAAATTGTTGAAGATCGACTGGCGGAATTCGCCGTCATTGATCATCCAGGAATAGTTGCTCAGGCCGACGAAGTTCTGGCCTCCCCGCCCATGAAGGCTCAGCCAGACCGATTGGACGACGGGGTAGACGAGGTAGAGCGTCAGCGCCAGCAGTGCCGGGGCGAGAAACAGCCAGGGACGAATGCTGTTGGCGATACGCAGGTTGCGCGAGGCGACGGCACCGAACTTGCCCTTGGATGGGAAGATCCAGTCGAGAACGAGATTCGTGCTCCAGAAATAGGCTGCGCAAACCAGAACGCCGGCCACCATCGTCAGAATGGCAGCAATCAACTGCTCCATGACACATTCCTCCCCTCTCACGCCTTCGCAGGCGTCTGCAGGCGCTTTGCATAACGGCCGCTGCCGTTGTTATCAGGCGGCCCTCCAGCCGGAGGACCGCCGAATGAGGAACAGGCAGACGATGCCCCCACCGTCCGGCTGACCGGATCTTACTTGATGGAGTCCCATGCCTTCTGTACGCCGGCCGCGACGTCGGCCGAGGACTTGCCTCCGACGAAATCGACCATGCCGGTCCAGAAGGCGCCGGCCCCGATCTTGCCGGGCATCAGGTCGGAGCCGTCGAAGCGGAACGTCGTGGCGTTCAGCAGGATTTCACCCTGTTTCTTCAGCGGCGGATTTCCGTAGACCTCGACATTGACGCTCTTGTAAGGCGTGAGGAAGCTCGTCTGCGCCATCCAGACCTCGTGCGCGATCGGGGTCTTCAGGAACTCGATGAAGGCGCGTGCCGCCGGCGTGTCCTTGGTGATCATCGCAAGGGTGCCTGCGCCGAGCACCGGATTGCCGAGCTCCTTTTTGCTTTCATAGGGCGGCATGTAGAAGAAGTCGGCATCCTCTCCGACGACCTTGCCTTCCGGGAAGAAGGACGGAATGAATGAGGCCTGATGGTGCAGGTAGCACTTCGGCGGAGAACTGAAGAGGCCTTTCGGGCTGTCCCGGAAGTCGGTCGACGCCACCGCCGCTGCACCGCCGTCGACGAAGGCGTCATTGCGCGCGAACCAGCCGAACTCCTCCAGCGCACCCGTGACCGCCGCATCCGTGAACGGTATCTCGTTCTTCACCCATTTGTCGTAGGTCTCCGCGGGCTGGGTCCGCAGCATCAGGTCCTCGACCCAGTCGGTCGCCGGCCAGCCGGTCGCGCCGCCCGAACCCAGACCGATGCACCACGGCTTTTCGCCGTCTTCGGCGATCTTCTCCGTCAGCGCTTTCAATTCTTCCATGGTCTTCGGGACTTCGTAGCCGGCATCCTCGAAGTTCTCCGGCACGTACCAGACCAGAGACTTGACGTCGATCTTGTACGGGAAGGCGTAAAGCGCCGGCGCTCCGTCCTTGCCGTTATAGGTGGAGAGGTCGACCCAGGACTGGCCTGCAGCATAGTTGTCGAGAAGCCATTGCTTGGTTTCGTCGCCGAGCGGCGTCAGAAGGCCCTTGGCGGCCAGATCGGCGATGAGACCCGGCTGCGGCAGGATTGCGACATCGGGCGGGCTTCCCGCCTGCGTATCGATGACGATCTGCTGCTCGTAGTTTTCCGAGGAGGAATATTTGAGCTCCACGCCGGTCGCCTCGACGAAATAGGCATAGACGCTCTTGAACAGAGCCTCGTCCTCGCCGCGCCAGGGGCCGAAGATCGTGAGCGTCTGACCCTTGAGGTCGTGACCTTTCTTGAACTCCTCCAGGCTCGCCCAGTTGAACCTGGAATCCTCTCCCGGCTTGAACTTCAGGTCGGCGGCGCCCGCAGTCCCTGCAAGCCCTGCAAGCAATGCGAATGCGGCCACGCCGATCAGCAACGATCTCTTCACCTCTTGTCCTCCCCAAAAAGAAGCCCGGGCGGACGCCTCGGGCGAATGTCAAAGCGCGAATTAATGGCTCCGTCTAGGAGGAGCATTCAAAGCGCTTTGAGCTCGCTAACACTCCATCGCTGCAGAGAAAGAGTCAAGAGCTTTCCTTCTCGTCCGGAATTGTGCGGGATTTTTGCTCTGCGGCAACGTTTTGCGGCGCAAGATGCTGGTTTTTCGCTTTTTTGAACCCGATCCCGATGATACAGGACATGAGAGGTGCTTGCCGAAGCAAGAAAAATGAAAAAGATATTCAAAGCGCTTTGGAAGGGATTCTCGCCATGCCGGTCAATCTCAAGCAATTGGCGGAACTGCTCGGTCTGTCCCAGACCACGGTCAGCCGGGCGCTGAACGGCTATCCGGAGGTCAATGCGGAAACGCGGGCGCGGGTGCTGGAGGCGGTGCGCGAAACGGGTTACAGGCCCAATCGCGCCGCACAGCGCCTCGCGACCGGAAAAGCCTATTCGATCGGGCTCGTCATGCCGATCGCATCGGGAATCGATTCGGACATCCATTTCGGTGAATTCCTGGCGGGGCTGGCGGAGGAAGCGGTCGAGCACGATTTTCACTTCGTGCTGAACCCCAGTGCGCCCGAAGAAGAGGAGGCGACATTCCGCCGGCTTGCGGCGAGCGGCAATGTCGACGCTGTCTTCACCGCCTATATGCGCGCAAACGATCCCCGCATCGAGATGCTGAAGGCTCTTTCCATTCCCTTCGTGGTGCATGGCCGCTCCATCGGCGGTCCCCGGGACTATCCGTTCCTCGACGTGGACAATACCGGCGCCTTCTACGACGCCGCCAGGCTTCTCATCCAACTCGGCCACAGCCGCATCGCCCTGATCAACGGGCCGGAACACCTCACCTTCTCCATCCGCCGGAAGAAGGGGCTGGTGCGCGCGCTTGCGGAAAAGGGCCTCAACCTCGACGATGCGCTCGTCCATCACTCTGCGATGACTGACGAGCATGGCTATCGGAGCATGCAGCGTTTCCTCAAACGGCCGAACCCGCCGACCGCCGTCCTTTGTTCCAGCACCGTGCTGGCGCTCGGCGCGGTGCGCGCGATCAACCAGGCCGGACTCACTATCGGCACCGACATCTCGCTCATCGCCCATGACGACGTCCTGCCGATGCTGAAGCCCGAGAACTTCAGCATACCACTGACGACGACGCGCTCCTCGCTTCGCGCAGCCGGTGCACGCATCGCCAAACGGCTGATCGGCGGCATACTCAATCAGGCAGACTATCCCGAGCAGGAGCTTTGGCGCGCCGAACTGATCGTGCGCGCCTCGACCGGGCCTGCACCGAACAGGTAGAGCCGCGATCGTTACGCAAACCGCTTCACCCATCCCCAACCCCTCCCCACAGGTGGGAGGGGTTGGGGATGGACTGTCTAGTCCCAAGCGGCAGTCAGAATTTCGGAGGCTTGCGGCCGGCCATGCGGCAGGCCGCGATGATCGTGTTCGCCATCAGCATCGCGATGGTCATCGGCCCGACGCCTCCCGGGACCGGCGTGATTACGCCTGCGACCTTCGCACACTCCTCGAAGGCGACATCGCCGACGAGCTTCGTCCTGCCCTCGCCGCGTTCGGGCGCCGGGACGCGGTTGATGCCGACGTCGACCACCATGGCACCGGGCTTCACCCAGTCCGCCTTGACCATCTCGGGGCGCCCGACCGCGGCCACCAGGATGTCCGCCTTGCGGCAAACGGCCGCGAGATCCTTGGTGCGCGAATGCGCCGTCGTGACCGTTGCATTGGCCGCGAGAAGCAGGGCGGACATGGGCTTGCCGAAGAGGTTGGAGCGGCCGATGACGACGGCGTCGAGCCCGGAAAGATCATCGCCGTAAGTCCGGCGCACGAAGACCATGGCGCCGGCCGGCGTGCAGGAGACGAGCCCGCCTTCGAGATCGCCGGTCGCCAGCTTGCCGGCATTGACGACATGCAGTCCGTCTACGTCCTTTTCCGGAAGGATCGACTGGATGATCGGTTCCGAGCGGAGGTGTTTCGGCAAAGGCAGCTGCACGAGAATGCCGTGGATGGACGGATCCGCATTGAGCTCGGCGACCAGCGCCGCGAGTTCCTCCTGCGACGTCTCCTCCGGCAGCGTATGCTGAACCGACAGGAAGCCGCATTCCTTCGCCATCCTGCTCTTCGCCGACACGTAAGTGTGGCTCGCGGGATCGTCCCCGACGATGACGACCGCGAGACCCGCGCGCACGCCGGTTTCGCTTTCCAGTGCGCTCGTGGCGGATTTCACGGTTTCGATGACCGAAGCAGCAACGTCCTTGCCATCAATCACAGTCGTCACGGCGTATCTCCCGATTAGTCCCGAACGCGGCACACTCTAGATCAAGCCGCATCCGGCGATTGCCTGCATGCGCCCTATGCTGTTCCAAACGCATAATTGCAAGTGCCCCGCGCGTATGGAAGCGCCATCCGCTTCGGTGCGGCAATTTCCTTGCACGATGAGAGACAGCCCCGGATCCTGGGTGGCGCATCCACGATTCCGGCTTTTGCATTGCCGAGACCGGGCGTAAAATCCTCATTCGAAAGGCCGTTTTGGATTCAACCTCTGTTTAGGAAGATTTGCTGTACTCATTGCATCGAATCGGCGCGGGCTTTGACGATGACGTCGGACGGCCAGGACAGTTTCATTCATTTTCAGACGAAGCTGGAAGACGCGTCGGATATCGAGTTCGTCGTGATCGTGCCGACGTTCCGGCGTCCGGATCATCTCGTCAAGACGCTGAAGACCATCGTCTCGCAAAGGCCCGATGTCCCCCTCGCGACCATTGTCGTCGAAAACGACGCGGACGGATTTGCCGGCGCGCGGTCGGCAAAAGACTTTCTAAGCGGCCATTCTTTCGATTCCGCCGTCGTCGTGGCACGCCGCCGCGGATATGCCCATGCCTGCAATGCCGGACTGACAGCCGCTCTCGAGCTCTTTCCGAGCCTCGGCTTCGTGGCTCTCATCTATGATGACGAGATAGCCGCTCCCGAATGGCTCGATGGTCTGATGGCGGTGCAGGAAGCCCATGATGCGGACATTGTCGGCGGTCCGCAGCTTCCCGTCCTGGGGCATCCCCAGGAGCAGAAGTGGAAGCGGCACCCCGTCTTCGCACCTCCCTACCACGGGAGCGGGCCCGTACCCGTCCTCTATTCCGCAGGCAACGTCCTGATCACGCGACGGGTGCTCGACGGCATGCCGCAGCCCTTCCTGGATCCGGCGCTCAATATCGTCGGCATCGGCGATGCGGATTTCTTCGACCGGTGCAGGGCGAAAGGCTTCTCCTTCGCCTGGGCTGCGGATGCCTGGGTGGCGGAGTCGGTTCCGGCGCATCACACGACGGCTTCCTGGACGCGTGCCCGCAGTCTCGAGAAAGGTGCGATCTCGACGCTGATGGAGCACCAGCGCGATGCGACTTTCTCCGGGCGATTGAAAACCCTCTGCAGGTCCCTATGGCTGCTGGCCTCATCGCTGCCGGTAGGCCTCAGGCTCTGGAGAGAGACCGGCCTTGCCGCGGCCAGCCTCTATCCTCTCCACGTCGCGATCGGCCGGCTGACCGCCTGGATCGACGCGGCCGATACGCGGGACGGTAATCGCGACAGGGACTGACGCTGCGCCGGCAAGGCGCGCCGCACTATCGGCGTCAGTGCGCGCTGGTCGCCTGCACCGCGTTCTCCGGAAGCCGGTCGGAGGCCGCCTGGCCGTTCCTGTCGAGGATCGGCACAGGCTTCTGATACGGGCGGTTCTGGCTGTTGGCGACGCGTTCCACGTCCTCTTTGGTCAGATATTCAAGCTGCTCGACCAGAACTTCCGAAATGACCTCGCTCCCGAGCTTCCTGTTGAGGCCATCCTTGACCGCAACCTTGAACCCGGGCAGATCGAACGTAGCGGTATCGGCGACATCGATGAACTTCGAGCCCACCAGCATGTCGTAGAGCTCGTCAGTGACGAGCTGACGCAGAGGCGCATGCAGCTTGGCGATACCTTCCCGCGATGCCGAGAAGGAGAGCTTCGCAAGGAAATAACCCTGCACCGCACCGTCCTTGATGGACGGGATCGTTATCATCTCACCGGGGATATATTCCTGCGACGCGCGCCGGTCCGCCTCCGCATCCGAAACCACCGGCGCCGAGGCATGCTGCATCGAAAAATAAACCGACCCGAGCGTCACGGCGCAGACCCAGACCCCGGTGAGAACAAGCTTCAACATCAGAAATCGCTGTAGCGGAATTGTGCTTCGGTATAGATGCCGTCCGCATCCGCGTCCTGGGCGGCGGTCTTGAGGAGGTCGACGACGGAGCGGACCGCTTCCAGATGCGCCGCCACCTTTTGCGCGTTGACCTGCAGCTTGCTTCTGAGATGGCGCGTCTGCGCGGCGAAGGCCGGCGAGATCTCACCGGGTCCGGCGTCGCGATGAAGCATGGTCAACTCGTAGAGGCACCGGCTCTTGTGGGCGTTCGAAGTCTTGAGGTCGAATTCGGGGTCCGCACCGATACGGCTGTTCTCATTGTCGATGATCATCTCCAGTCGGCCGAGAACATTTTGGATCCGCAGGTCGTTGGATGCCACAGCTTCCATAATCAACTCCCATATGCACTATCGCAGGGCGCGGGCGGAACGATGCCCAGGCATTCTTTTCGCCCGCTTGTTTCCATTGGTATGAATGTATTTCGCCAGCCCGCTTCGCGGTCCGGGCGACGGCATCAGGCCTGCTTCTTCTTTTCGTCGTTGGGCAGGAAGGACGAGAGCGCCTTGCGCTCATATTCCTGGACCATGCCAGCGGCGAGGTTCCGGCTGTCGCCGTCCAGCGAGGCGTTCACCCGATCGGTCGCACCCTCGCCTACCATCTGATCGGCGATGCCGATCCCGCCGCCCTTGGCGAGCACGTCGCCGATCTGCTCGGCCATCATGCTCTTCCAAATGTCGCCGGAGGTGCCCTTGCCGAAGACGTTCTCGCTTTCGCTCGGAAGCATGGATTTCACGAAATTCTGCAGGACCATCGCCTCGAATTTCCGATAGGTCTCCGGGATCTTCTTCGCTTCGGCGCGATTGCTGATGTCTCCAAGCCCGCTCGATCCTTCGGAAGAATTGAGCACCGAAGAAACGTGCGCCGCGAAGCCATCGCCGTTTTCTGCGAGGCTGGTCGCCTGGAAAGCGGCGCGATTCGCCTTGAGCCGCGCCTGCGCCTCCTGGACCTCAGCCGGATCGGCCGCGCGGACGACGTCCATCACCAGATCGCTGGGCGGAGAAATAGCCATGTCAGATCCTCTCAAAGCCGAAGCCGGCATCTCGTTTGCCGGGCAACGCGATGTTCGTGAAGCGGAAAGCCACCCTTGCTGGCTCCCCGGTTGAAGCATTATCACCCGTCAACCTTACCGGAGGCTGGCGCCGCCCGAGACGTGCTGGTCGATCAGGTCGAGGATCGAATTGTCGGCAGCCTCGCGGTCCTCCGACAGCCGGGCGTCCTTCATGTGTTCCTCGAGCCGGTCGCCCTTGGCGCGTTCCTTCATCATGCGGGCTTCATGCACCTGCTGGATTCCGAGCAGCATCTGGTCCTTCTGCACGAGGCGTCCGAGTTGGGAGGCATAGTGACCTGAAAACACGCGATGCATCGGATGGGCCGACCCCATGGCGTCGACCACGACGTCGATCGTTCCGGCAAGTTCGGTCCGCTGCCGGGCGGTCTCGGCCACTTCGCTTTCGGCCATCCGCTCCAGATGCCGCTGGACGGCGACCAGGCGTTTCAGCTTTTCCGACCGCGCCTTCATCTAGCCACCCTGCATGACGGGCGCGAAGCCGTCGGCGAACAGACGCAGCATCGCGGCGATGCCGAGATAGAGAAGGAACAGGCCGCCCATGATGAGGTAGGGCTGGGAAATGAAGTAGACCGGGATCTGCGGCGCCAGCTTGTTGACCATGCCGATCGCCACGTTGAACAACAGGCCGTAGATCACGAAGGGGCTGGCGAGCCGGAGCATGATCATGAATGTCTGACCGAGCGAATTGGTGAGCGTGATCAGCGTGCCCTGCGGATCGAAGCCGGCGCCGATCGGCATCACCCGGTAGGACTGCGCGATCGCCTCGAAAATCACATGGTGGAAATCCAGCATGAAGAGAATCATCAGCCCGGCAAAACCGATCATGCTGGTGAGCTGGTTTTCCGCCGTATCCTCCAGCACATCCGCCGTCGGCGGCGGGCTGAACCCCATCAGCATGGTCATTGCGGTGCCGGCAAACTGCAGCCCGAGCACATAGTAGCGCGCGACGAGCCCGATCACGGCGCCGATGGCGGTCTCGGTCGCGACGAGATAGAGATAGGTGTGACCTTTGCCCGTCACCTGCGGATAAATATCCGTCCACATGATCGGCAGGATGGCCATGGAGAGCGCCACCGCGATGAACAGCCTGATCTGCATGGGGACGCGCGCCGTCGAGAATCCCGGCATGATCATGACGCAGCCCCCGATCCGGCAGAAGGCCGCAAACAGCGCCAGGACCGTGCCCTCGGGGTCGGTGATCATGAAATCGAGCCGATGATCTTGATCTCGAGTCCCTTGGCGAGCTCGACATGCGAGAGCACGGGCAATGTGGCGAAGAGGCGTTCGATGATCATGCGCACATAAGACCGGGATTCGGGCGAACTTACCAGTACGAAGGGCATGCCGCGATCGAGATGTTCACGGATTACCTTCGTCGCCTGCTCGCTGAATTCCTCGAGATGGCGCGGGTCGATATCGAACTCGACGATCTCACCCTTGGCGTCGCGCTTCAGCGCCTGGTGGAAGACCATGTCCCACTTGTTGCCGAGCCTCAGCACGCGCAGCACGCCGTTGTCGGCGAGGTCGCCGCAGAGCTGCTGCGACATGCGCACCCGCACGTGTTCGACGATCTGCTCGGTCTTGCGCACGTGCGGGGCCAGCTCCGCCACGGCTTCGAGAATCAGATGCAGATTGCGGATCGAGACGCGTTCGGCGAGCAGCAGTTTCAACACCGCCTGCAGGCCGGAATAGGACATGTGCGAGGTACAGATCTCGTCCGCGAGCTTGCGGTATTCCGGGTCGAGCCGTTCGATCAGCACCTTCACGTCCTTATAGGAGAGAAGCTGCGGCAGGTTGTTGCGGATCACTTCGCTCAAATGCGTCAGCACCACCGACACGTTGTCGATCGGGTGGAAGCCCTCGCGCTTCAGGTCTTCCGTGAACGTCTCGAGGATCGACACCGCCGGCATGCCGAAAGCCGGTTCCCGGATGTCGTCGCCGGGCACGCTCGGCCGCCGCCCGCCGCCGGTAACCACCAGCACTTCGCCCACGCGGACCGTGTTGGAAGCGATCGTGGTGCCGTGGATGCGGACATGATAGGCCTTGTCGGGAATGGTGATGTCGTCGGAAACCTTGATCTCCGGAACGACGAGGCCGTATTGGAGGGCGAACTTCCGGCGCATCTTGCCGACGCGGAAGGCAAGCTCCTGATGGGCGCCCAGCAGCCTGGTGGAGACCTGCTTGCCGAGCAGCAGCTCGATCTCCGCGGTCTTCAGCACCGATTTGACCGAATCCTTGTCGCTTTCCTTGCTCTGCTGCGCCTTCGCCGCCTCCTCGTCCCGTTTTGCCGCCTTCTCTGCCTCGATCTGCTTCGGAATGAACCAGCTGAGGAAAGCCATGCCGCCGCCAAGCGCCGCAAAGGGAAGGAAAGGCAGGCCGGGCGTGACGGAGAGCAGGACGATCAGCCCGGAGGCGACCATCAGCGCCCGGGGATAACCGCTGAGCTGGCCGACGACCGCCTGGTCGGTGGAACCGGCGGTGCCGCCGCGCGAGACGAGCAGGCCGGCGGCGAGCGAAACGATCAGTGCCGGGATCTGGGAGACGAGACCGTCGCCGACGGAAAGCTTGACGAACACGTCGGCCGCTTCGCCGATCTCCATGTCGTGGCGCAGGTAGCCGATGATGATGCCGCCGAAGACGTTGATCGCGGTGATAATCAGGCCGGCGATCGCATCGCCGCGCACGAATTTGGATGCACCGTCCATGGCGCCGAAGAAGGAGCTCTCCTCCTCCAGCTCGCGGCGGCGGCGCTGCGCTTCCTTCTCGTCGATCAGGCCGGCTGAGAGGTCGGCATCGATCGACATCTGCTTGCCGGGGATCGCATCGAGGGTGAAGCGGGCGCCGACTTCGGCGATACGCGTGGCACCCTTGGTGATGACGATGAAGTTCACCGTGATCAGGATGAGGAAGACGATGAGACCGATCACGAAGTCCCCGGACATGACGAGGCTGGCGAAACCGGAGATGACCCCGCCGGCGGCGCCATGGCCCTCATGCCCATGGGAAAGGATGACGCGCGTGGTGGCGATGTTCAGCGCCAGGCGGATCATGGTCGAGATCAGCAGAATCGTCGGGAAAGACGAGAAATCGAGCGGCCGCTGGATCCAGAGCGCGACCATCAGGATCAGCACCGAGAACGAAATGGAGAAGGCAAGCCCGAGATCGATCAGGAAGGGGGGAATGGGCAGGAACAGGATCGACAGGATCATCACGATCCCGAGCGCAAAGCCGATGTCCCGGCTCTTGGGTGCAAGTTTCGGGATGGTCAGCGTCGCCTGTTGTGCCATGTCTCTTCCGTCTCTTCATGAGAGGCGGGCAGCGATCGTAAGATCTGCCCAAGGGTATGGCAGAGTCCTAGAGGGCCAAGCTTGCGCGAAGGTGGTATCCGGGGGAGATGCCCGGCAGGGCAGAGGGGGATATTTCGCCGCTCCCCGAGCTAAAATCCGCTCTGTATTCGCGAGAACACGATATCTGTGAAGATCGAAATCTGCGCGCCGACGAAGGGCGCCGAGATGGCGGCGGTGACCATCACCGCCAGGATCTTCGGCACGAATGTCAGCGTCATCTCCTGAACCTGGGTCAGGGCCTGGAGGAAGGCGATGCCGACCCCGACCACCATTGCGGCGAGAACGGCAGGGCCCGAGGCCACGATCACTGTCCAGATCGCCGCCTGTACGATGTCGAGGGCATCTGCCTCATTCATGGGAACTCACTTCATTATGACGCCCGGACCGATAACGAGCTCCTTGCCCGTATCGAGCACCGCGATGATTCCATCGGAGTATAGTTTCACCTCCTTGACGACGCCAGTGGTCTTGCCGTCCGCGCTGGTGACCGTCCTGCCGATCACGGCGTCCGCCTCGCTGAGCGCGGTGCGCTGCAGCAGACTTTCGAGGTTCTTGTTGGTCTTGATCGTCTGCTCCACCTGCGAGAAGGTCGCAAGCTGCGCGATCTGCTGCGTCGCGTCCATCGGCTGCGTCGGATCCTGGTTCTTCATCTGCGCCACGAGCAGCTTGAGGAAGCTCTCGTAGTTGAGCGTCGCCGCGCTGGCGTCGCCCGCCGAATCCGTGGCCGAAACCGTTGGCGTGTAGCTGTTGGACGTGTTGTTGACGCCGCTCACCGCCATGGCGCAATCTCCTTGCGTATCTGTTCCACCGTCGCAGGCGTCAGTTCCTGCGCGTTGAGGATCTGGTCCTCGATCGGATAAAGCCCCCGGATCGCCTTCAGCGCCTCGAAGGCCCGACCCTGCGTGACCAGCCCGTCGATTCGCTTCAGCTCGGCCAGCACCTCGTCGTGCTTGAAGCAGTTGAGCAGCATGACGATCGACTTGCGGAACATCGCGGTCGACTGGTCCGCGCCTTCCGGATTGATCAGGATCATCTGGGCGATGAAATAGAGCTGCCGCAGCGGTGTCGTCGCGTCTTCGGGCTGCAGGACGTGGTTTTCCAGCAGGAAGGTCACGTCGTTCAGGAATTCGATCGCGACCTTGCGGTCGACGCGCAGCACTGCGCCGTTTACAAAGATCCTTTCGCCCGATTTCAGCGAAATACGCAGTGTGCTCTTCATTTCAGTCCATCCCTGATGATGGTGGTTATGTCGATTATGCCCTGGAAATTGGAAGACTCGCGTTTGCGGATCTTCTCCGTCTCGTTCAGAATCCAGATTCCGATCGAAATGAGGTTGGCGCGCAGCTCTTCGTTGAGCTGATTGTCCGGCGCGCGCAGATCTTCGATGAAACGGATCCAGAGACGCCGGGTGAAGTAGACCGCTTCGATCGCCTCCCGGGTGTATCCGTCCTTTTCCTTCGCCGCCTGCAAGAGCGCGATGGAACGATCGAGAACCTGCTTCTCCCGATCCTTGGAAACGGCTACGCCTTCCTCCATGATCTCGGCGTATGCAAACTGATACATTCAGACATCCCTCATGCTTGTCCGCATCCTCTAGTCATTAGAGGAAGTCTATCAAACTCAACCGCTGGATCCGCGCCGTCAGTGTGTAGGAGGTCTCTACCTGCGTCAGCAGCGTGTTCATCCGTGTCGAAGCCTCGTAGGTGTCGACGCCTTCGAGATCGGTAATATGTGTGTTGATCAGCTTGATCTGGGCTTGGAGGGAGGTATTCGCCTTTTTCACGCGCGCTTCGGAAATACCGAGAGTGCTGCGCTCCGCCGTGACCTGCGTATTGGCCTGCTCGACATAGCCGAGCGCCGTCTCACCGATATAGGCCCGGACTTCGGAGCTGACATTTTCGTCCATCAGTTCCAGGGCGATCACGCTGGCGAGAGCGAATTTCCGGAAGCCTTCCGTCGTCGCATTCGTGGAGCTCTGCACCACTTCCGTCGTGCTGATGCGGCTCGTCATGTTCTGGCTCGAGGCCTTGGACCAATCCGTGGCCCATTGCGCATCGCTTGCATAAAGCGGTTCGAGCGTGTTGGTGATGAAGTCCTCCATATCGGCCTTCGTGAAATCGCTCATGGAGGCAATGCCGTTCGCCGACATGTAGGTGGCGAGCGCGGTGTCGAAGGTCGACTTCGCCGCAGCGCCATAATCCTCGAAGGGCCTCACGTCGGTGTTGATGCCGGCAAAGAGAAATTCGCCGTTGAAGGACAGGTTCGCCGCCGAAGAGAAGGCCGACATGGCGCTCTGTATTTCGGTCTTCTGGATCGCGAGCTGATCGACGGCATCATTGCCCTTGAAGGTGACGAGGGTGTTGCGCACCTGCTGCGCCGCTTCGGCCATCGTGGCGAGAGCGGATTGCGAAGCGGCAAGCCGCTGGGTGACGACGGAATTGGTATCGACGAGCGTATCGAGCCGTGCCAGCTCGCGCTGCAGGCTTACCGAGCGCGCCGCCGAGGAACCGAGCGCCAGCCCCACATCCGCGTGGCGCCCGGTCGTCACCTCGGTCTGCAGCTTCAGAAGTTCCGCCTGCCCCTGTTGGATGGTCAGCCGCATGGCGTTCTGAACGGCCAGGTTCGAAACGAAGGACGTCTTCATGATTACCTCACGGCTTCGAGAAGCGACGCCATCATGGCGTCGACGGTGCTGATCAACTTGGCCGAGGCCTTGTAGGATTGTTCCAGGTCGAGAAGCAGCGACAGTTCCTCGTCGATGCTCACCCCGGTCACGCTGCCGAGCGCCTCCTGCGTGCGCGCCAGCAGCGCCGCCTTGTTGTCATCGGCCGTGGAGGCGCCGCTGCGTATCTGCTCGAACCAGCCGACGGAAGACGCGGCGAATTCCATGATCGAGCTCGTTGCGTCGAGCCCGGTCGCGCCGTCGAACGCCATGTCGCCGTCCAAAGCGGTGATGAATCCGTCGAGCAGGTCCGTAAAACCGGCATTGCCGTCGGGGTTCGAAACGACGCCGTTGAAGCCGCCGTCGCGCAGGAGGAAGGGGTTGGCCTTCGCTGCGGGATTGACCGAAAGGCTCGCGGCGATCCCCGGCTGGACGGCGCCCGCAACCGGTACGCTTCCGCCCGACCAGGTGAAGAGCCCCGGCAAGCCCCCTTCCCGGAAGAGGGTGACGAGGCCGCGCGCCATCTCGTCGAGCTGCGACTGAAACTTCGGAGCGATGTCGTCGCGCAGCTGAAGCAGGCCCGCGAGCTTGCCCTGGGCACTGGTATCAGCGCCGCTGCCGGCAGCGAGCGGCACGCCGTCGATGAATATGCCGTTGCCCGTGACAGTGGCATCGTAAGCACTCTTCGGCGCAAACGTGACCTCTCTCGGAAGCGTCTCGAAGAGAACGGTGCCGCCCGAGGTGTAGATGACGGTATCGTTGTTCGCCCGCGTGACGGTGGAAATGCCGACAAGCTCCGATATCTGCTTCAGGGTCCTGTCGCGATCGTCGAGCGCAGCGGTCGCGTCCGTGCCTGCGGCGGTCGCCTGCTTGACGGCATTGTTCGCCGTCTCGAACTGCGCGAGAAGGCGGTTCAGATTGGCGACCTCCTCGGCGATTTTCTTGTCCGAGTCGAGACGAAGGTCCTGAACGGCGGCCGACGTCTTGCTGATCGAGTTGGCAAGGTCCGATGCATCCGACACCACCGTGGCGGCGATCGTCGCATTGCCTGGCGTCGACGCGAAAGTCTGCAGGCTGTTGCGGAAGGCCGAGAGATAGGTGGAGGGCGACGATTCGTAGTCGTTCCCGCCGAGCGCCGATTTCATGATCTCCAGCCCGGACAGGAGACTGCTCTGCGCGGAAGACTGCGAGATGCCGATCAGGTTCTGCTTGAGGAGCGCCTCGTTCTGCGCCCGATAGATCGAAACGATCTGGGCGCCGCCCGGGGTGGTCCCGAGCATCGCCATGCGGCGCGAGTAGTCCGCATTGCCGGAATTGGCAATGTTCTTCGAGACCGTGGCGGTTTGTTGCGCCGTGGTGCTGAACGCGGATTGCGCGATGGCGATTGCAGAAGACAGCGACATGCCGGGGACCGTTTTTCTCAGTGCACTCCCGGGAAGAGCCCGTAATGGGCCTTACGTCCGGAAGTACGTAGTTTCGAAGTTGGAATTACCGCTTCAGATTGACGAGAACTTCGAGCAGTTCCGAACCGGTCTGGAAGACCTTGGAGTTTGCCGTGTAGTTGCGCTGCGACTCGATCATCGCCGTCAGTTCCTCGGCGATATCGACATTCGAGCTTTCGAGCGCGCCGGAGAGGATTTCGCCGAAATCGCCCGAGCCGGCGAAGCCGGTGATGATGACGCCGGAGTCGACGCCCTGCGAATAGACGTTACCGGATTCCGGCTTCAGCTTGTCCGGGCTCTGGACATTGGCGAGCGCGATGCGATAGCGCGGATCGAGCTCGCCGTTCTCGTATTTTACGTAGACGATGCCGTCGGAGTCGATCTGGTAGCCGGCGACCTTGCTCGGCGCGTTGCCGTCGATGTTGCCGCCGTCGGCGTTGAAGGCGTAGCCGAGCTGCGTCGTCTTCGTCAGATCGATAGTGAGGGCCGAGAGGTTCGCCCCGGTGCCGGGAAGAGCCGCCATCGCCGATGTCGTCAATGTGGCAGGGGTCGCGGTAAGGGATCCGTCCGGGTTGAAATTCAGCGTCTGTGTGCCGAGGACCGTTGACGACGTCCGGTCGACGACCTCGACGGACCAAGCATTCGCCCCGGTTTTCTCGTAATTGAAATCCAGAATGCGGGTATTGCCCTGGCTGTCATAGACGACGAGCGAAGTGGTGGAAACATCGCCCACCGCCGCGCCCGAGGGCAGGTTCGCGCCCATGGAACCCTTGGTCGAACCGGTCGCGATGAGCCCATCCGAAGCGAGATTGACCCTGGTCAGGCCATCGAAACCGTTGACGACGACGGTCGGGTCGACGCCGGCCTCGTATTCGTAGCCCATCAGCGTGAAGCCGGCGGCATTGACCAGATTGCCTTGGCTGTCCGGAACGAAGGAGCCGGCGCGAGTCAGATATTCCTGGCCGTTGGCGCCTTCGACGATGAAGAAGCCGCCGCCGTCGATCGCCAGATCGCTGGCCGAGGTGGTGAAGGTCGTCGCGCCCTGCTGCGAGATGCTGTAGCGCACCTCCGTCTGTACGCCGCCTGAATTATAGGATCCGTTGCCCGACGGCAGGATCATCGATGAGAATTCCGTCGATGCGCGCTTGTAGCCGGTGGTGTTGGCATTCGCGATGTTCTCGGCGACTGTGCTGAGTCGGTTGGACTGGGCGTTCATGCCGGACACGCCCGTTCTCATGGTACCGTAGAGACTCATATCGGATCCTCATTTCCTTGTTGCGGCGACACTAGGGACCGGGCCTTGCGTGAACCTGTCTTGAGCTGTTCTCGCCCTGCCGTTTCTGCGCTCAATTCCAGTCGATGCAGTAGCCAAGGAAACGCTTCGAATCGATCGGGTCGAAGCCGAGCTTCTTGCGCAGTTTCTTGCGCAGCTTGCTGATGTGGCTTTCGACGACATTCTCTTCGACGTCCTCGTCGAAGATGCCGTAAATCGCGTTGAATATCTGCGACTTGGATACCCGGCGCCCGCGGTTGGCGACGAGATATTCGAGAATGCGCCGTTCGCGACGGGGAAGCGCGAAGACTTCGCCATTGATCTCCGGATCGCGCCCGTCGGCAAAAACGCGGATGGGACCGATATCCGTGAAATTGGCGATGGCCGTCAAACGCCGGCGGATCGCTGCGACGCGTGCGAGGATTTCCCTCGGATGCACCGGCTTGCGGACCACGTCGTCGACGCCGCAGTCGAAGAGCGCAAGCGTGTTTTCCAGCGACGGCGTGTCGCTCATGGCGATGACCGGCGCACGGGAGCGATCCCGGATCACGCGCGGCAGCGTCAATGTGCTCTCCCCCTGCCCGATCAGGAAAGCTTCGACAGCGTCGATATCGGAATCGGCGGCGGAGCTTACCCACTCGCCGAACTCCCTCGGATCGAAGCCCGTCGAGGGAATGCCCTCGCGGCCGAACAGGGACGCGTAGCCGTCCTTCACAAGAGCTCTATCATCAACCACCACGATCATTCGCCCGCCTCCGAATCAGTATGGATGCCACATTGAGACAGAGGTACGAATCCCGGGAGTCGCGAACAACTAGAGGAAGTTAATGGGGGATTTTAATAGTTGATTAAGAATTCCGTGCCGATTTGGCCTATATCTAGTAGGTGACCGTTAACCTTACCACTAACATGGTGTTGAAAAGTTAACGCGATATGCCGAAATCGCTTGCGATCACAATCTGTCCGCATTGTCGCCACAATGAGGCAGCGGCTGCGGCAATGCAACCATAAGTCGGTTATCGGCAAAACTGCTGCGCGTTCGGCGTCCACTTGCCATACCCGGTCGCGACCAGGTTTGCGATGACGCGGCAGACGTATTTTTTCTGCGCCGGGTCGTTGTTGGGGCCGGCGTGATAGCGAGCGACCGCCATCGTCCAACTCTCGTGCCGGGCGCGCAGATTGGACAGGAAGCGGGCGGCATATTCGACATTCCTGCGCGGATCGAGCATCTCCTCGGGAGAGCTGAAATGCTCGCCGTGAAAGTGGTAGTTGATCTGCATGCAGCCGAGATCGATGAGCTTGGCGCCCTGGGCACGCGCCGCGCCGAATCGTGTGAGAACATCCTGGACGCTTGCCCCGAAATAGGCCTTGCCTTCGATGTTCATCGCATAGGGCTGCAGGGACCCTTTGCGGCCCGTCTCGGTCAATCCGACGGAATATAAGATCCCGGTCGGCACGCCGTATTTGGAGGCCGCGGACGCGATCTCGCGCTCGCACACGCCTGCGCTCGCAAGGGCGCTACATGTAGACGTGGCCAGAGCGAGAACGCTCGGCACCGTCAACCATATCGTCCGTAGCATCATTGCCCGCCCACCTTTCCGCCGCCGCCCGGCCGCCATCCCGCGGCTGACGCCCCTGTCCATCATCACCTGCCCGCTCACGGCCCTCGTAGCCGAGCTGTGACTGAGCCTCGGCCTGAGACTGGGACTGGCCACCGCCGCCATTTGCGGAATCTCCGCCGCCGTTGAAGACGATGTTCACCTGGTCGACCGCAAATCCTTGCGCCCGCAGGGCCTTCACCAATTCGCTCTGGTCGTCGCTGAGCTGGCGGAAGGCCTCACCGGTTTCGACCTTCAGATCGACCTGCAGCTCGTCGTCCTTCAGTCTCAGTGTCGCCGTCACCATGCCGAGGTCGACCGGATGCATCTGGATCTTCAGCGTATTGAGCGTCTTGCCGGCCTGGCTCCAGGCTCCGGGCTTCGTCGTCGCGGCGCTCGATTGCAATGCCTCGGCCCATCCGCTATCGCCGGCGATCGCGCTCGTCACCGACGCAGCGTTCTCGTTGAGCGCAAGGCCGAGATAGCGGCGCGCCTCCAGAACGGTCACGGTTTCCACTCCGGATTTGACCGACGATCGGCTGTTCTCCACGACTGCCCGCTCGCCATCCCGCGAAATGCTCATGGAAACGGCC
Source organism: Sinorhizobium meliloti (assembly GCF_035610345.1). Next base: position 621,189 of record NZ_CP141212.1, on the reverse strand, counting down.
TGCCCCTTGCCGTCGGCACGGGCGAAGCGGAAAAGCCGGTCCGGCTCGCTGTCGCCGTTCACCTCCCCGATCTGCTGATGCTCGCCGTCCGCCGCTTCCGGCGATATGCCGCCTACCGTCTTTGCCAGACCGTCCAAGCCTTCGCGAACCGCCGGGGCGGGCTTTGGCCTGCCTTCCGGCTGCGAAGCCGCGGCCACCGCCGGTGCGGCGCCGGCGAGCATCGACAGGAGATCGGAGACGGTTCCGCTGGCAGGGTCGCCGTTCTCCCCGCCTTCCCTCGCCATTACGACCGACGCTTCATCAACGGTCTCGCGCGAGGTCTGCACCGATCCACGCGAGCGGCTCACCGCCCGCTCCGCCGGCTGGTCGATTTCCTCTTTGCCACCTTCACGTTCCCGCGACAGATGCGGCGCGCCGGCAGGGTGGCCGTGCTGCGATGATTTCGTCGCCTGGCCCGGTGTCACGATCGCGCGCCCGGAGGCGGGCCGAGCGCCGGGCGCCGCAGCATCCGCCATGAATGCCGCATCATCCGCGCCAAAGCCGTCGACCTTCGTCACAGCCGAGGCGTTGCCGCCGTTCGCGACGGGGTCCCGTCGCGCGTCATCGGCAGATGCCTGGCCGCCTTGCCCCTGCGTCCTGCGGCGGCCTGCATCGGCGATCGCCTCGCCAAAGGCCCCCGGTTCGGCCTCCGGCTGACCCCGAACACTCAGCGACTGTGCCGGCCTGTTGGCGGCGGGCGCGCGCAAACTCTCGTCAAGAGGCCTCATTGTCCTTCCCTCTTCAGCAGCGCATCGATCTCGTCGATCTTCGAACGACCGCTGGCTAGAAAGCCTTCGAGCACCGGATCGCCTGGAGCGGCGATATCGGCTTCGGCCGTCCCGGCCTCGGCCGGCATCTCGGTTGGCCGGTCGGACGACCCCTCGAAAGGCTGGCCGAAGGGGCTCATGCCGCTTCCGCTTTCCTCCGCAACCAGCTCGCTTTGCTCTCCGGCCGGTCTTTCCGCTATAGGCCCGGGTGCTTGCGCCGGGCTTTCTCCCAATGGTGGCCGCACCACCGCATCGGCTACGGCCTTGGCCGCCTCGCGCAGGGCGCGGTCGCGCGGGGACAGGTTTTCGTCGGGGATCGCTTCGAGGGCTTCGGCGGCCGAAAAGACATCTGCGGACGGCACGGCAGCCAGCCCCTCGTAGAAACTCGCAAGCACCTGCGATCGGGAACTGTCATCCCCTGCCAGTTCCTCGGCGCGCCTGGAGGCCAGCCGCGCCAGGGCCTGCTTGCCGGCAATCGCGGCGCGGCGCGCCACCCGCAGATAGACCTCGCGCTGGCGCGCACTGTCCATGAAGGAGAGTACCTCCGAGACGCGCCCATCGGCCGCCTCGTCGAAATGGGCGACCGCCAGCTCGACGAAGACATCGGCAAACTGGCTCGCATAGGGTGAGGTCAGAAAGCGCCGCGCGTAGTTCAGCGCATATCGAAAGCCCTTCTCCGGAAGGCCGGCCCGCGCCGCCAGCGAGACCGAACGGCGAAGGGCAGCCTCCTCGATGATGGTGCCCGGTGCCGTCAGGCGCGCCCAATCGTAATGTTTTATCGCCTCGACCGGATCCTGCTGCGACATGGCGTTGCCAAGGATCAGGAACAGATACGGACCGATGCGTGAATTCTTGTATTCCGGGGCGGCCTTGGTGAGATTCTCGACGATCAGAGGGCCCTTGCCGTTCAGATAGTGCCTGAGCGCATCGGTCACCCGCGAGTCGAAATTGCCCTCGATGTCGCGGTCTGCCAGAAGGTCGAGCGTCGCTGGATTGCCGCCGCTCATGACATAGACGAGAGCCGCGTCGACATTGCGCGGATCGCGAAACGCCGAAGGATCGGCGGCCCTCAGCCGCTCGTCGATCGCGCCGAGCATGAAGCGCTGCATCTCGATCGCCGAATGGTCGCCGAGCACCACCGAATCCTGCACATATTGCAGCGACCTTATCATCTTGTAAGGCGTGAGCTCCTCATTCCCGCTCGCGCGGGCAGGGCCAAGCGCGAGGGGAGCGGCAAGGGCCGATGCCGCAAGAACGATGCAGAGCCGCTTCAGCATTTCTCAGCCCTGGCCCGACTGCAGCAGGATTTCGATCCGCCGGTTCGCAGGCGCATAGGGATCGTTCGGCACCTGGAGCCGGCGGTCGGCAAAGCCGCTGATCTGCTTCACGCGCTCTTCCTTCAGGCCGCCGCGCACCAGCATGTAATAGGCGCTCTGGGCACGTGCCGCCGAAAGGCGCCAATTATCGTAGGTGCCGTCCTTGAACGGTCGCCCGTCGGTATGGCCGCGAACGGCCACAGCGCCCGGGCGCTCGGCAAGCAGCCTGCCGATCTTTTCCATCGCGAGCACCAGTTCCTTTTGCGGCACGGCGGACCCGACCGCGAACATCGGCGCATCCGTCTGCTCGCTGATCGTCACCAGCAGGCCGCCCTCGGCCGGGGTTACGGCGAGGCTTTCGAGAAGCCGCCCGGCATCGCCCCCGAGTTCCTTTTCGATTTCAGCCTTCAGGGCTTCGGCTTCCTTCTGCGGGTTTTCAGCCGGCGCTTGGTTCTCGGGTGCATCCGCGGCCTTTGCACCCTCCGCGCTATCCGGCGCTTTCGGCCCGGAAGCGGCTTCGCGGGCGCTGTGTGCCGCTGACGCCATGTCGCTTTCGGCCGTGTTGCCGGCGTCCTTCACTTCCACCTGCTTGGTCCAGAAGTCCGGGTCGAAGGGATCGCGATAGGCTTCGCCCCCGGCGGCGCCGGTTGACGGTCCGGACTGGGCCGCCCCGCCGTCGCCCTTGACGCTGATATTCGCCTCGTGGCCCACTTCGCGGGCGATTTCGGACAGGACCGAGTAAGGATTCTCGAAGAAATCGGCATCCGAATATTTGGTCTCTTCGCCCGAGGTCGCCGTCAGCTGATCCCCCGTTTTGGCCGAACCGCCCGACTTGGCCTGTTCGCCGTCGACCTTGGAGCGCTGCTGCGTCTGTTCGCCCTGCGCATCCTTGGCAGGATCCTTGAGGCCCTTTTCCGCCGGCTTCTGATCGGTCAACTGCACCGGATTGAAATAGGCGGCGATCGCCGCCTTGGTCTCCTCGTTCGCGGCGTTGATCAGCCACATGACGAGGAAGAAGGCCATCATCGCGGTCATGAAGTCGGCATAGGCGATCTTCCACCCGCCGCCGTGATGGCCGTCGTGGCTCTCTGCCGAACGCCGGACGATGATGATTTCGTTCTTGCCGTTGCTCTCGTCGTTCATGCCAGAACCTTGCGAACAGTATCGGACCACGCGGCCATTCGCGTCACCAGTATCGCCTCGCCCATTTCGACGGTCAGGTCGACATCATCGCTTTCGACGTGACGGAACGCGGTCGCTTCGGGCAGCAGGGCCTTCAAAGCCTCGAAAAGCGCAAGCGGGCCCCGCACCGTGATCGCGATCCCTTCACCGGCAGTGAGGCCGTGCCGGACCATGCCGGCCAGGTTCTCGACCGCGCGCTTGGCGAGCGCCTCGTCCATGACCGGAGCGAGGACGCGCGCCGCCTGGTCGCCGAGCGCGAGCGCCAGCCGATCCGCCATTTCGCCGAAACCAGCGGCGATCCTGGCGGCTGCCTGTTCCTCGAGGCGCTGCTTCAGGGCGTCGATCTCTTCTGCGTGGCGCGCCTTGAGATCGGCGATCTCTTTCTGATGTTCGAGAGCGAGTTCGGCGCTGGCCTCGGCACGTCCCTGCGCAAATGCTTCGCTGCGCTCGGCGTCGATATCGATCTCGGGCATGACCGGCTCCGCCCATGCACGGTTCTGCGAAAGGTCGGTGTCGAGATCCGGAAAATATCTCGGCGTTACCCGCGTCAGCTCGATCTTCGGCGGGCTGAAATCCTTGAGATAGCGGGACAGCGACGCGCTCATCGGCACGCCTCCCGGCTCACCTCGGCGAAGGCCGATATTGCCAGCCGCATCTGCGAAGGCTCGCTTGCGGCCCGGAAATCCATAGAGCCCGACACGTCTTGACCGTCTCCTTAGGCCCGTTCGCCCGAATAGCGACGGACCGGCATTCTTGATTCTGCAGCGGTTCGCGGAAGGCGAAGCGCGATGCAAGCGGCAGCCGGAGTGGTTTCCGGCCGGCAATTTCCAACATGACTGCGAAGGAAGGCTATCCGGTCAAACTTGTGCGAAGGTGTTGGACCGCGCCAGGGCAATAGCGCGGTCCAACCTTTCTCCGACCGATGCCGATGACCGGCGGCACGGCGGAAAGCGATGTCGCTACTCCTGGAACAGGCGGAGAATGTTCTCGGAAGTGGTGTTCGCGATCGACAGCGACTGGATGCCGAGCTGCTGCTGCGTCTGCAGCGCCTTCAGCCGTGTCGATTCCTCGTTCATGTCGGCATCGACGAGACGCCCGACGCCCTTGTCGATCACATCCATCAGATTGGCGACGAAGCTTTCCTGCATCTCGATGCGGCTGGTGATGGCGCCGAGCGTGGCGGCGGAGTCGGTCAGCTGGCTGATGAGCTCGTCGACGACGCTGATCATGTCGCCCAGCTGCGCACCGGTCGTTGCGTTGTCGATCTCGATCTCGGTCGCGCCCGCGGGAGCTGCACCTGCATCGATGAGATAGTAGTTGCGCGCCGTGCCGGCCGGAGTGGATTGAAGCGCGTCCGCATTCACCGCCTTGGTGAGCATGCCGCGCGCAGGATCGGTGACGTCGATCAGGACGGATTTGGCTGTGTCGTAATTGAGAGTCGAGACCGTAACGCTGCCGTCGGCGCTGCGGTTGAAGGAGGCGACGATGGTCTTTGGGCCGAGGGCCGCAGCCGCGTCATTATAGAGCCAGTTCTCGCCGGAAAAGGAAGCGGACTGCGCGGCGGAAGCGAGCTGGTTTTTCAGCTCTTTCAGTTCGGCATTGATCTTGTCCTTGTCGACACCGTCCTCCGTCGCAGCGGTCAGCTTGGCCTTGACCTCGCTCAGCACGTCAATGACGGTATCCATCGCCGAATAGAATGTATCGACTTTGGCGGCGCCCAAACCCAGGGCGTCGTGAACCGCCGAAAGAGCACCATTGTCTGAGCGCATCGTGGTCGCGATCGACCAGTAGGCGGCGTTGTCGGCCGCGGTTTCGACACGGTAGCCGGAGGAAATACGGCCTTGCGTCGTCTCGAGGTTCTGGTTGATGGCGCGCAAGGTCTGCAATGCGGCCATGGCGGCGGGATTGGTCAAGATGCTGGTCATGGGAAACTGCCCTGCTGGGGAGAACGGGAACATCCCGGCAGAGGGCCGGCAACGGACAGTGGGGCGTCATGCGCGCTGCCACATCATTTGCCCTGAGTGACAGACCGCCGTTCTTAATGGATCGTTAACGATCAATGGTTAACGAATGGTTAACGACGGTAAGGGATTATTAAGGGGCGTAAAGGAGTGGTTACGGCTGCGCGGAGCAACGCTTCGGCCGAGCTGAAATACGAAGAACCGCGCCTCTGCCGAAGCGCGGTTCCTGATTTGATAAGGTGAAACTGCCTAGTCCGACTAACGGAAGAGCGTCAGGATGCTTTCCGATGCGGAGTTGGCGATGGACAGCGACTGGATGGCGAGCTGCTGCTGCGTCTGCAGCGCCTTCAGGCGGGTCGATTCCTCGTTCATGTCGGCATCGACGAGGCGACCGACGCCCGAGTCGATGGAGTCGGTCAGCTTGGAGACGAATTCGCTCTGCAGATCGATGCGCATCCCGATCGAACCGAGGTCGGCGGCAGCGCTGGTCATCGTCTCGAGCGCTGCGTCGACCATCGAGATCAACCCGGAAATCTGAGTGGCCGTCGTGGTTTCATCGATCTCAAAGGTGGAGACCGATGCGGTCATGGCCGCGGCGCTCGCCAGGTTGGTCTCGTCGATTGCCCAGACATCGCCATTGTCGGTATCGGTGGCGAAGATTTCGTGATCGGTTGCAGCGGACTGATCGATCGCGGCAACCCAAGTGTCGTCAGCGACCTTCACATAGCCTGCAAATCCGGCCGTGCCACCGACAGCGACCTTACCTCCGCTGTCGAACGTCGCCCCATCGGCGATGACCTGTTCGGTCGTGTATTTGACGACGTTGTAGGAATTGACCGTGCCGCCAATGTTGACATCAACCGAGACGCCATTGCCTTCGATGGTCGTCGTGGCGTCGAGAATGCCGGTGTCGCCGGCCGTATCGAACAGGACCGAAGAGGCGCTAAGGTCGTAGTTGACTTTCTTTACCGAGACGTTGCCCGAGGCGTCGCGAACGAACGAACCGACAACGCTCTTGGTGATGTTGCCACCGCTGAGGTCGGCCTGCAGCCAGTTTTCGCCCGAGAAGGATGCAGCTTCGGCAATGCTGGTCAACTGTTCCTGAAGCTGGCTGATTTCTTCCTGGATCTTGTTCTTATCGACGCCATCTTCGCTAGCGGCGACGAGCTTAGCCTTGATTTCCTTGACGACTTCGATCGCCGATTCCATGCCGGAATAGGCGGTATCGACCTTGGCGGCACCGAGGCCGAGGGCGTCCTGGACTGCCGAAAGCGCCATGTTGTCGGACCGCATGGTGGTCGCGATCGACCAGTAGGCGGCGTTATCGGCGGCTCCGCCTACGCGCAGGCCGGAAGAGACATGCGCCTGCGTCTCTTCCATGTTCGAACCGATGGTACGCAGAGTCTGCAGCGCGGCCATGGCCGCGATGTTGGTCAAAATACTAGTCATGAGATAGTGCCCCTTGATGGCTGATTAAGAAAGGGACATTCCGGTCGCACCGGGAACGGCTGTCAGCGTCATGCTTGTTAACCAATTGATATAAAAGATCAACCTGCCGTTTCGATGGAGCTATCTAAGCGCAATATGGTTAACGAATACTGAAGCGCATTGTCCTTCATGAAAACGAAGAACCGTGCCAGTTGCCGGGCACGGTTCTCATAGATCGATCTGCGCGGGTCAGCCTCCCGCGTGTCGCGACGCTTAGCGGAACAGCGACAGCACGCTCTGGGAGTCAGAGTTGGCAATCGAAAGTGCTTGGATGGCGAGCTGCTGCTGCGTCTGCAGTGCCTTCAGGCGGGTCGATTCCTCGTTCATGTCGGCATCGACGAGGCGACCGACGCCCGAGTCGATGGAGTCGGTCAGCTTGGAGACGAATTCGCTCTGCAGATCGATGCGCGAAGAGATTGAACCGAGCGAGGAAGCGGCGCTGGTCATCGTCTCAAGCGCTGCGTCGACCATCGAGATCAACCCGGAAATCTGAGTGGCCGTCGTGGTTTCATCGATCTCAAAGGTGGAGACCGATGCGGTCATGGCCGCGGCGCTCGCCAGGTTGGTCTCGTCGATTGCCCAGACATCGCCATTGTCGGTATCGGTGGCGAAGATTTCGTGATCGGTTGCAGCGGACTGATCGATCGCGGCAACCCAAGTGTCGTCAGCGACCTTCACATAGCCTGCAAATCCGGCCGTGCCACCGACAGCGACCTTACCTCCGCTGTCGAACGTCGCCCCATCGGCGATGACCTGTTCGGTCGTGTATTTGACGACGTTGTAGGAATTGACCGTGCCGCCAATGTTGACATCAACCGAGACGCCATTGCCTTCGATGGTCGTCGTGGCGTCGAGAATGCCGGTGTCGCCGGCCGTATCGAACAGGACCGAAGAGGCGCTAAGGTCGTAGTTGACTTTCTTTACCGAGACGTTGCCCGAGGCGTCGCGAACGAACGAACCGACAACGCTCTTGGTGATGTTGCCACCGCTGAGGTCGGCCTGCAGCCAGTTTTCGCCCGAGAAGGATGCAGCTTCGGCAATGCTGGTCAACTGTTCCTGAAGCTGGCTGATTTCTTCCTGGATCTTGTTCTTATCGACGCCATCTTCGCTAGCGGCGACGAGCTTAGCCTTGATTTCCTTGACGACTTCGATCGCCGCTTCCATGCCGGAATAGGCGGTATCGACCTTGGCGGCGCCGAGGCCGAGCGCGTCTTGAACTGCGGAGAGAGCCTGGTTGTCGGAGCGCATGGTAGTCGCGATCGACCAGTAGGCGGCGTTGTCGGAGGCCGAGCCGACGCGGAGGCCCGAGGAGATGCGGCTCTGCGTGTCTTCCATGCTGGAAGAGATCGAGCGCAGCGTCGAAAGCGCGGCCATTGCGGAGTTGTTGGTGAGAATGCTGGTCATATTCGTTGTCCCTACGAAATACTGATTGGGGGGACATACCGGACTTAAAAACGCTACCGGTCCCGACGGTCCGGCATCATGCCACTCGGCTCCGCTCAACTCGTGATGGATACCAAACCCGTCGTGTGAGGACGAAATTCGCAGCCATTCATTGCCAACTGTTTAACCGGAGAAGACTCATCCGGCCTCGGCGAAAGCGTGGTTAATCGCCTGTAAAATCCTATGCTTAACGGAGTCTTGTAGAGGCACGCTGCCCGCGCGCGCGCCGCCTGCGCCACATCAGATAAACGAGCGCACCAGGCTGCCGACGAGCAGGTTCCAGCCGTCGATCAGCACGAAGAACAGGATCTTGAAGGGCAGCGAAATCGCCGTCGGGGGAAGCATCATCATGCCCATCGCCATGGTGATGGTCGCGACGATCAGGTCGATCACGAGGAAGGGCAGCATGATCAGGAAGCCGATCTCGAAACCGCGGCGGATCTCCGAGATCATGAAGGCCGGCACGACGGCGCGCAGGTCCACCTTCTCGTCGACGACGACGGTCTGGCCCTTCTCCCGGGCGATGTCGATGAAGAGCTGCAGGTCCTTGTCGCGGGTGTTGGCCAGCATGAATTCGCGGAAGGGCTCGGACATCCGCTGCATCGCCTCCGTCTCGGAGATCTCGTTCTTCAGGAGCGGATCGATGCCGTCGCTCCAGGCGCGGTCGAAGGTGGGCGCCATGACATAGAAGGTCATGAACAGCGCGAGCGACACCATGATCATGTTGGAGGGCGTCGTGGCGAGCCCCATCCCCGAACGCAGGATCGCGAAGGCGATGACGAAGCGCGGGAAGCTCGTCACCATGATCAGGATACCCGGGGCCACCGAAAGGACGGTCAGGAGGCCGAAGGTGCGGATGATCCACGAGGCGACGGAGCCGTCGACCGGCGTGTTCAGGATATCGGCGGGGAAGCTCTGAGCCCCGGCAATTCCCGACATCGCCATCATGGCGATTATGAAGGTGGCAAACCGGAGCATCAGCGAATCATTGGATGACGAAGGTGCGGAACATCACATTCGTTACGCGGCCCTCGGAGCGCAGGTCAACCCGCTCCTGGATGTCATCCCGGAGATATTGAAAGCCGCGCGGCCCCTGGATCTGCTGCAGCGACACGGTCTTCAGGTAGGCCGCAATATCCTGGTGTATCGTCTCCGCCAGCGCAACGTCGGGAGCGCCATCGAACTGGAGCGCGACCTCGAGGCGAACCCAGTTTTCGGCCGGATAGGCAAGGTTCGTCGTAATGGGATCGAGCTGCACGATGCCGTGTGCCGCCGCGGCGATTTTCGGTATGTCCTCCTCGCCGGTCGCGTTGGCGGGAAGCTCGGCCGGGATTTCCGTCTTCTCGGCCGGCGGCGGCGCGAGCAGCATGCCTGCAAGCCAGCCGCCGCCGCCGGCGACGAGCGTCAGCACCACCACGGCCGCGATGGTCGTCAGCCGCGAGGGGACCTTCGTTTCTTTGCTCTCGATTTCTTCCATTGTGCGTTCCGGCCGATCAGAGGGGCGAGACGAGATCGACGAGCTGCTGACCCCACGGCGGCTGCTGGACCTCCGTCAGGCGGCCGCGGCCGCCATAGGAGATGCGGGCCTCGGCGATGCGGTCGTAGGAAATGACGTTGTCGGCGTCCACGTCGCGCGGTCGGACGATGCCCGCGACATTGAGGATGCGCAGCTCGTGGTTGACGCGCACTTCCTGGGAGCCGCTGATCAGCAGGTTGCCGTTTTCGAGGACGCCGGTCACGACCGCGGCGACCAGCAACCGGAGCTTCTCCGAACGCTCGGTCTTGCCGTCGCCTTCGGTCTTGGTGTTGGAGCCGTATTCGAGATCGCCCGACCAGGCGAAGTCGCTCGTCTGGGACTGCCCGCTGGCGCCGAGATTGAAGCCGCTCGAATTCTTGCGGCTGCGGTCCGTCTCGTTTTCGAAGGAGGCCTTGTCGTCGATACGGATGTCTACCGTCAGAATGTCGCCGATATTGATCGCGCGCGCATCCTTGAAGAGGGCCGCCTGCTGGTCGTTCCACAGGGAGTAGCCGTTGGTGACGTGGCGCGGCTGCTTCGGATACATGGCAAGCTGCGGCGTCTGCGTATATTGCAGGCCGCTGCCGATCGGGCTCATGGCCGGCGCCCGCCCGATCTCGTTGAAGGCCTGATTCTGGCAACCCGCCAGGAGCCCTGCGGCCAGTACGGCCGTGATGCGCGTTCTCATGATGGCTCCTTGGAGGTATTGGGGTCGCTCGCGCTCGAAATGATGTTGGTCAGCACCGCTGCCCTTTCGTCGCTCATCTCGCTCAGGATCAGCGACGACTGGCGTGGCGGCAGCCGCATGACGATCGCCGCCGCGATCTCGGGACGCACCATTTCGAGCTTGCCGGCGGCGGCATCCGGCTTCATCGTCTTGTAGATGTCGACGAGGCCGAGCTCCGCCTGTTTGAGGAAATCGTTGCGGCGCTTAAGCCAGTCCTCGTATTCCGCCCGGCGCGCTTCCAGCGTCGCAATCCGTTCGTCGACACTCGCTTTCAGCTTCTCCAGGTCCTGGCGCTGCAAAACGTAGCGCTGGTCGCGCGCGGCGTCGGCGATATTGGTGCAGAACTTTTCGATTTCGCTCGCGGTCGCGCTGTCGGCCGGCGGCGACGTGACGTCCTGCGCGAAAGCACCGGGCATCGAAAGCATGAGCGCGGCGGCGACCGAGCCCAGGAGAACGCGGCGTGCCTGGCCGAAAAGACGATCGAAGTTTCCGGTCATTGCAGAACAAGCTCCGCCTGTAGGGCTCCCGCCGATTTGATGCTCTGGAGGATCGCGATGATCCCGTCCGGCTTGACGCCGATGCTGTTCAGGCCCGCGACCAGCGAACGCAGGCTGGAGCCGTTGAGGATGGCGACCGTGCCGCCGTCGGCCTGCGCTTCGATCGTGGTGTTGGGCTCGTAGGCCGTCTGACCGCGCGAGAACGGCTCCGGCTGGACGATCGTCGGCGTCTCGCTGACCTGCACCGTCAGCGTACCGTAGCTGACGGCCACTTCGGCGACGCGGACGTCCTGGCCGATGACGATCGTGCCGGTGCGCTCGTTGATGACCACCCGGGCCGGCGCGTCGGTCTCGATCACCAGGTTTTCCACGTCGGCCATCAGGCGCGCGAGATCCGCCATCTTCGGCTTCTGGACCAGGACGGACTGCGAGTCCAAGGCCTCGGCGATGCGACCGCCAAATTGGGCCGCGGCATATTTGTTGATCGCCGCAGCCATGCCGACGGCGGTGGAAAAGTCCGGGTTGCGCAGTTGCAGCACCAGGTTGAAGCCGTCCTTGAATTTCGACGGCAGTTCCCGCTCGATGATGGCGCCGTTCGGGACACGTCCCGCCGTGGTCACGCCCTGGCTCAATTGGGCGGCTTCACCTTGCGCGTTGAAACCGCTGACGACCACCGAGCCCTGCGCCACGGCGTAGATCTGGCCGTCGGCGCCCGAAAGCGAGGTCATGACCAGCGTCCCGCCGCGCAGCGACGTCGCATCGCCCAGCGAACCGACGGTCACGTCGAGCCGGCTGCCGGGGCTCGCGAAGGGCGGGAGCGTGGCGGTGACGAGCACCGCGGCGACGTTGCGCGTGCGCGACTCGCCGCCCTGCGTGGAAATGCCGAGGTTTTGCAGCATGGCGCGGATCGACTGATCCGTGAACGGAGACGAGCGCAGGCTGTCACCGGTACCCTGCAGGCCCACCACCAGGCCGTAACCAATGAGCTGGTTGTCCCTGCCCGACTGCAGGGACGCGACGTCCTTGATCCGCGAGGCCGCATAGGCAGAGGTCAAGCTCGTGGCGAAGACCACCGCGAGCGTCAGCAGCCACTTGCATGCATTGATGTTCATTTCGCCACCACATGGATCGTGCTGTCCGCCATCACCGTCCCGGAGACGATCACGCCCGTATCGACGTTGCGCACGCGGATCAGATCGCCGACCGCGGCATCCTGCAGCGGCGAGCCGGCGGCCGTTATTGTCAGACCGCCATTGTTGAAGACGAGACGAACGGTGGAGCCGCGCTCGACCGCATATTGCTCGCGCAACGCCGAGGCCAGGATGACCCGCCCGGGAAGAAGGGTCCGCTTGGTCACCATGCCGTCGACCTCGTCGATCGAGCGCACATAGCCGTCGCGCAGGTCCGGGTTGGTCACGTCGACCACCTCCAGCATGCTCGCATCGAGCTTTTCGCCGGGATAGATCGTCTGCTTCGGAATGACGGCCGTCGGCGGCTCGGCAAGAGCTGCGGCCGGCGACAGCAGGCAACCCGCCATTGCGGCAAACAGAACGGCACGCGCCGGCTGCGCGAGGCCGCCTGAAATTGCTTTTCCTCCGGGGGATCGGCGAAACATCATGTTTGCCTCCTCTTCCTGTTACCTCAGGTTCTTGCTCACCGTGGCGGCCATTTCGTCCGCGGCCTGGATGATCTTCGAATTCATCTCATAGGCACGCTGGGCCGAGATGAGGTCGGTAATTTCCTTGACCGGGTCGACGTTCGAAGATTCCAGGTAGTTCTGCTTGATCTGTGCAAAGCCCGGATCGGCCGGCGTGCCGACGATCGGATCCCCGGACGCCGGCGTCTGCCGGAACAGGTTCTCGCCCATCGGCTCGAGGCCCGCCTCGTTGACGAAGTTCGCGATCGTCAGCTGTCCGACTTCCTGCAGTTCCGTGTCGTTGCCGATCCGCACCATCACCTGGCCCGACGAGGTGAAGACGATCTCGGTCGCGTCCTGCGGCACGGTGACGCCCGGAACCACGGTATAGCCGTCGATGGTGACGAGCTGGCCCGTAGCATTGGTGTTGAAAGCCCCCGAGCGGGTGTAGACCGTCTCGCCATCCGGCGTCTCGATCTGAAACCAGCCGCGGCCGACGAGCGCGAGGTCGTAGTCGTTGCCGGTATTGACGAGGCTGCCCTGGATATGAAGGTTGCGCACGGCGGAGGTCTGGACGCCCAGGCCGATGATCGCGCCTTCCGGCACGATCGCCTGGTTCGAGCGGTTGGGGACGCCCTGCGCCCGCTCGGTCTGGTAGAGCAGGTCCGAAAATTCTGCGCGCGCCCGCTTGTAGCCGGTCGTGTTGATGTTCGCGATGTTGTTCGCGATGACTTCGAGATTCAATTGCTGGGCGTTCATGCCCGTGGCGGCGATGGAAAGGGCCTTCATGTGTCTTTTCCTCAGATCTGCATGCGCGCGATTTCGAGATAGGCGGTGACCACCTTGTCGCGGATGGCGATTGCGGTCTGGAGAGACTGCTCGGCGCTCATGACGGCATCGACGACTTCGCGGGTATTCGCTTCTCCGCGGATCGCCTGAAGCGAGACCCCCTCGGCAGACTTCATCGAGCGGATGGCGTCCGTGGTCATGTTGCCGAGGACTTCGGCGAAGCTCCCCGCCTGAGGCGCGGCCGCGCCGGCACCCGGCATAACGAGCGAGGCGGAAGAGGTCGGGCCGGCGCCTTCGGTCTCCCTGATGGTCGAAAACGCCCCTAAGGACTGAATTGCGTCGATCATTATTGCGAAGCCCTCAACAGGTCGATTGTCTGGGAGATGAGATCGCGAGACTGCTTGATGGTCTGCAGATTGGCCTCGTAAGCGCGGTTGGCCTCGCGCATGTCGGCCATCTCGATCAGGATGTTGACGTTCGGCAATTTCACCATGCCCTTTTCGTCGGCGGCCGGATTGCCCGGGTCGAACTCGATGTTGAAATCCGAATCGTCCGTGCCGAGGCGTTCGACCTCGACGAGGGACGCGCCGCTTGCACGGTCGACCTCCGCGGCGAAGCTGATCGTCTTGCGGCGGAAAGGATCGGCGCCGGGGGCGTCGCCGGTGGAGCGGGCATTGGCAATGTTTTCCGAGACGATGCGCAAGCGCGTCGATTCCGCCTGCAGACCGGAGGCGGAAACCTTAAGGGCGGAGGTCAATGGATCCATGGTCGCTTACTTCCGTACCGTCATGAGAATCATCCGGTGAAAGGATTTCACCAGCCCGGCATTGAGCTCGTAGTCGCGCTTGATCGCGCCGGTCTTCATCAATTCCTCTTCGAGCGCGACCGTATTGCCGGACTGCTGCACCGCGACATCGTCGAGAGCGCTGACTTCGGTCACATGGGCGGCTTCCGGGCTCTCGGTGAAATGGGCGCGATGCGTCGCGGCCATTTGGATGCCGGTGTTCTGGAGCACGCTTTCGAAGGGCTGGACGTCTTTTGCCCTGTAGTGCGGCGTATTGGCATTGGCGATGTTGCCCGCCACCACGTTCTGGCGGACGGTGAGCCACTGGGCCTGCCGCGACGCGAGTTCGAAAAGCTGAATCGGTTCCATCAAGAGCTCCTGCTGATGATGGGGAACCTAGGCCGGTAATCTTGCGTGGGACTTGTCGAAGATGCGGAAGGAACCGTTTCGGGCGTCTCATAAGCCCCCTCCCCAACCCCTCCCCACGAGGGGCGGAGCTACTTCTGCCGCACCCTCGCCGCCCGAAAAGCCCCTCCGGAGGGGTTGGGGAAGGTCTGGACGTCCTTCGCCACGCCTCGGCAAAGGCGCTACTTCGCCGCGAAAATCTCGCCCTTGGACGTGATCATCACCCAGCGGCCGTCGCGCTCCTCGAAGGTCGCAAGCCGGCTGTTGTCCGGCAATACCGAACCGATACGGACGATATACATGCCGCTGGCATCCTCGATGAGCGCGCGGCCATTGGCGACGTGCATGAGTTTGAAGCTCTCTTTTGCGGGGAACGGCTGATCGGGAGCCCCCATGTCCGTGCCTTCGGCGGGATCCTGGTGGAGTCCCGGCACCGTCGCGGTCGTCAGGCGATCGACCGCGGCGGCGGTCTCCTCGTCCATGTCCGTCATCGCCAGCGGCGACACCGAGAGGATCTGCCGTTCCGGGCGCTCCGGCAGATCGCGCGTCGTTCCCTGCCAGAGCGAAGGCATCGAGAATTTCTCCGGATGCAGATAGACGTACCAGGGCAGCAACGTCGCGCAGGCAGCCATGGCCAGGCCGATCGCACCGAGTATCCTGTCGATCAGCGGCATCCCGGTTTCGCGGCGGCGTTGGCGCACGATCTCGTCTGCATCGAAGTCCGTCAAATTCATCCCCTTCCGCGCAGGCCGGCGGCGCCCGGCTGATTGCCCATCGCGGCTGCCTTCAGCGCGTTGGCGAGGTCCGTGAAGGCGTCGAAGGCGGGCCGTTCGCCGGGCATCTGCTTCAGTACGTCGTAGATGACCGGCACCTGCTTGATCGCCATGTCGAGATCGGCGTCGCCGCCCGGCCGATAGCCGCCGATGAGCCGGAGGTCCCGGGTTTCCTCGAAGCGGTGGATCAAGGATTTCAGCCGGGCGACCAGCTTCTCCTGGTCCGGCGTCCAGGCCTTTCTGGCAAGGCGCGAGATGGAGGCGAGCGGATTGACCGGCGGGTAGCGCCCCTCTTCGGCAAGGCTTCGGTCGAGGACGATGTGCCCGTCGAGAATGCCGCGCGCCGAGTCGGCGACCGGGTCGTTGTGATTGTCGCCGTCGACCAGGATCGAAATGATCGCCGTGATCGTGCCCGTTCCCTCGGCGCCGGGCCCGGCGCGCTCGAGCAGCCGCGGCAATTCGGTGAAGACCGAAGCCGGATAGCCGCGGGCGATCGGTGGCTCCCCCGCTGCCGTCGCCACCTCGCGGATCGCATGAGCGAAACGGGTGACGCTGTCGACGATGAGCAGCACGTTGTCGCCCTTGTCGCGATAATGTTCGGCAATCGTGACCGCGGTCAGCGGAGCCATTTTTCTCAGCATCGGGCTCTCGTCGCTGGTGGCGACGACGGCGACCGATTTCGAAAGATTGTCGCCCAGCGTGTCCTCGATGAACTCGCGCACTTCGCGGCCGCGCTCGCCGACCAGCGCGATCACCACCTTGTCGAAGGCGTCGGCGCGGGCCAGCATGGAAAGCAGCGTCGATTTGCCGACGCCGGAACCCGCGAAGATGCCGAGGCGCTGCCCGAGGCAGAGCGGGGAGAAGATGTCTATCGCCCGCACGCCCGTCTTGAAGCCCTGCTCCACCCGCTTTCGCGTCATGGATGGCGGCGCGGTGTTCGCGATCGAGCGGCGGATGTCGCCCTGCAGCAGCGGGCCCAGACTGTCGATCGGCTCGGCCAGCGCATTGATGGTGCGGCCGCACCAGTTGTCTGTCGGCGCTATGCGGAAAGCGCCCTTGCGGATGACGACGTCATGGATGCCGATCGGGTCCCCCGGTTCGATCGGGCAGACGACCACCCGCTCGGGCTCCACGCGGACGACTTCGCCGAGATGGGTGCCGGTCGTGCTCTTGTGCGCGACGAAGTCCCCGAGCCGGACATGCCGCGACAGGCCGCTGACCGTGTAGTGCCCCGGCGAAATCGTCTGGACATGACCCCCCGGTGCAATGGCAAAGTCGGGATTTGCATAGCGCTCGACCAAACCGGCGAGCGCCGCGAGCGACGTCGATGTTGCAGTTTTTTCAGCAGCTTCGCGTGCCATCCGGCTTTCCGTTCCGTCCCGCCCTAAATTCCGTCGACAGAATCATCAACGGCTGCCGCCGAGCGTCTCGATGGCTTTGTCGAGCGATCCCTCACTGTCGCGCATGAGCGCGGTGACGTTGTCGAAGGCGCGGGTAATCATGATCAGCTGCGACATTTCCTGTACCGCGTTCACGTTCGACTCCTCCAGGAAGCCTTGCATCACGCCGACATCGAACCGATCAACGACCGGCTCCGGCTGGACAGCCGGCATAACGGAACTGTTGTCGTAACGCATGAAGCCCTTGCTGAAATCCGTCTCGTAAAGCCCGAGCAGGGCGATCTGCACGCCGTTCTGGTGAATGGCTCCATCGGCACCGACGGTAATTTCACCGGCACCGCCGTTCAGCTGGATCGGCGCGCCGCCGGCATCGAGCACCGGATATCCCTTGATGGTCACGAGCTCGCCGGTCTCCGTCAGCGTGAACCGGCCGTCGCGCGTCAGCGCCGGGCCGCCGGGCGTCTCGATCGAGAACCAGGCGTCGCCCTTGATGGCGAAATCGAGCGCGGAGCCGGTGCGCGCGAGCGCGCCCGTTTTGCTGCTCAGGAATTCCTCGCCTTCCGACACATAGGAAACCTTGGTCGGCCTGGTGTCGCCAAGCACCTGGTTGAACTTCACTTCCGTGGCGCGGAAGCCGACCGTGTTGGAGTTTGCGACATTGTCGGCCAGCGTGTTCAGGCGCTTTTCAAGCGCCATCTGCGACGAAAGCGCGACATAGAGACCGGTCTGCAAATCAGCGTCCCCCGAGTTTGAGATTGTTGATGGTCAGAAGCAGGTCGGGAGAAATTCCGTAGCCGCTCGACGCGCCGAAAACCGCAAGCGGGTCATAGCCGCCGGAAGGATTGTCGATTTCCCAAAGGGCGGTGAAGCGGTCCAGAAACTCGGCTGTTTTCTGAGGGTCCTGGAAATCCTTGAAATCGATCGCCGCCTCGTAGGCCTCCGCCTGACGATCCACATCGGCGGCCGCGAATTCGGCCGGCAGCTGCAGGACGGTACGGACCACACTCGAGAGGGCCTCGTCGGCGATGATTTCGAAGCCATTGGCAATCGTCGGCGCCATGCGCTGGAAATAGAGCGCCAGCCGCACGCCGGTGTTTTCCTCGCCGGCTTTCTGCTCCAGCGTCTGCCGCGTGTATTTTTCGGCCACGCCCTTCTGCGCTCTCTCGAAGGCAGTAGCGGCTTCGCCGTGCCGGGCGAAATTCAACGACTCCACCAGCGCCTTGTAGCGCCCGTCGGCCAGCTTGTTGGCAAAGGCGTCGTCACTGTCGATGCCTTCGGCGAGCACCTTGCGCATGAAGGCCTTGGCATAGGCCATGTCCTCGAGGCCGTGCGCCTTCATGGCGTAGTTGTAGAGCCGGTTGTCGGCGAAGAAATCGTCGAGCGTTTTGATGCTGCCGATCTTCGACAGATAGTACTCCGTCTCGCGGGCGACGTCCGGCTGCGCCGAAACGCGTTCCAGCGATTTCGTCAGATCCGCAGTGATCAGCCTGTAGCTCGTATAGGTCGTCGTCACGATCGGCTCGCCCTGTCGCAATGAAGCGTGAGGAAATATGTGCGGTCTTCAGCCCGCACCGACTGTCGGGGTTCGGAACGCGATGCGATCCGACCTTGGCCAACAACCCTGACGGCGTTGGCTTGCGCGAACCTGTCCCGGACGCCGGGTCTCCGCGGCCAGCCTCACGCAAGGATCGCACCCTATTTCATCGGAGGAAAATCACGATCGCGACAGGTATCGGCAATGAACATCATCATCGGGCTTCTTGTGACTTTCGGCTGTATCCTCGGCGGTTACATGGCGATGGGCGGCCACCTGGAAGTCCTCAATCAGCCCTTCGAGCTGATGATCATCGGCGGGGCCGGCATCGGCGGCTTCATCATGGCCAACTCGATGAAGGTGGTCAAAGACACCGGCAAGGCGCTCGGCGAGGCCTTCAGGCACAAGGTGCCGAAGGAACGTCAATACCTCGACACGCTCGGCGTCCTCTACAGCCTGATGCGCGACCTGCGGACGAAGTCTCGCAACGAGATCGAGAGCCACATCGACAATCCGGAAGAATCCTCGATCTTCCAGTCCGCACCCACCGTCCTGCAGAACAAGGAGCTGACCGCCTTCATCTGCGACTATGTGCGGCTGATCATCATCGGCAACGCCCGCTCGCATGAGATCGAGGCGCTGATGGACGAGGAAATCCAGACGATCACCCACGACAAGATGAAGTGCTACCACGCGCTGACGAGCATGGGCGATGCGCTGCCGGCGATCGGCATCGTCGCGGCGGTTCTCGGCGTCATCAAGGCGATGGGCGCGATCAGCGAAGCACCGGAAGTGCTGGGCGCCAAGATCGCCGCCGCACTCGTAGGAACGCTGCTCGGCGTGTTTCTTTCCTATTCGATCGTCGGTCCCCTCGTCGCAAACATCAAGTCCGTACGGGAAAAGCAGAACCGACTCTATGTCATCGTCAAGCAGACGCTGCTTGCCTACATGAACGGTTCGGTTCCGCAGGTCGCACTCGAATACGGCCGCAAGACCATCTCCGCCTATGAACGGCCGTCCATCGATGCGGTCGAACAGGAAATGATGAATCCCGGCGGCGGCAGCGAAAGCAAGGCGGCCTGACATGAGCACGAGTACCGCATCGAACGTCCATGCATTCGACAGAAGGCTGATCGCGCGCATGACCGGCGCGCTCGGCGACGACAAGGCCATCGGCCGAACCGCACTCGAGCTTGCCCAGGTCTTCGACGAACTCCTGCCCGGTGTCCTGCAATCGGAGACCGGATGCGACGTCACGATCGCCTATGCGGGCTTCCGGACGGGGCTCCGCAACGAGCTCATCGCTGCTCTCGGAGACGGGGTCCTGCTCGGCGATCTCTCCCTGCGAAACTGGTGCGCGGACTTCCAGGTCGGCTGCGACAGTCCGGTTCTGATCGCACTTGTCGAGGCTCTGCTCGGGGCCGAACCGACGAGCATCGAGGAGCCGGCCCCACGCTCTCTGTCGAAGATCGAGATCGATGTCGCCTTGCCGGTGTTTCATGGCATCGCCGAGGTCCTGCGCACTGCAGTGAACGCGCCCGGCGGGTTCGAGCCCGTTGTCGGCCGTCCTTACAACAGCGCGGAACGGGCAAAGCCCGACCCAGTGCTTGAAGACGTCTTCGCAGCCTCGATCGACATGACCATAGGCCTCGGGCCGGTGCTCTCCACTTTCTCGGTCATCGTCCCGCAAAGCACGCTCCTCAAGACCCGCATCATCTCTCGCAAAGGTGCCGGCGAGGACCGGAACGCGAAAACCGAATGGACGGAACAGCTGGAGGAGCAGGTCCGCCGATCGGCCGTCGCGCTCGAGGCGCGCATCCGGTTGGAAAGCCTGACGCTCGACACTCTCAGCCGCCTGCAGGCCGGGGATGTCATCCCTTTTCACGACGGGCAGGATGTCCGCGTGGAGGTGAGCGCCAACGGGCGCGACCTCTATGTCTGCGAGTTCGGCCGTTCGGGTTCGCGATATACGGTCCGGGTCAAGGATACCCACGGCTCCGAGCAGGACATCCTTCGCCACATCATGAGTTAATCCTCCCTCGCCTGGCAGAATGCCTGAGGCAAGCTTCAACTGGAATATTCGGCACATGGCACCCAAGAAAGCAGCACCCATCGCAGAACCGGCCGCATTCGCGGCAGACGCCGAGCTCGACCAGGCGATCGACGACCTGCGCGGCGTTCTCAAGAAGGACGGCGAGGCTGACTTCGGCGCCGATTTCGCCGCCGCCGGGCCGCTCGAACAGCCCATGGATTTCGGCAGCGACTTCGGTTCCGCCGACAGCGCTGGATTCGGCGGGGATTTCGGCGCCGACTTCACGGAATCCGCCTTCAGCGCAGACTCCGGGGTTGCCGGCGGGGATTTCGATTCGGCACCGGCCGCCGGCGAAACAGCGCCCGGCAGCGGAATGACCGCCAATATGGACCTGATCATGGACATCCCGATCGATGTCCAGATCGTACTCGGGACAAGCCGCATGCAGGTCTCCGGCCTCATGGCGCTCACCGAGGGCGCAACGATCGCGCTCGACCGCAAGATCGGCGAACCGGTCGAGATCATGGTCAACGGCCGGGTGATCGGTCGCGGAGAAATCACCGTTCTCGAGGGCGATGTGACCCGCTTCGGCGTCAAGCTCCTGGAGATCAAAGGCAGCAGGAAATAGAGCGGGATGAGGAAAGGTGTAAGCGGTTTTCCGCCCGCATCCCGTTTCAACTCACTTGGAGCCCGATGACCGGGCGGGGATGAATCCATGACGGATTTCGGAAGTTTCGAGGCACAGGCTCAGGCGCTCGCACAACCGCTGAGCCAGACGGAAAAGGCGGCGGCGGTGCTGCTCGCAATGGGCAAGTCGATTGCCGGGAATCTGTTGAAATTCTTCACCCAGAGCGAGCTGCAGGCCATCATCGCCGCGGCACAGTCGCTCAGAGCCGTGCCGCCGCACGAACTGGAAGCGCTCGTCAACGAGTTCGAGGATCTCTTCACCGAAGGTGCAGGCCTCATGGACAATGCCAAGGCCATTGAGAGCATTCTGGAAGAGGGCCTGACGCCCGACGAGGTGGACGGCCTCCTCGGCCGCCGCGCCACCTTCCAGTCCTACGAGGCGAGCATCTGGGACCGGCTGATGGATTGCGATCCTGCGATCATCGCGCAATTGCTCGCCCGGGAACATCCGCAGACGATCGCCTATGTTCTGTCGATGATGCCGTCGAGCTTCGGCGCCAAGGTGCTGCTGCAGTTGTCCGACAAACAGCGGCCCGAGATTCTCAACCGTGCCGTCAACATCAAGAACGTCAACCCGAAGGCGGCGGCAATCATCGAGGCGCGGGTGATCGAAATCATCGAAGAGATGGAGGCCGAGCGCAACTCGCCCGGCCCGGCTAAGATCGCCGAAGTGATGAACGAGCTCGATAAGCCGCAGGTGGACACGCTGCTCGCCTCGCTCGAAACGATCAGCACCGATTCGGTCAAGAAGGTCCGGCCGAAGATATTCCTCTTCGACGACATCCTTTTCATGCCGCAGCGCAGCCGCGTGCAGCTCTTCAACGACGTCTCCACCGACGTCATCACCATGGCGCTCAGAGGTTCTGCTGCGGAGTTGCGCGAGTCTATTCTCGCCTCCATCGGCGCCCGCCAGCGGCGCATGATCGAATCGGACCTCGCCGCCGGCGATGCCGGCATCAATCCCCGCGATATCGCGATCGCGAGGCGCTCGATCACGCAGGAGGCGATTCGCCTCTCCGCAAGCGGGCAGCTCGAGCTCAAGGAAAAGGAAGCGGAGGCCGCCTGACGCCTCCGGCCTGCCGATATATCGCGTTTCGTTTCCGATTTCTGTTGACCCGCGCGGGCTGCCGCACACCCGCACTTGCGCAGGGGCCTGTCCGGGTTCACCACAAAGCGAGCGCTTGCGTCTGCTGCCACGATTCCCTCGCGAATTCGGGTCGAGGGGTAACCGGAAGCGTCGTTCACATTGTCGCCTGCTGAGGAGCTTGCTGTTTCATGGCGGAAGAGCAGGACAAGGACAGTAAAACAGAAGCGCCGTCGGAAAAGAAGATCTCCGACGCGACCGAGAAAGGCAACGTCCCTTTCTCGCGTGAGGTGACCGCTTTCGCCTCGACGCTGGCGATCTACATTTTCGTCGTCTTTTTCCTTTCGGACGGCGCGGCAAACATGGCCGAGGCGCTGAAGGACATTTTCGAGCAGCCGGAAGCCTGGCGCCTCGACACCGCAACCGACGCCGTCGCCCTGATTTCGCATGTCGTTCTGAAATGCGCCGCGCTGGTTCTGCCGGTTTTCATCCTACTTATCGTCTTCGGCGTCGGGTCGTCGATCTTCCAGAACCTGCCGCGGCCGGTCCTCGACCGCATCCAGCCGAAATGGAACCGGGTATCGCCCGTGGCCGGTTTCAAACGGATCTACGGCGTTCAGGGGCTGGTGGAATTCGGCAAGTCGCTGTTCAAGATCATCGTCGTTTCGATCGTCGTCGTCCTCGTGCTCTGGAACGATTATTTCGCCACGCTCGACATGATGTTCTCCGATCCGGTGACGATCTTCACGACGATGATCTCCGACCTCAAGCAGATCATCATCGTCGTTCTCTTCGCCACCGCGACGCTCGCCATCGTCGATCTCTTCTGGACGCGCCATCACTGGTACACGGAGCTCAGGATGACGAAGCAGGAGGTCAAGGACGAGCTGAAGCAATCGCAGGGCGACCCGATCGTCAAATCGCGGCTCAGATCGATGCAGCGCGACCGCGCCCGCAAGCGGATGATCTCCTCGGTTCCGCGAGCAACCCTGATCATCGCCAACCCGACCCACTATGCCGTAGCACTGCGCTATGTGCGCGAGGAGAGTGACGCGCCGGTCGTCGTGGCCATGGGAAAGGACCTGGTGGCCCTGAAGATTCGCGAAATTGCGGAGAAGAACGGCATCCCCGTCTTCGAGGATCCGCCGCTTGCACGCTCCATGTTTGCACAAGTCTCGGTGGATAGTGTCATTCCACCGGTGTTTTACAAGGCAGTCGCCGAACTGATTCACCGGGTTTATGCAGCTCAGCCGCAACAAAGACGGGTGACATGATCTTGAAAAAGTGCCAATTCTCCGAAGAACGAGAACAGATAGTTGCGGAGGCGATCCGTCCGGTTGCGACCGAATTGCGCCTCATCGATGCTGCGGATTTCATCGCGCTCCTGCGCTTCGAGTCCTATGCGAGCATCGCCGATTTGGTGGAATCGGCGGCAGAGCTCTATTTCCTGCCCGGCACCGTGAACTTCGGCCTCGGCGGCAACTATAACCTCGACTGGGACAGTCGCCCGGAGGTTATCCTCGACCTCGAACTGAAGCCCCGCGGCGTGACTGTCTATGCGCGCCTCGTGCTCGCGGGCGATACGGCCGGCATCGAGATCAGCCACATCAACTTTCAACAGCCTTCCGGCAATCCGGACGAGAACACGGCCTTTCTCGCCAAGAGCCTGGCAGAAGCGAAGTTCGTCAAAACCTATCCGCTGCCGCTGGCGAGTTGAGGAAATCGAACAGGCCGCGGCGGGAATTCCGAATCTCGACGGACCTTAGCTATGGCTAGCTGATATAGCCAAGGCGTATCGCCTTGGCTATCGCCTGAATCCGGTTGACGGAGTCGAGCTTCGTCGTCGCGGCCCCGAGATAGGCATTCACCGTATGTATCGAGAGGCCCATCTTGTCGGCGATCTCCTCGCTGATATGTCCATCGCCGGCCATTTGCAGGCAGGCGATCTCGCGATCGCTCAAGGCTTCGGTCTTGAACAGGCGCTTCTCGTCGGCGGCCAGGAGGTCTGTCATGATCTGCGCGCTGCGGCCGTGCAGCTCGACGATCTGTTCGCCCGAAACATCGATGTAGCTGCCGGCGAAAATCACGTAGCCGTTGCCCTGCGCGCCGAGCCTTATCGGAAAGGCGATGCCCGAATAGGAAAGCTTGCGCTCTCTCAGCCGGCGCGTGAACGGGCCGAAATCCGAGGCTTCGGCGGTCTGATGCTCGCCCTGACCGTTCCAGAGCACCGGCAGCAGGGAAAGATCGAGATGCTGGAGCAACTCGTCGCCGTAGAGAATGATCAGATCACGCGCGTTTTCCTCGCAAGCGGCTCCCCAGTTGTGGAGGACGCAGGTGAGCTTACGCGTTCCGGGGACGCCCCTGCCATTCGTTCGCAAAACGGCGAAATTCTTGGCGTTGATCTGCCGTTGCATGGCCTGCAAGCGCGTCACCAGCGTCGCCGCCCGCGCCGCGCGGACGTTGCGACCCGACCGGCCGGCGTCGTCGCGATCCTGCGTCACGAGATAAGCCATCGTCACCGCTCCTAAACCAGATTGTTGCGCACGGCGTGGGCGATCGCTTCCGACCGCGTTCGCGTCGCCGTCTTGCGCATTACGCTGGTGATGTAGTTGTTGATCGTGTTGCGGGAGATCCCGAGTATGACGGCGATCTCATCGCTCGTCTTGCCTTCGGCAATCCAGAAAAGACATTCGAGCTCGCGCTCGGTCAGTTCGCATTCCCGGTCGTGGCGCACATCGGCCTTGATCTTGTGACTGGCGACATAGCCGGCAAGCACCGCGATGTCGCGCAGCGCCTCCTGGGAGAGGATCACGTCCTCGGGGAAGAGCAGCATCAACGAGAACCGCGTGCGCCCTACGCTGAAGGTCACGGCGCAATAGCTCCGGCTGACCCCCCGCGGCAAACCGATATCGTCGGGCAGCGTATGGAAGGCCGGCTGCAGTTGGGCGAGGCACTTTTCCAGTTCGGTGATCTTCGTATGGAGCCCGGCGATGATGCCCGAAAGACGCCGAACGATGTCGAACGGCCAGTCGGAACAGACGACAAAATCCAGTCCGCCGTCCTGCGAAACATCGTGCCGGGCGAGAAGGTAATGGGTTGCGCCGACATATTCCGTCAGCGCTGCCAATCCGTTGCCGAGTCCCGTACCCGAGGCCACTTCTCCAAGCCTTCGGATCAGTTGCTCCCTTGATATTTTGCGTCCACAAACCCGCGGCGCAGCGGTCTCCGAAGACCAGACTGCGTCCGACCGCGACATTTCCATAACTCTCAGCCCCCGTGCCGGATTCGGCGCCCTGGAATGTCACGCTTGCCCTGTCGTCCCCGACAGCCGGCTTCGCCGGTATTCTTGCCACCAAGCGAGTATCAGGACGCGAATCAATTGCTAAACTGTACATCGCCGCCCCCAAAAAGACAGGGCGTCCTGTTGCGCGATTACTTGCCAACCTTGCCTTGAGCCATTCACGTATGCGTGAGCCGGTCGGCCGCCGGGCACGCTTTCACCCCGACCAATTCTCTAATCAAGATGTTGATAATAAACGGTATCCTGCAATCGTCGTTTGTGGCCGCGCGGTTGAAAATCCGTCACACCGGACGGGAGTTCGCCCTTTCGTTGCAGATAGGATGCTTTCAGGACGCCTCAACTCTTCATCCAAGACTTACTTTAAGCCGGGGAATGTTGCCGAAATGCATCAAATCCTGGCGGGCTCATTGACAGCAACGCCGGGAATACGGAAAGTCTGTGCTTGAAATTATATTCCGCTCTTTCGAAGATATATTTTAATACAGCTCCGGATCCCGCAAACAACGCGGAGTAACTGACTGCGCGAGCCGCAGCACGGAGAGCGGCGTGCGAATCTAAATTAATTAAAAATTGGTTTAAATTTCCCGACGGCCATCGGACGGGATCCACGACGCGGGGCGGATTCTTTGGCCGGACTCCGCCATGTCGTCGCCAGCCGGAGCTAGACTCGCCAATACTCTCGGAAGGCCCTTGCGCCGGCGCGGGCCGGATTGAGGCGCGCCCAATAGACAAAGTCCCGCCTGTTGGGCGGGACTTCGTTCCAGTTCAGGTTTCCGCCGGCGTTTTTCACGCTGCCCGATCGACCGCCCATTTTCGCAGGATCTTCGCCGCCCGCTCTTCGCTGATCTCGACCATCCGGGCGAGACGCCGCTCCGGCCCTTCCTTGACGCGGCGGTTGAAGCCCGCCTCGTCGCCGAGATTGAGCAGATCGTCGCCGCCGTCGAAGCCGAAATCGGAGCCGAACCCTTCCATGAGGGCACCCCCTGCGCCGGCGCCTGCCGGCGAGAAGTCCGGCAGTTCGAGCCCGGCGGCTTCGCCTTCGAGCTTGCCCGCCTGTCCGCCGAAGCCCAGCTGGCGGGCAAGCGGTCGCATCCCGAACCATACGACCAGGAAAGCGACTGCGACGAAGGCGAGCGCGTTGATGATGCCGCCGAGGTTGCGCGTCAGCATTTCCATGATCCCCGGACCCGGCACCGCCTGGTCGAGGAGCTGTGTCTCCACGAAGTCCATGGCGTTCAACGTCACCACGTCACCGCGGCCCGGATCTATCCCGGCGGCAGAGGAAACGATCTTCTGCATCTCCTGGAGATAGGCATCGATCTTCGCCTGATCCGCCGGTTCGCCAGCCATGGCCGCAAGGCGCCCGCGATTGACGACGACCGCGATCGACAGCCGCTCGATCGAATAGCTGTTCTTGACGGTGGCGATCGTCTTGCTGTTGATCTCGTAATTCGTCTGCTCTTCCTTCTTCTCCGCCTCGTCGCTCGACTGCTGACCGGCTCCGCCGCGCGGCGCGGCCTGGGGGACGTTCTGCTGGACCGTCGCGGCATTGTCCGGCTGCTGCTGGCTGGACTTCTGCTCTTCCTTGATCACGCGCGTCGAGCGCTCGACGCGCGATTCCGGATCGAAGACCGTCTCCTGAATCTGCTGCGCATCGGTGTTGAGCCTGGCGGTGACGCTGGTGCGGAAATTGTCCATCCCGAGGAATGGCGCCAGCGCATTGTCGATCTTCTTTTCGAGATCGCTCTGAACGTTCTGGACGACGCCGAGTGACTGATTGAGCGCGCTGTTCGACGGGTCGTCTCCGGATGCGAGCAGTTGGCCGGTCGAATCGAGGACGGTGACGTCGTCGACATCGAGGCCCGGCACGGACGACGCGACCAGATGCCGGATCGAGGACGCGGCGCTGCGGCCGACCGTGGCGCTTGCCCGTATCATGACCGAGGCCGTCGGCGTCTGCTCGGCCTTGCGGAAGCTGCCGCGCTCCGGCATGACGATGTGGACGCGTGCGGCGGCGATGCCGGAGATCTGCTGGATCGTGCGGGCGATTTCGCCCTCGAGCGCCCGAACGCGGGTCACTTCCTGCATGAAGGAGGTTAGCCCGAGCGAACCGACATTGTCGAAGAGCTCGTAACCGGCATTGGCGCTGCTCGGCAGGCCGCGCTCGGCAAGCAGCAGACGGGCCTTGCCGGTCATGCCCACGGGCACCTGGATGCTGCCGCCGTCGGTGCCGACTTCGAAGTCGACGTTGGCTTCTGCAAGCGCAATGCTGATCTGGGTGACGTCGCTGCGTTCGAGACCGACATAGAGCGTCTCGAAGGACGGCCGGTTCACATAGATACCGGCACCGAGGACGAAGCCGATCGCCACGACGCCGGCCACGGCAAGCGCAATGAGCTTTCCTTGTCCGAGATTGCTCAGATTTTTCGTGAACATCGAGAATTGATCGAACAGATTCATTCTGTTTCCGCACCCAGTATCGCAAGGCACCCGCTCCGATTATCCGGTCGGTACCCTGCGCAGATCCAACATTCGGGTTTGCTGGAAAACGGCTTGCGCTCAGCCGTTCTGCATTAGCCGCGAATCTACCAGCCCCGGAAGCGAAGCTAGGACACGAAACTTGCGCGAACTTGGCGAAAGGTCAGGTATCGGCGAACTGTCGCGCAGCGCACCGTCCCGATCGCGCGGCCGCCCCTCGTCCGCCAGTCGGGAGAGGGTTAGCCCTCGGTTAAACCCGGGTGCGACCCGAAGGAAGGGGCACTCCTCTGCGACGGCGCCCCTCAGAAGGCCTCGAAGTCGCCGGCCGCCTTGGTCAGCGGCTGCGAATGCCCATGCCGGAGAATGCCGCTGCCGAGCGCTTTCTTCATGTCGGCAAGCTTGACGAGGCTGACTGCGGTGGTGACGTCGACCAGGCAGGTGTCGGGAATGGAGGCGGTGATGGTATCGATGAACTCGGCGAGCCCGCGCGTCTTCTGCACCGCGAGGTCGATGCCCTGCAGCACCATGATCCTGTCCGCACCGGCGCAGTCGTCGCTCATGAGTTGAGGCTCTATGCGCTCGATCAGATAAGCGACATCGTGGAGCTCCGTGACGACGCGCATCAGCACGTCCGGCAGAGATTCTTCCGTGTGAGGCTGGTTGTGGTCTTTCTGCATTGTTTCCTCACGTGGCCTCGGCCGGTATGATCAGAAGAATTCGATGGAGCTTTCGGCCGGCTTCGGCACGGCGGGCCGCTGGTCCATCTGAAGCGCCCGCTGTGCCTCCACGCCCGTCAGCGCATATTGGCGCGCGCGCCCGGACGACGGCCAGTATTCGAGCTTGCGCCCATGGTCGCCGCCGGTGCTTTCGCCGACGATGCGGATACCCTCGTCCATCAGGAACTGGCGCGCGAAGGCGGCATTCTGCTCGCCGACATTCGAGAAACGCGCAATCGTCCTGGCGCCGCCGAAGATCTTCGCCTCCAGCCGGTCGCGCCGCGCCCCCTGCTTCAGGAGGCCGTTGATGAGAAGCTCCATCAGGTGCACGCCGTAGCGCGTGGCGTCCGCGCCGGAGCTCGGCGAGGTCGCCGATCCCGGCAGCAGGAAGTGATTCATGCCGCCGACGCCGGCCACCGGATCGCGCATGCAGGCGGCCACGCAGGAGCCGAGAATGGTCGAAAGCACGATATCCGGATCGTTGACGACCTTGAACTCGCCCTGAATGACATGAACGCGCCTGCCGGCAGCCTCGGTGTTCATTTCAGCGCCCCGAACACGGCCTCGATCGCGGCTTTCATCTTTTCGATCGTGAACGGCTTGGCCAGCACGTTGTTGGCGCCGAGCGCAGCCGCCTTCTGCACCAGGGCGCGGTCGCCCTGTGCCGTGAGGATGATGAAGGCCGCCTTCTTCGTGGCCGGGTTCGCACGCACCGCCTGGAGCAGGCCGAGCCCATCCATTTTCGGCATGTTGAAATCGGAGATGACCAGATGATGGGGATTCTGAGCCATGATCTTCATGCCCTGTTCCCCGTCACCGGCTGCGGTGATCTGCTTGAAGCCGAGCTGCTGCAGTGCGTCGCCCAAGAGCAGACGACTCGTGACCTGATCGTCGACGATCAGAACTTTTATCTTTTCGGCGAGAGACATTATTCGATTCCTTCTTTTCGGGCTGCCGCCGTCTTCAAAATCTCCTCCCCGATCGATCCGAGGGGGAGCTGCGTTTCGACCGCGCCCAATTCATAGGCGACGCGCGGCATGCCGTAGACGACACAGGTCTTTTCGTTCTGACCGAAGGTGCGTGCCCCGGCATGCCGCAATTTCAGAAGACCGGCGGCGCCATCGCGGCCCATTCCGGTAAGAATCACCCCGACGGCGTTGCGGCCCGCCAGTTCGGCGACGGAACCGAACAGCACGTCGACCGAGGGTCGATGTCCGTTGACCGCCGGCTGATCCACCAGCCGGCAGCAGGGCGCGGCGGCATTATGCACCTCAAGATGCCGTTCGCCGCCGGGCGCCAGGTAGACCTTTCCGACCTCGAGCCGCGCGCCATCCGTCGCCTCCTGGACCGTGGGGGCGCAAAGCCGGTTCAGCCGCTCGGCGAAGCTCTTCGTGAAGGTGTGCGGCATGTGCTGCGTGATCACCGTCGGCGGGCAATTCGCCGGGAATTTCTGCAGGACCGTGATCAGAGCCTCGACCCCGCCGGTCGAAGCTCCCATCGCGACGATCTTGCGCCCTGCCCGGTAGTCGGAAACGGCTGTCACCGCCGGCGCGGCCGCCCTGTTGCTGGTGATCATGGACTTGCGCTGCGAACGCGCGGCCGCCTTGACCTTGTCGGCGAGATCGCGGAACGGATGCGGATCCCCTTGCTGCGGCTTGCCGACGCAGTCGAAGGCGCCGATCTCGAGCGCGGCGATCGTGGCTTCCGCGCCCCTATGCGTCAGCGTCGAGACCATGATCACCGGCATGGGCCTCAGCCGCATGATCTTGTCGAGGAATTCGAGGCCGTTCATATTCGGCATCTCGATGTCGAGGGTCACGACATCGGGGTCGAGCTGCTTGATCGCCTGGCGCGCCTCGAGCGCGTCGGCAGCCTGACCGACGACCGTAATGTCCGGATCGGCATTGAGCACGGCGGAGATGAGGCCGCGCATGGTGGCCGAGTCGTCGACGACGAGAACACGTGCGGGAGTGCTCATGCCCGACCTCCGTGGAACTTGCCGGTGTGGCGATAGGTCGTGATGCCGATATTGTCGAAGAGCGCCTTTGCATCCCCCGACACACGTTCCGAGTGGCCGATATAGAGGTGCCCGCCATTGTCCAGCACGCCGGCGAAGCGCGACCAGATCTTCATCTGCGTCGGCTCGTCGAAATAGATCACGACGTTGCGGCAGAAGATCACGTCGAACGGCCCCTTGAGCGGCCACTGCGCCATCAGGTTGAGCTCGTTGAAGGTGATCAGCCGCTTGACGCGATCGTCGACCTGCCACTTGCGGCGGCCGCCGACTTCGACCTCGCTGAACCATTGCTTGCGCATGGCAGGGTTCACCGTCTCGATCGCCGTCGCGTCGTAGGCGCCGGCCCGCGCCAGCGCCAGGATCTTCGGGTCGATATCGGTCGCGAGGATGCGAAAGTCGTAGTCCGCGGCATTGGGCAGCAGCGACAGCACCGTCAGCGCCATCGAATAGGGCTCCTGGCCATCCGAACACGCCGCAGACCAGATGCGAACGCGACCGCCGTTCTTCGCGCGGGCGATGAGACCCGGCAAAACGTCTGTTTTCAGGTGCTCGAAATGATGGTTCTCGCGGAAAAAGCGGGTGAAATTCGTCGTGAGATGCGAAAGCATGTCGCGGCGCGCCGCCGCCCCGGCAGGCGAAGCGACGAGCTGGCAGTATTCGCGGAACCCCTTCAGTCCGAGATTGCGGATATGCTTCGAAAGCCGCGAATAGACGAGCGATGCCTTCGATTCGTTGAGATAGATGCCGGCATCTGCGTAGATCATCGCGGCGATCTCGGTAAGATCGCGGCGGGTCAGCGGATATTCTCCGCTCGCGAGACATTCGTCCGGATACGGACTCTGATCGATGTTGGCCCGGACGCTCATGCCGCCTCCCTTTCCTCGCTCGGGAAGACCGAGTCGAGCTCTACGAGGCAGATCATGCGCCCCTCTATCGCCAACACGCCACGTGCGAAACTCCGCTCGAAATCGGACGCGATGTCCGGTGTCGGCTGAATATCGCGGTCGGAGACGGTGAGAATGTCGGAAACGGCGTCGACCAGCAGGCCGACCACCCTGCTGTTGACCTGTGCGACGATGATCACGTGCCGAACCGTCGGCTCGGCCGCCTTCATGCCTAGCCGGGCGGAGAAATCGACGATCGGCAGCACGGCGCCGCGCAGATTGATGACCCCGAGCACGCAGGCGGGCGCATGCGGCATGGGGGTCGCCGGCGTCCATCCGCGAATTTCGCGCACCGACATGATATTGACGCAGAATTCCTGGTCGCCGACGCGGAAAGCGATCAGCTCCCGTCCCCCACTCGTCAGATGTTTTGCGGCATTGGTCATGGGGATTATCCGGCGGCAGCAAGAGACATTTCGGGTTTCAGGGATTGCCCGCGCGACGCAGCAACGATGGCGTCGACATCGAGGATGAGTGCCACGCGCCCGTCGCCGAGAATGGTGGCCGCGGCGATGCCGGGCACATGCGTGTAGTTGGCTTCGAGGCTCTTGATCACCACCTGGCGCTGGCCCTGGATGGCATCGACCATCAACGCGCGCTGGCCACCGCCTTCGGATTCGACGAGAAGCGCCACACCTTCGACCGGGTTGGCCTGTGCCCCGCGAAAGTTAAGGATGCGGCCCACATCCACCAGCGGGCAGAAGGAGTCGCGGATCGAGATCAGCCGCTGGCTGGACCCGAAGCTGTGGATCGCGGAGGCCTCCGGCTGCAGCGTCTCGACGATTGCCGTCAGCGGCACGACGAGCGTCTGGTTGGCGACAGTCACCACCATGCCGTCGAGGACGGCGAGCGTCAGCGGCAGGCTCATGGTGAAGATCGAGCCCTGGCCCGGCTTCGAAGAGATGTTGATGCGGCCGCCGAGTGCCTGGATGGAGCGCTTGACGACATCCATGCCGACACCGCGGCCGGAAATGTCGGAGATCTTGTCGGCCGTGGAGAAACCCGCGTGGAAGATCAGGTTGTCGACCTCCTCGTCCGAAAGGTTTGCGTCCGCGGCAATGAGATCGTTGTCGATCGCCTTCTGGCGCACCTTCTCGCGATTGATGCCGGCGCCGTCGTCTGCAAGCTCGATGACGATGCGGCCGGAACGGTGCTTGGCCGTGAGCCGCACCGTTCCTTCCGGGTTCTTGCCCGCGGCAACCCGTTTTTCGGGCGTCTCGAGACCGTGATCGACCGCGTTACGGATCATGTGCGTGAGCGGCTCGGCGAGCTTGTCGATGACCGTCTTGTCGACTTCCGTATTTTCACCCTCGGTGATGAGACGGACGGACTTGCCGGTCATGTCGGCGATTTCGCGGACGATGCGGGACATGCGCTGGAAGACCGGCTTGACCGGCTGCGCGCGGATCGCCATGACGCTGTCCTGGATTTCGCGCGTAAGCTGCTGCAGTTCCTCCAGGCCCATATTGATCGACGACGTGCCGTTGGTGTCGTTTTCGATCACGCTCTGCGACAGCATCGCCTGGTTGATGACGAGTTCCCCGACGAGATTGATCAGGCGGTCGACCCGATCGAGATCGACGCGAATGGTCGGGGTCGCGGCGGAAGCGGCCTGCTGGGCGGCAGCCTGTGCCGCCGATGCCGACTGGGAATTGCGGGCATTCTCCGGGGAGACGCGCGCCGTAGACTGCGCCATTTGCAGGACGTTGCTCGCCGTCTGCGCCGCCGCGACGGCCGCATTCCGGGGGTCGCCCTCGCTGGTGGCGGCCCGGTTCTCTTGCCCGGCAGGCGCCTGGGCTTCCTCATCGAGGATCGAAAGGTCGAAGGGGACGGGCTGCATCGGCAGGTCCTCGTCCATCCCGACCATACCGCCGGCAAGCGCGACGTCGAGGTCGCAATCCCACTCGGCGAATTCGAATACGGAGCGGATCGCCTCTTCGCCCTGGTCGGTCTTGAGCGAAACCTTCCACGAGAAATAGGCCTCCTCCGGATTCATCCGGTCCAGCGGCGGCAGAGTGTCCATCTCGCAATGGATGCTCATTTCGCCGAGGCGCGAGAGATCGCGCAGGAGCAGCGTGGCGTCGTTGCCCTTGGAATAAAGATCCGACTTGGGCTTGAAGACGATCTCATAGGTGGACGGTTCGATCGTCGGCTCGTCGCCTGTCTCGAAATCGTCGAAGGAGAAGGCAACCGGCTGGAAGCCTTCCTCGTTGACGGCCGGAGCAGCCGGGGCAATGCCGACCGGCGCCGTCTTCGGCGCGGATTCGGCGGCGGCTTGCGGCAATTCGCCGTTGGCGAGTGCTTCGAGTTCCTTGATCAGTTGCCGGCTGCGCGCCTCGTCGACGCCGCCGCCGTCACGGGCGGCGTTGGTGAGATCGGCAAGCACGTCCGCCGATCTCAGCATGACTTTCAGAACGTCCTGATTGGGTTCCAGCCTGTTGGATCGAACGCAATCGAGCGTCGTCTCGAACACATGCGCGAAGGAGACGAGATCGTCGAGCCCGAAGGCGCCGGCGCCACCCTTAATGGAATGGACCGCACGGAAAACGGCATTCACCGTTTCCGGATCGCGATCGCCGTCATTGAGCTTGAGGAGACCCGATTCCAGTTCCGCGAGTTGCTCCTCGCATTCCTGGAAGAAAATCTCTTTGATTTCGTTCATGTCCATTGGATGGCTGTCCCCGGAATTCAGGCCGTTACGCGCTCGATGGCATCGATCAGCTTGGTCGGGTCGAACGGTTTGACGATCCAGCCGGTGGCGCCCGCCTGCCGCGCACGGTTCTTCTTGTCCGCATCGCTCTCGGTGGTCAGCACGAGGATCGGCACCGCACGGTAGCGATCGTTCTTGCGCACACCCTCGATGAAGCCGAAGCCGTCGAGGCGCGGCATGTTGATGTCCGTTACGATGACGTCGGGGTTGGCCGTGTCGAGCTTCTCGAGGCCCTCGACGCCATCCTCCGCCTGGATCGTTTCGAATCCGGCATTGTTGAGGGTGACGAGAAGCATGTTCCGGATCGTCCGGGAATCGTCGACAGTCAGGACTCTCTTCTTCATTGCTCAAATCTCCTTTGCCATCAGGGGACCGATGTCCGCCCCGATGAGCTGTGTCGTCTTGATGAAAGCGTCGGACACCTCGGCAAAGGTGAAAGACAGGCGATCCGCTTCCCAGCTTCTCGCGGCGGCCATGAGCACCTGGACACAAAGCGCCCCGACGCGCTCGACGGCGGACGCGTCGATCGCCACGGCACCGCCTTTCAGTGCCAGGAGGCTTTCATGCAGCACCGTTGCCTCGTTCAGGTCCAATACCGGAGCGAGCTTCAGCGTGTTTCGTGCGGAGTTTCTGCTGGCCATTTTTCCCTCGCTTGACATGCCCTGCTAGCGCCGCCATCCGGCCAGATGACGTTCGGAAGTGACTTCGACGAACGGGCTCGTCGTCTCGTCTTCCGGCGCTTCTATCCTCATCCGCGGGGCGAAGCTCGCGGCCGATCTCGCCTGACGGTCGAGATGAAAGCGACGGACGGTCTCGCCCAGCTCCACGATGACACCGTGAAGATCGTCGGCCGATGCGAGTGCCGCGCCCCCGAGTGCGGCGTTTCGGTTCATCGCCCGCGCGATCCCGTCGATTTCCGATGTTGCGGAGGCAAGATCGCTCACCTGACATTCGGCCTCGCGGGCAATGCCGGTGACGGCCTCGTTTATGGAGATTACCTGTTCGGCGATGCTGCTGATCGCGTGCTGTGTCCGGCCGACGATCTCGACGCCGGCCACGACCTGGCCCTTGGTTCCGGTCACGAGTTGCTTGATCTCGCGCGCCGCTTCGCCGGAGCGTTGCGCGAGCGCACGCACCTCCTGCGCGACGACCGCGAAACCGCGGCCGCTTTCGCCCGCCCGTGCGGCCTCGATTCCTGCGTTGAGGGCCAGGAGATTGGTCTGGAAGGCGATCTCGTCGATCACGCCGATGATCTGACCAATCTTCTCGGCGGAAGCCTCGATGTCCGCCATGGCAGAGATCGCCTGACCGGCGATCTCGCCGCTGCGTTCCACGGCGATCCGCGTCTCACCTGCCTTGGTCTCGGTCTCGGCGATCCGGATCGATCCGGTGCGAATCCGCTCGGTTACGGTGCCGAGGCTCACGAGATGCTGGTCGATGGCTTTCGCTTCTGCGCCGGCATTGCCCGAGAATTCGGCGGCACTGCCGCGCAGCTCCGAGACGATGGCCTCGGCCGCCGTGGCGCGTTTGTCGGCCGCAAGCAGCGCATCCCTGATCTGGCCCAATGCCGTGTTGAGGCCCGCCACGATCGGCTGGTAGGCATCCGGCGCATCTTCCGGAAGACGCGCGGTCAGGTCGCCCTCCCCGATAGCCCGAAGAAAATCCGAGAAGAGTGTCTTCAACTCGCTTTCGTCGTCCCGGCGCTGCTCCGAAAGCTGCCGCTGGTGCTGCTGGCGCAGCGCGTTGAAACGCAGCGAGACTGCAATCTCCGTATCGACGAAGGCAGTGCGCACGAGAGCGGCGACGAGATCGCGGAGTTCTTTCCTGCGTGCCTTGCCGAGGGAGAGGATCGATTTCGGCCAGGCATCCTCGATCGCACCGAGGATAAGGTGCTCGAGCACGATCGCATGACTTGCGATCTGCCAGCGCGGGTCGAGACCCATGCGGCTTTCGGTATCGGCGAGGACCTTTACGCGCTCCGCATAAAGTCCGTCGAAACGCGCATCTGTGAGCACGTTCCAGTGTGACGATTGAAGATCGTGCAGGCGGTCGATCTGGCGGTCGCTGTCGAAGTGCCGCGCCGCGTCGGGGCTCGCCTGCAGGCGGTGCGAGAGGGCGCGCAACGCCAGGTCGATGCGTGGCGAAAGAGCCTGGCGGTGATCGCGCAGCAGCGCGCAGGCATCCTCGTCGAGACCGGCAAAGCGCAGGCGTTCCAGCAGGCTGCCCGCCTCGCCCTTTCTCGCCTGTTCTGACGCTTCCTGTTTCACCCTGGTCCCCGGCTGCTGATACGTCCCGCATTCGAAATCTGCTGGGGAGGGTCGCCGCCGGCGGCCGGTCACGCCCACCCGATAGAGCAGCGCGCCCGGAAGCGCCCGCCATCGTCCGTCCCACAGTGATTTCAATGAAAGTGGATACCGGACCGAAACCGGTACGGCGGTGCGGCATCATGCCTTGAGGAGAAGTAGAGACTTCCTATTCCGACGTGTTGGACCATGTTTATGGTTAATTCCTTGCTTGAAAGTTAATGCCTCATGCCTCCTAACCGGAATCGCTAAAATTCAACCGGAGCTTTGCCGTCCGCTAGCGATGCAACGTTTTCTTTGAACGCAGCCACAGGTTTTCAATGATGAGAGTTTAGAATTGCGGATCTGCCTGCCGTTCAGTATCGAAGCATACAGCGTCATGCGTCTCCCATCGGACGGGCAGAGGTCGCTATAGCATTTGAAGTGCTGCATGTTCCTGGTGTCGGCTGCGATCCAGAACATGCAGGTGTGATGGCGCGAACTACGCGTTGAGTAGCATCTTCAGGCAATGGGCGGCATCATGACGGTGCGCCACGGGACGTGAACAATGATTGTTCTTGGAATAGGCGCCATCATCACCGCAACGCTCGCAATGGCAGCGATATCGATCGTCGTCAACCTTGAGTATGGCCGCGCAGCGAGCAGAACGTCCGTCTTCTGAAATTCCTTTAAGGATCACTCCGGACATGCGCAGCAGTGCGCCGGCGCCATGTCTCGGCATAAGCCGCACAGGCGTCCGGATTTGCGGCCGGTATCGGCGCGGTCCCCGTCCTGACGCGGGCGCCCGCAACGAGGCAGGCGGCGCCGAGGCTCGTTCCCGTGCTGTTCAGCCTGTTGGCAAGCACAGGCCGGCCGGTGGCGCCGGCAAGCATCCTCAGATAGGCGTCGTTCAAGGCAAACGGCCCCTCGACCAGGATCTCGC
Organism: Sinorhizobium meliloti; assembly: GCF_035610345.1. The sequence continues at coordinate 583,738 of NZ_CP141212.1, read as the reverse complement.
CCCTTGCCCCGATCAGATCGAGGCAGGTCGCCGTCATCAGTGCAAGATGAAAGGAGACGACGGCGAGCCGTTCGGCGGGAGCGAGCTTGCCTTCGTCCGTCGTCCAGCAGGGGCGCGCAGCCGGAAACGGCCCCGAACCACCCGGCAGCGACGGCAGCAGCATATGCCCTTGTTCCAGGACACTGGCTTCGGCCTCGGGCGAGGCCGGCGGCGGATCGTCGCCGATCAGCAGGGAATAGGCGCGCCCGCCCATGAAGCGGGCCGAAGGCACCGGATCACCGAGTGCGTTGACGTTGATGAGCGTGTCGCGCCGCTCGTCGAGTTTCACGGGCTCGGCGCCGACGGCGAGCATCACGACCCAGGTTCCGGTCGAGACTACGGAGAACGGCGCCTGGCGCGTAATGAGATGCGGCAGCAGCGAGGCGTTCGAATCGTGAATGCCGCAGTGGACCGGCGTTTCCGGCGGCAGGCCCGTCTCATCGGCAACCTGCCGAAGCAGGGGACCAAGCACGTCGCCCGCCCTTCGCACCGGTGCGAAGAGAGAGCGCCAACCCTGCTCATCGACCATCGACGAGAAGGTTGCCGCCTTCGGATTCCAGAGATCGGTGTGGCAGCCGAGCGAGGTCAACTCGCTCGTCCTGACGCCCGTCAGCCGGTAGGACCAATATTGCGCATAGGTGAGGATCGTCGCGACGCGGGCGAAATGCTCCGGAAACATGCGCTGCTGCCAGAAGAGCTGAGCGCCGACATTGAGCCCCATCGGCAGGCGCGCCGAACCGGTCTCCGTGAAGAGAGGGCGCGCCTCCTCGTATTCCTCCGCGAGCGCATCCGGACCGGCGAATTCATAGTCCAGAACCGGCAAGGCGAGCTCGCCCGCTTCATCGAGCAGCACGGCGGTCGCGCCATGCGTGGTCACCGAAATCGCATCCACCGGGTGCTCGCCGTGAAGCGCGGCCAGACTGTCGAGAATGAAACGCCAGAGGCGCTCGGTGTCGAAATGCGGGTAAAGCCCGTCAGCGCTGACACCATTGCCGGCTTTGCGCACGGCGATTTCCTCGAAGCGCTCGAGATCGACGAGTGCGACCTTGGCGTTTGTCTTGCCTATATCGATGACGGCGACGGTTTTCATCATCATTTGAGGTGGAAGACGGTTTTGAGCGGCACGGCGACGGGCTCGTTGTCAGCGCGAGTCTCCATGATATCGGCCATATGGGCCCACCATTTCCGCATCACCGGGTGCGACGGCAGATCGGCCATCCTGTGATCGTCCGAACGCCAGAGGACGCCGAAGAGCAGGCCGTTCTCCTCATCGAGGTGGATCGAATAATCGGAGACACCGGCGTCCTTCAGGAGCGTGACCAACTCCGGCCAGATCGCGTCGTGACGCGCCTGGTATTCGGCGGCCTTGCCGGGATGGAGTCGCATGCGGAATGCGTATTTTTCCATGACTTGCATCTCAACGAACGGAACGGTGGCGGGCGCGCTGCCAAAGGATCGGCAGCGCGATCACCGAAATCAGGAGCAGGCCGATGAAGATCGACATGACGATGCCGGGCACGTTCAGGAGGCCGAAGCCGAAAGTGACCATGCCCATGATCAGCGCCGCCAGCACGACCCCGGGTATCGTGCCGGAGCCGCCGAGAATGTTCACGCCACCGAGCACCACCATGGTCACGACCTCGAGCTCCCAGCCGAGTGCGATCGAGGGCCGTGTGGAGCCAAGCCGCGAGGTGAGGCAGACGGAGGCGAGCCCGGCCATAAGGCCGGTCAGCAGGAAGAGCGTGAACTTGACCCGCCCGACTCGCACGCCGGAAAAGAGTGCCGCCGTCTGGTTGTTGCCGATGGCATAGACGGCACGGCCGAAATTCGTCCTGTGCAGCAGGACTGCGTAAATGACGGCGAGCACGACGAAGAGCGTGAACTCGAAGGAGAAAACCCACCAGACATAGCCTTGGCCGAACCAGGCGAAGCTCTCGGGATAGCCGGTAAAGGCCTGGTCGCCGAGCACGATGAAGGACAGGCCGCGAAACAGGCTCATGGTGCCGATCGTCACCACGATCGACGGCAGACCCAGGCCTGTGATCAGGAGCCCGTTGACGAGACCGCAGAGGAGACCGACGCCAAGGCCGGTCGCGACGAGCGCGGGTGTGCCGAACCCGAGTTGCACCGCATAGCCCATGGCTGTCGAGGCAAGGGCGATGATGGAAGCGACCGAGAGGTCGATCTCGCCGGAGATGATCACCAGCGCCATGGCGAAGGCGATCATCGCCTTTTCGGTGAAGTTGAACGTGGCGTCGGAGAGGTTCCACGGATCGAGGAAGTAGGGCGACGCCAGCGAATTGCCGAGGAAGATCACGGCGGCGACCACGAAGAGCAGCGCTTCCCAGCTTTTCAGAAGGCGAGCGCCGCCTCCTTGCAGCCGATCGGGAATGTGGCGGGAAGAAATTTGCGCGTCCGCCATCAGACCGCCTCCGCTTTCTTGAGAATGACCCTGCCCTTGCGCCGCTCGGCGCGGGCGTTGACGGCAACCGCGATGATGATGACCGTTCCGGATATCGCCAGCTGTGCGAAGGGCGAGATATTGATGACCGGCAGGGCGTTCTTGATCACGCCGAGGAAGAGCGCTCCGAGGACGGCGCCCGCCACAGAGCCGATGCCGCCGGCAATCGAAATGCCGCCGATGACGCAGGCTGCGATGATGTCGAGCTCGAAGCCGGCCGCGATGTCCACATAGGCGACCGCATAGCGCGATACCCAGAGGTAGCCCGACAGGCCCGCAAGCGCGCCCGAGAGGCAATAGGCGAAGAAACGCGTGCGCCCGACATCGATACCCGTATAGACGGCTGCGTGCGGATTGCCGCCGACGGCATAGAAGGCGCGTCCGAGCGGCGTGCGCCCCATGACCAGGAACATCAGTGCGACCATGACGAGCGAGAGCCAGGAAAGCACCGGCATGCCGGCCACATCCAGCCGCGGCAGCGCCTTGAAGGCGTCGCTCATCTCATGGGCATTGATCCACTTGCCGTTCGTCAGCACGAAGATCAGGCCGCGATAGATCGTCAGCGTTCCGAGCGTGACGACGATCGGGGGAATATCGAGCTTCCAGACCAACGTGCCGTTGATCGCCCCGAGGAAGCCGCCCAGCACCATGACGGCAACAAGGATGAGCGGTATCGGCAGGTCGGGAAAGGCGTTGTTCAACATGGCCGCGACCATGCCGCAGAGCGCGAGGTTGGCCGCCATCGACAAATCGATGCAGCGCGTGAGAATGACGGCCATCTGCCCCAGCGCCAGAATGACGAGGATTGAGGTGTCGCCATAGACGCGCGCAAGATTGGAAGGAGCCACGAAAGCCGGAAAGCGCAAGGCGATCAGGGCAAGCAGTACGGCAATCGCGACGACGAGCAGGATTTCTCGGTTCTTGAGGAGCCTGGCCATCATGCGGCCCTCCCATCGGCTTGCGTTTCTATGCCGGCTGCGGCGCGCACCAGCTTCTCGGCGGTCAGTTCCGACCGCTCGTATCTTCCGACGACGCGCCCCTCGCGCATGACGATGACGCGGTCCGACATCCCCATGATCTCGGGAATTTCCGAGGAAACCATGATGACGCTCAAACCTTGCGCCGCAAGCTCGCTCATGAAGGCATGAACGGCCGCCTTGGAGCCGATGTCGATGCCCTTGGTCGGCTCGTCGAGGACGATGACCTTCGGCCGGGTGGCGAGCCACTTGGCGATGACCACCTTCTGCTGGTTGCCGCCGGAAAGCGTGCCGACGTCCTGATCCAGCGCGGCGGCCCGCAGATCGAGCCGGGAGGTGTATTCGCGCGCCAGCGCGAATTCCTCGGCAAGCCGCAGGAAGCCCGAGCGCGAGGTCTGTGAAAGCGAGGGCAGCGTGACGTTCTGGAAGATCGGCATGCCGATGATCGCTCCCTGCCGTCCGCGCTCTTCCGGCACATAGACGATGCCGGCGCGGATCGCCTCCGCCGGGCTGCGGATGACCAGCACCTCGCCGTCGAGTTTCACGGCACCGGCGGACGGGCGGGTAATGCCGATCAGCGACTGCATGAATTCCGAACGCCCGGCGCCGACAAGGCCATAGAAACCGAGGATCTCGCCGCGCCTGAGTTCGAAGTTGATGTCCTCGAATTCGGTCGGGTGGCGATAACCGGAAACGGTAAGCACCGGCTGACCGATCGTCACCTCCTTCTTCGGATAGACGGAGCCGACGGCGCGGCCGACCATCATGCGGACGAGATCGTCCTGGCTGACGTCGGCGATCAGCCCTTCGCCGATCATCGCTCCGTCGCGAAAGACGGTGTAGCGGTCGGCGATGCGGAATATCTCATCGAATTTGTGGCTGATAAACAGGATGGCCTTGCCGTCGGCCTTGAGCCGCTCGATCAGTTCGTAGAGCTCGTGAATTTCCTTGTGCGACAGAGCGGCCGTCGGCTCGTCCATGATGACGACGCGCGCATCGACCGAGAGCGCCCGGGCGATCGCGACCAGATGCTTCTTGGCGATGCCGAGATCGCGCAGGCGGATGGTCGGGTCGAAATCGGCGCCCGCGCGGCGCAACAGGGCCTGAGCGTCGGCGTTGAGCTTCTTCCAGTCGATGAGGCCGAACCGGTTGCGCGGAGCGTGGCCGAGAAAGATGTTTTCCGCGACGGAGAGCTCGTCGAAGAGCACCGTCTCCTGATGAATTGCCGTGACCCCGGCGCGGGACGCAGCAAGGGCGGTCGGAAAGATGGTCTCCGTGTCGCCGAGCCGGATGCTGCCCGCATCGGGCTGATAGATGCCGGTCAGTATCTTGACCAGCGTCGACTTGCCGGCGCCGTTCTCGCCGACGAGCGCCGTCACCGAACCGGGATAGAGGGCGAGCGAGACATCGGAAAGAGCGCGCACGCCCGGAAAGGACTTCGATATGCCCTCAAGCGCAATGGCGGGCTTCATCCGCGATGTGGTTGTGTCCTGCAACAAGAGTGGATCCACCAGTTCGGTCGTTTCAATTGGATGGCGGCCAAGTCCTCGATCGCATGAGCCTGCCCCCTATCCCTATCCCTCTTTCCGCTCGCGGGGAGAGGGATAGGAGAAGATTGCCGCACGTCGCTTCTCCCCGTCAGAACGGGGAGAAGGTGGCCGGCAGGCAGAATGAGGGGCGGACGCCGCCTCCTCGTGACGCTCAGAAGATCTTCGCGAATTCCTCGACGTTCGAGGCATCATAGACGAACGGGTCGGCCATGGCGCCTTCGTTGTTCTCGTCGAGCTTGACCATGCCCATGCGGCCCATCTTGAGTTCCGCGCCGGGCTTGGCTTCGGCACCGTTGATGAGGTCGTAGGCGATCATCGTTGCCGAATAGCCGAGGTCGATCGGATTCCAGATGGCGAAGGACTTCGAGGCGCCGGACTTCACGTGTCCGGCCATTTCGGAGGGAAGGCCCAGACCGGTGACGTTGATCTGGCCGATCTTGCCGGCGTCGGTCACGGCCTGCGCCGCGGCGACGATGCCGACGGAGGTCGGCGCTATGATGGCCTTCAGGTTCGGATGGGACTGGATGAGCCCTTGCGTCTCGCGATAGGACTTGTCGGCCAGGTCGTCGCCATAGACGGTGGCGACCACATTGATGCCCTTGTAGTTGCCCTGGACCTTCTTCATTTCGGCGATCCACGTATTCTGGTTGGTCGCCGTTGCGGAGGCCGAGAGCACTGCGACGTCGCCGCCTTCGGGCAGATTGTCGGCGGCGAGCTTGATGATCATGTTGCCGATCAGCGGGCTCGAGGACGGATTGAGATGCATCAGGCGGCCTTCCTTGGCCACACCCGAATCCCAGGAGATGACTTTGATGCCGCGGTCCATCGCCTTCTTCAGCGCGGGGACGAGCGCGTCCGTGTCGTTGGCAGAAACCGCGATCGCATCGACTTTCTGGGCGATCAGCGAGTTGATCACTTCGATCTGGCCTTCGGCCGTCGTCGAGGTCGGGCCGGTATAGATGATCTCGACGTCGCCGAGTTCCTTGGCCGCTTCCTGAGCGCCCTTGTTGGCCGCTTCGAAGAAGCCGATGCCCAATGCCTTAACGACAAGGGCGATCTTCTTGTTCTCCGCATGAGCGGCGTTTGCCATCAGCGCCACGGCGACGGCGGCCGTCACCATCAATGATTTTAGGACTTTCATCGTTTTTCTCTCCTCCCATGGGCCCGCATCCGGAGTGGCTGCGTCTTCCTGCCCGAACAATCATTTCCCGATCTTCACCCGGAAGCTCGGGACATCAGCTCCTCTCCCCATGCTTCATGCGGGTGTCGAAGCCTTTTCGGCGTCGGCCTTGGCGCTCTGAGCGGCGACGATCAGGCTGACGCCGGCATTTTCAAGCATCGAGGCATGTCTGTCCTCGATACCCGAATCGGTAATGACGGTGGCGATGCGCTTGAGACCGCACAGAATGAGACTCGATCGCCTGTGAAATTTCGAGGAATCGACGAGCACGACGAGGTCGTCGGCCTGGTCGATCAGCTTCTGCTCAGCCTGGATCAGGAGCGGATCGGCCTCCATCAGCCCGAGAGGCCCCAGCCCCTGCGCTCCCATGAACATGCGCCGCGCATAGAAGTTGCGCGTCACGTCGTTCTCGAAGGGGCTCAATATGATGTTCTGCTCGCGATAGATCGTCCCGCCCGACAGCATGACGGTGTTCTTGGAATGCTTGAGCAGGTGCTCGGCGATCGGGAAGGAATTGGTGAAGACCTGCATCCGGCGATTGGCGAGGAAATGCACCATCTGAAAGGTCGTGGTGCCGCCATTGATGATGATCGGTTCGCCGTCCTGACAAAGCGCCACCGCTTCCCGGGCGATCGCCTGCTTCTCCCGCGCATGCAGGCCTTCGTTCACTCGGAAGGGGCGGCCGGCAAGGCCTACGAACTGCGGAGGGTTGATCGCTTCGGCACCGCCCCTGACACGGCGCAGCCGCTTTTGCACATGCAGTGCCGCGATGTCGCGGCGGATCGTCGCCTCCGAACTGCCGGTGAGATCGACCAGTTCAGGCACGGTTGCGACCGGCTTTTCCTGCACCGCCGACAGGATGATCCTGTGTCTTTCTTTCTCGTGCATGCGCTCCTCCGATGCTCCGCATGCTTCCATCCCTTCCGAGCATTGTCAATCACAACCAATCATGTTTTTTCATTGTGCGGCGCATCATGAAAGTTTTTGATCGTTTTTGATTGACACCGGGGTAATCACCGTGTGATCTGGTGCCAATCATAGGGCCGCGGTTCCAAGTTGCGGCAGCCAGATCAGCGGGAGGAGTTCGACATGCTCGACAAGCACCAGGGCGCGCGCCTTGCCAATCTTTGGGATGAGGGCAAGGCGGCAGGAATGACCGAGCCGGAAAAGCTCCTCTACCGCTCGAACCTCCTCGGATCGGACAAGCGGATCACCAATTACGGCGGCGGCAATACCTCCGCCAAGGTCATGGAAAAAGATCCGCTGACCGGCGAAATGGTCGAGGTCCTCTGGGTCAAGGGCTCCGGCGGCGACGTCGGCACGATCAAGATGGACGGCTTCTCCACCCTCTATATGGACAAGCTCCGCGCGCTGAAGGGCATTTATCGCGGCGTCGAATTCGAAGACGAGATGGTCGGCTACCTGCCGCACTGCACTTTCAACCTCAACCCCCGCGCCGCCTCGATCGACACGCCGCTACACGCCTATGTTCCGAAGCCGCATGTCGATCACATGCATCCGGATGCGATCATCGCCATCGCCGCCTCGAAGAACAGCAGGGAACTGACGAGCAGGATCTTCGGCGACGAGATCGGCTGGCTGCCGTGGAAACGGCCCGGCTACGAGCTCGGCCTCTGGCTTGAAAAGTTCTGCAAGGAAAACCCGGATGCGCGCGGCGTCGTGCTCGAAAGCCACGGCCTCTTCACCTGGGGCGACACGGCGAAGGAGGCCTACGAGACCACGATCGAGATCATCAACCGCGCCATCGCCTGGTTCGAGACCGAGAACACGGGCCCCGCCTTCGGCGGTCGGTCCAAACCGGTGCTCGCCGCCACCGATCGCGCCGCGATCGCCAGGAAGCTGATGCCGGTGATCCGCGGTCTCATCAGCGCCGGGGAAAGCAAGGTCGGTCATTTCGACGACAGTCAGGCGGTGCTCGACTTCGTGACCTCGACCAGCCTCGAGCCGCTGGCGGCGCTCGGCACGAGCTGCCCCGATCACTTTCTTCGCACCAAGATCCGACCGCTGGTCGTCGATTTCGACCCGACGCAGCCGGATGTCGGAAAAACCCTTGCGGGCCTGCCCGAGGCGATCGCCACCTATCGCGCCGACTACGCTGCCTATTACGAGCGCTGCAAGCGCGCCGACAGCCCGGCCATGCGCGATCCGAACGCGGTCGTCTATCTGGTGCCCGGCGTCGGCATGGTCACCTTCGCCAAGGACAAGGCGACGGCGCGCATCTCGGCCGAGTTTTACGTCAATGCGATCAATGTGATGCGCGGCGCGTCCGGCGTATCGACCTATGTCGGGCTGCCGGAGCAGGAAGCATTCGATATCGAATACTGGCTGCTCGAAGAAGCCAAGCTGCAGCGCATGCCGAAGCCGAAGAGCCTAGCCGGGCGCATCGCGCTCGTCACCGGAGGCGCCGGCGGGATCGGCAAGGCGACGGCCAACCGGCTGATGCAGGAGGGCGCCTGCGTGGTGCTTGCCGATATCGACGAGACGGCGCTCGAAGCGGCTCAGACCGAGCTTTCCACCCGCTACGGCAAGGACTTCGTCCGCTCCGTCAACATGAACGTCACGAGCGAGGCGGCCGTCGAATCGGGCTTCGGGGACGCGCTCCTCGCCTTCGGCGGCCTCGATATTCTCGTTTCCAATGCCGGCCTCGCCACGTCGGCGGCGGTGGAGGACACGACGCTGGCGCTCTGGAACAAGAACATGGACATTCTCGCGACCGGCTACTTCCTGGTCTCGCGCGAGGCTTTCCGCATCTTCCGCAACCAGAAGGCCGGCGGCAATGTCGTTTTCGTCGCCTCCAAGAACGGGCTTGCGGCCTCGCCCGGCGCGTCGGCCTATTGCACGGCCAAGGCGGCCGAGATCCATCTCGCCCGCTGCCTGGCGCTCGAGGGGGCGTCGGCGCAGATCCGCGTGAACGTGGTCAATCCCGACGCGGTTCTGCGCGGCTCCAAGATCTGGACCGGCGAATGGAAGGAGCAGCGCGCAGCTGCCTACAAGATGGACGTCGACGAGCTGGAGGCGCATTACCGCGAACGCTCGATGCTGAAGCTCAGCGTCTTCCCGGAAGATATCGCCGAGGCGATCTACTTCCTGGCTTCCGACATGTCGGCGAAATCCACCGGCAATATCGTCAATGTCGACGCGGGCAATGCCCAGTCCTTCACCCGCTGACCGGGAGGCTCCGATGACCCTGATGATCAGCACATCCGTCTTCGATTTAGAGAATGCAAGCCGCCGGGACGGTCTCACGCGCGACTACGAAAGCCTGGGCGAGCGGCTCGCCCGCCGCGGCATCGATATCGATGCGGTGAAGGCCAAGGTCGCGGCCTACGGCGTTGCCGTCCCCTCCTGGGGCGTCGGCACCGGCGGCACGCGCTTTGCCCGCTTCCCCGGCCCCGGCGAGCCGCGCAATATCTTCGACAAGCTTGAAGACTGCGCCGTCATCCAGCAATTGACGCGGGCGACGCCGGCCGTGTCGCTCCATATCCCTTGGGACAAGGTCTCCGATCTTGGGGCCCTGAAGGAGAAGGGCACGGCGCTCGGCTTGAGCTTCGACGCGATGAACTCGAACACCTTCTCGGATGCGCCCGGCCAGGCGCATTCCTACAAGTTCGGCTCCCTCTCCCACACCGATTCCGCGACCCGACGCCAGGCGATCGAGCATAATCTCGAATGCGTCGAGATCGGCAAAGCGCTCGGCTCCAAGGCACTGACCGTCTGGATCGGCGACGGCTCCAACTTCCCCGGCCAGAGCAATTTCACCCGGGCGTTCGAACGCTATCTCGACTCGATGAAGGCGGTTTACGCGGCGCTTCCGGATGATTGGCGCATCTTCACCGAGCACAAGATGTTCGAGCCGGCCTTCTATTCGACGGTCGTGCAGGATTGGGGCACGAACTACCTGATCGCACAGGAACTCGGGCCCAAGGCCCTCTGCCTCGTCGACCTCGGGCACCACGCACCGAACGTCAACATCGAGATGATCGTCGCCCGGCTGATCCAGTTCAAGAAGCTCGGGGGCTTCCATTTCAACGATTCGAAATACGGGGACGACGATCTCGACACCGGATCGATCGACCCCTACCGCCTGTTCCTCGTTTTCAACGAGCTCGTCGATGCGGAGACACGCGCCGCGGACGGTTTCGATCCGGCCCATATGCTCGACCAGAGCCATAACGTGACGGATCCGATCGAAAGCCTGATGACGAGCGCCATGGAGGTCGGCCGTGCCTATGCTCAGGCGCTGATCGTCGACCGTAACGCACTTGCAGGCTATCAGGAGGAGAACGATGCGCTGATGGCATCAGAAACACTGAAGACTGCCTTCCGGACCGACGTCGAGCCCATCCTCGCCATGGCCCGTCTGGAAAATGGCGGCGCCATTGCGCCGGTTTCCGCCTACCGGGCAAGCGGCTACCGCGCCAGGGTGGCAGCCGAGCGTCCTGCAGTCGCCGGCGGCGGCGGCGGCATCGTCTGAACCGCGCCGGCAGCGACTTCTCCCTGCCAGAAGGGGAGAAAGTCGCGGCGGCGGCGAAGAAGGCATTCCCCGCCGTCAAAAATACGATGCGCGACTTCTATCGCATTCGAAAACATGGTTTATCCTCTCCTCAGATACAACGAGAGGGTGATTCATGGGCATTGAAAGCATTCTGGTATTCCTGATCGTCGGCGCGGTTGCAGGCTGGCTTGCCGGTTTGATCGTCAGCGGAGGCGGCTTCGGTCTGCTCGGGAATATCGTGATCGGCATCGTCGGCGCCTTCATCGCCGGCCTTCTCTTCCCGGCCATCGGGATCAGCATCGGCACCGGCATCTTTTCTGCCATTATTCACTCGACGATCGGAGCCGTGATCCTTTTGGTGCTGATTCGCGTCGTCAAACAGGCCTGATCCGCGTTACCCCCATACGGTCCGCGCCAAACGCGGACCGGCCATCGCAAGCCAACGAGCGGAGGCGAAAATGACCGAACTCTACGCGGAAAAGATCGAGGACGCGCTCAAGTCCTACATCGCGGACCACCCCGGCACCCTGACGCGCGAACAGGCGATCTCCACCATCCTCGAAACCTGGTTCGCAAGCAACGGCTACCTGCCGTCGCAGCAGGAAGGGATGCGTCCCGAAGATCTCGATGCTTCGAACGACGACTGAAATGTGCCGCGCCTGAACGGCGGTTTTTAGCCCTGTGCCGCGCCGACGCAAATTTGATCCAAACTACAGATTGCCGAAATGAGCCTCGCTTCCGTCAAACAGTTCTTTTCCCGGCACGCACCGGACATCGACGTCATCGAGCTGGAGCAGAGCACCGCCACCGTGGCGCTCGCGGCAGAAGGCCATGGCGTCGAACCGGCGCAGATAGCCAAGACGCTCGCGCTCCGGGTGGGCGACGAAATCATCCTGATCGTCACGCGCGGCGATGCGCGCCTCGACAACAAGAAATACAAGGCGCGGTTTGGAACCAAGGCGCGCATGCTCGGCTTCGACGAGGTCGAGGCGGAAACGGGCCATCCGGTCGGCGGGGTCTGCCCCTTCGGGCTCGCCAAGCCTCACAGCGTCTATTGTGACGAGTCTCTCAAAGCTTTCGACGTGGTCGTGCCCGCAGCTGGTGCGACCAACGCCGCCGTCCATATCAGCCCGGAGCGGATGGCCGAGCTGACCGGTGCAAAATGGATCGACGTCTCGGCGGTGTAGCGTCTACATGCCGCGGCACGCAGTGGTCTTGGGCAGCGGCCTTGGGCAGCGGCCTTGGAATGGCCACATAGTTTAACTGAATGCTGACAACTCCCCCACCCCGCGAAGCAGGCCGATGAGTCGGAATGCCACCGCGTTGTAGATCTGGAGCGGTACGGAGAATGAAATCACGCGCATGCGCCCTCGCCCTCGCCACATTGGCGGCATGCCCAACGCAAGCGATGGACCGGTCCCTCGTCCGGCAATTCGAGAAGCTCGATCCCCAGACGCGGCTGGAGCAGCGTTGCGATACGGAAGCGATGGAGCGGATCGGCGCCGACAAGAACCGGTTCAAACCGGACAAGGTCATCGCCTATACCTTCTCCGATCCCGTCATGAAAGGCGACAGGATGAAGGCGACGGGCGCGGTATTCCGAAGCAAGGGCGACTGGTACAAACTGGCATTCAGGTGCAAAACGGATTCCGAGCACCTTGAGGTGCTGTCCTTCGAATACAAGATTGGAGAACGTGTGCCGCGGGAGAACTGGGACCAGCTCTATCTTTATCCCTAAGGGAGCCGCACAGTCATCGCGATCTAGACGATCGCCATCAGGAACACCAGGGACCCGAGCGACAGTGCGGCGATGATGCTCATCAGCACCTTCATCATGTGTTCCGTCATTTCGTACATCCTACCCAGCTCCTCAGGAAGACGAATGCCGCACCTGCGCCGGATCGACGGGCCAGCCGGCCCGTGATCATCGGCGTCAAGAATTTTGTAAGAAATTGGTTAACAAATCACCTTCATTGGCGTGATCCGGCTTGCTCCGGCCCACAACCCGCATTGGCGAGCGATTAACGCAAGACCCCGCCTGACTTCGAACCGCCCTGCGACTGCCCGGCTCCCGGGCCGCCCTGCGACACGCCGCCGCCATGCGAGCTACCGGGATTTGTTCCGTCCGGTCCGTTGCCGTAGCCATTGTTGCCCTTCGGGCCGCCACCACCGCCGCCGCCACCCGACTTGGCAATTGCATTCGATGTAAGGCTGGTCGAAAGCAGCATGGTGACGGCGGGGGGCGTCACCACCGCGAAGCGCCCGCAGTTCTTCAGAAATTCACGCCGGTCTTCGTCGCTGCGCGACGGCAGCCCGTTTGGCATTTCGGAACTCATGGACGCCTCCCCCTGTGCGTTGATTATTCGCCGAATTTACAGTAAAATTTTTCTGGGCAATAGTGTTACATTTGGGTGCTTCCCGCAATATAGAATACTATATAATCAATTATAATTAGCCATAAATAGCTACAAAGATTTATTCTGGTGTAGACTCAAGAACGTTACAGGAAATCGGCACCCTTCAGCCATCAATATCCACTCTAGATCTTTCCGGACGGTCTCGACCGAAAGATGCGTCGGAGCTCGCGGAGTTTCCGCTTGGCCTCCTGGCGCCGCGACGGGTATGACTCACCGCCGTACCGGTCCCAGGACGGGTAGTGGGCGATCTCGGTCAGGAGCGTGAAAACGGTGAAGGGGACGAAGAGATAATCCCTTCCAAGCTGGACGCGTCTGCGTTGCAATTGAAGCCGCGGCAGCTTCCCGGCGGACAAAGCGGACGCCCCACCTATCCTGAACAGCATGTCGGCTGTCAGAATCTGCGTCTCAACCGCATGTCTTTCGTACCCTCTGGCGAAAAGCGACATCAGATGTTCCCAGTCGACGCTGTCCGAAGCTGCGAGCTTCGACAGATCGAGAAGGTGTCGTAGATCGATCAGGCCGCGCCAGTAGTCGCCATCCTGGAACTGATCATGCAAGATCAGGAAGACGATCTGGGCAAAGGGCGACGGAATGCGAACGTCTCCGCCATCGAGGGCGATCCTCCGGCTGTGCCCATACAGCCATTCGATGTCGCTGAAGGAGGCCGGCCCTTTAGGCCGGCATTGAAGATCGATGCTCCCTGCATCCGTCGGCCGCTCCAGGACTGCGGGCAGATGGAATTTGGGGTTTCCCGGCCATGAGCCGCTGCCGGCGGCAAGGCGGATCTCGTAACCGATGTCCTGCAGTGCTCCAATCGATGAAGCCATGTCGGCGGGGCGGACGAGAATATCGAGGTCGGTCAGCATCCGCGCCCCGATCTCGTCCGGCTTCTGTGCAACCAGGATTGCCGCACCCTTCATGAGGACCGGCTCAACGCCGATGCGGTCGAGGCATTGTACCGCCTCGGTCAGTTGCGCCAACAGTCTCCTGTTGCGCTCCGCGTTCCTGTCGTAAATCAGAGAGAGGTAGCGATGGACATCCTCGGGCACGTCCACCGCATATTTCCTCGCCGCGAGAGCGAGCGAGGATATCGTCAGGCTATCATTCGCAAGCGCGATGACGTGCTCCCAGTCCACGTCAGGCGGAGGCTTGCCGTTGAGGCAGGATGTGAGCGCGAGAAGGTTTCGGTAGCTACGTCCCGTCATGGTGCCTGCTCAGCATTTCTACGGCCTCGTCCAGCCGCATATAGGAAAGCTCTACGGCACTGGCGCCGCGAATGGCGTTCAGCAGGGCGTCGAACTGCGACAGATCGAGGCGCCGTGTCGGCGTAAAGGCGCCGAGAAAGAGTTCCGACAGAACCCGCGCCGGTTCGACCGCGGCAAGCTCCGTCCGGCCTTTGCGCCGGCGCAGCAGCACGATGGTGCCAAGCGGCACTGCATCGTCAGACGCAAAGGGGATCGACGCCAGGTAGCGGACATATCGATTGTCGAGGCGGCGATGAACCGGCGCCGCTTCGATCGTGCCGCGCATGCCTTCGAGGAGACCCCATGAGCCGCGCTTCAGAGCAGGGGCGAAGGGAACGCCCCGCAGCAGGCCGTCCGGCCTCATCAGCGCGATATCGTCGCCGCCGCAGGCAAAGCCTGCTTCGAGGAGCGCGAGCGCCAGCGTCGACTTGCCCGCGCCCGGCGCGCCGCAAATCAGAAGCCCCTTCCCGTTCTTCACCAGGAGCGCGGCATGAAGCGCCACCTTCGTGCCGAGGCATGCAAGCACATCCTCCGTCAGCAACGCTTTCAGCGCCGGCACCGCTTCGTTGGCCGCGACGATCATGCCGGGGGAACGGTTGCGGCTGACGCACACGCGGTTGCCGAACTTCGCCACCGCATAGGAGACCGAAGGCTTCAGGCGCTCTGACGCCTGATGATCGAATACGGGCAGGATGAGATCGAGGAGGCCCCTATCGTGATATGCTATCGAGACGGCGGCTCCATGCATGTCCAGCACATGCGTGTGTATCGGCTCCCCGTCCTCGGCGTCGAAGGCAATCTCCAGCAGACCCTCGCGGGACATATAAAGGAGATAATCCCGCACCGATTTTCGCGCTTCGGCCCGGCCGGCGCCGCGTGCCACGAGATCGGCCTCCAGCCGGCGCTGCGACATGGGTTCGGCGAGAAGGCAGGTGAGATACGCGGTAAGGTCGTCAACCTCAAAAATCTGCTGCGACGCTTCGACGAAAATCGTCTTGCGCTGTCCGAGCAGAAAAAATCGTGCCCCGTCGGAGACGCGGAATTTCATTCCAACCCCCTCGCGCTGCCGCGTGCCTCGGCATGTTTTCGTATTTGTGGTCGAAAATTCGCGATCCCGCCAGCCCCGACGCGGCGTCCACGGCAGAGGATTCAATGGGATACTGCTAAAGATACATCGTTCGGCAGCGAAAATAAGCAGCTCGAGTTAAGGCCGCGGATGAGCGCCGTGGCCCGCTTGGAGGTGATGCTGGCACAATATCGGCGGCGACGAACACGATGGGGCTTACGGTGTCGCCTTCCTGCTGCACCCGGCGCGACTGCGATGGGCCAGACTGTGATGAGGTATTGCGCGCTGATGCGGCCGCGGAACGATGACGGCGAGGTCCCGGAGCCGCGAAACATTGACGAACTGCGTCAGTATCCGAGGTCGCCGAACAGCTCGCGGATGGAGCGGCCTTCGTTGTCGTTCCCGCCATCGTCGAGTCGTCGCCCGGTAAAGGCCAATATCTCGATGGAAGCCGGACACCTGGCGACACGCGGATTTTCAACTGGCCGAAAGATCCGCGAAGCTGGCGGTTTATAGGCCGCCTCTATGCGCATGTGCTGGAAATGCGTGAATTTTCGCGCCGGCTATATGCCTGCAGCTTTTCGTAACGCCTCATTCATCCGGCCCTGCCAGCCTTTGCCACTTGCTCGAAACTTAGCAATCACATCTTCGTCCAGCCGGAGGGTGATTTGCTTTTTCGGATGCTCCAGCGGTGGGCGCCCACGCGATCTGCGATGCTCTTCGATAGCTCTGAAAAACTCAGGCGGTAGCACCTCTTTTGCCGGGCGCATGTTGGCAAGCTCTTCGTCGGTCAACTCGGGAAAATCGACAGCGTCCCAGTCTTCTTTCGTGTAACCGTGACCTGGCTCAAACGTTTTCAACTTTTGGGTTTTGGTGGCCATGGAAGCCTCCTTCTTTCTCTGTCGCTAGCAGGACGAAAACTGATGATCGATATAGCTTCCGTTCCGAGTGTCGCGAAAATGACCGCTGCTGTCCCATCACGAAAATAACCGATAGCCTTCAAGCGCTTTCCGCCCGAAGCATCTGTCCTGCTGTCCTCAATGATGGCACTCGCCCAATCGATGTCGCTTACATCGGCAAAATCGAAACCATGCTTTTCAAGGTTGGCTTGCCGTTTGGGCTCGTCCCATACAATTTTCATGAATTAATGTAACTACATTTATGATTGGTATCAAGCCGCATTCGCGCGGAAACACGGCTGCGGAGGCTGCTGAATAGCTTCACGTAACACTCGGATTAGTCCTGTGACGAAGCATCAGATTGAGGTGATTATGTCGGTCGAGCGGCGTCGGCGCTGGTCTCGGGAGGAGGAGCGGCTGGTCGCGGCGACGCTTGAGTCAGGCGCAAGCGTTTCGGAGATCGCGCACTCGGCGGGCGTTCATGTGAGCCAGCTCTTCCGCCGGCGCAAAGAGCACTGCCAGAATCTCCGCGCTGTCCGTCCCGCAACCGACGGCGCAAGAAGGCTCAAAGAGCTTTTAACAATGATTTTAAGAGAAAAATGGTGCCCGGAGGCGGATTTGAACCACCGACACGCGGATTTTCAATCCGCTGCTCTACCAACTGAGCTATCCGGGCATCCTGCCTTGACGGCGGCAGTCTCCTTCGGGAAACCGCTGGGGCGTGTCGTTCGCCCCGGAAGCGAGCGGGGTTATAACATCTTGTTCGGCCGTGTCCAGCACCAAATGACTCTTTTTCGAAGGAATTTAGCTGGCTGCGGAAAGATGGAGAAAGTCGAAGGAATTCAGAGAGATCGCCGGCGTCCGCGAATTCCCGGGGGGCCGCTTCGAAATAACCGATGTTCGGGTGGAGCGAAGAATTACCGTTCGTCGCCGTCGTCGGCCTTCGACTCGTCGTCGGCGACCGGGATCGCATAGGAACCGGACAGCCAGCGATTGAGATCGACGTTACGGCACCGCTCGGAGCAGAAGGGATAATGCTCGCGCACGGACGGACGTCCACACTCCGCGCAGGGACGCGTTGCGCGCAGGGGTTCTACGTTCGACCCGTTTTTCTTGCCTTCGCCGCGCATCCTCTCAGCCTTCCAGCCAACGATCGTGCACGTCGTACCCTTCGCCGACGAGTAGATTGACGGTCTCATAGAGCGGCAAGCCTACCACATTGGTGTAGGAGCCGACCAGCTTCACGACGAAACCTCCGGCAATTCCCTGGATACCATATCCGCCGGCCTTGCCGCGCCACTGGCCGGAAGCGAGATAGCTTTCGATGTCGAGCGTGGAAAGGCGTTTGAAGCGCACCTTGGTATCGATCACCTTCTGACGAAGCGTGCGGTCGGGCGTGACGAGGCAGATGCCCGTATAGACGCGGTGGCTGCGGCCCGACAGAAGATGCAATGCGCTCGACGCCTCGCTCACCAGTTCCGGCTTCGGCAGGATACGGCGGCCGACGCAAACGACGGTGTCGGCTGCGAGAATGTAGCTGCCGTCCCAGGCCGGGTCGCCGGTAATCGCAGAAAGCGCCGCCTTCGCCTTTTCAGCCGAGAGCCGCCGCGCAAGCGAGCGGGGGTGTTCCGAACGCTTCGGCGTTTCGTCCAGGTCCATAGGCATGAGGCGCGCGGGCTCGATTCCCGCCTGCGCCAGGAGCTCGACACGACGCGGCGATCCGGACGCCAGTATCAGTTTCTTGGTCACTGCCATCGATGCGAGCCGTTATTCGCGGAGTTTGTGCCATGCTCGTGCATGTCGCTGCCCAAAATCGCTCAGCACTTTTGGGCGACGTGCATTCGGCCGGGGCCTACTTGAAGCGGTAGGTGATGCGACCCTTCGTCAGGTCATAGGGCGTCATCTCGACGAGGACCTTGTCGCCGGCCAGAACGCGGATACGGTTCTTGCGCATGCGGCCCGCCGTGTGGGCGATGATCTCGTGCTCGTTTTCAAGCTTCACGCGAAACGTCGCGTTGGGAAGCAATTCGGTGACCACGCCCGGAAATTCTAGGACTTCTTCTTTCGCCATGCAGGACTGTTCTTTCTCGTGCTCAATAGCGGACGCAACAGGCATCCTCGAAAAGTTGCCGGAAACTACACAATCGCCGCGGCTTTGTGAACCGCTTTGATCAGGCTTTTTCGGGTACCCGATCATCGCGCATCGAATTGCGGCGCGAGGATCGGAATCATGCCGCCGGAGGACTGCCTTTCTGGGGGCTTTCCACGGCGAGACGGCTTGCGATCAGCGTCGCCAGATGATCGCGCACAGCCCGGTAGGCGGCCACGATCTGCTCCCGTGTGCCGGTCGCAACGGTCGGGTCGGGTGTCGGCCAGTATACCACATCCACGGCCATGGATCGGGTCAATTCAAGGGCCATGTGGTGGGCTTCGGGCGCCAGCGTCACGATGAGGTCGAAGTAATCGTCTTCGAGCTCTTCGAGCGTGCGCGGCTGATGCCGGCCGATCGTCAGCCCGACCTCTTCGAGGACCACGTCTACGAAGGGATCCCGCTCGCCCTGCCGGACGCCGGCGGAGGCGACGTAGGTCCCCTTCGGAAGCGCCACGCGGGCGAGCGCCTCGGCCATCGGCGAACGGATGGCGTTCATGCCGCACATGAAAAGAACCGAGCGGGGCGCTTTCGATTGCGGCGTGGCGGTCGCGATCATCTCCGCCTCCCCGTCAGCCGCGCCAGTAGAGCACGCAGACGAGCGTGAAGAGCCGGCGCGCCGTGTCGAAATCCAGCCTGATCTTGCCCGAGAGCCGGTCCATCAGGGTCTGAGAACCCTCGTTGTGGATGCCGCGCCGCCCCATGTCGATCGCCTCGATCTGGCTCGGCGTCGCCGACCGGATCGCCTGGTAATAGCTTTCGCAGATCATGAAGTAGTCCTTCACGATACGGCGAAAGGGCGTGAGCGAGAGGATGTGGGTGGCGACCTCGGTACCGCCATCCGTCGAAATCCGGAAGACCAGCTTCGCGTCGACCAGCGACAGGTTGAGCCGATAGGGGCCGCCGGAATGCCCGACGGGTTCGAACAGATTATCTTCGAGCAGGTCGAAGATCGCAACCGCGCGCTCATGCTCCACATCCGGCGTCGAGCGGCCGATCGTCTCGTCCAGCACGACATCGCAGAGCCGCAGGTTGCGATCGGCCTTCATCCCTCTTCCCCGAGGTTGAGGCGTATGGCAACCGATCGGGCATGGGCCTCGAGGCCTTCCGATCTTGCCAGCGCGATCGCGGCGGGCCCGAGAATGCGCAACTGATCCGGGCCGAGCCGCAGGATCGAGGTTCGCTTCACATAGTCGAGCACGCCGAGGCCCGAGGAGAACCGCGCCGAACGCGCCGTCGGCAGCACGTGGTTGGAACCGCCCACATAGTCGCCGATGACTTCGGGCGTGTGCCTGCCGATGAAGATCGCACCGGCATTGCGGATCGCGGGAACCATCGAGTCCGGATCGGCTGTCGCCAGTTCGAGATGCTCCGGGGCGATGCGGTTGGCGAGCGGCACGGCCTTGTCGAAATCCGGAACCAGGATCACGGCGCCGAAATCGCGCCAGCTCGCTGCCGCCGTTTCGGCGCGCGGCAGCGTCTTCAACTGACGCTCCACCGCCTTTTCGACCGCATCGCCGAAGGCCGCATCGTCGGTGATCAGGATCGCCTGCGCGCCGGCGTCGTGCTCAGCCTGGGCGAGCAGGTCCGCGGCGATCCAATCCGGATCGTTGTCGCGGTCCGCGATCACCAGCACTTCCGACGGCCCGGCGATCATGTCGATGCCGACCGTGCCGAAAACCTGCCGCTTGGCGGCCGCAACATAGGCATTCCCAGGGCCGACGATCTTCGCAACCGGTTCGATCGTCTCGGTGCCGTAGGCGAGCGCGGCCACGGCCTGCGCGCCGCCAATGCGGTAGATCTCCTCCACACCGGCAAGGCGGGCGGCTGCGAGCACCGCCGGGTTGATCGCCCCGCCGCTGGCCGGCACGACCATGACGATGCGCGGCACGCCTGCGACCTTGGCCGGCAGAGCGTTCATCAGAACCGAGCTCGGATAGCTCGCCGTGCCGCCGGGCACATAGAGACCGACTGCGTCGATCGGCGTCCAGCGCGAACCGAGGCCGACGCCCATCTGGTCTTCGTAAATGTCGTCCTTCGGCAATTGCCGCCGGTGATGCGCCTCGATGCGGGTCGCCGCGACTTTCAAAGCACCGAGCACTTCCGGAGCAACCGCGTGGATCGCCGCATCTATTTCCGCCGACGTCACCGCCATGCCCGTGACCGTGAAGTCGATCCCGTCAAAACGCGTGGAATAATCGGCGAGCGCCGCATCTCCGCGGGCGCGGACATCGTCGATGATGGTGCGCACAACGGCGTTGACGTCTTCGGAAACTTCCCGTTTGGTCGTGAGGAACGCGGCGAAATCGCGCTCGAAGCTCGTATCGAGATAGTTCAGCCTGATTGCCAATGCGATGATCCTTTTGGTGGTTGCCGGCGGGGACGCTCAAGCGGGAGTTCTCAAACCGGCGTCCTCAGGCGCCCTCGGGGTGGCGCGGCTTGAACGCCGTCTCCCAGGCGCCGCCGGTATCGGCAAGCTGCACCTCGATGCACTCCACATCGAGCGCGATCGACGCCTCGCCCGCGAGCACGAGCTCGATCGTTCCTTCCGGCCCCTCCCCCTTGACGTCGAAGCGCAGGGCGAGAAGGTCGAGCACCGCTTCCATGTCGGTGCGATCGAAGCCGAGCGACCGCACGGCACTGACGCATTTGAACAGAAGGACGGCACGGCGCCGCTCGAAGCCGCGGCGCTTGCCCTCCGCCTTTTCCCAGGCGAAGCGGTTGACCACCAGGGTGAACTGCCGGCGCCGGGCGTCGTAGGCGATGCCCGCTACCTTGAAGACTGCGTCCTGCACATGGGCGGAGACGACGCCAAGGTCTTCCTCGTCGAGTGCCAGCAGTTTCAAAGCATCCATGCGATTCATCCCGTCCGTTTTCATGCCCCGCATTTTAGCGGGTGATCGTCAAGGACATAGGACGTTGCGCCCGAAACCGCAACGGCTCGAGCGCGGGAAGTGACCGAAAGCGCCACAGCGGCTTTGCGCACCTGATCGGACGCGCCGAGCCGGATCAGTCGCTGACGCGCTCGACATGGGCGCCGCAGCGCGTGAGCTTCTCTTCGAGGCGCTCGAAGCCGCGGTCGAGATGGTAAACGCGCGAGACCATGGTCTCGCCCTCGGCCGCCAGGCCCGCGATGACGAGCGAAACGGAGGCCCTGAGGTCCGTCGCCATCACCGGTGCACCCTTCAGCCGCGATACGCCCTCGACCTTGGCCGTCTGGCCGGAGAGCGAGATCTTGGCGCCGAGCCGCGCCAGCTCCTGCACATGCATGAAGCGGTTTTCGAAGATCGTCTCGGTAATGTGGGAAACGCCGCTCGACCGGGTCATCAATCCCATGAACTGCGCCTGGAGGTCGGTGGGGAAGCCAGGGAACGGATCGGTGACGATGTCGACCGGCTTGATGCCGGCGCCGTTGCGGACGATGCGGATGCCGTTGTTCGTCTCGCTGATCTCGGCGCCGGCGCGACGGATCGCCTCGAGCGCCGTGTCCAGGAGGCTCGCCTCGGTGTCCTCGAGAATGACGTCGCCGCCTGCCATGGCGACGGCCATGGCATAGGTTCCCGTCTCGATGCGATCGGGCAGCACGCGGTGACGGGCGCCCGAAAGCGAGCGCACGCCCTCGATGGTGATAGTGCTCGTCCCCTGCCCGCTGATCTTCGCGCCCATGGCGTTCAGGCATTTGGCAAGATCGACGACTTCGGGCTCGCGTGCGGCATTGCCGAGCACGGTCGTGCCGTTGGCCAGCGTTGCCGCCATCATCAGCACATGGGTCGCGCCGACGGAAACCTTCGGGAACACGTAGCGCGCACCGATGAGCCCGCCTGCCGGTGCGGTGGCGTTGACGTAGCCGCCATCGATCTCGATATTGGCGCCAAGTGCTGCCAGCCCCTCGATGAAGAGATCGACCGGACGCGTTCCGATGGCGCAGCCGCCCGGCAGAGACACCCGCGCCTTGCCTTCGCGGGCCAGCAGCGGCCCGATGACCCAGAAGCTCGCGCGCATTTTCGAGACGAGTTCATAAGGCGCCGTCGTCGAAACGATGTTGCGGCTGGTGAAATGAACCGTGCGGGCATAGCTCTCGCCCTGGCGCTCGCGCCGGCCATTGACGGAAATGTCGGCACCATGATTGCCCAGGATACGGATCAATTGCTCGACATCGGCCAGATGCGGGACGTTTTCGAGCGTCAGCGTGTCGTCGGTCAGGAGCGACGCGATCATCAGCGGCAAGGCGGCGTTCTTCGCGCCGGAGATGGGGATCACCCCGTGGAGTTCGTTTCCGCCTACAATCCTGATGCGATCCATGAGACCTCTCGAACGGGCGCTGCCCGCCTTTCTGGAAAATCGATGCCGATCCGGCATTGTTGAAGGGCGTCTCTTTAGTGGAGATGCGGTGAAATTAGAAGTGCCTCGAAAGGCGGGGGTGCAGGGAAAGCGTGGACCCGGACGGCCCCGCCTGCCGCCGGTTGCAGGACCTAATCTTCCGATTCGTCCGTTTTTGCGGCAGGAAGTCCGGATGTCTCGTCCGCAGCACCAGCCCGGCGCGCACGCATCTGCTGCTTGCGCCGCTGGAGATTGTCGCGAAGGTTCTTCGCCAGACGCAGCCGCCTCGCCTCGGCCTCGCTCGAATGCCCTGCGCCCTTTGCCCGCCCCGGCACATGCTTATTGTTATCGTCGCTCTGCATGGCCATCCATTATCGCAAAACCAGGACCTTCGGAAGCGGCAAGCCGGCCGGAGGAGAGCGAAATCGGGGAAAACCGCGAAGCTGCTTCCGAGCCGGTCCTGCCGCAACAGGCCGCAATGGAAGAGCTTGAGCGCCCCGGACCGTGTGAGCCCGCCACCTTCCCGGCGCGGCCCGCCCAAAAACTTCGAAATGCGGCTTGCGCTCTCCCTCAAGCTATGGCAATAGGCCCCTCGCCTGATGCGGCTCATCACGAAGCGCCGCCGGATGCTGCTATAGCTCAGGGGTAGAGCACTCCCTTGGTAAGGGAGAGGCCGAGAGTTCAAATCTCTCTAGCAGCACCATTTTTTCCCCCGGAAAACATTTTGAGCTTTAAGGCTAGCCGGCGAAGCCGGGATGGGGACGGGCGGCATCCCGCCGCGTCCCCATCGGAGCTACTTCACTTCGGTGACGGTCAGCTTGCCGTCGACGCGTTCGGCAACGAATTCGATCTGATCGCCTTCCTTCAGCTTCGACAGCAGGGCTTCGTCCTTGACCCTGAAGACCATCGTCATGGCAGGCATCTCGAGAGCCTTCAGCTCCTCATGCTTCAGCGTGACCTTCTTCGCCTTGGCATCGACCTTCTTGACGGTGGCTTTGGTGAAGTCGCCGGCGATGGCGCCGTAGGCAGTGCCGAGAGCGAGGGCGAAGGCGAGCGTGAATTTGACAGTCGTTTTCATGTGAGACCCTTTCCTGAGGATTTATTTCCGTGCGGCAGTCACGTCGCCGTGCATGCCCGCGTCGTAGTGATCCGGCACCAGGCACGCGATCTTGAAAGCGCCGGCATCGGTGAATTTCCAGACGATCTCGCCCGACCTTCCGGGGGCGAGACGGATCGGTTGGTTGAAGATCGTCATGCGCTATCACCCGTGTTTGGAGTGCTTCGGCGTGATCCGGGTCTTTGCGTCATCGGCCCTGGTCCAGTCCGGAAGCTCGCCCGTCCACTCCCAGGCCTGCGTTCCGGGCGGGTTTTCGTACCAGCCGGGATCGGAGTAGTCGTCCGCCGAGATGCCCTCGCGCACCTTGACGACGGAGAACATGCCGCCCATTTCGATCGGCCCGTGCGGACCCCAGCCGGTCATCATGGGTATGGTGTTTTCGGGAAGCTCCATCTCCATCTTGCCCATGTCGGACATGCCCGCCGTACCCATCGGCATGTATTCCGGGTGGACCTTCCGGATCTTTTCCGCGACCTCCTTCTTGTCGACGCCTATAAAGGTCGGGATGTCGTGTCCCATGGCGTTCATCGTGTGGTGCGACTTGTGGCAGTGGACCGCCCAGTCGCCCGCGTATTTGGCGTCGAATTCGTAGGCGCGCATGGCGCCGACCGGAATGTCGATGCTGACCTCCGGCCAGCGCGCCTCCGGTCGGACCCAGCCGCCGTCGGTACATGTGACCTCGAAGTCGTAGCCGTGCATATGGATCGGGTGGTTGGTCATGGTGAGATTGCCAACCCGCACGCGCACGCGGTCGTTCCTGGAAACGACCAGCGGGCTGATGCCCGGGAAGATGCGGCTGTTCCAGCACCACATATTGAAGTCGGTCATTTCCATGACACGCGGCACGTAGGAGCCCGGCTCGATGTCGTAGGCGTTGAGCAGGAACACGAAATCCCGGTCGACCGGCATGAATTTCGGGTCCTTGGGATGGATCACGAAGAAGCCCATCATCCCCATGGCCATCTGCACCATCTCGTCGGAATGCGGGTGGTACATGAAGGTGCCCGACTTCACGAGATCGAACTCGTAGACGAAAGTCTTGCCGGGCGGGATGTGCGGCTGCGACAGCCCGCCGACGCCGTCCATGCCGGATGGCAGGATCATGCCGTGCCAGTGGATCGTCGTCGGCTCCGGCAGCTTGTTGGTGACGAAGATGCGGACCCGGTCGCCTTCGACCGCCTCGATCGTCGGACCCGGCGATTGGCCGTTATAGCCCCAGAGATAGGCGGTCATGCCCTCCGCCATCTCGCGCTCGACCGGCTCGGCGACGAGATGGAACTCCTTGACGCCGCTGTTCATCCGGTGGGGTGCGGTCCAGCCGTTGATGGTTACCACCGGGTTGTAGTCGGGCCCGGAGGAAGGCCGGACGGGGGCTTGCGTATCCGCCGTCTCCCTGAATGCCGCCTCCGGCAGGCCCATATTCGACGTTTTCGCCCAGGCGGCGGTGGATACCAGTGCGGCGCTCGCGCCGAGTAACTGTCGTCTGTTGAACATTTTGCGTGCCTTTCTCATTCGCCGCTTTCGGCGGCCGCCGCGACCTCGGTTTCGCGGGAGGCCGCGCCCCCGCCGTAGATCGCCGGAGCCAGATCCGCCTCGGACAGCCAGAAGTCGCGCTTGGCATCGATCGCGAGCAGGATCGCATTGACCTTTTCGCGGCTGTCGGCGAGCAGTTCGAAGGTGCTGGTGATCATCCCGTTGTAGGTGAGGAGGGACTGTTCCTCGATTTCGGTGCGCAGCGGCACGACGCTGCTGCGGTAGTGCCGGGCGATGTCGTAGTTGGCGCGGTAGGCCTGATAGGCCGAGCGTGCTTCCGAGCGGACATTGACGGCCTTCTCGGCGAGAAGGTTCGCCGCCCGCATATAGGCGAGCTGGGCCTTGCGCATGCGCGCCTTGCCGCTGTCGAAGATGGGAATGACGAATTCGAGATCGGCGCGGCCCGTCGTCTCCGACGAGATGTCGCCGTCCTCCTTTGCCCGCTCGGTCTCGAAGCCGGCGAGGAGGTTGAGGTCGGTGACGTAGCGGGTGGCCTCGGTCAGATTGTAGGATCTGGCCGTCGCCTCCAGATCGAGCTTCGCAATCTGGAGATCGACCCGCCGCCGCAGAGCTTCCGCCTCGATCTGGTCGCGCTTCATCAGACCCTTCGGCAGGGAAGCCAGCCGGTTCGGCACCTGGAATTTGACGTCCGAACCCCAGAGGCCCATCAGCCGCGTCAGTTCCTCCTTGGCCAGACGCGCCTGGAGCCGCGCCTTGGCCCCCTCTCCCGCCAGTTCGGCGTAGAAGACATGCTCGCGGGCCTGCGCCCCCTTTGTCATGGCCCCGCTCTCGCCGAGCTTTTCGGCAAGCGCGGACGCTGCGTCGGCCGCCGCCTGCGCCCGGTTGAGCTGGCCCACCGTTTCCCAAGCCGCTACGGCATTGATCCAGGCGCGCCGCGTCTCGGAAGCAAGCTGCAAGGTGCGCGAAGCGGCATCCAGCTGCGCCTTCCGGAACTCGGTGTCGGCGAGCGCGATATTCCTGTCGCGCGTGACGAGCGCAAGAATATTGGAGACGATCGCGCCCTCGACCGTCCGGAATGCCGTAAGCCCCGGCGTGCCGATGCCCGTCAGCCCGACACCCACGGTCGGGTTGACGAGCATTGTCGCCTGCCAGGCGTCGGACGCCGAATCGCCGAGATCGGCATAGGCCGCCTGCAGCCCCTTGTTGTTGAGTAGCGCGACCTGGACTGCCGTCTCGACGTCGATCGACTTCTTTGCCATCAGCGCCTTCACCCGCTTGGAGACGGATCGGGCCTGTTCCTGGTTCTGCACCCACACGGTCTGCTTGCCGGCGGCTTCGGCCGTTGTCGCCGCGACCAGGGAAAATCCGGCATTCTTAACTGCGTACTCGCCAGCCGTAACGCAGCCGCCGAGCACCAGCGGCAGTGCGAGCGTCGCCGCCAGTCTCATCTTGGCTTTCATCATGATCCGCCTCCTTTCGGAGCCTGCGCATCATTCTGGTCGCGCCATGGTTTGGGATCGACGGCCCTGCGGTCCGTATAGCCCGAGACAGGACTCGTATAGGCAACGGGGCGCACCCCGGCATCGCTGGCCGGGAGTTCGCCCGAGGCGATCACATCGGGAGGCAAGGTGGCGGCGCAACCGCTCGCAAAAAGCGGCAGGACGGCCACGAAAAGCAGATGTTTCATGGATTTATCCGAATAGGAGATTGCGGCAGCGCTCGAGAGCAAGGCTTGCTCGCGAACACGCGTTCGACCCGTCAAGCGGACGGGCGCATCCTATTCAGGCGCTTGGGGGGCGGTGCAGCAGCGGCAATTCGCCCGTGGTCCCGGCCTCGTCGACGAATTCCCGGACGGGGGATATGCGGGGTCTGCCAATAGTGTCGGTCGCCGCCAGAATCGCCATGCCGGCACAAACGTCTTTACAGCATTGCTGCTTCGCGGCCTTCTGGTCGCCTTCGGCAGAGGAGTCCTGATCGCCGTGCGAATGCGCGCCGCTCGCCATATCGGAATGATCGCCCGACTGCGCGATTTCAGACTGGGACCAGTCGCCGTGCATGGCTGCGGAGGAACTCGGCAAGGCATATGCCGCCAGTGACACGAAAATCACCAGGCGGAACAGAATCAACAGCTTCTGCGTCGTGATTCGAAGCATGACCATGTTCAATGCCTATCATCGGGCCCAAAATTTTCAATCTTCAGCTCACATCGACACGGAAGGCGCATCGAGTGTGGCGCGACCACAACGGGCGAACTTCGCCGCTGCAACCCGATTTTCAAGTTCTAGGGCTTACAACGATGGCAAGGTCAATCGGAAAAATTTGAGGGAAGAGAAGCAATTGAAAGCCTCAGGTGGCGTGGCATGCCGGCCACGGTCAGGAGATTGTTAACCATATTCTCCGTTCCTCGGGGAACAGTCCGACCGGCGCCACAGGAATAACTCTATTCCGCGGTCTTTCGCACGTGCAACCAAGCAACGGTCGGAGAAGATGGACATGATCAAATCGGGTCTCGGCGTCACTGTCGCGGTTCTCGCCCTGTCCATCACAGTCAGCGGCATCCTGCATTTTGCGCTGTCCAGCTATCGCCCGGAGGCGAATGCCGCCGTCTCGCACGAAATCACCTCATCGATACCACGATGAAAGAGGCCGCCTTGTCAGGCGCGCAAAGCTCGCACGGGGACATGCGTCATGAAACGCGGCGACGCTGCTCCGGGCCGAAATCTCCCAGCTGAGCCAGAAGTTCGTCGCAGGAACACTTCTTCGTGTCCATCAGGTCGAGAATGCGCTTGGCGGCCCTGTTGGCCTCCACACCATCCCTGCCGACATTGTGCAGAGCGCACCAGATATCGAGCGCTCCGCGCATGACGTCCACGTCATCCGGAGAATAGGCCTGACGCACGAACCCCTCCCAAGGTGTACCTCAACGACCTCATCATGGGGCAATCGGGGGGAAATTCAAGGAAATAGTGAGGTACCGCAATAAGTCATATGATTGAGGGATTGGAAGCCGCAGACGCCGGCTTCTTCCCGCGTCACACCCGTACGGATTGCTCCACGAAATCCTCGCTGCCGAAGAATTTCAGATAGCGCGAGACTTCGGCCGGGTCCCCCGTCGCCTTGCGCGGGTTGTCCGAGAGCTTGACGGCCGGGCGGCCATTGGCCTCACTGACCTTGCATACGATGGAGATCGGGTTGAGGCCCTTGATTTCGGTCGGAGCGCAGCCGGCGAAATCATTTGTGAGGTTGGTTCCCCAGCCGAAGCTCATGCGCACGCGCCCTTCGAAGTGGCAGTAGGTCTTGATGATCGTGTCGACGTCGAGGCCGTCGGAGAAGATCAGGAGCTTCTCCCGTGGGTCTCGGCCCATCTTCTTCCACCAGGCGATGATCTTCTCGCCTCCCTCGATGGGCGGGGCGCTGTCCGGCCGGAAGCCGGTCCAGTCCGCCACCCAGTCGGGCGCATCCCTGAGAAAGGCGGCCGTCCCGAACGCGTCCGGGAGCACGATCAGGAGGTTGCCGCCATAGAGCTGGTTCCAGTCCTGCAGAACCTTGTAGGGCGCGGCCGCAAGCTCGCGGTCGTTGCGGGCAAGCGCCGCGGCCACCATCGGCAGCTCGTGCGCATTGGTGCCGACCGCCTCCAGGTCGTTGTCCATTGCCAGCAGCACGTTACTGGACCCCGTGAAGGACGGGCCGATGCCTTCCTTGAGCGCCTCGACGCACCAGCGCTGCCATAGGAAGCTGTGCCGCCGGCGCGTGCCGAAGTCGGAGATGCGCAGGTTCGGATGCTCGCGCAGCTGCTCGACCTTCGACCACATCTTGGCCTTGGCGCGGGCATAGAGCACGTCCAGCGTGAACGGGCCGAGCCCTTTCATCGCCGCGCGCGAGCGCAACTCGTTGATGATCGCGAGCGCGGGGATTTCCCACATCGTCGTCTCGGCCCAGCGGCCACGGAACGTCAGCTCGAACTGGCCGTCACGACGCGACAACTCGTATTCCGGAAGGCGGAATTTTGCGAGCCAGGCCAGAAATTCCGGCGAAAAGATCTGCGTGCGGCCATAGAAGCTGTTACCCGCGAGCCATATCATTTCTTTCTTGGTGAAGCGCAGGCCGCGCGCGTGGTCGAGCTGGTCGCGCAGTTCCTGCTCGTCGATCTCGTCGGCAAGGCGTACCGTCTTCGTGCGGTTGATCAGCGAAAAGGTCGCGTCCACGCCCGGATAGAGCTGCCAGATCATCTGCAGCATCAAAAGCTTGTAGAAATCCGTATCCAGCAGGCTGCGGACGATCGGATCGAGCTTCCAGGTATGGTTATAGACCCGTCGCGCGATATCGGTCTTTGGCATCTGCAATACGCTCCTCTTGGACCGTCATGACCCGCTCTGTGGCGAGGCGATCGTGGTCGATATCCTAAGTCCGGGCGGGGATGCGGCCGATGCCGCGCTTCCCCGTCCCGGGGCGACTAGATCAGCCGGACGCCGGCATCGCGCATGCGCAGGGTCATGGCCGCGAGCGAGCCGTTCAGATCGATGCCGCGGCAGGCACCGAGCACCACCGACGTCGAAAAACCCTGAGCGACCGCATCGAGCGCCGAGAAGCCAACGCAGAAATCGGTGGCCAGGCCGCAAAGCGTCACGCTCTTTATGCCGCGCTCGCGCAGGTAACCGGCAAGCCCGGTCGGGGTCCGGTGGTCGTTTTCGAAAAAAGCGGAATAACTGTCGATCTCGCGGCGGAAGCCCTTGCGTATGACGAGTTCCGCCGAGGTCCATCGCAGGGAGGGATGAAAATCGGCACCGGGGCTCCCCTGGACGCAATGCTCGGGCCAGAGCGTCTGCTCTCCATAAGGCATCGCCACGGTCTGAAACGGAGCCTTGCCCGGATGCGTCGAGGCGAAACTCGAATGGCCGGCCGGGTGCCAGTCCTGGGTCAGGACGACATGCGGCGACGCGTCGATGAGGCGATTGACGGCAGGCACGATCTCATCGCCGCCCTCGACCGCGAGAGCGCCGCCGGGGCAGAAGTCGTTCTGCAAGTCGATAACGATCAGGGCGTCGTCAGGCATTGCCTCTCGCAATCCGGCCGAGCCGCATCGGCCATCAACAATCGATCTCGATCACGATGGTTCAGGTCGGATCGACCTAGGTCACGAACGTGATCGATTCTAATTAGCTAGAGCGGGATGCGGGCGGAAAATCGCATACACCTTTCCTCATCCCGCTCTAGCCAGATCAACCATAGAACGCGCACCGCGGCAAGCACGTTCGGCGCTCGTGACGTGATTCTCGCGGCGAACGGGCGAACCTTATAAAGGTGATTGATTATAAGATTTTAATTCATGCCGGCCGAAAGCGTTCAGCGGCAACCGCGTCGACACCGGACCGACGCCCGGTGTCGCGCGCCCCAAGATCAGTTGTTCAAATCGCTGAGATTGTCGGCGACGTTCACGCCGGAATTGACGATACCGATCGGCCTTGCGACGAAATCGAGGAATTTCGTGATGTCGACAGAAGGATGGCGCGAGGCATAGATGACGTCGCGATTTTTGACCGGGAAGGTCTGACCGACAATGAGGCTGTCCGGTTTCGTCATGTCGAACCGGTAGACGACCGGGTAGCGCCCGACGCGGTCGGCCTTCATGCCCTTGCTCAGCAGCTTGTGAAAGCGCTCCTGCCCAAGCAGGCTCATGACGATGTCCGGCTCCTCGTAGCGGAAGACAAAGTAACCCTTGGCATCCACCGTCCGATCCGAGCCGCCGCCCGCGAGCGCCACGGCCTCGAGCAGATTGAGATCGTTGGCGCCGAATTCGACGCGCTGATTTGCGCGGACCTGGCCGAGCACGGTGAAGGTCCGCGGATCGCGCGTCACGAAGATCTGGTCGCCCGGCTTTACGTGAATGTTTTCCGACGGGCTCTCGATGATCGATTTCAGCAGGACCGTGCCGGTCTTCTTGCCGCGCACCAGGGTCACATAGGTCTCGTAGGGCTGCGCCGATGGGCCGCCCGCCTTCGCGATGACCTCGTTGATCGTCTCGCTGACGAGATTGAGAGGCACGACCGAAGGGCGGCCGACGGCACCGGAGACCGTGACGATGCGCGACGCCGTCGACGTCGACGTCACGATCACATCCGGCTCGACGGCCTTCTGTTTCAATGCATCGAGGATCGCCTGGCGCGCCTGCTCGAGCGTCAGGCCGGCAAAACGGACCGATCCGACATAAGGAATTGCCGCCTTGCCATCGGGCTGGACGACGAGATCGATGCTCGTCTGCTTCGATTCAGTTGTGGAAAACAGTCCGTCGCTGCCCGCCTCGAAGATCGTGACCTTCAACTGGTCGCCAATGCCGATGACCACCTGACCGACGCCGCCGCCAATGCCGAAGCGGCGGCTGAGGGTTGTGGAAACATATTCGGAAACGAGCCGCGCCGACTGGCCATCGACATCTACAATATCAAATACCGTCGCGTTCCTCCTGCCGATCTCCGAGCCGGACTGGCCGGCATCCGAAACGATATCGGTTGTCAGAGGGCCCTCGCCCGGCACGGCCTGGCATCCCGCAAGCGCGGTACAAAGCAGAAGGGCAGTCACTCGTTTCACTACGACACTCCGTGTTCGGCGCAGCAATGATTCCATACAGATATCTGCGCCGCATTTTCCCGGCAGGGAATCCGCCGGTCTCTGAAAAGCACAAAGGCCGTCCCACAACAAGCCACCTCGCCGCGACAGCCGGCAAAATAATCGAGACTGCGCTCTTCCGGCCATACCGCCTCGATCTTCGTTACGAACCGTCGCGGTAATTGTATTGGACGGAACGCAGGAGACGTATATCTAGCCCTTCGGGGTTGAAAGCTAGGCACTATGAGTTAAAAGCTCACTAATACAGCGCAGGGGATAAACCCGGGGATACCTACAGAGCAGGAATGTCGCCGATTGCAATTTACGTTTGACCTTGCAATGGGCTAAGACAATTTTAACGGCAGTTCAGAGCGTTCGATCTTACATGACGGTTGAAATCATAGGGCGTGCATGCCTTGCCCCGGGAGCGAAATCTCCGCAGGCGCTGTTCAAAATCCTTCGTCAGGGCAAGTGCACCGTGACCCGCGTCCCTTCGGACCGCTGGGACCTTGCGCGATTCTGGCATCCGGTCATGGGCACGCCCGGCAAGACCTATTCCTTTGCCGCCGGCGTCCTCGACCATATCTACGATTTCGATCCCGCCGTTTTCGGGATGTCGCAGCGCGAGGCCATGTATATGGACCCTCAGCAGCGGGTTCTGTTGCAGCTCGCCTGGCGTGCGCTCGAGGACGCCAATATTTCCGTCGCCTCGCTGCACGGTGAAAACGTCGGCGTCTATGTCGGGGCCTCCAGCCTCGATCACGCCAATCTCACGGTCGACGACCCGGCTGCCGCCGGCCCCTACTTCATGACGGGCAACACGCTGTCGATCGTCTCCAACCGTATTTCCCACGTCTTCGGCCTGAGCGGTCCGAGCATGACCGTCGACACGGCCTGTTCCTCTTCGCTCGTAGCCCTAGATCAGGCGATGCGGGCGCTGAACGCCGGAGAGATCGACACGGCCATCGTCGGCGGCGTCAATATCCTCGCCCACCCGCTTCCCTTCGTCGGCTTCGCACAGGCGCGCATGCTCTCGCCCGAAGGGCTCTGCCGCGCCTACGACAACGACGGCGCCGGCTATGTGCGCGCCGAGGGCGGCGTCGTCTTCGTCCTGCGCCGCACGGACCGGGCGCAACGCGAGCGCGACCGGAGCTATGCGCGGATCGTCGCCACCGGCGTCAATTCGGCCGGCCGCACCAACGGCATCTCGCTGCCCTCGCGCGAGGCGCAGGCCAATCTGTTGAGGATGATCTACGAAGGCAACGGCATCGACGCCAACCAGGTCGCTTTCGTAGAAGGCCACGGTACCGGCACGAAGGTCGGCGACCCGGCTGAGGTATGGTCCATCGGCACGGTCATCGGCGCGAAGCGCCGGGCTCCGGTGCCGATCGGCTCGATAAAGTCCAATATCGGCCATACCGAGCCGGCCTCCGGCCTGTTCGGGATGCTGAAAGCGGTTCTGGCTCTGGAGAACAATTATCTGCCGGCCTCGCTGCATTTCGAGACGCCGAACGAACAGATCGACTTCGACGGACTCAATGTCCGCGTGACGGCCAATCCGATCGAGCTGCTGAAGGGCAAGCGGGCGCGGCTCGCCGGCATCAATTCCTTCGGCTTCGGCGGCGCCAACGCCCATGTCGTCATCAGCGATCCGGATCCGGCACAGGCGGAAAAGGCTGCGACCTCTCCGGCGGGCCACGTGTTTCTGGCAAGCGCCCATACCGCGTCGAGCCTCGAAAACCTGCTCAGAGACTATAAGGCCGCCTTTGCGGGCGCGACGAAGGAAGAGACGCGCGCGATCGTCGCCGCTTCCGGCGCCAACCGGACGCATATGCGCCATCGGTTCGCGGCACGCAGCGACCATCCCGAAGATATCGTCCGGGCGATTGCCAACCACCTGGAAAAGCCCGGCTCCGATATCGGGGAGACGGGCGAAGCGGCGGCGAAGGAAGCAAAGGTCGCCTTCGTCTTCTCCGGCAACGGCTCGCAATGGGCCGGCATGGGTGTCGAGGCGTTCCGCGAGAACCTGCACTTCCGTCAGTCGTTCACCTCGGTCAGCGCCCTTTTCAGGTTCCATTCGGATATCGTTCTCACCGATCTCCTGACCGACCCTGGACTCGACAGAAAGCTCGCGGACACGAAGGTGGCCCAGCCGCTGCTTTTCGCGATACAGGCCGCGCTCTCCGACTCGCTCGTGGCCATGGGCATCAAGCCGACCGCCGTCTTCGGTCATTCGGTCGGCGAAATCGCTGCCGCTTATGCGGCAGGGGCGCTGTCCCTCGTCGACGCCGTGTCGATCGTCGCCAAACGATCGCTGCACCAGGACCTTCTGGCCGGCCAGGGCACGATGGCTGCCGTTATGCTGGGCGAGCAGGCAGCCAAGGCCTTCGCGGCGGAGCGCGGGCTCGACGATGTCTGCGTCGCAGCCATCAACGCTCACAATTCGGTGACGATTTCCGGTCCGGCGAACGAGATTTCGGCGTTCCGCGACGCTGCGCGCAAGGCTAAAATCCCGGTTCAGATCCTCGACATCAATTATCCGTTCCATCATCCGATCATCGATCGGGCGAAAGAGGCGTTTCTCGCCGACATCCCTGATATCGCCCCCCGCCGGACGGAGCTGGCCTATCTGTCGACCGTCACGGGTGCCGCGCTCGACGGGACTGCGCTCGATCCCGACTACTGGTGGAAGAACGTTCGCGAGCCGGTGCGTTTCCAGGCCGCTGCCGAGGCCGCGCTCGATCTCGGCTGCACGCTGTTCATCGAGATCTCGCCGCGTCCCATCCTCGGATCTTACGTCAAGGAGACGATCAAGCAGGCGGCGGTGCCGGCTTCGGTGGTGGCGACATTGCTGCGCGATGCCGGCGAGAACGGCCACGATCCGATCTCGGCATCGATGGCGCGCGCAGTCGCCCACGGTGCCGCCGTCGACCGGTCGCGTGTCTATGGCAAGCGGGACGCATTCATCGAACTGCCCGCGCTGCCCTTCGAGCCGGTAGAGCTGCGGCCGGCAGTCACGACCGATGCGACGGATCTCTTCGGACGCTCCGCAAAGCCCTATCGCCTCAACGGCTGGCGCGGCGACCCCAATGCGGGAAGCTGGAAAAACCACGTCGACGCGCATCTCTTTCCGGATCTCGCCGAACACGTGGTCGACGGCAAGGCGATCCTCCCGGGCAGCGGTTTCATCGAAATCGCCGTTTCCGCCGCACAGCAATATCACGGCAGCGACGAAGTCGAGATCACCAATCTGGAGATCGTCCGCCCGCTCGAACTGAGCGACAGCCGCATCATGGAACTCTCGACCATCCTGTCGCCGGAGACCGGCGACATCGAGATCCGGTCGCGCGAACGTCTCTCGGAGGACGATTGGACGGTGCATGCCGTCGCGCGAAGCCGCAAACCCTTGCCCACGACGAGCAACGGCTGTCCGTCCACCAAAGGCTTGGCGAAGACGGCGACCGTGACGGCGGCCAAGGCCTATGAGACGGCGAAGCAGTTCGGGCTGGACTACGGCCCGCACTTCCAGCTTCTCTCCAAAGCCGTGGCCTATGGCGACCGGCTCATCGACGTCGAGTTGAAGCATCCTCAGGTGTCGGGGCACCCCCACGTCACCTACGCCCTTCATCCGATCTCGGTCGACGCGACCTTCCACGGCCTGGTCGCACTCTTCGACCGCTTCACCGGCGACAGGGGCGGCGCCCCCTATATTCCTGTCCGTTTCGGCTCCGTACGCGTGGTCAATGCCGGCCGGGCGATCGCCCGCGCGACGATCGAGATCGAGCGGGTCAGCGCCAACTCGATCAAGGCACGGTTCCATTTCTTCGACGAGACCGGCGTCGCGATCGCACATTTCGAGGATTGCCGCTTCCGCCGTACCTATCTGCGCAAGCACAAGACGCTTGAAGGCCTTTCCTTCCACTATGAGGCAGTTCTGTCCAACGCGGCCGTGCCCGGCACGAAAGTTGCGACGGCCATGCCTGCGACGCTGGCCGAACCGATAGACGGCGACGGCGTCGACAACGCGACCCTGCTCTTCAACGCCGCCATCTATCGCGCCTGCCAGGAAATTGCCCTGAAGCTCGGCAAGGGGACCGCCACAGTGCGAGCCGACGCGCTGCCCGGGGACTTCGCTTTCCAGTGCTTCCTGACGAGCTGCCTCCTGACGCTGGAGGATGCCGGACTTTGCGAACATCAGAACGGCAACTGGAAGGTGGCACGGGAATTCACGCTTCCGACCGTGCCGGAGATCCTTGGCGAGCTCTATGGCGACCGCCCCGATCGTGCGGTCGAAGCGGTGCTCGTCAACAACGCCTATGCGGAAGCGCTCAGCCGTCTCGACGCGCTGCTTGCTCCCCTACCTGCAGGTGACGACGCGGCTTCGTTCAATGCCGGTTTCGTCAGCGAAGCGACGCTCGACCATCAGGCCGTGCATTCCGTGGCGAGCCGGTCGCGCATGGACCAGGTGCTTCACACGGTCGAACGCATTCTCGCTGCGCAGCCGGCAGGCGCCCGCCTGCGGCTCATCGAACTCGGCAGCGTCTCTGCCGGCTTCAGCCGCCGGCTGGCCGATCTCGCGGCGCGCAACGGTGCGGTACTTTCCATTTTCGAGCCGCGCGACAATGCACAACGGAGTCTGGAAATCGCCTTCGAGGAGGATGCGCATGTGCGCGTTCTGAAGAAGAGCGAATTCGCAGATATCGGGCCGTTCGACCTCGCAGTCAGCGCTTCGGACAATCTTTACCAGCTGATCGAAGAGGAGAGCGGGGTCCGCACGGCCCTTCGCTCGATGCTTCCCGGAAGCGGGCTCGTCGCGGCCGTCAGCGCGCCGTCGATCTTCGCCGATTTCGCCCTGGGTCTCTCGGGCGGATGGTTCGAGCGCAGCCAGACGGCAGAATTCCCGATCGGCAGGATCGCTGCCGTACCCCATTGGCAGAAGTGTCTCGCAGATCTCGACCTCGGCGACGTGGTCGTGACGGATCGCGAATGCCCGCATGGGAACACCATCCTGATCGAGGCCCGGGGCACAGCGGCGGCAGGCTCAGGCGCCGAGCCGGGCGAAGCCGCGGCACCCTATCTGCTGATCGAGACTGCCACTGCCCCGAAACCGGTTGCGGCCGGTGGAAGAAGTGCCACACCCGTCCGGGTGACAGGCGACCTTGCCGCAGACATGGCGACGCTCCGCGCAGCCCTCGAAGCCATGGGCGACAGACCGTTGCGCGCGGTTTTCGCGTCTGAGGCGGAGCGCGCCGGCGGCGACGGTTCGGACCTGCTGCAGACGCGCGTATTGGCGCTCAGCGCCTTTGCCGAGGCATTGAAACAGCATCTCGCCGGCGTCGAGCCGGAAGGCGACGACCGGCCGCGCCTCGTGCTCGTGGCCCCGGGCGGCGCTCCCCTGTCAGCCTCGGCGAGCTCCGGGCTGAATTCCGGATTGTGGGCCTTCGCCCGCGTCCTTCAGAACGAATATGAGTTCATCGACATTCATGCGCTCGATGTTGCCGGCGCTGCCGACGTCGCCCGCAAGGATATGCTTGCCGCAGCGCTTTCCCTGCTGACGGTTTCGGGACAGAACCGGGAATGGCTGCTGGACCAGAAGACGGGCCTGCTTTCGGAGCTTCGGGCCGTACCCGGCGCAACGAACAAGGCCGACGGAAAAACCAGCGCGTTTGCGGCCGCGACCATTCGCCAGCGCGTCAGTTCGCAGGTTGCAAGCATCGCCTGGGAAGAGGCGAGCGTACCGGAGCCGGGCCCCGGCGAGGTCGTCGTCGCCGTCGCGGCAACCGGCTTGAATTTCCGCGACGTGATGTGGGCCATGGGCCTGTTGCCTGAAGAGGCGTTGGAAGACGGTTTTGCCGGGGCGACGATCGGCATGGAACTATCCGGCCACGTGGTCGCGGTCGGCGAAGAGGTCGACGATCTCGCGGTCGGCGATGCGGTGATGGCGATCGCCTCCGCCGCCTTCTCGACCCATGCGGTCGTCGCGCGCGCCGGCATTGCCAAGCTGCCCCGAGCGATGAGCCCGGTGGCCGCGGCCACCTTGCCGGTCGCCTTCCTTACCGCCTATTACGCCATTGTCGAACTCGGCCGCATTCAGGCTGGAGAGACGATTTTGATCCACGGTGCTGCCGGCGGCGTCGGCCTCGCCGCGCTCCAGGTCGCAAAGCTCAAGGGCGCCAAGGTCATCGCCACGGCGGGAACGCGCGAAAAGCGGCGCTTCCTGACGATGCTCGGCGCCGATCATGTGTTCGATTCGCGTTCGCTCGGCTTCGTCGACGATGTCCGTTCGGTCACCCGCGGGGAAGGCGTCGACCTCGTGCTCAACTCGCTTTTCGCCGAGGCGATGGAGCAGAGCCTCTCGCTGGTGAAACCCTTCGGCCGATTCCTGGAGCTCGGCAAACGCGACTATTACGCCGACAGCAAGATCGGGCTCAGGCCGTTTCGCCGCAATGTCAGCTATTTCGGCATCGACGCCGATCAGCTGCTGGTGAATGCGCCGGATCTGACCAGGCGCATCTTCATGGAGATCGGAGCGCTCTTCGAGGAAGGCAAGCTCACGCCGCTTCCCTATCGCGCCTTCGATTACGATGAAATCGGCAATGCCTTCCGGCTGATGCAGAATGCCGGGCATATCGGCAAGATCGTGGTGCTGCCGCCCGTTGCCGGCAGGCACGAGGTGACCGCGAAGGCTGTAAGGGGTATGAAGGTCGACCCGGACGGCGTCCATCTCGTCGTCGGCGGCATCGGCGGCTTCGGCCTCGTCGCCGCCAACTGGCTCGTCGAGAAAGGCGCCCGCCGGATTGCGCTTTGCTCCCGCCGAGGCCAGCCGGATGCGGAAACGCACGCGATGATCGAGCGCTGGCAAAATGGCGGCGTTGCGGCTTCGGTCCATGCTTGCGACATCACGGATGCCGCGGCCGTGGAGACGCTTCTGGCGGCGCTTCGTTCGGAAGCACCGCTTCGCTCCGTCGTTCACGCGGCGATGGTGCTCGACGATGCGCTGATCAGCAATCTGAGCCGCGAACGCAACCGGCCTGTCATCGACACGAAAGCCAAGGGCGCGGCGATCCTCGATCGCCTTACCCGTGGTGACAGGCTCGACAACTTCATCCTGTTCTCCTCGGCGACGACGCTGGTCGGCAATCCCGGCCAGGCGAACTATGTCGCCGCCAACGGCTATCTCGAAGGCCTCGCCCGCGCACGGCGCCAGGAGGGCCTGGCAGGGCTCGCCGTCGGCTTCGGCGCGATTGCCGATGCCGGCTACCTGACGCAGAACGCCGACGTCAACGACCTGCTCGCCAAGCGCATCGGCAAAACGGCGTTGAAAGCCCAGGTGGCGCTCGACATGGTGGAAAACCACATCGCCGCGGATCCGGGCACGGTCGACGCGGCCGTGGTGATGATTTCGGAGATCGACTGGACAGCTGCGCGGAATCTGCCGGTCGCCCGCAACGCGCTCTTCGAGGTGATCCTGCGCAGCGCCGATCAGCATGCCACAGGCGCCGAAGGCACGAAGATGGACCTCGTCGCGATGATCGAGGGCAAATCCCCTCAAGAGGCCGAGGACATCCTCTTCGATCTGGTTGCGAGCGAGATCGCCGCCATCCTCCGCGTGTCGAAGGATACGGTCACTCGCGGAAAAATATTGAAGGAGATCGGCCTCGACAGCCTCATGGCCGTTGAACTCGGCATGAGTTTCCAGCAGAACACCGGCTTCGACATGCCTTTGAGCGGCGTCGCGGATAATACCACCGTCGGTGACATTGCACGCAAGCTTCATGAAAAGGTAAGCAAGCGCGATCAGGGCAACGAGAACGAGGCCGGGGACGACAAGCTCGTGACTGAACTTACGCAGCGCCATGTCGGAGCGGACAAGGAAAAAGCACTGAGTCAATGAGCAGCGACGGAAACGGCCAGACTTTCCCGAAGATGAACAGCACGCTCAAGGAGAGTCTGCTGGACAGGATGCGGAACACGCATCAATCGTCCGAGCGCAACCGGATGGCGCGCTCGGAGCGGGAGCTGCCGCCGGCTCCGCGTCGCCAGCAGGCGCGTTTCGAGGATCTGCCCGAATATAAGCAGGTCCTTACCCAGAAGATCGCCAGCGAGCAGCTCGGCATCGCCAACCCGTTCTACCGGCCGCATCAGACGGCAGCCGGTGCGACGACGATGATCGATGGCCGCAAGCTGATCAACTTCGCCTCCTACGACTATCTCGGGCTGAACCGGCATGCTCACGTCCTCGAGCGTGCGCGCGAGACGATCGCCGGCTTCGGGATTTCCGCGTCGGCAAGCCGCCTCGTCGCCGGCGAACGGCCGCAGCATGTGGAGCTCGAAGAAAAGATCGCGCAATTCTACGGCGTCGATGCCGCCGTCTGTTTCGTAAGCGGCTACCTGACCAATGTCGCCGCGATCAGCTGCCTGATGGGACCGAAGGACCTCGTCATCCACGACGAGTTCATCCACAACAGCGCGCTCGCCGGGATCAAGCTTTCAGGCGCGACACGCCGCTTCTTCAAGCACAACGACACGGCGGATCTCGAGCATGTCCTGCGCACCGTCGCCGGTGACTACCGGCGCATCCTGGTGATCGTCGAGGGCATCTACTCGATGGACGGCGACGTCGCCAATCTGCCGGCGCTTCTTAAGCTCAGGGCCGAATACGGCTTCTGGCTGATGGTCGACGAGGCGCATTCGCTCGGGGTCCTCGGCCGGCACGGCAGGGGCCTCGCCGAACATTTCGGGGCCGATCCGCACGAAGTCGACATCTGGATGGGAACATTGTCGAAGACCACGTCGAGCTGCGGCGGCTACATAGCAGGAAGCGCCGCTTTGGCGGCCGTCCTGAAGGCATCTGCCGGCGGCTTCGTCTATAGCGTCGGCCTCGCGCCCGTGCTTGCCGCATCCGCGGTCGCCAGCCTCGACGTCCTGGCAAGCGAACCGGAACGCACGGCGGCGGTGAGACGCAACGGCAGCCTTTTCCTGAAGCTGGCCAAGGAGGCCGGCCTCGATACGGGGCTGAGCGGCGGCTTTTCGGTCGTGCCCGTGATCGTCGGCGATTCGCTGCGCGCCGTCCAGCTTTCGAACGACCTGCTCGCCGCCGGCGTCAACGTGCTGCCGATCATCCACCCGGCGGTGCCGGAAGGACAGGCGCGCTTGCGCTTCTTCATCACCTGCGACCACACGGAGGAACAGATCCGCCGCACCGTCACATTGACGGCCGAACGCCTGAAGGATCTTACCGACCGCAATTTCGGGCTCGGCGGCGTCGATATCGAGAAGATGCTGAGTGCGCTCTCGGCGCGCTGACCACGAGCCGCCGCAAGCGGGCCGCCAACGGGTGCGTCCATGACACATGTGATCATCACCGGCGGCTCGAGCGGAATAGGCCTCGCGGTCGCCTCGATCTACGCAGCCCGGGGAGCGAGGCTCTCTCTTGTCGCCCGCTCCCGCGATCTTCTGGAGCAGGCAGCGCAGAAGCTGGTGGCCGAACACGGCCTCGAGGCTGGAGCGGTCCGCATAGAGGCCGCCGACGTCACTAAAGGAGAGGAGATCGAGGCCGCGATCTTGCGCTGTGTGGAGACGTTCGGGCCTTGCGACGTTCTCGTGACCTCGGCAGGCGTCGTCGAACCGGCGCCCTTCGAGGCGATGCAGGGCGCGGCCTTCCAGCGACAGATGGAAACGAACTTTTCGGGCACGGTGCATGCCGTGCGCGCCGTTTATCCGGACATGAAGAAGCGGCGCAGCGGCCATATTCTGATGGTCTCCTCGGGCGCCGGGCTGATCGGCATCTACGGTTATACCGCCTACTGCGCCTCGAAGTTCGCCCTCGGCGGCTTCGCCCAGGCATTGCGCAGCGAAGCACGCGTCCACAACGTCGGCATATCGATCTGCTTTCCACCCGATACCGTGACGCCGCAATTTACGAGGGAGCTTGCCGCCCGGCCGCAGGAGGCCAGCCTGATCATGGGAACCGTCCGCCCATGGACGGCAGAGGCGGTTGCGCGAAAGATCGTCGACGGGATCGACCGGCGGCGCTTCGAGATTTATTTCGGCGCGATCTTATATCTTCTCGGCCGCTTCGGGCCGGCGGTCAGGCCTTTCCTCAATTGGTGGTTCGATCGGGCGATCGCGCGCAACAGTGGACGGTGACGGCGGCGCCCCCGGCCATGCTTGTGCCAGCCAATATTAGGCTTTAAGTGTCGGGAGAAGCCTTCTGCCGAGGCGGCGACGGTGAAATGGCTCAAAGGTATCGGCTTGGCGCTCATTCCCTTCCACCTGCACGACTACCCGATAGCCTTGACCCTCGGGTGCTACCTGCTGTCCTGCGCGGTGATCTTCTATACCGACCGGTTCGCCCTTCCGGCGCGCGAACGCAGGAAGAACGCACCGAAATATGGGAGCTATCAGGACAGGATCGACCGTCTCGCCCGGCTGCCGGTCATCGCGCTCGTCTTTGCCGGCTTCTTCGCGATCTCGTGGCGGCCCCTCTATGCCGCCGCCGGCACGATGAGTTTCTTCATTATTTTCACCGGCATTTCCCGCGCGAAGTTCAAGTTCATCCGCGAGCCGCTGGTCTTTTCCGATATTGCCCTGGTCGCGGATGTCTTCAAGTACAAGACGATCTTCTATGCGAGTTCGCTGAACATCGTGTTCTGGATCGTCGCCTTCCTTTACGTGTTCGGCGTATCGGCACTTTACATGTATTTCGAGCCGACGATCCTGCCCGAAAGAAGCAGGGTCTTCTGGGTTCTGATGATGGTGGGGATCGCCGCCGGACCCTGGGGCCTGTTGTTTCACGGGCCGGTGAACCGCCCGACGGCCGCCCTCGTGCAGAGACTGGTGAAGGCGATCAACGTCAAGAAGAACACGGTGCGTTTCGGTACCTTCGCTTCCGTCGTCTTCCATTTCATCATCTGGCTCGGCGTCAAGCGCGACAAGATCGTCGCCGAATTGTCGGGAATACTGCGCGCCGCGGTACACGACCTCATCGGCCACGAGGAGGCCCCGCTGATCGTCGTATGGCAGTCGGAGTCCTTCATCGACATGCGGCATTTCGGTGTCGATTCGATCAAGCTTCCGACGGTCGACCGGTTGCGCAAGCAGGCGGTGCAATGGGGGCGGTTGAGCAATGTCTTCGAGGGCGGCTACACGCTGCGCACCGAATTTGCCGTCCTGAGCGGCCTTGTGCCCGACGACATCCACGTCGATGCCAGCTATCCGTATCTTCGTGCCGCGCACTATGCCGATGTCGTCTGGCCCGGAAAGCTCAAGCGCGCCGGCTGGCGCACGCATTTCATTCATCCCTATGACCGGACGTTCTTCCTGCGGCACAAGGCGATGCCGCTCCTCGGATTCGAGAAGCTTACCATGCTCGATGCCTTCGACCATAAACCGGAGCGCGACGGGCTTTATGTCTCGGACGCCACGCTGGCTGCCCGCGTACTCGCCGAAGTCGAGAAGCTGCCGGAAGAGGAGAGCGGCTTTTTCTTCGTCGCCTCGATGGCCAATCACGGCCCCTGGGAACCGGGGCGCGTCGGTACGCTCACCCATCCCGTCGATATCTACCTGGCGATCCTCGAGCAGTCTGACGCTGCGTTG
This sequence comes from Sinorhizobium meliloti, assembly GCF_035610345.1. Next base: position 540,108 of record NZ_CP141212.1, on the reverse strand, counting down.
AAGCAGCTGATCGACGGCCTCAACAAGCTCGACCGGCCGGTCTGGTTCGTCTTTTACGGCGACCACGCACCCCTTCTGAAATCCTTCGCGGATCCCTTCCCGGATCCCCGCACGGATTATTTCATCGTGCCGCTCGCCAAGGCGCGCGCTGCGGCCCACAGCCCGAAGCGAGCGAAGGACGAGGATCCCTGGAACCTGCTCGGCTCCATGCTGAAGCACGCCAATCTGCACAAGGACGCGCTGCAATAGCAGCGTCTTCCGGAAATCCGCCCGATGACAGCAGATACGACCTTCGATCCCGCGCCGCCAAGAACCTTCCTGTTCCTGCAGGGGCCGGCGTCGCCGGTCTTCGCCAAGGTCGCCGGGCATCTCGAAGCTCTGGGCCATTGCTGTCTACGCATCAACCTCAATCCCGGCGACCAGATATTCTGGCGACGCCGGGGCGCCCATAACTACCGCGGCTCGTCGGCGCGGTGGCCGGCCTATGTCGAGGCCTTTATCCGCCGCCACGCCGTCACCGACCTCGTCCTGCTCGGCGAAGAGCGCCCCTATCACCGGATCGCCACAGCTGCCGCGCGAAAAGCCGGCATCCGAGTCTTCGTGGTCGAAATGGGTTATCTCAGGCCGGACTGGCTGACTCTCGAGCGTGGCGGCATGTCGTCCAACTCGCACTTTCCGGTCGATCCCGCGCAAATCCTGCGAGCGGCAACGGGCTTGCCCGAGCCCGACTGGCAGCGGCGCTACCGGCAGAGCTTTCTTGCAGAGGCGGCATACGACCTCCTCTACAACCTGCCGAACGTGTTTTTCTGTTTCCTCTTTCCCGGCTACCGCCGGCACGGAATCTTTCATCCGCTCGCCGAATATGCCGGGTGGATCCGGCGGCTGGCGGCCGGCAAAGGCGAGCAGCGGCGCGCGGATGCGTTGATCCGCTCGCTTTCGGCGAAAAATGCGCCGTATTTCGTCTATCCGCTTCAACTTGAAACGGACTATCAATTGCGTGCGCATTCACCCTTCAGCAGCCAGCGGGAAGCGATCGACGGCATTCTTGCCTCTTTCGCGCGACATGCGCCGGCAGGAACCAGTCTCGCCATCAAGGTGCACCCGCTCGACAACAGCCTGATCCCCTGGCGCAGGATCGCCTCGGACAAGGCCGCCTCGCTCGGTGTCGGCGACAGGGTCCTCTATCTCGACGGCGGCAATCTCGATTCGCTTACGGAGCACAGCTGCGGAATGGTAACGGTCAACTCCACCGCCGGATTGCATGCCCTGAAGCAGGGCAAGCCCGTGAAGGTCCTGGGGACGGCCATCTTCGACATTGCCGGTCTCACCGACCAGCAGCCGCTCGACGCGTTCTGGACGGCGCCCGAAGCCCCGGATCCGGTGCTGAGCGGGGCAATGTTCAGGCTGATGGCCGCTTCGATCCAGGTGCGCGGGAACTTCTATTCCCGTGCGGGTACGGATGCCGGCGCCAAGGCGATCGCGGAGCGGCTGCACCGCAACGACGTCAATGAACCGGGCGCCTTCGTCGACCCGCCGCCCCGGCAGAAGCCGGTAAAAATCAGCGAAGATCAGGCGACGCCGGCGCGCAGCAGATCGTGAATGTGCAGGATGCCGGCCGGTGCGCCCGCTTCGTCGACGAGGAACAGCACGGTGACCTTGTGGTCCTGCATGAATTCCATGGCGGCGCTGGCAAGGACGTCACCCTTGATCACCCGCGGATTGCGCGACATCACCTCTTCGACCGGTTGCGCCAGGAGGTCGCCCGTCATGTGACGGCGCAGGTCGCCGTCGGTGATGACGCCGACCAGCTTGCCGCTTTCATCTTTTATGCCGACGACGCCGAAGCCCTTGGCCGACATTTCGATGACCGCCTCGCTCATCGGGCGACCTACGGAGAGCAGCGGCATCTGTCCGGTGCCATGCGCCAGCTCCTGAACCAGACGCAGCTGCGCGCCCAGCTTGCCGCCGGGGTGGAAGGTCTTGAAATCCTCGGCCGAGAAGCCGCGCCGCTCCAGGAGCGCGATCGCCAGAGCATCGCCGACGGCAAGCTGCAGCATGGCCGAGGTCGTCGGCGCCAGGCCGTGCGGACAGGCCTCCGGCACCTTCGGCAGCACGAGGGCGATCTCGGAATTGCGTGCAAGCGTGCTCTCGCGGTTCGAGGAGATCGAGACGATCGGCACTTTGAAGCGCTTGGCGTAGGTCAGCATGTTGGCGAGTTCCGCCGTTTCGCCCGACCAGGAGAGCAGCACCAGCGCATCCCGGGCGGTGATCATGCCGAGGTCGCCGTGGCTTGCCTCGGTCGGATGGACGAAATAGGCCGAGGTGCCGGTGGATGCGAGCGTGGCTGCAATCTTACGGCCGATATGCCCGCTCTTGCCGACCCCGGAAACGACGACCCGGCCATCGCCGTCGCCCATCAGTTCGACCGCATCGACGAGGGCGGCCGCGAAGGCTTGGTCACCGGTCAGATGGTCTGCAAGGGCCTTGATGCCGTTCGAGGCAGTCGTCAGCGTCCTCCCGATCGACTCCAGCACGGTGCCACCGGCATGCGCATCCGCCGTCGCGTGTCTCACACCCATCATCGCCCCCCTGTAGGGCACCTCCGGGAAAAGTGTGTCACGGTTTTCCGCCGGAAGTGCGTAGCCAAAAAACGGCCTCGTCAGCGGGCCGCAGCAAGATAGACGCCAGATAGGCTTTTTTCCCGGACAAACCAAGTCTTTCGCCGGCCATTTGTACCAAACCGGCGACTTTTCGGGACGGTCAGGCTCAGCCGATGCGCTTTTCGGCCGAGGTCTCGGGGGGGAGGACTCCGCCGGCGGCAAACTCGGCGAGCGTCATCGAATCGAGGATGGACGACATCGCGTCACGCACCGATGTCATCGAGATGCGCACCCGGCAGGTCTCCGGATCGTTGCAGTCATCGCACATTTCATAGGCCGTGCGACTGGCGCAGCGTATCGGCGCCAGCGGGCCGTCGAGCGTCCTTATGACATGGCCGATGCGAATCTCGGAGGCCGGTCGCGACAGGGAATAACCGCCGCCCGGTCCTTTCTTCGAGCGCAGCACGCCGGCGTTGCGCAGTTCCAGGAGTATGGTGTCTAAAAACTTCTTCGGAATGTTGTTGCGCTGCGCGATTTCGGTGATGAAGGCAGTCTGCCCGGGTGGAAGCCGTGCCAGGTCGACCAATGCTTTCAGTCCGTATTTTCCCTTCTTCGTCAGCATTCGAGCCAATTCTCCCCGATCCCGCAGAATCGCCGGATCCGCCCTCGGATACAATCTTGTCCTGGCATAGCACAAGAATGCGCTGCCAACACACAGCTATAGTCGACAACCGGGAGATGACGGGCATCCATGGACGCAAGGAGCCGGAGCGTGCGTATATTACGCTCGCATCCCGTCCGCGGTCCTGAAACGATAATGGGGACTAAAGCACTTCCAGCGAAACTGTGCAGCGGCGTTCCGTCGGGAAGTGCGTACTCTTGAGAGTATTCGGTTCTGAAGCAGTTCGACTTCTGCCCTCACGCGGCGGCAATGCCGGGTGGCCGGCTGGTAAGATTCCGCCCGCCCTGGGCGGAAAGGAGCCGGCCAATGGCCGCGCGTGCTTCATCGACCGAACGGAAGCGCTGAGCGTCCAAGTCCCAGACGTGATACTTGACCGCCAGGAACTTCAGACGGTCTTGGTCAGGAACGACGACTCCGACGGCTTCGCCACCATATTCGATAACTTGCTTGCTCATGTAAATAACGCTCCTCCGCACCCACGGGCGCGGATAATTCAATTCTCGGCAAAGGATGAACTCGGTAAGTTTGAACGGTCACATTCGGCGAAGTTGGCGAATGAGACCTTTAACCGTTGCACGACAATGGGAACGTGAGCCGCAGAAAGCGGCGGTCGAAAATTCGAACATGTCACTCTCCTTTGGCTGGCCCGGCACAGGACGCCAGGCGCTCATGAACAAATCGAAGCGGAATCCTTCCGCCTCCCACGATGGCAAACTAAAATAATCTACCAATTTCGTCAACTGAAGAAACGAGAACGAGAAAAATAATTCCCCATATCGTTTCCGTAGCTGCCGTCTCGGCAAATCCGTTCGCCTGTCCGGGCTATCTCGCTATCTAGGTAGCGCCGAATCGCCGTGCAAGGGACGAGTCGAATATAGGCAGTTATTTCCGACGAAAAAGGGGCAGCCCCCGGAGAGGCTGCCCCTTTGCCGCGATCGACACGGCGGCATCAGCAAAAGCGCGGACGGTTTTCCGCCCGTATCCGTCAACGGCGCGAGGCCGTCAGGCCGTCGGCGTTTCCGCCTGCTGCCCGGTGGAACGAGCGGCTTCCCGCTCCTTCCACCAGCGGCTCAGGAACAGCAGGATCGGGCCGCCGATATAGATGGACGAGGTCGTCGCGACGATGACGCCGAAGATCATCGGCCATGCGAAGCTCTGCACCGCCTCGCCGCCCCAGATCGCCATCGGCACCAGGGAAAGCGCCGTTGCAGCCGAGGTGAAGATGCATCGCGCGATCACCTGGTTGATGCTCATGTCGATGAGATCGGAGAACGGCATCGATTTGTACTTGCGCAGGTTTTCGCGCATGCGGTCGTAGACCACGACCTTGTCGTTCACCGAATAGCCGATCATCGTGAGCAGCGCTGCGATCGCGGTCAGGTTGAAGTCGATGCCCGTAAGCGCGAAGAACCCGACGGTCTTGGTGATGTCGAGCAAGAGCACGGCGATGGCGCCGACGGCGAAGTGCCATTCGAAGCGGAACCAGATGTAGAGCAGGATCGCCAACATGGCGAGAGCGACGGCGAGGAAGCCGGAGCGCGCCAATTCGCCGCTGACCGTCGGACCGACGACCTCGGTCCGCTCCATGCTGGCACCGGGGATGGCGGTCGTCACCGCATCCTTGATCTTGTTCAATGCCACCGTCTGCGCCTGCTCGCCGCCCGGCTGCCGCTGCACGCGGATCAGCACCGATTGGCCGCCGCCGAAGTCCTGGAGCGCCACCTCGCCGAGATTGAGCTCCTCGAGGCTTTGACGCAGCGTCGGCAGATTGATCTTCTCTTTCGAAACCGCCTCGACCTGAATGCCGCCGATGAAATCGATGCCGTAGTTGAGACCCGGCGTGAAGAACAGGATGACGGAGCTGATCGACAGGAATGCCGAGAAGCCGATCGCGAGGAAGCGGCCCTTCATGAAGGAGAAGTTGGGCAGCTGCGGCACCTTGCCAAAAAGCGACGGGATTTCCAGCTTCTTCATCTTGCGGCGCACGACGACCTCGCGCATCAGCAGGCGCACGACCGTAACGGATGTGAACATCGAAATGCCGATGCCCAGCATCATGGTGACGGCAAAGCCTTTCACCGGCCCGCTGCCGAACCAGAAGAGAAGCACAGTGCCCGCAAGCGTGGTGACGTTGGAGTCGATGATCGTCGCATAAGCCTTGTTGAAGCCGATATCCAGCGCCTTCATCGCTCCGGCGCCCGCCTCGGTCTCTTCGCGGATGCGCGCATTGATCAGGATGTTAGCGTCCACGGCCATGCCGATGCCGAGAATGATACCGGCGATACCTGGCAAGGTCAGCGTCGACCCGATCAGGCCGAGAACGCCGATCGTCATGATCGTGTGCAGAACCAGACCCACATTGGCGATCATACCCCAGGCGCCGTAGAGCACGACCATGAGGACCACGACGAGGCCGAAACCGGCGAGACCTGTATAGAGGCCCATGCGAATCGAGTCGCTGCCCAGATTCGGACCGACCGAGCGCTCTTCGATGATCGTCAGCGGTGCCGGCAGCGCACCGGAGCGCAGGAGCGCGGAAAGAACCGTCGCCTCCTCGACCGTGAAGCTGCCGCTGATCTGGCCGCGGCCACCGAGAATGGGCTCGTTGATGACCGGTGCCGTCAGAACCTTGCCGTCGAGCACGATCGCAAACGGCCGGCCGACGTTTTCGCGGGTGATGTCGGCGAACTGGCGGGCGCCGAGCGAGTCGAAGCTGAAATCGACGACCGGCTGGTTGGTTCGCTGATCGAAGCCGACCTTGGCGTCGTCCAGGCGCTCGCCGGAAATGGCGACGCGGCTTTCGACCGGATAGCGGTTGCCGTCATTGGCGCCCGGCAGAATGTCGACCCCGCGTGGCGCCGGCTGCGTGACGTCGACGGCCTGGTCGAGCATGTGGAAGCTCATCTGTGCCGTCGAACCCAGAAGCTCACGCAGGTGAGTCGGATCCTGGAGACCGGGCAGCTGGACGAGAATGCGGTTGGAACCGATGCGCTGGATCAGCGGCTCGGCGACGCCGACCTGGTCGACGCGGTTGCGGATGATTTCCAGGCTCTGCTCGACCGCCTTGGTCATGCGGTCGGCAAGACCCGCCTCGGTCATGGCCAGGGTGATGACATCGCCCGCCGTCGTTACCTCGACCTCGGGAGCGGGGGCGGCAAAACCCACAGTGCTCACGGGCGTCGCCAGTTCCTGCAGCTTCGGCAGAACCTTTTCCCGGTCCTGAGCATCGGGGATGCTTACGGTCACGCTGTTGCCGCTGATACGCGCAGAGGAGGCGGAGACGCGCTCACCGCGCAGGACGCGACGGGTATCGTCGAGAAGCGAGTTGAGGCGAGCCTTCTGCAGCCCCGCCCCGTCCACTTCGAGAACGAGGTGCGAACCGCCCCTCAGATCGAGGCCGAGCGTGACCGGCTTGAACGGAAGAACGGAAGCGACCTGCTCCCTCATGGCCGGCGTCAAAACGCTCGGCAACGCCGCAAGGCATCCGAAAATGATGATCGCGACATAGGCGAGGACCGCCCATCTGGATGTACGCATGTGGGAATTCCATAAATGCCTGAACGCGCTTCGAGCAGCGTCCGGGCTGGGTTTTCATCAATGGCTGAGGCGGGATCGAAAGCCCTGCCGAACTCAAACGATGGCGGCCGACGGTGGCGGCGCGCGGATGCACTCGTTCTGACACGGTGCGCCGCCTGCGATTTCGGCTCGCGGCAGAGTTGGAGCAGGAGAATCCTCGGGCGCAGCGAGCGCAACGCGTTGGAGCTGGATGAACGGCGCCGGATCGCCGCCGACCATCGACTTGCCGTCCGCGCGCTCGCCGCTGAAACGGAGGTCGGGCAGTGCAACCGCCCTGCATATCTGGCGGGCGACCGGCCGGTCGGAGGAACCTGTATCGGGTTGAGCGACATTGCCGGCCGGCGCTCCGGCCGCACGGCTTGCTGCACTCTGGCCGACCGCAATGACCTGCATGGATAGAGAGGCGCAGAACAGCCACAGCACGGCGAGAAGCCGGCTGGCGTGCATGCTCCTGCTGCCACCACCCATGAGGTCCATCTAGGACGCGGTCCCTTTCTCTTTGCGTCCGGTCTATCCGCGATCGAACGCAAGCGAGACAATTCAGCCCGAGCACCAAGCTACACGAAGAACGTGGCCGGATTCGAGCATGTGCGCTCTTAACATCACTCCGGGCCGTAAAAGTCAAATCCGGGCCGTCACGCTGTAGCGCCGGCGGTTCTCTCCTGGTGGATTTCGATGAGCGAAGGCCCCGGGCGCGACGCCGCATCGGCGAGAGCGCGCGGCAAATCCTTCACGGTCGCCAGCCGCTCTGCAGGCAGTCCGTAGGCTTTGGCGGTCAGCAGGAAATCGGGCGCGGAAGGTTTTACGCCCTCCGGCGTGATCCCCGATTCGACCATGTAGGACTCGATTTCCCGGTATCCGTCATTGTTCCAGACGAGGAAGACGACCCTGGCATGCGCATCCACCGCCGAACCGATCTCAGCCAGAGAAAACTGGAACCCGCCATCGCCGACGAGGCATATGACCGGCCGCCCCCGATCGGCGACCGCAGCGCCTACCGCGGCGGGAGGCGCATAGCCGAGCGAGCCGTAGCCCGTCGCCGAATTGAACCACGCCCTTTGCCGCGGTGCGTCGCAATAGAGGTTGCCGGCATAGACGGCCTGGGTCGAGTCCCCGACGATGGTGCAGTCGGGGAGCGTCCGGTAGATCGCCTCGACGACGCCGATTTCCGCAAGCATTTTCGGTGTCAGCTCCTTCAGCGCCTGCTTGCGCGCGGCCTCCGCCCGCGAGGCTCCATTCTTCGCTGACGCATGGTCCGGCAGGAAGCCCAGAATGCCCGCAGTCGCAGCCTTCGCGCCGGAGAGGATCGAAAGTGCTGCCTGAGGTCCGCGCGCGAGCTGCGCCGCATCGATGTCGGTGCGAATGAGGTTCTTCAGCAGCGGAAAGCCACCATCCGCATAGAGATCGTAATCGGTCTGGCCCATTTCGGTGCCGAGCGCCAGCACGAGGTCCGCCTCCCGCAACAGCTCGCGTATAGCCTTGAGGCTCGGGCTTGCCGGTACCCGGAGCGGATGGCCGGCAAGCATGCCGCGGGCGTTGACCGTCGTGACCACCGGCGCACCGATCCGCTCGGCGAGTTCCCGCACTTCGGCTTCCGCCGTCAGGGCGCCGCCGCCGCACAGAATGACGGGCCGGACGGCTTCGGCGCAGAGGATCGCCGCCCTTTGCAGCGTTTCGCTGTCGGAGCGCGGGCGGGTCGCCGCCGCCGGCTTTGCCGCACGACCCTCGATCTTCAGGGCCATCACGTCGGTCGGGATTTCGATATGGACCGGGCCCGGCCGGCCGGAAAGCAGCACGGCAAAGGCGCGGTCGACGACGAGCGGCAGATCGGCGGGGTTGAGAAGCGTGTGCGAATAGAGCGCCAGCGTCTTCATCATTCCATTTTGATCGGGCAGCTCGTGCAGCAGCCCCCGGCCATGCCCGAGGGAATCCCGGCGGTTGACGCCGGAGATCACGAGCATCGGGATCGAGTCCTGCCGGGCTTGCGCCATGGCGGTGATCGTATTGGTAACGCCCGGACCGGTGATCACGAGGGCCACGCCAGGCTTGCCGCTGACGCGTGCATAACCGTCGGCCATGAAGCCCGCACCCTGTTCGTGGCGCGGCGTGACGTGGCGAATATTCGATGCGGCAAGGCCCCGGTAAAGTTCGACCGTATGCACGCCCGGAATGCCGAATACGACCTCCACTCCGTTTGCCTCCAGGAGATCGACAAGGGTCTCGCCGACGGTTTTCGATTCGACTGTCATGCGCGGCGCTCCTTGCGGGTGGTGCAGCGTTCGGCCAGTGCGGCGATGCGGCGGCAGGCCTCCTCGATGGCGGCATCCGGAACGGTGAGGCTCACGCGCAGAAAGTTGCGTGCCTTGTCGCCGAAGGACGACCCCGGCATGACCGCAACTCCCTCCTCTTCCAGGAGCGCCCAGGCGAAGGCTTCGCCGGAGAGGCCCGTGCCGGAGACGTCGATCAGCGCAAACATACCCGCCTCCGGCGGCAGCACCGAAACCCCGGACGCCCCCGCAAGACCGTCGATGATCCGCCGGGCACGCCGGCTGTAGGATTTCCGCATCTGCCTCGCCGTATCGATGTCATGCGTCAGCGCGTAAGCGGTCATATCGGCGATGAACGGCTGCTGGCCGAAAAGCATGGTCTCGGAGATCGGCAGCAGGCGCTCGGTGAACTCGGCCGGGCCGACGGCCCAGCCGCTGCGAAAGCCGGGTGCTGCATGCGACTTCGAAATGGACGAGACGACCACGGTGCGTTCGGCAAGATCGGGATTGTCGAACGGCGAAGCGAAGAGCGCATCGAAGACGAGCTCCTCATAGACCTCGTCGCAGACGATCCAGAGATCGTGACGGCGCGCGACTTCACCGATCGCCGCAATCTCTTCCGCCGTCAAAACGGCGCCGGTGGGGTTGTGCGGCGTATTGAGGAGCAGCACGCGGCATTCGGGCGTGACCGCATTTTCCAGATCCTCCGCCCGCATGTGGAAGCCGTTTTCCGGGTCAAGCGGTACGAATACCGGATGGGCCCCCGTGGACCGGATTACGCCTTCATAGGTCGCGTACAGGGGGTCTCCGACGAGCACGCCGTCGCCCGTCTCGGCAAGCGCGAACATCACGGCAAAGAGCGCCGTCTGCGTTCCCGGGAAGCAAAGAATGTTCTCCGCGGTCACGGCGGCACGGCGGCGACGGTATTTTTCGGTAAGCGCCGCCACGACCGCCGGCTCTCCGCGGCCGTTTGAATAGCGGTAGCGCCCCGCATTCATCGCCCGCTGGCACTCTTCCAGAAGCGCGCGGTCAGGCGGCAGATCCGGTTCGCCGATTGTGAGCTCGATGAGCTCGGCGCCACTCGCTTTCAGCTGACGTGCGCGGGTGTGCAGCGTCCATTTGCCGGAACCGAGCTCGGCAAGACGTGATGTGATCGACGCGTAGCGCAAGTATTCACTCCCTCATTCGTTTCTATTTTTCGATCCGAAGACCGAGCAGGGCTTCGACCGAGGCCATGGCGATGCCGACCAGTTCGCCCTCGCGAAAGAGATCTCCGGCGAGACAGCCTTCGACCCATAGCCCGTCCACGAGGCCGTTGATCGCGATTGCGTAGCGGCGGCACTCCTCGGGACCGGCGGGCCGGCCCTTGGCCGCAAGAAAATCGCTGAGCAACTCCTGCAACGCGTTGCGGAAGGCGAGGTAGCCGTCGCGATGGATTTCCGCGAGCACCGGATCGACCCGCACCTGGCTGATGAAAGCGGCCCAGAGCGAGATGCTGCGGCTGTCGGCGACCGGTTCGGTCAGATTGATGGCGATGAAATCCTTGAGACGCGTCGCCGGATCGCCCTCGACGTTCTTCGCCTTCTCCGTGAGAGAGGCGATGACGGCGCGGTATGCCTCCGCAACCATCTGGTCTTTGGATTCGAAATAATGACGGACGAGCCCTGCGGTAACGCCGGCGCGAACGGCGATCTGGCGCACGGTCGCACCCTTGAGGCCGAATTCCGAGATGCAGTCCAGCGTCGCTTCGATCAGTTCCTGGCGCCGCTCGCCCTCGGGGGCGCGATAGAAGCTGCGCCGGTTCACCGCGTGCCCCGCGCCGTGCCGTTCAGCCAGATCGTCATTGCCTGCGAACCGGTTGGGCTCATGCGTTGCTCCCGGGAATGACCGTTGTTGCGAGGAGCGTCAGAAAATCGACGCGGGTGTTATTATACGCTTGAATAATAGCGACACAAGTGCAACGATGCCCTCCAGAAACAGCGTGACAAGCCGAAGATGCTGCACGAGAGAACGACCAGGGGAACTGTTTTTATGGCTTCAACGAACGTTCCGCGAACGAGAGGAGCCGCGCGCCGATGACGGATGCGGCCCAGGCAATCGCGGTTACCGACCTCCACAAGCGTTTCGGGCCATTGGAAGTGCTGAAGGGCGTATCGCTGAGCGCGCAGCAGGGCGACGTCATCGCGATCATCGGCGGCAGCGGTTCCGGCAAATCCACGCTTCTCCGTTGCATCAACATGTTGGAACTGCCCTCGACCGGCCAGATCAGCGTGCACGGAGAAGAGATCCGCATGAAGCCGGACGGACACGGCGGATTGATGCCGGCCGACCGCAAGCAGGTCCAGCGGATCCGCACCCAGCTCGGCATGGTTTTCCAAAGCTTCAATCTCTGGCAGCACATGACAATTCTCCAGAATGTCATCGAGGCGCCGGTGCACGTACTCGGCAAAACGAAGGCCGAAGCGGTTGAGACGGCCGAGGCGCTGCTCCGCCGGGTCGGCCTTTACGAGAAGCGGGATGCCTATCCGGCTTTCCTGTCCGGCGGTCAGCAGCAACGCGCCGCCATTGCCCGGGCGCTTGCGATCCAGCCGCTGGTCATGCTCTTCGACGAGCCGACCTCTGCGCTCGATCCGGAACTCGTCGGCGAAGTGCTTTCGGTCATCGGCGATCTGGCGCGGGAAAAGCGGACGATGGTGCTCGTGACCCATGAGATGAAATTCGCGCGTGACGTCGCCACGCACATCGTTTTCCTGCACAACGGCGTGATCGAGGAACAGGGTCCGCCAGAGGCGATCTTCGGCGCTCCGAAATCCGAAAGGCTCAAGAAGTTCATCAGCTCCATTCACTGAATTCCGCAATGCTCAACAACCAAAAAGGGAACGGCATGAAGAAGACATTGAAACTCGTGGCGCTCGCCGCCGCCCTGGCCATCACGGGTGCGGCCGCCGCCTCGGCCCAACAGGTCAAGGTGGGAATTGCGGCGGAGCCTTATCCGCCCTTCACTTCGCCTGACGCCAGCGGCAACTGGCAAGGCTGGGAGATCGAGTTCATGAAGGCCATGTGCGCCGAGGCCAAGCTCGATTGCGTCGTCACCCCGGTTGCCTGGGACGGCATCATTCCGGCGCTGACCTCCAAGAAGATCGACATGATCATCGGCTCGATGTCGATCACCGCGGAGCGGCTGAAGACCATCGACTTCTCCGACAAGTACTACAATACGCCGACCGGCATCATCGGCGCCAAGGGCGACGACATCAAGCCGACGCCGGAGGGTCTCGCCGGCAAGACGATCGGGGTGCAGGTGTCGACCGTGCACCAGGCCTATGCCGTGAAACACTTTGCGCCGGCCGGCGTCGAGGTGAAGGAATATCAGACGCAGGACGAGGCGAACCAGGATCTCGCCGCCGGCCGCGTCGATGCCGTCCAGGCTGACGCGATCGCCCTCGATGCCTTCCTGAAAAGCGACCAGGGCAAGCAGTGTTGCGATTACAAGGGCGAGGTCGCCGAGGACGTCGACGTCATCGGGCCGGGCGTCGGCGTAGGCTTGCGCAAGGGAGAGACGGAACTGAAGGAAAAGATCAACGCGGCGATCAAGGCGATCCGCGAGAACGGCACCTACGACGCCTTCTCGAAGAAATACTTCGACTTCGACATCTACGGCGGATAACCGCAACCGGCCGGCGGTCCGGGCGATCGCCGGCCTGAATTCGTGTTCGAGCGGGATGCGGATTGCGGACATCGTCCGTGATCCCGCTCTGTTTAAGAGGCTGCCGTGCTCGGTGATTCCTTTATCAACTGGAGCCTGCTTTCGCTCTCGGCGCCCGGCTGGGGCGGCGTCCTGCTGCAGGGTTTCCTCAGCTCGATCGAGATCGCAGTCGGCGGCTATGCGCTCGGGCTCGCACTCGGCATCGGCGGGGCCTTCGGCAAGCTCTATGGCGGGCCGGTGCTTCGCGATCTTCTGGAGTGTTACACGACGGTGGTTCGCGCGGTGCCCGAACTGGTACTCATCCTGCTTCTCTACTATGCCGGCACCGATCTTCTGAACCAGTTCCTGGGCGCCATCGGGATCGGAGCCGTCGATATCAGCGGGCTCGTGGCCGGCATCTTCGTGATCGGGGTCGTGCAGGGCGCCTATTCGACGGAGGTGCTTCGCGGAGCGATCAAGGCGGTTCCCGCCGGTCAGATCGAGGCGGCGCGCGCTTACGGCATGTCGCCCCTCCTGGTGCTGCGGCGCATCACGCTTCCGGCGATGCTGCCCTATGCCATCCCCGGGCTTGCCAATCTGTGGCTGATCGCCACCAAGGACACGGCTTTGCTCGCTGTCGTCGGTTTCAGCGAGCTGACGCTGGTCACCCGGCAGGCGGCAGGCGCCACCAAGGCCTATCTCCTCTTCTTCTGCGCCGCCGGCGCGCTCTATCTGACGCTGACGCTCGTTTCCAATGTCTTCATCGGCATGGTCGAACGCCGTGCGCGACGCGGCTTCGCGGAGCAACGATGACCGACGAAACCACCCACGCGCTCGCATACACGCCGGAAGACCTCCCGAGAAAGGAGAGTTTCCTCAAGCCCCATCGCATCGTGCTGATGCTTCTCTTCGCGGCGCTCGTGGCGGCGGTCGCGGTCTTCATGCGCTGGGACTGGCTGCCGCGCTACCTGCCGAGGCTCGGCTCCGGCATTCTCGTAAGCTTGGCGATGCTCTTCAGCACCGCGATCCTCGGCTTCCTCCTGGCCGTGCCGCTCGGCCTCGCCCAGGTGACCGGCCCCTGGTTCTTCAAGGCTCCAGCCCGCATCTTCTGTACCGTCATCCGCGGTACGCCGCTGCTGCTGCAGCTATGGCTTCTCTATTACGGGCTCGGCTCGCTCTTTCCGCAGTTCCCCGCAATCCGGCAATCCTTTCTCTGGCCGTATCTGCGCGAGGCATGGCCCTATGGCGTAGCGGCGCTCACGGTATCCTTCGCCGCCTATGAGGGCGAGGTCATGCGCGGCGCGTTCGCCGGCGTGCCGTCCGGGGAGCTGGAAGCCGCCCGTGCCTACGGCATGGGCCGCTGGACGATGTTCCGGCGCATCTGGCTGCCGCGGGCGATCCACCGCGCGCTGCCCACCCTCAACGGCGAGACCGTGCTGCAATTGAAATCCACGCCGCTCGTCGCGACAATCACCGTCGTCGACGTCTATGCGGTGATCTCGAAGGTGCGGCAGGAAACCTACCTGACCTATGAGCCGCTCCTGCTGCTCGCGGCGATCTACATGTGCCTGACGGCCATCCTGGTCGTGGCCTTCCGTTACTTCGAAAACCGCATACCCACCCGTGGTGCCTGACATGAAGCTTTCCGCCTCCATCGACAATGCCATGCCGGAACTCGTCGCTATCCGGCGCGATCTGCACGCCCATCCAGAACTTGGGCTCGAAGAAACGCGGACATCCGCCTTCATCGCACGCCATCTTGAAGCACTCGGCTATGAGGTGACGACGGGCCTGGCGAAGACAGGCGTGGTCGCCACGCTGAGATCCGGGACCGGGTCGCGCTCGATCGGCATCCGCGCCGATATCGATGCGCTGCCGATCCAGGAGGAAACCGGGGCCGCCTATGCAAGCACGAAGCCGGGCTTGATGCATGCCTGCGGTCATGACGGCCATACGACGATGCTGCTCGGCGCGGCCCGTGCGCTTGCCGAGCGAAAGAATTTCGACGGCACGATCCACCTCATCTTCCAGCCTGCGGAGGAGAATGCGGGCGGTGCGAAAATCTTGGTCGACGAGGGTCTCTTCGACAGATTTCCCTGCGATGCCGTGTTCGCGCTCCACAACGAACCGAACCTGCCCTTCGGCCAGTTCGCTCTGCGCGAGGGCCCGATCATGGCGGCGGTCGACGAGGCGCGGATCACCGTTCACGGCTGCGGCGGCCACGGCGCCGAACCGCAGGAGACCGCCGATCCTATCGTTTGCGGCGCCAGCATGGTCATGGCGCTGCAAACCATCGTCGCACGCAACATCCATCCGATGGACCCCTCCGTCGTGACCGTCGGCGCGTTTCACGCCGGCTCCGCCAGCAACATCATTCCGGAACGCGCAGAGATCGTCGTCGGCATACGCTCCTTCGATCCGGGTGTCCGCGACGAGCTCGAACGCCGCATCCGGATGATCGCCGAGGCTCAAGCGGCAAGCTTCGGCATGCGCGCAACCGTCGATTACGAGCGAAGCTACGATGCGACGATCAACCACAAGGCGGAGACTGATTTCCTCCGCGAGGCCGCCATCCGCTTCGCAGGCGCCGACAAGGTCGTCGATCTCGCCCGGCCGTTCATGGGAAGCGAGGACTTCGCCTATATGCTCAAGGAAAGGCCCGGCAGCTATTTCTTCCTGGGCTCGCGGGTGACAGGCGAGGAAAAATCGCTCCACCACCCCGGCTATGATTTCAACGACGATCTGCTGCCTATCGGCGCTGCCTTCTGGACCGAGCTCGCCGAGGCCTACCTCGCGCGCCGGTGATTTCTCGGAGTGCTTTCCTCCCATCCCTGTGCACGTCACAGGGATGAGGCTCGAAAGCGAGGCACGGCAGGCTGCGTAGAGGACGCTGTCGCACGCGCGGCTGCCCTGATGGGCACGCGCTTCAAAGTGCCGCGGGCGAACGATTGCCGCAGTGTGACAACGTGACGATCCGCCCGTCATTGACCTTTGGCAATATTGCGTCAGATTCAATCACACGATGCAGATCGCAAATGCCGGACGCCGTTCGCGTCTGAGCTTGCGGTTTCCGCCCGAAAGGATCAGCGCCGTGTTCGAAGCCTTTGACGCAACTGTCCTTGCACGCATACAGTTCGCCTTCACCGTCTCCTTCCACATCATCTTCCCGGCCTTCTCCATCGGGCTTGCCAGCTATCTGGCCGTTCTCGAAGCGCTCTGGCTCTGGAAGAAGGACGAGGTCTATCTGGAGCTCTTCAACTTCTGGAAGACGATATTCGCCGTCGCTTTCGGCATGGGCGTCGTCTCCGGCATCGTCATGTCCTACCAGTTCGGCACCAACTGGAGCGTGTTTTCCGACAAGGCCGGGCCGGTAATCGGGCCGTTAATGGGCTACGAGGTGCTGACCGCCTTCTTCCTGGAAGCGGGCTTTCTCGGCGTCATGCTTTTCGGCCTCAACCGGGTCGGCCCGAAGCTGCATTTTTTCGCAACCGCCATGGTCGCGCTCGGCACCCTGATCTCGGCCACCTGGATCCTCGCGGTGAACTCCTGGATGCAGACGCCCGCCGGCTTCTCCGTCAACGAGGCCGGGCAGTTCATTCCCGACGATTGGTGGGCGGTCATCTTCAATCCGTCTTTCCCGTATCGGCTGACGCACATGGTGCTCGCCGCCTATCTGACGACGGCCTTCGTCGTCGGCGCCTGCGGGGCGTGGCACCTCCTGCGCAAGACCGCGCCGCGGCGCGCCCGCACGATGTTCTCAATGGCGATGTGGATGGCGGCGATCGTCGCGCCGATCCAGATCTTCGCCGGCGACCAGCACGGACTCAACACGCTCGAACATCAGCCGGCAAAGGTAATGGCGATGGAAGGGCATTATCAAAGCCATCCGGAAGGCGCGCCGCTGATCCTCTTCGGCATGCCGAACTCCGCCGAGAAGCGCGTCGACTACGCGCTCGAGATCCCGAAGCTTTCGAGCCTGATCCTCAAGCACTCGCTCGATGCGCCCCTTGCCGGTCTCGACACCATACCAGAGGACCGGCACCCGCCGGTCGCCATCGTCTTCTGGTCGTTTCGCGTGATGGTGGCGATCGGCTTCGCCATGCTCGGTCTCGGCCTCTGGAGCCTCTGGTGTCGGCTGCGCGGCACGCTCGACACGAGTGCCGCGCTCCACCGCGCGGCGGTGCTCATGGGCCCGGCGGGCTTCGTGGCAGTGCTTGCCGGCTGGATCACCACGGAGGTCGGGCGGCAGCCCTACACGATCTATGGGCACCTTTTGACGGCGGACTCGATTTCCCCGATCGCAGCGCCGGCTGTGGGCGCCTCGCTCGTCGCCTTCATCATCGTCTATTTTCTCGTTTTCGGCGCCGGCACCTTCTACATCCTGCGGCTGATGGCACGCCTCCCGCGCGATGCGAGGCCGGAACTCGACGAAGGACCCTTGCGCACGGCCGGAGTGACGCCCGGGCCGGCAACAGCCAACCAGGGAGGCCATCATGGCCATTGATCTGCCACTGATCTGGGCCGCGATCATCGCCTTTGCGGTGCTTGCCTATGTCGTTCTCGACGGTTTCGACCTCGGCGTCGGGATATTGTTTCCGTTTTTCCCCGAAAAGCATGACCGCGACGTCATGATGAACTCGGTGGCCCCCGTATGGGACGGCAATGAAACCTGGCTCGTGCTCGGCGGCGGAGGGTTGCTCGCCGTATTTCCGCTCGCCTATGCGACGATCCTGCCCGCACTTTACGCGCCCATCATCGCCATGCTGATCGGCCTCATCTTCCGCGGCGTGGCCTTCGAGTACCGCTGGCGCACGCAGCGTGGCGAATTCCTGTGGAACTGGGCCTTTGCGGGCGGCTCGATGCTCGCTGCCTTCGCGCAAGGCCTGGCGCTCGGCGCTCTCGTGCAGGGCATCCCGGTCGAGAACCGGGCCTATGTCGGCGGCTGGTGGGACTGGCTGACGCCGTTTTCAATCGCGACCGGGGTGGCGATCGTGATCGGCTATGCGCTTCTTGGAGCGACCTGGCTGGTCATGAAGACCCGTGGCGAGCTCGCCGAACGCGCGCGCGGCGTCGCGCTTCGAACCGCTCTCGCCACGGTTGCGGCAATGGGCGTCGTCAGCCTCTGGACGCCGTTTCTCGAGCCGGTCTATCTGGAGCGCTGGTTCGGATGGCCGACGGCGATCTTCAGCGTCATTGTGCCGCTGCTCGTCCTCGGCTGCCTTTACCTTCTTCTCAAGGGCATCCGCGACCGGCACGATGTCCAGCCCTTCATCGCCGCGCTCGGCCTGTTCGTACTCGGCTATATCGGCATCGGCATCAGCTTCTATCCCTTCATGGTGCCGCCTTCGCTGACGATCTGGGATGCCGCCGCGCCGGACGAGAGCCTCGCCTTCCTGCTCGTCGGCGCGCTTGTGCTGGTGCCGATGATTCTCGCCTATACCGCCTATGCCTACTGGGTGTTCCGCGGCAAGGTCGATCCGGAGGAGGGCTATCATTGACGCGCTCCAGCGGCACTGCCCGCAAGCTTCTCTGGTTCGTGGGCCTATGGGCCGCCGGCGTCGCGGCGGTCAGCATTGTCGGTCTTGCGATCAAGCTTGCTCTCGGCGCGTGAAAACCCCCGCTCGCAACGGAGCCGTCACGCTGCGTCGGTTTAACCCCTTCTCAGCCGGCGCCCCCTTTGCTAGCAGTTCGGCGCTATCAAATGGGGCGGCCTCCGCTCCGCGAGGATCCGACATGCAGAAAACATCGGCAGAATGCACGACAATGGACGATATACGTGCGGAGATCGACCGCCTCGACCGCGCCTTGATGACGCTTTTCGCCGAACGCTGGGGCTATATCGAGCGCGCCGCGGAGATCAAACGCCCGCTCAACCTCAAGGCGGACATCCCGGCACGGGTGGCGGAGGTGAAGGAAAACGCGCGCCGGAACGCGGTCAAGCTCGGCCTTGATCCGGACTTCTACGAACGATTCTGGGCACAACTCGTCGAACGTGCCATTGCGCACGAGCGGAAACTGCTCGGAGAGGACCACCCCTGAAGGCTTCACGCAACGGGCTCAGCCGTTCGCGATCAACCGCTCGTCCTGTTCCTCGTCGAAGCTGTTCTTGCGGCCGAGATGGCTTTCCCAGTCGAAGGCGCTCCGGACGATATGCTCGAGGCTCGCATGCGTCGGGACCCAGTCGAGCTTCAGCCGGGCTACGGAAGAGTCGGCGACTATTTGCGCCGGATCGCCCGGCCGCCGGGGCGCGTAGTCCACCATAAAATCGCGGCCGGAAACCTGGCGCACAGTATCGAGCACCTGCAGCACCGAGAAGCCGTGGCCGTAACCGCAATTGGCAACCAACGGTTCACCGTCAGCCCGCAGATAGGCGAGCGCGCTCCTGTGTGCCGCCACGAGATCACTCACATGGATATAGTCTCTGACGCCGGTACCGTCCGCCGTCGGATAGTCCGTGCCCAGGACATCGACCTTCCGGCGCCTCCCGAGCGCCGCCTCGCAGGCGACCTTGATCAGATGCGTCGCGCCGAAGGTGGACTGGCCGGCGCGGCCGAGCGGGTCGGCCCCGGCCACGTTGAAATAGCGCAACGCGACAAAACGGAAATCATGCGCGGCCGCGGCGTCCTGCAACATCATCTCCGACATCAGCTTGGAGCGGCCGTAGGGACTCTGGGGCCGCAGGGCGGCCGTCTCGCCGACCGGATCGGACGTATCCTGGGTTCCATAGACGGCGGCGGTCGAAGAAAAGACGAAATGGCGAACGCCGGCCTCGATGGTTGCGGCAATGAGCGTGCGGGTATTGGCAGTATTGTTCTCATAATAGGCAAGCGGGTTGGCGACGGATTCCGGTACGACGGCCGAGCCCGCAAAATGGACGACCGAGTCGATGTCGTTCTCGGCAAAGACCCGCTGGAGCAGCGCCCGGTCACCGACATCGCCGAAGTAGAAGCGCGCCTCCGGTGCGACCGCCCAGCGAAATCCAGTCGACAGGGAGTCGAGCACCACCACCGCTTCGCCGCCGTCGAGCAGCGACCATACCATGTGGCTGCCGATATAACCTGCTCCGCCTGTTACCAATACGGCCATTTTCCGTCCCCTGCCCTCTGCATATGCGGGATCAGAAAAGACGCGTTCGCGTTTCAGAAATTCTAAATCGGGGCGCTGTTCGCCGGCACGCAGCGGCTATTCTCGGTGGGGTGGTTAAGGGTCCGCCGCACCGATCGCTCGGATTTTACCTATTGGCCGTATCCTCGCCCAAAATGCCCCGTCAGCGGCTGAGGATGTAGCGCTGCAAGCGCTCCGCGGCCTCGGCGATCTGGAGCGGATCACGCAGGAAGCAGGCGCGCATGAAAAGCGCTCCGCCCTCGCCGAAGGCCGTCCCCGGCGCCAGACCGACGCCGGTCCGGTCGACGAGGTCGAGCGCCGCGGCCCGCGAGTCGGTGACGCCGTCGATCTTCAGGAAGGCGTAGAGCGCGCCATCGGGTTTCAGCGTTTCGACGCGGTTGGTCGCGATCAGCGCGTCGCAGAACGTATCGCGGTTGCGCTTCGCCTTGGCAATGTTCTCGTCGACGAAGCCGTCGCCTTCATCGAGCGCGGCGACTGCCCCGCGCTGCATGAACTGCGCGACACCGGAGGTCGAATACTGAATGAGATTTTCGAGCACCTGCCCCATCGCCGGCGGCGCGACGATCCACCCGACACGCCAGCCGGTCATGGACCAGTTCTTGGAAAAGGAATTGACGAAGAGAATGCGGTCATCCTCCTCCATCACGTCGAGGAAGGACGGCGCCCGGCCCCCGAGATAATAGTAGAGCGCGTAGATCTCGTCGGCGATGATCCAGAGTCCATGTTTACGCGCGAGCGCCAGAGTAGCCCTGAGATCCTCGTAAGTGGCGGTCCAACCGGTGGGGTTGGACGGCGTGTTGATGAACAGCGCCCGCGTCCTCTCCCCGATCGCCGCCTGAAGACGTTCGGGATCGAGCTGCCATTTGCCGCCTTCGAATTGCAATGGAACGGCGACCGGGCGAACGCCGGAGAGGTCCGCAGCGGCCGCGAAATTCGGCCAGGCGGGCGTCAGCAGGACCACCTCGTCGCCGGGAGAGCCTACCGCTTCGATCGCAAGCTTGATCGCCTGCATTCCCGAACCGGTAACATAGAAATTCTCAGGCGAAAGCGCCTTCTGGAACCGGCGCTGGTAATAGCGGACCAGCGCCTCGCGCAGCGGCGGGATGCCGCGCTGCCAGGTGTAGAAGGTCTCGCCGGCCATCAACGCGTCGGCCGCCGCGCGACTGACGAAATCCGGCGTCGGCAGATCACCTTCGCCGACCCAAAGCGGGATCAGTCCTTCGCGCCCGCGCGCATAGTTGACCACTTCGACGATGCCGCTTTCGGGCGCTGCCGTCGCGCGGGGGCTGAGACTGGTCATGATCGTCATCGGCGGGCTCCTGATTGCCCGCCGTTTCTAGACGCTTTGGCGTCGGCGATCACGCGAATTTCTCTGACCTGTTTATCGAATTTTGTGATGTTTCCATCACTCGGCGGCACCGGACCGCCGCGTGATCCGCGTCTCAGGCGCGCTGCTTCAGGAGATCGCGAATTTCGGAGAGAAGCAGGATGTCCTGCGGCGGAGGTGCGGACGGGGGCGGCGCCTTATCCCTTTCCACCGACGCACGCGCGCGATTCACGAGCTTGATCAGCAGGAAGATGATCCAGGCGAGAATCAGGAAGTTGATGAGCACCGTGATGAAATTGCCATAGGCAAAGACCGCGCCCTGTTCGCGTGCGGCTGCGAGCGTCGGCGCGGTAACACTGGCGGAGAGCGGCAGGAAATAGTTGGAGAAGTCGAAGCCGCCGCCGGTGATCGCTCCCACGACCGGCATGACGAGGTCGTTGACGACCGAATCGACGATCTTGCTAAAGGCCGCACCGATGATCACGCCGACCGCAAGGTCCATGACGTTGCCGCGGGCGATAAACTCCTTGAATTCGTTCAGCATGCCTCTCTCCTCGAAATACCCCCGAACGTCCACCCGCACCTGTCTTGCGCGGCAACCGCCGGTAGGAATCTAGACCAAAGCCCCGCGTGAGGAAATCGCACTCCTTGCATTTGGTCAAGCGTTGCGGATATCGGCGCATTATCTTGAACTTAAGACTGATGCACCGCCGATTTCCAACCAAATGGACTTGCCCTATGCTGGCAGCGGAGGAGTGAGGCATGCTTTCGGGTTCGGTCATTTTTGCCTCGGCCTTCGCCTATCTGCTGCTGCTCTTCGCAGTTGCAAGCTATGGCGACCGGCGAGCCAGACGAAACAAGATTGCCGAGAAGGGCAGGCCGCTCGTCTATGCGCTGAGCCTGGCGATCTACTGCACCTCCTGGACCTATTTCGGCGGCGTCGGCCTTGCGGCGGAGCGCGGACTCGAATTCACCGGCATCTACATCGGCCCGATCCTGATGTTCACGTTCGGCATGCCGCTGATCCGCCGCATCGTCCGGCTCGCCAAGACCGAAAAGCTAACCTCCGTCGCCGATTTCGTGGCTGCGCGCTACGGCAAGAACCCGGCCGTTGCGGCAATCGTCGCGCTGATCTCGCTCGTCGGGGCCATTCCCTATATCGCATTGCAGCTCAAGGCGGTGTCGAGTTCGGTCGCCACGATGATCGACACGAGCGACTACGGCATAGGCTCGGGCGAGAACTTCGTCGACCTGCCGCTTCTGGTCACGCTCTTTCTCGCCTGTTTCGCGATCGTCTTCGGTACGCGCCACACGGATGCGACGGAACACCAGGACGGCTTGATCCTCGCGATCGCGATGGAATCGGTCGTCAAGCTCGTGGCGATGCTCACTGTGGGCATCTATATCGTCTTCTTCCTGTTCGGCGGGCCTGCAAATCTATGGGCGGAAGCGCAGCAGAGTCCCACGGTGCTCGCCGCGCTCGAATACCAGACGCCGGTCGCGCGCTGGATTCTGATGATCGCGCTTTCCGCCTTCGGCATCATCATGCTTCCCCGGCAATTCCACGTGACGGTCGTGGAAAACCGCACCGATAACGAACTGCGCACGGCGGGCATCCTCTTCCCGCTCTATCTGATCGCAATCAACGCCTTCGTCCTGCCGATCGCGATCGCCGGCATCCTGACCTTCTCCGGCTCCGGCAATGCGGATCTCTATCTTCTGGCACTGCCGCTTGCCGGCGACGTGCCGCTCGTCACGCTTTTCACCTTCATCGGCGGCTTCTCCGCGGCGACCGCCATGGTCATCGTCGCTTCGGTCGCGCTCTCGATCATGGTTTCGAACGACATCGTCATGCCGGTATTCCTGCGCCGCAGGCTCGGCACCCGCGGCTCTCTCCAGGAGGACATGGCCGGTACGCTCCTCAATATCCGCCGAACGGCGATCTTCGTCGTCCTCTTCCTCGGCTACGGCTATTATCGCGCCGCCGATATCAGCGCCGGGCTTGCCTCGCTCGGACTGCTCTCCTTCGCCGCCATCGCGCAGATGGCGCCGGCGCTCCTCGGCGGTCTCGTCTGGCGGCAGGCCAATGCCCGCGGCGCGATCGCCGGGATGGTCAGCGGCTTCCTCGTCTGGGCCTATGTCCTTTTCCTGCCGAGCCTCGGCGGGCCGGACAATTCCCACATCGCCTCCACGGTGCTCAGCTTCCTGCTGCCCTTCGCCGATCTCTTCTCCGGCTCCCATTCAGACCCGCTGGTAAATGCGACGGCTCTCAGCATGCTCGTCAATGTCGCGGCCTATATCGTGGGTTCGCTGACACGCGCGCCCAAACCCTTGGAGCGTTTCCAGGCGGGCGTCTTCATCACCCGCCGCTCACGCACCGAGCGGACCTTCCGCGGGCGCAAGACCAAGGTGACGGTGCGCGACCTCAAGACGACGATCGGCCGTTACATGGGCGAGGAGCGCATGCAGCGCTCCTTCCATACCTATGAACAGCAATCCGGCCGCTGGCTCGACGACAACGCCTCCGCCGACATGGCCCTTGTCCACTTCTCGGAACAATTGCTCGGCAGCGCGATCGGCTCGTCTTCCGCCCGGCTCGTCCTTTCACTTGTCCTGCAGCGCATGGACGACACCTCCTCCGACACCGCCTGGCTGCTCGACCAGGCAAGCGAGGCGCTCCAATACAACCAGGACATGCTGCATACGGCACTCTCGCAGATGGACCAGGGCATTGCCGTCTTCGACAACGCCAACAATCTCATCATCTGGAACCGCCGTTTCCGGGAACTCCTGGATCTCCCCGAGGCCGCCGGACAGGTGGGCTTTCCGCTGGCCGACATCGTCGCGATCCTTGCCCGCCGCGGGGATGTCCGCCAGGATGAGGAGAAGGCGCTGATCGCCAACTTCCTGACGCTCGACAAGCCGTTCCTGCTCGAACTCGAAGGCGGCGCCCGCATCCTGGAGGTCAGAAGCAATGCCATGCCCGACAAGGGCATCGTCACGACCTACACCGATATAACCCAGCGCGTCGCGGCCGACATGGCGCTCAAACAGGCGAACGAAACGCTGGAACTGCGCGTCGCCGAGCGGACGGGAGAACTCACACGCGTCAACCGCGAACTGGGCGAGGCAAGGGCGGCCGCCGAGGAGGCGAATATCGGCAAGACCCGCTTCTTTGCCGCTGCCGGTCACGACATCCTGCAGCCCTTGAACGCGGCACGGCTCTACTCCTCGTCGCTGGTCGAGCGACTCGGAGATTCCGACAACCGGGCGCTGGTGCAGAACATCGATTCATCGCTCGAATCGGTGGAAGCCATCCTCGGCGCCGTGCTCGACATTTCGCGGCTCGACACCGGCGCGATGAAGCCGCGCCTGCAATCCGTGCCGCTCGACGAATTGCTCAGGCGGATCGAGACGGACTTTGCGCCGATGGCGAGGGCGAAGGATATCCAACTCGTCATCATGCCGACATCGCTCGCGGCGCGCAGCGATCCGAACCTGCTCCGGCGCCTCGTCCAGAACCTCGTATCGAACGCCATAAAATACACACTCCGGGGCAAGGTGCTGGTGGGCGTGCGCCGGCACGGACAGACGGCGACGATCGAAGTCCTCGATTCGGGCATCGGAATTCCAACATCGAAATTCCGCACCGTCTTCAAGGAATTCGCGCGCCTCGAAGAAGGCGCGCGAACCGCGTCGGGGCTCGGCCTCGGTCTCTCCATCGTCGACCGCATCTCGCGGGTTCTCAATCACCCGGTCGGCCTGCAATCGAAGCCGGGAAAAGGCACCGGCTTCAAGGTCAGCGTGCCGCTCGACAAGAGCGCCGGCGGCAGGGTCAGACCGCAACCCGTCGCAGCGGCGAAAACGAGCGAAGCACTGGCCGGGCTGAACGTCATCTGCATCGACAACGAGCCGAAGATTCTCGAAGGCATGGCCCTGCTGCTCGGCGGCTGGGGCTGCAGCGTGACCACCGCCGAGTCGCTCGCCGCCTGCACTGAAATGGCGCCCGGCAGACTGAGCGTGCGTCCCGACGCGATCGTCGCCGACTATCACCTCGGCGACGGCACCGGTGTCGAGGCGATCGCCGCGATCCGCGGCCTCTGGCAGGAGAGTATCCCCGCACTCATGGTAACGGCCGACCGGTCACCGGAAGTGCGCGGCGCCGCCGAACGGGACGGCGTCTCGCTGCAGCACAAGCCCGTCCGCCCGGCCGCTCTGCGCGCCTGGCTCACGCAGCTTGCGGCGGCGGGACGCGCCGCGGCGGAATAGCGGCGGGATAATTGGCTTAGCTCGGGATCGCCCCTCATCCGGCCTGCCGGCCACCTTCTCCCCCAGGCGGGGCGAAGGGACAAGCCGCCGACTCCTGACGCACCCTCACCCCTCAAAAACGGGGAGAGGGTCGCGGCAGCGGGATGAGGGGCAAAAATCTCCAGCGTCGGGAGCGGCGGCCTCAGGCCGCCGCGACCGTCCCCAGCTTCGATAGCTGGATCACCGCCTGTGTACGGCTGTCGACGTTGAGCTTCAGGAGGATCGCCGAGACATGCGCCTTGATCGTCGCCTCGGAGACGCCGAGTTCATAGGCGATCTGCTTGTTGAGCAGCCCCTCGGCGAGCATCGAGAGGACGCGGGACTGCTGCGGCGTCAATGTCTGCAGCCGGTGCAGCAGGTCGGCAACCTCCGGCTCGTATTCCTGGTTCTGGTCGTAACCGGCCGGGACGAACACCTCGCCGGCCATCACCTTTGCGATGCCTTCACGGATTTCCTCGATACCGGCCGATTTGGACAGGAACCCTGCCGCGCCCAGGTCGAGCGCACGATGGATGGTCGCCGGATCGTCATGGGCCGAGACTATCATCACGGGCAGGCTCGGAAACTCGGCACGCAGCGCGATCAGCCCCGAAAGCCCGCTCACGCCCGGCATCGTCAGGTCGAGCAGCATCAGATCGGCGTCCGGGTTGTCGGCCGCAGCCCTGCGCGCAGCGGCGAAATCTCCGGCCTCGACGATGGCCGGTGCGCCCGCCATGCCGCTCAGCGCCTGGCGCATTGCGCCACGAAAGAGCGGGTGGTCGTCGGCGATGATGATGGTCATTTCCGGCATGATGACGCTCCCTCCCAAGAGCCTCGGCTGCCATCCTGCAGCTTTGCGCTGTGGATCTGCCGTATCATCTTATTCCCAAATGATCCCTGTTTCAGGGAAACATGCGCGGCGCGTGCCCTCCAGCACGTCACCGCTCGTTTTCAGGTCTTCTGCGGCAGATTCTCACCCTCGTCGGCGGAATCGCTGCCCTTGTCCTCGAATTCCTTCACGATTCCCATGAACTTGCGCACCATTCTTTCCATGATGCTCATTGCCCGGTCAATCTCTTCATCGTCGGGTAGCGCCGGTTCGGCCGCGGTTTCACCGCTTTCCACGGCCTTTTCCAGCGCTTCGATGCGACTTGTGAGGAGGTCGAGTTCGCGCTCGAATGCGGCTCTCTCGTCGGCCGCCATCCTGCAGATGAGCTCCCCGCCCTTTTCCTGGCACAAGGTGACCTCGCCGGTCTCGGTGTCGAGCCGGGCTAATCCCGTTTCCGACTTCTGCATGCTGTAGCGGCCGGGCGAGGCTTCCTGCGCAGCCGCCGGGGCAATGAGACCGAACCCCAACCCGACTGCGAGTATTGCGACTGCCTGTCTCATGACGTTCTCTCCGTTGAATGCTTACGGAAAATCCGCCTCGATCTCATGCTGTGCGGTGGACAGGCGCCGATATTTGCGGCAAGGCCATCACTCATGCTCACGACGGATAAGCGAACAAAGATGAACGCTACCATATACAAGATCGTTCCGGCACTTCTATGGCAGGAGGCGCGGCGGACCGGCGCGTTTGCAGGCGCGCCCGTCGATCTCGCCGACGGGTTCATTCATTTTTCGACCCGGGACCAGGTCGTCGAAACCGCCTCCCGGCATTTCGAGGGTCAGGGCGACCTGCTGCTCGTTGCGGTCGACGCGCCGGCGCTGGGCGACAAACTCGTCTATGAGCCCTCTCGCGGCGGCGCGCTGTTTCCGCATCTTTACGCTCCGCTCCCGCTTGACGCCGTATTGTGGGAGAAGCCCCTGCCGCTGCGGCCGGACGGTCAGCACAGCTTCCCGGAACTCGCCCCATGATCCGCCGGTTGGAGCACCTCGCACGGCGCGGCCTCTTCCTCTTCGATCCGGAAGCGGCACACGGCCTTTCGATCAAGGCGCTGAAAGGCGGCCTGGTGCCGAGCTGCGCCGCGCCGGCGGACCCCCGGCTCGGGCAAACCGTGGCGGGCCTCGTTTTTCCCAACCCAGTCGGCATGGCCGCCGGCTATGACAAGAATGCCGAAGTCCCGGAAGCGCTGCTGAAGATCGGCTTCGGCTTTACCGAGATCGGCACGGTGACGCCGAGGCCGCAGCCGGGCAACGACAAGCCGCGGCTCTTCCGGCTCGTCGAGGACGAGGCGGTGATCAACCGGCTCGGCTTCAACAACGAGGGGCACGGGGCGGCGCTGGCGCGGCTCAAGGCCTGCTCGCGCGAGGCGCTGATCGGCGTCAATATCGGCGCCAACAAGGACAGCGCCGACCGGATCGCCGACTACGTGACAGGCATCCATACCTTCCATTCGGTGGCACGCTATTTCACCGCCAACATCTCCTCGCCCAACACGCCGGGCCTGCGCGATCTGCAGGCGCGCGAGAGTCTCTCGGCGCTGCTTTCGGCCGTGCTTTCCGCCCGGGACGATGAGGCGCGAAAAAGCGGCCGACAGGTTCCGGTCTTCCTCAAGATCGCTCCGGACCTGACCGAAGAAGGCATGGACGACATCGCAGCCGAGGTGCTGGCGCATCGTCTGGACGGGTTGATCGTTTCCAACACGACGCTTTCGCGCGAGGGTCTGAAGGACCGGCGCCAGGCCAACGAAGCCGGCGGCCTTTCCGGAAAGCCGCTCTTCGAGAAATCGACGGCAGTGCTCGCCCGGATGCGCAAGCGGGTAGGACCGCACTTGCCGATCATCGGGGTCGGCGGCGTGTGCTCGGCGGAAACCGCAGCGGAAAAGATCCGCGCCGGAGCCGATCTCGTCCAGCTTTATTCCTGCATGGTCTATGAGGGACCGGGATTGCCCGGCCGGATCGTGCGCGGCCTCTCGGCCCTTTGCGAGCGCGAGAAACTTGCCTCGATCCGCGACATACGCGACAGCCGGCTCGACTACTGGAGCGGCCGGAACGTCTGAGCCGCCCGGCGCGGCACCATCAGCAGCAGGAAAGCGCCGCGCAGCAGCAGGAAAAGGTTGAGCGCGGCCCATAGACCGTGATTGCCGAAGGCAGGGACGAGCACGGCAAGCGCCGCCACGTAGCCGATGAAGGCGGCCAGCATCATATTGCGCATGTCGCGCGACCAGCCGGCACCGATGAAGACGCCGTCCATCAGGAAGGCGAGTGCGCCGGTCAGCGCCGTCACGGCCGCCCATGGCATATATTCATAGGCGAGCGCGCGCACGTCCGGCGCAGTCGTCAGCATGTTCACCACGGTGTTGCCGAAAGCGAGCAGGACGAGCGTGGTCGATGCGGCGAGGCCCAGCGACCACAGGGCAGTCATCCGCAGAACCCGGTCGAAAGCGGGGCGATAACCGGCACCGATCGACCGGCCCGTCAGTTGCTCGGCCGCGGTGGCAAGCCCGTCGAGATAATAGCCGGCCACAAGGAAGATCGTCATCAGCACGGCGTTTGCCGCAAGCGTCACCGGCCCGAAGGACGTCCCGATCCGGGTCACGAGCGTGAAGGCCGCCAGAAGGGCGAACGAGCGGATCATGATATCGCGGTTGAGGCCGAATAGTTTCTTCAGGCGGTCGCCGGCAAAGATCATCGCCCAACCGGGCGCGTCCTTCCTGTCGAAGCGGCCGTAGACCACTGCGAAACCCGCAAGCGCGCCGATCACCTCACCCGCCACGGTGCCGATCGCGACGCCGGCCACGCCCCAGCCCAGAACGAGGCCGAGCAGGATCGAGAGTACGATATTGGTGCCGTTGATCAGCGTCTGCAGCATCAGGCCGAGCGTGCCCTCGCCGCGCCCGAGCACGAATCCGAGGATGGCGTAGTTGGCGAGGGCGGCCGGACCGGAAAGGATGCGATAGAGGAAATAGGTTCGCGTCACCTCCGCCACCTCCGGACCGGGCCCCATAAGCCAGAGGCCGGCGGAAAGCAGGATGGGCGATATAAGCACGATGGTGCCGCCGGTGACGAGCGCGATCATGAGCGAACGCCAGAAGATCGCCTTCTGTTCGCGCCGGTCTCCCCGTCCATAGGCTTGCGCGACGAGACCCGTGGTTGCGGCACGCAGGAAATTGAAAGTGGTGAAGATGAGGTCGAACATCACCGCGCCGACCGCGAGACCTGCGAGCAGCTCCGCCTTGCCGAGCCGGCCGACGACGGCCGTGTCGACGAGGCCGAGCAGCGGCGTCGTCAGAAAGCCGAGCGTCATCGGCAGGGCGATCGAGAAGATAAGCCGGTTGGTGACCAGGAAAGGTCCGGCTTCGGGGTTGTCCGTGTCGCGTTCGAGGCTTTGCGTAGCTGTCATGATCCTGTCCCTACGGTCCGATTCCGTAGGTCACCCGGGAATCAGCTCAGCTGCAGAGCACCATGGCCCAATAGGGGCGGTTTCCGGAAGCGGAATTCTGCGCCACGGCGACGCCGAGCCCCCGGTAATTGCCGAGCATGTTTTCAAGATGCTTCGGAGAATTGAACCAGGCATCGTAGGCGCGCCCGGCGTCCTTCTGACCGACGGCGATGTTTTCGGCGGCCGGCAGCGTGACGCCCTGCCCCTTCATCCGATCGTAGAAACTGTCCCGCCAGCCGATATTGTGCCGCATCTTGCCCGCGCTCGCCATGCGTGCCGCCTGATGCATGGCCGCAACGGAAGCGACCGGGTCGCCGGAAAGCGCAGGAAGACCCCTGCCCTTGCGCAGCGTGTTGACGTAACCGAGCGTCGCTTCGGTCTGATCGCTGCCCGTACCACTGTCCGGAGAAAGGAGATTCGAGGTGGTGCAGCCGGTGATAAGACCGAGGGAGACCACGGCACCGGCACGCAGAAGCAGCCGTCTGCGGGCGACAAAGATCTGGTCGTGCATGCTTACCGTCGATAGCTGAAGAGACGCAGAATGATGAAGAGCGGAATGACGACGACCGCGCCGAGAAGCAGGTAGTCGCCCACCCGTCCGAGAGCCGCGAATCCGGTCCGCCAGAGATCGAGGAGGAAGTTTCGGATACCGTAATAGATATCTGCCGGATACCAGTCGAAGACCGTCATCACGAAGCCGACCAGGATCGACACCACCAGCAGCTTGACGAGCACGCGTAGCGGCGAGTCCCCCAAGAATTTATTTATTCCGTCCGACATCAGCGAGAACTTCTCCTGTTTCCCTTCACATAAGCCGCCATTCCCAAGCGTGCAAGGCATGACGGCCCGAGGTGCCGCTTTCAGAATCCGCTTGTATTTTGCCTTTTGCGGCGTCAGAAGCGTCCATCGCAACCAAGCCGCATCTCCATGACCTTCAACCAGCTCTCCTCCGGCGACCTGATCGCCGACCGCCGCGCCGACTACGCGAAGATGCTTGCGGAAGCGGGCGATGCGCCAGGTGCGGCGGAACTCATGGCCCAGGCGCTGGAGCTTGCCCCGGAATGGGCGGCCGGTTGGTTCCGGCTGGCGGACTATGAAGAGAAATCGGGCCGAATAGAGGCAGCCGTCGACGCGCTGCGCAATACGCTTCGGCTCAATCCGGAAGACATCTTCGGCGCCAGCCTCAAGCTCGCTTTGCTCGGCGCTACCGAGACGCCCGAACAGCCGCCGAGCGTTTACGTCGAGCGCCTTTTCGACGAGTATGCCGAGCGCTTCGACCACGCGCTCGTCGAAAAGCTCGGCTACAGCGTCCCGGAGAAACTTGCGGCCCTGATCGACCGGGTGAACGGCGTCGGGCGTTTTCGCCACGTCACCGATCTCGGCTGCGGCACCGGGCTCTTCGGCGAACGTATCCGCGATCGCGCCGATTTCCTCGAGGGTTTCGATCTTTCCGCCAATATGCTCGCCAAGGCCGAAGCGAAGGGTGTCTATGACCGCCTCGCCCAGGCGGACCTTTCATTGACTCCGGAGGATTCGGGCGTGTTCGGCGGGCTGGAACAGCGGCGTGCCGACCTCGTCAGCGCGGCGGACGTTCTGATGTATCTCGGCAATCTCGAAGGTGTCTTCGTCATCGCCGACCGCCTGCTCGCACCGGGCGGGCTCTTCGCGTTTTCCGCCGAGGATGCAGGCGGGGCCGACGGCTTCGTGCTGCGTCCGTCGCTGCGCTACGCGCATCCGGAAAGCTATATCGCCTCCCTCTGCAAAGAGAGCGGTCTATCCATGATCGCGACCGAGCGCACGATCATCCGCAGGGATGCCGGCGAGCCCGTCGCCGGGATATTATTCCTCGCCCGCAAGCCGTCTTGATGCAGCTCCCCGACGCGTGCGGCGAAAATAGGTCAGCATTGCTTACATATTTTGCTTGAATTTTTTTGTGCGCTGCAGCAATGGTGATGTCGTCGCGATCTGAGGGTCAGCCATGGCACAGGCAAGCAGCGTTTTCGGTCTCTGGAATACAAGTCCCACACGGCACACGCCCGTGGAGGACGTTCAAGGCGTCTTTTCCGGCAGCCTCGTCGCCGCCCTCGGTCTCTATTTCCTGGCGAGCGCCGGACTTCTGACCGGCAGCACCGCCGGCGTCGCCTTTCTTTTGCATTACGCCACGGGCGTGAACTTCGGTCTCACCTTCTTCCTGCTCAATCTGCCGTTCTTCTACCTGTCGCTGAAGCGGCTCGGTCCGGCCTTCACGCTCAAGACCTTCATTGCCATCGCGCTCACCTCGTTCCTGACCGACATGCAATCGCGTCTTTTCGAGATCGGGCAGATTCACCCGGGCTGGGCCGCTCTCATCGGCGGCCTACTCCTCGGATACGGTCTCCTGGCGCTCTACCGCCACCGCGCGAGCCTCGGCGGCGTGGGCATATTGGGCATCTACCTGCAGGAGCGCTTCGGCATTCGCGCCGGTCTCGTGCAACTCGCGATCGACATGATCGTTCTGGCGGCAGCATTCTTCGTGACGACGCCGACGGTCGTCATCTGGTCGGTGCTCGGCGCGGTCGTCCTCAACCTTTTCGTGGCGATCAACCACCGCGCCGACCGCTACATCGCGCTGTAACAGCCCTATCGCTTCCGGGAATTGTGTAGTCTCAAGTGGTCAGAGAGCGTGGTGCGGACCGAAACCCGCACACACTTTCCTCATCCCACTCTAAGCCGCCACGGCCGGCTCGTCGATCGGGGGCAAGGCGCGGAAGCCGACGCACAGCCGGTTCCACACGTTGATGGCGCCGATCGCGACGGTGATCTTGGTCATTTCCTCCTCGTTGAAATGTGCCTTGAGCGCCTCATAGGCGTCGTCGGGCGCGCGTGTCTCGGCCACATTGGTCAGCGCCTCGGTCCAGCCGAGGACCGCCCGTTCGCGCTCGTCGAAATGTGGCGATTCGCGCCAGACACAGACGAGGTTGATCCATTGCTGGCTGAGGCCGCTGTGGCGCGCCTCCTTGGTGTGCATGTCCACGCAATAGGCGCAGCCATTGATCTGCGATGCGCGCAGCTTGATCAGGTGGATAAGGCGAGGCTCGATTCCGGAGCCTTTGACATAGCTGTCGAGCGCGGCGACCGCCTTGTAGGCGTCCGGAGCGGCTTTCGCAAAATTCAGACGTGACTGCATGATCTTCTCCTGTTTGGCTGATTGGATGGTGGTTCACATCAGGCGGCGCTGCCCGATTTCCGTTCATGAAGGGCGAGAAAGCCGTTCGTTCGCGCCGCGATCGCCCCGTCGCGGTCGATAGCTTTCAGGTCGGCCATGATACCGGCGATGGTCACGCGCCGGAGTTCGGCGCGATAGGCCTGCTCGGCCCTGAGCATCGCGACATTGATCGTGCACGGCGCGGCCGGCTTGCAGGAATAGGGATTGGGGCCGCGAAGGCGGATTTCGTTGCAGCGAAAGGCGGGCTCCGCCCCCTCCACCGCGAGGACGATATCGAGCAGGGTGATCTTCTCGGGCGCGCGCGCAAGCCGGTAGCCGCCCTTCGGCCCCGGCACGGCTTCGAGCAGTCCGGCACCCGACATCGCCTGCAGATGCTTCAGCAGGTAACTGGTCGAGACGCCGTGGAACTCGGCAAGCGCTGCGGCCGACAGGGTACTGCCGGGCTGAAGACAGCTCAGCATCGTCACGCTGTGAATGGCCTGTTCGACGCCGTCGCCGAGTTTCATCTGCATCTCCTATCGTAGATAAAATTTATCCATGATTCTCGTTGGGAGTCAATCCTTACAGCAGCACGAAGATGCCGGCTTCTCTTTTGCCGCGTTTGATCTACCTTTGTTCTGCGTGGACAGGATCGATTCTCCGTCGCCGGAAGGCGACGCCCTGACGTTGCCTTCACCCTTTCTCCGGTGGTTCGCCGAAAAGGGTTGGCGCCCGCGCGCCCATCAGCTCGAGCTTCTCTCACGCGCCGAGGCGGGCGAGAGCACGCTTCTGATCGCGCCGACCGGAGCCGGCAAAACGCTTGCCGGCTTTCTGCCCTCCCTCGTCGACATCACCAGGCGCGGCAGGATCCCGCCCGGCGCGGCCTTCACCGGCATTCACACGCTCTACATCTCGCCGCTCAAGGCGCTTGCCGTCGATATCGAGCGCAACCTCATGAAACCGGTCGGCGAGATGGGGCTGCCGGTGAGCATCGAAAACCGCACCGGCGACACGCCGCAGGGCAAGCGGCAGAGGCAGAAGCTCAACCCGCCCGACATACTGCTCACAACGCCGGAGCAGCTCGCGCTGCTTCTGGCCAATGGCGAGGCGGAGCGCTTCTTCAAGGACCTGCGCTATGTGGTGCTGGACGAGTTGCATTCGCTGGTGATGTCGAAGCGCGGCCATCTCCTCTCGCTCGGCCTCGCGCGGCTGCGCCGCCTGGCGCCCCGTCTCCAGACGACGGGTCTTTCGGCTACGGTCGCCGATCCGATGGATCTGCAGCGCTGGCTGGTCGCTCAATCTCTCGCCAAGGAGAACCATGCCGAACTGATCACCGTTTCCGGGGGCGCAAAGCCCGAGATCTCCATCCTGCGGACCGAGAACCAGGTGCCTTGGGCCGGGCATTCGGCGCGCTATGCAATCCCGGATGTCTATGCTGCAATCAAGGAACACCGGACGACGCTGCTCTTCGTCAATACCCGCAGCCAGGCCGAGATGCTGTTCCAGGAACTCTGGAAAATCAACGACGACAATCTGCCGATCGCTCTGCACCACGGCTCTCTCGATGTCGCCCAGCGCCGCAGGGTCGAGGCGGCAATGGCCGAAAACCGCCTGCGCGCCGTCGTCGCCACGTCGACCCTCGATCTCGGCATCGACTGGGGCGACGTCGATCTGGTCGTCCATGTCGGGGCGCCGAAGGGAGCAAGCCGGCTGGCGCAGCGCATCGGCCGCGCCAACCACCGCATGGACGAACCGAGCCGCGCGATTCTGGTTCCGGCCAACCGTTTCGAAGTTATGGAGTGCCAGGCGGCGCTCGACGCCAATTACGTCGGCGCTCAGGACACGCCGTCGATCGGCAGGGGTGCTCTCGACGTGCTGGCGCAACACATCCTCGGCATGGCCTGCGCGCAGCCTTTCGATGCGCTTGAACTCTATGAAGAGGTGATCAGCGCTGCGCCTTATGCCCGGCTTCCCTGGGAAACCTTCGAGCGCGCCGTCGATCTTGTCGCGACCGGCGGCTACGCGCTTCGCACCTATGAGCGCTATGCCCGCATCCGCAAGACGAAGGACGGGCTCTGGCGGGTCTCCAACCCGATGGTTGCTCAGCAATACCGCCTCAATGTCGGGACGATCGTCGAGTCGCCGATGTTGAATATCCGCATGGTCAAGCGCAATCAGCGCGGTTCGCTTGGCCGCGGCGGCATGTCGCTCGGCAAAGTCGAGGAATCGTTCCTCGAAATGCTTTCCCCGGGCGACACCTTCGTTTTTTCCGGCAAGGTGCTGCGCTTCGAAGGCATCCGCGAGAACGAGTGCCTGGCCTCGCAGGCCTTTTCTTTCGATCCCAAGGTGCCGAGTTATGCCGGCGGCAAGTTTCCGCTCTCCACCTATCTCGCAGCACAGGTGCGAAAGATGCTCGCCGATCCGGCCCGCCGCGCAGGTCTGCCCGACCAGGTCAGGGACTGGCTGGCGCTGCAGGGCGACGTGTCGATGCTTCCGCGCGACGACGAACTCCTGATCGAGACCTTCCCGCGAGGCAGCCGGCACTACATGGTCATCTACGCCTTCGAAGGCAGGCTTGCCCACCAGACGCTCGGCATGCTCCTTACCCGCCGTCTCGACCGTGCCGGCCTGAAGCCGCTCGGCTTCGTGGCGACCGACTATTCGCTCGCCATCTGGGCGCTCGACGACATGGGCGCGGCGTTCCGGGCGCGGGCGCCGTCGCTCGGGCAGCTCTTCGCCGAGGATATGCTGGGCGACGATCTGGAGGCGTGGCTGAACGAATCCTTCCTCCTGAAACGTACCTTCCGCAATTGCGCGGTCATCGCCGGGCTCATCGAGCAGCGCCACCCCGGCAGGGAGAAGACCGGGCGGCAGATCACCGTTTCCGCCGATCTCATTTATGACGTATTGCGCGCGCACGAGCCGGATCACATTCTCCTCGAGGCGACGCGCAACGATGCGGCCACGGGACTTTTGGACATCGGCCGCCTCGGCTCCATGCTCAAGCGGATCAAGGGCCATATCACCCATCGCAGGCTCGATCAGATCTCGCCGCTTGCCATCCCGGTAATGCTGGAGATCGGACGGGAATCGGTGCATGGAGAAGCGCAGGACTTCCTGCTCACGGAAGCGGCCGACGACCTGATCAACGAGGCGATGAGCGGCCACGGTACGGATGGATGAGAGAATTATGAGAGAGCGAAAATCCTCCCCAGGCCCCCAACCCCTCCGCGGCGCCCCTCATCCGCCTGCCGGCGCCTTCTCCCCGCAGGCGGGGAGAAGGGACCCGCGGCAAGTGCCGCCGCTACCGTTTTCACCGGTATCGTGGGGCACGTCCCCTCTCCCCGCGTGCGGGGAGAGGGTTAGGGTAAGGGGCAAGCCGGAGGAAAGGAGCCTTTTTCGCCCACACACAAGAACACCGCAATGACCATGCATCGGCTCATCTACGCGACATCACCTGCCGTCAGCCCATCCCTGCACGCGCGCACGTCCATCAATGGAATCGCCGCGATCTGCGATCCGCTCGGCGGCCTCTACTTTCCCGAAAGCCGCACCCTCGTCGTATCCGACCTGCATCTCGAAAAAGGCTCCGCCTTTGCGCGGCGCGGCATGATGCTGCCTCCCTACGATACGCTTGCGACGCTCAGGATATTGGAGGCGGTCATCGCCCGCCACGACCCCGCGACCGTCATCAGTCTTGGCGATAATTTCCACGACCGGAAGGGATCGGCTGCAATGCCGGAAACCTTCCGCCAGATGATCGCGGCCATGGCCTGCGGCCGCGAATGGATCTGGATCAACGGCAATCATGATCCGGACGGCGCACAGGGGCTTCCCGGCGCCTCCATGGACGAGCTCCGCCACGCGGGCCTGGTCTTCCGGCACGAGCCTTCGAGACGCGACGGCATCGGCGAGATCGCCGGCCACCTGCATCCTTCGGCGACCGTGAGGCGGCGGGAAAGATCGGTGAGGCGCGCCTGCTTCGCGACCGACGGCAAGCGCCTCGTGATGCCTGCTTTCGGGGTCACGACGGGAGGTCTCGACCTCAGGCACCGTGAGATGAGCGGCCTTTTCGAGCGGCAGCAGCTCGTCGCCCATATGCTTGGCCGCGACCGAATCTATTCGGTGCGCTTCGCCAACCTTCTCGGGTGAGGTTAGAGCACTTCCAGGAAAAGTGTGTAACGGTTTCCGTCCGGAAGTGCGTAGTTTCACGGCTCTAGAACGCGTTGAACGTCAGCGTCGTCAGCGAGCGGGATATGCCCGGAACGCTGGCGATATTGTCATTGATGAACTTTCCGATATCCTGGCCTTCCTCGACATAGACCTTCAGTAGCAGATCATAGTCGCCGCTGGTCGAATACATCTCCGAGACGATCTCCCTGCGATAGATCTCGTCGGCCACCTCATAGGTCTTGCCGGGGGCGCATTGCAGTTGCACGAAAATCGGTTTCATGGGGTTTCCTCAAGTTTCGCATCGCTTGCCGCCGATGCCCGTGCTTCCTTAAACCGCCATAACGCAAAATGGAACGCCAACTCGGTTTGCCGGCTCCCTCACTCCTTGCGGAAGAGCAGGCTGGCACCCCAGCCGGTGACGACGGCGAGGGTTACGGCCAGAAGGCCATAGATCAGCGGCTGATCGTGCGCGGCGCGGGTAATCGCCTGTTCGAGGCCGGTCTTCACCACCCTGAGCGGAAGAGCCTTGGCGGCGACGAAGACGCCGTCGCGGAAGAGATAGGCGCGTACGACATGGATGCCGTTCGGGACATTGGTCGGCAGCCGCACCGAAGCCTTGAACAGGCTCGAACTGATGAACTGCACCCCGCCCGGATCGCGCTGATAGACGCCGCTCGTCTCGCGAATCGTCCGGAAGGCGTTGCGGAACTCGCCGAGCGTGCTGCCGTCGCCGACGAAGCCGAGCGGCACCAGCCGCATATGGTCGACGCCGATGCCCATATTGGCGATGTCGCGCCGCGGCGCAATCGTCTCGATGGCGCGGGTACTCGAAAGCGAGTAGGCCTCCGGCACGAGCTCGAAGGTCATCGACTGGGTATTGACCCAGATACCGAACACCCGCTCCTTCTTTCGCACCGTGGCGTTGTCCTTCGGCCCTTCCAGCACGACGATGATATTGTACTTGCCCTGCGCCAGGAGGCTGGCGTCGAATCCATCGATGGCGCCGAAGATCGTCAGGTCGGCGCCCCGGAAATCGGACGTGATGGCAATCTCTTCCGTCGAAATGCCGATCTCGAGCTTCTCGGTGAAGTTGGTGACCTGGCGCTCCAGAACCTGCGCTGCGGCCGGGGTGGCGACGGCGAGGACCAGGGCGACGATCGGGTGAAGGAGAAGCGAGCGCATCAGAAACCGGCCCCCGCGGATACGACCGAGTAAATGTCCTTCGGCGGGATGACGAGCTCGACCGCCAGGCGGATGCCGACGGCGAGAACGAGCAGCGCCAGCAGTGCCCTGAGCTGCTCGCCGCGCAGCCGCTGGCCGACGCGCACGCCATATTGCGCCCCGATGACGCCGGCGATCATCAGCACGAAGGCCAGCACGATGTCGACGGTGTAGTTGGTCGAGGCCTGGACGATCACCGTATAGGCGGAGACGAAGACGATCTGGAAGAGCGATGTGCCCACGACGACGCTGGTCGGAATGCGCAACAGATAGATCATGGCCGGCACCATGATGAAGCCGCCGCCGACGCCCATCACCGAGGTCAGCACCCCGATGGAAAAGCCGAGCGTCGCCACAGGGATGACACTCAGATAGATCTTCGACTTCTTGAAGCGCATCTTCAGCGGCAGGCCGTGGATCCAATTGTGCTGCCCGGGCCGTCTGAGCTGCGCCGGCTGGTTCTTCGCTGCCTTGCGCATTGCGCCGATGCTCTCCCACAGCATCAGCGCGCCGACCGAGCCGAGAAGCACCACATAAAGCAGCGAGATCACCAGATCGAGCTGGCCGACGCTCCTGAGCAGCGAGAACAGCCAGACGCCGACGGTCGCGCCCACAAGGCCGCCGCACAAGAGCACCGTGCCGAGCTTGATATCGATGGTGCCGCGGCGGAAATGGGCGATCGCCCCTGATATCGACGAGGCGACCACCTGGTTGGCGCCGGTCGCCACCGCCACGACTGGCGGAATATTGTAGAAGATCAGAAGCGGCGTGATCAGAAATCCGCCGCCGACGCCGAACATGCCGGACAGAAAACCGACGGCCGCGCCCATGCCGAGAATGACGAAGATGTTCACCGACAACTCAGCAATGGGCAGATAGACCGTCACGGCCGAACCTCGATATGCCAGCGGCCCGCATTGCGGGCGGAAATTGCTCCTCCACAATTCCTAACCGCAAACAATTGAGGAATTGTGCAATGTTTCACTATTCTCAAGCCTCACGCGCTCGAAGAGGAGCACGGCGCTGTCCTTCGAAGTGGTACATGATTAACCACGGACGGGGGGTATATGGGTGGACCGTTCGCGCCCCCGAGGGAGAAACGGGCGACACTTTCTCTCATGCGCTCCCGGACCAGAGCTGTCAACCTTTTCAGCCACATGCGCGGCCCCGCAGGCACGCCTGCGACCTTGTGGCACCACGTCATGCGCGGTACGGCCGAAACGGTTCAGCTGTTCCGCTTCAGAAGCTCCCGGACCAGCCCATCGGTGATCTCACCTGTCGGCTCCTGGCCGACCGAATTCTGAAAGGCCTTGATGGCGGCAATCGTCTTCTGGCCTACCTGGCCGTCCGGCTTGCCGGCATCGAAGCCGTTATTGTTGAGGATCGCCTGGATGTTGCGAACGGCTCTGGTCATATCGACGGTGGCCGTCTTGGTCGGCGGACCGACCCAGGCATCCGGGATCTCCACCGTGTTTGCTTCGGCGTCGAGAGGCTGAGCCTTCCAGGCGTCGACTTTTGCCTTGGCACTGGAAAGCTCCTCGGGCTTCAGCGCCTTGGCGATCTCGTCGCGCTTTTCTGCCGCGTCCTTGTCGCCGTCGCGGGCCGCGATAGCAAACCATTTATAGGATTCTTCCAGATTGCGGGCCACACCGTCGCCCCGCGCATAGAGGACGGCGAGGTTGAACTGACTGTCGCGAACGCCGAGACTGGCGGCTTTCTCGAACCATCTGGCCGCTTCGGCGAGATCCGGCCCGCCGTCCCGGCCGCCGGCGAGCATGACGGCGAGATTGTGGATCGCACTGGCGTTGCCGGCTGCAGCCGCCTTGAGATAGAGCGCCTTGGCCTTTGCTGCGTCGCGCTGAACGCCCGCGCCCTTCTCATAAAGGTTGGCGAGCCGGTACGCGGCCGGTACCACGCCGGCGTCGACGGCGCGCTGATACCACTTGACGGCTTCCGCCCGATCTTCCTCGACCCCCCGCCCTTCCGTGAAGCGGGCGCCTATTTCATAGAAGGCGAGAGGATCGCCGCCCTTGGCCGCGGTTACGAGCGCGGGCGGTCCGAAGCCCTCCGGCAGAACGATCTCGCTCATCCTGGCCGGCTCAGCGGCTAAACTTTCCGAAGGCGGCTGCAAGGTCGAGCCGGGTCCAGGCGTTCGTGCCTCCGCCGGCCGCATCAAGGCCGCCTGTCCGTCGCCAGCGCCACCAATGGCCTTGTCAACCTTGCCGGCTTCGGCAGCGGTTGGCTGCTTTGGCGGCTGCTTTGCCGCTATCGGCGGCGCATCCGTCTTCTCCATGCCAGCGGGAGCCCTCGGCTCTTCTCCAGCCTTCGCGGTAGCTGCCGTTTGGACGAGGCGGTCGACGGCGGCCTTCGGCTCCGCAACCTCTGCCTTGCGCTCGATCGCTGCAACCGGCGGAGCGCTCGGGGCCTCCTTGCCTTTCAGCACCGTGCTGACGAGCGGATAGGACATGATCGCGAGCAGCACGGCACCGACTGCGATCAGGATCGGACGGCGGTGGCGGGCGAGCGCGCCGCCGACGGCGGATGGTGCCTTACTTTCCTTGACGCGATTGAGCGTATCGGATTCCTCGACGGCCAGCTGCGCCGCGCGCCGCGCGGCGGCGATGAAGTCCGCCTTTTCGCCGTCGTTCGCCTCCTGCGCGCCACGGGCCATCTGACCGGCACGGACACGTTCGAGTATCTTCTTGACGTCCGGCACGCCGGAGCCCGGCTCGAGGAGCTGATTGGCGTCCTCGGGAGTGAGCATTTCGGAGGGGTCGATCGAGGGGGTGGGCTCGACCATCTGCCGCGCTTGGATCGGCATTCCCTCGTTCTGCCTCGGCGCGAAGCGCCGAGTCAGACCGGCAAGCAGGCTCGTCTTCGCCGCACGGGCCTCCACCTTGATCTCGCCGTCTTCGACCATTGCGACTTCGGCGGCATCATTCGCCTCGGCTGCGGCCGGCATCGGTGCGTGGATGGAGGTTTCGCTTGCGGCCGCCAACGCCTGTGGCGCGCGTTCCACGTCCTCGTCGCTTTCCGCCATCGTCGAAGGGTCCGCGGCTTCGACGGGCGCAGCCTTGGGCATCGGACCATGAGAAGCCGGGGGCTCCCGCTCTTCAAGCCGCTCCAGTTTCTCGGCGATATGGACGAGCGTTTCATGCAGCGCCTCGAAGGTGCGTGCCGTCCGTTCGTCGCTCGAACGGCTGAGCTCCTCCAATGTACGCAGATCCTCGGCGAGCGCCGAGATCGCCGCCATGTCGGTACTCGCCGCCATCTGCGGTGCGGTGTTTCTGGAATATGCCTCCATCACGGCTTCCGCAGCCTGCCGAGCAGCTTCGATGATGTATTCGTCGCTGGTGGCGAGATAGTCTTCCAGCGTGTTCATGCGGCTCTCGAATTCCGCGGGCACGCCTACCGTCTCACCGTGGGACTGGCTGATCAGAGTCGAGAGATTTCCGATCTGAGCTTCGAGATTGCGCAGCGCCTGCCGGTCGTCGAACGGCGCGGCATGCGTCTCCTCCAAGCGCTGGGCGATACCTGCCAAGCGATCCTCGAGGCGATCGAAGCGCGGGTCCGCCGTAGGCTCGACATTTCGCGCAAGCCCATCGATTCGGCGGGCGAGATCGT
Organism: Sinorhizobium meliloti; assembly: GCF_035610345.1. Next base: position 498,033 of record NZ_CP141212.1, on the reverse strand, counting down.
CGAGCCGTTCGGCCAGTGCATCGGTGACGCTGTCGCCCGAGAGGGCTTCGATCTTCCGCGAAATGTCGGCAAGACGATCTGTAAGATCCGGCTCCGCACCTTGCCGATTGTGCTCCAGCACCGCGGAAAGCTGGTCCAGGCGCTCTTCCAATCTGGCCGCCGCCTTCTCGCCGGCAAGGTCCTCCACGCGAGCTGCCAGCGCCTCGATCCGCGCGCCGAGGCCGGAATCGGCGGGATTGGAGAGGGTGCCGATCTGCCGGGACAGATCGCCGAGCCTGTTCTCGAGACGATCGACGAACGAACCGTCGGTGCCGGCCACATTACCGCTGCCTGCGGCGATCGCCCGGCTGATCTCATCGAGCCGCTTGCCGAGGTCGGTGAATTGCGGCGCCAGGCGCCTCTCGTCCGGCTGGATCTGGCGCCCGAGCATCTCGATCGCCTGGGCGACCGCGACGAGCTTGCTTTCCAGCACCTCGATCCCGGTGCCCCTGTCCAGGGAATTGATCTGCGCCTTGATCTCGTCGAGCCGGTAGGCGAGCGCCACCAACTCATCGTCGCGGTTCTGGTCGAAGGCGTTCAGCCGATCCTCGACGCCGGTCCATCGGTTTTCCATGCGGCGCATGCTGTCTTCGCGCGCGAGGCCTTCGAGCATGGACCTCAGGTCATCGAATTCGATCCTGAGCGCATCGGCCTCGGCGGGCGAAGCCTGCCGGCCAAGTTCCTTGATGCCGGCCGAAAGCCGCTCGATATCGTGTCGCACGTCCTCGGCGAATCGGCGGTCCTGGGCGGCTTCGGCCTTGATGCCGCGGATTTCCGAACGCAGCGCATGCATCTCGCGGGACAGGCCGTCATCGAGATCGCGCTTCAGCTCATGCCGCAGACCGACCAGCGCCTCGGCGATATCCGCTGCAGCCGAAGAGCGTCCCGATGGCGCGGCTGCTGCCTGAGAGGGCTGGTAGCGTGGCTCTGCCGCGAGGCGGGTGGGAGCGAGGCGATCGGGGTCGCTGAGCGCAGCGCGTTCGCGCAGCGGCGACCGCTCGCGCGCCGCATTGAGCGCCCGCTGACGGTCGATGATTTCGGAGACCGCTTCGCTTGGGGCCGGACGCGGCCGCTCGGGCTGCCGCGTCTCGCGGCTGACGCTGCTCATGAGCCCCTCGATGCGCGCTTCGAGCCCTTCGATGGTGCGGTTCAGGGCATCGAGCGACGGCCGGTCGCCATAGGACGGGCTGCCCATGCGCTGAGAAGTGGATCGCGATCCGTTCATTGCCTCTTCGCCCCTGTGTCGCTTTGGCCCTATAAATTCGACCGTCATCGAAGCCGCCGAAGGAGCCCGGGCTTCCCCGGGTTTCGCTCCGATTTCGGCGGCACCGCCGATGTGGGCAAAACCGCAACAATGCAAAGACGGGACCGGTTGCAGCTTTGACCATCTCAAAGCGCACAATTCATTAAACGTGGTAAATAAGCCGTTAACCGATCCGATTTTTAACGATTATTGTCGCCCGCTACGCCGCCGCCCCCCGTCATATGGCATGTGGAGCGGCGCACCGCAGGAGCGAAACTTTCGCCTTACGGGAACTTTTGACGTTTACGCAAACGTCAAAATTCGATAGCATCCGTCCAAGTCGCACACCGCCACCGGTGCGCGCTCGACACAGTGGGAAGCGGGTCTGCCGTGCGGCGCGGCCCGAAAGGACATCAAGGCGAGGAAAAGCATGCCCATCTACAAGGCTCCGGTCGACGATACCCTGTTCATCCTCAACGACGTGCTCGGCATCGAGCGCTACCACAATCTCCCGGGCTTTGCGGATGCGACGCCGGACATGACGGCCGCAGTGCTCGGCGAGGCCGCAAAGCTCGCGGAAGAGGTCCTCTTCCCGATCAACCTTTCCGGCGACCGGGAGGGCTGCAAGCGGCACGAGGACGGCTCCGTCACCGTGCCCAAGGGCTTCAAGGAAGCCTATGACCTTTATCGCGAAGGCGGCTGGCTTGGTCTTGCCGCCCCGGAGGAATTCGGCGGCCAGGGCCTGCCCTACACGCTCCACACCGCCGTCGGCGAATTCATGTCCGCGGCCAACATGTCGCTTATGATGTATCCGGGCCTGACGCAGGGGGCGATCGCGGCGATCCTGGTGCACGGTTCCGAAGACCAGAAGCGGACCTATCTGCCCAAAATGGTCGACGGCACCTGGACCGGCACGATGAACCTGACGGAGCCCCATTGCGGCACCGACCTCGGCCTGCTGCGCACCAAGGCCGTGCCGAACGGCGACGGCTCCTACAGGATCTCCGGCCAGAAGATCTTCATCTCCGCCGGCGAGCACGACATGGCGGAAAATGTCGTCCACCTGGTGCTGGCGCGCATCGAGGGCGCGCCCGACGGTGTAAAGGGCATCTCGCTCTTTATCGTGCCGAAATTCAAGCTCGACCCCAGCGGCGAGCCGGGCGAACGCAACGGCGTTTCCTGCGGCGCGATCGAACACAAGATGGGCATACACGGCAACGCGACCTGCGTCATGAATTATGACGAGGCGACCGGCTATCTGATCGGCACGGAGAACAAGGGCCTCAGCGCCATGTTCGTGATGATGAACGAGGCCAGGCTTGCCGTCGGCATGCAGGGGCTTTCGATTGCCGAAGTCGCTTATCAGAATGCTGCGAGCTACGCGCGCGAGCGCATTCAGGGCCGCTCCCTGTCCGGCCCCAAGGCGCCGGACAAGAAGGCCGATCCGATCATCGTCCATCCGGACATCCGCCGCACGCTGATGACGATCAAGGCCTTCAACGAAGGCGGCCGCGCCTTCACGCTCTGGACGGCGCTGAAGTCGGACATCGCCCATCGTTCGGACAGCGAAGAGGAGCGCCAGGCGGCGGACGACATCCTCAGCCTGATGACGCCGATCCTCAAGGGCGTGCTGACGGACAAGGGCTTCGATCACGCGGTGATGGCGCAGCAGGTATTCGGCGGCCACGGCTATATCGAAGAGCACGGCATGAGCCAGTATGTGCGCGATGCCCGCATCGCAATGATCTACGAGGGTGCCAACGGCATCCAGGCGCTCGACCTGGTCGGCCGCAAGCTCGCGATGAACGGCGGCCGCGCCGTCATGGCTCTGTTCAAGGAGATCGGCGACTTCTGCGAGGAGAACCGCGGCGACGAAAAGCTCTCCGGCTACACCAAGGCCCTTAAGAAAGGGCTGAACGACCTGCAGGCCGCGACCATGTGGTTCATGCAGAACGCCATGGCCAAACCCGACAATGCCGGAGCCGGCTCCACCGACTATATGCATCTCTTCGGCCTCGTCGTCCTCGGCTATATGTGGGCGAAGATGGCCAAGACGGCGGAGGAGAAGCTTGCCGCTGGCGAAACGCAGCGCGCGGACTATCTCAAGAACAAGCTGATCACGGCGAGGTTCTTCATGGAGCGCATCCTGCCTGAAACGGCGCTGCGCAAGATCCGCATCGAAACGGGCGCCGACACGATGATGGCGCTGGACGCGGCCGCGTTCTGATTTCAGACTGGAGCCGGATCGAAAGCGAGAAGCGGTCTTCCGCCCGAATCCCGCTCCGATTGATAATGCGCGGCCCGAGGAAACGCCGCCGAAAGGGAGATCAAGAGATGACGAAAGTCTTCGTTTACGACCACGTGCGCACGCCGCGCGGCCGTGGCAAGAAGGACGGCGCGCTGCACGAAGTGCCCTCCGTCCGGCTCGCCGCCAAGGTGCTCGAGGCCGTGCGCGATCGCAACGGGCTCGACACTTCGACGGTCGACGACGTCATCATGGGTTGCGTCGACCCGGTCATGGATGCGGGTGCGGTCATCCCGAAAGCCGCAGCCTTCGAGGCGGGTTATTCGACGCGTGCGCCCGGGATGCAGATCTCCCGCTTCTGCGCCTCCGGCCTCGACGCCGTCAATTTCGGCGCCGCGAAGATCGCCCAAGGAGCGGACGATATCGTGATCGCCGGCGGTGTGGAGTCGATGTCCCGCGTCGGCCTCGGCATGTCGGGCGGCGCCTGGTTCATGGACCCCTCGGTCAACCTGCCCGCCTATTTCATGCCGCAGGGCGTTTCCGCCGACCTGATCGCCACGAAATACGGTTTCTCGCGCGACGACGTCGACGCCTATGCGGTGGAAAGCCAGAAGCGCGCCGCCAATGCATGGGAGAAGGGCTATTTCAAGAACTCGGTCGTCCCGGTCAAGGACCAGAACGGCCTGGTCATCCTCGACCGCGACGAGCATATGCGCCCCGGCACCGACATGCAGGCACTGGCCTCGCTGAATCCCTCCTTCCAGATGCCCGGCGAGATGGGCGGCTTCGAGGCCGTCGGCATCCAGGCGCATCCGGAGATCGAGCGCATCAACTACGTCCACCACGCCGGCAATTCCTCCGGCATCGTCGATGGCGCCGCGGCCGTGCTCATCGGCTCCAAGGCCGGCGGCGAAGCCATGGGGCTCAAACCCCGCGCCCGCATCCGCGCCTTCGCCAATATCGGCTCCGACCCGGCCCTGATGCTGACCGGGCCGGTCGACGTCACCGAGAAGCTCCTCAAGCGGGCGGACATGAAGCTCTCCGACATCGATCTTTTCGAGCTCAATGAGGCCTTCGCGGCCGTCGTGCTGCGCTACTGCCAGGCTTTCGACATCCCGCACGACAAGATCAACGTCAATGGCGGCGCGATCGCCATGGGCCATCCGCTCGGCGCGACCGGGGCGATGATCCTCGGCACCGTGCTCGACGAGCTGGAGCGCCGCGACCTCAACACGGCGCTGGTGACGCTCTGCATCGGCGCCGGCATGGGCACCGCCACGATCATCGAACGCGTCTGATCCGATCCCGGGAGAGAGAATATGTCTTACACGAACTTCAAGATCGAAACCGACGCCGACGGCATTGCGCTGGTCACCTGGGACATGCCCGACAAGTCGATGAACGTCTTCACCGAAGAGGTGATGAAGGAACTCGACGCCATCATCGATCAGACGACGGCGGATCCTGCCGTCAAGGGCGTGGTCGTCACCTCCGGCAAATCCTCCTTCTCCGGCGGCGCCGACCTTTCGATGATCAAGTCGATGTTCACTTTCCAGGCGGAGGAGAAGAAGAAGGACCCGGACAACGCGGCCCGGAGACTCTTCGACCTCGTCGGCCGGATGACGGGTCTCTTCCGCAAGCTCGAAACCTCGGGCAAGCCCTGGGTCTCGGCCATCAACGGCACCTGCATGGGCGGCGCCTTCGAGATGTCGCTCGCCTGCCACGGCCGTGTCGCCTCCAATGCGAAATCGGTGAAGATCGCGCTTCCCGAGGTCAAGGTCGGCATTTTCCCCGGCGCCGGCGGCACCCAGCGCGTTCCACGGCTGACCAATACGCAGGACGCGTTGCAGATGATGACGACCGGCTCCTCGCTTACGCCGGCGCGAGCAAAGGCGATGGGGCTCGTTCACGAGGTGGTCGACCCGGACAGACTGATCGAGGCCGCCAAGGCGATGATCAAGAACGGCCTGAAGCCGGTGCAGCCCTGGGACGAGAAGGGCTTCAAGCTCCCGGGCGGCGGCATCTGGACACCCGCCTCCGCGCAGCTCTGGCCGGCCGCCTCCGGCATCCTGCGCCGCGAGACCTACGGCAATTACCCCGGCGCGATCGCGATCCTGAAATGCGTCTATGAGGGGCTGCAGGTTCCCTTCGATACGGCCTTGAAGATCGAGCAGCGCTATTTCACCGAAATCCTGCAGACGACCGAAGCCTTTTCGATGATCCGGTCGCTGTTCGTCTCGATGCAGGAACTCGGCAAGGGCGCGCGCCGGCCGGCCGGCGTACCGAAGACCGAGCTCAAGAAAATCGGCGTCGTCGGCGCCGGTTTCATGGGCGCCTCGATCGCCTATGTAACCGCGGCAGGCGGCATCCCCGTCACCCTCATCGACCGCGACATGGAAGCTGCCGAAAAGGGCAGGACGCATTCGGAAGGCCTGGTCAAGGACGCGATCGGCAAGGGACGCTTGACCAAGGAGGAAGGCGAAGCGCTGCTTTCGCGCATCACACCTTCGGCGGACTACGGCGATCTCAAGGATGCCGGCCTCGTCATCGAGGCGGTCTTCGAGGACCGGCAGGTCAAGAAGGACGTGATCGAGAAGGTCGAAGCGGTGATCGCCGAGGACGCGATCTTCGCCTCCAACACTTCGACGCTGCCGATCACCGGCCTCGCCAGGAATTCCAAACGGCCGGACCGGTTCATCGGCATCCATTTCTTCTCGCCGGTCGAGAAAATGATGCTGACGGAGGTGATCCTCGGCAAGGAGACCGGAGACCGTGCACTCGCGGCCGCGCTCGACTATGTCTCGGCGATCAGGAAGACGCCGATCGTCGTCAACGACACGCGCGGCTTCTATGTCAATCGCTGCGTCTTCCGCTATATCCACGAAGCCTATGACATGCTGATCGAGGGCGTACCGCCGGCGATGATCGAGAACGCCGCCAAGATGGCCGGCATGCCGGTCGGACCGCTGTCGCTCAACGACGAGGTGGCGATCGACCTCAGCCAGAAGATCCTGAAGGCGGCCGTCGCCGATCTCGGCGAGAAGGCCGTCGATCCCAGACACATGGCGCTGATCGACAAGATGGTGGACGAGCTCGACCGGCGCGGCCGCAAGAACGGCAAGGGCTTCTACGAATATCCGGCAAAGCCGGCCAGGAAATATCTCTGGCCGGGTCTGAAAGAGCTATACCCGCAGAAGGATGCCGGCGAGATCGAGGTCGGCGTGCTCAAGCAGCGCCTGCTGGTGACGATCGCACTCGAAGCCGCGCGCACGATCGAGGAAGGCATCGTCACAGATCCGCGCGAAGCCGATGTCGGCTCGATCCTCGGCTTCGGCTTTGCACCCTACACCGGCGGCACGATCTCCTACATCGACGGCATGGGCGCGAGAGCCTTCGTCGAGCTCTGCGAAAAGCTCGCCGCCGACCATGGCGACCACTTCCGGCCGACGCCGCTTCTGAAGGAGATGGCCGAAAAGGGCGAGACCTTCTACGGGCGCTTCGATCCTTATGCCGCGGGGCAGAAGGCGGCATAAGCCGCCAGGTCAGCCGCACCGCGCAAGTATTGTCTCTCCGGTCATTCTCGGTAACCGCGAACGACCGGAGAGAAACGTGTTCAGGCTTCAGGCCACTTCAGCCTTCTCACCGAGCTCGGCCGCTAGAAATCCGATCAGCTGCTCCCAGCCTTCGCGGCGATATTCCACCTTGTCGAGCCCATCCAGGAATGCCCCCTGCTCCGTGAAGACGACGCGTGTGCCGGTGCCTTCCGGTATGAGGTCGACGGTGGCGATCGACGCGGAAAGCCGCTGCTCGTCCTTCGCCATGGTATAGGCCGAGACGATCCGCCGGTTCTCGACGATGTCGAGATAGATCGTTTCATTGAAATAGAAAACCTTCCCGTCCTGGCTGAACCGGCCGCTTTCCCGGCCGCCGATGCGGAAGTCGTGGCTATATTCGGCGACCGGCCAGTTGTCGGCCTTGACGAACCAGCGGTCGTGCGCAGCAGGATCGGCGAAGGCCTCGAAGACCTGTTCCGGGGGTGAATTGAAAACGCGTTCGATGGTGAAATCCGCATGGGCGACAGAAGCTTTGGTCATGATCTTTTCCTCCTCGCTGGGAAACTGGTTGCGAAATGAAAGCGGTTGCAGGCTAACTTCACTGGTGCAATAATGCAAGCAGTTTTGGAGCGGATGCTCCGCTCCCGTTTTGCAGAGACCAAAATGACCGATGACCATCGCTCGGGTTGCCCGATCAATCTCTCGCTCGAAGTATTCGGCGACAAATGGAGCCTCCTGATCATTCGCGATATGATTTTCGGCGGCAAACGCCACTTCCGCGAGCTCCTGCGCTCGCAGGAGGGGATTTCCACCAACATCCTCGCCGACCGGCTGAAAACGCTTGTCGAGATCGGCATGCTGACGAAAGCGGACGATCCGAGCCACAAGCAGAAGGCGATCTACAGCCTGACGGAAATGGCGATCGCACTTGTGCCGATCATGGCCCATCTCGGCGCCTGGGGCCGGCGCTACCTGCCGGTCACCGAGGAACTCAGCATCCGCGCCCAACTGATGGAGGAGGGCGGCCCCGAGCTCTGGGAGCGTTTCATGCGGGAATTGCGCGCCGAACACCTCGGCGATGCCAAACCGGAGGGACCCTCCGTGCGGCAAACGCTTCAAGCCGCCTATGACCGCGTTGTGGCGCGCAAGGCGGTGGAAGAGCAGCCGGCTTGAGCACTAACCTTTGATCCAACGCACTTCCGGACGGAAAACCGTTACACACTTTTCCTGGAAGTGCTCTTGATCCAACGCACTTCCGGACGGAAAACCGCTATACACTTTTCCTGGAAGTGCTCTTGATCCAACGCACTTCCGGACGGAAAACCGTTACACACTTTTCCTGGAAGTGCTCTAAAGCCCGAGGGCGGAAAGCATGATGAAGGTGGCGAACAGCACGAAATGCGTCATGCCTTCGATGGCATTGGTCTGACCGTCATTGAGATTGATCGCGGCGGCGATGAGCGTTACCGCAACCATCACCGTCTGCACCGGCGACATGGCCATGATGAAGGGCTGGCCCGTATAAAGGGCAATCGCCTCCATGACGGGTACGGTCAGGATCACGGTCGAAAGCGAGGCGCCGAGCGCGATGTTCACCACTGCCTGCATGCGGTTGGCGAGCGCGGCGCGCATTGCCGTCAGGACTTCGGGCGAAGCGGAGATCGCCGCGACGACGATCGCGGCCAGGGCCGGCGGCGCCGCCGTGCCCTTGATCCCGGCCGACAGCAGCCCGGACATGATTTCGGCGAGAAAGCCGATCACCACCACGCCCAGGATGAGCACGACGACGGAAGGAAGCACCGGCTCGCCCTCCAGCCGGCTTGCCGCGGTTCCCGCTTTGGCGCGCGGATAGCTGTAACTGAAGAAGTAGCTGTGCACGCCAACCTGCATGCGCAGGAACAACGTATAGAGCACGATCATCGCGCCGATGGTGAAGGCGGAATAGTAATGCCATTTCGACTGCGGCACGAATTCGGGGACGAGCATGGAAATGCCCATGGCCGTGAGAATCATGACGCTGTAAGTGCGCGCGGAATCGTCGTTATAGGGCTGCTCGCCGTGTTTGAGGCCGCCGAGCAGCGCCGCAAGTCCGAGGATCCCGTTGATATCGAGCATCACTGCCGAATAGATCGTATCGCGCACCAGCGTCGGCGAGGTCTCGCCGGTCATCATGATGGCGAGGATGACGACCTCGACCAGCACCGCCGAAAGCGTCAGGATCATCGTGCCGTAGGGATCACCCACCTTCGCGGCAAGCACCTCGGCATGATGAGCGACCCGCATGGAAGCAAGCACGATCGCCGCCACCATCAGGGCCGCACCCATGAGCGATGCGGCGCGACCGGCCTCGAGCAGATGATGCTCGACCGCGACGCCGGCAAGAGCAGCGAGAAAAGCGGCAACGAGATGCCGTTCCGATCTCAGGTTTGCAAGCAAGCACGCCTCTTGGCCCGGAGTGAAGCTGTTTTATTTAGCACAGCTGCTGAAGAGTTCACCCCCGAAGTCCGCTGCATCTGCTGTATGCCGTCCTTTGATCGGATAGGAAGGACTATTTTCCTCGCTGTGCTTTACGGTCGTAAGGCGCTTGGCTAATGTATTCGCAGACCGCGGAACGGCTTGCTGTGCCGCCCGCATCGTCTCTCCTTCCGAAGATGGGTCGACATGCTCTCACATGACAGCATCTGGCGCGCGATCGACGCCTTGGCAGAGCGCCACCGGCTTTCGCCGTCGGGCCTTGCACGGCGGGCCGGCCTGGACCCCACCTCGTTCAACAAGTCGAAGCGCCAGTCCACCGACGGGCGCGACCGATGGCCCTCCACTGAATCGATCGCGAAGATATTGCATGCCACGGGGGCGAGCGTCGATCAGTTCCTGGCGCTGATGGAGCCCAATGCCGCCGGCCGCGAAAGGGAGGAAGCATCGGCAGCGCCGGGCATTCCGCTGATCGGTTTCGCGCAGGCCGGCGCCGGCGGCTTTTTCGACGACGGCGGCTTTCCGGTCGGCCAGGGCTGGGACACGATAGAATTCCCCACGCCCGAGCGGCGGCAGGGCGGTGCCTACGCTCTGGAGGTTCAGGGCGACAGCATGCTGCCGCTTTATCGCGACGGCGATGTCCTGATCGTCGACCCGAGCGCGCAGGTGCGCCGCAACGACCGCGTCGTGGTCAAGACGCGCGGGGGCGAGGTGATGGCGAAGGTGCTGGCCCGGCAGACGCCCCGCGGCATCGAACTCGTCTCGCTCAACCCCGACCATCCCAACCGCAATTTCGAGATGAACGACGTAGAATGGATTGCCCGGATCATCTGGGCCAGCCAATAGGATTCTTCGATGCGGCCGAGGCTCTTCACCATCGCCGGCGGGCTTGCCGCCCTCGCCCTTTATGCCGGCATTCTGATGGCCGGGGCCGCGATCATCCGCAACCGCGACAGCGTCGCAACGCCTGAGTTCGTGCTCGAAACGCCGGAAGCAGCGGTCGACGAGCCGATTTCGGTGGAGCCTCCCGCCGAGACCGAAGCCGCTCCCCCTCCCCCCGAACCGGATGCCGCCCCAGGCAAGGGCTCGCGCGTGGCGGCCAGGCCGGTCGAGCCGGGTCTCTTCGCCCAGCCGGAAGACGGAATTGCCAAACCGCTGGAACGGATCGCACCGAGACCGCCGCTTTCAAAGCCTGAGGAAAAGCAAAAGCCCGCTTCCGCCGTCTTCCCGCGCCCGGTTGCGCTTGCCGCGGGGCTTGTCCGGTCCGGCGAGACGACTCTGCAGCTCAAGGATATCGAACCCGAAACGCCCGAGAAGGTCTGCGAAGCGAATGGCAGGAGCTGGCCTTGCGGCATGGTCGCGCGTACGGCGTTCCGCAACTTTTTGCGGGGCCGCGCACTCGTCTGCGAAGCGGCGGATGGCTCCTCGGAGACCTTGAACGCGCGGTGCAGCGTGGGCGGCCAGGACGTGGCCGAATGGCTCGTCGGCAACGGCTGGGCGACGCCGCTGCCGGGCACGGCGCTCGAGGCGAAGGCCGAGGCCGCCCGGGGCGCCAGGCTCGGTTTCTTCGGGGACGACCCGCGCGATCTTGCCCGAGCGCCTCTCGCGCTCGACGATCCGGCTGCGAGCATCGCCCCGGAAGACGCCGCGCCGGACTTGTAAGGCTTGGAGCAAGTCCTTAACTGTCACCCACCACTGCAGGTCCGCCCAACCCGCTATGCACCCGTCGTGTATCGCGGCCCCAATGTGGATGATGAAAGGATCAAGAAGCAGGATGTCCGCAAGTCTCAGCCAGCACGAAGCCCTTGTCCACGTCATGGTCATGATGTCCGCCGTCGACCGGAACATGACCGACGACGAGATTGCACGCATCGGCGTGCTCGTGCGGTTCCTCCCGGCCTTCGACGGTTTCGACGAAGATCACCTGATCCATATCGGCCGCGAATGCGCCGCCCAGCTTGCGGCCCCCGAGGGCCTGGACGTGGCGCTCGAAATGGTTCGGGAGGCGTTGCCGCAGCGGCTCTATGAGACGGCCTATGCCCTTGCGGTCGAGATCGCTGCCGCCGATCAGCGTATCCGCAACGAGGAAATCCGGTTGTTGCAGCTGCTGCGGGACCGTTTGGGCCTCGACAAGCTCGCCTGCGCAGCAATCGAGCGCGGAGCCATCGCGCGCTTCCGCAAGTAGGCTTCTGAAAAGGTCCTTGCCCGTTTCCGGCACGGAACGGGCCGGGGTCGATGCAACGGGGATCGATGCATGCTCTATTTCGGTCTCGCCGAACCGGTCTGGCGGCTCGCCGCCTTTGCCGCCGCCTTCGCCGCGCTGGCAGTGCTCGAGCTTATTCATCCGCGGCTGGAGAGGCCGGAGCTGGTGCGGGCACTGAAGGCACGCCGCTGGGTCACCAACCTGTCTATTCTCGTCCTATCCTCCCTCCTGCTTCGCGTCGCCTTTCCCGCTGCCGCTACCGGCGTTGCTATCTGGGCTCAGGGGCGCGGCTACGGCGTGCTCCCGGCTCTTGGCGTGACCCCGCCGCTTGCCGGCCTGATCGCCTTCATCGCACTGGACTTCGCCATCTGGTTTGAACACGTCGTGTTTCACAAGATACCTGTCCTGTGGCGCATCCACCGCGTCCACCATGCCGATCCCGGTGTCGACGTCACCACGGCCCTTCGCTTTCATCCCCTCGAAATTCTGCTGTCGATGATCTGGAAGAGCGCGGTTATCATCCTGCTCGGCGCGCCCGCACTTGCCGTTCTCCTGTTCGAAATCGTGCTCAATGCCGGGGCGATGTTCAATCACGCCAATTTGCGGCTGCCGAAAGGCGCCGACAGGCTGTTGCGCCAGGTCATCGTCACGCCCGACATGCACCGCATCCACCATTCCGTGGAAAAGCGGGAGACCGATTCAAACTACGGCTTCAATCTTTCGGTCTGGGATCGGTTGTTCTCGACCTACGTCGCCCATCCATCGCGCGGCGACGATGCGATCGAGACCGGGCTGAAGGCCTACGGGCGCGTTGCACCCGTGAAGCTCCTATGGTCGCTGATACTCCCCTTCCGGCGTCGCTAGGGCATAGCCGCGAGTGGAGCCGCCTCAATAAATCCCGTTCGGGAAATAGCGAAGATAGATCTCCTCAAGCCTGCCGCTGCGTGAGAGTGCCAGCAAAGCGTGGTCGATCGCCTGGGTCAGCGCCGGCTCGGCCTTGCGGTTCATGATCGTCAGTCCCTCGCCCAGGAAGCGTTGGGAAAAATAGGAGCCCTCCAGCATGGCGCAGCATCCCCCGGCAAGGTTGCCGGAGACCCAGAAGGACAATTGCATGCCGTCGGAGAACGCGGCCGCGACGGTTCCCCCGCGAAGCGCGGAGAGCAGCGCGTCCCGGTCCGGAAAGCTCTTGGCTTCAAGCTTCGGGAAAAACGCCTTCAGCATTGCCTCATGCGTGGTGTCGGAGACGACGCCGACGGGCTTCCCGGCGAGATCGGCAGGACCGGTGATTGCGCCGGCGGCCTTGGTGTTGACGACGAAGCGGGCGGGCAGTTGCATGAAGGCGCGGGAAAAGGCGAAACGCTGCCTCAGCTCCGAAGTCACGGCAATGCCGGCGGCAATCGCTTCCCCTTGCCCCTGTTCGAGGGCCGGCATGAGCTCCGGATAGGTCACTGCCTGGATCTGGCACTTGGCTTCGATCTCCAGCTCACGGCATATCTCGCGGGCGAGGTCGACATGGAAGCCCGACAGCTTGCCCGACTGGTCGATGAAGTTGAAGGGCGGGAAGTCGACGGTGGTCAGGAAACGAAGCCTGGCAAGGCCGCTGAGGTCCGGCTTGGCAATCCGTTCGCGGGCATCGAACAGCCGGGGCAGTTCCTTCGGCTGTGCCAAGGCCAAACCCGGGGCGAGAACGGCCGACAGTACCAATATCCAGAGAATCCGCAGCGCTATGGCGCCTCTATGAATGGAGGAATTGGAGCGGGTGATCGGGATCGAACCGACGACATCAAGCTTGGGAAGCTGGCGTTCTACCACTGAACTACACCCGCGACAGAACCGGAAATTTCCTCAACAGCCGCGATCTGTCAAGCACAATGCTCACTCGGCGCGAAAATGCTTGGAGAGCTTGAGCCCCTGCGCCTGATAATTGGAGCCGAGATCGAGGCCGTAAAGTCCCTCCGGACGTTCCAGCATGTGCTCGTAGACGAGACGGCCGACGATCTGCCCGTGCTCCAGAATGAACGGTACCTCGTGGCTGCGCACCTCGAGCACCGCCCGGCTGCCGCTGCCGCCGGCCGACGCATGGCCGAAGCCGGGATCGAAAAAGCCGGCATAATGGACGCGGAACTCGCCCACGAGCGGGTCGAAGGGTGTCATTTCGGCGGCATAGCGCGGCGGCACATGGACGGCTTCGCGCGACACGAGGATATAGAACTCGTCCGGATCGAGCACGAGATCGTCGCGGCCGCGGCTGTAGAGCGGCTCCCAGAAGTCGAAAACGGCATGCTGGGCTTTCTTGTCGACATCGACCACCGATGTGTGATGCTTGCCGCGGTAGCCGATCAGGCCGTCCGGCCCGGTGCCCTTGAGATCGATGGAAAGGGCAATGCCGCCGCCGGAAACGTTGGGCCGGTCACTGGCGACGAGCACGTCGCTTTCGTGCAAGGCCAGAAGTTCCTGCTCGGAAAGAACCGAGTGGCCTATGCGGAAGCGTATCTGCGAAAGCCGCGAACCGCGCCTGACGACGATCGGAAAGGTTCGCGGGCTGATTTCGAGATAGAGCGGTCCGCTGTAGCCCGCCGGGATCTTGTCGAACTCCTGCGCCCTGTCGGTAATCACGCGTGTGAAGATATCCAGCCGGCCGGTCGAGCTCTTCGGATTGGCAGAGGCCGACATATCTGCCGGCAGCGACAGGCTTTCCATCAGCGGCACGATGTAGACGCAGCCGGTCTCGAGCACGGCGCCTTCGCTCAGATCGACGACATGCAGCTTGAGCCGGTCGAGCTTGTCGGCGACCAGATGAGAAGGACCGGGCATGAAGCTCGCCCGGACGCGGAACGCCTTGGATCCAAGGCGAAGATCGAGGCTAGCCGGCTGGATCTGGTCATCATCCAGCGCCTTCTCGCTCTTCACTCGTCCCGAGGCATACAGCGCAGCAATTGCGCGGTCGGCCAAAATCCCTGTGTCGCGCCCCATTCCGATCCTCATTTACAGTTGCCAGACAAAACCAAACTCCGGGAATTGACGCAAGCGCGGCCACGCAGTATTGGAGCTTTATCCCGTGGTGATTTGGCCGGTCGGCTTGCAGCCACGTTAAACAAGTAGCTAAAAAGGCCGGGTGTCAAACCGGTCGTTTCGCGGCCGGTTTTTTTGTTTTTGAAAGTGACGTTCTCATGAGCAAGAATTGGCGCCCGGCAACCCAACTCGTCCACGGCGGAACGCTCCGCTCCCAGTACGGCGAGACTTCCGAAGCGATCTTCCTGACGCAAGGCTTCGTCTACGACAGCTCCGAAGCGGCGGAGGCCCGGTTCAAGGGCGAGACCGACGGCTTCATCTATGCGCGCTACGGCAGTCCGACCAACGACATGTTCGAGAAGCGCATGTGCATGCTCGAAGGGGCGGAAGACGCGCGCGCCACCGCCTCCGGCATGGCGGCGGTTTCCGCGGCAATCCTGTGCCAGGTGAAGGCGGGCGACCACATCGTCGCGGCCCGGGCGCTCTTCGGTTCCTGCCGCTGGGTCGTGGAAACGCTGGCGCCGAAATACGGCGTCGAGTGCACCCTGGTCGACGGTCGCGATCTCAAGAACTGGGAAGACGCGGTGCGTCCGAACACCAAGGTCTTCTTCCTCGAAAGCCCGACCAACCCGACGCTCGAAGTGATCGACATCGCCGGCGTCGCCAAGCTCGCCGATCAGATCGGCGCCAAGGTGGTGGTCGACAACGTCTTCGCGACCCCGCTGTTCCAGAAACCGCTGGAGCTTGGCGCCCATGTCGTCGTCTATTCCGCGACGAAACACATCGACGGCCAGGGGCGCTGCCTCGGCGGCGTGGTGCTCTCCGACAAGCAGTGGATCGACGAGAACCTGCACGACTATTTCCGTCACACCGGCCCGGCCATGTCGCCCTTCAACGCCTGGACGCTGCTGAAGGGGATCGAGACTCTGCCGCTCCGCGTCAAGCAGCAGACCGAAAGCGCCCGCCGCATCGCCGATTTCCTCGCGGAGCAGCCGCAGGTCGCCCGCGTCATCTATCCGGGCCGCAAGGATCACCCGCAGGCCGACATCATTGCGAAGCAGATGAGCGGCGGCTCGACGCTGGTCGCCTTCGAGCTCAAGGGTGGCAAGGAAGCAGCTTTCGCCCTGCAGAACGCGCTTGAAATCATCCGGATCTCCAACAATCTCGGCGATTCCAAGAGCCTGATCACCCATCCGGCGACGACCACCCACAAGAACCTCACCGACGAAGCCCGCGCCGAACTCGGCATTTCCGCCGGAACGGTGCGCTTCTCGGCCGGGATCGAGGACAGCGAAGACCTCATCGAGGATTTCGCAAGGGCGCTGAAGGGCGTAAACGCCTGACCGACACCATGACGAAGCCCGCGTCAGCGGGCTTCGTCGTCAGTCTTGCCGAAACGTCAGTCTTGCGAGAACGATCCGCGACAGCGCGGTATAGAGGCAGACGAGCGCGAAGACGGTTGCGAACAAGGGGAACCACCCAGGCAACAGGCACGACAGCAGAAAAAAGACGATCGTCTCCGTCGCCTCTGCGAGCCCCGTCGTGAAGTAGAGCGACTTCGCACCGCGCACCTCGGTCGTCAGGCCGCGCTTCTCGGCCATCACGGCATAGGCGAGGAAGCTCGCGCCGTTGACATAGAAGGCGAAGAGCAGAAATCCGCCGGCAAGACCGTTCGCGGCCGGATCTGCGATGATGAAACCGAGTGGGACGGCCCCGTAAAAGGTGAAATCGAGAACGATGTCGAGAAAGCCGCCGAAATCCGTTTTCCGGCTCGCGCGGGCGACGGCTCCGTCGAGGCCGTCGCAGAGCCGGCTCACAAGGATCAGAGCGGCGGCGGGCAGGTAAGCGCCGAGACCGATGAGCAGGGCTGCAGCAAGGCCAAGGCAAAGGCCGAGGATGGTGACGGCATCGGCGCTGACCCCGCGGCCGGCCAGTGCGGCGCCGAACCTGTCCAGAACCGGATCGAGCCGCCTGCGAAGCGCGCCGTCAAGCATTGCCGCTGCCTCCTGGGAAATTTGATACCACTCGCACAATCTCGCCGTTATTCTTGACGAAACCATATTGCTGTAGAATACGCGTACGGATTTGAAACAGGGTGTTGCACATGTACCGCGCGCTGACACGCGACATCGAAGTGACGGTCGAGCCGTACTACCTGGAAGAACAGTCGGATCCCGACGACAGCCGCTATGTCTGGGGCTATCGCATCATCATAGCGAACCATTCCGGGCGCGCGGTCCGGCTGATGACCCGCTACTGGCACATCACCGACGAGAACGGTCAGGTGGACGAGGTGAGCGGCCCCGGCGTGATCGGCGAGCAGCCGCTGCTCAACCCCGGCGATACCTACGAATACTCCTCCGGCTGCCCGCTGGATACGCCCTCCGGCGTGATGTTCGGCCATTACAGCATGGAGGCGGAAGGCGGGGAGACTTTCGATGTCGCCATTCCCGCCTTCTCGCTCGATTCACCGGGCCTCGTCCGCACGCTTAATTGATTCAGCGCGCAATTCAACGCGGCTGCCCTATTGCGGGCGGACTTCGCTCGCCTCGAAGCGGTAGGTCGCCGAGCAGAACTCGCAGGTCACCTTGACCAGGCCGTCCTCGACGCTGGCTTCGATATCCTCGTTGCCGAGCCCCACCAGAACGTCCTTGATCTTCTCGCGCGAGCAGCTGCAGCGATCGTAGACCGCCTGCGGCTCATAGACGCGCACGCCGCGCTCATGGAACAGACGGTACAGCAATCGCTCGGTACCGACCGTCGGATCGGTGAGTTCATCGGTGTCGATCGTCTCGACCATCACCTTGGCTTCCGCCCAGAGGTCGTCCTCGTCGAAGAAATCCTCGTGGCCTTCGTCACCGTCGCCGCCCGGCAGATCCGCCTGGCGCATCCTGTCCGGCGCGTCGGGCAGGAACTGCGCGACCATGCCGCCGGCGCGCCAGCGGTGCCGCGGCTTGCCGTTCTCGTCCTTGTCGAGAAGCTCGGCAACGGCGAGGCGCACCCTGGTCGGTATCTGCTCCGACTGGCGGAAATAGGCACCGGCGATGTCCTCGAGCGTCGCCCCGTCAAGGGCCACGATGCCCTGGTAGCGCTGCGTGTGCGCACCCTGGTCGATCGTGAAGGCGAGGACGCCGTTGCCCAACAATTCATGAGGCTGGACGCGCCCGCTCTTTTCGGCGTCGGCAAGCGCCTCCTCATCATAGCGCGCATAGGCGCGGACGCGGTCCGGCGTCGAGAAATCCGCAACCACAAGATCGACCGGTCCATCGCCCTGTGTCTGAACGATCAGCTTGCCTTCGAATTTCAGAGACGTGCCGAGCAGGACCGTCAACACCACTGTTTCGGCGACAAGCCGCGCGACAGGAAGCGGGTAACCGTGCCGCTCGAGAATGGCATCGAGCATCGGACCAAGCTGGACGGCGCGGCCGCGCACGTCGAGTCCCTCGACCTGAAAGGGCACGACGTGATCGTCACCGGCAAAATCGAACTCGCCAAGTCCCGGCGCTGTTTCTGTCATCGCTTGCTCCTTGCCTCGACCATGGTCACGCGGATCGATTCAATCCGGGATGTGGCCATGACCCATTCCAAAAACTGCATGCGGGATGCGGATGGAAACCGCTCGTTCCTCTTGATTTCCGACACGGCTTGCATCGAGTGCACCGGCGCGCACCGGTACAACCGCCCGCCATTCCATTTGATCCCGTCATGGACGAATTTCTCCGCCGGCATTTGCTCTGCCTTAAAGCACCCCGCAGGGCGCCAAGCGCAGGATAGCCGGCGTGGGGCGACTGGCCGATTTGATGATCGGAAGGCCCCGCTCACCGCTCTAAATCGTGTTGCACCGTCCAGATTTCAAGAGAACGCCTTCAGCCGTCACACCGCGCCCATGCACCAGGCGAGGATCGATTTCTGTGCGTGCAGCCGGTTCTCGGCTTCGTCGAAGACCACCGACTGCGGGCCGTCGATGACCTCATCGGTCACTTCCTCGCCGCGGTGCGCCGGCAGGCAATGCATGAACAGCGCGTCCGGCGCTGCATGTTTCATCAGTGCGCCGTTGACCTGGTAGGGCTGGAAGACGTTGTGACCGCGGGCGCGATGTTCCTGGTTCATCGAGATCCAGGTGTCGGTGACGACGCAGTGTGCGCCGGCAACCGCCTGCTCCGCCTCGTGGCTGAGGAGGATCTCGGCCCCGTTGTTGCGCGCCCAGTTCAGGAACTTGTCATGCGGTTCGGAGCCGAGCGGCACGGCCATGTTCATGCGGTAGCCGAAGCGCGCCGAGCCTTCGATCAGCGAGTGAAGCACGTTGTTGCCGTCGCCGGTCCAGGCGATCGTCTTGCCCTTGACCGGTCCCCGGTGCTCCTCGAAAGTCATGATATCGGCCATGATCTGGCACGGGTGCGTATCGTCGGTGAGCCCGTTGATGACCGGCACGGTCGCATGCTCCGCCATTTCCAGAAGCCGGCGGTGATCGGTCGTGCGGATCATGATCGCGTCGACATAGCGCGACAGGACCTTCGCCGTATCGCCGATCGTCTCCGCCCGGCCGAGCTGCATTTCCGTACCCGACAGAAACAGCGTCTCGCCGCCGAGCTGGCGCATGCCGACATCGAAGGAAACACGCGTGCGGGTGGACGGCTTCTCGAAGATCATCGCGAGCATCTTGCCGGCAAGCGGCTTCTCGGCAGTGCCTGCCTTGGTCGCCGACTTGCGGACGCGGGCATCGTCGATGATGGTCCTGAGGTCGGTGGCCGTCATGGCCGAGAGATCGAGGAAGTGTCTGGTCATACTGCCTTGTTTCCTGTCGTAGAATCCGTTTGTCGGCCCCGCCCGGGCCGGATCGATCCGAAACGTCGGGGCATTCAAGCCGCGGCGTTGCCGCTCTTGCCACTCACCGCCTCCGCGGCGCGTTCGAGCCGTGCCAGTCCTTCGCGCGCCTCGGCCGCGGTGGTGATCAGCGGCGGCAAGAGGCGCAGCACGTTTTCGCCGGCCGGGACGACGAGCAGCTTCTCGGCGCGGATCGCCTTCAAAAGGTCCGCGGAGGGCACCTTGGCCTTGATGCCGAGCATCAGCCCGTCGCCGCGGATTTCCTCGATCACGTCCGGAAAACGATCCTTCAGCGAAGCGAGCCCCTGACGGAAGACGAGAGCAACCTCGCGCACCTGATCGAGGAAGCCTTCGGCGAGAACGACGTCGAGCACGGCATTTCCGACCGCCATTGCGAGCGGGTTGCCGCCATAGGTCGACCCGTGCGTGCCCGCCACCATGCCGGCGGCCGCCGCTTCCGTCGCAAGGCAAGCGCCGAGCGGGAAGCCGCCGCCGATGCCCTTGGCTACGGCCATGATATCCGGTTTGATGCCAGCCCATTCATGGGCGAAGAGCTTGCCGGTCCGGCCGACACCGGACTGGACCTCGTCGAGGATCAGAAGCAGGCCGAACTCGTCGCAAAGTTCGCGCAGCCCCTGCATGAATTCCTTCGATGCCGACCGAATGCCGCCCTCGCCCTGGATCGGCTCGACGAGGATCGCCGCGGTTTCTTCATTGATCGCGTTCTTGACCGCTGCGATATCGCCGAAGGGGACCTGATAGAAGCCCGGCGCCTTCGGCCCGAAGCCCTCGATGTATTTCTGCTGTCCGCCGGCGGCGATCGTTGCGAGCGTGCGGCCGTGGAAAGCACCTTCGAAGGTGATGACGTGGAACTTCTCGACGTGCCCCTTGGCGAAGTGATAGCGCCGCGCCGTCTTGATCGCACATTCGAGCGCTTCCGCACCGGAATTGGTGAAGAACACCCGATCGGCGAAGGTCACCTGGGTCAGCCTCCGGGCAAGGCTTTCCTGCCCCGAAATCTCGTAGAGATTGGACAGATGCCAGACCTTGTCGGCCTGCGCCTTCAGCGCCTCGACGAGATGAGGATGGGCATGGCCGAGCGAGTTCACCGCGACACCGGCAGCGAAATCGAGATAGCGCGTGCCGTCTTCGGCGATCAGCCAAACGCCTTCACCTCGCTCGAAACGCAACGGCGCGCGCAGATAGGTGTCGTAAAGCGGCGTGGTTGCGGCCATGTCGAGCTCTCCTTCATTCCGGCGGCGGCACGGACCATTCGGCCCGATAAAAATCAAAAATGCCGCCTTGCGGCGGCGACAGGCACTATTCCCATTTCGCACCGCAATGTCAACAAAACCAAGGTTTGCAGGCGCTTTGCGGATGCCGATTCCGAAGCGCGAAAAAATCGCACTCTGGGACTTGCAAAAATGCAACGCTCCGACAGCAAGTTGGGGAAAACCGCGAAATCGATTCGGCGCGATTCCGGCGACTCTTGCCACGGAGTCACCCTGCCGGTAGGTTAACATTCAATTACTAGACGCATGCGGCGGACCTAGTCACCAAAAGTATTATCGCGTTGAATCTTCGGGTTTTTCCCGGAGAGCGGTGACGGATTCCGCCATCCCAACGCCGAGAACGGGGAGTGCAGAGATGAACTGGACTGACGAGCGGGTCGAGAAACTGAAGAAGCTGTGGTCGGAGGGCCTGAGCGCCAGCCAGATCGCGGCGCAGTTGGGCGGCGTCAGCCGCAACGCGGTCATCGGAAAGGTTCATCGGCTGAGCCTGCCCGGGCGCGCCAAGGCCGGCGGAAGCACGACCGCTGCAGCCCGGCCCAAACGGGCGACTTCTGCCCCGCGCGCACCGAACTATGCTGCGCGTTCCGTAACCCGCACCGTGACCCGCACGGCCGGTGCGACCGCGCTCAAGGAAGAGCTCGCAGTCGACCTGGAAATGGACCAGGAGCTGCAGATCGACAGGAACATCGTCCTGCCGATGTCGCGGCGGCTGGAGCTCACGGAGCTTACCGAACGCACCTGCAAGTGGCCGATCGGCGACCCGCTCAAGGAAGAGTTCCACTTCTGCGGCAACGACTCCCCGGAAGCCTCTCCCTATTGCACCTTCCATGCCCGGCTGGCCTACCAGCCCTCTGCCGAGCGCCGGCGCATGCGCTGAGGCGCCTTGCTCATCCCGCTCTGGATGCATGACGAAAATCGGGGCCGGAAAGGCCCCTTTTTCTTTGCCGTGCTGCAAGCCGGCACGGCGGCAGCGACCTTCAGCCTCAGCTCTCCAGCGAATAGCCAGCGCCGCGCACCGTCCGGATGACGTCCGGCATGTTGGAAAAGTTCAGTGCCTTGCGCAGCCGCCCGACATGAACGTCCACGGTCCGTTCGTCGACATAGATGTCGTGTCCCCAGACGCCGTCCAGGAGCTGTGAACGGGAGAAGACGCGCCCCGGTGAGGACATTAGAAATTCCAGCAGCCGGAACTCCGTCGGGCCAAGGCGCACTTCGCGACTGCGTCGGTGGACGCGGTGCGTCTCCCGGTCGAGCTCGATATCGCCGCAGCGCAGGAGCGTCGACAGAACCTCGGGCTTGGCGCGCCTGAGCATCGCCTTGACCCTCGCCATCAGTTCCGGCGTCGAGAAGGGCTTGACGACGTAATCGTCGGCGCCGGTGGCAAGGCCCCGCACGCGCTCGCTTTCCTCGCCGCGCGCGGTCAGCATGATGATCGGCAGACGCTCCGTTTCCGGCCGCTGGCGCAGCCTGCGGCAGAGCTCGATACCGGAAACCCCGGGCAGCATCCAATCGAGGATGAGAAGGTCGGGCAGGCGCTCCTGCAGGCGGATCTCCGCCTCGTCGCCGCGAAGGATCGTATCGACCTCGAAGCCTTCCGCCTCGAGATTGTAGCGCAGGAGAACGCTCAGGGCTTCCTCGTCTTCGACTACGGCAATCTTCGGCAACATTCAGTAGGACTCCTTCCTACGCACGACAGCCGTCATGCCGCCGCGCACGGTGGTAGGCCGCGCCGAGGCGGCCGGAACAATTCTGCATAGGCACCGGATGCCGGGCGATCTCAGTCCGTCACGGAACCCAATGTCGACGTCATGTCGTCCTTCGGCCGTTCGCCCTGCGGCTGGGCGCCTGTCGCCATATAGTAGATCGTTTCGGCGATATTGGTCGCGTGATCGCCGATACGCTCGATGTTCTTGGCGCAGAAAAGAAGATGCGTGCACGGCGTGATGTTGCGCGGATCTTCCATCATATAGGTCAGCAGTTCCCGGAACAGAGACGTGTAGATCGCATCGATCTCTTCATCGCGTTCGCGTATGCTGTTCGCCTTTTCCGGCGAACGGGACGCGTAGACGTCCAGGACTTCCTTCAACTGAACGAGCGCGAGCTCGGCCAGGTGTTCGAGGCCGCGCGCAAGCTTGCGCGGTATGCCTGAACCGGCAACGGCAATCACCCGCTTTGCGGTGTTCTTGCCGAGGTCGCCCACGCGCTCCAGGTCCGCGGCGATGCGGATCGAACCCATGATCTCCCGAAGATCCGAGGCCATGGGCTGGCGTTTGGCAATGGTGACGATCGCCTTTTCGCCGATCTGCCGTTCCGCGTCGTCCAGAATGGTGTCGTCGGAGATCACCTTCTGGGCCAGGGCGAGATCGGAATTGACGAGCGCACGGACGGAGTCCGCGACCATCTGCTCGGCGAGACCGCCCATCTCGGAGATGCGGCGCGTGAGATACTTCAACTCTTCGTCGAAGGCGGACATGATGTGTGCGTGAGACATATTCGTTTCCTCGGGGGACGCGCTGTTCTGAATGGGCCTCGTTCGGTTTTACCGGGAGAGACGGAAAAACTCCGCCCCTCTCCGGCCATCAGCCGAAGCGGCCCATGATGTAGTCCTGGGTGCGCTGATCGTCCGGGTTGGTGAACATTTTGTCGGTATCGTTCTCCTCGACGAGATTGCCGAGATGGAACATGGCCGTGCGCTGCGACACGCGCGCCGCCTGCTGCATCGAGTGGGTGACGATCACGATCGTGAAATTCGCCCGCAATTCGTGGATGAGTTCCTCGACTTTCGCGGTGGCGATGGGATCAAGCGCCGAGCAGGGCTCGTCCATCAGAATGACCTCCGGGCTGACGGCAACGGCGCGGGCGATGCAGAGGCGCTGCTGCTGGCCGCCGGAAAGTCCGGTGCCCGGCTCCTGCAGCCGATCCTTCACCTCGTTCCAGAGCCCGGCCTTCTGCAGGCTCGTTTCCACGACCTCGTCGAGCTCGGTCTTGGTGCGTGCCAGGCCATGGATGCGCGGGCCGTAGGAGACATTGTCGTAGATCGACTTCGGGAACGGATTGGGTTTCTGGAACACCATGCCCACGCGGGCACGCAATTCCACCACGTCGATCGACGGATCGTAGATATCGTCCTCGTCGAGCGTGATCTTGCCCGTTACGCGGCAGTTCTCGATCGTGTCGTTCATGCGGTTCAAAGTGCGCAGAAACGTCGATTTTCCGCAACCGGACGGACCGATCAGCGCCGTGACCGTGTTCTCGCGGATATTGAGGTTGACGTCGAAGAGCGCACGCTTTTCGCCGTAATAGACCGACACATCGTTGCCGATCATCTTGTAAGGCACCGTATTCATTTTCTGCTCAAGAGCCTTTTCGACTGCAGCTTCCGACATGATGTTCATAGTCCTTACCCCACTACCAGCGACGCTCAAAGCGACGCCGCAAGAGAATTGCGCCGAGATTCATGAAGATGAGAAAGATCAGGAGAATGATGATCGCTCCGGACGTACGCTCGACGAAGGCACGTTCTGCCTCGTTCGCCCACATGTAGATCTGCACCGGCAGCGCCGTGGATGGCTCCAGCGGCGACCCCGGAAAGTCGACCACGAAGGCGACCATGCCGATCAGAAGCAGCGGCGCCGTTTCGCCCAGCGCATGGGCGAGGCCGATGATCGTGCCGGTCAGGATGCCGGGCATGGCAAGCGGCAGCACGTGATGGAAGATGGTCTGCATCTTCGATGCGCCGAGGCCGAGTGCTGCGGAGCGGATCGACGGCGGCACTGCCTTCAGGGCCGCCCGGGTCGCGATGATGATCGTCGGTAGCGTCATCAGCGTCAGCACGAAGGCGCCGACGAGTGCTGCCGAGCGCGGCATGCCCGCGAAGTTGATGAAGACGGCAAGCCCGAGGAGGCCGTAGACGATGGAAGGTACGGCCGCCAGGTTGTTGATGTTCACCTCGATCAGGTCCGTCAGCCGGTTTTTCGGCGCGAACTCCTCGAGATAGATGGAGGCGGCGACGCCGATCGGCAGCGACAGCACGAGCACGATAAGCATCATGTAGAGCGAGCCGAGAAGGGCGACGCCGACACCCGCCGCTTCAGGCCGGCTCGATGCGCCGAAGGTGAAGATGCCGGTGTTGAAGCTCTTCTTGAGCACGCCGGCCTCGGCAAGCTGGTTCATCCATGCGACCTGCTCATCCTTCACCTTGCGTTTGGCTTCGTCGACCGACAGGTCGATCTGGCCCTTGAAGGCGGAGTCGATGTTCGCCTCGGCAAGCAGCGTGACGGGAACCGTCCTGCCGATCACCGACGGATCGGCGACGACGATGTCACGCAGTTGCGTCCGGGCGCTGGCGGAGACCATATCGGTTGCCTGCTTCACCAGCGGCCGCTTCGACGGATCGAGGCCGAGCTGCTTGACCAGAGCCTCCCGCACGAGCAGCGGATAGTTGGCGGTATAGAGCCGCTTCGGATCGGTCGCCCGTTCGTTCTTCGGATCGATCACCTTCTCGGAAAACTCGATCGGCAACGTGATCGTCGTCTGCTGGAAGGCGGTATAGCCCTTCGAAACGACGCTCCAGAGGAGAACCGCGAGGAAGAACAGACCGATGGCGATGGCGCTGATTCCGAAGGCGCGGAAGCGGCGCTCCGCGGCATAGCGGCGCTTGATGCCGATATCGCGTCGGCTTGCGGCAGGTCGGGTGGAGACCCTTACCGTCGGGGAGGCAAATTCGGTCATTCGTACTGTTCCCGATATTTGCGCACGATGTAGAGCGCGTAGATGTTGAGGCCGAGCGTGATGACGAAGAGCGTGATGCCGAGCGCAAAGGCGACCAGCGTCTGCGGCGAGGTGAACTCGAGGTCGCCCGTCAGCTGATTCACGATCTTGACCGTCACCGTGGTCATCGGCTCGAGGGGGTTCAATTGCATGCGCGCCGCGACGCCGGCAGCGAGCACGACGATCATCGTCTCGCCCACCGCGCGCGAGGCCGTCAAAAGCAACGCCCCGACGATGCCGGGAAGTGCTGCAGGCAGGATCACCTTCTTCACCGTTTCCGAGCGCGTCGCACCGAGGCCGAGAGAACCGTCACGCAGCGCCCGCGGCACCTGGGTGATGATATCGTCGGACAACGACGAAACGAACGGGATGAGCATGATGCCCATGACGATGCCGGCGGTGATGACGCTCTGGGCCTGAATGAAGTTCTGGTAGTTGCCGGTGACGAGACCGTTCAGTTGCGCGGAGATGTCGCGCAGGAAAGGCCCGACGGTGACCAGCGCGAAGAAGCCGTAGACGATCGTCGGGATGCCGGCGAGCACCTCCAGAAGTGGCTTGGCTGTGGAACGCAGCCGCGGGCTCGCATACTCGGCCATGTAGATGGCGGCGAAAAGCCCGATCGGCACCGCGAAAAGCATCGCCACGAAGGCGATATACAGGGTGCCGGCAAGGAGCGGCAGCAGGCCGAACTGGCCGGAGGCGCCGCCGCTTCCGGCCGCAGCGAAGCGCGGATCCCAGACCGTGCCGAAGAAGAACTCGAAGGGCGATACCATGGTGAAGAAGCGGCCCGCCTCCGAGAGCATCGAGGCGACGATGCCGACCGTCGTCAGAATGGCTATGGAAGAGGCGAAGATGAGCGAGCCGAGCATGACGCGCTCCACCCGATTGCGGGCACGGAAACGGACGTCGATATTGCGGATCGCGTAGAGCCCGCCGGCAACGGAGACGAGCAGCACGACGGCGCTCATCAGCCAGCGGCTATATTGCCGCATCGCATTGAACTGCTGGGCGGACTGGATCATGTAAGGCTCGCCCTCGCCGGCAAGCGCCACGCCCTTGGCGGCCAGGGCTTCCCGCATGTTGGTCGAACCGTTCTCGATTGCAGCGACCTCGCCCGCATTCAGGCGTTCGAAGCCCGCGGCCACGGACTTGACCTGACCGAGCGCGAGCTGAACGGTGGCTGCCCCCTGGTTCTGGACCGGTTCCGGAAGAGACGAGCGAACGGAGTAATCGACATAGATCGGAGCTGCGACGAGCCATACCGCAAGCAGAAGAAGAGCCGGCAGCATCGCCCAGATAGCGACGTAGCTGCCGTGATATCCGGGCAGCGAATGCAGGCTGGCGAGCTTGCCTCCGGACCGGGCGAACGAGCGCGCACGGCCGGCAAGAAACGCAATGAAACCGATCAAAGCGATGATCAGGAGAAGGAGCGAAGTACTCATCGGCACGTCTCCGCGACAGGCTTGTCGTAAGCCCCGACAAATTCGGAAGAATGCGGCTCCGGCGCTGAGAAGCGCCGGAGCCTGTCATGATCAGAGCAGGTTGCCTGCCTCGAAGGACGTGCGGATTTCCTCGCGCTCGGCGTCCGGAGCGGCAACGAGGCCGTATTCGGCAAGCGGGCTGTCGGGGCCGATCATCTGATCGTCGACGAAGAATTCGACATATTCCTTGAGGCCCGGGATCACGCCGATGTGAGCCTTCTTGACATAGAAGAACAGCGGGCGGGAAACCGGATACTCGCCGGAAGCGATCGTCTCGGTCGAGGGAACGACGCCGTTGACGGTCGCGACCTTCAGCTTGTCGGCGTTGTTTTCGTAGAACGAGAGACCGAAGACGCCGATGCCGTTCTTGTTGGAGTCGATACGTGCCAGCGTCTCGGTGTAGTCGCCGTCGATATCGACGGCCATGCCGTCCTTGCGCACCGCGATGCACTTGCTGTGCTGCTGCTTCTCGTCGCTGACGGCGGCCTTGATGACGTCCTGAGCGCCGGTGTCCTTGCAGCCGGCGGCAAGGATCTTCTCTTCGAAGACTTCGCGCGTGCCGTGCTTTTCGCCCGGAATATAGGCGGCGATTTCGGCGTCCGGCAGCGATGCGTCGACTTCCGACCACTTCTTGTAGGGATTGGCGACGAGCTTGCCGTCGACGACGACTTCGGCAGCGAGCGCCTTGTAGATGTGCTCCGGCTTCAGGGCGAGGTCGGCATTGCCGGCGTCGGTGGCGAAGACGATACCGTCATAGCCGATCTTCACTTCCTGGATTTCGGTCACGCCGGCAGCCTTGCAGGCCTCGACTTCGCTGTCTTTGATCTTGCGGGAAGAGTTGGCGATATCGATCGTGTCTTCACCCACGCCCTTGCAGAATTCCTTGAGGCCGGCAGAGGAGCCGCCGGACTCGACCACCGGGGTCTTGAAGTCGGGGAAGGTCTCGCCGAAATTCTCGGCAACGATCTTGGCATAGGGAAGAACGGTCGAGGAGCCGGCGACCTGGATCTGGTCGCGAGCCGCAGCAACGCCCGCGAAGGCGGCGGATGCAACCAGCGCCGCTACAGTGAGTTTAAGAGATTTCATGAATGTTCTCCCGGAATGGGCTTGTGTTGGTGCGCCAGGGTTCAGCGCTCTCTTCGCCGTTTCATCGGCCGCCCCTAGTTAGCCGCCGATGGCTACAGCTTTTATGTCAATTCGGTGAAACATTTATGACAGGCTAACATGCTGAAAATACTTCCTGATTCCTCGTAGGAATATTTCAGCGCGGCGTGGTGTGTCAGAAGCGAACCTTGAAGACCGTGCCCTTCCCCACCTCCGAATGGATGAGCAGGCGGGCGCGGTGACGCGTGAGGATATGCTTGACGATGGCGAGGCCCAGGCCGGTGCCTTTCTTCGACCGGCTCGCCTCGACATTGACCCGGTAGAAGCGCTCGGTGATGCGCGGGACATGCTCGGCAGGTATTCCCGGGCCGTGGTCGGTAACCGTCACCTCCGCCTGATGACCGTTCCCGCCGGTCAGCCGGACATCGACCTGCTTGCCTTCCTGCCCGTATTTGCAGGCGTTCTCTATAAGGTTTTCGAAGACCTCCACCAGTTCGTCCCGATCCCCCTGGACGAAAACCGGCGTCTGCGGAACCTCCAGCGCGATCATCACGTCGAGTTCGCCCGCAAGCGGCGCCAGGCTATCGCGCACGTGTCCGAGCAGCGGCCCGAGATCGACGGCATCGTCCGGCGCGATGTGCGACTTCAACTCGAGCCGCGACAGCGACAGGAGGTCGTCCACGAGCCGGCTCATGCGCGTGACCTGCTCGTGCATGATGCCGAAGAATTTCTCCTGGGCCTTCCGGTCGTCACGGGCGGGGCCTTGCAGCGTCTCGATGAAGCCGCGCAGCGATGCGAGCGGCGTGCGCAGCTCATGGCTGGCATTGGCGACGAAGTCGGAGCGCATCCGGTCGATACGGCGGGCCTGCGAGATATCGCGATACGTCAGCAGGAAGATGCGCCGGCCGGAACCTTCGGAACCTATGTCCGCGGGCGCGACGCGAACCACGTAGACCGCCTCCGAAGGTAGCCGTTCCGCATGCTCGATCTGGTTGACTTTGCCTGTCGCGATCGTCTCGCGCACCATGTCGAGAATGCCGGGCGAACGGACGCGGGCGGAAAGATAGCTGTCCTGGGGGATGGTTCCGAAAGCCTTCTCTGCGGCAACGTTCTGGAAGACGACGGTCTCGTCGGCCGCCACGACGAGCACCGGCATGTCGAGTGCGTCGAGCAGGGGAGCTAGCGGGTCGGCCTTGGTTTCCACGGCAGCGCCGACGCTTGCCGGCGCTGCCTGGACGGGCGGTGCCCCCCGGTTGAGGATGGCCGCGACGAGCACCATCCAGAAAGGCAGAACGGCCAGCGGATGGATGCCCGCCAGTGCGGCAAGGAAGGCGAGCACGACGGACAGGCCGAGAAGCCCGCGTTCCGCCTTCAACCTCGGCAGCAGGGTGCGCCAGAACACCTTCGCGCCATCCAACACGATACCCTCGTTCCTCAATTCGCTGCCTCCTGCACCTCGACGACTGCTGCTGATCCAGCCAGCGGCCCGGATGCCGCAGAAGTGAGGGTAACCGCCTCAAAGCCTCCTTCCGAATCCGGCCATAAGGGCGCAGAGATAGCGCTGCTTCATGACATGATTTTCACGACATGCTTGAATCCGCAATGTAATTATGGCCTCCTCCGGAGAAATCGAGCGAGCGGGAGGAAACAGATGGCACGCCACGAAGCACCGGCCGAAGCAAGGCCGGGGAACCGGGCGGTCGAACTGGAGATTGACGGCAGAAGCCGCATCTTCGACATCGACGATCCGGACCTGCCGAAATGGATCGACGAGGAAGCCTTCGGCTCCGACGATTATCCCTACAAGAAAAAGCTCGATCGGGAGGAGTACGAAGAAACGCTGACGAAGCTGCAGATCGAACTGGTCAAGGTGCAGTTCTGGATGCAGGCGACCGGCAAGCGCGTAATGGCGGTCTTCGAGGGCCGCGACGCCGCCGGCAAGGGTGGTGCGATCCACGCGACGACGGCCAATATGAATCCCCGCTCCGCGCGCGTCGTCGCACTGACGAAACCGACGGAGACCGAACGGGGTCAGTGGTATTTCCAGCGCTATGTCGCAACCTTCCCGACCGCCGGCGAGTTCGTCCTATTCGACCGCTCCTGGTACAACCGCGCCGGTGTCGAACCGGTGATGGGCTTTTGCACCGCCGACCAGTACGAGCAATTCCTCGAAGAGACGCCGCGTTTCGAGGAGATGATCGCGAACGAGGGCATCCATCTCTTCAAGTTCTGGATCAATATCGGCCGGGAGATGCAACTGAAGCGCTTCCATGACCGGCGCCACGACCCATTGAAGATCTGGAAGCTTTCGCCGATGGACATCGCGGCGCTGAACAAGTGGGACGACTACACCGGAAAACGCGACCGTATGCTGAAGGAAACGCACACGGAGCACGGGCCATGGACCGTCATCCGCGGGAACGACAAGCGCCGCTCCCGCATCAACGTGATCCGCCACATGCTGACGAAGCTCGACTATGACGGCAAGGACGAGACGGCGATCGGCGATGTCGACGAGAAGATCCTCGGCTCCGGCTCCGGTTTTCTCAGGTGATTCCGACGCGCTGACGATCAGCCGCCCGGCTGCACCCGGATCGCAAAGAGATCGAGGCTGTTGCCGCTGCCGCTGAGATCGCTGTTGATCACCAGTTTTCCAGGACTGCTGGGTGCCGAGCCGCGCTCGAAATTGATCTTCAACAGCATGTCGACCCGCTCGTCGTGTACGGTGAAGCGGTGCCGGCCGCAGTCGCCGAGCGTCGAGAAATCGCATTCGACCGAGAATTCGGTTGCCTTGCCCGGAGCCGCCTGGACCGTCAGGGCGAGTGTCGACGACTTGCCCGACAGCTGGGCAAGGACATCCGCGGGAATTTCGATCGCCACATCGCCCTCCTTGGAGGCCGCTGCCGAAATCAACCGCAGGCTCTCGCCTGCATCACCGCCGGACGGTTCCGCGCTGGCGCGCGGCCCCGGCGTGACCGCCGCAGTTTCTCCGGGAGCAAAGACCTCTATCCAATCGCCGGAGAAGCCCTCCTGGGCGCCGAGGGTCTGCAGGCCGGCCGCGCCGTCGAAATCCTCCGCATCCACCGTCGCGGGCGGATTGGCGACGCCGGTGTCCGTCGGCGGCCGGAGCAGGTCGTTCGTATGAACCCACCAGACGGCGACACCGGCCGCCGCTGCAAGCGTGGCAACGATCATCGCATAGGAGAAGAACCGGCTGCGCCTGCGCTTGCGCGGTCGCTGGTCGGCGACGCCCGGATCGGGAGCAGGCTTGCGCGCGGGTTCTATTCTTCCCTCGTCCGCCGCCGCTCTGAAAGCCGCCGGCGAGCCGTCGCGTTCGGGACGCAAAGCGCCAAGCCCGCCATCCGCCTGTGCAGGCGGGCTTCCCTCCGGCTTCAATGCCGGCTCGCTCCGTGGCGCGGCGGGTACTGGCGCTTCGGGAGCGCGCTCTACCCTCTCGCCCCTCGCCTTCACCTCGCCAAGGCTCACCACCGGAGTCTGAGCGCGCTCCTTAAGGGCAGCGCGCTCTTCCATCTCGATCGCGCGGATGACCGCTTCGAGCCGGTGACGTTGCACGGAGATGACCTCCGGATCTTCGATCTGCTGCTTCTGCAGACCATTTTCCAGCGCCTGACGCGCCGACTGATAGATGCGCGCCCGGATCTCCGCATTGCTTCGATCCGCCCTTTCCAGCGCATTCCTGATCGCTGTCTCAAGTCCGCTCACGTCAAATCCTTCTGCGCGAAGTCTTCCGGTTGCCGCAATACGCTGCCGGATGTGCCTTTCTCGCGACGAGCCCCGCCTCTTCCCGTCACACGCCGTTGGTTTTATTAAGGATTGGGTAACCGCTGCATTGCGAATTCGCAAGTGCAGCCGCGACTTCGTCCGGTGTTCCCCAGGTAAAACATGGGCGAGCGTGGCCGAATTGCCGGAGCGCGCACCGCTTTGCGGTGTCGCAGCGTCTTATCGGAGGCACAAAGGTCGCTATTGCCTTCGCGTTTGCTGCATGTCCTTGCGCACCGGTGGACTTCAGGAACGATGCAGTAGGCAAGTGCGTCCGTTGCTGCTATCAGTTTTGACGTTTACGAGAACGTCAAAGTTGGGATGGAGATTTTTTCGATGTCGTTGCCGCCAATCCTGTCAGGGAAAACGAGGCTGCCGGTCGTAGGGGCGCCGCTTTTCATCGTCTCGCATCCCCGGCTGACGATCGCACAATGCAAGGCCGGCATTATCGGCGCCTTTCCGGCGCTCAACGCCCGCCCGCAATCGCAGCTCGACGAATGGCTGGCGGAGATCACCGAGACACTGGCCGACCACGATGCCAGACACCCCGAGCGCCCGGCGGCACCCTTCGCGGTGAACCAGATCGTACACAAATCGAACGTCCGGCTCGAGCAGGATCTGATGCTTTGCGTCAAGTACAAGGTTCCGATCGTCATCTCCTCGCTAGGGGCCGTACCGGAGGTGAATGCCGCCATCCATTCCTATGGCGGTGTCGTTCTCCATGACGTCATCAACAACCGCCATGCGAATTCCGCGATCCGCAAGGGCGCAGACGGGCTTATCGCAGTCGCGGCAGGCGCTGGCGGCCATGCGGGAACGCTCTCGCCCTTCGCGCTCGTGCAGGAAATCCGCGCCTGGTTCGACGGGCCGCTTCTGCTTTCGGGCGCGATCGCCACCGGCGGCGCAGTGCTCGCTGCGCAAGCGATGGGGGCCGACATGGCCTATATCGGCTCGCCCTTCATCGCCACGGAAGAGGCCCGCGCGAGCGATGCCTACAAGCAGATGATCGTCGACAGCAACGCCGCCGACATCGTTTATTCCAATTACTTCACCGGCATACACGGCAATTACCTGAAACCGTCGATCCTTGCCGCCGGGATGGACCCGGCCAATCTGCCGGAAGCCGATCCCTCCAAGATGGACTTCGGCACGGCAACGGAAGGCGCCAAGGCATGGAAGGACATCTGGGGCTGCGGCCAGGGGATAGGCGCCGTGCGCGAAGTCGGCACCGTCGCCCGCCTTATCGACCGGCTGGAACAGGAATACGACGCCGCACGCGCACGCCTCGGCTTCGCTTCCAATTCCGAAGGGCCGCCGGCCCAGGAATTTTCAAGTTCTCGAAACTGATGGCTTGAAATCTCGCCGCTTTGCGTTTATCAGCGCCTCACATTCGTTCCGCGACGTTCGCGGAACCGCCCCAAGGGCCGCTTTAGCTCAGTCGGTAGAGCACATCATTCGTAATGATGGGGTCACGTGTTCGAGTCACGTAAGCGGCACCATTTCTTCAGAGATCAGAGTGTTTTTGGGCGGCTCCTGGGTTGCCCGGTTGATAGGCTGACGTATGGGCTCTATCGAAAGCTCTAACAATACCCAGACTGCTGACCTAAGCGTCTTCTAACCGTTGCTGTATGCCTCGCCGACCGCGGTGATCGCAGGATGTGCAAAGAAGGGAAATCTCTTTTCGGGCGTCCGACCGTGCTGAAAGCCGTGAGCGTGGCGGCAGGAAAGATAGCCACGCCCCGGCATTATCGATCGCCCCCGCGGACGCCGCTGATCTTTTAAGCGGACGGTCGTCCATGATCACGCCGTCGCGACTGGGGGGCCGTGCTGGCACAGCAAATCAGATCAGCGTATCCAGCCTTCGCGGGACATGATCTTCTGCGCTTCATCGGAGATCAGATAGTCCAGAAACGCTTTTGCTTCGGGATCGGCGTCGGGGGCCAGCGCCACGCTCAAGTCGCGCCATATTGCCCGATCGCTCGACAGCATCACCGCTTCCAGGGTGTCGGGGTTCGAAACCGGCCAATTCGGCCAGGTGATCCAGGCGTCTGCATCCAACGCTTTGAACGCCTTGAAGCTCGCGCCGGAACCATGTTCGAAAGCGACAATGTTCCTGCGGAACGCCGCGACATCCTCCAGCCGGCCGAGGCGGCCCGCGATGTCCTCCCATACACCCGTCCCCGATGTGTTGGCGACGCCAGCCCCCTCGGTTACCACGATTTTCGTCCCCACCGCCAGAAGGTCCTCGAATTTTGTGATCCCCTTGGGATTACCCGCTTTCACGGCAATCACTGCGGGACGCAGGTAAATCGGCGCGACCTGATCCGACGAAAATCTTTGATACGTCTCGAGAAAAGCAGTCATCGCCTGCTCGGAGGTGCCCCAAATGACGTCCGCATCGGCCTGCGCCTTTTTCGACCATGTCTTCTCCGGCCCGGCGGTGATTTCGACCTTGCGGCCGGTCTCCTTCGTCCAGACGTCCGCGACTTTCCGGATGGCGGTGTGCGGACCGCCTGCACCGTAAAGACGGATCACCCCATCCTGGGCATCGCGGCTGATCGAAGGGTCATGGAGTGCGGTGTCCTGCGCCGAAGCAGGCGTGGCAAGGATCGTTGTCAGAACAATCAGAAACGCAATTCGCACGGGCTTCTCCTTTTTATGCGTGTTGGACCGCAGCAGTCTTTCGACGGCGCGGCAGGAGAAACGACTCTTCGACGGGTACAATCCTTCCCTCATGGAGGAACACGAAACCGTGATCCCCCGTCACCCATCACGTGTAAAAATATCGCGTCAGGTGAAAGAACACCGGTGCCGCGAAGCTCAGCGAATCCATTCGGTCGAGTACGCCGCCATGGCCGCTGATCATCGAGCCCCAGTCCTTTACGCCCATCGAGCGCTTCACGGCCGAGAGCGCCAGTCCGCCGAGAAAGCCCATGGCGACGATGGCGAGGGCCATGGCGGCCGCCTGCAACGGCGTGAAGGGCGTTATCCACCACAAGGCCGCGCCGGCAGCCACGGCCGAAAGCCCGCCTCCGGCAAGTCCCTCGACCGTTTTCGACGGGCTGACGACCGGTGCGATCTTCGTCCGGCCGAAAAGTTTGCCGAAGACATACTGCATGACATCGCTGAACTGCGCGATGGTGATGAGGAAGAAGAGCAGCAGAAAGCCTTCGCCCGGCCGGCCGGGGATGTCGAGCGTGAGGAGGGCCGGTGCGTGGCTGATGCAATAGACCGTCAGCATCAGCCCCCACTGGATGCGCGAGACGCGCAGCAGGAACTGCTCCGTGTCGCCCTTGAGCGCGGAAAGGCTCGGCAGGAGGAGGAAGCCGTAGACCGGTATCAGAATGGTGAAAAGCGCGTACCAGTCGATCGAGATCAGCCAGTATTGCAGCGGCAGCAGAACGTAAAAGGAAGCGACGAGCGGCAGGTGATCGGCGGCACGCGTCGGCGTCAGCGAAACGAACTCGCGCAGCGTGTAGAAGGAGGTGAGAGCAAAGAGCACGAGCGTGACGCCGCGGCCGAGAGCGAAACTCACCGCGAATATGGCGATCATCACCCACCATGCCCTGATACGGGCATTGAGATTGTCGATTGTCGCCCGCCCCGTTTCGGACGTCGCGCGGCGCGACAGCACGAAGCCGATCAGCGATGCCGCTCCGAGAAGAGCGACTATGCCGGCAAAGAGGATAAAGAGTTTGTCGTTCAAGGACATGGCGGCCTCATCCGATGGGTTCCGGCGCAAGTGCGGCGACCGCTGCGCGGGCGCGTTCCAGAAAAGCCTCCTTCTCTTCGCCGGTGTGGCGCGCGACCGGCGGTCCGAAACGCACCGTGCAGCTGATGGGGACGGGCAAAAAGGTTCCCTTGGGAAAGGCGCGCGAGGGATTGTCGAGATAGGTCGGGATCAGTTCCACGTCGGGAAATTCCTGAGACAGCCAGTAGAGCCCGCTCTTGAACGGCGCCGGCAACCGCTCGCTGCCGCGCGTGCCCTCCGGGAAAAGAATGAGTGACTCACCCTCGCAGAGCACGTTGCGCAAGGGTGCGAGAGCCGCTCCGGGCGGCCCCTGCGTCGAGCGCTCGACGAGCACGCCGTTCAGCACCTTCAGCCCGATATGACGCCTCACGGCGCCCCTGCCCCAATAGTCCGCCGCGGCGATCGGGTGCGTCGATGCGCGCAACGCACGCGGCAGCGCCGACCAGATCAGCAGCGTATCGAGATGGCTCGCGTGATTGGCGAAATAGATGCGCTGGCGCATTTCCGGCCGCGAGCCCATCCAGTGCGCCTGCCCGCCGACGATGAACCGCGTGAGGCCGATCAATGCCAGGTCGATCACGGATTCGCGCCTTCCCGAATGCGCGCGACGATGGCCCTGGTGCGGGTCGCGCATGTGACGAGCGCACCGGCAAGGATGATCCAAGCCGTGGCGTAAAGCACGAGGCGCTCCGTCATCAGAAACGCTTCCGCGAATGCCAGAACGCAGGCGAGACTCATCAACGCCATGCGGTGCTGTTTCGCCATGGGACCGCGGAAGTCCTGGCCCTGGCCGAGCGACCCGCCGAAGACGCGCACATAGGCCGTCAAGGCGGCCGCAAGCGCTCCCGCCCAGCCGAGCCATCCCGCGCCGGCGGCATAGCCGAGTGCAACGATGAGCAAGGTGTCGGCGACCCGGTCGGGAAACTCGTTGTAGATCGCCCCCACCGGCGAACCGCGCCCGCCCTCGACCGCCACCATGCCGTCGAGAAGATTGCACAGGAGGCGCAACTGAATAGCGGCGAGCGCCACAGGATAAAGGAACGGCCAGCGGACTGCGGAAAGGAGGGCCCCTGCCCCCAGCGCGGCAAAGACGACGCTTGCAAGCGAGATCTGGTTCGGCGTGACCGAAGTCTTCAGGAGCAACGCCGTCAAGCGCCGCGCGTAGCCGCTGTCGCGCGCGGCGATGGGGCGACGATCCGCGCCCGGCCTGTCTGCGTCTTCGCCGTCGGGTGCGACACTCATGTTCGAGAGGTACGGCCTACAAATGAAGGATTGCAGTCTGTCTTAAAACAACTTCCATGCAAATGCCATATCGCCGCGTGGCCGGCTTCGGTCTCACTTGGCGGAAATATCCACCCTGGGTATACCGTTGACGGTCGGCTCCGGCTGGCTCGTCACCTCGCGAAGCCATTCGCGCCAGATGGCGACGAGCAGCGCCATCAGGACCGGGCCGACGAAGAGACCGAGAAACCCCATCGTCTTGACGCCACCGATCAGGCCGAAAAACGTCGGCAGGAAGGGCAGCTTGATCGGGCCGCCGACGAGCCTCGGGCGCAATGTCTTGTCTACGATGAAGAGCTCCGTCGTACCCCAGGTGAACAGTGCGACGCCGTGGACGGGCGAGCCGCTTGCAACGAGATAGACCGAGACCAGAGTGAAGCAGAGCGGAGCGCCGCCCGGCACGAGCGCCATGACGCCGGTGATGATGCCGAGCGTCACCGGCGACGGCACGCCGGCCAGCCAATAGGCGACGCCGAGCACGATGCCTTCGCCGATCGCGATGATGCCCATGCCGGTGACCGTCGAACTGATCGTAAGAGGCACCACGCGCGACAGCCTCTCCCAGCGCATCGGGAAGATCCGTTCGCCAAGATGGTCGAGCTGCTTCGAAAAGGACTGGCCGTCGCGATAGACGAAGAAGAGCGTGATCAGCATGAAAAGGAGCGTCAGGAAGGACTGGAAGGCGGAGGCACCGACCACGAGCACGCCGCGATAGATATTGCCGATATTGGAGCCGCTCACGAGCTGCACCAATTCCCCGAGAGCGCCGGGGTGACCGACATATTTGACCCATTGTTCGCCGAGCCAGGCGCCCACCGCCGGGATCGTCGCCAGCCAGGCAGGCGCCGGGGCGCCATTCGCATTGGTCGCAACCGCCCAGACGAGCCAATCGCGCACTTCGTCAACGGCATAGATCGCGACGAGCGAGATCGGCACGACGATAAAGGCGACGACGGAAATGATGGCGATGGTCGCAGCAAGTGTGCGGTTGCCGTTCACGCCCTGAAGCAGCCGCCAATAGATGGGCCAGCTCGCGAACCCGATGACCACCGCCGCAAGCACCGGCACGAGGAAACCATGGAAGAAATAGACGCCGCAAAGCAGAATGAGAACGAGCAGCCACCGGGCCGCCGAAATCGGCACGACGAGGGCGGAGCGTGAATGGGCCGGCTGCCCGAAGAGCCGCGGCTCCACAGGTAGATTCTCTCGTTCGCGATTGCCCAATTGCACCAATTCTCCTCCGTCTCTTCGAACCTTACAACAAACCCGCAACCTTGCCAGCCCGTTCCGCTCCGCTGGACGCGGTTTCCGGCGCAATGATGGCGGCCGGCTCTGAATCGGCGCTTTACGCCAGAACGCGCGCATTTTCACCTAGCAAGGGGACGTGACAGGGAGATTAGAGCGGATGAGGAAAGCGCGTGCGGTTTCGCACGCAGTCAGGCTACGCGTCCCCTCTCCGGCGATCAACGACCACCGAGGCGAGGAATATGGCGAAACCGCCGATGCCGAGTACGGCGCCGACGAGCCCCGGCGAAGTCCAGCCATAGCCGGCGGCGATGGCAATGCCGCCGAGCCAGGCGCCAAGAGCATTGGCGAGATTGAAGGCGGAATGACTGAGGGCTGCCGCGAGCGTCTGCGCCTTTCCGGCGACGTCCATCAGCCGGGTCTGGACGCCCGGAACGACGGCGAAGCCGCCGCCGATGAACAGCACGTTGACGATCGCCATCCAGGGGCTCGTCATGGTGAAATAGAAGAGGATGTAAGCGAAGACGTTGAAGACGAGCGCGATGCCGATGGCGCGCGTAAGCGACCAATCGGCGAGCCGCGAACCCACGATATTGCCGAGGATCATGCCTGCGCCGAAGACCGACAGCATGACGGGTACATTGGCGACGGAAACGCCCGCGACCTGGGTCAGCGCCGGTGCGATATAGGTGAAGACGGCGAACATCCCGCCGCAGCCGATCGCACAGATGCCCAGCAGCAACCAGACCTGGAGGCTTCCCAGCGCGCTCAATTCGCGCAGCGGCGTCGCCTGCGGATCGCGCCTGTCCCGCGGCACGTGAAGCCAGATCAGGACCATCGTCATAAGGCTGATGCCGCCGACGATCGCAAAGGCGCTGCGCCAGCCGAGCGCCTGGCCGAACCAGGCGACGAGCGGCGTGCCGAAAAGGGTGGCGATCGTCAGCCCCATCATGACCCGCCCGACCGCGCGCGCCCGCTGGTTCGGTGCCGCAAGTCCTGCCGCCACCAGTGCCGCCACGCCGAAATAGGCGCCGTGCGGCAGGCCCGCGAAAAAGCGCGCGGCGACGAGCGGGTGGAAACTTGGAGCAAATGCGGACGCGAAATTGCCCAACGCAAAGACCGCCATCAGGACCAGCAGCACATGAAAACGGGCGAACCGCGCCGCAAGCACCGCGATCAACGGCGCCCCGACGACGACCCCGAGCGCATAGGCGCTGATGACGGCGCCGGCCGCCGGCACCGACACCGCGACGTCGTCTGCGACCTGAGGCAACAGACCCATAATGGCGAATTCGCCGGTACCGATACCGAAACCGCCGACAGCCAGCGCGATTTCCGCCGCGGAAACCCTGTTGCGGGACTTGCCTATATGGGTGGGGCCGATATCGGCGGAAAGGACGTCTTCGGACATGCGTTACCTTGGCTCGCGGCCCGTCGGCCGCCGCTTGGGAGGGATCTTGTAAATTTCTTGGGGACGTCGGCGCAGCCGATGTCGTGGCAGGGTATACTGCAGTGCAGTATAGGCGGGCCGGCTGCACCTGCAAGAACTGTGCTGCAGGGCACATCAATATTTCACAAACCGGTGCATGCCTGCCGATTGTTGACGTTTACGTCAAAGTTATATAATCCGGATTACGGCTTGAAGAGGCGAGCTAAAAGCAGCATCTTCGACGGAGAGGAAGATCGGGAGGGATTTTTCTTTGCCGCGATGACGGCCGTTCATTGGCGACCAGAGGGAGGAAGGTCATGGCGGAAGCAAGCACCCAGCAGTCGGGTTCCGGTACGGCGAAGATCTGGCTCGGATCCTACCCGCCGGGCGTGCCCGCCGACATCGGCCCGCTCACCTACCGCTCCATCGGCGAATTCTTCGATCACGCGGTTGCGCAATATTCCTGGCGGCCCGCATTCACCTGCATGGGCAAGGCGCTGACCTTCTCCGATCTCAATGCGCATTCGGCCAAAATCGGCGCCTGGCTCCAGTCGCTGGGGCTCGCGAGCGGCGATCGGGTTGCGGTGATGATGCCCAACATCCTTCAAAATCCCGTCATCGTCTACGGAATCCTGCGAGCCGGCTTCACCGTCGTCAACGTCAATCCGCTCTATACGCCGCGCGAACTGGAGCACCAGTTGGTGGATGCCGGCGCCAAGGCGACCTTCGTGCTCGAGAACTTCGCCCATACGGTCGAGCAGGTGCTGCCCCGCACGAAGGTCAAGCATGTCGTGGTCGCCAGCATGGGCGACATGCTTGGTCCGAAGGGAACAATCGTCAATCTGGTGGTGCGCCGCGTCAAGAAGCTCGTCCCCGCCTGGTCGATTCCAGGTCACCTTTCTTTCAAGTCGGTTCTTGCCAAGGGCGCGACGCTCGGCTTCAAGCGGCCGAACGTGGCGCCGGGAGATGTCGCCTTCCTGCAATATACCGGCGGCACCACCG
This sequence comes from Sinorhizobium meliloti, assembly GCF_035610345.1. The sequence goes on along the minus strand of NZ_CP141212.1, from coordinate 457,306 downwards.
GTGTTTCCAAGGGCGCAACGCTGACGCACGCCAATCTCCTGTCCAACATGGCCCAGATGGAACTGTGGCTGAACACGGCCTTCCTGCGCAAACCGCGCCCGGAGAGTCTCACCTTCATGTGCGCGCTGCCGCTCTATCATATCTTCGCGCTCACGGTGAATTCGCTGATGGGGCTGGCAACCGGCGGCAACAACATCCTGATACCGAACCCGCGCGACATCCCCGCCTTCGTCAAGGAGCTCGGCAGGTACAGGACGAACATCTTTCCGGGGCTGAACACGCTCTTCAACGCGTTGATGAACAATCCCGAATTCCGCAAACTCGACTTCTCGTCCCTGATCCTGACCTTCGGGGGCGGCATGGCGGTGCAGCGGCCCGTCGCCGAGCGCTGGCTTGAGCTCACCGGCTGCCCGATCCATGAAGGCTACGGCCTTTCCGAGACCTCGCCGGTAGCGACCGCCAACCGCCTCGACACCGACGATTTCACCGGCACGATCGGCATGCCGCTGCCCTCGACGGAGATCGAGATCCGCGACGAGGACGGGCGCACGCTTCCCGCTGGCGAAATCGGAGAGATCTGCATTCGCGGGCCCCAGGTGATGGCGGGCTACTGGCAGCGCCCTGAGGAAACGGCCAGGGCCATTTCGCCGGACGGCTTCTTCCGCACCGGCGATGTCGGCTTCATGGACGCCGAGGGGCTGACGAAGATCGTCGACCGGAAGAAGGACATGATCCTCGTCTCGGGGTTCAACGTTTTCCCCAACGAGATCGAGGAGGTGGCGGCGACCCATCCCGGCATCCTCGAATGCGCCGCAATCGGTATTGCCGACCCGCATTCCGGCGAAGCGGTCAAGCTCTTCGTCGTGCGCAAGGACCCGAACCTCACCGAAGAAGAGGTCAAGCGCCACTGCGCCGCCAACCTCACCAACTACAAGCGGCCGCGGCACGTGGAGTTCCGCACCGAATTGCCCAAGTCGAACGTCGGCAAGATCCTGCGCAAGGATCTTCGCGGGTAACGGCTTGGGCGCGAAAACGCCCCTTACCCGGCCCGCCGGCCACCTTCTCCCCGCTGGACGGGAGAAGGGGCTCGTGGCACCGCCTCCGTTCAATTTTCCGCTGCGTGCGCGTCCGAGTCCCCTCTGCCCGCCTGCCTGGAGAGGTTAGGGGTGAGGGGAAGTTTTCGCCGCCCTGCCGATGGAGCGATGCGGCCACCTTTTTTCGCTGCAGCGCACACCTGCCCTTGATTTGCCGCGGTTAAACCGACTAGCTATCGCAGCCAAATTCCAATGCCAGCATTCCCATGCCCCCAGTTGCGATGCAAGGAGCCCTGCGATGAAAGCGCTTGTCGAAAACCTGAAAGCCACTGCACGCGAAACCGATGCGACCGATATCCGTGCCGCCTTCGCGGCCGATCCGAACCGCTTCTCGCGCTTCAGCACGGCGTTCGACGACCTCCTCTTCGACTATTCCAAATGCGCCGTGAACGACCGGGTGATCGACGGCCTCGAAGCGCTCGCCAAGGCGGCGAAGGTCGAGGAAAAGCGCGATGCGATGTTCCGGGGCGATATCATCAACATCACCGAGGAGCGCGCGGTTCTGCACACGGCGCTCAGGAACAGGTCGAACCGGCCGGTTCTCGTGGGTGGCAAGGACGTCATGCCGGACGTCAATGCCGTGCTGGAGGCCATGGGCAAGTTCGCTGACGACGTCCGCTCCGGTGCCCTGAAAGGAGCCACAGGCAAGAAAATCACCGACGTCGTCAATATAGGCATCGGGGGCTCCGACCTCGGCCCCGTCATGGCGACGCTGGCGCTTGCCCCCTTCCATGACGGTCCGCGGCTGCACTTCGTTTCCAACGTCGACGGCGCCCACATCGCAGATACGCTGAAGCTCCTCGATCCCGAGACCTCTCTCTTCATCGTCGCCTCCAAGACTTTCACCACGATCGAGACGATGACCAATGCGGCGACTGCCCGCGCCTTCATCGCCGGCAAGCTCGGCGAGACGGCGGTGGGTCATCACTTCGCGGCCGTCTCCACCGCCCTGGATAAGGTCGGCGCCTTCGGCATCGATGCCGCCCGCGTCTTCGGCTTTTGGGACTGGGTCGGCGGGCGCTATTCCATCTGGTCTGCGATCGGCCTGCCGCTGATGATCGCGATCGGCAAGGAGAATTTCGACCGCTTCCTCGATGGCGGCCACGCCATGGACGAGCATTTCCGCAGCGCGCCGCTTCGCCGGAATGTCCCCATGCTCCTCGGGCTCATCGGCTTCTATCATCGCAACGTTCTCGGCTATCCGTCGCGGGCGATCCTGCCCTACGACCAGCGGCTGACGCGCTTCCCGGCCTATCTGCAGCAGCTCGACATGGAATCGAACGGCAAGGGCGTGACGCTCGACAGCCAGCCGGTCGAATTCGCGACCGGTCCCGTGGTCTGGGGCGAGCCCGGCACCAATGGCCAGCATGCCTTCTATCAGCTCATCCACCAGGGAACCGATATCATTCCCGCCGAGTTCATGATCGCGGCGAACGGCCACGAAAGGGACCTGCGCCACCAGCACCAGCTCCTGATGGCGAACTGCCTGGCGCAGTCGGAAGCCCTCATGAAGGGGCGTACGCTGGCGGAAGCCAAGGCGCAGCTGACCTCCAAGGGAATGGACGAGGCAAAGGCCGACAAAATCGCACCCCACCGCGTCTTCACCGGAAACCGGCCGTCGCTGACCATCGTCTACGATCAGCTCGACCCCTTCGCGCTCGGCCGTCTGATCGCGCTTTACGAACATCGCGTTTTTGTCGAAGGCGCGCTCTTCAATATCAATTCCTTCGACCAGTGGGGCGTCGAGCTCGGCAAGGAACTGGCGACCGGCCTGCTGCCCGTCATCGAAGGCAAGGAAAGCACCGAGGGACACGATTCCTCGACCGCCGGACTCGTTGCTGCGCTGTTGAAGGCGGCACGCTGATCGACGACCGATCGGAGTGATCGGTCAGCCGCGCAGATTCTCCCCCCCTTGCGGGGGAGATGGAGAAAGCCGGAGCGGGCATAGACGGCTGCGCGTGCAGCTTGGACCCGCCGAGACCCGGCGTGGCCGGCACCGACCTCACAGCCCGAGTTCGTGCCGCCAGGGTGGGTTGGCGCCTGCGCGCGAAACAGTGACGGCCGCCGCCTTCGCTCCGAGCGTCAGGGCCTGACGGATGGCCTCGTCGGTCAGGCTTGCCACCTTCTCCTTGGTCAGGAGGCCGCTGAACTTCAACGCGGCCAGTACACCGGCATCGAAAGTGTCGCCCGCGCCGACCGTATCGACGACCTCGACCCGTTCGCTCGCGACCTCGACCTTGTGGCCGTCCGTATAACCGACCGCGCCGTCCGCGCCGCGGGTGATCAGCACCAGCTTCGGGCCGCGTTTCAGCCATTCGGCTGCGAGCGTGTCGTGGCTGCCCTCCATGCCGAACCAGGCGAGGTCCTCGTCGGAGAACTTGACGATATCGGACATGGCGGCCATTCGCTTCATGCGTCCGACATGCGCCCCCCGGTCTTTGATGAAGCCGGGGCGGATATTCGGATCGAAGGAGATCACCCGTTTTTCGTGCTCCCGCGCCATCAGCGCCTCGTAAGTGGAGCCGCAGGGCTCGGGAATGAGGCTGATCGCACCGAAATGCAGCGCCTCGCAGAAATCTCCGAGCGCCGGAAGGTGCTCCGTGGTGATCATCCTCCCGGCCGTGTTTTCGTCGAAGAAGGCGTAGCTCGCATGCCCGTCGACGAGCTTCACGAAGGCGAGCGTCGTGTGCAGCGGCAGCGTGGCGCAGGGAGCGAAATCGACATTCGCGGCCTCGAGCGTCGCGCGCAGGATGTCGCCGAACATATCGTCCGAGAGGCCGGTGAAGAAGCCCGTGGGGACGCCGAGCCGGCCGAGCGCGACGGCCGTGTTGAAGATCGCGCCGCCCGCATAGGGAGCAAAGGCGCTCTCGCCCGCCGCCGTCTCCCGCGGCAGCATGTCGATCAGGGCCTCTCCGCAGCAAACGATCATATCCATTCCTCCCCACACATATTCATCGATCCGGCAATCGCGCCAAGCCCTTCGCTACTGGACCGCGAGCGCGCTGACGCCCCCGTTACGGCCCGACCAGCCGAGCGGAGCGTTGAGGAAGGCTTCGACCTCGTTCAGCGTCTTATCGTCGAACAGCGCCAGTTCGCGCGCGACGGCAAGCACGTTGCGCCAGGTGGCGATGTAGTGCAGGTCGACGCCCTTCGACTTCATGTCGCCGCGGGCTTCCGGAAAGATGTCGTAGTAGAAAAGCGCGATGCCGTGCTCGACGACGCCGCCGGCCGCGCGGATCGCGTCGATGAACTTGAACATCGAGCCGCCGGCGGTCGTCAGATCCTCGATGACCAGGACGCGCGCGCCCTCCGGCATATGGCCTTCGATCTGGGCGTTGCGGCCATGTCCCTTCGGCGCCTTGCGCACGTAGATCATCGGCAGGCCGAGACGCTCGGCAAGCATGGCTGCGAAGGGAATGCCGGCAGTCTCGCCGCCGGCCACCACGTCGAACCGCTCGAAGCCGGCTTCGCGCAGGATCGTCGCAGCGGCGAAATCCATCACCGCGGAACGGATTCGCGGATAGGAGATCAGCTTGCGGCAGTCGATATAGACCGGGCTCGCCATGCCGGAAGAGAGCTTGTAGGGCTCGTCGGCGCGAAAATGCACCGCCTTGATTTCCCAGAGCATCTTCGCGACCAGCTCGGCCATCACCGCCTTATCGGTGAACGCATTCGAAAACATGGATTCTCCTTCTGCAATCAGGGCTGGACGACGGCCCAATGAAGCGGAAACATCGGGTCGAAGACCGTGACCGGGCCGGCCTCGGTTTCGATCTTGGCGGGATAGCGGACGGGCTCCTCCTGCTTGTGCAGCGTGATCGTTTCCTCGTTTGCCGGCAGGCCATACCAGGCTGGCCCGTTCAGCGAGGTGAAGGCTTCCAGCCGGTCGAGCGCGCCCTCTTCCTCGAAGACGTGAGCGAGGCAGCTCAAGGTGTTGATCGATGTGTAGATGCCGGCACAGCCGCAGGCGCATTCCTTGAGCGGGTCGACATGCGGGGCGGAGTCCGTTCCGAGGAAGAAGCGGACGTCGCCCGAGATCGCGGCCTGGCGAAGCGCCAGCCGATGCGCCTCGCGCTTCGCTACCGGCAGACAGTAGTAATGCGGCTTGATGCCGCCGACGAGGATGGCGTTGCGGTTGATGATCAGGTGATGGGTGGTGATGGAGCCGGCAAGATTGGCCGCGTGCTCCCGGATATAATCGACCCCGTCCTTCGTCGTCACATGCTCCATGGTGATCCTGAGATCGGGCAGTCGCCGGCGGAGCGGGTCGAGAACGGTTTCGATGAAGACTGCCTCACGGTCGAAAATGTCGACCTCGGCCGTCGTCACCTCACCATGGACGCAGAGCGGCAGGCCGATCTCGGCCATGCGCTCCAGCACCGGCATGGCCTTGTCGATATCGCGGACCCCGCTCGACGAATTGGTGGTGGCGCCGGCCGGATAGAGCTTGACCGCCTTGACGAGGCCGCTCCTGAACCCGGCTTCCACATCGCCCGGATCGGTGCCCTCGGTAAGATAAAGCGTCATCAGCGGTTCGAACCGGTCCCCTGCGGGGATGGCGGCGAGGATGCGCTCGCGATAGGCGGCCGCATCGGCCGAGGTCACCACCGGCGGCACCAGATTGGGCATGATGATGGCACGCGCGAAATGGCGGCTCGTATCGGCGATCACGCCGCGCAGCATGCCGCCGTCGCGCAGGTGAAGATGCCAATCATCAGGGCGGCGTATAACGAGGTCTTGCATATCAGCGTTCTCCCGATGCTCGCGCCCGATCCGCGCGGCCGGCATCAGGCGTACCGGTGCGCTCGAAGGGCGGCAACTCATGTGGTGAAACCGCGCCTCGATAACACCATTGCGCCGCCGAAGACAATGGCGATTCGAAAGGTCACCGCAGTCCGCGGCCGGAAACTGCGGGACGAATGGCGAGCACTCTAAAAGTCCCTGATCACGACATCCGCCGGCCTGCGGCTGTCGAGGACCCGGCGGGCATTGGGCAGGTCGTTGCCATAGGCCTTGCTGCGCGCCGCGTCTTCGTCATAGCCGTGATCGTACCAGCGCTGCAGGAGCCGACGCTCGATCACCTCCAGACCCGGATCTATGAAGATCGAATAGTCGAAGGCGCTGTCGAGGCCGTTCCAGGGCGCTTCCTCCAGCAGCAGGTAGTTGCCCTCGGCAAGCACGATACGCGTCTCGGGCGCGATGATCCTCGCCGAGGCGATCGCCAGTTCCCGGGAGCGGTCGAAGACCGGAACGAGAACCTCGCCGTCATCGGCGCGCACGGCAGCAAGCGTTGCGAGAAAGGATCGGACGTCGAAGGTCTCGGGTGCCCCCTTGCGGGCAAGCAGCCCTTTTTCTTCGAGAACGGCATTGTCCATGTGAAACCCGTCCATGGGCAACACCGCCGCCTTTTCGCCCGCCTGCGTGATCGCCTCCGCCAGCGTTTCGGAAAGCGTAGACTTGCCGGCGCCGGGCGGACCGGCGATGGCAACGATGAAGCGGCCGGAAACGACCGCCCGCTTCAGGATTTCATCCGCAAGGGATTTGACGCTCATGCCGCAATCGCCTCGCGCGGCGGCTCCTTCGCGCCGGTCATGAAGGCCACCGCATCGGACATGGTGTAATCCTTGGGATTGATGACGCAGAGGCGGCGGCCGAGACGATGGATATGGATCCGGTCCGCGACTTCGAAGACATGCGGCATGTTGTGCGAGATCAGCACGATCGGCAGACCGCGGCGACGCACGTCGAGGATCAGCTCCAGCACGCGGCGGCTCTCCTTCACCCCGAGCGCCGCAGTCGGCTCGTCCATGATGACGACCTTGGAACCGAAGGCGGCGGCGCGTGCCACCGCGACGCCCTGGCGTTGTCCGCCCGAGAGCGTCTCGACCGCCTGGTTGATGTTCTGGATGGTCATCAGACCGAGCTCGGAGAGCTTCGCCCGCGCCTGCTTTTCCATGGCAGCCCGGTCGAGCGAGCGGAACCACTTGCCCATGATTCCCGGCTTGCGGATTTCCCGGCCGAGGAACATGTTGTCGGCGATCGACAATGCCGGCGACAGGGCGAGGTTCTGATAGACCGTTTCGATGCCGGCTTGCCTCGCCTCCATCGGCGAGCGGAACTGGATGGGCCTGCCCTCCAGCCGGATCTCGCCCTCGTCCGGCGTGACGGCGCCCGATATCGCCTTGATCATCGAGGACTTGCCGGCGCCGTTGTCGCCGATAACGGCCAGGATTTCACCGGGATAGAGGTCGAAGTCGGCGCGATCGAGGGCAGTCACGCGGCCATAGCGCTTGACGAGGCCACGGGCGGTGAGAATGGGTTCCTGTGCCATCAGGCTGCTACCTTTCTGATCCACTGGTCGATTGCAACGGCGATGATGATCAGCAAGCCGATCAGGAGATAGGTCCATTGCGGGTCGGTGCCCATGAGGCGCAGGCCGAGCGAGAAGACGCCGACGATCAGCGCGCCGAAGAGCATGCCCATGATGGAGCCGCGGCCGCCGAAGAGCGAGATGCCGCCGATCACCACGGCGGTGATCGATTCGATATTCGCAAACTGCCCCGCTGTCGGGGAGACGGAGCCGATGCGGCCGATGAGGGTCCAGCCGGCAAGGGCGCAGATGAGACCGGAGAGCGTATAGATGGAGATGAGCATGCGCGTGACGTTGACGCCGGCGAGCTTTGCAGCCTCGGGGTCATCGCCCACGGCATAGACATAGCGCCCCCAGGCCGTGCGGTTCAGGACGTACCAAAGAAGGCAGACGAGGAGCACCATCACCACGACGCCATAGGTGAAGACGGCATTGCCGACGCGGAAGTTCTGGCCGAAGAACTGCAGGATCGGGGCATTCGCGGAAATGTCCTGAGCCCGGATCGTCTCGTTGGCGGAATAGAGGAAGTTGGAGGCGAGCACGATCTGCCACATGCCGAGCGTGACGATAAAGGGCGGCAGCTTCATCCGCGCGACGAGCGTTCCGTTGATGTAGCCGCAGAGCGCCCCCACCCCAAGACCGCAGATGACGGAGAGCACCGGCGGGAAGCCGTAGCGGAAGGTGAACTGCCCCATGATGACGGATGAGAGCACCATGATGGCGCCGACCGAAAGATCGATACCGGCGGTCAGGATCACGAGCGTCTGAGCGGCACCGACGATACCGACGATTGCCACCTGCTGCAGGATCAGCGTCATGGTGAAGGCGGAAAAGAACTTGCCGCCGAGAATGACCCCGAAGGCGATCAGCGACAGAACCAGCACGATCAGCGGCACCGCGGCCGGGCTCGAATGCAGGAAGTGCTGCAGCTTCTGAAGCAGCGTCTTATCATGCGCGTCGAAAGACGCTACGTCCGTCGAACTGTCGGCCAGGACCTTTTCGAATTCCTGGGATGGCTGTGCGGCCGTGTTTGTTTCGCCCATGGGGACTCCTCCCGTGAACCCCGCTCAAGAGGGGGTGCATTGCTGCAGGATGCGCGGCCCACCGGTCGAAGCGGCGAGCCTCAGAACGCTCGACGACAATCCCGCTTGCGCCGCGATCGGTTCTGAGAAGCCAGAGCGGAACGCGGGCAAGAAGCATCTCGCGCTTTCCTCGCCCCGCCCTGAAAATTGCGCAGGTTTTCGATGCCTTGTCAAAGACCTCGGCACTTGCGGAAAGGGCGGCCGGGGCCGCCCTTCCCCTCACGCCTGTGCGCGTGGCCGATCAGCCCCAGCACTTCTCCACTCCGATCTTGGTATCGATCGACTCGACGCCGGATACCGGCTTGTCGGTGACAAGCGCGACGCCGGTGTCGACGAAGTCCTTGCCTTCGGTCGGCGTAGGCTTCTCGCCCGTATCGGCGAACTTCTTGATGGCCTCGATGCCGAGCGCCGCCATCATCAGCGGATACTGCTGCGACGTCGCGCCGATCACGCCCTCGGCGACATTCTTGACGCCCGGGCAGCCGCCGTCGACGGAAACGATCAGCACGTCCTTCTCGCGGCCGACGGACTTCAGCGCCTCATAGGCGCCGGCGGCGGCCGGCTCGTTGATCGTGTGGACGACGTTGATGGTCGGATCCTTCTGGAGGAGGTTCTCCATCGCGGTCCGGCCACCCTCTTCGTTGCCGTTGGTGATGTCGTGGCCGACGATGCGCGGATCATCCTCGTCGCCGATCTTGTTCGGGTCCTTGGGGTCGATGCCGAAACCGATCATGAAGCCCTGGTCGCGCAACACGTCGACGGAGGGCTGCGACGGCGTCAGGTCGAGGAAGGCCACCTTGGCTTCCTTGGCGGCATCGCCGAGCGTTGCAGCCGCCCACTGGCCGATGAGTTTGCCGGCGAGCAGGTTGTCCGTCGCAAAAGTGGCGTCGGCGGCATTGAGGGGTTCGAGCGGCGTGTCGAGCGCGATGACCAGAAGACCCGCATCCCGCGCCTTCTGGACCTGGGGCACGATACCCTGGGTATCGGAGGCGGCAATCAGGATACCCTTGGCGCCATCGGCAATGCAGGTCTCGATCGCAGCGACCTGGCTTTCGGAATCACCGTCGATCTTGCCGGCATAGGACTTGAGGGTGACGCCCAGTTCCTTGGCCTTGGCGGCCGCGCCCTCCTTCATCTTCACGAAGAAAGGATTGGTGTCGGTTTTGGTGATGAGGCATGCCGACACGTCGGCTGCCTGCGAGGGCGATGCGAAAGCAACGCCCATGGCGAGCGCGCCGAATGCGGCAGAAAGAACTGTCTTCTTCATTAAATCCTCCCAAGGATGAAAAATGCCGGCGCGCCGGCTTTCAGGACCCGCTGCAGCATTCTCCTCGGCTGCAGACGGCGCTTCCGACGGTCAATCAAGCATCAAAAATCCAGCCTGTCAATAAATAAATCAAATTGAATTATTATCTCGTTGTGGCATTCTGCGCGTAATGTCGCTTCCGCCCAATCGGGAGGATCGGGCATTGACAATCGCGGGCCGAATGCGGACAGGGCCCACGCGAACCGAGCGGCGTCAGGGTGCCGCGATCAGGGTGCGGTCGCGGTAAAGCTTTAGGTACTGCATGGCCGTACCCGGATCGGGGAGGAACCGTACGGTACCAATGGGAGGAAACGGTGGCATGTCACTGACAGATGGCCCCTATACGGGGCCGCCCCAGCCGGATGTGGTCGACCCGAGCGGCGGGGCCAATCAAACGCGCGTGCGCGCCTATAACGAACGGCTGGTCATGTCGCTGGTGCGCCGTCACGGCAGCTTGTCCAAGGCCGAGATCGCGCGCCGCTCCGGTCTTTCGGCACAGACCGCCTCCGTCATCATGCGGTCGCTCGAAGCCGACGGGCTGCTCGTCCGCGGCGCGCCGGTGCGCGGCCGCGTCGGACAGCCCTCAATCCCCATGCGGCTCAATCCCGATGCGGTCTATTCCTTCGGCGTGAAGATCGGCCGGCGCAGCGCCGATCTGGTGCTGATGGATTTCCTCGGCACCATTCGGCTGCACCTCCATCAGATCCATACCTATCCGCTCCCCGAGGAGATCGTCAGCTTCATCGTCGGGGGTATCGGCAAGCTCGAGGGACAGCTCGACACCGGCGAGCGCGGCCGCATCGCCGGCGTCGGCATCGCTACGCCGTTCGAGTTGTGGAACTGGTCGGAGGAGGTCGGCGCGCCGCGCGAAGAGATGGACCGGTGGCGTGATTTCGACCTGCAGGCGGCGGTCGCCTCGCGCATCCGGCATCCGGTGTTCCTTCAGAACGACGGAACCAGCGCCTGCGGTGCCGAACTCGCCTTCGGTGTCGGCGCCAGTTACCCCGATTTCGTCTATTTCTATATCGGCTCCTTTATCGGCGGCGGCGTCGTGATCAACTCGGCCCTCTTTTCCGGCCGAACCGGCACCGCCGGCGCGGTCGGCCCGCTGCCTGTCGCCGGCAAGGACGGCAAGTCGACGCAGTTGCTGAAAATCGCCTCGGTCTTCGTCCTGGAAAAGCTGCTACGCGAACGCGGCATCGACCCGGAGCCGCTCTGGTACTCGGCCGACGACTGGATCGATTTCGGCGAGCCGCTCGAAATATGGATCCAGGATGCGGCGGCGGCGCTTGCGCAAGCCGTCGTCTCCGCGGTTTCCGTCGTCGATTTTTCGGCGGCCGTGATCGACGGCGGCTTCCCGCCCTGGGTGCGGGCGCGCCTTCTTGCAGCGACACGCAAGGCCCTCCAGACGCTCGACCTGCAGGGCGTCACGGTTCCGGACCTCGTCGAAGGCACCGTCGGCAGCCACGCCCGCGCGATCGGCGGCGCAAGCCTGCCGCTCTTCTCCCGCTATCTTCTGGACACCAATGTCCTCTTCAAGGAGCTTTGACCGTTGCTGAAAGGAATAAGCCCCATTCTGAGCCCGGAGCTTCTCTCCACATTGAGAGCGATGGGGCACGGCGACGAGATTGCACTCGTCGACGGAAATTATCCCGGGCTGGAGCACGCGCGCCGGCTCATCCGGCTGGACGGGCACCCGCTTGTCCCCGTGCTCGACGCTGTCTTGAGCATCCTGCCGATCGACGATTTCGTGCCGGAGGCGATCTTTCGGGCAACCGTGAAACAGGACCGCGATGCGCTCGACCCGGTGCATCGGGACATCATCGCCTGCTGTCGGAAACATGAGCCGACACAGCCGGTCGTCCCTTTGCTCGGAGCCGATTTCTATCAGCGGGTGAAGGCTGCCCATGCGGTGGTGCAGACCAGCGAACCGCGGCTCTACGGCAACGTCATCCTGCGCAAGGGCGTCATCTATCCTTGAGAACGTGACGCCTAAACAATGAACCCGCCGGGGAGCCGGCGGGTTCTTCTCGATCAGGGGTGCCTGCGTTAAGCGGCGACCGTGTTTCCGGTGCGGGCATCGAGCGAGAGCGCGCCCGGGCCAAAGCCTGCCAGCACCAGGAAGGCGCCGGCGATCGTGATGTTCTTCATCATCATGATCTGGTTGAAGACCGTCAGCAGCCCGTTTGCAGCCGGCGGGAAATCAGGGACGTTGATTGCGCCGCTATGGAAGACGAAGGCGGTGACCACGCAGAAGGCGGCAAGCAGATAGGATGCGATGCGGGTCTGAAAGCCGACGAGGATCGCAAGACCGGCAACGAGTTCGAAGAGACCGGCGAGATAGGCGAGCGCCGTTGCGGCTGGCCAACCGGCACCGCTGATCATGCCGGCCGTCGCCGACGGGTCGGTGAGCTTGCCGAAGCCGGAGGTGATGAAGATGATCGAGAGAAGAATGCGCCCGATGAGCACGATGACATTCTGGGACATGCGCAAGGCTCCTGTTGGAAAACGTGTTGGCAGCAGAGATAACAAGATTTTCGAAATCCTCTAGCCGCCCACCCGGCGACAGATCGTTCACAATCTAGAGACGGAATCGATTCGTCGTCAACTGATGCCTTACCGCTTTGGCTTCGGTCGGCCGATCAAGCGCTTTTCTGTTGCAAGATGAGGCAACAGAGTCAAAACTCCCCGACGCGTAAAGGGGAACGCAGGGGTAACCGCAATGGCTGAAGTCATCCGGAGTTCCGCCTTCTGGCGGTCCTTCCCTATATTCGAAGAATTCGACAGCGAAACCCTGTGCGAGCTCTCGGGCATCGCCAGCTATCGCAAATGGTCCGCGGGCACGGTCATTTTCCAACGCGGCGACCAAGGCGACTACATGATCGTGGTGGTTTCCGGGCGCATCAAGCTTTCGCTGTTCACGCCGCAAGGCCGCGAACTCATGTTGCGGCAGCACGAGGCAGGAGCGCTGTTCGGCGAAATGGCGCTGCTCGACGGACAGCCGCGATCGGCGGATGCGACGGCCGTCACCAACGCCGAAGGCTATGTGATCGGCAAGAAGGATTTCCTCGCCCTCATCACGCAGAGGCCGAGGACCGCCGAGGCGGTGATCCGCTTCCTCTGCGCGCAATTGCGCGACACGACGGACCGGCTGGAAACCATCGCGCTCTACGATCTTAACGCCCGCGTCGCCCGCTTCTTCCTGGCGACGCTCCGCCAGATCCACGGCAGCGAGATGCCGCAAAGCGCCAATCTCCGGCTGACGCTCAGCCAGACGGACATCGCCTCGATTCTCGGAGCGAGCCGGCCGAAGGTGAACCGCGCGATCCTGTCGCTGGAGGAGAGCGGCGCGATCAAGCGCGCGGACGGCATCATCTGCTGCAATGTTGGCCGCCTGCTGAGCATCGCCGATCCGGAGGAGGATTGACGCCGCTCGCCTGAAAGCGGGCGGTTTCAAAAACTTGGAGCGGTTGAGCGTAAGGCCGAGGATGCATCACCGCATAACCCCGCTTTCCGGAGGGATCATCGCCAGCCTCGCCGTGGCGCTGCTGCTCTATCTCTCTGCCGGAACCATCCTCAACACCCAGCGTGAGCTCTTTTTCGATAATCTCACCCAATGGGTCCCCTCGCCGAGGTCGCCCGACATCATCGTCGTCGACGTCGACCGCAAGGCCTATGAAGCGCGTGGCGGCAACTGGGACAGGGCCGCAACCGCCGATCTGATTACACGCCTGGCCGCGGCCGGGCCGAAGACGATCGCCGTCGATTTCGTTTTCAGTTCCGCCTGCGACCCGGCTTCGCCCGCAAACGCCGCGCTCGCCGCGGCGATCGGCAGGGCACCCGCGGCCCTCGGCTTCCTGGCGGCCGACCGCGTTCTCGAACGGCCGCGCCCCGTGCCGCCTCTGGCCCTCCGGCGCCAGCTGGCCGTCCCCGCGCAGTGGTTTATCGAAGGGGCAGAGACCTCTTGCCCGGCCTTCATGGACCGGGCGAAGGCTGCGACGGCGGCTTTTCTCGTCGGCGACGAAGACGCGCGAGTCCGGCGCGTTCAGGCTTTCGCCATACTTGGCAACGATGCCTACCCGGCACTCGGCATCGAAGCGGGGCGGCTCGCCGCCGACAGCAGCACGCCCGTTCTCGGCGGAGAACCCGCCTGGCTGAGGCTTGATCACGCGATCATCCCCCTCGACGAGAACGGCAACCTGCGCTTCCCCGCAAGTTCCGAGGAGGCGATCGCCGCCCGCACGATCTCTGCGGCCGAAGTCCTCGCCGGTCGCTTGGAGAAAAGTCGTTTGGCGGGAAGGCTCGTCTTGATCGGCAGCAGCATGCCGAGCCTTGGCGGCCTTCGGCCCACCGCCTCCATGCCGCTCCAGCCGTCGGTTCAGATCCACGCCGATATCGCCAATGCGATCATGACGGGGTTCGTGCCCTACCGTGGCAGCAATCTGCCATTGATCGAGGCGGTCTTCGCCTTCGCAGCGGGAGTCGCTGCAGCATATACGGCAACCAGGCTTCGCCCGATGGCATCCCTTATGCTGGGCGCTGCGACGGTGCTCGCCATCATCGCCTTTGCCGGTGCGATCTATGCCTCCACAGGTTGGCTCTTCGACGCGGTCGGCACATCATTGGCACTGGTTGCGGTGCTCGTCGTCACCAGCGCATTGCAGTTCGCGCGCACGCGGCGCGCAGAGGCGATCGCCCGGCGGAAATTCTCGCAATATTTGCCGCAATCCGTGGTGGCGCGTTACATAGACGAGCCCGACCGCGGGCGCATGGCCGGTGAGGAACGCCCGGTGACGGCGCTCTTCACCGATATCGAGGGTTTCTCGACACTTTCGCAAAAGCTTGGCCCCCGCGAACTCGTGGCCCTGCTCGACGTCTATTTCGCCGAGGTGAACGCGCTCGTCGCCGGACATGGCGGCATGGTCGACAAGGTGGTCGGGGATGCCGTCCACGCTCTCTTCAACGCGCCAGAGGACCTGCCCGACCATGTAAACAAGGCGATCGGCTGCGCCGTGGCGATCCATGTCCTGACCGAGGAGATGCGCAGACGTGCGCAATTTGCCGAACACGGTTTCGGCAGGACGCGCATCGGCATCGAAACCGGGCCGGCGGTACTGGGAGAGGTGGGCGCCGGAGGGAAGCTCGACTACACCGCCCATGGCGATGCGGTGAACCTCGCCGCTCGCCTTCAGGAGGCGAACAAGTTTCTCGGCACCGCCATCTGCATCGGCCCGGCGGCGGCTGCGCAGTCGAATGCGGCGCTCAGATCCCTTGGACGCCACGATATCAGAGGCTTCGGATCGATGGAGCTATTTACGGTAGCGAGCGATGGGCTGAACAAGCACCTTCGAGCGGAATGAGAGGACAGCCACCGCAGCGCGGGATGCCGGCCATCGCCGCTACCTCAACCCGACGCTCGCATAGGCCTGACGAATCCGCACCTCTCCCCAGCGCGTCGGTTCGCTGGGAGCGGCGCCCGGGCGGCTGATATCGACGCCCTGGCCGGCCGCAACTGTCCGTGTAACGCCGCCGCCCTGAACGGACACCACGCCATGTTCAACGAAGACCGCGAAAGCCGCTCGGCTCGGGCCGCAGAAGAATTTCGTTCCGCGAACGCCGATCATGCCGAAGGCGGTGCGCACCGCGACGTCCGTCTTGGGCAAGCCTTCGGGCCGGTCGAAGACCATCCGGCCCAGTCCCAGCTCCAGGGTTCCGCCCTGGCCGGCGATGTAGCTGTCGATCAGCAGTTCCGTTTGCGGCCCCAGCAGGATACGCGTTTCGCTGAGGGCGAGATCGGCGAAGCTGTTGCTGCTCGTCAGGACATAATCCTTGTCGAGAACCGCACCGCCGATCGCCAGCCGTTCCTCGTCCCCGCCCTGCCGACGGCGGACGTTGCCGCGGATCTTTGCGGCCTTGCCCACGACCGGAGCTGCTGCCGTCGAACGGCCGCCCGATACGGCGGCAAGCAACACCCCGCCAAGAAAGATCCGTCTCCTCACCTCGAACTGCCGCATCGGCTTCTCCGCTGGGTTTCGCAGCGCTCCCTGTTCGGCCTCCGGCTCCTCACGAGGATAGACCGAGGCGTCCCCGATGCAAGACGCATCTTGGGGTCTGCCTGAACTCACCGTTTCATCGCCTTCGCCGCTGTTTCCCGCGGAACAGATACCGGGTCGGAGCGACCCTAGAATGTGGGGGCAAGAGGGAGCGCACCATGACGAAATACGTTGAATCGAGCCTTCGTACCGGCCTGCATCATCTGCTCGCGACGGCCGTGCTCCTGCCCCTCTTCGCGACCATGCCTTCCGCGGCGCGTGCAAGCGATCTCACCGCCGCCGAGCAATGCGACCGCGAGGCCGGTAGCGAATTCGATCTCGAACGCAACAGGGCTTTCCCGGCCGTTGCGACGCAGAACATCCGCATCGGAGTGGCGCTTTCCGCCTGCCGCGAGGCCTATAATCAGAACGGCGGCGCCCGGACGCAGTTCCAGCTCGCACGCGTTCTCGACAGGGCTGGACAGAAGCTGCAGTCGGCACGAATCCTCGCCGAAGCCGCCGAGAATGGCCACGCTCTGGCAATGGCCAGCTATGCCGATCTCCTCGCCCAGCGCGGCATGGCCGGTAAATCCTCCGGCGATTTGCTGACCGTCCGGCGCTTCGCGCAGGCAACCGCGGAGCGGTTGCAGTGATGGGGGCGGCAGTCCGGTCTTCCGCATAGGTCCGACCCGCCCGAAAATGCCGCTTGACGCCTGCGAGCAGGCGCAGGAGCGTGACCCGTGAGACATCAACGCGGGACGCACATGACGAAGCTCATCATTTTCTCCGATCTCCACATGGTGCCCGAAGGCGAGACGATCATCGGGCTGGACCCGTATCGGCGGCTCGCAAACGGCATCGCCCACGTCAACCGCTATCATGCGGATGCCGACCGGGTGATCTTCGCCGGCGATCTGACGCATCGGGCGGACCGCGCTTCCTACGAGCGGCTGAAGGCCCTTCTCGGCGAACTCACCCCACCGGCGGCACTCATGATCGGCAATCACGACCGGCGCGAAGTGTTTCTCGACGTCTTCGCCGAAACGGCGGTCGACGCGAACGGCTTCGTCCAGCAGGTGCTCGATTTCCCCGATTGCCGCGCGATCCTGCTCGATACGCTGTTTGCACCGCCCTACGACTATCCGGTGAGCCACGCCGGTCACCTATGCGACAGGCGGCTTGCCTGGCTCGGCCGGCAACTCGAAGAGGCCGGCGGCCGGCCGGCGCTCGTCTTCATGCACCACCCGCCGCATGTCAGCGGCTTTGCCGGTATGGACATGATCCGCCTCATCAACGAAGACGACTTCTACGCCCTGGTGAAGCGGCACGGCAATGTTCGTCATATCTTCGCCGGTCATGTTCACCGCACCATCAGCGGCTCCAGTCGCGGCATTCCCTTCTCGATCTTCAAAAGCCCCGTGCACCAGCAGCCGATGCCCTTCGACACGGCGGACGCATCTCTTTCGGTGGACGAGCCGGCGGCCTACGGCATAGCGCTGGTGACCGGCGACGGCGTGCTCGTGCATACGGAAGACTACGAGATAGCTAGACGCGACGCGGTGGGGACGTGACCTTCCGGCGCGAGCGGCAGGCATTCCGGCGCCACCCGCTTCGTGATAGGCTCATGCCATGAGCCAGTCCGTTCCCGCCAATCAGAATTTCGACTGCCAGAGCTGCGGCGCCTGCTGCGCCTATTCGGCCGACTGGCCGCGTTTTTCGCTCGAGACGGAGGAAGAGCTCGAGCGCATACCAGCAGACTATGTGGCTGCGGATCTCGGCGGCATGCGTTGCGAGAGCGGCCGCTGCACGGCGCTCGAGGGCAAGCTCGGCCGTTCCGTCGCCTGCAAGGTCTACGATATACGCCCCATCGTCTGTCGCACCTGCATGCCGGGGGATGACGAGTGCCTGATGGCGCGGGAGCAACTTTTCGGGGCTGCATGCTGACTTTCGTCCGGAACATTCGCCTGCACTCCGTATAGTTCTCCCTTTGTCTTGCCTGTCGTGGAGAAACATTCGGCCATAATGCTAATTTGCCGGATGGATGTTCGGCGATGGCACGCGTATTTTCTGCCACGACATCAGGGCGTCGATAGCGCCCGCTACCGTTCCGTGGAGGACAGCGTTCAATGAGCCCGAGCCCGCTTCAAAAAACCCCCGTCGAGGTCGCCCCGGCGCCGTTCGCCGACTTCGCACCGCCGGTCCGGCCACAGAGCGCACTGCGCCAGGCGATCACGGCCGCGTACCGCCGCCCGGAAACGGAATGCCTGCCGCCGCTTCTCGAAGCGGCCACGCAGCCGAAGGAAACGCGCGACGCGGCCGCACGAACAGCCCGCAAGCTGATCGAGGCGCTGCGCGGCAAGCACAGCGGCTCCGGCGTCGAAGGCCTGGTGCAGGAATATTCGCTTTCCAGCCAGGAAGGCGTGGCACTCATGTGCCTTGCGGAAGCGCTGCTGCGCATTCCCGACACGGCGACGCGTGACGCGCTGATCCGCGACAAGATCGCCGACGGCAACTGGAAATCGCATCTCGGCGGCAGCCGTTCGCTCTTCGTCAATGCCGCGACCTGGGGCCTCGTCGTAACCGGCAAGCTGACCTCGACGGTCAACGACCGCAGCTTGTCGGCGGCGCTCACACGTCTCATCTCGCGTTGCGGCGAGCCGGTGATCCGGCGCGGCGTCGACATGGCCATGCGGATGATGGGCGAACAGTTCGTTACCGGCGAGACGATCCAGGAAGCGCTGAAGCGTTCGAAGGAACTCGAGGAAAAGGGCTTCCGCTACTCCTACGACATGCTCGGCGAGGCCGCGACCACGGCCGCCGACGCGGAACGGTATTACAGGGATTACGAGAGCGCCATTCATGCGATCGGCAAAGCCTCCGCCGGCCGCGGCATCTATGAAGGCCCCGGCATCTCGATCAAGCTCTCGGCGCTGCATCCCCGCTATAGCCGCGCGCAGGCCGCGCGCGTGATGGGCGAACTGCTGCCGAAGGTCAAGGCGCTCGCTCTCCTCGCCAGGAATTACGATATCGGCCTCAATATCGACGCCGAGGAAGCCGACCGGCTGGAACTGTCGCTCGATCTCCTCGAGGAGCTCTGCCTCGACGGCGAGCTCTCCGGCTGGAACGGCATGGGCTTCGTCGTGCAGGCCTACGGCAAGCGCTGCCCCTTCGTTCTGGACTTCATCATCGATCTCGCCCGGCGCTCCGGGCGACGCATCATGGTGCGGCTCGTGAAGGGCGCCTATTGGGATGCCGAGATCAAGCGGGCGCAGCTCGACGGGCTCGCGGATTTCCCGGTCTTCACGCGCAAGATCCATACCGACGTCTCCTATATCGCCTGCGCAGCCAAGCTGCTTGCCGCGACCGATGTGGTCTTCCCGCAATTCGCGACACACAATGCCCAGACGCTCGCCGCCATCTATCACATGGCAGGCAGGGACTTTCAGGTGGGCAAATACGAATTCCAGTGCCTGCACGGCATGGGCGAGCCTCTTTACGAAGAGGTCGTCGGCCGCGGCAAGCTCGATCGTCCCTGCCGCATCTATGCGCCTGTCGGCACCCATGAGACGCTGCTTGCCTATCTGGTCCGGCGCCTGCTCGAAAACGGCGCCAACTCCTCCTTCGTGCATCGCATCAACGACCCGAAGGTTTCGATCGACGAACTGATCGCCGATCCCGTCGAAGTCGTCCGCGCCATGCCGGTCGTCGGCGCCAAGCACGACAGGATCGCCTTGCCGGCCGAGCTCTTCGGCGATGCGCGGACCAATTCCGCAGGCCTCGACCTTTCCAACGAGGAAACGCTTGCGTCGCTTACGGAAGCGCTGAGGGAAAGCGCGGCCATGAAGTGGACCGCCGTACCGCGGCTCGCTACCGGTCCCGCTGCCGGCGAGACGCGCACGGTTCTAAATCCCGGAGATCATCGCGACGTCGTAGGCTCGGTGACCGAGACCTCGGAAGAGGACGCACGGCGCGCCGTGCGCCTTGCCGCCGAAGCGGCGCCGGATTGGGCGGCCGTCCCGCCGTCCGAACGGGCCGCCTGCCTCGACCGCGCCGCCGAGCTGATGCAGGCCCGCATGCCCACGCTTCTCGGGCTGATCATCCGCGAGGCAGGCAAATCGGCGCTGAACGCCATTGCCGAGGTGCGCGAGGCGATCGATTTCCTGCGCTACTATGCCGAACAGACGCGGCGCACGCTCGGCCCCGGCCACGGGCCGCTCGGGCCGATCGTCTGCATCAGCCCGTGGAACTTCCCGCTGGCGATCTTCACCGGGCAGATCGCCGCCGCGCTCGTGGCCGGCAATCCGGTGCTCGCCAAACCCGCGGAAGAGACGCCGCTGATCGCCGCCGAGGGTGTGCGCATCCTGCATGAGGCCGGCATCCCGGCAAGCGCGCTGCAGCTTCTTCCGGGCGAGGGACGCGTGGGTGCGGCGCTGGTCGCCGCAGCCGAGACTGCAGGTGTGATGTTCACCGGGTCGACGGAAGTCGCGCGTCTGATCCAGGCACAGCTTGCCGACCGCCTTTCGCCTGCCGGCCGGCCGATCCCGCTGATCGCCGAAACCGGGGGCCAGAATGCGATGATCGTCGACTCCTCGGCGCTTGCCGAGCAGGTGGTCGGCGACGTGATCACATCCGCCTTCGACAGTGCCGGCCAGCGCTGCTCGGCGCTGCGTGTGCTGTGCCTGCAGGAGGATGTGGCCGACCGCATCCTGACGATGCTGAAGGGCGCGCTGCACGAATTGCATATCGGCCGCACCGATCGTCTTTCCGTGGATGTCGGGCCGGTCATCACGTCAGAGGCGAAGGACAACATCGAGAAGCACATAGAGCGGATGCGCGGGCTCGGCCGCAAGGTCGAGCAGATCGGGCTTGCCTCGGAGACCGGAGTGGGCACCTTCGTGCCGCCGACGATCATCGAACTCGAGAAGCTTTCCGATCTTCAACGCGAGGTCTTCGGGCCGGTGCTGCACGTCATCCGCTACCGGCGCGACGATCTCGACCGGCTGGTGGACGACATCAACGCCACCGGCTATGGCCTCACCTTCGGGCTCCACACGCGCCTCGACGAGACGATCGCGCATGTGACGAGCCGTATCAAGGCCGGCAACCTCTACATCAACCGCAACATCATCGGCGCGGTGGTGGGCGTTCAGCCCTTCGGCGGGCGCGGTCTTTCCGGTACCGGTCCCAAGGCCGGCGGTCCGCTTTATCTCGGCCGCCTGGTTACCACCCCACCGGTTCCGCCGCAGCACAGCTCGGTGCACACGGATCCGGTCCTTCTCGACTTCGCCAAGTGGCTCGACGGCAAAGGCGCGCGCGCGGAGGCCGAAGCGGCCCGCAACGCCGGCAGCAGCTCGGCCCTTGGCCTCGACCTGGAACTGCCCGGCCCGGTCGGCGAACGCAATCTCTATACCCTCCATGCGCGCGGCCGCATCCTCCTCGTGCCGGCGACGGAGAGCGGGCTATACCACCAGCTCGCCGCCGCGCTCGCGACGGGCAACAGCGTCGCGATCGATGCCGCCTCCGGTCTGCAGGCTTCGCTGAAAAACGTGCCGCAAACGGTTGGCCTGCGCGTCTCCTGGTCAAAGGACTGGGCCGCCGACGGCCCCTTCGCCGGTGCGCTGGTCGAAGGTGACGCCGAGCGCGTCCGCGCCGTCAACAAGGCCATCGCCGCCCTGCCCGGCCCGCTCCTGCTCGTCCAGGCCGCATCGAGCGAGGAAATCGCCCGCAACCCGGACGCCTATTCCCTGAACTGGCTCGTGGAAGAGGTTTCCGCCTCGATCAACACGGCGGCAGCCGGCGGCAATGCCAGCCTGATGGCGATCGGCTGAACGCTCCGATTTGCCCCTCCCCAGCCCCTCCCCCTTGTGGAGAGGGGTTGGGGAGGGGTGACCTTGACGGTGACGGTGCGCCATCCGTCCGCTATGACCGCTGGAAGAATCGGGACAAAGCGGATGTTCACGCTCGAACGCATCGAGACCTCGGCACAGGAAATCAAGAAGAGCCGCTTCCTCGCGATTGCCGGGCCGATCGAGGACGAACCGTCGGCCAAGACCTTCATTGCCGCCCACTCGGACACTGCGGCCAATCACAATTGCTGGGCCTGGCGCGTCGGCCAGAGCTATCGCTTCAGCGACGACGGCGAGCCGAGCGGGACGGCGGGCAAGCCGATCCTTGCGGCGATCGACGGTCAGTCGCTGGATCGCGTCGCCGTCGTCGTGACGCGCTGGTTCGGCGGCATTCTGCTCGGCAGCGGCGGACTGGTCCGTGCCTATGGTGGCACGGCGGCGCTTTGCCTGCGGGCGGCGGAGAAGATCGAGCTGATCGAGCGTCAGCGCGCCGAGGTCGCCTGCGACTTCGCCGATCTCGCGCTCATCAAGGCACGGCTGGCAGCGCGCGGCGTGTCGATCGCCTCCGAGAGTTTCACCGGCACCGGTGCGGTGCTGTCGGTCGAGATACGGCAAGACGCATTAGACGACGTGCTCGCTCTGGTGAGCGATCTCAGTCGCGGCAAGGCGCTCGTGACACTCTGCGACTGAGCCTTCATCTGCGCCACTCTCGTCATAGTTATGCCAACCACCCGGAGCTGAAGTTCCGGCAGCAAGATGGAGAGGATACATTCGATGAAAACAAGGATCTTGGGCCGAACGGGCGCCACGATTTCGGAGATCGGTTTCGGCGCCTGGCAAATCGGCGGCTCCTGGGGCGACGTCAGCGAGGAGGATGGCAAGCGCGCGCTCAATGCCGCCCTCGACAGCGGCGTCACCTTCATCGACACCGCAGACGTCTATGGCGACGGGCGTTCCGAAAAAATCATCGCCGCGGTGCTGCGGGAACGGGGCGGGGAGAAACCATTCGTCGCCACGAAGGCGGGACGCCGGCTTAATCCGCACGTGGTGGAGGGCTATACAGGCGGCAATATCGAGGCCTTCATCGACCGCAGCCTCGCAAATCTCGGCGTCGAAACGCTTGATCTCGTCCAGCTCCACTGCCCACCGCCGGAGGTCTACTATCGGCCCGAGGTCTTCGGCGCGCTCGATGGGCTGGTGACCAAGGGCAAGATCCGCCATTACGGCGTCTCGGTCGAGAAAGTCGAAGAGGCCCTGAAGGCTATCGAATATCCGGGCGTCGCCACGGTCCAGATCATCTACAACATCTTTCGCCAGCGGCCGCAGGACCTATTCTTCGCCGAGGCGAAAAAAAAGAATGTCGGCGTCATCGTGCGCGTGCCGCTGGCGTCCGGCTTGCTTTCGGGCAAGATCGGCAAAGATACGGTCTTTGCTCCAGACGACCACCGCAACTTCAATCGTGACGGCGAAGCCTTCGACGTCGGGGAGACCTTTGCCGGCGTGCCCTTCGACGTGGCGCTGCAGGCGGTCGACGAGCTTCGTACGCTGGTGCCCGCCAATGTGCCGATGGCGCAATTCGCCTTGCGCTGGATCCTCGCGCAGGACGCCGTTTCCGTCGTTATCCCCGGAGCCCGCAATGCCGCGCAGGCGCAGTCGAACGCCGCCGCCAGCGCCCTTGCGCCGATCGACGGCGCGACGCTCGCGGCAATCGAGGCGCTTTACGAGCGGCTCGTCAAGGTTCATGTTCATCAGCGCTGGTGATGGATGAACCGGTGAGAGGGTGATGACGAGGGAGGCATTCGATCTCGAACGCTTCGTCGCTGCGCAGGAAAGCACCTATCCGGCTGCTCTTGCGGAGCTTCGTGCCGGGGCCAAGCGGACCCACTGGATGTGGTTCATCTTTCCGCAGATCGCGGGCCTCGGCCATTCGCCGACGGCCCGATTTTATGCGCTCTCGGGCCTCGGCGAGGCGCGCGCCTATGTCGGACATCCGCTTCTCGGCCGACGCATCCTCGAATGCACGGAAGCGGTCAATGGGGTCAGGGGGCGCACCGCTCTTGAGATCTTCGGCCGGCCGGACGATCTGAAGTTTTGCTCATCGATGACGCTCTTCGAAGCGGCGGCGCCTGATGTCGACGCCTTCACCCGGGCGCTCGACCTTTACTTCGACGGCGTCCGGGACAAGAGGACGATCGAGATTCTCGGGAAGAGCTGAACCGCGCTCAAAAGGATGCGGCCGCTCCCTGCGACAGGACGAGCAGGAACAGCACCGCACAGACCGTCAGGCCGGCGATGATGAGCATCAGTTCCTTCATCATATAGCGATACATCGCGTCCCTCCTTTGCGGACGGCGAGTGCTGCTCCAGCACCGCACGTCCTGTTCGACGTGCAAGGGGCTGTAGTGCTTCGCATTGCCGCATGCCTTGATCCTGAACCGGTCAAGGCCCAAGCGAAGGTGCAGCGGATCTAATATGGGAATCCGTTATTCGGCTTTAAGTTCCGCGCGAAGCACAAGTGTGTGAACGCCGGCGAGCGCCCGATGGAACGTCGCGCGCGCCCCGTTCAATCCCACTTCACCCGCCTGAGATGAGAGTTGCGAGCGCTGGCCGGAACACTATCTCCAGGAGTCCATCGCTCTAAAGCGCCCTTCATCGCACAAACTATGCAGGAGCTTGCTCATGCTTCTCAGGCTGACCGTACAGACGATCGTCTGGTTCGGGTTCATCGGAGCCGTCCTCTTTCTTTCCGCCGGAACGCTCGCCTGGCCCGCGGCGTGGAGCTACCTGTTCCTCATGCTTGCGCTTTCGTTCCTCGTCGGGCTGCTCCTTGCCCGGCACGATCCCGCGCTGCTCAAGGAAAGGCTGGCTGCCCCAATCCAGGAAGGCCAGCCCCTGGCCGACAAAGTGCTCCTTTCGGTGATCCTCCTGTTCCTTGTCGCCGGCTTCGCCTTCATGGCGCTCGATGCAGCGAGATTCAAATGGTCTTCCATGCCGGTCTGGGTGCAGGCTCTGGGTGCGCTGCTCCTCGTCCTCTCCATCGGATTCAGCTATCGGACATTGCGCGAAAACAGCTTCGCATCGCCGGTCGTCAAGGTGCAGACCGAGCGTGCGCAAAGCGTGATCACCACGGGACCCTATCGTTACGTCCGTCATCCCTTCTATACGGGCAGTCTTCTCTTCGTCGCCGCAACCTCTTTGTTCCTGGGCTCCTGGTGGGGGCTGCTCGTGGCACTCGGACTGGCGGTATTGCTCGCGATCCGGATCGGCATAGAGGAAAGGGCGCTGCGTACCGGGCTGGCCGGCTACGATGCCTATGCGGAACGCGTGCGCTACCGGCTCGTGCCCTACGTGTGGTAGCCGACCCGGCCGTTCGCCGTTGACTCCTCCGATGATGAGAGGAGAATGTCATCTTCCGCGTCACTACAGTGCCCCGCGTCCCGCCGGACGCCCGAAAGCTGCTGTAGCACTTTGAAGCGCTGCATTTTTCTCTTGAGTCTGAACGGCTTGGGGAGACTGCAGCAGGATAGGAGAGGCGCCTACGATGACGATCGCCAGGAGACTTCAGGACTATATCGACAGCGAAGGGATCACCTACGACACCCTCGCGCATCACCGTACCGCAACCACCAGTCAGACTGCCGAAGCCGCCCATGTGCCGGGCAACAGGCTCGCCAAATCCGTGGTCGTTCACCACGAGATGGGCTACGCGCTCGCCGTCGTTCCGGCCACGCATCGGGTCGAGCTCTCCACGCTGCAGGACGTCATGAACCGCCGTCTCGGCCTCGCCTCGGAGGAGGAGGTCAGCGAGCTCTTCAACGATTGCGAGACCGGAGCCGTCCCGCCCATCGGCGAAGCCTATGGCGTGCCGGTCATTCTCGACGAGAGCCTCGACAGGGCAAACGACGTCTATTTCGAGGGCGGCGACCACAGGACGCTCGTGCATATGAGCGGCACCAATTTTCGCAACCTGACGAAGGATGCGCGGGTCGCCCGGTTCAGCCACCCGTCATGATCGGTACAGCGGCACAGGCAGACCCGATGCCGCTCAGCCTTCTTTGCTACTGCCCGACCTGCACGCGGTAGACGGTGACCAGGGTTGCGCCCGGCGCGAGAGCTTCCGCAAGCCGCCAGCGGATCTGGCGGTAATCCGATGCCTCGGCGACGACGCGGCTCTTCGTCCCGTCTGCCAGAACGACCGTCTTATAAGCCGGGACACTCTGCCAGGATTCACCCTCGATCAGCACCTCGAAGGCGGCCTTCTGCGAAACCGCCAGACCCGCATCGATGAACGAGGTGTTGGCCGGGATCGGCCCATTGATGATCAAGCCGGAAAGCGGTTCCTTCGACACGTTGCTGTAACGTCCCGTATATTGCAGGAGATCACCCGGAGCAGCCGCATCGGCCGACGAAAAGGTCTCCTTGCCGTCCTCCCCGGTCTCGACGCTTTGCGCTGCAAGGCTGGCCGACAGCGGCGCCGCCTGTTCCTGCGCGAGCACGTTCCACGAGGCCAAGGAAAGCCCGGCCACCAAGAGCGATGATATGATCCAGTGCCTCACAGTGCCTCCGTCCGAAACGCCGTCCATCTGCCGGCTGCAGAATGGCAATACGACGCACGATCTGCCGCATGGTCTGGGCGCCGATCGCTCCCGGCCAGCGTGAATTTCACACCCGCTTAGGCCACGAAAGGCCGCTTATGAGCAAATAAGACTGTCCCCCGCGCCGCCACTTGTTTGCTTTCCTCATTCCTGTGCTTGTCACAGGAATCCAGCCAGACCAGTGCTGGGGCTGGAAAGAACGCTTCCCGCGCCGCAGACGCGGCGCTGCTGGATCCCTGTGACGAGCACAGGTGGAGAGGGTGCGGTCCCTCGGCGCGCTTCATAAACCGTGAAGATAGCGAGGCGACACGACAGGTCCCGGGTCACGCCCGCATACAGCGTCCCGCTTCGCTTCGATGCGAGATGTAGACGTAATCTTTCATTGCTGCGCGGGTTGACGATTCCCTCGCATATTCGCAAGCGAAAGTCGTAGTCGTCGCACGTCCCCGTCCCTCATTCCTGTGCTCGTCACAGGAATCCAGCCAGACCAAGTCCTTGGGCTGAAAGAACGCTTCCCGCGCCGCAGACGCGGCGCTGCTCTCATCCCTGTGACGAGCACAGGGATGAGGTGAGGAGAGATTGCAGTCCTCCGAAAAGCACTTCGAGCTGTTGCATGTCTTTGTCCCTTGATCGGCTACGATCAAGGGACACATTCAGTGGCGCACCGTCGGTACTCAAGGAATTCAAACGCATCGCCATGCGTGCCGACAAAACCGCTCAACAGCCCTTAGTTCGCGATCCTGACCTGGAATGCGACGTTACCGGTTGCGCCGGGGCTCATAGTTCCCTTGCAGTCCCAGCGTAGCGGGCCGGCATAGCCGCTCACACCTCCGCCGGCCGGAACG
Organism: Sinorhizobium meliloti; assembly: GCF_035610345.1. Next base: position 430,136 of record NZ_CP141212.1, on the reverse strand, counting down.
GTCAGGGTGCAGCTCATGCCCGATGGCGCGACGGCGGCACCGGGCGGACCGGAGAGCCTGGTATAGGCCGGCGTCTCGTCGTGGATCGAGAGGTCGGACACCGCCTCTGCCGACGGGTTGGTGAAGGCGATCCGGTATTCGAGGATGTCGCCGGGCGCGCCGGCCGAGGAGACCGCGAAGCCGCTGCCGGACGTGACGTTGCGCACCCGCTTGACCAGGCTGATCGTGCCGGCTGCCGGAACCGTGAGCACGTCGTGATCGGTGAGCGGGGCCAGCGACGCCAGCGTGCCCGAAAGCGCCGTGTCGGCGGTCACGTCGTATTCGAGGGCGGCGCCCCCGACCGCACCGGCCGACGCCTGCACCCGCACGATCAGGCACACCTCCTCGCCCGCGGCGACGCTGACCGCTCCGGCCGCCGCGGTTTCGCCGCTGTCGAGCGTTCCCGAGCAGTCGGCATCCCGCAAGAGCGTGTAGGTGAAGGCGGACAGGGCGGGCCGGCCGATGGCATTGGCGATGGAGAAGCTGGCCGTCGCCGCGGTCGTCGCCGTATAGCGATGCGCCAGAAACACCGTGCCCCCCGGCGCCACTGTCGCCGCGCCGTCATCAGCAAGTCTCGGCTTTTCGATGACGCCGAAAAGGACGGAATGATAGTCGGTCGTGGTATCGTGGGTGAAGGCGACGGCATCGTATCCGGGCGTCGCGACCGTGCCGCCGGTATTGCCGGGCCCGCCACTCACCCCGGCAAGCTCGGCCACCGGATCGCGCACGACGCAGACGCTGGCCCCGCCGGCAGGTCCGGCAAGCGGCAGCGAGAACGTGCCGTCGCCGGCCGTAACCGTGCCGGCATAGGTGGTGGCGCCGCAATCGGTGAAGCGGACAGGAATGCCGCCGAGGCCTGCCTCGCCACCGTCCAGTGCGGCGTTGTGGGCGGTGCCGCCGCCGGTGCCGTCGTCGCGGATCACCTGGCCGGAGAGAGTGAAGCCGACAAAGCGGTTGGTGAAGCTGCAGACGAGCCTGGCGCCGGCCCTGGCGTTCGCCGCCGGGATCACCAGCGTTCTGCCGTCGGCAACCGAGCCTATCACTTCTCCCCGGGGATTGCCGGTTTGCTGCCAGTTCTGATCCTCGCAGCGCGCCGAGCTCAGCCGCCACCCGGGCGGCAGGGACTCCTCGATCGCGGTCGGCACGTCCGCCGCGGCGAGCGTGACCGGATTTCCGGTCACCACGGTCCCCGGCGCCGACGTCGCAAGGCTGTAGCTTCCGTCGGTCGGAAAGCCGTTGTGGTTCGCCGCCGTGCCTTTGAAGGTGAACGTCCCCGTACCGCCCTCGGAGATCTTCGCGATCGTCACGACCGGCGTGACGGGCGTGACGCCGAGGCACTGGTCGGTCACCGTGTTTGCGAGATTGGCCGAGATCGCGGTGATATTGCCCGCACCATTGGTCGTGCTCGAATTGGCGCAGGAGGCCGGGCCCTGCGACGCAACCGTCGTGACCTGCGCCGTCACCGTGCAGCTGCTCGGCCCAGCCGTCAGGCTGCCGCCGCTCAAGGTGACCGTTTTGCCGTCGGCGCTGCCGGTGACCGTGCCGCCGCATTGCGAGGCAGCCGGTGCACTGGCGAGCGTCAATCCATTCGGCAGCGTGTCGGTGAAGGAGAGCCCGGTCTGCGCGCCCGAACCGCTCGGGTTGGTCAGCGTGAAGGTCAGCGTCGTCGCCTCGCCTTTCTTGATCGAAGCGGCGCCGAACGCTTTGGTCAGGGAGGGTGTCAGCCGGATGCTGACACACTGATCGGTTACGCCGTTCGCCAGGTTGGACGAAAGCCCGGAAAGGTTGCCCGGACCGTTGGTGGTGCTCTGATTGGGGCACGATGCCGAGCCCTGCGACGCCGCCGCCTTGACGGTAGCGGTAATTGTACAGCTGCTCGGCCCCGCTGGCAGGCTGCCACCGCTGAGGCCGATCGTGCTGCCGTCGGCGCTGCCCGAGACACCGCCCCCGCACTGGGATGCCGCCGGCGCGCCGGCCAGTACGAGACCGCTCGGCAAGGTATCTGTGAACGAGAGCCCGTTCTGCGCGGCCGCACCTGTGGGATTGGTGATGGTGAAGGTCAACGCAACGTTTTCGCCTCTCTTCACCGAACTTGCGGCGAAACTCTTGGAAAGAGACGGTTTCAGCTCGACGATCTCGACATAACCGTCGGCGCCGTCCTTCCACGTTCCGGAACTGACCGACGTCAGGCTCCAGGAGATCGTTTCGAACAACCCGGCCTGATTGAGCCGGCACGAACCTCCACCCTGCGAGGGAGTGCCGTTGTTCGACGCGTTGTAGGTGTATCCGCTACCCGCCGAGCCTCCGGTATAGCCGCCGCCGCCGCCGCCACCACCGCCGCCGTTTTTCGGGTTGGTTGCGCCGTTTTCGCGATCAATGGCCGACGCGCCGTTGCCCGAACTGTTGCAATTGCCACTCAAGGTCGGAGTCCCGGCGTTCCCGCCGTGTTCCGGGTCGTGGGCGGTGTTGGCGTAGTCGGCTCCGGCACCACCGCCACCGCCACCGCCACCACCGGCCCTCAAAATGACCGTAGCGCCCAATGCCAGCGAAGTGCCGCCACCACCGCCGCCGCCGGGTGCGCCACCGGCTAAAGTCGCGGTGCTCCCGCCATCGCCGCCCCGCCCCGTGCCAGTGCCTCCGCTTCCTCCTGTTGAAATTGAGCCGGCTTCGCCGCCCCTGCCGACCGTGCCGCTGATCACGGTGCCAGGGACGACATTCACGATCGCATCGATGATACGCGCGGCCCCGCCGTTGCTGTCATCGGTTCTGGCAAACCTGTCACCCGTGCCGCCGACGCCGCCGACCACCCGTACCTTCACGCGGGTCGCGCCGGGCGGGACCGTGTAGGTGTACGATCCGGGACCGAAGGTCTCTGCCTGGGACGACGTCACGAATGCCAGAAAACCGACGGCGGCCAGTGCCGCGATCGCACATGCAGAGACCACCCGCGCCGCGCCCCCGAACCAGGAGCCCGGCGCACGGCCCTCCCTTGCGGCAAAGCGCGCCAACCGGGGGACAGCTGCGAACCCCGCGATCATATCAGAACCCGCCCGCTGCCCGGCAACGTCTCACGGAAGCAGGCGAAATATACCCGGGAGCCGTCATTGACGAGAGAGACGGTTGCGCTTTTGGCAAAACGGGGCAGAGAGATCATCAAGAATTGCTTTCCTTCCGCATGGTTCATCCGGTTCGCGATCCTGACCTCAATTCCGACGTCGCCGGTGCCGAACTGCTCGGCGCGCGCCGGTCCGCCGGGCGCAAGAAGCTGCGCCGAGGCGGCAATCGCCCACATCGTTGCCCCCGTATGGTATCCGTCTGCAGCGGGACGGGCGGAGGCTCTCGCCCGGAAGCGGGTTTCCGAGTGCCCGGAGCATCACCTGCTCTCCCCTTCGACCGGCACCGTCAAACCCGCACGGTCGAAAAAGCCCCAGAGCGAATCGTCGAGCTTGATCGAGAGCCGGATATAGGGGCCAGCCGTATAAATTTCGGAGACGCTCGAGGCATCCACCTTCGTAAGGTTATAGCCTGCGGCGAGGATCACGTTCTTCGCCGGCACGAAGCCGATCTCCGCTCCGACGCCGCTGTGGCTCTGACCGGTGAGGGGATCGTAGAAGAGCGTGCCGTTGAAGCCCAGCCGCAGGCGCAGCTCATCCTCCAGTTCGAAGTCCCGCTCGACACCCGTTTGCGCGAGGAGGACGAAGGTGTCACCGGTCACGTCGCCGACCGACTTCGCCTGGAACTGCCCGGCCTGCTTGGCTGTGATGCGCATATCCGTGCCGAGCGCCCAGGAACCGGCGGCCGACCAGTAGGCCGTGTCGGCATCGATATCGGTGGCGAAGTCGCGCTCCACCCTGATGCCGCCGAGGAACAGGGCGTCGATGCTCTCCTCATCTGGCCTGAGCGCGGCGCCGATGCGCAGGTGATCGCGCAGGCGCTGTTGCGTGTCGGTGTCCGCCGTGGCCAGGCGGTTTTCGACGGCCCAGGTCCACTCGCCGGCCCGCTGGCTCCAATATTGCTGGCCATAGGCCGTATAGCCACCGTCCTTGAAGGACAGTTCGGCACCGAGGCCAAGCCGGGCGTTTCCGTCGCGGAGCGTTGCGAGGTAGCCGGCCGCAAGCGTGGTCTGCGGCGTGTCCTCGTCGTCGTCCACGCCGAAAGGCAGCCCGATCAGTTCGTCGAGATCGTAGGGCTGGAAGCGCTCGATGCTCGCATAGACGCGCGTGTCCTCGCCAGCGATCCAGCCCGGCAGATCCCAATGGCCGACCTCCCAGTCGCCGGCGACACCGCCCGCGAAGCCGGTCTGCGAACCGCCGCGCATCTCCCCGAAAGTCTTCACGTCGTCGTTGAGACGGTATTCGACGCCGGTCTTCATCGTTCCGGTCGCACCGTCGGCGCTGGAGAAATCGAGAAATTCCGATCCGCTCGTAGCCCAATCGACGCCCGTATAGATCTTCACGCGCTCGTTCACCTGATAGGATGCCTCCAGGAGAGCACGCAGGTGCGAGAAGTCGGTGAGGTCTGCCTCGACCTCGCCTTTGAGGGCCAGGCTGGGCAGGGCAGCCGGGCTCCACTCGGCTCCGAGAACGCCCGAGGGAACGGACCGCGGCTCCTCGCCGTCCCCCGGTTCGAGGCGGACGAAGCGCATGCCGGCAGAGACGGTAAGCTCGGGATTGATCATCCAGCTCGGCAGCACCTCGACACCGAAGCGTTCGTTGCCCGAAGGCATCTGCTGGTCGTAGAGCGCCGACGTCGTGATCTTGAGGCGGGGCGAGACGTTCCAGTCGGCCGACACGTTCACCTCGGCACTGCCGGGGGAGAGAGACGAGCCCTCGGCGAAATCCTCGTCGGCCCGGGCGGCGCCGACGCGGAGCGTGACACGCTCTCTCTTGACCTCGTAGCCGAGACGCGAAGCAAGGCCGGTCTCGCCATCCTTGTCGACGGTCTGCGCCACCTCCACCTCGGCTTTTCCATAGGCGCCGAGATCGGCCGACACATATCCCGCGCGCACGGTGCGGCGATCGTCGAAGCTGCGCTCCGCTTCGGAGCGTATTTCGCGGTAACCGACGGCGATGCGGTCGTTCACCCGGTAGCGGGCCTCTCCGGCATAGACCCAGTAGGGGTCGCCGTCCGTCTCGAGTTCGTAGGTGACGCGGATGAAGTTCGGGTTGCCGTCGCCGTCGAAAGCCGGGACCGGCGCATTGAAGATGATCGAGTTGCCGAAATAGTCCAGCCGATAGTCGTCGAAGCGCTTGAGGAGCACGGTATCGACGACCACCGAGGGCTGGCGCCGGTCGCGCGTGATCACCTCGACCTGTTCCGAGCCTTCCGCATAGCCCGTCAGATCCAGATCGTAGGGACCCGACAACCCCTCGGCGCGGAACTCGCGTATGACCTGGCTCTGATCCGTTCGCCCGGCGAAGAGATCGATGGTGACGGGACCGGCTTCGACATGGGCCCGGGCACCGGTCAGCAGCCTGCTATGGGAGCCGAGCTGAAACTCGCTCGCCTGCGGAGAGATGTCTATGTCGCCGTAGAGAACGTAGTTGAGACCCTTCTCGACTTTCACGTAGAGCCGGGACCGGGACTGGGCGTCATAGCCGCGCTCCGACGCGTCGCCGTAAACGGGATAGTAGCGCTCCGGATCGATGTCGCGGAACAGCCGCTCCTCGGTGTCGAGATCACCGTCGTAACGCAGCGTCAGCAGAGCATCGCCCTTGATCTTGCCCTGCAGATAGAGCTCGCCGTCGATACCCGTCGTGGCGGCGTCGAAGCCCTCCAGGCCCGTAGCGGGTTCGACGCTGCCGGGCAGCCGGACCACGCCCTCCACGACACCGGCGATGATCCTCCTGCTGTCGTCGGCCAGAAGCTTGACCTCGGTCTCGAAGCGGCCGAGGCCGTTGCGCACGGCGATCCTGTGCGTGCCGGAGAGCGCCGGCGGATAGTAGTCGACAAGTGCCTCCCCCTTGTCGACGAAGATCTGAACCCCCGGCTCGGTCGTGCGGATGTCGTCGGCTCCCCACCGGCCCTGACCGGACGCCTCGAGCGTCACGTCCATGGAGGCCTCGGTGGCCACGCCCTCGGCATCGACGAAGCGGATCAGGACCGGGATGGGCGAGGCCGGATCGGCGAAGGCGGCGGGCGGCGCGACGAGTTCGATCCTCGCCGGGCGGCCCGCCGCAAGGACCGTGATTTCCCTGCGCCCGCGGACATTGCCGAAAGGATCCGAGAACGTGGCCTCGAGCGTGTTGCGGCCGCCTTCGAGACGGACCGCGACATATTCGGCCGCCTGAACGCCTCCTGCCGAATAGACGACGCGCTGACCGACCTGTCCTTCGGAAACCGGCTTGCCGTTGAGGTTGAGCCCGAGCTTGCCCTCAGCCGGCCCCTTCACGCGGATGGAAACGATATCGCTGTTGAGCAGGCTGTCGGACTCCAGGTCGAGAAAGCCGAGCTCGGCGGACAGTCCTTTGATCTCGGCCTCCAAATCGCGCGTGCGTTCGAGAGCCAACGCTTTCGGCGTGCCGGTGTCCGCGGCCGCGGGCGGCCTGCCGTTCTCGGACCGGTCCCGCGCGACGATCTGCGTTTCGGTGTTCTTCGTCGCTTCGCCGCGGGACGACGAAAGGCGCCCGAAGTAGTCGACCCACTCCTCGCCCCCGAGTTCCAGCCGTTCCGGAACCGGAGCATTCCCGTCCGGATCCACATTTTCGGCATAGGCCTGCCTGCGGGCTTCGAGTTCGGCGAGAACCTCGTCGCGGCTGACCCCCTTTCGGGGCGTGACCGCGAAATATTCGCTCGCCACCTGCCCCGGCAGCATGCGCAGATAGCGGCTGCGGGGGCTCAGCGCGTCGCGCGCCGACGTCGAGCGGGATTCGACCGTCGCCGGCAGCGTGGCCGTCGAAATGGCGACGACATGCGCCCCGGGGGGCAATCCCGGCATCGAATATTTCCCTTCGATGTCGGTCACCACGCTCGCCCCGGTCGAGAATTGAAGCTTGACGCCCGGAATTCCGGGCTCCGCATGCTCGAGAGCGCCTTTCGCCGAATCCCCCCCGGCCGGCAGATAACGGTCCTGCCGCCCGTTTTCGTTGAAATCGATGTAGACTTTGCCGAGGACGACACCCTCGTCGCTGAAGACGCCGCCGTCGCGTTCGATGCGCACCACGGCGCGCGCATCATTGGAACGCACGGCCCCCCTGCCGGCCAGATGACCTGACGCATGGGCGATATTGGCGAGTTGACCGCTGGCAGTCGGGTCGACGACCGCCATGTAGGTCAGCGTCACCGCACCGTTGGGTCCGACGAATCCGACGTCGAAAACGAGGTTCCGGCCCGGAAATCCCGAGACCTTGACGGGTTTGCCGTCGAGGCGGAGCGTGCCTTCCAGGTAGGTGATGCCCTTCGGCAAACCGGCGTGGATGAAGGCGTCCAAAAGTCCAATGCCGGTGGTGTTGGTCAGGGTGAGCGTATAGACCAGAATGTCGCCGGGCGCTGCGATGGCCTGGTCGACCGACTGTTCCAGCCGCAGCGCCGCGGAGCCGTCGGGATCGACCGGAATATCGACACCGGTGAAGGGGCCCGTCGTCTTGAACGGCCGCCCGTAGGAGGCATCCGGGTCCAGGTTGCGGCCCCAGGCGGGAAAGGTCGTTCGCGTCGAGGGGAAGGCCAGTCCCTCGGGCGGCAGCACCTCGATCCGGTACGTTCCTGCAGTGTCGGCAGCGCTCACGACGTAAAAGCCGCTCACATCGGACACGGTACGCTCTATCTCGGCGCCGGAGGCATTGCGGATTATGACGGTTGCGCCGGAGACCGCCGCGTTGCTGGCGGAGTGAAAGACAAAACCGCCGGGATTGACGGTAAGTACGGCGGATAGGTTTTGGCCGCCGCAGGTGGCGCTTGCGGACGCCTTCGTGCTCCGGTCCCCGGACAGGATGTTATCGCCCTCCACCGCCGGCAGCACCCGCTGGATTGGAATGAGCGTGGTGGTGAAAAGGCCGGTATTCGACCCCGTTTCCGTCGCCAGCACCGTCTCGAGATCGGCCTCCGGATCGGTGGCAATTCTGATCGGAATCCGGTCCACACCGTCCGTGATGTTGCACGCGGCCGCATCCAGCTTCAGCCGCACGTTGCTGTCGAGCGCCGCGCTCGTAATCGGCGTTCCGTCGGGTGCCGTGTAGGTCAGCGTGGCGCTGCCGCCCTCGACGGGTGTCTTGACGAGATTGGAACTTATTTCGACCCAGTCGCCACCGACCTTCTGCCAGGTGGAAGCCGTATTGAGGATCGCGCCCGGCTGGATGTTCCCGGCGACGGCGACCTCGAATTCGAGGTTGGCGGAGAAACCGGCCGGATAATCGCCCGCCCTGAAGAAGGCGACCGCGTCCACCTTCGACCTATCCCCGGGGGGCGCCTTCACGTAGCTGTGCTGCGGCTGTCCTTCGATATGATAGAGTCCGATGAAGCCGCCCGTCGCCGACACCGCGGTGACGCGGGTGTTGAGCGGCCGCGGATCACGCACCAGAACGCCGGACGCGGGCGATCCGTCCACCCGGATGGCGTTTCCCTCTATCTGCGAGTAGCCTGGGGTGGCAATGACGCCGTTGTTTCGCAGCCGCAGGCTATAGCGAAGCGTACCGCCCGCCGGGACTTCGTCGCGGTTGGCCGATTTTTCGAGAACGAGGCCCGCGGAGGAAATGACCGCCATGCCGGTGGCCGCGCCGGCAGCGTCGCCGTCTCTTGCGCTCAGCCGCACGCCTGCCGTGTCGCCCTCCTCCCCGGCAGCCGGCGTTTCGAACTGCACGATCACGGGTAGCTCGGTGCCGGCTGCGAGCTCGATCGCCATGTCGGGCGTGAGTTCCCACTCGCCCGGGTCGGCGGCGCCGTTGCGATTCTGGTCTATGATGGCGGCGACCTCGGCGAGGTCGGCATCGTCGCCGGAAAGCTGCTCTGCAACTGCCGACGGACTGACCGCCACGTTTCCGACATTGCGGATGTAGAATGCGAACTGACCGATCGAACCGGGTGCCAGATAGACGGTCTGATCGAAGACCGTTTCGATGCTCTTCACCTCTTTGACGCGGGTGATCACGATATTGGTCGATACGGACTCCTGAATGCCCAGCTGGGCGTTGAAATACGTAACGGTCGCCCGCGCCTCGATCCGGGCCGCGGCGGGCGGAGGGGCGGAGATAGCGGCAGCCGGGAACATCGAGGCAAGCGCCGCCAGGACGACGATAAATCTGCCAAGTGCCCGATACGTTACCGGCATTGTCTTTCCGATTGTCCTCATGCAGCGACCTTCGAGCGGACGGGACCGGGCCCGCCCGCTCGATCTTCGACGAACGCTATTGATCGATCCGGACTCGGAACGTGAGCGTCGCCTTCTGGCCGGGGCTTAAGGTGTCGTGCTTGGATTGAATGGCGCCGGTCGCGCGGTTGTCCGGCTGCTGGGATACGGACGCCGAGGAGCCGCCCTCCGCGACGGCCGACGAGCCGACATAGGTGGTGTATGCGGGAACCGCGTCGTCGATCTTCAATCCATCGGCGTTTGCGGTCCCCACATTGACTGCCGTGACCCGGTAGACGATGCATTCGCCGGGAGCGGCAGCCTGCGGGTGTGGGCTGAAGTCGACGTCCGCCTCGCCGTTGCAATCGGCATCGAGCGCCTGGCTCTTGGTAACGGTGACATTGCCGGACACCACAGTGACGGTTTCAGTGACCGCGTTGTTGCCCGTGCTCTGGTCGGTTACCGATGCGCCGCCGGGCCCGGTAAGATTGGTGCCGACGACGATCTTCGCACTCTCGGAAAGTCCGCTCGCCCCGGTGGAAGGCACCTGAACCCGCGAGAACAGAAGCGCGGTATCGTCCGGAGCGAAGCTCCCCTCGCCGACGATATCGGCGAGGCTGTTTACGAGCGTATCGCTCGAATCCCATACACCGTTCCCGTTAATGTCATGCCAAAGGGACTCGGCGAAACTCGGAAATGCCGGGTCATAGCCGATCGCGCCGTTTTTGATCGACACGTTACCGCGGTTCTCCAGCAGGTGGGTGATCACCACGACCCCGCCCGGCGCCGCCTGTGCGGTCTGGTCGGTGCTGATCGCGAGATCGACCCGCTGCCTGACCGTGACCCGGTCCAGCTTCGTATCGACAACCGAAGGGCTGCTCGTCGAAGCGGCACGGAAGTAGACATTCGTTTCGCCGAGTGAACTGGGCGAAGCAGAAGCCGGAGGCGTTACCCGCGCGGTGAGCTTCGCCGAGGCGCCGGGACTGATCACACCGGTGTTCGTCACCGTTTCGCCGTCGGCGTTTCTGAACACGACCTGCCACCCGGCGGGCATGGCGCCGGGCGCGAAGTTCGTTTCGCTGAAGGACAGGTTGAAGCTGTCGGGTACCGAACGCTTGTTGACCACGACGAGGGTGAATTCCGCAGCCTCCCCCGGGTTGGTGTCGACGGTCGTCCAGGGCTCGCCCCCATTGTCAACGGCGGCTCCGATTGCCTTATCGCCGCCGTTCTGCAGATCGACGGTGCCGCCGCCGACGGCGGCCTCGATCCGCAGCCTTGTCCGGTTCGACACGGCCGGGTTGGCGATCGCGGTGGCCGTCACCGTGGCCTCCCAAACCTCTTGGCCCGCCGACCGGGCGGAGCCGGAAGGAAGGTTTGCGCGCACGGAGAGTTTCGACACGGTGTTGGCAGCCACCTGTATGTCCGGCTGGCCGTCACCGTTCGTATCCAGGATCGGCGCACCGTCCGTGGCGAAAGTGAAGGTCGTCCCCTCGGGATAATTGCCCGGCGCGGCGGAAAAGTTGAAACGCTGCGCCGTATTCGAGTGGTTCGTGATGATCACTTCGAAGGGCACCGGCGTGCTCGAAGACAGATAGCCCGCGACATGGGCGATGGTGTCGTTTGCCTCCCCGTCCCCGTCCGTAGCGGAAATCACGCTGCCGCCGAGATTGTCGTCCGGCAGGTCGCTCTTCGAGCGGCCGGCATAGGCCGGGTCGGCTGCCGAACGATCGGCCAGGGTCACGGCGATTGCGTCGCCATTGTCGACCGTAAGCCGTGCCTCGTTCGAGCTTTGCTGACCGGTTTGGTCCGAATCGATCGTACCGGTGTTCGCAATCGTGCCGGCCGCACCATCCGCGACGCTCGCTTCGAATTCGATGTAGCTCGTTTTGCCGACCGGGAGGGTGGAGATAACAGCCTTGAGGCCCAGGGTCTCGTCATAGGAATAGAATATCGTGTGGCCCTGGCCGTTCGTGTGGTCTGGCGTAGCGCCGCCCCCTTCGTTCATCGTGCCGCCGTCCGACCATTTGCCCGTTCCCGCCACGTAGACGAGCTCGTCAGGCAGGACGTCCGAGATTTCCACCTGCGTGGCATCGGCTCCGCCGGTATTGGAGTAGTTGAAACGGACACGCACCCTGTCGCCGGGTGTGAGAGAGCCCGAGTCGTCCCTATCTCCATCTGCGGCGAGGCTCATGTTCTTGGTGAACTGCAGAACGGCGCCGTCCACGACGTTTACGGTGTCCGTATCGGAGTCGTTCGGCTGGTTCGGCGTGCCGGAAACGAAATTGCCAGCCGTTTCGAGCGTGCTGGCGGCGGTGATCTTGAGCGTGGGACTGCCGGTCGCCCCCGGCGCGACATTGACCTCGACGATCACGCAGGCGCTTTCGCCCGGGTTGAGCGACCCCGTCCGGGTGATCGCCGTCAGCGTATTCGGTACGCCGTCACAGTCGTCGTCGGCATAGATGCCGGCCACGGAAAGACCGGAGCCGAGATCGGAGGTCGTCAGATCGTATCTGTCGGCGGCATTACCGACGTTGGTGACGGTATGCGGGAAGAACGCATTGCCGCCGGCAATGACGTCCTTGCTCGTATCGTTCTCGATCTGGACTCCGGCGATCGTTTTGATCGTCGTCTCGACACGGTTCGAGGTGACCGAAAAGGTCTGTCCGGCCGACTGGTATGTCGCAACCGCCTGGTTTCCGATGACCGTACCGGCCGCGGGCGGCGCGGCGGATGCCGACGGCGCAATCGCCAGCAGACCTGCAGCCGCAACCAAAAGATGCGTCGATAACATCCTGCCCGACCGGTTCGCGCGCCGGTCGACCATTTCCAAATCTCTAGAGTTTGCTGGCATGCACTCGCCTTCCCCTGACCGATTTCGAACAGGAATTGCGGAACCGGCCGCTTATATGCAAATAACAGAAAAATTTTAGGGGATTTGATTGCGGGATAGTTCGTGGCCGTCATCAGAACTCAGCGCCGCTGCCCGTTCCGCCGAAGCGCAGATCAGCAAACCGTCATTCAACCTATGGAAGAACACGAGCACGGTCACGAGCCGTCTTCGTGCGTCGGTACAACCCTCGAAACGCTCTCGAAAATGACGGAGGAACCGCTTCCTCCTGAAGGTCTCGTGATCGGCAAGATATCGAGCCGCGTTCCGCGGGCCTGGTCACAGGCCGACATATGGAGCGCGCCCGAAAAAGCCGCTTGCCCTTGAAAGTCTGAGATGATTCGGAAAATTTTTACGAGGCAGGCTTCAGTCTGCTTGCGCCATCCGGATGCGCCGCGGCAATGCACGGTGCATTCTCACCGGAAACGCAGGTTTTCCTTTGTAAGCTCGTCGACCGACGAGCAGCCCATCAGCTTCATGCCGCGTTCGATTTCTATGCGCATCAGTTCCAGCGCCCGTTCGACGCCGGCCTGTCCTGCCGCAGCGAGCGGGAAGAGATAGTAGCGGCCAAGACCGACCGCCTTCGCTCCCAGCGAGAGCGCCTTGAGCACATGGGTGCCGCGCTGCACGCCGCCGTCCATCATCACGTCTATCCTGTCTCCGACGGCCTGAACGATCTCGTCAAGCTGGTCGAATGCGGTGCGTGAACCGTCAAGCTGGCGCCCGCCGTGATTGGAGAGCACGATTCCGGTGCAGCCGATCTCGACCGCGCGCTTGGCATCCTCGACCGAAATCACGCCTTTCAGACAAAACTGGCCGCCCCAGTGCTGCACCATCTCGGCGACGTCGTCCCAGGACATCGACGGATCGAGCATCTCGGTGAAGTAGCGGCTTATCGACATCGCGCCGCGGCCCATATCGACATGGTTTTCCAACTGCGGCAGCCTGAAAGGCTCATGGCGAACGTAATTGACCGCCCAAGAGGGCTTGATCGCAAATTGCGTGATGCCGGCGAGATTGAGCTTGAAAGGAATGGCAAACCCCGTGCGCTTGTCGCGCTCGCGATTGCCCCCGGTTATGCTGTCCACCGTCAGCATCATCACCTCGATGCCGGCCTGCTTGGCGCGCGCCATCATCTCGCGGTTCAACCCACGATCCTTGTGGAAGTAGAACTGGTAGACCTGCGGGCCGTCGCAGATCCGCCGGGCCTCTTCCAGACTGACGGTGCCGAGCGAGGAGACGCCGAACATCGTGCCGAACTTCGCCGCCGCTGCCGCCACCGCACGTTCGCCCTGATGGTGGAACAGACGCTGAAGCGCGGTCGGCGAGCAATAGACGGGCATCGCCAGCCTTTGGCCCATCACCGTCACCGACATGTCGATATCGCCGACGCCGCGCAGGACATTCGGAACCAGATCGCAGCCCTCGAACGCGGTCGTATTGCGCCGGTAGGTGACCTCGTCATCGGCCGCGCCATCGATGTAGTTGAAGATCGGCGACGGCAGGCGCTGCTTTGCCATCCGACGGAAATCGTGGAAATTATAACAATCTTTCAGACGCATCTGCCCCTCGGACCCGAACGGCGGAATCAATAGCACTTTTTCGATAGAGCGGAATGAAGAATTCAAACGAGCCCCGGCGGGAATCCGGCGCTCAGTCCGTCGTCGAGCCGGCAATGATGGTGAGGCGCCGCATGGATGGTATGTGGACACTGAACAGGAAGACGCCCCACCATTCGGCGCCGTCATCGAAATAGTCCGAAACCTCCGGCAGCCGCATGTCGGACCAGTCGAGAATTTCGCTCGCGCGGTGCGGCGGCAATATGAAGTCCCTGATCTCCTCGAACACCGCCTGAACCTCGCCGGGCCTGGCGTCGAGCGGATAGGGCGGACTGGAGAAAGCGTAGGCGAATTGCCCGCCGGTTTCGGGGCAGGCGCTTGCACCCGAGATGATCTTCACACCGTCAAGCGAGCTCAAGACCGGATCCGTCAACTGCCACCCGTCGGCGGTCTTATAGCGGCCGAGCCTCAGCAGGTTGCCGCTGTCCGGGTCGTACCAGTCGCCGAAGAATGCCTTTTCGGTGATGCGCCGGCTTCCCAGAGCGCGCAGCTTCCCGGCATCGAACCTATGGAAGTGGCGCAACGCCTGCGGAACTGCCGAAAGCACCTCCTTCTCCGTACCGCCTGCGTTCTCGAAGACCGCGAAATCGAGCACGCCCAGCATCTTGTCGAAGCGTTCAAAGGCAGGCGGCAGCTTCTCGATCCGGTTCATTTCAGTTTTTGGTCCGTCCAGTCGTCCGTCTTCAGGGGCTCCGCAACCCCAGTAAAAGCTCTGTCGCGGGTCACAAGGACCGCATCGAACGCGACCGCATGAGCAGCAATCATCATATCGAGGGGCGCGAGAGCCGCGCCCTTGGCTTCACAGGCAGCGCGTAGGTCGCCATAGCTTCGGGCGGCAGCGCGATCCCAGGGCAACACGTCTACCCGAAGAAGGAATTGCCTGACCCGTTCAGATAGCGTCCTGGGATAGCCTCGCTTGGCGAGACCGTAGAGCAACTCCCCCTCGGTGACGGATGATACGACAATATCCGTGATGGGAAGCGAAACCAACCGATCGATGATCTCGGGGCGGTCGCCCTTGATGACATGACCGGCAATCTTGGTATCGAGCATCCACAGGCTCATTCCTTCCAGCCCTCGAACGGATCTCTATCCTGCGAAGGCTGCTTGCGATCGGCCGGCCCCAGGAAGTCGTCCCCGACCTGATCCTTGCCATAGAGTTCAAAAAGACCGTCCCATGAATCCGGCTTGCGTGACAGAATGACATCACCGGTCTTCGGATCACGACGAACGAACACCTCACTGCCCTCGAAGCGGAACTCTGCAGGGAGCCTGACGGCCTGGCTGCGGCCGCTGGCAAATATCTTGGCTGTTTTGGTTGCCATGGTAACCTCCGCTTTCGATATCTATCATGATATATACCGGCAGAAGATACCTATCAAGCGGAGGACATCGATGGGGACTTTCGAGACGCTGCCGATCCGTGCAGGCCGGCGGCGTTCGCCATTTCTACCCATGCCACCCGCCCCCGTTGGCACGCGCGCCTGATATCTCGTCGCGACTATTTCAGAACGACAACGGCTTCGACTTCGAAGAGCATGGGGTCGATTGCAAGCTTGGGAACGGGAACCAAAGTCTGCGCCGGCAGCGCGGCGCCGAACATTTTCTTGACGTTGCTGGTCAGCACCTCAAGCTTGGACATGTCGTGATCGACGACGAAGACCGTGAGCTTGGCGACCTGATCCGGCCTGGCACCGAGCGCATCGAGGGCCGTGCGCAGATTTGCGTAGGCCTGCTCGACCTGGACAGCGAAGTCCGGCGACAAGGCTCCACTGCTGTCCTGGCCGCCCTGCCCGGAAATATAGGCCACCCGGCCCTCGCGGGGCACGATCACTGCCGTGCTGTAGCCGTTCGGCGTCGGGTCGTAGAGGTTTTGCGGGTTGACGATGGTCAGCTTGAGATCATTCTCATTCGCTGTCGTGGCAGTGGGAACGCCCGTGGTCATGATGATCAGCCCTCCGATAAGCAGATGCGTGATTGCGCGTGACATGTTTTTCTCTCGGGTCCGGGGCTGCGCGCAATGAGCCTCGCCGCCTTCGGGATTGAACTTTTACTGCCGCATGATCTGACTCGTACGGTGTACCATTCACTCGCATCGTACATAGTACGAGTCAACCGTTCAGGATCGACTTTCGTCGCCTTGTCGGCTTAAATCGGCATTCTGATCAGCAAGGAAGACGGATGGCCAAACGCAGCGGCGCCCGGAGCAAACGGCCTCAGCGGACAGGTGTATCGCCACCGTCCGCGCAGGAGGCGCGCAGTGAACCGTCTCTCTCCCGGCAGCGTATCGTGGCGACCGCGGTAGAGCTGCTGGACGCCCACGGGATAGACGGATTGACGATGCGTCGGCTGGCCGATTGCCTCGGCTCGGGCGTGATGAGCCTGTACTGGCACGTCGACAACAAGGAGGATGTCTTCGATCTGGCACTGGACTCGGTGCTCGAATACCGTAGACCGCCACAAACGGTTGAGTCTCAGGACTGGCGCGGAGAAGTCGTTCACGTGCTCGAGGACTGGCGCGCCAGCATGCTGCGCCATCCCTGGTCGGCATCTCTGCTGCCGCGCCGGGCGCTCGGCCCGAACATCCTAAGCCGCCTGGAACTGCTGGGCAGAACCTTGTCCGGAGCCGGTGTAGCCGACGCAGATCTGAACGTCGCGATATGGTCGCTCTGGAACTATGTGATGGGCGCCACCGTCACCCGGGCGAGCTTCGACGTCTCGGACGATGACAGGGCCGCGGCACAGCAGCGCCTTACATGCCTCAACGAACACTACGCCACGATCGGACGCTCCCGTCTGCTGCTGGACAACGATTGGGACGGCGCCTTCCGGAAGGGCCTCGACTTCCTGCTAGACGGCCTTGCTCCGAGACAATGAGCGTTCGGGTTTGCCGAGGCCGTTGCGACAGGATCATGTGAATGGATGCAGCTCAGCCAACGCAGAGCCGTTCGACATTTCGAGGACTTGCAGATGACGACGAACCTTCCCGAACTGCGAAGTGCCCGTCTCGTCCTCCGCAGTCCTATCCGCGAAGACGTAGACGTGCGCCTCGCGCTCGGACGCCACAAGGAAATCATCGAGGCCTATGGTGGCGCCTTCGATCCTGACGCGCCCTTTACCAGGCGGCACGCGGAAGCCGCCATGCGCCACATCGAAGAGCAGGAATATGCGTGGGTGATCGATGCTGGTCGCTTCATCGGTCATGTCCGCTTTCACAGCATGGACAGGCGCGACAAGCGCGCCGCCCTCGCGATCGGCATCGATGACCCTGCCTATCTCGGCCGAGGATACGGCACAGAAGCGATCATGCTCGCTCTGGCCTATGCCTTCTCGACCGGCCTCCACCGCATCTCCCTGAGGGTGCTGGCAAGCAATACCCGCGCGATCGCCTGCTATCGCAAGTGCGGATTCCTTGAGGAAGGGCGTGAGCGGGAGTCGGCCTTCATCAACGGCCGATGGGAAGACGACATAATCATGGGGGTGCTGGACAGAGAGTTCCGCTGGCGGCCGGAGTGACCGTTTCGGGTGGAAAGTCCGCGTCGACGCCCTTGGACGTGAACGGGCAACAAGCGGACGGTCCCCACAGACCTATTCGGAGACAAAGAGGACGGAGACAATTGGAAAGAATGGCGCACCCGAAGAGATTCGAACTCCTGACCCCCAGATTCGTAGTCTGGTGCTCTATCCAGCTGAGCTACGGGTGCGTGCCTGGAAGCGGTGACCACCGCTTGCGTGGCGATCCTCTAAAGCGTCCTTTCGGCGATTGCAAGCGCCTTCGGGAAAAAATTTCATTTTTACGACGATGCCGTGAGGGGACGGAATCTCAGGAACGTCCCTTGGCGCGGAAGGCATCGAGCCGCACCGGGCGGTCCGGCAGTTCTATGCGAAACAGCGTGCCGGGAGTGGGCTTTTCGACGAGCGCGATCGTTCCGCCATGGGCGAGCACCAGTTCGCGGGCGATCGCCAGACCCAGGCCTGTTCCGCCGGAGCGCGCCGAGCCGCGGAAGGCGGCGAAGAGATTTTCGCGTGCCTTGGCAGGCATGCCGGGGCCTGTATCGTCGATCGAAATCGTCACCACGCTGCCGGTACGCAACGCCGAAACCGAGATCCGCCGCTCGGAACCATCCTCCGGCTTGTAATTGGCCAGCGCCTCGACCGCGTTGCGACAGATATTGTGGACGATGCGGAACAGCTGCTCGCTGTCCGCGTCGACCTCGATGTCTTCGCGGATCTGTATCTCGAAATCGATACCGTCCTGGCGATCGACGGCGAGCAGTTCGGCTACGTCCTCGACCAGCGGCCGCAGCGCCAGGAAACGCCGATGCGGCTCGGCCTCCGTCGTGCGGCCGTAGGAGAGCACTTCGCGCGTATAGCCGACAGCGCGGTCGATGGTCCGGAGCAATGTCGGCGCGAAGCGCTTGACCACGGGATCGTCGACATCGGCCAGGCGATCGGAAATGAGTTGCGCGGAGGACAGGATGTTGCGCATGTCGTGGTTGATCTTGGAAACGGCGAGGCCGAGCTCCGCAAGGCTCTTCTGCTGCTTCAGGGTTCTCTGCAATTCGCGCTGCATGCTCGCCAGGTGCTGACCGGCGACCGCCAGTTCGTCCTTGCCTTTCGGCGGCACCAGCACGCGCTCGGGGCTCGACGGCTCGTCCGAAAACTCCTGCATGCTCTTGGTCAGCCGCCTGATCGGGAGAATCAGCATGCGATTGATGGCCAGGAAGATCAGCGCCGCGGTGATCAGCGAGATGACGATCGACAGGAGGAAGACGTTGCGCGAATAGACGAGCATGGCCGTGCGCAGCTTGGCGTCCTTCATCACCAGCTCGATCGTCGCCTCGCCTTCGCCCAGCGGGCCATAGACGCGCACCACCCGGTTGCCGCCGAAGATGAGCGTGTCGAAGGCGTCCCGGATCGCGCCCAGAGCCGTGAAGTTGGCTATGTCGTATTCGCCGTCGATCGCGGGGGGCATGTCGACGCTGGCGATCATCCGGGAGGCGTCCTTGCGGCGGATGACGATGGCCTTGGTCCCGGTCGCCATCAGGGTCTCGCGCTGCACGGCGCGGGGCAGCTCGACATTCTGAAGCCCGTCGACCACGACGGCGGCCGCCGCCACGGTGTTCAGGCGGTCCTGAAGCCAGCGAATGCGCATATTGGCGACGGAAGGCACGAAGATCAGTACCTCGGCCAGCATCACGAAGGCGACCGTCAGCAGCAGCAATTTGCCGGAAAGCCCGCCAAGAAAGCCGACCGCCGCTCGAGGTGCCGCACTCGCATTGGCCGGACGCGCGTCTTCTACCATAAGCCCAAAAGATTCCCTGGATCAGCCGAAATTCCGCAGAAACCGGATCGCGGTCCGCAGAAGGCGATTTCGCGCCATGGGGGAATAATAGGAGATAGCCGCCTGTTTTCCAATCTCCGAGAGAGTCGGATAGGGTGCGACATAAGTCTGGAAATGCCTGAGGGTCAGGCGGTTGGCGACCGCGAAGGCCCAGAGACCGATCATCTCCCCCGCTCCAGGGCCTGCAATGGCGGCGCCGAGCACCCGCCCGCGCCTGCCGACGACGATCTTTATCAGCCCTCGATCCAATCCGTCGGTGCGGGCGCGATCATTCGCGGAAAAGTCCAGGCGAACGGTTCTGCTCCCCGGGGCGGTCTCCCGCGCGCGCTCCTCCGTCAAACCCACCTGCGCCAGTTCGGGCGCGGTGAAGATCACCTGCGGAACGATCGCCGTCCTCTCGCGTCCCCGCAGGCGGAAAAGGATCTGCTGCAGCACCAGCCGGGCGTGATAACTCGCCTGATGCGTGAAGAGGCCGCCCGCCGCATCTCCGACCGCATAGACGCGGCGGTTGCTCGTCCGCAGGTCCGCCCCGACCTCTATGTGCTTCGGCCCGTGGCGGATGCCGCCCGCATCGAGATCGAGCGGTCCGTGATTGGGGGCACGACCGGTAGCCACCAGCAGGTCGCTCCCTTCGATCTCGAAAGGGCCGCTCTCGTTCTCGCAGAAAAGCCGGACGCCCGTCTCCGTTTGCTCCGCCGAGCGGATCTCCGTGCGCTCGTGCAGGAGCATGCCTTCCGCACGCAGACCGTCGAGCACGATAGCCGCCAGCTCGGGGTCCTGACCGGATAGAGCCGCGGCCCTGTCCACGACCGTCACATCGGCGCCCAACCGGCGGTGAGCCGCGGCCATCTCCAGGCCGACCGCGCCCGCGCCGATGACGACGAGATGTCGCGGCAGGCGTTTCAGGCCGAAGAGCGTTTCGTTGGTGAGAAACGGCGTCTCCGCAAGTCCGGGGATCGGGGGAATGGCGGGGGAGGAGCCGGCGGCGATCACAAAGCGGCGGGCGCGGATCAGATGGTCGCCGGCAACGACGGTGCGGTCGTCTACGAAGCGGGCCGTTTCCTTGATCACCTCGACGCCGAGGCTGGTGAAGCGCTCTACGGAATCATGCGGCGCGATGCCTTCGATGACGGACTGTATGCGCGCCGTCAGCCGCTCGTGGTCGACGACCGGTCCCGCCGCGGCAATGCCGAATTCCGCAGCCTTGCGGATCGCTTCCGCATGCTTGGCTGCTGCGATCAGGGCCTTTGACGGCACGCAGCCGTAATTGAGGCAATCGCCGCCCATCCGGCCGTGCTCGACCAGAACGACGGGCACGCCGAAAGCGGCCGCCCCGGCGGCCACGGAGAGCCCGGCGGCACCGCCGCCTATCACACATATATCGGGTGTCAGTATCCTGCCCACGCTTGCCTGCCCCTCGACTGCGTCACGCCTGCTTGCGGCGCGACTGTATTAGCCTGAACGCCAGAGGCAACGCCGCAATGAACGCAAGAGCGACCAGCGCCAGCGAAACGTCGGTAGTTACGAAATCGGAAAGGGCGAGCTCGCGGCCGCTCTCGGATGCCAGGGCGATCACGTCGCCGAGGCCGCAGCCGAGCCAACTATAGGCCAGAGTTCCCGGCACGATGCCGACCAGCGTTGCCATCGCATAGGTGCGAAGCTTCACCTCGAAAAAGGCGGGCGCGATATTGATCACGAAGAAGGGGAAGACCGGCGCCAGCCGCAGGACGAGCAGATAGAGGAAGGCATTGGCCTGGAACCCCTTGGCAAAGCGCTCCAGGAAACCGCCGGCGCGGCGCCTGAGAAGGTCGCTGAAGGCGCCGCGGGCGGCGACGAAAAGAAGGCAGGCTCCAAGGGTTGCGGCGAGAACCGCCACGGCTGCGCCGGCAAGCCACCCGAACAGGAAGCCGGCCGAAACCGTCAGCACCGATGCCGCCGGAATGGAGAAGACCACGGCCGCGACATAGATCGCGAAGAAGATGAGACCGGACCGGAGCGGATGGGCGCCGACATGGGCGGCGAGCGTCTCATGCTGGTCGGCGAGCGCGGACAGCGAGACATAGTCCTGCAGACCGTAGACATAACCGAGGGCACCGCCGGCAAGGAGAAGCGAGATCGGTACGAAGCGCCACGGAGAGCGGCGACGAACGGGCTCCAACTCTCCCCTGCTCGATGCGTGTTCGAGAGCCGGACCTTCTTTTGCCCCGTTGCTGATACCATGGCTCATGCGATTTGCCTTCGGTGAGATTCTGCCCCTGAATTAGAAGGAATTCACCCCCGGAACCAATAACGAATCGTCGCGCCGGCAAACGACGCCGTGACCGAGCCGCAGCGGCAAGTCACGCCCGCGTGAAAGCGCCTGCAGCTTCTCACAGTGCGGCCCGCACTGCGAATTTCCGCTCGCGGCGATCGCCGATCGCCGCGAGCATAGCTCCTGTTACGCAACTCGAGCGCGCCGCGGCAGGCAGACTCAGAACTCCTCCCAGTCGTCGCGAGCGACCGCAGCGGAGCCGTTGCCGAATGCGCGCGCGACCGTGCCCATCATGCGGCGGGCGGGCGAGGCCACCGGCCGGCTCGCTTCCCTTGCCGGCGCGACCGTACGCACCGCCTCGCGCTCGACCTTGAAGTAGGCGATGAGGTTGGCGAGATTGTCGGCCTCGGCGGACAGCTTATGCGTGGCGGCGTTCGCCTCTTCCACCATGGCGGCGTTGCGCTGGGTGACCTGATCCATCTGGTTGACGGCGGTGCTGACCTCGCCGAGACCCGTGGACTGCTCGCGTGCGGCCGTCGCAATCGAATGGATGTGATCGTTGATCTTGAGAACGCGCGTCTCGATCTGACCGAGTGCGGCTCCCGTCGCCTGGACGAGCTTGACGCCGGTGGCCACTTCGCCGCCCGATTTAGAAATCAGCGACTTGATATCCTTGGCGGCGCTGGCTGCACGCTGGGCGAGTTCGCGGACCTCCTGGGCAACGACAGCGAAACCTTTGCCGGCATCCCCCGCGCGCGCCGCCTCGACGCCGGCATTGAGGGCCAGCAGGTTCGTCTGGAAGGCGATCTCGTCGATGACGTTGGTAATCTGGCCGATCTCGCTCGAGGCCTGTTCGATCCGGCCCATGGCGTCGATGGCGTTGCGGACGACCGATGCCGACTCCGCTGCGCTGTCCTTCGCCTCCGTGACCATGACGGTCGCTTCCTGGGCCCGCTCCGTAGAATTGCGAACCGCGGCGGTTATCTCGTCGAGCGCCGCCGAAGTTTCCTCCAGGGCGGCGGCCTGCTGTTCAGTCCGCTTGGACAGGTCGTCGGCGGCACTGCGCAACTCCGTAGAGTTCCCGTTGATCGAGTCCGTCGTCATACGGACCTCGCGCAGGGTCTTCTGCAGGGTCTGCAAGGTATCGTTGACGTTCGTCTGCAACTCGGCGAAGGCGCCCTGGAACTGGCCCTTCATGCTTTGCGTGAGGTCGCCCGTCGCCAGGCTCGCAATGACCCTCCGGGTCTCGGCGATGCCCGTATCGACGCTGTTGACCAGTTCGTTGACGCTCGCCGCAAAGCGGTTGAGATCGTCGTTGTCGTAGTCCTTGCCGATGCGCCTGGTGAAATCCCCTGCCGCAGCCGCCGCAACGACTGTGGCGATGCTCGACTGCAGGTCCGCGCTCTTTTCGCGCAGGACCTCTTCCTGGGCGTTGAGCTCTCGCACGGCGAGGCTGTTCTGCTTGAAGACTTCGACCGCCGCTGCCATGTCGCCGATCTCGTCCTTGCGCCCGGCGAAGGGCACATCAACCGAGAGATCGCCGCCGGCAAGCAGCTTCATCTTGCCCGTCAGATCGAGAATCGGGCGGCTGAGGTGATTGGTCGCAATATAGAAGGCGGCGCCGATCCCGGCCAGCATGCCGAGCGCTGCCGTTGCAAGGACGATCAGCACGATCGAGCGCTTGTAGTCGGCAAGATCCGCGGTGATCGTCTGAAGCGAGGCAAGATTCTCGTCGACGACCACGTCGATTTCGGCCTGGAACGCCTTGCGGTTGGCCCGGTTCGCCTCGTTGTTGCCCTGCTCGTTGGCCGCTTGCGGCGCGACCTGCGTGCCGAGGCGAGCCGTCTCGCTTCGGAACGTCTTGAACTCCTCCGCGCGCTGGACGAGGGTATCGAAGGCGGGCAGGACGTCGGCGGGCACCAGCGGCCGCCACTCGGTGAGCAGCGCGTCGATCTTGTCGAGGTTCTTGAGAATTCCCTCGGCAAAAGGCTTTGCCTTCTCGACCGTCGGCGCCGCATAAATTCCCCGCGCCTCCATCACCACCGCCGTTACCAGGCGATTGAGCCTCTCGCCCTTGAAGGCCCGGTCGGATGCGTTCTGGTATTCACCGAGCCGTTGGTTGTACTCGCTCACGATCAGCAACGACATGCCGGTGATCGCTATCGCCAGCAGACTCATGATGCCGACGATGAGGTTTATCTTTCCACGAATTTTCATGTCCTGTCCCTGTCCCCAGCCGCATACTCGCCTAAAACGGGAAAGTAACTCACGGCTTACACGCTACTGAGTAAATGCTAAAATGCGCGTGGTTAACAAAGCACCCATCGGGCCCACTCATTTTAGGGTGTCATGCGGCTAATCATGAGCACGCCGCCGGCGCCTGGGAATTGACTCTATCGGGTTTTTGTCCCTATAAGCCGCGCACGTCCGGTGGAGCCGCCCGTTGGCGGAGCCATGCCCGGCGCGTAAACGCTCTTGCATCATGCAAACCCAAGAAGGACCGCACACCGCGGTATTTAAATAAATGAAGCGTACCTACCAACCGTCCAAGCTTGTTCGCAAGCGCCGTCACGGCTTCCGTGCACGTATGTCCACCAAGGGTGGGCGCAAGGTCCTCACAGCCCGCCGGGCTCGTGGCCGCAAGCGTCTTTCGGCGTAAGCCGAATCTGCCCGAAACCTTATGTCCGGGCAAATGACGACAGATAAAGACAAGACGGCTGTCGGGCGGCTGAAAAGCCGTCCGCAGTTTTTGGCGGTCCGGGCTGGAGAAAGCCGCAGAGGCCCGCTATTTCTCCTCGAAGTTCTCGACCGGAACGATCCGGAGGGAGAAGCCCGCGTCGGCTTCACCGTTACCAAGAAACACGGCAATGCCGTCGAGCGAAACCGAATGCGCCGACGCCTCAAGGAAGCCGTGCGGCTTTCGGCCGGGTTTGCAATGAAACCCGGACACGACTATGTGATTGTCGCCCGGCGCGATCTCCTGAATGCCCCTTTCGACGCATTGACTCGGGCGCTTCGGGATCGCATCGAAAACAAGCCGAAACAGAAGCGGCCACCGGCCGGTTCCAGGAAATCATGATGGAAAACAACCGCAATTATTTCGTGGCGATCGCCCTTTCCGTGCTGATCCTTATCGCCTGGCAGTTCTTCTATGTCAGCCCGAAGATGGAAAAGGACCGCATTGCCGCGGAACAGGCGCAGCAGGCGCAACAGACCCAGCAACAGCCAGGCGCTCAGCCGGCTGCACCTGGACAGGCGCTGCCCGGCGGTGCGATCCCGAGCGCAGGCGAAAGCCGCGATCAGGCAATCGGCAAATCGGCCCGCGTGGCGATCGACACGCCGGCGCTTTCCGGCTCCATCAACCTGACCGGCGCACGCTTCGACGACCTGAAACTCAAGGGCTACCACGAAACCGTCGACCCGAAGAGCCCGGTCATCACGCTCTTCAGCCCGGCGGAGACCGCCGACGGCTATTTCACGGAAATCGGCTATATCGGATCGGACGCGACCGGATCGGTTCCGGGGCCGCAGACCACATGGACGCTTTCGGGCGGCGACAAGCTCACTCCCTCGACGCCGGTGACGCTGAGCTACACGAACGACAAGGGCATCACCTTTGTCCGGACCATCTCGGTCGACGACCGCTACATGTTCCAGGTGGTCGACAGCATCAAGAACGAGACCGCCGCGCCGGTCTCCCTGTCTTCCTACGGCCGCGTCACGCGCTTCAACAAGCCGACGACTCCGAGCATTTACGTGCTCCACGAGGGCTTCGTCGGCGTTGCGGGAGAGCATGGCCTCCAGGAAGTCGGCTATTCCAAGGTCGAAGACGACGAGCCCGTCGAACCGGGTAAGTCGACCGGCGGATGGCTGGGCATCACCGATAAATACTGGGCCGCGACGATCGTGCCGCCGCAGGCGACGCCCTTCGACATCCGGTTCTCGCATTTCGCCGACGGGCGCCCGCGTTACCAGAGCGACTACAAGAGCGATGCGGTGACGGTTGCCCCCGGCCAGTCCGTGGAGCTGAAGAACCTCGTCTTCGCCGGTGCCAAGGAAGTCCCGGTCGTCGACAATTACGAAGTGGCCTATTCCATCCCCAACTTCGACAAGCTGATCGACTGGGGCTGGTTCTACTTCATCACCAAGCCGATGTTCAAAATGATGGATTTCTTCTTCCGTCTCTTCGGCAATTTCGGCATCGCGATCCTGATCACCACGATCGTCGTCAAGCTCATCTTCTTCCCGCTCGCCAACAAGCAATACGCATCGATGGCGAACATGAAGAAGGTTCAGCCGAAGATGGAGGAGCTGAAGAAGAAATTCGGCGACGACAGGATGGGGCTGCAGCAGGCGATGATGCAGCTCTACAAGGAAGAGAAGATCAACCCGCTGGCGGGCTGCTGGCCGATCCTCATCCAGATTCCGGTGTTCTTCGCGCTGTACAAGGTGATCTACGTCACCATCGAGATGCGGCATGCGCCGTTCTTCGGCTGGATCCAGGATCTCTCCGCGCCCGATCCGACGACGATCGTCAATCTCTTCGGTCTCCTGCCCTTCGATGCTCCGTCCTTCCTGCATCTCGGCGTCTGGCCGATAATCATGGGCATCACCATGTTCCTGCAGATGCGCATGAACCCGACGCCGCCGGACCCGACCCAGGCGATGCTCTTCACATGGATGCCGGTGGTCTTCACCTTCATGCTGGCATCGTTCCCGGCCGGTCTCGTGATCTACTGGGCCTGGAACAACACGCTGTCGATCCTGCAGCAAGGCATCATCATGAAGCGTCAGGGCGTCAAGGTCGAACTCTTCGACAATCTGAAGTCGCTCTTCTCGAAGAAACCGAAACCGGCGGAATAGAGCACTTCCAGGAAGCGCAGTGAAAGAGTTGGAAGCCCCGGTGCGACGCGTTCCGGGGCTTTTCTTTTCGATTTCCCGAGCGCCACCGCCGCCGCCCGGGCGCTCTCAAGCTTGACAAGCCTCTGCAAAAGCCTGATGCCGAGGCCAAAGAGGAAACGCCAGAACATGTCCGGGACGAACAAGCAGAATGCCGCAAGCGTCTTCGGCCGGCCGTGGATCTTCATCCGCGGCGTGCCGTCGATGAAGTTCCTGCCGCCGGAGGGACCGACGGAGATCGCCTTTGCCGGCCGCTCCAATGTCGGCAAGTCGTCGCTGATCAACGCACTTGTGGGCCATAAGGGCCTTGCGCGCACATCGAACACGCCCGGCCGCACCCAGGAACTCAACTATTTCGTGCCGGACGGCTATTCCGGCGAGGCCGACGACCTGCCGCCGATGGCGCTCGTCGACATGCCGGGCTACGGCTACGCGCAGGCTCCCAAGGAACAGGTCGACGCCTGGACGAAGCTGGTGTTCGACTATCTGCGCGGCCGCTCGACGCTGAAGCGCGTCTACGTGCTGATCGACGCGCGCCACGGCATCAAGAAAAATGACGAGGACGTGCTGGCACTCCTCGACAAGGCTGCGGTTTCCTATCAGATCGTGCTGACCAAGACGGACAAGATCAAGGCGGCCGGCGTGCCGCGCCTCGTCGGGGAAACCCTCGAAAAGATCAAGAAGCGGCCGGCGGCCTTTCCGGAAGTGCTGTCGACATCGTCGGAAAAGGGCGAAGGCATCGAGGACCTCCGCGCGGCGATCGAGCTTGCCGTGACGCGCTGAGGCGCGAAACGGCGCCGCTGAAGGGCGATCCCCTCGTCTTCGACCTCCGTCACTACCCTGACATGAAAAGCGCTCTATCTCTGCTTCGCGGCGGCAGATTGTCTGCCCGAAGGATCAGGAGAGAGACATGTCCGATTTGATTGTCGTGGGATTCGATTCGACGGATGAGGCCGACAAGGTCCTCTTGAAGCTCAACAGCCTGAGGAAGGAGTATCTGATCGATCTGGAAGATGCGGTCGTCGTCGTTCGCGACGCCGACGGCAAGGTGCATCTGAAGCAGAGCATGAACCTGACCACCGTCGGAGCCACGTCCGGCCTCCTTTCCGGCTCCCTCTGGGGCGGGCTCGTCGGGCTACTCTTCCTCAATCCGCTCGCGGGTTTCGCCCTCGGCGGCGCTATCGGCGCCGGTGCCGGTGCGCTTTCCGGCTCGCTTGTCGATTACGGGATCGACGACGACTTCATCAAGTCGCTCGGCAACACCATCCCGAACAATTCCTCGGCGCTCTTCGTTCTGGTGCGCAAGGTGCAGCCGGAAAAGGTGCTGGCCGAATTCTCCGGCCTGCGCGGCCGCGTGCTGAAGACATCGCTCTCGCCGGAGCAGGAACAGAAGCTTCAGGCAGCCCTTTCCGAGGCGCAGACGCCGTCGCCGCAGGCGGGGACATTCTGATCGGTTGCTGCACAGCGATCTTCTCGCCGGAGCCGGCGGGAAGATCCCCACGCTCAGGCAGTTTCCGGTACGAATGACAGGGAGAGACCGTTGATGCAGTGCCGCTTGCCGGTCGGCGGCGGACCGTCGTCGAAGATGTGGCCGAGATGACCGCCGCAGCGGCGGCAGTGGCATTCGGTCCTCGTCATGAACAGGGTATCGTCCTCGCGTGTGCCGATCGCGCCGGGTAGCGCCTGCCAGAAGCTCGGCCAGCCGGTACCGCTGTCATATTTCGCCTCGGAGGAATAGACGGGCAAGGCGCATCCCGCGCATTGAAAGAGGCCGTTTCGCTTTTCATCGTCGAGCGGGCTGCTGAACGGCGGCTCCGTGCCCTCCTCCCGCAAAATGCGATAGCGGTTCTCGCCGAGCAGCGCCCGCCACTCCGCGTCGGTCCTGGTGATTTCGAAGGTGTCGCCGGCGACGGCGCGCATGGGCCATAACAGACCGCGCAAGGTGACCACCGCGGCCAGGGCCGCGCCCGCCATCAGCAAGTCGCGCCGGCTGATCATCGGAACCTCCATCGGGCGATGCAACTGGCATTGGCCGAATCTGGAGCGAGAGGCGGAAGTGCTTCTTCCTCCCGCAGCCGGTTCGGCCTGATATCGTAATTTACCGCATCGGCCCGGAAATCGGTATCGATTTCCGGAAAGCACGATGCGTCGATACGATAAATTGAATAAGGCCTGTTCAGATTGGGGTCACCCGCCGCGGCCGGTTTGATTTCCTCATTCCTGTGCTCGTCACAGAGATGAAAGCAGCGCCGCGTCTGCGGCGCGGAAGAGCCTTTCCAGCCCAAGGACTTGGTCTGGCTGGATTCCTGTGACAAGCACAGGAATGAGGAAGAGGAGAGATTGCAGTCCTCCGAAAGGTTCCCACAGCGCCGCTGTGCCGACAAACCGACCAGAGTTGCAGCAGCCGTCATGAACTCAAACTTTGTGCGTCCACTCGGGCGCGCGGCGCTCAAAGCGGCCGCGGCATTCCTGCCGTGACCGCGTGGCCCGCGTGGAACCAGACCTAGAAAGCGCGCGCCGTCCCTTGCGCGATGACCGCACCGGTGGGCGAGCCGGTCGCCGAGCCGCCCAGAGGCTCGACACTGACGGAGAGCCTGGAGCCGCTGGCAATCCGGCTTCGCATTCCCGGCTCAAGCACGATTTCCCCCTCGCCGGACGGCGGCAGCACGCCGAGCGATACCGGGGGATCGTCACCTTTGATCAGCCAGAGTTCGAGCGATTTCTCCTCCAGCTGTCCGGCGGCGGCCGGCGACAGTCTGAGGCGCCCCGTAGCCGGTTCGAAGTGCGTGACGAGGTTGATGGCGCTGCCTTGCGCTTCGAGGCTCGCAACGAGTTGCGTACCGCCCCGGCGATCGCTGAAAAGTCCGGCCACCGCGCCTGCCATTACGACGACAGCCGAAAGCGATACCAGCGCGACGCTGCGCCAAAGGGGAAGCGAGCCCCAGATACCGCGGGGGTCGTCTGCGCCCCGGCCCGCTTCGAAGACCGCGTGCTCGGAGGAGCGAAACCTGCGGCGCGGCGCGACCGATTCATAGGCGTCGCCGAAGGCCGCAAGATTGTTCTGCCAGCGGATGACCATGGCGGCAAAGTTTCGGTCCGTTGCCATGCGCGCCTCGGCCTTGCGACGGTCCTCGGCAGACAGCGCGCCGAGCACGTACTCTCCCGCGATCACCTCGTCGCGGCGGGAATCTCCGCTTTCGGGCTTCTGCGTCGTCATGGCTTCCTGCACTCTCTCAGCTTTAGAAGGCCGGCACGATTCCCTTCGATCTCTTCCAGGCAAGCGTCGATGCGCCTATTCTCGGGACTGCGGCGGTCCTTTCCGGATCAAAGCAGGATCAGTCAAATCGCCAGCGCCGTCAATCGGCTTCTCGGCCATGCCGCGCACGCGGCGAGCACTTCGGCTCAGCCAGGCGACCGCCGTCACAATGGCTTTATGTTGCGCCCGGATCATTCCATCCTCCAGAGAGTTGCGCTAAACAGCAGCCGGTATTTTTCGAGGATCCGCCATGTCCGCATCAGAAAGTGAAATTCAGGCCCGCCTGCTAGCCCAGGCTCTGCCCTACATGCAGCGCTACGAGAACAAGACGATCGTCGTCAAATACGGCGGTCACGCCATGGGCAATGCCGACCTCGGGCGCGCCTTTGCCAGCGATATCGCGCTTCTGAAGCAGTCCGGCGTCAATCCGATCGTCGTTCACGGCGGCGGCCCTCAGATCGGCGCCATGCTCAACCGGATGGGCATCGAGTCCAAATTCGAGGGCGGGCTCCGCGTCACAGACGAAAAGACCGTCGAAATCGTCGAAATGGTGCTTGCCGGGTCGATCAACAAAGAGATCGTCGCGCTCATAAACCAGACGGGCGAATGGGCGATCGGCCTTTGCGGCAAGGACGGCAACATGGTCTTTGCGGAAAAGGCGAAGAAGACCTTCCGCGATCCGGATTCCAACATCGAGCGCGTGCTCGACCTCGGCTTCGTTGGCGATGTCGTCGAAGTCGACCGCACCCTTCTCGATCTGCTCGCCCGCTCCGAGATGATACCGGTGATCGCGCCTGTGGCGCCGGGACGGGACGGCCACACCTATAACATCAACGCGGACACTTTTGCCGGCGCCATCGCCGGCGCGCTCAATGCGACGCGCCTTCTCTTCCTGACCGACGTTCCGGGCGTTCTCAACAAGAAGGGCGAACTCATCAAACAGCTCTCGGTCGCCGAGGCGCGGGCGCTGATCGCCGACGGCACCATCTCGGGCGGCATGATCCCGAAGGTGGAGACCTGCATCGAGGCGATCAAGGCCGGCGTCCAGGGCGTCGTCATCCTCAACGGCAAAACGGCACATTCGGTGCTGCTCGAAATCTTCACCGAGCACGGCGCAGGCACGCTGATCGTGCCGTGAGGCGCGCCTTGTTTGCGTGCCCTTGCCCTAACCTTTCTCCCCGTCTTGACGCATCATGACGGGGAAAGGGTCCCGGTAGCGGGGATGAGGGACCCAATCTCTTACCTCGTCCCGTAAACATTCTCCGCCTCGCCGCGGAGCCGGGCGATCATCTCCCGGTATGGGAACGGCCCATAGCTCACCCGCCCGACGCCGGCGGCCGCCAGCGTGGCAATGTCCGGTGCCCCCGGCATCATCATCACGTTGACCGGCAAAGGTGATGCCGCACAGAGCCTGGCGATGAGGTCCCGATCGGCGAGACCCGGTGCGAAGAAGCCGCTCGCGCCCGCATCCGCATAGGCCTCGGCGCGGGCGATCGCATCCTCCATCAGGGCCGCGTGGCGCGCCGCATCGCTTTCCTGCAGGAAGAGGTCGGTGCGGGCGTTGACGAACAGTGCGATGCCCTGTCGCTCCGCCATCTCGCGGATCGCGCGGATGCGAGCCGCCTGCTTGTCGATCGGATGGACGCCGCCCCTGCCAACCATCTGGTCCTCGAAATTGATGCCGATCCCGCCCGCATCGATGACTTGCGCGACATTGGCCGCGGCCTGGGCCGGGTCCTCCGAATAGGCGCCCTCGAAGTCCACCGAGAGCGGCAGGTCCGTTGCCGCGACGATCTCGCGCACGGTCTCGAGCAGCAGAGGCAGCGGCAGCTTCTGCCCGTCCCCGTATCCATGTGCCGCCGCGACCGACCAGCTCCCGGTGGCGAGCGCCTTGGCGCCGGCCTCGGCCACGCACCGGGCGCTGCCTGCATCCCAGATGTTGTACAGAACCACCGGATCGCCTTTCCGGTGCAGTGCCCCGAAGGCGAGCGCTCTTTCTTCCTGGCTCATCGTATCTTCTCCCAGTCCGTCAGGTTGATCGTATCCGTTACATCGTTGGAGCGGCGGCCCGCGCAGGCATCTCCCGGTCCCATTCTCCGAAAAGCCCCACAGGACGCATTCTGCCCTCGTGGCGAAGCAGCCATTGCTTGCGCCGGAGCCCGCCCCCATAGCCCGTCAGCGATCCGTCAGCGCCGATGCAACGGTGGCAGGGCACCACGATTGCGAGGCAGTTGGAGCCGTTGGCCCTGGCCACGGCACGCACCGCCTGCGGGGTGGCGACCTTCCGCGCGATGTCGCTGTAGGAGCGTGTCTCGCCCACGGGTATCGCAACGAGTTCTGCCCATACCTGACGCTCGAAGGCACTGCCGTCGAGGGCGAGCGGTGTTCGAAAATCGGCCGAGCGCCCGGCAAAATAGTCGTTGAGCTCGCGCTCCACCTGATCGATGGGCGGCGTTCTGCCGGGCACCACCGCAGAGTGCGTCTTTCGCTTGAGACTCTCCATTTCGGCCGGGAGGGCCTTGCGATCATGGAACTCGATGAGGTGAAGATGCGTCTGGTCGGCAACCGCCACCATGGGGCCCAGCGGCGTCTCTATCCAGTCGGCAAAGAGCAGCACGCGCCCCTGCGATTTCGCGGGAGCCTGACCGATCAGCCGCCCGAAGGCGGCGCGAAAACCGCTCGGCGATTCATAGCCTGCGTCGATCTGCGCCTCGATGACACTGGCGCCGCCGGAGAGCTGGCGGGCGGCCTCGCCCATTCGCCGCTGGCGGGCGAGATCGAGAAAGGTGACGCCGAGGGATCGCTTGAAGGCGCGCCGCACTGTCGACGGATCGAAGCCGCGCCGCACGAGATCGCCCTCCGTCCAGCGGTGCTCCGGCCGGCGGTCGAGCAGCTCGACAAGCTCCTTGACGAGCGGATCTTTCCCGGAAGCATCTTCCAGCGGGCGGCAACGTTGGCACGGCCGGAAGCCGGAATTGATGCAGGCGGAAATGCTGTCGAAGAACAAAGTGTTCTCCCGCTTCGGCTTGCGGGCGGGACATGAGAGCCGGCAGAAGATGCCGGTGCTCTTGACGCAAACGAAGGCCTGGCCCTCATAATCGGAACTGCGGGCCAGCAGCGCATCGTAAAGGATATCGTCGTTCGGCAGATCGAAAAGCATATTGCTTTGTAGCATCAGCCACACGCGCCGTCCGCCGAAATTCGGGCATCTATTCGTGCTGCTTGCCGAGCCCTCACAAGACGAGCAGCATGACCACGCCGAGCACGATGAGCAGGCAGCCGAGCAGTTCGAGCCGGTTGATCCACTCCCGGAAGATGAAGAAGGAAGAGGCGAAGGTGAACAGCATCTCCACCTGAGCGACCACCTTGACGATCGCCGCCTGCTGCAGCGTCATCGCCGCGAACCAGCCGAAGGAGGCCGAGGCGCCGACGAAGCCCACGACGAAAGCGGGCTTCCAGGCGGCGCCTATGCGTTTCAGTTCGTCGCGTTCACGCGCGACGATCCACAAAAGCATGACGATCGTCTGAAGCAGGATGACGAAGCCGAGCGTGAAGCTCGCCTGGATCACATAGTCCGGCTGAGGCAGACTCGGCTCCAACGCCAGCGAGGCGGAGCGGTAGGACACCGCCGAGAGACCGAAGAAGGTACCGGAAAGCAGCCCCATTCCCGCCGTGCGGCTGAAGACCGACGCAAGCAGCGAGCGCGCGCTGAGCGTCGTTCGGGCGACGGAGATCAGCATGACGCCCACCACCGAAATGGCGATCGCGACCAACGCTCCCTGGCTCGCCTTTTCGCCGAGGAAGATCAGCCCGAAGAGCGCCGCCTGTGCCGGCTCGGTGCGGGAATAGGCCGTGCCGACCGCGAAATTGCGGAAGGAGAAGAGATGGACGAGCAGGAAGGTCGCGGCGATCTGCGCCAATCCGCCGACCACCGCCCAGAGATAGAAAGTGCCGTTCGGCACCGGCAGCTGATGCCCGCCTACGCGCCAAAGCAGGACGAGGTAGAGAAGCGCGAAAGGCAGTCCGAAACCGAAGCGCACGAAGGTCGCGCCGGTGGTGCCCATGACGCCCTTCAGGTGCTTCTGCATGGCGGAGCGGACATTCTGAAGGAAGGCCGCGGCGACGGTGATGAGAACCCAGGTTTCCATATTTGCCCGCTAACACGCAGGCCGAAAACAATCCATGGCCAATCGGGGCACAGGTGAACAAACCGTTTTGCTTCGCAAGGCCGCCCGTGTCATAAACCCGCCATGAAGAAGCTCGACCGCCTGCCGACCCACTCCGAATTCGCCCATGTCACCGACTGGGTCTTCGACCTCGACAACACGCTCTATCCGCATCACGTCAATCTGTTCTCACAGATCGACCGCAACATGACGGCCTATGTTGCCGAACTCCTGTCGCTGGAGCCTGCGGAGGCGAAGAAGCTGCAGAAGGAATACTACCGCGACCACGGCACCACGCTTCAGGGCCTGATGCTTCATCACGGCATCGACCCCAACGATTTCCTCGAAAGAGCCCACGCCATCGACTACAGCGTGGTGCCGGCCGACCCGGCGCTCGGCGAGGCGATCAAGGCGCTGCCCGGACGCAAGTTCATCTTCACCAACGGCAGCGTCGCCCATGCGGAGATGACCGCGCGGGCGCTCGGCATCCTCGACCATTTCAACGATATCTTCGACATCGTCGCCGCCGGCTTCATACCGAAGCCCGCCGGCGACACCTACGACAAATTCATGGGCCTTCACCGCATCGACACGGCGAATGCGGTCATGTTCGAGGATCTGCCGCGCAATCTGGTCGTCCCGAAGGCGCTCGGCATGAAGACCGTGCTGCTCGTGCCGCGCAATCTCGAATACGAATTTGCCGAGGCCTGGGAAACGTCGAGCGACGCGGACGATCAGATCGACTACGTCACGGAAGATCTGGCGGCTTTCCTGCGCAGGGTGGTTTCGACCGCGTAACTACCGCCGTCCGGACGCCATCGGGACCGAGCGGGGGTCGACCTTCTCGTAAAACCCGGCAATGATCTCCCATGCCTCTTCGGCCGTCTCCACGAAGTGCAGCAGGTCGATGTCGTTGGGCGCGATGGTTCCGAACTCGGCCAGCGCCTCGAAATTGATGATGCTGCGCCAGAACTTCTCGCCGAAGAGGATGAGCGGCACCAGGGCAAGCCGGCCGGTCTGCATCAGCGTCATGGTTTCGAACAACTCGTCGAGCGTGCCGAAGCCGCCGGGGAAGACCGTGACCGCCTTGGCGCGCAGCAGGAAATGCATCTTGCGGATGGCGAAATAGTGGAAATTGAAGGACAGGTCCGGCGTGACGAACTGGTTCGGCGCCTGCTCGTGCGGAAGCACGATGTTCAGGCCGATCGAAGGTGCGCCGACATCGGCTGCGCCGCGGTTTCCCGCCTCCATGACGCCGGGACCGCCGCCCGTGACCACCACATATTCCTTGTAATCGAGCTTTGCCGACTGCTCCGAGCACAATCGCGCGAACTTGCGCGCCTCGTCATAATAGACCGACGCAGCCTCGAGATTCTTGCGCTGGATGTCGTTCTTGGCGGCCCAGGCTTCGCCGCCGGGCTCCGGAATGCGCGCCCCGCCGAACATCACCACGGTGGAGTTGATGCCGCGCTCCTCGAGCATCATCTCGGTCTTCAGGAGCTCGAGCTGCAGGCGGACGGGCCTCAGTTCCTCACGACACAGGAAATCGTCGTCGATATAGGCGAGACGATAGGTGGGCGAAGCCGATTGCGGCGTCAAAGGCACGCTCGATGCACGTTGCCTGCTCTGGGAGCTGTCTGCCAGCGGATCCCAGACCCCATCCTTGCGGCGCAGAGTCCGCTTCTTCATGCGTGCCATGTTTCGTTTCCCGTCGCGTTTCGAACACCCGAGACCTCGTCCGGACGCGTCCCTTCGGGTCTTTCTCGGTCATAGAGGCGTCCCTACTGCCGGATTAGTCGAGACTTGCCAAGTCCCGTTGAGGAGCGCGAGCCGAAAAGGCCTTCAACTTTTTGAGGATCATGCTCCATGGGCGCGAGGTTTCGGCGAAGCCGCGCGACATCTTGAATCGCTGCATAATCCGTGAAGCTGGTTCCGATTCGGGGAATTATGCAGTAGAGCTTGCAGCACAACGCCGAACTCGAAGGAATTCCGATGACGAACCACGACCTCGCCTCCCTGTCGCAGACGATCGAGACCGCTTTCGAAGGGCGCGACGCCGTCAACACCGGCACCCGCGGCGCGGTTCGCGACGCCGTGGAAACGGCGCTGAACCTGCTCGACAGCGGCAAGGTACGCGTCGCGCAACGGGGTGAGGACGGCACCTGGACGGTCAACCAGTGGCTCAAGAAGGCGGTGCTCCTCTCCTTCCGCCTCAATCCGATGGAACTCGTCAAGGGCGGCCCGGGTGAAGCCGTCTGGTGGGACAAGGTCCCCTCCAAATTCGACGGCTGGAGCGTCAACGAATTCGAGAAGGCCGGGTTCCGCGCCGTTCCGAACTGCGTGGTCCGCCGCTCCGCCTATATCGCACCGAATGCGGTGCTGATGCCCTCCTTCGTCAATCTCGGCGCCTATGTCGGCGAGGGTACGATGGTCGACACCTGGGCGACCGTCGGCTCCTGCGCGCAGATCGGCAAGAACGTGCATCTTTCCGGCGGCGTCGGCATCGGCGGCGTGTTGGAGCCGATGCAGGCCGGGCCGACCATCATCGAGGACAATTGCTTCATCGGCGCCCGCTCCGAGGTGGTCGAAGGCTGCATCGTCCGCGAAGGTTCGGTGCTCGGCATGGGCGTCTTCATCGGCAAGTCGACGAAAATCGTCGACCGCGCGACGGGCGAGGTGATGTATGGCGAAGTGCCGCCCTACTCCGTCGTCGTCGCCGGCTCCATGGCTTCCGGCTCCACCATGGCCAATGGGCAGCCGGCGCCGAACCTCTATTGCGCCGTGATCGTCAAGCGGGTCGACGAGAAGACCCGCTCCAAGACCGGCATCAACGAACTGCTCCGGGACTGACGATGGCCAAGGAGGGGCGGGAGCCGAGCATGATGTGGCTGTTCTTCAGCCCCTCCGGCCGTATCGGCCGCCTGCCTTTTCTCCTCGCCTGGCTCTTCTGGTTCGCCGTCGGCTCCATCTTCCTGGCGCAGATGATGAAGAACGAGGTGGACGACGCGGCGCTCGCGTTCTCGACGCTGGCTCTGATCCTCTCCGGCGTGCTTTCGACCGTCTCCATCGCCATGCTGGCGATCAAGCGCCTGCACGATATCGGCTATCCCGGTCCGCTGGCGCTCTGCCTCTTCATCCCGGTTCTGAGCCCGATCGTTTTCATCGGTCTCTGCCTCTGGCCGGGCGCAAACAGGGCAAACGAGTATGGCAGCCGCCGCAACGCGCCGGCCGGAGATTGATTCCGCCCTGTACATTTCAACGCTCACCAAGTATGTAGCGCGGCAACTGAATAGGGCCGCGACCACGTTGGCCGCGGCAATCGACGCCTGATGACGGCCTGCACCGAGGTCCGCTCTTCCGCCGACGACAACCGAAATCCGAAAGAAGAGACATGACAGAATTCGCAGGGATCGCGCCGGCGATCGCCGAGGCGTTGGCAAAACGCGGTTACGAGACGCTGACGCCGGTTCAGCAAGCCATGCTGGATCCGTCGCTCGGCACCGCCGACGCGCTCGTCTCCGCCCAGACCGGCTCCGGCAAGACCGTGGCCTTCGGCCTCGCACTGGCGCCGACGCTCATCGGTTCGGCGAGGAAATTCGCGCAGGCCGGCGCACCGCTTGCACTCGTCATCGCGCCGACGCGCGAATTGGCGCTGCAGGTCATGCGTGAGCTCGACTGGCTTTACGAGATGGCGGGGGCCACCATCGCCTCCTGCGTGGGCGGCATGGACATGCGCAGCGAACGGCGCACGCTGGAACGCGGCGCCCATATCGTCGTCGGCACGCCGGGGCGGCTTTGCGACCATATCCGCCGTGGATCGCTCGATATATCGGGACTGAAGGCCGTCGTACTCGACGAGGCCGACGAGATGCTGGACCTCGGTTTCCGCGAGGACCTGGAGTTCATTCTCGAGGCGTCGCCGGCGGATCGCCGCACGCTGATGTTCTCCGCCACCGTGCCGCGCTCGATCGCGACGCTCGCCAAGAATTACCAGCGCGACGCCGTCCGCATAGGCGTCACCTCCGAGCAGAAGCAGCATGGCGACATCGAGTACCGCTCGCTGCTCGTGGCGCCGAGCGACCGTGAGAATGCCATTATCAACGTGCTGCGCTTTTACGAAGCGAGGAATGCGATCGTTTTCTGCTCGACGCGCGCCGCGGTCAACCATCTGACCGCCCGCTTCAACAATCGCGGCTTTTCGGTCGTGGCGCTCTCCGGCGAGCTCAGCCAGAACGAACGCACCCACGCACTGCAGGCCATGCGCGACGGCCGCGCCCGCGTGTGCATCGCGACCGACGTTGCGGCGCGCGGGATCGACCTTCCGGGCCTCGAGCTCGTGATCCATGCCGACCTGCCGACCAACTCCGACACGCTGCTGCATCGCAGCGGCCGGACCGGTCGCGCCGGCCAGAAAGGCGTGAGCGCGCTGATCGTGCCCGTGAATGCCCGCCGCAAGGCCGAGCGGCTGCTTGAAAACGCACGGATTACCGCCGCCTGGGCAAAGCCCCCGTCGGCCGACGAGGTGGCACGCCGCGACGACGAGCGCATCGCCGCCGATCCAGCCCTTGCCGAAGCGCCGCGCGAGGATGAACAGGCGATCGTCGAGACGCTGATCAGCCGGTACGGGGCGGAAAAGATCGCCGCGGCCTTCGTCCGGCAGTTCCGCTCGAACCGTTCCGCTCCGGAGGAACTCGTGGAGGTCGCCGTCTACGATGATCGCAGGAAACCCCGTCGCGACGGCCCGGCTTTCACGGCCGACAGCGACCCGGCTCCGCGAGCCGACTTCGCCGACGGCCAGTGGTTTTCCCTCTCCGTCGGGCGCAAGCAGAACGCCGAGCCCCGTTGGCTGATCCCGATGCTTTGCCGTTACGGCAAGCTGAGCAAGCGCGATATCGGCGCGATCCGCATGCAGCCCGAGGAAACCTATGTCGAGATGACGGCCGACGGCGCAGAACGCCTTCTTGCCGCGATCGGCCCGAACCGGCTGCTGGAAAAGGGTATTCGCGTCAAAACCCTTCCCGGTGCCCCGGACACCTCCCGGCCGCGGCAGGACAAGCCGGACTTCGAGAGGAAGCGGCCGCGGGCGGCCGCATCGGAGCGCGAGCACAAGGACTTCAAGCCGAAGCGCAAGTTCGACAAGCAGCCTCCCGTCGCGCAGGATGCGCATCCGGACAGCCGAGGCGCGAAGCCCTGGAGCAAGAAGAAGGGCAAGCCCGAAGCGCAGAAAACCGGCGACTTCAAGCCTGGTGCCAAGCGCAACAACGCCAAGAAGCGCCAGCCTTGAGATGGCATTTCCCGCCGGGTGATCGGCACCGCGGCGGGAAACCTTGAGATGAACCCCCTGCGGATCAAGCCTCGAGGAAGCGCAAACCTGCGACGGCGACGATGATCATGGCAATGCAGGCAAGCCTGAGCCAGGACACCGGATCGCCGAAGAGAACCATGCCGAGCACGGTGATGCCGACCGCGCCGATGCCGGTCCATGCGGCATAGGCCGTGCCGGCAGGCAGGTCGCGCATCGCGATGGTGAGCAGATAGACACTGCCCAATGCTGCGCCCACGCCGATGATGCTGGGAACCGGCCGGGTCCAGCCGTCTGCATATTTGAGCGCAAGCCCCATGACGATCTCGACGGCGCTCGCCGCCACAAGCATGATCCACGCCATTCCTGTTCTCCAATGATTTGAACTCTGGCGTCAATCTTGTAGCATGGGCACCGAAGTGCAATTACGCACCTTTTGGTAACCGTCAAAATGTCTGCGAACCCGGCTTCCACGCCCCCGACGGCCATGCAATCGACGCCCAGTGTTTTCGATCCGACATGTTCCTCGCGTCACGCGCTGGAGCTCGTGGCCAGCAAATGGGCGATGCTGATCATCTCCGCGCTGGAGTCCGGCCCGATGCGCAACGCCGCGCTCATGCGCAGGCTCGGCGACGTCTCGCAGAAGATGCTGACGCAGACGCTGAAGGAACTGGAGCGAAACGGGCTGGTGATCCGCGAGGACAAGGGGACCGTGCCGCCGCATGTCGAATATCGGCTGAGCGAGGTGGGCCGCTCGCTGAGCGAAGCGCTGGTCGTGCTCGACCGCTGGGCGGAGACGCATTTCGGGAAGCTCGACGCCGCGCGCGAGCGCTACGACGCGCAGACGAACAGGTGAGAACGGGTCGTCAATCGCCGTTCTGCGACTGCGCCATGACCTTCACGACCCAATCGGCGAAAACGCGCAAACGGCTGCTCAAGTGACGGTTCGGCGGATAGACGAGATAGATCGGCATCGGCTCGACCTGCCAGTCGGGCAGAACCGGAACCATCGTCCCGCTGCGAAGGTCCTCGCGCACCATGAAGAGCGGCGCCTGGATGACGCCCAATCCCGCCCGGGCGGCGGCAAGATAGGTGGTCGATTCGTTCGCAGCCACCGTATAGCGCCCGCTGACCTCGATCTCCTCGTTGCCGCGCCGGAAATGGAACGGCATCTGCTGACCGGTCTTGGGCAGGAAATAGCCGACCACGTAGCAATTCTTCTCCAGATCGGAAGGGTGCTGCGGCACCGGGTGCCGCTCGAGAAAATCCCGCGAGGCGCAGGCGACGAACTTCATCTCAGTGATGCGCCTGGCGATCAGCGACTGATCCGTCAGGGTACCGGCACGTATGGCGCAATCGACGTTCTCCGCGAGATAGTCGATCGTTCGGTCGGAAACCCCGAGATCGATCTGGATATCAGGGTACTTCTCGTGGAACTCGGGCAGCGCCGGAATGATTACCAGATTGGCGAAGGCGCTTGCCGTCTCGACTCTCAGCCGCCCCTTCGGCAGGCTCTGGGCCGTCGAGAGGCTGCCGTCGAGTTCGTCGAGATCGGAAAGCAGCCGTGCGGCGCGTTCGTAATAAAGCGCACCGTCCGGCGTCACCAGGACGCGCCGCGTGGTACGATTGAGCAGTTTCGTGCGCAAATGCGCCTCCAGTCCCTGGATGAGATTGGTGACGGTCGCCTTCGGCATGTTGAGGGAGGCGGAGGCACGGGTAAAATTGCCGGTCTCCACAACCCGAAGAAAGGCGCGCATGGCCGTGAGTTGGTCCATTTTCAATAACCGAATTGTTCGAAATACCGAATAGTGTAATCACAACCCGCGGACTATTCCAGACGAAAGACAATGATATGCTGCAAACATCGCGAGTTGTCCCTCATCTAGGGATTCACCCGTGGCGGAGACAAGAGAGATGAACGCGCAATTTACGGAAGAGACGATGCAGACGAGCAAAGGCTCGTGCCGCGCCCGTGTCTACCGCGGCGCATCGCTGCTCGCGCCGCCGCCGATCGTACTGCATCTCCATGGCGGCGGCTTCGTCGACGATTCGATCGCGGCGGGCGAAAACGTGGCCAATTCCCTGGCGGCCGCGGGCGCGGTCGTCATCTCGCCGGAATATCCTTCCGCGTGCATGAACCCGTTTCCGGCGGCACTCGACTGCGCCTATGCGATGCTTTCGTCGATGCGCAGCCGCTGTCCGCAGTTCGCGCACAAGAAGTCGATGCTGTTCGTCGCCGGCGAAGAGGCGGGCGGCAATCTTGCGGCCGGCCTGGCGCTGATGGCGCGCGATCAGTTTCTGACCGACCTCAAAGGCCAGATCCTGCTGTCGCCGCTGCTCGACCCATGCCTGGCAACGGCTTCGTTTCGCAAGTTCTGTCCGCAGAGTTCGGTGCAATCGATCGCCGAAGGCTGGCAACAATATCTCGGCGAGCGCAGCGGGCTCACGCATCCCTATGCGGCGCCGGGCCATTGCAGCCGGCTCGGCGGTCTCGTTCCGGCCCTCGTCGTCACCAGCGAGGAGTGTCCGATGCGCGACGAGGCCGAAGCCTATGCCGAGCGTCTCCGCAAGGCCGGCGTTCCGGTGGAAACGCATGTGCTGCCGGGGCGTGCCTCATGGCTGCCTGTCGGCGGTGCGGCGCAGGAAATCTTGCCATCGCATGAAGAAATCCTATCCGGCATCTTTTCCCGCTTTTTCAAGCAGGCGGGAGCGAAGCCGGCCAAAGAGTAACAAATAAGACAGTAAGCACAGAGCCGGGCTCCCAACCGGCAAGGAGAAAACATGACATCGACAGTAACCCGCCGGGTCCTGTGGGGCGCCGGCTTGAGCATCCTTTTGTCCGTCGGCGGCGGCGCAGCCGTCTTCTTCGGGCTGCCCCAGCGTTTCCAGGCGGATGCCGCGACCGAAGCGCCCGCAGCAGCAGCGACCCCGCCGGCCGTTCCGGTTTCCGTCGCCAAGGCCGAATCGCGCCGCATCACGACCTGGGAGAGCTTCTCCGGCCGGCTCGAAGCGATCGAGCGCGTCGAGATCCGTCCCCGCGTCGGCGGCGCGATCCTGAGCGCCCATTTCCGTGAAGGCGCGCTGGTCCGGAAAGGCGATCTGCTCGTGACGATCGACCCCGAACCCTTTGCCGCAGCAGTCGAGCGCGCCGAGGCTCAGGTCGCCGCAGCCGAGGCCCGTGTCGCGCTCGCCAAGACCGAACTCGAACGCGGCCGCAAACTGGTGACCACCAACGCTATCCCGCAGAGCGGGGTCGACCAGAGGCTCAGCGTCTACGACGAGGCGCGGGCGAACCTCCGCTCGGCGAAGGCCGCCCTCCAGACCGCCAGACTCGATCTGGAATATACCGAAGTGCGTGCGCCGATCAGCGGCCGCGTCGGCAGGCTCAACGTGACGGCGGGCAATCTGGTCTCCGCCGGCTCCGCCTCGCCGGTGCTGACCACGCTCGTATCCGTCGACCCGATCTATGCCAGCTTCAATGCCAGCGAAGAGGTCGTGGCGGCAGCCCTGGCGAAGCTTTCCGCCTCGGCGGCAAGGACCGAGGCGATCGAACGCATTCCCGTCGAGGTCGGCACTTCCGCCGACGAGGGAACGCCGATCACCGGCCATATCCAGCTCATCAACAACGAGGTGGACGCGGCAACCGGCACGATTCGCCTTCGGGCGGAACTCGCCAATGCCGACGGCCGCCTGATCCCGGGCCAGTTCGTGCGAATCCGGATCGGCGATCCGCAGCCCGAGGAAAAGCTGGTGATCAGCGACCGCGCCATCAGCTCGGATCAGGACAAGAAATTCGTCCTGGTCGTCGGCGCCGACAACAAGGTGGAGTACCGCCAGGTCACGCTCGGGCCCGTCGCGGACGGTCTGCGGATCGTGGAGAACGGCCTGAAGCCGGGTGAGAACATCGTGGTCAACGGCCTGCAGCGCGTGCGCCCCGGAGTCGTGGTTGCCCCGCAGCCGGCCGAACAGGCTACCGCCTCGATCGCCAAGCCATAAAGCGCCTGCGCCCTGCCGAACCATAGAGGCAGGGCGCCCACAACACATTCCTACGGCATGCACCGGTGCTCGCAGCGAACATTTTCGCCGCAGACGCTCCCTGCTTGCCTGAAGTTCCCAAGGGGGATGCCATGAATTTCTCACGCTTCTTCGTCGACCGCCCGGTCTTCGCGGGCGTTCTCTCCGTGATCATCTTCGTCGCGGGCCTGATCGGCATGACCGGCCTGCCGATTTCCGAATATCCGGAAGTCGTTCCTCCGCAGATCGTGGTCAGGGCGCAATATCCGGGCGCCAACCCGGCCGTCATCGCCGAAACCGTCGCTACGCCGCTCGAAGAGCAGATCAACGGCGTCGAGGGCATGCTTTACATGCAGAGCCAGGCGACCGCCGACGGTCTGATGACGCTGACCGTCACCTTCGAGCTCGGAACCGACCCGGACCAGGCTCAGCAGCTGGTGCAGAACCGCGTCTCGCAGGCCGAGCCGCGGCTGCCGGAAGAGGTGCGCCGGCTCGGCGTCACCACCGTCAAGAGCTCGCCCGACCTGACGCTCGTCGTGCACCTCATTTCGCCCAACGGGCAATACGACATCAACTATCTGCGCAATTACGGCGTCCTGAACGTCAAGGACCGGCTGGCGCGCGTAGACGGCGTCGGCCAGGTGCAGATATTCGGCGGCGGCGACTATTCCATGCGCGTCTGGATCGACCCCGAAAAGGCCGCAGAGCGCGGGCTTGCAGCGAGCGACA
The DNA here is from genome assembly GCF_035610345.1 of Sinorhizobium meliloti. The sequence continues at coordinate 386,350 of NZ_CP141212.1, read as the reverse complement.
TCGCCAATGCCGTCCGTGGACAGAACGTCCAGGCAGCCGCGGGCGTCATCGGCGCTTCGCCGTCGGTTCCCGGCCTCGACCTGCAGCTCTCCGTCAACGCTCAGGGCCGCCTCAAGACACCCGAGGATTTTGCCGACATCGTCGTCAAATCGGGCGATAGTGGGGAGATCACGCGCCTCGGCGACGTCGCCCGCGTCGAAATGGGGGCGGCGGACTATTCGCTGCGCTCGCTTCTCGACAACAAGGCTGCCGTCGGCATGGGCGTGTTTCAGGCGCCCGGCTCCAACGCCATCCAGATCTCCGAAAACGTCCACAAGGTCATGGCCGAGCTGAAGCAGACCATGCCGGATGGCGTCGATTACGAGATCGTCTACGACACGACGCAGTTCGTCCGGGCGTCGATCGAATCGGTCATCCACACGCTGCTCGAAGCCATCGCGCTCGTGGTCGTCGTCGTCATCGTCTTCCTGCAGACCTGGCGCGCCTCGATCATCCCGCTCGTTGCCGTGCCCGTCTCGATCGTCGGTACCTTCGCCGTGATGTATGTCTTCGGCTTCTCGATCAACGCGCTCAGCCTCTTCGGCCTGGTGCTGGCGATCGGCATCGTCGTCGACGACGCCATCGTCGTCGTCGAGAACGTCGAACGAAATATCTCCCAGGGTCTCTCGCCGGTGCAGGCAACCTATCGCGCCATGCAGGAGGTGTCTGGGCCGATCATCGCGATCGCGCTGGTCCTCGTAGCGGTATTCGTGCCGCTCGCCTTCATCACCGGGCTCACCGGCCAGTTCTACCGCCAGTTCGCGCTGACCATCGCGATCTCGACGGTGATTTCAGCCCTCAACTCGCTGACGCTCTCGCCGGCGCTCGCCGCCCTTCTCCTGAAGGACCACCACGCCCCGAAGGACCGTCTGACGCGGGTCATGGATCGGTTGTTCGGCTGGTTCTTCCGCGGTTTCAACCGCTTCTTCGGAGCGAGTTCGGAGGCCTATGGCCGCGGCGTCGGCGGCATCCTTACCCGCAAGTCGCTGGTCATGGGCGTCTATGTCGTCCTCCTCGGGGTCACTTTCGTGCTCTTCCGCGCGGTGCCCGGCGGCTTCGTGCCGGCCCAGGACAAGCAATATCTCATCGGTTTCGCGCAGCTTCCGGACGCGGCGACGCTCGATCGCTCGGAAGACGTCATCCGGCGCATGAGCGAGATCGCCCTCAAGCACCCGGGCGTCGAACACGCCATCGCCTTCCCGGGCCTGTCGATAAACGGCTTCACCAACTCGTCCAACTCCGGCATCGTCTTCGTGTCGCTGAAGCCGTTCGAGGAGCGTACGACGCCCGAACTTTCGGGCGGCGCCATCGCCATGCAATTGAACCAGGAGTTCGGGGCGATCCAGGATGCCTTCATCGCCATGTTCCCGCCACCGCCCGTCCAGGGCCTCGGCACGACCGGCGGCTTCAAGCTGCAGATCGAGGACAGGAACGGACTCGGCTACCGGACGCTTGACGATGCGACCAAGGCCGTCCTCGCCAAGGCGATGGCGGCACCCGAACTCGCCGGGCTCTATTCGAGCTACCAGATCAACGTGCCGCAGCTCTATGCCGACCTCGACCGCACCAAGGCGCGCCAGCTCGGCGTCGCGGTCACGGACGTGTTCGAGACGCTGCAAATCTATCTGGGCTCGCTCTACGTCAACGACTTCAACGCGTTCGGCCGCACCTACAGCGTGCGCATCCAGGCCGATGCGAGCTATCGCAGCCACGCCGACGACATCGGCAAGCTGAAGGTGCGTTCGCAGACGGGCGAGATGATTCCGCTGTCGGCCCTGCTCAACGTGGAGCAGACGGTCGGCGCCGAGCGGGCGATCCGCTACAACGGCTTCCTCGCCGCAGACATCAATGGCGGACCGGCACCCGGCTTCTCCTCCGGCCAGGCGCAGGCGGCCATCGAGCGGATTGCGGCCGAGACGCTGCCGCCCGGCATTTCGTACGAGTGGACGGACCTGACCTATCAGCAGATCCTCGCCGGCAATTCGGGCATCCTCGTCTTTCCGCTGGCGCTGCTGCTCGTCTATCTCGTGCTTGCGGCCCAGTATGAGAGCCTGCTGCTGCCGATCGCGATCATCCTGATCGTGCCGATGGGCATCATGGCGGCGCTGACGGGCGTCTGGCTGACCGGCGGCGACAACAACGTCTTCACCCAGATCGGCCTCATCGTTCTGGTGGGTCTGTCGGCGAAGAACGCGATCCTGATCGTCGAATTCGCCCGCGAACTGGAGCTGTCCGGCAGCAATGCCGTCAGTGCCGCGATCGAGGCGAGCCGCCTCCGGCTCAGACCGATCCTGATGACCTCGATGGCCTTCATCATGGGCGTCGTGCCGCTCGTCACCTCCACCGGCGCCGGGGCGGAAATGCGCTCCGCCATGGGCGTGGCGGTGTTTGCCGGGATGATCGGCGTCACGGCCTTCGGCATCTTCATGACGCCCGTCTTCTATGTGCTCATCCGCAAACTTTCCGGCGAAAGGCCTCTGAAGCACACCGGAGCGCATATCGAAGCCCCGCATCTCGCCCCCGGCGAGTAGCCTTTCCTGCCCCCCAAAAAACGCGGTCGATGGCGGGCCGGACATCTGTCCGGCCCGTTCTCTTTTCAGCGCACTGCGAAACCCGCCGGGTTCATCGGACGTGACAGCGGGTGGCTGATCGGATAAACCGGCAATCTCTGTTTCTCGGACTACCTTTTCTGGCCCACCGGCTTCGCAGGCATACCTTCCATGTTCCCGACCGATCCCGTCTCCAATCTCGCTGCCCTCATTCGCTGCCCCTCCGTCACACCCGCCGAGGGAGGCGCGCTGACCACTCTTGAAGCCATGCTGGCACCGGTCGGCTTCAAGGTCGACCGGGTCGTGGCGAAGGAACCCGGAACGCCCGACATCGAAAACCTTTACGCCCGGATCGGGGGCGACGGACCGCATCTGATGTTCGCCGGTCACACCGATGTGGTGCCTGTCGGCGACGAAGCCGCCTGGAGTCGACCGCCCTTCTCCGCCGCGATCGCCGAAGGTGAAATGTACGGACGCGGCGCGGTCGACATGAAGGGCGGCATTGCCTGTTTCGTGGCGGCGGTCGCCCGCCATATCGAGAAGCATGGCGCGCCAAAGGGCTCGATCTCCTTCCTCATCACCGGCGACGAGGAAGGCCCGGCGATCAACGGCACGGTTAAGCTCCTCGAATGGGCGGCGGCAAGGGGCGAGCGCTGGGACGCCTGTCTCGTCGGCGAGCCGACCAATCCGGACGGCATCGGCGACATGATCAAGATCGGCCGGCGCGGGTCGCTCTCCGGCCGGATCACCGTTCACGGCGTCCAGGGCCACGCGGCCTATCCGCATCTTGCGGACAATCCGGTGCGCAGCATCCTGCAGCTCGCAAAGGCTCTGATGGACCCGCCCTTCGACGACGGAACGGAAAATTTCCAGCCTTCGAACCTCGAAGTCACGACCATCGACGTGGGCAATTCCGCGGTCAACGTCATTCCCGCGAGGGCGAGCGCCGCCTTCAACATCCGGTTCAACGACCGCTGGACGGCCGAAAGCCTGATGGCGGAGATCGTCGCGCGTCTCGACCGCGCAGCAGCCGACAGCGCGCTGAGGCCCGGCCGCGCTCCGGCCAGATACGAAATCGTCTGGAACGAGCGTCCGAGCCATGTCTTCCTGACGCGCAACAACGCGCTCATCGATTCGCTTTCAGGTGCCGTGGAGGCCGTCACCGGGCGGCAGCCGCAGCTGTCGACCACCGGCGGCACATCGGACGCGCGTTTCATCAAGGACTATTGCCCCGTCGTCGAATTCGGCCTCGTCGGCAAAACCATGCACATGGTCGACGAACGCGTCGCCCTTGCCGATCTCGAAACCCTGACCGGGATCTACGAAACCTTCATCGCCCGCTGGTTCGGTCATGCCGCTGCTTGAGGAAGTCCTTGTCTATATCAAGGGGCTGTGGCTGCTGATCCAGGGCAACCACGAAGGCTATCGCTGGCTGGACATCAGCGAGAGCGGGTTGTGGCGCTCCTTCACGGCGATCCTCTGGACGCTGCCGGCGCTGGCGGTCGGCTGGGCCTCGTGGCGGCTCTATTATCTCTCGGTGATGCCGACCGGCACGACAGTCGGCATCGGCTTCTTCGGGAAGCTTCTCGCCGTCGATCTGGTGAGCTGGCTGCTGCCGATCGTGCTGATTGCGGTCCTCTCGCGCCCGCTCGGCTTTTCCGTCCTGGTGGTGCCGGTAATCGTCACGACCAATTGGCTCCAGGTCCCGTTGACCTATGCCATGGCGGTACCGGCCGCGTTGCTGCTGGTCATACCCGGCAGCGCCGGTATGGCAGCCCTGTTGTGGCTTCTGCTGCTTGTCGCCAGCTCCGCGCTGCTCTTCCGCCTCTTGCGGACCGTTACCGCCAAGCAGAACCTGCTCGCCGCCGCCCTTGCCGCGATCTTTCTGCTGTCACCGCTGATGATCATGCAGTTCCTGCAGCGCCTGCTCGGCTTGATGCCGGGTTGAGCGGCGGCGTTCGTGAAAGCCCCGCATCCGCCAAATGATGGGGAGAAGGTGGCCGGCAGGCCGGATGAGGGGCTGCTGTTTCCAGCTTAGTAATCCACCCGCATGAAATAAAGCCCGTCCGGCGGGGCGACCGGGCCGCACGCCTTGCGGTCCCGTGCTTCGAGCGCGATCTGCAGGTCATCCGGCGTCCATTTGCCCTCGCCCACGAGCTTCAGGGAGCCCGCGAAGGAACGGATCTGGTTGTGGAGAAAGCTTTGTGCCGTGGCGCGGATTTCGATGAGCTCGCCCGCACGGGTAACGTCCAGCCGGTCGAGCGTGCGCAAGGGGCTCGTCGCCTGGCAGTGGGCCGAGCGGAAGGTGGTGAAATCGTGATGGCCGACGAGGCGCTGCGCCGCCTCGTGCATGGCGTCGTGATCGAGCGGCTTCGGCACCCACCAGGCGCGCCGCGCCTCCAGCGCCAGTGGCGACCGGCGGGAAACGATCCGATAGAGATAATGCCGGCGGATTGCAGAGAAACGCGCATCGAAATCGCCGGGGGCTTCCGCGACATCGAGGATCGAGACCCGTTCGCCGGCGAGCGCCAGATGCGCGTTGAGGGCGTTTTGCAGCGTGTACGACTTCCACTCGCGCGTGAGATCGAGATGCGCCACCTGCCCCCTGGCATGAACGCCGGAATCGGTGCGCCCGGCGCCGCGGATCGAGACCGTCTCGCGGGTGAGCGACAGGACCGCCTTCTCGATGGCGCCCTGGATCGAGGGACCGTTGTCCTGCCTCTGCCAGCCGACATAATCGGAACCGTCATATTCGACGGTCAGGCGATAGCGGGGCATCAGGCGATCCTCGCGCCGGCAGCGATGGGCGTGCCGCGCAGGAAATCGGCCGAGGCGAGCGCCTTGCCGCCCGCACGCTGCAATCTCGTCATCCGCACCGCGCCTTTTCCGCAGGCGATGCTGAGAGTATTATCAAGCACTTCTCCGGGAGCACCTTTCCCTTCCGACATCTCGGAGCCAAGCACCTTGACGCGTTCGTGGCGGCCGGCAATGTCGAGTTCGAACCAGGCGCCGGGAAAAGGCGAGAGGCCGCGGATATGGTTGTGCACGTCGGCCGCCGGCCGGGAGAAATCGATGCGGGTCTCTTCCTTCGAAATCTTGGCGGCATAGGCGACGCCCTCTTGCGCCTGCGGCGCGAGTGGAAGCTCGCCGGCCTCGAGCCTGGCCATGGCCTCCGTCATCAGCACCGCTCCGACCTGCATCAGCCGGTCGTGCAATTCGCCGGCCGTCATCGTCTCGTCGATCGGAACCGACTGCGCGAGAGCGACGGGGCCGGTATCGAGCCCCTTGTCCATTTTCATCACCATCATACCGGTCTCACGGTCGCCGGCCATGACCGCCCGCTGGATCGGCGCCGCCCCCCGCCAGCGCGGCAGGAGCGAGGCATGGCCGTTATAGCAGCCGAAGCGGGTGCCGGAGAGTATTTCCTCCGGCAGCAGCAGCCCGTAGGCGACGACGACCGCCACGTCCGCACCGAAATCCCGGAAGGTCTGACGGTCGGCGGCGTCCTTGAAGTTGACGGGCGCCAACACCGGAATGCCGAGGCGCTCGGCAGCCTGATGCACGGAGGATTTCTTGAGGTCGAGGCCGCGCCGGCCGGCCGGCCGCGGCGGCTGCGTATAGACGGCGGCGATCTCGTGACCCGCCCCGGCGAGCGCCAGGAGCGTCGGTACGGAAAATTCCGGCGTGCCCATGAAGATGATGCGAAGCGGCAAGTGGCGGCCTCCGTCTCTTTCGATTGCCCGTGAGCGGGGCGGCTCCAGCTCGAACGCGGCCGCGACGCTAGATCACAATGTTTCAGGCCGGGTCGACCTAAGACATGAACGGATCAGATCGCCTTTGCGCCGCGCGTCTTGGCCGCCTTGGTGAACCTGCGAATCACCATATCTCGCTTGAGCTTGGAGATGTAATCGATGAACAGGACGCCGTTCAGATGGTCGATCTCGTGCTGCAGGCAGGTGGCGAGCAGGCCCTCGGCCTCGACCGCCTGTTCCTTGCCCTCGCGATCGACATACTCGACCGTGATCGCGGCGGGTCGCTCGACCTCGGCGTAATAGTCGGGGATCGAAAGGCAGCCTTCCTCATAGACCGAACGCTCCTCGGACGAGCGGACGACCTTCGGATTGATGAAGACGAGCGGCTGTTTCTCCTCTCCCTCCTTCGTCACATCCAGAACCAGGAGGCGCTTCGGCACGCCGATCTGTATCGCGGCGAGACCGATGCCCGGCGCGTCGTACATGGTTTCCAGCATATCGTCGGCGAGCCGGCGAATATCGGCGTCAATGGTCTCCACCGGTGTCGACACCTGGCGCAGAACCGGATCGGGAAGAATGATGAGCGGCTTGATCGTCATGTCGATCCCCATAGCCGATCTTTCCCTCGACGCGCAAGAAAATTGCCATTGCCAAACCCGTGGCGCTCCAAGTGGGAACGACCGGCACGCGAAAATGTATGTTCTCGTTTTGATCTGGTTTTCGCACGCGAATCTGTTAGTCTGCGGCCATGGAGCCCATCCCCTTTTCCTTCGATCAGCCGCTGTTCCTCGTCGGCGCCCTGCCCGTCACGGCCGGCCTCCTCGTCACAGCCGCCGCCCTTCTCGTGGTGCTGTTCTCGGCCATTATGGTGCGGCGCGCCCGTTCGGCTCGCGCGATCGACCGCGAAGAGCAAATGTCGGCGCTCATCGCGGCGCAGACGGAGATGCAGGGACGGATCGCCGCCATGACCGAGGTGCTGGGCGCCCGGCAGGCGGAACTGAACCAGTCGCTCAGCCAGCGCATCGACGGAATGACGCATCGCATCGGCGCCTCGATCAGCGAGCAGACGAAGGCGACGCACGAAAATCTGCGGCGGCTCCAGGAGCGGCTCGCGGTGATCGACAACGCGCAGAACAACATCCAGTCGCTCGCCAAGGATATGGCCGGGCTGCAGAGCATCCTCGCCAACAAGCAGACGCGCGGCGCCTTCGGACAGTCGCGCATGGAGGCGATCGTCGCGGACGGCCTGCCGATGGGCGCCTTTGCCTTCCAGGCGACGCTTTCCAACGGCGCGCGGCCGGATTGCACCATCCGCATGCCGAACGGCCAGCCGCCGCTGGTCATCGACGCGAAGTTTCCGCTCGAGGCCTGGAATTCCATGAGGGACGCGGCGAGCGCCGAACGGCGGCAACAGGCCGCGCAGGCCTTCCGCCGCGACATGGAGGTGCATATCCGCGATATCTCCGGCAAATATCTCCTGCCGGGCGAGACCCAGGATACGGCCTTCCTCTTCGTTCCCTCCGAATCGATCTTCGCCGAAATCCATGAGCATTTCGAAGCGATCGTCCAGAAGGCGCACCGCCAGCGGATCGTCATCGTCTCTCCGTCGCTCCTGCTCCTCTCGATCCAGGTCATCCAGGCGATCCTGAAAGACGCCCGCATGCGTGAGCAGGCCCACCTGATCCAGGGCGAAGTCGTACGGCTGATGGAAGACCTCTCGCGTCTCGATGAGCGCGTACGCAAGCTCCAGGGCCATTTCGCCATGACGCAGAAGGATGTCGAGGACATCCTGATCTCCTCGGACAAGCTGACCCGTCGGGGCGCCAAGATCGAGGCGCTCGAGCTGCAGGCCGAGGCCGATCCGAGACAGGGCGAAAAGCCGGGCGACGGCAGCGGGCGCCCGATGGACGGGCGCATAGGGCAATTGAAGCTGAGAGTGGTTGACGAGGACTGACGGCGTCGGGCACTCTCCGGCAAATGCGTGTGTCGCGCGAAACCGTGCAGCGGTTGGAATGACGACAGGCGAAAAACAAAGAAGCAAGCCGACGGGACGCCTCCACATGATCACTGTTTTTGGGTCCATCAACATGGATCTGATCGCCACCACCGCACGCCTCCCGAAGCCCGGCGAAACTGTCGCCGGAACGGACTTTTCCACTGCGGCGGGCGGCAAGGGCGCAAACCAGGCGCTCGCGGCGCGCCGCGCCGGCGCCTCGGTGCGCATGGCAGGTGCCGTCGGCTCCGACGCCTTCGCCGAGGGCGCGCTGGCGCTGCTCAAGGAGGCCGGCACCGATCTCGATCTGACGAAGACCGTCGGCGAGCCGACCGGCACGGCACATATCATCGTCGGCGGCGACGGCGAAAACGTCATCGTTGTGGTCGCCAGCGCCAATGCACGCGTGAGCGAGGACGACGCCGCGAACGCCGTTGCAAGAATGTCTGCTGCCGACACGCTGATGCTGCAGCTCGAAATTCCAGCCGCCTCGGTGGAGAAGGCACTCTCCGAAGCAAAGCGGCGCGGCGTCCGATCGATCATCAACATCGCGCCGCTGACGCCGGATGCGGCGCGCCTCGGCCGCATGGCCGATATCGTCATTGCCAACGAGACCGAGTTCGAGCTGCTCGCCGGCAAAGCGGGCATCGCCGGCGCCGAGCGGGAAGAGGCTATGAAGGGGCTGCACGCCGAGACCCGCCAGACCGTGATCGTAACGCTTGGCGCTGAGGGCGTGGTGGCGATTCACGAAGGCGAACTCCATCGCGCGAAGGGGCTCACGATCGAGCCCGTCGATACGGTCGGTGCCGGAGATACCTTCTGCGGCTATCTCGCCGCCGGCCTCGACGCCGGCCTCGCCTTTTCCGAGGCGCTCCGCCGCGCCGCGGTTGCGGGATCGCTGGCCTGCCTCAAGCCCGGCGCGCAGCCCTCGATACCGCTTGCCGCCGAGGTCGCCGCCCGGCTCTGACGCACCTTGCAGGAAAGTGCGCCACCGTTTTCCGTCCGGAAGCGCACAGGTTCAGACTGTTTCAGTGTTTCCATGAAACATTGAAACGCGCTGGAAGACCGTGAGATAAGCCGCCCGCCGGCAAGGCCGACGCGCAAATCCTGCCGCTTGAACCCGGAATCAGGTGCGGCGTTGGCCGTATTTTAATCTTTGATCGTCTAATCAGGTCAGCGAGAAGGCCAGCTCCGGTTCGGCCGCTCCTCCATGCCGGTCGGCATCTGGCGCTCCATGAGGGAGCTTCACCCACAGTTCCGAATATGTCGCGCCGCGGGTTCAGCACCTGCGGACCTCTCAGTGCGTGAGGATTTCATGTTCAAGTTCCAAGCCAGATCGCTGGCGACAAAATTGATCGCGGTGACGGGAGGCACGATCGCCCTCGTGCTGCTCGCGTCGAATTACGTGCTTATCTCCCAGACGCGGGATCGTGTCGAAACGCTGGTCTTCGACGGCGCGAAGACGGAAGCGCGGGCGATCGCGGCCGACATCGCGGGAAGCGTCGGCGAACTTGCCGCCGCCGCGCGGACCATGTCGGGCGTTCTCGGGCGCGGCCATGCCGGGCAGTCCACCGACCGTGCAGGCGCAATCAATCTCCTGAAGGCCAACCTGGAGCAGCATGGCTTTGCCTTCGGCAGCTGGTTCGCCGAAGAGCCCAAGGCCTATGACGGGAAGGACGTCGTCGACAACACGGAGCTTGGCGGCAATGCCGACGGTGCGTTCACGCCCTATTGGTCCAAGGACCGCAACGGAAATATCCAGCTCTCGACGTTCAAGGCCGATTATGCGGCCGAGTGGTACGGCCTCGCGGCGAAAAGCGGCAAGGGCGCCATCACCCAGCCATATCTCGCCGAGGGCACCGATGTCCCGACCACGATGACGTCGATCGCCTATCCCGTCATGTCGAACGGCAGAATGATCGGCGTTTCCGGTGTCGATATTTCGCTCGCCGCACTCGCCGACCGTCTCTCGGCGGTCAAGCCTTTCGGCTCCGGCCGGGTTTACCTGCTGTCGCAGAGCGGCAAGTGGCTCGCCGCACCTATCCCCGAACTGCTGATGAAGGAATATGACGGCGAAGGCGCCGAGTTGGTGAAAGATGCCCTTTCCGCCGGCACGCCCCGCATGATCGAGAACCTGACTTACGACGGTAACGAGCCTTTCGACCGTGTGGTCTATCCTTTCAGCCTGCCCGACGTGAGCGCGCAATGGCTGGTTCTGGTCGATGTTCCGCGCTCAGCCATCAATGCGCCGGTACGCGACCAGACCTATATGATGATCGTCGGCGGTCTGATAGTCCTCGGCGCGGTGCTCGCCGGCCTCTATTTCGCCGTTCGCCGCTTCGTCCAGAAGCCGCTTGCCGGCCTCGTGGGCGACGTCGAGACGCTCAGCAACGGAGAATATACCCGGCCGATTTCCGGTCAGGAACGCTCCGACGAGACAGGCGCCGTCGCCAGGTCTCTCGAGGGCTTCCGTCACCAGCTCGCCGACAACAGGCGGCTCGAAAGCGAGGCACGTCACGAGAGAGAGCAGGCCGAACTCGAACGCGGACGTTCGGAAAACGAACGCACCGAGGCCAGCGCTCTGCAGCGCGACATCGTCGCACGTCTCGGCAAGGCCCTGTCGCATCTCTCCGCCGGCGACCTCGCCTTCCGCCTTACCGGCGACTTCCCCGGCGAATACGCCCAGCTGAAACGCGATTTCAACGCGACGATGGAGAGCCTCGAAGAGACGATCCGCACCGTCAACCACTCTGTCGTCAATATCGGCAGCGGCACCAGCGAGATCTCAGGCGCCGCCAACGACCTGTCGCATCGGACGGAACAGCAGGCAGCAAGTCTCGAGGAGACCGCGGCCGCCCTTGACGAACTGACCTCGCAGGTGAACGCCAGCGCCGAAAACGCCAAGGTCGCCGCGAAATCCGTCGAGGTCGCAAGCAGCGACGCGGAACAGTCCGGCGAGGTGGTGCAGAAGGCGATCGCCGCCATGAATGGCATCGAGCAGTCGTCGCATGAAGTCAGCCGGATCATCGGCGTCATCGATGAAATCGCCTTCCAGACCAACCTTCTGGCGCTCAATGCCGGGGTCGAGGCCGCCCGCGCCGGCGATGCCGGCAAGGGCTTCGCGGTCGTCGCACAGGAGGTCCGCGAACTCGCGCAGCGCTCTGCCAATGCCGCAAAGGAAATCAAGACGCTGATCAATACATCGGCGGGCCAGGTTCGCGAGGGCGTCGACCTCGTGGGCAAGGCAGGCGGCGCGCTCGAGAAGATCGCCGAGCAGGTGGTGCAGATCAACGGGCTCATCCGCCAGATCTCAAGCTCCGCCTCGGAACAGGCGGTGGGCCTCAAGGAGATCAATTCCGCGGTCAATCAGATGGACCAGGTGACACAGCAAAACGCTGCCATGGTGGAAGAGACGACGGCCGCCAGCATGGCGCTGAACGACGAGGCTCGCGCCTTAAGCGCGCTGGTCGCCCGTTTCCAGATCGCCCCGCAGGCCGCTCAGGCCCAGGCCCCGGCCGAAATGCTGCGCGGTACGGCCGAGCGGATGCGTGCGGCTGCCCCCGCGGAAAACCGTCCCGCCCAGGCGCCGCGCAGTCCCGCCTACTCGAATTCGACTCAAAAGGTGCTTGCCAAAACATCCGGCGCCAATGCGCTCGCGCAGGACAACTGGGAAGAATTCTGATCGCGGCCCGCACCGGCTGCAAGACGGCGTCCGATCCTCATCGGGCGCCGTCGTCTTTTCCGGGCAAGGCGTACATGGCTCTCAGAGACGGGCCAACCGCTCGATCAAGAGCTCGAAGAAGCCCTCGTCGTCGATGTGCCGCATGACCTTGGCGTTGTGCGCGCGGCCGGTGACCTGCCACCAGTCGACCACGGTCATGCCCGTGGTGAGCGGAGACGCCGTTTCGATCTCGACGTTGCAGTCCCGCCCTGTGAAGAGCTCCGGCCGCAGGATATAGGCGATCACGGTCGGATCGTGCAGCGGCCCGCCGTCGGTGCCGTATTTCTCGATGTCGAAACGCTCGAAAAATTCCAGCATCTCGGCAAGGGCCGCTGCCGCCGGGTTGCCGATCGCGCGGATTTTCTCCACGCGAACCTTCCGTGTCAGAACGCGATGGGTGACATCGAGGGGCATCATCACGATCGGGATGCCGGAGCGGAAGACGATCTCGGCTGCCTCCGGATCGACATAGATGTTGAATTCCGCCGCAGGCGTTATGTTGCCGCCCTCGAAGAAGCCGCCGCCCATCATCACGAGCTCGCGTATCGAAGGCGCGATTTCCGGAGCCTTCGTCAAGGCCAGCGCGATATTCGTCAGCGGTCCGAGCGTACAAAGCGTCACGGCGCCCGGCGCCTCCGCACGCAGCGTTTCGACGATGAAGTCGACGGCGTGCTGCTCTTGAAGCGGCATCGTCGGCTCGTCGAGCGCAGGGCCATCGAGCCCCGTCTTCCCGTGCACGTGCTCGGCCGTGACGAGCGGGCGGGCGACCGGCCGCTCGGCACCCGCGAAGATCTTCACGTCGGTCCTGTTGCAGAGCTCGCAGACGATGCGGGCGTTGCGGGCCGTCAACGTCAGCGGGACATTGCCGGCAACCGCGGTGATGCCGAGGACCTCGATTTCCTCCGGGCTGCCGAGGGCCAGCATGATTGCCGCCGCGTCGTCCTGGCCCGGATCCGTGTCGATGATGATTTTTCTTGCGCTTGACACTTTTCATCTCCCTGCAGGACCGTCGCTCTCAAGTCAGAGACTATGATTTGCGCGGCCTGCGGAGGCAAGCCGCTTGCACTCACTGCACACAGCCACCATATTGCAGGCAGGATGCTGCTTGGCAGGTCCGACACATGGTCGCTTGAGCTGCAAGGGCTTGGAGAATGAGCAGAATAACGCCTTTTACGAGCCCGCTTCTGGTGGGTTTCGACAGCATGGAAAAGACCCTTGAGCGCATCGCGAAGGGCAATGACGGCTATCCCCCCTACAATATAGAGCGAATTCGCGGCGATTCTGCCGCCGACGCGCCGGAACGCCTGCGCATAACGCTCGCGGTCGCGGGCTTCTCGGAGGAAGACCTCGACGTGACGACCGAGGAAAACCAGCTCGTGATCCGCGGCCGTCAGATCGAGACCGGTGAAAGGGAATATCTGCATCGGGGCATCGCCGCCCGGCAGTTCCAGCGGACCTTCGTGCTGGCCGATGGAATGCAGGTTCTCGGCGCGGAATTGCGCAACGGCCTCCTTGCGGTGGACCTGGTGCGCCCCGAGCCCGCCCGTATGGTAAAGAAAATTAATATTTCGGTCCCAGAATAGGATAACCGGCGAGATTTTTTCCTGCGCCGGCGACCACGGAGCATGACCATGGGACTGAAAGCCATCAACACATCGCTGTCGAAGAACGACCTTGCGCATCTTGGCGCAGGCGAGGTCGGCTATATCCGCAAGATGCGTTCTGAGGAGGTCTCCCGTTGCTTTCCGGAAGCGCCCGAGATGGGGCCTGGAATCGATCTGTGGGCCCTGTTCGGCGCCGATGGAACGCCTATCCTGCTGACGGACAACCGCTCCAGCACCTTCTTCAAGGCGGCGGAAGACGACCTTCGCACCGTCACTTTGCATTGAGCGGGTAAGAATTGCCCCTCTCCTCGCAGACGGAGAGGGGACTTAAGCAGCGGCCGCGAAACCCCTTCGCCCCGCGCGCGGGAAAAGGTGGCCGGCAGGCCGGATGAGGGGCCAAACTCCAGACGCCCGGTTCACCTACGCCGAAAGGTCAGATAGGCCGAACTGCGACCTTCCCGGCGGGCCTTGGCTTCGTAGCGCGTGCTCGGCCATCCGGCGAAAGGCGTCAGCCAGTCGGCCGCTGTCTCCGCCGTCCATTCGAAAGCCGCGTGGTCGCGGCAATGGATGAGCGTCCAGTTGATATAGCTGTCGATGTCCGAGGCAAAGCAGAAGACGCCGCCCGGCTTCAGGATGCGTGCGAAGCGGTCGAGATTGACCGCGGAGACGAAACGCCGCTTCCAGTGCTTCCGCTTCGGCCATGGATCGGGATAAAGCAGGTCGATCTGGTCGACGGATGCCGCCGGCAGCCAATCCAGCACCTGCGTCGCGTCGTCATCGTAGAGGCGGATGTTCCTGATCGCCTTCGCCTCGATATGCCCGAGCAGCTTCGCCATCGAATTGACGAAGGGCTCCACCCCGATAAAGCCGGTCGCCGGGTCTTCCGCAGCACGGTGGATCAGGTGCTCTCCGCCGCCGAAGCCGATCTCCAGGCGGATTCTTTCGACGGGCTCGGAAAAAAGCGCCGTCAGATCGGCCGGTGCCGGCTTCGCGAGATCGAGCTTCAAAAGGGGCAGCAGGTGTTCGAGATGGGCTGCCTGCCGCTCCCGCAAGGGCTTGCCCTTGCGGCGGCCGAAGAAAGCCTCCGTTGCTCTGGCACCGCGCGTTTCGGTCATGTCGTTCTTCCCATAGATGAAGCAGGCTGCGGGTAGAGGACGCACATCGTTTTCCTCATCCAGCTCCGCATCCATGATTTCCGATCGAGCCGAGCCCGAAATAACAATGAAGGAGGCGGACGCTCCTCTCCGGAGCGCCCGCCTGACTGTTGCCACGGCTGATAACAGGCGGCTGCGATATCTTCAATACGCGGCTTCTTCCGAAGCTGCCTCGCGGGCAGGGCTTACGCCGCGCGGCTCGCCGCTCTTCCGTTGACGGACGAGGAGTCGCTCTCGATCGCCTCTTTCAGCGGCTTGACCAGGTCGAGCTTCTCCCAGGAGAAGGAACCGTCGCGGCCGGCCTTGCGGCCGAAATGGCCGTAGGCGGAGGTCTTGGCATAGATCGGCCGGTTGAGGTCGAGATGGCGGCGGATGCCCGTCGGCGACAGGTCCATCGTCTTGCGGATGGCGCTCTCCACCTGATCTTCCGAGACCTTTCCGGTGCCGTGCAGGTCGACATAGATCGACAGCGGCTGGGCTACGCCGATCGCGTAGGAAAGCTGGATGGTGCAGCGCTCGGCGAGACCCGCCGCTACGACGTTCTTGGCAAGGTAGCGGGCCGCATAGGCGGCCGAGCGGTCGACCTTGGTCGTGTCCTTGCCGGAGAAGGCACCGCCGCCATGCGGAGCCGCGCCGCCATAGGTGTCGACGATGATCTTGCGGCCGGTAAGGCCCGCGTCGCCGTCCGGTCCACCGATGACGAACTTGCCGGTAGGATTGATGTACCAGGTGCAGTCGTCGGCGATCTTCAGGTCCCCGAGCGCCTCACGGATATAGGGTTCGACCACGGAGCGGACCTTGGTGGAATCCCAGCTCTCGTCGAGATGCTGGGTGGAAAGAACGATCGAGGTGGCCTCGGCCGGCTTGCCGTCGACGTACCGCACGGTCACCTGGCTCTTGGCGTCCGGACCAAGCTTGGCGACTTCGCCTTCGCCCTTCTTGCGGGCCGCAGCGAGCAGATTGAGGATGCGGTGCGAATAGTAGATCGGCGCCGGCATGAGCTCGGCGGTCTCGCGGCAGGCATAGCCGAACATGATTCCCTGGTCGCCCGCGCCTTCTTCGCCCTGCTTGTCGGCGGCATTATCCACGCCCTGCGCGATGTGTGCGGACTGGAAGTGCAGAAGAACGTCGATTTTCGCAGTCTTCCAATGGAAGCCGTCCTGCTCATAGCCGATGTCGCGGATCGCCTTGCGGGCCGCCGACTTGAACTTCGAGGGATTGATGACGTCGACGCCGTTCTTGTCTTTCTTGAGAAGGCTCGGCGGCAGCCTGACCTCTCCGGCGATGACCACACGATTGGTCGTCGCCAGCGTCTCACAGGCGATGCGCACAGTCCACGGATCGACGCCGGTCTTTGCGGCTTCGCGGTAGACCAGATCCACGATTTCGTCGGAGATACGGTCACACACTTTGTCCGGATGACCTTCGGCTACGGATTCACTTGTGAACAGGTAGTTTGCGCGCATGCGGGAAGTCCCCTCAATGAAAGAAGCGGTCCAAACGTTTAGTGGTTTTGCCGGTGAAAAACAAGCACACAACGACATAAATATATCTTTATATCGGCATCACTGCGACGTTCCGCTTTCCCGAAAATGCGGACTTGAGGGAAAATTTTCGCTCGCGGGAGTGAGCCGCCGCCAGCGCGCCTTGTCGGATGCGCAGCCTCGAAGCGCTGCCGTCCCTATCGGCAGGGTTGGAGCTCGGACAGCAGTCTCCATACGAAAAAAGCGGCTTGATGCCGCTTCTTTCGTGCCGGGCGACTTGCCGCCTATTCGCTCTCCGCCTCGGCGGCCAGTGCTTTAACGAGGTCTACCAGCTTGCGCCGGACCTTCGGGTCGGAAATTTTCACGAAGGCGCGGTTGAGCTGCAGCCCTTCCGAGGAGGACAGGAAATCGACGACGTAGTTGGAGCTCGACGCCTCGGCCATCCCCGGCCCGGTGCCGCCGCCATCGCCCGGAGCATCCTCGAAGAAGAACGACACCGGCACGTTGAGTATCTGCGAAATGTTCTGCAGCCGGCTCGCGCCGACGCGGTTCGTGCCTTTTTCGTACTTCTGGATCTGCTGGAAGGTAATCCCCAGACTCTCGCCGAGCTTCTCCTGGCTCATGCCAAGCATCGTCCGACGAAGGCGAATCCTGCTACCGACATGAATGTCGATCGGGTTCGGTTTCTTCTTATTCTCGATCATATTCGCCTTCCTAAACACGCTGTTTACGTTACCAGCAACCCCGCATTGCAAAATATGCGCTGCGGCAACCCTGTCACGCTCGACGGCAGGCGAAGGTTGATGGCGAAATACACTATGCAATTTTAGGGGTTTTACGTCAATTCTTCCTAATATTAAAACCTGAACGCGATATTACTGCAACCAGAAATAGAATTCCCATCGTCAGCCAAAAAATTTGGCTGCGCGTTGCGATATTTGTGAGCGTAGGCAGTTTTCCCGGCAGAATTGTGTCTAGAACCCCCTTGTAATTGTAGCCCAATACTAGCACTAAAACACCACGTGCATCAACAACTGCTGAAATACCAGTATTCGCGGCACGAATCATCGGAGTTCCGGTTTCGACCGCGCGGAGCTGCGCCTGATGGAAATGCTGGCGCGGGCCGGGGGTATCGCCGAACCAGGCGTCGTTGGTGATGTTGAGGAGCGCGTCTGCGAGCCGGGCATTGCCGTCCACCTCGTCGGCGAAAATCGCCTCGTAACAGATCATCGGATAGATCCGCCGGCCGCCCGGCAAGGTCAGCATCGGGCGGGTGCTGGCCGCTGAGAAACCGCCAGGCATCGAGGCCGCGACGGAGCTCGGGCCCCAGGAGGTCAGCAGATCCTCGAACGGGAGGTATTCACCGAAAGGCACCAGATGCACCTTGTCCGCCGCACCGACGATCTGCCCTCGATCGTCGATGACATAGACCGAATTGTAATAGCGCGGCGGCAGTCCGGCACCGGCATCCTCGACCCTGACGGCGCCGGCGACGAGAACTTGCCCGTCCTGGAGAACGTCGGCGATCCGCGCCAGGGCGTCGGGATTGTCGGTGAGGATGAAAGGGATCGACGTTTCCGGCCAGACGACGATGTCCGGCCGTTTGGCGCCATCCTGGACCGGGGCGGCCGTCAGCGAGAGATGGTCCTCGAAAATCGACAGACGCTCGCGGTCGTCGAGCTTCTTGGCCTGGTCGATCACCGGCTGGACAACGCGGACGCTCATCTCCGGCTGGAGCGGCACAGGTGCCGGCTGGGCGAGCCGGTAAAAGCCGAAAGCGACATGCGCCACAAAGAGCGCTGCGGCGATGGCGAGACCGGCGCGCGCGCCCTTGCCCGTCCAGATCAGAGCCGGCGCGGCGAAGACGAAAACGGCCAGCATGTTGATCGTCGAAAGATTGACGACGCTGGCCGACTGCATCATCAAGGGCATCGGCATGGCCGCATAGCCGATGGCATTCCAGGGGAAGCCGGTAAAGAGAAAACCGCGCAGCCATTCGGCGATGCCGAAGCCGAGCGCGAGGGCGGCGATCCGGCCCCAGCCGTCCGACCAGAGGCTGCGGGCAATGACGACCGCCAGCGCGTAGAAGAGCCCCAGAACGGCCGGGAGGCCGACGACGGTGAGCGGCAGCGCCCAGGCGAACGCGTCCGCCTCGACCAGAAGCGCATTGCCCAGCCACCAGAGACCACCCAGGAAATAACCGAAACCGAAGGACCAGCCGATCGCCGCGGGCGGCATCAGCCGCCGCAGCACGCCGTCGCCGGGATCGGGCGCCACCCCGTCGATCAGCCAGACAAGGACGGGAAAGGAGACGAAAGCCGCCGCGAAAATGCCGAAAGGCGGCTGGGCAAGCACCGCCAGAAGGCCGGCGAGAAAGCCGACGAATGTTCGGGACACGCCCGAGAGAAGTATGATTCTGCCTGCCAGTCTTTCCATTCAACCTCCCGTCGGCGCCGGACGTGGGGGAGACCTTGCGCGGGACCCTGTCCTCGAGGATTCAAGGACACACGCAGCACGACCGAATCAATCGGCGGCAGTCTTCCAAAAAAGTGGCTGCTTGTCCCCTCTCAAGGCGACGGCGAGCCGGCCCTATTCGAACGAGGACGGGGGCTGGGCACCCGCCCCAGTGGGGCCGGCCGTGGTGAACGCATCGGGCAACGGCTCCTTCTCGACCTTCGGCAGGCGGCGGCGTGACGGCGGACGCTTGCGCATGATCCTGACGCGTTTGACGCGACGCGGATCGGCATCGAGAATCTGGAATTCGAAGCCGGGAATCGCCTGCACCACCTCGCCGCGGACAGGAATCCGGCCGAGCGATGCGAAGACGAGTCCGCCCAGCGTATCGACATCCTCGAGTTGCTCGCGCACGTCGAAGTCCGGTCCGACCGCCTCGGCGATCTCCTCGAGCTCCACCCGGGCGTCGGCGACGAAGACGTCGTCCGAGCTGCGCGCGAACATCACTTCCTCGTCGTCATGCTCGTCCTCGATGTCGCCGACCACCATTTCGACGATGTCCTCGAGTGATACGAGACCGTCCGTTCCGCCGTATTCATCGATGACGAGTGCCATCTGGATGCGCGCGGCCTGCATGCGCTGCATGAGATCCGAGGCGAGCATCGACGGCGGCACGAACAGGAGCTGCCGGACGATCCCCGCCTCCTCCACCGTCTTGTCGAGATCGACGCGAGAAAGATCGAAGCCTGCCTTCATCTGCCGGGGCGCCCTTTCGGGCTTGTCGCCGTTCGCCGTCGCCGCCGCATGGGCTTTGCCGTTGCGGCGGCGGTTGCGCGCCTGCTTGGTCACATAGGCAAGAAGGTCACGGATGTGCACCATGCCGCGAGGGTCGTCGAGCCCCTCGCTGTAAACCGGCATGCGCGAGCGTCCCGACTCCTCGAAGAGCACCATGAGCTCGCCTATGGTGATATTCTGGTCCACCGCTTCGATGTCGGCTCGCGGAACCATCACGTCCTCGACCCGAACCTCGCGGAAGCGGAGGATGTTGTTGAGCATAGCCCGCTCTTCGGGCGAGAAAGCCGCATTGCCTTCGGCGTCCGTCATGAGCGCATCGGCGAGATCCTCGCGCAGGCTCGACGGGCTCACACCGCGCAACAGACGCGCGGCACGGCTCCAAAATGATGATGTGGATTTGCTGCCCTCGAATCGGGCGGCGGTACTACTACCGGCCTCGGTGTCGCCGGAGGCTTCCGCCTCCTCGGTCGCGACAGCGGCCGGCTGTGTCTTGAAGTCGCTCATCGTTCCAAACTGTCAATGCGGGGGTTGGTCCCCGTAGGGATCAGATAGGCCAAGACGCGCCAAAATGCGAGTCTCCAACCCCTCCATTCTCTCCGCTTCGTCGTCTTCGATATGATCATACCCGAAAAGATGCAGGAATCCATGAACGAGAAGATGCGTCAAATGGGCGTCGAAGGGCTTTTCGAGGTCCACCGCCTCCCGCCTGAGCGTCTCATGGGCGACCACGATGTCGCCGAGCATCGGCCCCGGCATCCTGCCCGGCGTCACCGGAAAGGCGGGAAAGGACAGAACATTCGTCGCCTTGTCCTGGTCTCGCCACTCCGCGTTGATCGCCCTGATCGACTGATCGTCGGTGAAGACCAGCGACAGTTCCGCCGCCTGTGCCGGCAGCGGCTGCTTCTCCTCACGCGCGAGAAAGTCGGCCGCTGCCTCGAGAACACGCTCGCAAAAAGACCGAAGCTCCTCTTCGGGCGGCCAGTCTCCTGCCTCGACGCTGATCTGAATGTCCAATGCCGTCATGATAAACGCGGCCGCCTCAGCGATCGCTCTGCTCGCTCTCGTCGTGAACCGCCGTCTGGCTGTCATAGGCCCTGACGATCCGCGCCACCAGAGGATGACGGACGACGTCGGCATCCTTGAAGCGGATCACCGAGACGCCCTCCACGCCCTTGAGTATCTGCAGCGCCTCCACGAGCCCGGACTTTACGCCGCGCGGCAGGTCGACCTGACTCGGATCGCCGGTGACGATCATCCGGCCGTTCTCGCCGAGGCGGGTCAGGAACATCTTCATCTGCATCGACGTCGTGTTCTGCGCCTCGTCGAGGATCACGGCGGCATTGGCAAGCGTGCGCCCGCGCATGAAGGCGAGCGGCGCGATCTCGATGACCCCCGCGGTGATTGCCCGCTCGACCTTGTCGCCCGGCATCATGTCGTACAGCGCGTCATAGAGCGGACGCAAATAGGGATCGACCTTCTCCTTCATGTCGCCGGGCAGGAAGCCGAGCCGCTCGCCCGCCTCGACAGCCGGACGCGAGAGGATGATCCGGTCGACCGCGCCACGCTCCAGGAGCTGGGCGGCATGGGCGACGGCGAGATAGGTCTTGCCCGTGCCCGCAGGACCGACGCCGAAGACGAGCTCGGCCCGCTCCATGGCGCGGATATAGGAATCCTGCATCGGCGTGCGCGCAGCGATTGTCTTCTTGCGCGTCGAAATCTGCGCCATTGTCAATTTGGCTTTGCGCTCCATCGTCGGCAACTGCAGCTGATCGTCGGCGGCGACCGCCATGCGGATCGCACCTTCGACATCGGATGTATCGATCGAAGCGCCACTCTGCAGCCTTCCGTAGAGATAGTCGAGGGCACGGCGCGCCTGATTGGTTGCGACGACGTCACCGGAGATGGCGACGGAGTTTCCCCGCGGCCGGGCGTCGATGCGCAATCGTTCTTCCAGCAATTTCAGATTCTGGTCGAACTGACCGAAGAGCTCGCTCGCAAAGCGGTTGTTCTCGAAGGTGAGCACGAAGTGATTGGCGTCCGTCGCGGATGTCTTCGACTGGCGAGATGAGGAAGAAATCAGTTCGTGTCCGTTCAAGCGGTCAGCTCCTCGCGTCCGATTCCCCGATCATCTCGGCAAACAGGCTGTTCGGCCCGGCCTTGGTGATTCGCACTCTGATAATGTCACCGATTTGCGATGCTTTTGCATCAACATTCACGGGCTGCAGCCACGGCGACCGGCCGACGAGCTGCCCCGGCATGCGGCCCGGCTTCTCCAGGAGCAGGTCGATCTCCCGACCCACACAGGCCTCGGCGAAACCGCGCTGCTGCTTTACGAGCAAAGCCTGCAATATTTCCAAACGCTTGGCCTTCACGTCCTCGGGAACCTGTTCCTTGAGCTCGGCGCCCGGCGTGCCGGGACGCGTCGAATACTTAAACGAGAAAGCCTGTGCATAGTTCACTTCCTCGACAAGTCGTAGGGTATCCTCGAAGTCCTGATCGGTCTCACCGGGAAAACCGACGATGAAATCGCCCGAAAGCGCCAGGTCGGGCTGCGCCGCACGAATGCGCTCGACGAGCGCCAGGTATTCGGCAGCCGTGTGGCGCCGGTTCATCGCCTTCAGGATACGGTCGGAGCCCGACTGGACCGGCAGGTGCAGATAGGGCATCAGCTTCGCCATCGACCGGTGCGCCTCTATGAGGCTGTCGTCCATGTCGCGCGGATGGCTGGTGGTATAGCGCAGGCGTGCAAGGCCGTCGATTTCGCCGAGGCGCCGCAAGAGGTCGCCAAGGCTCCATTCGCGCCCATGCGGACCCTCGCCGTGCCAGGCGTTGACATTCTGTCCGAGCAGGGTGATTTCGCGCACGCCGCCCTCGACGAGCTTCTCCGCCTCCGCCACGATCTGTGACACCGGGCGCGAGACTTCCGAGCCGCGCGTGTAGGGTACCACGCAGAAAGTGCAGAACTTGTCGCAGCCTTCCTGGACGGTCAGGAAAGCCGTGACGCCCCGCGCACGGGTCTTGGCCTTATCGGGCGCCGGCAGATGGACGAACTTGTCCTCGATGGCATAGTCCGTTTCCACGATACGCTGGCCGGCGCGAGCCCGCTTCAGCGCCTCGGGAAGGCGATGATAGGTCTGAGGGCCTATGACGAGATCGACCGCCGGGACGCGGCGGAGAATCTCATCGCCCTCCGCCTGGGCCACGCAGCCGGCGACGCCGATCAGCATTTCGCGGCCCTCGCGCGCCTTTGCCTTCTTCAGTTCGCGCAGGCGACCGAGCTCGGAATAGACCTTTTCGGCAGCCTTTTCGCGGATATGACAGGTGTTGAGCAGCACGAAATCGGCGTCTTCCAGGACATCGGTCGCAACATAGCCGTCGCGCGAGAGCGCATCCGACATGCGGTCGGAGTCATAGACGTTCATCTGACAGCCATAGGTCTTGACGAAGACCTTGCGCGCCGGAACGTTCAGGTCGCCCGCCTCGGGCGACGTCGACAGAAGAGCGGTTTCCTGGGTCATGCGGGTTCTTTAGTGCATAGCGCCCCAAAGTTGAAGCATTTTCGGGCCGGCACGGCGCGAGCCGCGACCGGCCACCCTTTCAGGGTGATCCCGGATTGAGGCATTTGAGAGTGCTACCGCGACCTTCGCGCGTCCGACGGGACGTCGGGCGCCGCAGAGAGTGCGGCAGCCGGCTCGAGCTTCGCGGCGGATCGGGAACGCCCTCGCAGCCGATCCGACAGCATTTTGCGGATCCGCTGCTCGATGAGGCGGCTCACTTCCTTGCGGTTCGCGTGCCGGTCATAATCCACCGCCTCGCCGAAATCGACATCGACCTCCAGGGCTCCCTCTCTGAGCACCCCGAGAAGGTGCGGCACCAGACCGATGTCGCCCGGCCATGCGGCGATCGGCCGATGATAGCGACCCATCGGCATGCCGTGGATGCCGGTGTAGGAAATCGCCAGCGGCTGGACATGAACCACGCCGGTCGGCGACTGCGGGACCGCCGAAGCGGCCGCGCCGAACAGCGAGGTCTTGATGTCGAGCAGCCGGTTGCCGTCGGAGGTCGTTCCTTCCGGGAAGAGCACGACGATTTCCCCATCGGCGAGACGTCGCCCGATATCATTGACCTGGTGACCGGTGGTGCGCTTCTGCTCGCGCTCCACGAAAACCGATGCCTGGAGGCGGGCGAGAAGCCCGAATACCGGCCAGCTCTTGACGTCCGACTTGGCAACGAAAACGACGTCCGCCACCGAGGAAAGCACCAGGATATCCTTCCACGAGACGTGATTGGCGCTCAGGAGCAAGGGACGCCGGCGGTCGAGCTCGCCATGGACGCGGACGCGCAGGCCGAGCAGCAGGCAGGCGACGCGATGCCAGTGACGCGGCAGGCGGCGCCGCGGTTTCAGATCGAGCCAGAGGCAAAGGATCTGGACCGGCATCAGCACCAGCGAGACCATGACGAGCAGCATGCCGCAAAGAGCGACCCGCACCCAATTGATCATCCGCAGGCACCTTCCAAACTGCGCTTCACCGTTTGCGTGAAATCATGAACCAATGGGTTGAGACGCGGGGTACGGGCGAAAACCGCACACGCCTTCCTCATCTCGCTCCAGAGCATTTCCAGGAAAAGTGTGTAACGGTTTTCCGTCCGGAAGTGCGTTGGCCCAAAGGGTTAGAGCATTTCAGTGTTTCCATGAAACAGCGAGATGCTCTAACGAAGATCAAGCCGCATGACAAGCGCCGCGCTGCGCTCGCCGGGCCGCGCCTGGTAAT
The DNA here is from genome assembly GCF_035610345.1 of Sinorhizobium meliloti. The sequence continues at coordinate 362,033 of NZ_CP141212.1, read as the reverse complement.
AGGCCTTCCGCTCCCCGACCTTGCGGAAGCCGAGCTTTCCGTAGAGACCGATCGCGGCCTGGTTCGTCTCGTCGACTTCCAGGAACAGTGCCTCTGCTCCCTTGACGGCGGCCTCCCGCATCGCCGCCTGCATGAGGCGCCAGCCGAGACCGGAGCGCGCGTAGCGGGGGTCGACCCCAATCGTCAGTATCTCGGCCTCGCCGGCGACCGCCCGCGACAGGACGAAGCCGCCGAAGGCCGGCCGGAACATGCCGTTGGCATTGGTCTGGCGCGCGACGAATCCGAACACTGTCTCCTGACTCAGGAGTCCATGGATTTCGCCGTCGCTCCAGGCGGCGGCAAAGCGCTGGCGATGCAGCGCGGCCGCGGCGCCGAGATCGGCCTCTTCAAGCGCAAAAATGTCGAATTCGGCGCGGCGGGTGAAGTAGTCGGTAAGGCTCATCGGGGCGTTTCTTGGACGTTCTGGAGAATATACGGGCGAATGGCGCTTGGCGTCTTCCGGTCAGGCGCGGGTCACGGCGAATCCGGCCTGGGGCTTGGCGTCCGGTCCGCGCAGATAAAGCGGCTTAGGACGCGCAGAAGCCGGATCGGCCGCCGCGCCCAGCCGGGCGAGGATCGCCATATCGATCTCGTCCGGCTTGCCGCCCGCCGCGCCGGTGACTGCAAGGGCACCGGAGCCGCAGACGATGCCGGCGAAACCGGAAAAGCGCCGGCGCGCTTCCTCGGCGGCCAGGATTTCCGCCTCCCCTTGCGGCCGTCCCGAAGCATCGAAGGCCTGGAGGTAAAGCTCGTCCCGTTTGGCGTCGAGGACGACGAGCACCGGCTGGCCTGCCTGTTTCAGCCGCGCGCTTTCGGCGACGACCTGAAGCGTCGTGACCCCGACTGCCGGCTTTCCGAGCGCCAGGGCAAGGCCGCGCGCAGCGGCAACGCCGACACGGATCCCGGTGAACGATCCCGGACCTATCGTCACGGCAATCCGATCGATCTCGCCGAGTTCCCGGCCCGAGACGCTCAAGGCCTCATCCACGAATTCCATGAGGCGCTCCGCATGGCCACGTCCGATTTCCGCGCCCGCGCATGCCAGAAGCTCTCCGGAGCCGCCGTCGTAGACGGCAGCGAAACAACCGGACCCGGATGTATCAATGGCAAGAACTAGCATTTCAGCCGCGGTCTCCTCCCTGCGTCCTGCGATCGGTGCGGCTGCGAGGGTGCGCTACCGCAATTACCGCATCTACAAGTCGCTGCGGCACGTCAGAATCACACCTGTGATTCTATCCCAAAAACCACACCGGCATAAGGAATATGGAAAACGATATAAGGAAAATGAAGCCGAACTGGAAGCGAAGGATGCGCGGGCCCGCCATGCAGGTTTCCGCGCCTCGACCCGCTTCGGATCAGACGGATTCGACCGCTTCGACTTCAGGAACGAAGTGGCGCAACAGGTTCTGCACGCCGTGCCTCAAGGTCGCGGTCGAAGAGGGGCAGCCGGCGCATGCGCCTTTCATGTTCAGGAACACCGTTCCGTCCTTGAAGCCGCGGAAGGTGATGTCGCCGCCGTCCTGGGCGACGGCGGGCCGAACCCGCGTCTCGAGCAGTTCCTTGATCGTGGCGACGATCGCCTCGTCGCCCTCGTCGAAGAACTCGTCCTCCTCATCCGTCTGCTCGGCACGGCCGGCGCCCGACATGATCGGCTGCCCCGACATGAAATGCTCCATGATCGAGCCGAGGATCGCGGGCTTCAGGTGCTGCCACTCCTGCGCTTCCTTGCTAACGGTTATGAAGTCATAGCCGAAATAGACGCCGGTGACGCCGGGGATCGAGAAGAGCCGCGCCGCAAGGGGCGATCCTGCAAGGGCCTCTTCTTCGCTCCGGAATTCGGCGGTGCCGTTCTCCATCACCACCTTGCCCGGCAGGAATTTCAAAGTGGCGGGATTCGGTGTGGCTTCGGTCTGGATGAACATGTCTCACTCCGTTCTGCCGGGAGCGCTCCTCGACCGGCTTTTTAGAATTGTTCCAAAATATAGGAGCCTCGGGTGGAGCCCGCAAGGCGTAATAGCGTGATTCAAAGCGCTACAGCGACCTTTGCTCATGTGATGTGACGCGCAGCGCTGTGGAGATCAGGTCAACGCGTCGATTTCCTCATCCGTCAGAAGGTCTGGAATGACCGTGACCGGAATTGGGAAGGCCGCGGCCTTCCCGGCAATGGACGAAACGAGCGGCCCCGGGCCTTCCTTCGCCGATCCGGCCGCCAGCACCAGGATCGCGATGTCACGGTCCTCTTCGATGGCGGCGTGAATCTGTTCCGTGGCGATGCCCTCGCGGATGACGATTTCCGGCTCGATGCCGATCCGTTCGCGCACCGTCTGCGCGATCTTGGCCAGCGTCGCCTCGGCCTCGTCCCGCGCTTCGGCGCGCATGATCTCCTCGACGCCCAGCCATTGCTGGAAGTCGCCGTCGGCGATCACGTAGAGCAGCACGAGGCCGCCATTGGAGTTCTTTGCGCGCATACCGGCATAATGCACGGCGCGGCCGCATTCGGGCGTGTCGTCGATCACCGCCATGAACTTGCGGCGATGGCCTTCCATTCGTGAGAGTCGGGTTGAAACCATGCGGTGAACATTACAACGCCGCGCGGCGCCCGCAAGGTCTCATTTTCGTGAACTACTGCAAAAAGCCGATGATTTCGCGGACCTCGCGCATGGTCTTCTCGGCGCGTTCCCGGGCGCGCTCCCCGCCCTTGCGCAGGATAGCGTCGATATGCGCGGTATCGCCCATCAACCGGCGCATCTCGCCCGTGATCGGCGAAAGCACGCTGACGGCGAGATCGGCCAGAGCCGGCTTGAAGGTCGAGAATTGCTGGCCGCCGAATTCGGCAAGCACCTCTTCTTTCGACCTGTCGGCGAGCGCGGCGTAAATTCCGACGAGATTTTCGGCCTCCGGTCGATCCTTAAGACCGTCCGCTTCGCTCGGAAGCGCGTCCGGATCGGTTTTGGCCTTGCGGATCTTCTTCAGGATCGTATCGGCGTCGTCCATCAGATTGATGCGCGACAGGTCGGATGGATCCGATTTCGACATCTTCTTGGTGCCGTCGCGCAGCGACATGACGCGCGGTGCCGGGCCGCCGATCAGGGGTTCCACCGGGGGGAAATAGGCATGGATCGGCTCTTCTCCGACGACGATGTCGACGCCGTAGCCCCGCGTCCGGATATGCTCCATGAAGTCGATGTTGAACTTCTGGGCGATGTCGCGGGTGAGTTCCAGGTGCTGCTTCTGGTCGTCGCCGACGGGCACGTGGGTGGCGCGATAAACGAGGATGTCGGCCGCCATCAGGCTCGGATAGGCGAGCAGGCCGAGCGAAGCGTTTTCACGGTCCTTGCCGGCCTTGTCCTTGAACTGGGTCATCCGGTTCATCCAGCCGATGCGGGCGACGCAGTTGAAGATCCAGGCGAGCTCGGCGTGCTGCGGCACGGCCGACTGGTTGAAGACGATGTGCTTTTCGGGGTCGATGCCCGAGGCGATGAAAGCCGCCGCGATCGACCGGATCTGGCCCGGCAGGTCCTCATGCACGAGCTGCGCGGTGATCGAGTGCAGATCGACGACGCAATAGATGCAATCGTTGTTTTCCTGAAGGGCGACGAATTTGCGGATCGCGCCGAGATAATTGCCGAGATGCAGGTTGCCGGTCGGCTGAACACCGGAAAATACGAGCGGCTTGAATTCGTTCATGTCGTCCCCAATCGGGCTTGTGGAGGGCCCGGCTCCAGTTGATATCCGCCGCGCTTATGCACGGCGGGCCGGGCGCAATCAAGAGGCATGGTCACGCGGGCTGAAGGAGATCCCACCTATTGCCGAAGGGATCGGCGAAGACGGCAACGGTTCCGTAGACCTCATGGCGGGGCGCCTCGAGGAATGTGACGCCTGCCGAAAGCATGGCGGCGTGATCGCGGCCGAAGTCGTCGGTAAAGAGAAAGAAGCCGACCCGCCCGCCGGTCTGATTGCCGATCGCGGCGCGCTGCCTTTCGCCCTCGGCCCTGGCGAGCAGGAGAGCGGTCTCCGCCGCACCTTTCGGCCGCACGACGACCCAGCGCTTGCCGCCGCCGAGGTCGCTGTCATCGAGGAGGTCGAAGCCGAGTTTGCCGCAGTAAAAGGCGATGCCCTCGTCGTAGTCGGGCACGACGATGGCGACGCGGGCAATCGACTGTCTCATTGCCGATCCGCCCCTTCGCTCGCCCGCTCGGCGGATGAGGCCGGTGCCCCCCGTTTGACGCTGCGGCGGATCATCGAGAGGCTTGCGCCGCCGGTCCCGAACGCGACCGCGAAATAGATCGCCATCGCGGCGGCGATCAGGCCGCAGAGCGTAAGGGCGCGGGTCGCAAGCGGTGCGGCGGAAGAAAGGGGCAAGGCGAGCCAATCCACGGCAAAGTACAACGCGGCCGCCATGACGGCAGCGGCGATCACCAGCCGGGGAATCCTCGTCAGCAAGGGAATATCGCGCCCCCAGTGCCCACGCCAGACGAGCGTCGCGAAAAGAAGCAGGGCGTTCACCCAGCCGGCGACGATTTCGGCCGTCGCGATGCCGCTGGCGGCAAGCGACGGAAAGAGCGTCAGCGCCAGGGAGACGTTCACTGCCACGGAAATTCCGGCGAAGATCATCGGCGTGCGGGTATCCTCGCGGGCGAAGAAGCCGGGAATGAAGGCCTTGATCAGCACGAAGGCCGGCAGGCCGAGGCCGTAGATCGCCAGAATATGACCAACGACGACGGTGGATTCCGGCGAGAACTGGCCGCGCTCGAAGAGGAGCCGGACGATCGGCTCCGACATGACGAGCAGTGCCGCGGCGGCGGGAAGTGTCAGGAACAGCGTGAATTCGACGGAACGGTTCTGCAGGTTTGCCGCCTCGTTGAGATTGCCGCCGCGCAGAGCCCGCGCAAGCTCGGGCAGAAGCACGGTCGCAACGGCAATGCCGACGACGCCGAGCGGCAGCTGATAGATGCGGTCGGCATAGACGAGCGACGAGACGGCGCCTTCCTTTGCAGAAGCGATATTGGTGTTGATCAGGAGGTTGATCTGCGTGATGCCGCCGGTGATCGCCGCGGGAAGCGCCAGCACCAGCAGGCGTTTGACGTTCGCCGTCAGCCGGGGTCGGCGAAAGCCGATCCGGATTCCGGCATTGCGCACCGCGACCCAGACGATCGCCAGTTGCACGAGGCCCGCGGCCAGCACCCCCCAGGAGAGATCATAGCCGACCGCGACCGCATCCTGGCCGCTGTACCAGGCATAGGCCAGCACGCCGATCAGGATGAAGTTCAGGAAGACCGGCGCGATGGCTGCCGCGAAATAGCGGTGCAGCGAATTGAGCATGCCCGCCATCATTGCCGCCAGCGACATGCAGGCGAGATAGGGAAACATGATCGTCGCGAAGGTGACGGTGCTTGTGAATTTCGCGGGGTCGTCGGCAAATCCGGGAGCGATCAACTGCCCGACGATGAAAGGCATCGCCAGTTCCATGGCGATCGTCAGCAGAAGAAGAACGGTGAAGAGGACGCCGAAGACCTCCTCGGAAAAGCGCCGTGCGCCTTCCATGCCGTGCGCCTCGATCTCCCTGGCGAAAAGCGGCACGAAGGCCGAATTGAACGCCCCTTCGGCAAAAAGCCTGCGAAAGGTGTTCGGCAGCCGGAAGGCGGTGTTGAAGGCGTCGGCGACCGGGCCGGTGCCGAGCGCTGCCGCCATGAAGGTTTCCCGGATGAAGCCGAAGAGCCGGCTTCCGAGCGTTGCGCCGCCGACGGTAGCGAATTTCTTGACCAGACTCATGTTTCGGCTTTTGTCGTTTTGGAACCGTGGGGTACGCGGGACACAGGGGTCGGCGCAATGATGCCGGAGGGCATGCGCTCGCGCGCTTCGTCCACCTCGCCCGCCAGCACCGCCTTGAGGCGCGCCGCGATGTTCATCTGCCGGTTCTCGCTGGTGATCTTCGAGCCGACCAGGTCGGTGACGTAGAAGGTGTCGATGACCTTTTCGCCGAAGGTGGTGATATGGGCCGAGGCGATGTCGAGCGATAGGTCTGACAGCACCGCGGTCACTTCGGAAAGCAGACCGGTCCGGTCGAGGCCCTCGACCTCGATGACGGTGAACTTGTTCGACAGCGTATTGCTGATGGTTACCTCCGGCGTCACGGTGAAGGCCCTGCTGCGCTTCTTCACACGCGTCCGGCTGGCGATCACCTCCGGCAGCCGCTTGCGGCCGGAGAGCACGTCCTCGATCAGCTTGCCGATGCTCGCCGCCCGGCGCGTCTCGTCCTCGGCGACCGAGAACTCGCGGTTGACGAGAATGGTATCGAGCGCCCGGCCGTCCGATGTCGTGTGGATCTGCGCGCCGACGATGTTGGCGCCAGCCGCGGCGCAAGCGCCGGCGATGACGGTCAGCAGGCGCGGATGGTCCGGCGACAGCACCGTGATTTCGGTGATGGCGTGGAAGTCATGGGTCCGCACCATGGTCGCGAGCGTCCGGCCCGCATTGTCCGCCTCACGGATGAAGCCTGCATGACGCACCTGCTCCTCGAGCGCCACGGTCAGAAGATAGGGCTGGTAATGCAGCCGCACATAAGCCTGGCGCTCCTTCTTGGGCCAGTCGGCGAGCGCCTCCTCCAGCATATGGGCGGCGTGCTTCGCCCGCTCCTTGCGCGACAGTTCCGAAAAGCCGCCCGAGAGCAGAAGCTCGGTCTCGTAGTAGAGCGTGCGCAGGAGTTGGCCCTTCCAGCCGTTCCAGACGCCGGGCCCGACGGCGCGGATGTCGCAGACGGTGAGGATGAGCAGCATCTTCAGTCGTTCGAGGGATTGGACCCGTTCGGCGAAATCGACGATGGTCTTGCGGTCGTTAAGGTCGCGGGTCTGCGCGACCATCGACATGGTCAGATGTTCCTCGACCAGCCAGACCACCATTTCGGTCTGTTTCGGGGTCAGCCTGAAGCGCGGGCAAAGCTTTCGCGCGACCTTGGCGCCGGCCACCGAATGATCCTCCGGGCGCCCCTTGGCGATGTCGTGCAGCAGAACGGCGACGTAGAGCGCCTCGCGGTCCTCGATGCCAGGCATCAGCATCGCCGTCAGGGGATGCGCCTCCTCCTCCAGGCCCCGCTCGATGCGGGAGAGGACGTCGACCGAGCGCAGGAGATGCTCGTCCACCGTATAGTGGTGATACATGTTGAACTGCATCATCGAGACGATCTTGCCGAATTCGGGAATGAAACGGCCGAGCACCCCCGCTTCATTCATCCGGCGAAGGATCAGTTCCGGATTGCGCCGCGAGGTGAGTATCGACAGGAAGAGCCGGTTGGCCTCTTCGTTTTCGCGCAAGTGGGGCGTGATCAGGCTCAAAGAACGGGTCACCTGCTTCAGCGCCGCCGGATGAAATTCGAGCCCGTTAATGTCGGCGATGTGGAACAGGCGCATGAGGTTTACCGGGTCGCGCTTGAACACGTCGGTGCTCGCAAGTGCGATGCGCCCGCCGTCATCGACGAAATCGAGCGTGCCCGCGATCTTGCGGACGCGATTGCGGAAGCGGCTTATGACGCCCGTTATCCCGGGCGTGTCCTTGGCCTGCTGGTCCTCCAGCGCCGAGCAGAAGATGCGGGTCAGGTCGCCGACGTCCTTGGCCACCAGGAAGTAGTGCTTCATGAAGCGTTCGACTGCCGAGAGCCCGGGGTGATCGTGATAGCCGAGCGCCTCGGCGATCTCGCGCTGGATGTCGAATGAGAGGCGCTCCTCCGCCTTGCCGGTCAGGAAATGCATGTGGCAGCGCACCGCCCAGAGAAAATCCTCGGCCTTCTGGAAGAGCTTGTACTCCTGCTTCGAAAGGACGCCGAGCTTGACGAGATCGGCGGAGTCCTTGACCCGGTAGAAATATTTCGAAATCCAGAAGAGCGTGTGCAGGTCGCGCAAGCCGCCCTTGCTTTCCTTGACATTCGGCTCGACGAGGTAGCGCGTGTCGCCCGCCTTGCGATGGCGCTCGTCCCGCTCGGCGAGCTTCGCCGCAATGAATTCCGGGCCGGTATTGCGGACGATCTCGTGGTCGAAGCGCGTTTCGAGTTCGTTCGCCAGGGCCGCGGACCCGCAGACATAGCGGCATTCGAGGATTGCCGTGCGGATGGTCATGTCTGCACGCGACAGGCGGATGCATTCCTCGATCGTTCGCGTTGCGTGGCCGACCTTGAAGCCGAGGTCCCACAGGATATAGAGCATAAATTCGATCGCCGGCTCCGCCCAGACCGCCTTCTTGGCGGGTAGGAGGAAGAGGAGGTCGATATCCGAGCCTGGCGCCAGCGTTCCGCGGCCGTAGCCGCCGACCGCGGTGACCGCGATGCGCGAAGCCTCGGGAGCCTTCGCGGCGTCGAAAATCTGGTTCAGCACGAAGTCGTGCAAGAGGGTAATCAGCTGGTCCTGAAGCCAGGAGATGCGCTCCGCGCATTTTATTCCTGCGCCGTCTGCGGCGAGCAGTTCGCGCGCCTTGGCGCGGCCCGCGACATTTGCCTCCTTGAAGGCCGCAAGCAAGGCCCGGCGCATCGGTTCGCGCTGTTCGGCATGCGCGGAGGCGATGAAGTCGCACCTGGCCCGAAGCGCCGACACGTCCAGGATTTCGGGAAAGGAGGTTTGGTGTCTGGCCATGAAGTGCCGAGGGGCGTCCTGTCCGACTTAGATCATTCGTTGCAAGCGCCGCTGTATAGCCCTTTTGCCGGCCGAATGACAGGGGAAATAGCCCGGCGAAATCAGCGGTTGGAAAGCTCCTTCTTGAGCGCGTAAAGCGCGTCGAGCGCCTCGCGCGGCGTCATGTCGTCCGGGTTGAGCGCCTTCAGGGACTCCTCGACCTTCGAAGGACCCGACGATGCCCTCGCCGCCTCCTCTCGCCGGACGGCGACCTGGAACAGCGGCAGGTCGTCGATCAGCTGGCTCGCCGGATTCTTGCGGTCGGCATCCTCGAGCTTGGCGAGCACATCCCTCGCGCGGGCGACGACCGACGGCGGCAAGCCTGCAAGGCGGGCGACCTGGATGCCGTAGGAGCGGTCGGCTGCGCCCGGGCCCACTTCGTGCAGGAATATGACGTCGCCGTCCCACTCCTTGACGCGCATGGTCGCGTTCGACAGCCGCACGAGCTTTTCGGAGAGCACGGTCAGCTCGTGGAAATGGGTCGCGAAGAGCCCGCGGCAGCGATTGACCTCGTGCAGATGCTCGACCGCCGCCCAGGCGATCGACAGGCCGTCGAAGGTCGCGGTGCCGCGCCCGATCTCGTCGAGGATCACCAGCGAGCGGTCCGTCGCCTGGTTGAGGATCGCCGCCGTTTCGACCATCTCGACCATGAAGGTCGAGCGCCCGCGGGCGAGATCGTCCGAAGCGCCAACGCGCGAGAAGAGCCGGTCGACCACGCCGATATGCGCGGCGGCCGCGGGCACGAAGGATCCCGTCTGGGCCATGATCGCGATCAGCGCGTTCTGGCGCAGGAAAGTCGACTTGCCGCCCATATTGGGACCGGTGAGGAGCCAGATCGCGCCGCCCTGCTCGCCGTTCGGCGGAGAAAGATCGCAGCCATTGGCGACGAAAGGATTGGCAGCCTGGCGCCGCAAGGCCTGCTCCACGACGGGGTGGCGTCCTCCCTCGATCGCGAACATTCGCGAGCGGTCGACCGTAGGGCGCGTATAATTCTGCTCCTCCGCAAGCACCGCGAGCCCGGCCGAGACGTCGATCGTCGCGAGCGCCAGCGCTGCCGCCTTGATCGCCTCGGCCTCGGCGACCACCTCGCGCGTCATGGCCTCGAAGGTCTCGACCTCGATCGCCAGCGCCCGGTCCGCGGCATTGGCGATCTTCGTTTCGAGCTCGGCAAGCTCGGTCGTTGTGAAGCGCATCGCATTCGCCATGGTCTGGCGATGAATGAAGCGGGCGCGGCCGGCATCGGTGTCGGTCATCGATCCGGCATTGCCGGCGGTCACCTCGATGAAGTACCCCAGCACGTTGTTGTGCTTGATCTTCAGCGACTTGATGCCGGTTTCTTCGCAATATTGCAGCTGCAGCCCTGCGACCACGCGGCGCGACTGATCGCGCAGCGCCCGCATCTCGTCGAGTTCGGCGCTCGCGCCCTCGCGGACGAAGCCGCCGTCGCGTTTCAGAAGCGGCAGTTCCTCGGCAAGGGTTGCGTCGAGGCGCGCGAGCAACTCCCGCGGCAAGGCCGCGATCGTGTTGCGCGCTTCGGTCAATTCCGCCGAGAGCTCGGCGCCCGTAAGGAGCGCCGATATCGCCGCCGCGGCCCGCATGCCCGCCTGGATGGCACCGAGATCGCGAGGGCCGCCGCGGCCGAGCGCGAGCCGCGACAGGGCCCGCGGCATGTCAGGCGCCCTGCGAAGAGCGTCGCGAACATCCGTTGTAAACCGCGGCTGATCGGCCAGCACCTCGATCGAATCGAGCCGCTGGTTGATCCGCTCCGGGTCGGTCAGCGGCGACATCAGCCTTTCGGCGAGCAGCCTGGCGCCTCCGCTCGTCATCGTACGGTCGAGCGACTTGAGCAGGCTGCCGTCCCGGGAGCCGGAAAGCGTCTTGGCGAGCTCCAGATTGGCGCGGGTCGCCGGATCGATGAAGAGTGTCGAGGCGGCGCTTTCCCTTTCCGGAATGCCGAGCGCCGGGCGCTCCTGGAGCTGGGTTTTCTCGACATAGGAGACCGCCGCCGAAGCGGCCGCGAGCTCGGCGCGCGAGAAGCTGCCGAAGCCGTCGAGCGTCCCGACGCCGTAATAGCGGGAAATGCGCCCCTCCGCCGTCGCGCTGTCGAAGAGGACGGCCGGCTGCGGCACCGCGACGCGCCCGAGCACGTCGAAGACGGCCCTGAGATCGGGATCGTGAAAGACGGTGTCGGGCACGATCAGCTCGCGCGGTTCGATGCGCAATATGTCGGCTAGCAGGCGGCTCTCCGCCGTCTCGGCGAGGCGGAAGATGCCCGTCGAAATGTCGATCCAGGCAAGGGCGTAGGCCGGCTCCGAGCCGCTCCTGATGCGCGCCAGCGCCATCAGATAGTTCGATTCCGAAGGCGAGAGCAGCTTCTCCTCGGTGATCGTTCCCGGCGTCACCAGGCGCACGACATCGCGGCGCACGACCGATTTGCTGCCGCGCTTCTTCGCTTCGGCCGGGTCCTCCACCTGTTCGCAGACGGCGACACGGTAGCCGGATGCGATCAGCTTCTGCAGGTAATCGTCGGCCGCATGCACCGGCACGCCGCACATCGGAATTTCCTGCCCCATGTGCTGGCCGCGTTTCGTCAGCGTGATACCGAGCGCGCGCGACGCCTCGACCGCATCCTGGAAGAACAGCTCGTAGAAATCGCCCATGCGGTAGAACAGGAGCGAATCCGGATTGTTCGCCTTGATCTCGATGAACTGCTCCATCATCGGCGTGGCAGTGGAGCGGCTCTCCTCGCTTGCGAGATCGGACACGGAAAGGACGTCGCCCGAACGGTTCGATGCATCCATCAGGAAATTCATGATTGTTCCAAAAAAAGAGATGTCACACTATCCGCAAGCATTTATAGACGACAACAACAAAGAGGCTGACCAGGAGGGTCGCCCACAGGAGGTTGAGGAAACATGCCGGGTATCGACAAGACCGACCGCGCAATGACCAGCGTCACGGCGCAGGAAGCGCTCGATTTTCACTCTCAAGGTCGCCCCGGAAAACTGGAAATCTCGCCGACCAAGCCGATGGCGACGCAGCGCGACCTTTCGCTTGCCTATTCGCCCGGGGTCGCCGTTCCAGTCAAGGCGATCGCCGACGATCCGGCGACGGCATACGACTACACGGCTCGCGGCAACATGGTTGCGGTGATTTCCAACGGCACGGCGATCCTCGGCCTCGGCAATCTCGGCGCACTCGCCTCGAAGCCCGTCATGGAGGGCAAGTCCGTCCTCTTCAAGCGCTTCGCCGACGTCGATTCGATCGACCTCGAGGTGGATACCGAAAACGTCGACGAATTCATCAACTGCGTCCGCTTTCTCGGTCCCTCCTTCGGCGGAATCAATCTCGAGGACATCAGGGCGCCGGACTGTTTCATCATCGAGCAGCGGCTGCGCGAAGTCATGGACATTCCCGTCTTCCATGACGACCAGCACGGCACCGCGATCATCGCCGCGGCAGGCCTCGTCAATGCGCTGACCCTGACCGGCCGCGACTTCAAGACGGCCAAGCTCGTCTGCAACGGCGCGGGCGCGGCGGCGATCGCCTGCATCGAGCTCATCAAGGCGATGGGCTTCAACCCGGCGAACATCATCCTCTGCGATACCAAGGGGGTCATCTACAAGGGCCGTACCGACGGCATGAACCAGTGGAAGTCCGCCCATGCGGTCGAGACCGACCGCAGGACGCTCGCCGAGGCACTTGACGGCGCCGACGTATTCTTCGGCCTTTCGGCCAAGGGCGCGCTTTCCGCCGACATGGTCCGCTCCATGGGCGCACGGCCGATCATCTTCGCCATGGCCAATCCCGATCCGGAAATCACGCCCGAAGAAGTGGCCCTGATCCGCGACGACGCGATCGTCGCGACCGGCCGCTCGGACTATCCGAACCAGGTCAACAACGTTCTCGGCTTCCCCTATATCTTCCGCGGCGCGCTCGACGTGCGCGCCTCGACGATCAACGATGCGATGAAGATCGCCGCGGCGGAAGCGCTCGCCAATCTCGCCAAGGAAGACGTTCCGGACGACGTCGCCGCTGCCTATCAGGGCAACCGCCCGCGCTTCGGGCCGCAATATATCATTCCCGTCCCCTTCGATCCGCGCCTCATTTCGGCGATCCCGATGGCTGTTGCAAAGGCGGCCATGGAGACGGGCGTCGCCCGCAAGCCGATCGAGGACCTCAAGGCCTATGGACAGCAGCTTTCGGCGCGGCGCGACCCGATCGCCTCGACGCTGCAACGCATCGTCGAGCGCGTTCGCCGCCAGCCGAAGCGGATCGTCTTTGCCGAAGGCGAGGAAGTGCAGATGATGCGCTCGGCGATCGCCTATGCCAACCAGCAGCTCGGCACGGCGCTCCTGCTCGGGCGCGAGGAAGTGATGCGCGAAACCGCCGAGCGCGAAGGCATCGACCTCGACCGCGCCGGCATTCAGATCGTCAATGCGCGCCTGTCGAAGCGCGTCGGCGCCTATACCGATTTCCTCTATTCGCGCCTGCAGCGGAAGGGCTATCTCTTCCGCGACGTGCAGCGTCTGATCAATACCGACCGCAACCATTTCGCCGCCTCTATGGTGGCGCTCGGCGATGCGGACGGCATGGTGACGGGCCTTACGCGCAACTATTCGACCGCGCTCGAAGACGTGCGCCGCTGCATCGACCCAAAGCCCGGCCACCGGGTGATCGGCGTGTCCATTGCGCTCTGCCGCGGCCGTACGGTGCTCGTCGCCGATACCGCGGTGCACGACATGCCGACGTCCGAGGAGCTGGCGGATATTGCCGAGGAAGCGGCCGGCCTCGCCAAGCGGCTGGGCTATGTCCCGCGGGTGGCGATGCTCGCCTATTCGACCTTCGGCCACCCTTCCGGCGAACGCTCGGAGCGGGTACGCGAGGCGGTAAAGATCCTCGACCGGCGCCGTGTGGATTTCGAATATGACGGCGAAATGGCCGCCGACGTGGCACTCAATGCGCGGGTGATGGAGCAGTATCCGTTCTGCAGGCTTTCCGGCACCGCGAACGTGCTCGTCATGCCGGCTTTCCACTCGGCCTCGATTTCGACGAAGATGCTCCAGGAGCTGGGCGGCTCGACCGTGATCGGCCCGCTGCTGGTCGGCCTCGACAAGTCGGTCCAGATCGCCTCCATGTCGGCAAAGGACTCCGACCTCGTCAACCTGGCCGCGATCGCTGCCTATAACGCCGGGACGTGACGCGGGTCGGCGGAAAGTCGGAAAGTGCTGACACTTCGGCTGTTGCGCGTCGCCAGGCTATGGTTGGAGCAAGCCTCAAGATCGCGCGAGCGCTCAAAACAAGAGCCCGCTTCCCGGGAACGGAGGCGGGCTCAATGTATCATGGCTGACCAATTTCGTTCGTGATGAAAAGTCGAGATTTGCTCGCGGAGCTACCCTCGCAGGCAGAGCGGCGAATGTTCTCCTTTATGGTTCAATATGCTTCCGTCATGAAAATTCGAGGTGCGGCGATAGACGATCAGGACACCGACGAGGAGAAACGCCCCGCATCGGCGCCGTAATAGTTCAGGTAACGGCCGGAAATATTGCTGATCGGCAGGACGATCAGAACGTCGGTGGTGCGGAACGCTTGATCGACAACCGCCCCCTCGCCGACCATCGCACCGAGCCGCATATAGCCCTTGATCAGCGGCGGAAGCGCCGCGAGCGCTTTCTTCGGGTTGATCGCCTCCGGAGGCATCAGATCCATCGTCCGGTAGAGCTCCGGCCGGGCGGAAACCGCCCACTCGTCCCGGACCCGGACGTTATGATGCAGAAAGGAGAGCGCGAGCGCGTGCTCTTCGGGAACCACGCCCGGAAACGAACCGCAGCCGAACATGGCATCGATCCCGTGCTTCAGCGCATAGGCCCAATTGCCCTGCCACAGCAGTTCGACCGTGCGCCTGGTGCGATATTCCGGCAGCACGCAGGAACGTCCGAGTTCCATGAAGCGCTTGTCGGGATGACGCGAGAGAAGTTCGCCTATCGCAAACTCCGAAGCCGAGTAGAAGCCGCCGGTCCGCTCGGCAACGTCCTGGCGCAGCAGGCGGTAGGTTCCGACGATCTGCTCCTCCGCATCGCCCTCGATGGATGTATCGAGGACCAGCAGGTGGTCGCAGATCGCATCCCAGCTGTCGATGTCGCGCTTGCGTCGGCCGGCCTCGGGCGCCACCTGCGCCTTCATCTCCTCGACGAACACCCTGTAGCGTACTGCCTGCGCCGCATCGACCTCGGCTGCCGAACGGGCAAGGCGGGTCTCGAGATTGGCGATCCGTCCGAGAACATCGCCAGCCGGAGCCGCAACTGCCTTGCGGATGTAAGCATTGGAGGTGTCAACCACGCCCATCGAATCCAGAAGTTCGATCGTCATATCGTGTCATCCCGAACCGTCATTGCTGCCGGGCTTAGACCACGTTTCTGCAACAACATAGTGACACCAGGGCCGTATACAACCCCGACCCGGCCCGGTGCCGCGAAGCGAGGGATTCTAATTCGTAACGGGATCCATGAGGCGGGTGACTTCGGCAAGGAGCCGCTGCGGGTCGGCGGGCTTCGCCAGCACGGCGTCCGCTCCCGCGGCTCGAAGGCGCTCGTCGAGATCGCCGCGCGCGTCCGCGGTCAGGACGAGGACCGGCACCCGCCGCCTGCCTCCGGCGGCCTCCGCTTCACGAAGACGCCGGAGCACGTCGAGACCATCTCCGCCCGGCATGTTGAGGTCGGTGACGATCAGCGGCGGCGGGGCGGAACCGGCCGAGCGGAGTGCGGCTTCGAGCGTCTTGAAGTCGCCGACATGATCGACGGCACGCCCTGTACGGCTGAGAACCGACCGCAGGACGAGTGCATTCACAGGGTCGTCCTCGGCAAGCAGGATGGCGCGAATGTCCGCCGTCGCAACCGTCGAGGCCGGCTCCTCCCGCAACACCGGTCTGTTGTCGTTGATCGCGTCGCGTTTCTCCATTCCTCTGAGCCGCCCGAGCAGCACCTCGACGAGCGATCTCTCTCGAAGCGGGCGGATCAGCCAGGCCTCATATCCGCCGAGCCGGCTCACCGGATGGCTTGCGCGCTCCTCGGGGCTGATGAGATAGGTTCTGCGCAAACGCAGGCCGGCGATCGCCGGCTCGCGAGCAAGAAGCTCGCGAAACTGCGCCGCATGACGGTGATCGACGATGACATCCGTCAGCGGCAGCCGATTGCCGAGCGCGCCGGCGGCGACCCGTTCTGCGATTGCCAGTGTCGGAGCCTGATGGCACGTACCGCCCAGCGTCTGGATCGTGGCGGCAAGCGCGGCCGAGGAGGGCCCCTCGGGTGCCATGACGAGCACCTGTGCACCCGCCAGAATGCCGCGCCGAACGGGAACGGTCGAGAGACCGGCGCCAGCCAACGGGAAGCGGATCTCGAACCGGCTTCCCTCGCCGGACATGCTCGTGGCGGTCAGGCTGCCGCCGAAGGCCTCCATGATCCGCCGGGATATCGCGAGGCCGAGCCCGGTGCCTTTGGCACGCTGGGCGTCATCGCCTGCCTGCTCGAACTCTTCGAAAACGCGCGCGAGCTCGTCGGCGGACATGCCGGGGCCGCTATCGTCGATCCGGATGCGCATGGAGCCGTTCTCGATATCGACGGAGACGAAGACGCCGCCCTTCTCGGTGAATTTCACCGCGTTGCCGACCACGTTGAACAGCACCTGGCGCAGGCGCGCCGCATCGAAGAGCATCCGCTCGGGTACCTCGATGGCGACCGTTGCGCCGATCTCGATGTTCTTCTCGTGCGCGCGGGGCGAAAGCATCTCGACCACGTTCTCGACTGTCTGGCGCAGATCCTCATGCGACGGGCGCAGCTGGAACCGTCCGGCGGCAAGCGACGAAAAATCGATCAGGTCCTCGACCAGTTGAACCAGGGTGTGGCCGGACTGCTGCATGCCGGCGAGATAGTTCTTCTGCTCTTCCGACAACCGCGTCTCGGCAAGCAGCCGGCTCATGCCGAGGATGCCGGAGAGCGGGGTACGGATTTCGTGACTGACGGTGGCGAGCAGACGGGACTTCGCCCGGCTCGCCTCCTCGGCGCGCCGCCGCGCCTCCTCCCTCCGGCTTGCCGCCAGCATTTCCTCGGTGACATCGCGAGCGATGCTGTGGCGCATCAACCGGCCGCGCGCCGGGTCGCGGACATGCACGTCGTGCCAGTCGTAGAGCCGCGTGCCCGCGGGCGTATAGATATGCACAAAGTAGCGGTCTGGACCCGGCTTCGGCTCGAAGCGCAATCCCAGCTCCGCGCAGGTCAGCCCTCGCGCGTCCGCGCATCCGCAAAGCTCATGGAAGGCGCCATTGGCCTGCATGATCCTGCCATCAGGGTCGCGGACGATGGCGAGATCGCCCATGGCGTCATGGATCGTCGCAAGCGCCGCGGGTTCAATGCCATGCCGTGCGGGGTCCTGCGCAGTCTCGCCGGCACCGACGACCCATTTCCCGGACGCCTCGTCGCGGCCGGACAAGAGCAGGAAGGCGCCGGCCATGCCGCCAGCCGCGATGACCGCCGGCAGCAGGTGCAGACCCGCGCTCGCACCGACGGCGAGGAGCAGCATTGCCGCAACGATGCCGGCGAGAGCATAGGCGATGCGCGCGACCGGCAGCCCTGCCGAAGGGTCGCCCAACGACCGGCGCTGCCAGATGACGGCGGCGCCGAGCTTCACCGTGGGTGCCGCTGAGGCCGTCCTGCCGGCTGCCGACCCCGTGTCCGCGCCAGCCCTCATCCGCTCTCGAAACATCCGCTCGCTCATGCCCGCGGACTAGCACGGCAAGCCTTCCGAATGCCTTCAGCCGGTGCCTAAAGTTTTAGGGAACGCTCCTTTTTCGCCTGCAACAGTTCATCGAGAATGATCGCGCCGGCGCCGACGGTGATGAAACTGTCCGCAAGGTTGAAGACGGCAAAGGACCAGGTGGCCGTGTAGAACAGGATATAGTCGATGACATAGCCGAAGAGCAGCCGGTCGACGAGATTGCCGAGCGCCCCGGCAATGATCATCGCGTAGCCCAGATGGGCAAAGAACCGGTCCTTCGGCGTGCGGCGCCACAGCCAGAGCACGAAGGTGACGACCGCCAGCCGGATGCCGACGATGAACCACCCCTCCATGCCGGAGAGCATCGAGAAGGCGACGCCGTAATTGTAGGTTCGGTAGAGGGCGAGCATCGGCACGACCGGCACGCCCTGTTGGAACGGCAGATACGCCTCCACCAGATATTTGACGAACTGGTCGGCGGCGAGCGCGACCAGAATGAAGAGCGCGATCGGGAGCGGCCGCGAGAAAAGTGTCTGCTCCTCCTTCATCGGCCGCCATCCAGAGACAGGAGGTGGCGCCGAGCCTCGAACAGCATGATGCCGGTCGCGATGGCGAGATTGAGCGAATCGGCACGCCCCGCCTGCGGAATGCGGGCGAGTGCGCCAGCCTCGCGCGCGAGTTCCACCGGCAGGCCCGCCTGTTCATTGCCCATCAGAAGCACGACCGGCTTCGATTTGTAGTCGATCGTGCGATAGTCGACGGAACCCGCCAGATGGGTCGCGACCACCTGAACGCCGGCCGCTCTCTGCCAGCGTATGAAATCATCCGTATTCGCCCGCGCGATCGGCATGGCGAAAACCGAACCCATGGTTGCCCGCACGGTCTCGAGCGAAAAGGGATCCGTGGTTTCGCCGACCAGGATTATCCCGGAAGCCCCGGCCGCGTCGGCGGTGCGGATGATGGTGCCGAGATTGCCCGGGTCGCGCACGCGGTCGAGCGCCACATAGGTCTCCCCCTCCTGCGGACGAATATCCTTGAGCGGAGAGTAGCGCTGCTCGAAGATGCCGACGACCATCTGCGGATTGTCGCGTCGTGTGATGGTGGAGATCACCTTCTCGTTGACTTCGAGGACGAGCCCGCCTCTGGCGACCGTTTTCGCCGCCACCTGCTCGACCTGAGGCTTGCCCTTCGCCGCCTTGGCATAGACGAGCGTCTTGATGTTCCAGCCGAGATCGAGCGCGTCGATGACGAGCTTCAGCCCCTCGGCCATGAAGGAGCGCGTCTCGTCGCGATGCTTCTTCTGCGTCAGGGCCCGGATATCCTTGACGATCGGATTGGTGAGGCTGGTGACTTCCTTCACCTGCCCGACGCGTGCCGTGCCGTGGTCGCTTCTGTCGTTGATCATTTCGGCACCCAGCGGCTGAAGAGAGAGGTGGAGAGTGCGCGGCCCGGTGCAGTGCCGTCGAGGCCGCCCTCGCGGATGATGAGTTCGCCCGATTCCACCCGGCCGCCACGCCCGCGCATGGTCTCGCGCATGAGCTCGTGGATCGAATAGAAGCTCGCCCGGATCGAATAGGCGGTGAGCACGAGGCCCCGGGCGTCCGGCGACAGGATCTCGCGGCAGATGTCCAGCATCGCGGCCAGGTGATCGAACAATTGCCATACTTCGCCGTTCGGACCGCGGCCGAACTTCGGCGGGTCGGTGAGGATGATGTCGTAACGGCTGCCGCGCCGCTCCTCGCGTTGGATGAACTTCATGGCGTCGTCGCAGATCCATCGGATCGGCAATGTCTCGGCGCGCGCCAGGACCTGGTTCTCGCGCGCCCAGCCGATCGCCTTTTTGGAGGCATCGACATGCGTGACCTCCGCGCCCGCCTTGGCGGCGATCAGCGAGGCGACGCCGGTATAGCCGAAAAGATTGAGAACCTTCAGAGGCCGGCCGGCTGCGGCTACCTGGTCGCGCATCCACGACCAGTGCGCGAGCTGTTCCGGAAAGACGCCGACATGGCGGAAGGAGGTGAACCGGCCGAGGAAATCCGTATCGAGGAGCTGCATCGGCCAGGTCTCGCCGAGCACCTCGCCCGGAAAACGCCAACGCCCCATGCCGTCCTCTTCGGTATCGCCAGTGAAGACGGCATCGGCCCGCTCCCATATCGATGCCGGCAGGGCCTTCGGCCAAAGCGCCTGTGCCTCGGGGCGGACGATACGATAGGGACCGTATTGTTCGAGCTTCTCCCCATCACCGCTGTCGACCAGATGATAGCCCGCAGCAGCGGCGGTCTCGAGGATAAGCGGCACCCTCTCGGCCGGCTTATCGCCGCTTCTCGGCTCGATGCGCCGCGTCGGAGCACTCTCCTGGACGGACTGCCGCTCGCTCTTGCGCGGCGCCGCTTCCGGCGGCGGCCCTCCTGCCGCTGCCTTGGGCCCGGTCTTCGTCCTGGACCCGCCTTTTGTCCGGGGCCCGGCGCCTTTTGCGGGCGGCAGCCTTTGCTCGTGGCGGCCGCCGCGCGCCTCGGCGCCCCGGCTTTTTGCCGCCGTCACCGATGCGTTCTTCGATCGCCGGTCTTTTTCCTTCACGCGCTGATCCTTGGACTTCGTTCAACCATTCGGCGCAGCCACTCTCGACCGGTTTTACGCGCCTTCGCCACGTCCGTAGCATGTTCAGCCTGCAAATAGCATCGCCGGTGCTCTTGGCAAAGCCGTTTCCGATTGCCAAGATCGCCAACAAGAGTGGACGGGAGGACCGGCATGAATATGAGCGGAGAGGAACGTATCGCGGCTGACCGAGACGCGGTTTGGCGTGGCCTGAACGATGCGGACATTCTGAAGCGATGCATTCCCGGCTGCCAGTCTCTTGAATTGAAATCGCCAACCGAGCTTGCGGCCGTGGTCAAGATCAAGATCGGCCCCGTTTCCGCATCCTTCAACGGCACGGTCGTTCTGTCGAACCTCAATCCCCCCGCGAGCTACACCATATCCGGCGAGGGCAAGGGCGGAATAGCAGGCTTTGCCAAGGGCGGCGCCGACGTCACGCTACTGGACGAGGGCGCGGAAACCGTGCTGCGCTACGACGTCACGGCGGAGATCGGCGGCAAGCTAGCCCAGCTTGGCTCGCGCCTCGTCGATTCGACGGCGCGCAAGCTCGCCCAGCAATTCTTCGCGGATTTCAACCTGGCGGTCAGCGGCAAGGCCGAGGCGGCGAGCTGAGGGCTCGCAACGCGTTCAGCACCGATCCTCAGCCTTGCGGCGCGGGCAGGCTCGCTTGCGTCGCCAGCTTCTCCGCCTGGCCGCGCTGCTTTTCGGCCTCGCGATGCCATCTCAGCGCCTCGTGGGCCTCGCTGCGCGCGCGACGCCGATATTTTCCCTGGGTGAACCAGGTCACGGCAGCGCCGAGCACGAGACCGACAATGACGGCGAGAAAGAGAAATACGAAAAACGGAGCCGAGATCGAAAGCACGCTGTCGGCGGGATTGAACGGATTCAGCGCAAGCGTTGCCGTCTGGCGGTTGGCCACGCTCAGGACGATCAGCAGCACTCCGAGCGGAACGAAGACGACGATATTGATGAGTTTCTTGAGCATGCACCCGCTCCGACCAGAATGTTAATGCATGTCGCGCCCGGAATTGTGGGGCGGCTTCGCGACAACGACATGCATACGAATAGTGACATAAAGCGGGCCGCCTTGTTTCGACACGCTTATGAGGCGGAGAGCCGCACGATGTGCGGAACTCGGCGCCCGCGCGAGAGGCGCCTATCCCTGTGCGCCTCGTTCGTCAGTCGTCTTCACCGTTATTGTTGTCGTTCATCCCCGGATTGAGCCGCTCACGCAGTTCCTTGCCGGTCTTGAAGAAGGGCACCCACTTTTCTTCGACGAAGACGGAATCGCCGGTGCGTGGGTTGCGGCCGGACCGCGATGGCCGGTTCTTGACCGAGAATGCGCCGAAACCGCGCAGCTCCACCCGGTTGCCGGCAGCAAGCGCGTCCGTGATCTCATCGAGTACCGCATTGACGATATTTTCGACATCGCGGTGGTAGAGATGCGGATTGCGCGCCGCCACAATCTGCACCAGCTCTGACTTGATCACGTTCGCCCCCCTTGGTTTTTTTGGCTTGTTTGTCTGCGTTTGCGCATTCGGGAAGGCTCGCCTGGAGCTACGGCCTCGTGACGCGGCTAGCACACGTGCCTTCCTCAATGCCCTTCAACCTGCCAAACCGAAACAAGACCGTCAAGAAACAACTTGTCCAGGCCGGTCTTTTCGAGGCTCTTCATCGTCGGAAAAGCCTCATATCCCAACGCCTTGACCGCTTCGGCCAGGAGCGATCCGAGGCCGAAGGACAGCGCGCCGCTCGGTGCTTCCCAGTCGAGGACGGGAAGGTCCTTCGAGACCTTTCGTTCGGCCAGGAACGCCCTGATTTCATCATCGCCGCCGAGCTCGTCGACCAGTTTGCCTTCCAGCGCCTGCCGCCCGGTGAAGATCCGGCCATCCGCAAGGGCCAGCGCTTCCGGCCGCTGCAGTTTGCGCCGCTCGGCCACCAGATCGACGAACCATCCGTAGCTGTCGTCGATCATCGCCTGAATCATGGCTCTCGCCTCGTCGCTCGGAGGATGAAACGGCGACGGTTCGGCTTTGAGAGGCCTCGATTTTATCGATTCAAGCGAGACGCCGAGTTTGTCCATGAGGGTCTTGACCTGCGGATACTGGAAAATGACGCCAATGGAGCCGGTGATCGAGGTCTCCCCGGCAACGATCCGGTCGCCTGCAAGGGCGATCAGATAGCCGGCCGACGCGGCAAGCGTGCGCACATCCGAGACCACCGGCTTCTTCTCGGCAACCTTGCGGATGGCCTTGTAGATGACCTCGCCGCCATAGGTGGTGCCGCCCGGCGACGAAATCGTCACGATCAGCGCCTTGACGGACTGGTTGTCGGCGATCCGCTCCAGCCGCTCGACCAGCTCCCGGTCGTCCTGGATAAGACCTGTAACGGCGACGCGCGCGACGTGATCGCGCGCACGCTCCGTCACGTCGCCCCAGCCTGAAAAGGCAAACAGCGCGAGGCCGCCGGCGACGAGAACGGCCACCGCCGCCCAACGCCAGAAGCTCAGCTTTCTGCGCAGGCTGCGGCGGTCGGCAATGGCGAGTTCGTCCATGGGTGTCTCCGATTTGTGGTAAGGGGTTCTGTCAGTTTCCCGCGGAACATGCTATCCGCCTGAGACGCGGCAAGCTAGGGCAGTCTGCAACGCGACGCACGGGAATACGCGCCGGGCCGACGCGGGTTGCTGCATGAAACCCCTTGGGGTTTGACGCGGCATGGAGTAGAGCATGCCCGGCGGATTGAAATAGTGCGGCCGGATTGTCTTACAATGCAAAGTTTGCACCGCTCCATTGCCGGGCGGCAGCAAGATAACCATATTCGCCGTGGCTTACGCCGATGTATGTATATGTGTCCCTCGGACTGCCCGAGGTCAGAGGAAACTGACAGGCCCTTGATGCTGAACGAAGCCCGATCCCCCGCAATCTTCGCCGATGTGGGTACGAGCTCTGCCGATGCCTATGCTTCGGCGGCGCGGCATTCGGCGCGCGTAAGGCGCCTGAAAGTCCTGTTGCCGCTCATCGCCGGCGCGGTTGCGCTGATCTTCGTCGCCGTTTCCTTCGTGCGCGCTTTCCTGCCCGAAGAGCTGCAGCTCGAGACGGCCACGATCGAGAACGGCAAGATCGTCATGCAGAACCCGGCGATTTCCGGCCGCAACAAGCAGGATATCAGCTATTCGATGAAGGCTGAGCGGGCGCTTCAGGATATCGCCAACCCGAACCTGATCAC
Organism: Sinorhizobium meliloti; assembly: GCF_035610345.1. The sequence goes on along the minus strand of NZ_CP141212.1, from coordinate 338,748 downwards.
ACTCGAGACCATTCACGCCGAGATGCCGGTCAACGATACGCTGATCGCCACGGTCGATGCGACGAGCGGTATCTACGACCGCGGCGCGAATACGCTCGACATGAACGCCCCGTTCACGATTTCCATGAATAATGGCGTCAATGCCGATTTCCAGTCCGCCTATCTGGACATCAATGCCGGCGAAATGGAGACGAAACAACCGATTGCCATCAGCATGAAGGGCGGATCGATCATTGCGCAGAAGCTGCGAATGACAGATAAGGGACGTGTCGTAACATTCGAAGGCATGGTAAGGGTCAATATCGAACCCAGCGCCATTCGCAAAAACGCAAAATAACAGGACCCCAAGAACAGGATCCCCTGCAGCCATGTCGGTCAAACCTGCCGCTCTCATAAGGATTTCAGCCGCTCTGGCCGTGGCCGGGCTCGGCGCTTCGCTGATTGCTTCCGCCGCCCTCGCGCAGGCAACCTCCAGTCGCATGCAGGGCCTTCAGCTTTCAAACGACCAGCCGATCCAGATCGAGAGCGACAAGCTGGAGATCAAGGATCCGGAAAGCAAGGCGATCTTCACCGGTAATGTGAAGGTCGTCCAGGGCACGACGACGCTGCAGGCCGGCAACATGACCGTCTTCTACAAGGCGGGTGGCGGCTCGGTCACCAGCGGCAACGCCGATATCGATCGGATCGAGGTCAGCAACAAGGTGTTCCTCAGCTCCGGTGCGCAACAGGCGACGGGCGAAAGCGGCATCGTCAACCTCACCAACCAGACGATCGTGCTCAAGGGCAAGAAGGTCGTGCTGTCGGAAGGCAAGAACGTCTTCGTGGGCTGCCAGTTGAACGTCCAGATGGACACCGGCGAAGCGCAGCTCGACGCCTGCGGCGGCCGCGTACAGATCCAGCTCGATCCGCAGTCCCGCAAGACGAACTGACATAGACCCGCTCGTGCAGATTCCTTTCCTCCAAAAACGCAAACGGGGCAAAAAGCCGTCGGCGGCAGCGACAGCTGCCCGCGCGGTCGACAAGGCGCGCTACGACGGCACGCTGATTGCCCGGGGCCTGACGAAATCATACCGCTCACGCCGCGTCGTCAACGGTGTCTCGCTCGTCGTGCGCCGCGGCGAGGCTGTCGGCCTGCTTGGTCCGAACGGCGCAGGCAAGACGACCTGCTTCTACATGATCACCGGCCTCGTGCCGGTGGACGAGGGCTCGATCGAGATCAACGGCAACGACGTCACGACGATGCCCATGTATCGCCGGGCGCGCCTGGGCGTCGGCTACCTGCCTCAGGAGGCCTCGATCTTTCGCGGGCTGACGGTCGAGGATAACATCCGCGCGGTGCTGGAGGTTCACGACGAGAACGTCGACCGCCGCGAGAGCAAGCTCAACGATCTGCTTGGTGAATTTTCGATCACGCACCTGCGCAAATCGCCGGCCATCGCGCTATCGGGCGGCGAACGCCGGCGCCTCGAAATCGCCCGTGCGCTTGCGACCGACCCGACCTTCATGCTGCTCGACGAACCCTTTGCAGGCGTCGACCCTATCTCCGTCGCCGATATCCAGGCGCTTGTGCGCCACCTCACGTCGCGCGGCATCGGCGTCCTCATCACCGACCACAATGTGCGCGAGACGCTCGGGCTGATCGATCGGGCCTATATCATCCATGCCGGCGAAGTGCTGACGCATGGCCGCGCCAACGACATCGTCACCAACCCGGACGTGCGCCGGCTTTATCTCGGCGACAATTTCAGCCTCTGACATCTGCCGGCAGCGTGCATTCCGGCAGAACGGACGACCGCCGGCTGAATCGGCACCTCCGCCGCCGTCCGTGCTTGACCAAATTCCAGTAATAAGCAATTTTTGGGCCAACTAAAAAATGGGCCCGTCCAAGCGGACACGGCTCGGAGAACTCGACGGGAGTTTCACGCCAGCATGGCCTTGTCCGCCAGCCTTCATCTGAGACAGTCGCAGTCGCTGGTCATGACGCCGCAGCTGATGCAGTCGATCCAGCTGCTTCAGATGAACCATCTGGAGCTCAGCCATTTCATCGCGCAGGAAGTCGAGAAGAACCCGCTGCTGGAGGTCCAATCGGCCGATGAGGCAACGACATCGGATCGCGAGGATGCCAGTCCGCATCCGGCTGAGACCGGCGGCGAAATCGACGAAGCGGCAGGTCAGAGCGATCTTTACGACAGCGCCATGTCGAGATCCGGCGAGAGGCTCAGCGAAGGCTTTGACGCCGACTTCGCCAACGTCTTCCCCGACGATACGGCGCCGCAGCGGGCGGATGCGCCCGAGCTTCTCGGCCAATGGAAATCCATGCCGGGCGCCGGCGACGCCGAGGGCTACGATCTCGACGATTTCGTTGCCGGCCGCAAGACGTTGAGGGAGGCGCTCGCCGAGCAGCTGCCCTTCGCACTCAGCACTGCCTCCGATCGGCTGATCGCCCTGCACTTCATCGACCAGCTCGACGATGCCGGCTACCTGCACGCCGACCTCGCCGAGACGGCCGAGAAGCTGGGCGCGGCCGGCGAGGACGTGGCGCGCGTGCTGCAGGTGCTTCAGCAGTTCGATCCACCGGGGGTCTTTGCGCGCACGCTCGGCGAATGTCTTGCCATTCAGCTGCGCGCCCGCAATCGCCTCGACCCGGCGATGGAAGCGCTCGTGGCCAATCTCGAGCTCCTGGCACGGCGCGATTTCGCAAGTCTCAAGAAGATCTGCGGCGTCGACGAGGAAGACCTGGTCGATATGCTCGCCGAGATCCGCAAGCTCGATCCGAAACCGGGCACCAGCTTCGAAACCGGTGTCTTCGAGGCCATCGTTCCCGACGTCGTCGTGCGCGCCGCACCCGATGGCGGCTGGCTGGTCGAGCTCAATCCGGATGCCCTGCCCCGGGTTCTCGTCAACCACGACTATTTCACCGAAATATCGCGCTCCAGCAGGAAGAACAGCGGCGAACAGGCCTTTCTCAACGAGTGTCTGCAAAATGCGAACTGGCTGACGCGCAGCCTCGATCAGCGCGCCAGGACGATCATGAAGGTGGCAAGCGAAATCGTCCGGCAGCAGGACGCCTTTCTCGTCAACGGCGTCGGCCACCTGCGCCCGCTGAACCTCAGGATCGTCGCGGATGCGATCAAGATGCACGAGTCGACGGTGAGCCGGGTCACCTCCAACAAATACGTGCTGACCCCGCGCGGGCTCTTCGAACTGAAATATTTCTTCACCGTTTCGATCGGCTCGGCGGAAAACGGCGATGCACATTCGGCCGAGTCCGTGCGCCATCGCATCCGCACGATGATCAATCAGGAAAGCGCCGATGCCGTGCTCTCGGACGACGATATCGTCGACGTCCTCAAGAAAGCCGGCGTCGATATCGCCAGACGCACCGTCGCAAAATATCGCGAGACGATGAGCATCCCTTCCTCCGTCCAGCGCCGCCGCGAGAAACGCGCGCTGGCCAAAACCACGGCATTCTGAGCATTTCCGGGCGGCCGCAAGCGCATAAGCCGGGTTGCGCTTTGGGCTCTCGCCTGCGGAACCGCCGGGGCTCGATGAACGTTTAATCCCACGACGCGCAATTGACTCTGCGCGGTACAGCGGATATGAGGCCGCCGCGCTTGCATAGAGGCAGCGCGCGCTCACGATTTCGGTTGTTCGGGACTCCCGTCGCTGAAGTGCTTGGATGACGGGGGCGCTTGGAATAGACTGGGCACGCAATTCACGAACAAGAGAGGAAACTCCATGAGTGTGCGTGTATCCGGTAAACATATGGAAATCGGCGATTCGTTTCGCGTCCGCATCGGCGAGCAGATCGAGCAGGCCGTAACCAAATATTTCGACGGAGGATATTCGAGCCAGGTCACTGTGGAAAAGTCAGGGTCGCGATTCAGCGCCGACTGCAAGCTTCATCTCGATACGGGCGTGGTATTGCAGGCAAACGGCCAGGCGAACGAGCCACAGTCAGCCTTCGACGCGGCTTCGGAGCGCATCGAGAAGCGGCTCCGGCGCTACAAGCGCAAGCTCAAGGACCATCACAACGGCAACGGGCAGAATGCCACCGAAGTGGCCTATCGAGTGATGGACTCGGTGCCCTTTGAGGACGAGGAAGTCCCCGACGATTATGCGCCGACGATCGTTGCCGAAACAACGAAACAGTTGAGAACAATGTCCGTCGCCAATGCCGTTATGGCCTTGGACATGACGGATGAACCGGTGCTGATGTTCCGCAGCCCCGGCAAGGATGACCTGAACATCGTCTATCGGCGCAACGATGGGAATATTGGCTGGATCGACGCCGCCAATATCAAGGCATGAGTGGGGACGGGGGAAGCCAGCCGGACTGGCTTCCCCCGTCTTTCCGATCAGCGGGACGGCGGAAAAGCTCGACTTTTCTGTGCATTCGACCCGCCAAGACAAAGATGGGTAGAGCCATCACGGCGCATTTGTGATGAGATTGCCAGGCTCTAACCGGCGAACGAGGATAAAAGAATGGCATTGGCAGGCTTGCTGCATCAAAATGCGATCATCCCGGCCATGAGGGCCAACTCGAAGAAGCAACTCCTTCAGGAATTGGCGGCAAAAGCATCAAAGCTCACCGGTCTTCCGGAGCGGGAGATCTTCGACGTCATCCTGCAGCGAGAAAGACTCGGCTCGACCGGGGTGGGCAACGGCATCGCCATCCCGCACGGCAAGCTCAGCAGTCTGCCGTCGATCGTCGGTATCTTTGCGCGGCTCGATACGCCGGTGGATTTCGAGGCATTGGACGACCAGCCGGTCGACCTCGTCTTTCTGCTGCTTGCACCGGAAGGTGCCGGCGCCGACCACCTGAAGGCGCTCTCGCGCATCGCCCGTGTGCTGCGCGACCACGACATGGTGTCGCGTATCCGAGCGAGCGACTCGGCAAGCGCGATCTACACGCTGCTTAGCGACGACACGACCTCGCACGCTGCCTGAATATCTTCTGCCTGCTGCCCTGCCGAAGCCGGTTGGAAGAGGATGCGATATTTCGAACAATGACGAAGGGCCGCGCACCTTGCAGAGTGCGCGGCCCTTCGCAAATCGAATTCATGCGCCGTCAGGCAGCAGGCGTCTCGCTTTCAGAGGACGCGGCTTTCGGGCCGCCCTTGGCGACACCGACCATTGCCGGGCGCAGAACGCGTTCGCCGATCGTGTATCCCGCCTGGACCACCTGGACGACCGTGTTGTTCGGGACCTCGGTGTTCGGGACTTCGAACATGGCCTGGTGGAAATTCGGATCGAACTTCTGACCGGTGGGGTCCAGCTGCTTCACGCCGTGACGCTCGAGCGCCGCGAGCATCGACCGTTCGGTCATTTCCACGCCCTCGATGAGTGCTTTCAGGCCGGCATCGCCCGCCTCTCTGGCGTCGGCCGGAATCGCATCCAGCGCGCGGCGCAGGTTGTCGGAGACCGCCAGCATGTCGCGCGCGAAGCCCGCGACGGAATAGGACTTCGCGTCCTTCACGTCACGTTCGGTGCGCCGGCGCAGATTGTCCATCTCCGCAGCGAGGCGAAGATATTTGTCGCGCAGTTCCGCACTCTCGGCCCTGGCAAGCTCGAGCGGATCCGGCGCGGTCGTGGAAGCATCCGCCTCCGGCTTCTCCGCGGCTTGCGGCTCAGCGGCTGTTTCGAATTCTTCAGGCGCCGCGGCCTCGGGTCCGTTCTTGTTCGTTTCGTCGGTCATGACGTTCTCCGAATTTCTGTCTTTTGCTCTGTTCGGCATCATCAAACCAGCGGAAGTCGCTTTGCTTGAACGTTCTGTTGCCTGGATTTGAAGCCCGATATCGATGTTTGGGCCCGAAAAATCAAGGGTCGATTGCTGCATCGATCAAAAGGATTCGCTCAGCGCGACAGCCGCGACATGAGCTGCGCGGTGTAATCGACCATGGGAACGATGCGGGAATAGTTGAGCCGGGTCGGCCCGATGACACCGACCGCGCCGACGATACGGTCGTCGCTGTCGCGGTAGGGAGCGACGATCAGCGAGGATCCGGAGAGTGAAAACAGCTTGTTTTCGGAACCGATGAAGATGCGCACGCCCGGGCCGCTCTCGGCGAGGTTGAGGATCTCGATCAGGCTGTCCTTCTTTTCGAGGTCATCGAAGAGCATGCGCAGCCGCTCAATGTCGTCCGTCCCTTCCAACCCTTCGAGCAGATTGGCGCGGCCCCTGACGATCAGCCGCGCCGGCTGGCCGTCGCCCTCGCTTCCGGACCAGATCGCCAGCCCACGCTCGACCAGGTCCTGCGAGAGCGCGTCGAGCTCGCCGCGCACCGTCTCCTTGACCTTTTCCAGTTGCGTCCGCAATTCGGGGATCGTCTGACCGGCAAGGTGAGCGTTGACGAAGTTCGCCGCTTCGGTGAGCTGGGCGCTGGTGATCCCGGCCGGCAGCTCGATGATCCGATTCTCCACCTGATCGTGCTCGCCGACGAGCACCGCCAGTGCCTTGGTCGGCGCCAGCCGGATAAACTCGACATGCTTGAGAACGGGATCGCTCTTGGTGGTGATGACGAGACCTGCGCCGCGCGACATGCCGGACAGCATCTGGCTCGCCTCGGTAAGAAAGTTTTCGACCGACCGGTCGCGATTTCCCGGGTGAACCTGCCTTTCGATCGAGGCGCGTTCCTCCGGCGAGAGATTGCCCACCTGCATGAAGGCGTCCACGAAGAAGCGCAGGCCCAGCTGCGTCGGAAGCCGGCCGGCGCTGACATGGGGGGAATAGATCAGGCCCAGATCCTCGAGGTCGCTCATCACGTTGCGAACCGAGGCCGGCGACAGCGACACCGGCAACAGCCGAGAGAGATTGCGCGAGCCCAGCGGCTCCCCGCTTTCCAGATAGCTCTCGACAATGCGGCGGAAGATCTCGCCGGAGCGCTCGTCCAGCGCCGATGCGATCCCCTTCGTTCCAGGGTTGCGCAGTACCATGTCACTCCGTGATCAGTATTCCGTGTTCGCAAAGAATATAGTGATCCGCACGGGGAATGGCAAAAGGGAAAAATCACTGCGAAGCTTCGACATCAAGCGGTTCCCTTTGCCCACGCCATGATCTAGAAGGCTCACGAAAGCGCCGCGTGTCTTCAGACGCGCAAAGGCCGCTGGAGCACTTTGAATTCTGCATGATCTTGTCCTTGAACCGAACAGGACTCGAAGCAACATGCAGTCGGGATCGACAGGAGTTGACGATGCGGCCATCCGGTAGAAAAATCGACCAAATGCGCAAGGTCTCGTTCGAGCGCAATTTCTCCAAGCATGCGGAAGGATCCTGCCTGGTACGCTTCGGCGACACGCATGTTCTGTGCACCGCCAGCCTGGAGGAAAAAGTTCCGGCGTGGCTGCGCAACGGCGGCAAGGGCTGGATCACCGCGGAATACGGCATGCTGCCGCGCGCGACCGGCGAGCGCATGAGGCGCGAGGCGGCGACCGGCAAGCAGAGCGGCCGCACGCAGGAGATCCAGCGGCTGATCGGGCGGTCGCTCAGAGCCGTGGTAGATCTTCCGGCGCTCGGCGAACGTCAGATCTCGATCGACTGCGACGTGCTTCAGGCCGACGGCGGCACGCGCACAGCGTCGATCACCGGCGCCTGGATCGCCCTCCACGACTGTTTGAAGTGGATGGAAGCGCGCAACATGGTCAAGCTGGAGAAGGTCCTGAAAGATCATGTGGCCGCCATTTCCTGCGGCATCTTCGCCAACCAGCCGGTTATCGACCTCGATTATCTGGAAGACTCGGCTGCGGAGACGGATGCCAATTTCGTGATGACGGGCAGCGGCGGCCTGGTCGAGATCCAGGGAACGGCGGAAGGCAAGCCCTTCAGCGAAGAAGAATTTGCAAGCCTGATGCTGCTCGCCAAGAACGGCATTGCCGAACTCGTCGAAATGCAGAAGCAGGCGATAGCAGGCTAGACTGCTCTCTGCTGCACGGCAGCAGTGAGATAATCTGACGCTTCGACAATATGCACCTCCGGACGGAACACCGTCATGGCTTTCCGGAAGTGCTCTGGATCACTTGAGAGGAACCGGTCCGGTGCCGACATTCGAAGGCATTCTGGAAACCGCGCTTTACGCGGACGATCTCGATCAGGCCGAGGCCTTCTACGGAACGGTCCTCGGCCTTGAAAGGATCACGCGCGCCGGCAGTCGCCATGTCTTCTTCCGCTGCGGCGAAGGCGTGCTGCTGATCTTCAACCCGGCGGAGACGGTGAAGCCGCCTGCACCGGGCGCACTTCCCGTGCCTCCGCACGGGACGAAAGGCAACGGGCACATGTGCTTCCGGGTCGCCGCGGAGGCGCTCGACGCCTGGAAGACTAAACTGGAGGCAGCCGGGGTTGCGATCGAGGCGGATGTCCGCTGGCCGAACGGCGCCCGCTCATTCTATTTCCGCGATCCGGCCGGCAACAGCCTGGAATGCGCGGAAGCGGGCCTCTGGGCCAAGGATTGATTTCGGCAGAACCTGAACGGAACGGAACAGATGCGCAGACTGATCGACAAGACGCTCGTCGTCGCGAGCCATAATGCCGGCAAGATCCGTGAGATCCGCGACCTCATCGGGCCACTCGGCTTCGAGGCGAAATCGGCAGCCGATCTCGATTTCGTCGAGCCGGATGAGACCGGCACGACCTTCGAGGAGAACGCGACGATCAAGGCGCTCGCCTCGGCCAGGGCCTCCGGACTGCCGGCGCTTTCGGACGATTCCGGTCTTGCCATCGACGCGCTCGGCGGCGCCCCCGGCGTCTACACGGCCAACTGGGCCGAACGTGAGGACGGCAGCCGCGACTTCCAGATGGCCATGGAAAAGGTCGAAGAGGCGCTCCGCGACAAGGGTTCGGTGGCGCCCGAAAGCCGTACCGCACGCTTCGTGTCCGTTCTCTGCCTTGCCTGGCCGGACGGGCATGTCGAGCTCTTTCGCGGCGAGGTCGAGGGTTATGTCGTCTGGCCGCCGCGCGGCACCAGCGGCTTTGGCTACGATCCGGTCTTCCAACCGAAGGGCTACGACACCACATTCGGCGAAATGAGTGCGGAGGAGAAGCATGGCTGGAAGCCCGGCGATCCCGAGGCTCTGTCGCACCGCGCCCGCGCATTCAAGCTGTTCGCCGAAACCTGTCTCGGCGCCTGAGTAGAGAGACGATGCAGATAGCCCCGCTTTCAGCGATCGGTGACGGCATGGATCCCGGTTTCGGGGTCTATGTGCACTGGCCGTTCTGCGCGGCGAAATGCCCCTATTGCGACTTCAATAGCCATGTGCGCCACCAGCCGGTGGATCAGCCTCGCTTCGTCGCCGCATTTCTGAAGGAAATGGCTGCGGTGCGCGCGCTTTCCGGTCCGAGAACCGTCACCAGCATTTTCATGGGCGGGGGTACCCCGTCGCTGATGGAGCCTCAGACGGTGGAGGCGATCCTCGACGGCATTGCCCGGCATTGGCACGTGCCCGATGGCATCGAGATCACCATGGAGGCGAACCCCTCCAGCGTCGAGGCGACGCGCTTCCGCGGCTATAGGGCGGCCGGCGTCAACCGCGTCTCGCTCGGCGTCCAGGCTCTCAACGACCGTGACCTCAAATTTCTCGGGCGGCTGCACGATGTCGAGAATGCGTTGAAGGCCGTGCGGCTCGCCCGCGAGATCTTTCCGCGGATGTCCTTCGACCTGATCTATGCGCGGCCGAACCAGACGGTTGAGGAATGGGAGCGCGAACTGAAGGAGGCGGTTTCCTACGCCGTCGATCATCTGTCGCTCTACCAGCTTACAATCGAGGAAGGGACGCCCTTCTACGGCCTGCACAAGGCAGGCAAGCTCGTCGTTCCGGATGGCGAGCAGTCGGCTGTTCTCTACGAGGCCACGCAGGAGATCACCGCCGCGATCGGCATGCCGGCCTATGAGGTCTCCAACCATGCCCGGCCGGGGGCCGAGAGCCGGCATAACCTCACCTATTGGCGCTACGGCGACTATGCGGGCATCGGCCCCGGCGCCCACGGGCGGCTGGCGATCGGATCAGGTAAGATCGCGACCGCAACCGAGCGCAACCCCGAGGCATGGCTGCAACGCGTCGAAGAGTGCGGCGAAGGCCTGATCGAGCGGGAACTGCTCGATTTCGAGGCGCAGGCCGACGAGCTTTTGCTGATGGGGTTGAGGCTGCGCGAAGGCGTCGATCTCGCCCGCTGGCAGACCCTCTCGGGCCGCGATCCGGATCCGGCCCGGGAAGAGTTCCTGATCGAGCATGGTTTCATCGAACGGATCGGCAATTCGCGGCTGCGCTGCACGCCCGCCGGAATGCTGATCCTCGACGCCGTGGTGGCCGACCTCGCCTGCTGATCGCGGGCCGAGCGGTTCAACCGCCTTCCTTCACCGGTGCGACGATCCCCCAGGTAACCCCGAAGGGATCTTTGAGCTGGCCGTAATGATCGCCCCAGAAGGCGATCTCCAGCGGCATCGTCACCTCCGCGCCGGCCTCCACCGCCCGTTTCCACCAGAAATCCGCGTCGTCGACGACGAGGTGCAGCACGAAGCCCTCCGGCGGCTTCCAGGGATGGCCGAATTCCGGGAAGGGATCGTTCAGCATCAATGCGCCGCCATTGATCGTCAGGTGGCAGTGGATGAGGCGCTTTCCGTCCTGGGCAAGTTTGCGGTCCTCCTCCTTGGCGCCGAAAGCGCGGACGTAGAAGGCCGCCGCCGCATCTGCATCCTCCACGTTGAGATAGGCGATGACGCCGGGCATGGGCGGGCGCGACGGTGCTTGCCAGTCGACCTCGGATCGGGGATCGAGGTCGATCGCCGCCTTGAAGCTCCCGTCCATGTAGAAGGGAACGGATTCGTGCTGATGGGCGATCTTCCATCCCTTGTCGGTGCGCGTCAGGCCCAAGGTCAGGCGATACCAGAGCGCCGCCTTCTGACCATCGTGCTTCTCGCCGGAAAGATGCGTCAGCGCAGTGGCGAAGGCGACGTCGCCGCTCACCGAAACGTCGAGATCCTCAAGGGTGAAGCCGAGCGGTCCTTTCCACGTGGAGAACCACTGCTCGAGGCCGCCGGCATCTGCGTCGGAGGCCTTGAGGGGCGGCGCCAGGGAAAAGACGAGGCAATCGTCCGTGCCGTGGGCGAGGACGCGGGCGGCATCCTTCCGGCGCAGCGCCTCCGCCCAGCCCCCGATTACCTCCTCGATCTCCGAAATGGCCGCATTGCTGCTCCCGGTAATGGTCATGACCCCGTCCTCCTCTCAGAGTTTCGCAACGAGTGTTGCAAGCTGATCGGCGCATTGGCCCCAGCCCTCGTGGAAGCCCATCTTCTCATGGGCATCGCGGTCCTCGACGCTCCAATGGAGCGCGCGGGCCGTATAGCGGGTCTTGCCGCCCTCGTTCTCGAAGGTCATGACCGCCGTCATGAACGGCTTCTCGGACGGCTTCCAGGCTTCCGTAAAGGCATCGGTGACGACGATCTTCTCGTTCGGCACGACTTCCAGATAGACGCCCTGATTGGGATAGAGTTCGCCCTCGGGCGAGCGCATGACAAAGCGGTTGATGCCGCCCGCCCTGACGTCGAGCTCCGCTTCCGTGATCGTCCACGGCAGAGGGGCGAACCACTGCTTCAGAAGCCCGGCTTCGGTGAAGGCCCGGTAGACCTTCTCGCGCGGGGCATCGATCAGCCGGGTCAGAACCAGTTCGCGTTCGCCGCCGGAATTGGTGTCGGTCGCTGCAGTCATTTTCGAGTTCCTCCATGTTGGTTCATTCCAAGGACGAAAGAGGATGCCGCCTGCCGACAGGGGTCAGAAAAAATTATCGCTCTTCTTCTTCCGCGACCGTCGCCGGCTCGGCCGCGAGGTGATCGAGCTGCATGCGGATATAGGCCGCTTCGGCCGCGTTGGTGGCCAGTGCGACCGCCCGGTCGAAGGCGGTGCGCGCCTCGCATGCCCGGCCGAGTTGCTTCAAAAGGCCGCCGCGCAGGCCATGATAATAGAAATAGCCGGAAAGCCTCTCGCCAAGGGGCTCCACCATGGCCAGTGCGGCCTCCGCTCCCTCCCGTTTGGAGACGGCGACCGCGCGATTGAGCGTGACGACCGGAGAGGGCTGCAGGCGCTCGAGCGCCTGGTAGAGGAGGTCGATCTCCTCCCAATCCGTCTGCTCAGGACGTTCGGCGCGGGCGTGCAGGGCGGCGATCGCTGCCTGTATCTGGTAAGGCCCGGGGCGGCGATGGCGCATTGCCTTGTCGATCATCGCCAGCGCCTCGGTAATCATCGGCCGGCTCCAGAGCCGCCGATCCTGATCTTCGAGCAGGACGACGGCGCCATTGGCATCGAAGCGCGCGCGGGCGCGCGAATGCTGGAGCAGCAGAAGTGCCGTCAGTCCCATGATTTCCGGCTCGGCGGGAAACAGCCGCAGCAGCAGCCGCGACAGGCGGATCGCCTCGTCGCAAAGATCGGCGGAGACGCCCTCGGCGCCGTTCATCGCCGAATAACCCTCGTTGAAGACGAGATAGATCATCGTCGCGACCGCAGCGAGCCGCTCGGCGCGATCGGCGGCATCGGGTGTCTCGAACGGGATGCCGGCGGCCGCCACGCGGGCCTTGGCGCGGGTGATGCGCTGCTCCATCGCGGCTTCGCTGACGAGAAAAGCACGGGCGATCTGCCTGACGGAGAGCCCCGATACGATGCGCAGTGCAAGCGCGATCTGCTGGGTTGCCGGAAGCGTCGGATTGCTGCAGACGAAGAGCAGCCGCAGGATGTCGTCGCGGTAATGCGCCCCGTCGAGGCGATCGGCGAGCTCGCTCTCCCGGTCTTCGAGGTCGGAGAGCAGTTCCTCCGGGGGCAGCGCCGTCTCGCGCGACTGCCGCCGCACCTTGTCGATGCCGCTATTGCGTCCGACGAAGATGAGCCAGGCGGCGGGATCGCGCGGCGGACCGGTACGGGGCCAGTTTTTCAGCGCCCGGATACAGGCCTCCTGAAATGCCTCCTCCGCCAGATCGAGATTGCGAAAGTAGCGCAGCAGCGCACCCATTGCCTGCGGCCGCGCGGAAACAAGAGCAAGATCGATCCAGCCTGTGTCGGTCATGAGGGCAACTCACCGGGTTTATAAAGCGCGAGCGGCCGGACTTCGTAGGAGCCCGTGCTCGGATTGGCGTTACTCAGATCGCGCGCGAAGTCGAGCGCCTCGTCCAGCGAGGCGCAATCGATCAGATAGAAGCCGAGCAACTGTTCCTTGGTCTCGGCGAAGGGGCCGTCGATGACGATCGTCTCGCCGGCGCTGTGGCGCAGCGTCGCCGCCGCCGTCGTCGGCACCAGGCGCGCCACGGGCCCCAGCTTGCCCGCTTCGACATATTTGCGTTGGACGGCGCTCAGATCACGCATGACCCGCTCGTCCTCCTCCTTGCTCCAGGCACTGGTGACGCTTTCATCGTTGTAGCAAAGCACGGCGTAAAGCATTGAAAATCTCCGCTCTGGTCTGAAGACGAATGGCGGTATTGATAGCCGACAAGCGGGGCGAAAAAAACGCTCAACAAAAAAGCCCGGCGGACCGGGCTTTTCGTAACTTCGAGCTTACCTGCTTCTATTCGTTGATCAGTCGCTTCAAAAGCTCGATCTCGTGGCTGAGCTTGGTGTCGGCAGAAATCAATTCCTCGATCTTGCGCACCGCATGGAGCACGGTCGTGTGATCGCGCCCGCCGAAGCGGCGGCCGATTTCGGGGAAGGAGCGTGGGGTCAGTGTCTTCGACAGATACATGGCGATCTGGCGCGGCTTGACGATGACGCGGGTGCGGCGGTTCGAGACCAGCTCCTGACGCGAGACGTTGTAGTGCTTGGCCACCACGCGCTGGATATCTTCGATGCGGACGCGGCGCGGTTCCCCGGCATTGACGAGATGGCCGAGCAGTTCGTCGACCCGCTCGATCGAAAGCTGCGGCTCGAAGGAGCGACGGAAGAGAAGCTGATTGAAGGCGCCCTCGAGTTCGCGGCCGCTGGCTGTCACGTTGCGGGCGACGTGGCTCAGGATCTCGGGCGGAATCTCGAGCGAGGCATCGTCCTGGCGCGCCGCTTCGAGACGACGCTTCAGCATTTCCAGGCGCATCTCGTAGTCCGGCCCTTCCATCTCGATCGCCACGCCGCCTTGCAGGCGCGAGCGAACGCGGCTGTCGAGCGATTCCAGCTCCCAGGGTGCACGGTCGGCGGCGACGACCACCTGTTTGGCGGAGTCGAGCAGCATGTTCAACAGATGGCAGAACTCGTGCTGGATCGACTTGCCCTGCAGGAACTGCATGTCGTCGATAATGAGAAGGTCGATGTTGCGAAGCGATTCCTTCAGCGACAGCGCGTCGTTGTCGCGGATCGCCGTTGCGAAACGCCACATGAAATATTCGGCCGTGAGATAGACGACGCGCGGCGCGCGCGCACTCTGGAGGGCCGCGAGAGCGATCGCCTGCAGGAGATGCGTCTTGCCGAGACCAACGCTCGAATGGATGAAAAGCGGATTGAAGCGCACGGCGCCGGCGCCGGCCTCGGCAATCGTACGCGCTGCCGCGAGCGCGACCCGGTTCGACGAGCCCTCTACGAAACTATCGAAACCGTAGCGCTGATCGAGAGGCGAGCCGAAAAGCGGCGCCTGGACGGGTCTCGCCGGAGCTGCCGCAACCGTGGCGGCGGCAATTGCCACGGAGGGGGCCGCCGAACGGCGGGAAGGAGAGACGGGCGCCGCTTCGGCAACCGCGGCAACGCTCTCCTCAGGAGCCGTCGGGCGATGACCGCGGGTCGCAGTGCGCACGAGGATCTCCACCTTCAGTATTTCGCCGTCCTCCTGCTGGACGAGCGTGGTGATCAGATCGAGATAGCGATTATTGATCCAGGACTTCAGAAAAGTCGTTGGGACCGAGAGGCGCACGACGCTTTTCGACACTGAATGGAGCTTGAGGCGTCCAAACCAACTTGCGAAGACATCCGGTCCGACCTGGGCTTTCAAGCGCGCACTTACCCGCTCAAACAGTGCGTCATGCCGCATGTCGTGTTTTTCCCCCGCCGCCTGAGACTGATTGCTTCCGGCCTGAAAACCTTCAGGTGCCGTCGCCAAATTCATCCGCATCTTGCCGCCTTCCAATTTCATTATTCCGACGCCGTCATTTCTGGCGGCCTCATCTTTATGTCCGCCCGCCACGGCCGCTCAAAGCCATGCCGCGTCAGCCGGACGCTCTGATACGCACCGAACACGGGCTCCTCATATCCCGTCACGGCGCGCTGCGCTCATTCGCTCGCCTTCGCCTCAAGCAAATGTCCCCTCGCACTTCGCCTTACCGATTCTGCACGGCTATTTTCAAGCCGACCAGAACCGTTTTTCCTCGTTGTCGGCTGACCGCACCCTCGTACGTAGCGGACAGCCCGAGCCTCCTTCTTCCTATCCCATGCCTTCACAAGGCTAACCCGGCCGGCAACCACAAGACGAAACGTCCTCGCTCCGGTGCGAAGGCTCGCCCGGTTTTATCGTCTCGACTTGTTTGATTGATCGACGTGGAATTAACCCCGCCACAGGCGACGGAAAGCCCAAAGCCACCCCGATTGGAATGACCCTTAAACTTCCTCGTACAGATGTGATCTGTGTCCCCTGTGGAAGGCATTTAGGCAGGATCGCCCGGCAAGATCAATGGCGTTTTTTACCCGCTCGTAAGCGTCGACAGTTGACTCTCGTGCCGGGTTTTGCATGCCGCTCCCGAGTCCGGCGAGAATCCCTGTTGAATCAAGGGTTTTGTTTTTTGTGTTCTTGCTTAGCTGGCGAAAAAGAAAAAAAATAAAAAATGGCTTGACTCACTTCGGACTCAATCCGCCCGCGTCGCGAGACCACATTTTTGCCGCAACCTCTCATAAGCCACTGAAAAAACTGCGTATTTTTTGTCACGGTATTGACACGAGCGTGACCAGGTCAATCGCGCGCACCGTTGACGACGGCACGAATCGGAAAAGCCCGGCGGTCACGCCGGGCACTTCATCAACAGCTTTTTTCTTAGCCGGGTTAGGCCGAAAGGCTCTTCACGCGCTGCGCCAGGCGCGAAACCTTGCGCGATGCCGTGTTGGAATGCATTACGCCTTTCGTGGCGGCGCGCATCAGCTCCGGCTGTGCCGCCTTCAGGGCAGCGGCTGCGAGTGCCTGATCGCCGGAAGCGATCGCTTCCTCGACCTTGCGGACGAAGCTGCGGATGCGCGAACGACGGGCCTTGTTCACTGCGGTACGGCGTGCGATCTTGCGGGTCGCCTTTTTCGCCGAAGTTGTATTGGCCATTGATGCCTCTCTTCGAAAACTGACATGGACTCCGCCTCGCCGTGCCGGGTCACTGCGACCTGTCATACAAGCAATTCGGGAGTATTATCGGAAAGCCTCGAACGAGGGCGTTCCAAACTGAGGGCGGCGTATAAAGGGAAACCGCCCGCACGTCAACGCGCAATTTGAGAAAACAGAGTCCTGTCCGTGGCTCACCTGTGTTTGAATTCGGCTTTGCGCTTGGCGACGAAGGCGGCCATGCCCTCTTTCTGGTCCTCCGTTGCGAAAAGCGACTGGAAGAGCCGCCGCTCGAAGCGCAGGCCCTCGGCGAGCGTCAGTTCCAGAGAGCGTTTGACTGCCTCCTTGGCCATCATCGCCGCCGGCAACGAGAATGACGCGATCTTCTTCGCGGCGTCGAGCGCCTCCTCCAGGAGCCTGTCCGGAGCCACCACGCGCGAAACGAGCCCGGAGCGCTCGGCCTCCGCCGCGTCCATCATGCGGCCGGTGAGAATGAGGTCCATGGCCTTCGCCTTGCCGACTGCGCGGGTCAGGCGTTGCGATCCGCCCATGCCGGGAATGACGCCGAGGGTAATCTCCGGCTGGCCGAACTTCGCCGTTTCGGAGGCAATGATGAAGTCGCACATCATGGCGAGCTCGCAGCCACCGCCGAGCGCGAAACCGGATACGGCGGCGATCATCGGCTTGCGGGCGTTCGCGACATGCTCCCAGCCGCCAAGGAAATCGGCGAGGTAACCGTCGACGAAATCGAGCCCCTGCATCTCCTTGATGTCCGCGCCGGCGGCAAAGGCCTTCTCGGAGCCGGCAAGGACGATGGCGCCGACGTCCCTGTCGGCATCGAAGGCCTTCAGCGCGGCATCGAGCTCGCGCATCAGCACCGCATTCAGCGCATTGAGCGCCTGCGGCCGGTTGAGCGTGATCAGGCCCACGCGGCCCTGCGTTTCGACCAGCAACGTCTCGTAACTCATTCCCGTCTCCTTCACGCGTTGTCGCAAGATTGAGCGGAATGTGCCATGCCGCCCTATTTCTGGCAGTGCGGGCAATAAAAGGTCGAACGTCCCGCCTGTACTATGCGGGCGACCGTACCGTGGCAGCCGGGCGTGCGGCAAGCCTCGCCTTCCCTGTCATAGACGGAGAAGCTGTGCTGGAAATAGCCGAGACTGCCGTCCGCCTGAATGTGATCCTTGAGCGAGGAGCCGCCGGCGGCGATCGCATCGGCAATCACGGCGCGGATCCTTTCCGTCAGTGCAATCAGCGCCTGTTTCGGGCGGCCCCGCCTGTCGACGAGCGTGCCTGCCGCCCTTTTCGGCGAGAGGCCCGAGCGCCACAACGCCTCGCAGACATAGATATTTCCGAGCCCCGCGATCGTCCTCTGATCAAGAAGAGCGGCTTTCAGCGGCTGGACCTTGCCGGCGAAGCGGGCGGCGAGATAGGCGGCGTCGAGGGCATTGCCGGTCGGCTCCTCGCCGAGGCCGCGGAGATAGACGTGGTCGGCGAGCGCAGAGCGCCGTGCCAGATCCATGAAACCGAAGCGACGCGGATCGTTATAGATCACCCGTGCCGGACCGGAGCCGCCATCGAGATGGAAGATGACATGATCGTGCTTCTCGTCCTTGCCGCGCGGGTGGTGGAAAGCGCCGGGCGCGGCCGGATTGGCGCCAGCCTCTATCGGGCCCTTCTCGATCCGGAACGAGCCGGACATGCCGAGATGGGCGATGATGACGTCGCCGCCCTCGAGCTCGATCATCAGATATTTGGCGCGCCGCGAGAGGGCGATGATACGGCGGCCCGCAACCGCGTTGGCGAAATTCTCGGGGAACGGAAAGCGCAGATCCGGCCGGCGCAACTCCGCCCGCACCAGAAGCGCGCCCTCCATGGTCGGCGCCAGTCCGCGCTTGACCGTTTCCACCTCGGGCAATTCCGGCATCGGCCGTGTTCCTTCATCCTTTATTCATCGCACCCGCCCACGTGAGCGGCACGCCATTCCCATGACGCCGTCGATAGCCTATATCCCGCTGCATGCGGCAGCCGGTCGCCTCTCGCTCAGATAGCGTGCACGGAGCGATTTCGCTATGGTGCCGGCAAAATTCGTTGAAGTGGAGTTTCGTATGGCGGATGAGCGCGTATCGGCGAGGGGCGGGATGGAGACCTCATTCGGTTTCCGCGAAGTCGGCACGGGCGAGAAGCAGCCGCTCGTCAACGACGTCTTCCACAAGGTCGCCAAACGCTACGACATCATGAACGACGTGATGTCGGCCGGGCTGCACCGCGTCTGGAAGGATGCGATGATCGCGGCGCTCAACCCGCCGAGCCGCGAGGGCTATCGGGTTCTCGATGTCGCCGGCGGCACCGGTGACATCGCCTTCCGCATCGTCGAGCGCTCCGGGCGCAAGGCCCATGCGACCGTCCTCGACATCAACGGCTCGATGCTCTCGGTGGGCGCCGAGCGCGCCCGCAAGAAGGGGATCGACGCCAATCTCGACTTCGTCGAGGCCAACGCCGAAGACCTGCCCTTCGCGGCGAATTCATTCGACGCCTACACGATCGCCTTCGGCATCCGCAACGTGCCGCGCATCGAGGTCGCGCTCAAGGAGGCCTACCGCGTGCTCAAGCGCGGCGGCCGGCTCCTCGTGCTCGAATTCTCCGAAGTGGAGATGCCGCTGCTCGACCGCTTCTACGACGCCTGGTCCTTCAATGCGATTCCGAAATTCGGCAAGCTCATCACCGGCGACGATGCGCCCTACCAATATCTGGTGGAATCGATCCGCAAGTTTCCGAACCAGCGTGATTTCGCCGCCATGATCCGTGATGCCGGCTTCGCCCGCGTCTCCTTCACCAATTATACCGGCGGCATCGCAGCGCTGCATTCCGGCTGGAAAATCTGAGCGCATGAGCACTCCCGGAGCATATTTCCGTCTCATACGGATCGGCTGGGTCCTTGCGCGCGAGAATGCGTTTGCCGCGGTCCCCTCCGAACACCTGCCCCCGCTCGCACGATTCGTGCAGAAGCTCGCCGGCCTGCTCGCCAGCCGCGAGGCCCGGTTCGGTGCGCGCAGCGGCCGCCTCGCCCGGGCGGTGGAACGGCTCGGCCCTTCCTATGTCAAGATCGGCCAGTTTCTCGCGACCCGCCCGGACGTGGTCGGCGCCGAACTTGCCGCCGACCTTTCGCTGCTCCAGGACCGCATGGCGACGTTTCCCGAGAGCGCGTCCAGGGCCGCGATAGAGGCGTCTCTCGGGCGCCCCGTCGGCGAGCTCTTCGTCGAATTCTCCGAGCCGATCGCAGCCGCATCGATCGCCCAGGTTCACCCCGCCGTGGTCATGCGCGGCGGCACGCGCGAAAGGGTGGCCGTCAAGGTCATCCGCCCGGGCGTGCGCCAGCGCTTTGTGGCCGACATCGAGGCCATGTATCTGGTATCGCGCATGCAGGAGCGATTCCTGCCCTATACGCGCCGCCTGAGGCCGGTCGAGGTGACGAAGACGCTGGAGCAGACGACCAAGGTCGAAATGGATCTGAGACTCGAGGCCGCGGCGCTTTCCGAACTTGGCGAGAACACCAGGGAGGACTCCGGCTTTCGCGTGCCCAGGGTCGATTGGGAGCGCACCGGCCGCGACGTCGTGACGATGGAATGGATCGACGGCGTCAAGATGTCGGACATCGAAGGGCTGAAAAGGGCCGGCCACGACCTGAACCGCCTGGCCGAAACGCTGATCCAGTCCTTTCTGCGCCACACGCTCCGGGACGGCTTCTTCCACGCGGACATGCATCAGGGCAACCTCTTCGTCGACGATGCGGGCCATATCGTCGCCGTCGACATGGGGATCGTCGGCCGCCTCGGCCGGAAGGAACGACGCTTCCTGGCCGAGATCCTCTACGGCTTCATCATGCGCGATTATCAGCGCGTCGCGGATGTGCATTTCGAGGCCGGTTACGTTCCCTCGCACCACGACGCGGCAAGCTTCGCCCAGGCGATCCGCGCCATCGGCGAGCCGATCCACGGCCAGCCGGCCGAGACGATCTCGATGGCGAAGCTGCTGACGCTGCTGTTCGAGGTCACCGAACTTTTCGACATGCAGACCCGCCCCGAACTGGTGATGCTGCAGAAGACGATGGTCGTCGTCGAGGGCGTCGCCCGAACGCTCAATCCGCGCTTCAACATGTGGAAGGCGTCCGAACCGGTGGTCGGCAAGTGGATAAGGGACAATCTCGGGCCGAAACGCATCGTCGCCGACCTGCGCGACGGCGTTCATGCGGCGCTGCGGGTTGCCGAAGCGCTGCCGGAGATCGCAGCCCGGACCGAGCGGTTCTCGGCGGAAATCATGGCAATGAGCGAGAACGGCCTGCGCTTCGATCCGGAGACCGCGGAAGCGATCGGCAGAGCCGAGGCGCGCCATACGCGCTCGGGCCGTATCGCGCTATGGCTTATCGCGGCGACGCTCGTCTACATCGCCTGGCAGCTTGCGTGAACGGAGCGGCGGGCCGCTTTGCCAGCCGGCCGGGGAGAAGTGCCAGGCAGCCAGGCGTTGCCATCGATCAAAGCAGGAGGAAGGAATATGGATCTCGGCATTAGCGGCAAAAAGGCGCTCGTTCTCGGTGGCAGCAAAGGGCTCGGGCGCGGTATCGCCGAAGCGCTTGCGGGGGAAGGCGTTGCGGTCGCGCTGACCGGCCGGAACGTCGAAACCGCAGCGAAGGCCGCAGCGGAAATCGGCCCGAATGCTGCCGGCTTTTCGCTGGACCTGGCAAAGCCTGAAGTCGTCGACCCCTTCCTCGATCGGCTCGCCGCTTCATTCGGACAGATCGATATTCTGGTGCTGAACGGTGGCGGTCCGCCGCCGACGAATGCTGCCGACATCGATCCCGGCTTCTGGCGGGCCCAGTTCGAGGCGATGGTGCTTTCCGGCATGCGCATTTCGCACCGCCTGCTGCCGTCCATGCGGGAGCGCCGCTTCGGCCGCATCGTTGCCGTCGCCTCCACCAGCATCCGCGAGCCGATCCCTGGCCTGACGGCGTCCAACGCGTTGCGCAGCGCGCTTGCCGGCTGGATGAAGACGCTCGCCAGCGAGGTGGCAGCCGACGGCGTGACCGTCAACATGCTCCTGCCCGGCCGGCTTGCGACGGACCGGACCCTGAGCTTCGATCGCAAGGATGCGGAGGCCGAGGGCGTCAGCGTCGAAACCGTTGCAGTGCGCAGCCAGTCGGAAATTCCGGTCGGGCGCTATGGGACGCCGGCCGAGTTCGGTGCTGCCGCAGCCTTTCTCGCAAGCCGGCAGGCCGCCTACATCACCGGGATTGCGCTGCCCGTCGACGGCGGGCTCAGCCGTTCGATGCTCTGACCATGTTCATCCCGCTTCAGAGATCGGCTGCACGAGGCCTGCTGCGCTACGCCGTCATCGCTCTCGTCACTCTTTTCAGTCTAACAGGGGTCGCGAAGGCCGCCATGCTGGATAAAGAACTCCTCACGGCCGCCCGGCTGGGCAATGCCGCCGAAATCAGCGCTCTCGTAGAGCGCGGCGCACACGTGGATGCGCGCGACGAAACAGGCGCGACGGCCCTGCTCATCGCCACGCATGAGAACAATATCGAGGCCGCAAGGGCTCTCATCGCGGCCGGTGCCGACGTCAATGCCAAGGACCGCATCGAGGACAGCCCTTATCTCTATGCCGGCGCGCGCGGCCATCTCGAAATATTGAAGATGACGCTCGCGCATGGCGCCGATCTCAAAAGCACCAACCGCTACGGCGGCACCGCCCTCATTCCAGCCGCCGAGCGCGGCCATGTCGAAACCGTGAAGACGCTGATCGATGCCGGGGTTGCCGTCGACCATGTAAACCGCCTCGGCTGGACGGCGCTCCTCGAGGCGATCATCCTCGGCAACGGAGGCGACAGCCATACGGACATCGTCAGGCTGCTGATCGAGGCCGGTGCGGATGTCGATCTGGCGGACGGCGAAGGCGTTACGCCCCTCGCCCATGCTAAAAGGCGAGGGTTCCGGCGGATCGAGCGCCTCCTCCTCGCCGCCGGCGCTCATCAAACGGCGGAATGAAGGCTCAGTGTACGTCGAAAATCAGTGACTTATGCGCGGCCACGGCTGCCGTGACGCCATCGCCGACCGCATGCGAGACCGAGCCCGCGCCCCGCGCGGCATCGCCACAGGCATAGATGCGCTCGACGCTCGTCTCCTTTGCCTCGTTCGTCCGGATATAGGGTCCGAGCGGCCCGTCCTCGAATTCGCAGCCGAGCGCTGCAGGCAGATCGCTCGCCATGCGGGTGCGCGACGCGACGAACAGGCCTTCGAGAGAAACGGTCCGGCCGCCATCGAGAACCACGCTCGCCTTCGCTCCGTCGACAGCGACGACCCTCTCCCTTTCGATCTCCACACCGCGCGCTTCCAGCATGGCGGCCTGAGCGGCATCGGGCTCGAACGCTCCATTGGCGAAAAGGGTGGTCGGCCCCCAGTCCGGCAGCATCATGGCCTGGTGA
Source organism: Sinorhizobium meliloti (assembly GCF_035610345.1). The sequence continues at coordinate 316,024 of NZ_CP141212.1, read as the reverse complement.
AAACTGGACTCACCGGTTGCGAGAACGCCGATGCGGCCCTGCCCGAGCTCATAACCATGGCAATAGGGGCAATGAAAGACGGCGCGGCCCCAGCGTTCCTGAAGCCCCGGTATCGACGGCAGCTCATCGACGACGCCCGTTGCCAGGATCAGCCGCCGCGCCGCGATCTTTTCGCCCTGCACCGAGACGACCAGATTGGCGCCGTCGCGGCGCGCCGTATCGGCCGTTCCTTCGACGAAACGCACATTGGGATAGGCCAGCAACTGTTCCCGGCCGTGCGCCGCGATCGTCGCAGGCGCCTCGCCGTCCCGGCTGAGGAACCCATGCGACGATTCGGCAAAGCGGTTCCTGCGCGCGCCCGCATCGACGACGACCACGGAGCGTCTGGCTCTGGCCAATTGCAGTGCCGCCGACAGCCCTGCATAGCTTCCACCCACGATCGCCACGTCTACCGGCATCACATCAACCGCCATGGTTCTGCTCCTTCATCTGCTGGCGACGGATCGCCATTCGTCGCTGGAAATCGTTTGAAAGATCTGCGAGGCTTATTCGTTCCAATCGCTGCATGAGAAGCGCCTCGGCATCCCGGAGCGCTCCGTCCATCGCGGCATTGACCGCCTGCTCCACCACACAGCCGGGAGCCTCGGTTCGGTTGCCGATCGCAAACACGGGCGGTTCACCGAGCGCGGCATGCACGTCCGCAAGGCTGATGGTTGCGAGATCGCGCACGAGCGACCAGCCTCCGCCATGCCCCTTTTCGGAGCGGACGAGACCCGCTTCCCGTAAACCCGCCATGGTGCGTCGGACCACGACGGGATTGGTGGAGAGGCAGGCTGCCAACTCCTCCGAGGTGATGGTTTCACGCTCCGCCATGTGGAGGAGCGCATGCAAAGTAATGGAAAGTCGGCTATCGCGTTTCATGTAACTCAACGTGTTACGTGAAGCGCGGAAAGTCAAGCTTCAAATTCGGCCTGCACTCGAAATCAGGCGCGCAATTGCGTGCGGGAAGACGGTCGAGTAGGGTCGCCGGAAACGAACGGGAGCGGCTGGAGCCGAAGCGGAATGACACTGTCGGGCAAGCGCATTCTTCTCATCATAGCCGGCGGAATCGCGGCCTATAAGAGCCTCGACCTGATCCGCCGCCTGCGCGAGCGCGGTGCCGACGTGCGCCCGGTGATGACGGCGGCGGCGCAGCGTTTCGTCACGCCGCTGACCGTTGGCGCGCTTTCGGCCTCTCACGTTTTCACGGAGCTTTTCTCGCGCGAGGACGAGCAGGATGTCGGTCACATCCGGCTGGCGCGGCATTGCGATCTCGTGGTCGTGGCCCCGGCAACGGCCGACCTGATGGCAAAGATGGCGCACGGTCACGCCGACGACCTCGCCTCGACGGTGCTCCTGGCGACCGACCGACCGGTGCTGCTCGCGCCGGCGATGAACCCGAGGATGTGGTCGCACCCGGCCACGCACCGCAACCGCGCGACGCTCGCCGGCGACGGCGTCCGCTTCGTCGGACCTGCCACTGGCGAAATGGCCGAGAGCGGCGAGGCAGGGGAAGGCCGCATGGCCGAAGCTCTGGAGATCGTCGCGGCGGTCGAGGAATTTTTCAACGGAGCAGGCCCGCTCGCCGGTCGCAAGGCCATCGTCACATCCGGACCGACGCACGAGCCAATCGATCCGGTGCGCTACATCGCCAACCGGTCGTCCGGCAAGCAGGGCCACGCGATCGCCGCAGCACTGGCGCGGCTCGGCGCCGAGGTCACGCTCGTTTCCGGGCCGGTGACGATCGCGGACCCCGCCGGCGTCCGCGTCGTACGGGTCGAGCGCGCCGAGGAGATGCGCGATGCGGTGTTGGCCGCGCTGCCGGCCGATGTGGCCGTCATGGTGGCAGCCGTCGCCGACTGGCGCGTCGCATTGGCCGCCGGCAACAAGATCAAGAAGCGGCCGGGCGAGGCCCCTCCTCCGCTGCAGCTTGCAGAGAATCCCGATATCCTGAAGACCGTCGGCCACCACGCATCGCGGCCCAAGCTCGTGATCGGCTTTGCCGCCGAGACCGAGAACGTCGCCGAGAACGGCCGCGCCAAGCTCCAGAAGAAGGGGGCCGATTACATTCTGGCCAACGACGTTTCGCCCGCAACCGGCATCATGGGCGGCGACCGCAATCGGGTTAAGCTGATCGGCCGTGACGGTACCGAGGAATGGCCGGAAATGGGCAAGGACGATGTCGCGGCGAAGCTCGCCGCGCTGATCGCGGCGAAGCTTTCATCCTGAGGACAGGCCGGAGGTGGGCGCTATTGCCAGGTCGGCCGTCCCGAAAAGGCGAACGTCGACGCCGTTTTCCCCGACGATGATCGCGGATCCGTCCGGAACCTCCACCCAGGCGCTGTCATCGTCATTGAGCGGCTCGGAGACGAGGCAATAGCCGCCACTCGACCCCATCGGACCTGCATAGAGCGTGGGAGCTTTCCAATCCGTGGCATAGCGGACCGCATAAAGATCGCGGCCGTCGGAGAAGGCCGCCGTGAAGCGCACGAGTGCCGGGCGTCCCAGGCGTTCGGCAAGCCGCTCGACGAAGGCGAGCGCCTCGGCAACGGCACCGAGGGGATCACGGTCGAGACCGAACTGCAGGGCAAGCAGGAAGAGCAGCTCCGAATCCGTCGTGCCGCTGCGCGCCGAATAGAGCTCGTTGTCGAGCATGGTCTCCATCGGCCGCCGCAAATGCTCGAAATCGCCGATCTGCCCATTATGCATGAAGGACCAGCGGCCGAAGACGAAGGGATGGCAATTGTCGCGGCGCGTGCCGCCGCCGGTGGCCGCGCGAACATGGGCGAGGAACAGCGGAGAGCGAATCTGCCTCGCAATGCTCTTGAGATTGCAATCCGACCAGGCGGGCAGGATGTCCCGGTAGCGGCCCGGCTCAGGACGGTCGCCGTACCACGCTATTCCGAAGCCGTCGCCATTGGTCGCCGTTTTCGCCCTGACGGCGCAATGGGATTGCTCGATCAGGGAATGCTTGGGCGACGTCACGAGTTCTTCGAGATAAAGCGGCTCTCCGCGATAGGCTGCCCAACGGCACATGCTCGATCACTCCGATTTCGCCCCGCCATATGAAAGCGATTCGTCCACCACCGTCACCAGTGATGTTTCAACGCAACATGGTAAAAATGCGTTAACACATTCTGCCCAAGCATAGCGGACCGGGCGGACACGCCCTGTTCCATCAGGCACGCGGGACCGGATTTTCGAACAAATATTCCATATTGACAATTCGCGCGCATTTCATTTCATTTCGCCGAGCACAGACAGGGCTTGGCCCGGGAGAAACGAGATGAGCGGCAAGCGCAGGCTGGGCATTGGCCTGATCGGGACGGGCTTCATGGGCAAGGCGCATGCCCTTGGGTTCACGATTGCGTCACGAGTCTTCGGCCTGCCCTTCGAGCTGGATCTCGTATCCGTCGCGGACGTGACGCAGGAGGGCGCGGAGGCGGCCCGCGGACAACTCGGCTTCCGCAAGGCGACGGCCGACTGGCGCGAACTTCTGACCGATCCCGAGATCGACATCATCGACATCACCACGCCGAACCTCCTGCACAAGGAAATGGCGCTCGCTGCGATTGCACACGGCAAGCACGTCTATTGCGAAAAGCCGCTGGCACCGACTGTCGCCGACTGCGCCGAGATGGTCGCCGCCGCGCAAAGGGCCGGCGTCGTCACCCAGGTCGGCTTCAACTATCTCAAGAACCCGCTCATTTTTCTCGCCAGGGACATTATCGAAAGCGGCGAGATCGGCGAAATACGGTCGTTTCGCGGCATTCATGCGGAAGATTTCATGGCTGATGAGAGCGTTCCGTGGGGTTGGCGGCTGGACCCGCGTAGCGGCGGCGGTGCGCTCGCCGACATCGGCAGCCACATGATCGCCTGCATGCGCCATCTCGTCGGGCCGATCCGGTCCGTACTGGCAGAGACCGTCATCCACGTTCCGCAGCGCCCTGTCACGCGCGGCGCCACAGAGAGCCGGACGGTCGAGGTCGACGACGTCACGAGGGCCTTCGTCCGTTTCGAGAGCGGCGCGAGCGGAAGCTTCGAAGCGAGCTGGATCGCGACCGGCCGCAAGATGCAGCACGATTTCGAGATTTACGGCTCCAAGGGAAGCATCGTCTTCACCCAGGAGCGGCTCAACGAGATCAGGGTCTACTCCGCGGGCGACGACATCAGGAGCCGCGGCTTCCGGACGATCTGGGCGGGACCGGAGCATCCGCCCTACGGAGCCTTCTGCGTGGCACCGGGCCACCAGATCGGCTTCAACGAGCTGAAGGCGATCGAGGCCAACGAGTTCCTGGAAGCGATCGCCAAGGGCGGCAAAACCTCGACCGATTTCCGCGAGGGCTACGAAGTCCAGAAGGTCCTTTCCGCAACCTATCACTCTGCAAGGACGAACGAGTGGGTGGAGATTGGCTGATCTTGACGTCCGACTCGCTGTTGTCCTTGCCCCTCACCCTAACCCTCTCCCCGCGCGCGGGAGAGGGGACGTGCCCGATGGTTGGCCGGCGGTCATGTCGGCGAAGGTAGCGCCGCGAGTTTCCTTGCCCCGCCTGCGGGGGACAAGCCTGAGGCGATGCGGGCTTGCGCACTTCCCGCTGAATAAGGAACCAAAATGGAACGTCCATTCTATCGCTGCAATGGTTAGTCGATTAAACTGAGGCAAACGACGAGAACGAGCCGGAGGCCCGAACGATGCCCACGCCTGAAACGATTGCCGATCTCCCGCAGGATTTCGAAACGCTGAAGGCGGTTATCCTCGAGCGCAAGGCGCAGCTGCCGAAACGGCTGAAACAGGTGGCCGCCTACTCGCTCGACAATCCGGACGAGATCGCCTTCGGGACGGCGGCGAGTATTGCGACTTCGGCCGACGTCCAGCCCTCGACGCTCGTGCGCTTCGCCCAGCACTTCGGCTTCGAAGGCTTTTCGAGCCTGCAGCAGATTTTTCGCGCACGCCTGCGGGAGCGCACGCCCGGCTACGAGGAACGGCTGAAGGCGCTGCGCCAGAACGATCACAGCAAGCTCGAAAGCGGATCGATCTTCAACGGCTTCGTTGCCGCCGCCCATCGCTCGCTCGACAACATCGCGACCTCGGTCGATCCGGACGCATTCGAGCGCGCCGTCGGCATTCTCGCAAAGGCGAACACGATCTATCTCATCGCCAAGCGGCGCTCCTATCCGATTTCCAGCTACATGGCCTATGCTTTCGGCAAGCTGAAGGTGAAGTATCAGCATGTCGGAACGGCCGCGGGGATCGACGAGGACATGCTGGCCATGGCGACAAAGGAGGATGCCGCCTTTGCCGTCAGCTTCTCGCCCTACGCGTCGGAAAGCGCCAGCCAGGCGCGCTTGCTCGCCAACCGCAAGGTACCCGTTGTCTCGCTGACCGACTCCGCCTTCTCGCCGCTCGCCGAATCCTCCAGGGTCTGGTTCGAACTGGTCGAGGCCGATCATGCCGGCTTCCGTTCGCTCTCCGCCAGCATGGCCTTCGCCATGGCGCTGACCGTCGCCATCGCCGAGAAACGGCGCCGCATCGCCGAGGGCGAGTGAGACAATATAGAACGGAAATTCCATATTGACGAAACAACGGAATTTATGTTTCATATGCTCGTCACCCATGGCATAGGCAGATTTGTCGGCGCCGGTCCGGCGTCCGCGGGGAGGAAGCAGTGAGCCAGATTTCGTCGGCCCAAGTTCCATCAGGTGCGGGTGCCAAGCCCCTCGACCTCATCACGATCGGCAGAGCTTCGGTCGACCTCTACGGACAGCAGATCGGCACGCGGCTCGAAGACGTGGCGAGCTTCGCCAAATCGGTCGGCGGCTGCCCCTGCAACATTTCCGTGGGCACAGCGCGCCTCGGCCTGAAATCGGCGCTCCTGACGCGCGTCGGCGACGAACAGATGGGCCGCTTCATCCGCGAGCAGCTTCAGCGCGAAGGCGTGGAGACGCGCGGCATCGTCACCGACCCGGAGCGGCTGACCGCACTTGCGATCCTCTCCGTCGAGAACGACAAATCCTTCCCGCTCCTTTTCTATCGCGACAACTGCGCCGACAACGCGCTTTGCGAGGACGATATTTCGGAAGATTTCATCGGTTCCGCGCGCGCGGTCCTCGTCACCGGCACGCATTTTGCCAAGCCGAATGCGGATGCCGCCCAGCGCAAGGCGATGAGGATCGCCAAGGAAAGCGGCGCCAGGATCGTCTTCGACATCGATTACCGCCCTAATCTATGGGGTCTTGCGGGTCACGATGCGGGCGAGAGCCGCTACATTGCCTCGGACCGCGTTTCGGCGCATCTGAAGACCGTGCTCGGCGATTGCGACCTGATTGTCGGCACCGAGGAAGAGGTGCTGATCGCATCGGGCGAAAGCGACCTCCTCGCGGCACTCAAGACCATCCGCTCCCTCTCCGAAGCCACGATCGTGCTCAAACGTGGACCGATGGGCTGCATCGTCTATGATGGACCGATCTCGGACGATCTCGAAGACGGTATCGTCGGCAAGGGTTTTCCAATCGAAGTCTATAACGTTCTCGGCGCCGGCGACGCTTTCATGTCGGGCTTTCTGCGCGGCTGGCTCACCGGCGAGCCGCACGCGACGTCCGCTACCTGGGCCAATGCCTGCGGCGCCTTCGCGGTCTCGCGCCTGCTCTGCGCGCCGGAAATCCCGACCTGGACCGAACTGCAATATTTCCTCGAGCACGGCAGCAAGGAGAAGGCGCTGCGCAAGGACGAGGCGATCAACCACGTGCACTGGGCGACGACGCGCCGGCGCGACATCCCGCTCCTGATGGCGCTCGCCGTCGACCATCGCAGTCAGCTCGAGGACATTGCCGAGGGAAATCCGGAACTGCTCTCGCGCATCCCGGCCTTCAAGGTGCTTGCCGTCAGGGCTGCGGCAGAGGTAGCTCAAGGCCGTTCCGGCTTCGGCATGCTGATCGACGACAAATACGGCCGCGATGCGCTCTATGCCGCCGGCGCCCATCGCGACTTCTGGATCGGCAAGCCGATCGAGCTTCCGGGATCACGGCCGCTTACCTTCGAATTCAGCCAGGACCTCGGCAGCCGTCTCGTCGACTGGCCGGTCGACCACTGCATCAAGGTGCTTTCCTTCTACCATCCCGACGATCCGGCCGAACTCAAGGCCGCTCAGGTCGCAAAGTTGCGTTCGGCCTTCGAGGCGGCGCGCAAGGTCGGGCGCGAGATCCTGATCGAGATCATCGCCGGCAAGCACGGGACACTCGACGACCGGACCATTCCGCGGGCGCTGGAGGAGCTCTATGATGCCGGCTTGAAGCCGGACTGGTGGAAGCTCGAGCCGCAAGCGAGCCGCGCCGCCTGGGCTGCGATCGATGCCGTGATCGAGGCGCGCGATCCGCTTTGCCGGGGCGTGGTGCTCCTCGGCCTGGAAGCACCCTATGAGGTGTTGAAAGACGGTTTCGCCGCCGCCAGAATGTCGAAGACGGTCAAGGGATTTGCCGTCGGCCGGACGATCTTCGCCGACGCTGCCAAGGCCTGGCTTTCCGGCAGGATGACCGACGAGCAGGCAGTCTCCGACATGGCGGCGAAGTTCAAGGCGCTCGTCGATCTCTGGCTGCAATTGGGTGAGACCAAGGCGGCGTAACGGTCAAATACAAAGCGGCGCAAGGATGCGGCCGCGAGGAGGAAACAAATGAGCCAGAAAACCGTGCGCCTGACCATGGCACAGGCCGTGGCGCGGTTCCTGACCCGGCAGATGACGATCATCGACGGCGAGCGCGTGCCGATCTTCGGCGGCGTCTTCGCGATCTTCGGCCACGGCAACGTCGCCGGCGTCGGCGAGGCGCTTTACGGCGTTCGCGAAACGCTCCCGACCTACCGCGCCCAGAACGAACAGGGCATGGCGAATGCGGCAATCGCCTTCGCCAAGGCGAGCTTCCGCCGCCGCTTCATGGCCTGCACCACTTCGATCGGCCCGGGCGCGCTCAACATGGTGACCTCGGCCGCGCTGGCGCATGTCAATCGACTGCCGGTTCTCCTCCTTCCCGGCGACGTCTTCGCCAACCGCAGGCCCGATCCGGTGCTGCAGCAGGTGGAGAGTTTCGGGGACGGCACGATCTCGGCGAATGACTGCTTCAAGCCCGTCTCGCGGTATTTCGATCGCATCACCCGGCCCGAGCAGATCATCCCGGCGCTCCACCGCGCCATGCAGGTCCTGACCGATCCTGCCGAATGCGGGCCGGTGACGCTGTCGCTCTGCCAGGACGTGCAGGCGGAAGCCTACGACTATCCGGAATCCTTCTTCGACGAGAAGGTCTGGGTTCCGCGCCGCATCGAGCCTGATCTCGACGAGCTGGCATCGGCAATCGAGGCGCTCAGATCCGCGAAGAAGCCGATCATCATCGCCGGTGGCGGCGTGCTCTACTCGGAAGCGAGCGCCGAACTCGCTGCGTTCGCCGAGAAACACGGCATTCCGGTCATGGAGACCCAGGCCGGCAAGTCCGCTCTGCCGCATTCGCATCCGCTGAATATGGGTTCCATCGGCGTCACCGGCACGTCCGCCTCCAACGCATTGGCGGAAGAGGCCGATGTCGTGCTCGCCGTCGGCTCACGGCTGCAGGATTTCACCACCGGTTCCTGGGCGCTCTTCAAAAACGAGGCGCTGAAGATCATCGGCCTCAACGTCCAGGCGTTCGACGCCGGCAAGCACCAGGGACAGCCGCTGATTGCCGACGCGCGGGCCGGCCTCAACCGCATTTCCGGCGGTCTCGGTAGCCACAAGGCCGATACAGCCTGGACCGAGAGGGCAAAAGCGGGCAAGGCCGAGTGGCTTGCTGAAGCCGAGAGGGCGACCGCCACCACCAATGCCGCACTTCCCTCCGACGCTCAGGTCATCGGCGCCGTCCAGCGCGCCCGCGGCGGCAGGCAAACGACGCTCGTCTGCGCCGCCGGGGGGCTTCCGGGCGAGCTGCACAAACTGTGGCAGGCGGAGGAGCCGGGCGGCTATCACATGGAATACGGCTTTTCGACCATGGGCTACGAAGTCGCCGGCGGTCTGGGCGTAAAGCTTGCCAAGCCCGATAGCGACGTGATCGTCATGGTGGGCGACGGCAGCTACATGATGCTGAACTCGGAGATCGCCTCTTCCGTCATGCTCGGCGCCAAATTCACCGTCGTGCTGCTCGACAATGCCGGCTATGGTTGCATCAACCGGCTGCAGATGGGAACGGGCGGCGCCAACTTCAACAATCTGCTGAAGGACACCCATCATGTGGAGCTGCCTCGGATCGACTTCGCCGCGCACGCCGCCGCCATGGGCGCCGTGACCCGCAAGGTCGGCTCGATCCCCGAGCTCGAAACTGCGCTCGCGGAGACCGCCGACGAGGCGCGCACGACCGTCATCGTCATCGATACCGATCCGCTGATCACAACGGAGGCCGGCGGGCACTGGTGGGACGTCGCGGTACCGGAGGTTTCGGACCGAGACCAGGTGAAGGCCGCCCGCGAAGGCTACGAGAAGGCCCTCCAGGCCCAGCGGTTTGGTTGACACTGGCGTCCGGCCAGCGGCCCCTAACCCTCTCCGCGCAGGGCGGGGAGAGGGGACGTGCCCGGCGGTCAGCCGTGGCTTGCGGGTTGGGGCGGGGACAGCGCGGCTTGTCCCTTCTCCCCGCACGCGGGGAGAAGATGCCGGCAGGCGGATGAGGGGCCACACTGCGGCATCCTCGGCGCACCAAAACGAAACTACGAACCGACTGCCCCAAACAGACCACGCAGCAGAAAGCAAAACACATGATCCGTTACGGAACCAACCCGATCGCCTGGAGCAATGACGACGACCATTCGATCGGCGCGCATCTGACGCTCGAGGACTGCCTCTCCGATTGCAAGAAGATCGGCTTCGACGGCATCGAGAAGGGCCACAAGATGCCGTCCGACCCCGAAGCGCTGAAGCAGAAGCTCTCAAGTTACGATCTCGTCTTCGTCTCGGGCTGGCACTCGACCAACCTCCTCACCCATGATGTCGAAGCGGAGAAGAAGGCTATCCAGCCGCATCTCGACCTTCTGAAGCATAATGGCTGCCGGGTGGCGATCGTCTGCGAAACCTCGAACGCCATTCACGGCGACGATTCCAAGTCGCTCGTGAAGGACAAGCCGGTTCTGCCGGCGGACAAGTGGGAGAAATTCGGCGCCGACCTTGAGGCAATCGCCGAATATTGCGCCGGCCAGGGCATCGATCTGGTCTACCACCACCACATGGGCACAATCGTCCAGACCGGCGAGGAGATCGACCTCCTGATGCGGAACACCGGTCCGGCGACCAAACTGCTGCTCGACACCGGCCATGCCTGGTTCGGTGGTTCCGATCCGGCGGACGTGGCGCGGAGATATATGGACCGCGTCCGCCACATTCATTGCAAGAACGTCCGCCCGGCGGTCCGCGCGGTGGTCGAAAGCGAAGGCCTGTCCTTCCTCGAGGGTGTGCGACGCGGCGTCTTTACCGTTCCGGGCGATGCGGAAGGGGGCGTCGATTTCCTGCCGGTTCTGAAGATCGCCGCCCAGCACGGCTATGATGGCTGGCTGGTCATCGAAGCCGAGCAGGACTCGGCCGTGCGCAATCCGTTCGAGTACCAATCGCTCGGGCTGAAGTCGCTGAAGGCCTTTGCGAAGGAAGCGGGGCTCGACGCGTAGACGCCCCTCACCCGGCTGCCGCCACCTTCTCCCCGCAAGCCGGGAGAAGGGAGATGCCACCCCTTCCAGAGGGCTATGGAGAGGGGCAGACCTACAGACGCGAGATCAGGAGACCGCCGAATGTCCAAACTGCTCATCAAACCGAAAGCGCAATCCGGCCTGATGCAGGAGATCACGCCGGAAAGTGCCGGCTGGACCTATGTCGGTTTCGCCCTCCATCGGCTGCGGCCCAGCGAGACGACCGGCGGCGAAGCGGGCGAAAAGGAACTCTGCCTTGTACTCGTCAGCGGAAAAGCCAGGGTTTCGGTCGATGGCAAGGACTTCGGCGAGCTCGGCGAGCGCATGACGCCTTTCGAGGGCCAGCCCTATGCGGTCTATGTGCCGAGGGGCAGCAGCTGGCAGGCCGAAGCGACCACGGATCTCGACCTCGCCGTCTGCTCCGCGCCGGGCGGGGAAGGCTTCGAGGCGAAAATCATCCGCCCCGGCACGCACCCGCAGATGACGCGCGGCCGGGGCACCAATACCCGCTACGTCACCAACATCATGCCGGAAGACGACGAATCGGCGCAGTCGCTGCTGGTCGTCGAGGTGATCACGCCGGGCGGTCACACCTCCTCCTACCCGCCGCACAAACACGACCAGGACCACCTGCCGGCCGAAAGCTATCTCGAGGAGACCTATTACCACCGCCTAAACCCGCCGCAGGGTTTTGCAATGCAACGCGTCTATACCGACGACCGTTCGCTGGACGAGGCCATGGCGGTGGAAGATGGCGACGTGACGCTGGTACCGAGGGGCTACCATCCGGTGGCTGCGGTCCACGGCTACGATTCCTATTATCTCAACGTCATGGCGGGGCCGAAGCGGATCTGGAAGTTCCACAATGCGAGGGAACACGAGTGGCTGTTCACCGGCGTCTGACCGGCGGACGTCGCACTGGACGAATGGAGTCTTCGCCCTATCGTATCTTGCCGAAGCAAGCGACGAGGAGCGTTTCATGCATATCGACGGCCAGTGCCATTGCGGCTTCGTTACCTACGAGGCGGAGATCGATCCGGAGCACGTAACGATCTGCCATTGTAACGATTGCCAACGGCTGACCGGCACCGCCTACCGCGTCAGCACCAGCACGCCGCGATCATCGTTCCGGCTGACGGGCGGCGAGCCGAAGCTTTACGTCAAGACCGGCGAAAACGGACGCAAGCGGCTGCAATTCTTCTGCCCCGATTGCGGCTCGCCGGTCTACACGACGGGCACCGACGAGGACGCAGAGGAGATCGGCATCCGCGTCGGCACCATAAATCAGCGGCGCGAACTTGCACCCCGCAAGCAGATCTGGTGTTCCTCCGCCCTGCCCTGGTCCGGCGAGATCGGCAAGCTGCCGGGGCTGCCACGGGATTGACGGTTCAGGCGACCGGATAGGGGCCATCCGCAAAGACCGTGTCGTGGTAGCCCTTGGACCCGATCTCGATTGCGAGCGGGCTGCGGAAATCCTCGCCGCGGCGCAGGCATTTCAACACATGGGTAAAATCGTATTTCGGCCGCCAGCCGAGACAAGCCGTCGTGCGGGCACTCACATAGACCCGATCGATCGTCGGAAAGAGCCGCCACCCCCGTTGCGCATAAAGCGCCTCGCATTCGGGAAAGCGGCTGAAGACGACGGATGGGGCATCCTCCCGCAGAGAGGCGAGATCGTCGCGCGTGAACGGCGTCGGGGCCGAGACGATGAAACGGCCAAAGCCGATCTCCATCGCCCGGTCCAGGGCCGATAGATGGGCGCTCACGACATCCTCGATATCCGCGCGCCGGTAGAGCAATTCATTCGCCTGCGCATTGGCCGTTTCAAAGCGGCCGCGGTTTTCCGCATCGTCATCGGCCTCGGGAAAGAAGCGCGAGGTCCGGAGAATGACGGCGGGCAGACCGTGCCGCCGCGCGAAAAGCTCGCAGAATCCCTCCGCTGCGACTTTGCTCACACCGTAGATGTTGCGCGGGATCGGCTGGACGTCCTCCGTGATCCAGGCTGCCGGCTCGCCGGGCGCCGGCGTCAGGGCCGAACCGAAGGCGCTCGTGGTGCTGGTGAAGACAAAGGCGCCGACGCCCGCCCCGGCTGCCTCTTCCAGCAGATTGACCGTGCCCGCGACATTGGTATCGACGAACTCGCGATAACCGTGCGTCGCCACATGCGGCTTGTGCAGGGTCGCGGAATGGATGACTGCGCGCACGTCCTTCATTGCGTGACGGACGAAGCGGCGGTCGGCGACCGACCCGACGGCATCGGTGAATGGCGAGCTCTTGATGTCGATGCCGCGAACGTCGCGGCCGGCCGCGCACAGTACCCTTATCAATGCCTCACCCAGATGGCCGGCGCTTCCCGTCACCAGTATCGTCATGCGTCGCTCCTTGTTGCCTTGAGGCTAGGCGCAGCGCGGCGAAGCCGGCAAGGCATAAATTATGCGTTCGCTCACGAGATCGCGGTGACCAGCCGGCCCATCGCGCCGTCAGCGAGTGGTATGCGCTCCCAAAGCACGCGACCGGCAGAGATGGGAACGTCATCGCGGCCGTTGGGCCCGGTCTCGACGGCCAGGAAAGCCAAACGGCCATCGTGCCAGCCGAGCTCCGCGAGATCGCGTTCCGCATTCCGGATCTCCTGCGAGGCATAACGGAACATCGGCTCGCCGACCATTTCCCGCCGCCACTCCGCGCGCCGCCGGGGCGAAGCAGCCAGCAGCCGGTGCGAGTGGTCGCAGATCAGGTGAACCCTCGCGCTCGAGTTTTCGACCAGCCGCTTGATAGCCGCATCGGCGGCTGAGGGCACCCTGGCGAATAGGCGCTCCAGCGCCTGCTGCTGATTTTCGGAAGGTATGAGGACGCCCGCTTCCCAGCGCGATATCGTCGCCTGCGTCACCCGCATGAGCTCCGCCACATGGCTCTGTTTCATGCCTTTCAGGAGCCGCAGCCGCTTCAGCGTCCGTGCCGTGTAGAGCATCTCGGTTTCCTCCTGATCCGGCGAAGCTATCGGCCACCTGCGCTAGGCGGCAGGGAATGGAAACGCTATACCACCATAAGGGCTCAACGTGGAACGGGACAGCGGACGGTACATGGCGAAAGGGCATTTCAGAATGCTGCCGCGCCGCATCGCCGGCGTCGACGTGGTGGAAGCGACGACGAATCACAGTTTCGCGCGCCATACGCACGAGCAGTTCGGCATCGGCCTGATTCATGCGGGTGCGCAGACGTCGCTGAGCGGCCGCGGAACCGTCGAGGCGGAAGCGGGCGACGTGATCACCGTCAATCCGGGTGAGGTCCACGACGGAGCCCCGATCGGCGACGCGGGCCGGTCCTGGCGGATGCTCTACCTCGATCCGCCGCTGGTCGCCTCGCTCGTCGATGACGTCACCGATGGGAAGAGGTCGGATTGCGAATTCTCGGACCCGGTGATCAGAAGTACCGGGCTGGCAGCCCGCTTCGGCGCGATCTTTGCGGCTGCCGCGGCCGCCGACGGCGCCGAGACGATGCTTCGCTGGGATGAACTGGCCATCACCCTTTTCGCGGAGGCGATGCAGCTTGCCTCGCGGGATGCGCCGGCAGGCGTGCCGAAGTCGGTCGCCTCGGCCGTAAGCCTTATCGAGGACGATCCGCTGGCGTCGCTTACGCTCGCGGACCTCGCCCGCGAGAGCGGCCTGAGCCGCTTCCAGCTCGTGCGCGGTTTCTCCAAGGCGACGGGACTGACGCCCCATGCCTATCTCCTCCAACGCCGGATAGACGTCGTCCGGCGGCTGATCGCCGGAGGCACGCCGCTCGCGGAAGCGGCAGCTGCCGGCGGCTTCGTGGACCAGAGCCACATGACACGCGTGTTCGTGCGCAAATACGGCTTCTCCCCCGGTGTCTACGCGCAAGCGGTGAACTGATTTCGCCGCCTTGCAATTTCGTACAAGACCGTGCGCTGCCGATCGGTCTTTCTGCCCCCATCATCAATCGGGAACGGTGGCAGAATGTCGAAGCAGGTTCAGGGATATGTTTTTTTGTCGCTCGCCATGGTGCTCGTCGGCAGCACCGTGATCGCGAGCAAGATCATCGCCGCCGGCCTGCCGCCGTTCACGGCAACGGCGCTGCGTTTTGCCATCGCCTTCCCTCTTTTCCTGGGCCTGATGCGCGCGACCGGGGCGTCCTGGCCCAAGCTGCCGAAGAGCGATTGGCTCATCCTCCTGTTTCAGGCAGGCGCCGGCAGCGTCGGCTACACGACTCTGCTCATTTCCGGCCTGAAGCTCACCTCTGCGGCCGATGCCGGCGTCATCATCGGGACGCTCCCCGTCGTCTCCGCCGCAATCGCCATCATGGTTCTCGGCGAGCGTCCGCATCGCTCCGTGTTCGCGGCCGTTTGCCTGGCGGCGGCCGGCGTTCTCGCGATCGTCTTCCGGCCGGATGCAAACGCCGCGCATTCGCTCGCCGGCAGCGCGCTGATCTTCGGCGCGGTCATCTGCGAAGGCCTGTTCATCCTGCTCAACAAGCGCGTCAGCGTCGCGATTCCGCCGCTTGGCCTGTCGGCGCTGATGACGGGCTTCGGTGGTGCCATTGCGCTCCCGTTCGTGCTTGCAGAGCTTCCTTCGATGGGTGCGACAGGCGCGCCGGCGCTCGCGGCGGTCGCCTATTACGCGCTCGTGCCGACGGTCGGGGGCTTCGTGCTCTGGTATGCGGGACTTCAGAAGGTGAGCGGCACCGAGGCCTCGGTCTTCACCGCCTTGGCACCGGTTTCCGCGCTGCTCCTCGCCGCTGCCGTTCTCGGCGAGACGATCACCGCCAATCAGATGATCGGCATGGCATGCGTGCTGATCGCCGTGCTGAGCCTCGGTCTTCGCAGGGCCGGTCCGGAGCGGGCCGGCTAGGGGAATCCGGCGCAGGCGCGATCACGCCGCCTTGGCGACGTGATACTCCTTGATCGCCACCATCTTGACCGCCGGATAGCGCTCCGATTCGTAGCGCAGCGAGAACCCGTCCTGCGCCAGGTACACCGGGTCCCCGTCAAGGTCCCGCGCAATGTCGCCGCGGTGGGTCGCGATGAACTTTTCGAGTTCGGCCGGGTTCTCGGCGGAGATCCAGCGGCAGATGGAGAAGCGGGACATCTCGAAGGAGACCGGCAGACTGTATTCCGCCTGCAGGCGTTCCTTGAGCACGTCAAGCTGGAGCGCTCCGACGACGCCGACGATCGCAGGCGCGCCGTCGTCCGGAGAAAAGAGCTGCACGACGCCCTCTTCCGCCATCTGCTGCAGCGCCTCTTTCAGCTTCTTCGCCTTCATCGCATCTTCCAGCCGGACGCGGCGGAGAATTTCCGGTGCGAAGTTCGGCACGCCCTGGAAGACGAGCGGCTCGCCCTCGGTCAGCGTATCGCCGATCCTGAGCGTGCCGTGGTTCGGGATGCCGACGACGTCGCCGGCGAAAGCCGTATCGGCGAGCTGGCGCTGCGAGGCGAAGAAGAACTGCGGCGCCGTCAGCCCCATCTGCTTGCCGGTGCGCGAAAGCCGCGCCTTCATGCCGCGCTCGAGCTTGCCCGAGCAGACGCGGACGAAGGCGATGCGGTCGCGGTGGTTCGGGTCCATGTTCGCCTGGATCTTGAAGACGAAGGCGGTCATTCTGTCGTCCGTCGCCTCGACGGTGCGGATGTCGGCAACCTGGGCCCGCGGCGGCGGCGCGAAGTCGGCGAGCCCATTGATCAGGTCGCGCACGCCGAAGTTCCTGAGCGCCGAGCCGAAGTACACCGGCGTGAGGTGCCCTTCGAGGAAAGCCTTACGGTCGAAGGGCTTGCAGGCCTCGATCGCCAGCGACGCTTCTTCGATGAACGTGTCGCGTTCGTTCTCGGGCAGACGGTGCGACGCCATTTCCGGATCGTTGACCTTTGTCAGCCGCTCCTGCGTGTCGGCGCCGCGCACCTCGTCGGTGGCAAGATGATAGGTGCCGCAGAAGGTCTTGGAGCGGCCGATCGGCCAGGTGACCGGCGCGCAGTCGAGCGCCAGCTTCTGCTCGACCTCGTCGAGGATTTCGAACGGATCGCGGCTTTCGCGGTCCATCTTGTTGACGAAGGTGATGATCGGGATATCGCGCAGGCGGCAGACCTCGAAGAGCTTGAGCGTGCGCGGCTCGATACCCTTTGCCGCGTCGATCACCATGACAGCCGCATCGACCGCCGTCAGCGTGCGGTAGGTGTCGTCGGCAAAGTCCTCGTGACCGGGCGTATCGAGCAGGTTGAAAACAGTATCGTTATATTCGAAGGTCATCACCGAGGTGACGACGGAGATGCCGCGCTCGCGCTCGATCTTCATCCAGTCCGAGCGGGTCTGGATGCGGTCCTTCTTGGCCTTGACCTCACCGGCGAGCTGGATCGCGCCGCCGAAGAGCAGAAGCTTCTCGGTGAGCGTCGTCTTACCGGCGTCCGGGTGCGAAATGATCGCAAATGTGCGGCGGCGGGAGACCGCCTCGGCAATGCTTTCGGCCATGATCTGAGTATCCTGTGAGTTGCGGCGTCCTTTACAGGCTCGGGGGCCAATATGCAATTGACTGCGGCAAGCCCGGCCGTGCTTATGACGGAATGACCATGCACACGCCCGAAAATCGACCTGCCCCGACCCCCGGCCTCACCCTCGTCCGCCTGCCTCATGGCGAGGGCCTCGACCTGCCGGCCTACGAGACCGCGGGTGCCGCCGGCATGGACCTCCGCGCGGCCGTGCCGGCCGAGGACCCGATGACGATCCGGCCGGGAGAGCGCGCATTGGTCCCGACGGGTTTTATCTTCGAGATCCCCGCCGGTCATGAAGGACAGATCCGGCCACGTTCCGGGCTGGCCTTCAAGCACGGCATCACCTGCCTCAACACGCCGGGCACCGTCGACAGCGACTATCGCGGAGAGGTGAAGGTGCTGCTCGTCAATCTCGGTGCGGAGGATTTCGCGGTCGAGCGCGGCATGCGTATCGCCCAGATCGTGATCGCCCCGGTGACCCAGCTGGCGATCCGCGAGGCAGATGGCCCCACGGCGACGACGCGCGGGGCCGGCGGCTTCGGCTCGACCGGAACTAGATAAGCGGCGGCAGGCGCCGCTTGACCGGCGAGGATTTGACGATCGACGTGTTCGTCTGCGCCTTTTCCGCGATGCGATCGAGGATCGTGTCGAGTTCCGCCATGTCGCGCACCAGCATCTTGGCGATGAAGCAGTCGTCCCCCGTGACCTTGTCGCATTCGATGAATTCGGGCGTTTCCTGGATCAGCCTTTCGACGATATGCAGCATCCCCGGCATCGGCCGGATGCGGACGATCGCCTGCAGCGGATAGCCGAGACGCGCCGGATTGACCGAGATGGTGAAACCATCGAGCACGCCGCGCTCCTCGAGCTTGCGCAGCCGCTCCGCCGCGCTCGGCGAGGAAAGGCCGGCCTCCTGCGCCAGTTCCTTCAACGACACCCGGGCGTTGGCGGCCAGAATTTCGAGAATGCGGCGGTCGAGCTCGTCCAGCATCCAACTCCCTCGTAAGTCAATTTAGCCTTATCGCCTTAATCTGTTAGGTATCCTCCCATGATTTCCTCTCAAAATCCATATCCCTGCGCCACCAGGCTCATTATTCTTGCAGCATAATGGATGGAGCAAAAGGCCATGGAAAAGGACATACGGCGCGGAAGCGCGGAAATGACGGCGGCGATGCTGATTTCGGGAACGATCGGCTGGTTCGTTCTGATGTCGGGCCAGCCCGTCGCGGGCGTCGTCTTCTGGCGTTGCGTTTTCGGGGCTGCAACGCTCGCCGCGCTTGCGGCGGTCTTCGGCCTCATCGACCTGAGACATTTGCGGATGAAGGTCATTATTCTTTCCGCTCTGGGCGGCGTCGCGATCGTCGTGAACTGGCTCCTGCTCTTCGCCGCCTATCCCCGCGCCTCGATCTCCATCGCGACCATGGTCTACAACACGCAGCCCTTCATGCTGCTCGGGCTCGGCGCGCTCTTTATCGGAGAGAAGATCACCGCCAGCAAACTCCTCTGGCTCTCGCTCTCCTTCGCAGGCATGATCGCGATCGTCCTCGCCAAGCCCGCGGGCACTTATGAGCCCAGCGACTATCTCACCGGGATAGCACTGTCGCTCGGCGCCGCCTTCTTCTACGCCATCGCGGCGCTCGTTACCAAGCTCCTCAAGGGCACGCCGCCGCATCTGATCGCGCTGGTGCAGGTCATCACCGGAGCGGCCATGCTCGCCCCCTTCGCCCTCGTCGCGCCGCTGCCGCAGGGAACGCTCCAGTGGACGCTGCTCCTGACCGTCGGCGTGGTTCATACCGGCATCATGTATATTCTGCTTTACGGCGCCATACAGAAGCTGCCGAACCACATGACCGGCGCCCTTTCCTTCATCTATCCGGTGGCCGCGATCCTGGTTGACCGCATCGCGTTCGGACACGCTCTGCAGCCGGTGCAGATCGCGGGCTCGGTCGCGATCCTCATCGCTGCCGCGGGCACCAATCTCGGCTGGACCCTTCGGCCATCGTCATCGTCCGCCAAGCGTCCGGCGGAGGGAAGCCTCTAACGCCGGGCCTCCGAGGCCATGCTGATGGCAAGACCCGCCAGCGCCGTGCTCATGAGCCAACGCTGCACCAGCATGAAGGACGGCCGACCGGAGAGGAAGGCGGCCACCGCTCCGGCGGTCATCGCGATCAGCGCATTGACGCTGACGCTGATCGCGATCTGCACGCTGCCGAAGACGAGCGACTGCACGAGCACGTTGCCGGCCTCGGGGCGGATGAATTGCGGCAGCAGCGACACGTAAAGGATGGCCACCTTCGGATTGAGCAGGCTGGTGAAGAGGCCCATTGCGAAAAGCTTGCGCGGGCGATCCTTCGGGAGGTCCCGCACTTGAAAAATCGAGCGGCCGCCGGGACGAACGGCCTGCCAGGCAAGGTAAAGCAGGTAAAGCGCACCTGCGAAACGAAGGGCGTCATAGGCAAAGGGAACCGCCAGAAGCAGGGCGGTAATGCCGAGCGCGGCAGACACCATGTAACAGACGAAGCCGAGGGCTATGCCCCCGAGCGAGATCAGTCCCGCCCCCGGTCCCTGGCAGATCGAGCGGGAGATCAGATAGATCATGTTCGGCCCCGGCGTCAGCACCATGCCGAATGCGATCAGGGCGAAGCCCAGGAGGTTCTGAATTTCGGGCATGGTGCGCCGGTCTCCCATGTTTTTCCGGAAAGTGTACGGCTCTACCGCCAAGGGCAACGCCGTTCTTGTCACCCGATCAATTTTCGCGCGTAGATGCGGGGTGATACCCGGATTTTCCTTTGCGGCAGACTGCGGTACACCTGCCCCTATCAGGAGGAACGATCGTGACACTTGCGGCTCTTCTCGCCTATAGCGGCGCTCTCTTCATCGCCGGCATCATTCCCGGCCCGGGCGTGACGGCGCTCGTTGCCCGAGCCCTGGGATCGGGCTTTCGGGAAACCTTCTTCATGGGCCTCGGCCTCATCGTCGGCGACATGGTCTATCTGACGGCGGTAGTTCTCGGGCTCGCCTTCATCGCCCAGACATTCACGACCGCGTTTCTGGTCGTGAAGATCGCCGGAGCGCTCTATCTCGGCTATATCGCCTGGAAGCTCTGGACGGCCGGGCTCCTGTCGCAGAACATCGAGGCGCGGAAGTCGACGAGTGCGGCGCTCTCCTTCCTCTCGGGCCTGACGGTCACGCTCGGCAATCCGAAGACGATGCTTTTCTACGTGGCGCTCGTTCCGACGCTGATCGACCTCGCCTCGATAGGGATCCGTGACTACGGCCTGCTGCTCGTCGCGACTTTCCTCGTGCTTCTTGCCGTGCTGCTGCCCTATATGCTGCTTGCGGCCCGCGCCCGCTCGCTCCTGAAAGAGCCGCAGGCGCTGAAGGTCCTGAACCGGGCCGCGGCGGGCATTCTCGCCGGAACGGCCGCCTACATTGCGACCCGCGCGACCTGAAAAAAGATTCCCCTGCCGGCCGCTTCTCAACGGTTTTTTCCTTCAGCCTCATCGATCCGAGGCTTTCCCGCTCTGGAAGCAAGCGCGCATAGCTCCTATTGTCGCAGCGACAATTTTAAAAACGAAGGGAGAAACCTATGCCTGAAGCGCGCAAGCCCGGCCGCGGCCGCGTCTTTTCCTCGATAACCGAGACGATCGGCGACACTCCCATCGTGCGGCTGGACAAGCTCGCCAAGGAAAAGGGCGTGAAGGCGAACCTGCTCGCCAAGCTCGAATTCTTCAACCCGATCGGCTCCGTCAAGGACCGCATCGGCGTCGCGATGATCGAATCGCTCGAGGCGCAAGGGAAGATCACGCCCGGCCGTACGACGCTGGTAGAGCCGACTTCGGGCAATACGGGCATAGCACTCGCCTTCGTCGCGGCCGCCAAGGGCTACAGGCTGATCCTCACCATGCCCGAGACGATGTCGGTCGAGCGCCGCAAGATGCTGACGCTTCTCGGCGCCGAACTGGTGCTGACGGAAGGCGCCAAGGGCATGAAGGGCGCAATCGCCAAGGCCCAGGAACTCACCGAGACGCTGCCCGACGCGATCATTCCGCAGCAGTTCGAAAACCCGGCCAATCCGGAAATCCACCGCACGACGACCGCCGAGGAGATCTGGAACGACACGGAAGGCGCAGTCGACATCCTCGTGTCCGGCATCGGCACCGGCGGCACCATCACCGGTGCCGGCCAGGTGCTTAAAGCCCGCAAGCCGTCGGTCAAGGTGATCGCCGTCGAGCCCGAAGAATCCCCTATCCTTTCCGGCGGCGCCCCGGGTCCGCACAAGATCCAGGGTATCGGCGCGGGTTTCGCACCGGCGATCCTCGACACGAGCGTCTATGACGAAGTCGTCACGGTAAATGCCGGCGAGGCCATAGAGGCGGCGCGGCTCGTCGCGAGACTCGAAGGCGTGCCGGTCGGCATCTCCGCCGGTGCCGCGCTCCAGGCGGCGATAGAGGTGGGACAGCGCGGGGAAAATGCCGGCAAGAATATCGTCGTGATCATACCGTCCTTTGCCGAACGGTATCTTTCGACGGTGCTGTTCGAGGGATTGGGAGCGTAGCGCCGGAGGCGCCGGCGAGCGCCCCTGATCGGCCTGCCGGCCACCTTCTCCCCGCTGGCGGGGCGGAGGGACTCGCGGCAAACCCGCAGCTCCCTTCTCCTCCGTCGAAATGAAATCAAATCGAACTTTCGGCCCTTTGCCCGGCCTCTCCCGCCCATAGGGTGACGGCTTTTCCATCGACGTCGGCCCCTTACGCGGCGACGGGCAGTCTCTCTCCCGCCACCCTGTAGGAGATCGCTTCGGCGAGATGGATGCGGCCGACCGTCGGCGCCTCGTCGAGGTCGGCGAGGGTGCGGGCGACCTTCAGCACCCGGTGGTAGCCGCGCGCCGAAAATCTCATCTTCTCCGCCGCGTCGCGCAGAAGCTGCAGGCCGGCGGCGTCGGGCTCGGCGATCTTTTCGATCATCGTCGTCGATGAGCGGGCGTTGCTCGTCAGCTCGGGATGACCGAGGCCGGCGAAGCGGTCTCTCTGCAGCTCGCGGGCGCGGGCGACGCGGCGGGCGACGGCGGCGCTCGGCTCGGATGTGCCGGGGCGGATCAAGTCGGCGGCGCTGACGGCCGGGACGTCGACGCGGATATCGATGCGATCCATCAGCGGCCCGGAGATCCGCGCCTGATAATCGGCCATGCAGCGCGGCCCGCGGGCGCAGCTCCGGCCCGGCTCGCCGGCCATGCCGCAGCGGCAGGGGTTCATGGCGGCAATGAGCTGGATCGCCGCCGGATAGGTGACGCGATGATTGGCCCGCGCGATGATGCAGGTGGCGGTTTCGAGCGGCTGGCGCAGAGCGTCGAGCGTCTGTGGTGCAAATTCGGGAAGCTCGTCGAGAAAGAGCACGCCGTTATGGGCGAGCGACGCCTCTCCCGGCTTCGCGCGGAAGCCGCCGCCGATCAGCGCCGCCATGGTGGCGGAATGGTGCGGCGCGCGGAAGGGCCGGCGGTCCGAGAGCTTGCCGCCCGGCAATTGCCCGGCGATCGAATGGATCATCGAGACTTCGAGCAGTTCGGCGGGCGAAAGCGGCGGCAGGATGGAGGGGAGCCGCGCCGCAAGCATCGACTTGCCCGACCCGGGCGGGCCGACCATCAGCAGATTGTGATTGCCCGCCGCCGCGACCTCCAGCGCCCGCTTGGCGCTTTCCTGGCCCTTGATGTCGGCAAGATCGGGAAGGCCCTCGGCGGCCGCCCGAACCGCCGGCTCGGGGCGGGAGAGCACCTGCGTGCCGCGGAAATGATTGGCGATGGCGATCAGGCTGCGCGGGGCGAGAATATCGATCTCCGATCCGGCCCAGGCCGCCTCGGGCCCGCTTTCCGCCGGGCAGATCAGTCCCTTGCCGAGCGCATTCGCGCCGATCGCCGCCGGCAGCGCGCCGGCGACGGCTGCGATGGTGCCGTCGAGATTGAGTTCGCCGATAACGACATAGCCGGACAGCGCGTCCGCAGGCACAGCGCCGAGCGCCGCCATCAGGCCGAGCGCGATGGCGAGATCGAAATGACTTCCTTCTTTCGGTAGGTCCGCCGGCGCCAGATTGACGGTCACCCGCTTGGCGGGAAGCGCCAGTCCCGATGCATGAAGCGCCGCCTGGACGCGCTCGCGGCTTTCGGCCACCGCCTTGTCCGGCAGTCCGACGATCTGCATGCCGACCTTGCCGGGTGCAACCATCACCTGGACGTCGACCGGAACGCCCTCGATACCCTGAAACGCAACCGTGCTGACGCGCGCGACCATACTGCCCCCTGATTTCGAGCGGAGCGCGGAGGATCATCGTCCCTCCGCAATCCCGCTCAAGCACGGCGGCCCACACACGCCGTCACAACCAAAACCGGTTGCAACCGCAAATCTTGCACGGAATACGCTTGAAAACAAGAACAATGACAGAACACAAGAGCGAAAGTGGCGGCCTATAGATCAGGCGCGCTTCTTCTCGATCGCGTCCCAGAGCAGGCTTGCGACATCGGCACCGCCGAACTTCTTCACTTCGCGGATGCCGGTCGGCGAAGTGACGTTGATCTCGGTCAGGTAGTCGCCGATCACGTCGATGCCGACGAAGAGGAAGCCGCGTTCCTTCAGCGCCGGGCCGATGCGGTTGCAGATCTCCCGCTCGCGCGCCGTCAGGTCGGTTGCCTCCGCGCGCCCACCCGCATGCATGTTGGAGCGCGAATCGTGCTCGGCCGGAACGCGATTGATCGCGCCGACCGGCTCGCCGTCGACGAGCAGGATGCGCTTGTCGCCCTTGCGCACCGCCGGCAGATATTCCTGGGCGATATAGGGCTCGCGGAACATCTGCGCGAACATTTCGAGGAGCGACGAGAAATTGCGGTCGTCACGGGCGGAGTGGAACACGCCGGCGCCGCCATTGCCGTAGAGTGGTTTCAGGATGATGTCGCCCATCTCCTGGCGGAAGCGGGCGATCTCGTCCGGGTCGCGAGTGATCAGGGTCTTGGGCATCAGATCCGGAAACTCGGTCACGAAGATCTTCTCGGGCGAGTTCCTGACCCAGGCCGGATCGTTGACGACCAGCGTCTTCGGGTGCAGCCGTTCGAGCAGATGCGTCGAAGTGATATAGGCCATGTCGAATGGCGGATCCTGGCGAAGCAGGATGACGTCCATGGTCGAAAGATCGATCCGCTCCTCTTCGCCGAGGGTGAAGTGGTCGCCCTTGACGTCGCGCAACCGCATCTGCTGCGCGGTCGCATAGACCCTACCGTCCCGGAGCGACAGCTTTTCGGGCGTGTAGTGGAACAGGCGGTAGCCTCGGGCCTGCGCCTCCAGGCTCATCGCGAAGGTCGAATCGCCCGCAATGGTGATGCCCGAAACATGGTCCATCTGGACCCCGACATTGACGATTCCTGCCATTTTCCCGTTCCCGATTGGATCCACGATGCGCATAGTTCCTTCGACCGGCGCCGGTCAGAAATCGAATTATACGGCAATTCGACGCGATGCTCCGCCCCTCGTCTTCGCGACGAGGCGGCACCGCCGAAAAGCCCGCAAGATGTAGAATGCGTACCGTGGTTAGGCAAGAAGGCTCCTGCCGCTCCCGCCTATCAAAAGGCGTCCGGCAGGTGTCGCGGCCAACGCCACGGCGCTACGGCGACAATGTCGTATCGCACCGACAGGCGGTGGAAGTCGCCCTGACGCGACAGCCAGAGATCGCTTGCCGCCCGGATGCGCCGCTGCGCCGTGTCGGTCACGGCGAAGACCGCATCGTCCGGGCTCATCCGGGCCTTTACTTCGACGCAGGCGACCAGGTCGCCGCGCCGGGCGATGATGTCGATCTCGCCGAGCCTGGTGCGATAGCGCATGGCAACGATGCGATAGCCCTTGAGCATCAGGCAGAGCGCGGCGCGGTATTCGGCGATGTGGCCCCGCTTCAGCGCCTTCAGCTTGCGGGTGTCCGGTCGCTCAGCCTTCATCGCTATCCTTGAGATGAAGGAGCCGGTCGTAAAGCTCCTTGCGCGCCAGCCCCGTGCGGCGCGCCGCCTCGGTCGCGGCCTTGCCCATCGGCAGGTCGCGGGCGAGTTCCTTGAGCAATGCGTCGACGTCGGCCGCCTCCGGCTGGGGCTTTGCCTCCGGCGGACCGATCACGAGGACGATCTCGCCTTTCACATTGGCGCTTTCGTCGTAACTCGCCGCGAGTTCGCCGAGCGTTCCGCGGCGGAACTCCTCGAAGGTCTTGGTCAGTTCGCGGCAGACGGCCGCCCTCCTGTCTGTGCCGAGGACCTGCGCGGCAGCAGTGACGGTCGCGGCAATGCGATGCGGGGATTCGAAGAAGATGAGAGTGGCGGGAACGGACGAGAGTTCGGCGAGCCGGTCGCGCTTCGCCTTGTCCTTCACCGGCAGAAAGCCTGCGAAGAGGAAGGCATCGCTCGGCAGGCCGGAGCCGACGAGGGCCGCAAGCGGCGCCGAGGGGCCAGGTATGGGAACGACCCGGTATCCCGCCTCGACCGCCTGCTGCGCCAGGCGGTAGCCCGGATCGGAGACGAGCGGCGTACCGGCATCGGAGACGAGCGCCACCGATTTCCCATCACCGAGTGCTGCAAGCAGCCGCGGCCCCGCCTCGGCGGCATTGTGCTCGTGATAGGCGGTGGGCCGATTGACAATACCGTAGCGGTCCAGCAGCACCCGCGTCACCCGCGTGTCCTCGCAGGCGAGCACATCGACCCCCGCAAGCGTCTCGAGGGCTCTCAGCGTGATGTCGCCGAGATTGCCGATCGGCGTTGCCACGAGATAAAGGCACGGCTCCAGCGGGCGCGCAGGAATGTTGATATCGTGCAGGCGAAAACCGCGCCGCCGGTCCTTTTCGGATGCATCCGTGGATTGCTGCTTTTGCAACGCCGCCTTCCCAATCACTCCCGGCCCGATCATTCCGATCGACCATTCCGGCCAAGCCGGGTTCGCGCCCTTTATGAGTGAGCAGGGAGCCCGGGGCAAGGGCGGGCCGCGCATGCAGTCTCGCATTTGGGGAAGAGGCCTCAAAACCCCTTGCTTTTGCGGCTCTCTTTCTGCCATTTTGCCGGTCCACATCCTTCCGGCCGAGCGGCCGGGCACGCAGTTGACGCCGCGGCGGTCCCCTCGCCCGCGCGGCAATGGTTGAAAGCGGTAGCATCCATGCGTATTACTCTCGAGCGGTCCAACCTTTTGAAATCGCTGAACCATGTCCACCGCGTGGTCGAACGGCGAAACACCATCCCGATCCTTTCGAACGTGCTCCTGCGCTCCGACGGCGCCAGCCTCGAAATGAAGGCGACCGACCTCGACCTGGAGATCACCGAGGCGACGCCGGCGCAGGTGGAACAGGCCGGCGCCACCACCGTTCCGGCGCATCTGCTCTACGACATCGTCCGCAAGCTGCCGGACGGCTCGGAGGTGTTGCTGGTCACCAATGCGGAAGGCACGGCGATGACGGTCGCCTCCGGCCGCTCCAAGTTTTCGCTGCAGTGCCTGCCGCAGTCGGATTTTCCCGATCTGACCGCCGGCACGTTCTCGCACTCCTTCCGCCTGAAGGCGCCCGATCTCAAGATGCTGATCGACCGCACCCAGTTCGCCATCTCGACGGAAGAGACACGCTACTATTTGAACGGCATCTTCGTGCACACGGTCGAGAACAACGGCGACCTGAAGCTGCGCGCCGTTGCGACCGACGGCCACCGGCTCGCCCGTGCGGATGTCGAAGCGCCCTCGGGCTCCGAGGGCATGCCCGGCATCATCATTCCGCGCAAGACCGTGAGCGAGCTGCAGAAGCTGCTCGACAATCCGGACGTGGTGGTGACGGTCGAGGTATCGGACGCGAAGATCCGCCTCACGATCGGCTCCATCGTCATGACGTCGAAGCTGATCGACGGAACCTTCCCCGACTATCAGCGCGTGATCCCCGCCAGCAACGACAAGGAACTGCGCGTCGATTGCCAGTCCTTCTCGCAGGCCGTCGACCGTGTCTCCACGATCTCTTCCGAACGCGGCCGCGCCGTGAAGCTTGCGCTTGCCGACGGCCAGATGACGCTGACCGTGAACAATCCGGATTCCGGCAGCGCCACCGAAGAACTGCCGGTCGGCTACGAAAGCGATCCGCTCGAGATCGGGTTCAACGCCAAATATCTGCTCGACATCACCGGGCAACTGACCGGCAGCGAGGCGGTCTTCCTGCTGGCCGATCCCGGTTCGCCGACGCTCGTGCGCGATCTTGCCGCGGAGGATGCGCTCTACGTGCTGATGCCGATGCGAGTCTAAGGCGCGTTGAGATTCATCTTGAGTTTATGACGGCCGCTGCGAGATGGATAATGGCGTTGAAGCTCTGGTCGGTTTTGTCGGCACGCATGGCTCGATGCGCTTGAATTCCTTGAGTACCGACTGCGCGGCGTACTGCATGGTTCCTTTGATCGTTGCCGATCAAGGACAAAAACATGCAGCAGATCGAAGTGCTACAACGACCGTTGCGCGTCTGATAAGACGCGCGGCGCTGTAGGAAACGTATCGGAGGACTGCACTCTCTCCTCTGCTCTCGTCTCTGTGCTTGTCACACAGATGAGAGCAGCGCCGCGTCGGCGGCGCGGGGAAATGTTCTTTCAGCCCAAGGACTTGGTCTGGCTGGATCCCTATGACGCGCACAGGGATGAGGAGATCAAACAGGCCGCAGCACCGCGCTTAATCGAATTCCAGAGGCGCGCTCACGCGAGGGCCTGCGCAACCAAATCGGGGTGCTGCGCGATCACGCGCACATAAGCAACGGCAAAATCCGGAGCAGTGGCGCGTGCTTGCTCCCAGTCCCGCAGCGTACCAACGGGAACGCGAAAGCGATTTGCGAACTCCGATTGCGACAAACCAAGCGCGGTCCTTGTCTTGCGAATCAGGCGAGCCCGCTGGCCGCGATTCATTGCTTCGGCCGTCACGTCGAAATCTTCCGCATCGGCCGGATCAGCAGGGGACGTAATATGCTCGTTCTTCACCCTTGTTGCTCCTTCTCACAGATATGAACCGGGGTAAATTATCCCGCCAAACGAACACGCCGGTGAACAGCCTCTCGCCGACGACCTCGACCACCTTGAACCGTTCCTCGCCGTCGATCTCGCGAATGGAGGGGATGATCAAGTGATCCCCGTCGTCGAAAATACGCAGGCCAAAGGCCAACGATAGTTTATGTTTCTCGCGATTGACGGCGTCTTTCGCAGGATCGAACCGGTCTTCCATGTTGGCACTATACGGGAATCCCGTATAAGAAGCAAATGTGTCGTTTTGCTGAAAAAATGGACGCTAACTTCTAGTTCAACTGATTCAAGCTTTCAGACCGTACCGGATTTCGAGTTCAACCGTCGCGCATCGTTCATGATCTGTCGTTTCTAGACGCAGTCGGACTTGTTTTTGCCGCAGATGGAAGCACATTATGAATAAGCGCTCACGCAGCCGCACGAATCACGATAAGAGCGCAACTGCAAATCATACTGTGAGGGGATTCGATGAGCTTGCGCTTGAGGGTGAAGGAAAAATTCGGTCGGAAATTCGACGAAGAGATCCGCTTCTTCAAGGGCTGGATGAGCAATACTCGCGCGGTCGGCGCGATCCTCCCGACATCCGCCATCACCGCACGCCGCATGGCCAGCATAGTCGATCCGGAATCCGGTCTGCCGGTCCTCGAGCTTGGCCCCGGCACCGGGGTGATCACCAAGGCGATCCTCGAGCGCGGCATAGAGCCTGAAAAGCTGGTTTCCATCGAATACTCGACCGAGTTCTACAATCAGCTCAAGGCGCATTTCGACGGCGTGCATTTCATCAACGGCGACGCCTTCGATCTTTCCCGGACGCTTGGGGCCTTCAAGGATCAGCAGTTCGACAGCGTCATTTCCGCCGTGCCGCTGTTGAATTTCCCGATGCATCGCCGCGTCGAACTCATCGAGGACCTGCTCTCGCGCATTCCCTTCGGCCGCCCGGTCGTTCAGATCTCCTACGGTCCGATGTCGCCGGTCGTCGCCATGCCGGACCGCTACCGAATCCAGCATTTCGACTTCGTCGTGCGCAACATTCCGCCGGCGCAGCTGTGGATCTACCGCAAGACGCACTGACGGCGCCACCTCCGGTGTTCGGCATCTATCTCACCCATCCGCAGGTCAGAATCGATCCCGCCGTCTCCGTGCCACAATGGGGCCTGTCCGAACTCGGCGAAGAACGCATGCACGCCACGGCGAAACAGCCATGGGTCCGTTCGCTCGGACGCATCGTCGCCAGTGGCGAGAAGAAGGCGATCGAAACGGCGCGGTTCCTGGCCGACGCTGCCGGCATCCCGGTCGAAACTGACGAGGAGATGGGCGAGAACGATCGTTCCGCGACCGGCTTTCTGCCGCCGGAGGAGTTCGAGAAGGCGGCCGATCGGTTCTTTGCCCGACCCGAAGAGAGCTTCAAGGGCTGGGAGCGTGCCGTCGACGCCCAGGCGCGAATCTCAAGGGCCGTCTTCCAGGTCCTCGACCGGCACGATCCGGCGGTACCCATCGCCTTCATCGGCCATGGCGGTGTCGGTACGCTGCTCAAATGCCGGATGACGGGCACGGCGATCGCCCGTAGCGCCGATCAACCGCCGGGCGGCGGCAATCTCTTCGCCTTCCGTCTTGCGGATCGCGCCGTCACATGCGACTGGACGCCGATGGAGTTCTGGCAGGGGTGATCTCGATATGAGCACAAGCGCGCGCGACCGGCTGATCGTCGGCCTTGATCTTCCAACGGTGACCGAGGCCGAGAAAATCGTCTCGACGCTCGGCGAGGAAGTCCTCTTCTATAAGATCGGCTATCAACTGGCCTTCGCCGGCGGCCTCGACTTCGCGCGCGACCTCGCTGCAGGCGGCAAGCAGGTCTTCCTCGACATGAAGCTGCTCGACATCGACAACACGGTGGCCAAGGGCGTGGAGAACATCGTCAAGATGGGCGTATCGATGCTGACGCTGCACGCCTATCCGAAGGCGATGAAATCGGCTGTCGAAGCGGCACGAGGCTCGAACCTCTGCCTGCTTGGCGTGACGGTGCTCACCTCGATGGACGAACAGGACGTCATCGATGCCGGTTATGAATATGATCCGCACAGCCTGGTCCTGCGCCGCGCGGAACAGGCCCGCGCCGCCGGCATGGGGGGCATCGTCTGCTCGGCGGAGGAGGCCGCCGCCGTGCGCAAGATCATCGGCGGCGACATGGCGCTGGTGACGCCGGGCATCCGCCCGGCCGGCGCGGAAAAAGGCGACCAGAAGCGGGTGATGACGCCGGCCGACGCGCTTCGCGCCGGCTCGAGCCACCTCGTCGTCGGGCGGCCGATCGTTGCCTCGCCCGAGCCTCTCGCAGCAAGCCGCGCGATCCTGGCCGAAATGGAGAGCGCCCTCTCCCGTCGATCCGCCGTATAGCGCTCCGGCGCCGTTCGGGCCTGCTTGACCTGAGGCTCATTTTGCCGGAAGTAACCATCCCGTCTGCATGTCGTGAAAGACGAGGAGTTCATCATGGCCAAAGGATACTGGATCGCTCGGGTCGATATAAGGGACCCCGAACGCTATAAGGATTACGTGGCAGCGGCGAAGCCCGCCTTCGAAAAATACGGCGCGACCTTCCTTGCGCGCGGCGGGGAGTTCCATCGGCTCGAAGGTGCCGCTCGCACCCGCAACGTCGTCATCGAATTCCCCTCGCTGCAGGCGGCCGTCGACTGTTACAATTCGCCCGAATACCAGATTGCCGCGGCCATCCGCCAGGAAGTCGCCGATGCCGAAATGGTGGTCGTCGAAGGCGTTTGAGGCGAAGTCCCGCGGCGCATCGGGGCACGCCTCCGAAGCGCGCGGATTGGCCTTCACCTCGCTCGACGCTTGGGCTATGTAGCAAGCAATTCTACCATTGACATCAGGAGTGCGTTTCTCATGACCTTGTCCAACCTTCCGCCGCTGGTGACGATTTTCGGCGGATCCGGATTTGTCGGCCGTCATGTGGTGCGCGCGCTCGCCAAACGCGGCTACCGCATTCGCGTCGCTGTTCGCCGTCCGGATCTCGCCGGCCACCTGCAACCGCTCGGCAATGTCGGGCAAATCTCCTTCGTTCAGGCCAATCTGCGCTACCGCAAGTCGGTCGATCGCGCTGTCGACGGCGCCGACCATGTGATCAACTGCGTCGGTGTGCTCTTCGAAAGTGGCCGCAACACCTTCGAGGCGGTCCAGGATTTCGGCGCGCGGGCGGTCGCCGAGGCGGCTCGGGCGACGGGCGCCACGCTCACCCATATCTCGGCGATCGGCGCCGACGCGAGCTCCCAATCGAGCTATGCCCGGACAAAGGGGCGTGCCGAGGCTGCGATCCTCGAAACGCTTCCGGCCGCGGTGATCCTCCGCCCGTCGATCATCTTCGGGCCTGAAGACGGATTTTTCAACAAGTTCGCCGAAATGGCCCGATTCTCGCCGGTCCTGCCGCTCATCGGCGGCGGCCAGACCAGGTTTCAGCCGGTTTACGTCACCGACGTTGCCGAGGCCGTGGCTCGCTCCGTCGACGGCAAGCTGACCGGTGGGACGATCTACGAACTCGGCGGGCCGCAGGTGCTCTCCTTCCGCGAATGTCTCGATATCATGCTGAAGACGATCGACCGCAAGCGCTCCTTCGTGTCGCTGCCCTTCGGCATCGCCTCGCTGATGGGCAGCGTCGCCTCGCTCGTGCCGTTCATCACGCCGCCGCTCACCGCCGACCAGGTGGTGTTGCTGAAATCGGACAATGTCGTCTCGGCAAAGGCCGAGGCGGAAGGCCGCACGCTTGCCGGTATCGGCATCGAGCCGACAATGCTCGAGTCGATCCTGCCGACTTATCTCGTACGCTATCGCCCGCACGGGCAATACACGCGCAGCGGCCGCGCCGCCTGAGCGGTCGCATCACACCGAACACATTCAAGCCGCCGGCTCCGCCGGCGGCTTTTTTGCGGCCCCCGCTGTGCCCATCCGGCAACAGCGTTGCAGTTCTGCCGCAGTCGAAAATCCGAATCTCGTTTACCGCAGATTCAGCTCGCACTGATATTGATCATGACATGGTCGCAGAATAAACACCGCTCGCACTGACTGCTCGGCGAGCGGCGCCGGTGCAGACATCTCACTCGAAAGGCATAACGTCCCATGGGCAAGTCGATCGCAATCTTTTTTGCGTCTGCGGCACTGATCATTCTGGCTGGCTCGTTCATGGCACCCGGCACCGGGGCTAGCAGCGACAAGGGCTGCACGCCGGCCTACGGTGTCAACCCGTGCACGACGGCGTCGATCGGGTTTGCCGGCGAGTAAGCCGGACATTTTCGCCTCGGCTTCGAGCCGGGCATGTTGCGTTTTGGCGGGGGCCAGGAGCCGGGTGCGTTTCGAAAGAGACGCATCCGGCTTTATGTTTCCGGACTGTGTTATCCGAGCAGCCACAGGCCGACCAACCCGGCGGTCCCGACGAGGATGCGCCAGATCGCAAAGGGCGTAAAGCCGCGATGCGAGACGAAGTCGAGCAGCGAACGCACCACGAAAATTCCGGCGATGAATGCAGCGATGAAACCGGCCGCGATCATGCCGACATCGTCGAAGGAGAGCGCATCGCGGTTCTTGTAGAGATCGAGCGCAAAAGCTCCGACCATGGTCGGCATGGCGAGGAAGAAGGAAAATTCAGCCGCGGAGCGCTTGTCGGTCCCCATCAGCAGGGCCCCGGCAATGGTCGCGCCGGAACGCGACGTTCCCGGGATCATGGCGAGACACTGGAAGAGGCCGATCTTCAGCGCGAGCGAAGGCGGATAGTCGAACACGTCGGTGTAGCGAGGCGTCAAAGGGAGCCGGTCGATCGCATAAAGAATGACGCCGCCGACGATCAGCACGACGCAGATGAGCATCGGCGTCTCGAAAAGCACCGATTTGATGAATCCATGCGCGGCAGCACCGATAAGCGCCGCCGGCAGGAAGGCGAGGAGAACCGAGAAGACGAAGCGGCGGGCCTTGACGCTCGTCGGAAGGGCGAGCGCGATCGCCAGCAGCTTCTGGAAGTAGACGAGCAGGATCGCCAATATGGCGCCGAGCTGGATCAGAACGGCAAAGGTGTTTCCCGGCGATTTGAACCCGAGGAAGTGTCCGGCAAGCAGCACATGCGCCGTCGACGAGACCGGGATGAACTCCGTCAGCCCTTCGATGAGGCCGAGGACGAGCGCGCTTATGATCGATTGATCCGCCATGTAAAAGCTATTCCTGATATAATTGGATGTGGGAGGAGAAAGTCGATTCTCTTGTGTTTGCCACCGCAACTACCTATAGCTCGTTGTAACGAGCCGTGGCCAGTTGCATATGCCGCGACGCCGATATCCCCGAAAACAGCTGCAATCTGATCATCGATGCCGACACTGTATCATCACCCCATGTCCCCAGCTTCGCGGTTCGTACGCCTTATTCTCTCAGAATATGGCTATCAGACGGAACTGAGCGAAGAGCAGCCATGGGAGAACCGGCGCGACTTCCTGACGCTGAATCCTGCCGGCACTCTGCCGGTCTATGTCGATGACAGCATGCGCGCGCTCTGCGGCGCCACGATCATCTCCGAATATC
The DNA here is from genome assembly GCF_035610345.1 of Sinorhizobium meliloti. Next base: position 282,211 of record NZ_CP141212.1, on the reverse strand, counting down.
TCGACGAGACCAGCGGCATCATGAAGCGCGACCGCCGCCTTCTTGCCGAGGACCCGTTTCAGCGCGCCGAAATCCGCCGCCTCACCGAATGGTTCCTGCAGAAGATGGAAGCCGACGTGACGCGCCCGCTCGTGCGCGAGCGCATTTTCAAGCTGCAGATGACCCCGGACCAGGGCGGCGGTGCGCCGGATTCGAAAATTCTCCGCACCTCGCGCAGCAATATCCGCCAGCATATGAAGTATCTCTCGTGGCTCGCCGGATCGCGCCCCTGGCTCGCCGGAGATCGCATCTCCTATGGGGATCTCGCCGCGGCCGCGGCGATTTCCGTGCTCGACTATCTCGGAGAGATCGACTGGTCCGATGCGCCGAGCGCCAAGGAATGGTATCAGCGGCTGAAGTCGCGCCCGTCCTTCCGGCCGCTGCTCGCCGAGCGGGTGCGCGGCGTGACCCCGGTCTCACATTATGCGGATCTCGACTTTTAAGGACCAGATCATGCCCGGCGACGCTGCAAAAGCGGAGAACCAGGGCAGGAAACGACGGACCCTCACCGCCTTCCTGAAAGAGGAAGCCGCGGCCAAGGGATTCGACATCTGTCGCATCACCCATCCGGATGCCATACCCGACGCGCCCGAGCGGCTGAGGCAGTTCCTGGCTGCCGGCGCTCATGGTACGATGGACTGGCTCGCCGAGACAGCCGAGCGCCGATCCGATCCGCGCGTCCTCTGGAGCGAAGTGCGCTCGATCGTCCTCTTCGGCATGAATTACGCTCCCGAGGACGACCCGCGCGACGTCCTCGCCAGACGCGATCGCGGCGCGATCTCCGTCTACGCCCGCAATCGCGACTATCACGACGTGGTCAAGGGCCGGCTGAAGGAGATCGCCACGCGCTTTGCCGCGCGGGCGGGCGAGGACGTGAAGGTCTTCGTCGACACCGCCCCCGTCATGGAGAAACCGCTTGCGGAAAAGGCCGGCATCGGCTGGCAGGGCAAGCACACCAATCTGGTCAGCCGCGAATTCGGCTCCTGGCTCTTTCTCGGCAGCCTCTTCACGACAGCCGAACTGGAACTGGACGAGCCGGAACGCGACCATTGCGGCTCTTGCCGGGCCTGCCTCGACGCCTGTCCGACCGATGCCTTCCCGGCGCCCTACCGCATCGACGCGCGACGCTGCATCTCCTATCTCACGATCGAGCACAAGGGATCGATTGCGCCTGAGTTACGGCCGCTGATCGGTAACCGCATCTATGGCTGCGACGACTGTCTCGCCGCCTGTCCCTGGAACAAGTTCGCGCGCTCGGCATCGGAAATGAAGCTCCAGGCGCGAGATGATCTCAAGGAACCGGAGCTCTCCTTCCTGCTGACGCTCGACGACACAGGTTTCCGGGCCTTCTTTTCCGGATCGCCGGTAAAGCGCATCGGGCGTGATCGTTTCGTCCGAAATGCCTTGATCGCCGCCGGAAATTCCGGTGAGAAGAGCCTGACAGAGGTCTGCAAGGCGCTGGCGGCCGATGCGTCGCCCACCGTCAGGGGGATGGCGGTCTGGGCGCTTTCGCGACTGATTTCATCCGCCGATCTGGCGGTCTTCGCCCGGCAATGCGGGCCTGAAACCGATGACGAGGTTCTTGCGGAATGGCAAATGGCGGGAGTGAACCGATGAATGTCCTGATCCTTGGTGCCGGCTATTCCGGCACCGCGATCGCGAGCGCGCTCTCTCCCCTGGCGACGTCCGTGACCGGCACCACCCGGTCCGCAGAAAAGCTCGCCCGTCTTCAGGCTGCCGGTATCCGCCCGATCCTCTTCGACGGCACGGAAATATCGGACGAGCTCGAGGATGCGATGAGGGAGACCACCCACCTCGTTCAGTCGATTGCGCCGGGCCGCGATGGCGACCCCATGTTTCGCGCCGGAACGCCGCCGCTTGCCGACCTTCTGCCGCGGCTGGAGTGGGTGGGCTATCTTTCGACGGTCGGCGTCTATGGCGATCACGGCGGCGCCTGGGTCACCGAGGATACGCCGCTCAACCCGGTCTCGCAGCGCTCGCTCGAGCGTGTGGAAGCCGAAAACGCCTGGCTCGAGCACGGTGCGCAGCACGACATTCCGGTGGCAGTGCTGCGGCTCGCCGGCATCTACGGCCCAGGCCGCAATGCCTTCCGCAACCTCTCCGAAGGGACGGCGCGCCGCGTCATCAAGCCGAACCAGGTCTTCAACCGTATCCGCGTCGAAGATATCGGCGCGGCGAGCGCCTTTCTCGCAAAGCGCGGCGTGAGCGGCGTCTTCAACGTGACCGACGACGAGCCGGCGCCGCCACAGGACGTGGTCCAGGAAGCCGCCCGGCTGATGGGCGTCGAGCCGCCGCCCGAGATCCCGTTCGAAACCGCAGATATGTCCCCCATGGCCCGTTCTTTCTACGGCGAGAACAAGCGCGTCTCCAATGCGCGACTGCGCCAGGCGGGCTTCGATCCGGAGTTCCCCAACTATCGCGTTTCGCTTGCACAGCTGTGGACATCAGGAACCTGGAACCGGAATTAAGCACCTATTTCGTCAAGGCCGATCAGAATATCGCGCGCGAACACAAGCAAGTCGGATGCAGTTTTGAAAGTATTGATTTCACGCGAATCGCCTTGACACGATTATGCTGTCATTATTCGGTCTATACTTCGCCATTTTCCACAACCCTGGCGCTAGTAGCATGGATTCAACGGTCGCGATTCCCGACTTTTCATCCAAAGCAAAATTTTTAATGATTTTATTTCCGGGAGGCGTCACTGCGCGGCCCGGAGCGCCACCGGCAGGGCTTAGTGGCTGATTCCAAAGAACTTCCATCGCAATTCTAAACTATTTCAATCTGTTGTTTATTTTTAAAATCGATCAGCCTTCAGACATTCCTAATGAAAACTTAACGGTTGAAGCACGTTTTTGCCATGTTTCACCTCAATTAGCTCGATCAACAAAGGGAACTGACGAATTTTTCAAACCGAAGGGGGCATCGCTTGACGCCAGCGAAAATCAAGACTGCTGCCGCGGCAGCACTATTCACCGTCGGGATGGGCTTCGTCTCGGCATCGGAAAGTCAGGCAGCAGGCGCTGGCTGCGGGGGAGCATCCTGGTACGCGCTTTCGTCCAAAACGGCCTCCGGCGAAAGAATGAATGCCGCGCACCTGACCGCCGCGCATCGCAAACTGAAATTCGGCACGAAGGTCCAGGTGACCAACAAGCGCAACGGCAAGTCCGTCGTCGTCCGGATCAATGATCGCGGTCCGTTCATTCGCGGCCGGGTGATCGATCTTTCCAAGGCGGCTGCCTCCAAGATCGGCATGATCCGCTCCGGTACCGCCAGCATCTGTTACACCGTCGTCAACTCCTGACGATGCGCAGGTTTCGCTCGATTCATCTCGGGCGAGCCAGACTGCAAGGGCCGGTCGCGCCCCTTACATAATGCGGCCGCCGTCTTGCTCTTCGATGTCATCGCCGCTACCACGGCGAAAAAGGAGTTCATCGAAGATGCGATTGGGCGGAAGGCTCTCCGGAGCCATCGAGGTTCTTGACGATATCGAAAAGCGCAGGCGACCCGTCGCCGATGCCCTCAAGGATTGGGGCCTGTCCCACCGCTTCGCCGGCTCCGGCGACCGCGCCGCCATCGGCAACATCGTCTATGATGCCCTGCGGATGAAACTCTCCCACGCCTTTCTCATGGATAGCGACACCCCGGTAGCCCTCGGCCATGCGGTCATGTACCGGCAATGGGGCTATCGCGCCGACACGCTTGCAGCGGAACTTGCCGACGACCGGTTCGCGCCCGAAGCGCCTTCGGAAGCGATGATGAAGGCCTTCGCTCAGCGACGGCTCGAAGATGCTCCCCTGCATGTGCAGGGCGATATTCCGGAATGGACGCAGGCCTCGTTCGAAGAGAATTTCTCCGACGACTGGCTCGCCGAGGCGAAGGCTCTTGCCGGCCGGCCGACTCTCGATCTGCGCGTCAACACGCTGAAGGCGACGCGCGAAAAGGTGCTGAAGGCGCTGGAGCGCAGCGGCGCCGAGCCTGCGGCGATTGCCCGGCATGGCGTGCGCATTCCCGCCGGCGAGGGCGCTTCGCGCCTGCCGAACGTAACGGCGGAAATCTCGTTCCAGAAGGGTTGGTTCGAGGTGCAGGACGAGGGGTCGCAGATTGTCGCAGACCTCGCCTTGCCCGGCGAGGGCGAGCAGGTGCTCGATTATTGCGCCGGCGGCGGCGGCAAGACGCTGGCCATGTCGGCGGCGATGAACAATAAGGGCCAGGTCCACGCTTACGACGCCGACCGCAAACGGCTGGCGCCCATTATCGAGCGGCTGAAGCGTGCCGGCACCCGCAACGTGCAGGTGCACGAGTCGACCGAGTCGCTCGCATCGCTCATAGGGCGGGTCGATCGCGTGCTTGTCGATGCGCCATGCACCGGGACCGGAACCTGGCGGCGGCGTCCCGACACGAAATGGCGCCTGACGCAGAAGAACCTCGAGGAGCGATTGGCCCAGCAGGAGGAGGCGCTTGCCGGTGCCGCCCAGTTCGTGCGCCCCGGCGGACATCTGATATACGTCACCTGTTCCGTCCTTCCGGAGGAGAACGAGGCGCAGGTCTACGGCTTCTGCGAGGACAATCCGGAATTCGAAGTCCTCTCGGCCGCCGACAACTGGGCGGCGCTCTTCGGCACCGACAAGGCGCAGCCCTGGTCCGCCGATATGAAGACCGTGACGCTGACGCCGGCATCGACCGGAACCGACGGATTCTTCTTCTGTCTCATGGGCAGGAAGAGTTAGGCCGGCGCGGATTCCCGCCATCCAGGCAGGGCTGCACCTTCAAGCCGTTCTAAACTATACACTTTGACACCAGTTTGCTTTTGGTCCATGACTCTTGCGCTTTTCACGGGGTTGGAGCTGTACGCTCTATCGACGAGCAACAAGGAGAGGGTCATGACCAAGAATTTCATCCGCGCCGCGGCGCTGGCGCTCATGACGGCGACATCTGCGCTGGCGTTGCAGCCGGCGAATGCGGCGACGGACGCAGCCGCGGTCGTCAAGCATTACGCGACCATTGCGCACGCCAAATACGAAGATGCCCTGGCCACGGCAGAAGCGCTGGAAAAGGCCGTGGATGCGCTGATTGCAAGCCCGAGCGAGGAGACCTTGAAGGCCGCGCGGGAGGCCTGGCTGAAGGCGCGCAACCCCTATCAGGAAACGGAAGTCTATCGCTTCGGCAACACGATCGTCGACGAATGGGAGGGCAAGGTGAATGCCTGGCCGCTGGACGAGGGCCTGATCGACTATGTCGACGCAAGCTACGGCAGCGAGAGCGACGAGAACGCCCTTTTCACCGCCAATGTCATCGCCAACAAGGCGATCAAGATCGACGGGCAGGACGTCGATGCCACCGAGATCACGCCGGAGCTCCTTTCCGGCACGCTGCAGGAGGCAGGCGGCATCGAGGCGAATGTCGCGACCGGCTATCACGCGATCGAATTCCTGTTGTGGGGGCAGGATCTGAACGGAACGGGCCTGGGTGCCGGCAACCGGCCCTACACGGATTTCGACACCAAGGCCTGCACCAACGGCAATTGCGATCGCCGCGCCGCCTATCTGAAGGCAGCGACGAGCCTGCTCGTCTCCGACCTCAAGGAGATGGTCGCAAACTGGACGCCGGACGGCGCTGCGACCAAAGCGGTCGAGGCGGACCCGAAAGCCGGCCTCGTGGCGATCCTTACCGGCATGGGATCGCTCTCCTACGGCGAACTTGCGGGCGAGCGCATGAAGCTCGGCCTGCTCCTCCACGACCCGGAAGAGGAGCACGACTGCTTCTCCGACAACACCCACAACTCGCACCTGCACGACGCGATCGGCATCCAGTCCGCCTATAGCGGCGAGTATACCCGCGTCGACGGCAGCAAGCTCACCGGCCCTTCGCTTTCCGAGCTCGTCGCTGCCAAGGATGCGGCCCTCGACAAGGAAATGAAGGATGGTCTCGCCACCACGGTCGAGAAGATGCAGGCGATGGCCAAGCGCGCAGAAGCGGGCGAGGCCTATGACCAGATGATCGGCGAGGGCAATGCGGAGGGCAATGCGACGGTTCAGGCGGCGATCGACGGGCTGATCGCCCAGGCGAAGACCGTCGAGCGCGTCATCGCCGCACTCGATCTCGGCACGGTGGAGCTTGAAGGTTCCGACAGCCTGGATAATCCTGGCGCCGTCTTCCAATAAGCTGAAAAGGCGGGCCGCGACGGACAGGTGGCGGCCCGGCCTCCCTCGATGAATGTCTTTGCCCGCCTTTTCGCGCTAACCGTTGCCGCTCTCATTTGCGTCGCCCCCGCGGCGTCGCGCGATGGCGGTATCGCGGAAAAGGCGGATGTCGGGTGCGCGCCTGTTCGCGACGACCTTTCCGCCGATGACCTCGAGCGCGTTCTGTCGGTCACACGCCCAACCACCGATTTTTCCAGGCCTGAGCCCTTCGAAGCGATGCCGGCCGGTGCTGCGACGACGATTGCACGGGCGGATCGGATGATCTTCTCCCAGGCATCGGACAACCTCCCCTTCGAGGACGAACAGGATTTTCACCTCGGCAAGGCGCTCTTCGAAAAGCTCTGGGTCTCCTCACCCTCTTCAACGCAGGCCTCGGACGGGCTGGGGCCGCTCTACAATGCGAGGGCCTGCGAGAGCTGTCATGCCCGCGACGGACGCGGCCGCCCGCCCGAGGGGGCCGCCGACGCGACGTCGATGCTCCTTCGGCTCGCCCGTGCCCCGCGCGACGATGCCGAGCGCGCGGAGATCGCCTCCCATGCACGGCTCAACTTTCCCGACCCGGTCTATGGTGCTCAGCTTCAGGACAGCGCCGTGCCGGGGCTTGCTGCCGAGGGCCGCCTCGACATCACCTATACGGAAGAACTGGTGGCGCTTGCCGGCGGCGATACGGTCCCGCTCCGCAAGCCGCATTATGCGATCGCCGATCCCGGTTACGGACCGCTCGATGCGGCGACGACGCTGTCGCCGCGCGTCGCCTCGCCGATGATCGGCATCGGTCTCATCGAGGCCATCCACGAGGCCGACATTCTGGCGCGTGCCGATCCGGAGGATCGCGACGGCGACGGCATCAGCGGACGGCCGGCCCTCGTGCGCGAGCGCCGGACCGGCCGCGTCACCCTCGGCCGCTTCGGCTGGAAAGCGCAGAACCCGTCCGTGCGCCAGCAGGTCGCCGATGCCTTTGCCGTCGATATCGGCATCTCCACCTCCGATCTCGACCGCAGTCATGGCGATTGCACGGCTGCCCAGACGGGCTGCCTCGATCTGCCGGACGGCGTGCAGCCGCGGCTCGGAGCGGTCGAGGCCCCCGACCCGGTGCTCGACCTCGTGACGTTCTATTCCTCCAATCTTGCCGTGCCTGCTCGCCGCAAGGCGAGCTTTCCGGAAACCTTGAAGGGCAAACGGCTCTTCCATGAAGCCGGCTGCGCCGCCTGCCATGCGCCGAAATTCGTGACCCGCCGGGACGCCACCCACAAGGCGCAGGCGTTTCAGCTCATCTGGCCCTATTCCGACTTCCTCCTGCACGACATGGGCGAAGGCCTCGCCGACGGCCAGCAGGTCGGCGAGGCCAGTGGCCGCGAATGGCGCACGCCCCCGCTTTGGGGCATAGGCTTGACCAAGACCGTCAGTGGGCACAGCTTCCTTCTCCATGACGGACGCGCCCGAAACCTGGCCGAAGCCATTCTCTGGCACGGCGGCGAAGCGGCGAAGGCACGCAATGCCTTCGCCGCCATGCCGAAGGACGACCGCAAAGCCCTGATCACATTCCTGGAGTCCCTCTGATGCGCCTTCCCTTCGCGAGCCTTCCTCTCGCCCTTAGCCTGATATTCCTCGCTGCCCCCGCGGCGGCGCAGGAAGGCGGTGCGCTTTCCCCGCGTGTCGTCGAGGAGGCGGCCGTGCCGAGGGTGATGGCGCAGGCCGTGGACGGCTTCATCATCCCCGGCTATCGAGACCTCGCAGAGGCGACGAACGCCCTCTCCGAAGCGAGCGCCGGGCTCTGCAAGTCACCTTCCGAGACGACCCTCGAAGCCGCGCGGTCGGCCTTTTCGAGCGTCGTCGAGAGATGGTCCGCGATCGAGATCATCCGCCTCGGTCCGGCCCTCGAACAGAACCGTTTCGAACGCTTCCTCTTCTATCCCGACCGGAAAAGCACGGGCTTGAAGCAGGTCCAGGCAATTCTCGCCAAGAAAGACGAGAGCGCCATAAGCCCGGAGACCCTCAAGGGGAAGAGCGTCGCCGTCCAGGGCCTCGGGGCACTCGAATTCGTGCTCTACGGTACCGGCGCGGAGGTTCTCTCCGGCAAGGAAGGGGACTTTCGCTGCCGATATGGGCTTGCGGTCTCGCAGAATTTGAGGAGCATCGCGGGCGAGCTCCTTGCCGCATGGGAAAAGCCGGACGGGATCCAGGCGGCCTGGAAGGAGCCAGGCCCGGGCAATCCGCTCTTCCGGGACAACAGGGAAGCCGCGACCGAGCTTCTGGGCGTGCTCGTCCACAGCGTCGAGATGATCAAGGACCAGCGGCTGCGGCCCTTCTACGCCGGAACGGTCGACGGGACGCCCGACAGGGGCCGTCCGAAACTTGCCATCTACTGGCGCTCGGCCAACACGATGCCGGCGATCTCCGCGAATCTCGGTGGTCTCCAGAGACTCTTCGATACGGCCGGGATGGAAAGCCTTCTGCCAGCCGACAGCCGCTCGATCGCCGGTTCCATCGACTTCCTCTTCAAGGCTCTGATCGCCGCTACGGACGGTCTCGACGGACCGATCGAGGACGCGCTTGCCGACGAGAAGCAGCGCGCCAAGCTGGATTTCATCGCACTGAACACGGCCGATCTGCTCGACCGGCTCAATCGCGAATTCGGCGGTTCGATCGGCCTCGGCGCCGGATTCTCCTTCGCCGACGGCGACTGACACGGGAACGTGAAAACGCTGCGGAACCCGATGGTTGACAAGCAGGGCATTTCGGAGCAAAGCGCATCCATGGCCGCCTGCGCGGACATGTCTCACCAACAAGGATCAACTCAAGATGAACCCCGACAGTCGAAGTCGAGCCTTCATGCTCACGGCCGTCCGGACCTGATTTGATCAGGGCTCCGCCGGTCGGATGACTCGGCCCCATGGAGCCTGAAATGCTGCGCATCTACAAAAGCCAGAACAGCCGACTTGTGCACGTCGACCTCCTCGACGGCCTGGCATGCCAGGAACCGGTGATCTGGTTCGATCTCTTCAATCCGTCGAGCGAAGAAACGCGCCTTGTCGAGGAGCGCCTCAGCATCGCCATTCCGACCCGTGACGAGATGCAGGAAATCGAGCTTTCCGACCGGCTTTACCAGGAGGACGGCGCCGAGTTCATGACGATGACGGCGACCGCCAAACTCGACAGCGATTACCCGGCCAAGGTGCCCGTCACCTTCATCCTCAAAGGCGCGACCCTCGTGACGGTCCGCCATGCGGAGCCGAAGCCGTTCCAGGTCTATGCCAACCGCATCATGAAGCCGAACGGCGCGGCGTGCGAGACGGGAGAGCTCGTGATGCTCGGCCTGCTCGAGGCGATGATCGACCGTACGGCGGATGCTCTGGAGCGCGCAGGCAACGACGTCGATCAGATCTCACGGGAGGTCTTCCGCAAGTCGAACGCCAGCGCCACCAAGAAGACGCGCGACCTGCAGTCGCTGATCGAGCAGATCGGCCAGAAGGGCGACCTGCTGACCGTCATCCGCGAAAGCCTCGTCAGCATTGGCAGGCTCGTCGCCTATCACGTCGCCATTGAGGGGTCCACGCACCGCAAGGCGGCCAAGGAGAGCCGGCAGCGGATAAAGCTCGTTCAGCGCGACGCGGCATCCCTCGGAGACCACGCGCTGTTCCTGTCGAACAAGATCAATTTCCTGCTCGACGCGACGCTGGGGCTCATCAACCTCGAACAGAACCAGATCATCAAGATCTTCTCGGTCGCCGCCGTCGTGTTTCTGCCGCCGACCCTGGTCGCCTCGATTTACGGGATGAACTTCGAGGTGATGCCGGAACTCACCTGGCGGTTCGGCTATCCCTATGCGCTGATGCTGATGGTCGCCTCGGCCCTGTTGCCGTATGTCTATTTCAAACGGCGAGGTTGGCTGTGATAGCGGAGTGACCTCGACCGTTGCAGGAAATCGCCCGCTGCAGGAAATCGCATGAAGACCAATACCCTCATCGACCGCCGCAGCTTCGTCAAAATGGCGGGTGCCGCGTGGGTGACCGCCCTTGCCCCCAGGGGCGCCTTTGCTCTCGAAAGGGCCGATGCCGTCTTCGCCTCGGCCTTCATGGCGCAGGACGGTAGCTACGGTGTCGCGACGCTCACGGAAACGGGCGAGATCGTGGAGCGCAGGCTGCTGCCGGCGCGTGCGCATGGCATGACCTTCTCCCCGGCAAGCCGGCGCGCGGTCGCCTTTGCCCGACGGCCGGGCACCTATGCCATGATCTTTGCGCCGGACGGCACCGCCGAGCCGCTCGTCATCACCTCCGCCGAGGGCCGCCACTTCTTCGGCCATGGCTGCTTCTCGGCAGACGGCCGGCTGCTCTATGCGACCGAAAACGACTTCTCCGCCAATCGCGGCATGGTCGGCATCTATGATGGCCGCCGGGATTTTACCCGTATCGGCGAGTTCCCGACTTACGGCATCGGCCCACACGACATGACGCTTGCCGCCGACGGACGCACGCTCGCAATAGCCAATGGCGGCATCGAGACCCATCCGGATTTCGGCCGCACCAAGCTCAATCTCGACCGCATGGAGCCGAGCCTGGCACTCGTGGACGCCGCGACGGGGGCGCTCATCGAGAAGCATGTGCTGCCGCCTCATCTCAATCGCCTTTCGACCCGACATGTCGACATCGGCGCCGACGGACGTGTCTGGTTCGCCTGCCAGTACGAAGGTGCGCGCAACGACCTTCCGCCGCTGGTCGGGCACTTCGCCAAGGGCGAGGACCTGACCTTCGTAGACCTGCCGGAACGAACGACCGCGGCGCTCGCCAATTACGTCGGCGCTATCGCGGTCAACCGCCGCGAAGGGCTTGTCGGCCTCACCTCTCCCAAGGCCAGCGTCGCGGTGACCCTCAACGCCAAAACCGGTGCCGTCCTCAAGGAGGAACCGGTTGCGGACGCAGCGGGCATTGCCGCCGCGAAGCACGGTTTCGCCGTCTCCTCCTACCGCGGCCTATTCAAGGAGCGAAGGAGCCCCGTTGCCTGGGATCAGCACATAATCCGGCTGGCGACGGATCAGATGGACGCGTCTCCGAAGTCGGAGAGCGCCGCGAGATCGTCCCAGCGATAGGCCACCTGATCCAGGCTTTCTCTGCCGACGCTGACCCGGCCCTCGCCGACGGCGCGGGCACCGAGCCGCTCATAGAATACCCGGTTGGGGTTACCCTTCAGCACCCAGGCAAAAAGCGACGATCCTCCTGTGTCGCGGCAATGGCCGGCGACGCTGCGCACCAGCGCGGAGCCGAGGCCTGCGCCATGGAACTCCGGCAGAAGATAGAGCTCGTAGAGCTCCCGGTCGAATGCTGGCGGCATTCCCCTTGCCTTGCCGCAATTTGCAAAGCCGATCACCCGGTCGTCGGTCATGTCGGCCGCGACCATGATGAAGCTGCCCGGAAGACGCATGCGCTGCGCATGCCGCATCGCCTGGTCCTCGACGGTCATGGCATCGAGAAAGGCGTCGGATATGATGCCGCGAAACGTCGCGCGCCAGGTCCTGACCAGGACCGACGCGATCGTCATGAGGTCGTCGGGCACGGCCGGGCGGATTTCGATGCGCCGGAAGTTTTTCATAGACCACATATAGGTGGCGCCGCTTCGCCGCCAAACGGTACAGCGACTGGAAATCGCCGCCCCCGGCTCCATTTAGCACGCATGAACAGAACCGTGGTGCATGTCCTCTTCGTCATTGCCGTTCTCGGCCTCGGCCTCGCCATCGGCTACATCAACATCCCCGACGCATGGTATCGGTCGCTGGCAAAGCCGAGCTTCACGCCGTCGAACTGGGCCTTCGCTCCCGCCTGGTCGATCCTTTACGTGATGATCGGAATTGCCGGTGCCCGCAGCTTTCTCGATCATCGCGGCCACTCCGTCCTGTGGCCGCTGTGGCTCACCCAGATGATCCTGAACTTTGTCTGGTCGCCGCTGTTTTTCGGGCTGCACCAGATCGCTGCCGCGCTGGTCGTCATCTTCGCCCTGTTCGCGTCCATCGTGGCATTCATCCTCGCAAGCCTGCGCAAGGACAGGATTTCGGCTCTGTTGTTTGTGCCCTACCTTGCATGGGTGGCCTTCGCGACCCTTCTCAACGGTTCGATTTTCCTCATGAATTGAGCTTGCCGGGCCGCAGCCGGCGTGCCAGTCTCCGGGAAAATCCGGGCAGCGTTGTCCGCGGAATCAAGGCAAACCGACACATGGACGAAAGCGATCCTCACGACTTCAGGAAGCGCATCCGGGAAAGCTTCAGACGGCAGGCCGCGATGCGCACGATCGGAGCCGAGCTCACGCGCGTCGAACCGGGGACCGTCGAGATCGAGCTTTCCTTCGATCCCAAGCTGACGCAGCAGCACGGCCTTCTGCATGCCGGCGTAATTTCCGCCGCGCTCGATGCGGCGGGTACCTATGCCGGCTATTCGGTGATCGACCCCGACGCATCGCTGCTGACGATCGAGTTCAAGGTCAATCTGCTTTCGCCCGGACGGGGCGAGCGGTTCCTCTTTCGCGGCGAGGTGACGAAGCCCGGCACGACGATCATCGTCTCGGACGGGCGGGCCTATGCGGTCAGGTCCGACGGACCGGCCAAGCTCATCGCCTCGATGACAGGCACGATGATGGTGGTGCGCGGACGCGAGGGGATCGAAGGATGAGCTTCGAACTCAAGCCGGTAGCGGGGCGCACTATTCTCTATGTCATGGCTGTGGACGCCGAGTACGGTCCGTCCCTCCGTGCCAGGATCGCACCCCTGATGACGGGCGTCGGTCCGGTCGAGGCGGCCGTCAGCCTGACCAGGGCGCTCGCGGAGCTCCACGCCGGAGGCAGCCTGCCGGACCTCGTCGTCTCGCTCGGCTCGGCCGGGTCCGCGACGCTCGAACAGACCGAAATCTACCAGGCGGTCTCGGTCGCCTACCGCGACATGGACGCCTCGCCCCTCGGCTTCGAGAAGGGTGCGACGCCCTTCCTCGATCTGCCTGCCGTCGTTAAACTGCCGCTCAGCATTTCCGGCGTGAAGAAGGCACGGCTTTCGACCGGCGCCGACATCGTCTCCGGCAGGACCTATGACGAGATCGACGCCGACATGGTCGAGATGGAGACCTTTGCGATCCTGCGCGCCTGCCAGTCGTATGGCGTGCCGCTCATCGGCCTGCGCGGCATTTCGGACGGGAAGGCGGAGCTGAAGCATGTCGGCGACTGGACCGAGTACCTGAACGTGATAGACGAGAAGCTCGCAGCCACCATCGACCGGCTCGAGGCGGCGCTGGAGGCGGGCGAAATCCGGCTCTGAGCCTTCCGTCCGGGCGCCTGATTGTCCGGGTGCAATGTTATCGTTGCGCCAAAGGCGGGCTTTCATTAAAGGCTCGCCATGATCAAGCTTGCTTGAAGGCCCGCTATGACCCAGACAGCCCATCCCGATACCGTCCTGATCGTCGACTTCGGCAGCCAGGTGACGCAGCTCATCGCCCGGCGCGTACGCGAATCCGGCGTCTATTGCGAGATCGTGCCGTTCCAGTCGGCCGAGGAAGGCTTCAACCGGCTGAAGCCGAAGGCGGTGATCCTGTCCGGCAGCCCGGCTTCGACCCTCGACATCGGCTCGCCCCGCGCGCCTTCCGTCATCTTCGACAGCGGCCTGCCGGTCTTCGGCATCTGCTACGGCCAGCAGACCATGTGCGCCCAGCTCGGGGGGAAGGTCGAGAGCGGCCATCACCGCGAATTCGGAAGGGCGTTCCTGGAAGTCGAGAAGGACTGCGCACTCTTCGACGGGCTCTGGTCGCTCGGCTCGCGCCACCAGGTGTGGATGTCGCATGGCGACCGGGTCACCGCATTGCCCGACGGCTTCGAAGTCGTCGCCACCTCTTCCAACGCACCCTTTGCCTTCATCGCCGACGAAAAGCGCAAATACTATGCCGTCCAGTTCCATCCGGAAGTCGTGCATACGCCGGACGGCGCAAAGCTCATCGCCAACTTCGTCCACAAGGTTGCCGGCATTACGGGGGACTGGACCATGTCGGCCTACCGCGCCAAGGCGGTCGAGGCTATCCGCAAGCAGGTCGGCGACAAGAAGGTTATCTGCGCGCTTTCCGGCGGCGTCGACTCCTCGGTTGCGGCCCTCCTTATCCACGAAGCGGTCGGCGACCAGCTCACCTGCATCCTCGTCGATCATGGTCTGATGCGAAAGGACGAGGCGGCGAACGTCGTCGCCATGTTCCAGGAGCATTACAACCTTCATCTGCTCCACATCGACGCCTCCGATCGCTTCATCGGCGAACTCGAAGGCGTCAGCGACCCGGAAACGAAGCGCAAGATCATCGGACGTCTCTTCATCGAGGTTTTCGAGGAAGAGGCCAAGAAGCTCGGCGGCGCCGACTTCCTCGCCCAGGGCACGCTCTACCCTGACGTCATCGAAAGCGTCTCCTTCACCGGCGGCCCCTCGGTGACGATCAAGTCGCACCACAATGTCGGCGGCCTGCCGGAGCGCATGAACATGCAGCTCGTCGAGCCGCTGCGCGAGCTCTTCAAGGACGAAGTCCGCGTGCTCGGCCGCGAACTCGGCCTGCCCGAAAGCTTCATCGGCCGCCATCCCTTCCCCGGCCCCGGCCTCGCGATCCGCTGCCCCGGCGGCATCACGCGCGAGAAGCTGGAAATCCTGCGCGAAGCGGACGCGATCTATCTCGACGAGATCCGCAAGGCGGGCCTCTATGACGCCATCTGGCAGGCCTTCGCCGTGCTGCTTCCCGTGCAGACGGTCGGCGTCATGGGCGACGGGCGCACCTACGAATTCGTCTGCGCGTTGCGTGCGGTCACCTCCGTCGACGGCATGACCGCCGACTTCTACCACTACGACATGGAATTTCTCGGCCGCGCCGCCACCCGCATCATCAACGAGGTCCGCGGCATCAACCGCGTCGTCTACGACGTCACCTCCAAGCCGCCGGGCACGATCGAGTGGGAGTGAGGAAACGGCGGCGATCGGCGGCTACAGCGTAGAATATCGTAGAAAAGGCGGGAAAATCAGAGGTTCGGCTGATCATGGAGTTTCGGGTCGTTTGGCCATTTCGATTGCATAGCAATGCGTGCAGCCGGCAGTGACGATCGAACTTCCTGCCACAGGGTTCCAAGTGGAATCCGTCCACTCTATTTGAGTTTCAGCCATCAGATCCCCCACGCATTCGTCCGACCGGCGCTGCATTAGATCGCTCCGCGCATAGGATTGAGGATCTCAACTCCGGCAAAATCCCTTTCATTATCTGTTACTACCACGCAGTCGTTTGCGCCGGCGACAGCAGCGATGATCATGTCGAGCCCGCTGCGCGGCTTACCGGCCGCTTTGCCCGCCGCCATTAGCTGCGCCCAGATCAGGCCCGCTTTGTCGTCGAACGACAGGATGCGGCCAGCAAACAGAGCCTGAGGCCCTTCAGGCCCAGAAAACCACCTGTCGAGAGCGGCGCGCTTCTTGCCTCGTGGCTTCTCCAGAATCCCCCGTCGAATTTCCGCAACGGTCAGCGACGCGATGAACAGGTCCTCATCACGCTGCCTCGACATCCACGCCAGAAGCGACTCCGATGGCTGCGGTTTAACAACATTGCTGATGATATTGGTGTCCAGCAGATAGCGCGTCACAGGTCGACCTTGCGCGCATTTTCACGGGGGCGGGAAAGATCGAGTTCCGCGTTCACCAGCGGCGAACGCCGCAGCGCCGCGAGGATGCCGCCAGGTTTTGGCGGATCGCCAGCGATCGACTTGCTGACCGTGGCGCGAAGCTCTGAGGCCTCGGGCGTGTCTTCGGACAGGCGCCTGGCTAGCGATCGGATAAGGTCGCGATCAGCGTCCCGGCCAAGCACTTCGAAGCGGGCAAGGCCGCGCTTGCCAAGGCGAGAGCGATAATTCTGGATGGCGCGCTTCTGTGAACTTCCCATGACTGCCTCCGGTATTTCCAGTAATATAGCCAGAATTCGGGCGTATAGCAAGGTCGCGCGGTCGGTGGACGGTCTGGTCGCGGCGCAGTGGTATCGTCGCTAATCGTGTGATACGCCTTGCTTGACGGTACTTTATGCGAAAGCGAAGGCACGATTTTCGCAAATGGCCCCAAAATCCAATGATTTCAAAAGCGCCGTTTTTTGACGGTCCACATGACGGTATTTCGGAGAGCGAAAAAATAATTTTTCAAGGAAAAAACAATGACTTAAGTCAGAGATCAACAATCGAGTGGGAGTCATTTTGCCCATCCGGCGATGCGAAAAATAATCAAAACCGTCCTCCACCTTGTTCACGTGAGGCTTTAATTTAATCTGGATGTCATGCGCCGCTCGGAGATCGACAGTCAAAACCGCTATCTGCTCAAACTGCAGCATGATTACCGCCTGGCGGCGGACATCGTCGCCCGCTCCTGGGCCGGGTTCTCTGAAGTTCAGGCGATCGCCGTCATCGGCTCGGTTGCAAAGCCGCTCTGGAAGGAGGTCCCTCGCTTCAGGGGTTTCCGCAGCAGCGGCATCGAGGTCTGGCACGAATGCAGTGATCTCGACATGGCGCTCTGGCTCGACACGCAAGAGCGCCTCACCGAACTGAGCAAGGCATGCGCCCGCTCCTTGCGAGAGGCATTCGAATCCGGAGCCGGCATGAGTGTTCCGGGCAACAAGGTCGATACCTTCCTGTTCGAGCCGGGAAGTGATCGCTATCTCGGTCGCCTCTGCCGCTTCAACGAGTGTCCCAAGGGCAAACTCGATTGCCTTACGCCCGGCTGCGGTGCGATTCCATTCAACAAGACCATTCCCGGGTTCACGCCCGGGGCCGATCTGCTGGCGCCGGCGCGATATGCGATGCTCTACAAGCGCGGCGTCGGCGTGCTGCGCTCGGCTCTTGACCTTCCGACGGTCGATGAGGATTGAGATCGGCGGCAGCTAGGGTCTACAGCCGTCGTCGGGCTTGCAATACGGCAATGCCAAGTCTCATAACCGGTTTTCGAGTTTGAGGACGAAACGAGTGGACATTTCCGAAATCATCTTCGCCGGCGATACGCCGGGCATCGAGTGGCGGCTGCCGGTGTTCCGGTTCAAGGGGGCAAACGGCGCAGCGCCGCGGACCTATATCCAGGCGGCGCTCCATGCCAACGAGCTGCCGGGAACGGCACTTCTTCATTTCCTGCTCGAACGGCTCCGCCAGGCGGAGAATGACGGCGCCGTTCTCGGGGATATCACCATCGTTCCTCAGGCAAATCCGATCGGCACGGCGCAGTCGCATTTCGGCGAACTGCAGGGCCGCTTCGATCTGGGCTCCCGCACCAATTTCAACCGGGATTTCCCGTTGATCTCCCTTGGCGAGCGTGACGGTCTGCTTGAAGGGCCGGACCGTTACTCGGCCGTCGATCGGCTGAAGCGGCACCTTCTTCATATGGCGCTCGGCGCGGATCTGGTGCTCGACCTCCATTGCGACGACGAGGGGCTGCAATATGCCTATATCGACGAGGCATTCTGGCCGGAGGCCGCCGACCTTGCAGCGGCCCTCGACATGGAGGCGGTGTTCCTTTCCGACGGGCAAAGCTCGGCCTTCGAGGAGGCGGTCGCCCATGCATGGAAGCACGAGAGCGAAGGCGAGCGCAGGACCGCCCTGCCCGGCCGCCTGTCGGTGACCGTGGAATTGCGCGGCACGCGCGACGTCTATCCGGAAATTGCGCGCAAGGACGCCGAAAGCATGTTTCGCTTTCTTGCCGGCCGCGGAGTCGTTGCGAGCACCGGCGTCGGCCTTCCGGTTTTTGCCGGCAAAGCCGTGCCGCTCGACAATATCGAGATGATCCGCGCACCGGAGGCCGGTGCGGTCCTCTTCCACCGCGATATCGGCGACAGCGTCGAGGCCGGAGAACTGCTGGCGACCATCCTGGTCCGCCCCGGCGTGCCGGGCGGCACCGTCGAGGTTCGGGCGCCGCAGGATGGGCTCATCGTCACGCGCGTCTCCACCCGTCTCGCCCGCCGCCGGTCCGACCTGATGAAGATCGCCTGCGCCGGGCCTTCGCGTGCGGCGCGCAAGCCGGGGACGCTGGAGGCCTGAACCCGCCGTTTCGACCAGTCGCGGTGCGGAACCGCTTGCCTTTCCGCCTGTGGGAAACGACTATGATCCGATCCACTGCTCCACAAGGAATACCGGATGTTCGACGCCCTCGCCCGCCAAGCCGACGATCCCTTGCTGGCCCTGATCGGCCTGTTCAGGAAGGATGAGCGCCCCGGAAAGGTCGATCTCGGCGTCGGTGTCTATCGCGACGAGACCGGACGCACGCCGATCTTCCGGGCCGTCAAGGCGGCGGAAAGGCGGCTGCTCGAAACACAGGACAGCAAGGCCTATATCGGCCCCGAAGGCGACCTCGTCTTCCTCGATCGGCTATGGGAACTCGTCGGCGGCGACACGGTCGAGCGGAGCCACGTTGCGGGCGTCCAGACGCCCGGCGGCTCCGGCGCCCTCCGCCTGGCGGCTGACCTCATTGCGCGCATGGGCGGCCGAGGCATCTGGCTCGGGCTGCCGAGCTGGCCGAACCACGCGCCGATCTTCAAGGCGGCCGGGCTCGATATCGCCACCTACGACTTCTTCGACATTCCGTCGCAGTCGGTAATCTTCGATAACCTCGTGAGCGCGCTGGAAGGTGCCGCACCCGGCGACGCCGTGCTGCTGCATGCAAGCTGCCACAACCCGACCGGCGGCGTCCTGAGCGAAGCGCAATGGATGGAAATCGCCGCCCTGGTCGCCGAGCGCGGCCTGCTGCCGCTCGTCGATCTCGCCTATCAGGGGTTCGGCCGCGGGCTCGACCAGGATGTCGCGGGCCTCAGGCATCTTCTCGGCGTCGTCCCGGAAGCGCTCGTCGCGGTTTCCTGCTCGAAGTCCTTCGGGCTTTATCGCGAGCGCACGGGCGCGATCTTCGCGCGGACCAGCTCTTCTGCGTCGGCGGACAGGGTGCGCTCAAACCTCGCGGGTCTCGCCCGCACCAGCTATTCCATGCCGCCGGATCACGGCGCAGCGGTGGTGCGGACGATCCTTGACGACCCGGAACTCAGGCGCGACTGGGCGGAGGAGCTCGAGACGATGCGGCTCAGGATGACCGGCCTGCGGCGGTCGCTTGCCGAGGGACTCCGCACCCGCTGGCAGAGCCTCGGCGCGGTCGCCGATCAGGAGGGCATGTTTTCCATGCTGCCGCTTTCCGAAGCGGAAGTGATGCGGCTGAGGACCGAGCACGGCATCTATATGCCGGCATCCGGCCGAATCAACATCGCCGGGCTCAAGACGGCGGAAGCCGCCGAGGTTGCCGGCAAGTTCACCAGTCTCTGATCTCTTGTCTTTTGCTCCGGGCCTTTTCCGACGCGCGGCGCCCGGCTATGTCCTCCCGCATCTGGAAGTACGGAGAGATTCGGCATGACGGTTACGATCTACGGCATCAAGAACTGCGACACGATGAAGAAGGCGCGGAACTGGCTCGACAGCCGCGGCACTTCCTACGATTTCCACGACTACAAGGCGGAAGGCATCGATCGTGCGCGACTCGAGCGCTGGTGCGCCGAACTCGGTTGGGAGACGCTGCTCAACCGCTCGGGCACCACCTTCCGCAAGCTGGATGAGGCCGACAAGCGGGACCTGACGGCCGACAAGGCGATCGCGCTGATGCTCGAGCAGCCGTCGATGATCAAGCGCCCGGTGCTCGAGGCCCAGGGCAGGCTGCTCGTCGGCTTCAAGCCGGAACTCTACGAAGCCGCATTCGGGGCTTAGACCATGTCGAAGACGACCCGGGCGACGCAGGCCCTCGCAAAGGCCGGCGTGATCTTCACCGTTCACAGCTATGACTACGATCCCGGTGCCGAACGCGTCGGACTGCAGGCGGCGGAGGCGCTCGGCGAAGACCCTTCCCGCGTGCTGAAGACGCTGATGGCCGAGGTGGACGGCAAGCCGGTCTGCTGCATCGTGCCCTCGGACCGGGAGGTGAGCATGAAGAAGCTCGCCGCAGCCTTCGGCGGCAAGTCGGCAAGCATGATGAAGCCGGCGGACGCCGAGCGGCTCACCGGCTATCACGTCGGCGGCATCAGCCCCTTCGGGCAAAGAAAGACGGTTCCGGCCGCAATCGAGGAAGCGGCGCTTGCCGAAGAACTGGTGTTCATCAATGGCGGGCAAAGAGGTCTGCAGGTGCGGCTTGCACCGAAGGACGCGCGAGCCGTGTTGCGGGCAGTCGCCGCGCCTTTGATCGCCTGATCTCTGCGCAGAAGAAGGGCGCGCGTCAGCCGAGTCTCGAAAGCAGCGTCGCGAGTTCGCGTGCCTCTCCTTCGCTCAGTCTCGCGCCGACATGGCGCGCAATCGATGGCGCATAAGTCTGCCACATGCGCTTCCGGGTGTCCCGCCCCTTCTCGGTCACCACGACCCAGCAGCCGCGCGCGTCCTCGTCGAAAGCCTCCCGCTGCACGAGGCCTTCCCTCTCCAGGCGGTCTATCAGGCGCGAAAGATTGTACTGGGCAAGCAGCGTGCGCGCCTCGATCTCGAAGGGGCGCAGCCTCCCGCCATCCGCTTTCACCAGTTCCCATAGCACGTCGTACCAGGCCAGCGGCGGCAGGGCCGCCTCCTTGAAATCCTTTTCGATGGCGGATAGCAGGCGCTGCTGTGCCCGCATCAGACCGATCCATGCAAGGGTAGCGGCCTCGGTCGGCTCGCTGCGTTCCGTCTTCTTCGTGCCCATAGATGCAATTACATCTATCTTGACCCATTCGGCAAGACAAGTTATATGCAGATGCATCTAAATCGAACCGGGAGCGACCGATGACCGCGCAACTCACCCTGATCAGCCACCATCTCTGCCCCTATGTGCAACGCGCCGCGATCGCGCTTGCGGAAAAGGCCGTGCCCTTCCAACGCGTCAATATCGATCTCGCCGACAAGCCGGACTGGTTCCTGAGGATTTCACCGCTCGGCAAGGTGCCGCTGCTGCGCATTCCGCAAAGCGGGAGCGAAGCGATCCTCTTCGAGAGCAGCGTCATCTGCGAGTATCTGGAGGAGACGCAGACCGGACCGAAGCTTCATCCCGCCGATCCGCTGTTGCGCGCCCGCCATCGCGGCTGGATGGAGTTCGGCTCTTCCATCCTTGCCGATCTCTGGGTCTACGAAACAACGCAGGACACCGCGGCACTGGAGGCCAAGCGCAAGGTGCTCCAGGCGAAATTCGCGACCGTGGAGGCGGAGCTCGCCGAGGGTCCGTATTTTGCAGGCAGCCGCTTCAGCCTCGTAGATGCGGTCTTTGCGCCGATCTTCCGCTATTTCGACGTGTTCGATCAGATCTCCGACCGCGGCATCTTCAAGGACCTGCCGCGCGTCACCGCCTGGCGCGAGGCGCTGGCCCGGAGGCCGAGCGTGAAAGCCGCAGTGGGCGAGGACTATCCGCAACGGCTGATGGCGTTCCTCGAGCAGCACCAAGCGGCGTTGCTC
Source organism: Sinorhizobium meliloti (assembly GCF_035610345.1). The sequence continues at coordinate 260,504 of NZ_CP141212.1, read as the reverse complement.
GACACCGGAAGAGTGGCGGCCTGAAGAACCCTTCTGTTTTCCGCGGAACCGGTCTAAAACCGCTGACATCCGCAAGAAGACGAGCAGGAGCCGCCATGAACGCCCCCCTCCAATCCACGAGGAATCCAATCGATCCCGTCAAGCTCGAAAAGCTCGCCGAGGTCGCCATCAAGATCGGTCTGCAATTGCAGAAGGGTCAGGACCTGGTGATGACCGCGCCGATTGCGGCGCTGCCGCTCGTGCGTCTCATCACCAAGCACGCCTATATGGCAGGCGCCGGACTGGTGACGACCTTCTACGCCGACGAGGAAGCGACGCTTGCCCGCTATGCCCATGCGCCCGACGAGAGCTTCGACCGCGCCAGCGACTGGCTCTATGAAGGCATGGCCAAAGCCTATGCCGGAGGAGCTGCGCGCCTGGCCATCGCCGGCGACAACCCGATGCTGCTTTCGGCTCAGGACCCGGCGAAGGTCGCCCGCGCCAATAAGGCGAACTCGATCGCCTACAAGCCGGCGCTCGAGAAGATCTCCAATTTCGACATCAACTGGAACATCGTCTCCTATCCGAACCCCTCCTGGGCGAAGCAGATGTTCCCGGACGATCCGGAAGCGGTCGCCGTCGAAAAACTCGCAAACGCCATCTTCGCAGCGTCGCGGGTCGACGTCGACGATCCGATCGCCGCATGGAAGGACCATAATGCCGAGCTGCACCGGCGCTCGGCCTGGCTGAACGGAGAGCGCTTCGCCGCCCTGCATTTCACCGGGCCCGGCACCGACCTCACCGTCGGACTCGCCGATGGGCATGAGTGGCACGGCGGCGCCTCGGTCGCCAAGAACGGCATCACCTGCAATCCGAACATCCCGACCGAGGAGGTGTTTACGACGCCGCACGCGCTGCGCGTCGAAGGCCATGTTTCGAGCACCAAACCGCTCTCCCACCAAGGCACGCTGATCGACAATATTCAGGTGCGTTTCGAAGCCGGCCGGATCGTCGAGGCCAAGGCTTCGCGGGGCGAAGAGGTGCTGAACAAGGTGCTCGATACCGACGAGGGCGCCCGGCGGCTCGGCGAAGTGGCGCTGGTGCCTCATTCCTCGCCGATTTCGGCCAGCGGCATCCTCTTCTACAACACGCTCTTCGACGAGAACGCCTCCTGCCACATCGCGCTCGGCCAGTGCTATTCGAAGTGCTTCCTCGACGGTGCAAGCCTCAGCCAGGAGCAGATCCGCGCCCAGGGCGGCAATTCGAGCCTGATCCACATCGACTGGATGATCGGCTCCGGCAAAGTGGACATCGACGGCGTGCGCCTCGATGGCAGCCGTGTGCCCGTCATGCGCAAGGGCGAGTGGGCCTGATCGTTTTGCGGCATGGCGGTGCCCCTCATCCGCCTGCCGCACCTTCTTCCTGCGGACGGGGCGAAGCAGACTCGCGGCAGCGTATCATCGCGGACATCCGCTCTCTCCGCTTGCGGGGAGAAGGTCGGTCCTCTGGTTAAACCCGAAGAGAGGGGGCGGATGCCGCGCGGCGCGTCGCCTGTGCATACTGGCTCATCCACACGCTTGCGAAGACGGTTGCGATCCCAAGCACCTGCACCGCCGTCAGCTGCTGATCGAGTACGGTCCAGCCGATGAGGATCGCGACGACCGGGCTCAAGAAGCCGAGCGGCGAAACCTGGGAGGGTTCGAGCCGCGATAACCCGCGGAACCAGAGCAGGTAGGTGAAGGCCGTGCCGATCAGACCGAGATAGGTAAAGCCCAGAATATTGGCTGCAGTGAGCGATGGCAAAGAGGGTTCCAGCAGGAAGGCGACCGGCACCAGAAGCAGTCCGCCGGCCGCCAATTGCCAGGCGGTGAAGGTGAGCGGCGAGACCGGCGGCGTCCAGTATCGGCTCAGCACCGTGCCGAATGCCATGGAGACGGCGCCTGCCAAGCCAGCCGCGACGCCCACCGGATCCAGCGCCGCTTTCGGCGTCAGCACCAGGAGCGCGACCCCCGCCATGCCGGCAACGCCGGCAACGACGCTCAAGGCACGGGCCGGCGAGCCGAGAACGATGCGCGACAGGACGATCACGATCAATGGCTGAATGGCTCCGACGGTTGCGGCGACACCGCCGGGCAGCCGATAGGCGGAAACGAAAAGCATCGTCTGGAAGAACGAGAAGTTGAGCGCGCCGAGCACGAAACTGCGCGCCAGCCATACACCCGTCGGCATTTGCCGGACGACAAGCAGCAGCAGCAGCCCTGCCGGAAGCGCCCTGAGCATTGCGACCGTGACCGGGTAACCCGCCGGCAGAAATTCCGTTGTGACCAGATAGGTACTGCCCCATATGGCCGGCGCTATGGCCGTAAGCAGAATATCGGAGCTGCGGATACCCATATCTTCACCTCAAGAATCTCTACGTCAAGATAACTCTAACCCAATTTATCTTGACGTCAAGATACATGGTGACTACGACTTCAGGAAGGATGAAGCGTTCACTCCGATCGCTAGAGCGTTTCAACGTTTCATAGAAACGTTGAAATGCTCTACCCATTTGATCCAACGCACTCCGGACGGAAAACCGTTACACACTTTTCCTGGAAGTACTCTAATGCAGACGGATATGGATCACGTAGACAAAATCCTGGCGCAGTGGCGCAGAGAGCGGCCGGAGCTCGATGTGACGGCCATGGGTCTGCTCGGCCGACTATCGCGGCTCCGGGCCCATCTCGCTCGTGAGGTGGAAAGCACCCTTGCCGAACACGACCTGAACTCGGCGAGTTTCGACGTGCTCGCAACGCTGCGGCGCTCCGGCCCGCCCTTCCGGCTCTCGCCGGGCGATCTGTTGGGAACGACGATGGTCACCTCCGGCACGATGACCAACCGCATCGACCAGCTCGAGAAAGCCGGGCTTGTCGAACGCCTGGACAATCCGGAAGACCGGCGCGGCGTCCTCATCGCCCTGACGCCGCAGGGTCTCAAGCGCGTGGACGCCGCAGTCACTGACCATGTTGCCAACCAGCAGCGCCTCGTTGCAGGCATAGAACCCGACGAACGGGAGGCTCTGGACGCGCTGCTCAGGAAATTCCTCGCGGTCTTCGAATAGGTCGCCGGTCAGATCCGGCTCACCAGAGCCCTCACACGCTGGAGATGGCGTTTCCGCTTCGCCTCCGTCACCCGATCCATGTCGTGCAGAGTGAGCATGCGGAAGTCCAGCCCCTTGCCGCAGAAGGCGGCGATGCCGCGCTTCAGCAGCCGCCGCACCGGATTTCCCATGTAGAGATGCACGACCCACCAGGGGGATCCGGTACTGGTCAGCGCCCAGAACAGCTTGATGTTGCCGAGGCGAGGAATGATACGGCCGCCCGCCGCATCATGGTCGAAAGCGACCCCGGGCGCAAAGACGCGATCGAAGAAACCTTTGAGGATCGCCGGAAAATTGAACCACCATTGCGGAAAGACGAGCACGAGTCCGTCCGCAGCCCGCAGCCGCTCGACCCAGCGGGAGACCCCGGAGGCGTCGTAACCTTTATCGAAATAGCTGCCCCGCTCGACCACGGTCAGCCGCGGATCGAAGCCTTCGCGATAGAGGTCGAGCAGGTCGACCGTATGGCCTTTGGCCTCGAGCGTCTCCCTGGCCACGCGCGCGACACTCGCAGCGAAGCTCTCTTCTAGCGGATGGGCGAGCACCATCAGGATATGCATCAGAAGAGGCTGCCCTGCTTCGTCGGCTCGCCGGAGCGCGCAGGCCGCTTCTTCGGTGACTGCGGCGGAGTGCCGTCCTCGCCGGCGACCGCCGCCACGCGGCCATCGGCGAATTCCAGCGAAAGCGCCATCCCGGGATGCACGGCAGCTGCCTGTTTCACCGGCTCGCCCGCGGCATCGCGCACCAGCGCGAAGCCCCGCTGCAGAACGCTGTGATAGGAGAGCGACTGCAGCACGCGATCCTGCGCCGAAAGCGCGCTTTTCATCCTGCGCAGATCGGCGGCGATCGCCGCATCCCCACGCCTGCTCAGGCTGGAGACGCGATCCGATGCGCGATGAACCTGGCCGATCAGCCGTGACGGCAGAACGCGGAGCGAGGCATCGGCGGACGAAATGCGCTGAGCGCCACGTTGAAGCTTGCGCTCGACGATGCGCTCGGCCCGGTTTACGGCATCTAAGACGCGCTGGCGCCGATCGACGATCCTTGCGGTCAGGAGCTCCGGCCGGAGATGGGCCGCATTGCGCTCGAAGCTTCGCCGCTTATTGGCCGTGTTCATCTGGAGGCCACGGCCGAGTCCGGCGGCCGCCTCGTCGAAGCGACGCCGCGGCAGGGCGAGCAATTGGTCAAGCGAGGGCAGCGCCCGTGCAAGCGAACGCAGCGTCTGGCGGCGATTGTCCATCTGCCGCGCCGCGGCGCCCTTGAGCCGGGCTGCGAGACCGGCGAGCTGGGCCTCGAGATCGGCCTTCACCGGTACCGCCATCTCGGCCGCACCGGTCGGCGTCGGCGCCCGCTGGTCGGCCGCATGGTCGATCAGGGTCCAGTCCGTCTCGTGACCGACGGCCGAGATCAGAGGGATGGCGGAAGCCGCCGCGGCGCGCACCATGGCCTCGTCGTTGAAGCACCAGAGATCCTCGAGGCTGCCGCCGCCGCGCGCGACGATCAGCACGTCGGGCCGAGGAATGGCGCCGCCCGGCTGCAGCGCGTTGAAACCCTCGATCGCGGCCACGATCTCCTCGCAGGCGCCGTCGCCCTGCACGCGCACCGGCCAGACGATGACATGGACCGGGAAACGGTCGGCAATGCGGTGCAGGATGTCGCGGATCACAGCCCCGGTCGGCGAGGTCACGACGCCGATGACCCTCGGCATGAAGGGCAGCGGCCGCTTGCGGCCCGCATCGAAAAGCCCTTCCGCGGCAAGCTTACGCTTGCGTTCCTCGATCAGCGCCATCAGCGCACCTGCACCCGCGGGCTCCAGCGAGTCGATGACGATCTGGTACTTGGACGAGCCGGGGAAAGTCGTGACCCGGCCGGTCGCGATCACCTCCATCCCCTCCTCCGGCCGGAACTTCAGCCGCGCGAAGGTGCCCTTCCAGACGACCGCGTCGATGCGGGCGCGATCGTCCTTCAAGGCAAAATACGCGTGGCCCGACGAATGCGGACCGCGATAGCCGGAAATCTCGCCCCGCACCCGGACATGCTCGAAGGTCTGCTCGATCGTGCGCTTGATCGAGCCGGACAGTTCCGACACCGAATATTCGGCGACGTTGGAGGGAGATTCGGAATCAAAGAACGAAGTCATACGTCACTTGTAGCCGACAGAGCGGCGAAGATCAGCAGCAAGGCGCGTTTTTCTACATCGTTTCCCGTCCCGTGTGGAATGGTGAAACGATCCGGAGCAATTCTGGAAGAGTGTGCGCCTCTCCCGATATTGCTCTATTGGACGTCGCGCCCGCCCTGCCCGAAGAAGCGCCGGGTCGCGTCGTCGGCCGGAAAGAAGGATTCGATCAGAACGCCCTCGACGAGCGCGTCCTGAGTCGAGCCGAAGGTCGAAAGCGTCGTGATGAAGCTGAGCGACGCTTCGCCGACGCGCAGTTCGATGGGCAGCACCGGCAAGCGGTCCGTCGCCGGGAAGTTCTCGATCGCCATTGCCACCGCCCGGTCGGCAACCAGCCTGTCCAGCCTTCGCTGCAATGGGCTGCGCGGCCCCTGCAGCCACGCCTCCATGCGAACCCGCTGAACGAGATCGGCTGCGGCGGCTTCCCAATTGACCACGAGACCGCGGACCTTCTCCGCACCGAGAAAGCCGTCGAGGAAGTTCTCCCCCGGCTTGAACGGAACGCCCGTGGCACCGACAAGCGCCTCGAAAGCCGGATTGGTCAGCAGCACCGTATACTGATGGTCGAAAACGAGGCCCGGATAGGGATCGTGCCGGTCGAGCATCAGCCGGATGGCATGCGCGACAGCCGGAGGCATTGCATCGAGACCCGTCGCAGGCCGCGCCGCAACGCGCGGCCGGTAGCCCGCCGCGGTGAAGAGCGTGCCCTGTTCACGCGCGGGGACGTCGAGAACCGAGGCGAGCCGCAGGATCATTCCCTCGGACGGCTTGGAGCGGCCCGTCTCCAGAAACGAGAGATGGCGCGCGGAAATGCCCGCCGCCATTGCGAGGTCGAGTTGGCTCATGCGGCGATGTCCTCGCCATTCCTTCAGGCGGCTGCCGAATCCCATCTTTATCTTCCCTGTTGCGGGGGCAGCGTCGCCCGAACGCGGCACAAAATCCATTACCTCGGAGGTAATTGGTTTAATGACCGCTCTGGTCCAGCATCTGCCCATCGACAACCGATGGAGACAGATATGTTCGACCTTTCCACCCGCTCTCTTCTCAACAAGACATTTCTCGCCGACGGCATCTTTTCGCTGATCGCCGGCTCGGCTCTCCTCGCGGCAGCGCCACCGCTTGCGGCGGTCGTCAGTCCCGCCCTGTCGCCTGCGGTGATCATGGCGCTTGGCGCTGGGCTCCTCGTCTGGGGCGCCTTCCACCTTGCCGCGGCCAGAAAAGAAGGGCCGAGCGCCCTCGCAACGCGGATCAGCATCGCCGGCGACATACTCTGGCAGGTCGGAAGCCTGGCCATTCTTGCGTCTGCCTATTCGGCCTTGACGATCGCAGGACTGGCGCTGATCGTCGTGGCCATGGTGGGCGTCGCTGACTTTCTCTTCTTCAAGATGCGGGGCGCCTCTCAGGCACGGCTGCTCCAGGCAGCATGAATGGGGTCGGCCCGGCGCAATGGGTGCCGGGCCTATCCTTTAGCTTCAGACGGGCTCCCAGCCGTCTTTTTCGCTGGCGCGGTAGATCGCGTCGATGAACATCTGGTTCAGGCGCGAGTTTTCCAGCGTCACCACGTCCTCCGCTTCACCTTTCGCAGCACGTGCGAAGGCCTCGGCCTCGAGCTTGTACTGACGCGCATCCTGGAAGCGGAAGAGCTGCGACTGGCCGTGGTTTTGGTTGGTCAATTCCACCTCTTCCCGACCGTAGCGATCGGCATTGAAGGGCGATTTCACCTCGATGTAGCCCTTGTCGCCGTGGAAGACCATGACCTGGCGGGCGGCGAGCTGTGTCGAGATATAGAAGCTCAGTTCGAAATCGCCGAAGTCGGCACGAACGCTCGAATAGATGTCGGTGCCGAATTCCGGATCGCGCTCGGTACTGGCCTGGACGCGCAGCGGCTCCTTGCCGGTCGAAAACCGGGTCGTGATTGCCGGATAAACGCCGATATCCGGCAGACCGCCGCCGCCGAGCGAGGGGACGTTGCGCATGTTGCCGGGATCGCGATTGTAATAGGTGAAGGCGCCCTGGACATGCCTGAGGCGCCCGATGGCACCTTCCGCTATGAGCGAGCGTACCTTCCGCCAGACGGGGCTGTAGGTCACCATATAGGCTTCCGAGATCAGCACCCTGTTGCGCTCGCGCGCCGCGATCACGGCATCGATCTCTTCGGCCTTGAGCGCCAGCGGCTTCTCGCAAAGCACATGCTTTCCGGCATCCGCCGCCTTGATCGCCCATTCGACATGTTGCGACGTCGGCAGCGGGATATAGACGGCGTCGATCGTGTCGGAGGCGAGCATCTCCTCATAGGAGCCGAAGGCATGCGGCACGGAGAAACGGTCGGCCATGGTCCTCGCCTTGGCGAGATCGCGGCTCGCGATCGCCGTGACGACGCAGTTTTCGGCGTCCTGGATGGCGGGTACGACGAGCTCGCGGCCAATCTTGGCCGTCGACAAAATTCCGAAACGCAGCATGAGGCAGACTCCTTTTCGTGCGCGGCGCGAAGGACGCGCGACATTCCCCTGGGTCAAAAGCTGCGCCGAGACTATCCCCGAGGTACGTACCTAGCAAGCCGTGGCGAGGTCAGAAAAACCACGAATGCCGGTGTCATTCGATGGCGAGCTGGCCTATGTTTTTGCCGCAATCCTCCCCATCGCAGCTTGTTTTCATCCAACCACATGGAGCGAAACCATGAAAATGCGCAGACTTGGCCGTACCGGCCTCTCGATTGCCCCGCTCGTCTTCGGCGGCAACGTCTTCGGCTGGACCGCGGATGAGAAAACGTCGTTCTCGCTTCTCGATGCCTTTTTCGATGCAGGTTTCAACGCCGTCGACACCGCCGACGTCTATTCCTCCTGGGCGCCGGGCAACAGAGGCGGCGAGTCGGAAACGATCATCGGCAAATGGCTGAAGCAAACCGGACGCTCGCGCGATAGCGCCGTCATCGTCACCAAGGTCGGTTCGGACCTCGGACCCGACCGCAAGGGGCTCTCGCGGCGCTGGATCATGCAGGCAGTCGAGGAATCGCTGAAACGCCTGCAGACCGATTATATCGACCTCTATCTCTCCCACTGGCCGGATCCCGACACACCTTATGAAGAGACGCTTGCCGCCTACGATACGCTTCTCTCCCAGGGCAAGCTGCGGGCGATCGGCGCATCGAATCTCGATGCGCAGCAGATGCGCGATGCTCTCGACGTCGCGGCGGCGAAGGGGCTGCCCCGCTACGACGTGCTGCAGCCCGAATACAATCTCTACGACCGCGCTTCCTATGACGGTCCGCTGCGCAATCTCTGCATCGCCGAGGAGATCGGCGTCATCACCTATTTCAGCCTTGCGAGAGGCTTTCTTTCCGGCAAGTACCGCTCACACAAGGATCTGGAAGGCTCCGCTCGCGGCGGCGGCGTCGAAAAATATCTCGACGGACGCGGCATGCGGATTCTCGGCGTCTTGGATGAAATCGCCGAGGAGACCGGCGCGAAACAGGCGGAGATCGCGCTGGCCTGGATCATCGCCCGCGACGGCGTCACCGCACCGATCGCCAGCGCCACCAATGCCGACCAGCTGGCAAGTCTGGTGAGATCGGCGGAATTGACGTTGCCGGAAGAGGCGATAAGACGGCTGAACGAAGTGAGCGAATAGAGGGGATTTGCCCTCGTCAGGAAGACCCGCCCCCGGCCGCAAGCTTCGGAAATCCTGGGTAAAGTTGCGCATGGCTGCCCTCGTGGTTGGCCATGCCGGGCCTGGTCAGCAGCCCGCGCGGCTCGGCGTAGCTGCTGATCCTGCGGCGCGGCCTCTCGTGCCACTGGATGTTGAAGGCCCAAAGCTTGGGAAAAAAGCAGAGCGAGGCGTAGGGAAGGTGGTCGTGAATCCACCAGGCCAGGCTCTGCCAGCCGCCTTCGTGACGTTCCCGGTCCCAGACCCAGGGAATGGCGATGCAGGCGGTGGCCCCCATGCAGCCCTCCGCATCGCGCATGTCCCAGATATGGTCGGCGGCCGTTGCCGCATTCGTCGAGCAGTTGAGCCTGTTGGCGTTGCCGAAGGCGTTCACGGCACGGTTTCGGTAGCCCGAGCGGATGTGCAGCCGACCGAAGGTCGCCTCGAGCGGTTCCAGAAGTTCGCCGCACAGTTTCCGTCCGGCCTCGATCGCCAGTTCCGGATCGTCGGGGATATTCGGAATCCCGTAGAACTCCGCGATCTCGGAGTGAAGGAAATCGCGCAGGAAAAAGTTCTTCGAGAGGCGTACGCGCCCGAGGTCTTCAAGCGATTTCATCGACCCAGGTTTCTTCATGCTTCCCTGCTTTCAGTTGCTGTGCTCACGCTCTGCGCTCACGCCTTCGCCACCGAAGCGCCGCCGTCGGCCAGCAGCGCCGCGCCGGTCACGAAGCTGGCACCGTCCGAGGCGAGATAAAGCGCCGCTTCGGCGATTTCCTCGGGTCGCGCAATGCGCTTCAATGCGTGCAGCCCTTCCACGAAACCGCGCGTCTCGGGCGCCGCTCCCGGGAGGTTCGCGAAATTGGCGGGCGTGTCGGTGCCGCCGGGCAGCAGCGCGTTCACGCGGATGCCGCGCGCGCCAAGCTCGACGGCCAGCGCCTGCACCAGCCCGATCAGTCCCGCCTTGCTCGCCGCATAGGGGGCGACCCCGGCAAAGCCGGCCGTGTGGCCGACGAAGCTCGAAGTGAAGGTGAGCGAACCACTGCCCCGCGCCGCGATTGCCGGAACCTGATACTTCACTGCCAGGAAGGCGCTCGTCAAATTGGTATCGAGCGTCTCGCGCCAGCCTTCGACGCTGAGCGACGAAATCTCTCCCATCGCACCGAGCGCCCCGGCATTGTTGAAGGCGGTATCGAGCCCGCCGAAGCGGCGCACCGCCAGTTCGACCAGCGCCTCATGCAGGGCTTCGTCGCGCACGTCGCCGGCAAGCGCTGCCGCCTCGCCGCCCTCTCGGGCAATCTCGTCGGTAAGCTCCGCAAGCGCATTCTCGTTGCGGGCGGTGACCACGACCTTTGCCGCCTCGCGCGCAAAGAGCAGCGCGGCGGCGCGGCCGATACCCGAGCTTGCGCCGGTGACGATCGCGATCTTACCTTCCAGTCTCGACATGATTCTTCTCCATCCGATTGCGTTGACGGCGGGACCATTGCCGATGCGCCACGCTGCAACCACCCGATTTCCGCCTGAAGTGAAACGGACACCCTTCGCGAAAGCGACGAATTTGACCCGCGTCTCATGCGCTTTTTGCAGTCGCGAGGAACAAATCTTCGCCCTTTGCTGTTGATTGCGGGTCGAAGGCAACACGAAGCAGACGAGGAAGGAAACCCGAAATGGCCAAAGAAAAAACGCTAGACGACCTGTTCCACGATACGCTCAAGGACATCTATTATGCCGAGCGGAAAATCCTGAAGGCTTTGCCGAAGATGGCGCGCGCAGCCCAGGCCCCTGAGCTAAAGGCCGCGTTCGAGAAGCACAAGGAGCAGACCGAGACCCATGTGGAGCGGCTGCAGCAGGTATTCGAAATGATCGGCAAGCGCCCGCAGGGCAAGACCTGCGAGGCGATCGAGGGCATCGTCGCCGAGGGCGAAGAGATCATGGACGAATTCAAGGGCACGGCCGCGCTCGACGCGGGCCTCATCTCCGCCGCGCAAGCGGTCGAGCATTATGAAATCTCACGCTACGGCACCCTGAAGACCTGGGCAAAGACCATCGGTCTCAAGGATGCGGTATCGCTGCTCGACGCGACTTTGAAGGAAGAAGTCGTCACCGACGAGGACCTGACGAAACTCGCGATGGCCCAAGTGAACAAGAAGGCCGCGTAAGCCGTCACGACGGCCGGCGCTCCCCGCCGGCCGTCACCCGCTGTGGCGGAAGAAATCGACGAAGGCCCGGAGCGCCGGACGCATCAGCCGGCGGGTCGGATAATAGAGGAAGGGGCCCGCATAGGGCGCGCACCAGTCCTCGAGCACCCGGACCAATTTGCCCTCACCTACATATCCGCTGACGCGCGGCTCGAAGAGATAGGCGAGCCCCGCACCGCCGATCGCAGCCTCGATGATCGGCCGGTCCTCGCCCAGAATGAGCGGGCCGTTCACCGAAACGGTCAGTTCCTCCCCCTCTTTCTCGAACTCCCAGCGATATAAGGTGCCGTTGGAGAAGCGGCGGCGGATGCAGCGATGGCCCGCCAGATCGCGCGGGTGCCGCGGCCGCTGGAAGCGCTCGAAATAGGTCGGTGCGGCGACGACCGCGCTTTTCAGCTCCGGCCCGACCTTCACCGCGACCATATCGGCCTCCAGGCTCTCGCCGAGCCTGATGCCGGCGTCATACCCCTCCTCGACAATATCGGTGAAGCCGTCCTCATTGGCGATTTCGAGGACGATGTCCGGATAGCGCCCGAGGAAGTCGCCAAGGCGCGGCGCCAGAATGAGGTCGGCTGCAAAACGAGGGGCGGTGACGCGCAGTTTTCCGGCCGGACGATCGCGCGCCTCCGCCGCCCGCTGCAGCGCCTCGGCAATGTCGTCGAGCGCCGGCCGCAGCCGCTCCAGCAGGCGCTTTCCCTCTTCCGTGGCAGCGACGCTGCGCGTCGTGCGCGCGAGGAGACGAACGCCGAGGCTCGCTTCCAGACTGCCCACGGCGTGGCTGACGGCAGATGGCGCGATGCCGAGTTCCTTCGCCGCTCCGCGGAAGCTGCCATGGGCGGCGACGGCGGAAAGGACGGCCAGTTGGGAGAGCTGTGTGCGGTTCATTGATCGAAATAATAGAACAGCCCGTGAGAATTGACAGAGATTTTCAACCGGCCGTGCGGCACCTATCTTCGCCTTGTCGTTGGGCGCGTGCCGAAAGGCTCAGTCCAGCGATATGCTTCTCCATCTTCTTCGCGAACGCCGTATGCCACCCCGCAGGCCGCGCGTTCAGCCCGAAAGGAAATCCAATGAAGACCCGCAAGCTCGGCAATGAACTCACCGTTTCGGCCGTCGGCCTCGGCTGCATGGGCATGAGCTTCGCCTATGGCGAAGCCGACGAGAGCCAATCGATCCGCACGCTACACCGCGCCATCGAACTCGGCGTCGACTTCTTCGATACGGCGGAAGTTTATGGGCCTTATGAGAACGAGAAGCTCCTGGGCAAGGCGCTGAAGAACCGGCGAGACCAGGTGGTGATCGCCACCAAGTTCGGTTTCCGCATCGACCCCGACAAACCCGCCGCCGAGGCAGTCAAAGGCGTCGACGGCCGGCCGGAAAATGCGAAAGCCGTCGCCGAGGCCTCCCTCAAGCGACTCGGAACGGACGTCATCGACCTCTATTACCAGCACCGCATCGATCCCGCCGTGCCGATCGAGGAAACCGTCGGCGCGATGGCGGAACTGGTGAAGGAGGGCAAGGTGCGCGCACTCGGGCTTTCCGAGGCAAGCGCCGCCACCATACGCCGTGCCCATGCCGTGCATCCGATCGCAGCGATACAAAGCGAGTATTCGCTCTGGTCGCGCGACCCGGAACAGGAGGTGCTCGATACCTGCCGCGAACTGGGGATCGGCTTCGTGCCCTACAGTCCGCTCGGGCGTGGCATGCTGACGGGCACCATCCGCAAGGTCGAAGACCTCGCTGCCGACGATTTTCGCCGGTCGCTGCCGCGCTTCCAACAGGAGAACTTCGAGGCCAACGCTGCGCTGGTCGCAACCCTCGAAAGGCTGGCCGCGGAAAGAGGCGTGACGGCCGCCCAACTCGCACTCGCCTGGGTGGTCAACCAGGGAGATGACATCGTTCCGATCCCGGGCGCGCGCAGGATCGAGCATCTGGAGCAGAACGTGGCTGCCGCCGGTATCGTCCTCACCGACAGGGAACGCGCCGAACTCGGCGAAGCGCTCTCTCCAGCGCTGGTCGCAGGAAAACGCTACACCGATGCGTCGCTGGCACTGACGAACAGGTGAAGACCCGGCCGGCAGCGTCGAAGTCCTGGAGGGCATCGCAATTCCATTGCGATGTCCTACCTATGAGAAGATGTCCGCCTTCGTGGGAACAGGAGCGGCCTGCCGGGCGGATAGCCGCGTCTGTCACCGCTCCGGAAAGGAGGAAAAAACCATGTCCGAAGAGCAGGCCATCAGCGCGGTCGTCCATCTTTATGTCGACGGCATGGCCTTCGCCAACGAGGGAGCCTTGCGCAAGGCCTTCCATCCGAGCGCATCGATCGTCGGCAACTCAGGAGGAGCCGTCGAGTGGCAGACACGCGACGCCTTCATCGCCTCTATCGTGAGGGAGGGCGCGGCGTCCCCGGATACGCAGCCGCTCATGGAAGTGGAGATGGTCCACATCACCGGCGACGTCGCCAGCGTGAAGGTGATCGATGAATTCGCCGGCGCGCGCTATTCCGATTACCTGTCCTTGCTGAAGGTCGACGGGCGATGGCTGATCGTCAACAAGGTCTGGCACCGGCATGGCTAGTTGCGCGTCTCATAAGACGCGGCGGCGCTGCAGGACTTTTCGGAGGATTGCAATCTCTGCTTTTTCCTCATCCCTGCGCCCGTCACAGGGATGAGAGCAGCGCCGCGTCTGCGGCGCGGGAAGCGTTCGTTCAGCCCAAGGACTTGGTCTGGCTGGATTCCTGTGACGAGCACAGGAATGAGGAAACCAAACCGGCTCCCCCTCACCTATTCATCAAGCGCGCAGCACGCCCCCGGTGCTCTTTGCCACGTTGGCGACGATGCGCGAGGTCAGCGCCTCGAAATCCTCATCGGTCAGCGTGCGCTCTACCGGCTGGATCGTTACCTCGATCGCTACCGACTTCCTGCCCTCGCCGAGAGATGCGCCTTCGAAGACGTCGAAGACGTTGACGGCCGCAACCAGTTTGCGGTCGGCGGCGGACGCGGCCCTGACGATCGCAGCGGCCTCGACCGCCTTGTCTACGACGAAGGCGAAGTCGCGTTTGACTGCATGGAAGGGCGAAAGCTCCAGTGCCGGCTTGGTGCGGGTCGCCTTCTTCTTCGGCTCCGGCATGGCATCGATATAGATCTCGAAGCCTGAAAGCGGCCCGGAGACGTCGAGGGCGTCCAAGGTCTTCGGGTGGAACTCCCCGAAAGCGCCGAGCACGATCTTCGGGCCCAGCTTGATCGTTGCCGAGCGGCCGGGATGATACCAGGCGGGACCGCCGGCTTCGAACTGGACATTGGCCATCGGCACGCCGCAGGCCTCGAGCACGGCGATGGCATCGGCCTTCGCGTCGAAAACATCGACCGGCTTGCCGCCGCCCTTTACGGCGTTCGACCACGACCGGCCGGTGCCGTTGAGCGATGCGGTGCCGCGGCGGATGCCGCCGGCGACGCGGCGCTGCGCCTCGGGCGTGTCGCCCTCATAGATGCCGGAAACCTCGAAGATCGCGACATCGCCGTAGCCCTTGTCGGCATTGCGCTGCGCCGCGGCCAGGAGGCCCGGCAGGAGCGACGGCCGCATGTCCGACATGTCGGCGGCGATCGGATTGGCCAGCTTCAGTTCCGGCCGGCCGCCGCCGAAGAGTTTTGCATGCTCTTCCGGGATGAAGGACCAGGTGACGGCTTCAAGCATGCCGCGGCTTGCGAGCGCACGCCGCGCCTGGCGCGTGCGGATCTGCAGCACCGTCAGGATCTTGCCGTTGACGGCATTGTGGCTTGCAAGCGGCGCGGCGACGATGTTGTCGACGCCATGGATGCGCATGACCTCCTCTACGAGGTCCGCCTTGCCGTCGATGTCCGGCCGCCAGGAAGGGACGGTTACCGTCAGGCGTTCGCCGGAGCCCTCGACGCCGAAGCCGAGCTTCCTGAGGATGGAAATGCTCTCGTCGGAGGAGACCTCGAGGCCGGTCAGGCGCTTGACCTCTGAGACCGGGAAATCGAGGGACTTGGGCTCGTGGCCCTCATAACCGACGACGTCCATCTTGGCCGCGGTACCACCGCAGAGCTCCAGCACCAGTTCGGTCGCCCGTTCGAGGCCAGGCGCCATGTATTCCGGATCGACGCCGCGCTCGAAGCGGTAGCGCGCATCGGTGATGATGCCGAGCGTGCGGCCGGTCTTGGCGATGTTCATCGGATCCCAGAGCGCCGATTCGATCAGCACGTCGGTCGTCGCCTCGTCACAGCCGGAATGCTCGCCGCCCATGATGCCGCCGATCGACTCGACGCCTTCTTCGTCGGCGATCACCACATTGGCGGGCGACAGCGTATATTCGCGCGTGTCGAGCGCCAGCACCTTTTCGCCTTCCCTGGCACGGCGGACCGTCAGGTTGCCCTCGACCTTCGCCGCGTCGAAGACATGCAGCGGCCGGCCCTGGTCGAAGGTCAGGTAATTGGTGATATCGACCAGCGCGTTGATCGGGCGGAGGCCGATGGCAGTCAGCCGCTGGCGCATCCAGGCGGGGCTCGGGCCGTTCTTCACGCCGCGCACGAGGCGAAGCGCGAAGCCGGGGCAGAGATGCCTGTCCTCGCCGAGATCGAGGCGGACCTTGACGGGCGTCTCGCCTTCCACGGCGAAGGACGGCGCCGGTCGCGTCTTCAAGGTGCCGAGACCGGATGCCGCGAGATCGCGGGCGATGCCGTGGACGCTGGTGCAATCCGGCCGGTTCGGGGTCAGGTTTATCTCGATGACCGGGTCGTCGAGGCCGGCATAGGTCGCATAGCTGGTGCCGACCGGCGCGTTCTCGGGCAGATCGATGATGCCGGTGTGGTCGTCGGAGATCTCCAGCTCCTTTTCCGAGCACATCATGCCGCGGCTTTCGACGCCACGGATGTTGCCGACGGAGAGCGTCACGCCGATGCCGGGCACATGGGTGCCGGGCGCGGCAAAGGCACCGACGAGGCCCTTGCGCGCGTTCGGCGCGCCGCAGACGACCTGCACCGGCTCGCCGGAGCCGGTGTCGACCATCAGCACTCTGAGCTTGTCCGCATTCGGGTGCTGCTCGGCGGAGATCACCCTGGCGATGACGAAGGGCTTGAACGCCGCCTTGTCGTCGACATCCTCGACTTCCAGCCCGATCATCGTCAGGCGGGCGCAGATTTCCTCGAGCGAGGCGTCGGTTTCCAGATGGTCCTTCAGCCAGGAGAGCGTGAACTTCATGATGTCACCTGTGTCCTTGATTTTCTGCGCGGGTCACGCCGAGAGGCCGCCGAAGAGCGTCGGCATGTCGAGCGGGCGGAAGCCGTAATGGGTCATCCAGCGGACATCGGCATTGAAGAAGTCGCGCAGGTCGGGCATGCCGTATTTCAGCATGGCGATGCGATCGAGGCCCATGCCCCAGGCGAAGCCTTGATATTCGTCCGGATCGAGGCCGCCGGCCCTGAGCACGTTCGGATGCACCATGCCGCAGCCGAGAATCTCCATCCAGTCCTTGCCCTCGCCGAACTTGACGATCGGGCCGGAGCGGTCGCACTGGATGTCGACCTCGAAGGAGGGTTCCGTGAACGGGAAGAAGGACGGGCGGAAGCGCATCGTCACCTGATCGACCTCGAAGAAGGCCTTGCAGAATTCCTCGAGCACCCAACGCATATTGGCGACATTCGCCGTCCTGTCGATGACGAGACCTTCCACCTGATGAAACATCGGCGAGTGGGTCGCGTCGGAATCCTGGCGGTAGGTCTTGCCCGGAATGATGATGCGGATCGGCGGCTGCCCGGCCTCCATCGTGCGTATCTGCACCGGCGAGGTGTGCGTGCGCAGCACCTTGCGCTCACCCTTCTCGTCGGGCGCGAAGAAGAAGGTGTCGTGCATCTCGCGGGCCGGATGACCTTCGGGGAAGTTCAGGGCCGTGAAGTTGTAGTAGTCCGTCTCGATATCCGGCCCCTCGGCAATCGAGAAACCCATGTCGCCGAAGATCGCGGTGATCTCGTCCACGATCTGGCTGATCGGATGGATGCGGCCGCGCTCGGCCGGCGAGGAGCGGACGGGCAGGCTGATGTCCACCGTCTCGCGCGCCAGCCGTTCGGCGATCGCCGCGTCCTTGAGCGCCGTCTTGCGGGCGGAGATCGCCTCCGTCACCGTGTTCTTCAGCGCATTGATGCGCGCGCCGCGGGTCTGGCGCTCCTCCGGGCTCATCGAACCGAGCGTCTTCAGCAGTTCCGAGATCGATCCCTTCTTGCCGAGCGCGCCGACGCGCACCGCCTCGATCGCACCCTCGTCGGCGGCGGCGTCGATTTCCGCCAGCAAGGTCCGTTCCAATGTTTCCAGTTCGCTCATTCTGTCCTGCCTCGATGCGGTTCGTGTATCGGTTCGACACTTCGGCGCTAGGATCGCCCCGCGAGCCGAACAAGAAAAACCCGCGCCAGCCCTGCCAGCGCGGGTTTCCCAACAATTTCAGAAACGGTCTTGGGAAAACGCTGGCTTAACGGACAGCGCTTTCAAACTCGTTTGCCGTGCCGGCTTCCTTGAGATAGGCGAGCGCCTTCTTGGAAGCTTCGACCAGGGCGCCGAATGCTGCCGGCTCATGGATTGCCATGTCGGACAGAACCTTGCGATCGACTTCGATACCGGCCTTGTTCAGACCGTCGATGAAGCGGCCGTAGGTAAGGCCGAACTCGCGGACGGCAGCGTTGATGCGCTGGATCCAGAGCGCGCGGAAATTGCGCTTGTTGACCTTGCGGTCGCGGTAAGCAAACTGCTTGGAACGATCCACCGCTGCCTTGGCGGCGCGGATGGTGTTCTTGCGGCGGCCGTAGAAGCCCTTGGCGGCCTTGAGCGTCTTCTTGTGCTTGGCGTGGGAGGTTACGCCGCGTTTTACACGTGCCATGTCATGATCTCCTTAAAATCCAAATCGCCAGACGTCTTAAAGACCGTTAGGCAGGTAGTTCTTGACGACCTTCTTGCCATCGGGCTCAGCGAGAACCATGGTTCCGCGCGCGTCGCGAATGAACTTGTTGGACCGCTTGATCATGCCGTGGCGCTTGCCAGCAGCAGCAGCTCGAACTTTGCCGGTTGCGGTGATTTTGAACCGCTTTTTGGCAGACGATTTCGTCTTCATCTTGGGCATTTTGCTACTCCATTGTTCTTGATATGCGAAACAGGCAGACGAAGCCCATTTCCAGCGTTAAGAACGGCCACGGCATGCCCTGCCGGACCGTTCGGACGGGGGCTTATAACCGCACATCCTGGAAAAGGCAAGCGGTCCGGAGGTCGCTCGCGTAAGCTTTCCCAAAAAGGAAAGCCGCCCCACGAACTCCTCCCGGGGCGGCTTCACCAAGCGTGTCTGGTCTGTCAGGCTCCGCCGATCACTTCGGCGCAAGAACCATCATCATCTGGCGGCCTTCGAGCTTGGGTTCGGCTTCCACCTTGGCGATTTCCTGGGTGTCGTCCTTGACCTGCATCAGAAGTTTCATGCCGAGTTCCTGGTGGGCCATTTCGCGGCCGCGGAACTTCAGCGTCACCTTGACCTTGTCGCCTTCCTCGAAGAAGCGGTTCATGGCCTTCATCTTCACCTCATAATCATGGGTGTCGATGTTGGGGCGCATCTTGATTTCCTTGATCTCGACGATCTTCTGCTTCTTGCGCGCCTCGGCGGCTTTCTTCTGGTTCGCGTATTTCAGCTTGCCGAGGTCGAGGATCTTGCACACCGGCGGATCGGAGTTCGGTGCGATCTCTACGAGGTCGAGACCGGCCTCGTCCGCCATGCGGAGCGCCTGGTCGATCGGAATGCTGCCCAAGTTCTGGCCTTCGGCATCGATAAGCTGAACCCGGGGGACCCGGATTTCCTTGTTTGCGCGCGGTCCTTCCTTGACTGGAGCGTCCGCTTTGAAGGGTCTGCGAATGGTCGTACTCTCCTCGAGCTATTGATAGTAAATATTCGGTCAAACGGTCAGCGCGATCTCAAACAGAAGCGCTTGAAACAGTCACTGACGGCAATGTGTGAATTGCGGCTCCAGAGTCAATAGCATGGCCCGCAATGAAAATCATCCTCTGTCGATGCCCGAAAGAATCTGTTTTAGAAGGAAATCCGTCATTATCAGGCCTTCAGGGAGTTACTCGATGTCGACCACGCCGGCTGAAACCGAGATCACACGGATCGAAGTGGGAACGGGAGATGCGGCCAGAAGCATCGCCATGCGTATCTTCCGCGCCGGAAATCCGTCGGATGTCCAATTGAAAGACCGGCAGCATCCAGGCCATCCGGCGCTCGTCTGGCTCGGCGGCTACCGATCCGATATGACCGGAACGAAGGCGGTGGAGGTCGAGCGGCACGCGCGCGAGGCCGGCACCGACTGCATTCGCTTCGACTATTCGGGCCACGGCGCGTCGGACGGCGACTACAGGGATGGTACGATCTCGCGCTGGGTCGAGGAGAGTCTCGCCGTGATCGATCACGCCGCGACGGCGCGCATGATCCTGATCGGTTCCTCCATGGGTGCCTGGGTCGCGCTGCGCCTTGCCGAGAAGCTCAAAAGCCGCGCCCACCTTGGGGAGGGTGGGGTCGCCCGCCTCTGCGGCCTCGTGCTGATCGCCCCGGCCCCCGACTTCACCGCCGAGCTCATCGAGCCCAATCTTACCGATGCCGAAAGGACCGCGCTCGCCGAACGGGGTTATTTCGAAGAGCCATCGGAATACAGCCCCGAACCCAATGTTTTCACCCGCGCGCTGATCGAGGATGGCCGCAACAACCTCGTCATGAAAGGGCCGATCGAAACCGGCTGCCCGGTGCACATTCTCCAGGGCATGCGCGATCCGGACGTCCCCTACACGCATGCCCTCAAACTGATGGAGCACATGCCGGCTGACGACGTCGTCATGACCCTGATCCGCGATGGCGACCACCGGTTGTCCCGCGAGGAGGACGTTGCCAAATTGAAACAGGCGATCGACGCCATGCTGACCAAGGCCTGAGCGCACGACTAGTCCATCCGGCCTAATCAAAATTCCCTGATATTGCTTCGCAAGGTACGGCCAAACCCCTGCGCTGGCGGGCTTCTGCGTCCGTCTGCCGCGAGCCTTAACCATAAAACGGACTAGTCCGAATCAGGCGATTGACTCCGACAAGCGGAGTATATTAACTCTTTATTAACGATTAGAGCAGCGCAGGGGAAATTCCTAATAAAGCTGTCGACAACTTTTGATTGCGCGGATCGATCCGGAAGGTACGGATGCGGGCGCGTTGCAGGGGATCTGTATGCAGTCTTGGACCGGGGTTAAGGCAAGTTTCGCGGCGCTGTGTGCGCTTTTCATTTCCACGAACACGGCAATTCCCGCACAGGCGGGAGCTACTCCCTGGATGCAGACCGGCGCGGTGACCTCGCAGCCGATCGGGCATTACGAGTTCTGTCAGAAGCACAGGGGCGAGTGCAGCGTCCGTTCGAAGGCGACGGTGCCGCCGCGTGTCACCGCCGGCGGCTGGGCTGCCATTCGCCAGGTCAACGCTTCCGTCAACCGGCAGATCGCGCCGGTAACAGACATCGAGCTTACCGGCCGGGACGAGGTGTGGTCCTACCCGCGGAGACAGGGCGATTGCGAGGACTTCGCGCTCGAAAAGCGCAGACGCCTCATGCAGAAGGGCTTCTCCGCCGGCAACCTGCTGATGACGGTGGTGCGCAAGCCGGATGGCGAGGGCCATGCGGTGCTGACGGTACGCACAGCGCAGGGCGACTTCGTTCTCGACAATCTCGACGATGGGGTGAAGCTGTGGACGCACACGCCCTACCGCTTCCTCAAGCGGCAGGCGACGACCCACAGCGGCCGTTGGGTCACCATCGACAATGGCGGGGAAGTGCTCGTCGGTTCCGTCGGAAACTGATCCCGTCGAACGGTTCCTTTCAAAAAGGCCGCATCCTGCGGCCTTTTTTACGCGTGTCGGTGAAATCCTCAGATACCAAAGCGGGCGTTGAAGTAACGCGTACGCGTCGTCAAAACTCCTCCCGCCTGTGCTCGTCACAGGAATCCACCAAGACCAGGTCCTTGGGCTGAAAGAGCCCATCCCCGCGCCGCAGGCGCGGCGCTGCTGCTCGCTGTAACGAGCACGACTCCAGAGCACTTCCAGGAAAAGTGTCTAACGGGTTTCCGTCCGGAAGTGCGTTGGTTCAAATGGGTAGAGCGCTTCAGTGTTTCTACGAAACATTGAAATGCTCTAAGCATTCCCGATGACGATGCCGGCGGCAAGAACCAGGCCGCCACCGAGCACCACCTGGAAGGCGGCCCTCAGGAAGGGCGTTTCCATATAGCGATTCTGGATGAAGGCGATTGCCCATAGTTCGAAGAAGACGATTGCCGCCGCCGTCATTGTCGCGGTCCAGAAATGCGGAATGAGATAGGGCAGAGCGTGGCCGAGACCGCCGAGTGCCGTCATGATGCCCGAGGCAAGCCCGCGCTTGACCGGCGAGCCGCGGCCGGAAAGCTTGCCGTCATCATGCGCCGCCTCGGTGAAACCCATCGATATGCCTGCGCCGACGGAGGCCGAGAGACCGACGAGAAAGGTCTGCCACGTATCCTGCGTGGCGAAGGCTGCGGCGAAGATCGGCGCGAGCGTCGAAACGGAGCCATCCATCAGTCCCGCGAGGCCCGGCTGCACATAGGTGAGTATGAACTGGCGGCGTGAGGTCTCATCTTCCTCGTCGCGCACGTCCACCGGCGTATGCTCCTCACCGAGCCGGCGGGCGAGCGATTCATGCGACTTCTCGGCAATCGCCAGATCGCCCAAGAGCTTGCGCGTCGCCGCGTCCCGCGTGCGCGCCGCAGCCTCGACGTAAAACCGGTGCGCCGCCTCCTCCATCGCCTCGGCTTCGGCGCGCGCCTTTTCGATCGGCATCTCGGCGATCAGCCAATCGGGCTTGCGCTCCGGAAAATCGCGCACGTGTTCGCGCCGAACGAGCGGGATGCGGTTGCCGAAACGGGCGACGTGCAGGTCGATCAAGGCCTGGCGGTGGTGGCTCTCCTCCTCCGCCATTTCCTCGAAGACCCTTGCGGAATGGGGATATTTTTGGCGCAGAGCGTCGGCATAGGCGAGATAGATCCGTCCATCGTCCTCTTCCGAGGATATGGCGAGGGCAAGGATTTCCTGTTCGCTCAAGGACAGGAACGGACGTTTGTAACGGGAGAAAAGCCGGGAGAGCATCGCAAGACCTTCTTTAGAATAATTCTAAATAGGCGTCGATGCGTGAGGCGTCAAGGCGGCGGATCGGCGGCAACGCGTCCTTCTTCGCGGCGCGCACTCGCCCCCTCCCCTTGGGGGGAGGGATTGGAAGGGGCAACCCTGGGGTTGAGTCAGACCGCCAGATCGAGCGCCTTTTCCTTCTCGATATAGGTGCGCTGCAGATCGGTGATGTAATCACGAACGATCGGCGCCGCGTCGCGTGATCGCGACAGCTGCATATGGAAGACGAGCTGGCTGCCGGTGCGGAACATCATTTCCGCGCTGATCAGGTAGAACTCCCACATGCGGGCGAAGCGCTCGTCGTACATCGCCACCACCTTGTCGCGATTCTCGTCGAAACGCGCGCCCCAATGGGCGAGCGTCGTAGCATAATGCACGCGCAGGAATTCGAGATCGGTCACCCAAAGGCTGTTGCGTTCGACCACCTCGAAGACCTCCGACAATGCCGGGGAATAGGCGCCGGGGAAGATGTATTTGCGGAGCCAGGCGCTCGCCATGCCGGGCGGGCTCATATGGCCGATCGAATGGAGCACGGCCAGCCCGTCATCCGGCATCAACGCATTCAGTTTCTTGAAGAACTCGTCATAGTGATGGACGCCGACATGCTCGAACATGCCGACCGAAACGATCCGGTCGAACGGCCCCTCGACGTCGCGGTAGTCCTTGAGTTCGAAGCGCACGCGGTCCGCCATTCCGGCCGCACGTGCCCGCTCGGAGGCGAGCGCCTGCTGTTCCTTGGAAAGGGTCACACCCAGCACCTCGACGTCTTCGAGCGAGGCGAGATAGAGGGCGAGATCTCCCCAGCCGCAGCCGATGTCGAGTACCCTCATGCCCGGCTTCAGACAGAGCTTTGCCGCAAGCAGCCTCAGCTTATTTCGTTGCGCAGTCTCCAAAGTCTCGTGCGGCTCGCGGAAATAGGCGCAGGAATAGAGCATGTTTTCGTCGAGGAAGAGCTTGTAGAAATCATTGCCGAGATCGTAATGATGCGCGACGTTCTGCTGCGCCTTGCCCTTGGGGTTGGCCTGCTGGCGCTTGCGAAAGCGCATCTTCACCGCCCGTAGCAGCTTCTGAATAGGATAGGAGCCGAGTGACAGGCGGTTGATCGAAAAGAGCGTCAGGAAGTCCCGCAGCGTCGAGCCTTCCTCGAACCGCATGGTCCCGTTCATATAGGCTTCGCCGGCGGCGAGCTCGGCATTGAAGACGAGGCTGCGATAGAGCCGCTTGTCGGTGAGCCGCATCGTCACGCTCGGCCCCGGCTCGCCGGCAAAGACGTGCCGCTTGCCGTCGGCATCGATTACCGTGAGCGTCCCCTTGCGAATGAACGACTTCATCATATGCGATAATGGAAACATGCAGTGCCGCGCCTCTCATCCCGATCCGGAGGGCGGCATCCTAAGCACTTCCAGAAAAAATGTGTAACGGTTTTCCGTGCGGAAGCGCTCGGTTTCACAGGCTTCGAGCGTTTCGCCGCTTCAATTGAACGGTGAAACGAGAACGGGGACGGCAGTCATCGACTACCGTCCCCGTTTCGATCTCCGTCAGGACAGATCAGTCCTTGGCGCGCTCGACATAGGACCCGTCTTCCGTCGCAATGACGACGCGGGTGCCGGCCTGGATGTGCGGCGGCACCAGGGTACGAACCCCGTTCGAAAGCACGGCGGGCTTGTAGGAGGAGGAGGCCGTCTGGCCCTTGACGACCGGCTCCGTCTCGGTGATTTCGAGAGTGACGTGGCGCGGCAGGTCGATGGCGATGGCAATGCCTTCGTGGATCGACAGCATCACGGCCATGCCTTCCTGAAGATAGGCCTTCAAGTCGCCGATGTCTTCGGAGCTCATGACGAGCTGGTCGTAGCTTTCCGGGTTCATGAAGTGGAAGCCTTCGCCATCTTCATAAAGGAAGGTGTGCTCGCGGTCTTCGACGAAGGCGCGCTCGACCTGCTCGGTCGTGCGGTAGCGCTCGGAGACCTTCACGCCGTCGGAGATGCGGCGCATGTCGACCTGCGTGACCGGCGTGCCCTTGCCCGGATGGAAGTTCTGCGCGGTGAGCACGACATAAAGCTTGCCGTCGACGTCGAGAACGTTGCCCTTGCGGACCGAAGAAGCGATGACCTTGACCATTAGTCTTCCTTGTAACAGAGGTATCAGCGACACGAGCGGGCCGGAGATCGGCCCGGAAGGGACGCGAAAATTCAGTTTTCGCGCCGCCACTATCCTAATTTCGCGCAAATAGCCAGCCTGAGCGGGCATTCGCGCGGAAGAAAGCCTGGACCGAACCGACCATGCCGCATGCTTCTCCCTGGTGGACACCCGATGTCCATGCCGACCGGCGCCCCTTCCTGATCGGGCGCAATCGCATCCAGTCGGCGCTCCGCCGGTTCTTCGACGAACGCAGCTTCGTCGAGGTCGACACGGCAGCGCTGCAGGTGTCGCCGGGCAACGAGGCGCATCTGCATGCCTTTGCGACCCAGGCGCTTGGGCTCGACGGCTCCGTCCAGCCGCTCTATCTCCACACCTCTCCCGAATTCGCCTGCAAGAAGCTCATTGCCGCCGGCGAACGGCGCATCGCCTGTTTCGCCCATGTCTACCGCAACCGCGAGCGCGGCCCGCTGCATCATCCGGAATTCACCATGCTCGAATGGTACCGCGCCGAGGAGAGCTACGAGACGCTGATGCATGACTGCGCCGGAATTCTCGCGCTCGCCGCCGAGACAGTCGCCGCGCGGTCCCTCGTCTATCAGGGAAGAGCGTGCGATCCCTTCGCCGAGCCGGAGCGGCTCTCGGTCGCCGAGGCCTTCGCGCGCTTCGCGGGGATCGACCTTCTCGCCTCGATCCTGGAAGACGGCTCCACCGACCGCGACAGCCTCGCGGCGGCCATGCGGGAGGTGGGCCTGCGTGTCGCCGGAGACGATAGCTGGGCCGATCTCTTCAGCCGCGTGCTCGTCGAAAGGGTCGAGCCCAATCTCGGCTTCGGGCGCGCCACGATTCTCGACGAATATCCGGTCGCCGAGGCCGCACTTGCCCGGCCTGCAGCCGGCGACCCTCGCGTGGCAGAGCGTTTCGAGCTCTATGCCTGCGGCGTCGAACTCGCAAATGCCTTCGGCGAATTGACCGATGCCGCCGAGCAGCGCCGCCGGTTCGAGCTGGAAATGGCTGAAAAGGCGCGGGTCTACGGCGAAACCTACCCGATCGACGAGGATTTCCTCGCGGCGCTCGGCGGCATGCCCGAGGCGAGCGGCATCGCGCTCGGCTTCGACCGTCTGGTCATGCTGGCAACGGGCGCATCCCGCATCGACCAGGTTCTTTGGGCCCCGGTCGCGGAGGCCAGGCCATGACCGCGGAACGCGCCATCAGAACAGCGCGTGAGCTCGCCGACGCCGGTCTCGTTGGGCCAGAGCAGGAAGAGGCGATTTCCCGTGTCGCGTCCCGCTACGCCGTAGCCATCAGCCCGGCAATCGCGCGCCTTGTGAACCGGGACGATCCGAACGACCCGATTGCGCGGCAGTTCGTGCCCGACATGGCCGAACTCACGCTCATGCCGGAAGAGCGTGCCGATCCGATCGGCGACGGCACGCACAGCCCGGTTGCCGGCATCGTCCACCGTTATCCGGACCGGGTGCTCCTGAAGGCGGTTCATGTCTGCCCGGTCTACTGCCGCTTCTGCTTCCGCCGCGAAATGGTCGGCCCCGAGGGTCTCGGCACGCTCACGCCCGCGGAACTCGATGCGGCGCTCGCCTATATCGCCGGGCGCCCGGAAATCTGGGAGGTGATCCTGACCGGCGGCGATCCGCTGGTGCTCTCGCCCCGGCGGCTTGGCGAAATCATGGTGCGGCTCGCAGAAATCGAGCACGTCAAGGTCGTGCGCTTCCACACGCGCGTGCCGGTGGTCGAGCCCGAACGGGTGGATGCGGGGCTGATCGCCGCTTTGAGGAGCAGCGGCAAGGCGACCTATGTGGCGCTTCATGCCAACCATCCGCGGGAACTCACCGCCGAGGCGCGCGCCGCCGCCGCGCGGCTGATCGATGCGGGCATCGTCATGGTGAGCCAGTCGGTGCTGCTGAAGGGCGTCAACGACGACCCGGACGTGCTCGCCGCGCTGATGCGCGCCTTCGTCGAGACGCGGATCAAGCCCTATTACCTGCACCATCCGGATCTTGCGCCCGGCACCAGCCATTTCCGGCTGTCCATCGAGGAGGGCCAGGCGCTCGTCGCCTCGCTGCGTGGACGCGTCTCGGGCCTTTGCCAACCCGCCTACATCCTCGACATCCCGGGCGGCCACGGCAAGGCCATCGTCAGCGCCAGCGCGATCGAGGCGGAAGGCGGCGGCTGCTACACGGTCACCGACTTCCGCGGGAACAGGCACGACTATCCGCCGAAGGGGTGAGGCCGTATCGGAACGTGAAAGGGCCGCCCGGACGATCCGCGCGGCCCTTCGCCATAACGTTGAAGCCGTTCAGCCCTGTTTGATCGGCGCGATCGAGATTTCGACGCGGCGGTTCTGGGCGCGGCCGACCTCGGTGGCGTTCGACGCAATCGGCCGCTCCAGGCCGTAGCCCACTGCCGACATGCGCCGCTGGTCGACGCCACGGCTGGCGAGATAGTTGGCGACCGAGGCCGCGCGCCGCTCCGAAAGTCCCTGGTTATAGGAGGCGCTGCCGGTCGAGTCGGTGTGACCGTCAACGTCGATCAGCGTCTTGTTGAACTTGCGCAGCACGATCGCAACCGAGTCGAGGGTCGGGTAGAAGGCCGGAATCACCTGGTCGCGGTCGGTCGCGAAGGTGATGTTCGACGGCATGTTCAGGATGATGCGATCGCCGGCGCGGGTGACCGAAACGCCGGTGCCCTGCAGCTGCGCCCGCAGTTCCGATTCCTGCTGATCCATGTAGTTTCCGACCAGGCCGCCGCCGAGAGCGCCGATGCCTGCGCCGACAAGAGCGGCATCACGCCGGCCCGCTGCACTGCCGCCCACCAGAAGACCGGTCGCAGCGCCGAGACCCGCGCCGATCAAAGCGCCTCCGGCCGTGTTCGACATCTTCTGTTCTCCCGTATAGGGATCGGTGGTGGTGCATCCGGAAAGATAGACGGCCACGACAGCCAGGATGGCGCATTTCTTGATCATCGAATCAATTGTCCCCATTGGTGCTCAGGATCGGTTCATACTATCGATTGCGGCAGGAAGATGAAGGGGCCTTCTACTTTCCCCGATCGGGAGTATTGCGGTGCACCATTTCTGCCGGACCTCGCCATATTGCTGACCAGAGGGCCCGCTAACCGAAGGTTCACGCGCTTGGCGCTATGGTCTGCCGGGCCCGGTTCGGCGTAAAGAATGCGAACCGCGGGCGCCGCATGGAGCGCCCGCAAATCGTGAAGGGAAAAAATCATGGCGGTCGAGTTCGGCGATTCGCAACGCAGCCTCAGCGACACGCTCACCGGCATGATCGCTTCGATCAGAGGCAATACGATCACGCTGCGCGAGCTGATGATCGAGATCGGCGAGCAGGGCTTCCTCCTTCTTTGCGCGCTGCTGACCCTGCCGTTCCTGATCCCTGTTTCCATTCCGGGCGTCAGCACCGTCTTCGGGGCGGCCATCATTCTCATTTCGCTCGCGATCACCCTCAACCGCATGCCCTGGCTGCCGAAGCGCATCCTCGATCGGGAGATCGACACGGAAAAGCTCGTGCCGACGCTCCGCAAAGGTGCGGCACTGGTCTCGAAGCTCGACCGCTATGTGCGCCCGCGAGTCAATTTTTTGACCGAAGGCGCCCTGATGAACCGTTTCAACGGGTTGATGATCATGGCCGGTGGCGTGCTTCTCATGTTTCCGCTCGGGCTGATTCCGCTGTCGAACACGCTGCCCGGCATCGCCATCCTGCTCCTGTCGCTCGGCATCATCCAACGCGACGGGCTGATGGTGGCCGGCGGCTATTTCTTCCTGTTCGCGACCACCGTCTATTTCGCAGTTCTCGGCTATGCCGCTTTCGCCGCCGGCCAGGGGCTCTCGCACTTCTTCGTTTCGTGATTGCGACGGCAGCCGGGCGGGTCCATCCGAGCCGCCCTATATGGCAAGGTACTTGTAGAAGAACGTCGTCGCGCAATAGCGGCCGTCCGGCATCAGCGCGTAGTCGGGAACGACACCGGCGCGCGTCCAGCCGAAGCGCTCGTAGATCGCTTCGGCCGGCTCTCCGGTCGCCGTGTCGAGGACCAGGACTCTTCTGCCGCGCCTGAGGGCTTCCGCCTCGGCTGCGTCCATCAGGCAACGCGACAGGCCGAGACCGCGGGCGTCGCGGTGGACGAGCAGTTTCCTGACATCGGCGCGATGCGGCTGGTTCGGCATGGTGCCGACGCCGAGCTGCACGGTGCCCGCCATCCGGCCATCGACTTCGGCCGCGAGGAGAACCGTTTCGCCGCGCCCGACGGCGGCGGCGACGCCCTCCCAGAATTGAACGGCGGCGTGCGGCGAAAAGGGATGCATGAAGCCGACCGAAGCGCCGCCTTCGACGCAATCGGAGAGGATTTCGGCCAGAGCCGGCAGGGCGGCCAGGGTTTCTTCTGCGGTGAGCACGCGTATATCGGCGTCGGGCATGTCAGACCTTGTTGCGGCAGAGGATGACGGCGTAATGCGCCGGTTCCTCGTGGGGATTATAAAAGATGTGGGCCTCTTCAAGCCCCATGAAGAGGCAGTCGCCCGGCTCCAAGAGCTGCCGTCCGCTTTCCATCGTCAGTTCGAGGCGACCGGAAAAAAGCCAGAGGTGCTGGGTGATGCCGCGGTCCATCGGCTGTCGCTCGAAGACCACTCGGGCGCCGGGCGGAAACTCGACCTGGACGATGTCGACCGGCGAACCGACGCCTTCGGGTGAAACGGAACGGCGCAGGTAGCCGCTTTCGGGATCGCGCCACAGCCGCTGCTCCGCGCGCCGGGCCAAGGGCGAGGCTTCGCTCCTCTTGGAAGCAAAAAGCGCCGAAAGCGTCGTGCCCAACGCGCTGCATAGCTTCGCCAGAAGCTGCGCCGTCGGGCTCGCCTCGCCGCGCTCGATGCGCGAAATCATGGCGCGGCTGACGCCGGAGCGGCCGGCCAGGTCGTCAAGCGTCAGATCCCCCGCCATGCGCAGCTCGCGCAGCCGCATGCCGATGGTCTCTTCGAGAGGGGCGAGTACTTTTTCCATTATCTGAGAGTGCATTTCTCATATAATGGAGTCAAGATGATCGAAGCGAGAAATAAATTCACGCATGCCGCTTTGACGACAGCGCCGGTCCGCGTCCTGCTTTATCGTCCGGACTCTGCGCCGATTCTTAAAACACATTCAACTTCAATAATTTAGATCAGCTTCATACGATCGGCAGAAGGACAGGCAGATGCATCGATCTCCTTCGTCGCTGCTGTCGATCGCGAGCATAGTCGCCTCCATGACATCGGTCGCGGTCGGCAACGGCATGATGCTCGCCTATGTGCCCTTCGTGCTGACGCGCTCGGCGGCGCCGGATTGGGTCCCGGGAGCCGCCGTGACGGCGATTGCCTTCGGCGGGCTGATCGGCTGCCTCATGGGCGGCTCGCTCATTCGCCGCGTCGGCCACGCCCGCGCCTTTTCCTGCTCGATGGCGCTGGTCATTCTCGCGGCGCTGACGATCAGCCTCGGCGTCCACCCGCTGCTTTGGGTCGTCGCACGCGGCCTCTACGGCATTGCCGCCAACATGAATTTCATCATCACGCAGAGCTGGCTCAACCATGCCAGCGAGAACCACTGGCGCGGCCGGGCGATGGCGCTCTTCTACATGGCCTATGTCATCGGGCTCGGCGCCGGCGCCTGGCTCTTCGGGCAAATCCCGGTCGAGGGCAATCTCGCCCCGATCGTCACGATCTTCTTCACCGCGGTCGCCATCCTGCCGATCGGCCTCACGCGCCTGCCCACGCCGCCCGCCCCTGCCCGGGTCAGCATCGACATTCCCATGGTCTGGCGGATTTCTCCGGTTGCCTTCATCGGCGTGCTTGCATCCGGCGGCCTCTCCATGCTGGTGCAGGGCTTTACGCCGATCTATGCCGCCGCCAATTCCGTCAGTCAGAAAGACGTAGCGGCATTGATGTTCGTCATGCAGTTCGGCCTGCTCTTCATCCAGTATCCGATGGGCGCCCTTTCAGACCGCACCGACCGCCGGATCGTCCTCATCGCCACCTGTATGCTCGTCATCGCCGCGGGCATCGCTGCGCTCGCCGCCTCCTTCGACAACCTGCTCCTGCTCATGCTGGTTTTCGCGATGTTCGCGGGGGCGGTCGAGACGGTCTATTCGATCGCCAATGCGCATGCCAACGATCGCACCGATCCGGCAGATTTCGTGCCGCTCGCCAGCACCATGCTGGTCGCCTGGTCGGCAGCGGCGACCCTCGTTCCGATGCTCGTGACCTTGCTGACGCCGGCCTTCGGCCAACGGACCTTCATCTATGCGACGATGACGGTGGCGCTCCTCTACGCCCTTTTCGTGCTCGTTCGCCTCCGCTCTCGCGAACGCGTCCCGCCCGAGCACTGCGACAGCTTCGAATTCAAAAGCGCCCAGGTGCCGAATGCCGCGGCACTCGCCGAGACGGAAGCGCGAGCGGAACGGCCGGTCAGACGCCCGGATTTATAGTGAACGAAGCCTTCATTTCCCGCTTTGCGCCGCCTGATCGCGCTGCTATATGCGGCCCATGAGCACACCATCTTCCAAGACGCCCCTGTCGCATATCCGCAACTTCTCGATCGTGGCGCATATCGATCACGGCAAATCGACGCTTGCCGACCGGCTGATCCAGTCGACCGGCGGCCTCGCCGAACGAGAAATGTCCGAGCAGGTCCTGGACAGCATGGACATCGAGCGCGAGCGCGGCATCACCATCAAGGCCCAGACCGTGCGCCTGCACTACAAGGCGAACGACGGCGAGACCTATGTGCTGAACCTCATCGACACGCCCGGCCACGTCGACTTCGCCTACGAGGTCTCGCGCTCGCTTTCAGCCTGCGAAGGTTCGCTGCTCGTCGTCGACGCCAGCCAAGGCGTCGAAGCCCAGACGCTCGCCAATGTCTACCAGGCGATCGACAACAATCACGAGCTCGTCACTGTTCTGAACAAGATCGACCTGCCTGCGGCCGAGCCGGAGCGGATCAAAGAGCAGATCGAGGAAGTGATCGGCATCGACGCCTCCGACGCCGTGCTGATCTCCGCCAAGACCGGCCTCGGCATTCCGGATGTGCTGGAGGCGATCGTCCATAGGCTGCCCGCCCCGAAGAGCGAGGGCGGCGACGCCGCGCCCTTGAAGGCGCTGCTCGTCGACAGCTGGTACGACGCTTATCTCGGCGTCATGGTTCTGGTGCGCGTCATCGACGGAACGCTGAAAAAGGGCATGACCATCCGCATGATGGGGACGGATGCGAAGTACCAGGTGGAGCGCGTCGGCGTGCTGACGCCGAAGATGGTTGCCATGGAGGCGCTCGGCCCCGGCGAAATCGGGTTCATCACGGCTTCTATCAAGGAAGTGGCGGACACCCGCGTCGGCGATACGATCACCGAGGACAAGCGGCCGACGGCCAAGGCGCTGCCCGGCTTCAAGCCGGCCCAGCCGGTCGTGTTCTGCGGCCTCTTCCCGGTCGACGCCGCCGACTTCGAGGACCTGCGCTCGGCCATGGGCAAGCTGCGCCTCAACGACGCCTCCTTCTCCTTCGAAATGGAATCCTCCGCCGCGCTCGGCTTCGGTTTCCGCTGCGGCTTCCTCGGACTCCTGCATCTCGAAATCATCCAGGAGCGTCTGGAGCGCGAATTCGATCTCGATCTGATCGCGACGGCACCCTCGGTCGTCTACAAGCTGTTTATGACCGATGGCTCGGAGCGCGAGCTTCACAACCCTGCCGACATGCCGGACGTGGTCAAGATCGCGGAAATCCACGAGCCGTGGATCCGCGCGACGATCCTGACGCCCGACGAATATCTCGGCGGCATCCTGAAGCTCTGCCAGGACCGTCGCGGCATCCAGATCGAGCTGACCTATGTCGGCACCCGCGCGATGCTCACCTATGACCTGCCGCTGAACGAAGTCGTGTTCGATTTCTACGATCGGCTGAAGTCGATCTCCAAGGGATACGCCTCCTTCGACTACCAGATCACCGAGCACAAGGAAGGCAACCTCGTGAAGATGTCGATCCTCGTCAACGGCGAGCCGGTGGACGCGCTGTCGATGATGGTGCACCGGATGGCGGCGGAAAAGCGCGGCCGCGAAATGTGCGAAAAGCTCAAGGAACTGATCCCGAAGCACATGTTCAAGATCCCGATCCAGGCCGCCATCGGCGGCAACGTGATCGCCCGCGAAACCATCTCGGCTCTGCGCAAGGACGTGACCGCAAAGTGCTACGGCGGCGACGCCACCCGAAAGCGCAAGCTGCTGGAGAAGCAGAAGGCCGGCAAGAAGCGGATGCGCCAGTTCGGCAAGGTGGAAATCCCGCAGGAAGCCTTCATCGCCGCGCTGAAGATGAGCGACGAGTGATTTCCAATCAGGTCGACGCGCATAGAATATGCGCATCGGCCTGAAGCAAGGCGAAACGCGCGTCATCGACCTGCGGGCGGCGTGACGAAAGCGCCGCCGCCACGGACTTTGCGTTTCAAGGCTTCCGATCTTCTTGCGCGATCCGCCATGATCGCCACGGGCGCTGCGGTGTCTCAAGTGGCGACGCGGGCTTGACTTCGTTGGCGAAGTTTCCGACCTTCAGACCATGCCAGTGCTCGCGATCCATTTCCGCTGTTCTTTCCGGGTCTGCCCCATCGCAGGAACCTGACCCCGGCCCGGATGCGTGCGCTCTCCGGGTAAGGGGGCCTGCGCATCGGCGAGCGGAGGGCCAAGCCTCCACCCCCGAGCGGCGAGCGTAAATCATCCTCGACATTTCACTTTCGGCGCAAGCAGAGCGGTGCGCCCAGGCACAGGTATCATCATGGCGGACAAGACAACCCGCAAGAAGCTTCCCTCGATCGTCATCAATGCCGAAGACCATGCACGTCTGACGGCGATCGCCTCCTCGGCGCTCGACCGTGTCCCGGAAGTCGCGGAGGCGCTGCTTTCCGAACTCGACCGCGCGCGAATCGCCGCGCCCGGCAAGCTGCCCAAAGACAGCGTGCAGATGGGCTCGACCGTCGCCTTTGACGCCGACAACGGTTTTGCGAAGGAAGTGAGGCTCGTCTATCCGGGGGAGGCCGACATCGAAGCCGGCAAGATTTCCGTACTGACGCCGATCGGAGCGGCGCTTATCGGCCTTTCCGTCGGACAGTCGATCGACTGGGTCGACAGGGCCGGCAAGGTACACCGTATGACGATCCGCAGCGTGATGCCGCAGGCGGGCTGAGCGTGCCGGCGGTGCAATTGCTCGAAGCGGCCGGACCGAGGCGGCCGCTTTCAAAGCGCTTCCAGGCAAAATGTGTCGCCGCCCGGAAGCGCTCCAATTCAAAGAGTGAGATCAGAATTGGCGGCCGAGCTTGGCATCGACGGACTGGTTGTTGGCGCCGCGAATGGCAAAGAAGAGCGTGATCGCCGCCCATAGGATGGACTTCTCCGCCCCGCCAAGGCCCTGCCCCTGGACGATGCCGTGGAAATAGACGGTGACGAGCAGCACGATCGTCGCCGCGAAGGCAGCAGGCCGCGTCAGCAAGCCGATGGCAATGAAGATGCCGCCGAAGAACTCGGTCGCCGAAAGCAGGGGCGACCAGAAAACGCCCGGATAGAACCCAAGCCCCTCCACCATGCCGGCCGCGCCGAAGGGATTGAGGATCTTGCCGTAGCCGTGGGTGACGAGCAGCAGGCCTGCCACGACGCGCAGCAACGTCTCGGCGAGAGTGTCGAGCGGCAGATAAATCTTTTCGAGCGCCGGCAGGATCGCGCGCGGTCGATTGTTGGCAGCGGTATCGGTCATGAAATCCCTTTCGTATCCATTGCAAATCAGGGGTTTCTCTTGCCTCAGGCCTTTTGGAAAACAAGGGCTCAGCGTCAAAAACATGACCGCTCAAGCTGACATTTATGTGAGACATGCGTGAAGGCGTGGATTGCGGCGCTTGCGCGACGACGCTGCTCCATGTTTCCTGTGGCGCGAAAGCCAAGTGAACAGGACATGCGAGATGAGCGAAAAGCCACGCGTCACCATCCTCTATTGCACCCAGTGCAACTGGCTGCTGCGCGCCGGATGGATGGCTCAGGAATTGCTGTCGACCTTCGCCGACACGCTTGGGGAAGTGGCGCTCATCCCCGGGACCGGCGGCAATTTCGAGATTCGCGTCGATGGCGCGTTGATCTGGGAACGCAAGCGCGACGGCGGCTTTCCCGGGCCCAAGGAGCTGAAGCAACGCATTCGCGACGTGATCGAGCCCGAGCGCGATCTCGGCCACACGGACAGGAGCTAGAGCAGGAAAAGTGTGTAACGGTTTTCCGTCCGGAAATGCGTTACAGCAAATGGTTAGAGCATTTCAGTGTTTCTATGAAACATTGAAATGCTCGAGGCTATCGTAACCGGCGCCTGCTCCCGCACCGGTGGGCGCCGTAGAACTCAGCTATGGGCGAAAATGTCCGTTTCCTCCCAGCCGAGCAGATCGAGCTTGGCACGCGTCGGGAGAAACGAAAAGCAGGCCTCGGCGAGTTCCATCCGGCCATCGCGCAGGAGCCGCGCCGTCAGCTTGTCGCGCAACGCATGCAGGTGGAGCACGTCGGAGGCGGCATATTCGAGCTGCGCCGGCGAAAGAATGTCGGCGGCCCAATCGGAAGACTGCTGCTGCTTGGATATGTCGATGTCGAGCAGTTCCTTGAGGTTGTCCTTGAGGCCGTGCCGGTCCGTATAGGTGCGGGCGAGGCGCGAGGCGATCTTGGTACAGAAGACCGGCGACGCGGTGACGCCGAAGGTATGGAACAGTACGGCGATGTCGAAGCGGCCGAAATGGAAGATCTTCTGGCGCGTCGGATCGGCGAGCATCGAGACGAGATTCGGCGCCTGTTTCTGACCGGCGGCAATGCGGATCACATCGGCAGTCCCGTCGCCCGACGAGAGCTGCACGACGCAGAGGCGGTCGCGACGCGGGACCAGGCCGAGCGTCTCCGTATCGATCGCGATCGCGCCCGTATAACGGGCGGCGTCGGTCTCGGAAATGTCCCCCTCGTGGAACCTTATTGTATTCGCCATCGAAAATCCCCAGATCGTTACTTGCATGATTCCCGGAGAACGGTTCAGGAAACCTGCTGAGATACAAGTGCTGCAGCGACCCGGCCAGTCTGATCAGGCGCGCGGCGCTGTGGAGCGTAGCTGGCCTATAGCGCATGTTGGCCGGCCGCGATACCTTGTCCTTCGGCAGACGTTCCGTTTGCCGGCACCCCGAGAAAGTTCGTATATGACCTGGTTCCGTTTCGCCCTGGCGCCTCCCCTCGTCGCCCTGATGTCGACCCTCTCGCCCGGTACCGGCCTCGCCGCCGGGGCGACATTCGAGCTGGCGCAGGCCTTTCACGACCTGCCGGGCGTGCGGCCGGCGAACCCGCTGGGCGACGATAAGAACATCGTTTGCCGGCAGGTTTTCATCGACCGCTACGGCCCCTTCGAGTCGTCTCACGGCCGTCCCCGTTACGATACGGTCTACCGCTGCCGCGAGGGCAGCGGCCCGATCTTCCAGAGCGGCGAGCTGCCGCCGTCGCTCGAGCGGCAGAAGCGCGGCCTCAACTACTGAGTTCGAAACAAGACAAAGGCACGCTTGCATTGCGCGCTCGGGACAGGCGAAACTGCGTCCCGGACGGCACTGACAGGAGGAAACCATGCCCGAAACCGACAGGCCGCAAAGCGACCGGCCACTTGTCATCAGCGCGCCCGCGCCGCGTACGCTCGATCTGATCTTCACGCCCGACGCGCTCGAGCGTCTTCACCGGCGCTACCGCGTGATCGAAGCCGATCCGGAGAACATCGCCGGGCTCGGCTCCGCCGTCCTCTCCGAGGTCCGCTATATCGTCGGACAGCCGCCGCTTTCCGCAGAAACGCTCGAACGCATGCCGCGGCTGCGGGCCGTTCTCAACGTCGAAAGCAACCTCATCGACAACATGCCCTACGACGTGGTTTTCCAGCGCGGCATCCACGTGCTCACCACCGGCCAGGTCTTCGCCGAACCGGTGGCGGAGATGGGGCTCGCCATGGCGCTCAACCTCGCTCGCGGCATCGTCGATGCGGATGTCGATTTCCGCGAGGGCCGCGAACGCTGGGGCGGTGAGGGCAACAAGTCCGCCCGGCTCCTCTCGGGCTCGGAGATCGGCATCATCGGCTTCGGCGATCTCGGCAAGGCGCTTAACCGCGTCCTTTCGGGATTTCGTGCGAAGATCCGCGTCCATGATCCCTGGCTGCCGGCCTCCGTTCTTCTCGACGCCGGCGTCGAACCCGCGTCGCTCGAGACGGTCCTCGCCGAGAGCGACTTCCTGTTTGTTGTCGCAGCGGTCACCAGTGACAATGAGGGCTTCCTCGGCGCCAGGGCCTTCGCGGCCATGCGTCCGGGCGCCGCCTTCATTCTCCTGAGCCGCGCCGGCGTCGTGGATTTCGATGCATTGATCGCAGCCGTGGAAAGCGGCCATATCCGCGCGGCAAGCGACGTCTTCCCGGAGGAGCCCCTGCCCCCTGGACATCCCGTCCGCCGGCTGGCCGGCTTTCTGCGCTCGGCGCACCGGGCCGGTGCGCTCGACGTCGCCTTCAAGAGGATGGGCGAGATGGTGCTCGAGGATATGGAACTGATGGACCGCAGCCTGCCGCCGATGCGCTGCAAGCGGGCGGAGCGGGAGACGGTGGCCCGAATGCGCTCGAAGCCCGTCACCGTCAACTGAAGAGTGATGAGCCGCAACACTGTCGTAGCCGACCAACGACAAAACACGCAGCAGATCGAAGTGCTGCAGCGATCTTTGCGCGTCCGACCGGACGCGCGGCGCTGTAGCGCAGGTCGTATACGGCCGGTGGTGCTATGAAAATGCGTTGCAATGCTGCAAAGATCGGAATCCG
Organism: Sinorhizobium meliloti; assembly: GCF_035610345.1. The sequence continues at coordinate 223,138 of NZ_CP141212.1, read as the reverse complement.
GATTCAAGGACATCGAAAGCATGCAAGATTCCAACGCGGACAAGCCTTCCCGGACCTGGACCAGCTCTCTGCGGTCGCTGCTCGGTCTCGTGATGGTTGCTATGCTCATCGTCGTGTCCGCGACGCTGGTGGGACTTGACTACCGCCGCGCACGCAGCGCTTCGATCGCCGATGCCGAAGGCAATATGGACGCTTTCGTCGGCCGCCTGGTCGATCGGCTCGGCGCCCTTTCCGGGGACACCTCCGCGCTCGTCAGTCTCGTCGCATCCGTCGCCAATGCCTTTCTCGTGCCGCCGCCCGAACGCATGAACGACAAGGTGGCGGTGCTGCGCGAGGGCATCGCCCGCTCGCCGCACATCGACGGCGTCTATGTCGGTTATCCGAGCGGTGCGTTCTTTCATGTGGTCGATCTGGACTCGGCCGCCTGGCGCATGGCGCTCGACGCACCGCGGGGAGCGGCCATCGCCGTGCGCTCGATGGAGAGAGACGACCGGGGCAAGCCGTTCGACCGGATCCTGTTCCTCGACGCGAGCGGCCTGCAGTTCGCCGAACGCCGCGCTGCTTCCAACGGCTTCGACCCGAGGACGCGGCCCTGGTATCGCGCAGCCGTCAACGGCAAGGCACCGGTGGCGATCGGTCCCTATGAGATGGCCACGACAGGCAATCTCGGGATGACCATATCGCAAGCGCACCGCGGCAACCCGCAGATCGTCATCGGTGCCGATGTGGTGCTCGATACGATCACGGACTTCCTCTCCCGCGAGCGGCTGACGGACGAATCCGTCTCGTTCATTCTCGATGCGGTCGGACGGCCGATCATCCATTCCGACACCATGATGATGCGACGCATCATGGCATCGAAGGGCCGGGACCGGCCGGTGGCCACGCCGCAGGAAGATGGACTGATCGAAAGCATCCGGCGCAACCCGCCACCGGCCGGGAAGGCAACTCTCGTCGAAGTCGGAAACCGCACCTATCTCGTCACGGTGGCGCCGCTCGAATCGGCATTGCTTCTGTCCGGGCACCGGGTGGTCGTCGCGGCCCCGCTCGACGAACTGCTGGCGGCCGCAAACGAGACCCTCGTCCAGGGACTTGCCGTCTCGGGCGCCGTGGTGGTGGTCGCCGTTCTCCTGGCCCTCGTGCTTGCGCATCTGATCACGAAGTCGCTCAACCAGCTCACCGACAGCGCCAACCGCCTGCAGGACCTGGACTTCGCCACTCCGATCGACGTTTCATCGCATGTGGCGGAAATCTCGACGCTCAACGGCGCAATGAACAGAGCTCGCGACGCGATCTTCACCTTCGCGCTCTATGTCCCGAAGGAACTGGTGCGCAAGGGCATCGAATCCGGCCATTTCGGCGGCCGCGCCGCATGGCGGCAGGAAGTGACGGCGATGTTCACCGACATCTACGACTTCACCACCATCAGCGAGGGCCGTTCGCCGGAAGAAGTGGTCGCGATGCTCTCGGAGTATTTCGATCTGTTCAGCGAGGTTGTTGCCGCCCACGACGGAACCATCATCCAGTTCCATGGAGACTCGGTCTTCGCCATGTGGAACGCGCCGGTCGCCGATACCAGGCATGCCGAGCATGCCTGTCGCTGCGCACTCGCGGTCGAGGAGAGGCTCCAGGCCTTCAATTCCGCGCAACGCGCCAAGGGATTGCCGGAGTTCCGCACGCGCTTCGGCATCCACACCGGAACGGCCGTCGTCGGCAGCGTCGGCGCCAGGGAACGGCTGCAATATACGGCGATGGGCGACACGGTGAACGTCGCCTCCCGGCTCGAGGGCATGAACAAGGATTACGGCACGAGCGTTCTTGCAAGCGGTGCGGTGGTCGCCCAATGCAAGGACATGGTGAAGTTCCGCCCGCTCGGCACCGCCAAGGCAAAGGGCCGTTCGACGGCGCTCGACATTTACGAAGTCCTGGGCGTCGTCCGCACGGTTGACACTACCGAAGCCGGAACGGCCGCCTGAGGAAGGGCAGATGCCGCGGCGAACGGCGGCCCCGCCGAATTCGCTTCGGAACTCTGAAAGCAAAAAAAGCCCGGAAACCGGGCTTTTTTGACTTCCGAACCGCAAAAGCGGTTACTGGAAAAAGGAATGGTGCCCAGAAGAGGACTCGAACCTCCACACCCTTTCGAGTACCAGCACCTGAAGCTGGCGCGTCTACCAATTCCGCCATCTGGGCGACGGACCGGCATGTAAAAGGCCGTGACCGAAGTGTCAACAGGCATTTTGAAGTTTTCGTCTCGCATCGCGAAAAAGCGCGGTAAAGCGCGTTCGGCTCCTCGATGATAGGGTAAGAATTCCAGTGACATGGGGGCCGGAGAGGCGCATTCTAGAGCAACGGCGAAGGAGCGGAATCCGGAACGCGCCCGCGTCGGCACGTGGAGCGCCCGCCCACGAATAAACATGCGGCGCCAAACGTCTACTGCATGTTTCGTCCGTCGACCCGATCGACGCCCAAAACATGCAGCAACTTGAAGAGTTACAGCGAACTTTGCGCGTCTGATAAGTCGCGCCGCGCTGAAAGGAGCAGGGACAAAAACCGGAAAGCAACGGCTTTCGGAAAGTGAGGAGAAAATGACGAAATTTCGGAATTTCGTTGTGAGCTGCGCACTCGCCGCCGTCTCCGCGGTTCCCCCTGTAACGTCCGTTCAGGCCATGCCGCGCCCGGCGCTCGACATTGCGATCAAAGCGCCGGCCGGCATCGAGAATGCCACGCATCGCGGCCGTTACGGGTGGCGCGGCGGCTATTCTCGCCGCGGTTATTACGGAGGGTCCGGCTTCTATCCGGGCTGGAGCCCCTATTACCGACGGTCTGGGATCAGCTTCTATTTCGGACCCAGCTACCGCTACCGGCCTTATTACGGGAACCGCTATTATTACGGACCGCGCTATTACGGCCCCGGCTATTACAGCTATCCCGGGCCCGGATATTACGGTTATCGCTCCTATAGACCACGCTACTATGGCGGCGGCTATGTCCGGAGCGGCGGCAACAGCCATGTCGGCTGGTGCCTGTCGCGCTATCGGTCCTATAACCCGGCCACCAACCGGTACCTGACCTATGGCGGGGTTTATCGGGTGTGCTATTCGCCCTATCGGTAGGGGAGCGTACCCTTTTCATCGAGTTCCGCGCGTTCGATTCGACGCGCGGCTCTCCCGTCGGTCAGCGCTTCCTGACGATCCCGACGCGCGCCATGACTTCCTTCGGAATGCCGTAGCGGCGCACGGCATCGCGGCTGTCGCGAAGGCCGCAGGTCTCGCGCTGGATGAGGAAGGCCCAAACCGCGTCGGCTACCTCGTCGAGGAGTCGCTCGCGTTCGGAAGGCGGGTGCCTGTTGCCGTCATAGGCATTCAGGGCGGCCATTGCCTTTTCGACCTTCAGGCCATTGCGCCCCAGAGCGTCGGCGCGCTCGGCCATCAGTTCGTATTCGAGAACGTTCACCCCGTTATTGGTGAGATCGAAACGGCGCAGCGATTGCGGCGGGCGAAATGTCATCGGCGGCTCCATCAAGCTCATGCCAGGATGGGCCGTGAATGAGCTTCCCGCAAGGGGCCGCGCAAGACTGCGGCGTGGCACCACGTCATCGTCATGGTTAACACTCCCTAAACTCGTTTGGCCTAAGCATTTCAATGTTTCATGGAAACACTGAAATGCTCTAACCCTTTGGTCCAACGCACTTCCGGTCGGAAAACCGTTAGATACTTTTCCCGGAAGTGCTCTAGGCTTGCGGATCATGCCCGAACTGCCCGCCTTCATCGCCATCAGGACAGCCGTCGGAACTGCCGAGGAGACGACGCAGGGCCTGCGCCGCCCGCTGCCGGCGACGGAGCGTAGCGAGGCGATCCGGAAGATCGTCGATGCGCTGACCCGCCATCTCTCCGGCAGGGAGGTCCTATCCAAGGACGCGCTGGTGAAGTTGGTCGAAGACCTGGCGCTCATCCTCAAATTTCCACCCCTGCCGCAGGAGACCGGACGCGCCTTCATTCGGCGGTTGACCGGCTTCATCGAGGCATTGCCAATGCCGGAACGCCAGCTTCTGGAGAAGCAGCTGGCAGCGCGCAACCTTGCGCAACGCGTCGCCGTCGCGGCGGCGATAACGGCCGACCGCCGGGGCGCGATGCCGCCCGATCGGACCCCGCTCCGCAGCCTGCCCCTGCCTGCACACGCCCCGCCGGCGCTTCCGGGCGCCAAGGCACCGATCCCTGGCGACCTCGCGCTCCTGCAAGCGATGCTCAGGAAGACCTACGGCGCCGATACGGATAGCGTCCGGATCGAGACGCCATCCGCAGGCGCGGCAATCGAAGCGGCGCACGAGGAGGCTCCGGCCGGGCCGCAACGTTCGCCGAAGACGCCCGTGAACGCTCCTGCAGCGCCGCGAGGTGCGGAAGTTGCAGCGAGAGATGCTTCGGCAAGCCCGCTTGAGAGCGAGATGGCGGAGATGGCGGAAACGCCGGCCGTCACGCCGGAAGGCTCCGATAAGCAGCTCCCGGATAGCGAAGCGGATTCTGCGCAACCATCGGCGCCACGCTCCAGTCAGGCGGAGGACCTGAACGGGAGTGCGCGCGCTGTGCTGAAGGATGCAAAACCTGCGACAGCCGAGAACAAGGCTGCAGCCGAGGACAAGGCTGCAGCCGCAGAAGCCGGCGCTGAAAAACTCCCTGGCGGCGAAGTCTCGGAGGGCACCGACGGCCCGTCGCGCTCCGCGAGGGACGACGACAGGCCACGCGTGCGGATGCCAAGTGCCGCGCGCATGGCGCAACCGCCGGCGGAGGCCTTGAGAATGATCATACGCGACAGCCTTGCGTTGCCGGAGACGATCAAGAGCTGGCAACCTCGGGATACGGGAGACACAGGACCGGCCGTGCCCCTGACGCCGAAGAACGAGACGCCGGCGCGGCCACGGGAGACCACCGGCGCGATCAGAAGCGCAGCAGCCGCCGGCGAACCGCCGGTGGATATCGCACCCGACGCCGAAACGGGCGCACCGCTTCGCGACCAGCCTCCTCCTCAGGCAGAGCGTCGGACCGGCGAGGACGCTATGGCGCCGCAGGGCTTCGCCCGGGTCCCCGAAAGCGGACTTCCGCGCGAAATGTTTCCCTTCGCCCTGGTTCCCTACCCGCCGGCCGAAGAAAGCGATGCCGACGAGGTGAACCGGCGCAAGCGGGAAAGCGAGAGCGAGCCGGAGAAAGACGCAAGGGACGACGAGGGAGAAACGGAAAGCGACGACCGGCAGCAGGGACATGGCGCCGGCGGCGAAGGGGATCAGATCGAAGAGCGACCGGCAGCCGACGCCTATGACCTCTACCGAAAGCTCGGCGGCCTGGCTTAGATCAAGATGTCTTCAGGTCGGGTCGACCTAAGGCCTGTTGCGATTCGGGCACCTGCCGCCGCTTGTTTGATTCCCTCATTCCTGTGCTCGTCACAGGGATGAGCGCCGCGTCTGCGGCGCGGGAGAGCCTTTCCAGCCCAAGGACTTGGTCTGGCTGGATTCCTGTGACAAGCACAGGAATGAGGGACCGGGATGTGCGGCTACTACAACTTCCGTTGCGAATATGGGATTGGTCAAACCTGTCACGCAATGAAAGGTTACGTCTACATTCTCGCGCCCAAACGAAGCGGGACGTCGTATACGGGCGTGCCCCGGGGCCTGCCGCGCCGCCTAACTATTATCTTCACGGTTTATGAAGCGCGCCGAGGGACCGCACCCTCTCCGCCCTCATTCCTGTGCTCGTCACAGGAATCCAGCAGCGCCGCGTCTGCGGCGCGGGCGAGCCTTTCCAGCCCAAGGACTTGGTCTGGCTGGATTCCTGTGACGAGCCAGGAATGAGGAATCAAACAAGCGGCGGCGGGTGACCCGAATCTCAACAGGCCGTAGAGCACAAAGTGTAACGGTTTTTCCCACTGCGCCGCGCGTCTCATAAGACGCGCAGAGGTCGCGGTAGCCCACAAAAAAGCCCGCGGAGATCGCTCTCCGCGGGCTTATCATTTCAAGTCCGTCAACGATTACTCGTTGTTCTGGCGGTTCTTGAGCGCAGCGCCCAGAATGTCGCCGAGCGAAGCACCCGAGTCGGAAGAGCCGAACTGAGCGACGGCTTCCTTCTCTTCCGCGATTTCCAGAGCCTTGATCGACAGCTGGATCTTGCGGTCCTTCTTGGAGAAGTTGGTGACCCGCGCGTCGACGGTCTGGCCGACCGAGAAACGCTCCGGACGCTGTTCGTCGCGATCGCGCGAGAGATCGGCGCGACGGATGAAGGCGGTGACGTCCTCGTGGTTGACGAGCCGCACTTCGATGCCGCCATCGTTGACGCCGATGACTTCTGCCGAAACGACGGCGTTCTTGCGCAGTTCGCCGGAAGCGGCAGCTTCACCGACCGCATCGCGGCCGAGCTGCTTGATGCCGAGCGAGATGCGCTCCTTGTCGACGTCCACGTCGAGAACGACAGCACGAACGACGTCGCCCTTGTTGAACTCTTCGATGACCTGCTCGCCCGGACGGTTCCAGTCGAGGTCGGAGAGGTGGACCATGCCGTCGACATCGCCATCGAGGCCGATGAACAGACCGAATTCGGTCTTGTTCTTGACTTCGCCTTCGACTTCCGTGCCAGCCGGATGGCTATGCGCGAAGGCCTGCCACGGGTTCTCGAGCGTCTGCTTGAGGCCGAGCGAGATGCGGCGCTTGGTCGGGTCGACTTCGAGAACGACCACGTCGACTTCCTGGCTCGTGGACAGGATCTTGCCGGGGTGAACGTTCTTCTTCGTCCAGGACATTTCGGAGATGTGTATCAGGCCTTCGATGCCCGGCTCCAGCTCGACGAAGGCACCGTAATCGGTGATGTTCGTGACGGTACCGGAGATCTTCTTGCCGACCGGATACTTCGCACCGATGCCGTCCCACGGATCGGACTCGAGCTGCTTCATGCCGAGCGAGATGCGGTGGGTTTCCTGGTTGATGCGGATGATCTGAACCTTGACCTGCTGGCCGATGTTCAGGATTTCCGACGGATGGTTGACGCGGCGCCACGCCATGTCGGTGACGTGCAGCAGGCCATCGATGCCGCCGAGGTCGACGAACGCACCGTAATCGGTGATGTTCTTGACGACACCCTCGACAACCTGGCCTTCCTCGAGGTTCTGAACGATTTCAGAACGCTGCTCGGCGCGGGACTCTTCGAGAACCGTGCGGCGCGAAACGACGATGTTGCCGCGGCGCTTGTCCATCTTGAGGATTTCGAAGGGCTGCGGGTTGTGCATCAGCGGCGTCACGTCGCGGATCGGACGGATGTCGACCTGCGAACGCGGCAGGAAGGCTACGGCGCCGTCGAGATCGACGGTGAAGCCTCCCTTGACCTGGTTGAATATGATGCCTTCGACGCGTTCGCCGGCTTCAAACTTGACTTCCAGGCGCTGCCAGCTCTCTTCGCGGCGGGCCTTCTCGCGCGAAAGGACTGCTTCGCCGAGTGCGTTTTCAATGCGCTCGACATAGACTTCGACTTCGTCGCCGACCTTCAGCGTGCCGTCCTTGGCCTTGGCGCCGAATTCCTTCAGCGGTACGCGGCCTTCGACCTTGAGGCCGACGTCGACGATTGCGACGTCTTTTTCGATCGCCGTGACGATGCCCTTGGCGACATAGCCTTCGGCGAGGTCCGTCTTGGCGAAGGACTCTTCCAGAAGCGCTGCGAAATCATCACGGGTGGGGTTGGTTGCAGACATATAATCTCCTGCTGCGTCTCCTGCCGGAAACGCATGTGCGCCGGGGGTTGGTGTTAGACAGGCCTGAACCCAGTCCGCTCCTGTCATGGAGCAATCCGGCGCGTGGACGGAATTTCAGGCTATTTTCAAGAAGGAGACCGGCTGGGCCGGATCAGGCCTTCTTCAAATCTTCTCTTTCAGGGCGGCGTCGACCAGCGTCTTCGCCGCCTGGAATGCCGCCTCTATACTCATTTCGGAAGTATCAAGCAAGTGCGCGTCCTCGGCAGGTCTCAAAGGACTGTCGGCACGGCCCATGTCGCGCTCGTCGCGCTTCTTCACGTCCTCGAAAACCGCGGCGTAGTCAGCCTTTCCGCCGCCGGCGATGATCTCGTCATGGCGCCGTTTCGCCCGCACTTCGGGGGAAGCGGTCACATAGAGCTTCACCGCCGCATCAGGGCAGACGACCGTGCCGATGTCGCGTCCGTCGAGGACGGTACCCGGCTCCTTGCGCGCGAAGGCCCGTTGCGCCTCGACCAGTGCCCGGCGCACGGCCGGCATGACGGCGATCTTCGAGGCCGCCTCGCCGATCGAATGCTCCGAAAGCACGGCGCGATCGAGCCCGGAAAGGTCCACCTCGCGCGCCATCGTCTCGGCCACCGCCTCGTCGCCGAGCGGCAGTCCGGCATCCATGAGCGCCTTGGCGGTGGCGCGGTAGGTGAGCCCCGTGTCGAGATGGTGGAAGCCGTATTGCTCGGCGATCCGGCGCGAGAGCGTTCCCTTGCCGGCGGCCGCAGGCCCATCGATGGCGATTACGAAGGTCATCAGGCTGCCTTGTTCTCTGCCTCTTCGATTTTCGCGCCCAGTCCGGTCATCAGGCCCATGAATTCGGGGAAGGACGTCGCGATCATCGTCGCATCGTCGACCGTCACCGGATGCTCCGAGGCAAGTCCCATGACAAGGAAGCTCATGGCGATGCGGTGGTCGAGATGGGTCTTCACCTGGCCGCCCGCGATAGTGCCCAGGCCCTTGCCGCCGGGCCGGCCGCGCACGACCAGCGAGGCCTCGCCCTCGTCGCAATCCACCCCGTTGAGCTTCAGGCCGTCCGCAACGGCGGACAGACGGTCGGACTCCTTGACGCGGAGCTCTTCCAGCCCGTTCATCACGGTTGCGCCCTCGGCGAAGGCGGCGGCGACCGCGAGCACCGGATATTCGTCGATCATCGACGGGGCGCGCTCCTCCGGCACGGTGACGCCCTTCAGCTCCGAATAGCACACGCGCAGATCGGCGACATCCTCGCCGCCGGCAAGCCGCTTGTTCATGACTTCGATATTGGCGCCCATCTCCTGCAGGGTCAGGATGAGGCCGGTACGGGTCGGGTTCATCAGCACGTTGAGGATGGTGATGTCCGAGCCCGGAACGATGAGCGCCGCCACCAGCGGAAAGGCTGTGGAGGACGGATCGCCCGGCACGTCGATCACCTGGCCCGTCAGCTTGCCGCGGCCCTCGAGGCGAATGGTGCGCACACCCTCGGCATCGGTCTCGACCGTCAGCTTGGCACCGAAGCCCTGCAGCATCTTTTCCGTATGGTCGCGGGTCATCACCGGCTCGACGACGGTCGTGATTCCGGGCGTGTTGAGGCCGGCGAGCAGCACGGCGGATTTCACCTGGGCAGACGCCATCGGCACGCGATAGGTGATCGGGTTCGGCGTCTTCGGCCCGCGCAGGGTCACCGGCAGCCGGTCGCCCTCCGCCGACTTCACCTGAACGCCCATTTCGCGGAGCGGATCGAGCACGCGGCCCATCGGGCGCTTGGTCAGCGAGGCATCGCCGATGAAAGTGGAATCGAAATCATAGACGCCGACAAGGCCCATCGTCAGCCGGCAGCCGGTGCCGGCATTGCCGAAGTCGAGCGGCGCCTCCGGCGCGAGCAGCGCGCCGTTCCCGACACCGTCGATGATCCAGGTGTCGCCCTCCTTGCGGATCCGGGCGCCCATCGCCTGCATGGCCTTGCCGGTATTGATCACGTCTTCGCCTTCGAGGAGACCGGTGATGCGCGTCTCGCCCGCGGCAAGGCCGCCGAACATGAAGGAGCGGTGCGAGATCGACTTGTCGCCCGGAATGCGCAAAGTGCCCTTGAGGTCGGAAGACTTGCGTGCGGTGGCGGGCCGCGGGTTCGAGCCGTGAGACATCGTGGTTTTCCTCTGACAATCCGGCTGACGGCTGGCGCGGAAGGTGGTGCTTTCCGGCGCGTTGGTGGCGGACCGCCGGTCTCGCCGGCTCCCTAACACAATGCGCGAAAAGGGTCATCCTCCTGCTGCGAAGAAAATGACGGCCGGAGCTCGCGGAAGTTTATCTTTGACAGAACTCGCCAAGATGATTATGGGGACCGGCTAATCATCATAAGCTTGATACGTTTCTAACCGCCGGCTTTCCGGCAAGAGCCGGCTCGCCGGCCATTCAAGAGGCTTTGACTGTGGCAAAACCGGAACTTGGAACAAAGCGCATCGACCCGGAAACGGGGCGCAAATTCTACGATCTGAACCGTGATCCGATCGTCTCCCCCTACACGGGCAAGTCCTATCCGCTGTCCTTCTTCGAGGAAACCTCCGTCGCCAAGGTGCTCGAGAAGGAAGAAGAGGAAGACGTCAAGGAAGTCGATACCGAGAACACGGAAGTCGAACTCGTCTCGCTCGAGGAAGCGGACGACGAAGCCTCGGGCGGCGACGATCTGCCGGATCTCGGCGACGACGATGTCGAGATCGAGGGTGACGACGACGACACCTTCCTCCAGACCGACGACGAAGACGATGACGACGACATGAGCGACATCATCGGCGTTTCCGACGAGGACGACGACGTCTGAACAGACTGGCGGCGCGGGCGGATCAGCGCCCGCATGCCTGCCCGCAAGCGTTTCGAGAGGCGCACGAAACCGCCCTATCCGTCGAACGCGATCGGCATCGAAGCATCCGGCCGGAACCAAAAAATAATTCGTCCCGGTCCTCACTTTTCGGCTTGCCATCTGCACCGAGCAGAAGTAATAAGCCGCCACTCGCCGGGCGCAACGCGCCTCGCGATCTTCCCGGACCGGCAAAGCCGGACCCTGATGGGGCTATAGCTCAGCTGGGAGAGCGCTTGCATGGCATGCAAGAGGTCAGCGGTTCGATCCCGCTTAGCTCCACCAAAATCTTTTCGATCCCCGACGTAAAGAATTCTGCCGCTTGAAGCCTGCCTCGCAATGCGCGCCGTAGAAAAGCCTTGCCGTGCAGCAACCGGCGCGGCGCACCGGGCTATCGTCCTGTACTGTGGACGCCGATAGACGCGGCGCCGTCATTCATGAAATCTTTACCGGCCGAGGCCGAAGAACGATCTGCCCATGTTTCTCGTCTCGAAAATCTTCTGGCTCGCAGCCCAGCCGCTGTCCCTCGCCTTCCTCGCCCTCTTCGCCGGCGTGCTGCTTATGCTCGGCCGTTTCCGCCGCAGCGGCGGTACTTTGAGCGTCTTCGGCCTCGCCGTCCTCTTCGTCACTCTCTTCACCACCGCCGGCTCCTATTTCCTGCAGATCCTCGAGGACCGGTTTCCCCGCCCCGCGACGGAGCCGACGGAGCTTGCCTGCATCATCGTACTCGGGGGCGCCTTCGAGAATGTGGTGATGGCGAGCCGCGGCGGCATGGAGCTGAACCAGGCGGCCGAGCGCTTCGTCGAAACCTTGAGGCTCGCGCGGGCCTATCCCCAGGCCCGCATCCTTGTCTCGGGCGGAGACGGGTCGCTCAGCGGCATCTACGACGGCGACGCGCATGCCTCGCAGAAATTCTTCGGGACCTTCGGCATCGGTTCCAACCGGCTGATCCGCGAGGGAGAATCGCGGACGACCTTCGAAAACGCACGCTATACCAGGGATTTGCTGGCCAGGAACGGGCTTGAGCGTTGTGCGCTCGTGACCTCCGCCTACCACATGCCGCGCTCGATCGGCCTTTTTCGGGCAAACGGCATGGAAGTCACGCCCTGGCCGACGGATTATCGCACGAGCGGCAAGGTGCGGCTCGGCTTCGATTTCACCCAGCCCTCGCTCAATGCCCAATTGGCGACGACGGCCGCCAAGGAATGGACAGGGCTCGTTGCCTATTATCTCCTCGGCCGGACTGAGACGCTGCTGCCGCGGTAGCCTACCGCATGTTTTCTTTAATAGGTTACCATTAGAGGAGACTTGCAGCCAAGCGGAGCAGCCATGCCGATCCTCGAATTCCTCGACTATGCGGGCGTCGCAATCTTTGCGGCGACCGGCGCGCTGTCGGCCTCCCGCAAGCAGCTCGACATCATCGGCTATCTGTTTCTCGCTTCCGCGACGGGCATTGGCGGCGGCACCATCCGCGACCTCGTTCTCGGCGCGACGCCGGTGTTCTGGGTGGTGAACCCTAATTTCATCATCGTCTGCGCGGCGGTGGCGGTGGCCGTCTTCCTCACGTCCCATTTGCTCGAATCGCGCTACCGCATGCTCGTATGGCTCGACGCGCTCGGCCTCTCGGCCTATTGCGTGATGGGCGCGGCAAAGGGGCTGGCGGCGACCGGCTCGCCTATCGTCGCCCTGGTCACGGGCGCCCTGACGGCGACCTTCGGCGGGGTTCTGCGTGATCTTCTGGCCGGCGAGCCCTCTGTCCTCCTGAGACCGGAGATCTACGTCAGCGCCGCCCTTATCGGCGCCGGCGCCTTCGTCCTGGCCAGCCTGGTCGGATTACCGCTCGTCGCAGCATCCGCACTCGGCGTCGTCACGGCCTTCGCCGTGCGGGGCGGCGCGCTTCGATACGGCTGGACGCTGCCGACGGGCAAGGCCGGTCCCGGACGCGACCCGAAGGACGTGATGTGACGAGACTTCGTGGCGCGAGAGCGACGACGCTCAGCGCTCGCTCTTGTGACGCAGCCGGATTACCACGTCGACATGGGAAATTTCCATGCCTTCCGGCGGTTCGGGGAGATTGTCGATCTGAATATTGCTCACCGGAATGTCGAGGACTTCGTTTTCGCCCTCGATGAAGAAATGGTGATGATCCGAGACATTCGTATCGAAATAGGTCCTGGCGCTCTCGACGGCGAGGACGCGGATTATGCCGGCTTCGGTGAACTGGTGGAGCGTGTTGTAGACGGTCGCGAGCGAAACGGGAACGCCGGCCGTGACGGCCTCTTCATGGAGTTCCTCCACCGTCAGGTGACGGTCGCCCTTGGCGAAGATCAGATCGGCAAGCGCAACGCGCTGGCGCGTCGGGCGCAAACCCGAACTGCGCAGCCTCTCCTGTGAGGACATGTGCGTTGCTTTCGTCATCGACAGCCGTTCCGATATACCTGCGGGATCCGTGGATTATCAATTTGCGATATAACTTCTGGCGCCGCGGCTTTCAATAGATTCCGCACGTGCGAAGGCCGCAAACGCCTGAAAATCGGCCCAAAGCGGGGGAAGGCGGGCATTTAACTCTGGCCGCCGCCACATTCATACTGTAAGCGACGGCGGAATGATGTCACCATTCCGAGCGGTTCGGCGACGATGAGAGAGCTTTCCTACACCCGCATGCCGCCCTATTTGGAACGTCACGAGCCGCAGCCCGCATCGCAGCCGCGGATGACAGGTTGCGCTTCAAATCAGACCGAACTTGCACTAAAGCAGGTCGGAGAACACATAATAGACTCGGGAAGCAACCATTCATGACCACCAGACAATCCAGCTTCAGCTATGAGGAAATCCTGATCTGCGGCCGAGGCGAAATGTTTGGCCCCGGCAATGCGCAGTTGCCGCTGCCGCCGATGCTGATGTTCAACCGCATCACCGACATTTCGGAAACGGGCGGGCCAAACGACAAGGGTTATGTCCGCGCCGAATTCGACATTACGCCGGATCTCTGGTTCTTTCCCTGCCACTTCATGGGCGATCCGGTCATGCCCGGCTGCCTCGGTCTCGACGCAATGTGGCAATTGACCGGTTTCTTCCTCGGCTGGCTCGGCGAGGCCGGCAAGGGCCGCGCCATCTCGACCGGGGAAGTGAAGTTCACCGGCATGGTGACGCCGAAGACCAAGCTGGTAGAATACGGCATCGACTTCAAGCGCGTCATGCGCGGCCGTCTGGTTCTCGGCATCGCCGACGGCTGGATGAAGGCCGATGGCGAAACGATCTACAAGGCCACCGATCTCAGGGTCGGCCTCTTCCAGGAAAAGGCCGACTGAACTGCGGGCGATCCCCGCACGGTTCCAATCGAAGAAAAGGTCATCTGACATGAGACGGGTTGTTGTAACGGGCCTCGGCATCGTTTCCTCGATCGGCAGCGATGCCGACGAAGTCACCGCGTCGCTCCGCGATGCGCGGTCGGGCATCACGTTTTCTCCGGATTTTGCCGAGCACGGCTTCAAGTGCCAGGTCTGGGGAGCGCCGACGCTCGATCCGAGCGACCTCGTCGACCGCCGCGCCATGCGCTTCCTGTCCCAGGGCGGCGCCTGGAACCATGTGGCGATGAAGCAGGCGATCGCCGATTCCGGGCTCGAGGCCGGCGACATCACCAATGAGCGCACCGGCATCATCATGGGTTCGGGCGGCCCTTCTACCCGCGCGATCGTCGAAGCGGCGGAGATCACCCGCAAGAACAACAGCCCGAAGCGGATCGGTCCCTTCGTGGTGCCGAAGGCGATGTCGTCTACGGCTTCGGCGACGCTTGCGACCTGGTTCCAGATCCACGGCGTCAACTACTCGATCTCGTCGGCGTGCTCGACTTCGGCGCATTGCATCGGCAATGCCGCGGAAATGATCCAGTGGGGCAAGCAGGACGTCATGTTCGCGGGCGGCCACGAGGATCTCGACTGGACCATGTCCAACCTCTTCGACGCCATGGGCGCCATGTCGTCGAAGTACAATGACACGCCATCCGTCGCCTCACGCGCCTATGACGCGAACCGCGACGGCTTCGTCATCGCCGGCGGTGCCGGCGTTCTCGTTCTGGAAGAACTGGAGCGCGCCAAGGCGCGCGGCGCCAAGATCTATGCGGAAATCGTCGGTTACGGCGCCACTTCGGACGGCTACGACATGGTCGCGCCTTCCGGCGAGGGCGCGGTGCGCTGCATGCGCCAGGCGCTGGCCACGGTGAAGGGCGAGGTCGACTACATCAATACCCACGGCACCTCGACGCCGGTCGGCGATCAGAAGGAGATCGGCGCCATCCGCGAGGTCTTCGGCGAAAAGATGCCGCATGTGCAGTCCACGAAATCGCTGACCGGCCACTCGCTCGGCGCCGCCGGCGTGCAGGAATCGATCTACGGTCTCCTGATGATGCAGGCCGGCTTCATCGGCGAAAGCGCTCACATCACCGAGCTCGATCCCGAATTCGAAGGCGTGCCGATCGTCCGCAAGCGCATCGACAATGCCAAGATCGACACGGTTCTTTCGAACTCCTTCGGCTTCGGCGGCACGAACGCGACGCTCGTCTTCCAGCGCTATAACGGATAACACGATGAACGGACTGATGAACGGAAAGCGCGGCCTCATCATGGGCGTCGCCAACAACCATTCTATTGCCTGGGGTATCGCCAAGTCTCTCGCCGCTCAGGGCGCCGAGCTCGCCTTCACCTATCAGGGCGAAGCTCTCGGCAAACGCGTCAAGCCGCTGGCTGCGGAGGTCAATTCCGACTTCCTGCTCCCCTGCGACGTCGAGGACCTCGACTCCGTCGACGCAGTCGTCGACGCCATAAGGGAGCGCTGGGGCAAGCTCGATTTCGTCGTCCACGCCATCGGCTTCTCGGACAAGAACGAGCTCAAGGGTCTCTATGCAGACACGACGCGGGACAATTTCAGCCGCACCATGGTGATCTCCTGCTTCTCCTTTACCGAGATTGCCAAGCGTGCAGCGGAGCTGATGAGCGAGGGCGGCACCATGCTGACGCTCACCTATGGCGGCTCGATGCGGGTCATGCCGAACTACAACGTCATGGGCGTCGCCAAAGCCGCGCTCGAGGCTTCGGTACGCTACCTGGCCGCCGACTACGGAGCGCGCGGCATCCGCGTCAATGCGATCTCGGCCGGTCCGATCCGGACGCTTGCAGGCGCCGGCATTTCCGACGCGCGCGCGATGCTCTCCTGGCAGCAGAAGAACTCGCCCCTGCGCCGGACCGTCACCATAGAAGACGTCGGCAGTTCCGCACTTTATCTGCTCTCGGACCTCTCGCGCGGCGTCACCGGGGAAATTCACTACGTGGATTCCGGCTACAACATCACTTCGATGCCGACGCTTGAAGCCTTGCGGGTCGCAGACGCGGATTAAGCAGGGATTGCCCCTTACCTAACCCTCTCCCCGCTTGCGGGGAGAAGGCGGCCGGCAGGCCGGATGAGGGGCTGTTCACTGGGTCAGCGTTTCGCCCAGAGCACCTTGAAGCGCGCATTGCGGCAGGTCTCGCCGATTTCCTTGAAATTCTCCGCCAGGACCGGCTCATAGGGGAGTCCGCGATTGGCGACGAGCATCAGCCGGCCACCATGCTTCAGCGCCTTGGCGGCCGCCTTGATCATTGCCGCGCCGAGCGCGGGCTCGGCAGCATGGCCCTCGTGGAAGGGCGGGTTCATGACGATAAGGTCGTATTTGTCGCGCGTCTCTTCCGCCGTCAGATCGTGCCAAAAGAAACGAGCCGCCGTCGAAGGCGCATTCGCCGCCATGTTTGCCCGTGCCGCCTCCAGTGCTTCGAAATCCGCTTCGAACAGATCGATGCCCTTGAGGCTCGGCGAAGCCTCGGCAAGCTTGACCGAGAGATAACCCCAGCCGGCGCCGAAATCCGCCGCGTGACCGGTGAAATCGCGCGGCAGCCGCGACGCGAGCAGTTCCGAGCCGGCATCGACGCGGTCATGCGAGAACATGCCGGGCGATGCCACGAACAGGCCGTCGACGCGCACCGGGACCTTGGCGAGCGCCGAGATGGCTTCGGCAACCTCCTCCGGGCGCGTGAACCAGAAGGCCACACCGTGATATTTGGGCATCGAGTCGCCATCCCAGCCGAACTTGTCGATCCGCTTGCGCAGCGACTGAATGCCGTCCTCCTTGCCGCCGGCGACCACGACCAGCGCGCCCGCGCGGGTGCGTTTCAACGCCTGCGCAATGCGGTCTTCGTTCTCGCCCTTGTGCCTGCCGCACAGAACGAGCGCGGCGTCGTAGCCGTCGCCGGCCGCGATGGGCGCCACATCGGCGCGAGCTGTCGTCAGCGCGCGGTAGAGGGGCTTCAGCGGCTGTACGGCGGAGACGTCCGCAGCAAAGCCCTCCGGCAAGCGGTAGCCCGCCTCGGCGCCGAGGAAGAGCACCCGCTCGCCCTCTCCCGGCGGATCGATGATCCCCGTTGCGAAGGGATGGAACAGTGTTTTCAGCGCGTCGCGGCTCATGGGTTCGATTCCGTTTTCGTCACGAGAAAGGGCGCGAAGCGATCCGCTCCGCGCCCTGAATGGTTTCAGCCGAGGGCGGCTTACTCGGCGGCTTCGCCGCCGTCCTTCTTTTCGCCCTTCTCGGCAACGATCTCCTTGCCAGTCGCCTGATCGACGACCTTCATGGAGAGGCGAACCTTGCCGCGCTCGTCGAAGCCCATCAGCTTGACCCAGACCTTATCGCCTTCCTTGACGACGTCGGTTGTCTTGGCAACGCGCTCGGAAGCGAGCTGCGAGATGTGAACGAGACCGTCGCGGGCGCCGAAGAAGTTGACGAAGGCGCCGAAATCGGCCGTCTTGACGACGGTGCCTTCATAGACCTGACCGACTTCCGGCTCGGCGACGATCGAGTGGATCCACTTGCGGGCGGCCTCGATCTCCTTGGCGGAAGCCGAGGCGATCTTGACGGTGCCGTCGTCGTCGATATTGATCTTGGCGCCGGTCTTTTCGACGATCTCGCGGATGACCTTGCCGCCCGAGCCGATGACTTCACGGATCTTGTCGACCGGAATGTTCATGACTTCGATGCGCGGCGCGAACTCGCCGAGCTGGCCGCGGCTCTCGGAGATGGCCTTGGCCATTTCGGCGAGAATATGCAGGCGGCCTCCCTTGGCCTGGTTGAGGGCAACACCCATGATCTCCTCGGTGATGCCTTCGATCTTGATGTCCATCTGCAGCGAGGTGATGCCGGTGTCCGTGCCCGCGACCTTGAAGTCCATATCGCCGAGGTGGTCTTCATCGCCGAGAATGTCGGAGAGGACGGCGAAACGGTCGTCTTCCTTGATGAGGCCCATGGCAATGCCGGCAACCGGCTTGGCGAGCGGAACGCCCGCATCCATCAGTGCAAGCGACGTGCCGCAGACGGTTGCCATGGAGGACGAACCGTTGGATTCGGTAATCTCGGAGACGACGCGCAGCGTGTATGGGAACTGTTCCGTGGTCGGCAGCATCGGATGGATGGCGCGCCAGGCGAGCTTGCCGTGGCCGATCTCGCGGCGGCCCGGAGAACCCATGCGGCCCGTTTCACCGACCGAATAGGGCGGGAAGTTGTAATGCAGCATGAAGTTTTCCTTGTACATGCCGGTCAAGGAATCGACATACTGCTCGTCTTCGCCGGTGCCGAGCGTGGCAACGACGATCGCCTGCGTTTCACCGCGGGTAAAGAGCGCCGAACCGTGCGTGCGCGGCAGGATGCCGACTTCGGCGACGATCGGGCGAACCGTGACGAGGTCGCGGCCATCGATGCGGCTCTTCGTGTCGAGGATGTTCCAGCGAACGATTTTGGCCTGCAGGTGCTTGAAGACAGCGGCGATCTCTTCGGCGGTATGGGCCGGGTTCTCGACGCCTTCCGGCAGGAAATGTTCTTTGACCTTTGCCTTTACCGCGTCCACGGCGGCATAGCGTGCGGCCTTCTCGGTGATCTTATAGGCGTTGCGCAGCTCGTCTTCGGCGATCGAAAGCATCGCGTTTTCGAGAGCGGAGTGATCTTCCGGATTGAATTCGCGCGGCTCCTTGGCGGCAACTTCCGCGAGCCTGATGACAGCGTCGATCACCGGCTGGAAGCCCTTCTGGCCGAAAACGACGGCGCCGAGCATGACATCTTCCGGCAGCTCTTTCGCTTCCGACTCCACCATCAGCACGGCTTCCTGCGTGCCGGCGACGACGAGGTCGAGCGTGGATTCGTCCATTTCGTCGAGATGCGGGTTGAGAACGTATTCGCCGTTGATGTAGCCGACGCGGGCACCGCCGACCGGGCCCATGAAGGGAACGCCGGAAAGCGTCAATGCAGCGGATGCCGCAACCATCGCGACGACGTCCGGATTGTTCTCGAGGTCATGCTGCATGACCGTGGTGATGACCTGGGTATCGTTCTTGTAGCCCTCCGGGAAGAGCGGGCGGATCGGCCGGTCGATCAGACGCGACACCAGCGTCTCGTTTTCGCTGGGACGGCCCTCACGCTTGAAATACCCGCCGGGAATCTTGCCGGCAGCGTAGGTCTTTTCCTGATAGTTGACGGTGAGCGGGAAGAAATCCTGGCCTGGCTTCGGTGCCTTCGCCGAAACCACCGTGGCGAGCACGACGGTTTCACCGTAGGTCGCGAGAACGGCACCATCGGCCTGCCGCGCGATTTTTCCGGTTTCGAGCTTGAGCGGACGCCCCGCCCATTCGATTTCTACCTTGTGTGTCTCGAACATGTTCTGTCCTTCGTGTGCGACAGACCTTCCGCGGCTCAAAAAGCGCGGGCGATCTCAAAGCCGCATGGTGGCGCATCACGGGCAAGACAACGGGAGGCTTCAAAGAAAACCGGCCGCATACCGCTTTGCCGCGCTGCGTATAGCAGCCGCTTCGGCAAGCAGGCGCCGAAGCATCCTGCAATCCTGCCCCATGACGGGCCATTGGTTGATCCGCGATCCCGGCCCATCCGGTCCGCTGGACGTTGCGCGTCCGATAGGACGCGCGGCGCTGTGGCGCCCTGTACAATACCCTAGGCCTTTTGAAGAGCGCACGGGCTGTAGAAAAAAGCCGGCGGGTTGCCGAGGCAACCCGCCGGACCAGTCGTTTAGCGACGGATGCCCAGGGCACCGATTAGCTTGGTGTAGCGCGCCTCGTCCTTCTTCTTCAGATAGTCGAGGAGCGACCGCCGGCTGGAAACCAGCGCGAGGAGGCCACGTCGGGAGTGATTGTCCTTCTTGTGGTCCTTGAAGTGTTCGGTCAGGTTGTTGATCCGTTCCGTCAGGATGGCAACCTGAACTTCCGGAGAACCGGTGTCGCCTTCTACGGTTGCGAATTCCTTGATGATCTGAGCTTTGCGCTCTGCAGTAACCGACATCGTTTGATCCTTTCGTTCGAGGATTTGAGGGTCGCCGGCAGCCGGGATGTCGTCCAGCTACGGCCGTTCGCACGAAGAGGCGGCGCCTTTCGCTGGCGTGCCTATAACCGAATCCGTTCCAAAAGGAAAGGGTCATGAAACCGCTGCGCGGCACCGCCTCCCGCGCACCGTCAGTTCCGGTTGCGCACCGATGCTCCGGTATCCATTTGCGGTGGTTTGCTCAGGACGATCCGCCCCTCAACCGCCTGGCTCCTGCGAGGAAAGGTCCTCGCCGCGCGGGATGCGTATCCGCCATTCGATGCCATCCGCATGCATCGTCCTTTCGAGCTCCGCACGAAGCGCAAGGCCGAGCATGCGCTCGAGCACGACCGTGCCGAAGCCTCGGCGGGCCTTCTTTCCGGAAGGCGCGACGATATCGGCACCCTTCTCGCGCCAGCGAATGTCGATCGCACCCTCCGCCACCGACCACTCGACCTGGATCATGCCGGTCTGGTTGGCGAGCGCTCCATGCTTTATGGCATTGGTAGCCAGTTCATGCAGCGCCATGCCAAGGGTCTGCGCCATCTGGGCGTCCAGCCGCAGGGCAGGTCCGCTGAGCACGACGCGGTCGGACTCCGCCGGCATGAACGGCTGAAGCTGGTTGCGCACGAGCTCGCGGAAGTCGACTCCGGAGGCGGCGTTGGCCACCATGAGGTCGGTCGAGCGCGCGAGGCCCGCAAGGCGCTTGCGAAACGCCTCGACGAAATCCGACGGCTCCTCGGCCGAATTTGCCGACTGCGCCAGCATCGACTGGATGACGGTGAGCTGGTTCTTCGCGCGATGCGCGACCTCCCGCATCAGCAGGCGAATCTCGCCTTCGGCCTTGGCCCTGGCCGTCGCTGCGCTTGCGAGCGCGGTCGATACCGCCTCGACCTCGGTGATCATGTAGCGGCGCGCTTCGACGGGCTCGCCCGCTCCCAATCGCCGTGCATCCATGGCCAGCAACCGGACGCCCTGTGTGAGCAGCCGCGCGATGGTCAATGAACCGGCGACCGCGATGCTTGCGAAAATGATCCCGCCGAAGGAGAGCCAGAGGAAGGACCATAGCATCGGCTGATCGACGATGGCGCTCGGTGCCCAAGCGACGATTCGCCACCCGGTCACCACTGAAAACTCGGACGCGACGCGATAGTCCACACCCCTCGCGGTGGTATTGCTGACGCCGATGCTGAGCAAAGGCAATTCGTCGAGAAAGAACGGGTCGCCGGATTTCACCGACGAGTCCGAGGAGACGATCACCTTGCCTTTTCCGTCGACGAGCGCGGCATTCCACCCGGGCGAAAGCGTGTCGCGGTTGACCGCTTTCGTCATGCGCTGGGCATCCTGCCTAAGGCCCAGCAGATACTTCTTTCCGTCGGGCGTCGTGACCGGCAGATACACGGTGAAGACCCAGCCCTTTCCGATTTCGGCCGGGAAAGCACCTGAAACCAGCGGTGCGGTACTCTGCAGGGCGAGATCGACCTCCGGATCCTTCGCCTGCCCGAGCGGCGTCCCGAAGGGAACGCGGGTGCTCAGGAGAAGATCATGGTCGGCGTCGACGATGATCAGGTGGGAATCGGTGTTGGCCAATGCGACCGATGCACGGTCGTATAAGCCTCGCATGTCGGCGAGGTCCACGGCGCCGGATTTCGCCAGCACCCGGAGCGTCGTCAGCATGCCGTCGACCTCGCGTTCGACGATGCGTGTGACCGAGCCGGTGGAGGCGCGCAGCAGAGACGTGACTTCCTCCCTCTGCGCGTCGAGATTGCGCTGCAGGATCACGAAGGAAAAGATGAAAGGCGGTATGATGGCGATCAGCAGCAGCGAGATCAGGTAGAAGCTGAAGGGCCTGCGAAGATAATCGCGGACGAAGCCGGCGGCGGCCTGCAGGCTGCCGGATGAAGCATCTTCCCGGCTCTTCTCTGACGCTTCCACCATATGTACGCCTCTTGCCGATTCCCTGCCGCATTACCGGAGCGGGTGCCGTGTGCTTCCGGGCCGCCCGTTCATGATTCGAGCGCGGCCGGCAGGCCCACAATGACAATATGGGCTTCGGCGCACAACGAGTATACGCCGCGCGTGCCGCGCCGCTCGACTTTAAACGCGCAAGATCGATTTTCGACCAGCAGAATTATTGGGAGGCGAAAACGCGCTTCGGCCGGAACTCGCCCTCGGCGATCTCACCGATCGCCACCAGCTTGCCCTGAACGGTGGCATAGGCCTCGGGCGCGGGCAGCGGTGCGTCACGTCCGCGCAGGATGATCGGATTGCCCATTTTGAGCCGGTGCGCCTGGTCGTCGCTGACCGCGATATGCGGCAGGTCGGACAGGGCCTCCCCCGTGTCGATCAGATACGCGTCGAGCGCGGCGAGACGCTCCGCCTCGTCCTCGATCTTTTCCAGTGCCACGAGGTCGGCGAGCGGCACCATGTCTTCCTCGCCGAAAGGAGCGACGAAGGTGCGGCGCAGCGACGCGATATGACCGAAGCAGCCGAGATCGCGGCCCATGTCGCGGGCAAGCGAACGGACATAGGTGCCCTTGCCGCATTCGATCTCGAAGTGAGCGAGGTTCGGAGCCGAACCGATGAGCGACAGGCGGAAGACCTCCACCTCCCGCGCCGGGATCTCGACGGTTTCGCCGTCGCGGGCGAGATCATAGGCGCGCTCGCCGCCGATCTTGATCGCGGAGAACTGCGGCGGCACCTGCGCGATTACGCCGGTATATTTCGGCAGCAGGGCGCGGATCGCCTCTTCCTCCGGACGCGCGGCGGAAGAGCGGACGGCTTCGCCTTCGAGGTCGTCGGTGGAGCGCTCCTCGCCCCAGGCCACCGTGAATTCGTAGATCTTGCGGCCGTCCATGACGTAGGGAACGGTTTTCGTCGCGTCGCCGAGCGCGATCGGCAGCATGCCGGAGGCGAGCGGATCGAGCGTGCCGGCATGGCCCGCCTTCTGCGCCTTGAACAGCCACTTGATCTTGGATACGGCCTCGGTCGAACCGAAATCGAGGGGTTTGTCGAGGATCAGCCATCCCGAAATCGGGCGGCCCTTTGGTTTACGGGGTCTGGACATCGGTTCCGTCGCTTACTCTTCGTCGTCGGCGTCGCGATCGAGGTCGCGACTGACCTCCGGCGAGCGCAGCAGCGAGTCGATCTTCTGATAGTTGTCGAAGCTGGTATCGTCCCGGAATCGGACGTCCGGCATGTATTTCATCTGCCGCAATTGCGGGCCGAGCCGCCCGCGAATGAATTTCGCATGCCTGTTCAGCGCTTCGATAACCGCCGCGTGATCGGCGACCCCGAGTGGGGTCACATAGGCCGTGGCGATCTTCAGATCGGGCGACATGCGCACCTCGGAAATGGAAATCACCGAGTTTTCGATCAGCGGATCGAGTACTTCACCGCGTTGCAGCACCTGCGTTATCGCTGCGCGCACCTGTTCGCCGACGCGCAGCATGCGCTGGGACGGAGCGGAGGATGTGGATTTGGCCATCGTTTCACCCTGGACCGCGCCGATCGGGCGTATCAAACCCTCATCGAAACGCGATCGGTTCCAACATGCGAGAGGCGGGCGGAGTCGCGCGCTTCTCACTCAAAAAAAAGCGAGCGCCGGAGCCGATCCGGCGCTCGCCAATACCCTGCCGGATCGGATCAGAGCGTCCGCGTGACGTGTTCGACGCGGAAGCACTCGATCGTGTCGCCGGCACGGATGTCCTCGTAGTTCTCGAAGGCCATACCGCATTCCTGGCCGGACTGGACCTCGGAGACTTCGTCCTTGAAGCGCTTGAGCGTCTTGAGCTTGCCTTCGTGGATGACGACGTTGTCGCGTACCAGACGGACGCCGACGCCACGTTCGACCTTGCCCTCGGTGACGCGGCAACCCGCGACCTTGCCGACCTTGGTGATGTTGAACACCTCCAGGATCTCGGCATTGCCGAGGAAGGTCTCGCGCCGCTCCGGCGACAAGAGACCGGACATCGCCGCCTTCACGTCATCCACCAGGTCGTAGATGATGTTGTAGTAGCGGATCTCGATGCCGGCACGCTCGGACGCATCCCGCGCCTGCTTGTTGGCACGGACGTTGAAGCCGATGATGGCTGCGTTCGAAGCTTCCGCAAGCGAGACGTCCGACTCGGTGATGCCGCCGGCGCCCGAATGAACGATGCGGGCGCGCACTTCGTCGGTGCCCAGCTTGTCCAGAGCGCCGGAGATCGCTTCGATCGAGCCCTGCACGTCGCCCTTGATGACCAGCGGGAACTCCTTGACGCCGGAGGTCTGGAGCTGGGTCATCATCTGCTCGAGCGAACCGCGCGAACCGGACTGGCGTGCAACCGCCTTCTCGCGGGCGAGCCGCTGGCGATATTCCGAAATCTCGCGCGCCCGGCTCTCGCTCTCGACGACGGCGAAGCGATCGCCCGCCGCCGGCGTTCCGGAGAGGCCGAGAACCTCGACCGGCGTCGACGGCCCGGCGGCCTTCACATGTTCACCCTTGTCGTTGACGAGTGCGCGCACACGGCCCCACTGATCGCCCGCGACGATGATCTGGCCCGGAGTGAGCGTACCCTTCTGTACGAGGACGGTCGCAACCGCACCGCGGCCGCGGTCGAGCTCGGCTTCCACCACCGTGCCTTCGGCCGTCCGGTTCGGATTGGCCTTGAGGTCGAGGATTTCGGACTGCAGCAGGATCGCCTCGAGAAGCTTGTCGAGGTTGGTCTGGTTCTTGGCCGAAACCTCGACGTCGAGAACCTCACCGCCCATGGATTCGACGAAGACTTCGTGCTGCAGCAGCTCGGTGCGGACCTTCTGCGGATTCGCGGACGGCTTGTCGATCTTGTTGATCGCCACGATGATCGGAACGCCGGCCGCCTTGGCATGGTTGATCGACTCGATCGTCTGCGGCATCACGCTGTCGTCGGCCGCGACGACGAGGACGGCGATGTCCGTCGCCTGGGCGCCGCGGGCGCGCATGGCCGTGAAGGCCGCGTGGCCGGGCGTGTCGATGAAGGTGATCTTCTGGCCGTTCTGCTCGACCTGGTAGGCACCGATGTGCTGCGTGATGCCGCCTGCCTCGCCGGCAACCACGTTGGCGTGGCGGATGGCGTCGAGCAGCGACGTCTTGCCGTGGTCGACGTGACCCATGATCGTCACGATCGGCGGCCGCGACTGCATGTCGTCGTCCACGTCGGAGATGTTGAAGATGCCTTCCTCGACGTCCGATTCGGAAACGCGCTTGACCGTGTGGCCGAATTCGCCGGCGATGAGCTCCGCGAGATCGGCGTCGATCAGGTCGCCGGGCTTCATCATCTGGCCTTCCTTCATCAGGAACTTGATGACGTCGACCGCACGCTCGGACATGCGCTGCGACAATTCCTGAATCGTGATGGTTTCCGGCAGGACGACTTCGCGGGAGATCTTCTCGCGCGTTTCCTGCATCTGGCTGCGCTTGAACTTCTCCTGGCGGCGGCGCATCGCCGAAAGCGAACGGCCGCGCTGGCTGCCATCCTCGTCCACGGCAGCCGTCGTAAGCGTCAGCTTGCCCTGGCGGCGGCCCTCGTCACCCTTTGCACGGGGAGCGGGCTTGGCCGGCTCCGGACGCACGACCTTGCCGCGGGGAGCACCGGCGCCGCTGCGGCGGCGTTCGTCTTCCTCGCTCTCGGTCCCGCGGCGGCCGCGAAGTGCTGCACCGTCCGGCCCCGCCGGCGTTGCAGCCGGAGCCGGGCGTCCCGGCTGCGGGCGCGTCTCGACACGGCGTTCGCCGACGGCGGGACTTGCAGCCTCGACCTTCTCCTCGATCTTTTCAGCCTCTACCGGCGGGCGTGCAGCCTCTTCGGCGGCACGGCGCGCAGCCTCTTCCTTCTCGCGGGCGAGGCGCTCTTCCTCCTCGCGCTGGCGGCGCACTTCGTCCTCGGCGCGACGCTTGGCTTCCTCGGCGTCGCGAATCTGGGCTTCCGCCAGGGCGCGGCGGCGGGCTTCCATCTCACCGGCAGAGAGGTCGTTCAGGACGACACCGCCGCGAGGGCGGTTCTGTTCCTGGCGCGGCTGGTGCGGCTGCGGCTGAGGAGCCGGACGACCCGAGGGCTGCGGCGGCATCGGACGCTGCTCAGCCGGGCGGGCGGCAGGCGTGGCGGCAACCGGCGTGATCGGGCGCTCGTCCTTGTGCTTCAGCGGACCGCGCGTTCTCTTGGTCTCGACCACGACCGCCTTGGTGCGACCGCGACCCATATCCTGACGCACCGTGCCCTGCGTCACCCCGGAGGGCTTCAGGGTCAGCGTCTTCTTGCCCGCTACGCTGAGTGTCTTGTCGTCTTTGTTGTCCGTCATTCCGTTCCGTTCCTAGCGATCAGGGCCGGATACGAAACCCCTGACCCTGTCTTCCAAATTGTCTCAAACAATGCTCGCTATGCCGGTCTCTGCCGGTGACGCGCTTCATTGCTGTGGCTTGCCAGCGCCGCCTTCGGCCCGGACCGGGACGGATCCTCGGTACTTTTCGAGCATGATTGCGCGCTTCACTACACCTTCACCTGCCTGCCCTGCAAGCGCTGCGGCATGGATAAAGGCATTACTTCCCAAAAGTCCCTCCATTTCCGCCCCCGTGAAGGGGCGGAAAGCGGGTATTTCCGTTTCGTCCTCGCTGACGAAGCTCATCGCCTTGCGGGCCTGATCGATCTTGCGGACGCCATCCGCGGCCGCATCGATCGCATGAAAGACGGCCAGCGCGGCAAGGCCGCGCACCGCCTGCTCCGTCTTCGTCGCGCCGGAGATGAACTGGCCCGCCTTGCGCGCCATGTTCATCATGCCCGCGAGCTGCTCGGCGAGAAGTCTCTCGACCTCGTCCGCGAGCCCGGCATTCGCCTTCACTTCGGCGCGAAGAGCGCGGGCGAAGAGCTTCTTCGCCACCGCTTTTTCCACGAGCTGCCGCTCGGACTTGACCCAACATCCGCGCCCCGGGAGCTGCCGCTTCAGATCCGCAACGACGACGCCGTCGGGTCCGGCGACAAAGCGGATCAACTCTTCAGGAGAGCCGCTCTCACGCGTGACGATACAGGTCCGGTTGTTGCCGTTCCGGTCCTTCGGACCCTTGTCCGCAGGCAGGCTGTCGGCATCGATCTCGACGATCATCGCGATCAGGCGTCCTGATCCGCGCCTTCGGCGACCTCGATCGTCTCATCCTGCTCCTGCTCCTCCTCCTGCTGCTTGACCAGATCCTCTTCGGTGATCCAGCCGGCGGCCAGACGAGCCTGCACAATCATGGTTTCGGCCTCTTCCCGGGTGACTTCGAACTTCGAGAAGATGCCCTCGAAGCGCTTGGTCTCTCCATCCTTGCGCTCGGTCCAGCCGACGAGGTCGTCGGCGGCGCAGCCGGCAAAGTCCTCGATCGTCTTGATGCCTTCCTCGCCGAGAGCGACCAGCATCTGGCTGGTGAGGCCATCGATCGTCCGCAGCTCGTCGGAAACGCCGAGCTCCTTGCGCTTGGCATCCATTTCCGCCTCGATTTTTTCGAGATATTCGCGGGCGCGGGTCTGGAGCTCGTTTGCCGTATCTTCGTCGAAGCCCTCGATGGAGGAGATTTCGTCGAGTTCGACATAGGCGAGCTCTTCGACCTGGGCGAAGCCCTCGGAGGCGAGCACCTGACCGACCATCTCGTCGACGTCCAGCGCATCCATGAAGAGCTGCGTGCGCTCGTTGAATTCCTTCTGGCGACGCTCGCTTTCCTCCTGCTCGGTGAGGATATCGATGTCCCAGCCGGTCAGCTGCGAGGCAAGGCGCACGTTCTGGCCGCGGCGGCCGATCGCGAGCGAAAGCTGCTCGTCCGGAACCACGACCTCGATGCGTTCCGCGTCCTCGTCGAGAACCACCTTGGCAACTTCCGCCGGCTGCAGCGCATTGACGATGAAAGAAGCCGGATCCGGCGACCAGGGAATGATATCGATCTTCTCGCCCTGAAGCTCGCCGACCACGGCCTGCACGCGCGAGCCGCGCATACCGACGCAGGCGCCGACCGGATCGATCGACGAATCGTTGGAGACGACGGCGATCTTGGCGCGCGAGCCCGGGTCGCGGGCAACCGACTTGATGTGGATGATACCGTCATAGATTTCCGGCACCTCCATGGTGAAGAGCTTCACCATGAACTGCGGATGCGTGCGCGACAGGAAGATCTGCGGTCCGCGCTGCTCGCGGCGGACGTCGTAGACGAAGGCGCGGACGCGGTCGCCATAGCGCATGTTCTCACGCGGGATCATCTCGTCGCGGCGGATGATGCCCTCGCCACGGCCGAGATCGACGATGACGTTGCCGTATTCGACGCGCTTGACGGTGCCGTTGACGATCTCGCCGACACGATCCTTGAACTCTTCGTATTGACGGTCGCGCTCGGCTTCGCGCACCTTCTGCACGATCACCTGCTTGGCGGACTGGGCGGCGATGCGGCCGAAATCCATGGGCGGCAGCGGATCGGCGATGAAATCGCCGAGCTTTGCATCGGGATTGCGGTCGCGGGCGAGCTCGATCGGGATCTGGGTCGAATAGTCCTCGGCCTTCTCGACCACTTCCAGGAGACGCTGGAGACGGATTTCACCGGTCTTCGGATTGATGTCGGCGCGGATGTTCGATTCCGAACCGTAGCGCGAACGAGCCGCCTTCTGGATCGCGTCCGCCATCGCGGCCAGAACGATCTCACGGTCGATGACCTTTTCGCGTGCCACAGCATCTGCGATCTGCAGAAGTTCGAGCCGGTTAGCACTGACTGCCATGTCTTGTCTCCGTCTGTTGCAGGCGCATCGAAAGCGCACCCAGCCTTATTCGTTGTCTGTGTCTTCGTCTTCGAAGTTTTCGTTGGCCGCGCGCGCGGCCTTGGCTTTCTTGTCGGCCGTCAGCGCGTCGCGGATGAGCTCGTCCGTCAGGATCAGTCGCGCCTCCGAAAGCGCCGTGAACGGGATCGCGACTGCCGCCTCTTCACCATAGGCGGGCTGGTCGCGCTCGAGCCGGAAGCCATCCTCGTCCACCGAAACGATCTTGCCGCGAAAGCGCTTGCGCCCGTCGACCATGACCGAGGTCTCGCACTTCACCAGATGGCCCTGCCAGCGGATGAAGTCGGACCTGCGCACCATGGGGCGATCGATCCCCGGGGACGACACTTCGAGATGATACGCCTTGTCGATCGGATCTTCCACATCGAGAACCGGCGAGATCGCTTTGGAGACCTCCTCGCAATCCTCGACGGTCATGGTGCCGTCGTTGCGTTCGGTCATGACCTGCAGCGTCAGGCCGTTCTGACCGGACATACGCACGCGCACCAGGCGGAAACCCATATCCACGAGCACCGGCTCGATGATGTCGGCAACACGCCGGTCGAGGCCGGTTTCGGTAATCAGCCGGGGTTCATTCGTATTTTCAGCCGTTGTCGTATCGGACAAACGATCCTCTCCTCGTCGGACCGGCTAATAAAAAAGAGCGGGTCCTCACGGCCCCACTCTTCATCTAACCGATCAAGAATTTGAGGCTCATATACGCTTCATTGCCGTAAATTGCAAGGGTCGCGCAGGCGCCGGGTCGGACCTTTCGGCCCGAACGCAAGTTTCAGCGTCTGGCGCATCGCGTTCCGAGGTTTATAACGAAGCAATCCACATGACGAGCAACCGAAAGAGATCAGAGGTGACGAACCGCATATCGCCGTTGGCGCCCTTCAGGCACGACATCTTCCGCACCATCTGGATCGCGAGCCTTGCCTCCAATTTCGGCGGGCTGATCCAGGCCGTGGGTGCGGCCTGGCTCATGACGTCCATTTCGCAATCGGTGAACATGGTGGCGCTGGTGCAGGCCTCGACCTCGCTGCCGATCATGCTCTTCTCGCTGGTTTCCGGCGCACTTGCCGACAATTTCGACCGGCGGCGGATCATGCTCGTCGCGCAGAGCTTCATGCTCGCCGTCTCGGCGCTGCTCACCGTCTGCGCCTATTACGGTATCGTTACGCCGTGGCTACTGCTCATCTTCACCTTTCTTCTCGGCTGCGGCACCGCTCTCAACAACCCGTCCTGGCAAGCCTCGGTCGGCGACATGGTTCCGCGCGACGACCTGCCGGCTGCAGTCGCGCTGAACAGCATGGGATTCAATCTTACCCGCAGCGTCGGTCCGGCGATCGGCGGCGCCATCGTGGCGGCCGCGGGTGCGGCGGCTGCCTTTGCCGCCAACACGCTCAGCTATTTCGCGATTCTCTTCGCGCTCGCCCGATGGAAACCGGTCGCTCCCGAAAACCGGCTGCCGCGCGAGACGCTCGGACGCGCGGTTTCTGCGGGGCTGCGCTACGTGGCGATGTCGCCGAATATCGGTAAAGTGCTCGTGCGCGGCTTCGCCTTCGGCCTTTCGGCGAGCGCCATACTTGCACTGCTGCCGCTGGTGGCACGCGACCTCGTCGGCGGCGGCCCGCTCACCTACGGCGTCATGCTCGGCGCCTTCGGCGTCGGCGCGATCGGCGGCGCGCTCCTGAGTGCAAGGCTGAGGGAATTCCTCACCAGCGAGGCGATCGTGCGCTATGCCTTCGCCGGCTTCGCCTTCAGCGCTCTGGTCACGGCCATCAGCTCGCAGGGCTGGCTGACCTGCCTCGTGCTCGCCGTGTCCGGTGCCTGCTGGGTGCTGGCGCTGTCGCTCTTCAACACGACGGTGCAGCTCTCCACGCCGCGCTGGGTCGTCGGCCGGGCGCTTTCGCTCTACCAGACCATGACCTTCGGCGGGATTGCCGGCGGCAGCTGGCTCTGGGGCGTCACTGCCGAACAATACGGCGCGGCCAACGCACTCATCGGCTCCTGTCTGCTGATGCTCGCGGGCGCGGCAATCGGGCTGCGCTTCGCCCTGCCGGAGTTCAAGTCGCTCAATCTCGACCCGCTCAACCGCTTCAACGAGCCGCTGCTCGAGCTCGACCTGAAGCCGCGCAGCGGTCCCATCGTCGTCATGATCGACTACGAGATCGCCGATGAGGACATCCCCGAGTTCCTGAAAACGATGGCGGAGCGGAGGCGTATCCGCATCCGCGACGGAGCCGGCCACTGGGCGCTGATGCGCGACCTCGAAAACCCGACCACCTGGACCGAGACCTACCACGTGCCGACCTGGGTCGAATATGTCCGCCACAATCAGCGGCGCACCCAGGCCGACGCCGCCGTCGGCGACAAGCTGACCGCGTTCCATCGCGGCCCGAACCCGCCGCGTGTCCATCGCATGATCGAGCGCCAGACGATCGTTCCCGATCACTACGAGCGCTACAAGCGATCCGTCGAGATGCATTGAGGAGGGCGGAGCCGCCCATCCGCCACGTCACTCACCGAAGCTTTGCTTTCAGCGAAACATCGGGAAAGCATGTCGGCTCGAGGCCGCTCTTCGCCTGCCAGTCGCCGAGCGAGCGGCGCGTCTTGTAGCCCGGCAGCCCGTCGGCCTTGCCGACGTCGTAGCCTTTCGCGACCAGCGCCTTCTGCATTGCGAGCACATCGGATCGCAACATGCCGCCGACATCGCCCCATCTGCCGCGGAAGGCACCGCCGCCGGAAGCGATGCGATCGGCCAGATTGCCGATATACAGCGCGTAGAGATCGGAATTATTGTATTCCTTGATCACGTAGAAATTCGGCGTGACGATGAATTGCGGTCCATGGGTCCCCGCCGGCACGAGCATCATGCCTGCCGCGGCACGCTCTGCCGCCGGGAAGGCCTTTCCCGAAATGCGGCCGATCCCCATGCCGGCCCATTCGGCGATCGGGCGGGCAAGGTCAGGGCCTTCCTGGGCGCAGGAGACGCCCGAGGGGATCGCGACCTCGAAACCCCAGTCGCGCCCGCTCTGCCAACCCTTCTGCGCCAGATAATTGGCAATCGAGGCGAGGCTGTCCGGCACGGAATTCCAGATGTCGCGGCGTCCGTCCCCGTCGAAATCGACGGCATATTTCAGAAAGCTCGAAGGCAGGAACTGCGGCTGGCCCATGGCACCTGCCCAGGAGCCGCGCATCTGTGCCTCCTTGACGTCACCGCTGTCGAGAATATGCAGCGCCGCGATCAGTTCGCGCCGGAAAAGCTCGGGTCGGGTCGACATGAAAGCCTTGGTCGCCAGCACATCCATGATCGGATGCGGGATCTTCGCCCGGCCGAAGCCGGATTCCTTGCCCCATATGGCAAGGACGATCGGACCGGGAACACCATAGGTCCTCTCGATCCGCTTCAAGGTCGAGGCGTGGGCGGAGGCGAGGCTGCGGCCCGTCGCAGCAAGGCCCTGCAGGCGCTTTTCCGAGAAATAGGATCCGGGAGAGGAAAATTCGGCCTGGCTCTGCTTGCGCTGCTTCGGTTTGGGAAAGCCGGGCGGCGCGAGGTCGGGCAGGTCCCAGTCGAGCCGGACGTCCTCGAAGGCTGCTTCGAAGGCCGCATTCGATACGCCGGCCTTCTGCGCCTCCGGCCAGAGATCGTTTCGCAGCCACTGCCGGAACTGCGCTTCGACGTCGGCCTTGGAAGCGGCGAAGGAGAAGGTAGCGAAAGACAGGCAGGCCAGGAGCAGAATGGAAAGGAATCTCAGCATTTCTTTTCCTTGAAACTGAAGCTGCGGAGGCGAATGCTCAAATCACCGTTCTCGCCCGGAGCGCGGCGGCCAGCGTTCCCTCGTCGAGATAGTCGAGCTCGCCGCCGACGGGCACGCCGTGGGCGAGGCGCGTGATCCTCACCGGCATGCCCTCGAGTCGATCGGTGATGTAATGCGCCGTCGTCTGGCCCTCGACGGTCGCGTTGACGGCGATGATCAGCTCGCGCACGTCGCCCTTGGCGACGCGGTCGATGAGGCCCCTGATGTTCAGATCCTCCGGCCCGATGCCGTCGAGCGGCGACAGCGTGCCGCCGAGCACGTGATAGGCGGCGTTCATGGCGCCGGCGCGCTCCAGCGCCCAAAGATCGGCGACGTCTTCGACCACGATGATCACCGCCTGGTCGCGCTGTTCGTCGGTGCAGACGGTGCAGGGGTCGATAGTGTCGACATTGCCGCAGCAGGAGCAGATCTTGACCTTGCGATGGGCCTCGCCCATGGCCTCGGCAAGGGGGCCGAGCAACTGTTCCTTCTTCTTGACGAGATGCAGCGCCGCGCGGCGGGCGGAACGAGGCCCGAGGCCCGGGACCTTCGCCAGGAGCTGGATCAGCTTTTCGATTTCGGGGCCGGTGACTCGCTTTGCCATGCCCGGCTTTTAGACCAACCGTCTATCGCCGCCAATCGGAATCGTAGCGCTTCAGCGCGTGGCGATGGCCACCGCCGCGCCGGCCATCGTGCCTGCGCTAGCACGGTTCACGATCCTTACCGCCCGGCGGCTCTTGAGGAACTGCCGCGCCTTTGCGGCCATAAGCACCCAGGTGACATCGATCGCGACGAGGACTACGAACATGGTCGCGACCAGTTCGGCCCAGCCGAAGAGGGTGACGGAGCCGAGATCGATGATCGAGGGCAGCAGCGCCACATAGAACATCATGATCTTGGGATTGCCGAGCGTGATCGTCAGCCCGGCGAAGAACATCTTCGATGCCGATCGCGCCTCCGGCAGGCTTTCGCCGGGCGTTTGCGGCTCGGCCGACCACATCTTCCAGGCGAGGAAGAGGAGATAGGCGACGCCCGCCCATTTGATCGCGACGAACATCCAATGGAACGTCTCGGCGATCGCCGCGAGACCGGCAACCGCAAAGGAGAGCCAGATCGCCTCACCGATCCACATGGCCGCGAGGAACGGCAAGACGTCGCGGGCGCCCTTGGACAGCACCCGGGCGACGAGCGCGGCAATGCTCGGCCCCGGCGACCCGGCGGCAATCAGCAGCGCCCCGGCAAAGACGAGCAGCGTTGCGACGGTCATGTCACTCCCTCCTCCGGAAAACGGTCCGCAAGATAGCACGCATCTCGGCTGGCGCCAGCCTCTGCGGAGCCGAGGATCAGAACGGCAGCTTCATGCCCGGGGGGATCGGCAGACCGGCGGTCAGTTCGCGGGTTTTTTCCGCCTGCACCGCCTCGGCTTTGTCCTTGGCATCCTTATGGGCCGCGACGATCAGATCTTCGAGGATCTCGACATCGTCTTCCTTGAAGAGCGAGGGATCGACTTTAAGGCTTTTCATGTGGCCCTTGCCGTCGAGACGGACGGTGACGAGCCCGCCGCCGGAGGTGCCGTCGATTTCGAGCGCGGCGATTTCCGCCTGCATCTTCTCCATCTTGGCCTGCATTTCCTTGACCTTGCCCATCATGCCCATGATGTCGCGCATCGTCGTCTCCTGTTCTCTGGTATTCTTTGGCCCTACGCACTTCCGGACGAAAACCGTTACACGCTTTTCCTGGAAATACTCTGAAGCGCCGCGCCTGTGCGACGCGGCTACTCGATGTCGTCTCCCGGGACGATGTCGCCGTCCTCGGATTCGGCCGCGGCCGGAGCGAGGCTCTCGACCTCCTCTACCGCCGCGCGGATGCGCACGTCGGTGATCCTTGCCCCTGGAAAGCGCGCAAGAATGGCAGCGACGTCCGGGTCCTGGCGCGCATCGTTGACGCGCTGCTCCTGCGCGCGCTGCTCGGCCTCGACCAGCGTCGGTTCGCCCTGCTCCCGGCTGTAGCTCACGACCCAATGGATACCCGTCCATTCCTTGAGCTTGACGGCGAGTTCGTTCAGCAGCGTCTTCGGTGCGTCGTCGGGCAGATTGACGTCGAGCCGGCCGGGTTCGATATGCACGAGCCTCAGGAAACCGCGCACCATCGTCTTCAGCTTGATGTCGCGGTTCTTGGCGCAGAGATCGGCGATGTCGCCGATGGAATTGACAGCAACCTTCGGTTCGGGTTTAGGAGCGGCACTCGCCACCGTGCGCTCTTCGATGCGGCCGATACCGATCGGCTGGGCCGCGGAGCTCGGCACGGCGCGCAGCATGGTCGCGCCATTGCCGCTTGGACGCGAAACGGCCGTCTCCACGGCGCGAGCTTCGACCGGGGTGCCTGCAGGCGCCTGCGCACCGCCGCCGCCACCACCGCCGTTCGGGGCCGGGCGCCCGCCGCCTTCGCCACCCGAAAGATCGAGAAGCCGCCGCGCGGCCTCTTCGGGCGAAGGCAGATGGGCGGCATGGGCGAGCCTGATCAGCACCATCTCGGCAGCACCTGCGGGGCGCGCCGAGCTCTCCGCCTCGGGAATGCCCTTGAGCAGCGTCTGCCAGACGCGCGACAGCGTCGTCACCGCAACGCTGCCGGCGAATTCGGCCCCGCGCGTGCGCTCGATCTCGCTCAGCGACTGGTCGTTGACCGCGTCGGGCACATATTTCAGCCTTGTCACGAGGTGGGTGAAGTCGGCAAGGTCGGTGAGGACCACGGTCGGATTGGCGCCGGCTTCGTATTGCGCGGCGAACTCGCCAAGCGCAGCGGCGACATCGCCCTTGATGACATGCTCGAACAGGTCGACGATCCGCGCCCGGTCGGCAAGGCCGAGCATCGAACGCACGGTTTCGATCTCGACCGAACCGCCGCCATGGGCGATCGCCTGATCGAGCAGCGACAGGCCGTCGCGCGCCGAGCCTTCCGCTGCCCGCGCCACCATCGCCAGCGCCTCCGGATCGAAGGGCACTCCCTCCTTGCCGAGAATGGTGGAGAAAAGGCCGACCAGATCGGAAGCGCTGATGCGCCGGAGATCG
Source organism: Sinorhizobium meliloti (assembly GCF_035610345.1). The sequence goes on along the minus strand of NZ_CP141212.1, from coordinate 187,505 downwards.
AAGCGCTGGCAGCGCGACAGGACGGTAATCGGAACCTTGCGGATTTCGGTCGTCGCGAAAATGAACTTCACATGCTCCGGCGGCTCCTCGAGCGTCTTCAGCAAGCCATTGAAGGCCTGCGTCGAGAGCATGTGCACTTCGTCGATGATATAGACCTTGTAGCGCGCGGAGACCGGCCGATAGCGTACCTGCTCGATGATCTCACGGATGTCGTCGATCCCGGTATGCGAGGCGGCGTCCATCTCGATCACGTCGACGTGGCGGCCGTCCATGATCGCCTGGCAATGTTCGCCGGGGACGCGAAGGTCGATGGTGGGCTTGTCGATCTCGGCGGTCTTGTAGTTCAGCGCCCGTGCCAGGATACGCGCCGTCGTCGTCTTGCCGACGCCGCGAACGCCGGTCAGCATATAGGCTTGGGCGATGCGGCCGGTTTCGAAGGCGTTGGTGAGCGTGCGCACCATCGGCTCCTGGCCGACCATCAGGTCGGAGAAGTCCTTGGGGCGGTATTTGCGCGCCAGAACACGGTAGGCGGCCGGTTTCTCGACGGGTAAAATCGGGGATGAAGTGGGCGCTTCGTCGCTCATCGACCCTGCCGCTGCTCGAACTCTTGTCCCGACAGGGACAAAGAAAGTGGTGCCCCGACAGGGACGAAGAAGGTGGTGTCCCGACAGGACGGAGAAGGTGGGAGGCTGGCACGATGACCCGTGCCGGGGCTCGTTAGGGCTGCTTCCTTCCGGACCTGACCCGGTTGGCGAGTGGCTCGTCCACCACCAACCTCCCGGCTTTCATATCGGCAATATCCGCAGCAAATGCAAGCCAAGCCTTTAAAAAACTGGTATCGATATGCAAAACAAAGCGAATCCGTTTGATGCCGAGGAGAGTTTCTTGACGACCTTCACGCTTGACGAGCGACTTGAGCGCGACGGCATACCGATCGGCACGCTCGGGCTGTGCCAGATGCGGCTGATGAACGATCGGCGCTGGCCCTGGCTGATCCTCGTACCCCAGCGCGCCGACATAACGGAGGTCTTCGAACTGACGCCGCTCGACCAGGCGATGCTCACCTTCGAGACCAATATGGTAGCGGCAGGCCTGAAGAAGGCGACCGGCGCCGAGAAGATCAATATCGGCGCGCTCGGCAACATCGTCCGGCAGCTTCACGTGCATATCATCGCCCGTCGTGAAGGCGATCCGAACTGGCCGGGCCCGGTCTGGGGCTTCGGCAAGGCCGAGCCATGGCCGGAGGAGGAGCACAGGGCATTCGCAGCACGCATCATGGAAAATCTCTGAGCATGACGAAAACGATCTTCGATCTTCACAGCCCGCACCCCGAGCCGAGCACGCTCGTCGCCTTCGCGGAGAACCACCTGGACCGCCGGTCCGAGCACCGCCCCGACGACTGCATCGAGGCGGCGCTCAAGCATCCCGGCGCGCATTTCCTGGCTTTTTCCGGGGCGAAGCTGATCGTCAAGCACGACGAGAAGGTCATCGATCCGCTCTTCGCGCCCTATGAACTGGCGGGGCTCGAGCCGACCATGGACGATGCGGTCCTGCTCGGCTTTCTGCCGAACGGCGAGCCGCGTCTTGCCGTGCCTTCGGGGCTGACGGAGGAGACGGTGCCGGAGCCTTTCAAGATCGCCGATGCCCGCATGCTCTATCGCCAGCAGATGCTGCCGGAAAACCTGCTGGGGCAGTTTGCGCAGGCGTCGAGCCTGATCGTCTGGAACGCCGGCAACCGGTTCTGCGGCCGCTGCGGCGGCCCGATGGACGGTGCGGCCGGCGGCTATAGGCGCATCTGTACGGCCTGCGGGCACATGGTCTTCCCGCGTACCGATCCGGTCGTTATCATGCTGACGATCGATGTCGAGCGCGATCAATGCCTGCTCGGCCGCAGCCCGCATTTTACGCCGGGCATGTATTCCTGCCTCGCCGGTTTCGTCGAGCCGGGCGAGACGATCGAAAACGCGGTGCGCCGGGAAACGCTCGAGGAGTCCGGCATCCGGATCGGCCGCGTGCGCTATCATGCGTCGCAGCCCTGGCCGCTCCCCCATTCGCTGATGATCGGCTGCTATGCGGAAGCGAAGTCGACCGCCATCAAGCGCGACGAACAGGAACTGGAAGACGTCCGCTGGTTCACGCGGGCGGAAACCGAGGCGATGCTGGAGCGCGCCACGGGCGTCGCCGACACCGGAGACGAGCACATTCCGCCGCCGAAGGGCGCCATTGCGCACCAGCTCATGCGCGACTGGCTGGCCTGGCCCGAGCGCAGCTGAGGTGCCATGTCCCGGTCGGAACGCCTGCTCGATCTCATGCAGGTGCTGAGGCGTTATCGCCAGCCGGTCAGCGGCCGGCGGCTCGCCGAGGAGACCGGCGTCAGTCTCAGAACCCTCTACCGGGACATAGCCAGCCTGCAGGCCCGGGGTGCGCATATAGAAGGCGAGCCCGGCGTCGGCTACGTGCTCAGGCCCGGCTTCATGCTTCCCCCCATGATGCTTTCCGAGGAGGAGATCGAGGCGCTGGTGCTAGGGTCTCGCTGGGTCGCCAAACGCGGCGACCCAAGGCTCGCGACCGCAGCCGCCGATGCGCTGGCAAAGATCGGCTCGGTGCTTCCGGCGGACCTGAAAGAGAAACTCGAGCATTCGAGCCTTCTGGTGGGCCCGCGAAAGCCGGGTGCCGAAACGATCGACCTCAGCCTCTTGCGCAAAGCGATCCGCAGCGAACACAAGGTCGAACTGCACTATCTCGACAATGACGGCCGCGACAGCCGCCGGACGGTCTGGCCCTTTGCGCTTGGTTTCTTCGAAGAGGTCCGGGTGCTCGCGGCATGGTGCGAGCTGAGGCAGGATTTCCGCCATTTCCGGACGGACCGGATTGCAGAAGCGGCGATGCTCGACAATCGCTATCCGCGCCGCCGCCTAGCCCTGCTCAAGGACTGGCGCGCCGTGAACGGCATCGATCCCGCCTGAATCTGATGCGCGGATGTTTCTTTGCGGCCTCGCAGACTGCTGACAAAAACTGGCAGCATGCCGGGCTAGACTTCAGGTCTCGAAACAAGGAGACCATCATGGCAACACCTAATCTCATCGTCCTCTACGTCATGGACCCACCGGCCAGCGTCGAATTCTACAGGAAGCTTCTGGCCAAAGAGCCGACCGCCGCCTTTCCGACCTTCTCGTCCTTCGAGGTGCAGGACGGTTTCGTTCTCGGCTTGTGGGCAAGGGAGAAAGTGCAGCCTCAGCCTATCGGTGACGGCGCCCGAGCCGAAGTCGCCTTCATGGTAAAAGGGGAAGAGGCTGTGCGTGCGCGTTACGAGGAATGGCGCGCAATGGGCCTGCCGATCGCCCAGGAACTGACACGGATGGATTTCGGACCGACTTTCGTCGCACTCGATCCGGACGGGCATCGCCTGCGTGTCTGCCTTTACGACGAATAGCCATGCCGCGTGAGAAACGTTGAACGCCCGTAAACAAACGTGCGTATAAAACGCTCACACCCCGCACGGAGGCGGGGTGTGGAAGACTTCGGATGTCGCGCGGTCAAATGCGGCGCGGGGTCATCCCGGTATTAACGACCGTAAACGGCAGCCTGAATCTGGGAACGGGAAATACCGATATCGCTCAGGGCGTGATCGTCGAGAGCGTTCAGCTCGCGGACCGCACGGCGCATCTTTACGTATTCCGTAATCTTCTGACGGATTTTCATCTTTTTAGCTCCTTCTTTGTACGAGAGCTAAATAGGCATTTGCCTAAGATTTAAGTAGTTCCATGATTGCAAATTAGGCATGCACTGGACGCGTAGCCGGTTAACGAGTTTTGCCGTTTTCTCGTGCGTCCGGGGTGATGCGGGTCGGCCGAAGCCGCACCGCATGGTCAGAGCACGCCGCGCATCGGATGCGCCGGATAGGTGCCGAGGATGCGCACATTTTCCGAGAAGAAGCGCAGCTCGTCCATCGCGTGGCGCACGCCTGTATCGTCGGGATGCCCCTCGATGTCCGCATAGAACTGGGTCGCCACGAACTTGCCGCCGAGCTGGTAGCTCTCGAGCTTGGTCATGTTGATGCCGTTCGTCGCGAAGCCGCCCATCGCCTTGTAGAGCGCCGCCGGGATATTGCGCACGTTGAAGACGAAGGTCGTGATGATCAGTTCGTCCTTCGAGGTGCGGGCAACCCTGCTCTCCTCTCTGGACAGCACCACGAAGCGCGTGACGTTGCTGTCGGTGTCCTCGACGTTCTCGGCGATGATGTCGAGGCCGTAGAGGTCGGCGGCAAGGCGTGGAGCAAGCGCCGCCATCGAGCGGTCGCCCACTTCCTTGACGAGCTTGGCGGCGCCGGCCGTATCGCCCGCGACCACCGGCTTCCACCCGTTGGCACGCACGATCTTGCGACACTGGCCGAGCGCGTGGATATGGCTGTGCACGGTGCGGATTTCCTCGCGCCCGACGCCGGGCAGCACCATCAGCTGGAAGCGAATCGGCATGAAATATTCGCCGACGATATGCAGGCGCGATTCGGGCAGGAGGTGATGGATGTCGGCGACGCGTCCGGCAATCGTGTTTTCGATCGGGATCATGGCGAGATCGGCCTCGCCGTTTTCAACCGCCAGGAAAGCGTCCTCGAAGGTCTGGCACGGCAGCGGCTCCATCGACGGGAACATGTCGCGGCAGGCCATGTCGGAATTGGCGCCGTAGTCGCCCTGGAATGAAATCCGGTTGGTCTTGGCGGTCACTTTGGTCCCCTTGATGTCGGAATGTCAGACGCGGGCGGAAAGGATGCGGCGGGCCTTGTCGAGATCGGCCGGCGTGTCGACCCCGAGCGGCACGGAGTCCACGATCTCGACATCGATGCGCATGCCCGCTTCGAGCGCCCGCAACTGCTCCAGCGATTCGCGTTTCTCCAGCGTCGACGGCTTCAGCGAAACGAAGCTTTCCAGCGCCTTGCGACGATAGGCGTAAAGCCCGATGTGGTGATAGAGGGGGCCTTCGCCGTAGGGTGCGGTGGCGCGGGTGAAATAGAGCGCGCGAAAGCGGCTTTCGGAAAGGGGCGAGCCGACCACCTTGACGACGTTGGGATTGGTCTTTTCGTGTTCGTCGGTGATCGCCACGGTGAGCGTGGCGATGTCGGTCGAGGCATTTTCCAACGGCTTCAGCGCCGCACGAATAGGACCCGGCTCGATCGTCGGAAGATCGCCCTGAACGTTGATGACGATTTCCGCTTCGCCATGCGGATCGGCCTTCAGGAGCGCCTCGTGGATTCGGTCGGAGCCCGACTGGTGATCGACGCGCGTCATGATCGCTTCGAAGCCGGCGCCGGTCACGGCCGCGAAGACATCGGGATGATCGACTGCCACCACGATCCGCCCGACCTCGGCCTCCGCCGCCCGCCTTGCCACCTGCACGATCATCGGCAGGCCGCAAATGTCGGCAAGCGGCTTGCCGGGAAGGCGCGTGGACGCCATGCGCGCGGGAATGAGTACGAGGGTTTTGCCCGATTGTTCACGATTCATCGTTCGGCCTTCGAAAACCCGGAGAAAGTGTCAAAACGTCTCACTCCGGGGTTGATAATCTCTGTTGCAACGCAGAGCCAAAAGACATAGGTTCCGCGCGATTTCAAGATGGGCCGGTTTTTTGTTTGCCGGTGGCTAAGGGAGCGTTTGCAGATGAATCCATATGTGAACATGGGTGTGGGTGCCTTGTTGGGTACGGTCTTCGTTCTGATGTCCGTATCCATTGCGTCGGAAGGCATTTTCCATTCCGAAGCTCCCGAGAAGGAAGGTTTCGCCATCGTCGCCGAGGAAACGGCAGGCGAAGCGGGGGCTGCCGGCGGCGAGGAAGCGAAGTCCGAACCGATCGGGCCGCTGCTCGCCAGCGCCGATGCCTCCGCCGGCGAGGCCGTGTTCAAGAAATGCGCAAGCTGTCACACCATCGAGAAGGGCGGACCGAACAAGGTCGGCCCGAACCTCTGGGGCGTCGTCAACCGCCCGATCGCCTCGCATGAGGGCTTCAGCTATTCCGCGGGCATGCAGACCTTTTCCGAAGGCGGCAAAGTCGTGTGGGACTACGATCATCTGAGCTACTTCCTCGAAGCGCCGAAGAAGCACGTGCCGGGCACGGCCATGGGCTTTGCCGGCCTCAAGAAGACCGACGAGCGCGCCAACCTCATCGCCTGGCTGCGTGAGCAGGCCGACAGCCCGGCCCCGCTGCCGGACGCCGGCGCGGCAGGCTCCACCGAGGCGGCACCCGCTGCAGGTCAGGAGGCTCCCGCCGCTGCTGAAGCTCCGGCTCCTGCCGAGGGCGGTGCGGCTCCCGCAGCCACTGAAGCCAGCCCGGCCCCTGCTCCTGCCGAAGGCGGAGCAGCTCCGGCAGGTCAGACCGGCGCTCCGGCGCCGGCTCCGGCAAACTGACTGCGGTCAGCACACGGCCAGTCTTCCTGAAAAACCCGGTCGGTCGATCGGGTTTTTTCACATCCCGCAGATGTGATGAGCCTGGCCGCATCATGATATAGAATGGCCTTCACCATTCGACATATGCAACGCGAGCGACACCAACCGCTCGGAACGAAGGAGCAGACGACAGATGACCGGTAGCGGTGAGCAGACTTTCCTGTTCGAGCAGAACCCGACCAGAGTGGCGACCGGCGAGCGCGATGCGCTGCTTGCCAATCCGGGCTTCGGGCGCGTGTTCACCGATCACATGGCGACGATCCGCTATTCCGAGGGCCGCGGCTGGCACGATGCGAAGATCGGCCCGCGTAAGGCGTTCGATCTCGATCCGTCGACACTCGTGCTGCATTATGCCCAGGAGATCTTCGAGGGCATGAAGGCGTATCGCCTGCCCGACGGAGGCGCCACGCTGTTTCGCCCCGACGCCAATGCGCGCCGTTTCCGCAATTCCGCGCTTCGGCTCGCAATGGCGCCGCTGCCGGAGGAGCTGTTCGTCCAATCCGTGCGCGAACTGGTTCGTATCGACCGCGACTGGATTCCCGCCGGTGAAGGAGCCGCGCTCTATCTCCGGCCGTTCATGATCGCGACGGAAGTGCTCCTCGGAGTGAAGCCCTCGGCTGAATATCTCTACTGCGTCATTGCTTCCTCGGTCGGTTCCTACTTCAAGGGCGGCGCCCCGGCCGTCACCATATGGGTTTCGGAGAATTACACCCGGGCAGCGCCCGGCGGCACCGGCGAGGCCAAATGCGGCGGCAACTATGCCGCGAGTCTTGCGGCGCAGGCGGAGGCGATGCAGGAGGGCTGCGAGCAAGTGGTGTTCCTCGACGCGGTCGAGCGCCGCTTCGTCGAAGAACTCGGCGGCATGAACGTCTTCTTCGTCTTCCGCGACGGCTCGCTGCAGACGCCGCCGCTGACGGGCACGATCCTGCCGGGCATCACGCGCGATTCGCTGATCACGCTCGCCCGCGATATGGGGCTTACGGTGCGTGAAGAGCCCTATGCCATCGATCAATGGCAGGCGGATGCGGAAAGCGGCCGCCTCACCGAGGCCTTCGCCTGCGGGACGGCCGCGGTCGTAACGCCGATCGGCAAGGTCAAGGGCCGCGAACACAGCTTCACCATTGGCGACGGCGGAGCCGGTCCGGTTGCCGGCCGCCTGAAGACAGCCTTGCTGGACATCCAGAACGGGCGCGCGCCGGACCCGCATGGCTGGCTCGACCGGCTGTTTTGAGCGCAGCCTTCGGTCAGGACTCCCGCCCCGTCACATCAGCAGATAGGCCCACACCGACACGCTGACCACGCCGAGCGCAGTGGTCAGGGTGATGGTCGAGGAGGCGAGCGCATGCCCGACATTGAAGTGGTTGGCGATCAGCCACGCGTTGACGCCGGTCGGGACCGACGAGGTCAGCACCAGCGCCGCGGTCCAGCTGTCGCTCAGCCCTAACAGATGGCAGGCGGCGAAGACGGCGCCGGGGAGCACCAGGAGTTTGAGGGTGCTCGTCACGGCCGCGAGCCCGGTATTGCCGGCAAGACCGTACTTGTCGAGGGCCATGCCGATCGAGACGAGCGCCGCAGGCGCTGCCACGCCCGCAAGCTGGTCGACGACGATCTTCACCGGTCCGCCGAGCGGTTGTCCGAGGAGATGGAACAGAGCGCCGAAGGCAAGGCCGATCACGAGGGGATTGCGGACGAGGTTGCGGGCAACTCCGCCCATGAGCTTCCAGATGCCCTGCCCCGGTGCGCCGGTCGTCTGACGTTCCGCGCGCTCCATCATCACCGTTCCGGCAATCATCATGACCGGCAGATGAACGGAAAGCAGGATCGACAGCGCAACGATACCGTCTTGGCCGACAAGGCGGGAAACGAGCGGCAGGCCGATGAACACCGTATTGGCGAAGGCGGACGAAACGCCGGCAAGCACCCCCATGCGCGCGTCCCGGCCGAAGCCGAGCGTCGCCGCCAGATGGCCGATGGTCCAGGTCACCGCGACGCCGGAGAAATAGGCAACCCAGAGCGGCCAGGGCGACCCTTCCTTGAAATCCGCCTCTGCGATGGTACGGAAGAGCAGCACCGGCACCGCGACGCGGAAGACGAAATCGCCGAGCGCTTCGCCGACGGCCGGCTTCAGGTAGCCGAGCCGGACGATGAGCCAGCCTGTCAGGATCAGGACGAAAATCGGTAGAACGTTCAGGAAGACGTCGGACATGGAAGAGCCTTGATGGGTTTCCAAGCCATAGCCCTGTTCGGGCTATGGAGGCAAGGGAGACGCATGCTGCGGGCCTTCTTGATTAGAGGCCAACATGCAGCAATTACAGAAGAATCAGCGCGAACGCGGCCATGCGCGACCGGAACATTCCGGCGCTGCCAAGCGTTGCGATCGAGGACGGGAATGACCAGAAATGCCGAGCGAATACCCGAACTACTCTCACAAGGACGACGATCCTCATCTGACCGATGACGATCTGGCGGAGAAAGTTCTGCACTTCCTTCGCTACGCAACTACGATCGATACGAGCGACATGGAGGTGATCGCTTTAGGCAACATCGTCGTGCTCTCCGGCACGGTTGGAAGCGAAGCGGACATTGCCTCTGCCGGCGAAGCAGCCGCCTCGGTCATCGGTGTTTCGAGCGTGGAGAACGGACTAAGGGCGCGCGAAGATTCAAAGTGAAGGCGTCGCGTCTCAACTGGCCAGGGCCGGCATGTCTGAGCCTTGCGCGGTGCAAACCTCGCGGATGCAGCCGCGCAGCCAGCGATGCGCCGGATCGGCATCGAGCCGCGGATGCCAGAGCAGCGAAACCGTGATCTGCGGCAGGGAGAAGGGCAGCGCAAAGCTGTGCATTCCCTGACGCAAGGCGCTGGTGTGGCGTTCTGGAACGCTGGCGATCAGGTCCGTGGAACGAGCCAGCGCCAGGGCGCTCGAAAAGCCGCCCACAATGGTAACGACCTCGCGCTCCAATCCGATCGACCTCATTGCATCATCGATGCCGACAGCCGCCTTCTCCGGCCCCCGCCTTGAAACAAGGATGTGCCTGCCGGCTGCGTAGCGGGCCGGTGTAACCTCGCCCTCGCTCAAAGCGTGGCCATTGCGCACGACGCCGATGAACCGGTCCCGGAACAGAGCCTGCGTCCGCAACTCCGGCCCTGTCGCCTCGCCCACCACACCAGTTTCGAGATCGACGCTCCCGTCCCGAAGCCGGCCGCTGTCCTTGTCCGATTTCTGCACGAAGGCCAGGCGTACCCCGGGGGCTTCCGCGCCGAGCCGCGAAAGGAGGTTCGGCCCGAAGTTTTCGACGAAGCCGTCGCTGGTGCGCAGCGTGAACGTCCGAACGAGCCGTTTCAGGTCGAGTTTCTCCTGCGGCCGCAGGACGGATTGCGCCTCCTCCACCAGCCGGCCGACCTTCTCGCGCAGCTCGATCGCACGCGGCGTGGCAACGAGGCCGCGCCCGGCGCGAACCAGAAGCGGGTCGCCGGTCGTCTCGCGCAGTCGCTGAAGCGCCCGGCTCATTGCGGAGGGGCTCAGGCGCAGCCGCTTGGCAGCGCGCGCGACGCTGCCTTCCGCGAGCAGTACGTCGAGGATGACGAGGAGATTGAGATCGGGTTTCGGCATGCAGCGACAGTAGCACAGATTTCATTATGACATGGCGTGAAACGCACGAATCAAGTGTAAATCGTGCGTGTTCCGCCATGATGGTCGAGCGGCTAGCTTCTCCTCGGAACGCTTCAGGGTCCAGGGAAGGAATGTTCATGCCGAAACCAGCCGTTGCCGCGCCAGACGATGCCGCAGGTGCAAATCCGCACAGGGCTTCGGCCCGATGGGCGCTCGCCAGCCTTTCGCTCTCCGTGCTGCTGTCCTCGCTCGGCACCAGCATCGCGAATGTCGGCCTGCCGAGCCTCGCCACGGCGTTCTCCGCCTCGTTCCAGCAGGTCCAATGGGTCGTCCTTGCCTATCTCCTTGCCATCACCACCCTCATCGTCGGTGTCGGCCGACTCGGCGACATGGTCGGGCGCCGGCGGCTGCTGCTTGCCGGGATCCTGCTCTTTACCGTGGCTTCGGGCTTGTGCGGCGCTGCACCGAGCCTGCAGCTCCTCATTGCCGCCCGGGCGGTTCAGGGGCTCGGTGCGGCGGTCATGATGGCGCTCGCCACGGCCCTGGTCGGAGAGACGGTGTCGAAGGAAAAGACCGGTGGCGCCATGGGCCTGCTGGGCACCATGTCTGCGATCGGAACCGCGCTGGGGCCGTCGCTCGGCGGCATCCTGGTCGCCGGTCTCGGCTGGCAGGCGATCTTCCTCGTTAACGTGCCGCTCGGCGCTGTGGCCCTTCTTCTCGCTCATCGCTCGCTGCCCGCCGATCTTCAAAGGCCTGCGGCCAGGCATGCAGATTTCGACGTTCCGGGCACGGTGCTGCTCGGCTTGACGCTGGCCGCCTATGCACTGGCTATGACCGTTGCGCGCGATCGTTTCGGTCCGCTCAACATGGCTCTCCTGGCCGCCGCCGTCGTCGGCGCCGGCCTCTTCGTACTGGCCGAGCGGCGAGCGGCGACCCCCTTGATCCGGATCGAGGCTCTGCGGGACCCGGTGCTCGGTGCGGGGCTTGCCATGAGCGCACTCGTCTCGACGGTGATGATGGCAACGCTGGTGGTCGGGCCGTTTTACCTCTCGCGCTCGCTCGGCCTCGGCGAAGCGCTGGTCGGGATCGTCATGTCGGCGGGTCCGGTCGTCTCCGCCCTGAGCGGTCTGCCGGCCGGCCGTGCCGTCGACCGCCTGGGAGCCCCGTTCATGATCGTCGCAGGTCTCCTCGCAATGGTCGCCGGCTCATTCGCCCTGACGGTGCTTCCGGAGATGTTCGGCGTCGCCGGCTACCTGGCCGCCATGCTCGTCCTGACGCCGGGTTACCAGCTGTTCCAGGCGGCCAACAATACGGCCGTGATGGTGGAAGTCCGCCCGGACCGGCGCGGCCTCGTCTCCGGAATGCTCAATCTCTCGCGCAATCTCGGGCTCGTCACCGGCGCATCGGTCATGGGAGTCATCTTCGCCTTCGCATCGGCTGCACCCGAGATCGCGTCCGCACCACCCGTGGCCGTTGCCGCCGGAATGCGGATCACTTTCACAGTCGCGGGCGTCCTGGTCATGGCAGCACTCGTCATCGCGCTCCGGAGCCGCGCTCTCTTGATGCGCGCTTCCGCCGGCGCGGCACTACGCAATGAAGATCGATGAGGTATGGCTGTCGGCACCATCTTGCTTCGTCAGTGGCGGGAACCCTGCCGGCTGCGTTCGACGACTGGTCCGTCACCGACAACACGGTCGATCACGAGCGTCGCAGACGTCGGGCTGTAGCATAGGAACGGCAGTGGTAGGCGATGTGCGTATGCAGCTTGATGATGATGCGGCCATCGGCGGCAGTGTCGCACTATAGAGGACAATCGGCGGCTGATGGCGGACAGAGAGGGATTCGAACCCTCGATACGCTTTCACGTATACACGCGTTCCAGGCGTGCGCCTTCAACCACTCGGCCACCTGTCCATCCTTCTGCAGCCGGCGGTCGATCCGGCTGGATGGGGAAAAGCGAAGCTTCTCCGCGTCACCGGTGAAACCGGGAGACGGGCGCGATATATACCGATGATGTGCGCGGGATCAACTGGTTTCTGACATATTATTGACAGGCCGTGAAAGCTGCTGCGGATGACCCGCCATTGCGCTTGCCCGCCCTTGCGCCTATCTCTTGCGCAGGACGAGCCGAAAGGGGGGAGCGGATGCGGTTGCTGCTTCGGTTTGCGAGCTTTCTGGCGCTGATGGCTGCGGTCTTTGCAGGGACGATCGATTCCATTCAGTCGGTAGCGGCGTCGGAGCCGGTCATCACTTCGCTTGCCGACGGCATAGCGGCGATCGGATCCGACCAGCTGAACTGGATTCAGTCGCTGCAGCGGACCGGCGCCGGGCCTGCAATGTGGCTCAGGGCGCTGCACTGGATTCTGGCGCAGCCCGCCTTTGCCGTATTCCTCGTCCTCGCCCTCCTCCTGTGGATGGCCGGATACAGGAAGAAACCCGCTGCCGGGCGCTTTGCCGCCTGAGCGCCGGAGCCGCGCGGCTTGCTCCCACGAGCGCTGACGAAAGGAGCCTCAGATGTTTCTGATCGACATGTTCAACAAGAAGACCATCCTGCCCGATGCTGCAACGGCGCTGCCCGGCCGAGAGGAGGAAATCCCGACCGCGACGACGCATTTCGTGTCCGGACGGCCGCTCAAGGGCCCTTATCCGGAGGGCATGAAGAAGATCCTCTTCGGTATGGGCTGCTTCTGGGGCGCCGAGCGTCTCCTGTGGCAGATCCCCGGCGTCTACGTGACGGCTGCCGGCTACTCCGGCGGGCTCACGCCCAATCCGACCTATCAGGAGACGACGACGGGGTTGACCGGCCACACGGAGGTGGTGCTGGTGGTCTACGATCCGGCCAAGGTCTCGCTTCAGCGCCTGCTGAAGACATTCTTCGAGGAGCACGACCCCACCCAGGGCATGCGCCAGGGCAACGACGTCGGCACCACCTACCGCTCGGCGATCTATGTCTATGACGAGGAGCAGCTCGCCGAGGCGAATGCTGCGCGCAACGCCTTCCAGAAGGCGCTGCGGGTCGGCAAGCATGACCGCGAGATCACCACCGAAATCGCGAAGGCGGGACCTTTCTACTTCGCCGAAGACTATCACCAGCAATATCTCGCCAAGAATCCGGACGGCTATTGCGGATTGCGCGGCACCGGCGTCAGCTGCCCGATCGGCGCCTGACCGTTCCGCGGCGCGTCGAAGCCGACGCTCTCGACATGCTTAGGATCGAACGGGGTGCGGACATATGTCCGCACCCCTTTTTTTGCACCGTGAGCCGGCTCCGCCGGCCAGTTCGGCGGCCGGATCGCTTTTTTACCATCCGAAAAAATTTGGATGTTTTTTTGCCGAAGCCGTGCAAGGATGCGCCCACCCAAGCCTTAAAGAGAGGGGCGGGTTCCGCGGTGGGGGCCCCGTTCGGGACCGGCGGAAGACCCGAAAAGATCAATAGCGACAACAGGGCTTTACAATGAAAAAAACCATTCTCGGTCTTTTTGCATTCTCGATGATGTCCGCGACGGCATTGGCCGCCGACATCAAGCCGGCGATCATCTACGACCTCGGCGGAAAGTTCGACAAATCCTTCAACGAAGCGGCCTTCAACGGAGCCGAAAAGTTCAAGGCCGAAACCGGCATCGAATATCGCGAGTTCGAGATCGCCAACGACGCCCAGCGCGAACAGGCGCTGCGCCGCTTCGCCAGCGACGGCAACAGCCCGATCGTCATGGCCGGCTTCAACTGGGCCGCGTCGCTCGAGAAGCTCGCCGGCGAATATCCGGACACCAAGTTCGCGATCATCGACATGGTTGTCGAAAAACCCAACGTCAAATCGATTGTCTTCAAGGAGCAGGAAGGCTCATATCTCGTCGGCGTTCTTGCCGGCCTCGCCTCCAAGACCAAGACGGTCAGCTTCGTCGGCGGCATGGACATCCCGCTGATCCACAAATTCGCCTGCGGCTATGTCGGCGGCGCCAAGTCGACCGGTGAGGACGTAAAGGTGCTCGAAGCTTACACCGGCACCACGCCCGATGCATGGAACGACCCGGTCAAGGGCGGCGAGATCGCCAAGTCGCAGATCGATCAGGGCTCCGACGTCGTCTATCATGCCGCCGGCGGCACCGGCGTGGGCGTGCTGCAGGCGGCAGCGGATGCGGGCAAGCTCGGAATCGGTGTCGATTCCAACCAGAACATGCTGCAGCCGGGCAAGGTGCTGACATCCATGCTGAAGCGCGTCGACGTCGCCGTCTACGACTCCTTCATGGCCGCGAAGGACGACAAGTTCGAATTCGGCATCTCCAATCTCGGTCTCAAGGAAGACGGAGTCGGCTACGCGCTCGACGAGCACAATCAGGCGCTGATCACGCCGGAAATGAAGGAAGCGGTCGAGAAAGTGAAGGCAGACATCATCGCCGGCAAGGTCCAGGTTCACGACTATATGACCGACGAGACCTGCCCGTACTGATCGTCGCACATCTGACCTTATTCAAAAGCCTCCGGTTCATGCGACCGGAGGCTTTTTTGTGGGATCAAGAGGCATCAATAATGCGGCGGGCGCGTCACCGGAGTCGCATCTTGCGCCTGTTCTTCGAGGCTCAGGAACCGTTCCGTCAGACGATCGAGCTTGGCGCGCGTCTGCTCGACCACCTTCCATTGCTCCGCCAGTTGGTCCGAAAGCTCCTCGATGGTCTTCAATTGATGAGCCACCGTCTCTTCGAGCCGGGTGATCCGCTCTTCTGCTTCGCGCATCATGCTTCTCCGTCGGTCGGATTCAAAGTCGGGCGCAGAATGTCGGCGCGCGGCCGGGTGTCAAGGGAGCGCGGTGCGATCAGCTTCTCGCAGCCGCAACCGTGCCCGCAAAACCGGTGTCCCGCGCCGAGAGCATCTTGTGCAGGTGCACCATCATGCCGGCAGCAAAGAGCGGCGTCAGCAGGTTGAGCAGAGGCACGGCGAGGAAGGCCGCCAGCACGAGGCCGGCGAGGAATACGGTCGAGCGATGTTTGGCACGGAAGAGCCGCGCCTCCGCGGGCGGACGATGGCGCATGGCGGCGAACTCGAAGAACTCCCGACCGAGCAGGTAGCCGTTGACGAGGAAGAAGGCGACAAGATTGACGCCCGGCACCAACAGGAGGAAAAGCGCGACGATGTTGCCGAGAATGACGACTCCGAGGAATTTCGCCGAACCGGTGATCGCCTCGGCGAGAGGCAGCGGCGTGCCGGGCGCCTCGCCGGGATAGTCCCGCTTCTCGACCACCTCGGCGACATCGTCGAGGAAGAAGCCGGCAATCAGCGCCGTCACCGGCGCCAGCAGCAGCGCCAGAGCGAGGGCGAGTCCCAGGCTCGCAAAGATCCCGACGACGAAAGTGAGCCACCCCGCCCAGTCGGGTGTGCCCGGCATCAGCGCATCGATCCAGGGCAGGGCAAGCCAGACGAAGAGCTCGCGCAGCGCGAACCAGAGCGCGACGAGCGCCAGCAGCGTCAGCCCGATGACCTTCCAGAAGACCGTGCGGGTCTCCGTCGCGAAAAGATTGGCGAAGGCAAGGCGCGCCGCATCGAGAATCATGACCGTCTCCCTGGCCGATAAGTGCAACCGAAAGGCATGTAGGCAGAGCGGCCGGCAGGGGCAAGCCGGCCGGAGGCGGTTTTCGGGCCTGCTGCTGTTTCCTTTTGTGGCGACAGCCCCCAAGTCGCCGGTGGCTTTACCATCGCAGAAGCACCCCGCCTGCTCTATCGGAATAACGAGGAGGGCATTGTCGTGTGCGTCGAACGAATGCGATATGCTGGAGCCGGACGAGGAAAAGTGTGTGCGGTTTTCCGCCCGGATCCCGCGTCTCAACCTCCTGGAAACGATCACGCCCATGTTTTCAGGTCGCCCGACCTAAAAACATCGTGATCCAGGGGAAGGAAAGTCGTATCCGAGCGCTGGAACGCCAGCGGGAAAAGGTACCATGATCAACCAACGAACACTTGCTAGCCTCGCCGTGCTCGCGCAGTCCGGCAAGCTCGACCCCGTCGCGCTTGTCGCGGAAACCCTGACGCGGATCGAAAACCACCCCGACCGATCGATCTTCGTCGCGCTCATGCAGGAGCGTGCGGCGCGCGAAGCGAAGGCGGCCTCCGAGCGCATCAAGACCGGCCGCTCCCTCGGGCTGCTCGACGGCCTGCCCGTTGCCTGGAAGGACCTCTTCGATCTTGCCGGCGGTGTCACGACCGCAGGTTCCGTCGTTCTCGCTGAAAGGCCGCCGGCCGCGGCCGACGCAACGGTGGTCGCGAACCTCGGCAGCGCCGGCATGGTCAGCGTCGGGCGGACCAATATGAGCGAATTCGCCTTCTCCGGGCTCGGCATCAATCCGCATTACGGCACGCCGCGCAATCCGAGGTCCACGGATGTCCATCGCATTCCCGGCGGCTCCTCCTCCGGTTCCGCCGCTGCGGTCGCTGCCGGCCTCGTGCCGCTGGCGATCGGCACCGACACCGGCGGCTCGATCCGTATCCCGGCGGCGATGACCGGCATCGTCGGCTACAAGGCGACACGCGGCCGTTACGCGATGAAAGGCGTCTTCCCGCTCGCGCAAAGCCTCGATTCGCTCGGCCCTCTTTGCCAGACGGTGCAGGATGCAGTCTGGGCAGACGCCGCCATGCATGGACTGACCGCGCCGGTGATCCGCCGCGCCGAGATCGCCGATCTTTCCATCGTCGTTCCCGAGACGATCGTCTTCGACGACGCCGAACCGGAAGTCGTGACCGCATTCGAGGAAGCGATCAAGCGCCTCGAAGCGGCGGGCGTGAAGGTCCGCCGGCAGGCCTTCCCGAGCTTTGCGGAAATTTTCGAGCTTACCGCCCGCCACGGCGCTCTTGTGACGGCAGAGGCCTACGCGCTGCACGGGGAACGGTTGGCAGGGCCTGAAGCAGAGCGCATGGACCCGCGCGTCGTCGCCCGTAGCCGCCTCGGCGAGAAGATCACCGTCAGCGATTACATCGCCATCCTCGACGCCCGCGACCGGCTGATCCATGAAGCGGGCGAGAGCATCAGGGCCGGCGAGCTGATTGCGCATCCGACCCTGCCGCATGTGGCGCCGCCGCTCGATCCGCTTCTTGCCGACGACGATCTCTTCTTCAAGGTCAATGCCAGGACGCTGCGCAATACATCGATCGGCAACTTCCTGGATTTCTGCGGCGTCTCTCTTCCCTGCGGCACGGGTGCGGCCGGCATGCCGGTCGGCTTCCAGCTTTCGGCGCCTCATCACCAGGACGACCGCCTGCTTTCCGCAGCACTCGCCGCCGAGGCGACCATCCGGGGCGATGCATGATCGTCTGTTTCGACATCGGCGGCTCGGCGATCAAGGGCGCGATCACCCATTCGCCGGAGCGGATATTCCCGCTGCCCCGACGCGCGACGCCGCTCACGGATTTCCGCCGCTTCGTCGAGGCGATGGAATCCGTGCTCGACGAAGCGGGCGGCCTGCCCGAAAGGGTGGCGATCTCGATCACCGGGGTGATCGATCCGGAGACGCGCCGGATCAAATGCGCCAACATTCCCTGCATCGACGGGCGTGAGCTCGTCGCCGAACTCGAAGCGGCGCTGCACCTGCCGGTGGTGATCGCCAACGATGCCGATTGTTTCGCGCTTGCCGAGGCCGGTGTCGGCGCCGGGCGCGGCCATCGCATCGTCTTCGGCGCCATCCTCGGCACCGGCGTCGGCGGCGGACTAGTGATCGACGGCCGGCTGATCAATGCCGATGGCGGCTTTGCCGGCGAGTGGGGTCACGGCCCCGCCGTCGCTGCCGCGGCCGGACACCCGCCCATTGACATACCGGCCTTTCCCTGCGGCTGCGGCCAGAGCCGTTGCGTCGATACGGTCGGCGGTGCACGCGGGCTGGAAAGGCTCCACGAGACGGTCCACGGCAAGGTGCTCTCCAGTCACGACATTATCGAAGGCTGGCAGAACGGAAATGCCGAGGCGGCGCGCACGATCGACGTCTTCGTCGATCTGGTGAGTTCGCCGCTGGCGCTCGTGATCAACATCACCGGGGCGACGATCGTGCCGGTGGGCGGCGGTCTTTCCAATGCCGAAGCGCTGCTCACCGAGATCGACCGGGCGGTGCGGGCGCGCATCCTCAGGCGTTTCGACCGGCCGCTCGTCGTGCGTGGCGAGTGCCGGGTGGAGCCCGGCCTGATCGGCGCCGCCCTGCTCGGCTTCGCTGGGAGATCGGCATGAGCCGCATATTGCTGGAGGTCTGCGTCGACGATCCGGATGGTCTGGAGGCCGCCGTTGCCGGGGGCGCCGACCGCATCGAACTTTGTTCGGCGCTTGGGGCGGGAGGGCTGACACCCAGCCCCGGCCTGATGGCCGCCGCCGCTCCACCGCCGGTGCCCGTCTATGCGATGATCCGGCCGCGGGCGGGCGATTTCATCTATGACAGGGCCGACCTCGAGGTCATGCGACACGACATCGACGCGGCGCGGCATGCAGGACTCGCCGGCGTGGTTCTCGGCGCATCGCTCGCCGACGGCCGCCTGGACGCGCGCATGCTGACGAAACTCGCCGGCCATGCGTCAGGTTTGGGGCTCACCTTGCACCGCGCCTTCGATCTGGTGCCGGATTTCGCCGAGGCGGTGGAGATCGCCGCTGATCTCGGCTTCGAACGCATCCTGACCTCGGGCGGCGCGAGAACGGCACCGGAAGCGGCCGATACGCTGGAAAGACTTATCGAACTGGCGGCGGGACGGCTCTCGATCATGCCCGGATCGGGCATCACCGTCGACACAGTCGGAGCGATCGTGCCGAGGCTTGCTGTCGCCGAGGTTCATTCGTCCTGTTCTGTTGCTGAGCCGGCTAAAGACAAGCGCCTCGTCGAGATGGGATTCGCCGCGCCGGAGCGTCGCCGCACGGACGCAGCAACGATCAGGGCGATGCGGGCGCGGCTCGATGCCATAGGGGCGAAGATTCGAGCGTAAGTTGTGAGGCTTCCTTCCGGCGTCCGCCCCTCATCCGGCCTGCCGGCCACCTTCTCCCCGCAGGCGGGGCCAAGGGCCAAGCGGAGACTGCCTGCCCAGCCACAACTGCCCGTGTTTCATAGGGCAAGTACCCTCTCCCCGCCTGCGGGGAGAGGGTTAGGGTGAGGGGCATCTTGCCGTGTATCGCGCCGCCAAGCTGCCTCAAACCGCGAAAACTGCCTCCCCGGCGATCCAGGTCGATTTCATTGCGAGTTCCGGCGTGAGCAGCACGAAGTCCGCATCCGTACCAGGCAGGAGCCGGCCCTTGTGCGAGGCGATCCCCATGGCGTCGGCGGGATAGGCGGAGGCCATGCGAACCGCCTCTTCGATCGGGAGACCAAGCCTTTGGTGGACGAAGCGGACCGACGACAGCATGTCGATATCGGCGCCGGCAAGGGTGCCGTCGGCAAGCGTCAGGCGCCCGCCCTGGCGCAAGATTTCCCGTCCGTTCAGGAAGAAACTCGTCTGGTCGGTGCCGATCGGCGACATGGCGTCGGTGACCAGGAAAATCTGACCCGGGCCTTTCTTGCCGCGCAGCGCGATGCCCATCGACGCCGGGTGAACGTGAAAACCATCGGCGATCATGCCCGCGTGGAGCGTGCCGGTCGAAAGCGCCGCGCCGACCACGCCGGGCTCTCGATGGCCGAGCCCGCTCATGGCGTTGAAGAGATGCGTGACGGTCCGGGCACCCGCTTTGGCATAGGCGCAGGCGGTATCGTAATCCACGTCGGTATGGCCGAGGCTCACCACGACGCCGGCATCGGCCAGCGCCCGCACCTGCTCCCTGGTGGCGTTTTCCGGGGCCACGGTGAGCATCAGACGGCCGAGCGCCTTTGCGCAAGCGAGTATCTCGGCAAGATCGTCATCGCCCATCGGGCGGATCAGCGCCGGATCGTGAGCCCCCTTGCGCGCGACGGACAGATGCGGGCCTTCGAGATGCAGGCCGAGGAAGCCCGGAACCGCCGCGGCTTTCGCCTCGACGCCTGCTGCAATGGCCGCGGTCCTGACCGCGCGCGTGTCGGTGATCAGGGTCGGCAGCAGCGCCGTCGTGCCGAATTTCGCATGCGCCGCGCAGATCTGCCGGATGCTTTCGAGGGTCGGCGCTTCGTTCAGAAGCGCGCCGCCGCCGCCATTCACCTGCAGATCGATGAAACCGGGCACGAGAAGCAGGCCACGCGCGTCGACGGTCTCGCCACCGGCGGGGACGCTTCCCGCCGGCGCAATCGCCTTGACGTGTCCCGCCTCGATCACGAGGGCTGCCCCGTCGTGCCAGTCGATGCCGTCGAAAATCCGCGCTCCGCTGATCGTCTTCTTCGCAGTCATCGTGTCTCCGTCACCTTCTTGAGGTTCTCCGGTGCGTCGGGATTCAGACCGCGCGAGCGGGACCAGGCCTCGACGAAGCCATAGAACGGCAGGATCAGCGCCAAGGCGTCGGTGAGCGGGTGCCCGGTCTCGACGAAGGGCAGGCGCTTTGCCTTGCTCGCCCGTGCCGAGGTCACGTGCACCACCGCGCCCTTGGCGCTCATGCCGTCCGCGATATCGGCGACAGAGGCCTCGGCAGCATCGCGGGCGGCCAGCACAAGCACCGGGAACCGGGGCCCGACCAGCGCCACCGGTCCGTGCAGCACCTCTGCCGCGGAATAGGCCTCGGCATGCATGCCGGACGTCTCCTTGAACTTCAGCGCCGCTTCGCTGGCGATGGCCAACGCCGGACCGCGGCCCAGCACATAGAGCGATTCCGCTTCTGCAAGCTCGTCGGCAAAGTCCTGCCAATCGAGCTTCACGGCCTTGGAAAGCTGGTTCGGCAGATCGGCGACCGCATGCTTGAGCG
The DNA here is from genome assembly GCF_035610345.1 of Sinorhizobium meliloti. The sequence continues at coordinate 166,650 of NZ_CP141212.1, read as the reverse complement.
TCGCGTCGCCGGTCCACTCGCCGAGCACGGCAAGACCGGCGACGATCGAATTAACATAGGACTTGGTCGCCGCAACGGCAATTTCGAGCCCGGCGAGAATGTCGAGCGGGTGGGTGCAGGCCTCGGCGATCGGCGACGGCAGCGTGTTCGTCAGCGCGATCGAAACGGCGCCGGCGCGTGTCGCGGCTTCGGCCATGGCCACGATGTCCGGGCTCTTGCCGGACTGCGAGATCGCAATCGCCGCCGCACCGCCGAGTTTCAGATCGGCACCGTATATCGACGCCAGCGAGGGTCCGAGCGAGGCGACCGGACGACCGATCGCGAGCTCGATCGCGTATTTCAGGAACAGCGCGGCATGATCGGAAGAGCCTCTGGCGATCGTTACCAGAAAGGCCGGATCCTTGTCGCGCAGCGCCACGCCTGCTTGCGCCAGCCCCGTGGCCGAGCGCTCCAGCAACCGCGCTGCGGCCTCGGGAATCTCGTCGATTTCTCGCCGCATGTTGGTCTGCATCGTCATGTCCTTTCATCAAACAGGCGGGATGCGGGCGGAAAACCGCTTTACACTTTTCCTTGATCCCGCCCTTCCCTCGTCCGGCCATGCCGGCTCAGTTTTCCGGGATCGTCAGCTCCGCAACGAAATCATAGGCATCGCCGCGGTAGAGCGACCGCGTGAATTCGACCACACGCCCCGAAGCAAGATAGGAGACGCGCTCGATCGAAAGACCGGCGGCGCCGACCGCGACGCCGAGCATGGCCGCGTCCGGTTCCTTGATATTGCAGGCGGAGATCCGCTGCACCGCGCGCACCGGCCGGGCCTGTTTCTTCTCGAGCTCTGAATAGAGCGAGGAGGCGACCGCGAGCGGATCGGGAACGAATTCCGCCGAAACGCAGGCGCGTTCGATCGCAAGCGGCATGTCGTCGGCAATACGGAGCCGCCCAAGGCGCGCCACCAGCGCGTCGGCCGCGAGCCCGAGTGTCATCATCTCGTCCGGCGAGGGATGGAAGAGACCGCGCTCCAGCCATTCCGCACGCGTGTTGAGGCCGCGCCGGGCCATGTCCTCGGTGAAGGAGGTCAGGCGCGAAAGCGACTGCTCGACGCGCGAAACCGGCCGGACGACGAAGGTCCCGGAACCGTGGCGGCGCACGAGGAGCCCGTCACGCACGAGATCGTCGACCGCTTTGCGGACCGTGACTCGGCTGACATTGGCGTAATCCGCAAGATCCCGCTCCGGCGGCAGCGCATCTCCGTGATTGAGCTTGCCCGACAGGATCGCCTCTTCGAGCGATTGTCTGAGCTTCAGATAGAGCGGGCCGGCGCCCCCCGACTGCAGGGTTTCGAGCGGCAGAATGGCGGCGAGCTGCTGGTTCATGCCGATACCCCGGAATGGGAGCCGAAACGGGCCGCCGCCAGCGCGACGGCGCCGGTCAAAGCATCGGCCTGCGCCTCGACGAAGCGCGGCTGATGCCGGTCGGCGAGCCAGCGGCGATAAAGCGGCGCCAATCCTCCGAGGAGGCACAGCTTCTCGCTTCCCCTCGAAACCACCACGTCGAGCGCCTCGTCCACCGTCGCGGCGGCAGCCTCCAACAGGCTGACTGCCACAGGGTCGCCGCGCTCGGCATATTCGAAGACGCGCGGCGCATAGCGGCCGAACTCGCCGGGCTTGGCGAGGCGTGCGAAATCGACGATGTCGCGCGGGTCGTGGTTGAACTCGGCAAGCACGGCATCGGTCACGCGCGAGCCTTCATGTATGCCGTCATAGGCGAGCAGGCTCTCCTGCAGCAGTGCGTGACCGATGCGTGCGCCGCTGCCGTGATCTCCGATAGTGAAGCCCCAGCCGCCGACATAGCTGATCTCATCGCCCCGGCGCGCGATATAGATCGTGCCCGTCCCGAGTATCGCGACGGCCCCGTCCCCGTCGCCGAGAGCGCCCTGCAGCGCGATCAGCCCGTCGGACTCGATATCGGCCTGAGCAAAGGGAAGCCGCCTCTTCACGTAATGAACGGCATCGCCCACATTGTGGCCGGCGACGCCGACGATAGCGCGCGATGCCGCAATTGCGGCCTGGTCGAGGCCCGCATCCCCGAAGGCGTTGCGCGCCGCATCGGTTATGTTCTGCAGCGCCGTTTCCGGATCGGTAAGGATGTTCGCGGCGCCCGCCTTGCCGCGGCCGAGAATGCGGCCGTCGAGGGCTGCCACAGCCGCGCGGCAGCTCGTTCCGCCGCCATCAATTCCGATCAGGTAAAACGCCATGGGCACCTCCGTCACCACAAGATACCAAAAAAATACCATTAACCAAGCGAGATTTCTGACTACAGATCATTCCCCAGCCTATTTCTTTGAAAATTATGGATTTATTTCTTTTTTCAGTGGTTTCTTGCGGTAAAAGTTAAATTTCTCCTAGACAAGTGGTATTTTTTTGGCATTAATTCCAGAAGAGGAGGACGATGCCATGCCGCCAGCCAAGACCGAAGAGCGCCGCGACAATGCCAAGGGCCTGGACGTCATGCGTCCGGAGCTGGCCCTTCGCTTGCTCGCGGCCGGTCAGCAGGAGGCGGCAAGGTCGGTGGAACAGGCGATCGAGCCGATTTCCGCCGCGGCCCGCCTTGCGGCGGACAGCCTTGCCTCGGGCGGCCGGCTTGCCTATGCCGGCGCAGGAAGCTCCGGGTTGATGGCGATGGCGGACGCCCTCGAACTGCCGGGCACCTACGGCATAGCTCGGGAGCAGATCGTCATTCTCATTGCCGGCGGCGCCGAAAGCCTCACCGATCTTGCCGGCGGCTATGAGGACGACATGGAGCTCGCGCGCGCCGATGTGCGCAACGCCGGAATCGGGGCGGGCGACTGCCTCATTTCGGTTTCCGCCAGCGGTTCCACGCCCTATGCGATCGCCGCTGCCGACGAGGCCGGGCAACGCGGCGCCTGCGTCATCGGCATGGCCAACAATGCCGGCGCACCGCTCCTTCTGAACGCCGACGTCTCCATCCTCCTGGAGACGCCTCCGGAAGTCGTGTCCGGCTCGACGCGCATGGGCGCCGGGACGGCTCAGAAGATCGCTTTCAACATGCTCTCGACCATGGTCGGCATCCATCTCGGCCACGTGCTCGATGGTCACATGGTCAATCTGCGTGCCGACAACATCAAGCTGCGCGGCCGGGCGATCCGGATCGTCTCGGACATAACCGGCATCGGCGCCGCCGAGGCGGACAGGCTTCTCGGCCTTGCCGCCGGGTCGGTCAAGCTGGCGATCCTGCTCGCATCCGGAGCGAGGGACGTCGCCCATGCCGAAGACGCGCTCGAGCGCGCCGATCAGAATTTGCGCCGGGCGATCGCCATCGTCGGGGCGTGAGAGATAAACTGGGAATTCAAAACCGCGCGACACGCGCCTAAAGGGGAGAAACTGCATGACCCGCACAACAATGAAAGGCTTGCTGCTCGCATCGAGCATTCTCGGCTCGGCCGGGCTTGCCCAAGCCCAGGACGCAACGCTGACGATCGAAAGCTGGCGCAATGACGACCTGGCGATCTGGCAGGAAAAGCTGATCCCCGCCTTCGAGGCGAAGAACCCGGGCATCAAGGTGGTATTCGCGCCCTCGGCCCCCACCGAATACAACGCCGCCCTCAACGCCAAGCTCGACGCCGGTTCCGCGGGTGACCTGATCACCTGCCGTCCCTTCGACGCCTCGCTCGAACTCTACAACAAGAAGCATCTTGCCGACCTGACCGGTCTTCCCGGCATGGAGAATTTCTCCGACGTCGCCAAATCCGCGTGGACGACCGACGACGGCAAGGCGACGTTCTGCGTGCCGATGGCTTCCGTCATTCACGGCTTCATCTACAACAAGGATGCCTTCGACCAGCTCGGCCTTTCCGTTCCGACGACCGAGGAGGAGTTCTTCGCGGTCCTCGAAAAGATCAAGGCGGACGGCAACTACATCCCGATGGCGATGGGCACCAAGGACCTCTGGGAAGCCGCCACGATGGGCTACCAGAACATCGGCCCGAACTACTGGAAGGGCGAGGAAGGCCGTCTGGCTCTGCTGAAAGGCGAGCAGAAACTGACCGACGAGCCGTGGGTCGAGCCTTTCCGCGTGCTGGCGAAGTGGAAGGATTATCTCGGCGACGGCTTCGAGGCACAGACCTATCCGGACAGCCAGAACCTCTTCACGCTCGGCCGGGCGGCAATCTACCCGGCCGGCTCCTGGGAAATCTCCGGCTTCAACACACAGGCCGAATTCAAGATGGGCGCCTTTCCGCCCCCGGTGAAGAAGGCGGGCGATACCTGCTATATCTCCGACCACAACGACATCGGCATCGGACTCAATGCCAAGAGCAAGAATGCGGATGCCGCCAAGACCTTCCTCACCTGGGTCGCCTCGCCGGAGTTCGCGGAAATCTATGCGAACGCCCTGCCCGGCTTCTTCAGCCTGAATTCGACGGCGGTGAAGATGTCCGATCCGCTCGCTCAGGAATTCGTCTCCTGGCGGGAGAAATGCAAGCCGACCATCCGCTCGACCTATCAGATCCTTTCGCGCGGAACCCCTAACCTCGAGAACGAAACCTGGGTCATGTCGGCCAATGTCATCAACGGCACGGACACGCCGGAGGCGGCGGCCAAGAAGCTCCAGGACGGTCTCGACAGCTGGTTCAAGCCGGTAAAGTAAGACCGAAACGGGGTGCGTGGACGCCGTCTGCGCACCCTCCCCGACATGTGCAAACGTATCGCATGCGGGACGGCGTCATGGATTGCTCGGGCACCGGCGCTACGGCGCCGCGCCTGTGACGGGCGGATCGAAGCGGCTTGCCGGCTCTCCGCGACCCCGGGACGCCAGACGGAAGCACGGTGCAAGGCAGGAAGCTGCGCCGCATTTCGAAAGAAATCGAGGCTGCGCCCTTATGGCCAGCCGGTTTGAGAACGGGCCAGAGGCCGATGAACCCACGTGAAATCACGACCGACGTCACCGAGATCAGGCGCCCGCGGCGCTGGCACATCCTCGTCTTTCTGCTGCCGGCGCTCGTCGTCTACACGGCGGTGATGATCCTTCCGCTCTTCGAGACGCTGCGCCAGTCCTTCTACAACACGGTTGACGGCCAGTTGACCTTCGTGGGCCTGGGCAATTTCAAGGTTCTGTTCGGCGACCCGCGCTGGGCGGCGGATTTCTGGAACGCGCTCAAGAACAATTTCGTCTTTTTCCTGATCCACATGGCCGTGCAGAACCCGATCGGCATCGCGCTCGCCGCCATGCTGTCCGTCCCGAAGCTGCGCTTCGGCGCCTTCTACCGCACGGCGATCTTTCTGCCGACGCTGCTCTCCTTCGTCATCGTCGGTTTCATCTGGAAGCTGATCCTGTCGCCGATCTGGGGCGTCGCCCCCTATCTTCTCGACACGGTCGGCCTGCGATCGCTGTTCGGGCCCTGGCTCGGCAAGCCCGACACCGCGCTTATCGCCGTTTCGCTCATTTCCGTCTGGCAATATATCGGCATCCCGATGATGCTGATCTATGCGGCGCTCCTCAACATTCCAGACGAGGTGACCGAGGCGGCGGAGCTCGACGGCGTCACCGGCTGGAGTCAGTTCTGGAAGATCAAGCTTCCGCTGATCCTGCCTGCCATCGGCATCGTGTCGATCCTCACCTTCGTCGGCAATTTCAACGCCTTCGACCTGATCTATACGGTGCAGGGCGCGCTGGCCGGCCCGGACAAGTCGACCGACATCCTGGGCACCCTGCTCTATCGCACCTTCTTCGGTTTCCAGCTTCAGCTCGGCGACCGTTCGATGGGCGCGACGATCGCCGCAATCATGTTCCTGATCATTCTCGCCGGCGTCGCGCTCTATCTCTTCGGCATACAGCGCCGCATGCGGCGCTATCAGTTCTAAGGAGGATAGAAGATGTCGAAAGCACGCGCCTCCTTCGTGCGCATGGGCGCCGTTCACGCGGCCCTGATCGCCTATACGCTCGTTGCACTCTTTCCGGTGTTCCTGACGATCGTAAACTCGTTCAAGAGCCGCAACGCGATCTTCCGGGAGCCCCTGGCGATCCCGACACCCGAGACCTTCAGCCTGATCGGCTACGAAACGGTGCTGAAGCAGGGTGACTTCATCGGCTATTTCCAGAACAGCATCATCGTCACCGTGGTCTCGATCGCGCTCGTCCTGCTGTTCGGCGCCATGGCCGCCTTCGCGCTTTCCGAATACCGCTTCCGCGGCAATACGCTGATGGGACTCTATCTGGCGCTTGGCATCATGATCCCGATCCGGCTCGGAACGGTGGCGATCCTGCAGGGCATGGTGGCGACTGGTCTCGTCAATACGCTGACCGCGCTGATCCTCGTCTATACGGCGCAAGGCCTGCCGTTGGCGGTATTCATTCTGTCCGAGTTCATGCGCACCGTATCCGACGACCTGAAGAATGCCGGACGCATCGACGGCCTGTCGGAATATGCGATCTTCCTGCGGCTGGTGCTGCCGCTCATCCGCCCGGCCATGGCGACGGTCGCCGTCTTCACCATGATCCCCATCTGGAACGATCTCTGGTTCCCCCTGATCCTCGCGCCCGCCGAGGCGACCAAGACGGTCACCCTCGGCTCGCAGATCTTCATCGGCCAGTTCGTCACCAACTGGAACGCCGTCCTCTCGGCGCTGTCGCTGGCGATCTTCCCGGTCCTCGTCCTTTACGTCATCTTCTCGCGGCAGCTGATCCGCGGCATCACGGCAGGAGCAGTCAAGTGAATTCATCCGCACCCCCGATCCGCGTGCTCAGCGCCGGGCTCGGCAATATGGGCCGCAGCCACGCGCTTGCCTATCATCAGAACCCCGGCTTCGAAATCGCCGGGCTGGTCAACCGATCGAAGGTGGCGCTGCCCGAGGCTCTGGCAGGATACGAGATCCTGCCGTCGTTCCCGGAGGCGCTGGCCGCGCTGAAGCCGGAGCTCTGCTCGATCAACACCTATTCCGACACGCATGCGGACTATGCGGTGATGGCGATGGAGGCGGGAGCCCACGTCTTCGTCGAGAAGCCGCTGGCAACGACGGTCGCCGACGCCGAGCGCGTCGTCGCCTGCGCGCGGGCCAACGGCCGCAAGCTGGTCGTCGGCTATATCCTGCGCCACCACCCGTCCTGGATGCGGCTGATCGCGGAAGCCCGCAAGCTCGGAGGGCCCTTTGTCTTCCGCATGAACCTGAACCAGCAGTCGAGCGGCCCGACCTGGATGACGCACAAGTCGCTGATGCAGACGACACCGCCGATCGTCGATTGCGGCGTCCACTATGTCGACGTCATGTGCCAGATCACCGATGCCAGGCCCGTCGAGGTGCGCGGCATGGGCTTGAGGCTCTCGAACGAGATCGCCGCGGATATGTACAATTACGGGCATCTGCAGGTGATCTTCGAGGACGGCTCTGTGGGCTGGTACGAGGCGGGTTGGGGGCCGATGATCTCCGAGACGGCCTTTTTCGTGAAGGACGTGATGTCTCCGAACGGCTCCGTGTCGATCGTCATGGATCAGAACGCCAAGTCGGACGACATCGACGTGCACACGAAAACCTCCGTCATCCGCGTGCACAGCGCCGCGACGGGACCGGACGGCCGGTTCCTGAAATCCGACGAGGACCTGGTGATGGAGGGCGAGCCCGGCCACCAGGAGCTTTGCGACCGCGAGCAGGCCTTCGTGCTCAAGGCCATCCGAGAAGACATCGATCTCGGCCGGCACATGGACGATGCGGTGCAGTCGCTGAAGATCTGCCTCGCCGCCGACGAGAGTGTGCGCACCGGCAAGCCGGTCGAGCTTTAACCCAAGAGGGCGACACGTGGGATCACTTCAACTCAAAACCATCCGCAAGGCCTTCGGCAGTCATGAGGTGCTGAAGGGCATCGACCTGGACGTGAAGGACGGCGAGTTCGTCATCTTCGTCGGTCCGTCCGGCTGCGGAAAGTCGACGCTTCTGCGCACTATCGCCGGCCTCGAGGACGCGACCTCGGGCAGCGTTCAGATCGACGGCGTCGAGGTCGGCCATGTGGCGCCGGCCAAGCGCGGCATCGCCATGGTGTTTCAGTCCTACGCGCTCTATCCGCACCTGACCGTCAAGGACAATATGGGCCTCGGGCTGAAGCAGGCGGGTGTGCCGAAGGCGGAGATCGAAGAAAAGGTCGCCAAGGCGGCCGGCATGCTGTCGCTCGAACCCTATCTCGCCCGCCGTCCGGCCGAGCTTTCCGGCGGCCAGCGTCAGCGCGTGGCGATCGGCCGCGCGATCGTGCGCGAGCCGAAGCTCTTCCTTTTCGACGAGCCGCTGTCGAACCTCGACGCGGCGCTGCGCGTCAACACGCGACTCGAGATCGCCCGCCTTCACCGCAGCCTCAAGGCGACGATGATCTACGTGACCCACGATCAGGTCGAGGCGATGACGCTTGCCGACAAGATCGTCGTGCTGAATGCCGGCCGGATCGAGCAGGTCGGCTCGCCGATGGAGCTCTACAATCGCCCGGCCAACCTTTTCGTCGCCGGCTTCATCGGCTCGCCGCAGATGAATTTCATCGAAGCCGCAAAGCTCGGCGACGCAGAGGCAAAGACGATCGGTATCCGTCCGGAGCATATCGGCCTCTCCCGTGAAAGCGGGGACTGGAAGGGCAAGGTGATCCATGTCGAGCATCTTGGCGCCGACACGATCATCTATATCGAATCGGAGGCGGTCGGCCTGCTGACGGTGCGCCTCTTCGGCGAACACCGCTATGCCGCCGACGACATCGTCCACGCGACGCCGGTAATCGGCAGCATGCACCGCTTCGATGCGGACGGGCGCGTGATCAAGTCGGGTCAGTGAGAGACGAAGTGCCGGTATGATTGCCCCTCACCCTAACCCTCCGCACGCGGGCCGTGGCATCGTGGCGCAGGCGGTCCCCGTGTTTTCCTTCTCCCCGCCGGCGGGGAGAAGGTCGCGGCAGCCGGATGACGGGACGATTTGCACTCTGAAACAGCTTCGGCCCGAATCACACCTGCGTGATCACCGCGAGCCGCAACGCCGAAACCGTTGCGGCTCTTCCCTTTTTTGCCTCCCCGTCCGGCGCGTGGAAACTCTGTTGCACTGCGGCAGAAATTAACATACATTGGCGTCTGTATATTAGCTTTCCGGTATTTTCCACGCCGATACCGGCTCCGCTTCACCTCACTTTTGGACCGCGCAGCGCTTGCGAAACGCCGCGACTGCGGCCGGTCCTTTGACAATATGGACATTGCGATGCGCATGAACCGACCGATATTGGCCGCCGCGCTGGCATCCGTGATTTTTCTCGCGGGCTGCCAGAAGAATGAAGAACAGCAGGCAGCGGCTGCCGCCCCTCCGCCGTCGCCGGTCGCCGTCTTCACGACGAAGGCGGAACCGCTGCCGATCACCAACGAACTGCCCGGCCGCATCACCGCCACCCGCATCGCCGAGGTCCGCCCGCGCATCTCCGGCATCGTTGTCGAGCGCGTGTTCGAGCAGGGCACCATGGTCAAGGAAGGCGACGTGCTCTACCGCATCGACCCGGCACCGTTCCAGGTCAAGGTGGACAGCGCCGCGGCGACGCTGAAGCGCGCTCAGGCGGTGGTCGATCAGGCCAAGCGGACGGCCGACCGCCAGTCGCGGCTGAAGGAGGCGCAGGTCACCGCCGTGCAGCAGTACGACGATGCGATCGCGGCCCTCGCCCAGGCCGAGGCCGATGTCGGCATTGCCGAGGCAGGGCTCGCCGAGGCCAAGCTCAATCTGCAATATACGAACGTCACCGCTCCGATCAGCGGCCGGATCGGCCGGGCGCTGATCACCGAAGGCGCGCTCGTCAACACCAACGACACTCAGAACCTTGCGACGATCCAGCAGCTCAACCCGATCTACGCCGATTTCACCCAGTCGGCGACGGATCTGATCCGCCTGCGCAAAGCGCTCAAGGACGGCCAGTGGATGAGCGCCAACAACGAGGCCGAGGTTCAGCTGATCCTCGACGACGGGACGCCCTACGCCCTCAAGGGCAGGCTGCTCTTCTCAGAGGCCGCCGTCGACGCGACCACGGGCCAGGTGACGCTGCGCGGCGAATTCCCCAACCCGAACAACGATCTGCTGCCGGGCATGTATGTCCGCGTCCAGATCCAGCAGGGTTTGGAAAAGGACGCGATCACCGTCCCGCAGCAGGCCGTGCAGCGCAACAATGCCGGGCAGTCGCAGGTCTATGTCGTGAATGCCGACAACAAGGTTGAATTCCGCAACGTCACGCTCGGACGCACCGTCGGCGAGCGCTGGCAGGTGACCTCCGGCCTGAAACCCGGCGAAAAGGTCATAGTCGAGGGTTTCCAGAAAGTCGGCCCGGGCGCGCCCGTGCAGCCCTCCGACTGGGACCCGAATGCAAAGCCCGCGCCCGAACAGGCCAGCGCTTCGGCCGATGCCGGCGAAAAGCCCGGCACCGAAGTGAAGTGAGACCGATATCATGCCCAGTTTTTTCATAGACAGGCCGATCTTTGCCTGGGTGGTGGCGATCTTCATCATGATCGCCGGCATCATCGCTATTCCGCTCCTGCCGGTTTCGCAGTATCCGGATGTCGCACCGCCGCAGATATCGATCAATACCAACTATCCCGGCGCCTCCTCGCAGGACACCTATCAGAGCGTCACGCGGCTGATCGAGGATGAGCTGAACGGCGTCGAGGGGCTGCTTTACTTCGAATCGTCGACCAGCTCCTCCGGCTCGGTCTCGATCGACGCCACCTTCCAGCCGGGCACCGATCCGAGCCAGGCCTCGGTCGACATTCAGAACCGGGTGCAGCGCGTCGAACCGCGCCTGCCCGATCCCGTCAGGCAGCAAGGCGTGCAGGTGGACGAGGCCGGCGCCGGCTTCCTGCTGATCATCTCGCTGACTTCGACCGATGGTTCGATGGACGCCATCGGGCTCGGCGACTATCTCAGCCGCAACGTGCTCAGCGAAATCCAGCGCGTGCCCGGCGTCGGACGCGCCCAGCTCTTTGCGACCGAGCGCTCGATGCGCGTCTGGCTCGACCCCGACAAGATGCTCGGCCTCAACCTGACGGCGGCCGACGTCACGGCAGCGATCCAGGCTCAGAACGCCCAGATCGCCTCGGGCTCGATCGGCGCCCAGCCGAATCCGATCACGCAGCAGGTCACCGCTCCGGTCGTCATCAAGGGTCAGCTTTCGAGCCCGGAGGAATTCGGTGCCATCGTGCTCAGGGCGAATGCCGACGGCTCCGCCGTGCGGCTGCGCGACGTCGCGCGCCTCGAGATCGGCGGCGAAAGCTACACCTTCTCCACCCGACTCAACGGCAGCCCCTCGGCGGCCATCGCCGTGCAGCTCTCTCCGAGCGGCAACGCGATGTCGACCTCGGCAGCGATCAAGGCGCGCATGGACGAACTGGCGGAGTTCTTCCCGGAAGGGCTCGAATATTCGGTCCCCTATGACACCTCGCCCTTCGTCGCGGTGTCGATCGAGAAGGTGCTGCACACCCTCGTCGAGGCCGTCGGCCTCGTCTTCCTGGTAATGTTCCTCTTCCTGCAGAACGTCCGCTACACGATCATTCCCACCATCGTCGTTCCGGTCGCCCTGCTCGGCACCTGCGCCGTCATGCTGGCGATGGGCTTCTCGATCAACGTGCTGACGATGTTCGGCATGGTGCTGGCGATCGGTATTCTCGTCGACGATGCGATCATCGTGGTCGAGAACGTCGAGCGTATCATGTCGGAAGAAGGGCTCACTCCGAAGGATGCAACCCGCAAGGCGATGAAGCAGATCACCGGTGCGGTGATCGGCATCACCCTGGTGCTGGCTTCGGTGTTCATCCCGATGGCCTTCTTCCCGGGCGCCGTCGGCGTGATCTATCGCCAGTTCAGTCTTACCATGGTCGTCTCGATCCTGTTCTCGGCGCTGCTTGCGCTCTCGCTGACGCCGGCGCTTTGCGCAAGCTTCCTCAAGCAGGTTCCGAAGGGTCACCATCACGCCAAGCGCGGCTTCTTCGGCTGGTTCAATCGCGGCTTCGACCGGACGTCGCACGGCTACACGCGCGCCGTCGGAGGCATCGTCAGGCGGACCGGCCGCTTCATGGTCATCTATCTAGCGCTGCTTGCCGGCCTCGGCTGGGCCTTTCTCCAGCTCCCTTCGTCGTTTCTGCCGGACGAGGACCAGGGCTTCGTCATCGTGATGATGCAACTGCCTTCGGAAGCGACTGCAAACCGCACCACGGAGGTGATCGAGCAGACCGAGACCATCTTCGGCCAGGAGAAGGCGGTCGACACGATCGTGGCGATCAACGGCTTCTCGTTTTTCGGCAGCGGGCAGAATGCGGGGCTCGCATTCGTGACGCTCAAGGACTGGAGCGAGCGCGATGCAGACAACTCCGCCCAGTCGATCGCCGGCCGCGCCACGATGGCCATGAGCCAGATAAAGGATGCGATCAGCTTCGCTCTGTCGCCTCCGGCGATCCAGGGGCTCGGGACGACCGGCGGGTTTTCCTTCCGCCTGCAGGACCGTGCGGGTCTCGGTCAAGAGGCGCTGGCGCAAGCGCGCGATCAGCTGCTCGGCCTCGCCTCCCAGAGCAAGGTCCTGACCGGGGTCCGCTTCGAGGGCATGCCCGATGCGGCGCAGGTCAGCGTCAATATCGACCGCGAGAAGGCCAATACCTTCGGCGTGACCTTTGCCGACATCAACTCGACCATCTCGACCAATCTCGGCTCGTCCTATGTCAACGACTTCCCGAATGCCGGCCGCATGCAGCGCGTGACGGTGCAGGCGGACGAGACGAAGCGCATGCAGACGGCGGATCTCCTGAACCTGAACGTCCGCAACTCCAATGGCGGCATGGTTCCGCTTTCGGCCTTTGCGGACGTGGAATGGGTAAAGGCGCCGACGCAAACGGTGGGCTATAATGGTTATCCGGCGGTCCGCATCAGCGGCGAGGCCGCTCCCGGCTACTCCTCCGGCGATGCGATCGCCGAGATGGAGCGCCTGGTGGCCCAGCTTCCCGCGGGCTTCGGCTATGAGTGGACAGGGCAGTCGCTGCAGGAAATCCAGTCGGGCTCGCAGGCGCCGCTCCTGATTGCGCTCTCCTGCCTGCTCGTCTTCCTGTGCCTGGCCGCACTCTATGAGAGCTGGTCCATTCCGGTCTCGGTCATCATGGTCGTGCCGCTCGGCGTCATCGGCGCCGTGCTTGCCGTGACGATGCGCGACATGCCGAACGACGTCTACTTCAAGGTCGGCCTGATCGCGATCATCGGGCTTTCGGCGAAGAACGCGATCCTGATCATCGAGTTCGCCAAGGAACTCCGCGAACAGGGCAAGTCGCTCATCGACTCGACACTGGAGGCTGCGCATCTGCGCTTCCGGCCGATCCTGATGACCTCGCTCGCCTTCACCCTCGGCGTCCTGCCGCTGGCGATCGCGACGGGCGCAAGTTCCGGCAGCCAGCGCGCCATCGGCACGGGGGTCATGGGCGGCATGATCTCGGCGACGGTGCTGGCGATCTTCTTCGTCCCGGTCTTCTTCGTGTTCGTGATGAAGATCTTCGAACGCGGAAGAGCGGCGCCGGAGGCGGCCAAGCCAGCATCCGAAACCGCCAGCCCGGCCGAATAATATCGAAGACGGCCCGCCCGCCTAGGGCGGCGGGCGGGCCGTCGCCGAAGGAGAATTTGAATAGATGCGCCGAACCAAGGCCGACGCCGAGGCTACACGACAGAAGATCCTGTGTGCCGCCGAGCGGATGTTCTACAAGAAGGGCGTTCCCAATACGACGCTCGAGGAAGTGGCGAAGGAGGCGGGCGTCACCCGCGGCGCCATCTACTGGCATTTCGCCAACAAGACGGATCTCTTCCTCGCCCTTTACGAGGCCGTGCCGCTGCCTCACGAAGACATGATCGCACGCGAGATCGAAACGGAACCCTTCGACACGCTCGCCATCGTCGAGAGCGCGACCAGCGACTGGTTGACGACCCTGGCCGCGGACGAGCAGCGGCAGCGCATTCTCGCGATCATGCTGCGCTGCGACTACGACAATGACATGTCCGCCGTTCTCGTGCGCCAGCGCGAGATCGATGAGCGCCACGATGCCCTTCTCGAGCTTGCCTTCGCCCGGGCACTGGAAAGGGGCCAGTTGCAGGAGCACTGGGCGCCGCCGACCGCGGCGCGGGCCCTGCGCTGGATGATGATGGGGCTTTGTACCGAATGGCTGCTGTTCGGCCGCCGCTTCGACCTCGTGGCCCAGGGGAGCGAAGCGCTCCAGTCTCTCTTTGCGGGCTTCCGGCGGGTGCCGGCGCGCGGCGATACCTCCCCGCACCTCGGCGCTGGAGCGGAATGAAGAAAAGAGCGGGATGAGGAAGAACGTGTGCGGTTTCCGCCCGCATCCCGCGTCTCAACTTCCTGAAACCGATCACGGTCGTGCTTTTAGGTCGACCCGACCCAAAAGCATCGTGATCTAGCTGAGCACTTTGCGCATATCGACCGAGGTCGGGCGGGTGAAGCCTGGATGGGCGGTTCGCGCCGTCTCCACGAAGCCCAAAGCCGCAAAAGCGGCCTGGTTCCCGGTGAGTTCGATGCGTGTCTGAAGCCTCAGCGCAGGCAGGCCCAGACCGCGCGCCGTTTCCTCGGCGGCGGCGATGAGCATCCGCCCTACTCCCTTTCCCTGGAAGCCGGGAGCGACGGCGAGTTTGCCGATATAGAGACAGTCCGCTTCCGGCTTACAGAAGATGCAGCCCAGGAGGTCACGCCCGGCGACGGCCGCGAAGGCGATCTCGTCTCTTGCTTTCCGGTTAAGGGAGGCCGCCGTCAGGGCATGGGCCGAGGAGGGCGGATCGATGCGGCCGTCCATATAGGCGAAGGACGCACGGATCAGCGACAGCAACTCCTCGTAACGATCGAAGCTGGCGTCGATGCGAACCGTCTCCATGGCGTCCTCAGCGCGTGCCGCGTCGATAGCGGATCGTGTCGAACCGGGCGGCGAGCGCATCGTAGAGCAGCAGACGGCCGACCAGCGGCTCGCCGATGCCGGTGACGAGCTTGATCGCTTCCATCGCCTGCAGCGTGCCGATGACGCCGGTGAGCGCGCCCAGGACGCCCGCTTCGGCGCAGCTCGGCACGGTGCCCGGCGGCGGCGGCTCCGGGAAGAGATCGCGGTAGGAGGGGTTCGGGTGCCCCTCGGCATCGGTCTCGTAGGGCTTCAGCACGGTGACCGAGCCGTCGAAGCGTCCGACGGCACCGGTGACGAGCGCCACGCCTGCCGCCGCGGCCGTATCGGCGGCGAGATAACGCGTATCGAAATTATCCGACCCGTCGACGACGAGATCGTATTGGCGCATGAGCGCATCTGCATTTTCGGCGTCCAGCCTGAGCGCGTGCGTCATGACCTTCACATGCGGATTGAGGGCGTCGATCGCCGCGGCGGCGCTCTCGACCTTCGGCCGCCCGATATCGGCGGTGGCGTGGATCACCTGACGCTGCAGGTTCGACAACGAGACCACGTCATCGTCGACGACCCCGAGCGTGCCGACACCGGCGGCCGCGAGATATTGCAGAGCCGGCGCGCCGAGCCCGCCCGCGCCGATGACGAGCACGCGCGCGGCCTTGAGTTTCTGCTGCCCCGGGCCGCCGATCTCCGGCAGCACGATGTGGCGTGCGTAGCGCGCAATCTCCGAAGGAGCGAGCGTCGCATCGGTCGTCATATGCGTCTCCATTTAATATTCGCGGACGGCGCTCTATGTCACCCGGAAACGCGGCCGTTTGCAACGGCCAGATATTGAGCCCGCTCGCCAAGGGCGTCGAACATCGCCCGGTCGGTGCCCGTCATGAAGGCCTGGCCGCCGAGCCCATCGACCAGATCGAAGAGGGCGGCACGGCGTCCCCGGTCGAGATGGGCGGCGATTTCGTCGAGCAGCAACACCGGGGCGTGGCCGGTCATATCCCCGACGAGCCGTGCATGCGCGAGAACCAGACCGACGAGCAGCGCCTTCTGCTCGCCGGTCGAACAGCGCTCTGCCTCCATGTCCTTTTCCCGGTGGCGGATCAGAAGATCGGTGCGGTGCGGCCCGTCGAGCGTGCGGCCGGCGGCCGCATCGCGGGCACGGCCTTCGGCGAGCATTGCCAGATAACGCTCTTCGAGTTCAAAGGCGGGAATACCTGCACAGTCGTCGAAAAAGCCGGCGAGCGACAGGCTTGCGGACGGAAAGGTCCCATCGCTCCGGCTTCGCTCGACGAGGGCCGAGAGCAGGCCGAGCATCTCCTGACGGGCGAGCGCCATGGAGATGCCGAGCCCGGCCATTTCGCGCTCGATGGCCGACAGCCAGGCGGGATCGGGTCGGAATTCCGAGAGTAGCCGGTTGCGGCTGCGCATGGCGCGCTCGAACTCGCTGGCGCGCCGGCCGTGCCCCGGATCGAGCGACAGTACCAGCCGGTCGAGAAAGCGCCTGCGGTCGGCGGAAGGGCCGGTGAAGAGGCCATCCATCGCCGGCGTGAGCCAGAGCACCCGGAGGTGATCGGTGAGTTCGTCGACCGTGCGGGCCGCAGTGCCGTTGAGTCTGAGGCGCCGTGATTGCCCCTCCTCGGCCCCTTGAGTCCCCGTGCCGATCTCCACCGACCCTTCCATCCCGTCGACGGCGGCGAAGATCGAGAAACCATCGGCGGCGCCGACGCGGGCGATATCGGCATAGGCAGCGCGCCTCAAGCCGCGCCCGGGCGAAAGAAGGGAGACCGCCTCCATCAGGTTGGTTTTGCCCGCGCCGTTCTCGCCGGTCAGCACCACATGGCGCTGGTCGAGGTCGAGCGCCAGCGTTGCATAGTTGCGGAAGTCGCTCAGTTTCAGACGTGTGAGAAAGACCTTGTGGGGCATTGCGGGTCCGAATTCGACGTTGCTGTCAGGTAGGATGAAAGCCGGGCCAAGGCAAGGCGGAAAGGGGTGTTCCGTCTGCCTCTCTCCGGCCCGCGGCTATTCCGTGTCCGGGCTGCGCATTTCCGCCCAATCGCCTGTGGGAAAGCCCTTTTTTTCGGCCGCATCGGAACTTTCCCCGAGCGCGCAAGTACAATATGACAACTGCGTGACAATCGACAGTTGGATGGATCGCTGATGCTCGGCCTGTTTCGCAAGCTCCTCCCCCGGGAAGACCGTTTCTTCGACCTCTTCGCCGACCATTCGCGCACCGTCATGGGTGCGGCGGAGGCGCTGAACGCGCTGCTTGCCGGCGGCCCCGACATCGAAAGCCATTGCGACCGCATCGTCGCGCTCGAGAACGAGGCCGACGAGATCACCCGCGAGGTTCTGCTGGCCGTCCGCCGCAGCTTCATCACCCCCTTCGACCGCGGCGACATCAAGGATCTCATCCAGTCGATGGACGATGCGATCGACATGATGCACAAGACGGTGAAAACGATCCGGCTCTACGAACAGAAGAGCTTCGACCCCGGCATGCAGGCCATGGGCGCGGCGGTCGTCGAGGCCGCCCATCTGGTCGCCGAGGCCATTCCGCTCCTCAGTCGCATCGGCGCCAATGCCCACCGCCTCGGCGCCATCGCCGAGGAGGTGACGCATGTCGAGGATAGGTCCGACCAGCTCCACGAGCAGGGCCTGAAGGATCTCTTCCAGCGCCACGGCGCTTCCAACCCCATGGCCTATATCATCGGCAGCGAGATCTACGGCGAACTGGAAAAGGTCGTCGACCGCTTCGAGGACGTGGCGAACGAAATCAGCGGCATCGTGATCGAGAACGTCTGATGGATGCGACGCTCGCCTTCCCGCTGCTCGTGGGGCTCATTGCCGTCGCGCTTTTCTTCGACTTCCTCAACGGGCTGCACGATGCGGCCAATTCGATCGCGACCATCGTTTCGACCCGCGTGCTCCGGCCGCAATATGCGGTTTTCTGGGCGGCGTTCTTCAACTTCATCGCCTTCCTCTTCTTCGGACTGCACGTCGCCGAAACGCTCGGAACGGGCATCATCGATCCGGGTATCGTCACGCCGCAGGTGATCTTCGCGGCGCTGATGGGCGCAATCACCTGGAACATCGTCACCTGGGTCTTCGGCATCCCGTCGAGTTCCTCGCACGCGCTCATCGGCGGCCTCGTCGGTGCCGGGCTGGCCAAGACCGGTTTCAGCTCGATCGTCTGGCAAGGACTGCTGAAGACCGCCGGCGCCATCGTCATGTCGCCGGGCATCGGCTTCGTTCTGGCACTGCTGTTGATCCTGATCGTCTCCTGGGTTTTCGTTCGCCAGACGCCCTTCGCCGTCGACAGCACCTTCCGGGTGCTGCAATTCGTTTCGGCTTCCCTCTATTCGCTCGGCCATGGCGGCAACGATGCGCAGAAGACCATGGGCATCATTGCCGTGCTTCTCTTCTCGCAGGGCTATCTCGGCTCGGAATTCTACGTGCCCTTCTGGGTGGTCATCACCTGCCAGGCGGCGATCGCGCTCGGCACGCTCTTCGGCGGTTGGAGGATCGTCCACACGATGGGCTCGAAGATCACCAAGCTCAACCCGATGCAGGGCTTCTGCGCCGAGACGGGCGGCGCCATCACGCTGTTCGCGGCGACCTGGCTCGGCATTCCGGTTTCGACCACCCACACGATCACCGGCGCGATCATCGGCGTCGGCGCGGCGAGGCGGGTGTCGGCGGTGCGGTGGGGGCTCGCCGGCAACATCGTCGTCGCGTGGGTGATCACCATGCCGGCGGCAGCGTTGATCTCGGCGCTCTGCTATTTCGCCGTGGACCTCATCGCCTGACGCTTTCGCCAGGCACCCCGTTGGCATTGCCGTCGGCGGGGAGTATATTCCCGCTATCTAATAGAATTGCATTCGGAGGAGAGTGAAACTTCCATCGTATCTGGGGAGGAAACGATGACGGACGTCGAGTGGACGATCAAGGGCCGCGAATTCATCCATTGCAACTGCGCCTATGGCTGCCCGTGCCAGTTCAACGCACTGCCTACCGAGGGGCATTGCCGCGCGATCGGGGTCGTCGATATCGACGAGGGACACCATGGCGACACCCGGCTCGACGGCTTGAGGTGCGGCATGATCGTATCCTGGCCCGGTGCCATTCACGAGGGCAGGGGCGCGGTGGTCCCGATCATCGACGAGCGTGCCTCCGACGAGCAGCGGGAGGCGCTGCTGCGGATCATGAGCGGCCAGGACACCGAGCCCGGCGCCACCTTCTTCCAGGTGTTCGCGACGACTTTCGAGACCTTCCACGACCCGGTTTTCGCGCCGATCGATTTCGAGATCGACGTCGAAAGGCGCTCGGCGCGCGTCAACATTCCGGGATGGATGGAGGCTCGCGGCGAGCCGATCGTCAATCCGGTGACCGGTGAGGAGCACCACGCCCGCATCAACCTTCCGCACGGCTTCGAATACGACCGCTGCGAGGTGGGGCGCGGCTGGGCCGAGACGAGCGGGCCGCTGGCGGTTTCGCTCGCGGATTCGCACGCCCACTTCGCCAGACTGCACATGACCGGAAGCGGCGTGGTTCACTGACGTCATGCCGGCCGACACCGCGCTTGAAAGCCTGCTCAGACGGGATCGCGTCATCGTGGCAGCGTCGCTCGCCGCATTGACGGTGATCGCCTGGACATACACTCTTTGGCTGGCAGCAGCCATGAGCGGCGACGGCATGAGCATGTCCGGTCCCGGCATGGGAGCGGACATGCGGATGGACCCTGCCATGGAGATGGACGGCATGGAGATGGAAGCCGGCGCCGCCCCGTCGCTCGGCACCGTCCTCGGCATTTCACCGCGTCCCTGGAGTCCCGTAGAAGCCGGCGTCACCCTGACCATGTGGATCGTAATGATGGTCGGCATGATGCTGCCTTCGGCAACGCCGATGGTCCTGCTCTATGCCCGGGTCGGCCGGCAAAGCCGGAAGGAGGGCAAGCCCTTCGCGGCGACCGGTTTTTTCGCCGGCGGCTATCTCCTTGCCTGGGTGGGATTTGCGCTTGCCGCGACGCTTGGGCAATGGCTCATGGAGGGAACCCTGCTGTCGCCGGCGCTGGCAAGCGCCAGTCGCATCTTCAGCGGTGTCGTGTTGATCGTCGCGGGTCTTTACCAATGGACGCCGCTCAAGGATGCCTGCCTCAGCCAGTGTCAGACGCCGATCGTCTTCCTGCAGCGCCACGGCGGCTTTCGCCGCGACCCGGCGGGAGCCGTCGGACTGGGCTTGCGCCACGGGCTCTATTGCATCGGCTGCTGCTGGGCGCTGATGACGCTTCTTTTCGTCGGCGGCATCATGAATGTGCTCTGGATTGCGGCAATCGCCATCTTCGTGCTGGCGGAGAAGGTGTTCTTCCCGGGCCGCCTCCTCTCCCGTATTGCGGGCACGCTGCTCATCGCCGCCGGCCTGTGGCAATTGGTTTCAGCTGCAATATAGGTGGATGGTGCCATGCAGGGAGACCGCCGAACAGGCCCTATCGGGCTGCCGCCGCCTTCTCCCAATTTCACGGGGAGAAGGGACAAGCCGCGCAGTCCCGGGCCCCTTCCCCGAGCGGCCGCATAGGGGAAGGCGCAACGTCCGAGACGTTACCTCAATCGCTCAACGTATCGAAGAAATCCTTCATCCGGGAGAAGAAGCCCGTCGATTCGGGATTGTTCTCCTTGGACGAGATCTGCTCGAATTCCTGCAGCAACTCGCGTTGGCGCTTGGTGAGCTTCTGCGGCGTTTCGATTTGAATCTGGATATAGAGATCGCCCGTCTGGCTGGAGCGCAGCACCGGCATGCCCTTGCCCTTGAGGCGGAACTGCTTGCCGGCCTGCGTGCCTTCCGGCACGGTGACGCGCGATTTGGTACCGTCGAGCGTGGTGACGTCGAACTTGCCGCCGAGCGCCGCCGTCGTCATGGAGATCGGCACGGCGCAATAGAGATCCGCGCCGTCGCGCTGATAGAACTCATGCGGCTTGACCGAGAGGAAGATGTAGAGGTCGCCGGCCGGGCCGCCGCGAAGGCCGGCCTCGCCCTCGCCGGAAAGCCGGATGCGCGTGCCGTCCTCGATACCGGCCGGAATGTTGACCGAGAGCGTCCGCTCCTCCACGACGCGGCCCTGGCCGTGGCATTTGGTGCAAGGGTCGGCGATCGTCTGGCCACGCCCGCCGCAGGTCGGGCAGGTCCGCTCGATCGAGAAGAAGCCCTGGGCCGCGCGGACGCGGCCGGTGCCCTGACAGGTGCCGCAGGTCTTCGGGCTGGTACCGGGCTTGGCGCCCGTGCCGGTGCAGACGTCGCAGGTGATCGACGTCGGCACGCGGATCTGCGCCGTCTTGCCGGAATAGGCCTCCTCGAGCGAAATCTCCATGTTGTAGCGCAGGTCCGCGCCGCGCTCGCGTCCGCCGGACGAGCGGCGCTGACGGCCACCCATCATTTCGCCGAAGATGTCCTCGAAAATATCGGAGAAGCCGTGCGCTCCGCCGCCGGCGAAGCCGTTGCCGAAGCCTCCGCCCATGCCGCCCTGCTCGAAGGCCGCATGGCCGTAACGGTCATAGGCTGCGCGTTTCTGCGGGTCCTTCAGCGTTTCATAAGCTTCGTTGATTTCCTTGAAGGACTTTTCCGATTCCTGGTCGCCGGGATTCCTGTCCGGGTGATATTTCATCGCGAGTTTGCGAAAGGCGCTCTTCAGCTCCTTTTCGTCCGCGTTTTTTTGAACGCCAAGCGTTTCGTAAAGATCACGTTTCATGCTTCAAAGATCGTCCTGTTATCAGCGACAGGGCTTGCCAGCGCGAAGGATCCGACGGCTGCCTGATTATCTTGCCACAGGATTTAGTAAACCTTTAAGCGCGATACCATAGCCAAGTCGGGGCCGAAGCCGTTTTTTGTCGGAAAACGGCGGTTTCGCAGCCACTTTCCTCCGCAGGGTCGGTTCGCTTCCACGCCTGGGGCCGCAGCCCATGAACCATCTATGAAAAAGCCCGGGATTGCTCCCGGGCCCGTTCATCGAAAGGCGAAGCCGTCAGGCCGACCGCTTACGGTCGTCTTCGTCCTTGACTTCCTCGTAGTCGGCGTCGACCACGTCATCGCCGGAGCGCTTGGCGTCGGCGGCGGCATCCGCATGGGCGGCGTCCGTCTGCTGAGCCTCATAGATCGCCTGACCGAGCTTCATGGAGACTTCCATGAGGGTATTGGTCTTGGCCTTGATGTCCTCGGCGTCCGGCTCGGAAGCTTCGACGGAGCTCTTGAGCGCTGCGATCGCATCCTCGATCGCCTTGCGGTCCGTCTCGGAAACCTTGTCGCCATGCTCCTGGAGCGACTTCTCCGAAGAATGGATCAGGCTTTCGGCCTGGTTCTTGGCCTCTACGCCTTCGCGGCGCTTCTTGTCGGCCTCCGCATTGGCTTCGGCATCCTTGACCATCTTCTCGATCTCGGCGTCGGAAAGGCCACCCGAGGCCTGGATGCGGATCTGGTGCTCCTTGCCCGTGCCCTTGTCCTTGGCGGACACCTGGACGATACCGTTCGCATCGATGTCGAACGTGACCTCGATTTGCGGCACGCCGCGCGGTGCCGGCGGAATGCCGACGAGATCGAACTGGCCGAGCAGCTTGTTGTCGGCCGCCATTTCACGCTCGCCCTGCGAGACGCGGATCGTCACGGCGGACTGGTTGTCGTCGGCCGTCGAGAAGACCTGGCTCTTCTTCGTCGGGATCGTCGTGTTGCGCTCGATCAGGCGGGTGAAGACGCCGCCGAGCGTTTCGATACCGAGCGAGAGCGGGGTGACGTCCAGCAGCAGCACGTCCTTGACGTCGCCCTGCAGAACGCCCGCCTGGATCGCGGCGCCCATGGCAACCACTTCATCCGGGTTGACACCCTTGTGCGGCTCCTTGCCGAAAAGCTGCTTCACCGTTTCCTGAACCTTCGGCATGCGGGTCATGCCGCCGACGAGAACGACTTCGTCGATCTCGGCAGCCGAAACGCCGGCATCCTTGAGCGCGGCCTTGCAGGGCGCGATGGTCTTCTGGATCAGGTCTTCGACCAGGCTCTCGAATTTGGCGCGGGATAGCTTCATCGTCAGGTGCTTCGGACCGGAAGCGTCCGCCGTGATGAACGGCAGGTTGATTTCGGTCTGCTGCGAGGACGAGAGTTCGATCTTCGCCTTTTCGGCAGCTTCCTTCAGGCGCTGCAGCGCGAGCTTGTCGTTCTTGAGGTCGATGCCCTGCTCCTTCTTGAACTCGGAGGCAAGATATTCGACGAGGCGCATGTCGAAGTCTTCACCGCCAAGGAAGGTGTCGCCGTTGGTCGACTTCACTTCGAAGACGCCGTCGCCGATTTCCAGGACCGAGATGTCGAACGTGCCGCCGCCAAGATCGTAGACGGCGATCGTCTTGCCTTCCTTCTTGTCGAGGCCGTAGGCAAGGGCCGCTGCGGTCGGCTCGTTGATGATGCGCAGCACGTCGAGACCGGCGATCTTGCCGGCATCCTTCGTGGCCTGGCGCTGGGCGTCGTTGAAGTAGGCCGGAACGGTGATGACGGCCTTTTCGACCTTTTCACCGAGATAGGACTCGGCCGTTTCCTTCATCTTCTGAAGGATCATCGCGGAGATCTGCGACGGAGAGTAGCTGGTGCCATGGGCTTCGACCCAGGCGTCGCCATTGTCTGCCTTCACGATCTTGTAGGGGACCATCCCCTTATCCTTCTGGGTGGTGGGATCCTCGAAGGTGCGGCCGATCAGGCGCTTGATCGCAAAAAGCGTGTTCTCGGGATTGGTCACCGCCTGGCGCTTGGCCGGCTGGCCGACGAGACGTTCGCCGTCTTCGGTGAATGCCACCATGGAGGGGGTCGTGCGCGCGCCCTCCGCATTCTCGATCACCTTCGCGTCCTTGCCGTCCATGACGGAGACGCAGGAGTTGGTCGTTCCCAGGTCAATACCAATAACTTTAGCCATGTCGTTCTCTCCTTGCAGCGGACTGTCGGAACCCGGTCAGGCATTCGTGGGACAGCCCCTAACGGGATGGTCTTTGTCTTTCATCGCAGCCGCGGCTGCATCGATGCGGCGTATATAAGGACCGGCGTTTCGGACTGCAAGGCATTCTGCGGGGGGAACGACGGCAAATGCAAGCCGTCATCCACAAACACCCGACGGGGGCCCGCTGCCGCTGGTTCAGCCGCCGGTCAGCAGGTCGAACAGCGTCGTTCGGCGGGTCCCACCGGTGGTCTCTCCGACGCCGGCCGGCGGGACTGGTCCTCCGGCCTGTTCTGCAGGCCGGACCTGATCGACCGCGGCCATGCCGTCCATGCTTTCGACGCTGTCCATGCCTGCCGGGCGCTCGGGAAAGACGTCGGGATTACCCGTGCCGAAACCCTCGGCCGGCATTTCGTCGGCAGCAGCGATGCCGCCCTCGTCGAAGACCGGCTGCACGCCCGTCGTGCCGAAGAGCGGCGACGGCGAAAGACCCTCATGCGCCGCAACCATGAAATCGTGCCAGGCCCTGGCGGGAAGGCCGCCGCCGGTGACCTTCTTCATGAATTTTCCGTCGTCGTTGCCGAACCAGATGCCGGTCGCGAGGTTGGAGGTGTAGCCGACGAACAGGGCGTCGCGGAAGGACTGCGTCGTTCCGGTCTTCCCGGCCGCCTCCCAGCCCGGCAGGCGCGCCTTTTTGCCGGTGCCATCCGTCAGCACGCGCACCATCATCCGGTTCATTTCGCTGACGATCGCCGGATCGAGCACCCGCGGCGGATTGTCGTAGGTGTTTTCGTAAAGCACGGTGCCGTCGGCGGCGGAGATGCGCCGGATGACGTGCGGCGTCGCCTTGAAGCCGCCATTCATGAAAGGCGCATAGGAGGACGTCAGCTCCACCAGCGTCACTTCCGACGTGCCGAGCGCGATCGATGCATTGGCCTGCATCTCGGAATCTATGCCCAGCCGGTGCGCGAGCTTGACCACGTTCTGCGGCCCCACCTCCATGACGAGCTGGGCGGCGATGGTGTTCAGCGAATTGGCGAGCGCATCGGCGAGCGTCACCTCGCCGCGGTATTTCTGATCATAGTTTTCAGGTGTCCAGTTGCCGATCCGGACCGGCGCGTCGTTGCGCACGGACATCGGCGTGCGGCCGATCTCGAGCGCCGCCGCGTAGACGAAGGGCTTGAAGGCCGAGCCCGGCTGGCGCTTCGCCTTGGAGGCGCGGTCGAACTGGCTTTCGGCATAGTCCCTGCCGCCGACGAGCGCGCGGATGGCGCCTGTGCCGTCGATCGAGACGAGCGCCGCCTGGGAGGCGTTGAGCTTGCCGCCCTCGGCCTCGAGCCTCTCGGCGAGCACCTCTTCCGCCTTCTTCTCGAGCGCAAGGTCGATGGTCGTATCGATGACGAGGTCTTGGGTGACTTCGCCGATCATGCCGGGGAGCTGGTCCATCACCATGTCGGCGACATAGTGCTCGGCGCCGGACCAGAAGCTCTTTGCCCGCGTCGGCGCCTGCGACATCGCGGTCTTGATCTCGGAGTCGCTGATGAAGCCTTCCTCGCGCATTGCGCCGAGCACGAGCTGTGCGCGCTCCTCCGCCGCTTCGGGGTCTCGGGCCGGCGACAGCCGTGAGGGAGCTTTCAGAAGGCCTGCGAGCAGCGCCGCTTCGCCGAGATTGACGTCGCGCGCCGACTTGTTGAAGTAACGCCGGGAGGCCGCCTCGACGCCATAGGCGTTCGACCCGAAGAAGACGCGGTTGAGATACATCGCCAGGATCTGGTCCTTGGTGTATTTCTGCTCCAGCCAAAAGGCGAGCAACACCTCCTGCACCTTGCGCTCCAACGTCCGCTCCGGCGAGAGAAACAGGTTCTTGGCAAGCTGCTGGGTGAGCGTGGAGCCGCCCTGGACCATGCGGCCGCTCATGACGTTCGTGAGCATGGCGCGCGCCAGCCCCAGCGGATCGACTCCGAAATGCGAATAAAAGCGGCGATCCTCGATGGCGATCACGGCCTGCGGGATATAGGGCGACATGTCTTCGAGAGCGACCGCCTCGCCGCCGGTCGCGCCCCTGTTGGCGATGATGTCGCCATTCGCCGCGAGAATCTTGACGTTGGGCGGCCGTTCGGGAATCGACCAGCTCGTGGCGCTCGGCATGCGCGCCCCGTAATAGAGCACGAGCCCGCCGACGCCGATCGCGCCCCATATGCCGAGCACGATGCACCAATAGGCGAGCCGCCGGACGAGGCCGAAGAACCCGCCGCCGGAGCCGCTTCTTCCGGAGCCGCGCCCGCCGGCGCGCCTGCCGGGCTTTTCTCGCCTCGCACCGCGTTCGGGCGGCTTGGCGCGCTTCGGCTTGCTGCCGCCGCCCGAGACGCGGTCGCTCGCGTCGACGCGCAGGTCGCCGCCGTCGTCGCTACTGCCGAAGGAAGGCTCGATCCGCTGTCCTGATTTGCCGCTCGCCATGCCGGAAGGAAATATCCCCTTTGGGGGCCAAACCGGTACCCATCGCCCGCAGGCGATCCCGGCCGTGCCGTTGTCGTGCGGTAGGCTCCACCCCGTCCGCTGGTCCCGATGCGTTGTACTTTAAATGCGGCAATTTAAGGGGAAGTTAAGAGCTCTCTTGCGAAAAAGGCAGATTGTTCAAAACCTTGCATCGGCCCCCGACCTCCTGGTTCCTCACCTTCGGAAGGCTGAACGCCGCCTTGCATCCGGCGCAATGCTGCAATGCAACATTCGCACTATTACCTCAACGAAAATAATCTATTCTCCTCCTTGTCGAAGCGCTGTACCTCCTCCCACGGCGCTCGGCATTCGGTCGGTTCACTCCTCCTCCCAGAACCGATCAAGTTTAAGACCCCGAGCCACCTCCTCCCGGCTCGGGGTCTTTCTGTATCTGGCGATACCTGAAAACGCATCGCATTCGCGCGACGCGCTTCGGATCTGGCCAGATGCACAGGGCGAAAAACTCGTGGCTGCGGCCGCAAAGCGCGTGTATCACCACCCCATGAGATCCAAGGCAAACGGTTACGTCTTCGCGCTTCTGGCGATCGTCATCTTCTCGATCCAGGACGGCATCTCCAAGCATCTGGGCGCCATCTATCCGCCGGTCTTCGTGGCAATGATCCGCTACTGGGCATTTGCCGGCTTCGCTGCGGTGATCGCGGCGCGGGCGCCGGGCGGATTTGCCGCGACCGCGGTGACGAGAAAGCCGCTCATTCAGTTCCTGCGGGGCGTCCTGTTGCCCGTACAGATCGTCGTGGTGATCACGTCCTTCACCATCGTCGGGCTGGCGCATTCGCAGGCGATCCTCGCGGCCACTCCGCTCTTCGTGGCGCTCCTGTCGATGCCTCTGCTCGGCGAACGGGTCGGGTGGCGGCGCTGGTCGGCGATTGCCGTCGGACTCATCGGCGTTCTTCTGATCCTGCGGCCGGAAGACGGGTCGTTCGACCTGAACTTTCTGCTGCCGCTGGCGGCAGCCGTGATGTTCGCCTTCTATGTCATCACCACCAGGCTTGCCAGTCGCGACGATTCGGCGATGACCAGCTTCTTTTATACCGGCATCGTCGGCGCCTTCGCGATCAGTCTCGTCGGGCCCTTCTTCTGGGCGACGCTTTCCGGGGCGGACTGGATCTGGATGGTGCTGCTCTGCATCACCGGCACGTCGAGCCACTATTTTCTGATCCGCGCCTACGACATGCTCGATGCCGCCGCGGTTCAGCCGCTTACCTACCTGCAGCTCGTCTTCGCCTCCATCATGGGCGTGACCATCTTCGGCGAGACGCTGACGACGAACATGATCATCGGCTCGGTGCTGGTGGTCGCCGCCGGCATCTTCACCATCTGGCGCGAGCATGTCGTCGGCCGGCGAAAGGCCGGGCTGCCGCCGCGGTAAGCCTCTCCTTCGACTCAAAATCGTCGGGATCGTACCGGACACTCGCGAGCGCGCCGGCTTCTCGGCCGGCCGGCTCATCCGTTCGAAAGGAGAGAGAATGAGGGTTCGCTGCACCGTGCTGATCGCCCTTGCCGCCCTTGCCGCGCAGGGGAACGGGGCCAGGGCACAGGAGGAATTTCCCTATGTCGACGACCGCTCCGACGGCGCAGCGCTCGTCCGCTCGCTCTACAACGCGATCAACCGGAAGGAATATGCCAGAGCCTACGGCTACTTCGGAGCGTCGAAACCCGTCGGCGAGTTCAAGGCCTTCGCCGACGGTTACGCCAAGACGGTGTCGGTGGAAGCGAAGTTCGGCAAGGTCGTCACGGAGGGCGCTGCCGGCAGCATCTATTCGGCCGTTCCGGTTGCGATCAAATCCATCGAACAAGGCGGAAAGACCCGCTTCTTCTCCGGCTGTTACGTGACGAGGATCATCAATCCGTCGCTCCAGGTGCCGCCCTTCACGCCCTATCAGATCGAGACGGCCCGGCTCGACGAAGCGGAAGGCCCCATCGAGAAGGCGATCCCCGCCACCTGCAACGCCCCCTGAGGTCCGGACGGAAAAGCGTTACACACTTTTCCTGGAAGTGCTCTGCAACCTGCGCACTTCCGGACGGAAAAGCGTTACACACTTTTCCTGGAAGTGCTCCAGCGAAACTCTACGGCTCCTTCGCGGCACGCTCGGCCAGAAAGCGGGAATGCTCGAAGACGAGGATGACGACGAGCGCCAGCACGAAGGGGACGAGGAGGTAGAGCAGCCGAAAAATGGCAAGCGCAGCCAGAACGTCGGCCGGGTCCATTTCCGGAAGCGCCGCGATGAAGACGAATTCAAGCACACCGATGCCGCCCGGCGCATGGGAGAGCAGCGCGGCGGAGAAGGATGCGAGGAAGATGCCCAGAATGACCACATAGCCGGGATTTCCGGCTTCGGGCAGCGCGAAATAGATGATGCCGGCAGCGCCCAGAAGCTCGACGGGGGCGATGATCAATTGCCTCAGCACGATGGAGGGCCGCGGGTAATGCAGCTGGAACCAGCGCGTGCGCAGCGGCCGCATGCCGACCAGGCTGCCGAGGACGTA
The DNA here is from genome assembly GCF_035610345.1 of Sinorhizobium meliloti. Next base: position 137,770 of record NZ_CP141212.1, on the reverse strand, counting down.
GAGCGCGATGAGCGCGAGAATGAGGCCGCCCGTCGTCAACGACATTTCGATGGGCAGGAACTCCGAAAATCTCTCGATGATATTCGGCCTCAGGAGCAGCACGATGGCCGAGAGCATCAGCGTGCCGAGCGTGAAGGTGAAGGAGCAGAAGGCGACGAGCACGCCCACCTCTCCGGGCGTCAGGCCTTTCGACCGATACGCTCGATAGCGCACCACCGCGCCGGAAAAAACCGAGGCGCCGAGATTGTGCGAAAGCGCATAGGTGGTGAACGAGCAGAGGGTGATGAACCACAGCGAGATGCGGTGGCCGAGATGATCGAGCGCCAGCCGGTCATAGGCGGCAAGCGCCGCATAGGCGACAAGCGTCGAACCGATGGCGAGCAGCCAGCTTTCGAGCGATATGGCCTGGAAGCTCGCCAGGAACTCGTTGAGAGACAGGCCGCGCAGTTCATCGACGAGCGCGCGCACCGAAACCAAGATCGCCGCAAGCCCCACAACGGGCCAGAAATATGCCTTGAGCCGTTTCATGCCGGGGCTTCTGCGTGATTTTCCGGCGGAAATCGATTCACGAGCGAAGCGTCGCGGCGATGCGGGTGCCCATCAGCAGCGGCCGGTTGAAGGCACGCCAAGCGCTTCGCGGTTCTGCCGAGGTGGCGATGCCCATTCTGCGTAATGAAAGAAACATGCTCGGGACGAGGCGTCCCGATCCTTGCACTTGCCAACAGCCCATTTCCCACTTTGATTTGTTTTCAAAAAGGGAAGCATCCCAAGGCAGGCAGGTCAAGCAAAGTCGACTTGATATCCGTCAAGCGGGTGCGATTTGTCATTCATGGCCGAAGGCGGTGGACAATGGCCGAACGGTGTTCACCATAGCCCCCCGCCTGCAAGGCGTTACCGCGTGCCGAGTGCGTCCAGAATGCGGACCCACGAGCGGATGCCCTTGTGGAAGGACGCGAGCTCGTATTTCTCATTGGGCGAGTGGATGCGGTCGTCGGAAAGACCGAACCCGACCAGCAGCGATTCCATGCCGAGCATCCGCTGGAAATCGCCGACGATCGGTATGGAGCCGCCCATGCCGATGACCACGGCGGGCTTCGGCCATTCATCCGAAAGTGCCGCCTTCGCCGTGCTCAGCAACGCCGAATCATAGGGCAGATGAATAGCCGGCGAACCGCCGTGCGCATGAAATTCGACGGAGCAGTCCGCCGGGATTTTCGAGCGCACATAGGCGCGGAAGCTCTCGCGGATCTTTGCCGGGTCCTGCTTGCCGACCAGGCGGAACGAAACCTTGGCGGAGGCTTCTGCAGCGATCACCGTCTTGAATCCTTCGCCGGTATAGCCCCCGGTGATGCCGTTGATCTCCGCCGTCGGCCGCGCCCAGGTGAGTTCGAGCACGGAGCGGCCCCTTTCGCCGGAGGGGATAGAGAGGCCGATCTCGCCGAGGAATTTCTCGGCGGTCTGGCCGAGCGTTTCCCAGCCAGCCTTGATCTCGGCCGGTGTCTCCTCGACGCCTTCGTAGAAATCGTCGAGCGTCACGCGGCCGGTCTCGTCGTGAAGGCCGGCGAGAATCTCGGCCAGGATATGGATCGGGTTCGCCGCCGCGCCACCGAAATAACCGGAGTGCAGGTCGCGGTCCGCCGCCTTGACGACGACCTCCTCGCCGACGAGGCCCCGCAAGCCAGCCGAAATCGCGGGCGTGTCCCGGTCCCACATGCTGGTATCGCAGACAAGAGCGTAGTCGGCCTTGAGCTCACCGGCATTGGCTTCGAGGAAGGGCTTGAGCGACGGAGAGCCGGATTCCTCTTCGCCCTCGAAGAGAATGGTGATGCGGCAGGGCAAGGCGCCACGGGTTTCCTTATAGGCGCGCACTGCCTCGACGAAGGTCATCAACTGGCCCTTGTCATCGGCCGTACCCCGGCCGGTAATGATTTTGCGGCCGGGCTCGACCTCCTTGACGGAGGGCTCGAAGGGCGGGGTCTCCCAGAGGTTCAGGGGATCGACCGGCTGCACATCGTAATGGCCGTAGAAGAGCAGGTGCGGAGCGTCCGCTTTCTCGGCAGCGTGATGGGCGACGACCATGGGATGGCCGGGCGTGTCGCGAACCGAGGCTTCGAAGCCGATCGCTCCGAGTTCCGCCACCAACCACTCCGCAGCCTTGCGGCACTCCTCCTTGAAGGCGGGATCGGTGGAAATGGACTTGATGCGGACGAGGTCGAAGAGCCGCTCGAGGCTTTGCGGGAGATTTGCGTCGGCGCGCTCGAGAACCGGGGTGATATCTGCCATCATGCAATCCTTTTTGGGTTTCGCGGCGAAACTAGAATCGAAACCCGGCGGCTTTAAGCGAAAACTTTTGATGCAACGATAAATTGTCGGGTGAAATCAGGAAGCGTCGCCGTGGCGCGCCGTATTCGCGAGCGCCATGCGCATATATTCGAGCATCAGTTCTTTCTCGAAGCGGCGAAAGCCGGAAAGCAGCGACTGCTCCGCTGCAGCAGCAGCCTCCTTCGCAGCGGCCTCCATCTTGCGGGCACGTTCGGTCAGGAATATCTGCTGCGAACGCTTGTCGTTAGGATGCTTGCGGCGGACGATGAGGCCGTCGCGCTCCATTCGGGCGAGCGTATTGGCCATGGTTGCCTGCTCGATGTCGAGCCGGTCGAGAAGCTGTCTCTGAGTCAGCCCTTCCTCGGACCATAATTCCAGGAGGACCGGGAATTGCCCGGGGGCAAAGCCGAGTTTCTGACCGCGCTCCTGCAGGGCGCGCGAGAAACCCCTCGCCAACAAGCTGGCCAGGTAAGTCGCAGATTCCATACGATTGAAGGCCATGTCTATGCCTACGCGGGAAGGAGCGCGAAGACAAGTTACAATGCCTGCAATGAAGCCGAACCGCGCCGACTTCACGGGGATTTGAGACTGTGTGGCGATACGCTTTCGACTGACGGGCATAGGCAGCAAAAAACCGCCACGGCGCGGAGGCTGCGCCGTGGCGGCTCTTTGAAAGCGGGACAAAGGCCCGGAGAGGGGGATGAGGCCTTTGTCCTCATCTGGTGCGGGCGGGGGACAGGCCAATCACCAGACTCACGGCATTGAATGATTGCCGCTCGACATGATTTGTGGAGTCAAATGTGGCATTTCAAGGATAGGGAGACTGAATCGCGCATTACAAATGCGTAACGTTTGCGTGAGTGTTCGGCACCCGAATATCAGGGTTCCGGCAGGCCTTTGTCGCTCCACTTAAATGGGGTAGCGCCGGAAAAGCGCAATGGACCTTTCCCCTGCCTCGCGCTATCCATGGCCGCATGAAAAACGGTGATCATCTCTTCCTCGTCGACGGCTCGGGCTTCATCTTCCGGGCGTTCCACGCTATCCCGCCGCTCAACCGCAAGTCGGACGGGCTTCCCGTCAATGCGGTTGCGGGATTCTGCAATATGCTCTGGAAGCTTTTGACCGACGCGCGCGACACCTCCGTGGGCGTGACGCCGACGCATTTGGCCGTGATCTTCGACTATTCCTCGAAGACCTTCCGCAACGGGCTCTACGACCAGTACAAGGCCAACCGGACGGCGCCGCCGGAGGATCTGATCCCGCAGTTCGGGCTCATCCGCCACGCCACCCGCGCTTTCAACCTGCCCTGCATCGAGAAGGAGGGCTACGAGGCCGACGACCTCATCGCGACCTATGCGCGGCTTGCCGAGGAGGCGGGCGCCGACGTGACCATCGTTTCCTCCGACAAGGACCTCATGCAGCTCGTCACGCCGAAAGTGTCGATGTACGACAGCATGAAGGACAAGCAGATCACCGTTCCGGACGTGATCGAAAAGTGGGGCGTGCCCCCGGAAAAGATGATCGATCTCCAGGCCATGACCGGCGATTCGACCGACAACGTGCCGGGCATCCCCGGGATCGGGCCGAAGACGGCAGCCCAGCTCCTCGAAGAATATGGCGATCTGGACACGCTGCTCGAACGGGCTGGCGAGATCAAACAGCAGAAGCGGCGCGAGTCCATCATCGCCAATGCCGATCTGGCGCGCCTTTCGCGTGAGCTCGTGACGTTGAAGAAGGACACGCCGCTCGACGTTCCGCCCGAGGACTTCAGGCTCGATTCGCAGGACGGCCCGAAGCTCATCGCATTCCTGAAGGCGATGGAATTCACCACGCTCACGCGCCGCGTCGCAGCGGCGACCGATACGGATGCGGAAGCGATCGAACCGGCTCATGTGCCGGTCGAATGGGGCGCGCAGGCGCATGGACCGGATCTGGACGTCGGCGAGGCCGGCGGCCCGCCGCCGTCGCCGCAATCATCGAGCGCGACGCCGCCCAGGGGAAATGCGGCCAGGGCGGCTGTCTCGTTCCTCTCCTCCGGCCAGGATGCCGATACGACCGGCGCGACGCCCGCGGGCCTCGCCGAGGCGCGTGCGGCCTATTTCGGCAAAGCCGCGTTCGATCATTCCGGATATCTCACCATCCGCGATCTCGATACGCTCGAGCGTTGGATCGCCGACGCCCGCGAGGCGGGGCTCGTCGGCTTCGACACTCAGGCGACGTCGCCCGACGCCATGCGCGCCGACCTCGTCGGCTTTTCGCTCGCGGTCGCCGATTACGCGAACGACCCGTCGGGCTCCAGGATCAGGGCGGCCTATGTGCCGCTCGCGCACAAGAGCGGCGTCAGCGACCTCCTGGGGGGTGGACCTGTCGACAGCCAGGTACCGGTCCGCGAGGCCCTTAGCCGGATAAAGGACCTGCTGGAGGACCCGTCCGTCCTGAAGGTCGGGCAGAACCTGAAATACGGCTACCTCGTGATGAAGCGGCACGGCATCGCCATGCGAAGCTTCGACGACACGATGCTGATGTCCTATGTGCTCGACGCCGGCAACGGCGCCCACGGCATGGATTCGCTTGCCGAGCGGTGGCTCGGCCACAAGCCGATCGCCTATAAGGACGTCACCGGCACCGGCCGGTCTTCGCTCACCTTCGACTTCGTCGACATCGACAAGGCAACGACCTATGCGGCCGAGGATGCGGATATCGCGCTGAGGCTTTGGCATGTGCTGAAGCCCCGGCTTGCCGCCAAGGGGTTGACGCGCGTCTACGAGCGACTGGAGCGACCGCTGATTTCTGTCCTTGCCGGGATGGAGGAACGCGGCATAACCATCGACCGGCAGATCCTGTCACGCCTTTCCGGCGAGCTGGCACAAGGGGCGGCGGCGCTCGAAGACGAGATCTATCGCCTCGCCGGCGAGACATTCACCATCGGCTCGCCGAAGCAGCTCGGCGACATTCTCTTCGGCAAGATGGGCCTTCCGGGCGGCTCCAAGACCAAGACCGGGCAATGGTCGACCTCCGCGCAGGTGCTCGAAGACCTCGCGGCCGCCGGGCACGACCTGCCTCGCAAGATCGTCGACTGGCGGCAGCTGACCAAGTTGAAATCGACCTACACCGACGCCCTGCCCGGCTTCGTGCATCCGGAGACGAGGCGCGTCCACACCTGTTTTGCAATGGCTGCGACGGCGACCGGGCGGCTTTCCTCCTCGGATCCGAACCTGCAGAACATTCCGATCAGGACCGGCGAAGGCCGCAAGATCCGCACGGCCTTCGTGGCGGCGCCGGGACACAAGCTGGTCTCGGCCGACTATAGCCAGATCGAGCTGAGAGTGCTCGCCCATGTGGCCGACATCCCGCAGCTGCGCCAGGCTTTCGCCGATGGCGTCGACATCCATGCGATGACGGCTTCCGAAATGTTCGGCGTGCCGGTGGACGGCATGCCGAGCGAGATCCGCCGCCGCGCCAAGGCGATCAATTTCGGCATCATCTACGGCATCTCCGCCTTCGGGCTAGCCAACCAGCTTTCGATCGAGCGTTCGGAGGCGGGTGACTACATCAAACGGTATTTCGAACGCTTCCCCGGCATTCGCGACTATATGGAGAACACCAAGGCCTTTGCACGCGAGAACGGCTATGTCGAGACGATCTTCGGACGCCGGGCCCACTACCCGGACATCCGCTCGTCCAATCCGTCGATGCGTGCCTTCAACGAGCGCGCTTCGATCAATGCCCCGATCCAGGGCTCGGCCGCCGACATCATCCGCCGCGCGATGGTCAAGATGGAGCCGGCACTCGAAGCGGCAAAGGTCTCCGCGCGAATGCTGCTTCAGGTCCATGACGAGCTGATCTTCGAGGTGGAGGATGGCGAGATCGAGCGCACCATTCCGGTCATCATCTCGGTGATGGAGAACGCCGCGATGCCCGCGCTCGACATGAGGGTGCCTCTCAAGGTCGATGCTCGCGCGGCACACAACTGGGACGAGGCGCATTGAGGCCTGTTGAGATCTGGGATACCCGGCGGGCGCTCGTTTGATTTCCTTCCTGTGCTCGTCACAGGAATCCAGCCAGACCAAGTCCTTGGGCTGAAAGAACGCTTTCCGCGCCGCAGACCCGGCGCTGCTGGATCCCTGTGACGAGCACAGGGATGAGGGTAGAGAGGGGTGCGACCCCTCGGCAAGCTTCATAAACCAGGCTGACCATTCCCCCGCATATTCCCAAGCGAAAGTTGTAGGAGCCGCACATCCCCGGTCCCTCATTCCTGTGCTTGTCACAGGAATCCAGCCAGACCAAGTCCTTGGGCTGAAAGAACGCTTCCCGCGCCGCAGACCCGGCGCTGCTCCTCCCTGTGACGAGCACAGGGACGCGGCTTTTGCCAAAGTGGTGGTGTTTCAATCCCGCCCCGGAAGGACCCGGTCCGGCGGGCGATGGCCGTCGAAGAAGGTGCGGATGTTGATCACCACCTTTTCGCCCATGTCGATACGGCCTTCCAGGGTCGCCGAGCTCATATGCGGCAGGAGAACGACCTTTCCCTCGCCGGCGAGCTTGATGAGCTTCGGATTGACGGACGGCTCGTTCTCGAACACGTCGAGCCCGGCGCCGGCGATCTTGCCCTCGCGGAGGCTCTTGATCAGCGCCGCCTCGTCGATGATGCCGCCGCGCGCGGTGTTGACGATGTAGCTGTCGGGCCGCATCAGGGCCAGCCGCCGGGCCGAGAGCAGATGATAGGTCGCCGGGGTCGACGGGCAGTTGACGGAGACGATGTCGACGCGGGCGAGCATCTGGTCGAGGCTGTCCCAGTAGGTCGCTTCCAGCATCTCCTCGGTTTCCGGTTTGACGCGGTGGCGATTGTGATAGTGGATCGAAAGCCCGAAGGCCTTGGCACGGCGGGCGACGGCGGTGCCGATTCTCCCCATGCCGACGATGCCGATGCGTTTTCCGGCAATGCGCCGGCCCAGCATCCAGGTGGGAGACCAGCCTGCCCACTCCCCCTTGCGGTCGGTCAGCACCTGCGCACCTTCGGCGAGCCGGCGGGGCACCGCGAGGATCAGCGCCATGGTCATGTCGGCCGTGTCCTCCGTCAGGACGTTCGGCGTGTTGGTGACGGTGATGCCCTTGCGCGCGGCCGCATCCACATCGATGTTGTCGACGCCGTTCGAGAAGGCGGCAATGAGCTTCAGCTGCGGCCCGGCCTGCTCGATCAGAGCCGCATCGATCCGGTCCGTCACCGTCGGCACGAGCACGTCGGCCCGTTTGACCGCGGCGACCAGCTCCGGCTGGCTGCGCGGCGTGTCATCGATGTTCAGCTCCGCGTCGAAGAGCTCACGCATCCTGGTTTCGACGACATCCGGCAGTTTGCGGGTGATGTAGACCGTTGGCTTTTTCTTGCTTGTCATTGCTGTGAGCGGCGCCCTCGTTGACGGGTCCTTAACCAAGTCGGGTGATAGTTCTCCCTACAGCCGCAATTTCTACCAGACCCGGTGGGGAACACAATTGAAACTCGCCGCCCCGTGCGGGGATTTGAAAAGTGCGGGAATCTGCGAGCGCCTGGCCGGTCAGCACCGCAAGGGCTTGCGCCAAGCCCTGCTTACCTTCGGAAGATGAGCTTCGTCATGCGTCACTTCATTTCACGAGTTTCCACCCTCACGATGGCAGCCTTGCTCGGAGCGGTCTTGACGGCCGGCACCGCCCAGGCGCAGGCGGCGAAGGGGCCGAGCGGCCTTCCCCTCCCCCGCTTCGTCAGCCTGAAGGCGAAAAGCGTGAACTTGAGAATCGGCCCGAGCGTCGACTATGCGGTGGCGTTCCGCTATCTCAAATCCGGCGTGCCGGTCGAGATCATTCAGGAATATGACAACTGGCGCCGTATCCGCGACGCCGACGGAACCGAGGGCTGGGTCAACCAGGCGCTTCTCTCCGGCGACCGCACGGCGCTGGCGGCCCCGTGGATGCGCAGCAAGGGAGAGGGTGTTTTCGTCAACATGCGGCGCGATCCGCAGAGCACGGCGCCGATCGTCGCGCGCGTCGAACCAGGCGTCATGCTGCACATCGGCGAATGCAACGGCGACTGGTGCCATGCCGACACGCAAGGGGTCGAAGGCTGGATTGCCCAGAGCGAGATCTGGGGCGCCTATCCCGGCGAGGCCTTCAAGTAAGCGGTGCGGGAGGGCGTCAGCTCCCCGGTTTTTGGCGTTCGAGCTTCGAAATGAGATCGGCGACGAGCTCGTCGGGGCTCTTCTTCGCGGTGTCGATGACGAGGGGTCGCGATCCCCAATCTTCGTAAACGCGATGGGTAATCTCTTCCCAGCTTGGTTTCGTCAGACCCGGTACGTCGGAAAGCCGCGTTTCCGCGCGCCGGCGATGTTCCGCCTTGTCCGAGCAGACGACCTCCACCTCGACCGCCCGTGCCGCCGATCGGTCTGCCACGGCGAGCCAGGCGTCTCGCGTCACACCCAGGCCATTGACGGAATCCGCGATGACGGTGTGGCCGAGCGTGAGGTTGTCTTCAGCCACCCCGTAGGCCGCTACATATCCTGCGGCCCCGACGACGGAGCCCGGGACGCCCGAAACCCGGATGCATTGCTCGATCGTATCGACGCGCACATGCACCGCGCGCAATCGCTTCGCCAAAGCGCGAGCAATCGTCGTCTTCCCGGATCCGGGCAAGCCTCCCAAGATGATGAGCATGAACGAGCGCTTTCGATTGGCCGGTCGGACGAGCGCCTCAGACGAGAGCTGCCTGCCGGGCAGCGGTTGCAAGCGAGACCAGCGGCCGCGGGCCGATCTGGCCTATGACGATACCGGCTGCCAGATTGCCGAGCCTGCTGCACTCCTCGAGCGAGCGGCCGCTGGTATAGCCGAAGAGGAAGCCGGCGGCATAGAGATCGCCGGCGCCGGTGGTGTCGACCACCTGCTCCAGAACGCTCGCGCCGACGCGTACGCGCTCAGCGCCGCGCACGACGACGGAGCCTTCCTCGCTCAGCGTGACCGCCGCAAGCTTGCAGTCCTTGGCCAGCAGTTCGAGCGCGCGATCGAAGTCCTCGGTCTCGTAAAGCGCGAGCGCCTCCTGCCGGTTGGCGAAGACGATATCGACCGTGCCCGAGCGCATGAGTTCGAGAAACTCGCTGCGGTAGCGATGCACGCAGAAACTGTCGGACAGCGTCATCGCCGTTTCCCGCCCATGGGCGTGGGCGATGCGCGCCGCTTCGCGGATCGCATCCTTGGCACGTGGCGGGTCCCACAGATAGCCTTCGAAATAGGTGACCTTCGACTGGGCGACGACGTCGTCCTCGACGTCCTCCGGGCCGAGCTCGACGCAGGCGCCGAGATAGGTGTTCATCGAGCGCTCGCCGTCCTCGGTCACGAAAATCATCGAGCGGGCCGTCGGGGGATGGCCGTCGAGCGGCTTCGTCTGAAAATGGACGCCCTGTGCGCGGATATCATGGGTGAAGATTTCGCCGAGCTGGTCGTCGGCGACCTTGCCGAAATAGGCGGCGCGGCCGCCGAGGCTCGCGACGCCAGCCGCCGTATTGCCGGCGCTGCCGCCGGAGGCTTCGACCGCCGGTCCCATTCTCGAATAGAGCAGTTCGGCACGATCGGCATTGATGAGGTTCATCGCGCCCTTGATGATGCCGTTTTCTTCGAGAAAGCTGTCATCGCAGCGCGCAATGATATCGACGATCGCGTTGCCGATCGTCAGAACGTCGTATTTTGCCATGAACTCCGTCCGGGTTTCCTTGGTGACCGGTGTTCGTTAATAGCGGTTTTCCGGCCATTTGGAAGACGCAACAGCGTTATGCGCTTCTTCAAATGCGGGAAGGCTCCCGCATGCGGCGGAATTCGGGGATGCCGACGATCACGTCGGCAGCGCCTTTGCGTCATAGGCGGCGGCGAACTCGGCGCTTGGCGGGATCGGTTTAATGATGTCGATCATCACGCCGTTCGGATCGGCCGTGATGAAATGACGCTGGCCGAAGTCTTCGTCGCAGATCGGCTTGAGGATGGGCAGGCCCGCTTCACGCATCGTGTCATAGAGCCGATCGGGATCTTCCACCTCGAAATTCAGGAGCAGGCCCTGCACCGGCGCCCGGTGCCGGTCGGGCACCGTCTCATGACGGTAATCGAGCACCGCGAGCGTCACATGATCGTTTTCGGTCGACTGGAGGTGCATGTACCAATCGCTCACGAAAAGCGCCTCGAAGCCCAGATGCTTGACGTAGAAATCCGCCGTCTGCCGAACGTCCTGCGTCATGATCACCGGGTAATAGCTTGTCGATTTCATCTTTCCCTCCGTTTTTCGATAACATACAATCTGCATGTATCCGTTCGATAACATACAGGCTGCATGTATGCAACAGAAAGAACCAAGACGCTCCAACCGGGAGCGCTCCGATGCCACCCGCACGGCGATCCTTGATGCCGCACGCGCGCTCTTCGTCTCCAGAGGCTACGCCGAAACGGCGACGCCGGACATCGTTGCCGCAGCCGGGCTCACGCGCGGCGCGCTCTATCACCACTTCGAGGACAAGAAGGCGCTGTTTCGGGCGATCGTCGAACGGGAAGCACGTGACGTCGCGGCGACGATCGAGCAATTGGCCGGTGCTCCCCTCCCACCCCGTGAGGCACTCCTTGCAGGAGCGGCGGGCTATTTCGACGCCATGGCCGTTCCGGGTAGGGTACGCCTGCTGTTGCTCGACGGGCCGGCCGTGCTGGGCGTCACCGAAATGGCGGCTCTCGACGCCGCCCATGGCGGCAGAACGCTGGAGGAAGGCCTCGCTGCCGCCATGGCTCCGCACCGCCTGGAGGAGAAGACGGTCAAGGCGATGGCATTCCTGTTATCGGCCGCCTTCGACCGCGCTGCGCTCGAGATCGATGCGGGCGCCGCACGGGCCGACTATGCCTACGCCATCGACAGGCTGATCGATCGCCTGATCGCTCAATGAGCGGCGAGCGAGATCGCTTGCGGCGGCAATTCCACGAGCGGGGCCGGGATGTCGCAGGTCTTTTCCGGCGATTTGCAGAGGTCCGCTATCACGCAGCGCTCGCATTCCGGCCGGCGCGCCTTGCAGACGTAGCGGCCATGCAGGATCAGCCAGTGATGGGCGTGGAGCAGATAGCGCTCCGGGATCACCCGCAGGAGGTGGGCCTCCACCTCATCCGGCGTCTTGCCCGGGGCAAGACGGATACGGTTGGCGATGCGGAAGATATGGGTGTCGACGGCCATCGTCGGCTGACCGAAGGCCATGGAGAGCACGACATTGGCGGTCTTTCGCCCGACGCCGGGCAGCGTCACGAGCTCCTCGCGCGTGCGCGGCACCTCGCCGCCGAAGTCGGTGATGAGCTTCTCGGAGAGAGCGATGACGTTTTTCGCCTTGTTGCGGTAGAGGCCGATCGTCTTGATATGATCGCGAACCCGTTCCTCGCCGAGCGCCAGCATCTTTTCCGGCGTATCGGCGACAGCGAAGAGCTGCCGGGTCGCCTTGTTGACGCCGGCATCCGTCGCCTGCGCCGAGAGAGCGACCGCCACGACGAGCGTGAACGGATTGACGTGCTCGAGCTCGCCCTTCGGTTCCGGACGCTGCACCGAAAATCGGCGGAAGATTTCCTCGACTTCCGCCCTGCGGTAGGCACTGCGCGGCCCCGTGCGGCGCGTTGTCGCTTTCGCCGGCTTTGGCGCTTGTGGTGGCGATTTGAGCTTCACGTTTTTCATGCTGCATCTATAGTCAAGGGTCATGATCAAAGGCAACGCTGCGCCAAACATCGATGACGAGCCGATCTTTGCGGCCGAACTCACCCCCTACCGCTCGCTGGGACATAGGGGCCTCAAGATTTTCCTGATGATCGCCGGCGTCATGAGTCTGATGCACATCGTCGTATTTCTGGTCATCGGCGCCTGGCCGGTCGTCTTTTTCTTCGGCCTCGATTTCATCCTGCTATTCGGTGCCTTCTGGCTCAACTACCACACTGCGCGGGCCCGCGAGGAGGTCAGCGTTTCGCGCACCGACGTGTCGGTCAGGAAGTTCGCGCCCTCGGGGAGGATGATCGAGCACCGCTTCAACACCTTCTGGGCGCGCTTCAGCATCAAGCGTCATCAGGAGATCGGCATCGTGTCGATGAAGATCAGTGGCGGCGGCCGGCAGACCGATATCGGCTCTTTCCTCAACCGCGACGACCGCGAAACCTTCGCCGTCGCCTTCGCCCGGGCACTGGCGACCGCCAGGTCGCGTTGAGCCGGTTGGCCGACAAGAATCGGGTGGTTATAGCATCGCCTGCATGATTATCTGTGGCACAAGGAGATGATCATGAACGTCGTTACATCCATTCCCACCGACATCACCCCGGAAGGCACCGACTACGACACGGTCAGGCGTGTGATCGCGATGCTGACCGAAGACTATCGCGAGCAGCCGTCGCTCGAGTCGCTCGCCCGGCACCTCGGCCAGTCGCCGACACAGCTCCAGAAGGTCTTCACACGTTGGGCCGGGCTTTCGCCGAAGGCCTTCCTGCAGGCGGTCACCCTCGATCATGCCAAGCGGCTCCTGCGCCAGGAAGACATGCCCTTGCTCGAGACCAGCATCGAGGTCGGTCTGTCAGGCCCGAGCCGGCTGCACGATCTTTTCGTCACCCATGAGGCCATGTCGCCCGGCGAGTGGAAGGCGCGCGGCGCCGGCCTCACCATCCGCTACGGCTTTCACCCCTCGCCCTTCGGCACGGCCCTGGTGATGGTGACCGACCGCGGCCTCGCCGGCCTTGCCTTCGCCGATTCGGGCGAGGAGCGCGCGAGCTTCGAAGACATGGCCGCCCGGTGGCCGAACGCCGTCTATGTCGAGGACAGCGCGGCGACGGCGCGCTATGCGGCACGCATTTTCGACCCCGACCGCTGGTGCGCGGAAGAGCCGCTCCGGATTTTCCTGATCGGTTCGGATTTCCAGATCCGCGTATGGCAGACCCTGCTGCAGATTCCGCTCGGCAAGGCCACGACCTATTCCAAGATCGCCGAAAACCTCGGCCAGCCGACGGCCTCGCGTGCGGTCGGCGCCGCGGTGGGGCGCAACCCGATCTCCTTCGTCGTCCCCTGCCACCGTGCGCTCGGCAAGACCGGCGATCTCACCGGCTATCACTGGGGCCTGACGCGCAAGCGCGCGATCCTCGGCTGGGAGGCCGGGAAGGCTTGAAGGGAGCATTCCTGGTATGATGGGGTAGGAAACAGGCCCCCTCCCGAACCCCTGCCCCTTGTGGGGAGGGGTTCGGGAGGGGTTAAAACCCCTGCCATCAAGCGCCCTCAATGCGCCCCGGACATATCCCCGAGCACTTCCTTCGAAGCGACCGTCGAATCCGCGTTCAGCTTGTAGACCATCGGCACTCCGGTCGCGAGATTGAGCTTGAGGATCTGCTCCTTGGTCAGCTTGTCCAGCACCATGACGAGGGAGCGTAGCGAGTTGCCATGGGCGGCGACGAGCACCTTCTCGCCCGAAAGCACGCGCGGCAGGATATCGGTCAGATAATAGGGCCAGACGCGGGCGCCGGTGTCGCGCAGGCTCTCGCCGCCGGGCGGCGGCACGTCGTAGGAGCGGCGCCAGATATGGACCTGTTCTTCGCCCCATTTCGCCCGGGCATCGTCCTTGTTGAGACCGGAGAGGTCGCCGTAGTCGCGCTCGTTCAAGGCTTGGTCGCGGACCGTTTCGAGCGACGACTGGCCGACGGCGTCGAGGACGAGCTGGCAGGTACGCTGGGCCCGGATGAGGACGGAGGTGAATGCGATGTCGAACTTGATGCCGTAATCGGCAAGCGCCTTGCCGCCGGCCTTTGCCTCCTCGATGCCGAGCTCGGTGAGGTCGGGATCGCGCCAGCCGGTGAAGAGGTTCTTCAGGTTCCAGTCGCTCTGGCCGTGCCGGACAAGGACGAGGGTGCCGCTCATTTCGATTTCCTCATTGTGAACTATCGGATGTCAGTCGAGCCCGAGAACGTCGAGCATTGAGTAAAGGCCGGGTTTTTGGCTCCGGCCCCAGAGGGCGGCAGCGACAGCGCCGCGGGCGAAGATGGAGCGGTCGGTCGCGCTGTGCGAAAGCGTGACAATCTCACCCTCTCCGGCAATCACAACCGAGTGCTCGCCGATGACGGAGCCGCCGCGAAGCGTCGCAAAACCGATTGACCCTTCGGGCCGCGCACCGGTGTGGCCGTCGCGGACCCGCACGGAGTGATCCGCAAGACCGATTCCGCGCCCCTTGGCCGCCGCTTCGCCAAGAAGCAGCGCCGTGCCCGAGGGCGCATCGACCTTGTGCTTGTGGTGCATTTCGAGGATCTCTATGTCCCAACCCCGGGCCGGAAGCGCGCGCGCCGCCTTTTCCGTGAGCACGCCGAGAAGGTTGACGCCGAGGCTCATATTGCCCGACTTGACGACGCGGGCATGGCGGGCGGCGGCGCGGATCTTCACCTCGTCATCCGCCGAGCAGCCGGTCGTGCCGATCACGTGGACGATGCGTGCCTGCGCCGCAAGGCCGGCGAATTCCACCGTGGCGGCGGGCGCCGTGAAGTCGAGGACGCCCTCGGCCTCGACAAAGGCTTCGAGCGGCTTGTCGGTAACCGCGACCCCCATCGGACCGACACCGGCAAGCTCGCCGGCATCCCGGCCGATAAAGGGCGATCCGGTCCGCTCGATCGCGGCATGAAGGCGCACCCCGGCCGTCTCGTGAATGATCCGGATCAATGTCTGGCCCATACGGCCGGCCGCGCCGACCACAACGAGCTTCATGTCCGTTTCGTTCATCTGAAATTCCCTTGTGTTACAGGATCTGGGCCTCGGCGACCGTATCCGCTCCGCTGCCCTGGAGATTGTGGAGGCGAGCGTAAAGACCGTCCGGACGCCGCGCAAGCTCCTCATGGGAGCCCTCCTCGACGACGGTGCCCTCCTTCATGACGACGATCTTGTCGGCGTTGACGACGGTGGAAAGCCTGTGCGCGATGACGATGACGGTGCGGCCGCTCATCGCCTCTTCGAGTGCCTTCTGGACGGCCGCTTCCGACTCGGTGTCGAGCGCCGATGTCGCCTCGTCCAGCAGCAGGACGGGCGCGTTGCGGACGAGCGCGCGGGCGATCGACAGGCGCTGACGCTGGCCGCCGGAAAGCGTCACGCCATGCTCGCCGACGGGCGTATCGTAGCCCTGCGGCTGCGCCAGAATGAAATCATGCGCATAGGCCAGCCGCGCGGCTTCCACGATCTCGGCATCGGTGGCATCGGGCCGGCCGTAGCGGATGTTGTCGCGGATCGAGCCTTCGAAGAGATAGGGCTGCTGCGAGACATAGGCGAGGCCGGCCCGAAGCGATTGCTTGGTGACGCCGGCGATATTCTGGCCGTCGATCAGGATCTCGCCGGACATCGGATCGTAGAAGCGCGGGATCAGGCTGATGATCGTCGACTTGCCGGCGCCCGAGGGGCCGACGAGAGCGGTGGTCTTGCCGCCCTCCGCACGGAAGCTGACGCCTTTGAGTATCTCGTCGCCGGTGCCATAGGCGAAGCGCACGTCGCGCAATTCGACGGTCGCCTCGCCGAGCCTCAGCTCGGTGGCGTCCGGACGGTCGCGCTGGTGCGGTACCGTATCGAGGATCTCGTAGATCATGCGGGCATTGACGGCCGCGCGTTCCAGCGAAACCTGCAGGCGCGCGAGACGGCGAGCCGGATCATAGGCCATGAGCAGGGCGGTGACGAAGGCGAAGAACGCTCCGGGCGGCACGTTGTGATAGATCGTGCGGAAGGCCGCATAGGCAAGCACGCTGGAGATCGCCAGTCCCGCGAAGGTCTCGGTCATCGGCGCCGTGCGCTCGCTCAGGCGCGCGATGCGGTTTGCCCGGTTCTCGGCACGATCGATGATCGACTCGACCTTGCGCCGCAATTCGTTCTCCATCGTGAAGGCCTTGACGATGGTGATGCCCTGGATGGTCTCCTGCATGGCGCCGAGAACCCGGCTGTTGACCTCGACGGCTTCGCGCGTCGCCAGGCGCAGGCGTCTGGAAATGTAGCGGAGCCCGAGGAGCAATGGCGGCGCGACGAAGAAGACGATCAGCGACAGGAGCCAGTCCTTGCTGAACATGACCACGACCAGGCCGATCAGCGTCAGGAGGTCGCGGGCGACGGACGTGACCGTCATGTTGAGCACGTCGCGGATGCCGCTGACGTTCTGGCTGACTTTGGCGGCGAGCTGGGCCGAGCGGTGCTCGTGGAAATAGCCGACGCTGAGCGCCATCAGATGCGCATAAAGCCGGCGCTGATAGCGCGCCACGATGTTGTTGCCGATCTTGGACAGGGCGACCGCCTGCCCGTAGGTCGCAAGCCCCCTGAGGACGAAGGCGGCGAAGATCGCACCACAGATCAGGAGTACGATGTCGGCGCGCCTGTTGGCGAAGGCCTCGTTGACGACCGCCTCCATGATCCAGGCGGTGAAGCCGGTCGTCGCCGCCACCACGACAAGGCATGCGATTGCGAAAGCATAGCCACGAATGTGGTCGCGGCCGTTCTCGGCGATGACGCGCCTGAGGATTCCCGTGATCGTTTCGGAATCGACTGCGCGCTTGTTTCTATCCTTGGCGTTCAATAAGCCCGTCTTCCCTGAGCCCGCTCGCGTACCGCACCCCGGCATCGCTTTCGGGGGCTCTATAGTGCTTTGCGGCCGTTTTGGCGAGTCTCTGCGCCGGCCGCAGCGTCACCTTCTCCAGCGGCGTCCCTCCATTGCAACACCGAAGTCCCTCGGCGTGCGGGCAAAGGCCGCGAGGCCGGAGAGCGCCGCCATGGGGTGAATGACGGCGAAGGTCGGAATCGTCCGCATCAACGCCGAATGCGGCGCCTTGTCCTCGAAGGCCGCGCGAAATTCGGGCTTCGTCAGTGCCGGCAGTATTTTTTGCGAAATGCCGCCGGCAAGGAACACCCCGCCGCGCGCCATGAAGATCAGCGCCATGTCGCCGGCAACGCGCCCGAGATAGGTGGCAAAGAGCGACACGGTTTCGACCGCCGCCGCATCGGCGCCGGACAGGGCGCTCGTCGTCACGGCCGCCTGATCCGCAAGAACCGCTTCCTCGCCATTGGCCGCGCACACCGCGCGATAGAGATTCATGATGCCGCGGCCGCACAGGATCTGCTCGCCGGCCATACGTCCCTCGATCGGTTCGAGGAAGGGCCAGATCCGGAAGTCGCGCTCCGTTCGGGGGCCAATATCGACATGGCCGCCCTCGCCGGGCACGGGTATCCAGGTATGCTGCGCATAGACCAGTCCAGCGACGCCCAGACCGGTACCCGGGCCGAGCACGACGCGCGAATGGAAGGGCCGGACGGCGCCGCCGCCAATCTGAACGACATCCTGATCGGCCGGCGCGGCAATGGCGAGCGCCTGGGCCTCGAAGTCGTTGATGACCAGCACGTCCTCCAGTCCGAGGCTGGCCAGCATGTCCTTCGGGCGAATCACCCAGCCGGCATTCGTCAGCGGTATCTCGTCGCCCTTGATCGGCCCGGCTACGGCGAGGATCGCCGAGCGCGGCTGGACGGAGGTCTTGTCGAGGATGCTTTTCTGCATCGCCTCCTCGATCGTGGCGAAATCGCCCGTTCTGATCGGGGCAAGCTGCTTCGGTTCGCCGTAGGCGTCGATGAGCAATGCGAACCGGGCATTGGTGCCGCCGATGTCGCCGATCAGGATCGGGAAGGGAAAGCTGTGTTCACTCGCATTGGGCATGGCAGAGGTCCGTCCTGATCGCGGCGTGAATGTCCGGGGTTTATGTATCAGTTGCGCCTGAAGTCGATCAACTGCTCGGCAGTCGCGCGGTTGAGCGCCATAGGGATGTCATAGACGATCGCGAGCCGCATCAGTGCCTTGACGTCGACGTCGTGCGGCATGGCCGTCAACGGATCGACGAAGAAGATCAGGCAGTCCACGTCCCCCGTGGCGATCAGCGCGCCGATCTGCTGGTCGCCGCCGAGCGGACCGCTCTTCAGCCGGACGATGTCGAGCGCCGGACACACGTCGAGGACACGTCCGCCGGTCGTCCCCGTGGCGACGATCTTCCACTTGGAGAGGACCGCCTCGTTCGCCTTGGCAAAAGACGCGAGGTCATCCTTCTTCTGATCATGGGCGATCAGGGCGAGACATTTCCGATCTGCCATGCGAGAGCCCCCGGGCAAGGTTCAAGACGCACAGATGCGGCAGGCGCACTCATGCGAACCGATTTAAATCGATTGAACGCCTATACATGAGCATCGGCAAATTGCAATGGCGCTACTGCAGGCCCGGCCGCGGCAGGGGTACGGGAATGTTCGCGGGCAGCCCTTCGCCTGCCGCGCTGATTACGGCCTCTATGCTGGTCGCGGCAGCCGGAATGGCGGCAGGAGCGCGATAGGCCGTGCCGTAGGTCGCCTCCTGTTCCGAAGCGGGTGCCGGACCGTTCAGCACGAGGGCGCAGGCCTTCGGCAGATCGGCGAGAGTCGCGAATTTCGGCTTCTGCGGCTTCGCGGCCGGCTTTTGGGTCGGCTTTGCCCAGGGCTCGTCCGTGAACCACCAGGCGAGCGACTTGTCGCAGCCGTCACCCGCCGGAACCACGGCCTGGTCCTTGCAGCCCTTGGAGCCGTCAGGGCATTTGATCCGGATGTGGAAATGATAGTCGTGGCCGTAGATCGGCCGGACCTTGCCGAGCGCCGAGCGGTCGCCCTTCCAGGTTTCACATAGCTTTTTCTTGATGGCCGGGTTGACGAAGACCCGCTCGACCTGCGGATAGCTCGCCGCCATCATGATCAGCCGGGCGTGAGAGGGTGTCCAGATGGAGGGATCGACCGTCAGGAACTTGCTCTTGTCGAGCATGGACGTCGCGGAAATCGTCTCGCGCTCCTGGTAGCTCAGCGTCCGCTGCGGCATCGGCGTCAGCCAAATATCCGCATCGAGCCCGATCTGATGCGAAGCGTGACCCGAAAGCATGGGTCCGCCGCGCGGCTGCGAGATGTCGCCGAGCAGAAGACCGGGCCAGCCGATCTTCTCGACGGCATCGTGGGAGAAGCGCTCGATCAGAGCGATCATCGCGGGATGCCCCCAGCGGCGGTTTCGCGACAGGCGCATCGCCTGCCAAGTCGGGCCGTCGGTGGGGATGGCGACCCCGCCGGCAAGGCAGCCCTTGGAGTAGAAGCCGAACGAAGCCGGCGCCGCCTGCATCGGCAAGTCCTTGGCGCCGAAGAGTTCCTTGGCCGGGGGAGCGTCGTTTGCAGCCGCCTCGGCGGAGACGAGGCTCACCCCCATGATCAGAGCCAGGACGGTCGAACCGCAGCGCCGAAGCGCAGCCCGCGCATCAAATCTCATTCCATTCCCCATGATCTTGCAGCGGAAGCCGCCGACCTCTCCTATCCTGATTCGCCGCAGTTGCATCAAGCTTGCGACTCACCGGGATGTGACCGAAGAAATCAGCCTGTTTTTTGGCAGGTCCTGTCAATCGCCCTGATTTCGCCTTTTCTCATCGGGAGGATCAGCGGTAACTAAAGGAGAAACGGCTGGCATGCTGGATTTTGGCGGTACTGTAAGAACGAACCTCGTGGCCGCATGTCTGGCAATCTCCTTCCTACTGCCGCAAACCGGACACGCGCAGGAACCGACCTGGCATCACGGCCTGTCGCTCGTCGACAAGCTCAAATATGCGCCCGGCTTCGAGCATTTCAGCTATGTAAACCCCGACGCACCAAAGGGCGGCGACGTCAGGCTTTCGCAAGCGGGCACCTTCGATACCTTCAATCCGCTTCTCGTCAAAGGGGAAGTCGCTGTCGGGCTGGGGCTCGTCTTCGACACGCTCCTGAAGTCGGCCGACGATGAAATTTCCACCGCCTACGGACTTCTCGCGGAAGGCGTATCCTTCCCCGACGACATCTCCTCGGCAACCTTCCGTCTGCGGCAGGAAGCGAAATGGGCCGACGGAAAGCCCGTCACGCCCGAAGACGTCGTCTTCAGCTTCGAACGGGCTAAGGAATTGAATCCGCTCTACCAGAGCTACTACCGGCACGTGGTTGCGGCGGAGAAAACCGGCGACCGCGACGTCACCTTCCGTTTCGACGAAAAGAACAACCACGAACTGCCGCTCATTCTGGGGCAGATTCTGGTTGTGCCGAAGCACTGGTGGGAAGGCACGGGAGCGGACGGCAAGCCGCGCGACATATCACGGACGACACTGGAACCGGTCATGGGTTCCGGTCCCTATCGCATCGCATCCTTCTCTCCCGGCAGCACGATCCGCTATGAACGGCGGCCGGACTATTGGGGCGCCTCGCTCAATGTCAATGTCGGCCAGAACAATTTCGACTCGATCACCTATTCCTTTTTCGGCGATCGCGATGTCGAATTCGAAGCCTTCCGCTCCGGCAACGTCGACTACTGGGTCGAAAATCAGGCCGTGCGCTGGGTGACCGGCTTCGATTTTCCGGCCGCGAAGGAAGGAAAGGTAAAGCGCGAGGAAGTGCCTAACCCCTTCCGCGCGACTGGCGTGATGCAGGCCATGGTCCCCAACATGCGTCGCAAGCCCTTCGACGACGAGAAAGTACGGCAGGCCCTGAACTATGCGCTGGACTTCGAAGAGTTAAATCGCACCGTTTTCTTCAACCAGTATCAGCGCGTCGACAGCTTTTTCTTCGGTACCGAACTTGCCTCCTCCGGGCTGCCGCAAGGCAAGGAACTCGAAATCCTGAACGAGGTGAAAGACCTCGTTCCGCCGGAAGTGTTCACCACTCCCTATGCAAACCCTGTAAACGGCACGCCACAGCAGGCGCGCGCCAACCTGCGCAAGGCGATCGAACTCCTGAAGCAGGCCGGTTTCGAGCTCAAGGGCAATCGCATGGTCGATACGGCAACGGGCCGGCCCTTTTCCTTCGAGATCCTTTTGAGCAGTCCCGCACTGGAGCGCGCTGCCCTGCCCTACGCCCAGAACCTCAGAAAAATCGGCATCGAGGCGCGCGTACGCACGGTCGATGCCTCGCAATATACAAATCGTGAGCGGACCTTCGACTACGATATGACCTGGCAGGTCTGGGGCCAGACCCTGAGCCCGGGCAACGAGCAGGCCGACTATTGGGGATCCAGCGCCGCCTCGCGCGAAGGCTCGCGAAACTATGCAGGCATCGCCGACCCGGGCGTCGACAAGTTGATCCAACGCGTGATCTTCGCCGAGGACCGGGAAACGCTCGTCGCTGCTACCAAAGCGCTTGATCGCGTGCTCCTCGCGCACAACTACGTCGTACCGCTTTATTACAAGCTCAAGGCGAACATCGCCTATTGGGACAAGTTCGAGCGCCCCGCGGAACTACCGAAATACTCCATCGGCTTCCCCGACGTATGGTGGTTCAAGAGTGCCGTCGGCAAATGAAGCACTTGCGCTCGGGGCTCCGGTCGATTCCAAATGCGAATACCGAATCACTCAAATACGGAAACGAGCCGGCGGATTCGACCACGCCAGGGAGTTGGGCCATTGAGACGACATAAACGGCAAGCCAGAGCCTCGCGGATCGCGACGATCGGCGGCGCCACTCTGCCGAGGTTCGCCTGATGGGTGCCTATATCCTGCGCCGGCTTCTGCTGATGATCCCGACGATCGTCGGCATCATGGCAATCTCCTTCGCCGTGGTGCAGTTCGCGCCGGGCGGGCCGGTGGAGCAGGTGATCTCCGACCTCACCAACGCGGCCGGCTCCGACAGGCTTTCCGGCAATGCCGGCGACCTCGTGCCCAGCGGCGGCGGCGACGGCGGGCAGTATCGCGGGGCGCAAGGGCTCGATCCCGATTTCATCGCCAAGCTCGAAAAGCAGTTCGGCTTCGACAAGCCGCCGCTCGAGCGCTTCGTCACGATGATGTGGGATTATATCCGCTTCGACTTCGGCGAGAGCTTCTTCCGCAATACGCCGGTCATCGACCTCATCATCCAGAAAATGCCGGTTTCGATCTCGCTCGGGGTCTGGATCCTGATCTTCTCCTATGCGATCTCGATCCCGCTCGGCATCAGGAAGGCGGTCTCCGACGGTTCCACCTTCGACGTCTGGACCTCCGGGGTCATCATCGTCGGCTATGCGGTGCCGAGTTTCCTCTTCGGCATTCTCCTGATCGTGCTTTTTGCGGGCGGATCCTTCTTCGACTGGTTCCCCCTGCGGGGCCTCGTCTCCGACAATTTCGACCAGCTTCCCTGGTACGAGAAGATCCTCGATTATTTCTGGCACATGACGCTGCCGCTGATCACGCTTCTGCTCTCCGCCTTCGCGACCACGACGCTGCTCACCAAGAATTCCTTCATCGACGAGATCAAGAAACAATATGTGACGACGGCGCGGGCCAAGGGCCTGACCGAGCGGCGCGTTCTCTACGGACATGTGTTCCGCAATGCGATGCTGATCATCATTGCGGGCTTTCCCGGCGCCTTCATCTCCGCCTTCTTCACCGGGTCGCTGCTCATCGAATACATATTCTCGCTCGATGGGCTGGGGCGGCTCGGCTACGACGCGGTCGTAAAACGCGACTATCCCATCGTCTTCGCAACCCTCTTCATCTATTCGCTGATGGGCCTTGTCGTCAGCCTCGTCTCGGACCTCATCTACACCTGGGTCGACCCGCGCATCGATTTCGAGCGGAGGGACGTCTGATGAGCACCGCTACCGCCTATGCCGGCGCGCCGGAAAAGGGCTGGCTCACGCCGATCGGGCGCCGCCGCTGGCAGAATTTCAAGGCCAACCGCCGCGGCTACTGGTCTCTCTGGCTCTTCCTTCTCCTCTTCGGCCTCAGTCTGTTTGCGGAATTCATCGCCAACGACAAGCCGATCCTCGCCTCCTACAAGGGCGAGATCCTGGTCCCGGTGCTGATCGATTATCCGGAAGAGAAATTCGGCGGCTTCCTCGCCGAGACCGACTATCGGTCCGATTTCGTCCGCGACGAGATCGAGGCGAACGGCTGGATGGTCTGGCCGCCGATCCGCTATTCCTACCAGACGGTCAATTCCAGCATCCCCCATTCGGCGCCGACGCCCCCTTTCTGGCTGATGAGCGAAGAAGAGCGCTGCTCCGCCTATCCGCAAGGGGTCGACGACCCCGGATGCATAGCCGGCAACCTGAACTGGCTCGGCACCGACGACCAGGCCCGCGACGTGATGGCGCGGATGATCTACGGTTTTCGCATCTCGGTCCTATTCGGTCTCGCGCTGACCATCGCCTCGGCGGTGATCGGGGTTTCGGCCGGTGCCGTGCAGGGTTATTTCGGCGGCTGGACCGATCTGCTCATGCAGCGCTTCATCGAGATCTGGTCGTCGATGCCGGTGCTCTACATCCTGCTCATCATCGCCGCCATCCTGCCGCCGGGCTTCTTCATCCTGCTCGGCATCATGCTGCTCTTTTCCTGGGTCGGTTTCGTCGGCGTCGTCAGGGCCGAATTCCTGCGCGCCCGCAATTTCGAATATGTCAACGCGGCGCGCGCGCTCGGCGTCGGCAACGGCACCATCATGTACCGTCACCTGCTGCCGAACGCGATGGTGGCGACGCTCACCTTCCTGCCCTTCATTCTTTCGGGCTCGATCACCACGCTCACCTCGCTCGACTTTCTCGGCTTCGGCATGCCTCCGGGTTCCCCGTCGCTCGGCGAGATGATCGCGCAGGGCAAGTCCAACCTGCAGGCGCCCTGGCTGGGTCTGACCGCCTTCTTCGCCATGTCGATCATGCTGTCGCTTTTGATCTTCGTCGGCGAGGCGACGCGCGACGCCTTCGACCCGAGAAAGACGTTCCGGTGAGCGCGACGATGACAGATACCCTCCTTTCCGTGCGCGACCTCTCCGTCGCCTTCCACCAGGGCGGCGAAAGCTCGCTTGCTGTCGACCGCATCTCCTTCGACATCAGGCGCGGCGAGACCGTGGCGCTGGTCGGAGAGTCCGGCTCGGGCAAATCCGTCTCCGCCAACTCGATCCTGAAGCTCCTGCCCTACCCCGCCGCAAGCCATCCGAGCGGCGAAATCCTCTTTAACGGGAAGGATCTCCTGAAGGCGAGCGACGACGAGCTCAGGCATGTCCGCGGCAACGACGTCACCATGATCTTCCAGGAGCCGATGACATCGCTCAATCCGCTGCACACGATCGAGCAGCA
The DNA here is from genome assembly GCF_035610345.1 of Sinorhizobium meliloti. The sequence goes on along the minus strand of NZ_CP141212.1, from coordinate 113,345 downwards.
GATCGGCGAAATCCTGGAAATCCATCAGCAACTCAAGGGTGCGGCCGCCCGCGCGAGAACGCTGGAGCTCCTCGAGCAGGTCGGCATTCGCGAAGCGGAGAAGCGGCTCGGCGCCTACCCGCATCAGCTTTCGGGCGGCCAGCGCCAGCGCGTGATGATAGCCATGGCTCTCGCCAACCGGCCGGAGCTCTTGATCGCCGACGAGCCGACGACGGCGCTCGACGTCACGGTGCAGGCGCAGATCCTCGAGCTTTTGAAGTCGCTCAAGGACGAGCACGGCATGTCCATGCTGTTCATCACCCACGACCTCGGCATCGTCCGCAAGATCGCCGATCGGGTCTGCGTCATGACCAAGGGCAAGATCGTCGAGACCGGACCGACCGCCGAGATCTTCGCCAATCCGCAGCACGCCTATACCCGCCACCTGCTTGCCTCCGAACCGCGGGGCGAACCGCCCCCCTCGGACGCCTCCAGGCCGATCGTGATCGAAGCCAAGGACATGAAAGTCTGGTTTCCCATCAAGGCGGGCTTCCTGCGCCGGGTGGTCGACCACGTCAAGGCGGTGGACGGCATCGACCTGACGCTCCGCGCCGGCCAGACGCTGGGCGTGGTCGGCGAGTCCGGTTCCGGCAAGACGACGCTCGGCCTTGCGCTGACGCGACTGATCTCGTCCAAGGGCCGCATCGCCTTCGTCGGGCAAGACATCGACGCCTACAGTTTCCGCGAGATGCGGCCGCTCAGAAACCGGATGCAGGTGGTGTTTCAGGACCCTTACGGATCGCTGAGCCCGCGCATGTCGATCGCCGATATTATCGGCGAGGGTTTGAAGATCCACGAGAAGGCGCTGACGGACGGCGAGCGCGATCAGCGCGTCGCCGCAGCACTGGAAGAGGTCGGCCTCGATCCCGCGACGCGCTGGCGCTATCCGCACGAATTTTCCGGCGGCCAGCGCCAGCGCATCGCGATCGCCCGGGCGATGGTGCTGAAACCTCAGTTCGTCATGCTGGACGAGCCGACCTCCGCCCTCGACATGAGCGTGCAGGCCCAGGTGGTCGATCTCCTGCGCGATCTCCAGCGCAAGCACAATCTCGCCTATCTCTTCATCAGCCATGACCTCAGGGTCGTGCGCGCGCTCGCCAACGAGGTGATCGTCATGCGGCTCGGCAAGGTCGTGGAACAGGGACCCGCCGAGCGCATCTTCGAGGCACCGGCGGAAGATTATACCAAGGCGCTGATGGCCGCCGCCTTCAACCTCGAAGCGGTCAATCTCGCCGCCATTCATCAGTAGAGTTGCGTCCATGTCCGCCAGAAGCCCCGTAATCGTCGACCTGAAATTCATCCCCGAGGAGGTCGAAGCCGCCCTTGCGGGCGCCTTTCCCGGCCGTGAGGTGATCGATCTCGCCGACCCGGCGCATCAGGGGCGCGACCTCTCCGGCATCGACTATGCGGTGGTCTGGAAATCCGCGCCCGACCTCTTCTCCCGCGCCCCCGACCTCAAGGTGGTCTTTTCCGGCGGCGCCGGCGTCGACCACGTGCTGACGCTGCCGGGCCTGCCCGACGTGCCGCTGGTGCGCTTCGTCGACCGGACGCTGACGACGCGGATGAGCGAGTGGGTGGTGATGCAGTGCCTCCTGCATCTTCGCCAGCACCGCGCCTACGAGGCGCTGGCGAAGAAGCACGAATGGCGTGACCTCAGCCAGCCGGAAGCAGCCGACGTGACGGTCGGCATCATGGGCATGGGCGTGCTCGGCCAGGACTCCGCCCGCAAGCTCGCCGTGATGGGCTTCAAGGTGATCGGCTGGTCGCGAAGCAAACGGGTGGTCGAGGGTGTAGAGACCTACGACGCCGCCGGACTGGACGCATTTCTCGGCAGGACGGATTTTCTCGTCGGCCTGCTGCCGCTGACGCCGGATACCAGGGGTATCTTCAACGCCGCCCTCTTCGCCAAGCTCAGCCGGAACGGGCCGTTCGGAGCGCCCGTTTTCATCAATGCCGGCCGTGGCGGCAGTCAGGTCGAGGCCGACATTCTGGACTGCCTCGATTCCGGTGTTCTCGGAGGCGCATCGCTCGACGTCTTCGAACAGGAGCCGCTCTCCCCGGAAAGCCGCTTCTGGGACATGCCGCTTGTGTATGTGACGCCGCATGTCGCCGCTTCGTCCGACGTCAGGGCGCTCTTTGTGCATGTGGAGCAGCAGATCGCGCGCTTCGAGCGCGGGCTGCCTCTGGAGCATGTGGTGGATAAGCTAGCCGGCTATTGATTGCGCGGCGCGCAGCGACCGCCCCTCACCCTAACCCCCTCTCCCCGCATGCGGGGAGAGGGGAAGTGCGCCACGGCGCGCCTGTGGAGATGGTGGGAAGGCGAATCCGCGATTCCCTTCGCCTGCGGGGAGAAGGTGCCGGCAGGCGGATGAGGGGCGGCCGCGGCTCAAGAAAGCCGGACGATCCAGGGATCAGGGCCGCCGGTATCCCGTCGGCTGCGCGTAAAGCCACGCGATGCGCCGGATGGCATCTTCGAGACCTTCGCGCGCCACCGTCATCGTGTGTCCGTTGGCATGCACCAGGGTCTTCTCGTCTTCCATGATCGCCACATGGCCCTTCCAGAAGACGAGGTCTCCGCGCGCGAGATCTTCGCGCTCTATGAGGCGGCCGAGTCCGCTTGCCTGCATGTCGGAATCGCGCGGCGCATTGCGCCCCGCCATCTGCATCGCGAGTTGCACGAGGCCGGAACAGTCTATGCCGAAGCCGGAGCGGCCGCCCCAGAGATAGGGCGTTTCGAGAAAGCGGGTCGCGATTGCGACATAATCATCCGTAAGCGCGCCGGTTGCGGGGATGCAGTGATCGGCGACGATCGCCAGCCCGCCATCCAGCAGAAAATAGCGCGTGCCGCGCGTCTCGGCCTCACCGGCGACGGCGATCCGGCTTCCCATGGAAAGGGCAAAGGCCTGGGGAAAGCGCAGATCCGCGCCGCGATAGACGAAGGTCCTCGGCACCGCCACGAGGTGCGTCGCCGGCGCTTGCGGGGGCTGCACCACATCCTCCGGTACGTAGCCGACATAGCCGTCGAGATCGGACTTCACCCACGCCCATCCGTCGGCGACGTCGAGCACGCGCACCGTCTCGCCATAGAGAAGCTCCGTATCCGTACCGCAGCCGGCCTCCGGCCTCGACCGCAGCGGCGTCACCGGCACGGATACGGCCGCCGACGTTCCTTCCACGAAGCGCTTTGCCTCGACCATGCCGCGCAGGCGTTCCTCCGCGAGATCCTCGCGATAGGCATTCAGGCGGCGGTCGAGGACCTCTGACATGGATAAGCTCACATTTTCCGGCCCTGATCGATGATCAGATCGCCGAACTTTTCAAGATAAAGCGCGCCCTCGACGGTGCGCTTGATGATGACGTTGCGCCTGTCGCGCTCGTCGCGGATCCGGTCGACGAGGCCGAGCGCACCCATGGTGTCGAGCGCGCGCGTGATCACCGGCTTCGTCACCCCGAGCGCCGCGGCGAGGCCGCGCACCGTATGGGGCGGCGGCACCAGGTAAATCTGTAACAGGATCGCCATCTGGCGCAAGGTCAGATCGCGGCTGTCGACGCGCACCTGTTCGAGCGACACGGCATGCCAGAGCCCCAGCGCCTGAGAAGGGGTAAGTTCGACCGGCAAAGGAAACTCCTGCGTGGATCACGTGTCCGGGAGCATAGCCGGCGATCGTTACGCAAGCGTTTCTTTTGTGGCTCCATTGCGCGAATAGCTAACCCGCTATCCTGCCGATGTGATGGTAAAGCGCCCGGATCGCCTGAGCTTCACCGCCGATGGGCGAATGCGGGCGCTCGGACTGGGCCCAGCCGAAGATGTCGAAATGGACCCAGCTTTTCGCGTTCGTCACGAAACGCTTGAGGAACAGCGCCGCCGTGATCGAACCGGCCATGCCGCCCGAGGGGGCGTTGGTGAGATCGGCGATGCGGGCGGAAACATCCTTGTCATAGCCCCTGTAGAGCGGCATCCGCCAGACCGGATCGTCCACGGTCAGGCTCGCTTCGGCAAGATCATGGGCGAGGTCATCGTCGTCGGTGAAGAAGGGCGGCAGGTCCGGCCCCAGCGCCACGCGGGCGGCGCCCGTCAGGGTCGCCATGTCGATGACGAGGTCCGTCTTCTCCTCGTCCGCATAGGCGAGAGCATCGGCGAGGATCAGCCGTCCCTCCGCGTCGGTGTTGTCGATCTGCACGGTCAGACCCTTGCGGCTCTTGTAGATGTCACCGGGACGGAAGGCATTCGCCGAGATCGAATTCTCGACCACGGGAATGATCACGCGCAGATCCACCTTGAGCTTTGCATCCATGATCATCAGCGCAAGGCCCATGACGTTCGCAGCGCCGCCCATGTCCTTCTTCATGAGCAGCATCGAGGACGCCGGTTTGATGTCCAGCCCGCCGGTGTCGAAGCAGACGCCCTTGCCGACGAGCGTCACCTGCCGGTGGCCCTTCCTGCCCCAGCGCATTTCAAGCAGCCGCGGCGCTTCGGCGCTGGCGCGGCCGACCGTGTGGACGAGCGGGAAGTTCTCGGTCAGCAGGGCTTCGCCGGAAATCACCGAGACGTCGGCCTTGTAATGGGCGGCCAGCGCCCGGAATGCGGCTTCCAGCGCTTCCGGTCCCATATCGTTGGTCGGCGTGTTGATCAGGTCGCGCGCCAGGAAAACGCCGGCGAGCTGCCGCTTGATATCGGTCGCATCCGAATCGGCCGGAATGAGCAGCGTCGGCGCGTCCGTCTTCGCCGGTTTGTAGCGCTCGAAACGGTAGGACCCGAGGCCGTAGCCGAGAGCCAGCCGATTGGCGGTGAGCGGCGCCGTTTCGATGTGCCATTTGCCGGCCGGGAGCGCCCGGGCGAGCTTGCCGGTCAGGAAGGGCGTGTCTGACGGGTTGGCGCCGAGCCCGAACAGCGCACCTCCGAGATGACCATCGGCCGAGGGGATCAGCAGCACCGCGCCGGATTCCGCCTTGAAGCCGGCCTTCTTCGCCCAATCGAGCGCGATCGGATCGATGCTCCCCGTCTCGATATGCGCGGGCGTCACCGCAAAGATCGGCAGCGTCTTGCCGTTGCTGGTGTTGAACGGCGATGGCCGCTCGATGAACTGATAGGGAGCCATTGGAATCCTCGACTGGCGGATGCGAACAGGTGCGATTAACGCTCCGTTAGGGTTAACAGATTATTGCTGGAGTGAAAGTTGCGCCGCTTTTGTCTGGAGTTCCGGTGCAGGACTGGATGGCTGGGGCTTCGATCACGATGCAAGACACTTTCTCCTTATCCCTGTGCCGCCTCGCAACGGGGGTTGCCGTTGCGATGGTGGCGCTGTCGCTCTCCGCCTGCGCCGGACAACAGGGCAGGAAGGAGCTGACGACCGGATCTATCCCGAAGCTCACGAGGCCGGTGCAGTCGATGAACGCGACCGAACTCGCTGCCGCCGCCGAACGCATCGGCAAGGCCTATGAGCGCAATCCGAAGGACCGGGAGGCCGGGCTCGACTACGCCAATCTCCTGCGCATGACGGGCCGCAACGAACAGGCGCTTGCCGTCATGCAACAGGTGGCGATCTACCATCCGGCGGATCGCGAGGTGCTCGGAGCCTACGGCAAGGCCCAGGCCGCAGCGGGTCAGCTGGAACAGGCGCTCGCAACGATCAGCCGTGCCCAGACGCCGGACCGGCCCGACTGGAAGCTGAAATCCGCGGAAGGCGCCATCCTCGACCAGCTCGGCCGCTCCGCCGAGGCACGGCTGCGCTACCGCGAGGCTCTGGACCTCAAGCCCAACGAGCCTTCGGTCCTCTCCAATCTGGGCATGTCCTATCTGCTCTCGAAGGATCTGCGGACGGCCGAGACCTACCTCAAATCCGCGGCGAGCCAACCGGATGCCGGCAGCAGCGTGCGCCAGAACCTCGCGCTTGCCGTCGGCCTGCAGGGCCGCTTCCAGGAAGCGGAGGTCATCGCCCGCCAGGAACTGACAGCCGAGCAGGCGGAGGCCAATGTCGCCTATCTTCGCTCCATGCTGTCTCAGCAGGGCGCGTGGAAGCAGCTGGCAAAGGCGGATGCGGTGAAGGCGGATTGAAGGTGATCGGCCGGCACCGCCGCCCGCCGGGGTGGCGGCACGCGCCCCTCATCCCGCTGCCGCGACCTTCTCCCCGCAGGCGGGGAGAAGGGATATGCCGCCCTCTCCAGTCCCCTCTCTCCGCGGGGAGAGGGGCTAGGGTGAGGCAGTACAGCCCGTAAAGGCGGCAGTCCCTTTCAAGGACGGTTAAACCACCTTTGCCTTTCCATCCTAAAACTTGTCCGCCACCTGTATCCCGGCGGGGCCGAGGATGACGGCGACGAGGACCGGCAGGAAGAACAGGATCATCGGCACCGTCAGCTTCGGCGGCAGTGCGGCCGCCTTTTTCTCGGCAGCGGTCATGCGCTGGTCGCGGCTCTCCTGCGCCAGAACGCGCAGCGCCTGAGCGACGGGCGTGCCGTAGCGGTCGGCCTGGATCAGCGCCTGCGTCACCGATTTCACTTCATCGAGCCCCGTGCGCAGGCCGAGATTTTCGAGCGCGATGCGCCTTTCGGGAAGGAAGGAGAGTTCCGCGGTCGTCAGCACCAGTTCCTCCGCCAGCGGCTGCGACTGCACGGCTATCTCGTCGGCGACGCGGCGCATGGCGAGTTCCATCGAGACGCCGGACTCGACGCAGATGAGCAGGAGATCGAGCGCATCCGGCCAGGCGCGGCGAATGGACTGCTGGCGCTTGGAGATCGCATTGGCGATGAAGATGTTCGGCGCGTAGAAGCCGACATAGGCGAATCCGATGGCGAAGGACACTCTGACCATGATCGGCTTGTCGGCGAAGTTGCCGAGCACGAAAATATAGAGAACCGCAACGGTCAGAAACAGGAACGGCAGGCAGAAGCGGGCGAAGAGGAAGGTGTTGAGCGCGTTCTGCGAGCGATAGCCGGCCGTCTTCAGGCGGTTGACGGTGTTGTCGTCCACCAGAGCCTTTCTGAGGTTCAGCCGCTCGACGATCTCCCGGACCGAGGTGTTGTGCTGTGCCCTGAGGCTTGCCCTGCCGGTGGTCGCCTCGGCATTGAGCCGGGCGCGCTCGCGGGCGCGAATCTGCTCCCGTTCGGTGGCGACCGACTTCATCCGCTTCGTGAGGTCTCCCCTTTCGAGCAAGGGCGCCACGAGCGAATAGAACGTGGCGAGCACGGCCATCGAGACGAGCGCCGCGACGATGATGTTCAGATCGGTAAGCGTCTCTATCCAGCCGGCCACGGGATCCTCAGATGTCGAAGTTGATCATGTTGCGCATCACCCAGATGCCGATGCTCATCCAGACGGCGGAAGCGCCCATGATGATGTGGCCGCGCGGGTCGGTGAAGAGAATCATCATGTAGTCCGGCGAAGTCAGATAGACGAGGGTTGCGACGATGAAGGGCAGCGCGCCGATGATGCAGGCGGACGCCTTGGCCTCCATCGACAGCGCGCTGACCTTCGCCTTCATCTTCCTGCGTTCGCGCAGGACCTTGGAGAGGTTGCCGAGCGCCTCGGACAGATTGCCGCCCGCCTGCGCCTGAATGGCGATGACGATCGCGAAGAAGTTCACTTCCGGCAGCGGAATGCTGTGAATCATGCGGGCGCAGGCTTCGGGAACGTTGAGACCCACCTGCTGGGACTCGACGACACGGCGGAATTCGGTCCTGACCGGCTCCTGCCCGTCGCTCGCGATCAGCCGCAAGGCGTCGTTCAGCGGCAGCCCCGACTTGATCGACCGGACCATGACATCGAGCGAATTCGGAAACTCGTCGAGAAACTTTCTGCAACGGCGTTTGACCATGGAGCCGACGATCCATCGCGGCAGGCCGGCCGCGCCTATCAGGCCAACGCCTGCGGCAATGATCAGTCCGGCCCCTGTCAGGAGGACGACAAGGAAGGCGAACAACCCGAAAAGCGCACTGAACAGATAGAACTGCGCGATCGATATCGAAAGGCCGGCCTGCAGCAGGCGCTTCTTCATCGAAGGCGCCGCATTGGCGGATTTTTCCTGCTGCTTCTTCTCGAGGTCCTTCAGCGAATCCTGAACGGATTTGCGACGCTTCGACATCTCGTTGACGCGGTCGCGCGCCGCCTTGATCTTGGTGCGGTCCGTCTCCGAGGCGCTGACCCGGCGCAGGCGGCCCTCCGCCTTTTTCTCGGTCTCGATACGGGGATAGAGCACACCATAGGCGAGTGCTGCCGCCGCCAGGGCGACGAGGCCGGCCAGTCCCAGGACGGTGATGTCTATGCCGAACATCGCTCGGTCTGTCCTTTATTCGCAGCGGCGGGACCGCAGCCGTTTCGCCTATTGCTTTTCCATCGCGTCGAGGGTCGCAGCGAGCCGCTTGTCCTCATTGAAGTAACGGGCCCGGTCCCAGAAATGCGGCCGGCCGATGCCGGTGGAGACGTGGCGGCCGACGATGCGGCCATTGGCGTCCTCGCCGTCGATCTCGTAGCGCATCAGGTCCTGGGTGATGATCACGTCGCCTTCCATGCCGGTGACTTCGGTGATGTGGGTGATCCGGCGCGATCCGTCCCGCAGACGCGAGGCCTGGATGATCACGTCCACCGAGCCGGAGATGATCTCGCGAACGGTCCTGGCCGGCAGGGTATAGCCGCCCATGGCGATCATCGATTCCATGCGGCTCAGGCATTCGCGCGGGGTATTTGCATGGATCGTTCCCATCGAACCGTCATGGCCGGTGTTCATCGCCTGCAGCAGGTCGAAGACTTCCGGGCCGCGCACTTCACCGACGATGATGCGCTCCGGGCGCATGCGCAGGCAGTTCTTCACGAGGTCGCGCATGGTGATCTCGCCCTCGCCCTCGATGTTCGGCGGGCGCGTCTCGAGCCGGACGACATGGGGCTGCTGCAGTTGCAATTCGGCCGAGTCCTCGCAGGTAATGATCCGCTCGGTGCTGTCGATATAGCGCGTCAGGCAGTTGAGCAGCGTCGTCTTGCCGGAGCCGGTGCCGCCGGAAATGACGATGTTGCAGCGGACGCGGCCGATGATCTGCAGCAGGACAGCGGCCTCGGGCGTGATCGATCCGAAGCGCACCAGCTGCTCCAGCGTCAGCTTGTCCTTCTTGAACTTGCGGATGGTGAGCGCCGTACCGTCGATCGCGAGCGGCGGCGCGATGACGTTGACGCGTGACCCGTCCGGCAGACGCGCATCGCAGATCGGGCTCGATTCGTCGACGCGGCGGCCTACCTGGCTGACGATGCGCTGGCAGATCGACAGCAGTTGCCCGTTGTCGCGGAACCGAATCTCCGATTCCTCGACCTTGCCGCCCACTTCGATGAAGGTTTGCCCGGCGCCGTTGACCATGATGTCGGCGATGTCGTCGCGCGCGAGCAATGGTTCCAGCGGTCCGTAGCCGAGCACGTCGTTGCAGATGTCGTCGAGCAGTTCCTCCTGCTCGGAGATCGACATCGCGAAGTTCTTGATGGTGATGATATCGTTGACGATGTCGCGGATTTCCTCCCGGGCGCTCTCGATATCGAGCTTGGAGAGCTGCGACAGATCGATCGTATCGATCAGCGCGGAGAAGACCTGCGATTTCGTGTCGTAATAATCTTCCGCCCTCGGCGCACGGCGCCGCTGAGGCGGCGCTGCCGCTTGCGGGCGGGATGGCGCAGCGATCGTTTCGCCGAGAACGGGCGCGGCGGCACGCTCCACCGGCACCAGCTGGACGGCGGGCATCGGGGGCGCAGGCGAGAAGCCGCGCGCACCACCCTTGCCAGAACCTTCATTTCCGCGTTTGCCAAACATCACTTCATTCCAGTTGCTTCATCGATCCCCGCCCCTTCGGGTGCAGGATCGGAAATAGTCCGCTACCGCCTGCCGAGCTTCGCCAGAACCTTGCCGAGGCCCCCCCGTCTGGCCTTCTTGACGGTGGTGCGCCCGGTCAAGAGGTGGGACAGCTGCGAGAAGGTCTCGGCGGCCGGCGACTTCCGGTCGATCTCCGCGATCATGCGTCCGCTGTTGGAGGCATTGCCGAAGAGGACCGCATCGAACGGAATGATCGCTGCGGCTTCGATCTCCAGCGACGCGCAGAACTCATCGGGAGCGATCTCCGGACGCTTGGGTACGCCCACCTGGTTGAGCACGAGATGCGGTGCCTTGTCGTTCGGCCTCAACTTCTTCAAGGCATCGAGCAGGTTCTTCGCGTTTCTGAGGCTTGCCAGGTCCGGGGCGGCGGTGATGACCACCTCGTCGGCCGCGGAAAGCACAGAGCGGGTCCAGTCGGTCCAGCCATGCGGCAGGTCCAGAACGGATACGGGCGCGCTGCGCTGGAGGACTTCCAGGATCGGCTGAAACGCACCCGTCTCGAAGTCATAGGCGCGGTCGAGCATGGAGGGGGCGGCGAGCAGCGACAGATGATCGGAGCATCTGGTCAGGAGCCGGTCGAGAAAGACCTCGTCCAGCCGATCCGGTGCGAATACGGCCTCGGCGATCCCCTGCGGGGGGTCCTGGTCGAAGTCGATATTGGCGGTTCCGTAGGGCAGATCGAGATCGGCAAGGATCGTCTCGGTCGAGAAAAGATTGGAAATGCCCCAGGCGCAATTATGGGCGATGACCGACGAGCCGCAGCCGCCCTTCGCGCCGATGAAGGCAAGGCTGCGTCCGAGCGGCTCCGCCTCCGGATCCACGAAGATCGCCGAGACGGCGCTCAGCATATCCGCCATCCCGACCGGTGCGACCATATATTCGGAAATGCCGTTGCGGATCAGCTCGCGATAGAGAGCGATGTCGTTATGGCGGCCGATGACGATGACCTTGGTGCTCGGATCGCAGACCTCCGCGAGCGGCGCCAGCTCCGAAAGCAGCGAGCCGGTCTCGGCCGCGGTTTCGAGAATGATCAGATTGGGCGTTGAGACGCTGGTAAAAGTGGTCGCGGCGGCGGCGATGCCGCCACCGGTGATGCGAAGGCTGACCTTCGCCATACGGCGGTCCTGGCCGCAACGCTCCATGAGCCGCTGCACCGCTTCGCTTTCGCAGAAGGCGTGGATCGAGATGCGCGGCAGGGGCCGGAGCTGCTCGAGGTCGCCGGGGCGCGACCCGTCCGCGGGCCAATCGCCGGCAGCGCCGCTTTCGATCGTGTATTCAATCGCGTTCATCGCTTTTCCTTGAAGGCCCGTTTCAGTTGAAGACGATCGTGGTTCCGCCGTCACCCTTTTCCGTGCCGCGCCAGCTGTCGATCACCTGGCCCCGCTGCTCGGCGTCGATCGGCGACATCTGGCGTGGGCCGACGAGATCCGTCGGATTGGCGATCTGAGCGGCGAGATTGGACTGGGTGGCACAGCCGAAATTGTAGTAGTTGCGGTTTTCCAGCGTGTTCAGCGCCAGATCTTCCGGCCACGCGCCGCAGGGTGCGGTCTGCGCCGTTATCGCGACATAGCTCAGGCGGATCGGTGCGGCATCGCCCGTCACGGAGGCGTCATAGGTGGTTTCGATCATCTTCTTCGGTGACACGCCGCCCGCTGCCAACACGCGACGAATATCCTTGCGGACGATCTGCGCGGCATGGCCGTTCACCGATCCGCGCGGCAGCATGATCTGGATGACGCCGCTCGACGCATTCCGATATTCGGCGGCAAAGCCGCGGATGACGTCGCGGGTCCCTTGGGTGAGCCGCGTGTCGCCCGAGGCGACGGGAATGTCGATCGTCCGCTCGCCCTCCGTCAGCACGATCGGGTGGCGGGTGCGGTAATCGTCCGGAAGAGCACCGGTCGCGAGCCTGTCCTTGTTGGCGCAGCCAGCCAGCAGCAGGCCGACGAGCGCGCCCAGGGCCAGGCGATACGGAAAGCGGTTCAGGGCCATCGGAGGCTGCCTTTCGGGACTGTTTCGAGCTGCGCTTCGCTTCTTCATGGCCGGCCTATTTGTAGATGAAGCCGACATTGCCGTGATAGTGGCCGGCCGGCGGCTGAGCCTCGGGGCGTCCATAGATCCGGTTGACGCGGCCGAGGAAAAAGCTTTCGAGATCGTTCGCCGGATTGAAGTTGTCGTCCGGGCGCGAGATCGCGCTGCGGGCAACCGGCCGGACGAGGTAGGGCGTGGCGATGATGACGAGTTCCGTCTCGCTGCGCTGGAAATCCTTGCTGCGGAAGAGCGTGCCGAGGATCGGGATCTTCGAGGCGGCGGGCAGGCCCGACATCGCCTGGCGGATATTGTCCTGGACGAGGCCGGCGATCACGATCGAGCCGCCGGACGGCAGCTCGACGCTGGTCGAGGCCTCGCGCCGGCGGATGCCGAGGAAGGTCTGCCCGGGAATAGCCGTCATGCTGTTGCCGGTGACCACCGAGCCCTCATAGGTCGGCTCCGAGACATCGGTCTCGATCTGGAGGCTGATGCGGCCGGGGCCGAGAACGACCGGCTTGAAGTTCAGCCGGATGCCGTATTCCACGTCGTTGACCTCACGCTCGACCGTGGTTTGGCCGGTCTCGTCATCCGTCGAGACCTCCTGAATACCTGCGATCCGGAACTCGCCGCCGACATAGAACTTCGCCTCCTGTCCGGAAATGGCCGTAAGGCTCGGCTCGGCGAGCGTGCGCATCACGCCGGCCTGTTCCATCGCGTTGATATAGCTCGAAATGGTTGTAGGGCCGATCGAGCCCTTGATTAGGGCGTTCGTGCCGACGGCAATCGCACTTCCGAGGTTGGCAGGGTTACGAAAGCTGATGCCGCTTTCGCCATCGGAGACGCGGCCGTTGAAGCCGAGCTGCTTCAGCACCTGGCGGCTGACCTCCGCCACGGTCACCTTCAGCGTCACCTGGTCGTCGCCCTCGATCGTCAGCAGATTGACGATCTGCGAGTTCTGCCGGTCCTCGGCGAAGATATCGGCGTCACCGTTATTGCCCTGCGCGGTGATGTTGCGCGTGGTCGCCTCGCCGCCTTTCAGGAAAGCGCGTGCGAGATCGACGGCCCTGGTCGAGTCGAGCGGCGTGCGGACCGTGCCTGTCAGCACCACGTTGTCCGAGATGATTTCGACATTGATATCCGCATCGGGAATGAAGCGACGCAAATTGGATTCGAGACCGGCGACGTCGCGCTCGACGGCGACCTCCAGGCTGACGACCTCCTCTCCACCCGGGCCGAAGACGAAGATGTTCGTCTGGCCGACGGACTTGCCGAAGAGATAGATGCGGCGCGAGGTGCGGGTGATCGCGTCGGCGAGCGACGGGTCGGCGACGAGGATGTCGTGGGCGTCGCTCGGCAGGTCCACGACGACCGCCTTGTTGAGACCGAGATTGATGGTCTTGCGGGCGCCGGGGCCGCTGTCGACGATCCTCACCACCGAGGAGGATGCGGCCTCGGCGGCCGGAAGGGTCGGCAGCGCCATGCCCGAAAAGGTCAGGCAGAAGGAAAGGCCGGCTGCGACAGACGCCCGAAACTTTTTTGCGATCGGTTTCACCTTGCGCCCCGCCTTACTTCTGGTTCGGGAGGGCCACACCGTCGCCCTTGACGATGGAGCCCGACTTGATGACCTGAATGCTCGGCCGGCCGTCGCCGTTGAGAAGGTAGTCGGCAGCCGTGGTATCCGGCTCCTGCGCGTCGGCGACGCTGCGCAGAGCCAGCGAGATGCGGTCCGCCATCTGCTGCGCGACCGTCATGACCTTCGATTGATCCGGCGTCAGCTCCAGCGTCGCGGTCGTACCGACGACCGCTTTCGAGCCGTCTTCCTTCTCCTCGATCTGCTGGTCGATCGCCAGCACGCGGACATTGCTCAGCACCGTTTCGGTCAGATAGAGATCGCCGTCGGACTTGCGCACCATGATCACGTCGACACGATCGTTCGGCAGGATGAAGCCGCCCGCCCCGGTCGCAACCGTGATCTCCGTGGCGACGGCGCGTTTTCCGGCGGGCAGCAGCGACGACATGATCCGGTTCGATGCATCGGCGATCTTTTCCCGGCGGACCGGCTCGCCGGTGAAGATCGGCAGGCGGACGACGGCGCCGGCAAGATCTTCGACGGCGGCGGGACGGTTTTCCTCCGTTATCATGCCCTCGGCAACACCATCCTTCGGCCATGCCTTCCAATGGATGGAATCGGCACCGAGACGGGAGCCGACCGGCAGGCTCTTGCCGGCGACCAGCACGTTGATGGTCGGTGCCTGCTCGATGACGGGTTCCGCCGTCTGCGGGGCGGGCGCACGGGTGAGCTTCATCGCCAACAGCCCGGCCAAGGCAGCCGAGCCGACGGCCACCGCCAGAATGATAATGCGCACCGGTCTCATGATCGCCCCAAACCCCCAAGAATTGCCCGGGATCAGGTTGATCAGGAATTGGTGTAATTATGGTTAATGGAATGCTTATGCAGATGGTTAACGGAAGGCTACGCTCCAGCCTTGAGGTGGAGGCGTGTCAGGGAAGCTGCGCAAAGGCGGCCTGCATCAGGGGTGACGAGGGGTAGGCAGCAAATCCGCCGAAAGCGATCGCGATGCCGTAGGGAATTTTCTTCGCAGTCAGCAGCAGGCGTGGAACCGGGATGCGGGCGGCAAGGATCAGGTTCTCTTGGCTGCGCAAGAAAAGGACGAGCAGTGTCAACAGCCCGCCGAAAACCGAGACATACAAAAGGAAAGCAACGAGCGAGGCGTTGAAGCCGAACCAGATGGCACTGGCAGTCAAGAGCTTCGCGTCCCCTCCCCCCATCACGTTTGCAGCAAAAAGGCAGAAGCAGACGGCAAAGACAGCAGCCGCCGCGGCGATATGGAGGCCTATCTGCGCAAGATTAAAGCCCATAAGGGGCCCTATCAGAAGAAATGAGACAAAGAGGACCGCCGAAACATGATTGGGAATTCTCATCGTAAGTAAATCTGAGAACGCCGCCAGTGCGAGAAGAAATGGAAAAAGCAGTAAGATGGCTGCGTCGATCATCCAAGTTCCTCTTGTCTTCGTTTAGCTTCCACCTGGCTACGGCAAAGAAAAGGCCGCCTTCGGACGAAGACGGCCCGACGTATTCGCGGCTCGATTATTCTCCGGCCCGATCGACGTTAAGGAACGTACTCAGGTTATCGAACTGCGTGTCTAGTGCGCCGCCGAGCGTCGTGGCACCGGTGATCAGCGCCACCGAAATCAGAGCTGCGATCAGGCCGTATTCGATTGCGGTTGCGCCGGACTCATCCTTCATCAGGCGTGCAAAAATGGTCTTCATGACTATTCTCCTCAAACTTCACTTGTTGTTCAGCACGTCCGTCAAACTGTTGCCGTTGATCGGATACCCTGAATTTAGCGGGGGCTAATTGCTTTCCGCTTAAGGAAACCGGTTATCGTGAGGTTAAAGGAAACTCGCTTTTTCCTGGGTAAATGTGCGGAAAATGGATGCCTTAAATTGCGCCGCATCGGCGTAACCATTCATTCACCAAAAGGCGCCAAGATGCGGCAGATAGACCGTCAGGACGCGCCATGAACACGCCCTCAGCGACCCCACGGGCCGCATTGCTTGCAACGACTGCACTTCTGGCGATCGCCGCACCGGGCGGCGCCCGCGCGGCTGAAGAAATGATGCGCGTCTATATGGACCACGCCCGCGTGCTGAAGCTCGACCGGCCGGTCAGCAAGGTGATCATCGGCAATGCGGAGGTTGCCGACGCGACCGTGGCGGATGCGAAGACCATCGTGCTGACTGGGCGCAATTTCGGCACCACCAATCTCGTCATTCTCGACCAGGACGGCAACGCCATGGTCGACGAGCGCATCCTGGTATCGATCGACGAGGGCAACACGGTGCGCGTCTATAAACAGACCGTCCGCACCGTTCTCTCCTGCACGCCCAATTGCGAGCGTGCGGAACGGCAGGCTTCCGCTTCGAGCGGCAATTAAGACCGGGAAATTCGCCCTGCCCTCACCCTAACCCTTCCCCGCGTGCGGGGAGAGGGTACTTGAGCCGCAAAGCGAGCCGCTTGCCCCTTCTCCCCGCGTGCGGGGAGAAGGGGCGGCAGCGGGTTGAGGGGCCGTTCCGCCCTCAGCTTCAGAACCACTAAAATTCTCCGGGTCCTCGAAAACGAATCTTCAACAGTCGCCATGTATTTTGCGCCAACCAGTTGACATGATGGAACGGCGCGATGTCGATCGACGAGAAAGCATCCACTCCCCGGGCTCGCTCCCCGCGCGGCCTGTTCCGGCGCTTCATCGGCGACCGGAAAGGTGCGACGGCGATCGAATTCGCGATCCTTGCACTGCCCTTCTTCATCGTCGTCTTCGCCTCGATCGAGACATTCGTCGCTTTTGCCGGGGAGCAATTGCTGGCCAATGCGACCGATACGCTGGCGCGGAAAATCCGCACGGGTGAAATCACTACCGATACCGGCAAGCCCGGCTTCACGACAGAAACCCAGTTCCGCCAGGCCTTCTGCGAGGAAATCGCGATTATGATGACCTGCTCGGCGACCGAGGCGACGCAAGCCTCGAAACTCTATCTCGACGTCCGCAAGCTTCCCGCCGATCTCAGTGTCTTTCCGGAAGCGGTGCCGCGGATCGGCTCCGATCTCGACACCAGCGGCTTTACGTTCGCCCCCGGCGGCCCGAACGACTACACCATGGTACGCGCCTATTACCGCTGGACCGTGATCACCGATCTCGTTCGTCCCCTGGTGACCAAGCTCAGACCCGCCGGCGACAGCATGCCGCGCGACTATCTGATGGTCTCGACCGCCACCTTCCGCAACGAAAACTATTGAGGCCGCCATGGAACGCCTTCCTGCATGCAAACGGCAGCTGTGGGGGGTCTTCCACGGACTGTTGCGGGACCGGCGCGGCGCCGGGGCCGTGGAATTCGCCATTGTCGCGCCGCTTCTGATCGCGGCCTATATCGGCGCTTTCGAGCTTTCGCTCGGCTTCACCGTGGCACGCAAGGTCGGGCGGGCCTCGAGCACGGTGAGCGACATCGTCACCCAGGAGCAGCAGGTGAACAAGGCCTTTCTGGACGACATGCGCAACGTCGCAAAAAACATGCTGGTGCCCTATGACGGCTCCGACTACGACCTCAAGATCACCGGTATCCAGGTGAACGGTACGACTGAAGGCAAGGTCGCCTGGTCCCGGGGCTGGTCGGACGCGAGCGGCGGTGCGACGGTCCCCTATGCGGTCAATTCCGCGGTCAGCGTTCCGGCGGATCTCGACGCGGTGAATGCCTTCGTCGTGCGCACCGAACTCGTCGTCAACCACCAGCTTTCCCTGTTCGGCTCGGACGCCGGCGGCACGATCCCTCTCTCCAGGACCTCCTACTACCGCCAGCGCTTCGGCACGACCATCAACTGCACCGATTGCTGAGACTTCCCTCCCGGCACCCATGCCGCGTGGGTCCTGGGCGGCATGCATCAATTGCAATGGAAAAGGCGGCGCGCTATTTCTGCCGGATTGTGCGGCGACGGCCGCGAAAATCTTAATGGCACCGGCTCGCCGCTTATCGCGCTCGCGCTCGGGATCAGTCAGGGTGTTTCATGGCGCGTGCGTTCCTTTTCGTCCTCGATTCCTTCGGCATCGGCAATGCGCCGGACGCAGAGGCTTTCGGCGATCTCGGCGCCGATACGCTCGGACATATCGCGGAATTCTGCGCGGCGGGAGCGGCCGACCGGACGGGTCTGCGGGAAGGGCCGCTTCATCTGCCCAACATGTCCGCGCTCGGCCTCATGCATGCGGCACGGCTCGCGACCGGGCGGCTGCCCGCCGGCATGGCGCTGCCGGAACGCGTCTACGGGATCTACGGCGCGGCAAGCGAAGTCTCGCGCGGCAAGGACACGCCGTCCGGTCATTGGGAAATCGCCGGCACGCCGGTGACCTTCGACTGGGGCTATTTTCCGGCCGAAGGCGACGCCTTCCCTCCCGAACTGGTGGAAGCGATCTGTCGCGAGGGCGATGTGCCCGGCATTCTCGGCAACTGCCATGCTTCGGGTACCGACATCATCGCCCGCCACGGCGAAGAGCATATGCGGAGCGGCAAGCCGATCTGCTACACCTCGTCCGATTCCGTCTTCCAGATCGCCGCGCATGAACAGACCTTCGGGCTGGAGCGCCTGCTGAACCTCTGCGAGGTCGTGCGCCGGCTCGTCGACGACCACAATATCGGCCGCGTCATCGCACGGCCCTTCGTCGGCAGCGACCCGGGCAACTTCACGCGCACGGGCAACCGTCGCGACTATTCGGTGCCGCCGCCCGAGCCGACCGTTCTCGACCGGCTGCAGGAGGCCGGGCGCACGGTGCACGCGATCGGCAAGATCGGCGACATCTTCGCCCATCAGGGTGTGACCAGGCTCACCAAGGCCAACGGCAACATGGCCCTCTTCGACGCCAGTCTGGAAGCCATCGAAGAGGCCGAAGACGGGGCGCTCGTCTTCACCAATTTCGTCGACTTCGACATGCTCTACGGACATCGCCGCGACGTGCCCGGCTATGCCGCCGCGCTCGAAGCCTTCGATGCACGCCTGCCCGATCTCGACCGCCGGCTGAAACCCGGCGACATGGTGATCCTGACCGCCGACCATGGCTGCGATCCGACCTGGCGCGGCACCGACCACACGCGCGAGCGCGTGCCGGTGCTGATGTTCGGCCCGACGCTTCGCAGCCGCTCCTTCGGCATCGCCGACAGCTTCGCCCATATCGGCGAAACCGTCGCAAGACATCTCGGCATTGGCGCCGGCCCACATGGGAGAAGCCTCCTTTGACCGCTCATCTGAAGAAAGCCGAACTGCATTGCCATATCGAGGGTGCGACGCCGCCTGAACTGGCGATGAGGCAGGCCCGCAAATACGGCGTCGACACCAGCGCGATCGTCCGCGACGGGGCCTATGTCTGGGAGGATTTCACCAGCTTCGTAAGGTGCTACGACGCCGTCGCCTCGCTGTTTCGCACCGAGGGCGATTATGCGCTTCTCGCCGAGACCTATCTGACGGAGCTTGCCGAAGCGGGTACGATCTACAGCGAAATCATCGTCTCGCCCGACCATGGCGAAACGATCGGGCTCGGCGCCGACGCCTATATCGAGGGCCTCGCCGCCGGCATGGAGGCGGCGAAGGCGAGGACCGGCATCGAATCGCGCATGCTGATCACCGGCATCCGCCATTTCGGTCCCGACTCCGTCATCAGGACCGCCGAATATGCAGCGATGCGCCGGCATCCGCTCGTGACCGGCTTCAATCTGGCCGGCGAGGAGCGCATGCACAGCGTCGCCGAATTCTCCCGCGCCTTCGACACCGTCCGCGATGCCGGCCTCGGCCTCACCATCCACGCGGGCGAACTTTCCGGCGCCTTCAGCGTGCGCGATGCGCTGGACCATGTCCGCCCGGCCCGGATCAGCCACGGGGTCCGGGCGATCGAGGACGGCGATCTCGTGAAGCGCCTTGCCGACGAGGGCGTCGTGCTCGAAGTCTGTCCCGGTTCGAATGTCGCGCTTCAGGTGTTCCCGGACTTTGCCTCGCATCCCCTTAGGCGGCTTTACGAAGCCGGCGTCCGCGTGACGCTCAATTCCGACGATCCTCCCTTCTTCCACACGTCGCTCGCGCAGGAATACGAAATCGCTTTCCACGCGATGGGCTTCTCCGACAGCGAGATCGACCGGATGACGCAGACCGCGATTGAAGCCGCCTTCGTGGACGAGCCGACGCGAGAGAGGTTGCTGGCCGCGTTGCATGTCTAGTTGCGCGGATGAGCGGGCGGAGCTGCACAACTTCCACCTACACTCTTGCGGCCCCCGCCCTTTCCATGGAAAAGAGGGTGGATAGCCAATTTTCGCGGGGAAGATGAGCCATGGACGGCGTAACGGTGATCGGTCATCCGCTGGTGCAGCACAAGCTGACCATCATGCGCAAGAAGGAAACGTCGACTGCGGGCTTCCGCCGGCTGCTCAAGGAAATCTCGACGCTGCTCTGCTATGAGGTCACGCGCGATCTGGAGCTGACGACCGAACGGATCGAGACGCCTCTCGTGGAAACCGACGCGCCGGTGCTCGAGGGCAAGAAGCTCGTCTTCGCTTCCATCCTGCGCGCCGGCAACGGCCTGCTCGAGGGCATGCTCGAACTGGTACCCTCGGCGCGCGTTGCGCATATCGGCGTCTACCGGGACCACGAGACTCTGCAGGCGGTCGAATATTTCTTCAAGGCGCCGGACAACATCAACGAGCGCCTCGTCATCGTCGTCGACCCGATGCTCGCCACCGGCAATTCATCGATCGCGGCCATCGAGAAGCTCAAGGAGCGCGGTGCGCGGAACATCCGCTTCCTCTGCCTCCTTGCCGCTCCGGAGGGTATTCGCAACTTCCAGGGCGCCCATCCGGACGTACCGATCTTCACGGCGTCGATCGACAGCCATCTCAACGAGAAGGGCTATATCGTGCCGGGCCTCGGCGATGCGGGCGACCGCATGTACGGAACGAAGTAGCGCTGTCGGTCTGCCGTCCTGCCGCTTCGGAAAGCGGCGCTGCATCTCGTCAACGAGTCCGATAAGGTGCGGGATGCGGGCGGAAAACCGCGCACGCTTTTCCTCATCCCGCTCTCAGCTTCGAAACGACCACCGGCCGTTGCGCCGGCTCCTCGTCTGCGATCGCATAGAGCGTGGCAACCCGCTTTGCGATCGCCTCGGCCTGGCTTCGGTCGGCCGCATGGACGAAGGCGATCGGCTCGCCCTTTTCGACTTTCGTCCCGAGCGGTCGCAGGCCGGTAAAACCGACGCGATGATCGATCCGGTCATCCGGGCGGATGCGCCCGCCGCCGAGTGCGATGACCGACATTCCCAATTCGCGCGTCTCGCAGGACGCCAGATAGCCGTTCCGTCCCGCCGGCACGGCAAGGACCGCGGGCGCCTCGGCAAGATAGGCGCCCGGGCGATCCACGAAATCGGCAGGTCCGCCGAGCCGCCGGATCATGAGGCCGAAACGCTCCATCGCCTCTCCGCTCTCCAGGACGCGCCGCGCCATGGCTTCGGCTTCGGTTTCGTGCGCCGCAATACCCGCTGCAACGAGCATTTCCCCAGCCAGGGCCATCACGACCTGATCGAGGCGGGTTCCCGCTTTCTCGCCGCGCAGATAGGCCAGGCAGCTCTCTATTTCGAGCGCGTTTCCGGCCGCGTCCGCCAGTGGCTCGTTCATGTCGGTGATCAGCGCAGAGGTGCGCACGCCCGCGCCATTGGCGACCTCGACCAGCGAACGCGCCAGGACTTCGGTTTCGGCGGGATCCGTCATGAAGGAGCCATTGCCGAGCTTGACGTCGAGGACCAGCGACCCGAGCCCTGCGGCGAGCTTTTTCGAAAGGATCGATGCGGTGATCAGCGGCACCGAATCGACGGTGGCCGTCACGTCGCGGATCGCATAGAGGCGCTTGTCGGCCGGCGCGAGATCGGCGGTCTGGCCGATGATGGCGCAGCCGACCTCATCGACCACCAGCCGAAAGTGCTCGGGCGATGGCTGGATGTCATAGCCGGGAATCGATTCGAGCTTGTCGAGCGTCCCGCCGGTGTGGCCGAGCCCCCTGCCCGAAATCATCGGCACGGCCGCACCGCAGGCGGCGACGATCGGTGCCAGCATCAGCGAGACATTGTCGCCGACGCCGCCCGTCGAGTGCTTGTCGACGATAGGGCGTGCGAGATCGCTCCAGTCGAGCGTTTCCCCGGAATCGCGCATCGCCAGCGTCAGCGCCACGCATTCGTCGCGATTCATTCCGGAGAACCAGACCGCCATGGCGAAGGCGGCCGCCTGCCCTTCCGAGACCGAGCCATCGGTCACACCCGCGATGAAACCGGCGATATCCGCTGGATCAAGCCGATCGCCGTCCCTTTTCTTTCGTATGATTTCCTGCGGAAGCATGGCCGTTCAGCCTTCGCTCGCGATCATCTCTTTCAGGATTGCCGCCAGCCGCGTGCCGCCGAGCGGTGCCATTTGCTTGGTTTCTTCATGGCTGAGTTCCGCCCTGGTCATGCCGGCGGCGAAATTGGTGACGATGGAGGCGGCGGCGACCTTCAGTCCGAAGAACCGGGCGAGAATGACCTCCGGCACGGTGGACATGCCGACCGCATCGGCACCGAGGATACGGGCCATGCGGATTTCGGCCGGCGTCTCGAAGCTCGGCCCGGAGAACCACATATAGACGCCGCGCGCGAGCGGGATGCCGAGGCGTTCGGCGGCCTCCTCCATCCCTATGGCCAGCGCCGCGTCATAGGCATTCGTCATGCCGACGAAGCGCTCGTCGCTTTCGACGCCGATCAGCGGATTGGCGCCGGCAAAGGCGATGTGATCGGCAATGCGCATGACCGAGCCCGGCGGCATGTCTTCGCGCAGCGAACCGGCGGAATTGGTGAGGATCAGGTTCTCGACGCCGATCCGCTTCAGCGTCTCGATCGGCACGCGCATGGCACTGGCGTCGCCGCGTTCGTAATAATGGGCACGGCCGGAAAGCACGGCGACGGGAGTGTTGCCGATCCTGCCCGCCACGAACTCGCCGGCATGGCCGGAAACGCTGCTCACCGGAAAGCCCGGGATCTCCGCATAGGGGATGCGCAGCGGCTCCGCCACTGCGTCGACGAGCGAGCCGAGGCCGGAACCGAGCACGATCCCGTAGCGGGGCGCAAGCGCCCCGAGCTTGCCCCCGAGGAAGTCCGCCGCCGCCGTCATCCGAGAATCTCCGTCTCGAAGCTGTGCGGCAGCAGGTCGGAGAGCGCCAGCGTCTTCCTGATCCCCGTTTCGTCGCAAAGATAGATGCGGGTGCTCGCGCCGGAAAATTCCGCAAGCCGTTGACGGCAGCCGCCGCAGGGCGGGCAGAGCGCGAGTTTCTCGGCGACCACCGCGACCTCCGTGATCTTGCGCTGGCCGGCCATCACCATATGGCTGATCGCCGTCGTCTCGGCGCACCAGCCCTCCGGAAAGGACAGGTTCTCGATGTTTGCGCCCGTATAGATCCTGCCGTCCTCGGCGCGAATGGCGGCGCCGACCGGAAACTTGGAATAGGGCGCATGCGCCTTCGCCATGGCCTCACGCGCCGCGACAAAGAGTTCGTCCTTGGACATGTTTAGCGCTCCTTCACATAGGGTACGCCGCCCGCCTTCGGCGGAATGGCCTTGCCGATGAAGCCGGCAAGCAGGATGACGGTGAGAATATAGGGCAGGGCCTGCATGAGCTGCACCGGAACCTGGCCGATAAGCGGCAAGGGCGTGCCCTGCAGACGGATCGCGAGCGCATCGAGGAAGCCGAAGAGCAGGCAGGCGAACATGACGTTGAGCGGCCGCCATTTGGCGAAGATCAGCGCCGCAAGCGCGATATAGCCCTTCCCCGCCGTCATGCCCTTGACGAAGCCAGCCGTCATCGCCAGCGAAAGATAGGCGCCGGCAAAGCCGCAGAGAATGCCGCAGCAGATGACAGCCCGGTATCTCAGCCAGATCACCGAGATACCAGCGGTATCGACCGCGCCCGGATTCTCGCCGACGGCGCGCAGCCTCAGGCCGAAACGGGTGCGGTAGAGAATCCACCAGCTGATCGGCACCATGGCGAAGGCGAGATAGGTGAGCAGGAAATGGCCGGACAGGAGGTCCGCATAGACCGGCCCGAGGACGGGAATTTCGCGGATCATGTCCGCGTCGGGGAAGTTGATCGTCTGGAACCGCGCGCCTTCGGCGAGCGCCGGCGTGCGGCCGCCTTGCCGGAACCAGGCCTCTCCCAGGATCACGGTGGAACCGGCAACGATGAAGTTGATCGCCACACCCGAGACGATCTGGTTGCCGCGCTGGGTGATCGAAGCATAGCCGTGGACGAGCGAGAGGGCCACGGAAACGAGGATCGCCGCAACGAGCCCCACCCAGACGGACTGCGTGACGGCTGCCGCCGCCCCGGCGGCAAAGGCCGCACCGAGCATCTTGCCCTCCAGGCCGATGTCGAAGACGCCGGCGCGCTCGGTGAACAGACCGGCAAGGGCTGCGAAGACCAGCGGCACGGAGACGCGGATCGTCGATTCCAGGAGCACGACGAGAACGTGGAAGAAGTCCATTTCAGGCTCCCTTGGTCTGCACGACGGCGGCCGCGCGCTGGCCGCGCATCGCGAAGGCGCGCGTGATCGCCGGGCGGAACATGTTCTCGAGCGCCCCGGCAAAGAGGATCACGAGACCCTGGATGATGACGATCATGTCCCGGGAGATCGAAGGCATCTCGAAGGCGATCTCGGCGCCGCCCTGGTAGAGCACGCCGAAAAGGATCGCGGCGGGAATGATGCCGCCCGGATGCGAGCGCCCCATCAACGCGACCGCGATGCCGACGAAGCCGGCGCCTTGCACGAAATCCAGCTGCATGCGGAACTGCTCGCCCATGATCGGGTTCAGCGCCATCATGCCGGCAAGGCCGCCTGATATCATCATGGCGACGACGGTGATGCGGCTTTCGCTGATACCGGCATAGCGCGCGGCGGACGGGCTATGGCCCATGGTGCGCATCTCGTAGCCGAGCCTGGTGCGCCAGATCAGCACCCAGACCGCGAAGGCGGCCGCCAGCGCCAGGAGGAACGAGATGTTGAACGGCGCCGTGCCGATATTGAGGCCGAAGATCGACAGCAGCCAGTCGAGCTTCGGCAATTGCCCGCCTTCGGCGAAGGTGCGCGTCTGCGGCGCCATCGAGCCGAGCGGCTTCAGCACGCGTGTCAGCAGATAGACCATCAGGCTGGAGGCGATGAAATTGAACATGATGGTGGTGATGACGATATGGCTGCCGCGTTTGGCCTGCAGCCAGCCGGGCAGGAACGCCCAGAGCGCGCCGAAGAAGGCGGAGCCGACGATGGCGAGCGGGAAGACCACGTACCAGGGCATAGTCTGGTCGAGCCAGAGGCAGGCGAGCGCCACGCCGATGCCGCCGACATAGGCCTGGCCCTCGCCGCCGATGTTGAAAAGACCGGCATGAAAGGCGACCGCCACCGCGAGCCCGGTGAAGATGAAGGTCGTCGCGTAATAGAGCGTGAAGCCGATATATTCGCCGCGGCCGAAGGCACCGTTGATGAGATGATAGGCGGCTTCGAGCGGGTTTTCGCCGACGAGGAGAACGACGAGGCCGGCGACGAGGAAGGCGACGGCAAGATTGATCAGCGGGATGAGGCCATATTCCACCCATACCGGGAGTTTTGCATAGGGCGTACTCATTCTGCGGCCTCCTTGCGGCCTTCGACACCGGCCATCAGCAGGCCGAGCTCGCCTTCGGTCGCTTCGGGGCTGCGTTCGCCGACAACGCGTCCGGCAAACATCACAAGGATGCGGTCGGAAAGGGAACGTATCTCGTCGAGCTCGACCGAAACCAGCAGAACGGCCTTGCCCTGGTCGCGCATCTCGATGATCCGCTTGTGGATGAATTCGATCGCGCCGACGTCGACTCCGCGGGTCGGCTGGCCGATGATGAGGACGTCCGGATCCCGCTCCATCTCGCGCGCAAGCACGACCTTCTGCTGGTTGCCACCGGAGAAATTGGCCGTCCTCAGCCGCGCATTCGGCGGGCGAATATCATATTTGGCAATCTTCTCCTCGGCATCCTTGCGGATCGCATCGATGTTCAGGAACATGCCGTTGGAGAAGCGTGGGTCATGGTGGTAACCGAGGATCGCGTTTTCGCACTCCTCGAACTTGAGCACGAGCCCGACGTGATGCCGGTCTTCCGGCACATGCGCCAGTCCGCGATCCCGCAGTTTCGCCGGGTCCGCGTTGCCGGTCACGTCCACCGGCTTGCCGTTGAGGAGAACCGTCCCGGAGGCGGCCTTGCGGATGCCGGCGATCGCTTCGAGCAGTTCCGACTGGCCGTTGCCGGCCACGCCGGCGATGCCGACGATCTCGCCTGCACGAACCTCGAAGGAGACGTTATCGACCATGGTCACGCCGCGGCTGTCCTTGACCGTCAGCCCCTGGACGGCGAGCTTCACGTCAACGGGATTGCTCTCGCCCTTCTCGACACGCAGCAGCACGCGCCGACCGACCATCAGCTCGGCCAGTTCCTCGACCGAGGTTTCACGCGTCGTGCGCGTCGCCACCATTTCGCCGCGGCGCATGACCGACACCTCGTCGGTGATCGCCATGATCTCGCGCAGCTTATGGGTGATGAGGATGATCGTCTTTCCCTGCGCCTTGAGCTGGCCGAGGATACGAAACAGGTGATCGGCCTCGGCCGGCGTCAAGACGCCGGTCGGTTCGTCGAGGATCAGGATATCGGCCCTTCGATAAAGCGCCTTCAATATCTCGACGCGCTGCTGGAGGCCGACCGGCAGCTCCTCGATCAGGGCGTCCGGATTGACCTCGAGCGCATATTCCTTCTCGAGCCGTTTCAGCTCCTGCCGCGCCTTGGCGATGCCCTTGTTGAGGATCTGGCTGTCCTCGGCACCGAGCATGACGTTTTCGAGCACGGTAAAGTTCTCGACCAGCATGAAGTGCTGGTGGACCATGCCGATCCCGACGGAGATCGCCGCATTCGGATCGCGAATGGTAACAGGCTTGCCGTCGACCAGAATCTCACCGTTGTCGGCCTGATAGAAGCCATAGAGGATCGACATCAGCGTCGACTTGCCGGCACCGTTTTCGCCGATGATGCCGTGGATCGTGCCCTTGCGAACCTTGAGATTGATGTTCCTGTTGGCGTGGACCAGCCCGAAGCTCTTGTCTATTCCACGCAATTCGATGGCAATATTGTTCATATTGGCCTGCGATCCCCTTTTTGCCCGCTTCGGCTCATCGCAGAAACCCTGCCGACAATTTTTTTACCATTTGGTATAAGTTTATCATCGATTTTCAGGCGCGAAAGCCTGGGCGACGAAATCTCCTTATACTCTCATAGGATCGCCGGTGAGAGTCCAGCGCGAATATACACAGGGAGATTGCATCCATGGCGCGGGTGCGTGAAGCCGCTTCCCTCCCCGTTGTGGGGAGGGTTTGGGGGGCCTTGCGGAAGGACGCGGGCTAAATCCCGGCCAACTAACGCAGCAGCCTCAATGCGTTGATCGTCACCAGGACGGTCGCGCCGGTATCGGCGAGGATCGCCGGCCAGAGGCCCGTCACGCCGGCAATGGTGGTCGCCAGGAACACCGCCTTGAGCCCGAGTGCGATCGTGATGTTCTGGTGAATGTTGCGCATCGTCACCCGTGACAGCTTCACCATCTCCGAGACGTCCGAGACGCGGGCATGGAGGCTGGCCGCGTCTGCCGTTTCCAGCGCCACGTCGGTGCCGCCGCCAACGGCGATGCCGACATCCGCCGCCGCCAGAGCCGGCGCGTCGTTGATGCCGTCGCCGACCTTCGCCACGACGAGACCTTCGGCCTTGAGCCCGCTTACGATGCGCTGCTTGTCCTCGGGAAGAAGCCCGGCATGCGCCTCAATGCCCCCGATCCGGCCGGCGATCGCCTCGGCCGTCGCCCGGTTGTCGCCGGTGAGCATCACCACCCGCAAACCCTGATCGGCGAGCGCCCTCAGGCCCGCCGCGGCATCCGCACGCGGTTCGTCGCGCATGGCAAGCGCTCCGGCTGCCCTCCCGCCGACGACGAGCACGGAGACGGTCTTCCCCTCACCCTGCAGGGTTTCGATCCGAGCCAGTTCATCCGCCGCCAGCGGCGCGCGCTCCCGGGCCGCCTCGGGCGAGCCGAGGAAAAGCTCGACGCCGTCTGCGGAAGCGGCAACGCCCTTGCCCCCGATGGCCCGGGCGCCTTCGACGGGAAGGAGCGCCAATCCATCGGCTTCGGCACGCGACAGGACGGCGCGGGCCAGCGGATGGCTGGATCCCTGTTCGAGCGCAGCGGCGTAGTCGAGCACCTCCGCTTCCGATCTGCCGAAGGCGACGATGTCGGTCAGCTTCGGCCTGCCTTCGGTGAGCGTTCCGGTCTTGTCGAAGGCGACGGCTGTAATCCTGCCGAGATTTTCGAGGACGGCGCCGCCCTTGATCAGAAGACCGCGGCGTGCACCTGCCGAAAGGCTCGCCGCGATCGCGGCCGGCGTGGAGATGACGAGGGCACAGGGGCAACCGATAAGGAGAAGCGCGAGGCCTTTGTAAATCCAGTCCTGCCACAGGCCGCCGAAGGCGAGCGGCGGGATGATCGCGACCAATGCCGCGACGAGCACCACGCCCGGCGTGTAATATCGGGAGAAGCGATCGATGAAACGCTCCGTCGGCGCCTTCTTCTCCTGCGCCTCTTCGACAAGCCTGATGACGCGCGCGATGGTATTGTCGGCTGCGGCGGCGGTGACGCGCACCCGGAGCGCGCCGTCACCATTGACGGTTCCGGCAAAGACATTCGCGCCGGCTTCCTTCAGGACGGGCGTGCTCTCGCCGGTCACCGGCGCCTCGTCGACGCCGCTCTCGCCGGAGACGATGATGCCATCGGCGGGAAGCTGGTCCCCGGGACGGACGAGGACGATGGCGCCAGGGGCCAGGCTTTCGGCGGGGACCTCCACGGTCCTGCCGTTTTCTTCGAGGAGCGCCGATTTCGGCACGAGCGCCGTCAGCGCCTGTATGCTCGCCCGTGCCTTGCCCGCGGCAACGCCCTCGAGCAGTTCCCCGATCAGGAACAGGAGGACGACCATGGCCGCTTCCTCGCCGGCGCCGATGAAGACGGCACCGGCTGCCGCAATGGTCATCAGCATCTCGATCGAGAAAGGCGTGCCGGAAAGTGCTGCCATAAGCGCGCGTCTCGCGATCGGCACCAGGCCGACGAGCATGGCGAGGGTGAAAATCCAGGGCTCGGTACCGGGAACGAACTGACCGATGGCATAGGCTGCGGCAAGGGCAACGCCGCAGGCGAGCGTGAGCCTGCCCTTTGCCGTTCGCCACCATGGCAAGGGCGCCCTGAAATGGGACGACGGCTTCGTGCCTGCCGGAAGGATTGTCGGATGGCCGTGATCGTGGTGCGGGCCGCCTGCAACTTGCCCGTGGCCGCAGCAGGCGTGCTCGCTCTGAGCCGGCTGCCGTTCCGTCGCAACGTCAAGCGGCGTAAGCCCGTAGCCGAGGCCGCCGACCTTCCGCATCACCTGGGCGCCGATATCGTCGCGCGCCACATGCCGGACGGTCATGGTGCCGGCGGCCACCGAGACATTCACGTCCTCGACCCCCGCAACCCGCCTGACGGCCGTGTCGATTTTGGTCGCGCAGGACGCGCAATCCATCCCATCGACGCGGAATCTCGTTTCCCGAAATATGCCTGTCATTCCATGCTCCTTACGAAACCGGAAGCAGGCTAAGTCCTCTAGCAACTAGAGGTTCAAGAGGGAAAATGCGCGGTCCACCCGGCATTCGCCGCGAGCTTGCGCTCCGCCTGCGCCCCGTCGGTGAACAATTCCGGCATCAGATCGGCCAGGCGCACGATCTTGCCCGTACGCGAACTCTGAAGCGCCGCAATGCCGCAAAGGACCGACATGGCGCCGGCCCGCGCACCTGCGCGCTGTCCAAGCGGATCCTTCGCATCCGGCGCGAAGAGCGTATTCCGCAGCCGGTCGTCGCCGCCATAGTGTCCGCCGGGAGAATGCGGCACCGTGACCCGTTCGATCACCGGCTTGCCCTTCGGAAAGTTGCGGACGAGCAGGATCATGTCTTCGGCCGGCGTCTCCCACGGCTGGTCCTCGTACTGGCGAAGCTCGATCCTGCCCTTCGTACCGTTGAAGGCGATATGATGGCCCTCGATCGGCTGGAAGGTGTTGAGCGAATAGGAGACGTGGACATCGTTGCGGTAGCGGATATTCGCGATCATCGTGTCGGGGATGTCGATATCCTCGCGGAAGACGCAGCCGTCGCGGAAATAGCCGTCGATTTCGGAAGGTTCCTCATAGAGCGCGTCGAGAAACGGATCGGCTTCGAGATCGAGGTAGAAGTCGCACTCGCTCTTGTGAGGACAGAGCTTGCAGCGAGGACCTCGAAACGGTCCCTTGCGGCCGTACATCTGCAGGTCGGCAAAGGCGCTGACCGCGTCCGGATCGCTGTCGAGATACCAGTTCAGGAGGTCGAAATGGTGTGTCGCCTTGTGCACGAAGAGGCTGCCCGATCGTTCCGTATAGGCATGCCAGCGGCGGAAATAGTCGGCGCCGTGGCGCGTATCGAGATACCAGTGGAAGTCGACCGAGGTGACGCGACCGATCTCGCCGGCATTGAGGAGTTCCTTGATGCGTGCTGCGGTCGGCGCGAAGCGGTAGTTGAAGGAAACGTCCACCCGCCGCCCGGTCCGCTTCTCCGCGTCGAGAATGCGGCGGATCTTCTCGACCGTGGTCGACATCGGCTTTTCGGTGATGACGTCGGCGCCGGACTCCAGGGCGCGCACGACGATATCGTCATGCGTGTCGTCCGGGGTGCAGACGATGACGAGATCGGGGCGCGTTTCGGCAAGCATGGTATCGACATTGCCGTAAACAGGCGCATTGGTGGCGATCATCGTGCGGGCGCGCTCGGCCCGCAGCGCGTTCGTATCGGCAATGGCGACCAGATCGACGAGGCCGCGCCAGCCGGCCAGAAGATCCCTGCCCCACATGGTGGTTCCGCGGTTGCCGGTGCCGACCAGCGCAAAGCGACGCTTGTTGTCCATCATACCCTCACGCAATCCCTGTCATATTTTGCCCTGTCATATTTTGTAGGAGACACATCCTGCCCCAGCATATCAGCAGCAGTTCCGGTAGCGCTCCACACAGGTCGCGATCACCTCCTCGGCCGGGCGCTTCCACCAGTCGTCTGCGGAGAAGATCTCGACCTCCTGCGCCCCGTGGAAACCGGCCGCCTCGATCCGGCGCCGGATACCCTTGAGGTCGATGACGCCGTCGCCCATCATGCCGCGATCCGTCAGCATGTCCTTCGTGGGGACGAGCCAATCGCAGATGTGATGAGCGAGGATCGCCTGCATTTTGCCGGCCCTCGCGATCTGCTCGTCGAGATCGGGATCCCACCATACGTGATAGACGTCGATCGCCACGCCGACGCCCGGGCCAAGGGTGTCGCAGATATCGAGAGCCTGTCCGAGCGTGTTCACGCAGGCGCGGTCGGCGGCATACATCGGATGCAGCGGCTCGATCGCAAGCGGCACGCCGGCCGCGCGCGCATGCGGCAGCACCGCCGCGATCCCTTCCAGAACCATCCGCCTCGCCGCGTCGATGTTCTTCGAACCTCCCGGAAGGCCGCCGACGACCAGTACAAGGCAATCGGCGCCGAGTTCCGCTGCCTCGTCCACCGCGCGCCTGTTGTCGTCGATCGCCTTTTCGCGTCCTGACGCTTCCGGCGCCGGAAAGAAGCCGCCGCGGCATAGCCCGGTGAGCTTCAGACCGTTGGAGCGGACGATACGCACGGCCTCGTCGAACCCGACCGCCGCCACCTGGTCGCGCCAGGGCGCAATCGCCGTGATGCCGTGCTTTAGACAGATATCCACGGCTTCGGCGAAGCCGCACTGCTCCCGGATCGTCGCCAGATTGATGGAAAGCCCTTCGACCAGCATATGTTTTCCTCCCGATTTCAGGACACCGTCGCCGCCCAGCCCGGCTCGACGGATGAGCCGAGACCGACGGACCGCAAGACGGTGGAAAAGGTGATTTCGCCGCCGCGGATCGCCAGCCGCGCCCGCCCGGAAGCTCTTTCGTAGAGATCGCCATGGCGGGCGAGATAGGCGGCCTGCTCTGCCGCCGGGGCGCCGGCCATGCCGTCGACATAGTGGTGACCGTTGCGTTCGACGTGGCCGGCGCCGATAAGCGCTGCCAGCACGAGGTCCTGCTGGAGCGCCAGGCCCGACTGCGTCGTCAGGTCCTCGGCGGACACGAAACAGCATGCGGTCCCGGCTTCGGCGTTCCACATCTCCACGCGAGCGCGGTTGATGAGTGCGCGGTAGAAGCCTTTGCAGGACTTCGAGGAGATGCCGGCATAACCGAGCGCGCGAGCGCGGAGAAACGCGCCGATATCGCCATCGGACTCGTCGATTTCGAGCGGCATCCGCCGGGCGACTTCCGTGACCGGTTTCGACAGCGCCTCGGCGCGAGCGATCGGCTGCTCGAAGAAGAGCGCCGAGGCGCTCAATTTTTCGAGCCGCGGCTCTTCGGCGATCCGGTCGAGGAGATCGGCAACGGCATCGGCATTTTCGAACTGTTCGTTGCCGTCGAGCGTCACCCGATACGCATCGACGCCCTGATCGAGAATGGCGGCGATGGCGAGCAGACGCTCGGTGTCTTCGGCCGGGCGCCCCGATACCTTGATCTTGAAATAGCGGTGGCCATAGGCGGCGATCACCTCTTCCAGCGTCTGTGGCAGGCCGTCCTCCAGCCGCTGCCCGGGCGCGAAATCGGCCGCCGTCAGCGCGTCTGCAAGGCCGATCGTGTGGCGAACGGCCAGCCTCGGGCCGGGTTCGAGGCGCGAGAGGAACCGCGCAAGGTCGAAGCCTCCCAGATCGGGCGCGGTGGCGTCGGTGATGCCCGGCAGGTTGCCTCTGACCGCCTCGGCGGCGCTTGCTCCGGTCATGCGGCACACCGCGTCGAGGATGGCGCGATCAAGGAGCGCCAGGCCGTAGGAGGCGACAAGGGCTGGCAGGCCATGCCCGGCTGCCGCCCGGTGGTGATCACCCTCGGCAGCCGCGTGCAGTCCAAAGGGGGTCTGCGCCTGCAGCGAGGTCAGTCCTTCGACCGCCAGACGCAAGGAGGCACGCAGCTGCTCCACATTATCCTGCGGCGAAAGACCCGGGTTCTTGTCGAACCATTTCGGCATCATCATCTCTGCCGCCCAGCCGATGGCGGACCGGCCGCGCGCATCCTCCACCCGCACCCGGACGAAGGCCTGCGGCGCGCTCGCAACGCGCGCCGAGCCGAAGCGGAAAGGAAAACGGAATTCGACCGGCCGCTCGAAAACCTCCGCTTCGGCCAGCCTGACGCGCGGGGCTTGCGTCATCGCAAAGCCTCACTCGACGCCGTGCACGGCGAGCACGCGCCGCATGCGGGCGGCGGCAAGCTCCGGATCGGTCAGGACCCCGGCTTTGTCAGCAAGGCGGAAAAGCTCGGCGAGATGGACGAGCGATCGGGCGCTCTGCTGTCCGCCGATCATGACGAAATGGTCCTGAAGGCCGTTCAGATATGCAAGGAAGACGACGCCGGTCTTGTAGAAACGCGTCGGCGCCTTGAAGATGTGGCGCGAGAGCGGCACCGTCGGCTCCAGCAATTCGAAGAATTCGCCGTTTTGCCCGCTGCCCAGCGCTTCCAGCGCCGCCGAAGCCACCGGCGCTATGGCGTCGAAGATGCCGAGCAGCGCATCCGAATGCCCTTCCTCGTCGCCGGCGATGAGTTCGGCATAGTTGAAGTCGTCGCCGGTATACATGCGCACGGCTTTGGGCAGTTGCCTCCGCATCACGATCTCCTTCTCCTGGGAAAGGAGCGAAATCTTGATGCCGTCGACCTTTGCGGCATGCGCCTCGAGAACCTCGAGACAAGTCTTCATCGCCGCCATGTGGTCGGCATTGCCCCAGTAGCCTTCGAGCGCCGGATCGAACATCTCGCCGAGCCAGTGAATGATCACCGGCTCCTTCACCTGCGAGAGAACGCGGTCGTAGACGCGGATATAGTCCTCCGGGCCCTTCGCCGTGGCGGCAAGCGCACGGCTCGCCATCAGTATGATCCGGCCTCCTTCTGCCTCGATCGCCTCGATCTGGCTCTCATAGGCCCGGAGAATATCGTCGATCGACACGTCCGGCCCCGGCGCCAGATGGTCGGTGCCGGCGCCGCAGGCGATCAGAGCGCCCTGGCGGCCGCGCGCTTCGGCAAGCGAGCGGCGGATGAGTTCGCGCGCTTCCGGCCAGCCGAGGCCCATGCCGCGCTGGGCTGTATCCATCGCTTCGGCAACGCCGAGACCGAGATCCCAGAGGCGGTGACGAAAGGCGAGCGTGCGCTCCCAGTCGATCGCCGGCGCCAGCCAGGGATCGTTGTCGGCGAGCGGGTCGGCGACCACATGGGCGGCGGCGAAGGCGACCCTGGAAAAGGTCTTGGCGTCACGCCTTTTGAAAGGCACCGGCCGACCCGTGAGGTCGTAGCTGGCAAGCCTGCCTTCGATTGGAAGCTTGATGCTGACCATGGTTCAGAGCTCCAATTCCGGAACGTCGAGCCAGCGGCGCTCCGCCCAGGATTTGAGGCCGAGCTCCGCAAGCTGCACGCCCTTGGCGCCGGCCTCAAGCCCATAGGGCCAGGGGCCGTCCTCCGCCACGTGGCGCAGGAACATTTCCCATTGCGCCTTGAAGCCATTGTCGAAGGCCTGCGTATCCGGCACCTCGTCCCATGTCCTGTAGAAATCGATCGTCTGCGGCTGATCGGGATTCCAGACCGGTTTCGGGGTGTTGACGCGGTGCTGCGTCCAGCATTTCGTGAGTCCGGCGACAGCGGAACCATGGGTTCCGTCGACCTGAAACGTCACCAGATCATCGCGCCGCACGCGCACCGCCCAGGAGGAATTGATATGCGCGACGATGCCGCCTTCGAGTTCGAAGGTGGCATAGGCCGCGTCGTCGGTATCGCAGTCGTAGGCGCGGCCCTGTTCGTCGATACGGTTTGGGATATGGGTCGCGCCGAGGCAGGAGACGGCCTTCACTTCCCCGAAGAGATTGTCGAGCACGTAGCGCCAGTGGCAGAGCATGTCGAGGATGATGCCGCCGCCGTCCTTTTTCCGGTAGTTCCATGAGGGCCGCTGGGCCGGAACGCCCCAGTCGCCTTCGAACACCCAGTAGCCGAACTCGCCGCGCACCGAGAGGATCTTGCCGAAAAAGCCCGACTCCCTCAGCAGGGCCAGCTTGCGAAGGCCCGGCAGGAACAGCTTGTCCTGCACGACCCCATGCTTGAGCCCGGAGGCGCGCGCCTTCCGCGCCAGTTTGACCGCCGTCCGCAGATCGTCGGAGATCGGCTTCTCGCAATAGACATGCTTGCCGGCGTCGAGCGCGCGGCCGATGAGCTCGGCACGCATCAGCGTCGTGCCGGCATCGAAGAAGATCTGGTCGTTCGGATCGGCAAGCGCCGCGTCGAGATCGGTCGACCAGCGGGCGATGGCATGGCGCTTGGCCAATTGCTCCATCTTGTCGCGATTGCGACCGACAATGATCGGATCGATCTCCAGCCTTTCGCCTGACTGGAGCGTGATCCCGCCCTGATCACGGATGGCCAGGATCGAGCGCACCAGATGCTGGTTGTAGCCCATGCGGCCGGTGACACCGTGCAATATTATACCCAAACGCGGCATGCCGTTCCTCCCTGAGAGGCCGGTGAGGGGAAGAACCAGCCCTCCCAAGCCAGTAACTAATCGGTTACTTTGTGACAGAGGAGAATCGCACTTGTCAACAAAAAAAACGACATGTGCCTGGATCAGCGCCGGATCGACGCCAGCGTGACATGGACGATATGGCGCTTCCAGACGTCGAGATTGCTCTTGTCCATGAGGTCGCGGCCGAAGATCGTCGAGAGCGTGTACTGGTTGGAAAGGTAGAAATAACCGAGGGCGGCGATCGTCAGATAGAGGTTGAGCGGATCGACATCGGGCCGAAAGAGCCCCTCGGCCTTGCCCCGCCGGAGAAGGTCGGAGAGCTTGTCTATGAAGCTCGAATGCAGCTCCTTTAGACGCGTCGACTGACGCAGCCAGCGGGCACGGTGCAGGTTCTCGGTGCCGAGGAGACTCAGGAATTCCGGATGTTCCAGGAAGTAGTCCCAGGTGAACATGGCAAGCTCGGCAATTCCCTGCTCGGGTTCCAAGTCGCTGAGATTAAGGGATTTTTCCGCCGTTCTTATCCCCACATAGGCCTCTTCCAGGACCGCGAGATAAAGCTGTTCCTTGTCGCCGAAGTAGTGGTAGAGCATGCGCTTGTTGATGCCGGCCCTCTCGGCGATGGAATCGACGCGGGCGCCGCCTATGCCGTTTTCGGCGAACTCCCGGGTCGCGGCGGCGAGGATCGAGGCACGCGTGCGCTCGGGGTCGCGCTGAAGCGCCCGCTCCGCCCGCCCCCCGGACCCGCTCCTCCCTTTCGCCTCGCCTCTTATCTTGTCCATCACGCGCAACCTCCGCAACCTCTTGCCTTTAACGGCCTTCAGTGCAACTTTGTCAAAATAATTTACAAGCCAATGACAGTTCGGCACACAACTGCTTGACAGGATCACTGCTTCTCCATAACTTGTAACCAAATAGTTATTTGTTGCAAGAGGCCGGAACGTTGTGGAGGCGTTCCGAAGGGAGGAGGAACAGATGACGCATAAGATCAGCAGGCGAAACGTACTCGCGGGAGGGGCGGCACTTCTTTCGATGTCCGCGCTGGGGCCTGCCTTTGCGCAGGAGGCGCGGCTGCGGGTGCTCTGGTGGGGTTCACAGGCCCGTGCCGACCGCACGAACAAGGTCAATCAGCTCTTCCAGGAACAGAACGCGGGCGTCGCCATCAACGGCGAATTCCTCGGCTGGAGCGACTACTGGCCGCGGCTTGCGACCCAGGTCGCCGGGCGCAATGCACCCGATATCATCCAGATGGACTATCGCTACATCGTCGAATATGCCCGGCGCGGCGCGCTCGCGCCCCTCGACGATTATCTCGGTTCCGTGCTCAAGGTCGAGGATTTCGACCAGGTGCAGATCAAGGGCGGCAGCGTCGAAGGCAAGCTCTACGGCATCAGCCTCGGCGCCAATTCGGCGGCGATGATGGTCAATGTCGCCGCTTTCGAGGAAGCCGGCATCGAACTTCCGACGCCGTCCACGACCTGGGAAGAGATGGCGCGGACGGGCGCCGAGATCACCAAGGCCGGCAAGCGCAAAGGTTTCTATGGCCTCTCCGACGGCAGCGCGGTCGAGCCGCTGTTCGAAAACTGGCTGCGCCAGCGCGGCAAGGCACTGTTCACCGCGGACGGCAAGATCGCCTATGATGCGAACGATGCGGCCGAATGGTTCGCCATGTGGCAGAAGATGCGCGAGGACAAGGCCTGCGTCCCGCCGGACATCCAGGCGCTCGACCAGTACAATGTGGAGACGAGCCCGCTATCGCTCGGCAAGGCGGCCGCTTCCTTCGCGCACTCCAACCAGTTCGTCGCCTATCAGGGCATAAACAAGGACAAACTGGCGCTGAGAAGCCATCCGCTGATCGACAAGGATGCGAAGGGCGGCCATTACCGCAAGCCGTCGATGTTCTTCTCGGTCTCGGCCCAGACCAAGGACCCGGAACTCGCCGCAAAATACGTCAACTTCTTCGTCAAGGACCCGGAAGCCGCCGAAATCCTGGGCGTCGAGCGCGGCGTACCGGAATCGGCAGCCGTACGCGAGAAACTGGCGTCGACGCTCGACGAGCTCGGCCGCGCCATGCTCGACTATGTCTCGGGCCTCGGAGCGCTTGCCGGCGATCTGCCGCCGCCGCCGCCCAGCGGTGCCGGCGAGGCGGAATTCGCTCTGCGCAACGTCGCCGAACAGGTCGGCTTCGGTCAGCTCGACGCCAAGCAAGGAGGCGAGACGCTGGTGAACGAGGTCAGCCAAATCCTCGCACGAGGTTAAGGAGGATGGCGGCCGTGCAGGACACCGCTGTCGCAGTCGGGACGGGCGCGTCATCGCGCCCGGCCGCACAGGGCCGCCTGGCCAGGACATGGGCAAGCCATGGAGCCGGCTACATGTTTCTGTTGCCATGGCTCATCGGCTTCTTCGGCCTGACGCTCGGGCCCGCCATCGCCTCGCTCTATCTTTCCTTCACGAATTTCGACCTGATCCGCGCGCCGGAATGGATCGGCACCGCAAATTACGTGCGCATCGCGACGGCCGATCCGAAATTCGCCGCGGCGATCAAGGTGACCTTTCTCTATGTCGTGCTTTCGGTGCCCTTCAAGCTCGCCTTCGCGCTGCTCGTCGCGATCCTTCTCGACCGCGGCGTCCGGGGGCTCACCGTCTATCGGGCAATCTTCTACCTGCCGTCGCTGCTTGGCGGCAGCGTCGCGATCGCCGTGCTCTGGCGACAGCTCTTCGCCGGCGACGGCCTGATCAACAGCCTGCTGGCCCAGTTCGGCATCGAGGGGCCGAGCTGGATCTCGCATCCGGACTATTCGATCTGGACGCTCGTGGTCTTGAGCGTCTGGCAGTTCGGATCGCCGATGATCATCTTCCTTGCGGGCCTTCGGCAGATCCCGACGGACATGTACGAGGCGGCGAGCCTCGACGGGGCATCCAAGTTCCGTCAGTTCTACAAGATCACGCTGCCGCTCTTGACGCCGGTGATCTTCTTCAACGCGGTCGTGCAGACGATCGACGCCTTCAAGGCCTTCACACCCGCCTTCATCATTTCCGGCGGCACCGGCGGTCCGATCAACTCGACGCTGTTCTACACTCTTTACCTTTACCAGGAGGCCTTCGGTAATTTCCGCATGGGCTACGCCTCGGCGCTTGCCTGGATTCTCGTGCTGATCATCGGGCTGTTCACGGCCTTCTCGTTCCTCACCTCTCGCTACTGGGTGCACTACGATGACTGACGCGACCATGAGCTCGGTAACCGCCCCGCCGACGGTCCCGACGGGCCGCCGCGGCCCTGTCGGATCGGTCCTCGTTCACGCCGCCCTGATCGCCGCCTCGATCGCCATGATCTATCCGCTCCTGTGGATGATCTCGGCATCGGTCAGGCCGGAGGACGAGATCTTCGCCTCCACGTCGCTTTGGCCCTCCTCGGTGGATTTCTCCTCCTATCTGCGCGGCTGGTTCGGGCTCGACGTCAGCTTCGGGCGGTTCTTCTGGAACTCGCTGGTCATCGCGGTCCTCACCGTCGTCGGCAATGTCGTGGCCTGCTCGCTCGCGGCCTATGCCTTCGCAAGGCTGCGCTTCGCGGGGCGGAATTTCTGGTTCGCGATCATGCTCGGCACGATGATGATCCCCTATCACGTGACGCTCATTCCCCAATATGTCCTCTTCCTCGATCTCGGCTGGGTGAACACATTCCTGCCGCTGGTGGTCCCGAAGTTTCTCGCCAGCGATGCCTTCTTCATCTTCCTCATGGTGCAGTTCTTCCGCGGAATCCCGCGCGAACTGGACGAAGCGGCGATGATGGACGGCTGCGGCGCCTGGCGCATCTACTGGAAGATCATGCTGCCGCTATCGCTTCCCGTTCTGGCGACGGCCGCCATCTTCTCCTTCATCTGGACCTGGGACGATTTCTTCGGGCCGCTGATCTACCTCAACGACATGAACAGCTACACGATCCAGCTCGGCTTGAGGACCTTCGTCGACTCGAGCAGCACCTCCGACTGGGGCGGGCTCTTCGCCATGTCGACGCTCTCGCTCGTGCCGGTGTTCTTCTTCTTCCTCTTCTTCCAGCGCCTTCTGATCGAGGGCATCGCCACCACCGGCATGAAGCGCTGAGCGACGGAGCTAGAAAATCATCATGGACGAATTGCGTTTCGCTGCCGTCGGGCTCAACCACAACCACATCTACGGCCAGGTCGAATGCCTGCTTCGGGCCGGCGCCCGCCTCGCCGGTTTCCTCGAGAAGGACGATGCGCTGGCCGCGGAATTTTCCGCCGTCTACGCAGACGCCCCGCGCATCGCGACGGCAGAGGAAATCCTCGAGGACGAGAGCATCGGCATCATCGTATCGGCCGCCGTTTCGAGCGAGCGCGCGGAACTGGCGATCCGCGCCATGCAGCACGGCAAGGACGTGCTTGTCGACAAGCCGGGCATGACGAGCTTCGACCAGCTCGCCAAGCTGCGCCGGGTCCAGGCCGAGACGGGCCGCATCTTCTCGATCCTCTATTCGGAGCATTTCGAGAGCCCGGCCACGGTCAAGGCCGGCGAGCTCGTCGCCGCCGGCGCGATCGGCGAGGTGGTGCACATAGTCGGCCTCGGCCCGCACAGGCTGCGCCGCGGGACGCGGCCCGACTGGTTCTTCCGCCGCACGGACTATGGCGGCATCCTGACCGACATCGCATCGCACCAGTGCGAGCAGTTCCTGTTCTTCACCGGCGCCAACGACGCGACCGTGCTTTCGGCGAGCGTCGGCAACCGGAGCGTTCCCGACGCTCCCGAACTGCAGGATACGGGCAGCATCCACCTCTCGACCGGGCGGAGCACCGGCATGATCCATGTGAACTGGCTGACCCCGGAGGGAATGCCGACCTGGGGTGACGGCCGGCTCTTCATCGTCGGCACATCCGGAACGATCGAGGTCCGCAAGACGGTCGATCTCGCCGGGCGCGAAGGCGGCAACCACCTGTTTCTCGCGGACCGCAACGGCGTCGAACATATCGACTGCTCCCGCGTCGAGCTGCCCTTCGGGCGCCAGTTCCTCGCCGACATCCGCGACAGGACCGAAACCGCGATGCCGCAGGAGCGCTGCTTCAAGGCCATGGAGCTTGCGCTTCAGGCGCAGGCGATCGCCGAACAGAACGGGGACAGGAACTGACATGAGCGTGAAGACAGTCGCCATCATCGGCTGCGGCATCGGGCGTTCGCATATCGTCGAGGGCTATCAGCCGCATCCGGACAAATTCCGAGTCCAGGCTCTCTGCGACCTCAACGAGGAACGGATGAACGAAGTGGGCGACGAATTCGGGATCGAGCAGCGGACCCGCCACTTCGAGGAACTTCTCGCCGACGATGGAATCGACATCATCGACATCTGCACCCCGCCAGGCATCCATCTCGAACAGGTGCTGGCGGCCCTTGCCGCCGGCAAGCATGTGGTCTGCGAAAAGCCGCTGACCGGATCGCTCGCGGGCGTCGATGCGATCATGGAAGCCGAGAAGCAGGCACGTGGCGTGCTGATGCCGATCTTCCAGTATCGCTACGGCGACGGCATCGAGAAAGCCAAGCGCATCATCGAGGCGGGCATCGCGGGAAAGCCCTATGTCGGCTCGGTCGAGACTTTCTGGCTGCGCACGCCCGAATATTATTCCGTCCCATGGAGGGGCAAATGGGCGACGGAGCTCGGCGGCGTGCTCGTCACCCACGCGCTGCATCTGCACGATATGATGCTGCATCTTCTCGGCCCGGTGGCGCGCGTGTTCGGCCGGGTCGCGACCCGGGTCAACGACATCGAGGTCGAGGACTGCGCCTCCGCGAGCCTGCTCATGAAGAACGGCGCCTTCGTTTCGCTTTCCTGTACGCTCGGCTCTCAGGAGCAGATCAGCCGGCTGAGGCTGCATTTCGAGAACGTCACCTTCGAGAGCAGCCACGAACCTTATGCGCCGGGTAAGGATCCGTGGAAGATCATCGCGGCAAATGACGAAGTGCAGGCGCGGATAGACGAAGTGACCGGCGACTGGCGTCCGGTCTCGCCGCGCTTCACCACCCAGATGGCGCATTTCCACGATTTCCTGAGCGGCAGAGGACCCCTGCCGGTGACGACGCAGGATGCGCGCCGCGCGCTGGAATTGGTCACCGCGATCTATCAATCCGCCGATACCGGCCGCGAAATAGAGTTGCCGCTTGGGCCGGACAGCCCGAAATATGCCGATTGGCGTGCGAATACCCGATAGAGGGCCGCAGGGAGGAACTTTGACATGGCGACGAGCGTCGTTCTTCAGAAGGTCGAGAAGCGCTACGGCGCGCTCGATGTGATCCACGGCATCGACCTGACCATAGACCCCGGCGAGTTCGCCGTCTTCGTGGGTCCGTCCGGTTGCGGCAAGTCGACGCTGCTCAGAATGATCGCCGGACTGGAGGAGATTTCCGGCGGCACGCTGATGCTCGACAGCGACCGGATGAACGAAGTGGCGCCCGCCAGGCGCGGCATTGCCATGGTGTTCCAGTCCTATGCGCTCTATCCGCACATGTCGGTCTACAAGAACCTCGCTTTCGGCCTCGAAACGGCCGGCTTCAAGAAGGCCGAAATCGAGCCGAAGGTGCGCCGGGCGGCCGAGATCCTGCAGATCGATAAGCTGCTCGACCGCAAGCCGAAGGCGCTCTCCGGCGGTCAGCGGCAACGCGTGGCGATCGGCCGCGCGATCGTACGCGAGCCGCGGATCTTCCTCTTCGACGAGCCGCTTTCCAACCTCGACGCCGAACTCCGCGTGCAGATGCGCGTGGAGATCTCAAGGCTTCATCGGGACCTCGGCAACACCATGATCTATGTGACGCACGATCAGGTGGAGGCCATGACCATGGCCGACAAGATCGTCGTCCTGAATTCCGGCCGGATCGAGCAGGTGGGCGCACCGCTCGATCTCTACAACAATCCCGTCAACCGCTTCGTCGCCGGCTTCATCGGCAGCCCCAAGATGAATTTCCTCAAGGCGCGGATCGCGGACGTCACCGGAAGCGAAACGGCGATCGAGGTCTGCGGCGGAACGATCCGCCTCCCCCGTCGCCTGAACGGTGCGACACAGGGGCAGGACGTCACATTCGGCATCCGGCCGGAGCATCTTTCCGCGCGCGAGGGCGGTATCGAGCTCGCTTCGGTCAATGTCGAGATCGTCGAGAATCTCGGCGGCGAAACCATGCTCTACGGGATCACGCCGGATCGCCAGCAGCTGACCGTCGCGCTGGAGGGGCAGCAGAAGGTCGAGCGGGGCTCCAATCTCGCCGTCCACTTCGACCCGTCGCGCTGCCACGTCTTCGGCGCCGACGGAAGGGCCATGCGATGAAACTGTTCTACAGCCGCAATCCCAACCCGAGGCTTGCCGTCGCGGTGGCACGCCATCTCGCAGCCGAGGTCGAGTTCGAATTCGCCTCACCCTTCGCGCCGGGGCAGGCGGAGCGGTTTCGGCCGCTGAACCCCAACCTTTCGCTGCCGATACTCGTGGAGGCCGGAAAAAGCCTTTGGGAGGCCGACGCGATCGCCTGCCGGCTTTCCCGCAAGGTGCAATCGAATTTCTGGCGCATGGGCGACGACGAACCCGACATGGTCCGATGGATCAGCTGGGGCAAGGAAAACTTCGTAAGAGCTTGCGACATGGTGCAGTTCGAGCGCGGCACGAAGCAGCGCTATGGGCTCGGCCCGATCGACCAGCAGCTGGTCGAGGAGGGGCTGAGCAGGTTCCGTACGGCAGCGGCGATACTCGACATGGAGCTTTCCGGGCGGAACTGGCTGGTCGGAGACGCCGTATCCCATGCGGATTTCCGAATGGCGAGCTTTCTGCCCTTCAACGATGCCGCCCGGCTGCCGCTTGGCGATTATCCCAACATCTGCCGCTGGAATGACCGGCTCGAGGAGATCGACGCCTGGCGCGATCCCTTCAGGGGTCTGGATGC
Organism: Sinorhizobium meliloti; assembly: GCF_035610345.1. The sequence goes on along the minus strand of NZ_CP141212.1, from coordinate 70,202 downwards.
GCCCGAACTGCCGCCGATTCCGGAGCGCTGATCAGACCGCAGACGCCAGCCTCAAATCCAGCGATCGTCGAAGCGGTGGACGGCCACACCCGCCACGGGGCTTCTTGCGACGAAAATGCCGCCGGAGCGGTTTTTCTCGCCGATGCCCGCGGGCCGCAGCGACGTGACGAGAAGCGTCTTCAGGTCCGCCCCGGCGAAGCAGGGCATGGTCGGCGCCGGCACCGGAAAGCGATGCGTCCCGACAAGGCGACCTTCGGGCGAGAAGCGATTGACGACGCCCGCCGACACGCCGGCGCTCCAGTAATGGGCTTCCGCGTCGGTTGCGGCTCCGTCCGGTCGGCCGCTCGCCTCGTCCAGGCTTGCCAGCCGCCTGCGCCCGGAAAGCGCGCCCGTTGCGGGGTCGAACTGCCAGCGGTCGATCCAGGCGCCGCGCGAATCCGAGTGAAACAGAAGAGCACCGTCGCCGCTCCAGGCAAGGCCGTTGGAGCAGACGATGCCTTCCACCTTGCGTTCCACCGCGCCGTCCGGCGAGACGCGGTAGAGCGACGCGACGGGCCGGCGGTCGGGCACATCGTGCATCGTCCCCACCCAGAAGGCGCCGTCCGGTCCGACCTTGCCGTCGTTGAGGCGCGTATCCGCAACGTCCGGCTCGATCGCGGCGATTTCGCGGGTGATCGCGCCGACATCGGGATCGAACAGAACCACGCGATCGCGCTGCGCCAGCACGAGGCGTCCGGAGCGCGCGAGGCCGGCGCTGCAGGCGCCGCCCTCGACGGTCCATTCGACGTGGCCGGCGCCCGAAAGCTCGACGCGATGAAGGGCGCTGCGGCCGATATCGACGAAGAACAGGCAGTTCCGGCGCTCATCGAAAACCGGGCTTTCGGCGACGTCGCAACGCGAATCCAGAAGACACTCAAATGTTAAATCGAAAGACATGTTTCACACCATGGGCCCGGGCCGCTGCCAGAAGATGCACCCAGAGGCGCTTAGACTCCCGTTTTTGAATTCGCTGCCGCCGTTGCCAGCTCTATCATTGCTCTTGCCCTCGCTCAACTTGTAAAATAAAAATACAAGAAACCGGCCGGGAGATCTGCATGAAAACGCGAGATCTGCATGAAAACGCCCCTCGTAACCCGCGACCCTGAAGGCCTGCCGCTGGGCGCGGTGCGCCGCGGCAGCGTGTCGCCCGAAGGCGGAAAGCGTGTCCGCAAATGGTCGAGCCGGGCTACCGGCGAGCGCTTGAAGTGGATCGGAGCATGACCGGATCAGAGATCGCCATGGGAGCCGGTGATACGGGCACGCGATTCCGTCAGATGGTAGCGCATGTAAAGGCGGGCGAGATCCCGGTTCTGGCCCGAAATGGCAGAGTAGATCTTGCGGTGTTCTTCGAGGACACGGCGGCGGCGGTCATCGGAGCCCTGCCGCGTCAGGCCGAGCGCCATGCGCATAGAGCCGCTGAGAATGTCACGCAGCTCTTCCAGAAGGCGTGGAAAAAGTTCGTTGCCCGCAGCTTCCGCGACGGCGTGGTGAAAGGCGAAGTCCTCTTCCCATCCGGTTTCCCCGCGCGCGAAGGCGCCTTCCAGGGCCGCCAGCGCCTCGCCGATCTGGTTGAGCTGAGCCTTGGTCCGGCGCATCGCGGCAAGCCCCGCGCATTCCGTCTCGAGCGCGAGCCGGGGCTCGAAGGCCCGGAGATAGATCGCGATCTCGGCCGAGGCGGCGAGACTGGTGAGCTTGTCGGACGGACGCGATTTCACGAAGGTGCCGATGCCTTGGCGCGAAACCACGAGGCCATCGGCCTGCAGCCGCATCAGCGCCTCTCGCACGACCGGACGGGAAACCTGAAAGTCGCGGCAGATATGCGCTTCGGACGGCAGCTTGGCTCCCTCGGCCATCTGGCCGCTGGCGATCTGCTCGAGAATTTGCCCGTAGAGAACATCGGCAAGCCGCTCCCGCCGCGCCGGTTTCAGTTTCAACGTTACGTCGTTCAAGGGTCTGCCTTCACCTGTCATTTTTCTGTACAGGCGCAATCTAGCCGACCCACCCGCAAATGCAAAGGAGGCTGCCGATGACCGGGCGCAAGAAGCCGGAGGAATTTCGAAGCTTTCGCTGGTTCGGCGTCAAGGACCTTCGCGCCTTCGGCCACAGATCCCGCCTTTATCAGATGGGCTACGACCATGCGGAACTCGCAAACAAGCCCGTCATCGCGATCATCAATACCTGGAGCGACATCAATCCGTGCCACGCGCATCTGAGGACTCGGGCGGAGGAGGTCAAGCGCGGCGTCTGGCAGGCGGGCGGCTTCCCGATCGAGCTGCCCGCCATGTCGCTGGCAGAGACCTATGTGAAGCCGACGACGATGCTCTACCGCAACTTCCTGGCGATGGAGGTGGAGGAGCTCATCCGCTCGCATCCGGTCGATGGCGTCGTACTGCTTGCCGGCTGCGACAAGACTACGCCGGGAACGATCATGGGAGCGATCCAGGTCGACCTGCCGACGATCTTCGTGCCGGCCGGGCCGATGCTGCGCGGCAATTATCGCGGCCGGATGCTGGGTTCCGGATCGGACGTCTGGAAATACTGGGCGGAAAAGGAAGCCGGCCGCATCACCGAGAACGAATGGAGCGAAATGGAGCGCGGTATCGCCCGCTCCTTCGGCACCTGCATGACGATGGGCACGGCCTCGACCATGACGGCGCTGGCCGACACGCTGGGGCTTTCCCTGCCCGGCGCCTCCGCCATCCCCGCGGCGGATGCCGGCCATGCGCGAATGGCGGCGCTTTCCGGCGCGCGCATCGTCGAGATGGTCTTCGAGGACCTGAAGCCGTCCGACATCATGACGGCGAAGGCATTCGAGAATGCGCTCGCGGTGCACATGGCGATGGCCGGCTCGACCAATGCGATGATCCATCTTATCGCGATCGCGCGGCGCTGCGGCGTTCCTCTGACGCTCGATGATTTCGACCGCGTATCGGCCCAAGTCCCGGTTCTCTGCAACATCCGGCCGACCGGTGAATTCCTGATGGAGGACTTCTACTATGCCGGCGGTCTGATCGCGCTCTGGAAACAATTGAAGCCGCTCCTGCATACCGGGGAACGCAATGTGATCGGCACGATCGGCGGCGCTCTCGACGAGGCCGAGGTCCATCTGCCGGAAGTGATCCGACCGCTGGACAGGCCGGTTGCCGCGCGCGGCGGCACGGCAATTCTCAAAGGCAACCTCGCGCCGCAGGGCTGCGTGATGAAGCCCGCGGCGGCCGACCCTGCCCTGCTCGAACACCGCGGTCCGGCCCTCGTCTTCGACGATTACGACGCTATGATGAGAGCGGTGAACGACGAGGATCTCGACGTCACAGCCGACACGGTGATGATCCTGCGCAATGCCGGGCCGGTCGGGGGACCGGGCATGCCGGAATGGGGCATGCTGCCGATCCCGAAGAAGCTTTTAAAAGAGGGCGTGCGCGACATGGTGCGCATTTCCGACGCCCGGATGAGCGGCACCAGCTACGGCGCCTGCATCCTCCACGTGGCGCCGGAGGCCTATGTCGGCGGCCCGCTGGCAGCGGTCCGCAACGGCGACATCATCGCGCTCGACGTCGATCGCCGCACGATCACGCTCGAGGTCGACCAGGCCGAGATCGAACGCCGGCTCGCCGAATGGAGTCCGCCGGAGCGCGATTATTCCAGGGGCTATCTGAAGATGCATGCGGAGAATATCCAGCAGGCACCGGAAGGCTGCGACTTCACCTTCCTGCAATCGCCCCATAAGCTGCCCGAACCCGAGATTCATTGATCACGGTGACGACTGGTCATTAGAGCCGAAGTCATCATGATCCGTGCGAAGCAGGTTGTAAGCATGACGACGAGACTATTGATAACCGGGGCCGCAGGCGCCCTCGGCCGCTATGCCCGCGAGGGACTGAAGGGCTGCGCCGATGTTCTGCGCCTTTCGGATGTCGCCACGCTTTCTCCCGCCGGAGAAGGCGAGGAAGTCGTGCATTGCGACCTCGCCGAGCGCGAGGCGGTCGACCGACTCGTGCGCGGCTCAGATGCGATCCTGCATCTCGGTGCGATCTCGGTGGAGTCCGACTTCGACGCTCTTCTTCAGGCCAACATCCTCGGCACCTACAATCTCTACGAGGCGGCGCGAAAGGCCGGCGTGAACCGCGTTCTCTTTGCGAGCACCAATCATGTGACCGGCTTCCATCCCGTCGGCGAGACGCTCGACCACCTGTCGCCGCGGCGGCCGGACAGCCTTTACGGCGTGAGCAAGTGCTTCGGCGAGGATCTTTCCCGGCTCTATTTCGACAAATACGGCATGGAAACCGCCTGCCTCAGGATCGGCAGCTGCTTTGCCGAACCCACGAACCGCCGCATGCTCTCCACCTGGCTGAGCCCGCGCGACTTCCTGGCGCTTGTGCGCGGGCTTCTCGTTGCCCCGAAAATCGGCCATCTGGTGCTCTACGGCGTCTCCGCCAATCGTGACGTCTGGTGGTCAAACGGGCATGCGGATTTCCTCGGCTGGCGCCCGCAGGACAGCAGCGAACCTTACCGGCACGCGATTGAAGAGCGTGAGGAGGCGCCTTCGGAGGGCGTGCGCTATCAGGGCGGGCGTCATGCGGCGGCGAAGTTGCCGGGGTAAGGAAACGGTCCGCAAGACCACGGTTCTCAATCCCCGCCGCTGCTCGGCATTGCCCTGGCGCGGCACCGCCATAGATTCTGCAGCGGCAGCTTCGGCAGCTCGTTGCGCCGTCGCTATCCGAGCTCTCGCTTCAGGAGGAATACATGACTTCCCCCAGGACGGCAGGTGACGTTTCCGGCCAAAATCCATTATCCGCCAATCCGCTCTCCGCAGATGAACTTCGGCGGATGGACGCCTACTGGCGGGCGTCGAACTATCTCTCCGTCGGCCAGATCTACCTGCTCGACAATCCGCTTCTCAGCGAGCCGCTGAAGCGGGAGCACATCAAGCCGCGGCTTCTCGGCCATTGGGGTACGTCGCCGGGCCTGAACATGCTCTATGTCCACCTGAACCGGCTGATCAAGCGCGACGATCTCGAGATGATGTATGTCATCGGGCCCGGGCATGGCGGGCCCTCGCTCGTCGCCCACGCCTATCTGGAGGGCACCTATAGCGAGGTCTATCCGGACATCAGCCAGGACGCCGAGGGCCTGCGGAAGCTGTTCAAGCAGTTCAGCTTCCCCGGCGGCATCCCGAGCCATGTCGCGCCGGAAACGCCTGGCAGCATTCACGAGGGCGGCGAGCTCGGCTACGCGTTGAGCCATGCCTACGGTGCCGCCTTCGACAATCCGGAGCTGATCGTCGCCTGCGTCGTGGGCGACGGGGAAGCCGAAACGGGTCCGCTCGCGACCGGCTGGCACGGCAACAAGTTCCTGAACCCGGCGCGCGACGGGTGCGTCCTGCCCATCCTGCACCTCAACGGATACAAGATCGCCAATCCCTGCTTTCTCGCACGCATTCCCAGAGAGGAGCTGCAGAAATTCTTCGAGGGCACGGGCTATGCGCCGCTTTTCGTCGAAGGTCATGACCCCGCAGACGTGCACCAGCAGCTGGCAGGCGCGCTCGATAGCGCGCTTGCCGATATCAGGCGCATTCAGGCCGACGCCCGGGTCAACGGCAATCTGAAACGCCCTGCCTGGCCCATGATCGTCTTCCGCACACCCAAGGGCTGGACCTGCCCGGCCGAAATCGACGGCAAGAAATGCGAGGATTACTGGCGATCGCATCAGGTGCCGATGGGAGACATGGACAAGCCGGAGCATGTCCGCATCCTCGAAGGCTGGATGAAGAGCTATCGGCCGGAGGAGCTTTTCGACGGCGAAGGGCGGCTGATGGCGGAACTGGCGGAACTTGCCCCAACGGGCCGCCGCCGGATGAGCGACAATCCGCATGCCAATGGCGGGCTGTTGCTGCGCGACCTGAAGATGCCCGACTTCCGCGATTATGCGGTTTCGGTTCAGAGCCCGGGAACGGCCACGGCCGAGTCGGCCCGCGTGATGGGCAGCTATCTGCGCGACGTGATGAAGCTCAACCTGAAGTCCGGGAACTTCCGCCTGTTCAGTCCGGACGAAAACAACTCGAACCGCTGGCAGGACGTGCTCGAGGTCACGGATCGCTGTTTCATGGCGGACATCTATCCGGAAGACGACCATTTGTCGCCGGACGGGCGGCTGATGGAGGTCCTGAGCGAGCATCAATGCCAGGGCTGGCTCGAAGGCTATCTGCTTACCGGACGCCACGGCTTCTTTTCCTGCTACGAAGCCTTCATTCACATCATCGACTCGATGTTCAACCAGCACGCCAAATGGCTGAAGGTCTGCAACGAAATCCCGTGGCGGCGCCCGATCGCTTCCTTGAACTATTTCCTGAGCTCGCATGTCTGGCGCCAGGACCATAACGGCTTCAGCCATCAAGATCCCGGCTTCATCGACCACGTGGTCAACAAGAAGGCGGACATCATCCGCGTCTATCTGCCGCCGGACGCCAATACGCTGCTGTCGGTGACGGACCATTGCCTGAGGAGCCGCAACTACATCAACGTCGTCGTTGCCGGCAAGCAGCCCTCTCCGCAATGGCTAACCATGGACCAGGCGGTGAAGCATTGCACCGAAGGCCTCGGCATCTGGGAATGGGCAAGCAACGACAAAGGCTGCGAGCCGGACGTGGTCATGGCATGCTGCGGCGATGTTCCGACGCTGGAGACGCTTGCCGCAGTGCAATTGCTGCGCGAGCACCTGCCGGAATTGAAGGTGCGGGTGATCAACGTGGTCAATCTGATGAAGCTGCAGCCGTCGGGGGAGCACCCGCACGGCCTGCCGGACCGCGACTTCGACGCCCTGTTCACCAAGGACAAGCCGATCATCTTCGCCTTCCATGGCTATCCCTGGCTGATCCACCGCCTCACCTATCGCCGCACGAACCATGCCAATCTGCATGTCCGCGGCTACAAGGAAGAGGGGACGACGACGACGCCCTTCGACATGGTGGTGCTCAACCATCTGGACCGGTTCCATCTGGTCGAGGACGTCATCGACCGGCTGCCGCAACTCGGCGCCCGCGCCGCATATTTCAAGCAGGCGATCCACGAGCGGCTGATCGACCACAGGCACCATATCGAAAAATGCGGCGAGGACATGCCGTCGATCAGTGGCTGGAAATGGGGCGCCGGCAGCGCCGGCACGGCACAGGGAACATCGACCGAAGGCGACAATGTCTGAAAGACCCATTTCCGCGGCCGGACATACGATCACGAAAGGCCCGCCGAAGCGGGCCTTTTTCCATGTTTCGATCCGATGCAGAGCGTGCCGCTGCCCCCCAGTTCAGGCCGGCAGCTGGAAGAACCAGTTGGCGAACAGCACGATGGCGAGGCCTGCGCCGAGCGCCAGATAGGGTAACATGCCCGCTTTCCTGACCCCGAGGTTCTGTCCGGAGAGACCGAGGTCCTCCATGGCTTCGAGCGGGAACCTGCCGCGATCCTGAAAATAATGGCGATAGGCGAAGACCGGCAGGATCAGCGCGGCGAAGATGAAACCGACCCACAGCGCATTGGAGTAGCCCCAGACCTTAGCGCCGGCACCCAGGAAGAGCGCGTTGACGAAGGCCAGCACGGTGTTCAGGCCAATCAGCCAGGTAGGCGCCTTCCAGGGCCGCTCGATATGGGCGGAGTCGATACGGTGGATCCAGCCGGAGTTGAGGTTCAGGAAGTTGAAGATGATGTAGCCGACATTGGAGACGGCGAGCACGAAGAAGTAGCCGCCGACATCCGAGGCGATGGCAAGCAGGAACAGATTGAAAGCGAAGTCGGTCCACATGGCCCGGGTCGGCGCGCCGTTCTCGTTCACATGGTCGAGATATTTCGGCAGCCAACCGTCCTTCGAACCCTGGTAAAGCGTGCGCGAGGAGCCGGCCATCGCCGTCATGATGGCCAGGAAGAGCGCGAGAATCATCAGGACGACGAGAAGCTGGGTGACGATACGGCCGGCGCCGATCAGGCCGCCGAGCGCCTCGGCCACACCCGTGCCGTCGATGATGCCGGGCGCCAGCATGCCGGCATGGCCAAGCACGCCCTGGAAGGCGAAGGGTACGAGGAAGAAGAACAGGCAACAGACGAGGCCGGAATAGAAGATGGCCTTGAAGGTATCGGTCCGGGGGTTCTTCAGTTCGCGCGTATAGCAGACCGCCGTTTCGAACCCGTAAGTCGACCAGGCGGCAATATAGAGACCGCCGAGAAAGAGCGTCCAGCCGCCATTGCTCCAGGTGCCGTCCTCGCCGGAATAGGCCACCGTCGGAGGCACGAGGCCGGTGACGTTGGAGGCAACGATATGGCCGCTGACGATCGGATAGATGCCGATGATCAGCAAGGGAATGAGGACGAGCATAGCGAGCCACTTCTGAACGCTGGCCGTCCCGGCAATGCCCCGATGCTGGATCGCGAAGATGATCAGCATCAGGATGCCGCCGATCAGGAATGTGGCGTTGATATTGGCCGTGGCGAGGAAGGGAATGCTGAAGCTGACCAGCGACCAGTTGCGGATCATAGGCGTCAGCGCCGCTACGCCGTCGGCTGCGAGAACCGCCTTGACGGCATCTTCCGGCGCGGTGCCGGCATGGGCCGCGATATACTCGGCGACACGGGGGTTATCGGCGCTGACGGAGGCGGCATGGGCGCCGATCCAGTCGAGCACCGCCTGCGAATCCACCGCAGGAATCGGGAAGAGGGCGTTGAGGATATAACCCGCGGCGATCACGCAGCCGAGCGAAAGCACCGGCGACCACGCGAACCAGTTGCACCAGACGGAAAGCGGAGCGATGAATTTCGAATAGCGCAGCCATGCGGTCGCTCCATAGACGGAGGCGCCGCCGGACTTGTTGGCGAACATCCCGGCGATTTCCGCATAGGTGAAGGATTGCAGGAAGCCCATGATCATCGAAATGATCCAGACCGCAAAGGCCAGCTTGCCGGTCGTGCCGGCAATGCCGCCGATGGAGAAAAGCACGAGCGGCGGCACGCCAGCTGCCACCCAGAAAGCGCCCTTCCAATCGAGCGCGCGTATAAGCTTTCCCTCGGTGCCGGCAGCAATGCCGGCGTTCACCACATCTGTCATTGCTGAATTCCCCTTTTAATTGTTCCGGACGTGTTCTTCGATACGTCTCCCTGAACATGCCTCCCACGGCAGCCGGCCCGATGTTTTTGGTCACCCATTTATGCATTGAATTCAGATCCGGCCGTTTATGCATAGTGAAGAATGTTTCTTCATAGTCAATATATCTCCTTTACTTCGGTGGGGTATTTTGCCAGCATGATCCCGGGCAGGGCCCAACATTCGGCCGCGAGGGTGATATGGAAGTTCGCCATCCTGGGATGCTTGGGGGGAGGCCGGTTTCGGCGAGCATCATCCGCTATCCGGGCATTCCGGCGCTGCCGAAGGACACGGAACGATACCGATGCAAGGGTGGCGGCTCACTGGTCCTACGCGTCGAAGCGGGAGACCTGGTGACGGTCACCGATGCCGAGGGCGGCCAGGCATGCGAACTTTCCTTCGTTGACGAAAGCGGCCGCTTCCAGGCGGCAGGCCTCGGCGCGGCGTTCACCAATGCCGCCGATGGCCTCAAGACCATTCTCTCCCGCGAAGAGGCGGGCGCGCTGCGTATTCGCAGCGCGCTTCGGCGCCGCGGTGCGGATCTGGCCACGGCCGGCGCCGTGCGCATCTTCGGGGAACGGTCCACGCCGGGCAGCAGGGTCGAATTCACGATCGCGCTGAAGGGGCTGCTGATCGTTGCCGCACCTGCAGAGGCGATGTCGCCCGAGGCACAGGACACGGCAACACCCATTGAGATCAAGGTCCGCCGCAGCAGGGTGGTCCGCGACTATTCCTCCGCCTTGCCGGAGCCGCTGGCAGATCCGATCGAGGACATCCGCATCAAGGCTGCAACCGCGTCGGCGTATTTCGTGCGAGCCGGAGATTTCATACAGATCATCGACGTCTATGGCCGCCAGTGCACGGACTTTCAGGCATTTGCCGCACGCAAGATCGACAAGGGCCTCGACCTTGCTCTCGACTCGACCGTCACCCGTACCCTGCTCGGGCGCAGCTATCCGGCGCCGGGCCTCCCCTCCAAGGCTTTCGATCGCGATTTCGAGCCGCTGGTGGAGATCGTACAGGACACGGTTGGCCGTCACGACGCTTTCGCCACCGCCTGCAATTCGCGCTATTACGATGACATGGGCTATCCCGGCCACGTCAACTGTACGGACAATTTCAACGCGGCGCTTGCGCCTTATGGCATCCCCGGCCGCAAAGGCTGGGAAGCGCTCAACTATTTCTACAACACCAATATCGACAACAACAATCAGCTCTATCTCGATGAGCCCTGGTCGCGTCCGGGCGACTACGTGCTGATGCGAGCCCTGACCGACCTTGTCTGCGTCTCCTCCTCCTGCCCAGACGATATCGACGCGGCAAACGGCTGGAATCCGACCGACATTCACGTCCGGACCTTTTCCGGAAAAGAGCAATTCTCACGAGCGGTAGCCTATCGCATGACACCCGATGCCGAGCCCGAACTGACGCGTGAAACCGCTTTTCACCCCCGCTTTTCCGCGCTGACGCGAGACTACGCTGAATATCGCGGCTATTGGCTGCCGAACCGGTTTTCGTCGGCGGGACCGGTCGAGGAATACTGGGCCTGCCGGGAACGCGCGGCAGTCATCGATCTTTCGCCGTTGCGCAAGTTCGAGGTCACGGGTCCGGATGCCGAGGAATTGCTGCAATATTGCCTGACACGCGACGTGCGCAAGCTTTCGACCGGGCAGGTCGTCTATTCCGCCATGTGCTACGAGCATGGCGGCATGATCGACGACGGCACCCTTTTCCGTCTCGGCGACAGGAACTTCCGCTGGATCGGCGGCGACGATTACAGCGGCATATGGCTGCGAGAACAGGCGGAGAAGAAAGGCTTCAAGGCCTGGGTGCGCTCCTCGACCGACCAGATGCACAATATTGCCGTTCAGGGCCCGAAGAGCCGCGACATCCTCAAGGAGACCGTCTGGACGGGACCGCGTCAGCCCACGATCGGTGAGCTCGAATGGTTCCGCTTCGCAGTCGGTCGCATCGGAGGCTTCGAGGGCGCCCCCGTCGTCGTCTCGCGCACCGGCTATACCGGCGAGCTCGGCTATGAGATATTCTGCCATCCCAAAGACGCCCTGACCGTTTTCGACGCGGTCTGGCGGGCCGGCGAGCCGCATGGGCTGAGGCCGATGGGGCTGGAAGCGCTCGACATGGTTCGCATCGAGGCCGGCCTGATCTTCGCTCATTACGACTTCGACGATCAGACCGACCCGTTCGAGGCCGGTATCGGCTTCACGGTGCCGCTGAAGTCCAAGCAGGACGATTTCATCGGCCGCGAAGCGCTGATCCGCCGCAAGGAAAACCCGCGCCACTTGATGGTCGGCCTCGACATACAGGCGAACGAGGCGGTCGGCCACGGCGACTGCGTGCATGTCGGACGCGCACAGATCGGCGTCATCACCAGTGCCACCCGTTCACCGGTCCTCGGCAAGACGATCGCGCTTGCCCGGATCGACGTTACGCATGCGACGGTCGGCACGCAGGTGGAGATCGGCAAGCTCGACGGTCATCAGAAGCGCCTGCCCGCAGTCGTCGTGCCGCTGTCGCACTACGATCCGCAGAAGAAGCGGCCGCGCTCCTGAACCGATTTGGGTAATCCTCTCTAGACTAAGGCCTGTTGAGATTCATTTTGAGTTTATGACGGCTGCAGCAAGATGGATAATGGCGTTGAAGCTCTGGTCGGTTTTGTCGGCACGCATGGCGATGCCCTTGAACTCCTTGAGTACCGACCGCACGCCATTGCATGTGTCCTTTGATCGTAGCCGATCAATGGACAAAACATGCAGCAGCTCGAAGGATTACAGCGACTTTTAGGAGGACTGCAACCTCTCCTCCGTCCTCATCCCTGTTCTTGTCACAGGGATGAGAGCAGCGCCGCGTCTGCGGCGCGAGAAGAGCTCTTTCAGCCCAAGGACCTGGTCTGACTGGATTCCTGTGACAAGCACAGGAATGAGGAAATCGAACAAGCGGCGGCGGGTGGCCCGAATCTCAACAGGCCTTGAAGCACTTCCACGAAAAGTGTGTACCTCGGACGCGCAGGCGCGATTTTGCCCCTCCCACAGGTGGGAAGGGCATACACCGAGGCGAAGATCGTCACGCGCGCAGATATTCCTCCAGGGAGTCGTCAAGCGCTTCCACCCAAGGCGTGTGATGCTTTGGCGACATATTGCCCGTCATCAGCGACCGATAGGCATTGTCGCGAAAACCCATGATGTTTTCCGCCTTGTGGTGCTCCCACTTCATGAAGGTCCGGTTGACCCCTTCGATATCGAAGCTCGGATAATCGGTTTCGGCGAGCAGTTCCTTCACGTAGTCGCCCTGATACCAGATCATCTCTTCGGCATGTTCGAGCGTTTCCTCGCGGGCGCGCCACATGTCGAAATTGGCCTTCAGCTCCTCTTCCGGCGGCAGCTCGAGGCGGCCCATCATGACGTCGCGCGCCCACCAGGCCTGCACGTCGAACATGTTGAAGGTGTAAAACTGATCCTGCATGCCGATGTAGAAGAGCTGCGGATTCTTGTCGAAGACCACGCCCTTGTAGAGATGGTCGGCCCAAAGGCGGTTGGCGGTCTTGAGCCTGAGTTCATCGGGCAGGAACGGAAAATGGTGCTGATAGCCGGTGCACAGGATCAGCGCGTCCACTTCCTTTGTCGAGCCGTCCGCGAAACGGGCCGTCTTGTTTTCGAGCTTCGTCAGTAGCGGCCGTTCCTCGAAGTTTTCCGGCCAGTTGAAGCCCATCGGCTTTGAGCGGTAGCTCGTCGTCACCGATTTCGCCCCATACTTCCAGCATTGCGAACCGATATCCTCTGCCGAGTAGCTCCGGCCGACAATGAGAACGTCCTTACCCTTGAATTCCAGCGCATCGCGGAAATCGTGGGCGTGCAGAACGCGGCCGTTGAAGGTTTTCACGCCTTCGAAATAAGGGACGTGCGGTGTCGAGAAGTGGCCGCTCGCAACGACCACATAGTCGAATTCCTCGTCATACATGCGGTCTTCGAGGCGGTTATGAGCGGTAACCGTGAACTTCTTCGTCTGTTCGTCGAAGTGCACCATGCGCACCGGGGTATTGAAACGCACCCAGTCGCGCACATTCGCCTTCTCCACACGGCCCTTGATATAATCCCACAGCACCGCGCGCGGCGGATAGGAGGCGATCGGCTTGCCGAAATGCTCCTCGAAGGTGTAGTCCGCGAATTCCAGGCACTCCTTCGGACCGTTAGACCAGAGGTAGCGATACATGCTGCCATGCACCGGCTCTCCATATTCGTCCAGTCCGGTGCGCCAGGTGTAGTTCCACAGCCCTCCCCAGTCGGACTGCTTTTCATAGCAGACGATCTCCGGAATCTCGGCACCCTTCTGGGCGGCCGACTGGAAGGCCCGCAACTGGGCGAGGCCCGATGGACCGGCACCGATGACGGCAACTCTTGTCATGACGCATTCCCCTTGATTTGTGGAAGTTGCAATTGCATGCAGTCGTCTTGGCGCTGGAAGCGGCGTCAATCCGGGAATGTGCCGGGACTGGTCGGCGCGCCGTCGTCGAATTTCGTAAGCCAGTCGATCGTGGTCTGGCGATAGCGCGTCAGGCCCTTGTAATCGATGAGTTCCGGCGGCAGCGTGCTGAGCACGCGCGGAAAGCGGCGCGCCCATTTCGGGACCGTCACGAGCTCATTCATATTCATCAGATAGCAGCGGATGACGAAGAGGATGGCGTTCGAGCGCGGCAGGCGCCACAGGCTCTGCACCTCGACGCGCAAATGCACCTTCTCGCCGACGTTTTCTGGCGTGACCGTGGCGCGGTCCGGACCCCATTTATGGTAGTTTTCCGGGCTGGTATCGAGGCGCGGATTGATCGTCATCGTCCAGTTGAAACGGCGCGTAGGCTTGCCCTGCTGCAGATTCAGGAGGAATTTAAGGGCGCGGTCGAAGACGCCCATCTGATGAGCGAGCGGCACCGGGCCGTGCCATTCCATGAAGTTCATGCCGATGTCGAAATCGAGCGACCAGTCGGCCTGGGTCGTCACCATTCCGGCATCCATCCAGAGATTGCCGTCGCGCTGGTCGACGATGCAGAAATCCCCCTGCGCCTGGCGGGTGATGTATTCGAGCGGTTCATAGGGAAGCGTCGAGCGATCGCCGAAGGTGAAGGTGTCGTCGATGCCGAGCGGCCGGTTGATCCAGCGCCATTGATCGCCGTTCCTGGTGAGCGTGAAATGTTCGGGAAAGCCGGCGGCCTGCTCCTCCATCAGAAGTTCCAGGGTATCCCATTGTGCCGTCATCATGTGTGGCAACGCCTGGTAGCGCAGCGGGTCCTCTTTCAGAACCAGAGCCCGATCCTGCATCTCGGCGACGTAGTGCTCATCGACGTCGATCAGGCTTTCGAAGGCGGTGCCCTTCTGCCCCTTCACGTGCGGTTCCATGTTCACCGCGTACATGTATTCGTCGCGGTCGAAGGGAAACGGAAAGCGCCGGATGTTTTCCGGACTGTTGCGATAGCTGAAATCGTCCCGGAAGGTTTCCTGCTTGAAGGCGATTGCCATGCCCGTTCTCCTCTTGGTCGGCCCGATTGATCGTTTCGTCGAACGATCCAAGTGTTTGAAACCACGCATTTCTGGGCGGAAAACTGTTGGACGGTTTTCCTGGAACGGCCTCTACAGGTCGAGATGCAAAGCCTTTCCCTCGAACCGGGAGACGCAGAGCATCACCTTTCGGCCGGAAGCCTTTTCTTCGTCGGTCAGATAGACGTCGTTATGCAGCAGCTTGCCGTCGCAGAGGGCGACCGTCGTTTCGCACTGCCCGCAGGCACCGCCGCGACAGAGAAAGGGCGCATCGATGCCGGCCGCCTCGATCGCCTCCAGCATGCTCTCGTGATGACCCACATGGACGGTCTTGCCGGAGCGCGTCAGCTCAATCGAAAAGGGTTTGCCGGGCTGGGAGGACAGAAAGCGCTCGGAATGCAGGTTCTGCTCCGGCCAGCCGGCCTCAAGCCCGGTCTTGAGTACGCCGTCGATCATGCCCGCGGGACCGCAGACATAGAGATGCGTGCCGAGCGGCTGGCTGTCGAGCAAGCGGGCGAGCGGAATGCGATTGTCTTCGGCATCGCAATAGATCTTCACCCGATGCGGTCCGTAGCGGGCGACGAGGTCCTCGCAGTAAGCGCCGCGGTCGCGCGTTCGAATGGCATAATGCATTTCGAAACGGGCGCCCTCGCGGGAAAACTGCTCCATCATGGCGATGAAGGGCGTGATCCCGATGCCGCCGGCAATCAGCAAATGCTTTCGGCCGCGCCAGTCCGGCTGAAACAGGTTGACGGGATGGGAGACCTTCATTTCGTCGCCTTCGCGCACCTTCTCGTGCATGAAGGACGAGCCGCCGCGGGAATCCTCGACATGCAGCACGCTGATCTCGTAGGCCGAACAATCATATGGTGCCGACATCAGCGAATAGGCATTGCGCCGGACGTGACCATTGTCGTTCATCGAAACGATGACGTGGGCGCCACCGGAGAAATAGGGCATCGGTCGGCCGTCGAGGCGCTCGAAACGGAAGCGTTTGATGCGATGAGCGACCGGCGTCACCCGGGTCACTCGGACGGGAATTTCAGTACCACCGCTCACAGGAACAACTCCTCCGGATCAGGCGCGCTGCCGGGTTCTTCCGCATCGACATTGACGCCCTGGAAGGCGCCGAGGCGCCGCGAGTAATGGTCGCGCACGAGAAGCTGCAGACCGCAATGGCCGCAGGGAAAGGGGCTGTGGGTGACGTCCTCGGTGACGCCTTTGCAGTGGACACATTGCACGCGGCGCGCCAGCGAGCCGCGGTGTTCGGTGATGATCGAGGCATGGTCCATGCCGTGATCGAGCGCCACCATCATCGCCTGGCCGATAAAGCCCTCCGTGCCGGCGATATAAAGCCGCGTCCCCATATGGGCGGCCGTCAGCGTGCCCCTGAGGCGGAAGAGCAGCGTCGCGATCGTCGGGGCTGCGAAGAACATATGGGCGCCAAGCGCGCGCAGCGCCTCGCCGTTTCCCTTGCTCTGCGAGCCGCGCGCGACATAGAGGATCTCGCTGCGGGACAGCGCCGTGTCGTCGAGTACCGGCTTCCTGTCGAGGAGGGCATGGGCGCCCTCCCCTTCCAGGGCGAAGATGTGCCGCCGGGCGCGCGGCTGAATGGAAAGTCCCGTATAGACCGGACGGCTCTTAATGCCTTCGACAAGCATGGCCGCCTCCCCTAACCCACGGCCGTCCTCTTCTTCTTCTCCGGATCGTCGAAGGTCAGCGTGTGGGCGATCGCCCTGGCGTTGAGGTTCTTGCCGCGCACCTCGAGCTTCACGCCCTGGACGGCTTTGTCGACGTCCAAACGGGCAATCGCCATGGATTTCTTCGTCAGCGTCGAATAGCTCGGGCAGGTGATTACACCGACCTTCCTGTCCTCGGCATAGACTTCGTCGCCGAGATCCGCCGGCCCGTCGGCATCGATCAGCATGCCGAAGATCTTGAAGCGTTCCTTGCCTTTCAGGCGCGCATGCTCCTCTGCTCCGCGGAAGCCTGTCTTGCCGGGGCTGACGGTGAAATCGAGGCCGAGTTCCCAGAGGCTGTCGCCGGGCGGTTGGTCGGCGAACGGATACATCTGCGAATTGTCGTAAGGATAGAAGAGCAGGTAGCTTTCGACCCGCAGCATGTCGAGCACGCTGAAACAGCAGGGGATGACGCCCATCTCCCTGCCTTCCGCGACGATGCGATCCCAGATCATCACCGCATCCTGCCCGCGCACGAAGATTTCATAACCACGCTCTCCGGTATAGCCGGTGCGTGAGATCATGACGGGAGCGCCGAAGAGCGTCGTCTGCATGTGGTGGAAATATTTAAGGTCGCGGATGCCCGGCACATGTTTTGCGAGATAGTCGACCGCAAGCGGGCCCTGCAGCGAAAGATCATGCAGATCGTCGTCGAACAGGACTGCGCAATTCCGGCCTGCGGCCTGCTTCACGATCTCCTCGTAGCCGGAGCCGGAGCCGTGGACCAGCATCCAGGAATTCGGGCCGGTGCGGTACACGATGCAGTCGTCGGTGAAATGACCGCGATCGTTCAGCATGCAGGCATAGACGGAGCGTCCGGGATAGATCTTCGTCATGTCGCGGGTGGTGATGTAGTCGAGCACGGCGATGGCATGCGGACCGACCAGGTGCACCTTCTTCAGGCCGGAAACGTCCATGATCCCGGCCTTCGTGCGGATCGCGACATGCTCTTCGGACATGTCCTTCTCGTAGGTCCAGGCGGTTCCCATGCCGCTCCAGTCCTCCAGTTTCGATCCGAGAGCGCGATGCCGATCCGCCAAGGCGGAGAAACGCCAAGATAAAGCCATTTCGTTCCCTCTTTTTTTCCCATACGGAATATTTATTTCCTGAATATATTCAGTATTCCGCAGGGAAGCAAGCGGGCCCGATTATTTTTGTCGCGTGGTTAAGGCGGGGATTCGCGGGAGTTGGTGCGGCTTCCGGCTCTGATGCGATGGGCGGTAATGGGGCGTGGGAGTAAGCCGGTTTCGGCTTCTATCGGCCTCAGCCCATCCGTTCCGACGCGTAGGAACCCGGGCTCGGCGGGAAGACGACGACGCGGTTGCCGTTGATGAAGCAGCGGTGATGGATATGGGCGTGCACGGCGCGGGCCAGCACCTGGCTTTCGACGTCGCGGCCGATCGAGACGTAATCCTCGGCCGACTGCGCATGGGTGATGCGGGCGATATCCTGCTCGATGATCGGACCCTCATCGAGATCGGCGGTGACGTAATGCGCCGTCGCGCCGATCAGCTTCACGCCGCGCTCATAGGCCTGCTTATAGGGGTTCGCCCCCTTGAACGACGGCAGGAAGGAGTGGTGGATGTTGATGATCTTCCCCGACATCTTCTTGCAGAGCGCATCGGAAAGCACCTGCATGTAGCGGGCAAGAACGATCAGCTCGGCGCCGGTCTGCTCGACGACGTCCATCAGCTGGGCTTCGGCCTTGGGCTTGTTTTCCTTCGTCACCTTGATGCAGTGGAAGGGGATGTCGTGGTTGACGACCACCTTCTGGTAGTCGAAGTGGTTGGAGACGACCCCGACGATGTCGATCGGCAAGGCGCCAATCTTCCAGCGGTAGAGAAGATCGTTCAGGCAATGGCCGAAGCGCGACACCATGAGCAGCACCTTCATGCGCTCGGACTGTTCGTGGAGAGCCGTCTCCATCTCGAACTTCGAGGCAATCGGTTTCAGCCCTTCCTTGAGAGCCGCAAGGCCAACCCGCTCCTCCGAGATGAAGCTGGTGCGCATGAAGAACTTGCCGGTATCCAGATCGTCGAACTGCGAGCTGTCGGCGATATTGCAGCCCTGCTCGGCCAGATATCCCGATAGCGCCGCAACCACGCCGCGCGTCGACTTGCAGGATACGGTCAGAACGAAATTCTGCATGTTCATTTCTCTCCCCTCGCCGTTCGTAGCGCGCACGGGTGTCGATCCATCCTCGTTGCCGACGCCGCAAATTGCTACCAGAGCAGATCGATGAAATCAATCTGCAGGAATATATATTTCTCCTGAGGCAACTTTCCTTTCGCAGCTTGGCGGAAAATCGCGCGTAGGGCGAAAAGAAATGAGCAGAAGCTTTCCTCAGTCCTCTCCGCGGCCGCGCGGATAGGAAATGATCGACAGATACCGGATCGGCAGCGTGGTCAGTTCTTCCGGCCCGTGCGGCGCGTCGGCGTCGAAGAACAGACTATCCCCCGGAGTCATGCGGTAAAGATTGTTGCCATGCCGGTAAACCACCTCGCCTTCCAGCATGTAGAGGAATTCCAGACCATCGTGTTGAAACGTCGGAAAGACGTCCGAGTCTTCGGTCAGCGTGATGAGATAAGGCTCGACGACGACGCCGGAGGTGTTCGATCCGATATGGCCGAGGAGGTTGTACTGGTGGCCGGCGCGGGTGCCGCGCCGCTCGACGTCGACGCCCTCCCCCGCTTTGACGAACACGGCGCTATGCTCCTCCTCGAAACGGCGGAAGAAGGCGGTGATCGGCACGCCGAGCGCCCGGGACAGCGTCTGCAAAGTCGTGAGCGACGGCGATGTGTTGCCATTCTCGATCTTCGACAGCATGCCGACCGAAATATCGGTCGCGGAGGCGACGTCGGCTACTGTAATGCCGAGCTTCTTGCGGAAGGCACGCACCTCATGACCGATCGCGACTTCCAGCACCTTTTCACGAGTATCGCGGATGGCATGCGGATCCTGAGTGAACGGCGTGACACGCGCCAACTCTGCCGCCGTCTTGCGCGCGCCGTCGGCGCCCACGGACGCTTTGCCGTTCTTCTTCGAGTTCCGATGCTTTTCCGCGTTTTCCCTGCCCATGCCAATCTCGCCTCGTTTTTACTGATAGTAAATATTTCTGGGTCTTCCACAACGCCATAAGCGCGCGGCCGAGGAAGTATTCTGCCCTGAGTAGAAGATCAACTCTCGCTGCAGCCTATGCCTGCTCCGCCGATGTGTTGCGCGTGACGAGGCATGGCCGCGAACACGCTGGAATGCGCCCGCGCCTCCGTCAGCCCCCGCCTCACTGTCGCTCGATCTCCCGGGCTCGGCCAGGTCGGGACGGCGTCACTTGACAGTGGTTTCGCTTTGCCTGACATTCCTGTTAGGCAAATATTTTTTCTAAGCAGAAAACGGCCGGCTCCCGGCATCCAAGTTACAAGGAACGAAAAACTACCCGGAGGAAGAACCATTGGAGGAGGAAAGCGAATGGAAGCGACACTAAGCAAGCTTGGCGAAGATGCGAGCTTCAGCCAGCGTATCGATGTAATGCACAGACGTGACCGCGTCTGCCTTACGGCCTTCGTCGTGGTCCTCTGGTGCACCCTGCTCTTCGCGCTGTTTACCGTTTGGCCCTACATCGCAACGCCGGCCATCGCCGTCATCCTGACGGTCGCCTGCGGCCTGGTGCTGCTCTTCAACACAGCCGCCATCATTGCCATGCTGCGCCATTACGAAGAAGACAAGCACTTCATCTACAGCCTCGATCTCAAGCATCTCGACGAGATGCGCCCGCAAAGCCGCTAGGAGGCATCATGGCATACGAACCTCCGAAACAGAGCTTTGCAGGCCAGATCTTCGACGTGATCACGTTGCTCGTGCTGACCATCGGAGCCCTCTACATACCGCTCTATCTTGGCCTTGCGGGCGCGGCCAAGGTGCCCGATCCGATCGCCGATCCGACCTGGGAAGCGCTCGGCCAGAACGCCACCGAGCAGCAGCAGTGGGCCGCGCTCGGCATCACCGATCCGGCGGCCGCCAACGACATCATCACCGCGCGCTTCGACTATAGCTTCAGTTGGGCCTCGCTCGTCGTCATGGCCGTGCTCGTCATCGGTTACTTCGTGATGGTGGTCCGGCTTTCCGACAGGGAATACCGCGAAGTGATCGAAGAACGCTTCGGCACGAAGCGACGCTAGGGAGGCGGCGGCCATGTGGGACATACTCGAATACGCGGCCTGGGCGCTTTCGGCGCTGTTCGGCGTGCTGATGCTCGCCGATCTCGTTCGCATCGACACCACGTACGACAACGAACTGCTGATCTCCTCTCGCGAAGGCGAGATCGAGGCGACGGCAGAGCGCCACGAGATCTGAGGGGAGGACGGCAAATGGACGATACTACATCCGCCGCAGCCGAGCCGGACCGGCTGCGCCTGCTGAGGGTGCTCGGGCCTGCACATGTCTGGGCACTCGGCGTCGGCATCGTGCTCGTCGGCGAATATATGGGCTGGAATTTCTCGGTGGGCAAAGGCGGCATGATCGCCGGCCTGTTGGCCTGCTGGGTGGCCGGCCTGCTCTACACCTGCGTCGCCATGATCGACTCGGAAGTGACTTCGACGGTCGCCGCGGCCGGCGGCCAGTACGCTCAGGCCAAGCACATCGTCGGCCCTCTGATGGCCTTCAATGTCGGCCTCTTCCTTGTGATGGCCTATACCATGCTCGAAGCCGCCAACGCCATCACCGTCGGCTTCCTGCTCGACACCGTGGCCGGAATGCAGGGCCAGGCCGGGCTCAACCAGCAACCCTTCATCGTTCTCGCCATCATGTTCCTGGCGTGGCTCAACTATCGCGGCGTGCTCGCGACCCTGACCTTCAACCTGGTGATCACCGCCATCGCCTTCCTTGCAATCGTGGCGTTGTTCGTATCGGTGCAGTTCGGCGCCTCGGCGGTGCCGCTCGATTTTTCGGCCATCACCTCCGATCCGCTACCCTATGGCTGGGTGGGCATCGTGGCATCGCTGCATTTCGGGCTCTGGTACTATCTCGGTATCGAGGGTACCTGCCAGGCGGCCGAGGAGGTGCGCTCTCCTGCCCGCTCGCTTCCCTACGGCACGATGGCCGGCATCATGACGCTGCTGATCGCGGCCACCATGACCTGGTATATCTGCTCCGGCCTGATGCCGTGGGAATATCTCGGCCAAGCCGGCACGCCTTTGTTCGACGCCGCCCGCGTCACCGGCAGCACCGGACTGATGGTCCTGCTCTTCGTCGGCACGGCATTCGCCACGCTCGCCTCCGCCAACGGCTGCATCAATGACGCTTCCCGCGCCTGGTTCTCCATGAGCCGTGACCGTTATCTGCCAAGCTGGTTCGGTGCCGTCCATCCGGTCTACCGCACGCCCTATCGAGCGATCGTATTCCTGGTCCCGATCGCGCTTATCTTCGCGCTCGGCGCCCCGCTCGACCAGGTCGTGACCTTCTCGATCCTGTCGGGCCTGCTCGGCTACACCTTCATGACCTTCAACATGGTGATGTTCCGAAACAAGTGGCCGCTCGGCAAGATCAAGCGCGGCTACGTGCACCCGTTTCATCCTTTACCCACGGTCGTGCTGCTCAT
Organism: Sinorhizobium meliloti; assembly: GCF_035610345.1. Next base: position 48,168 of record NZ_CP141212.1, on the reverse strand, counting down.
TCTGTGCTCGACCGCCTATTTCGCCGTGTTCCTAGGCTACGGCACGCAGCTCAGCGCGATGATGTGCTTCTACATCGTGGCTTCGCTGTGGTTTCACTTCCGGCGCTACAAGTTCGTACGCCGCGGCGATCAGTTCACGATGCCGTGGCCAAAGCCACAAGGCTATTGATCGGGTCGGGCCGGCGGCGCCTGCGAGCCGCCGGCCTTCAAGGGGCGCGCACTGCCCGTTCGGCGCGCGCCGCCCGCCCTCACGAAACTGTCCGGAGCGCTTCCCGCGCAGAAGCCGGCGACCAAGCCAGGGCGATCGTATGATCACCACAATTGCCTTCTCTGCCTTCGCAATAGCTTCCGGCGTATGGATGATCGTTCGCGCGGTCCGCGACCATCGGGCGGCCATTACCGCGCGCCGCGGCCTCCTGGACGACGCGGCGCGGCACTTTCCGGGAGCCCGCATAACCCACGGCGCAGATCACTTTCCGATCCTCGCCGGCAGGCTGGACGACGGGCGGCAGGTACGGGTCGAACTCGTCCCCGACACGCTGGTCTGCCGACGATTGCCGCAACTGTGGCTGAAGCTCACCCTGCTCGAAACCAGCCCCTGTGCCAGGCCGAAGATCGGTGCGCTGGCGCGGCCGACCGGCGCCGAATTCTACTCGCTCGTGCACGAGATGCCGCATCTGTTGATCCCGCCGCCCAGCGAAGCCGCCCTCCTGATGCGCGGCGACGGCAATGCTTCGCGTCGGCAGGTCGAACGCGCCGCAGCCATGTTCGGCAAGCTGTTTGCCGATCCCACGCTCAAGGAGGCCGCGATTACTCCACGCGGCGTGCGGCTGGTCCGCCAGGCGGCTCAGGGGCAACGCGGCGCCCATCTGCTGTTGCGGCAGGCGCAGTTTTCAATCACGGCCATTGCGCCCGAGACGATACGCCGGACGATCGCCGAAGCAGAGGCCCTGAGCGGCTCGCTGGCGGACGATGAGCCCGCTTATTCGCTGCCGCCGTCGGCGGGAGCGATTCCAGAAGGTATTCAGCGGTTTTCGGACCGGGAGTGCGCAGTTTCAAAGTGCTGAGGAGGCCGCCGTGGCCAAGCCGATCAATCCCTATCTCGTGCTGATATTGGCCACGATGCTGCCCGGGGCGGGCCATGTCGCCCTGCGCGATGCGGCTCGGGGCCTGGCCTTCGCTTTTTTCGTCGTTTTCTTTTCGGTGATCACCTACATGACGACGCCACCGGACCGCTCCTTCATCGGGCGGCATGCAGGCGGCATTTTCGTCTGGGCCCTGTCGATCCCCGACGCCTACCGCCGTGCGCGCATCCGCACGGTGATGGCCCGGAAGAGCTGAAGCGACCTGCAGGTCACGGCCGGGACGTCGGCCGAGGCGTTTCAAAGATCGTTTCACTGTCTTTCAACAGCGAAACGATCCGGTTCTTTCAAGCTGACGGAAAATCCCTGGTGCTACACGTCGAGCGTGGTCTGGTGCTCCCATTCGGTGAATTGCGAGCAATAGGTGTTCCACTCGCCCTGTTTCAGCTTCAGATAGGCGGCGGAGAACTCGCGTCCCAGGGCCTCCTGCAGCTCCTCGTCCCGATTGTATTCCCGCAATGCGTCGAGCAGGTTCAGCGGAAGCTTCGGCGCGTCGGTTACCTTATGGCCGTCCTTGTACATGTCGATGTCGTAGTGACGGCCGGGATCGGCCTTGGAGCGAACGCCCGAAAGGCCGGCCGCAATGATGATCGCCTGCAGGAGGTAGGGATTAACGGCGCCGTCCGGAAGGCGCAGCTCGAAACGGCCGGGGCCGGGAACGCGCACCATGTGGGTGCGGTTGTTGCCGGTCCAGGTCACCGAATTGGGCGCCCAGGTTGCTCCGGAGATCGTGCGCGGCGCGTTGATCCGCTTGTAGGAGTTGACCGTCGGATTGGTAACCGCGGCGAGCGCGCTTGCATGTTTCATGATGCCGCCCAGGAAGTGGCGTCCCTCGGCTGAAAGGCCGAACTCCGCTTTGCTGTCGGCAAAGGCATTCACTTCGCCTTCCAGATCCCAGACCGAAATGTGGCAATGGCAACCGTTGCCCGTCAGACCCTTGAACGGCTTCGGCATGAAGGTCGCGCGCAACCCGTGCTTCTCGGCGACCGACTTCACCATGAACTTGAAAAAGGAATGCTTGTCGGCGGTCCGGAGCGCGTCGTCATACTCCCAGTTCATCTCGAACTGGCCGTTCGCATCCTCATGGTCGTTCTGGTAGGGCTTCCATCCGAGTTCGAGCATGTAGTCGCAGATTTCGGCGATCACGTCGTAGCGGCGCATGATCGCCTGCTGGTCATAGCAAGGCTTTTCCGCCGTATCGAACGTGTCGGAAATCTTCGATCCGTCCGGCGAGATCAGGAAGAACTCCGGTTCGACGCCGGTCTTGACGCGAAGACCTTCCTGGGCGGCCTGAGCGACGAGCTTCTTCAGCACCACGCGCGGTGCCTGTTCCACGGGCGCGTCGTCCATGACGCAGTCTGCCGCCACCCAGGCGACATCCTTCTTCCAGGGGAGTTGGATGGCCGCGGACGCATCCGGGAGAGCGAAGAGATCGGGATGTGCAGGCGTGAGATCGAACCAGGTGGCAAAGCCTGCGAAGCCCGCGCCGCCCTTCTGCATGTCGGCGATCGCCTCTGCGGGAACCAGTTTGGCGCGCTGCCCGCCGAAGAGATCGGTGTAGCTGATCATGAAATATTTGACGCCCTTTTCGCGGGCGAATGTGGAGAGATCCAGTGTCACTTTGTTCCCCTTTTGGATTCCGACACTCAATTTCAAACGAAAGGGCCGCACCCTCTCAAGTGCGGCCCTTAACCCTTTCAATCAAAAGGTACCTTTGCCAGGATACCAGCTCGTTCCCGCAAGCGGCACCTGGGCCATGGCTGCGGCTTCCATCGTCAGCGCGCACAGATCCTCCGGCTCGAGATTGTGGAGGTGGTTCTTGCCGCAGGCACGGGCGATGGTCTGTGCTTCGAGCGTCATCACCTTCAGATAGTTGGCCAGCCGCCGGCCGGCGGCGACCGGGTCGAGGCGCTTCATCAGTTCAGGGTCCTGCGTCGTGATGCCGGCGGGGTCCTTGCCCTCATGCCAGTCGTCATAGGCGCCGGCCGTCGTGCCAAGCTTCTGGTATTCTTCTTCCCAGTGCGGGTCGTTGTCGCCGATGGCGACCAACGCCGCGGTGCCGATGGCCACCGCGTCGGCTCCAAGCGCCAGCGCCTTGGCGACGTCCGCGCCGGAGCGGATACCCCCGGACACGACGAGCTGTACCTTGCGGTGCATGCCGAGATCCTGGAGCGCCTGGACGGCCGGCCGAATGCAGGCAAGCGTCGGCATGCCGACATTCTCGATGAAGACGTCCTGCGTCGCCGCGGTCCCGCCCTGCATGCCGTCGAGCACGACGACATCCGCACCGGCTTTTACCGCGAGCGCCGTGTCGTAATAGGGCCGCGCACCGCCGACCTTGACGTAGATCGGCTTCTCCCAATCGGTGATCTCGCGCAATTCGAGAATTTTGATCTCGAGGTCGTCCGGCCCGGTCCAATCGGGATGACGGCAGGCCGAGCGCTGGTCGATGCCCTTCGGCAGGTTGCGCATGTTGGCGACCCTGTCGGAGATCTTCTGGCCGAGCAGCATGCCGCCGCCACCGGGCTTGGCCCCTTGCCCGACCACCACCTCGATCGCATCCGCGCGGCGCAGATCCCTCGGGTTCATGCCGTAACGCGACGGCAGGTACTGATAGACGAGCGTCTGAGAATGACCGCGCTCCTCATCCGTCATACCGCCGTCGCCGGTGGTGGTCGACGTTCCCGAAGCCGTCGCACCGCGTCCGAGTGCTTCCTTGGCGGGGCCGGAGAGCGCTCCGAAGCTCATGCCGGCGATCGTGATCGGAATCTTCAGATGGATCGGCTTCTTCGCGAAGCGCGTTCCCAGAACGACCGAGGTGTCGCATTTCTCGCGATAGCCTTCGAGCGGATAGCGCGAGATCGATGCACCGAGAAAGAGAAGGTCGTCGAAATGCGGAACCTTGCGCTTCGTCCCGGCGCCTCTGATATCATAAATGCCCGTCGCAGCCGCACGGCGGATTTCCGCAAGCGTATAGTCGTCGAAAGTCGCGGACTTGCGCGGCGGGGTATAGGGGTTGTGATAGCTCATACTGGTCCCTGCCTTTAATACGCGTCTGCGTTGTCGATGTTGAAATTGTAGAGCTTGCGGGCCGAGCCGTAGCGCTTGAATTCTTCCGGACGGACATCCTTGACATCGGCCTTTTCCAGGAGCTCGGCCAGCTTTTGCAGGTGCTCCGGACGCATCTCCTTCTCGATGCAATCGGCGCCGAGACTCTTGACCGTGCCGCGTACGAAGAGCTTGGCCTCGTAGAGGCTGTCACCCAAGGCATCGCCCGCGTCGCCGAGCACGACGAGGTGGCCCGACTGGCCCATGAAAGCCGACATATGGCCGATATTTCCATGGACGACGATATCGATGCCTTTCATCGAGATGCCGCAGCGCGACGCCGCGTTGCCCTTAATCACAAGCAGGCCGCCGCGGCCGGTCGCGCCCGCATACTGGCTGGCATCGCCCTCGATGACGACTGTGCCGGACATCATGTTTTCCGCGACACCCGGGCCTGCCGAGCCATGGACCCTGACCGTTCCGCCGTCGTTCATGCCGGCGCAATAGTAGCCGACGGAGCCGTTCACATCGACCACGACGGGACCGTCGATCCCGACGGCGACCGCATGGCTGCCGCGCGGATTGGCGACTTCGAAGGACAGATCGTTCGAGCCCTGCTGAATATTATGGAGGGACCTATTGAATTCACGCAGCGGCGTGGTGGCGAGATCAATAACAGGCATACTTGAAAAATCCTTGGAAAGGGGCCGAAATACCCGTCAGGCGGCCTTCTGATGATCCCAGAAGTAAACGGTCGCGGGCTCTGGCTCCCAGATGCGCGCGCTCTCGATATCTGGCAGGTTGACCAGCGCCCGGTATTCGGAACCGAATGCGACATAGCGATCCGTTTCAGCCATGACCGCCGGCTTGCACGCGATCGGGTCACGCACGACGCCGAAGCCCGACTTGGTACCGACGACGAAGGTAAAGAAACCGTCGAGGTCGTCGAGCGCGCCGGTCAGGGCCTGTCCGAGATCCTTACCCTTGGCCATTTCCGCCGTGAGGTACGCGGCAGCGACCTCCGTGTCGTTCTGCGTCTCGAAGGCAATTCCTTCACGGATCAGTTCCCGGCGCAGATTGTTATGGTTCGACAACGATCCGTTATGCACGAGGCACTGATCCGACCCGGTGGAAAACGGGTGTGCGCCAAGTGTGGTCACGGCCGATTCCGTAGCCATTCGGGTGTGGCCGATGCCATGCGAACCGCCCATCGAGCGCACATCGAACCGTGCGACGACATCCTTCGGCAGGCCGACTTCCTTGTAGATTTCGACACTGTCGCCGGCGCCCATGATGCGCACATCCGGACGGATGGCGGCGAGAACGGCACGCACATCCGCGAGCCTGGCGGCTGCGATCCCAACGACCGCATGGGTGCTCTTGACGGCAACGCGTGCCGGCACGCCTGCTTCGGCGAGATCCCGTTCAAGGTCTGCGAAGTCAATCTCGGGCTTCGCAGACTGGATCGTCACCTTCGCCTTCCCCTCGGTAGCCGAGCCGTAAATGGCCAGCCCGGCCGAGTCCGGACCACGGTCCGTCATGGTGATCAACATGTCCGAAAGAAGCTCGCCAAGCTGCGGCTCGAGCCTGCTGTCTTTCAGAAACAAACCAACAATGCCGCACATTCGCGTAGTCCCTCCATTCGTGCATGGAACGATGCTAGCACGCAGTCGCGGGACCATCAACTGTGGAGAATATTTTTTTCTTACTAGGCAAGATCAGAAGCGTCAGCTCATGAACCGTTGCGGCGGCGCAGGCTTCCCGGAGTCTCCGAAAACAGGCGTTTGAACGCATTCGAAAAATGTGCGGGGCTCGAAAAGCCCGTGGCGTAGGCGATCTCCGGGATAGAGAGCGGGCTCTGCTGCAGGAGCCGGCGGGCATGCCGCAGCCGGATCTCCCGGTAGGTGTCGAGAAAGCCGGCACCGCGATGCTCCCTGAAAAGCCGGTCGAGATGCCGCGGGCTCACCCCGGCCAGACGCGCCATGACAGTCCGGTCGAGCGGCCGTTCGATCGCCGTTTCCATCTTCTCGAGAACCGCAAGCAGGGCGGGATGATTGGTACCGAACCGCTCTGCGGCCGAACCGCGCTGCGGCGCCGCCGGCTCGGCGACGGCCGCGTGCAGATACCAGTCGCTGACCCGGCGGGCGAAGTCGGTTCCCAGGCGTTCGGCGATCATCGCATGCATCATGTCGAGCGGCGCCACCCCGCCGCCGCAGGTGGCAATTCCACCGTCCAGCACGAAGCGCGCATGTCTCGGGTTGAGATGGGGAAATGCTTCCTTCAGCGCAGGCGCGTGCTCCCAGTGAATGGTGAAGTCGCGGCTGTCGAGCAGTCCCGCAGCGGCAAGCACGAAGGCTCCGCTCGATATGCCGCCGACGCGAATACCGAGGCGCGAGAGCCGCCGGAGCGTCGTGTGGGATGCAGACGTATCCGCCCAGTCGGTTGGCTCTCCGCCCGCGCAAACGAAGACGGTATGGCAGGCTTCCGCTTCACTCTCCAGATCCGCACAGCCGACCGACAGCCCGGAGGATGAAGAGACGGTCCCTCCTCCCTGCGCAAGCGGGACGATCTGGTAGAGCGGCCGGCCGGCAAGAAGATTGGCCGCACGCAGGGGCTCCGTCGCCGACGCGTAGCTCATCAGGGCAAAATTGCGCACCAGCAAAAATCCGATCCTCTGCACGTTCTTGCTGTCGGAAGATGCTGTCATGACCGATTCCTACATCGGAAAGTCCCAAAATTGCAAGTCTCCGGAGGATCGGGATGTTAACCTGCCCCCTTGGATTACTTTTGGGGCGGCATCCATGCGCTACTCAGCACTTTCCATCCTCCTGAACGGTCTGCGCGGCAACCGGAACTGGACGCCGGCATGGCGCCAGCCCGACCCGAAGCCCCATTACGACGTGATCATCGTCGGCGGCGGTGGCCATGGCCTGGCGACGGCCTACTATCTCGCAAAGGAATTCGGCATCGCCAATGTCGCGGTGCTGGAAAAGAACTATATCGGTTCGGGCAATGTCGGCCGTAACACGACCATTATCCGCTCGAACTACCTGCTCCCCGGCAACAATCCGTTCTACGAGCTCTCCATGAAGCTCTGGGAGGGGCTGGAGCAGGATTTCAACTTCAATGCCATGGTCTCGCAGCGTGGCGTTCTCAACCTCTTCCATTCCGACGCTCAGCGCGACGCCTACACGCGGCGCGGCAATGCGATGCGGCTGCACGGGGTGGATGCGGACCTTCTCGATCGGGCGGCAGTGCGCAAGATGCTGCCCTTCCTCGATTTCGACAATGCCCGCTTCCCCATTCAGGGCGGGCTCCTGCAGCGCCGCGGCGGCACCGTGCGTCACGATGCCGTCGCCTGGGGCTATGCCCGCGGCGCAGACAGCCGCGGCGTCGACATCATCCAGAATTGCGAAGTGACCGGGATCAGGCGGGAAAACGGGCGCGTCACCGGCGTCGAGACCAACCGCGGCTTCGTCGGCTGTGGAAAGCTGGCGCTGGCGGCGGCCGGCAATTCCTCGCAGGTCGCCGAAATGGCCGGATTGCGCCTGCCGTTGGAGAGCCACGTGCTCCAGGCCTTCGTGTCGGAAGGCCTGAAGCCCTTCATCGACGGCGTGGTCACGTTCGGCGCCGGGCATTTCTACGTTTCGCAATCGGACAAGGGCGGCCTGGTCTTCGGTGGCGATATCGACGGCTACAATTCCTATGCCCAGCGCGGCAACCTCGCGACCGTGGAACACGTGGCGGAAGCCGGCAAGGCGATGATCCCGGCCTTGTCCCGTGTGCGCGTGCTGCGTTCCTGGGGCGGCATCATGGATATGAGCATGGACGGCTCGCCGATCATCGACCGCACCCCGATAGACAATCTCTACCTGAATGCCGGCTGGTGCTATGGAGGGTTCAAGGCCACTCCCGCCTCGGGATTCTGCTTCGCCCACCTTCTCGCCCGGGGCGCGCCACAGAAGACCGCCGCAGCTTTTCGTCTCGACCGTTTCGAGCGCGGCTTCCTCATCGACGAAAAGGGACAGGGCGCTCAGCCCAACCTTCACTGATTTCGCGCACCAAGGAACATCCGAAATGGCAAGCCTCGTGCCCTGCCCGAATTGCGGGCGAAGACCCAAGGAAGAATTCACCATCAAGGGCGCGGCCCTGTCGCGACCGGCGGCTGACGCGGATTCGGCCGATTGGTTCGACTACGTCTACCTGCGCGACAACCCGCGCGGCGCCTACGAAGAATACTGGCACCACACGTCCGGGTGCCGCCGCTGGCTCGTCGTTGCCCGGGACACCGTGACGCATGAGATTGCGGCGTGCGACGATGCGGCCGACCGCTCTCGATCGGAGGCGCGCAAATGAGCTCCTACCGTTTGCCGAAACGCGGTCTCGTCGACCGCAACGTCCCGCTCTCCTTTACCTTCGACGGTCGCCCCATGCAGGGCCTCGAAGGCGACACGCTCGCTTCGGCATTGCTTGCGAACGGGCGGATGCTCGTCGGACGCAGCTTCAAATACCACCGGCCCCGCGGGATCCTGACGGCGGGGGCCGCCGAACCGAACGCGCTGGTCACGGTTGGCCGCGGCGGCCGCGCCGAGCCGAACACGCGCGCCACCATGCAGGAGCTCTACGAGGGCCTCGAGGCGCGGAGCCAGAACCGCTGGCCCTCGCTCGACTTCGATATCGGTGCGCTGAACGGTCTACTGTCACCCTTCCTCGGCGCCGGCTTCTACTACAAGACTTTCATGTGGCCGGCGCCGCTCTGGGAGAAGCTCTACGAACCGGTCATCCGCAAGGCTGCCGGCCTCGGCAAGGCAAGCTACGAAGCGGATCCCGACGCCTATGAGAAGAGCTGGGCGCATTGCGACCTGCTGGTCATCGGCGCCGGCCCGACGGGGCTAGCCGCTGCACTCACCGCCGGCCGCGCCGGCGCACGGATCATTCTCGTCGACGAGGGCTCGCTGCCCGGCGGCTCGCTCCTGTCCGATACGGCGACGATCGGCGGCAAGGCGGCGGCTGATTTCGCCCGCGACGCAAGCGATGAATTGCGGTCGATGCCGAATGTCCGGGTCCTGATGCGGACGACCGCCTTCGGCTGGTATGACGGCAACGTCTTCGGCGCGCTCGAGCGCGTGCAGAAGCATGTGCGGGAGCCCGCCAGCCATCTGCCCGTCGAGAGGCTGTGGCGGATCGTTGCCGGAAAGGCCCTGCTTGCGACAGGTGCCGAAGAGCGCCCGCTCGTCTTCGGCGGCAACGATCGGCCGGGCGTGATGATGGCAGGCGCGATGCGCGCCTATCTCAACCGCTACGGTGTCGCCCCGGGCCGGGCGACCGCCATCTTCACCACCAACGACAGCGGCTATGCGCTCGCGCAGGACCTCGAAGCCGCAGGCGTCGACGTTGTCGCCATCGTCGACAGCCGCCCTGCGGCCGGCGTCGGCTATCGCGGCAAAGCGCGCCTCGTCCGGGAAGCGGTCGTGTGCGGCACCAAGGGCGGCAAGGCGATCTCGGCGATCGAAGTTCATCACGGCGGTCGAACGGAAACGATCGCGGTCGATGCGCTCGCCATGGCGGGCGGCTTCGACCCGGTCATCCACCTTGCCTGCCACCGGGGCGGCAAGCCCGTCTGGTCTGCGGAAAAGGCGGCGTTTCTCGCGCCCGGGAGCTTGAAGGGGCTCGAGGCTGCGGGCGGTGCCGCAGCGACGACGGGCCTCGCTGCCTGCCTCGGGGAAGGCGCCGCACGAGCTGAGGCCATCGTCAAGGAGTTCGGTCTGTCCTGCCCGCCGGTCGCCCTTCCCAAGGTCGAGGGCGACGAAGGCAGACATTCCCCTGCCCCGCTGTGGTCGATCCCCGGGGTCAAGGACAAGGCCTTCGTCGACTTCCAGAACGACGTGCATCTCAGGGATATCGGTCTGGCCGTCCGCGAAGGCTACAGCCATGTCGAGCTTGCCAAGCGCTACACCACCACCGGCATGGCCACGGACCAGGGCAAGCTCTCGAACGTCAATGCGATCGGGTTGATCGCCAAGGCACGCGGCGTCTCGCCCGCCGAGGTCGGGACGACGACCTTCCGCCCTTTCTACACGCCGGTATCCTTCGGTGCGCTGACCGGCGCGCATACGGGCCATCATTTCCAGCCGGTCCGCAAGTCGCCGCTTCATGACTGGGCAAAGAAACACGGTGCCGTCTTCGTCGAGACGGGTCTCTGGTATCGATCCTCCTGGTTCCCGCTGAACGGTGAGCGGACCTGGCGGGAGAGCGTCGAGCGAGAGGTCCTGAACGTACGGAAGAATTCCGGACTCTGCGACGTCTCGATGCTCGGCAAGATCGAGATAACAGGAAGCGACGCCGCCGAATTTCTCAATCGCGTATACTGCAACGCCTTCCTCAAACTGCCCGTCGGAAAGGCGCGTTACGGGCTCATGCTGCGCGAGGACGGCTTCATCTACGACGACGGCACGACGAGCCGACTCGAGGAGAACCGCTTTTTCATGACGACCACCACCGCCTATGCGGCCGGCGTCATGAACCACCTCGAATTCTGTGCGCAGGTGCTCTGGCCGGAGCTGGACGTGCGTCTTGCCTCCATCACCGACCAGTGGGCGCAAATGGCGATTGCCGGTCCGAAAGCACGCATGATCCTGCAGAAGATCGTCGACGAGGATATATCCGACGCGGCGTTCCCGTATCTTGCAGCGAAGGAGGTTTCGCTGTTTGGCGGCGCCCTTCACGGCTGCCTCTTTCGCATTTCCTTCTCCGGCGAGCTCGCCTACGAACTTGCGATTCCGGCCGGCTACGGGGAAAGCGTCGCCGATGCACTCCTGGAGGCGGGGAAGGATCACGGCATCATGCCTTACGGCGTCGAGACGCTCAGCGTCCTGCGCATCGAAAAGGGCCATGTGACGCACAACGAGATCAACGGGACCGTCGTGCCGGCCGATCTGGGCTTCGGGAAAATGGTTTCGGCCAGCAAACCGGATTTCGTCGGCAAGGCGATGCTTCAGCGGGAGGGGCTGACTGCGCCCGACCGGCCGCAGCTGGTGGGCGTCGTACCGCTCGATCCGCAGCAGTCGTTCCGCAGCGGCTCGCACATTCTCGCCAAGGGGGCGGCTGCCACCCTCGAAAACGACGAGGGCTATGTCACCTCCAGCGCCTATTCTCCGCATGTCGGATCCACCATCGCGCTGGCGCTCGTCAAGAACGGCCGCAACCGTCACGGCGAAGAGGTGCTGGTCTGGAGCGGCCTTCACGGAGAATCCACGCCTGCACGTCTCTGCAATCCGGTTTTCTTCGACCCTCAGAACGAGAGGCTCCATGTCTGAATTCCGTCCAACCCTTCGTCCGGCGCTCGGCAGCAAGCAGACGGTCGCTTTCGCCGATTTCAGGCTCTCGCCACTTCCGGAAGGCACGATCATCCATGTTCTCGCCCGGCCGGGTCAGGAGGACATCGTGCCCTTTCTCGGCAGGTTCACCGACGCGGCTCCGCACGCTTTGCGCCCGGTTTCGCCCGACCAGTGGTTCATCATCAGCGACGCACCTATCCCGCATCAGGAAATGAAGAGCCTCTTTGCCGCCCTCGAACCGCGGGCCACCGGTGTCGATCAGAGCCACGGCCGCGTCCGCATCCGGATCGAGGGAAAGATGGCGCATCGCGCGCTTTCAAAAGGCACAGCGCTCGACCTCGACCCGTCCGCGTTCCCGATCGGGCAGTCCGCGGTGACGCTGATCGGCCATATCGCGGCCCATGTCACCCGCGTCGGAGCGGAAACCTTCGAGATCATCGTGCTGCGCGGCTTTGCAGAAAGTCTTTGGGACGACCTTGCCCGAATGGGCCTGGAATTTGGCTGAACCCCACTGTCGGATAGCGAACATGACGACGATCATCGACGGCAAGGCCGTAGCGGCTTCCATCAACGGCGCGATAAAAGACGCAAATGCCGAGCTGCAGCAGCAGACGGGCAAGAAAACCGGACTTGCCGTCATTATCGTCGGCGACGATCCCGCAAGTCATGCCTATGTCGGCGCAAAAAGCCGCATGGCCAAGGCGTGCGGCTTCTTTTCGGTCCAGCATACGCTGCCGAAGGAAACGACGCAGCAGGAGCTTGCGGACCTGGTGCATCAACTGAACGGCGATGACTGCATCCATGGCATTCTCGTGCAACTGCCCTTGCCGGAACATCTGGACGCAGATGCCATCATTCAGTCGATCCGGCCCGAAAAGGACGTCGACGGCCTGCATGTCGCCAATGCCGGAAAGCTCGCAACCGGCGATCTGGAGAACGGCCTGATCTCCTGCACCCCGGCAGGCGCGATGGTCTTTGTGCGCCGCGTACACGGTCGCGATCTTTCCGGCCTGAATGCGCTGGTCATCGGTCGTTCGAATCTCTTCGGCAAGCCGATGGCACAGCTGCTGCTGAATGCCAATGCGACCGTGACGATCGCCCATTCCCGCACCACCGATCTGGCTTCGATCTGCCGCAACGCCGATATCGTGATCGCTGCGGTCGGCCGGCCCGAAATGGTCAAAGCGGACTGGTTGAAGCCGGCCGCCACCGTCATCGATGTCGGGATCAATCGTGTTCCCGCACCTGAGAAGGGGGAGAACAGGACGAGGCTGGTCGGCGACGTCGCCTTCGCGGAGTGCGCACCTTTTGCATCGGCTATTACGCCGGTCCCCGGCGGCGTCGGGCCGATGACTATCGCCATGTTGATGGCCAACAGTGTGATTGCAGCTCACAGAGCGTCCGGCCTGAAGGTGTCCGAACAGCTCTCGAAGCTGATATCCGGCTGAGCCCGCGCCCAGTACCGTCGATCAATACGGTCCCACCGAGTGGTGTAAATCCTTCGATGAATAGTCCAGCGACGGTCCGCCAATGGGATCGGACCGTCGCTGGCTCATTAGCTATTTGCCTCCGCCGGCCGAGCGCAAAGCAGCTTCGATCTTGCTCAGATTGAACGAACCAGGCGATTGGCTGGGAGGATAATCCTTCATCGTCTGCAGGAACTTCGCTGCCATGCCTTGGATCGGCACGATGACGAAGACGCGCTCCAGGAACCAATCATTGTAGGTGTTCGAATTGTGCTGCGCTTTCTCGAAGGGATCACGGCGCAGGTGAAAGAGCAGCGGCACGCGCAGCTCGGTGAAGGGTTCGCGCCAGACACCGAAGGCTTCGCCCCGATTTTCCAGGAAGACAACTTTCCAATCGTCGTAACGCGCCGCCACGACCTGACCATCGTCGTTCACGTACCAGAACTCACGACGCGGTGACTCGTTGACCTTGCCTTCCAGATAATCGAGCTGGTTGTGGCCGTCGATGTAGTTGCGGTAATGACGGCCGTTCAGATCGACCCCGTCAAGAAGTTTTTCCTTGATGTCCGGTGCCCCCGCGATGGCGGCGAAGGTCGGCAGCCAATCCTCGTGCGAGACGATACCGTTCAACGTCTTTCCGGCCGGGAAGCGACCGGGCCAGCGCACAAAGGTCGGAACGCGATAGGCTCCTTCCCAGTTCGAGTTCTTCTCGCTTCTGAAGGGCGTCGTGGCGGCATCCGGCCATGTATTGTAGTGAGGCCCATTGTCGGTGGAGTACATGACGACGGTGTCTTCGGCGATGCCGAGATCGTCCAGAAGCTGCAGCAGTTCGCCGACCTGCATGTCATGCTCGACCATCCCGTCATGGTACTCGTCGCCGCTCGGTCCCGATATCCCGGTATTGGACTCTTTCACATGCGTACGAAAATGCATCCGCGTGGCGTTCCACCAGACGAAGAACGGCTTCTGCGCCTCATGCTGACGTGAGATGAAATCCCGGGCCGCAGCGAGGGTTTCGGCATCGACCGTTTCCATCCGCTTTCTCGTCAGCGGCCCGGTGTCCTCGATCTTTCCGTCCGCGCTGGCCTTGATGACGCCGCGCGGGCCGAAATTCTTTCGAAAGTCCGTGCTTTTCGGATAGTCGCGGTTCTCAGGCTCTTCCTCGGCGTTCAGGTGGTACAGATTGCCGAAGAACTCATCGAAACCGTGGTTGGTCGGAAGGTGTTCGTCGCGGTCGCCCTGGTGGTTCTTGCCGAATTGACCCGTGGCATATCCTTGGCTTTTCAGGACGGTGGCCATCGTCACGTCGCTCTCTTGCCAGCCTTCCTTCGCACCCGGTAGACCCACCTTCGTCATGCCGGTGCGAACGGGGACGTTGCCGCCGATAAAGGCGGCCCGACCCGCTGTGCAGCTTTGCTGACCGTAGTAATCCGTGAACGACAAGCCTTCCTGGGCAATCCGGTCGATGTTCGGGGTCCTGTAACCCATCATGCCACGATTGTTGTGGCTGATATTCCAGGTACCGATGTCATCTCCCCAGATGACGAGAATGTTGGGCTGTTTCCCGCCGGAAGCTGCCGGCTGTTGCTGAGCCTTTGCAGTGCCAACGCCCGTGACACCGCTTGCGGCAGCTGCAGCAAGCATCGTGCCGCCGAGCAGGAGGCTTCGACGATCTAAAGACAAGGAATCCTGCACTTTCTCGCGCTTTTCGGCATCTGGAGGGCTCATGCTTTGCTCCTGAATAGATAAATAGGTGTTTTCCGATGCGCGGCTTGCATCCCTGCACATCAAGGCGTGGCCTTGCCGTGACAGCTCCCTGGAGCTGGAAACCGTTCCCAAGCTCGAGTGCCGGCACACGTAAGCCGGCCAGATTATCGGTCGGACGTACGGGCATGAGAAGTTGGACCAAGGGGCAATGCGACGGCGAGAGCCCGCCCGAGTAGACCTCCGGGCGTTGCGGCGTGAGGAAAATGGTTTCCACCGGCGCACGCGACGTGAGAAAGGAAATTCTCTAGAGATACATGCCCAGGCAGAGAATCGAAACGGCCAGCATCGGCAACCGTCGACTCTTCACGCGAAACATGGGGGCGATCGCAAGGGCTGCGAGAGAGACGACCGCTGCGGCAAGAACGCTTCCGGCAGAGAGATACAGACCCAATGCTCCGACGAAAACCGCGGCTCCGACAGTCGTCTCGGCCGCGGATTCCCAGTTAAGGGATCCAGTGCGAAAAGCGGAAAGAAACGCAGGGCCGCTCAAGCCTAGAGCGAGCCAAATCAGCACAGAAGAGGAGAAGCCGAAGAAATCCAAGTTGCACCCGTACCCGACTGTGGTCGTGTTAGGGCAGCAATTTACATGCCAACTTCCAGCCTCCCCTGGAATGGGCCGCAGCAGCGAACGAAAACGCGCGATGCAATAGTGATCGCTACGCCGAGGCACTTCTCCTCGATCCGCGTCATCGCGCCCGGTCACACTGGCCCATTTCCGAAATGTCGCTGGAACCACACAGAAATCCGTCCGTGCTATTGCTTCGCCCTTTTTATAGGCACATAAGCTTCGAAAAATAAGCAACTGCATCCGACGCTCCCGAATGATTGTCCCCCCTCCGCCACACGAAGTTCGAAAGTCCGGCCGTTTGCCGAGATTCAAGCTGTTCTCGCCGATTCTGGCGGGTGCAACGCTGAAAGAGCGCTTGATCGGCTGTATCGGAGCGTTGATCGGGATTTGTGTCACCGGCCTGGTTTGCGGGTTCGTTTTTGGAGACGACCCCCAGCTGCCGCTGATCGTTGCGCCCATCGGCGCCTCTGCCGTCTTGCTCTTTGCCGTGCCGGCCAGTCCGCTTGCGCAGCCTTGGTCGATCATCGGCGGGAACACGATCTCCGCCCTGATCGGCGTCTCCGTGACCTATATCGTGACGGACCAGATGCTTGCCATCGGCCTCGCAGTCGCTCTGGCGATTCTTGCGATGTCGCTCACGCGATCGCTTCATCCGCCAGGAGGCGCCGCCGCGCTGACGGCTGTCATCGGTGGAGCCGCGGTCGCGCGCTCAGGTTTTTGGTTCCCGTTCATACCCGTTGCGATCAACTCCCTGATCCTCGTCGGATTGGGCATTGTGTTTCATAGGCTGGCCCGCCGCCAATATCCTCATCGACCCGGAATTGCGCCGGTGAATACACATGCGACGGCGGATCCCCCACCTGCGCTTCGTGTCGGCTTCAATTCCGAGGACATAGACTCGGCAATCGCGCGGTTGAATGAAACACTCGATATCAGCCGGGAGGACATCGATGCCCTCTTGAGGGAAGTCGAACTGCAGGCCCTCGTCCGACAGAGGGGAGAGTTGACTTGTGCCGACATCATGTCCCGCGACGTCGTAACCGTGCCCGGCGACACGACCCCCGAGCATGCACGATACCTGTTGTTGAAGCACGACATTCGTACACTTCCAGTGCTTGACGAGAACGAGAAGCTTCAGGGTACGGTGGGCCTGCGGGAGCTCGCCGGCAAAGAGCCCGGCAGCAAACTGCCGATAAGCGCGGCAGCTACCGCCAGGCCATCCGACCCTGCGATCGGCCTGCTCCCCCGCCTGACGGACGGGGCGACACACGCCGTCGTCATTCTCGACGACGGCGGCAAGGTTGTGGGCATCATATCCCAGACCGATCTGCTCGCGACTTTGGCCAAAAGTCTCTCGCATAATGGTCTGTCCGAAATAATGCAGGGCAACGGGCAGGGTATCTGAGGCGTCGAGCCGTGGATATTATATGCAGGACCAGGTCGTCCGGGCGCTAGATGCGTGTTTTTGGCGCCGGTGCTCGGTCCGAGTCACCCGAATTGGGTTCTCCCTTTGGCTCGATTAGAAGAACCTTGACCTCCGTCTCTGCCCGGGGACGATGCACAACCCCTTTCGGAACCACAAACAGCTCGCCAGCTCTGACCACCTGAGAGGGTTTCCCTTCGATGTCCATAATCATTTCGCCCTCCAGGACGTAGAAGAAATCGTCCGTGGTCTCATGCTTGTGAAATGGGTATTCCCCTTTAAACTTGACGACCATGACATCGTTGTCGTTGTAATCGGACACGACGTGCGGATCCCAATGGCTCGAAAACAGAGCCAGCTTCTCGGAAATATTGATTGGTTTCATCGGATATCCTTTCGGCTGTTCGCCGCAACTATCGGGGAAGGTGATTTGATCCGACGCGAGTTCTCCGACCCGCTTCAGACGCCGGCACAGGACGCGGCGGCCCTCAATCCCGCCCGAATGCGATCCAGCATAGACCGATCTGCCTTAGCTGAGGAAACGAGATAAGCGGGGTAGGCAAATTCCGGACTGTTGGGAACGAGCTCGAGACTGCCGTCCGCAAGATAGGGCCGAACGAAGCCCTGCCGAAAATATCCGGATCCGCCGACTGCCAGAATGTAGTCGAGAGCAAGCGGCCCATAACTGATCGCCACCACCGGACTCGGACCGCCCGGAAAAGCCGCCCTATAGCTGCCGGCAAAATCCTCTCCCCAATCGATGCCAACGAGGTCTTCCGGTCCGGGCGGCTGCGGCATGACCGTCGTGCGGACGAGAACGAGTTTTTCCTCGAAAAGCAGCTCCGTAAGCGTGCCTGGACGATTTGGCGCTCCATAAAGGACCGCCGCGTCAAGTGAACCGTCCTGCACGAGCTCCATCAGCCGCTCCGATCTGTCGATCGACGTTCGAATGGCCACGCTGGGGCATTCGCGGCGCATCCAAAAAAGCCAATGCTTCAACAGTGGATCCCACAGACTGAGCTCCGCACCGATCGTCACCATGGCCTCGCGCCCCGGGGGCAAAGCGACCGTGGTTCGCGCCGCCTCCCATACTTGCACCAGGCTCGTCGCAAAACGGAAAAACTGCTCTCCGGCGGGGGTCAGCCTGGCACCGGCCTTGTTCCGAATGAACATGGGCCTGTCGAGTTGTTCCTCGAGCACGCGAATTCGCGCACTGACTGCGGTCTGGGAGATGTTCAGATTGGCAGCGGCATTCACGAAACTTCCTGTCTTGACCACCTCGAGGAACGTACGCGCAATGCTGATGTCCATCTTCGCCCCGCGCAAATAGCGTCGCCACGTCAGCCTGACTGCCGGCGGCACGCACTCATCAAATAAGTGCAGAATATTTGCGGTTAACCAGCAATTCAATTCGTTTGTCAGCGGAATTCCCGCTTGCCATCCTGGTCCGCGTGCCTCGGCTGATCCCGACCAGCCACGCTGCTTTGCTGCCATCTGATGAAGGGCCCTACTGCCGATGTTCGAGCGAAAATCCTCTGACAGAGCCGAAACCACGGCTGCAGCCCACGGGGTCGCGACCGACCCGGCATTCGGCTCCGTGGTGCCGCCACTATACTTGTCCAGCACCTACGAGTTCGCCGGTTTCGACACGCCGCGCGCCTATGACTACGGCCGCTCTGGAAATCCGACCCGTGACTTGCTGGCGCAAGCACTTGCGAAGCTCGAGGGAGGCGCCGGCGCGGTCGTCACGCCGAGCGGCATGGCCGCGCTCGACCTCCTGTTAGGGCGCTTGAGGCGAAACGATCTCGTGCTGGCACCACATGATTGCTATGGCGGTACATTGCGACTGCTGAAGGCGCGTGCCGATCTGGGGCACCTCACATTCCGGCTTACCAACCAGAGGGATCTCGGCGGATTCGAGGCCGCACTAGCGGATGCTCCGGCTCTCGTCCTCATCGAGAGCCCCAGCAATCCCCTGATGCGCGTCACCGACATTGCCCGATTGTCCAGTCTCGCCAAGGCGGCAGGCTCCGCCGTGGCCGTCGACAACACGTTTCTCTCCCCCGCTCTCCAGCAGCCCCTTTCTCTCGGAGCCGATTACGCCATTCACTCGGCGACCAAATTCCTGAACGGGCATTCGGACGTCATCGCCGGTGCGGTGATCGCTGCCGAGCCACAGGAGGCACGTGATCTCAAGCGCTGGGCCAACGTCACCGGGGCAGTCGCTGCACCTTTCGATGCCTGGTTGACTTTGCGCGGGCTGAGAACGTTGTTTGCGCGAATGTCCAGCCAAGAACGCAGCGCCATGACGATCGCCGAATATCTCGACGCCCATCCTGCGGTGCGGCACGTCCACTACGCGGGGCTTCCGGATCACGCAGACCACGAAGTCGCAAGACGGCAGCAGCGCGGCTTCGGCGCCATGATGAGTTTCGAACTTGAAGGGGGCGTTCCCGCCGTTCGGCGGTTCCTGGCACATGTTCGCTGCTTCACATTGGCCGAGTCGCTTGGAGGGGTCGAAAGTCTCGTAGCTCATCCGGCCACCATGACCCATCTCGACATGGGGGCTGAAGCCAGAGAGAGCGCGGGTATTCGCGACGAGCTTCTCAGACTTTCGATCGGGCTGGAACACATTGACGATCTTCTGGAAGGACTTGAACTTGGATTGGGCGCCTGTTGAGCGAAGATCGATTGAGGAGGTAGACAGGGATGGACATCGACGATGATATTCCGCCGACTTTTGCGTCGCCACCCTGCTTGATGCACGAGCTCGACCCGGCCTATGCGGGCCTGTCATCCGACCGGTCGATCTGTGCCGATGTCAGGCGGTGGCGGACAAGCGAACGGGCTCGCCTCATCGCGCAACGCCTGGCCATATCTCCCGACCTTCGGGCCGCTTGCGAAGCGCAGATCGTCAGCCGTCTACTTGCCGAGATCGGACAGGTGCGCGGCCGTGTGGTCAGCGTCTACTGGCCGTTTCGGGGTGAGCCCGATCTCAGACCGCTGATGCGGCAAATAGCCGATGACGGCGGCCGATGTGCGCTCCCGGTCGTGGTCGAAAAAGGACAGCCTCTGGAGTTTCGCATCTGGCGGCCAGGCGACAAACTCGTCCGTGGTATCTGGAACATACCCGTCCCGGCCAGGCCTGTTTCATGCACCCCCGATATCGTCGTCGCCCCGGTCGTGGGCTTTGATCCGTCGTGCTATCGGCTTGGTTATGGCGGGGGCTATTACGACCGGACACTGGCGGCAATGGCGGCGACGCGCCGCGTGCTGGGCGTTGGTTTCGCACAGTCGAGGATAAGGACTATTTATCCTCAGGCACATGACATCCGGATGGACGCCGTGGTGACCGAATCGGGCACAGATCATGCTAGCGTGCGTTGAATTCCGATTGGGCAGCGGGCATCGAATCGAGAACGTGGCGCCTTGGCGAAAATTGTTCTAGGTTTCTCCGCGGGCTTGGGTCGACTTGTGAACGGCTGCGGATCGGGTGTCGCGATGGACGAGCAACGACGGAGCTACCGGCAACGGCTCATTGCGCTGGCCGCCGCCAGTATCGGCACTCTGGCGGCCAGTGCGATCTCCTACGGAGCGGCGATCTATCGCGCCGCCAATCCCGAACCCCTGCGCGCCGCCGGGCCGGGCGAGACGGTCGATACCGGGCGATGGCATGTGACGATCGCCGGAGCCCGCGTGAGCGATGTCCCCCCTTCCGGCAGGAGACCGCCCGAGCCGAAAACTTTCCTGCTTGTCGATTTCGAGGCCGGCAACCGCTCGGCGGCGACCGCCCACCTGCCGGCGAAACTGCTCACCTTTGCCGGCCTGGAGGCGAAACTTGCTTCCCCCACCTTCTATTTGACACGGGACAAGGCGTTCAGCCCCGGCCTGCACCCGGGCATGCCGGAGAGTTTGACCGCCGTATGGGAATGGCCGGCGGGGGAAATGCCGCCGCGTGAGCTGGACCTGCTGATCGGGAGCCAGATCTACAAGAAACGCGACAATCTCTATGGCGCCTCCAACTGGTTCGACCGTGATCCGGTGGCGGTGGTGTCCCTCACTGTTGAGCAGGAAGCGGCGAGGGCAAGGCAATGACGGCCTTCACAAATACCGTAGCCCTGCTCCTGGCGACGGCGGCGCTCTACGGCATGCAGCACTCGACGCCCTCCTACAGCGAAATCCTGTCGCCCGTGACGGTGCCGGCCGCGCAGGGAAAACCGGCGCAGGCCGAACGCTTCGTCTTCGGGGTCGCCAAGGTGCATCTCGCCCGCCAACTGGTCGCTTCGCATTTCGGCGAGCCGCGTACCTACACCACCTCTGGAAAATGGCTTGTCGTCGAAGCGGCGGCGAAGGCGCAAGACCGATCGATATCGCTGACCTCGGCTGCGTGGCGCGGCCCTTCCGGCCTGCGCTTTACCATGAGCACGCGCATCGGCAGTTCGCTCGGGCTGTTGGGTGCCGAGCGCCTGGAGCCCGGGATTCCACGCCCGGTTCTGCTGATATTCGAGCTGCCCGAGGACCAGATCGAGGGCGGTACACTGCTGGTCGCCGAGACCGCGCTGACTCCCCTGTCCGAGCAGGTGGAGATCGCCATGGACAGCGTGCCGCCGGAAAGCAGGCACGAGTCCCTCACCCTTGCACGCGGCGGCCGCATCATGCCCTGGTCGCTGGAGTTTCAGCAATGAGCGCACCGGCTTCGTCACGGGAGAGAACGAGCTACTGGATCAGCCTCGTATCGCTGCTCGCCGCCGTGCCGCTCGCGGTCCTCGTCGGGTCCCGGGGCGAATTCGCCGCATGGCTGCAACGGCGCATGCAACCACCTGTGACCGTCGAGCGCGACGGCAGCGGGCAAGGCGCCGGCGGCAGCTGGCGGCTCACATCGCTGCGCCGCCTGCCGGGAACCTTGCCGGACACGAGCCTCATGCTGGCGGAAATCGACGTCTCGGTCCAGGCAGCGGACGTCTTGAAGCAGGCCTTGCCCTGCGCGCTCTCGCTGACGGATGGCGCTGGCCGCCGCTGGGACCCGCTGCCGCTGCCCGGCCGTCTTTTACGCCAGGCTGATCCGGCAATTGCCGACAGGCCGCAATGCACGACGCTGACGATCGGTGAGGCCGGCGAGGCGTCGCTTCGCGTGGTCGAGCTCTTTCTCGTGCCGCGGCAGGCAGACGGGTTCACCCTGTCGCTTGCCCTGACCGGCTCGCCTCCGATTCTCTTGAAATAACGCTTTTCCGGTGACCATAAGCCTGTGGGACGCCGGCTTCGGCGGATCGGGACACTGCGTATTCCAGCATGGCGGCCAGCAGGGCGATCCGCACCGGACCGAAAAGGATTCCGCCGTCGAGCTCGGTCGGACTGCCGACGAGAACGGCCAGGAGGTCGCCTATCCGCTGCCAGGTTTCGAGGTCGTGCGGGCCGAGATGACGGGTTGCGCCGTACCACGCCCAGGCGGGGAGCCAGCTGGTGGCGCGGTAAAGCACGACGAAGGCGAGCAACGTCCCGAGACCGGCGCCGAGCACCGTGCGCAGGCAGGCCCAGACCGGCCGGTAGCGGGTCCGATAGCCTCCGAGGAAGTGGGCGGCGAAATCGGCCAGCCATCTGCGTAGCGTGGTGGCGCGAGCGGGCGGCGACGGAGCGGCGACGGGTTTTGCCGAAACGTCGTAGCCATAGACGATGGCAGCCATTACGAGCCAGACGAGCGGCAGGAGGGCGTAGAAGAACAGTTCCTGCGCCTGCGTGACGAGCCCAGGCTCCTGGAACTCCACCGCAGTGCCGCCCGCTGCCGCGTGTGCTTCCATGGAAAATCCGGCGATGCCGGCTTCCACCGCATCGAGAAACGCGCCGGCGCCGAGCCAGCTTATGAAGTCGTCCTTCCATCTGTCCAGCGCATAGAGCCCGATGAAGATCCAGCTCGCGTCCGCCGCCACGATAACGAAACGCAGCCACGGCAACTGCAGGCGCCCGTTGGCGCGCTTGGCAAGCCATCGCACGAACCAGCAGGCGAGGATCGCCGCAATCAGGCTGCGCGAGCGCAGGAGCTCGAAAATCTGTAACCGTTCTCCCAGTGCCACCCGATCCAGGGCGAGACGCGAATACTCGCGCACCGTGTCGCCGAGGAAACCCCACGCGGCGTAATAGGCGAAGAACGGCAAGAGGGCTGCGGAGGCAATCACCAGAAGGCGATTCAACTGCCGTTCCTTCTTCGTCGAGCCGGCAGCTGGCGCCACGCCGCGCAACGCGGCGAGCACCGGCAGGCCGGGACGCAGGATCGCGAACATCGCAATGACCACCAGCAGCTTGACGAGGACGACAAGCGACAGCGTTACCATTCCGCCAAGGGGGGTTTTCAGGCCGACGCCGACCGCAGCCTCGAGGAGCAGGACACGCGCGATATATCCGAGCGTCGCGGCAAGCAGAAGCTGCGGCCAGAAACGCGCAAGAAGGCGCGCCGTCAATGCCGCCAGTCCGCCGATATCCTTGAGCATCCCCATGCCCCGAACCTAACCATAACCTTCCGGGCGCTCAACCGGGCAATTAGATGGAAAAATGGCGGTCCGCGGGGCTGCACTACGGAAGGATTGAACGCCCCGTATTGCTATGCTGAAAGCGACCCTGCAGACAGCCGCCGTAACTCGACCTTAAACGCGACGTGGCAGGCAACATCAGTATCAGCCGCGCTAACTTGCGCGAAGCCCGGAGGCAATATAGATCGCGTCCAGCGCCTTCATGTTGCCGATGGCATCCTGGCCGCCCGTCGGCAGCGAAGTCCCATTGTTTACCGCGTCCACGAATGCAGCCAGTTGGTAGTCGTAGGTGGTGCCGGCAGCTAACGTGAACTCGCGGTAGCTGTCCCCGAACCATTCCCGGATGGAATGTCCCTTGTGCGGCAGGCAGGGGTTGTCGACCTCGATCGCGCCCTTCTCGCCCTCGACCCGAAGCAATCCCCGAAACGGCGGGCTGGCGATGTCTGCAACCAGTTGCGCTTCAACCCCGCCTGCAAAGCCCATCGACACCTCCATCCGCTGATCGACGTTCAGCGGCGTAAGCTCGGCATGCGCGGAGAGGATCTCGGGCTCCTGGCCCATGAAGCTGCGCAGCCAGTGCAGCGGATAGCATCCGAGATCCATCATGGCTCCGCCACCCTGCGCCGGGTCGTGCCGGATGTTGTGCGGATCGAACGGGATATCGACATGGAATTCCGCCCGCAACGCGCGGATCTCCCCGAGCGCTCGCGACGCCTTGCGCGCAAGAAGATGCAGGAAGACGGGATGGTAACGGTCGTGGAACGCTTCGGCCAGCACTCTCCCGGCAGTCTCGGCTGCCTCGACCATCAACTCCGCCTCGTCGGCCGTCATCGCCAGAGGTTTTTCGCAGAGCACATGCTTGCCGGCCTTCAGCGCCTTGATCGACCACTCGGCGTGCGCGGCCGGCGGCAGAGCATTGTAGATGATGGTGATGTCCGGATCCGACAGAAGCTCGTCATAGCTTGAATAACCCTTCGTGATCCCATGCAGCCGCGCATAGGCCTCGACAGCGGCGCGACGCCGGGAGGCGACCGCATGGATGACGCAGTCGTCACGACGACGCGCTGGCTGAATGATGGACCGCGGCGCGATGCCGGCCGCGCCTAGAATACCGATCTTGTGCATCGGTCTGCTCCTCAATCGAAAAAGGCGTGGTCTTCCGGCGACAGGTAGGCTTTGGCGCGTTCGGCGATGATCTCCACGCCCATGCCCGGCCGGTCCGGAACGTCGATCATGCCGTTGGTTACGATCGGAGCCGGGAACCCATCGACCAGATCCGTCCACCACTCCGGATCCGCCGTCGTGTATTCAAAGGCGATAAAATTGGCGGGGAGGGTCGCAGAAACCTGGACCAGGGCCGCCAGCCCCAGCAGCCCGTTCGCGGTCCCATGGGGGGCTACGGTGATGCCATGCAGATCCGCGTATTCCGCGATCCATTTCAGTTCAGCGATTCCCCCTACGTCGGCGGGGTCCGGTCCGATCACGTGAACGGCGTGGGATTCGATCAGGTCCTTGAAGTTCTGGCGCAGATAGATCTGCTCCCCAGTATGAATAGGCGTCGTCGAGCATCGGGTGAGTTCCCTGTAGACGCCGGCATTGACCCAGGGCGTGTAGTCCCCCGACAGGAGATCCTCGAGCCACAGGAGGTTGAAGGGTTCGAGCATCCGCGCCAGACGGATCGCGTCCGCCAGCATCCAGCCCGGTCCGCAGTCCAGCGCCAGCCCCACCGTGTCGCCAGCCACCTCCTTCATGGCCGCTACGCAGTCTACGAGATGCTTGAGGCCTTTTTCCGTGACTGGACCCCGATCGAGAGCGCCGTGAAAGGGGCTGGCGCTCGGCTCCCCATAGTAGAAGTTCGGCACTTCGCGCTTCATCGGCGAATGAAAGCCGATCGGCTGCTTGATGATGGTGAAGCCCTCCGGCAGGGCCATCATCTTCGCGATGTCGTCGGCATAATCCTGCGGTTCATGGCCGGCGAAGGGAAATCGCATCGAGCCGTTGTAGACCCGCACCCGGTCACGCACCTTCCCACCAAGCAGCTTGTGGACGGGCAGGCCCGCCGCCTTTCCAGCAAGGTCCCAGAGCGCCATTTCGATGACGCTGACGGCACTCCCCCAGGGCTTGAACCCGCCTCTCTGGCGAATCTTCAGCATCACCCTCTCCACGAGGGTGGGGTCTTCACCGATCAGCGCATCGCGGAAGGCCATGATGTGCGGCTTCAGGTAGGGCTTCCAGGTTTCCGCCTGGGCGAAGCCCGATATGCCTTCGTCCGAGACGATCCGGACGATCGGGCTCTTGCCGATGACGGCACATTTGATGTCGACGATTTTCATGCGGGCTCCCCCCAAGGCACAATTCAGACTGGAATGACGGCACTGATGGCCTTGGCGGTCTCTATCGCAGCCAGGCGGATCTCCTCCATGCGGCTGGGCTGGGTGCCGGCCAGGAACGGCACGCTGACCGCCGCCAGCATCCTGCCGCTGCGCGTGAACACCGGCGTTGCGAAAGCCTGGATGCTGGGGGCGTTCTCCCCCTTGTCCTGCGCCCATCCGAGACGCCTGATGCGGGCGAGTTCGCTGCGCAGCCGTTTGGGATCCGTGATGGTCTTAGCGGTGAAGGCAACGAGCGGACGCGCGAGCCAGTAATCCAGGTCTTCGGGCGGCAGATAGGCGAGCAGCAGCTTGCTCGCCGCGCCAGCATGGATGGGCATGCGCTGCCCCGGCGCCACCGTCAGGGCATACTCCCGCTTGCCCTGGGCTGCCGCGAGAACAAGGATTCCCTCCTGATCGAGGATGCTCAGCTTGACACCCTCGCCCAGTTCGGCGGCCAGCTTGTCGAGATACGGCTGGCAGAGGGCGGCAAGGTCGAACTCCGTCGCCCGGACGCCGACATGGGCTGCAAGCGACAGCAGCCGGCGTCCCAGGTGATAGCTGCCCGTGTCGTCACGGTAGACGATGTCATGCTGCTGCAACGAGTTGAGGATCCGGTAGATGGTCGTTCGGGGAAGCTTGAGCGCCTCCGTCAATTCGCTGATCGAAAGTCCCCTGTCCTTGCGTTCGATCTCGCACAGCACATCCATCATCCGGTCTATGACCGGGATCGTGTGCTTGCTCACGCCATCTTCTGCGGCTTCGCTCATCGGCACCTGCCCTGTTGACAAAACTCAGCTCGTCATTAGCATACATATATGAACTGTCAAAGTTCATATTTGGATAGCCGAAGGAGGCGGACGTCCGAATTCGGTTTCACGCTGACATGCCGCTAAAGTGCACCCGCACGGCGACAAAACACCCGGCAGCGAAATGAAAACCACCAGCACCCTCCCTCATTGGCCAAGTACAGGGGCTCAGAATGCTGACCGTTTCCGCAATTACCCATGTCGCCATAAGGGTGCAGGATATCGACCGCACCCTCGATTTCTATATCAACAAGCTAGGCTTTTCGGAGCTTCTGCGCCTCGACCGCGACGGGCGCCTCTGGCTGGTCTATCTGCGCATCACCGACGATCAGTATCTTGAGGTCTTTCCGGAGGGCCGGGGCGGAGACGCTCCGGGAGCGGAGGCCGTGGGATACAACCACATGTGTCTTTCCGTCCCGAGCATAGATCAGACCGTCCGCGAGCTTGAAGCCGCTGAAATTCCGCTCTTCCGACCGAAGGTCCAGGGCGCCGACGGCAATTGGCAGACTTGGATCGTGGACCCGGACGGGCATCGCATTGAGCTTATGGAGATGGCCTCGGACGGAATGCAGGCGAAGGCGATTGCCCGCCTCCGGGGGAACTGATCATGCCCAGGATCAACTATCTGACGGCGATCGATTTTGGCCCGGGAGAGCTGAAAGGCCTCCCCGCAGCCATGGCTGAGCTCGGAATATCTCGGCCGCTCTTCATTTCCGACCAGGGCCTGGCCTCCTCGGGGCTGGCCGACAAGGTGCAGGCTTTGATGCCTGAGGTGACCGCCTCCTATCTCGAGACGCCCTCGAACCCGACGGAAGCTGCCGTCTCCGATGCGCTCGAGGTCTATCGCGCGCGTTCTTGCGACGGCGTGATCGCCCTCGGCGGCGGCTCGCCGATCGACCTGGCAAAGGGCGTCGCGCTCCGGGCAACGCATGAGGGATCGCTGGAGCAGTACGCCGCCATCTACGGCGGCGTAGAGCGCATCCGACCAACCGTCGCGCCGGTCATTGCCATCCCGACAACGGCCGGCACCGGCGCAGAGGTCGGGCGCGCGGCACTGCTCACGCTGGACGACGGCCGCAAGCTTGGTTTCATCAGTCCGCACCTCATCCCGCGGCGCGCCATCTGCGACCCGCTGCTCACGCTCGATCTGCCACCGGCGCTCACCGCAGCGACGGGACTTGATGGCCTTTCCCACTGCATCGAAACCCTGTTTTCGCCGCGCTTCAATCCGACCGCGGAAGCGATCGCGCTGGATGGCGCGGGCCGCATCTGGAGAAATCTTCCCCAGGCGTTCGCCGTGCCGGGCGACATCACAGCCCGCAGCGAGGTCATGCTCGGAGCACTCCATGGCGGTCTGGCTTTCCAGAAGGGTCTCGGCGCCGTCCATTCGCTCAGCCATGCGCTTGGCGGCCTGAAGGAGCCCAGGCTTCATCATGGCACGCTGAACGCCATCCTCATGCCGATCGTCGTACGCTTCAATGCTCCCGCGGTCGGTGACAAGCTGAACAGGTTGCGGGCAGCCATGGGACTTCCGGCAGGCGCCGACGTGCCTGGCGAATTGGAAGCCTTGAACCGCCGATTGAACATGCCCGCCGGCCTGGCGGCCATGGGCGTCACCCCAGGATGTTTCGACTGGGTCATCGAGCGGGCGCTTGCCGATCACAGCCACGCCACCAACCCCCTTCCTCCGTCGGCGGAGGACTATCGCGCCATGCTGCAGGAAGCCTTGGCCCAACCCGGCAGGAACCGCCCATGAAGATCACGGCCCAGAAAGTATTTGTCGCGAACGCCCAGAGGACGAACTTCGTCTTCGTCAAGCTCTACACCGACGACGGGATCGAGGGCGTCGGCGAGGCAACGCTGGAATGGAAGACGAAAACCGTCGTCGCGGCTCTGGAAGAGCTGGAACGGGTCCTCGTCGGCCGCGACCCCTTTGCCGTGGATGCCATCATCGAGCAGCTCCACAGGGACAGCTACTGGCGAACGGGCGCCGTCTTCCGCACGGCGCTCGGTGGCATCGAGGCCGCCCTCCTCGACATCAAGGGCAAGGCGCTCGGCGTTCCCGTCTTCGAACTGCTCGGCGGCAAATTCCGCGATCGTGTCGAATGCTACGCCAACCACTGGTTCTTCGGTGCAACAAAACCCGAGGAATACGCCGCCAATGCCCGCAAGGCAGTCGCTATGGGGTACCGGGCCCTGAAATGGGACCCTTTCGATACCGCGGATCTTGAAATGGACCGTCGGCAGCGACGCCAGACGATCGAGATCGTCGAGGCCGTTCGAGATGCGGTGGGGCCCGACGTCAATCTGATGCTCGACGTCCACGGCCGTCTCAACGTCCCGACCGCGATTGCCATGTGCCGGGCACTGGCACCCTTCGATCTGACGTGGGTCGAAGAGCCGACGCCGCCGGAAAACATCGATGCGCTGGCAGAAGTGCGTGCCGCCAGCCCGGTGCCGATCGCTGCCGGCGAACGCTGGTACGAACCGGGGAAATTTCTCGAGGCCCTGTCCAAGAAGGCTGTCGATATCCTGCAGCCCGACGTGTCGCACGCCGGCGGGATGGGCGAGACGAAACGAGTTGCGCATCTGGCGCACACGCATCTCATTCCGGTCGCGCCTCACAATCCCGTCGGGCCGGTCATGAACGCCATGACGCTGCACGCCTCGCTCGCCATGCCGAATTTCTCGGTCTTCGAGACCGTATCGATGGATGTCCCCTGGCGCAAGGAACTCGTCCGGGAAACCCTGCAGTTCGACAAGGGCGCAATTCTGGCGCCCACAGCGCCGGGTCTCGGCGTCGAACTGATCGAGGAAGCCTGCGAGCGCTTTGCCTATCAGCCAACCAATGTTCCGCTCTTCGATGGGTCCATGAACACGACCGGCGTAGCGACGGGCGCTCACACATTCGCGGCGGACGAAAGCGAATAGAAGTCACGGGAAAGGGAGTTGACACCGGCTCCCCTTCGCCACATAGTTATATTTAGAACAAGTGTAGTTCAAATATGAACTCACTTAAGCAGCAACGGGGGGAGAGCTGCTTGAAGGTGGGAATCTCATTGTATGGGCCGCTTCTGAGCGAAGCGGGTGCCCGTTTCGCCAGTCAGCTCGGAGTGGAAGACGTCGTCGTCCACCTCACCGACTATGGACGGAACGCGGACGCGAGCGCCTATGCCGCGGGTGGCGTCGTCGGCCCGATCAACGGCGAATGCATCGATGCGCCTCTGTGGTCCTATGATCGCCTGACGGACCTGGTGGCGATGCTCTCGCGACACAACCTCAGGGTCGCCGCCCTCGAGAACATCTCGCCCAACTTCTGGTCCGACATTCTGCTCGACGGTCCGAAGAAGGATGCGCAGATGCAGGACCTTCAGGACCTCGTCAGGAACATGGGGCGTCTTGGCATACCTGTTCTCGGATATAATTTTTCCATCGCCGGCGTGTGGGGATGGCAGCGCAAGCCGGTGGCGCGCGGCAATGCGGTGACGGCCGTCTTCGCCATCGACGAATTCGACGCTGAAAGCCCTGTCCCCGACGGCATGGTCGGCAACATGCGCTACCGCCTGGCCGTTCCCGGGGCAAAGCCTCAGACGGTTGACGAGGCCACACTTTGGTCGCGGCTTCATTGGTTCCTGGAGAAGCTTTTACCGGTAGCGGAAGAATCTCGCGTCCGGTTGGCCGCGCATCCGGACGATCCGCCGGTCGAACGGCTGCGCGGCACCGCGCGGCTGGTCAACAGCCACGCCAAATACGACCGGCTTCTTTCGCTCGTAGAGAGCCCGGCCAACGCGCTGGAATTCTGCGTCGGCTCATTGGCGGAAATGCCCGATGGCGACGTCTATGAGACGACCCGCCGTTTTGCCCGTCGAAACGCCATCGCCTATGTCCACTTCCGCAATGTCCGCGGAAAGGTGCCGAACTACGTGGAGACCTTCGTGGACGACGGTGACGTCGACATGGCCCGCATCGTGCGCGTGCTCCACGAGGAAGAATACGACGGGATACTGGTTCCTGACCACGTTCCGGAACTCGAGTGCCCGGCCCCATGGCACGCCGGACATGCCTACACGATCGGCTACATGAAGGCGCTTGTCGCACACGCAGACGCCTTGACCAGAAGCTCTTCCGGGTCCGCCGGCCATCGGGCCGAGGAACCCTCGGCGGCTGCGGAATAGATCATGCCAGCCACACGGCTGGAAAACAGACAACGGATTCAGTTGGGAGGTAAACATGAAAACGTTGACTATGAAGCTGGCGATGGCCGCAACAGCGTCGTTTCTGGCAATGTCGGCCGCTGCTTGGGCTGGCGAAGTGGTCTGGTGGACGCCGAACTTCAACGAGGCCCGTGCCCGGGATCTCGTGGAGAAATTTCAGGCTGCCAATCCGGACGTGACAGTGAAGCTTGAAATCACCACCACCGACGGACTGCCGCAGCGCATCCTGACGGCCCTGCAGTCGGGAGCTGCGCCGGACGTCATCGACGTGCAGCATGGCTGGGTGAACGGCTACGCTCAAAATAACCTGGTCCTGCCCGTCGACGAGGTGTTGACCGATCGCGAGGACTACATTCCCGCCGCCCTGGGGTACGACACTTGGGACGGCAAGCTGTGGGGCATTCCCTACCGGATCGAAACCCATGCCGTGATCATCAACAAGGGCGACTACAAGGCGGCCGGTCTCGATCCCGAAAACCCGCCGACCACGTGGACCGCCTTCAAGGACGCTGCCAAGAAACTGACCACCAACGGGAAGTCCGGCTTTGCGATCACGGGCGGCGGAGAAGTCGGCAACACCATCTTCCGGTCCTTGCCCTTCATGTGGATGCTGGGTGGCGGCATCATCTCGGATGACGGCAAGCAGGTCCTGGTCAACAGCCCGGAATCCATCGAAGCCGTGACCTTCTACACCGACTTCCTGAAGGAAGGCATTTCGCCGTCGTCGACGCTGGAGAATGACGGCACCGCCAATCGCCGGCTGTTCATCGCCGAGACGGTGTCGATGTATCAGTCCGGTCAGTTCGATATCCAGTCTATCCGCAAGGAAAACCCAAATATCGACATCGGCGTAATCCCGGTCCCCCATCCCGACAACGGGAAGACGGCAGCGATCCTCGGGGGGTGGAGCTTTGTCATTCCGAGCGAGGCGAAGAACCCCGACGACGCGAAGAAGCTCCTGGGCTTCCTTGCCGAGGCGGAGAACCAGGCCGTTCTGACCGACACCTTCCCCGCCCGCCTGTCTGCTATGGAAGCCGAACGCTTCAACGACCCGATCCTGCAGGTCTTCAAGGAAATGCTCCCGTTCGGACGGCCCGTGCCGGCCCATCCGAACTGGGTCCAGATATCCCAGGCCTATTTCGATGGGATCCAGCGCATCCTCCTCGGCGACGAGGACGTCAAGACCGCCATGGATGGCGCCGCCGAAGAAATCGAAGGGCTTCTTTAGATCCCTCCCGTCCGGAAGGCGCTCGGCATCCTGCCGGCGCCTTCCCGTCCTGTAATCAGGAATGAAATCGGATGCAGAAACAATCCACTGGGTACCTGTTCGTTTTACCCGCGCTGATGGTGCTGGGCATGCTGATCGCTTATCCGGTCGCCTATACCGGGCTGCTGAGCGTCACGGACAATGCCGGAAATTATGTCGGGCTGGACAACTTCCGGCGCATTCTGTCCGCGCGCGCCACGCCGACGGCATTCTGGAACACCCTCTGGTGGGTGTTCGGGTCCATCGTCTTTCAGGTCATCCTCGGCGTCCTGACGGCAATCCTGCTGAACCAGAACTTTCGCGGCAGGGCCGTCGTCCGCTCTGTGACCCTGGTGCCGTGGGTGGTGCCGGGCATCGTTGCCGCAACCACCTGGGCATGGATGCTCCACACGGAGTTCGGCATCATCAACTACATGCTCACGAGCCCGGGTCTGATCGACGAGCCGGTCGGCTGGCTGACGAACGGCAGCACCGTGATGCCGGTGATGATCGCGATCAACATCTGGAAGATGTTTCCCTTCGTCGCCATCATGGTCCTGGCCGGGCTGCAGTCCATCTCCAACGATCTCTACGAAGCGGCCCGCATCGATGGGGCAAGCTTCTGGGAAGAGGTCCGCTACGTCATGCTGCCCCAGGTTCGGACGGTGATCGTCGCGGTCACGCTTCTCCTGGTCATCTGGGCCTTGAACCACATCACCATTATCTATGCCATTACCCGCGGAGGACCGGCGAACCGGACCTTGATCACACCGATCCAGATCTTCAGGACAGCCTTTGAGAGCGTCCAGTTCGGACAGGCGGCGGCCCTTTCCGTCATGTTCTTTGCTGTCGCGATCGTGGTTGTGTTCATCTACATCCGGACGCTGGCCTCCAACCCGGAGGAAGCGCGTTGAACAAGCTTCAGACCCTCAAGCGCCCAGGCCTGCCGGGCTGGCTGATCCTCTTCGGTTCGGTTCTGCTGGTCCTGGTCTGCCTGTTCCCCTTCTGGTGGATGGTATTGTCTTCGGTGAAGACGCTGCGCGAGCTCTACACGGTTCCGCCGATCTGGTGGCCCGCGGCCCCCACATGGGATAACTATCGCACAGTCCTGTTTGAATCGAACATCCCGCGCTACTTCCTCAACAGCATCGTCATCTCCGTCGGATCAACGGCACTCGCGCTGGTGCTCGCGATCTTTGCTTCCTACGGCTTTGCCCGCTTCAACTTCAGGGGAAAGCCGCTTCTCCAGTCCTTCGTGCTGGTGGGCCAGCTCCTGCCGACGGCCGCCATCATCGTGCCCCTGTTCGTCACGCTTCGGGTGCTGAATCTGGTCAACACCTACTGGGGCCTGATCCTCGTCTACATGATCATCACGCTCCCGCTGTCGGTGTGGATGCTCACCAGCTACTTCAAGAACATTCCGGTCGAACTGGAGGAAGCAGCGATCATCGACGGCGCCAGCCGCCTGGAGTGCCTCTTCCGCATCACGCTTCCCCTCTCCTTGCCCGGTCTCGCCTCCGTCATGGTCTACGCCTTCGTCACGACCTGGAACGAGTTCATCTTCGCGCTCTGCTTTGCCACCGACTCCTCGGTGAAGACGCTGCCCATCGGGCTTGCGGAGTTCTCGACGGAGTTCAACACCGACTGGGGCGCCGTCATGGCAGCCTCCGTGGTGATGACCCTGCCGATTGCCATCCTGTTTCTATCCATGCAGCGGCTCTTTGTCGGTGGCCTGACCGCCGGCGCGACAAAGGGCTGAGAGAGGAATGCAATGACCTATACCTCCCCTATCCCCCAACTTGGCCTCGGTACATTCGGACGCACGGGCGACGCGGGCATCCGGGCGATCCTGTCGGCGATCGAGATCGGCTATCGCCACATCGATACGGCCCAAAGCTATGATACCGAAAGCAGCGTCGGCGAAGCCATCCGCCGTTCCGGGCTGCCGCGATCCGACTTCTTCGTCACCACCAAGGTTGCAGACACCAATCTGTCGAAAGCCGATTTCCTGCCGAGCGTCGAGAAGAGCCTCGAGACGATCGGTACCGACCAGGTCGACCTGCTGCTTATTCACTGGCCATCCCAGAATGATGAGGTGCCGTTCGACGACTACATGCTGGCGCTGGCCGAAGCACGGCAACGCGGATGGACCCGCCATATCGGCGTCTCCAACTTCCCGATCGCTCTCCTCGACAAGGCCTTCGCTCTTCTGGGCGAGAATACGATCACCACGGATCAGGTCGAGATCCACCCTTACCTGCAGGCACCACGGCTCGTGAACCACTGCCGCAGCAAGGGACTGGCGCTGACTGCCTACCAGCCCCTCTACAAGGGAGCCGTCAACGACGACCCGCTGCTGAAGGCCATCGCCGAGACCCACGGCGTTACTGCCGCTGCCGTCGCGCTGGCCTTCCTCATGGCGGAAGGCCACGCCGTCATCCCTGCCTCCTCCAGCCTTGAAAATCTGAGAAACAACTTCGCATCGCAAGACGTGAACCTCACCGCCGACGAGATCGCGCGGATCCGCATGCTGGACCGCTCCGCACGGCATATCAATCCGGCCAAATCACCCCGCTGGGATGATTGAGACGCCCTGACAGGAGACTGCAATTGGCACCGGTATCGATCAACAACGTTCGGAAATCCTATGGCGCCCTGGAGGTGCTGCATGGCGTGTCAATCGACATAGCCGACGGCGAATTCGTGGTTCTCGTCGGTCCGTCCGGCTGCGGCAAGTCGACCTTGCTGCGCATGCTGGCCGGGCTCGAGGACATCTCGGCAGGAGAGATCTCCATCGGCGACCGCGTCGTCAATTCCCTTCAGCCGAAGGAGCGCGACATCGCCATGGTCTTCCAGAGCTATGCGCTCTACCCGCACATGACGGTCGAGCAGAACATGGGCTTCTCGCTGAAGCTTGCCCGCGCGCCCAAGGAGGAGATCCGCAGCCGGGTCGCCAAGGTTGCGGCCATGCTCAACCTCGTCGACTATCTCGACCGCTACCCGCGTCAGCTGTCCGGTGGGCAGCGCCAGCGCGTCGCCATGGGCCGCGCCATGGTGCGCAATCCGGAAGTCTTCCTCTTCGACGAGCCGCTGTCCAACCTCGACGCGAAGCTGCGGGTGCAGATGCGGTCGGAGATTAAGCAGAACCACCATCGGCTCAATACGACGACCGTCTACGTGACTCACGACCAGATTGAGGCCATGACCATGGCCGACAAGATCGTCGTGATGCATGGCGGGATCGTGGAGCAGGTGGGATCTCCCCTCGAACTCTACGATTACCCGGCGAACCTTTTCGTTGCAGGCTTCATCGGCTCCCCTGCGATGAACGTCATCGGCGGCAAGGTGATCGGCGGCGGCTTCATCGGCGACGACGGCACCCGCATTGCCCTGCCCTTTCCGGTGACGGAATTCGAGGGAGGGGAGATGAAGCTCGGCATCCGTCCCGAACATCTCCTGCTCGACGCGAACGGGCATGCGGCCGAGATCATCACGATCGAGCCCACCGGCGCGGAGACACAAGTTCTCCTGCGGCTTGCCGGCCACGACATCATCGGCGTCTTCCGCGAACGAATCCTGCGTAAGCCCGGCGAGATCCTGCATGTCTCCCTCCTCCCCGAGCGTATCCAGCTTTTCGACGGCAAGAGCGGGCAGCGCGTCGACTTCCGGGAGGCGGCGTGACGATGGCGATCTATCCGGACCTGAGGGGAAAGACGGTCCTGGTTACCGGGGGCGCAAGCGGTATCGGCGCAGCGCTGGTCGAAGCCTTCGCCCAGCAGGGAGCCAAGGTCGGTTTTCTGGATCGGGACGAGACGGCCGGCACGGCTCTAGCCAATGCTTTGACGTCGCAGGGCAGCCAGGTTCTCTTCGTGCCCCTTGACCTGCGCGACACGGAAACGCTCCGCGCCGGCATCGAGACCGTCAGAACTGAGCTGGGAGCGATAACCGTTCTCGTCAACAATGCCGCGCATGACGAACGCCATGCGACGGAGGATGTGACAGAGGCATATTTCGACGATCGCATCGCCACCAACTTCAAGCACCAGTTCTTCGCCTCGCAGGCGGTGCTGCCCGACATGAGGGCGGCTGGCGGCGGAGCGATCATCTGCATGAGTTCGATCTCGTGGATGGCCGGATTTGGCGGCATGGCTCTGTACACCGCCTCCAAGTCGGCCGTTATCGGGCTTGTCCGGTCGCTCGCCCGGGACTTTGGCCCGTTCAACATCCGCGTCAACGCCGTCACGCCAGGCTGGATCATGACGCAGCGACAACTGGATCTCTGGCTGACGCCGGAGGCGGATGCCATGCGTCAGGAACGCCAGGCTCTCAAGCAACGGCTGATGCCGGCGGATGTCGCCAAGCTCGCTCTCTTCCTGGCATCCGACGACGCGCGGGTGATCACCAGCCAGAACTACATCATCGACGGCGGCTGGGTCTGATCGCCGCCTTCAAATTCCCACTTCGAGGTTCATGACATGCAGTCTCCCGCAGAAATCAAAGACATCAACCGACCGGCACGTGAGTTGTGCGACGCCCTGGCTCTGATCGGCACGGCAACCGCCAGCAGCGAACTGAGCCTCATGGGGATCCGAGACCCGCAGATCCGCGGGCCGCTTCCCCTGAAGTACGGCCGCTCGGTGGCTGGTCCGGCGCTGACGCTGCAGTGCATGCCGAAGCGCGAGGATCTTTACGGCTCCAACGAATACGACAATCCCGAACTGCAGCTGCATCGCCACGTTCTCTATCCGGCCCAGGCCGGCGACATGGTGGTCGTCGATGCCCGCGGCGACATGGCAAGCGGTATCTTCGGCGAGATGATGCTGACTTTCCTGGCCGGCCGTGGTGGCGCGGGCATCGTCGTGGACGGCTGCATCCGCGATTCCGCCAAGGCCAAGGAACTCGATCTCGGCATCTGGGTGCGGGGTGTGACACCCAACTATCACGCCCAGACAGGGCTGATCCCCTTTGCGGTCAACGTGCCGGTGGCATGCGGCGGTGTTTTGGTGATGCCAGGCGACATCATCGTGGCCGATGACGACGGGGTGATTGTCGTGCCGGGCGCGCTTGCGGTCGAAGTGATCGCGCGTTCGAGCGAACACGCCGAGTGGGAAGAGTTCGCCCGGTTTCGCCTGTCACAGGGGGGCGATCTGCGCAAGTATTACCCGCTCACGGAAGCGGTGCAGGACGAATACGTCGCCTGGCGCAATGCTCAGATGGCCGACTGATCGAAGGACGCAACAAGGCTCAGGCGCGACGGAGCGGCCGAGCCGCTTCGCCGAAAAGAAAAATGCAAGGACCGGATATCACCATGGCAGCGGCACTGACGATAGAAGAGCTGATCGCCGAGGAGGAGACCATTCAGCTCGGTGGCTTCGACTATGAACTGGCATGGCGGCTCGGCTGTGCCATTCGCGAGACGGCCTCTGTGAAGAGCCTGCCGATCGCGATAGAAGTCAGCCACCATGGCACCGCCGTTTTTACGGCGCTGCTGCCCGGAGCCTCTCCGGACAACCTGGTGTGGGCTCGCCGGAAGCGGGCGGTGGTCGAACGGTTCAACCGCAGCTCGCTCTACATGCGCCTGCTTTGCGAGCGCAATGCCACGGATTTCCACGCCCGCTATCGCCTCCCCCCTGCGGACTTTGCGGCCAGCGGTGGCGGCGTTCCCGTTCGCGTCCGGAACGTCGGGATCGCAGGTACCGTTGCCATTAGCGGCCTGCCGGATGTGGAAGACCATGCGATGGCCATGCGGGCGCTGGAAAAGCTCGCGTGACACCGCGAACCCATGCGGCGCGAAGCTTCGCGTGACTGAGATCGGCGCAGCCTGCAGAAAGGTTGGGAATATGTACAAGTTCATGAAGGGCTCTACCCACGAGCTTGCCTCGGCGGAAATTGCCATCAAGGCGATACCGGACGATCCGCGCGTCTGGGTGCCTCAGGCCCCGGACGTCTTCTTCCGGCCGATGTTTCTCAACACCTTGACAGGGCAGTGGTGCAACCTCCTGAAGGTCACCCGCTCGGGCATCCTGTCCCGGCATGTGCACCCCGCGCCAGTCTTCGGCATGGTGATGAAGGGCAAATGGCACTACTTCGAGCACGATTGGGTGGCGGAGGAAGGCTCTTTCGTGTTCGAGCCGCCCGGCGAGATCCACACGCTGAACGTGCCCGAGGATTGCGACGAGATGATCACCTTCTTCAACATCTCGGGCTGCATGGTCTATCTCGACAAGGACAACAGCCAAATCGGCTACGAGGACGTGTTTACCAAGATCGACATGTGCCGCGCTCACTACGAGCAGGTCGGATTAGGGGCGGATTATGTCGATCAGTTCATCCGCTGACACCGCGGAATGGGCCCGCGGCTGGACGGAAGGGCGCACCGTCCTCGTGACAGGAGGAACAGGCGGCATCGGCAGAGCCATCGCTCAATGCTTTCGTGACGCCGGCGCAACGGTTCACTCCACGGGCGCAACGGACGCCGAATGCGCCCAGGCACGAAACAACGACCCATCCGGCACGATTCGCTACGGCGTACTGGATGTCCGGTCCAACGATGCCACCAAGGGCTTCATTGGGGAACTCGGCGACCTCGATGTCGTCGTCAACTGCGCCGGCATCATCCGCCGGGGTCAGGAGCGTGATCCCGACGTCTTCGACACCGTGGTCGACATCAACCTGAACGGCACGATGCGCGTCTGTGAGGCATCGCTGGACAGGCTGGCGGCCAAGGCCGGCTGCATCATCAATATCGCCTCAATGCTAAGCTTCTTCGGCGGCGGGCTGGTGCCGGGGTATTCGGCCTCCAAGGGCGGCATCGCCCAGCTTACCAAGTCCCTGGCGATCGCCTACGCCCCGAGGGGCGTGCGGGTGAACGCCATCGCCCCCGGGTGGATTGCAACGCCACTGACGAAGGCGCTGCAGGACGATCCGGCACGCGCCGGACCGATTCTGGCGCGAACGCCGATGGCCCGCTGGGGTACGCCGGAGGACCTGCAGGGCATAGCGCTTTTCCTCGCAAGCCCGCACGCCGGCTTCATCACGGGAACGATCGTACCGGTCGACGGCGGTTACGCCGTCACCTGAGGTCGGGATTCAACTTGACGGAATCCCTGGAAGCAGGTAAGCGGCAAGCTGAGGCCGTTCAGCGGGCGTAGTTCCACGGCATTAGCGCGTCGATTTCTGAGCTCGGCCAGCCGTTGGCAATGCGCTCGAGGGTCTGGGTGAGCCAGGCAAGCGGATCGACGTTATTCATCTTTGCCGTCTGCAGCAACGTCGTGATGGTTGCCCAGGTTCTTCCGCCGCCGTCGCTGCCTGCAAAGAGTGAGTTTTTTCTCGTAATGGCCTGGGGCCGGATTGCTCGCTCGACGATGTTGGAGTCGAGCTCGATGCGGCCGTCGGTCAGGACGCGCTCGAAGATCGCCCGACGCGAGATGGCGTAACGGATCGCCTCGGCGAGCTTCGATTTGCCTGATATCCGCGGCAGGGTCTGCTGCCACAGAGCGAAGAGCTCGGCGACCACCGCCGCAGAGGCCTGCTGGCGCGCCGCCACGCGGACATCGGGATCTTGGCCGCGCACGGTCTCTTCGATCTGCCAGAGCTTCGCCATCCGTTCGACCGTCGCCGTGGCGACCTTCGAGCTTTCCGCAGCATGCAGCTCGTAGAACTTGCGCCGGCTGTGCGACCAGCAGCCAGCCAATGTGACGCCGTCATTGCCGCCATCGGAGCGGACCAGCTTGTTGTAGGCGGCATAACCATCCACCTGCAGAATGCCGCGATAGCCATTTAGATGCCGGGCGACGCATTCGCCGGCTCGGCTATCTTCGAAGCGATAGGCTACCATCGGCGGCCCACTGCCTCCGAATGTTCGATCATCCCTGGCATA
Source organism: Sinorhizobium meliloti (assembly GCF_035610345.1). Next base: position 8,379 of record NZ_CP141212.1, on the reverse strand, counting down.
CGCCCAAAGCCAAGCGGTCTTTGTCGATCCGGAACCGGGCGCGAGCGTTGGTAGCGTGGTCTCGTCGGCGAAGATCCGCTCGCCCTTCTTGATCTCATCGAAGAGGTAGTCGGCGAGGATCTCCAATTCGAACCCCAGCTTCCCCATCCATTGCGCCATCAGCTTGCGATCGAGCTCGACCTTATCGCGGGCGTAGATCGCCTCCTGTCGGTAGAGCGGCAGGCCATCGGCATACTTGGAGACGGCAATCTGCGCCAGAAGCGCTTCCGTCGGAATGCCGCTCTCGATGATGCGTGCCGGCGCCGGTGCCTGGATGACGCCGTCCTCGTTTTTGAAGGCATATTTCGGCCGGCGGGTGACGATCACGCGGAACTTCGCCGGCATGACATCCAGCCGCTCTGAGACGTCCTCGCCGATCAGCACCTTTTGCTTGCCGGCATGCTCCGGCAGCTCCTCCGGCTCTATCACGACTTCGACCCGCTCCAGGTGGGGTGCGAAGCCCTTGCGTGGCCGCGGCGGACGTTTGCCATCCGGACGCTCGCTGCCCTTGTTGACCTTCGCCCTGATCGCGGCGATGCCGGTCTCGATTTCCTCGAAGACAAAGGCCTGCTGCTCGTCGTCGGTGCTTGGGGAGCCGAGCTTCTCCGATCGGCGGCCGAAGCGGGCGCGATCGAAGGCTTTCAGGATCTGCGTCAGCCGCTCGATGCGCTCATCGGCATCGGCGTTGCGCGCCTTGAGATCGGCGACCTCGCTCGCCAGGACCTCGGCCCGCGCCGCCTTTTCGGCCATGGCAAGCACCATGGCTTTCAGCGCTTCTATGTCATCCGGGAGTTTGAGTTCGGGCGGCGTCATCGGGTCGACAAAAGCACATTTTGCCTCGGTTTTCCCGCCCTTTCAGGCTGCTGATTCACTTCGCCGCAGGGCTTTTACCCAACAATCTCCGGCGGCTTCACCGGGACGACGCGAACCCGCTTCCAGTCCATGCCATCGATGAGCGCCAGAAGCTGGGCATGGTTGAGCTGAACCCGGTTATGACCGATCCGCGGCCAGCAGAACTGCGATTTTTCCAACCGCTTGGCATAAAGGCAGACGCCGGAGCCGTCCCACCAGACGATCTTCACTCTGTCCGCTCGTTTGGCCCGGAAGACATATAGCGCACCGTTGAATGGATCACTGCCGGCGTCGCGCACCAGCGACAGCAAGCTGTCCGGGCCCTTGCGGAAGTCGACCGGATGACTGGCGAGGAACACCTTCACGCCGGAGGGGATCATGCCGAACGGACCGCGCGGATCACCCGCTGCAAGTGCACCTCGTCGACGTCTGCGCCGGCGCGCACGACAATGTCGCCAATGACAACCTCGATCACCGCTTCGCCAGTAGACGCCGCGGCTATCTCACAACGCGCCGGTTCCGTGGAAACCTTCCGAGCGTCTAAGACCGCACGACGCCAGCCAAAGAGCTGCGACGGGTGAATGCCGAGCCGATGCGCAATCGCCGAGACGCTCGCGCCTGGCTCCAATGCCTCCGCCACCGCCCGTGCCTTGAACTCATCCGACCAGCGTCGGCGAAGCTGCCGCGGCGCACCCTCAAGGCGCTCGGCAACGGCTTCGATCATATGGAAGGTTCGAGTTCCAGAACTAGGCGCAGACATAGAAGCTCACAGCAGCTCATCGTGTCCGCTACCAATATCCGACCGCTCACCCCTTCCGCCAGACGGGATCTGCTTGCCGCTTACGGAAGCAGGTCTGCGTGACCTTCGTCATTGATGCATTTTCCCGGTCGAATCTTGGGCTTGCGCTCGTGCTGCGCGGCGATCTGGCCGCGACCGACCCTTGCTTGCGGCACGGTGACCCGTCCGCACCCACAAGAGGTCGCAGAGGAGTGAGAAGGCGAAGCTTTTCGATAAGTGCGCCCAAAACGCAAAAAAGCCCCATGAGGGGGCTCTTAGGGATCGCAGGTAATTTTGGTTGCGGGGGCAGGATTTGAACCTGCGGCCTTCAGGTTATGAGCCTGACGAGCTACCGGGCTGCTCCACCCCGCGTTATCCGAGTTTTGCGCAGCAAAATCTCGTTATTCCGTCCGAGTTTTGCGTAGCAAAGGTCGGTCTGTTGGCCGGTTTGTTTCGGCCGTGTGAGAGAAGATGATCGGTTTGTTTCTCTTGCGATTTGCAGACCTGGCAGCGACCTACTCTCCCGCGTCTTAAGACGAAGTACCATCGGCGCTGGGGCGTTTCACGGCCGTGTTCGGAATGGGAACGGGTGCAGCCACCCCGCCAGAACCACCAGGTCGGCAAAGCGCAAGATTTGCGCCTTAAGGGCGCAAACCGAATTGAGAAGCTGGTGAAGCGGGCGGTTTAACGCTCGACTTCTTTTGAACACGTCTATTGACGGTGCTTTGGGCGTATNTCGGAGCGTTTGCTCCGCAAGGCCNAAGGCCGTCGCGCCTTTTGGCGCGCCCTCCCGGAGGCATCCGCGTGAGCGGATCGCCGTGAGGGCTAAAAGCTCATCTTTGATGAGCATAAGCAATGGGAACGATCAAGCCGATCGAACGATTAGTACCGGTAAGCTTCATGCGTTGCCGCACTTCCACACCCGGCCTATCAACGTGGTCGTCTTCCACGGTTCTCAAGGGAATACTCGTTTTCAGGTGGGTTTCCCGCTTAGATGCCTTCAGCGGTTATCCCTTCCATATATAGCTACCCTGCTATGCCCTTGGCAGGACAACAGGTCCACCAGAGATATGTCCATCCCGGTCCTCTCGTACTAGGGACAGATCCTGTCAATATTCCTACACCCACGGCAGATAGGGACCGAACTGTCTCACGACGTTCTGAACCCAGCTCACGTACCGCTTTAATTGGCGAACAGCCAAACCCTTGGGACCTGCTCCAGCCCCAGGATGCGATGAGCCGACATCGAGGTGCCAAACAACCCCGTCGATATGGACTCTTGGGGGTCATCAGCCTGTTATCCCCGGCGTACCTTTTATCCGTTGAGCGATGGCCCTTCCACGCGGGACCACCGGATCACTATGACCGACTTTCGTCTCTGCTCGACTTGTCAGTCTCGCAGTCAGGCGGGCTTATGCCATTGCACTCGACGAGCGATTTCCGACCGCTCTGAGCCCACCATCGCGCGCCTCCGTTACTCTTTCGGAGGCGACCGCCCCAGTCAAACTACCCACCATACACTGTCCCGGATCCGGATGACGGACCGCGGTTAGACATCCATGACGATAAGGGTGGTATTTCAAGGATGGCTCCACGAGAACTGGCGTCCCCGCTTCAAAGCCTACCACCTATCCTACACATGCCGACACGAATGCCAGTGTAAAGCTATAGTAAAGGTGCACGGGGTCTTTCCGTCTGACCGCAGGAACCCCGCATCTTCACGGGGAATTCAATTTCACTGAGTCTATGTTGGAGACAGCGGGGAAGTCGTTACGCCATTCGTGCAGGTCGGAACTTACCCGACAAGGAATTTCGCTACCTTAGGACCGTTATAGTTACGGCCGCCGTTTACTGGGGCTTCGATTCAGAGCTTGCACCCCTCCTCTTAACCTTCCAGCACCGGGCAGGCGTCAGACCCTATACGTCGTCTTGCGACTTCGCAGAGCCCTGTGTTTTTGATAAACAGTCGCTACCCCCTGGTCTGTGCCACCCCATCCTACTTGCGTAGAAAAGGGTCACGCTTCTTCCGAAGTTACGCGTGCAATTTGCCGAGTTCCTTCAACATAGTTCTCTCAAGCGCCTTGGTATACTCTACCTGACCACCTGTGTCGGTTTCGGGTACGGTCTATACGGTGGAGCTATTTCCTGGAACCGCGTCCCCGCCCGGACAATCCAATAAGTCCGGACAAGTTGAGCAATCCGTCACTACCACCAGGCCCACGAATATTAACGTGGTTCCCATCGACTACGCGTGTCCGCCTCGTCTTAGGGGCCGGCTAACCCTGCTCAGATTAACTTTAAGCAGGAACCCTTGGTCTTTCGGCGAGAGGGTCTCTCACCCTCTTTATCGTTACTCATGTCAACATTCGCACTTCCGATACCTCCAGGACCCCTCACGGGTATCCCTTCACTGGCTTACGGAACGCTCCGCTACCCCTATACACCTAAGTGTATAAGCCTCAGCTTCGGTGCATGGCTTCAGCCCCGTTACATTTTCGGCGCAAAGACCCTTATTTAGACCAGTGAGCTGTTACGCTTTCTTTAAATGATGGCTGCTTCTAAGCCAACATCCTGGTTGTTTTGGGATCCTCACATCCTTTCCCACTTAGCCATGACTTGGGGACCTTAGCTGGAGGTCAGGGTTGTTGCCCTTTTCACGACGGACGTTAGCACCCGCCGTGTGTCTGCCGACTAGTACTCCTCGGTATTCGGAGTTTGGTTAGGATCAGTAAGACGGTGAGTCCCCATAGCCCATCCAGTGCTCTACCCCCGAGGGTATTCGGTCGACGCACTACCTAAATAGTTTTCGCGGAGAACCAGCTATTTCCGAGTTTGATTGGCCTTTCACCCCTAGCCACAAGTCATCCCAATCTATTGCAACAGATGCGGGTTCGGTCCTCCAGTTGGTGTTACCCAACCTTCAACCTGCTCATGGCTAGATCACTCGGTTTCGGGTCTAATGCGACATACTAAACGCCCTGTTCAGACTCGCTTTCGCTACGCCTACACCTACCGGCTTAAGCTTGCATGTCACACTAAGTCGTTGACCCATTATACAAAAGGTACGCCGTCACCCTTGCGGGCTCCGACTGTTTGTAGGCATCCGGTTTCAGGTTCTATTTCACTCCCCTTGTCGGGGTGCTTTTCACCTTTCCCTCACGGTACTTGTTCGCTATCGGTCATGCACGAGTACTTAGGCTTGGAGAGTGGTCTCCCCATGTTCAGACAGGATTTCACGTGTCCCGCCTTACTCAAGGACAATGAGTGTTATACGTGTACGGGGCTGTCACCCACTGCGGCAGACCTTTCCAGATCCTTCCACTTCATTCCTCATTGCCACTGGCCTGGTCCGCGTTCGCTCGCCACTACTTGCGGAGTCTCGGTTGATGTCCTTTCCTGCAGGTACTTAGATGTTTCAGTTCCCTGCGTTCGCTTCTTATCCCTATTGAATTCAGGATAAGATACCTTTCAACAATGCTTGGAAACCACTTTGGTTTCTTGACGCCGGATAACCGGCGACGGCCTCTGGCCTTGCGAAGCCTTAAGGCTTCGATACCAGCGGCCAACCAAAATGATTTTCCAAGCATCTAAGGTGGGTTGCCCCATTCGGAGATCCATGGATCAAAGCTCATTCGCAGCTCCCCACGGCTTTTCGCAGCGTATCACGTCCTTCATCGCCTGTGCATGCCAAGGCATCCACCAAATGCCCTTCTTTCACTTGATCGTTCTCATTGCCAATGCTCATCACTATCTGGGTTTGGCTAAGCTTACCCACTCGGCTTGTCGCCTCGTAGGGCAGCCAAACCTGGCCATCCGGGCACAACTGAATGTGCCGCAAATGCCGCCCAGAGATCCGATTACCTTTTACAATCGGATCATCTCATGATGCCATCGACGTGTTCGATATGGTCCTCACAAAAGTCACGCCGAGCGACTTCGAGGCCATATCTTAAGACCAGCTTCTCGAGATCTGTCCGGTGATGCGCGGTCAGGCAACACCAATCCGACACGACCGTCAGAGGCGCGCTCCGAAGAACACCCCAACAACGATCATGCCTAACGACAAGACTTCCTTCCTACCTCCAGACCCTCTTCCACTTCCGGTCGGCTAGACCATCCATGGCTTCTTCGGGACTGGGCTCGGACGTCTCGAAACGATCTTTCGACCGCTCAAAACACCTGGAAGCTTCCAGACATATCTTCTCTTCAC